>NZ_WQHX01000009.1 GCF_013035425.1 Ruegeria arenilitoris | reverse complement strand
GATGCGGCAGCTATTCACCAATGATGTGATTGTTCGCCGTTTCAAGGACTGTAGGAAATTCTATGAACTAAGAGAAATGGAGTAGGAGCCACTCAAGAACCAAATCGTATTTCAACGATCTGTGGCTCTGCTCATAAGTTATCAGTCCATTGTCGGTTAAAGGTGCTTTAAGCAATTCGTTGACTGATTGAAGCTCCAAAGCTCAGAAAATCTTCCAGCTATTCTGAAAGAACAGAGCAATCCAGGCAAGCAGTACACAAACTGCCAACGCTTCGGTGTCTCCGCCCCGCGCCACTGCAGCTAAATCTGCGCTAAATTCTGGAGCTTCTTGCGAACCCAGTGGAAATCTGACCGACAAACAAATCCCACACAAAACATTTCACAATTGGAATGTGTTTGTACTACATTGTCGCCGAGATGACTTCACGCGGCTATTCAACAGACCAGCACCAAATTGTTTGGGGCGTCGCCGTGTTGGTTTTTGCTCCAGTCGAAAATGCAGCGCGGAGCGGTCAAAATGAGGATATCTCCAGGGCGACGACTTGGGAAAACGATACGACATGACGGCTAACACAAGAGAGTACTGGGACGATGTCTATGGCGAGAAGTTTGACACCCAATTGAGTTGGCACGAGGATGATCCAGAGATATCGCTTGAACTCATTGAGTTGATCAGAGTGTCTAAGCCTTCATCCGTCATCGACATTGGCGGGGGTACATCTCGTCTTGCTGGAGCGTTGCTTGCGAAGGGGCTCCATGACGTGACAGTTCTCGATCTATCGCAGGTCGCGTTGGACACGGCCCGGGAAAGGTTGGGGCGCGCCGCTGAAACAGTCACTTGGATTTCCGCAGATATAACTTCTTGGGTCCCCGATCGCAGATATGACGTCTGGCATGATAGGGCGGTTTTTCACTTTCTCGTGGATACATCGCAACGCGCGGCCTATCTGGAAAGAGTGAAGAGAGGGGTAAAAATTGGCGGCCATGCGATCATTGCTACGTTTGCACTTGATGGGCCGGAGACTTGCAGTGGTCTCCCGGTCGCCCGCTATAGTCCGAGCGATATCGCCATGCTTTTCGAGGACCACTTTGAACTCGTCGCGCATCGCCATCACCTGCACCAAACCCCTTGGGGGGAAAGCCAGTCTTTCCAGTTCAGTGTTCTCCGACGCTGCGGTTGAGCCCACACCTGAAGCTGGCCCAAAGTGGTGGGCTTCCAATAAGCTTTCGGAACGTGCCTATTGTGTTTACAAGTTACGTTTGGCCCTCAAAAACTGGCAGAACCACCTTAGCGCACAAGCCGCCAGTTTCTCTGTTTAGCAATTCTATTGTGCCACCGTGCGACTGGATGATCGTACGTGCGATCGACAGCCCCAAGCCGGTTCCGCCAGTCTCTCGCGAGCGGGATGTTTCAAGCCGCACAAATGGGTCGAATACCGCATCAAGCATATGCTCGGGGATGCCGGGGCCCTGATCCTGGATCAATATTTTTGCCTCATTCCCCTCTTGCTTGACCGAGACGTCGGCCCGGGCACCATACCGGCAGGCGTTTTCAATGATATTGCGCAGAGCTCGCTTCATCAGCATCGGCCGAAGCGTGACGGCCGGATTGTCTGCTACCGATACCTCAACCACGTTGCCGGCTTGCACAATGTCTTCGGTCGTTTTGGTTACGAATTCACCAATTGGGACGGTACTGGAAGGTTCGCGCGTGGCTACGCCCTTGGCAAATGACAGGGTGGAGTCCACCATATCCTGCATTTCCTCGATGGTCTCGATCAGATGGTCACGGGTCTCCTCTTCCTCCACCAGTTCGGCGCGAACCCGCAATCCCGTCAGAGGCGACCGCAAATCGTGACCCAGCGCCCCCAATAGTCTGGTCCGATCGGCAACATAGCGAGTCAACCTGTCACGCATATGGTTGAACGCCTGCGTCAAATCTCGCACCTCGGTCGGACCAGAAACCGTCAGTTCCTGGACGTCTTCACCGCGACCAAACTGGTCTGCAGCCAGTGACAGGCGGCGCAACGGGCCGGTCAGCCGTGTCAGTAGAAACCAAATGGCTGCTCCAAGAATTAAAGTTGCAGTGAAACCGAAGCTGACGAAGGACTGCAAAGGCCATTGCAGAGGAGGGTTATGGAACCGGGTATCCACGTTGAGCCATTGATCGGTCGTCAGAGCGATCGACAGCTGCATTTCAATTGCGGAAACGTGATCACGCATCATTGCCATGTGCATTTCAGCCATTGTGGACGGAACACCTTCGACCGGCAGCATATCGGGAGAGAACTCATGCAACTCTACCCGGATGGGACGGTTTTCATAGCCTGGCAGAATTCTGCGGATTGTATTTTCGACCGTCCCACCAGCGCTATGCCCGGTGTGATCGACCGCGGGCGTATCTGTAAGGCTGAAACGCACCAGTGGAGAGCTTGCCGCCCGCAGGATCGCGTCGTGCATCTCGGGTGGAGCTTCTTCAATCAGCCGCGCGATGTTTGCGGCGCGTCCGGCGGTTTCCAGGCCAAGGGCCATGTGCACTGCCATTGAGCGTTCGTCGACGAACAGCCACAGGCTGACCAGTTGCGCGGCAGCCAGCGCGGCGATGATCAAAAGGATAAGCTGACCGCGCAGACTTTGGGCAAAGGCTTTCATCCCGTAAGCTCGCTCACGTCGGTCGACAGGCAATAACCGCCACCTCTTATCGTGGTGATGAGCTTCGGCCGCGTTGGGTCAGCTTCGATCTTGCGACGCAAGCGGCTGACCTGGTTGTCGATCGTACGGTCGAATAAGTGCGGGCTGCGGCCGGCGGTCAAATCCAGCAGTTCGTCTCGCGACAGGAGTTTGCGGGGCCGCTGCAGGAATACGGCCAGCAGCCGGACATCGGCGGTGGTCAGACTTTCTTCGGCCCCTTCGGCGGATATCAAGGTGCGACTGTCGGCATCCAGAACCCAGCTTCCAAAGGCGATCCGTTTGCCGCTCAGATCGCCAGCCGGGGGGACGGTGGTTTCGGAACGCCGCAGGATCGCCTTGATCCGGGCCAGCAATTCACGTGGGTTGAATGGTTTGGGCAGGTAGTCATCGGCGCCGATCTCTAAACCCACGATACGGTCGGTGTCATCGCTGAGGGCTGTCAGCATCAGGATCGGCGGGCCACCGGCCGCGGACAGGCGGCGACAGACCGACAATCCGTTTTCGCCCGGCATCATGATGTCGAGTACGATAAGATCAATCCGACCGGCCGCCAGTCGCGCGTCCATCTCGGTTGCGTCGCGCGCGGTACTGGCGCGCAACCCATTCTTTTCCAGATAGCGGCTGACAGCATCACGGATTTCGCGGTGGTCGTCGACAATCAAGATATGTGGTGCTTCAGTCATGGCGCAATCATAAGCCCCGGCGCGGTACAAATCCCGGCTTTTTTGTATCCCTTTGTATCAGTTGGGCGGGCTGCGACACAACGATACAAACCGGGTTGAGCAGGGGGGTGGTGGCGCGACCGAGGGCGGCCATATGCTTTGTGTAGAAACAAAAACCCGAGAGGTGAAAGTCATGAAACGTACCTTCACGCTGGCCGCTGGAGCCATTGCCGCGACTTTAATGGCGCTGCCCGCGCTTGCCGCCGGTCAGCATGGCAGCAGCGCGCAGATGCAGGGCCATCAGGGCGGCATGATGCAGGGTGCGCCCGGCGGCATGATGGGCGATCACGCAGGCATGATGCAAATGATGATGAAAATGCATGGCCAGATGATGGGTGGTATGCATGGCAAGGGTATGATGGGCGGCAACTGGCTGGCGGTTCTGGACATGGACGAGGACGGTCGCCCGAGCGAATCTGAGATCGCCGAAGGTCTGAAGGCCCGGATGCAGGCGCATGACGTCAATGGAGATGGCAACCTGTCGATTGATGAGTTCGAAGCGCTGCATTCCGGGATGATCCGCGAAACCATGGTGGACCGATTTCAGCATCTTGATGCCAATGGCGATGGCGTTGTGACCACAGGGGAAATCGAGAAAGGCGCAAAGACGATGTCGCCGAAACACGGCATGAAGGCCTCGAAACCTGTGACAAAGGCTTCTGAAACCAACAACTGAAACGCAACCGTGTAGCCGGGTCATCGCACTCGGCACAAACCACTGAGGAACAAAGCGATGATGGGCTATGGCGCTGGAATGGGGTTTGGCATGATCTGGATGTTGCTGATCGCAGTGTTGATCGTTCTGGCGATCGTGGCACTGGTCAAATACATCGCTAAGTGACCTCGGAATCCGTCACTCCCGTTTAGGGGTGGAGGGCTATGTCATAGGAGGAACGAAAGCTGGAGGGCCTGCACAGCAATAGCCGTTTGGTTTTCATCGCGGTTTTGATCGCGTTGCTGATCGCCACCATCTGGTTGTGGCTGTCTGGCGCGTTGGACGCAGGACTATCGCGCGAAGTCATTACTGCGTGGGTGGATTGGGCCGGCCCGTTCGGACCCGTTGTCATCATCGGCTTCATGACAGCCGCAGTGGTTGCCAGCCCAATCCCCAGCGCTCCGATCGCTGTCGCTGCCGGGGTGGCATATGGGCATGGGCTGGGAACCGCATTGGTTGCTATCGGGGCGGAGTTGGGGGCGCTGCTGGCGTTCCTGATAGCCCGTTGGTTGGGGCGCGACGCGCTGCGCCGGTGGTTCGGCGACAAGCTGGACTTGGGGTTGCTTGGATCGCAGAATGCCCTGATGTTGACCGTGTTCACCAGCCGCCTGATGCCTTTCGTTTCTTTCGACATGGTCAGCTATGCCGCCGGTCTGACCCGACTTCAATTTTGGCGGTTCGCACTGGCCACCTTGGCTGGACTCCTGCCGGCCAGTTTCGTTCTGGCCCATCTGGGCAGCCAGATTACCGAAACCGCGACAGGCGGCACCAGCCTTGCGGTTATCGGGCTTGGGCTGTTGACGGGGGCGCCACTTATCTGGTTGGCTTGGAAACGCAAGATGCCTGTTGGCTCTTCAGACCACGAATTGAGCCAGATCAATGCGACCGGTCCAAGCGGCCCTAAACTGTTGGAGAATGGAGGAAACCCTAAGTGATCCGCGCACAATGGATATCAACTGCGACACGGACGGCCCGAGCCATGGGCCGGCTGCAGGTCCTGTTGATCTGTGCGTTGGTGGTTTCGATGCTGATCTCTGTTGTGCCGTCCCATGCCGGGCATGACATCGCGAAGGCCGCCACCCAGGCCGAGCTTGTGATCGGTGACAGCGGTGGGTATCCCGCGTCTCATCCATCAGAAGAATTAGACTGCTCAGTGCACCCGGGCTGCTATGCGATGGCAGTTATGGCGGCACCTGAATTGCTCTCGATGCGTATTGCTACGCCCGTGGCGCCAGAACGGTTCCGGCCACGCGCAAGCCTGCCGGTCGCCCCACTACCACATCCGCCAAACCTGTCCTGAACGTGACCGGCAATAGCCCCGGATTCGCTCCGGGGTCTTGCCCAAGCCGTTGATTGCGGCCCAACTCGGTTCAGGACACTTACCATGCTTACCATTCTGTACTTTTTCGTCACGGGCGCGGTGCTATTCGCACTGTTGCGCTTGGCCTGTGGCTCCTGTGTGATGGGGATACAAGAACATCAGCCGGGTGTTCCGGTGATAACCCTTGGCTGGGCGCTCAGCCTGTTTCTGGCCGCAACCTACCTGCTGTGCGTGGCCCTTGACCTGATCTTTCCAAGTTTTGCTATGTACCGGATTTGGATCGGCCTGATGCCCGGAATGACCTGGCTCAGCCTGCCTTCTTTCCTGTTGGGACTGTTATGGGCGTTTCTCTACGGCTGGTACGCCGCGTTGCTGTTCGGCGGGCTGTTCAATGCCTTTGCGGCTCGCACAAAATTCAACTGATTGAAAGGACAAAGCCATGAAGGCCATCGCTCTGACCCTGCTTTTGACGCCCTTCCTGATGGCCGTCATCTACCGGATTTTTCTGCACGTGCCCGCCAATGCGCGCGTTTCAGTTGACGAAAGGAAACCTAAATGACCCTGTTCAATCTGGCCGCTGGCCTGTCCGTAGTAGCTTTGACCGCGCCCTCTCTCACGCTGGCGTCAACCGTGTTCATTCCCGAAGGCAGCGCGGACTCGGTTCTGGTGATCGACTCCGAAACCGGCAAGACCGTCGAGCGGCTGCCGAGGCTCGTGGCGGTCCATGGGCTGGCAGGCGCGCCCGACGTTAAGTACCTGGTCGCAGGCAGCTACGCAGAAACCGAGGCCACAACGCCACCAAAGCCCGAAGGTATGTCCGAGGATGAACACGCTGCGCACCACGCCAAGCGCGATGTCACCGCGTTGCCCAAAGACAAGGGGCGGAGCCTGCTGACGATCCTTGATGCGGAAACACGCGAGGTCGTCCGCCAGATCGAGGTTCCAGGTGCGGTGCATCACACCGCGGTGTCGCCCGACGGGCGGTTCGCGGTGGCGACCCATCCAGGCGGTGACGGTATTTCGATCGTCGATCTCGATAAGCTCAGCTTCCTTGGTTTCGTAGCAACCGGGCCAATGCCCAACTATGCGGTATTCGCGCCTGACGGCGACAGGGTCTATGTCACCAATACCGGCAATGGTACACTTAGCGAAGTAGATGTCGTCAAAGGCTTCGTCGTACGCAACATCCCCGTCGGCGAAGGCCCTGAGCATCTTGTACTTAACGCCACCGGCAGCGCCGCCTTCGTAGCCGACAGTGATGGTGGCAAGGCCTTCCGCGTAGATCTTGCCAGCGGTTCTGTCACCGAAACCTATGACATTGGAGGCGAGTTGCACGGGATCGGCCTGTCCGACCGCGAGGGCGTACTGTTCGTGGCCGCCAAAGGCACCGACCGGTTGTTGTCGATTGATCTTGCTACGGGCAAACAGCGATCGACCAACCTGTCACCGGCACCTTATCACCTGACGCCCATACCGAACTCAGGCAAAGTGATGGTATCAAGCCGAACCGAACCGAAGGTCTGGATCGTCGATCAAGTCAGCCTGACGGCTATTACCGAAGTGCCGATACTGGGTGAGGGCCACCAGATGGTTGTTCTGCCCTGAAGGACTGTGCCCGGCATTGTGTAATTAAACGGCTCTACGACCAAAGCTTAAACCAGGGAGCAGAACATGACAGAAGACCACGACATCAGAATCCACGCGAACGGCCCGACCGAGGTCGCTTACGTCTGCCCCATGCATTCTGACGTGCGTCAATCTGGGCCCGGCGACTGTCCCAAATGCGGGATGCACCTTGTGCCCGAGGGCGAGGTGGATGCGCATGCGCATCACCACCATTCCGCGCATCATGGAGCGACGGACGACAACGGTGAATATGACATCGTTCCGACAGGCTATGACGGACCCGTATATACCTGCCCGATGCATCCGCAGGTGCGGCAAACCCATCCCGGGTCCTGCCCACTCTGCGGCATGGGGTTGGAGCTGGAAAGCGCGGCGATGGTGGACGAGGGGCCGAACCCGGAACTGGTGGATTTCACCCGGCGCCTATGGGTAGGTGCGGTTCTGACGCTGCCGCTTTTGGTTTTCACGATGGGCCCCTACGTTGGGCTGTCTGGCGTGCGAGAGATTTTTGGTGAGCGTACAACCCTATGGATTGAACTGATACTTGGCACTCCGGTCGTTCTTTGGTGCGGCTGGCCATTTCTGGAACGAGGGTGGAATTCGTTTCGCACCATGAATCTAAACATGTTCTCGTTGATTGCCATGGGGGTTTCGGCCGCGTGGCTGTTCAGCGTTGTCGCCGTATTGATGCCCCACATATTTCCGGACGGTTTTCGAGATTCAGAAGGCCATGTTGGGGTCTATTTCGAAGCGGCCGCAGTTATCGTTACACTTGTTCTGCTCGGGCAGGTGATGGAACTGCGGGCCCGCGAAGGCACCGGTAAGGCGATCCGCGCTTTGCTGGACATGGCCGCAAAGACCGCCCGCATTATCCGCCCTGACAGCAGTGAAGAGGAAATTCCGCTTGAAGAAGTACAGGTAGGCGACCGCCTTCGTGTACGCCCTGGCGACAAGGTGCCAGTAGACGGCATTGTACTCGAAGGGCGCTCATCTGTTGACGAAAGCATGATCTCTGGCGAACCGGTTCCGGTTGAGAAGGTACAGGGAGAGCCGGTCACAGGGGCCACAATCAACGGCACCGGTAGTCTTGTAATCGAAGCAACACGAGTGGGCTCTGACACAATGCTGTCCCAGATTGTCGAAATGGTGGCCAACGCGCAACGCTCGCGCGCACCGATCCAGAAATACGCTGACAAAGTGGCGGGCTGGTTTGTACCGGCGGTCATAGGTATAGCTTCGCTGGCCTTTATTGCATGGGCAATTTGGGGACCGGCTCCGGCGCTCTCCTACGCCTTGATCGCAGCGGTGTCGGTACTGATCATAGCTTGCCCGTGCGCGCTTGGCCTGGCCACTCCGATGTCGATCATGACGGCCACGGGGCGCGGGGCGCAGGCCGGAGTGCTGATCAAAAATGCCGAAGCGCTGGAGCGGTTCGAGAAGATCGATACTTTGATCGTGGACAAAACCGGCACCTTGACCATGGGCAAGCCAAAGCTTGTGGCTGTATTACCCGAACCTGGCCATGACGAAGTCGAGGTGCTGCGGCTGGCCGCAACGCTGGAGAAGGGCTCGGAGCACCCGTTAGCTGAGGCAATCGTCACAGGAGCCGAGGAACGTGGCGTGGCCCTGTCCGACGCCAGTGACTTCGAGGCGGTGACTGGTAAAGGCGTGAAAGGCACGGTGGATGGCCGCCCCGTCGCGCTCGGCAACCTGAAACTGGTCACCGATCTCGGACTCGAGGCGGCCGAACTGACGGCCAAGGCCAATGCGCGTCGGGATGACGGCGAAACGGTAATGTTCGTGATGCTTGATGGTTCAGTGGCGGGGTTGGTCAGCGTCGCCGACCCGGTCAAGGAAACAACACCCGCCGCACTCAAGGCGCTGCACGAGCTGGGTTTCCGAATTATCATGGCGACTGGCGACAACGAACGCACTGCAAAGGCGGTGGCCGAACGTTTGGGTATCGATGAGATTCGAGCCGACGTTCTACCCGAGGACAAGGCCCGCATAATTCGCGAACTGCAGAAGAAAGGCGCCAAGGTTGCCATGGCGGGTGACGGAGTGAACGACGCACCCGCGTTAGCGCAGTCCGATGTGGGCATCGCCATGGGGACCGGTGCCGACGTGGCGATCGAAAGTGCAGGCTTCACGCTGGTCAACGGAAGCCTTGATGGCATCGTGCGCGCCCGAAGGCTGGCCCGCGCTACCATGCGCAATATCCGGCAAAACCTATTCTTTGCCCTGATCTACAACGCCTCGGGCGTTCCGGTGGCGGCGGGTCTTCTGTTCCCGCTTTTCGGCATCCTGATCAGCCCAATGTTCGCGGCGTTCGCTATGAGTGCTTCATCGATTTCAGTGGTGTTGAATGCGCTGCGATTGCGGGGGGCGAAGATTTGAGTACGCACGAGCATAATACGCACGGCGCCGATGGCGCGCTGAAGCCCGGATCAATCTCGCTGACCGGGGCCGTCGCCATGGGTACCGGCGTTATGATCGGCGCGGGGATATTTGCACTGACCGGACAGATCGCCGGGCTGGCGGGGCCGTGGTTTCCGCTGTCCTTCGTGGTCGGGGCCGTGGTGACGGGTTTCAGCGCCTACACCTATATCGCCATGTCCAACGCCTGGCCCTCATCGGGCGGCATCGCCATGATCCTGACCAAGGCCTACGGGCCCGGGGCGGTTGCGGCGGCGGCCTCGCTGCTGATGGCGCTGTCGATGGTGATCAACGAAAGCCTCGTCGCGCGTACATTCGCGAGCTATGCGCTCCGCCCGTTCAACATCGAGAGCGGACCGCTGGTACCTTTGGTCGCGGTTGCGCTGATCGTCTTTGCCTATGCGGTGAACCGGTCGGGCAACCGGTCGGTGGGGTTGTGGTCGATCATCATGTCGGCGCTCAAGATAGGCGGGATCGCAATATTCGGCATCGCCGCACTTTGGGCTGCGGGCGGAACCTGGCAGGTTCAGGGCTCGGAACCGGCGGCGCCGCTGGGGTTCGTAGCCTCGGTAGCCCTGTCGATCCTCGCCTTCAAGGGCTTTACCACCATCACCAACAGCGGGGCCGAGATCGTCGACCCGCACCGCAATGTCGGGCGCACCATCATGATCTCGATCGCGATTTGCGCGGTGGTCTACCTGCTGGTCGCCCTTGCCGTCGGCGTCAGCCTGCCGCCCGAGCAGATCCGCGCGGCGCAGGACTATGCTCTGGCCGAGGCTGCCAAGCCGGTGCTGGGGCAGGGCGGGTTCTACCTGACCGTTGCGCTGGCGATGGTGGCGACGGCCTCGGGGCTGATCGCCAGCGTTTTCGCTGTGTCCCGGATGCTGGCGATGCTGACCGACATGAAAATGATCCCGCACAGCCATTTCGGCATGACGGGCAGCATCCAGTCTCACACGCTGATCTACACGGTCGTGATTGCGGGCCTGCTTGCGGTGTTGTTCGACCTGTCTCGCATCGCCTCGTTGGGGGCGTTCTTTTACCTGGTGATGGACATGGCGGTGCATTGGGGTGTCTGGCGACGCTTGCGCGGTCAGATCAACGCCCGGGGATGGGTCTTGCTGACCGCTCTGACGCTGGATGCGGTGGTGCTGACTGCGTTCACAATACTCAAACTACGCTCGGATCCGATGATCGTGGTTTATGCCGTTGCTGGCATCGGCTTGGTCTTCGCCTACGAGCGCATCTTTCTCAAACAATGGATCATCGAAAAGGAGGCAAATCAGCTATGACCCAATCAAATTTCGACGAAACTCGCGCCACACAGGAGACGACCGAAAGGGTCAGCTCTGACGAAACGCCCGAAGCGCCCAAAACCGAAGATCAGACGGCCAGCGGTGCCAAGCGTAATTGGCTCCCGGTTGTAATTGCGATCGCGTTGGGCGCCGCTGTTCTGGGCTGGGAATACCGCGAGACACTCTATCCTTTGCTCAGTTCTCCGTTGCTGTTCTTGCTGGTCTGCGTGGGCATGCATTTCTTAATGCATCGCGGCCACGGCAAACACTGAGAACGGCGCCCTGTATAGCTGGCGGCTTTGCGGCAAGAACACTGCGCAACAAGGAGTAGGAACGGCCAACTGAGCAGAGCAAATACGTAATCCAAGAAGGAAGGGAAATTGCCATGTTAGCAACTCCAACACGGATAGCCGCAATTGCACTGCCCCTGACGACCGGTGCACTATCTGTAATGGCTTCGCACGGTGAAGTTGAGCACTTGCGGGCGACGGACCAATTGCCCATGAGGCTCATCATGCCTGAAATGAATGCCGAACGGGGCAGGGCGCTGTTTGTCAACAAAGGCTGTATCGTCTGCCATTCGGTTAACGGTGTGGGCGGCGAGGACGCCCAGGCGCTGGATACCGACACTATGGAAGACATGATGAACCCCTTTGATTTTGCCGCCCGTATGTGGCGCGGTTCGGCCGCGATGGTCGAACTGCAAAAGAAAGAACTGGGCGAACAGATCGAGCTTAACGGACAGGAAATGGCCGACATCATCGCCTTTGTCCATGACGCATGGGAACAGGCAAAACTAACACGAGATCAGATTCCGGAAGGCATCGCCAGAATGATGCACCATGACATCGACGAAGATCACTCCGATGAATCGGAAATGGAGCATCAGGGTGAAGAAGAGAAACAGAGCGACTGATCAATGTCGTTCGTGTCCTACCATTCGACGAACCCGTCCTGACGCACAGGAGGAACAATATGTCTGAATTTTCTGAAAGACAGGCACCTTCAGAGCCTGAAACTCGGCGCGATTTCTTATACTTTGTCACCGGCGGTGCCGCCATCGTGGCCACGGGCGCGGCGGTCTGGCCACTTGTTAACAGCATGAACCCCAGTGCAGACATCTCCGCCCAAGCCGTTGTCGACATAGATCTTGAAGGAGTCGGACCAGGAACGAGGATCACTGTTAAATGGAAAGGCAAACCGATCTTTATCGACCACAGGACTAAAGAGCGGATCGCGCTGGCTAAGGCAGAAGACGATGCACCAATGATCGACCCGCAACCTGACACCGAGCGCGTACAGCGACCTGAATGGCTGGTAGTTGTTGGCGTTTGCACCCATCTGGGATGCATACCGCTCGGGCAGGGTGGCAGCGAACCCACCGGAGACTGGGACGGTTGGTTCTGTCCGTGTCACGGTTCGCATTACGACACGTCAGGCAGAATTCGGAAAGGCCCCGCGCCCCGCAACCTCGATCTGCCCCCTTACGAGTTCGTGACCGACACGCGGCTAAAAATAGGGTGACAGCGTGGTGAAAATCGGAACTGTTCGATCGTAAGCGCTATCGAACGCAGCAGTGAGAAATGGGCGCAATTCGGGCCTTGAACGGAAGGTAGCGGGGTTGCTTGAGAACCGGATTATCGCCAGGCCGGACCCAGAGTGGCAGGTGCAGAAAAAGAGGAGATCAAGGCTTCCGTTTCCGAGTTGAGTTTGCGCCAGATCATTGTGAGAAATCCCTGCGTCGCCCAGAAAGCCATATCTGATGAGTATCCGAGGGTGACGAATATGGCGGTCCCGTATCTGCGGTCCGCATTAAATCCTACCGGTGCGTTTTTTACATCGGCTTAAGACAAGCTTTCCCAGGAGGGAACATGACAATGAATAACCTGAGCCGCCGCCGCTTGATGCAAGGAGCCGCGGCCCTTGTGGGGAGCGCGGCGCTTCCCGCGTTCGCCAAAACAAGCCCCTCAATCCATGTCTTGAAGGATCCGAATTGCGGGTGCTGCGGCTCGTGGATCAAAATCATGCGAGCGGAAGGTTTTGAAGTGAGCGTGGAAAACAGTGCATGGGAGGCCCTGAACGCTCACAAAACTGCTAATGGCATACCGGAAGGCATGATGTCATGCCACACGGGCCGCGTGGAGGCCTACATGATCGAAGGACACGTCCCGCCCGCTGACATTCGGCGCCTGCTGGGCGAACGCCCGGATGCTGTCGGACTGTCGGTTCCGGGAATGCCTTTCGGCTCACCTGGCATGGGACCGGAAAGCGAACGCGAAGCTTTTGACGTTTTCCTGATCCGCAAGGATGGAACCACAGAGGTGTTCGCCAGCTACCCGGCGGCATGAAGTACCAGTAGCGCTGGCGAGATCCTGAAAAACACGACGCTCGCTTCTTCTGCCCGGTTTACGTGACATTCTTCACGGCAAAACAGTTGATCCGTGACTTCACGCCTGCCTTGTCCTACCGAGCAAGTTCCAGCCTACGGTGAAAAAATACCTGCGTCCGCAAAGTCTGATGACTGGCTTTGCGGACAAAACCGACATCCCGGTCGCCGTATCAACCGCAGCATTTGTCGCCCGCCTGAATTGGCGGGCATGGGGCCGATCCGTAGGAACAGTAGACGCAGCAATCGCCGGGAAGTGGCTTCAGGACTTTTCCGCAAGATGTGCATTCGTAGAACCACTGGCACGCATCTGCTGGCATCGTTTCAGGTTTTGAATGTCCACATTCCGGGCAGATGATCGTGCTGACAAGGTTCGGGCGTTCTTCACTCATGGCGTCACATTAAGGTTATCAGGAAATCATTTATTCGGATTTCGTTGAGTACGATAACCCAAGCGATGGTCGTTAACGCAAAACTGCCTGTCAGCCACCATTTGAGGCGGTCGAGTGAACCATGGCGGTACGCGACGATGCCAGAGAGAAACAGCAGGGCCGTCGAACCGCCGAGCACGTAATAACTCGCGGCGGCGATCTTGCCAAATACGGCCAGCCAGCTCCCTCCCAAGCCAAGTAAAATCAAGGCCATCGGCAAGATGCAGCAGGTCGCAACGCCAAATGCGGTAAACGATCCAAGAAAACTCGCCCCTACAAATTTGCTCATAGTCAGCTTTCTCCGACTTTGACGATCTTGGGCGGAAGCCGGTTCGGCTTCCTCGATTTTTGCTTCGTGCGGTTTGCGAAATTCGACATCATGACCGACAATATGCATCCTGTAGTGGATACAGGTTCAAGGGAAAGGTCATCACATGATTGCGATTGGCGAAGTGGCGAGATTGACCGGCCTGTCGATCGAGACGATCCGCTACTACGAACGGGAAGGCATAGTCGAGAAAGCCGGTCGAACCGCCTCGGGGCGCCGCGCTTACACGGAACGGGAAATATCCGAGCTCAGATTCATCAAACGCTGCCGCGATCTTGGCTTTACTATTCAGGATGCATGTGCACTTCGCGAATTGTCCAAAGCGCCGGAGCAAGCCTGTCGTGACGCCGAAGGCGTCGCAACAAGACACCTCGACAACGTTAGGTCAAAAATCGCCGCTCTCCAACGGCTGGAGCAAGCATTGGTAGAACTTGTGCAGACCTGTGCTGAAGGAGAAGCAGCATGCCCCCTGCTAACGGCGTTGCTCAACGAGCCTGTCGTCAAAGATGTCATTAGCGGCCATTAATTGCAGCGCCCGGAAAAACCGAAACTGCCTATCCCAGTTTGTGGAGGAGCGGCTTCATTGTCCCAGTATTTCGTAACCTTAAACGATGACGGCCGATCTCTGTTGTATATTTGTTGAATGAGAGAATTGCGATCAGCTTACCCTCTAATTCGCTCTGTTAGCTATGCCGGACTGGTGATGGCGTGGATGCTCTGATGCTGTCAACTAAGGAAGAAATACCAAAGAATCTGCAAATTTTTGCCGCTTTACCCCTAGAGGCTAAGAAGCTGTTGCAATGCCTCAAAGCACATGAAGGCTTGGAATGAAATACATTGGCCCGGGAAGTTTGGATACCTCAGAGGAACGAGCATGGAGAAGGCAGATATGACAAATCCCACTTTAGTTCAGGGAATGTTATCGAAAAACCTGCTGGGTTATCTCCCAATGATCTGTTTTATATACAGCTTTTTTGTGTCAGCCGCTACATTGCAAGCCTCTGAGCTTCCCTTGATCGATCTTGATAGAAAGATTGAAGCGCCGTCGGGGGCCAAATCACTATGCAATGATTACTCTTGGGCGTGCGCGAAAACTCGTAGTTCTGGACTGTCCGAGGCGCAGGAAAAGCAGATCGTTAAAACGATCAACATGCGCGTCAATCGGAGGATTCGCGCCGTTTCGGATCAAAGCCAATATGGAACAAAGGAGTACTGGACCCTGCCGACGCAAGGATCAGGAGATTGCGAAGACTTCGCTTTGCAAAAGAAGTTTGAACTTGTGCAGAACGGTTTGGATCCTACGAAGCTACTAATTGCAACTGTCTTGGACACCAATCGCAGTGGCCATGCTGTTCTAGTCTATCGCTCGAGTGAAGGCGATTTGGTTCTGGACAATGTTACCAACAGGATCAAAACGTGGAAGGAAACTAGGTATCTATTCCTAAGAATACAGGACCCACTACACCCTGACCGTTGGGTGCAGGTTTCTAGCGGCTAAACCGTTGGGTAGACATTGGTTGCCTCTCGCAATTGATGTCACGACCTGCATTGTTCTGGGCGCATATTTGAGTTTCGTTGCTCCGTCCGACTCGTCCATCTGCTTGTGTTTGCACCATTGCGTGTGAACGAATTCGATCCGCGCGCCAGATATCTCCGAGGTGTTGTATTGGCCTACTGCTGGGATTCCGCAAGCCATACACGTAGACAATGGGCGCGTTTCCGCAGCGAAACCTTCCATTTGACCTGCTCAGATTGGGGTATCTCCGTCAAGTAAAGGCCACTGGGTCGAGCGCATTACGGCGACGATATCGAACGCCTGATTAGGACGACCATGGAGGCCGTTCATCTACTTTAGGGAAGAACGCAATCATCCCCCAAGGATAAGGGGAAATGCGACGGCTCCGGCACTGCGTCGATGACATTGGAGGAGTTCGAAGACTGGCTGCACCCGGAGATATGCCGTTATCACAACACCCGTCACAGCGGGTTGCGGCGAGCACCGATGGCAGCTTGGGCGATCCTCAGTTCTGGTGACGCAGACAGAAAAGTTTTTGATGCCTAGGCGTTTCGCATCAGCGTACTTTCTTTTGAATGTCGTCAGTTGGCGCGACGCATTCAGTCCCATGATCGGTCGTGGTAACGATCAAGCACGAACCCCGCTATATGTCCCGGATCTGGACTGTAAATGACGATAGAACGAACCTAGTTACGCGCTACAAGAACCTGTCGCGTCCCAGAATTCACCTTGGGAGGCGCGGTGCGCGCGGACCTGAAAATAGGCGTGTAATGGCGAGCCGATCCCGGAGGCAATGCTGTTTCAGATTATTGAAGAACAAAGATGTTTCGCGTGAGCTGTTCCACTTCATCGCCTACCACCTGCTTCAGCTCAATCTCACATAGAAACTTGGAAATCTCTTCGTCTGATGGTTGCTTCTTCGCTCTGCCAAATCCCCGTCTCGCACTCGGTGTATTTGCATAGTTTTAGAGGGCTAGGGCTAATGTGTGCTTGTTGCTCGAGTATAGACTCTTTTCCAGATTTAGAGTCAAAACAGGTATTGAAACCGAGCTAACAACCGACCAGCAAATATGAAATCTCAGATGGAAGTTCTCGATCAAGGATCAGCCTGACGCATGTGCCTGCCTACCCTCACGCTTTGCAGAACCTGCCGCGACGCGGATTCCACCCTTTATAATCAGCTAGCCGCAACGCTGGAGGCATCGGGGGTGCAAGCCGAGTTGCAGCAAGTAGATTGCATGTCCGGTTGTCGCCGACCACAGACGTTGGCGGTGCGACAAAGCGGCAAGACCGCCTATCTGTTCGGAGAGATTACTGCAGTCGATCTTCCGGACATAATGATTTTCATGCGGATGTATGAGGACAGTACTGACGGCGACTTCGCTGACGCCAGGAAGCTAGGTAAGCTACGTTTCAAGGCGATTGCACGTATACCGGCACAAAAAAGATAGCCCACATGCAACTTGCCGGCCAAAACTCCGGTGTGGAGTTTTCAGCTTACAGTTTGTGTTTTTCGACTTAGCCTTCTGCACTTAGCGGCCAAAATCTAAACCAAACCTGCCATTACTTAAGATTAACCGCTGCAGAATGCTATGATGTCGCTTTCGTACTTGACGGAACGCAGCACTATGGAAGAATAAAGGCTTCTACGGTGTCCAAAGGTGCTTACGCACTGGGACTGAAACGGGAATGAGGACGGTGCATTAAACTACTGCACTGAAGCCTTGACCGCCCCCGCGACTGTGAGCGGCGAGCGGCCTTCCAATACCACTGGCGTAATGGCGCCGGGAAGGGGGAAGTCTGCTGTGACCTGCGAGTCAGGAGACCGGCCGTAGAATGGACACAACTTATGCCGTCGGGTGTGACGGCGAGGAGGATTAAAATGACGACAAAAACGATCAAGGCATCCGCCGCTGGCGCATCCTTTCTGCCTGCAGTATTCGCCGTGGTTCTGGGTCTGGGGATCATTACCGTGACTGGCCATGTTCAGGCTTCTGGCCTGCATGACGCGGCTCATGATGTGCGCCACGCAACTGGCTTCCCCTGCCACTAAGACAATGTTCAGTCGTATTCTGACCAGCGGCTTGTTCGCTGGTGCTGCAGCGGGGCTGATTGCCGCCCTTCTGCAGTTGTATTTCGTGCAGCCCGTGCTACTTCACGCCGAGCTCTATGAGGGCGGTGACTTGGTGCATTTTGGCGCTGATCCCGTAACTGCGCATCCCGACCTGCCCGGCATGTTCGCCGAGCCGATGCGCGATGGTCTCAGCATAATCTTCACCATGCTTACCTATACCGGCTATGCGCTAGTCCTGGCGGCGCTGATGTCAGTAGCCGAACGTCAGGGGCATGAGATCAACGGCCGCACCGGCCTGCTTTGGGGTCTTGCGGGCTTTGTCGCCTTCCACTTTGCTCCTGGCTTGTCACTGGCCCCAGAAGTTCCCGGCGTGGCGGCAGCAGATGTGGGAGTGCGTCAGATCTGGTGGACGGTCACCGTTGCCGCAGCCGGCGTAGCCATGTGGCTGATTGCCTTTGGAGGTAACCTGGTAAGCTACCTGATTGCGGCCGTGCTGCTAATGGTACCGCATATTATCGGGGCCCCTGAGCCTGACAGTTTCTCTGGGCCGGTTCCGACCGAAATCGGGGCGCTTTTTGCTGCCCGGGCCTTCGGCATCGGCATGGCCGCCTGGGCACTCTTGGGCAGTTTCACCGGCTACTTCTGGCAGACAGAAGGCAAGCGCGCTGGCGCTGCAGTCTGATCGCGCTCCTCCATTGCTACCCCGCTGGTTACACCGGCGGGGGTTTTCTTTATTGAGGATAACAAGATGTCCCGTTCTCTCGCTCTCTTTGCCATCGGACTTGTCTTTGGCGGCGGTGCTGGCTTTGTGATTGCCGCCAGCAGCGGTAGCACCTTTGAGAGCCATGACCATACTGACCCGGCCCAACATGGCGGCAACATGGAGATGGCAGCGCACGACCACTCCGCTGCCACTAATCTACCTGCCGACAGCGACGCCCCCAGTGTGGCGATCCAGATGATTAAGGATCCTATGGCGGGCTGGAATCTGCGTGTGACACCGCAGAACTTTCGCTTTGCTCCGGAAAATGCTTCCTCGGCTGACGTTCCAGGCGAAGGTCACGCGCATGTTTATATCAACGGCGAAAAGCTGGGCCGCCTTTATGCCAATTGGTTACACCTTCCGTCGCTCCCCGATGGCGATGTTGAGGTAAAAGTTTCTCTCAATGGCAACAGCCACAACCCTCTGATGGTTGAGGGTGTGCCCGTAGAGGCCAAAGTGACCGTCCAGCCTGACGGCGATGACTCCTGAGTGACATTCCTGGCTGAGAAGACAACTACGTGGGTTCAGCAGGTCAAAGCGGCAAGTACAGCGAGCGTGCGGGTTTTTGCCGCTCTGTATCCAAGGACAGATAAGCTGTTGCAAAGCATCGCAGAACATGAAGGCATGCGATAGAGTGCTCTTGGTCCGGCAGCCGCGGATGCACTGGAAAACTGAGCATGGGGAAGGCAGACATAAAAAAAACACTTTAGCTCAGGAAAGGTTTTCGAAAAAGATACCGGCTTATCTATCGATAGCCGGTTTCATATGCAGCTACTTTGTCTCTACCGCTACATTGCAAGCCTCTGAGCTTCCTTTGATCAATCTAGATAGAGAGATTCAAGCGCCGTCGGGTGCCAAATCACTATGCAAAGATTATTCGTGGGCGTGCGCGAACACTCGTAGTTCTGGTCTTCCCGAAGCGCGGGAGAAACAGATCGTTAAAACGATCAATACGCGTGTAAATCAGAAGATCTGCGCCGTTTCGGATCAAAGCCAATATGGGACAAAGGAATACTGGACCTTGCCGACGCAAGGGTCGGGAGACTGCGAAGACTTCGCGTTGCAAAAGAAGTTTGAGCTTATGCAGAACGGTTTGGACCCTACAAAGCTACTTATCGCAACTGTCTTGGACACCAATCGCAGTGGCCATGCTGTTCTAGTTTATCGCTCAAGTGAAGGCGACTTGGTTCTGGACAATGTTACGAACAAGATCAAAACGTGGAAGGAAACAAGGTATCTATTCCTTCGAATACAGGACCCGATTCACCCTGACCGTTGGGTGCAGATTGCTAACGGCTAAAAGTATATGTGGCGTGCCACAATAAGCACTGGCCCCTTAAACTCTGGTTCTTTGCGGCGTTCAGTTGAGGTCTCCGCTTTATCTTTTGATCAGACTTTCACCGTGTAAGTAACCGACCTGCGGCGGCAACACTGGAAAGCGCGATTTTGGCGCCGTTCACGATGCCCGGTTCGATATGCACTTTCTTTCCCCAAAGCCGCACCCGGCGCCTTTCGGCAGGTCTTCTGACTCGCGGCTGTTCGCTCACAGTTACCGGGTCAGTTACGGAATCGGCACCATTGAGCAAGCCGCGCCGAATTCCCGTCTTGTTCCTTTGGCTTGCATCGCCGGAAACTGAAAACATGAAGCAACTACAATGGGCATTTCGGTTCTCACTATTGCTTTTATGACCCAGTCAAAAGCAAACTCGATCAAATCAGAGTTCACGCCACCGCGCACCTGATCGACTGGATAAACTAAGCGTTACCTGAAACCTCTTGAAGCTCTAGCTGCCAGAACCTTTATAGTTGGAATTTGATCGCTAAAAAGCGATGTGAACACATTAATCTCGTGAACCAGGATGAGACTCATGCTGACAAGGCGCCATTTCATTCAATCAACCACTGCGCTGTTCTCGGCGTCTGCGGCCAGTCCATTGATCGCCAAAACATGGCCAACCTCGTCGCAAAAGACCTATTGGGACAGCCAGGTCACACCATTTGATTACGATCCAGCGACCTCAAATCCATGGGGCGTTCATGACCGTTTTTTACCACGACGTGTCGTAGCAAATGATGGTTTGGTTCCTGGTGACATCCATGTCGATGCCGTCGCGCGCTATCTTTACCATATCGAGGAAGGCGGGACGGCAATGCGCTATGGCGTAGCGATCGCGCGTGGGAACCTTTACGAGCCCGGAACCTATGCTATCCGGCGCAAGGTCGAGTGGCCACATTGGACGCCAACGGCTTCAATGATTGAGCGCAACCCCGAATACGCGGAATTCCGGGATGGTATGGAACCCGGGCCAAGTAATGCTCTCGGCTCTCGAGCTCTCTATCTATACGTTGGGGATCGAGATACATATCTCAGAATTCACGGCACACCTCAGCCCAGAAGCATCGGTGGTCGCGCAAGTTCTGGATGTGTGAGAATGATCATGGCTCATATCAATGATCTCTACCCAAATGTAAAAATCGGCTCGACCGCTTTTCTATACTCTGCCGAAGATAGCGTCACAGCCCGCTCATAAATATTGGGCAGCGTATATGGACGTCGCTGCTCTCTTTTTTGATTAGGCGTCGCGCGCAGCGCAGATCGGAGCGCCATTTGTCGCGCGCAGTGGTACCAATGTCGTCTCGACAGGTCCGCTGTGCTCATACCAGAAGCAATTGTCTTCTGGCAAAAGGCGCGCCGTAGCCAGATCCTGCCCCGGCCCTGCCAGCGCAACGACTGAATCTGGCAGATTGCCTGGTTCGAGTGCTTTGCTCTTGCCTCCAGTGAACTGGGCTGAGCAACCGGCAGTTATCGAGACTAACGTGATGGTAATTGCGATCCGTTTCTGCATTGACCTGTTCCAAAGTTTCCTGCGTTCTCTGCAACTAGATTGCATCCACACGACCAGCCCGCAAGAAGGAATGAAGCATCAATATCGCGGGCAACGAACCGGATTGAAAAAAATTGAAAAAGGTATTGAAGCTCTAGTTGCTGTAGGAACTATTTGCAAAGGACCGCAGAGATTCTTGAGGTCTAATTATGTCATCCGATACCCACAGCCACTACCATGACCACGAAAATAGACAAGGTCACAACGCCTGCGGCAATGGTGGGTGTGGCGACATCGTCCCCGCCGGTCCAATTCCTGACGGTGGTAGAAGCTTTCAGGTCTCCGGCCTCGATTGCGCCGAAGAGGTTGCGATCCTGAACCGGGTTGTCGGCCCGAAAGTTGGTGGTGAAGAGCATCTCGCATTTGATGTCATCAACGGTCGAATGTCGCTTCTTGAAAGTGCTGCCAAGTTATCTGACGAAGATGTCATGCTGCTGGTTTCCAGCACAGGTATGACCGCCAAACCTTGGGATGACGGAAATGCCGCCCAGGACCAGGCGGCGCATATAGCACGTCAGCGGCGGTTCACCACACTCAGCGGAGGGTTTTGGGCAGCGGGTTTTGGCTGGCACATTTTCGAAACAGGCATGGGCGGTGCGCTCGGGCTGTTTTCGGGACATGGTGAGGTTCCGATGCCTTTGCCCGAGGCCGCTTTGTTCGCGGTCGCGATCTTGTTTGGCGTCTGGCTGGTGGCCCCCAAGGCCTGGTCTTCGGCGCGGCACCTTTCGCCGGATATGAACCTTTTGATGGTTGTTGCCGTCGCTGGTGCCATCGGTCTGGGTGAATTTTTTGAAGCGGCAACTGTAGCATTTTTCTTTTCGCTCTCTCTTTATTTGGAAAGCTGGAGTGTCGGACGCGCTCGGAACGCGGTATCCGCGCTGCTTGATCTGGCCCCCCCAACGGTTCGGCTGGTTCGTGCTGACGGCTCAGAGGCAACGGTCCCGGCGGCGGATGCCTTTGTCGGTGACAGCTTCATCGTTCGGGGTGGGGATCGCATTCCACTTGACGGGGAAGTTATCGAAGGGGCCGGTGCCGTTGATCAGGCTCCAATCACAGGTGAAAGCGCGCTGATTCCCAAAGAGCTGGGTGATGAGGTCTATGCCGGCACAATCAATGGTGAAGGCACCCTCAAAATACGTGCGACGAAAACGGCGTCCGATACCGTGCTTGCCAAGATCATCCGGATGGTCGGTGATGCTCATGCTCGCCGTGCGCCGGTTGAGCAGTGGGTTACAAAATTTGCGCGGATCTATACGCCCATCGTTATGGTCGTCGCAGTGGCTATCGCCCTGATCCCGCCGCTTGCATTTGGCGCATCGTGGGGCTTCTGGTTTTACAATGCACTTGTTTTGCTGGTTATCGCCTGCCCCTGTGCACTCGTCATTTCCACACCGGTTTCAATCGTTGCGGCTTTGACCGCTTCGGCCCGGGCCGGGGTTCTGATTAAGGGCGGTGCATATATCGAAGCCCCCGGGCGTACCACCGCACTGGCCATGGACAAGACCGGCACGATCACCATGGGCGAGCCTGAAGTGGCCAATGTCTATCCGCTGGGCGACGCATCCGAGCAGGAACTGTTGGCAAGCGCTGCCAGCCTTGAAGTTCGATCTTCACACCCGCTGGCCCGCGCCATTTTGACCAGGGCAGAACAGACCGACATTTCGATATCGGCGGCTGAAGACATCCGAACCGTTCCCGGTCGGGGTCTTGAGGGCCGCACCGAGCGCGGAGATATCTGGCTTGGCTCTGACCGCTTCGCTGAAGAGAAGGGCTTTGGCGCGTCCATCCCTGCCGAGTTGCGCAAACAAATCGAGAGCGCGGGAAGCACACTTGTTGTTGCCGGGGATGAGAACGGAGTCTCCGGTTTACTTGAGCTGCGGGACCGCATTCGCCCCGAAGCCCGAAGCATCGTTGCCCGGCTTCACGCGCAGGGCGTGAAGTCAATCATCATGCTGACAGGTGACAACAAACAAACCGCGAGAGCGGTAACAGCCGAAGTCGGCATCGACGAAGTCCGGGCCCAGCTTCTGCCGGAAGACAAGGTCGCTGCGATCGAAGAACTGGCAGAGCAACACGAGATGGTTGCGATGATCGGCGATGGCGTCAACGATGCACCTGCGATGGCTCGGGCACATTATGCGGTCGCGATGGGTGCAGTGGGGTCCGATGCTGCGATTGAGACCGCAGATATTGCTCTAATGACCGACGACATCGGCAAAGTACCCTGGCTGATCGACCATTCACGTCGAACTATGTCGATCATCCATCAGAACATCGGCTTCTCACTTGCAACCAAAGCACTGTTTGTCACTCTGACAGGTTTTGGTTTGGCATCCATGTGGGGTGCAATCGCTGCGGATGTCGGAGTGTCCTTGCTGGTCGTGGCCAATGCCTTACGGCTTCTGAAAGCACCGGAAGATCACGCCGCCCAGACTAGGGCAAATACCCTTGGCTCGCAGGGAATAAGCGCTGCATCTACATAAGAATGGTAGCCGGGCTTCAAGGTGTCCGGCTTTCGCCTCGCCTACTGGCGTGTTACATCAGGCGCACAACTGCGATCGAAAGAAAAAACGCCACCAGGCCAAAAGCGATGGCATATCCTGTAGCGTATTGAAGAATATCAAGGCTGTTGCCATTCCGGCGCTTTGCCAGGACCCCACCCCAAACGGCGCCAACCAAGGCCCCCGCGATTGCCATCATCTTACATCCTCTGATTTGGTTCTTCTGCAGTGCAGTTCGCTTCAGGTGCGCATACCCGCAAACTGATAGCCGCGCACCTGAAGCCGTTTTAAGAAACTCTCACGAACTAGATTCGCGTTTTTTGGCGACGGGATTGCTGAGCTGTTCCTCAAGCTGTGCTCGAGCATTTCTTAAGCGTTTTCGCGCTGCTTCGCTTTCAACTTCGTTGTTCGCAGCGGCAGCAAGTCGGTCGTCAGAAAGCGGGTCCGTTGGGCGCCCGTCAACCAATACTTCATAATGAAGATTGGGGCCGGTCGCGGTGCCGCTCGACCCGACACGGCCAACCATCTCGCCAGCCTCCACGCGCTGACCTTTGGCCAGACCATCGGCGGTTGCGCTAAGATGCGTATATCGTGTGACCGTGTCTGATCCATGAGCGATTTCCACCACACGCCCATACCCCCCGCGCCAACCTACATAAGACACGCGGCCCGGGGCCGTCGCATGTACCGGAGTACCACGTGCGGCAGCGAAATCGACACCGGTGTGCATCCGCACATTGCCGTAGACCGGATGTTTCCGCCGACCAAAGACAGAACTCAAGCGCGCGCCCTCAACTGGTTGCGAGAAGACGCGAAGAAGCTCACCATCGACATAGATTGTGGCGCGGCCATTTTCGGCGTCTGGCCATGCTATTTCGTAAAGTTGGTCATCCACTTCCAGCGCCGCAAAAATGAGCTCGGACTGGCCTACCTTCTCGCCATCAATGCTCTTTTCACGCCAGAGAAGACGGAGAGCTTCACCACCTGTCAGGTCCCTCCGAAAATCCACTGTCCCGCTCAGCATCTGAGCGAGATCCACCGCAAAACGAACCGGGATATTTGCGCTGCTCAGAGCATTTGAGATCGAAGTTTCGATCTCTGTTTTGCGGGCCAGAATGACAGTGTCGGGTTCCGGTGAGACCACGCGCGTGGACAACGTCTCGCTAAGTGTCACTTCAATTCTCACGCCATCTTCCACGGCGAGCTCCACACTCCGCAGTTGATCCGCTGCCGTTGCAACGACTGTTATCGAGTGACCCGGCCGCAAGCGCCGCAAGTCGTATTCAGCGCCAAGTGCAAGTGCGATTTCGGCGCGATCGGTTGCGTCGATCCCCGCGTCAGACAGCATACTGTCGAGTGTGTCACCTACCGCAAGCTCGCGCGTCCATGTTCGTGAAGGCGGTTCAACAGGTGGTAACGGTTCCTCTGCCTGAATGGGTACCGGCTGAGCAGGTCGAAACGAAACGGGGCTTGGAACGAGTTCTGCCGATGGTACGTTCAGCAACGGAGCCGATGTGATCTGCGGTTCCGCAGGAAGTTTGGGCACCTGAAAGACCGTGGGCGCAGGCGCCGTCATTTCAGACCTGTTCGAGGCAATGAACATGATCGAAGCAATCGAGACGCTGCTGATCGCGATCGCTGAGGTTGCTAGAAACCGTGCGTTCATGATGTTGTATCCGCTCCACTTTTCAAAGCGCGGCGGATCTTGGGTACAGCGAACTCTCTCTGCTCATGATAGTCGATGGTGCTGACAAATTCGCCTGTGGGGTTAAACAGAAAAACACTTGCGGTGTGGTTCATTGTGTAGTCGCCATCTCCCATTGGAACCTTTTCATAAGTGGCGCGAAAGTCGTCTGCGGCTTGAACGATTTGGTCCGAAACGCCGACCCATCCGCGAATAGCCGGATGAAAGTAGCTGACATAATCGGCCATGGCTTCGACTGTGTCCCTTTCAGGGTCTACAGTTATGAACACGACGTTCAACACATCCGCGTCATTGCCCAGATCTTCCAGCCAGAGGGAAATATCTGAGAGTGTCATCGGGCAAACGTCCGGGCAGTAGGTGAACCCGAAGAACACCATTGTCGCACGGCCGACCAGCGATTGCGGGGTGACGGGGGTCCCTTCGTGATCGACCATGCGAAAGTTCATGTCCGACAACGCAAGGGGACGAAGGCGATCAGATTGGGCCGCTCCCGGCCCATCCACTTGCCACCATCCGGCAAAGAGTGTCAGGCCGATTACACCAAGTCCAGCAGCCCCGAATGTGAGAACGCGTCGCCGCTGCATCAGTTCTCGGGGCCTCGCGCAGCAATGCCAAATATCGGCACGTTGACGGTCTTTTCTGCGCCATCAGCAAAGATAAGAGTCAGCGTAAAGCTTTCGCCTTCAGTCATAGGGCGTTGCAGCCGCATGAGCATTGCGTGGAGCCCGCCCGGCTCAAGCGCTACGGAACCACCCGACGCAATTTCCAGCTCGCCAGCTGGTGCCATGGAACTGACGCCCTCTGCATTGGTCGATGTCTGATGGATCTCGGGCATCATCGCAAGATCGGTGCGGATAGACATCAGCGTGACGGCTTCATTGCCGGTGTTGCGGATCGTCATGTAAGCGACCCCCGGCCGATTGGTGCCGATTGACGCGCGCGACCAGGCACCTTCAACGACAACATCATCGACCCCTGCCAGTACCGGCGCCGAGAGAATGGCCGTAAAACCGAATGCACTTAGCGCCCCTGCTAGAAGTGTATTTTTTGCAGTGAGTCTCATAGTACCTCTCGCTACTGCTCAGCTTTGCAGTTCTGCAACTTCTGCAGCTACCAGGCGTCTCAATTCAGCCTCACCAAACGGATCCAGAGATTTGCCATTGACGAAGAATGTCGGAGTTTGCCGTATACCGACCGCTTCGACATCAGCGCGATCCTGATTGAGAACACCGACTGTCTGGGGTGCGAGCATTTGGGCCTGCGCGGCCTCGGCATCCAGTCCCGCTGCTGCTGCAATTCGAATAATAAGACCAGGCTCAGGCGCACCATGCGCGGCCCATTTGGGCTGCTCTCGCAACACGGCTTCCAGCACTGGCTCAAAGACCCCCTGCATGCGTGCCGCTTCAAGCACGCGGATCGCCTCTTCTGAGCCTTCGCCATGGAAAGGGGTGTACCGGATCACAACCCGCACGAGGTTTCCATGCTGTGCCATGATGTCCTTCACGACCGGATGAAAGGCACGGCAGGCTTCACAAGCCGGATCGAAAAATTCGACGATTGTAACCGGTGCGTCCTTAGGGCCAAGAACAGGCGAATAAGAACGGATAAGCGTTTCAGCGATTTCGGGTGCGACGGGCTCGGTATTGCCTGAAGCAGCCGGACGGTTCACGTACCAGGTGGCGGCTCCGAAACCGGCACCACCGAATGCGAGAACGAACAAAATCATGCCACGTCTGTTCATACTTGTTTCTCCTTGAGTGAAAGGGCGCACAGAACGCCGATTAGCGCGAATGAAACGAGCGCCATCAGCGGAATCGGGACGCCCAAAACGGTTTGATTTGCGTCCGTGCAGGACGGACCACTAGCTGAGCATGGTTGGATTTTTTCGGGGATCAGACCGGCATATAGGCCCATGTGCCACAAGGCGACAGCGGTGCCTCCCAATGCCAGAACTATTCCGTATCGGCCCACGTTCTGGTCCTGCCACCAGAGGCCAAGCCCCAGTACTATCGCCAATGGGAACATGAAAGCGCGCTGGAACCAGCAAAGCACGCAGGGCGTCTGCCCCAAGACCTCTCCAATGAACAGAACAGAAAGAGACGCAACCAGGGCAAGCGCCCAGGCCAGGCCGAGAAGAGTATCTTTGGAAAACCGGGGCATAGCTATCAGAGTCTCTGTTCCAGATCCGCAAGAATTTCTTCGGCAGGCGTGCCATATGACCAGGACTGAACGAATTCAGTGTCCTCATTGAACAGAAACAATTGAGAGGTATGCCCCATCGTATACCCGTCCTGTGCAGCGGTTTGTTCGATCCGTTCGTAGAATATCGGAAAGGTCCTAGACGTTTGCGCAATCTGTTCTGGCGTGCCTGTAAGCCCAATGATCCCCGCATCGAAAAGTGGTACATACTCGGCCAGGACGGCCGGAGTGTCGCGTTCGGGGTCAATTGAAATGAAGATGGGTTGCACTTGGTTTGATTGATTTCCCAGGCTTTCCTGCACTGCTGCTACCTCAGACAGTGTTGTCGGGCATACGTCCGGGCAGTTTGTGAACCCAAAAAACACCAACATCCATTTGCCCGCAAAGTCGTTCTGAGTACGAACAACGCCAGAATGATCTGTCAGTTCGAACCTGGCTTCGAACGGAACAGACCCCTCCTCCATCCGCGCAGGTCTATATTCTGACCACAGCATCAGATAGCCAAATGCCGCCGTTGCGACACCAGCCAGTACCCACAAGAACTTCTGAAATCCGGTTAGTTTCAAAGTTAGCCGCCCGCCTGTGATTCTTGGTTCAGAACGGCATGTACACCCTCTACCTGCTAGAGGTTCAAAAGGGATTTCGAGCCTGCGGCTGGGTGTCACAGGTCCACCGGCCGGAAGGTACTATTGTGCGGTGCCGATCGGAACCTACATAAGCTGTAACTTTTCACGGAGACCCAGATGCTGACGATCGGAACGCTCGGAAAAAAGACCGGAACCAAGGTTCAGACGATCCGCTACTACGAGCAGATCGGACTTATGCCGGAACCGGGGCGCACCGAAGGTGGCCAGAGGCGCTACGGCCATGCCGAACTGGATCGCCTTGCATTCATCCGTCATTCCCGCCAATTGGGGTTTTCGCTTGAGGCGATACGCGAACTGCTTGATTTGTCCGACGATCCGGATCGCCCATGTCATGAAGCCGACAGTATCGCGCGTCGACAACTCAAACAGATTGAGCAAAGAATGGCGCGGCTAGAAGCATTGCGGACCGAGCTAAAGCGCATGGTGCGTGAATGCAGTGGCGGCAACACCTCAGATTGTCGCGTTCTGGAAGTTCTACGCGATCATTCCGAATGTCTTACTGATCACGAAGACATCGGCGCGTAACTCCGGGCAGCGTTGTTGCGAACTGGAATTAGCCTGTTGAAGCTATAGTTACTATAGCAATTAAAAGTCTTTCTGAGTTGATTCTACGAGAGACCAAATGCTGAACCGCGACCCGTTGCTAACCTCCACACCACTGCTTGATTTTGAAACGCCCGCAATTTCGGGTCTCATAACGGAACGGCGCTGGCCCGATCTGCCTGTCTTGGATCGAATTGGCGCTATCTATGATTTCGTGCGTAACGAGATTGCCTTTGGTTACAACCGTGCAGACGATATCCCGGCATCAGAGGTACTCGCCAATGGCTATGGGCAATGCAATACCAAGGGCACTCTCCTGATGGCGCTGTTTCGCGGCAGCGGTATCCGATGCCGTTTGCATGGCTTTACGATCCACAAAGAGTTGCAGAGAGGTGTGGTTCCCGAGCTTTTCTATCCGATGGCGCCGACGGAGATTGTGCATTCATGGGTTGAAGTCGAAGCAGAAGGTACGTGGCTAAAGCTGGAAGGCTTTATTCTGGATGAGCTCTTCTTACGCGTGTTGCAGCAGACATTTCCCAAAACAGAAAGCCTGTGTGGGTATGGTGTGGGGACGGATTGCCTGAGCGATCCCCAGGTCGAATGGGAAGGCCGTGACACATACATTCAAAGAAACGGCATCGTGCAGGATTTTGGGGTCTTTGACTCGCCTGACTCCTTTTATGTCCGTCACAGGCAGAACTTTGGCTTTTTCCGTGAACTGATGTACCGAGTCGTCGTGAGGCATTGGATGAACGCTCGTGTCAGAGCACTACGCACTGGCAGGCTGGTTGCAAATGTTTCGGCAACACATTCCCATGGCAACTCCGGTGAATCCGCTTGAACGCTAGATTGGCACCAAGAATTTTCCTCAACGCAGGCGATTTTCAATCTAGCAAGCTTGAGGTCATAACAAACCAGCATGAGGGTGTGTGTAGCAGACTACACCGGCCCGGTTTCAAGCAAAGCATCCAACCTTCAACCGCGATGGAAGAAAAGGAAAGACACGAGCCTATTCTTTGGAGAATTGGGAAATTCCGGCTTAGTTGAACCGTTTTTGCAAGGCCGTATTCAGCGCCTCTGACAATAAAACCAGAACAATGATTGCCAACGTCACGGTCGCAGCCTTTTCATACTGAAACGACCGTACATAGGTTTGCACATACAACCCGATGCCACCAGCACCGACAATGCCCAGTATCAGGCTTTCGCGCAGATTTAGCTCAAACCGAAATACGGTATCGCGCATGATCACAGGCGCCATCTGCGGCCAGATCGCCCAACGCAACTGTTGAATTCTGTTGGCTCCCGCGCTTTCAAGCGCCGCCACTGGAGCGATAGCAACGTTGTCGATGGCTTCTGCATAAAACTTTGCCAACATGCCAGTCGCGTGAAATGTGATTGCCAGAATACCGGGAAGTGGACCCAACCCAACAGCGCCCACCATTAGCATAGCGACCAGGATCAGCGGGATCGACCGGATAACCGCCAGTAAGGCGCGGACGGGGCGCCAAATTGTTGGTGACACCATAGTTTCAGAGGCCAGAACGGCCAGTCCCGAGGACAGGATTACGGCGAACAGTGTTCCCAGAATGGCGATCCTCAGTGTCTCGGCCAGCCCCGTCAGAACCTCGCGCCAAACGGACAGGTCAGGTGGGAGCATGCGCCCCAGAAACTCTGCCAGACGGGGGCCCGCGCCTGGTAGCTTGCCCAATCCCATATCCCCGCTGGTCAGCGACCATAGGATCGCCAGTGCCAGCATGACCCAAATGACAGATCGACCCATCAACTGACTACACGCAGCTCCGGTGTGAAACCGGCGCCGTGATACAGTTCATCGATGTCCCCGCTGGTCAATTGTGCCGCCGGTTTGTCAAACAATATCACGCCATTTCGCAAGCCTATGATACGCTCTGCAAAGCGGCGCGAGAGGTCTGGCTGATGTGAACTGAAAATGACGCCGATTCCGCGGCTACGTGCAGAGCTTGTGATCAGGCTCAGAATGCGTTCGGCGTGAGCAGGGTCCAAATTGCTGACGGGCTCATCCGCAAGGATCAACTCGGGTTCTTGCGCCAGACATCTGGCAATCGCCACACGCTGCCGTTGTCCACCGGACAACTGGTCGGCACGGCGGCTTGCCAGATCGGACAGCCCCGTATCCTGAAGTGCGCGTGTCACGCATATGTGGTCCTCTTCCCGGAACCGACCCCAGAGTGAGGACCAGGTATTCATCCGGCCCATCCGACCGTTCATCACATTCTGATAGACACTCTGCCGATCAACCAATGCGAATTCCTGGAAGACAAAGCCAGTATTGGCACGGTACTCGCGGGATGGAATTCCTGTTGCCGAAAGTGGCTTGCCCAGCACCTGTGCCTCGCCCCGCCATCCACTCAAACGACCATCCAACAACGCCAGCATCGTTGATTTGCCCGCACCCGATGGGCCGAGTAGCGCAACGCTTTCACCGGGCTGCACCGACAGTGACACATCCGCAAGCGCCGCCGCGTCGGCAAAGTGCTGCGAAACCGCGTTGAGTGAAACTATAGGGTTCATTTCAGAAACCCATACCGCCGCGCAGTCTCGCGCACGCCCTCGTAAACCGATGGATCAGCAGGGAGATAGCCGTCCGGGCCATAGAGGTAAGCCAGTAGGTGACGATTCTCACTCTCGTTGAGGCGCAGCATGGTTTCAATGAACTTTGCCTGCAGCCCGGCGTCCAGATCAGGGCGGGCTATGATTGCGTGGCTGGGAATTTGTTCTGATTCCGCCAGCACCTTGACCTCGGCCTGCTGATCCGGGGTCAGATAGAGATCGGCATACTGGCTCGCGCCCGCCGCATCGACCAGTCCGTTGGCCATGGCCTGCATCGCTTGCTGATAACCACCCGCAAAGAATTTCTGCCCGAAAAATCTGTCGGCATCGCCCGTACCCGAGAGCAGCCCGGCGCGCACAAACAGATCAAGCGGATAGATGTAACCGGATTCCGAGACCGGATCGGAAAAGGCGATGTCACGTCCCCGGAGATCGGCCAGCGTTTCGATTCCGCTGTCACGCCGCACGAAGACCCGGCCCGAATAGCTGGGTTGCCCGCGATAAACCTCGGACAAGAGCGGCACGGCGCCAATCTGGTCCTCGGCCAACACAAAAGGCAACGCTCCCATGAACGAGATATCGGCATCACCGTTGCGCAGCGCCTCAACGGCGGCAGCGTGGTCGAACGTGACAAACCCCGTGACCGGGACGCCCATCTGCTCGGAAAGCCAGCCGGTGATGACGTTGATGTCACCCAATAGCTTTTCGGGGTTCTCCTGCGGGATGAAGGCCAGCTTCAGCTCCTGATCAGTTACAGCCATTACGGGCAGGGCTGCAGATGCGGCTGCAGCGACCAAAAAATTGCGACGCGACAACATCAGAACATCCTCTCGTCAATTTCAGCCTGCATGGCCTTGAACAGTTCCCACTGGCGGATGGCTTCGGTCCAGTTTCCTTCGGCGCTGGCATCGCCAACCGCTCGCAGGATCGCGGCGAATTCGTAGATTTCAGTCTTGGCATTCTGATTGACCATGACACTGGCATCCGCCGCCAGATCAGGAGCTACCGTGTCGATCAGAACCGCTATGTTTTCGGCATCCTGCATCGGCAGCAGGGTATCGAGCGTGCTGGCGAATGTTGTCAGTTCTTCCCAGGACAAGCGGAATACGCTGTTGCGGCCCTCGAATACTTGATAGGGTTCTTCACCGTCTCCAACAGCTTCGACATAGGCCGTCAGATCTGCGCGCTGTGCTTCGTCCAACCCCAAATTTTTGGTGTCATTGAACCAGTCAACAACGCTGGCCAGCGTCGGCAGCGATCCGTCATGCATGTAAGGTGCAGTGAAATTGACGTTGCGCAGTGTCGGGGTTTCGAACGCGGTAGCCGTGCCGCCGGGGAATGGTGGTTCAGCGCTGCCGATGTCGTAGGTCAGACCATCGCGGAACTGACGGTCAGGCGTGTGACACGAAGCGCAGGAATTGTCACCAAGTCCGGCAAATTTTGTGTTGAATAGCACCTCCCCGCGCTTGGCGTCGTCCGACGCCAGATCGGTCAGCTCGCCGGACCGGTCGATCTTTGGGTTGGGAAGAAAGTCGAACTGTTTGACATAGGCTTCCAGCGCATCCAGTTGGAACGGCGTTGGTTCCTTTCCGGCGAATTCGGTCACAATCACATTTCGGATGAACCGACGCAGGCTGGGTTCGCGCCCGTCGCGACCATAAGGTGCGGTAAAGCGGATGCCACGCATAGAAGGCGTGTCCAAGTGATCATCGGTGCGGTCATTGAACATCGGGTTGAAGAACGACCCGTCCACATCCATGCCGCCCGCGTGCGAGGACAAGCCGGGGATGAAAAAGTCGCGGTTCACATCCGACCGGTTGTGGCAGGTCGAGCAGGCGATCCCCAGCTCACGCGCCGGACCGCCGAAGATTTCGGGGCTGTCGAACAGCATGTCGCCATAAGCCACCAACGGCAGGTTGGCCTCATCTTCGCCAGCTTCTTCGAACTGCAGCACCAGACGCGGAAGCTCTCGTTGATCGGCTATGTTCGAGCCCGGCGGCAGAGTGGCTGGCATTGTGATTTGTTCGCCGGTAAGCATAACTGTTTCAGGCAGCGGTGTTAACTTGTCGCGTTGGGCATACTCGGATGGCAGATAGTTGGCACGAATATAGGCCGCGACAATGGCCTGAGCTTCTGCAAATCGGTCGGCATCCATTGTTTGTGCGCCGTTGCCCAGTACTCCTGCGCTGCCAAGGGTGGAGTTTAGCACCAGCCATGCCCGGCCCAGATCGCGAGCCGCCGATGCATCCCCAGCCTTGATTCCATCTTCGAATGCGCGGAACAGAGCGGCCGCTTGCGCGACCTCGCGTGCCGCTTCAGGCTGACCCAGTGCCGCTTTGGCAGCATCCAGGTGCCTCAGGATCCCGTTTGCGATCGCTGATGTGCTGGCCGCAAACAGCATTTGGCGATTCTCGGAATCCAGTGCCCGGTTGATAGCAAGCGCCTCGTTGTCGGAGACGCGCGATAGGGGAGCGACCTGAACGTCACTGCCAGGGGCAGGCGAGGTCCAACTCCTCTCAATTTCATCCCAGGGAACCGGTGTTAGATTTCCCATGAACAATGTCAGTCGATACGCGGCAGCGCGTGGTGCCCAAGGAGATTCTTCAATCGCCGTGGCATCCGCGATCACTGGCAATGCGCAAAGAAGTGTGGACGCTATTAGGTGCTTCATAGCTCTGTCTATTAAAGTTAGCCTTGTCTAATTTATCGATGAAGGCATGCTCATTGTCAAGTTCGGCTTTCAGGTGCATACACTGGGGAGTAGATTAACGACCTAATCGTGAGCCGATGACCGAAACCACACCGCAAGCTTCAGATCGTAGTATTGACACTCAGGCGAGTGGATTTGAGGCTGTTCGACAGGCCCATCAAAGCGAAATGGTTGAAGACTACGTTGAACTTATCGCGGAGCTGATCCATCAGAATGGCGCGGCGCGCCCGGTCGAAATAGCCGAGCGATTGGGCGTGACCCAACCTACGGTTTCCAAGAATTTGGCTCGTTTGAAACGAGAGGGTTTCATTGAGCAAATACCATACCGCTCACTTCAGCTGACCGATGCCGGACGTCAATTGGCTGAAGCTTGTAGAATGCGTCACCGTATTGTCGTGGAGTTCCTGATCGCCTTGGGTGTTTCACCGGAAGTCGCAGAGCATGACGCTGAAGGTATTGAGCATCATGTAAGTGAAGAAACTCTTGCAGTTTTTAAAGGTTTCGTGAGGCGCACTGATGAAACAAAATAGTAATTGGAAGCTTCAATTATGTTAGCGAAATTTGGTAGATTTAATTTTAGATAGACAGAGATTATCCTAAACTACAGCTTAACAATGAAACTATCTGAGGGTAGGTGGCCCGGCGCGAAACTACGTGGTACCTGAAAATCGATACAGGTGCGGACGTAGTGAACGAACCCTTAGAACAAGAAGCCAATTCGGTAGACGATCTGGCTCACATATTAATCGACGTCAAGATTTCCAGCGGCAAAAACCTGAGTACAGCAGCGATCTCCATACTGAATAGGCGAAAACTGAAAGGTTGCGTAAGAATAACAAATGTCGAAATCAAAGTGTCACTCATTGCACTGCTGACGAGGTGGCCACAACTGATCACTTGGTTTTCGGTTCCTGTCCTAGTGAGATCCAATACACCTTTGTTCAACTGGCCTTTAGTGATATTCTTTTGAAAAAATCAAAATGAGCCGGGCAGTTCCTATGAAAAGACGTTTGTTTCTCTCTGGCTTCATAGCCGCCTTTTTGTCTGGCTGTGCAAGCAAGTTCCGTACTTATAATGGGCCGGTTGTGACTCGGCTTCGGCTATACAAAGGGCAGCGCTTACTTATCCTCGATGGTAGTGAGCGTGTCTTGCGGACTTTTCCGATTGGACTCGGATTTGCCCCCGAAGGTCACAAGCAATTCGAGGGAGACGGGCGAACACCTGAAGGCTCCTATGTAATTGACCGTCGCAATCCCGAAAGCCTTTTCCATCTTTCAATCGGAATCTCTTATCCGAACGAGGCGGATTCTGCGTTTGCCCGAGCTCGGGGTCGTTCTCCGGGCGGTGATATTTTTATCCATGGCGGCCCTCGCCCTGGAATTGATTCCACGAACAAGCGTGACTGGACCGCAGGGTGCGTCGCTGTCACAGATCAGGAGATTGAAGAGATCTACGCTATGGTCAAAGACGGAACGCCAATCGAAATCTATTCATAGAGGGACAGGTTCCAAATAGACAACGATTGCGGATTTGCCTTAGCGCTACGTTGACGGCGTCAGAAGCTATTACTGGAGCTTTCACGGCCAACGCCAGACTCGCTGTTTCGGCGAACGGGTAAGCACCTCCTGTGAAACCACGCTGGGCAAGATCCTCCGGTATATCAGGGCATTGCAGAGATAAGACCTCAATCTCCAATTTTTGGCTGTTCGAACGAAGGTGACAGCGTCTGCTGCCCTCGCGTCTAAGGGCTCTGTAGCCAAGCTTTGAACGTGACGCGTTTTCAGCAGAATAGGAGATTTAGAAACCAGAGTTAGAATGAGCTCTACTACGGTGGCACAGCGGCGTAAGCTAATTTATGTGAATCTTGCACCTGCCAACATTTATTTGAATCAAGCGGTGCGTGTAGGTCAAACTTAGAGAAACCTGATCCACGCGATTTGACCCTGATTGAGCCCAAGTTCTTCAAAGATACTCTCAGCATCCAGACTGAAGTTTTTGGCAATTTCCTGGACCTGAACCGCCTGAAAGCTATCCAAGTTCCGCACCGTTCGACCATCTTCAAAGGTGATCAACTCGTGTGATCTTCCAGACCAACGCACGATCCCGCCGCAAAGGGTCTGTCCTTCAGCATCCGCAAGTTCGGCGACCGGGTCGGCAAAGAAATCGGTCCATTTAAGAATACCTGTGCTGACAGCTCTCGCCACTGCCTGTTCCGTTGTCCGGCACTTGAGTTTTGTGACGATCGAAGACGTCAAAGCATGCACTATTCTGGAGGAGAGCCCCGTCTGGCCAGCAACTACGGATGGGATCAATCCCGATGCGAGCATCTTCAGCACATCCATCTCCTGATCAGATAGAGCGTCCGTGGGAAAGTTGAAGACCGTATCAATTACATCGAGCGCAAGCAGGTGCAGGACCTGAGCCTCATGGCGCAGGGCAGGGAGCATCTTTGCGACCAAGGCGTCCCAATCTGCACGGGTTAGATTGGACGTAACCGTGAAGACGCCGCGCTCACCAAACGGGTTGATTACCGGAATGGAAAGGCCGTTCTGTCCCACACCAAATTTTCTGGCAGCGTCGAATAACGGTGCGTGTTCACGCTGATCATCAAACACAGCCCAATCGATTGGTGCGATCATTGCCGCGCCGAACCGAATGAGTGGATCGACGAGAACCAGGTCGTTGTCGACGTAGTGCCTGACCCATTCGGCTGAAAACGTGGTGCATCCGTGGACAACGTTGTGATGCTTGTCGATATGGGCATAGGAAGCATTTTCAAGTCCAAACCTGGAGCAAATTTCCTGAAGGCGTGCCTCCCCGGTTTGCCTGAAATCCAGTTCAGAATTGCCAATATCCGCGATTTTCATAAGCTGTCTTTCTGTTCCGCGTTGCCGTTGGGGCCGATTAGCAACCTAAAGCTGAGCAAGCCACTCGGGAATTCCCGTAGAAAATCACAGATCTGAATACTGTTCTGTTCTGGAGGCGGAAACAGAGCGAAAACCTGCCGATTAGACACATGAATTGGAGAAGCTGGCGGCGCATAACCCGACACGGCTAAAGTCCGTCTTCCTCCTCCCGGGCTCTTCGCGCCAAAAGCCCCATGAAACTGGAGATCAGGTTCAATTCACCGCGTTCATCAGCCTGCACCATACCGCGCAGATATCCGCCCGGGTTGACAACGGGCGGCAGTTTCGGGTCACTCAGCCTCGCATCCGTGATCACGCCAGCCAGGATCGCCCCCATGTTAGTCAACCGATCAATCGCCGCATGCCAGGCGGAGATATTGGTGCCGATCTCCGAAAGTCGGGACGACACGCCGGTCTCGATTGCATACAGTGTCGGAGAGGAATTCTGATCGCCACCCCCGGCAATATCGATATGCATGCGCAGTTCGGGGGAAGCCAGGTCATACAGGATGCGATTGTTCACCCGAGGCAGTTTTTGGGGCTCTTGTGATATCGGATCCGTCGGACGATTGCTTTCTAAGCAATTCGGAGGGCCGTCAGGCCCGGAGCCAGAAAAATTTGGTTCCGAGGCTTCAACCGAGGGCATTATAACTTCGCCATCGGCGTTACAGGACAGAATTTCTTCTTCAATTTGGTCTTGTAAATGGCACCCGAAACGGGCTTCGGGCCCACCCGAAGTTTCACCGGGTTTTGCGACATGATCTTCGATCCGTTTCCAAAGGTCATGAGCCGCCTGAACATGTGATCTGAGGGCATCCAATGACAGGTATTTTAGCTTGTCAGCGCGCGGCCAGGATTGAAGCTCCTCCATCATGTCTTCCAGGCTTTCAGGAGGGCAGGGGAGTAAGAGAAGCACAGCCAGACTATGTTTGACATATCGGTAAAGCCGTGATCGATCCCCGCGCAGCTCGTCATGCTCTTTCTTCTCAGACTTACTTTGCACGTCCGCTTCGAGCATCTCTGGAATGAGGTTCAGGGCAGGGGTCAGGAAGAGGCCAAGCCCTTTGCGCTTACAGCGCGCCCCATTTGCCCCCAGCCTGCGGTCAATCAATCCAATGGTTTCTAGCTCACGTTCGTGATTATGGATTGTCCGATCTGTCACGCCACGTCCGGCAATCAGTGTTTCCTGGCGCGCGTAGCAAAAGGGTTCCTGGGACGGGTCTCGAAACGCGCAGGGCGAGATCATGTCGATGATGATCTCCAATGTGCGAATACACTGGGCCGATGCGCCCCTGATTTGCGCATAGCGCTCACAGAGTTGCCGAAACCTGTCACGGTTCCAGCCCTCGGGAAGACCGTTGTGGAAGCGTATGTTTTCGTGGTGGCGGGTAGATGCGATCTGCCGAAAGCTCATTGTTTTGGCTTCCTTTGGCAAAAATCAGTGTTGATATCGCGGCTTCGCGGGGCAGGGTGTTCGGAATGGTTCAACGGTCTCATGGTCTGCTTCTCATTGGGGAAGCAAGGCAGGTTGAACCTCAGCGAATAAACACAGAATAACCGTTCGCACAGATGCGTCTATCCTTGTCAGTAATTTTGGAGTTTCCTATAAATCAGGTGATCAAAAGTGACTTAGGAAGATCCCCGCTGAGGCCCCGCCTTGCGGGGGTTTTTTTGTTTTGGGATAAGGGCGTTCCTCTGGCCAAGAAGGCCTGGTTGCCAATGTGGCTGGCGCGTTCACTGGCTTCTGAGGGGCAACGCATTCATCCACTGTGCAAACAACGTCAGTATCGGATGAGCTCGTAGTCGCTGAACCCGAATATGTCGGTCCACTCGACACCAACGCCACGGAAATAGCTGGGAGGTTCACAGCGATTGCCCAGTGGCAGCCAAGGAGGGATTGGGGCAGGAGCGCGCTCGGACCATTGAAAGCTTACGTTGTCGTCATAGCTGCCAACGACCAGATCAAGCGAACGCTCGCAGTCGCCCTCTCGTGAAGGACGGCGATAGCTGTAGTAGCGCACATCCCAAACCCTGATGGACCTCACAACGTCGAAATCGGAAGAGGAAAGATCGACGCTGATTGGCGTGGCTTGGAGACCGTCACCGTATTGGTCGTGAAGTGACGGGATCGCTTCTATCGAGATCGCTGCATCTACCACTAAGGTCTCAGCGGTTTCGTCAGATGGAAGCTCTGGAATAGGACTGGCACTGTTGCGTTTGATGGCGCCCAACCTTTCCATAGGACTCACGCCTGAGGAGCTTTCTGACGCGTTCATCGGACAGCGCCAGAGTTGGAGCGGAGGTTCGACCGGATAGGGTGTGACGCGCCGAATGAACTCCGCCTTGGCAGCGACGCAATCAGGCGAATTTGGCCAACCTCCGGCGAGGCAAAGGAATATAGCGCAGTCAATTGGATAGGCACGAGCCTGCGTGGCTGGCAGTGCAGCGAGTGCAACTGCAAGGGCCTTCGCGCGAGTTCGATTTCCGGATTTTGAGTGTTTCAAGATGGTCTCTCCTGCATGTGAATCGCCTAAGCAATACTCGGCCAATATGCCCCTGACAATCTAATATAGTATATTGGCGTGCTTTCTTATATTGACGTAGATTGTGTTTTAGTCCACAACTTTTGGATGTAGAAGACGGCCCATAGGGGGTCGTCATGGCGGACAACAAGAGACAATACACTGTGGTAACCATCGAGATGGTCCGGGGCCTGAAAGAAGATCAGGTTCCATTTACATGCCGCTACGAATTTATCGGACTCGCTTCCCTTGGACGACCTAAGTACCACTGCATTTATAGCTCTCCGAACTATGTCGGAGCCTTGTGCAAGTCGAAGATCTCTCGAGCGGGTGCTGAGCCCAGGGAGTTCGATCTTTGGCCGGGCCTTTTTAAGCATCACCAGGAATTTGGCGACGGGCGCATTCTCTGCGTCAAATCTGACTACACGATCGAGTCAATCACGCCGGCGGGTCTTGAAGCGGCGCAAGCTCTGGACGCGAAATCTAAAACCTGATCGGTCACGTTCGAGAACCCGGCTTTTCAAAATACTGGGGCAGGGCGCATGAAACGGCTCTTGTTTCTCAGCACTGCGCTCGCGCCTTTGTTCATTGCCGCAGTTTGGATTGAACCAACCAAGCGAACAGAGACACTGAGCGCATCTGAGGTGATCGCCGTTGACGGTGACACAATCGACCATGGTGACGACCGGTATCGGCTTGTTGGGTTTGATGCGCCTGAGACCTACCGGCCGCAGTGCCTTGCGGAAAAGACTCTGGGATTAGAAGCGAAAGCAAGGCTGACAGAGCTCATCCAGTCGGCGGACCAGATAGAGCTGGTCATCCAACCAGATCTGGACGCGCATGACCGCTTCCTAGCGGTTGGGCGTGTCGCTGGGCAGGAGGTCGGGTCCATCCTGATTTCCGAGGGTCTCGCGCGCCCATACTCCGGCGGCAAACGCCGGTCCTGGTGCGGCTGAAGGAAAGGATCAAACAACGATTTAATGACAACAGAACAAAACCACTGAGAAATAAGCAGTCCTGTCGATTGCGCCAACAATCGACAGGACAAGGAACGCCCCAAATCCATCCGGGCATTCCTCCAACATCAAGAGAGAACTGTACTATGGTAAAAACAGTAGTCCTAGATGCCGATCCTAGATCGGACAGCACCGCGCCAGAGTCAATGGGTGCGACCCTAGACAACGTGCCTGCACCTCCGACCACTTAGCGCTGTCTGACGATTTGGGCGAGCGGGACATCCCGACATTCCAGCCAGACCACCCGACTAAGGGATCCGAACCAGACATTGGTTTTTTGCGGCGCCACTGAAGGTTCAGTGCTGTGTCCCTGCACCCTATTTCCAACCGCCCAGATGACCTGATGTCGAACCCCATAATAGTAATTATGTAAACTTTGTTGACCTATTTGGAAGAACGGAAAGGTAATCGCCTTGGCCTTCAAGACTTGGCTGAACTGTATAACAACGAGTGGTGTTCTCCGCGGAGAACTCTCTTCGATGCATGTGGTGCTACACCGAAGAGAGAACGTGGTGAGCTCCAGATGGGGCTGTACCCACCACCTATCCGACTCCGCCAATCAAAGCGAAGCGGCACCATCAAAACTACCCAAGCCAATCCATTCAAAACAACGCGAAATCAAATTCGATCACGGATTTGTTAACCAACTCCTTAGGACGTATTTCGGTCGCTCCACGTCGATTTTCTTGCTGTGGTTTGCGGCGACAAATCCCGCTTTTGGCCAGGTCATCGAGTACGAACCCGATGGCAGCGTGTTCCTGAACGGTGCGCGGGCAGAAATCGTCAATGGCGTCGTTCGTCCGATCCGGATGCGCGAGTACACGCTTGATGAAAAGCCAGAAGCACCAAAACCCAAGCCACAGGAAAAGATCGAGGTCGCGGGCAAGGCACCGCGGCCTCGCAAAGCCTCTGGTGGCTGGTCGCAAGAGCGGATCGTCAAAGAAATCCACGCAGCGGCGGAACGGCATGACGTTCCGGCCGAGTTGTTCATGGCACTGGTCTGGCAAGAAAGCCGGTATCGGGCTGATGCGCTGTCACCGAAAGGTGCCATCGGTTTCGCCCAGCTCATGCCGGGAACGGCGAAAGACCTGGGCGTGAACCCAAAGATCCCTGCAGAAAACCTCGATGGTGGTGCCCGCTATCTGGCGGCGCAGTACCGCGAGTTCGGAACCTGGAAGCTGGCGCTTGCCGCCTACAACGCCGGGCCTCACCGCGTCGTCGAATACGGCGGCGTCCCCCCCTTCACCGAAACCCGCAACTACGTGCGGATCATCCTAAGCAAAGTGAGCACTTCCTCATGAAAAGAACCCACTTCTACCAGCAGATGGCGTTTTTCGCGATCACTGCGTTCATCATCACCGCAGCGCCCGCCTCCGCTGGCTGGCTGCAAGATGCCATTGGCGATTTCATCAACGAGACACTGGCCGACTCGAAGGTCGTTGGCGTCAGCCTTGCCGCTGTCGGCTTCATCTGGGGCTGTCTCGCCTATGTGTTCGGCTGGGGTTCGCTGAAAGGCCCAGTCGTCGCGATTGTTGTCGGTGCTGTTATCGGCCTTGCTGACACCTTCATCGGAGCCTGATTGATGGCTCGCCGCAATACGGTCTTTCGCGGCCTGAGCCGCCCCGCAGAATGGGGCGGCCTACCCGTGATCTATCTGCTGGTGATCCTCGGGATGACCATGCTTTCGTTTTTCATGTTCGGGATAGCGCCAGCAATCATTGCGGGTTTTGTTTTCTACACCGGGCTTCGCCTCTTTTACGAATGGGAACCGGCTTTCTTCCGCGTCCTGTCCGTAACCCTTTCCAAAACTCCGCGCACCAAAAACCGCCAGCATCATGGGGGAGATTACTATAGTGCCTAAGCCTGCTGCCCGAGGCATGTGGACCCTTGCCCGCTCGTTGATCGAGCCGAGCTGGCGCAAGGATGAAATGAGCCTCTTTCAGATGTTGCCGTATGGCTATGTCGTGGACGATGAGGTCATTTCCACACGCAACGGTGGTCTGATCGCCGCTGCAGAAATCACCGGAATCAACGCAAACACGCTGGACGAAAACGAGTTCGAGTTCCTGGCCGAACGGTTTGAACGTGTGTTGCGCACAACACCCAATGAGGTGGCATTTTATGTTCATCGACTGACCGTCCCGGCTGAGACTGGTCATGTCATCACAGATCCAACCGGCTTTGCCGGTGCAGTGGCGCAGGCCATGCGCTCAGCGTCCGTCGATGCAGAGCTGAAAGAACGCAAGATCATCATCAGCGCCATTCTCCAAAAGCGGCAGGATGAGCGGGCAAAACAGATCTTCGGCATGTCGTCTGGAACGATAGACGAGGAACGCCGCGAAATGATCGAACAGCTCGACGGTGTGTTCACGACACTGGCGGGCACGCTGGGCGAGGCCCGGGTGCGCCGGCTGAAGCTCAGCGAGGGGCATTGGCTCGGCTATTATGGAATGCTGTTGAACGGTCGGTATCAGCCGATCATTCACACGAACATTGCAGAACCTATCGCCTTCAACATGCCGCAAGAGGATGTGCTGTTTCAGGGCAAGACCGGCAAACTGGTCACGGGCGACGATCAGCAACGCTCCATCCGTGTGTATTCCCTGAAGAATTACCCAATGGCTTCGTTCCCCGGCATTTTCGACGGGCTGGACCTGCCGGTTGATGTTGTGATTTCGCAATCCTTCCTGCCGATCAGCCGCGCACAGGCGCAGGAAATGGAACGCCGTAAGTCGGGGCAAATGCGCTCGGCAGGCGACAAAGCGAAGTCGCTTGAAGAGGATTTGTCTATTCTGGCGGACGGCATTGCCTCCGGCACCATGTCACTCGGCAAGCACCATTTGTCGATTTGCGTGTTCGGGACAGAGGAAGATCTGAAAACCGCCGAAAAACACATCATCGGTGAAATCCAGATCTCGGGTGGCACAGTGAAACGTGAGGCGATGTCGGCGTGTGCGGTGTATTTCGCGCAGCACCCCGGCAACTTCGCATTCCGTCCCCGTGAAGAACTGATCACGGACCAGAATTTTGCGGACATGGTTGCGTTCCACATGCGGCCTAAAGGGTTGGATGCGGAAAACCTGCCCTGGCCGGGGCCATTGGCGACTTTCCCGACAACGCACGGGGACAGCTACGATGTTTCGCTGCACCTTCCCAAGACCAGTAAAGACCCTGAAAACCTGCCCTCCGGCCACACAATCGTTCTTGGACCGAACGGCTCGGGTAAAACTGTGATCGCGATGCTGCTGGCGACTATGGCGGTGGCACAGGGCGCGCGGATCATCGCTTTTGACAAAGACCGGGCAATGGAAGCTCCGATGCGGGCGCTCGGTGCGCAATACACCCGCGTCCGAGTTGGTGAACCAACAGGCATGAACCCGTTTCAGACCGAGACGGATAAGGCTGGGCAAAGCTGGCTCGCCAATTGGGTCATTGCCCTGTTGAGCTATGACGAACCACTGACCACCGATCAAAAGGATGAAATAACGCGGGCTTGCCAAGCCAATGCCACTTTGCCGCCTGCGCTTCAGAACTTCGATTCACTGGTCGAGCGGTTCAGAGCCTTTTATGATGGCAAAGACCTCTTCAAGCGCGCGAGTGAATGGGCGGGCGACGGGCGGTTGTCGTGGATGTTTGGCGAGGGTGGCACAGATCCTTTTGCCTCTGACGATCGGCATCTTGTGTTCGATATTTCCGAGGTTCTGGATGACGAGTTGGTCCGGTTGGCATGGATCAGCTACGTCATGCGCCAGATCGAGCGCCGTTGTGCCGCGAAAATGCCCACTGTCTTTGTGATTGATGAAGCCTGGGTGATCGCAGGCAACCCCTACGGCGCAGAAATCCTCAAGAACGCTTACACCACGTATCGGAAGCTGAACGTCATGATGATGATGATGACGCAGATCCCCGATCACATCCTGTCATCAGCGGCAAGCAAGTCGATCCTGGAAAACACCAGCACACAGCTCTTGTTCCCCTCTCGATCCGGCAATGAAGCGGATTACCGGGCAATCGGATTGAACGATTCAGAGCTGGGCGCGCTGAGGGCGCATTTTGGCGACCGCGTAATGCTCATGAAGAAAGGTGATGAGAGTGTTTGGCTCGATGTCGATGTCGGCGCTCTCGGCCCGCTTCTCCGTATTCTGAGCGGATCAGACGGAAAATCGTTCCCTAATCCTGACTGGCGAAAAAACCCCATCTTCTGGAAGGAAATCACATGAAAACTCGCCTTGTAATCGCCCTTGTAGTTCTGGCCGCCGTCTCGGCCTGCACCAGCACCTATTCGGGCTATCGCAGCAAATGCGCCTGCGACTTTGAGCGCATGACCCCCCCTGAAAACATGGAGCTTGTCTAATGAGTATTTCAAAGAATTTCCGCACAACCATTGCTGTTTCGGTTCTCGCCGCCCTGCCCGTCATGGCGTCGGCCCAAGGTGTGCCGGTGGTGGACTCTGCGAACATCACGCAGAACGCCGCCAACTCGGCCAAAGAAGTCGCTGAAATGGTCCGCCAGTATGAGCAACTGCTAGAACAGTACGAAAAGCTGGAACAACAGCGGGCGATGCTGGAAAACCAGTTTAACGCCATTTCTGGTCTGACCGACTTTGGAGACTTCAACAGCCGCAGCTTCGAAAAGCTGGCGACTGCCTCTGACACGCTGGGCTATGCGCTCGACGCCGCAGAAGGTGGCATTACGGGCCTGCCCGAAGTCGCCGCACAGGCGATGGAACGCCGTTCCATCAACCTCGGCCTGAATGATGGCATCTTGTCAGAGTTTAGCGGATCGGATGTGCAGGCTCGCCGCATCCTGTCTGAGCGTGGTGGTGCGGGCCTGATGGCCTCGGCCTTGGGTGAGAACGGCTATGATATGGCCGGTCAGCTTGCCGAGGACGCAGAGGAATTGCGCGGTGAAATCGGTCAGCAAGAAGATCTGAAGGATGCAATCGACTACAATACGGCGGTTCTCCTGAAACTCCTGCAAGTTGAAATTGAAATCTTACGTGCAACCTCGGCTAATGCTCTGGCGTCGGGCACGGATCTGGCTGCAACCGCTGCCGATCTTTCGACACTCAGCAACTATGTACGAGGAACCTCACAATGAAACTCCGCTCAACTCTCATCCTGACCATTGCAGCCGCCGCTATTATGTCGGGGGCTGCATCGGCACAGGTGAAGCTGCGCCCATCACCCAAGGTCGATATGCCGTTCGGTGAATATCATAAGTGCCTTGGGTACTCGGGCGCGCGTGAGTACGGTCGTCAATACGTCAAAGACGATCAGGCACGCATGGCCGAAGCGGGCCAATCCGCAGACAAGCAGCCTCTTGTGACCAACTGGTCGGTGGTGATCCTGAATGAACAGGTCATCGCTGCGCACGAGGCCACCATCGAGCAATGCAATCTGCGCAAATCTGGCGAGACCTTCAGCACCGAATGTCCGCTGGGCGGTTTGAGCCGTGAGGACGCGGCCCAAAAGGTCGGAGCTGACCAAGACGAGTTTTGGACCCAACCGTCCGACAATCTTGCCGCGCTGAAGAAAGAGCAACGGACCCGTCTGGAAGCTCTACGCCCTGCAATAGAGGAGGCTTGTGGGCCGTGATCCAAGATTTCGTCAGCTCGATTGAGGCTGCGCTTAATAACTTCTCGCAGCAAGCATACAACAGTCTGGCGGCGGATCTTGCATCCGCCCTCTGGGCAATAGCCGCGCTGATCTTCGTGGCAATGCTGATCAACGGTGTGCTTCAAATCCGGGAAATCGGGTTTGGTGGCTATGTCGGCTGGATCATTCGGGCGACAATCATCATTGGTATGGCTTCTAGCTGGAGCTTCTTTCAGCCCATTTATCAGGGCATTTCGAGCCTCCCAGACACGATTGCCGGAGAATTGACCGGCACAACAAATGTCTGGGAAGCACTCGATGACATTGCGCTTCAGTGTTTCTTGATGGGCCAGCAGGCCATTGAAAACGCAACCTGGGGCCTGAGCATCACCGGGGCTATTCTCTGGGTTGTTGGGGCTGTCATCGTTGCTTTTGGCACCGGCATGGCGCTGATCGCAAAAGGCGGTCTGGCGGTCCTACTGGGTCTAGCGCCTGTTTTCATCGCAACGCTGCTCAGCTCGGCAACAGCCAATATCTTCGCAGCCTGGGCGAAAACGACTGTTGGCCTGATCATGGTCATCGTCGTTCTGACAGGCATCGTTTCTCTTATTCAGGCCCTTTTCAGCTCCGAACTGACCGCTGTTGAGGATGTGAACAACATGGAGGCCAGTGGCAGGTTTTTGGCGATCTGCATTGTGTCAATCGTGATGCTCACGCAGATCCCATCGCTCGCGGGCGGAATGTCGGGTGCAATCGTTTCGGCATCCTCGGGTCTTGCCGTCGCAACAGGTGCCGTCGCTGCCGCAAGAAGTGCATTGGGCACTGCAAGCGACGGTGCAAGGGGTGCAGTAGCCGGTGGGAAAACTGCCGCTGCTATGGCCTCCGCAGCCCGCGACGGGACAGGGGTTCGTGATAGCGCCTCGCGCGCGATGCAGGCGCGTCGGGACATTGCACATAGAGCCCGCAATCAGGATGGGGCGGCTCGTCAGAGCTACGCCGCTGATCGTTATCGGCAGAGCATTCGAGCTGCCCGAGAAAAATCTTCATAAATCGAGGTACAGAGCAAATGTCACACGTGACAGATCACGAAAAAGAACTCTTTTTGGGCGCACGCCGCGACGCCTTCAAATGGCAGGTATTCGGCATGGTCGGCATGGCAATGGGCGTGGCCTCTATGATTGGCTGGGCGATGCTCCTTCCCCTGAAGGAAATCCGCGCGGTGCCATTCTCCATTGATCCGGACACAAAGCTCCCGGTGCTGCTGACAGAAAAGGTCGAAGAACTGGAACCATCTGAAGCGATGGCCTTCCGTGAAGTCGCAAATTATGTGCGCGACCGGGAAACCTATGATGTCCAGGACAACAACGAGCGCCTGAAATCGGTGCTGCGTCGTTCTGATGAGCTGGCCGAAACATCTTACCGCGAACTGTGGGATGGGTCGAACGACAACCATCCGGATGAAATCTATACGCCCAAGACAAAGGTGCAGACCGAAATTCTGGGCGTCTCGCCGGTCAACGATGAGACGGTTCAAGTCGAGATCCGCAAGTCCTTGATCGTGCCAAACCAGGCAATAGCCTCAGCCCGCTACGTGGTCACAGTGACCTACGGGTTTGAGGAAAAAATCGTGACGTCGATGGATGAACTTCTCGAAAATCCATTCGGCTTCGTCGTCACCAACTACCGCGTAGACGCAATGGGAGACATCTGATGCAGCGTTCTTTCAAAACACTCACCGCCACCGCCGCAGCAGTTTTGGCATTCTCTACGCCTCTGCTCGCTGAAATCACACCGACACCAGACGGAAAGAACGCGGATCACCGCATCACGCATTTCCACTATGTCGAGAACCAGGTGTACCGCATCCCTGTGGGTGAACGCCTGATTACCTATGTTCACTTTCCGCAGGGCGAAACCGTCCGCAGCATTGGTGCGGGCGACACGGAGAGTTTTCAGATCACTCGCCTGCAGGAAGGACGCGTTATTGCGTTCAAGCCGGAAATCCTGAACTCGGATTCGAACCTGACCGTGTTGACCAATCGCGGGACATACAACTTCTATCTGGTTCCGGCCGAGAGCGCCGCCGAACGTAAACGAGTACCGTTTCGGGTCACGTTCTATAACAAGAACAACAGCGGCGGGACCACAACACGCCGTGGCACGGTGGCACGCAGCGAGCCGAAACCAACAGGCCGGTTCGTCAACCAAAACTACTCGCGCTCGGGCAAAGCGGACTTTGCGCCCACCGCCGTTTGGGATGATGGCGTACACACCTATATGCAGATCCCACAGGATGCGGAGCTACCGGGTATCTTCCGTGTCCTGCCGGATGGACGTGAGCTGATGGTGAACACCACAGTCAAAGAGCGCGGCATTATCCAGGTGCAGGGCCTTTCAGATCTTTGGACACTGCGCATCGAGGACACTTCGATCTGTGTTCGAAACGATGGCGACGCGTTTCAGCAGGCAAGCGTGAGCGGTCGGCCCGTCACTTCACAGACAGTTAAACCGGGGGGCAGCAAATAATGAACCGCGAGCAGACAATTGCGGCGCGGGCGGCGGCTGAACAGCCGTCGCAACGTGTCCGGAAGAAGTTCGACCCTAAGAAGCTGATAACCGTTGCAATCGCAGGAGCGATGTTCCTGGGCTTTGTGTGGTTTGTCATGGGCGGCGAAAGCAAAAGCACGAACACGGGTGTCCGCGTTGACGCTTTGCAACAAGGCGGTGGCGAGCGATACGGGCTTTTGACCGCACGGGGGCCAGAGGTCGATGAACCCGAAGCTCTGCCAGAGACAATTGCGGTAGCAACACCGGCAACAGTGCCGCAGGTCGATTCCGAAGGGCTGAAACAAGCCCTGATAACAATCGAGCAACAGAATGGCCGGATTTCTAAACTGCAAGACGCGCTGACGGATGCCAAGGTTTCGCTGTCCGAAAAAGACGGTGAAATTGCAACGCTGACCCTGACCAACGAACGCCTTCAGGTCAGATATGATGAACGCGAGAAAAAGTTTCAGACCGAACTTGCCCAGGCGGTTGCTGATGCAGAGGCCCGGGCGCTCGCCAGTATGAGCCACTTACAGACTACGGGTCTGACCGATGACGAGCGGCGCAGACTCGAAGAACTGAAGAAGATGCGCCAGCGGCAGAACCAGTCGGACGGCATTGTGTTCGATGAAAACCCACTTCGTAGAAACTGATGGAGCTGACGATGAACAGAACAGCACTTACCCTCGCCCTGGTCGCGTTGGCCTCAAGCGTATCCGCACAGGATGGCACCGGGCAAAACTACGAGCCGATTAACAGCGGATCGCAGCCGGTGATTTTCCAGCCCTTCCCCGCCGCACCTCAGCAGGACCAGGTACAACCGGATGACACCCGTTTGCCTGAGGAACAGCGCGGCTATCAGGAAAACCAAAACACGACATGGCAAAACAATCTGGTCGAAGAATATCCCCCCATCGTGGGGGCCTCGATCATTGACGATCCGTCGCGCACTTTAACGCAAGGCACGGTTTTGTCGGCTGTGTTCGGTGGCGCGGTCAGCTCGGAGTTGCCCGGTAGCGTCGTGGCGACGATCACGCGTGGCGTCTACTCGATGGACGGCACGCGTTTGCTTCTGCCGCGTGGATCGAAGCTCTACGGCGAATATCGAGCGGATACGACATTGGCGCAAACGCGCATCATGATTGTTTGGAGCCGTGTCATTACGCCTGACGGCCTGTCCGCTCAGATCGGTTCCGCTGGTACGGACGGTCAAGGCCGGACTGGTGCGACCGGCAGGGTGAACACGCACTTTGGGAAGCGGTTCGGGACTGCTGCGCTGTTGTCCATCATCGGCATTGCGCCCGTGGCGCTGGTGTCTGACAGCGATGGCAACAACTCGGTTCGCACTGATCTGGCAACGCAAGTGGGGTCAAACCTGCAGAACGCCACGGCGGCGGCGCTTGATGAATACCTGCGCATCACGCCAACAATCTTTGTCGATCAGGGCAGTCGCATCAACGCAATCCTGCAGCGTGACGTTGTGTTCGACAGCTTCTGATGAGCGGGCGTAACGGTAATGGCCTGCTGGAATACTACACAGGCAAGATCGAGCATCTGCTGCACGATGAAAGTCTAAGCGAAATTTCTGTAAACCCTGATGGTGCAGTCTGGGTCGAAGAAATGGGCACAACCCACATGACCCGGACAGACATCACGCTGACCAGAGACGATGTAGAAAACATCGGGCGCTGCGTTGCCGGTTTCAGCGATGTGACATTCGGAGAAAAGAAGCCGATTGCGACGGCCAACGTCCCGACACAGCAGGGTAAAGCGCGGGTTCAGGTCGTTATTCCGCCAGCAACAACCGGCGTTGGGTCCGTGGCGATCCGCCTGCTCCGCGTGAAAACCGTCGATCTGGGCGCGTTCAGCTTCGCCAGCAAAGAGGCGGCGTTGGCAGAAAACAACGATCACAGCGCGCTTGAAAATGCTCGGGCTGCTCTCGCTGCCGGAACAATGAACTTTGACGATCTGGCCGACCTTGCGATGCTTAGCAAATGGAACGTGATCATTGCCGGGGGCACGTCGTCTGGCAAAACCACCGTTCTCAATGCAATGCTGAAGCGCGTCGATCCGGGCGAACGGATCGTGACGATTGAAGAAGTGGCCGAGCTGGACATCGAGCAACCCAATGCCGTGGGCCTGCTTGCCGACCGTTCCGAAAACGACGGTCCTAGATCACCAACAAAGCTGCTGGAATCGGCGCTGCGTTTGCGGCCTGACCGCCTCGTCTGCGGTGAAATCCGGGGCGACGACGCGAATATGTTCCTGGAACTGGTGAACACCGGCCACGATGGATCTGTCTGCACTATGCACGCAAACTCGCCCGTAGATGCCATTGGACGAATGAGCAAGATGGTGCGTCGCGGATCTCCGACCGTTCAAAAGTCAGAGGTGGTCGATGACATCCGGGCCACCATTCACATGATCGTTCACATGAAGAAAATCGGTGACGAACGGAAGGTCAACGGAGTGATTTTCCCACCCCTGATGACCGCTGAGCAACTTATCTGAAGGAGTACAAAGATGAAGCAATTCGAATATCGAGACGTGCCTTTTTCGGAACGCGACGACGCCAGCGCGAAATTCGCCAAACTGGGCAAAGAAGGTTGGGAAATGGTTGGTGTCGCACGTGCTGAATTTGGCATCGTGTGCTTCTTCAAACGCGAGCTGACCGATGGCTGAGTTTCAGGATCTACGCAAAGGTAAGAAGGTAGCGATAGCCGGCACAATGGGCTTTGTCGCTACCTCGGCTTGCGCGGTGTTGGTGGTCGGCCTGGCTCTCGAATACATCAACACTAGGGGCTTTCGCGGGTTGGACATCTGGGCGATCCCAGAGAAGTTCATGGCACAGCCTGCAGAAACGCAGCAGATAATGGGTCTGGTGGCGGTGGCCGCGGTGGGGGTTTTGACCTTTGCATTCGTGGCGGCTGCGCTGCGTGGTCCCTCAACGAAATACGGTGATGCGACCTTTGCAAAGGCCCCTCAGCTCGTCCAGGAGGGCTATGCTTCGGTGCTGAAGCTCAAAGACCAATTGGATAGTGAAATCGTGTTTGCCAAATTTGGTGAACCAAAGGACAAAAACGCAATCTACTATAAGCCCGGCCCCGGTGTCCAAAAGCCGCACGCGATGTTCATTGCCCCGTCTGGTTCGGGCAAAACCAGCGGCTTTGTGATCCCGAATGTCCTGCGTTTCAATGGTTCTTGCGTCGTCCTGGACATCAAGGGTGAGATTTTCCAGACAACCGGCGCGCGTCGGGCAGCAATGGGCGACGAGGTATTCGTGTTCGATCCCGAGAACCCCGACAAAAGCCACAGCTACAACCCTCTGCGCCGCGCAGCACGTGCCGACAATCTGGACCGGCGATGGGAAGAAGTGATTCAGGTTGCAACCCAGATGTTCGACACGCCCAGCTCGTCCGCACAGGGCTTTATGGGTGGTGTCGAAGGCATGTTCTGCGCAATGGCGATGTTGGCGATCAAAAGAAAGCGGCCATACATTTCCGAAGTCCTACGCCTGGTCAAAACGACCAAGCAAAAGGACTATGAGAAAATGGCTGCAGAAGTTGGATATGCGCGCGCTGCAGATGAGTTTCTGAATCTTGCAGCCGAAGAATCCAAAATCTTGCGGTCAACGATTTCGGTTATGATGAACTCCGGCCTTCAGCTCTGGCGCAACCCGTCTGTGGCAAGAGCCACCCAGGGCAATGACATCAACTTTGAATATCTGCGTCGCCACCCCACCTCGATCTACTTTTCTGTGCCAGGAAAAAAGGTCAAAGAGTTCCGGACGCTCATTCGCCTGTTCTTCCTCGATCTGGTGAACACTATCGAAACCGTTGAGCCCGGCGAAGATGAGCCGTTCAAGGTACTGATCCTGCTCGATGAGTTTCAGCGCCTCGGCCATCTTGAGCGCGTCGTTGAAGCGTATGACACCATGCGATCGTTCGGTGGACGGATCATCGTGATTTCGCAAACGCTGTCGCGCCTGCAGGACATTTATGGGCATGAAGGTGTGCGGGCGATGCTGGCAAACGCCGGGACGCAAATGTTTGCGGCGTCCGAAGATTCAGAGGTACGCGAACACGTATCCAGGTCCATCGGTGACAAAACAGTAATAAGCAAGTCGAAGTCTCGGGCGCTCGGCAAAATGGAAATGGGCAGCATATCGGAACGCGAGGAAGGCATTCGTCTGCTCCGGCCGGAACATGTTGGCCGATTGCCGGAAAATGAGGTTGTGCTGATCCGCGAAGGCAAAATGCCAGTGATTGCAAACAAGATCCGATACTTCGAAGATCCGTATTTTGTGCAGTTCCTTGGTGGCGATACGCCAAAGATCAAAGGGACTCACCTCGATCTGGCTGAAGAACAGGCCAAGGGCACGGCAAAGGCTCTGGCTGAAGCAAAACCGGCCCCTGCCCCGGTGAACGAGGTTTCAGATAAAGACCAGGAACTTCAGGCGGCTTTTGATGCGCAGCGCACGGTCGCAAAGCGGAAAAGCCGGTCAGCGAAAGATATGGCGATGGAGAAAATGAGAGCCAAACGGCCTGAAAGTAGCGCCTCCGCTTGACGGAAAATGGACCGAGCCTGTTAATCCCGGACCCTGCAGCCTAAATACGGGTTTGAAGGAAACGCTTAATCGGCGCAAAAGCAAAAAAGGTGTAAATGATGGATAAGTTCGAGCTCGAAAAACAGGCGGATAGGCTGCGAAATGCCATTGATATGATCGAAGGGGCGAAAGAGGACAAAGAGAAATCTCGGGGGCGAGCGCTGATATCGAAAGTTGGCTTGGAGATCGCAAAATCTGAAGATGGAGTGCCTGGGATGCACAAAGTGGTTGAACTGCTCGATTCCGACTATTGGCAAATGGTGGGTCTTCAGTGGTTTGGGATTGCGGACGACAAAGGCAATATATGGCAGTGAAACCGCACTAAATCTGTAGAAACGGAAAGCCGCCATCTGGCGGCTTTTTAGCCTAGCTTTAGAGAGCACGGAATTTATTGGGTTTCGTTTTAAACGCTGTGACCATCATCTTCATGGACGTGGGTGGCCTGTTCGCGGGTATGGGCAATCTCTTGCACCAAGGCGGCAATCTTGCTGGATGAAACTTGGTGCAGCTCACCAACAACGGCCTCGGCGCGCTCGTAGCTGTCCGGAACGCCTTGGCTGTTAAAATGGGCGGCGGCGGTGGAAATATCCGCGTCTCGCCAAGTCGCCGTAGTGCCAACTGAAACGCTGTCATGATCGTTGTAGCGAGCCAGGAACTTGTTTCCATCGAGTCCGAAGCTGTTGGCGGTTGCAACTATGTCGTCACGCACTGCCAGCCATTTTTCGGCCTCGGACGGGTCCAGGTTGTCCAACTCGGCCGCATTCATGGATGTGGTGTAACTGTCGTCAGCAACAGTGTACGCCTGAAGGTCGGTGTCGTATGGGCGCAACTCGGCAACATCGCCCTTCAGCTCTCCGATCTGCACGTCCATTGCAGCACGCAGATGCGGATCTTCGACCTCTCGTGCAAGAGCCTCCATGTTCTCGATGGAGTTCACAATGTCCTTGGTCTGCTGTTCGTAGTTCTCGAAACCGGCCTGACCCAGAGCGGATTGCATATACTGAACATAGCGATCACCGGGCGACTGGTAGTCGTCGGAATCCTGAAAACCTTTGTCGCCGGATAGATCCGCAAGGGACGAATAATAGGGGTGATACAGGTCGTATTCCTGAGCATCGTTCATGTGCTGAGAAACCAAAGCCTGCATATCGTTCAGATCAACCGGCTCCCCTGACCGCTCCGCAGCCTCCAATTCGATTTTCAGTTCTTCGACCAGATCCTTTTGCGCCGTATGTTCATCAACACGGCGGTTGGCCTGGTCCTCGATGTCGAAGCTCTTTGAAGCGATGGCTGCACGATCAAAGCCCATCGCCTGCTGCTCTTTCATGATGATGTCGATCTGCTCTGAAACGCGATCCTCGCGCGGGGCGGATTGATCGAATTGGGAATAGGGTGCGAAGTGTTCGACTTCGTTCAAAAGATAGTCTGTACGCGAAACCATAGTTTTTCCTTTGCGAGTTGATGGAAAACTCTTTGATGGATCTACCTACGGCGTTGGCGCGCTCATCAGGCAGACCGGGTGAACTCCTTATAGGCTGTGTCCGTCATCGTCACCGCGCCCTTGCAAGAGCGGGTGCGTTGCAAGGGCGTGAACCTCTGAGAGTTCTTCTGAGATTGCGATAATCCTGGAAGAAGCAAGCTGGTGTAGCTCGTCAACAACAGCCTCAGCGCGGTCGTAGTTGTCCGACAATCCTTGAGCCTGGAAGTGGGCAGCGGCGGTCGAAATGTCGTCGCTGCGCCATCCCATTGTAGTACCCAAAGTGACGTTCTGATGATCGCCAAAGCGGGCAACAAACGCCTCGCCATCGAGGCCGTAGCTGCTGGCCGTGTCGGTGACTTCCTTGCGGATCGCCGCCCACTTGTCGGCCTCTGGATAGTCCAAGACATCCATTTCGGCGGTGCCCATTCCCATCATCGTTGAATAGCGGCGGTCCTCGATGATGAAGGCTTGAAGGTCCGGGTCGTTGGTGCGCAGATCCGCAACGTCGCCCTTCAGCTCGCCAATCTGAATGTCCATAGCGACACGCAGATTTGGGTCGTCAACCTCACGAGCGAGACCTTCCATCTTGTCGATTGATTGCAGCAATTCTTTGGTCTGAGACTGGAAGTCCTCATAGGCCCCCTCGCCCAACGTGTCCTGCATATACACCTCGTAGCGGCGTGCTGCCGGGGCATAATCAGCGGACGCCTGGAAATCTTTGTCATCGACAATATCAGCAAGGGCAGACAGATACGGATGGCTCTGTTCGTCGTCCCGAACGTCGCTGATATGGGCGACAACCTGAGCCTTCAGCTCGGGCGCGATTGTTTCCTCAGAACCGCCTAATTCGATGTGTCGCCGTAAGTTGCTCATGACTTCGGGCGACACATAAGACGGGTCTCCCGGCTCACCGTAATCATCAAAATGATGGGCTTGGTCTAGTAGATGTTCCATTCTCGATACCATAGGTTCCTCTCCTTCAACGAGCATGATGGCGTACTCTTCGATCCGGTCTTTGACGGCGTTGGCGCGCTCATCAAACAGATCCGACATTCTTGCGATGGATAGTGTCATCACATCGGCGGCCATGTCGCGGGCCGTAACTTCGACTTCCGGGGTGCTTTCAACAACCGACATTCCGGCCTGAACTTTCCACGTATCGGTTTCGACTTCCTGCCGCAAACCGCGCTCAAGGCGGGTCGTTGCGGTCAGCTCAATTCCGTATTGCTCGGCAACCTCAACCTGGATGGAGCGCTGAACGTCGATGTTTATTTCGCTGCTCATACCCATAGCCAACCACTGCCCATGTTCGACGCCTCGGTTGTTCACAACGATGTGGACATGGGGGTTGTCAGTGTCGTTATGAAACACTGTCAGGTAGTCCCAGGTATCGCCAAAATCACCGCTGCCAAATAGCCGATCTGCGAACTCTAAACCGGCCTCATAAGCGGCATCCGGATAGGTGCCTTCGGGAAAAGAAACGATCATGTGACGGGTGTAACCGTAGTTGGTTTTCCCGTTGAAATCCTCGGCCCAGGTCTCGATCAAATCACTGACCTGATCCGCATCGAGCGGGGTAACGCCATTGTCTCGAATGTCCACCACACCCTCTGCCCTGACGGTCAGATAATTGATCTGGCGGCGCAACTCGTGCGCGTTTTTCACCCCACCTTTGCGGACGTGCTTTACAACCGCCTCGGGCTTTCCGACCACGGCACCAAGCCGCGCCTTGATGGACGACGCCCGCGAAACCATGAACTTCATGCGCTTGGCAGTCTGCAACTGCTGATTGATCCGTTTGGAACGATCGACACCCCTCTGAGCCTCACGGAAGGCAAGTTCCAGGAAGTCTCCGGCTGTCAGATCACGGGCAGCGGCGTTCATCCTTCTGGTGTCCAATCGTCGTCGCGCAAGATCCGGCGAATGGCGGATTCTGGTTCTCGGTTCCGGCGCGCTGCTGTGATCATCGCCTTCAAGTCTTGCCGGTGCTGGATGATCGCGCGATGGAGTTTTTCGACGTCACGCCGGTCGTCATCCGTCCAGATCACCGAGCCGCGCTTGGCAGATTTCACAAGCTGATTGAGGTTGGTGTATCCACCCTGAACCTGCCGCAAGTGCTTCTGCCAGAGATCCACAACAGCGGGGTCAGGATCGAGATTACCGATCAGACGATAGACGAGGCGCTGAATGACCTGGTTCCGGCTTTTGGCTCCCAGCGCGGTTACAGCCGCCTCCAAACGCTCAAGTGCATCCACTGGCAAGCGTACGGAAAAGACAGTGGTATCGGTGGACTTACTCAATGCATACCTAAGGTTGTATTTTATGTTTGTAACACAACTACCTTATCCTGTCATACTCTCCAAGAGGAAACCGGGGGTGACTTTAGAAATCCGTATTTTCTCAAATCGCCCTCGGAACAGCTTTGCTCTTGGAGGCAATTTCCACGCCGGGAAAAGGGTCCCGCCCCTTTTCCAGCCAGCAGGCGTGGGTGCCGGTGGACTGGCGCAGGGCAATCACGCAATGCGTGGGCTGCCCGAACAGCGCCCGTCACATACCGGCACGTTCAAGCTCAGTATGGCATTTTCCGCGCGCCTCAGCGCGCTCGATTTCCCGCCGCTTGCGCGGCGGGTGTGGCTGGGGTGAGAGCTGCTGCATCGTGGAAAGTCACCTCCCCTGCCCGGCCGTTAGGCTTTGCGCCACGCGTGGCGCATATGTGATCCGGGTTATGGCCGGAGCAATGGAAAGGGCGGCTTGCGCCGCCCTGCCCTCTCGTCATTCGGTGACGGGCTCGTCATCGTTCCGCTTTGGGAAGGCCACCATCTCGACGCCGGGGAACATGCTGTGCTTGACCTGGATCGAGGTGATGTTGCCGGTCTCATCGGTGTTGACGAAGAGAACTCCGCAACGATCCCAGAAGTTTTTGCCTTCTTTTTCACCGGTCTTGACGTTCAGTTTCAATGTTTGAGTTGCCATTGTTTGATCCTCGCTATGGCGTGTTTCGATGAACATGGAAAAAGCGGGCATCAAGGGGATGTCAGCAGGGAATTTGGCCCGCGCGGAATGCGCCGCAGGCGCAGGGGAAATTCCCTGTTGAAGCGCGGTTCCCGGCCCGGGCACCGCGCGTCTTCCCCGACTGCCCGCTTATGTTCATCCCTTCAGAAACACCGCAGCCGAGGATCATCTCCGGCAACGGGTTTGAAATTGTCAGGCCAAGTGACACGGCAAAAATTTCTGGGATCGCTGTGCGCGGAACATCTGAACAATGCGATGTGGTTTATGGCGACAACATCACCTCGATCCGACACAGGCGCCATGCTCAATTCCGGGTACGAGCGGCCTTTCCGGATCAGTATGACCCTCGAGGCAAAGAATGAAGGATCGCTGGCGGTGCAAGTCGCCCATTACAACTGGCGGAAGCCAAAACCCGGACGGTCCGGCCCTGGTCTGCGCTTGCGCGGATCAGGTTAACAGGCGGACTCAATTTAAAATGGCGGAGTCTGACTAATAACCGCCGCTAAATCTCTAAGTTGAACTTTGCTAACCGAGCCATACCAAAGGTCAGGTAATTGGGCGCAATGGTTGTTCACTCATCCAAACACAAGATCATTCTGTATTTCGAACCCCCGCTCCAATCAGAACCGGCATGACCTGCTCATCAGATTTGAACTCAAATATCCGTTCGACGCGAAGTGAACCAAGCCTTGCCGCCTCCAGCGCGGCCTTCATTTGATTCAGCGTCAATCCGAAACCGTCATCATCTGACGCTTGCCAATCCCACTGAACGAAATGCCCCCCCTTGTTGAGCAAACCCGCTAGCACTGCCACGGCGCCACTGTAGTCTGGGAGAAAAGCACAAACGGAAGAAGCGCAGATCAAATCGAAACCTGAAAACCTGTTCCCGACTTCCGGGACATCTCCAGCCAGAATATCTCCATGAACTGCTCTAACATTGTGCAGCTGCTTTTCCTGCAGGACCGCAATCATATTCTCCGAGGTATCGACTGCGACAACTTCCTCCACATACGGCGCAATTTTCTCCGTCAGCAATCCGGTGCCACATCCAAAGTCGAGCACGCGTTTTGATCGCCAATCCTTCCCACGGAGATTCAAGTGGTCGTCGAGCGAGGCAAAAGCGCGATTTGCGTAGCGTCTGACGTCGCTATTGTCGTCCCAACCATCGGCATAGTCGTTCCAGTCATCGGTCATGTTGCTTGTGTTTCCTTGAGGAAGTAAGTCGGCTTCGACACATGTGCGCCGAGATAGATGCGCCAATGCGAACGTGCGACATTGTCCAGATTGAAGACAACAGTCAACATGGGTTTGGAATGGCTTTTAGAAGAAAACGTGGCGACCTCAGCAAGCCTCTGCCGACAGTCTCGCACACAAGAAAGAGGCCCGCTGTAGCGGGCCACAAGTTTAACCGAAGGAAAATCTGGAGGTATTGAGTGCAGGTTAACGCTTGCGCGCGCGATCGACAACACCGTCGGCTGTGATCGTGGCAATCCGGTCCTCGGTGCGGCAGGTCATTTCCACGCCGTCCCCTGTCATATGCGCCTCGGCAAATTCCGTGAATTTGAAGATGCTGCCATCGGCTTCCACATGGGTTTCATCTTCCGCCGAGCGACGTTTCACCGAGCCGTCATGGCGGATTTCAATAATCGTGTTGTCGGCCATTCGAACTGTCACGGAATGCTCATCCACGGCCACACCCTGCCACCACATATCCGCGTCGCGGCGCACAACGATACGGTTTGGGTGCAGTTTAATCTGCACGTCCTGTGCCGCCTCCGGATCAGCAGCTTTGACGACAACAATTGCCTCTTGCGCACTGGGGTCGCTATGGATCGACGCGCTTCCGTTCTTTGGCGGCCAGAGCTTTGGCTGTTCGCGCGGCTTGCCTTTCTGATCCGTATGAAACCCGACAAACATCTGCGCGGATTTCCAAACGCGGCGAGCGGCTTTTTCGAGCTTGTTCGATGAGGTGTCCATAGGGCTTTCCAAATCCGTTCTGATCAGGTGATTGATTTTAAAAATGAGCCGGGTGGCCGACCTCTGATAGCTATGCGCGACGGGGTGATTGCGCAATGCCACTTTGAGTTTTCATCATTGAGGCTGACACATCCAGAGATTGAATGGCAGGGCGCAACGCGCCCTGCCCCGTTAGGTTCAAATGCAATCCGGCACCCACACATCGATCCGGGCTTTCTGTGCCTCGGTCACGCCCAGTGCATCCTGATGTTCCACATCGTTGAACAGCTTGTGCATCGCCTCATTCTTCGCGCCTTTCTTGGATTTCGCGAAAGCCTTGAACATGTCGGTGTCGACATGCAGGTCCAGCAGGTCTTTGTAGAGATCATCCAGCTGCCAGCCTTTCAAGCGTTTGAAGCAGTTCTCAGCGGACGGGGTCCAGATCGTGCGCATGTCAGCACCAATCTCAGCCTCGATCTCCGCCATGAACTCCGGGCGTTGGGTCAGGAACCGCCGGGCCAGAAAACTCGTGATCTCTCCATTGCGGGTCTTCTTGCCAAGCTCGCGAAACGCTTTGAACGCCTCCACGCTGCTTTTTGCAGCCATCTCCTGGAATTGGTCATACGCTGCCTCTGCCGCCTCATCCCGCTCCCCACCAAGGCGCGGGTCGAGAATGAACTGGTCGTCAATCTCCGGCGTGTTTCGCTCAGCGCCACCATAGCCAAACCCAAACAGGGTGCTGGTCAGACCGGAGGCCGGAGTTGCGAAGAAGGCAAACAAGTTCAACACATAGTCAGGCTTGTCCAGCAAAGCCGTTTGAACCGCTGCCAGCCGGATCGCCACCATGTCGTCGATAAACTTCTGCGAATAGGCCGGTTTTGGTGTCTCTACGGCCTCTGGTTCTTTGACCGGGGCCAGAACACCGGCCTCAATGGCGGCTTGCACATGTTCTGCCGCAACATAGGCCGATGACGTTTTGATCTCGCCAGTGTTGCCGACATAGACAAACACACCGGACAGCTTGCGCTGCGCATCGGAATAGTACGGCGCGGCATAGTCCTCAAGCGCGGCCAGCTCCTTTTCGCCAGCCTCGTCCAGAGCCTCAGCCTCATAGAGTTCGGCAAGCTCGTCATACCGTTCGGCCTGTTTTTCGGTGAAGTCCCGGCTCACCATCTCCAAGCGGTGCATGCCTTCGATGCCCGAAAACCCATAGGGAATGTAACTGTCTTCATGGGTGTCCACCCAGTCCCAGCCTTCTGCTTCGCACAGCTTTGCTGCTTCTGCCGCCAGTTTCTCAGCAAACAGGTGATCCAGTAGTTCGCCCTCATTGAACAGGGTTTCATCGGCAAAGAGATCAGCGGTGACCGTGCCACCCGCTTCAACATAAGCCTCCTGCCCCACAAACTTGGCCTTTCGGTTGGTGCTGCTGACAGCCTCCGACGTTAGGGCCTGTTTCACATCATGTTCGCTGAACCACCGGCACTCCTTGGCCTGTTCCAGCACCTCCAGAATTTTCTCTTTCTCGGTGCTGACGGTCATGGCCTTGGCCAACCCCGTGCTGATCTCACCAGCTTTGAGCGCATCCAAAACGGCCGCAGGCAACCCCGCCAGCGCGAGGCGACGGCGCACATGGGCTTCGGTCACACCAAAAGCATTGCTGATTTTGGCAACGGAAAGAGATTTCTCGGCCATCTTGCCATAGGCGCGGACTTCGTCCACCGGGTCCAGTTCTTCGCGGGCGGTGTTTTCCGCATTGGCCCATTGTTCGGCCACAAACGGATTGTCGGTGACTTTCACGGGAACCTGTGCCAGATCAACGCGTTCGGTCACGGCGATGTTCAAAGCCCGCAGGCGACGGCCACCGGCAACAATGGCGACTTTGCCGTCCGCATCGCGCAGACCGCTGAGGTTTTGGATCAGTCCGCACATGACCAGACTGTCGGCCAAGAGGGCAATCCCTTCCTCGGCAGCCTCCTGTCGTGGGTTCAGATCGGACAGGTAAAGATCGGACAGGGCGATGGTTTCAATGGTTTCCGGTACAGTGAATGTTTCGACTTTGCTCATAGGGCAAATCCTTGTTTGAGTGTTTCGCTTTGTGTTAAGGGTGCCCTGCCCCTTCCGGGGTAGAGCGGGGCCGCTTAGGCGGCTGCGTGTTGTCTCAAGAAGGCGAGGCCGATCTTGGCGGAGAGACCTCCCTTCTTGACCAGCTCAACGGCCTCGCGCCGTCGTTGCTGCAAGGTTTCCTGACTTATTGTGATCACCCCCTTTCCGAGCTGCGGTGGAAATCAGTATTCGCTGGGGCACATGATGGTCAGGACACGGCGCGTCACTGCGGGATCAAACGGGCGGTCCGATCCGTATGTGTAATCCGTGTCGTAAAGGTCAATCTTCCAGAACAGCTTTTGGTCGCTGACTGTCACCGTTCCGAATGTGTGATCGCCATAGGGGTCATTGCCTTCGTCAAACTGGTCGTCCGATGCCACCGCAGCCAAAGCCGCAGTCTGGAACTCCATCCCTTCGCTGGACACACCGGGCGTGACAAACACCTGCCCCTGAATGTCCTTCGACTGCATTTCAATCGTTGCATTTGGGTCGATCAGGGCTTTCCGAAACAGGTCATTCTGAGCCGCGATCTCTACCGCCTGAAGGCTGGTGTCATTTTCGATGTCATTTGTTGCTTCACTGTCCAAAACCGTCTCTCCTTTTGTGGTGCGACCTCCGGGGCTGATCCCCTTTGGTGCTGGTTTTGAGCCGAGCCCTGAAAGGGCGTCGTCTCTAAAACCTGCCCCGTGGCGAACGCGGAGAGGGGCGAGACAGGACAAATCGGCAAGAGTGGTGCGGCCCGCAGCGCAACGCGCGAGGACACGGTCTTGTCTATTTGTCTTGTCCGAGGGGGGAGGCCGCGCCTTCCCCCTGACGTCGGGCGGCGTTTGGCTTGTCCAAATCCCGCCTGACCAACAAAAAAGCCAAAGGATTTTCGATCCTGCGAGAGCGCAAAAGGGATCGACACCCGGACGGGCAGATCACCACGGTATGGACCGACCATGATCCAAAGCCCCTGCCCCGGCTCGCAAGAGACGGTTCAGGGGCTATTGGCTCAGGGAGATCATGCTGGGGTGTTCTGGGTGGAAGCCGGCATGCCGGCTGAAACCTAGAGCCCGGTCACGAGACGACAGGCTCGGGATTTGCTACGGAAGACAAAGTCATCATGCCGGTGAAAGACAGTCCCATAAGAAAGAGTAGGTCACATTCCATCACCCAACTGAACGACAAACGATTGCATTTTCGCGCAAAACTTGGCAGGAACATATGAAGAACAAATAAGGAGCAGGTTTATGCCACCACGCAAAGTAGTTGATGCGCGCGCCGACGCAGAGGGCGACATCACGCATGTAAAGCTTGAAGGTAACAAGAACTTTACATCCGTTAAAAAGGCCATGGAAATGGCAGATCGCGGCGATATCTCTAACGCCCATTCTGTACACCGCAGAAATGCGAAGCCACATCTGCGGACCAATCCTGACGGTAAGCGATCTAATAACCTGGATGACATGGCAGGCGACACCTGATCCCTCTGCGTTGAGCAGGATCAGCGTAATATTGTGTTTGATAGTGCGGAGGATTGGATACCAAGGGGGTTCATCTGGACAACGCCTGATCGCGTGAGTTTCTCTGAACTAGTCCCTCACTGAAACGTATCCTCGAAGACGTTTCGACCTATCGAGTTTCTGGAGCGCTTCCTTGGCTTGGGTTTCGTCGTCATAGGTCTCCATCATGACTTGCCCGTTTGTGCCAATACGTCCCCAGGTCCGAAGGACGCATACTTCCCCAAACAGCGTCGGTTGCAGTTCAATCCCATAGAACCGGGCCATGTTGACGTCGGGGTCCACATGGATCAGGTGGATAGGTTTGGTTTCTGTCAGCTCCATGGCGCGATTGTCGATCAATAAAGCTCCTCTGTCCAATGACTTTGCAAAATCAGGTGACCGGGATTTCACACCCAGTCACCCAACTGACGTCAGGTCGTCGGATTCAGCGCTTTATCACTCCATGTTCCTCATAAGCGTTCAACAGCATTTCCACATACTCGGCGGTATTTGCCGTCATTCCGCCTAAATCAGGCCAGGCGAATGGTTCCGAGAATAAGGAAATCTCCTGTTCGACCTCGAGCCCGAGCTTCGTGGCAACCGCCCGCGCAGAAGTCGGCTTCTTGTCCTCGGGCCAAAGCAATTCGTCAAAGGTGATCCAAACAACCTGTCCGTCGATCAGACTTATTTGTGCGCGAATAGCGCCAAGCCGTTCGTTGACTGTAATCGCGTCCTCAAGCAATGCGCAGCGAACCAGAGTTGCAACGGTTTCCTCATCCAAACGCAGTGTAAGCCTCGGTTCCACAATCCTTATTTCCGGTTTCTGCCTTTGCGCCACATCTGGAGTCTGAACTAGCTCCCCAGGAAACTGATCATCGAATGGTACCGGATGGATATTCAATGGGTGAGTGCCACAGTTGGGACAATGCCAGTAGTTTTCGGCCGCTTGTGCGCCGGTGATCTGCGCATCGCAACTGTGGCAATACCATGTTGCGGCATCGCCACCCCCCAAAGGATGCCGCGCCACGCCATCAAGATCAGCTTTTGTTGATCTTCGTGGCCAATCAACCGCCATCTGAGTGCGCACTCTTTTGCTGCGCGCCTGAGCGATCTCAAGAAGTTGGGCAAGAAAGTTCGGATCATTTACTGGGCTTGTTTCTGAATAGCGCTCATCAATTTCAACAATAGGCGCTTCCAGAGGAGCCTCCGGAATCCGTAAGTCCCAACCTTTGCCGGAAACTACAACATCACCAAGACTGTCTCCAATCTGGTACCAGTGACCGCAAAGCTGCCCCTCTTCGAATGCCGGTTCGAAGGAGAATAGGGCATCATTGTTGGTAGCATCACCGTTTGTCTTTGCACCAGCATCGCATACAAACGCTTCAGCCTGCTTGAGATCGTCTTCGGTTGGCTGCCATTTAGCCTTCGCAGCATCAGTCAGTGCTTTCCAGTGAGCAAAACCGAGCTCTACTGCGATAGCGTTCAGAGCTTCGTTGTGGGCCATAGTGGTCGCTCGCGCGTACCGCTTCCCCAACACTTTTAACTTCCTCATGTGATAATCTGACATGTGTCATCTCCTTTTGGATCTGACTAGGTGCCCGCTACTAATCATACCGCGCAGTCGACGCGGAGGCGCTAATTTAAAGCTGAAACGCTGCTTAGCTTTGCATGGCGGGCACACCGGCCTGCGTGAAGGCCAATCACTGGGTATGACTTCTATAGCGTATCGTCAAGCACCTTAAATGGTCGTCCAACAAATTCGAAATTGGCCACAAGATTGACACGGTTGTCGATCCGCTCGGCGTCGATTTAGTCAACAAAACCCTCTGCGTAGTTCCAGTTCGATAGCTAGAGCATGTGGGATCCAGGCGCGACTACATAGAACTCAGGAAATTTGACTGTACTTGCGTATTCAAGGACTTCGCGCGTTGGGATAACGAGAGTTGATTGGCCCTTGGCGGCATAGCAGTTCTTTCCAGACTTCGCATACCAAGCAGTTCCTCCCCAACCGCCACTATGCTCGGTATAAAGGCGCCCTGCACTTGGCTTGGTACCAGTGACTTGAATGACCTTCAAATCCAATAGTCCACCTTGAGTGCTGCGGATTACAACCTGGTCGCCTTCGTTGACGGATCTCAAATACTGTTCAATCTCGTATTTGGTCTGCGTGCTAGAGGGATCGACTTTGCGTGTTTTCATAAAGGAATCTCTTCTGAAAATGAGTTTTGGTTGGTCAGTCTATCGAAGACGATTTCTGCCGACTGAGCTTCACAGTTCCGATAAGGCAAACTTGGTGGGCAGTTCAACCAGCTATAGGCCCTCACCACACTCATTCGGCCCTTTGCTGACATTCGCCACAACCCGTCGCAGCATTGCAGCAGTCACCAAAGCGCCCATTGGAAACCGCGGGCAGCATTTCATCCCAAGCGACGCCCCCGCGCATCCGCGTTGCGCAGAAAGACCCTTGCAAAGTCAGGTCCGCCAAGCAGTCCTAATACGGACATTCAGGCCCCTGTCGCACGAAATTTTCAAAGAGGTCCCGCCCCTCGGCAATTTCCAGTCCCTTTTCCATCAGGGTCAGAACTTGAAATCCGGCAGAGTCTTTCAAACGAAGCAGCCCGCCTTCTTCGAGAAACGATGCGAGCGTCCGCAATTCTGCACGCGAGCATGTCAATGCCAGGTGGCTGAGCCAGTCCAATAGCACATCTCCATTACACCGGTACTCTGGAGATCGGCTCAGGAAGCGTAGGATGGCCAGCGAACGATGCCGTTGGAGAATTTGTGCCGCATGGTCCCTATGCTTGCACATTAGACCACCTCGCATCCTGAGTTTGGCCCCAGGCGGACTGCTTCTGCTAGCAGCCAATCCACGTGGTCGTCACCCTCTTCTAGCTCCCAGTCCCGCGCTTTCGCTATCTCGTAGCCGATGAGGTCGCGCGCCTCTGAAGCAGTGCAACCAGCTTTCTTCAGCCTAATCTGTTTGATGCGAGTATCTGCGGCCCGGCGTTGATGGTCTTCAAATTCGGCAATTGCATCTAGAAGCGATGAGTTTTTGATGATCATTTCTTCGACACACTCGAAGTTCACGTCGTGAGCAACGTTTATCGTGGCCGGATTTGCCAACTCTCGCAGATTTTCCAGTGTCAGTGCTCTGGCATCTAGGTCAGCTCGTCGCTGTCTTTGCTTGGCGACGATTTCTCGGCAATCTTGGCAAATCAACTCGAATTTCGGTTTGGAAATGACGATGTCTCCCGCGCCGTCAAGTCGCCGCCGCCAAAGCTGCTGCGCGTCATCCTCAATGTCGAATCCTTCAAAGCGGTGAATCCTTGCAGTCCATTTTCCGCGATTAGAGCGTCGGCTTATCTCTCTCTTTTTGCGCCTGCAGCACGGGCACTTCCAAGCATCTCCTGCGTCACGCCAATGTTTGCTTTTTGCGCTCTGCTCCGTATCAAGCATCGCAAATTCAGCGTCAGTTGGAGGCTTAACATTTTCCCGTTTTATTGGCTTGTGTGTTCTGCCCACAACATCGCGGGCCACTGATCGAGCCTCTATAGCAGCGCCAAGGTTCAGACTATGAATGTCTGGTAATTCTGCTTCGCAAAGCCGAAACAAGATGTCTCTGGCCCGAGGCTGGCCTTGCAGTTTTTTGCCCGGCGCGACTTCGCGATTATGGCGCCCCTTTGCAATTCTCGTAGCCATCCTTCTTGCGAAGTCGACCCGGTCAGCTAAGCCTTGCTTCTCTTTGGTCCAAATGGCCCGGGCGCGTTCGAAATCTACTTCATGTACGCGGTTGTCACTGACTCTGATGAAGTCGGAGATTTCCGATGGTGTGAATGTGAAGTGCGGCTCGATTTCATCCCGAAGCTCACGCTTCACACGCCCGTCCGCCAGGTTACATTCCGCGCAGATCAAGGTGCATTCAAAGCGCTCCACAAGTGGTCTGAGCGTCCTCTCTGCACGACTAATCTGAACACGGAACTCCGGTTCATCGCAACGAGAGAGGATCTCTTTGAACAACTTCTTCACTAAATCATCGAGGTGGTCATGGTGAAGCTCTAGATGGCAGAGCAAAACACGTCCGGGCGCCAACCTGACGATTTGGCGTTTGTGTCTCTTGCAGCAAGGGCAGCTCCACTCTGTCCAAGTGGAAGCCCAGCCCCGATTGAGATTGAGCTTATGCGCTCCAAACTTGGCAAGCAGGTCCTTGGTTTGATTGCTCCACCGGCCGTCGCGAAAAGGAGCGATGGCGGGCATATCGTCGTCACCAAGCGACGCTATGTCCGGGATAGAGATCGATACCTGGAGTTGTTTGTTGCGCATCGGAAATCGTCAAGTGCAGATCGGTACTTCCAAGATAGGCCGCAGCGGCAGAATATTTGTCGCATAAACGAGCACTAAACGCGGGCCCTAGCTCGTAGGCGTGCGTACAGTTGTACACCTGCTTGGTGCTCTAGCTCTACGACAACGGCAAATCTTTGCTGAACCTCATCGGTCGCCCATCCACCGATGCATCTGACAACGAGGTGATACTCGTTGCCGTAGTCGAGTGTGTCCTTAGTGAAGGATATAGACCCAGTTTGCAGTGTGTTGCCCGCCCGCTGCGTCTTGCTCGGCTTCAGATCACAATCAAACTTCTTCGGAAGATCTGGATGAGTGGTGTCCTGTCCAGAATGGCTTCGATAATGGTCTGAAATGTGATCGACAGGGCACCCGCGGACCAACCGGAAGTCCATTTTGGTCCCAAGGTATTCGGCTCTGGTGCGCCGGACAGGGGGGTCATAGGCCAGTGACACTCGGATTGTGCGTTTTCCACCTGTTTGGAATTCTGCCGGGATTGGAATGCGGTAGATTGCAAACCTGTCGATATTGAGCACGTCATCGGCGAAATAGATGACCCGATGATCATCCGAATAGGCCGCTTTCGACGCGTCCACCACGCCGTTGCCGACGATGGAAGACGTTTCCTTCACATCCATCCCGCGCAAGCGGTCCGATGCTTCCTCCGGTAGCGCAGAAGCTCCCGCAAGCAGGGCCCTGATCAGATTGGCTGACGCGCCTGGAAATCGCTGTAATAGAGCGCCGGCCTTGCGCGCCAGCATTGGCGTCGAGATTGATGTCCCTGTGCTTGACGTAAAGAGCTGTCTGACAAAGTCGTGGTTCAATGTCGCAATACCAGCCTCGGGCAGATGCGGCGCTGTCTGCAAAGACCGCGTCACCGCGCTGAAGACCATTGTACCGCCCAGATCCACAAAATCCGGCTTGGTCACACCACCTGCCCCAGGACCCGTGCGTGTGAACGGCGACGGTTCATTGGGTCTTTCTGTAATCGCGCGAACATGAGCGTCGCCTTGATGACGTGCGCCGAGCCCGCTGCCATGCGCAACCGATCCGACAGTGACCACATTGGCCGCACCGGACGGCTCAAAGATGCGGTTACCATCTTCAAGCAGGTATTGAGGATATTGAGTGACACCTTGCTCGACAATGGTGCCAGCCCGAGGATTGCGATTACCCGCTGACACAAAAACAAGAACGTTCATTTCACGTGCCAGTTCATCCAGGGTCATGGCCCAAGGACCTACCCGCCCCCGTTCGAACCAAGCTTTGTCGTCACCAAGCGACAACACAAAAATCCTGCACCCAAACCGTTCGTTGAGACTCTGAAAAACGGTGCGCATCTGGTTTGGAAGCGTTCGGCGCTCGTAAAACTGCCCAGCATCCGTAATGATTTTTGCGGACACCAGTCTCACGGACTTTTGCAATGTCCCACTGGCAATCTGATCGCGCAGGTCTCCGAATACAGCTGTACCACCCACCTTCGTGCCATGTCCCCACACATCCGCCGGCCCCACGCCAGGAATGAAGGATTCCGAGGCGACCAAAACATCTTCCAACAAAGGGTGCGCATTGATACCGCTGTCCACGACAGCAACAACCGGTGCATCCTGTGGGACGGGCTCAACGGCAGGAAGTTCATCAAGCGCCATTTGAACGACTGAGGGTGCTTCCAAATCCGGTTCAGGTGGATGATCAACCGTTGCAACTTCGGGCACAGATAGGATTGGACGCAGTGCGCCACCCGGCGCATGAACGCGCAGAATGGTCAGAGAGGGTCCGACGTAGATGTCATAGACTTCACCTTCCCGAGCCTCAATGAACTCGCCTATTTCGTCAGCCTTGCGACGGCGGGTCGCCGGGCTTGCAAAATCCCAAAGCTCGATGTCGACCAGATAGTTTTCGCTGTCCTGAAAATCACTTACCTCGGTAAACCCGCGCTCCAACAGCCGAATGCCCAATCGATCCGCTGGCTCCAGTGTTGAGACACGTTCGATCCGGTCAATGAAACCAGAAAAGCTCCGGTCCTTTTGTCCGGCTGGTATCGGGCGTTCATAAGCGGCGAGTTTGCGCCGGAAGTCTGTCAGCTCTTCGGTTGAAGAAAACAAGACGAGCGTGTTATCTTCGTCGCTTGAAAGAAGGCGCAGACCAACACCTTCCCAATCGTCCTCCATGGACATGCCATTCATCTCAACTTTCAAGATTAGCGAAGGATCGACAAATCCTGGAGGTCTGCGGTGGCGTTGTGTTTCCACGGCCTGGTCAATTTCAGTGCGTATCCCCGCACCGTGGCCGCCCCCGCGACTAGGTTTGGGTGGTGGTCTTCCGGTTTTTCGACGGTCTAAGTTCTCGGGCAACCGCACAAGCGGTAAGTGGTCATACTGGGGCAATGGCGCCTACGTGGGTTTAGTTGGAAAGACGTTCCGCACGTTTCGTACGCCGTTTGGCATCTTCTACGGCGGCATTGAAATGACGGAGAGAAATGGACTTTGACCGTCCCAGAATAGACAGCTTTATGGCTTGAGTACAAATCTTGTCGAGTTCAGCATAAGAGTAGCCCACCAACGCCGCAGCCCTTTGCTCCGGCTCGAAGTTGGTTTTGACGTTCTTGAAAGCGTTCTTCAGAAACTTGCGGATCATACGTTCATCAGGTGCATCGAACCAGACAATTTCGTCAAACCGTCGCCAAACTGCCGGATCGAGCGCTTGATCCAGATTAGTCGCTGCAAGCAAGAAGCCACTTGGCTCTATCTGATCAATGAATAGCAGCAGACTGTTGACGACGCGGCGCAGTTCACTGTGTTCACCCCCATCGTCCCGCGATCGTGCAATGGCGTCAAACTCATCAAGGAACAGCACGCAGGGCTGGCGACGCGCAAACTCGAATATCTTGCGTATGTTCGTCGCCGTTTCACCCAGATAAGACGACATCAGCCGATCAAGCTGAACAACAAAAAGAGGCAAGCCAAGCTCATGCGCGAACACTTCCGCGCAGAGCGTTTTGCCACAGCCGGGCGGGCCACAGAACAGGAGCTTGGAGCGCACCGGCAGCCCGTGTTGTTTGATTTGATCGGATTTCCGGAATTCCCGCAGTAAACCTGTGAAAAGTCGCACATTTTCCGTCGACATCTGGATATCTTGCGCCGTGCGGTTGGGTTCAATCCGCTGGATGAATTCTCTGGCTTCATCAGGAAATGGAAGGAGTGGTGCTAGACCCTTTGCTTTCGGGACCTGACCAAGGTTTTCCAGAGTCTTGCGCAAGCTGCGGGCAAGTACCTTATTTTTCTTTCGCTCTTCCTCGCCGATGATCTCTTCGGCGACCGCACGAAACTGATCTTCTTGGCCATAGCTGGCCAGAAGTTTTTTCATGAGTTCGCCGCGTGCCACTGAATTTGCTCCCTGCTTTTTTGAAGGAATCTTAGGCATGCATAGCCCAAAAATCCATAGATATTTGTTTCAATCCACTCGCTTCTGTCGGTGACTGGACGGTTTGTAAAGCGCTGAGACATTGTCCCACAAACAGGACGACCCAATTTCCGCTTTCGAAATTCTCCTAGTACTTGACCTCCACTGTAACGAACGGCAGGTCTCCACCCGAACCTTCGGAAAAACAATGTGTTGAGCGCCCAGGTTTTGGCGATCTGGGCTAGTCGCGAGTTGTTTACAGCTCAGGAATTAATGTGTGAATAGTTACGTCCAATTTCTTGGCGTGAGTTGATTGCCGATCTCTGCTGTTTGCTATCAGCTGAATGTAATCCTAAATCGGATTGGCTTCAGCGAATTTCCGAATGTATGCGAGAAATGCACGGTCAGGGTCTTTGGGTGGTTCCATTCCTGCTGACCAGTCACGCCATTGGCCTTCAATGTAGTAGATGTCATACCCCGGATGGCGCAGTCGAGCAGTTTCGTAGGTTTCGGTCTTTAAGGCGTCACCTCTTTTTTCTAACCAGGCCGGGCGCGGTTTGATGCTTGGAGCAACAGGCATTTGAACGTTTTCTTCCTGTTCTTGCGCTTTTGCCTTACGTCCAACGGACGAAAACTTAAGAGCGCGCTCCGCAGCCCCCTGCCCTTCTCCATCCTTTTTCCACCAGCGCAATTCGACGTGAGTCACACGCCGCCCGGTCTTTATCGGATCGATCGCCACCATGTAATCCGACAGCGCATTGACTTCAGCAATTGCAGGTTCGATCGCGCGTAGTTTCAAGTTGCTCCAGTTGGTTAGCTTCCCCTTTGGTACACCTAGAATGCCGCGCAGATCATCGACGGAAAACTTCTCGGATGAGCGCCAGCGCAGATTGCCGCGCTTCTGTACGATCTCATACAACGTCAGCGCATATTTCGAACTCAGTGCGAACATTATCTCGCGCTGTAATCGGGCAAAAACTGTCGAATTGGAAATAATTTTGCGCAACCGCGCTGGGATCTCGTATTCAATTAGCCCGTCGCTTCGCACTGTTTCCACGTTGCCACCCAACAACTGGACCCGCTCGACCGCAGGTTCGCCATCCCATACAACTTCCACTTTCACAATGGCGGACATCAATCGCTCAATAGACTCCCCTACCCTGTCGTTCGAATTATGCGACCCACGCAGCATGGATTTCTGGATAACATGGCTGACAGGCTTGTCGATCGCATCCCAAGCGTTTTCCAAAAGCTGATTGTAGATCCGCCGATCGTTAAGCGTCAGCGGTGTTACCTCAATCACGTCTACAAGCTCACCAGGCTTGACCAGGCTTTCAGAATTTGGCCGTGCGTCCAAAGTGCGGTATGGTTTTTTTGACATGTACTGCCGAACACCTAATTATTACTTTTGTATGGCGTATGATGTAAGCATAGACATCACTGTTGTCTCGGTCCAGCACCCAATCTGTAATTTTTCGAATCAGCATCGAGTCTCGCGTGATTCGAAGGAAGTCTCACAAACCCCAATAAAACAAGGGTTTTTCGAATCACCTCACCCGTCCCCAAAAGTAGGATTTAGGTCCGTCCCGAAATGTAAGCTTTAACCATCCGAAACGTAAGGCAAAGCACCCCAATCTGTAAGGATTTGCGCCCGATTTGTAAGGGAAACATACCGCAAAGCATTGATTTTATAGCAATAACACTCGTATGAACAATTGAATCCAAGAATCTTGAACAAGATTGTTTTTTATATTTGGTTTTTTGGGGGATTGGTACCAAGCAACATCGTCAGACATCAACTTCACCCGTATTAGATGTTCTGAGCTAGAATGTTGTTACTAATGACCTCCGGTTACCCCCAATTTCCGCTCCTGTGGCCTTTGCCTTCGAATTTCCCATTTTTTACGTGATCTGCCTCAAAAACCACACTTGAGCCGATTCACCATTCCGGGCATGATTCACGAAAGGCAGATTTCTACAGGACAAAACCTATGACCACCTCCCCCTTGCCCCCTGTTGGGCTGGAAGAGATTGAGCAACTATCTGATCGTGCCAGTACCGTGATGGAGCGATTGCGCGATCGAGTATTCTCCCCTGACACTGAGAAAACGCTAAACCTAAATTTTAATGTCCGCTCCGCAGCCGAGATGGTAGGTCGATCAGAGAAGTTAATCCGTGATGCTGAAGCGGACGGCCGCTTGCCTGAGCCGGAAAAAGACCCAGTCACTGGAAGAAGGACCGGGTACTCACTGTCTGACATAAACCGGATGCGGGAAGTGTTCGGTACATTGCCTCATCGTGCAATAGATGATCCAACATTGGTTTTGTCAGTTCAGTCATTCAAAGGTGGCGTTGGAAAGTCGACGGTAACGACCCATCTTGCCCAGTTCCTCGCGCTTAAAGGCTATAGAGTTTGCGTTATCGATTGCGACAGCCAAGCTTCAACGACTTCGATATTTGGCCTTAATCCTGACATTGACGTGGATGAGACTGAAGATACGCTTTACCCATTCTTTCAGCATGGTGGGCCGCAGACACTTCATTATGCTTTACGCGCAACGTATTGGCCTGGCATTGCGCTCATCCCTGCAAACCTCGGTCTCTATGACGCTGAGTATGAATTCGCAGCTCGGATGGCCAGGGATCAAGTTTTTGTGTTGGACCGTTTGCGAGATGGGATCAACACCATAGCCGATCAATTCGACGTAATCCTTCTAGACCCACCGCCTGCGCTGGGAATGATTTCTCTTTCAGTGCTTCGAGCAGCAAACGCGATGGTGATCCCTGCCCCGCCGAACAATATCGACTTTGGATCTACTGCCCATTTTTTGAAGATGATGGGCGCAACGTTGAATGAACTAGCTCAACATGGTGGAGCTCGTGATTATTCATTCGTCAAGATTCTGGCCACCAAGATGAACGACAACAAATCTGCGCATGCAGCCATCAAACGAATGATGGACGCGGTTTTTCCCCAAGACATGTTGGCCAGTGTTCTAAAAGACAGTGCCGAGATTGATAACGCCACAGCGAACTTGGGCACGGTGTACGAGATTACGGGACCAGCAGCTCGTACAGAAACCCACAAACGCTGTCGGGCATATCTGGACGCGGTGGGACGCGAGGTTGAAGTTTTGATGCGCAAAACCTGGCCCAGTCACCATGCTGCATTGCGCAAGGAGGGAGTGTTATGAGCAAGAAACATGACGCAATTTTCGATGACGTACTAAGCGGTCTCGATAGCGGCCCTGCCCCCAAAGCCGAACGCGCTGGCGCTCGCTTTCTAAACCGCTCTAACAGGGTTGCGGAACGGATGTCGGGGGATATCGAGGAGAAGTCCCTGAGGTGGGTTGATCCCGGAGAATGCCGTATGTGGGAACGACATAACCGGGCGTATGACCTACTATCGGAGGACAACTGTCGAGATTTGATTGACGGAATCCGCAGTCAGGGTCGGCAAGAGTTTCCAGCTATCGTGCGCAAGACAAGCGATCCAAATCAGCCGTATGAAGTGATTTGCGGTGCACGGCGGCATTTTGCAATCAACTGGCTACGCGCAAATAACTATCCACAGTTTCGCTACTTGGTAGATGTTCGGGAGCTGACCGATGAGGAAGCTTTTCGATTGGGCGATATCGAGAACCGCGATAGAGAAGATATCTCTGACTATGAGCGTGCTCGTGACTATGCAGACGCTGTGACTCGTTACTACGGCGGTAAGCAAAAGGCGATGGCCGCACGGCTAGAAGTCAGCGAAGCTTGGCTTTCACGTTATCTGCAATTGGCCAAGTTGCCGAACGAGATCGTTGAGGCATTCCCTTCGATCCGAGAGATCAAAGAACTGCACGCCCGTACGTTAAAGCCGTTTCTAGGTCGGCCCGAGGATCGCGAGAAACTGTTGGAAACAGCGAGGCAGATGGCAACGGATGGGATCAGCCGTGATGGCGTGCAAGTTATGAATGTTTTCAAGGCAGCCTTGAAACCTCCCGCTTCGACAAAAGCAGATCCGGTGAGTCTTCAATCTTCATCCGAAAAGCCGGCGATTACATACAAACGGAAAGGCAAAAAGGTAGTGTTAGAGTTTCCGGCTGACGTACATAAAGATGATCTGCAGGAGGCCTTTGCCATCTTCTTGGACAGGCATTTTGCGGCAAATCGAGACTGATCTACTACGGTGACATTGGAAATTGCCAATTGGCAATTTCCCCACAACGCCAATCTTTCCGAAAAATTGCCAATTGGCAATTTTGGTAATCTCTTCACTCAGACATAGTTTCAAGCACTCGGACTGGCTGCATCTACGCCGGGTTAACCGAACCAATTTCTTCACCCGTTGGAGTGGCTTTCATCCGTGATAAGCCCAATAGCTGAAGATTGGCATTGGATCCGCGTAACTTGATTAAAACCAGATGAGCGATCATGCTGCTGAAGTGAATCCAACTTTTGCGCAATCGAATTCTTGCAAGTTACCATTCAAATTCGGAACTGTTGGTAGGTAGTAGGGCGACCTCATTTTGTGCACATGATTAGTTGAGTGCACGGGCAGAATGATGGGTTCTACCTGCAATGTAGAGCAGCTAAAACTCAAACGGTGCTGGATAAATTGAATGGGTTATGCGCGGTCTATAGTGCCAGTTGGTTTTTCGGCAAACGGTTACCCCAACAGGTCCGTCGCCGGGTTTTCTGCGATATCGACGTCGTCATAGTACTTCTGCGCCTGGGCCATGGAGCGGTGCAGCGAGAGGCGCATGGCAGCCTGGATTGGTGCGCCGTCCAGTGCGGCTTGGGTTAGGAACCCAGAACGCAGACCGTGCGGCGAGGCGAAGTCCTCCGGCAACCCTGCCAACTGGAGGCGATGTTTGACGATCTGATAGATAGCATCCGGGCTCAAACGACGTTTCAGCACCCGGTCGGCTTTGGAGACGGGGCGGAACAGGGGGCCGTCGCTGATCCGGCCCACCTCGATCCAATGCACCAGCGCCTGGGCCGCGCGGCCCTTCAGCACCAGCCGCGGGGTCTCACCCTTGGCCGTGGTCTTGGTCTCCATCAGTGAGATCCAGACCAGACCTTCCTTTTCGAACTCTTTCAGTGACACGTCCTCCCGCATGAGCCCGGTGATCTCTGACCGACGCCGGCCGCCGCTGGCCCAGCCCAGCATCAGGATCGCCCGGTCGCGGCAATCCCGGCGAGAGCCGCGACAGGTGGCCATCAGCTGTTCCAGCACATCCCTGGTGATCGGGTGCTGCGATTTTGGGGCAGGGGGGCGGGCTGCGGCACGACGCGCCTTGGCCCGGGCCTGTTTCACCTGGGGGGCGTCAAACGGGGAGGGGAGGTTCTTCATCCGGTGAAAGGCCAACCACGAGGCAATGCGCCGGTCCAGCGTTGACGGGGCCGGGCAGGCGAGGGACTTGCGTAGCCCCTGGGCAATCAGCGCTTCTGCGGTTTCACGCGCCACATCCGTTTCTGGTGCGTCATTCAGATCGCGGGCGTGATCGAGAATGAAGGCCAGCGCCGTCGCTTCGGTTTCCGGCCAGTCCAGCGCCGCGCCAAATCGCGCCGCTTTCCACGCCGTCACATAGAGCAGGTCGCGCTCATAGGCCCGCAGCGTGTTTTCCGGTGTGCCGCGCACATAAAGATCAGTGAGCGCCTCTTGATCTGTGTCCGAGAGGGCAGGGGCAGCGGCGGGGAGGTATGGGGCAGGGGGCTTCATGTACCCATTCTGCGTCAATTTGGGTCAGATTTCAAATAACATGATAAGGGATACTTATCGAGTGTAACTTAAAACTGATAGCGCAACAAAAGTACCGAGCAAAAGTAACAGATTTTGCGCGTAAAGTAGGTAGAGGGCTTGCGGAATAATAAAATCGGAGGTTCTGTCGCAGGTCTGTAAACCAATTGACATCGACATTGCACTGGAACCGTTGGCAAACTTAATGAAATGAACAGATATTTTGCCACTGAATTGCCTTTCTGGAAGTTTGCCAGAAACACGCTGATCGTCAGTTGCCTTGCGTTGTTTCCGCTGTTGGCCATCTTCGTTTTGCGCACGCCGGGCTTTGCGACGCACCTCCTGAACAGTGGTCCCGCGTTTGTTCGGTTTTTGCGTCAGGTGGTGACGAATGGGTTGCCGGTCGTTTTCCTTTTAAATTATCTCAGCTTTTTTCTTTTCGCCGTTGGGGTAAGGGCGCGGGGCAGGGGGGCCATCCCGGCCCGGTATCTGCTAATTGACCTGCTGCTACGGGCCGTCCTGTTCATCGCGCTGCACGCGCTGATCTACGCGCTTTCGGCAGACTGGTTCGGGTCTTTCGGCGGTGATCCCGTAGTGGCGTTGCGGGTAGTCGGTCCGACGCTGGTACGCTCCGCCTACTTCGAGAACATCTCAGGCGTTTACCTGTACGCCACGCTGGTCGGAGCGCTGCCGCTATACCTATCCGTCGTTCAGAGCCAGATCGCCCACGGTACTGGATTTGCAGCCCAACTGGCACGTCGCGTACCTGGGCGCGGCGGACCTGTGATATTGGCCCTGCTACTGATGGCGGTGTCAGTGGTCGTTCTGACCACCGCGGCGGCGCTGATTGTCCGTTTACAGTCGGTTTGGGGCTGAAGGGTCAGAACGCCCTGCGTATCGCGAAGGAGACTGCGTAATCGCGTTCAAGCTGGGGCCCATCCAGATCTTGATACACAGGGATCACGCCCTCGATACCCAGGCGCGTGCCCGCCAAAACGCCCGACCCCGGCACAAGGTAATTCACTCCGATTCCGATACTCAGAAACTGGCCGCCGCGCAGGGTCGGATCAGCGGTGGGCACCATGCCTGGGTTCAGGCGCGCATCCGACCCGTCAATGTTTTCCACGATGTCGCCGACCACCCGCAACGAGGAGCTGAACTGGTCATTCCAGCGCCGTGCACCCCAAACTGTTGCTGAATAGACGTCACCCAAGGTGTAACCGGCATCATTCTCACCCATCCGGATCATGGCGGCCAGCTGGGCGCCCCAAGACCAATCCGCGTTCTGGCCCGTATAGGTGACGCCCGGCAGCAGGTCGTAGGTGCCTGAACCCAGTTGCATGGGGTAGGGCAGCAGCTGGTCCGGCCCAGCTGGCGTGGTGTCGGTCTCGTCTATCGAGCCAGTCGGCAGACTGAGGCCAAGAGATAGTTCCAGCACCTGCCCGTCGGATTTGTAGATATCATATCCGCCGATGATCTTCAGATCGCCAAACCCCTGTGCCCTGGTCTTAAAGGTCTGGCCCATGCGGGTCTGGTGCTTCATCGTCTTGCGGGTATAGGGCAGCATCGCCATCACCGAGATCTCGTCGGTCACACCGTACATCAGGCCGACCATCGCCATGTTCATGCTCATGCTGAGCGGCGCGATCGGATACTGCGACAGAACGTTCGAGGTAGACAGCGACTGCGTTCCGGTACGATTTCCGTCCATCTCCATGTTCATGTAAGAGAACACAGGCATCAAAACACCCTCGGGTGGATGCATACCGCCAACGACACCCGTTGGCGGCACCGCGTCGGGGCGCATCATCCTGGACATGCTTCCCATACCTGACATGTTGCTGGAGGCTTGCGGGTTCATCGCCACGTTGTCAGCCGGACGGGTTTCCGGTTGGGCCATGGCAGTTGACCCAAGGCTCAGCCCCCCAGCCAGTATTACAGCCTGGAGGCGTTGCCAGACGCACGTAATCTTGCTGTTGCTCCGTGTCATGATGCCCTCGTGTTCGTTTGTTTCCTGAGTCCCTGCCCTGAAAACAAAGTGTTCGGTACGTCCATCGGTGAAGTCGAAATGGTGGGGGTCTCCAGCGCTGGAAGGTCAAGGCCGCCGGCCAGATTTGCGCTCGTCAAGCATGCATCAGCCGAAGGGGGTGCGGCAATAATGCGCTTGACCCTCCAGCGCTGGATTGTCGGACAAGGCCGCAAAACCGGAAATCCGGAGGGATTGGAATGATACCGGAAATCGGGCAGTTCGCCCTGGCGCTTGCCCTGGCCGTGTCCTTGGTGCAAAGCGTATTTCCCTTGATTGGAGCAGCACGGAACAATGTCATGTGGATGCGATCGGCATCTGCGACCTCGGTCCTGCTGACAGCGCTGGTTGCTATCGCCTTCGCCGCTCTGATGTGGTCCTTCGTGGTCAGCGATTTCACTGTGCTAAATGTGGCCAGCAATTCTCATTCGCTGAAACCGATGCTTTTCAAGGTGGCTGCGACCTGGGGTAGCCACGAAGGGTCGCTGCTGTTGTGGATTCTGATATTGGTGATTTTCGGGCTGGGTGTGTCTCTGTTGGCTCGGAACATCCCACTGAAACTCAAGGCGCGCACTCTGGCAGTGCAGGCCTGGATCAGCGCGGGGTTCCTGTCATTCATGCTGTTCACCTCGAACCCGTTTGACCGGGTGTTTCCGGCACCGCTGGATGGTCAGGATTTAAATCCGCTGTTGCAGGATGTCGGCCTGGCTATGCACCCGCCGTTCCTATACCTGGGTTACGTCGGCTTCTCTATCGTATTTTCTTTCGCCGTGGCTGCCCTGATTGAGGGGCGGGTCGATCCGGCATGGGCGCGGTGGGTCCGACCCTGGACATTGGCGGCCTGGGTGTTTCTGACACTTGGTATCGTTCTGGGCAGCTGGTGGGCCTATTACGAACTGGGTTGGGGCGGCTGGTGGTTCTGGGATCCGGTCGAGAATGTCTCGTTTATGCCCTGGCTTGCTGGCACAGCGCTGTTCCATTCGGCCATTGTAACCGAAAAGCGCGGCAGCTTCAAAAGTTGGACGATCCTACTGGCCGTTTTGACCTTCTCGTTGTCCTTGTTGGGGACATTCATTGTCCGCTCAGGCTTGCTTACATCGGTCCACGCGTTTTCGGTCGATCCCGAACGCGGCATTTACATCTTGGCGCTGTTGGCTGTCGCGATCGGTGGTTCATTGACGCTGTTTGCCATACGAGCACCGGAGATGGAGGGCGGCGGTCTTTTTGCCCCGATCAGCCGCGAGGCCGGTTTGCTTTTTAACAACCTGCTGCTGGCCACCGCAACGGCGACGGTTCTATTCGGTACGCTTTATCCGCTTTTGCTTGAGGCTGTGACAGGTGAAAAGATTTCGGTTGGACCACCTTATTACAACGCCAGTTTCGTGCCGATCATGCTGGTTCTGGTCGTTGTAATGGGGATTGGGCCGCTGTTGTCATGGAAGCGGGCGGATTTGCGCGGTGTTCTGTCCCGGCTCAAATGGGTGGCCGGGGTTAGCCTGCTCGTAGCGTTGCTTGTGTGGTATCTGGATACCGGCGGCCCAGCCTTGGCGGTAGTGTCGATCGGCCTTGCGGTTTGGTTGCTGGGCGCTGTGCTGACAGAGTGGGCCAGCCGAATTAAGCTGGGTGAGGCACCGCTGGCCGAGTCCCTGCGTCGGGCCCGCAACCTACCGCGTTCGCATTACGGCATGGTCGTGGCCCATGCGGGGTTGGCGGTCTGTATGATCGGCTTTATCGGGTCCAGTGCTTGGAAATCCGAGGTCGTGACTTTTGCCGAGCCCGGAACACAGATTGAGATAGCAGGGTTCGACGTGCGTTTTGACGGTGTGGAACAGCTTCGCGGTCCGAACTATCTGTCTCGCACGGCCACACTGACCGTATTTCGCGATGGCACTTATGTCACCACGCTTCAACCCGAGCGCAGGGCCTATCTCGTGGCGGGTACCAGTACGACCGAGTCGGCAATTCGAACGACGTTGGCAGGGGACCTTTACGCCTCAATATCGGAACCGACGGCGGAATCAGAACAGAGCAAATGGACCCTGCGTATCTTGTATGAGCCATTAGTGGTCTGGATTTGGATAGGTTCAGGATTGTTGGCATTGGGTGGGGTCTTGTCACTCACCGATCGGCGTCTACGCGTCGGTGCACCACGAAAACGGACTGGGCAGGGCTCCGTTCCGGTGGCGGCGGAGTAGGGCAATGAAACGTCTATTTGCACTGTTCCCAATTACGATTGCCGGCATCCTGGGTGCCTTCCTGCTATGGGGACTGAATCCCGATCGCGATCCAAACGAAATCCCGTCTGTTTTGATCTCGCAGCCGGTGCCTGAGTTCGACTTGCCGCCGGTCGATGGGCTGGATACCCACGGGCTGTCCAGTACCGATCTGGTGGAAAATGACGGGTCAGTTCCGATCGTGGTCAACGTGTTTGCGTCCTGGTGCGTGCCCTGCCGGGCCGAACATGCGGTGCTGACGCGTATGGTGCGCGATGAGGGCATTCGCCTGATGGGCATTAACTACAAAGACAAGCCGCAGGACGCACGGAAATGGCTCGACGATCTGGGCAACCCTTATGAGCGCATCGGTTCCGACCTGGACGGCCGAGCCGGGATCGAATGGGGGATTTCCGGCGTGCCGGAGACCTTTGTGATTGATGGCGCGGGCAAGGTCGTATTCCGTTTTGTCGGCCCGGTGCTGGGCGACGAGGCAATTTCAAAGATGCGCACCGCGCTGGATCAGGCGCGGGCGGCCGGAGGAGAGGCGTCATGATACGTCGCATTGTAATTACCGCAGTCACTCTGGCGACGCTGGTGTCGCAGCCGGCATTCGCGGTTGAGCCCGACGAGATACTTGCAGATCCGGTTTTGGAAGAGCGGGCCCGGGCGATTTCTAAACAGGTGCGCTGCGTGGTGTGCCAGAACCAAGACATCGACAGTTCCAACGCCGGGGTGGCGCGCGACCTTCGTCTGCTTGTGCGCGAACGGCTGGTGGCAGGTGACTCGGACCAGCAGGTTATGGATTTTCTGGTTGCGCGTTATGGCGATTATGTTCTGTTCAACCCGCCATGGAAGCCATCAACTTACATTCTGTGGGTTGCGCCTATCGTCATCCTGGGGCTGGGTGGTATCTCGACTGCAGCGGTATTGACCCAAAATGCGCGCCGATATCGGAATTCGCGAAAACAAGAGACGGAACGCGGCGCGAGCGAAGAACAGAATCCCGAAAACCATTCACTCGCGGAGCCGCACGAATGATCTGGATTATCTTTTCATTCATGGCCGCGGCGGTTTTTCTGACGCTCGCCCTCTCCGGTATGGGGCGCAAGACCTCGGACTTATCGAGACGCGAAAGCGCCTCTGCCATCTTTTCCGACCAAGTCGGCGAAGTGGAGAAGGACCTGGAACGAGGACTTATCTCGGCCGAAGAGGCCAAGGCCGCCAGAGCCGAGATTGAACGTCGCCTGAAGGCGATTGACCGGCAATCGGACGACAAAGCGATGATGGGCCATTCCGGGCGTGCACTGATTCTACTTGCCGCGCTGGCAGTTCCAGCGCTCGGAGCCGGTCTTTATTGGCAACTGGGTAGTCCCGACATCCCCAGCCAGCCATTTGCCCAACGCGAGGGGGAGCAGGCCGAAGCCCGTGAAATCGCCGACCTTGCCGTGCGCCTGAAGTCGCGGCTTGAGGCGGATGAAACCGGCGGGCCAACCGAGGGATGGGTGTTGTTGGCTCAGACCTATATGCGGATGGGACGCTTTGGAGATGCCGCAGACGCGTTCGAGGGGTTGCTGGACCGACCCAATGCGAATTCAGCGCTGGTGTCGCAATATGGCGAGGCGTTGGTCTATGCCGATGACGGTGTCGTTACGCCCAAGGCCGATCGGGCGTTTGAACGAGCCTTGGAACTGGACCCATCGAACCCAGCAGCGACATTCTACAAAGCCGTTGGTCTGGAGCAGGCTGGATCGCCTGATAAGGCCTATGACCTACTGAAGACGCGGATGGACGCCGAAGAGGAGTTCCGGCCATGGATGGAGAGTTTTGTGGCCCAGCTTAACCGCATCGCCCCGTCGATCGGACGGGCTCCGGTGAATCTGGCGGCTTTTGCCCCTTCCATGCCCGGCCCAACTGCCGATCAGGTGGCGGCGGCCGAGGAGATGTCAGACGAAGACCGGCAGGCCTTCATCCGCTCGATGGTCGAACGGCTTGCGAGCCGGATGCAGGAAAACCCAGGCGATCTGGACGGCTGGATGCGGCTGGGCAACGCCTATTCGGTGCTGGGCGAGACCGACGGCGCCCGGAACGCCTATGGCAGGGCAAGGGATCTGGCGGATGACCTGCCGCAGGGGGATCCGCGCAAGGTGGCAATCGACCGGGCATTGCTGGAACTGGGGGGTTGATTCCCGCAGCCCGGCGTGGATCGGGCCAGCGCCGACTTCGCGCTGATGCCCAGTGAGCCATCTGGAAAATTCCGGTTTAGGCTATCGCATGCCGATCTTTAGGAGGTTGAGACCATGAAAGTTGAAACGTTTTCTGATCTAATTGTCTGGACGCGGGAAATGCATCATTGGCTCGCCGAATGTTTGGCCCACTGTTCGACACAGTCAGAGCAGGAGCTGGCCAGGATGTTGCTTACCTACCTCGCCGATCATGAGGCTGCTCTGGAGAAAATCGTCGATGGTTTCGTGAAACGAGCCGATCCCAAAGCGCTCAACACCTGGGTATATGACTATTTGGGCAATGAGCCGATCGACCCACATCGCGCCTGCGACAGGCCGTTCGCACAGATGAGCGTCGATGAGATCTGCGAAGCGGTCTTCGATCTTCACAATCAGGTGATCGACTTATATCGGTATTTGCACGGGCGTGCCGAGATACCCGAGGCACGCGAACTCCTTCAGGCGCTACTGGATATGGAAGAGCACGAGACCATGCGTTTAGCGCAGCAGAGCAACCGCGTCCGGGGTATGTGAACTCCGGGGTCAGGATCCGCTTTCCACGGCTCCGCCCGCAATCGGCGCGGCCTGTTCCATCGCGTCGAGAATGGCGTTCGTGGTCAATATCTCTGGCAGGGCGATGCCTTCGGGGGCCGACGGGCCGTAGACGATGTTGAAGGGGATCCCGAACCGTCCATTGTCCTCAAGGAAACGGGCGATCACATCGTCGGGGCGGGTCCAGTCGGCCTGCATCGGAATTGCTTTGTCCGATTGCAGTGTTGCCAGAACCTCGCCGCGTTCCAGCACCAGCGCTTTGTTGGCCTTGCAGGTCAGACACCAGTCGGCTGTGACATCGACGAAAACCACCTCGCCGCGCGACACAAGGCGGGCGATTTCGGGGCGGCTGAAGGTAATCCAAGGGATCTCTCCGGCTGGCTCAAGCAGCCTGGACCGGTCTTTGCCGGCAATCGCAACCGGTGCGGCAAACGCTGCGGTCAGCGTCAGCAACAGGGCTGTCCAGTGCAAAACGGGTGGCATCATCGTACTTTTCCAGATCAACAGGACCAGAACAGTTGCAGCCAGCACGGTAGCAGTTGCAGCAGTGTCTCCGGCCACCCCGACCATCACCCAGACCAACCAGCCGATCGTGGTCAGCAGTGCCGCCGACAGGGCCCATTTTAATCCCACCATCCAACGCCCCGGTTTAGGCAGAGCGGCGGTAAGTTTCGGGTGCACTGCAACCAGCAGGTAAGGAATGGCCAGCCCGACCCCCATTGCGGTGAAGATCGCCACGATATCCACCGGTCGGCCGGTCAGGGCAAAGGCCACCGCCGTGCCGAGGAAGGGGGCCGAGCAGGGCGTCGCCAGAACTGCTGAGAAGGCTCCGGTCAGGAAATCCCCGACCAGCGACACGCGGCCCTTTTCGACATGGGCCAGCCGGGTGTTCAGCGACTGCGGCAGCGTGATCTCGAACAAGCCCGCGAGGCTGGTTGCAAAAACCGCCAGCACCACGATCATCACCGCAAGGAAAAGCGGATTCTGGAACTGGATGCCCCAGCCGACGGAATAGCCCAGCGACCGCGCCGCAATGGTGATAGCCGCCAACAGCCACATGAATGTCAGGATTCCGGCTGCCGAAGCCAGGAACCCGGCGCGAATCTGAGCCGCAGAGCGGTCGCGAGCCTTTACCGCCGAGGAAAGCTTGATCGAAAGCACTGGCAGTACGCAGGGCATGACATTCAGAATCAACCCGCCGCCCACCGCCAGCAAAATGATCCAGACCAGCGCGCTGGCTGAAGTTTCGGCGGCCGCGATCTCATATGGTGGCGGGGTAGGGGGAGCGTCGGTACGGGGCGAAAACTCGGCCACGCGGTTGGTGTCGGTAACCGTGACGGACAAGGCGGGGGGGTCCTGTGCCAGAGCGAGGACCGGGAACTGCACCCATAGCTGACGCCTGTCGCCAGCGAGCCGGATGTCGGGTGCACCAAACGCGGTGTCACGTCCCATGTCGGGAAAGACATCAGGCGCATCAAAGGGCAGGTCGTTGGTGAAATTCAGCGTCAGCATCTCGGACTCGGTATCCAGGGTCGCGACGTCGGACTTCATTCCGCTTGTGTTTCCCGGGGTTGGCACTCGCGACAGGAAGGCATTTATTAGCCGGGCCGAGTCCTGATCTCGACCCGTTCCTTGAGCCAGCGACAAGTCCAGTGAAAACTCGACCGGCACACAGATATCGGAACAGATCAGCGTTGTCACAGCGGCTTTCAAGTCAACTGGCGCTCCGGGGTTCTCGAGTGTGACGGTCAGCGGAAAGACCACTTCGTCCTTGTACCCGAAATTCTCGATCCCGAAGGCGCGAAAACGGATCGGCGCGGGCCAGTGAAACTGTACGTCGCTGACGTTTTGCGAGCCGTTCCAAGTGATCTTGGGCGGAATTCCCACCTCACCAGGCGATTTCCAGTAGGTTTTCCAATCTTCGCCCAGTTTCAGATGCAGTCCTGCAGTGATCGTCTTGACGTCAGGCGCGATCCCGTCCTGCGCGGTAATTATGTGTGCGACCAGGGGCTCTGATTCATACGCTTGGGATGTAGCTGCAAGGCTTGTCCCGGCGGAAGTCTGGCCAAAGATTAACCCCAAGATCATAATACATAAATTTAGGAGTGTTCTTGCCATTGCGCGTTGCCATCGGTTGTTTTGCACCCGTCTCTGCCAGATTCCAGCGCTGGAGGGTCAACGAGCCGGAATGTCACATCCCCACGATCAGCTCACGAAACCTTCGCGCCCGTCTTCGCAGATGAAATAGGCCCCGCCATCCGCGCCCTCCCATTGAACCCGGCAACCTTGGGGCAGGGCGTATTCAGGCTGCGGCGGTTGCAGCGGGCATAGTTTAGGGCGTGGTGCGCAAGCCGCCAGCGAAAGAGCGGCCAGCGACATGGCGACCAACCTTGAGTACCAAAGCTTCATGATTGAAGATTATTGCCGGTGTACTGGGTTCGGTTCGAACACGGCGTCTGTTGCCTTTGGTCTTTCCGATTCAGATTTGTTCGAATGACAGGATTTTCCCATCGCCTTGTGCATAAAGAAATGGGCTCCGAGGCACAGGATCAACGGTGCGAAAAGACCCAAGGAGTCAGAAAGCCCGCCAACCGTCCCGCCGGCGATGAAGTAGAGAACCATCGGCGTTATCATGGCAATGCAACATACCATCATGCCCCATTTCAGGATCTTGCCGCCGCTAACCGGTGCTGACGCCTGCGGCGCGTCTGCAATCTGATTTTCTTTCACATTCAACTCCAAAATTCGGATTGGAGACCTCTGCTAACGCCTTCCCACGATGGAAGGTCAAGCTGTTTTGGCGCGCAGCGAGTTTGAAGCTGTCCAACAAGTTCTGCAATTCTCAGGGCGCTACTCGGTACATAGACGCGGTCCGAACCTGGAAGATTTCAGGGGATATGACACAGCAGGCATTGTCGTCCCGAGGCCTGGTGAAGGTTCAGGTTAAACACGAAGCTGCCTAGGTCACTTTATGCCTTGAAAATTCGCAGGTGGATCGAAGCGGTATCGAACGAATAATTGAATGGACAAATCTTCCCCCGTCGCGGATTGTCTAATCCCCTGAGTACTAACTCCGGGCACCAACCAGGCAACAGGAGCGCAATAAATGCTGACCAGACGACATTTTGTTGCAAGTTCGCTCGCCATTTTCTCTCAGCCGGTTTTTGGAGTGAAATCGGCGGCGGCCTCGCAATGGTCGGAGTGGGATGCGCAAGTAACGCCAGCCAATTTTGATCCCGCAACATCCAATCCCTGGGGTTTACACCCACGTTTCCTGCCTCAGCGTGTGCAAACCAATCGACCACTTACTCCGGGTGACATTCATGTCGACGCGGTGGCACGATATCTGTATTTCATCGAAGACGGTGGCACTGCAATGCGTTACGGCGTAGCCATTGCCCGAGGCAATCTTTACGAGCCCGGAGTCTACACGATCAAGCGAAAGGCCAAATGGCCGCGTTGGACTCCTACAGCCGAAATGATTGAGCGTGACCCTGATGAATATGCGCAATTCGCAGATGGTGTGCCCGGTGGGCCGACAAACCCATTGGGATCAAGGGCGTTTTATCTGTTCGAAGGTGGTCGCGACACATACCTGCGAATTCACGGAACGCCTTATCCAAGATCTATCGGAGGTCGCGCAAGTTCTGGCTGCGTAAGGATGGCGATGCCACATATCATCGGGCTTTATGATCGTGTCAGGCCAGGGTCCACGGCTCATCTCTACCCTCCCGAGCGGCTTCTGACCGCGACCAGCTGACAGGCGCTTGTCAGGCGCGCGTACAGATTGGGCGCCCTTCAATAGTCCTAAGTGGTAGGTAGGTTGTTTCAACTGGCCCAACATAGCGATACCAATAGCAACCGTCCTCAGGCATGATTTTCACTGCGTTCAGGTCCTGGCCCGGAGCAGCAATCTGGGCTACGGCGTCAGGAACTTGGGAAAGCGTTCCGGGCTCGCTATCTGCAGATATTGACGTTGTTTCGGTACAAGCGCCGATGAACAAAAGTGCGGCCAGTGCTTGGAAAGCTTTCCTGAAGGACATGGTGTTTAGTCCACTGTGATTGTCATTTGTAGTGCCTGCTACCCTCGCATCGACGGGTGATCACATCAATTCACCAAGAACTAAGCAATTGTTAGCGTTGCTTTTTTGTGTTCGGTTGATTCAAGAAAGTCAGGTTTTGCTTAAAGCAGCCTGGAGTTACGTCCAAGAAAAATTGCTTTTCCACAATGACTTGATGATTTGGGTCCGCCTTCTAAGGAAATATCCCTGCGCCAACGGCAACGACAATTCAGACGAGACATCCCATATGAAATGTCATTTGCGTGTTGACCTTCCAGCGCAGGAACCGGGCATACGAGTTATTTGAGGCGGAAAAAAAGAATAAACTTTGGGATGGCAGGCATGAAACGGAGCAAAGAAGGAAAGGTTGCTACGCGACGTGGAGTGATTGCCGCGTTTGCTGCGACGACGCTTTTTCCAGCACCGGCCGTTTGGGCCCAATCAACGGCAACTGAGGGGACGCGCCGCAATGTTTCCTCATTCCGCGTTGCTAAATGGCAGGACCACTTTGATACGCTTAAGAATGGTGTGATCCTGTCCGATACACAGTCCAAGGTCCTGCAATATTGGTCGGAAGACGAAAGCGTCTACCGAATGTATCCAACCAGCGTACCGCTGACGGAAGACCTTACAAGGCTGGGCTACACCACAGTTACTCGCAAGGTCGAAGGGCCGTCTTGGCGACCGACACCAGCAATGAAAAAGCGCAACCCCGCTTGGCCCGATTATGTGGGCCCGGGTCCGGAGAATCCTCTGGGGACACATGCACTTTATTTAAGCTGGCAATACTACCGGATCCACGGCACCAACGACACGCGCAAGATCGGGAGAAGATCCTCCAACGGCTGCATTGGCTTGTACAACGAGCAGATTGCGGAATTGTTCGAACTGGCCACTGTGGGCACTCAGGTAAAACTGATCTGACCTTGGTCAGGCCGATTTTTTTTGCGCGGGTTGAACCTAAGAACTGACAATCATGTGAAGAACAGAGATGGATAAACTTACACTCTTGATCGGCGGAGTAGTGATCGCAGGCGCCGCCGCGTTCGTCTACAACTTAAATCAGCAACCAACAGGTCACTCGATGACGCCGCCCGATACGGCAGCACTGGAGCAAGGAGACCCAATCGAAAACGTCACTCTGCCGGACCAGCTAAGCGAATTTGCGGCCGTCGGCAAAGTGGCATTCGACGCCAAATGCTCGGCGTGCCATGGCGCGAATGCAACGGGTCTGGAAGGCCTTGCACCACCTTTGGTGCATAAAATCTATGAACCAAGCCACCATTCCGACGAGTCATTTTATGTGGCAGTCCAGAATGGAGTTCGGGCACACCATTGGAAGTTCGGCAATATGCCGCCGGTCGATGGCTTGACCCGTGCGGATGTGAAAGGCATCGTGGCGTATATCAGAGAGCTGCAGCAGGAAAACGGGATTTTCTGAAGGTGACGAGCCGAATGAGCAGTGCAATTCGTTACATCATACTGTCAATGGTGCTGACCATTGGCGGGCTGCTTGTGACGGCCGATTCTGCTCATGCACATGGCAGTGGTTCACAGCACGTGATTGACCAAACGGACTCAGCGGACGTTGAGCATGTCAAGCAGGGTCATCCCGGACATTGTCATGGCGGAACGATTTGCAACGCTGTTGGTCTATTTTCGATGGGTCCACCACCGCCTGGCCCCCAAGATACTGAACAAAGATACTCGATCCCTCGAGCCCAATACCGGGTTCTCGGTATCGCGGCGTTTGACCCACCGCCGCCGCGTGTCCTGATCTGACCAGTCGAATTGCGCTCAACTTGGGCGCGTCGAAGCAGACGACAAGGACAAAACAATGAACATTCTAAAAATGACCACAGGCGTTGCCCTGGTTTCTCTGTTCGCAGCCGCCGCCCTGGCGCATGGTGGCGCAACCGGCATCGTCAAAGAACGCATGGATGGTATGTCCGCGATGAAGGACAGCATGAAGATCCTTACGCCGATGATGCAAGGGAAAACGCCCTACAATGCGCAAACGGTACGAAGCGAGGCCAAGAATATCGGGCGTCACGCTGGCGAGAGCATGACAAAGCTGTTTCCAGAGGGATCTGATGGCAAACCCTCAGAGGCCAAATCGGAGATTTGGCAGGATTGGGGCTCCTTTTCAGAATTGGCCAGCCAGTTGGAAACTTACTCTGAAGGCCTTGAGCTTGCGGCGGACAACGGGTTGATGATGTCCGGGTCGGGGCAAGGTTCGGGCATGATGGCCGGCGCATCCATGATGGGCGGCGGTTCTATGATGGGTGGCGGGATGATGGGCGGCAGTCCAGATCAAGCACAACTGTCTGAAATGCCGGCAGATGGTGTGTTCATGATGCTGAGCCAGACATGCTCGGCATGTCACACGCAATTTCGGTCGGAATAGGAATGCGTCATGAGACCGATATTCCGATTGGGCCTTGCTGCCGCCCTAACGGCGTCAGCGGGACTTGTTGCCGTGATGGCTTGGCCGATTGGCCAGCCCTTACAAGCTCTCGACATTCAGGGTGACGTTAACCGCGGGGCGTATCTGGCAAGGGCAAGTGGCTGTATCGCTTGCCACACAGATTTTGCCAAAGGGCGCGCGCCCTTGGCCGGTGGGGTGGAGTTGGATACCCCGTTCGGCACGCTCTATTCGCCGAACCTGACCACAGATCCTGACCACGGGATCGGTGATTGGACGGTCGAGGAATTTGCCCGCGCGGTGCGTCAGGGTGTGTCGCCTGACGGAGAACCCTATTACCCGGCCTTTCCTTATCCGTTCTATGCCAACTTCACTGATCAGGACATCGCCGATCTCTGGGCCGCCTGGCAAACGGTTGCACCGGTAGCGGAACCGTCAAAAGAGCAGGAAATGGCGTTCCCCTTCAATCAGAGATGGGGCCTGAAGCTGTGGCGCGCGGCTTTTCTGGAACCACCCCGCACTGATCCCGTGCCGGGCAATGACGAAGTGTGGAACCGGGGTCGGCTACTGGTCGAAGGTGCCACGCATTGTGCGGCCTGCCACACCGGGAGGAACCTGGCTGGCGCAAGAAATTCGGACACGGAACACTTCAAAGGAAGTGACTCTCTGCCGGGCGGTGACAAGGCACCGGCTATCGACTTTGAGACCCTGCAAATGCGTGGTTGGACGGTTGATGATCTGGCTTACGCCTTGCGCACCGGCGTCATGCCTGATGGCGATGTCTTCGGCGGGGCCATGGGAGAGGTTGTAAACTATGGCACCAGTTTTCTGACAGACGATGACCGGAAGGCAATGGCGACCTATCTGCTGGATGTACACGAGGGGGGATAATCCAGTGAGAGATCAAGTATTCTTTGGAAGGAAGTCCTAATGAAGCTCAATCGCAGGCAATTCGTTGCAGGCACGTCGGCACTAATCGCAGTGCCGACTATCGGGAGGGCGGCTACCGCCCCCCGAATAATAGAGGCGCGTTCAGGATTGGCACGTGTTGCCCCCGACAACTATCCGGAGACCGAGATATGGGGATATGATGGCGGTGTTCCAGGCCCTGAAATTCGTGCCCGGCAAGGCGAAACGGTTCGCCGGACACTCCTGAACTCGCTACCTCAGCCTACAGCAATCCATTGGCACGGATTGCGGGTTCCAAACAATATGGACGGGGTGCCGGGCCTTACGCAGGAGGCTGTACCAACCGGCGGCGAATTTCAGTATGACTTGCCTCTGAAGGACGCGGGGACCTTCTGGTATCACTCTCACAACCAGTCAACGGAACAAGTGGCCAGGGGCCTTTACGGCGCGTTCATCGTCGACGAAACGGACCCGCCGGACACGGACCATGACATCACGATCCTTCTGGATGACTGGCGGTTGTCTAAGGACGCTCAAATAGTTGATGATTTTGGTGCAATGCATGATTGGACCCATGCAGGTCGGATGGGAAACTACGTTCACGCGCGCATATCGCCAATGACCGAAGTTTTGACGAACCAGCGATTGCGAATTCGAATGGTCAACGTGGCAACTGATCGGATCATGTATGTGTCAGTAGGTGGCGCAAACGGGAAACTGGTCGCTTATGATGGCATGCCTGTAAGGCAGCCAGAAGATTTCGAAACACTTGTTTTTGGACCTGCACAGCGAGCAGACTTGATCGTCGACGTCACAGCGGAATCGAACGAAGCCGTTCAAATAACTCTTCACGAACGCGATGAATCATTTGTTATCGCTGAGATCCCGGTTTCGGGAAGCGGTACATCTGCCAGCCGCGGTGAGATTGAAGCTCTGCCACCCAACCCTGTTTCTTTTCTTGAAGATGTTTCTGACGCTTTGACAGTTCCATTGGTGATGGAAGGCGGGGCGATGGGCGGACTGCGTCAAGGTACTTACAACGGCCAAGTCATGAGCGCTAATGAGTTGGTTCAGGAAGGACAGATCTGGACATTCAACGGAGTCGCAGGGTTACCCGAAGACCCGCTCGCTTCCGTTTCGCGTGGCGACATAGTCCGTATTCAGATGCAGAACGACACTGTCTTTGCGCACGCCATGCACTTGCACGGGACGCACTTTCAGGAAGTTCTGCCGAACGGCAGCCTGGGGCCGCTGCGGGACACAATCTTGGTTGACCGGATGGAAACGCGGGAGATTGCGTTCGTTGCGGATAACCCGGGGGACTGGCTGTTTCATTGCCACATGCTGTCGCATCAGGCCGCTGGAATGAAGACCTGGCTGAGCGTGGCGTGATGAACAAGAGCGCGGCGAAATGGCTGTCACTGGCTGCTGTGGTGATCATTGTCGCGGTCGCTGGCTGGGGCCTGGGTGGGCGTGCGCAGAACAGTTCATCGGCGGATTCGGCACGTGGTGCAGTTTTGTATGCCGAAAACTGCGCGTCATGCCACGGGGCAGATTTGGAGGGTCAACCAGATTGGCAGACACCTGATCCAGATGGCGTCTTGCGAGCTCCCCCGCATGATCGAACAGGGCACACCTGGCATCACGGCGACAAGCTGTTGTTCGATTACACAAAGCTTGGCGGGTACCAAACACTAAAACAGATGGGCGTCGCTGATGTCAAAAGCGGTATGCCAGGTTTCGAGGACACTCTGTCGGATCAGGAAATCTGGGACATCCTCGCCTTCATCAAGGAGAGTTGGCCGGATCGGGAACGCAAGCTGCAAGAGCAGCGCACCGAGGCAGAACAAACGGAAGGAAACTGATGTGAAACGATTTTTTGCAGGCTTAATTGCCATCACTATGTCGATTGGTGCTGCTATGGCGAGTGCTGACGAATTGTCTGACTCCGATGTAAAACGGCTGGCTCTGGAAGCCATTATGGAAAACCCCGAAATCATCATGCAGGCGATTCAATTGCTTCAACAGCGCGAGGATCAGGCAAAAGCCGAAGCCATTGGAAACGTCTTGGAAAATCAGCGTGAATTGCTGGAACAGGATCCGAATGCGCCTGTCATCGGAAACCCGGAAGGTGATGTAACCGTAGTCGAGTTTTTTGATTATAACTGCCCATATTGCAAACGCGCGGCCCCGGTCGTGAAAAACGTAATCGCAGGCGATTCCGAAGTCCGAGTCGTTTATCGAGAATGGCCCATACTCGGAGAAGGTTCCGACTTTGCGGCACGCGCCGCGCTTGCCTCACGTAATCAGGGAAAATATGAAGAATTTCATTGGGCGCTAATGGCTCTGAACGGTCGTGCCACTGAGGCCAGTGTCCTGAAAGTTGTTCGGGAACTTGGCCTGGACGAGGATCAATTGCGCGCAGACATGGAGGCGCCGGAAGTCGACGCGCATATTCAGGTGTCCATGGAATTGGCCCGGCAGCTTGGCTTCAGTGGCACCCCTTCGTTTGTGATTGGAGATGCGCTTGCCCCGGGTCTGATCGCCGAAGATGAAATGACCCGGCTAATCGAGGCAGTCAGAGACGCAAGATAGAACCAAGGGGGCGACAGCATGTGCGCCCCTAAGCTTCTCATGTGACTGTGGCCTCGTATCCCTCGGACTTCAGAGCTGCAAGGATATGATCAAGTGGATTGGCGCTTAAGACACGTACCCTGCGGTTTTTCATGTCAAAGTCCAACTGTGCGGAGGAATCCACCGTGGCAACGGCTTTTTCGATAGCTGACTTGCAGTGCCCGCAGCTCATATCCGGTATATTTAGGGTCGTCATGGATGTTTGCTCCTGTGTTCCGTTGTCCCGGCTAAAGTATTCCAGCACAGGAAGGTCAAGTCGTGATTATTGGATCGTCAAAATTAGTGGCAAAGAAAGTCAGCCTCATCCCTTGACCTTCCACTTGCTGGAACCCTTATGTTGCCCGCCAGCAGAACATACGTGGTGACAATATGACTGAAAATTCACATGCGCGGTTCCAGGTTCAGGGTATGAGCTGTGCTTCCTGCGTTGGGCGCGTCGAGCGCGCATTGAAAGATGTGCCAGGGGTAGATGCCGCTTCGGTTAATCTCGCCAGCGAAAGCGTTCAGGTCGATTTCCGCGATCCAGCCGATAAAGCGGCCATTGCTGATGCGTTAAACCGCGCCGGATATCCGGCGCGGACCGCAGAGGTCACGCTGGATATTCAGAACATGTCCTGCGCATCCTGTGTAGGGCGCGTTGAACGAGCCCTGGAAGCCGATGGCGGCGTCTTGTCCGCGTCGGTCAATCTGGCCACTGAAAGTGCAACTGTGCGCTTTGCTGAGGGAGCCACAACACCCGAAGCAATCGCGGCGCTTGCGGCATCTGCTGGCTATCCGGCGAGCCTGCGATCCGCAACGCAGACCGAACCACAAGACCGCAAAGCGGCAGAGATCAGCCATCTGGCGCGGCGAACAAGCTTCGCCGCTTTGCTCGCTTTGCCGGTATTCATTCTCGAAATGGGCTCGCATGTTATTCCGGGCATGCACCACCTGATAGCGAGCACCATCGGCATCCAGAACAGCTATTACCTGCAATTCCTTCTGACCACGATCGTTCTTTTTGGGCCAGGCTTGCAGTTCTACACCAAGGGATTCCCTTCCTTGTTCAAAGGCGCGCCGGACATGAATTCTCTGGTGGCTCTGGGCACTTCGGCGGCTTATGGGTTCTCGCTTGTTTCCACCTTTGCGCCGGGTGTTCTTCCCGCCGGAACCGCAAACGTCTACTACGAGGCCGCAGCGGTGATCGTGGTTCTCATATTGTTGGGGCGGTTCCTCGAGGCGCGCGCCAAGGGGCGAACTGGTGAAGCGATCCGAAAACTGGTCGGTCTGCAGGCAAAAACAGCGCGAGTTGAGCGCGACGGATCGGTTGTCGAGCTACCGATCGAGCAGATCGTTGTAGGGGATATTGTGCACGTTCGACCGGGCGAAAAAATCGCGGTGGATGGTGCCGTAGTGACCGGCGCGTCATATGTCGATGAAAGCATGATCACCGGCGAGCCGGTTCCTGCCGAAAAGACCGAGGGCGCAACTGTGGTCGGCGGAACAGTCAATGGCGCGGGCGCATTGACGTACCGGGCTGAAAAGATCGGCGCAGACACTATGTTGGCCCAGATCATTCAAATGGTCGAACAAGCACAGGGTGCCAAGCTTCCGATTCAAGGCTTGGTTGACCGCATCACGCTGTGGTTCGTGCCGGTAGTGATCGCTGTGGCCGTAATGACTGTGCTGGTTTGGATGTTGTTCGGACCCGATCCTGCGCTCAGCTTGGCGTTGGTAGCCGGGGTTGCGGTACTGATCATTGCTTGCCCCTGCGCCATGGGGTTGGCCACACCCACCTCAATCATGGTCGGCACCGGCCGCGCGGCCGAGATGGGTGTCCTTTTCCGAAAGGGCGACGCCTTGCAAATGCTGCAGGAAACCACCGTTGTTGCGGTGGACAAGACGGGGACCTTGACCGAAGGGCGTCCGGAGCTGACCGACCTGATTGTGGCCGAAGGATTGGCCGAGGATGAGGTTCTGCGCCTTGTTGCTGCCGTTGAGGTCACATCCGAACATCCGATCGCCACGGCCATCGTGCGCGCGGCTGAAACCCGTGGTCTGGAGCTTTCGAAGCCAGAAGACTTCACGTCGATCACCGGTTACGGGGTAAGCGCTTCAGTCGAAGGCCATACAATCTTGATCGGGGCCGACCGACTGATGAGTCGCGAAGGGGTTGAAATGGGCGCGTTGTCTGATCGGGGCGCTGAACTCGCAATCAAAGGAAAGACTCCACTATATGCCTCCGTAGACGGAGTTATCGCAGCCGTCATCGCCGTGGCGGACCCAATCAAGACCACCACGCCAGACGCAATTGAAGCTTTGCACGGACTGGGGCTGAAAGTAGCGATGATTACCGGCGACAATACCGCTACAGCCAAATCCATCGCGGCGCAGCTTGGCATCGATCATGTCGTGGCCGAGGTTCTGCCAGAGGGTAAAGTATCCGCGTTGCAAGATCTGCGCTCAAATGGCGGAAAACTGGCCTTTGTGGGTGATGGCATCAATGATGCCCCCGCTCTGGCGGCGGCTGACGTAGGAATTGCGATCGGGACAGGCACTGACATCGCCATCGAAGCGGCTGACGTCGTTCTGATGTCAGGCGACCTGACGGGCGTGGTCAATGCCTTCGATATTAGTCAGCGCACCATGCGTAACATCCGCCAAAACCTGTTCTGGGCGTTCAGCTACAACACACTGCTCATACCGGTTGCGGCAGGGGTGCTTTATCCGTTTGGCGGCCCGCTGCTGTCGCCGGTTTTGGCCGCAGGTGCCATGGCGCTGTCCAGTGTATTTGTCCTGACCAACGCGCTGCGGTTGCGCTGGGTTAAGCCGATCAAAGTTGGGCGAGAACAGATCTCGCAGAATGAAGAGCAGGCGCTGCGATCAGCGCCTGCTGAATAGAATAGGAGAACCGCTGTGAATATCGGAGATGTAGCAGAACGTTCGGGTCTGCCTGCCAAAACCATCCGTTATTACGAGGATATCGGATTCATCAAACCCAGGCGCAGTCTGAACGGGTATCGACATTTCGACGAAAAGGAACTGCACAAACTGGCCTTCATCGGGCGGGCCCGCTCATTGGGCTTTACCATTGAGGATTGCCGTTCACTACTGGCGTTGTACGAGGACAAAGAACGCGCAAGCGCGGACGTGAAGGATATCGCCAAACAGAACCTAAAAGAGATAGATGCCAAGATCGCGGACCTGAAGGCCATGCATGCTACACTGTCTCATCTGATCGACGAATGTGCTGGCGACCACCGCCCTGACTGCCCGATCCTGAAGAACCTCGGCCAAACTTAGATGCGCTCATCGTATAAACTGCCTCCTATTTTGGCAGTTTGTTACGTGTATTCGCGGGAATCCGCTTCATTTCGATACAGCGCACCAACTCACCTGTTTTTTCCTCCGACTGGCTTGAACACTCGTTACGTTCGTCCTAACTGCACGGGATGGAGTGGAAGTTTTTCTCAGTGTTGCGAATGACGTTTCTGACATGCGTCTGCTTGGCGATGACCTTCGTCGGCACTGTTGTGGTCGCGAGCAGTGACGTCAAAAACAGTAGCACCTCTGAGCCTCACGGCGTTTCAATGGCTGCAAAGTCATCAGACTTCAAACACGACCATAGCGGTTTGCATCCGACGACTGGCCAAATCCACACGGATAGCCACGTAAATCACAGCGGAGAATGTCATTCCGGCATCTGCTGCGTTGGTGAGTATCCTACCCAAGTGAGTGTTGCTGTGTTGGCTACAGCTTTCGTGCAGCAAACCCGAAACATGGATTCGGACACCCGCCTGTCTCAGGGACCTCTGACTCCCGATCGTCCTCCTCAAATCTCCTGACATCCTCAGGCCCGCAAGCGCGGGCATTCATGTTGTTTCGGTTCCAGCATTCATTGCGACCGTCGGGAGATTATTATGCGTGGAAGATATGCGGCACTATCAGTACTTGCCTTGGCGTTTGGCCTGGGTGGAGGTGTCATTCTTGAAAGACTGTACCTGAATCCAATTGATCAGGGCCAGTCGAACGAACCAGAGGTCCTTTATTGGGTAGCACCGATGGATCCGAATTTTCGGCAGCCTGGACCTGGAAAATCGCCGATGGGTATGGATTTGATCCCGGTTTATTCTGGGCAGGAACCTACCGGCGACCCTGAAGAAGTCACCCTAAGCGCTGCGGAAATCAACGCAATTGGTGTGCGAACTGCGGTTGCACGCATGGCGGATATCGAGCCTCGCATCGAGACGGTGGGTTTCGTCGGCTTTGACGAACACCTGACTAATCACGTTCATACACGCGTTGAAGGTTGGATTGAGCAACTGAAAGTTCGCGCGGTCGGTGATCGCGTTGAGAAGGGGCAAGTTCTATTCGAACTCTTTTCACCGCTGATCGCAGCTGCAACCGGCGATCTTGTACGCGCAGTCGAAGCTGGTGACCCGCGTATTTTGGACGCGGCGCGCAACAAGTTGATCAGCCACGGTATGTCCGCACGTCAGGTTGCAGAGATCGAGGCGGGCGGTGAGTTGGTTCGAAATGTGGAAATTGAGGCGCCTCAAAACGGTGTTGTCATAGCGCTGAACGCCGCCGATGGAATGTACCTGCAGCCAGGCACGCTTGCGTTTTCGGTCACCGATCTTTCCGAAGTATGGCTGATCGTCGATGTTTTCGAACGAGATATTGCACGTTTGTCGGAAGACATGCGCGCAATAGCAAGGTTCGAGCACCTACCCGGTCGCATCTTCGAAGGCGAAATCGACTATGTTTACCCTGAGCTTGATCCGCAAACCCGAACTCTTCCCGTCAGACTGAGTTTCGATAACACCGACGGCGTGCTGCGGCCGGGCATGTTTGGCAGTGTTAGCCTTATACCGGATGAAAGCCGGAATGTTCTCACTGTTCCCTCAGAGGCGCTAATTCGTACTGGTTCGGCGGAACGCGTCATCTTGAAAACAGGCGATGGTACTTTTCGCCCGAGACTGGTGACTACAGGTCTTCGAGACAGTTTCGGCGAGGGGGGACGAACAGAAGTTCTACAAGGGCTTGAACCCGGCGAGGAAGTTGTCGCATCCGCACAGTTTCTAATCGACAGTGAAAGTGCTTTGAGCGCCGGCTTCACGCGTATGGCACCAACGGACACCGAACCAGCACGCGGGGCAGGTACCCTGGTTTCACTCGATGCCCAAAATCGTATGGCAACTGTTCGTCACGACGTTCTCGAAAGCCTTGATTGGCCCGCAATGACTTCGGAGTTTCCGGTGAGGTCTGGTGTTTCGCTCGACCGTTTGAATGCTGGCGACGCGGTTGCTTTCGTGATCGCGCGGGGTGCGGATGGGCTTCTGAGCCTGATGGAGCTTGCACCAGACGATGGTATTGCCGGAACTGGTGCCGGAATCGCGCGCGCCGTCACATCAGACGGCAAATTGACGCTTGAGCACGGACCGATCCCCGAGCTCGGCTGGCCGGCCATGACAATGGATTTGCCTGTTGTGGGAGTAGATCTCACTACCGTGCCTATCGACATGCCAATTGAGTTTGATCTGGCAGAGGGAGAAGGGGGGATGTTCTCGATTGTGGCAGTTCGCGAAGAGGGCTCGCCGCCGACGGATTCTGTTGAAACCGAAGAAACCACCACGCCTTCTGCTCCACCGATTGTCGTCACCGGCACGATCAACCTCGTTAATGCTGAGGCGGGAACTGCAACCATCACTCACGGGCCGATGACTGAGATTGGGATGCCGGGCATGACCATGGATTTCCCATTAGAGCCAACATTGGACCCAAACATGCTCGAAGTCGGTTCTGAAATGACTCTGACTTTCGCGCGTGCAGATGGCATGACAATGGTGTTGGCTGCGGCAACGCCTATTGCACCGCCGCTTCAGGTTTCTGGCCGGATTAACAGTATCGACCCGAACGCGCGTACCGCGAACGTAACACACGGTCCGATGACCGAGATCGGAATGCCGGGCATGACCATGGATTTCCCGGTTGCGGAGGGGATTGAGGTATCTAACTTGCCTGTAGGGATTGATGTTTCTTTGATCCTTCGCCGCAATCCCGACTTTTCGATGACGCTGTTAGAGGTCGCGCTTGATGGGAGTGTTACGCAGTGATCACGGCTATCATTCGTTCTTCTCTCGCCAACAGGTTCGTCATCTTGGCCCTCGCATTCATGATAGGAGTTGCGGGTATTTGGGCCATTCGTGAGACGCCGGTTGATGCAATCCCGGATCTTTCAGATGTCCAGGTAATTGTTCGCACGCCATATCCCGGGCAAGCACCTCAAGTTGTCGAAAACCAAATCACATATCCACTTGCGACAGCCCTATTGGCCGTACCCGGTGCAAAAGACGTTCGCGGGTTCTCGTTCTTTGGAGACAGCTTTGTATATGTCGTCTTTGAGGACGGGACGGACCTCTACTGGGCGCGGTCGCGTGTGCTCGAATATTTGGGCCAGATTACCGGCAGCTTGCCTGAAGGCGTGTCACCACAACTTGGCCCCGATGCGACAGGGGTCGGGTGGATTTATCAGTATGCGCTGGTTGACAGAACCGGAAATCATGATCTGGCTCAGCTCAGGACTCTGCAGGATTGGTTTCTTAAATATGAATTACAAGCCGTGGAAGGCGTCTCAGAAGTCGCCACCATCGGTGGAATGGTCAAACAGTACCAGGTCGTCGTCGACCCAAACAAACTACGTGCCTATGACATAACACTTGCACAATTGAGGACGGCTATTCAGGCGGCCAACCGCGAGACGGGCGGCAGCGTCATTGAGATGGGGGAAGCCGAATTCATGGTCAGGTCCTCGGGCTACATTGACGAATTGTCAGACCTCGCAAGCGCACCATTGATGGTCAACGACCGTGGCGCCGCTCTGACGCTTGGAGACGTCGCTGAAATCCGTCTGGGGCCGGAAATGCGGCGCGGTGTCGGAGAACTCGACGGGCAAGGAGACGCGGTTGGCGGCGTAGTCATTCTGCGATGGGGTGGGAATGCGTTGGCAACGATCAAAGCAGTGGAGGCGCGCATCGAAGAGTTGCGCTCAAACCTGCCGGAAGGGGTCGAAATCATAACGACCTACGACCGATCTGGTGTGATTGAGCGTGCTATCGATAACCTCGAGAAGAAACTGACGCAGGAGTTCATCGTCGTTGTTCTTGTGTGCGCGGCTTTTCTACTTCATCTGCGGTCATCCCTCGTGATTCTTCTGTCGCTCCCGCTGGGCATTTTTGCCGCATTTATTCTGATGAAGGCGCAAGGAGTAAACGCAAACATCATGTCGCTCGGCGGCATAGCCATCGCTATTGGTGCGATGGTCGACGCATCGATCGTGATGATCGAGGCGATGCACAGGCGGTTGGAAAAAGAAAAGCTCACAGCAGAGAACAGATGGCGGATTGTGCAAGAATGCGCTTCTGAGGTGGGACCAGCCCTTTTTTATTCTCTGGCGATCATCACAGTTAGTTTTCTGCCTGTCTTCGTTCTGGAAAATCAGGAAGGTAGGCTCTTCTCGCCACTCGCTTACACCAAGACCTACGCCATGGCTGCAGCCGCCATCCTTTCGATAACGCTGGTTCCGGTCTTGATGGGTTACTTTGTAAGGGGGCGTATTCTACCGGAGCGAAAAAATCCGCTAAATCGCTTGGTCGTGTTCGTGTACCGCCCATTTCTGGACGCGGCAATTGCCTGGCCATGGGCAACAACACTGTTGGCTGGTGTTCTGGTGACGTCCATGTGGTACCCGTACCAGAGAATTGGCTCTGAATTCATGCCCGAGTTGAACGAAGGCGATTTTCTCTACATGCCGAGCTTCTACCCCGGGATCTCGACGGGAAAAGCCCGTGAGGTGCTGCAGCAGACCAACCGCCTGATCGCGACCGTACCTGAAGTCGAAACAGTTCACGGTAAAGTTGGGCGTGCGGAGACTGCAACCGATCCGGCACCACTGACAATGGTGGAGACCACTATCCAACTCAAGCCGGAAAAAGAATGGCGACCGGGCATGACAATGGAGAAAATCCGAAATGAGCTTGATCGTATCGTTCAGGTTCCGGGCGTCACTAATGTTTGGATCCAACCTATCAAGAACCGCATCGACATGCTTGCAACGGGTATCCGTACACCTGTCGGTGTCAAAATATCCGGCACCGACTTGGAGGTCATTACAGATATTGGGATCGAAGTAGAACGTGCGGTCGCTGATATTGATGGAACGGCTTCCGCCTACGCAGAGCGACCTGTTGGCGGGCGTTTCATCGAAATCGACGTCAAGCGAGATGCCGCCTCCCGATACATGATGAGTGTTCGAGAAGTTCAGGACGTAGTTCAGACCGCAATTGGCGGTATGCAAGTGTCGGAATCTGTGGAGGGGCTGGAGAGGTTTCCTATAAACCTACGGTACCCTCAAGCATGGCGAGACAGCCCGGAACGGCTCGAAAATCTTCCTGTCGTCACACCGTCGGGTGCTCATGTGCCACTGTCCGCTCTCGCCGATATTCGAATAGTTGACGGGCCGGGAATGATACGATCAGAGAACGCTCGACGAACTGGGTTCGTGTTTATCGACATCGCGGGGCGCGACCTGGGCGGCTATGTGGCCGAAGCACAAGAGGTGGTTGCAGAAAAGGTCAACCTGCCTCCGGGTTATTCGCTGACCTGGTCGGGGCAGTATGAGTACATTGAGAGAATGCAGGACAGGCTGACGATCGTTGCTCCTGCAACCCTGCTAATCATCACGCTAATGCTTTTCTTGGCGTTCAATCGGGTGATTGAGGTCGGGATAATTCTTGCGGCGCTCCCGGTCGCATTGGCAGGTGGGGTTTGGTTCCTGTGGTATCTTAATTTCGATATCTCAATTGCTGTGCTCGTGGGCTTCATCGCTCTGGCGGGAGTTGCCGTGGAAACAGCGATTGTCATGTTGTTGTACCTCAATCTTGCTTGGGAGAAACGTCGAGGGTTGGCGCAGTCGGAACAGCGAAAGCTTACACGTGACGATATCGAACACGCAGTGTTTGAAGGCGCCGTTCTTCGGGTTCGGCCAAAGGTGATGACTGTAGCCACGATCTTCGCAGCACTGATACCGATCATGTACGGCACCGGTACAGGCTCTGAAATCATGCAGCGGATCGCCGCGCCAATGATTGGGGGCATGGTGACAGCGACCCTTCTTACGCTTTTCGTCATTCCCGCAATATTCGTGATTTGGAAACGGCTCGCGCTCAATCGCGTGAACCGAGAGATCTCCCACACGATACAGGAAGTGCCCCCTGCGCTTCCGGCAGAATAATACCCACAACCTTGAAACAGGAGAGACTGATGAGAACTTTGACTGCTATTGTGGCCCTTTTGGCCGTGTCTACGACAACCACCTTCGCGCAAACGAACCACGACATGGACCATTCCAACATGTCCATGTCGTCCGAACAGATGGAAGGTGCAGTTCACGCAAAAGCTTTGGTGAACTCAATTGGCGGCGAAACCGCCAACGTCAGCCATGATCCGATCCCCGAGATCGGGTGGCCCGCGATGACGATGGATTTGCAGCTTCTTGAAAATGCCCAGATGATGGGTGAGATTAGCGCCGGTGACGAAGTCACACTGATGTTGGTCAAAAGCGATGGTGGTATGTATGCGATCGGCGCGATCATGAAAAACTGAGTCTGTTGATGCGGCAGCTATTCACCAATGATGTGATTGTTCGCCGTTTCAAGGACTGTAGG
>NZ_WQHX01000008.1 GCF_013035425.1 Ruegeria arenilitoris | reverse complement strand
GATGCGTCCAGCCAACTCTCCAGCCCGTCACCAAACCCATAAAGACCCGGTGAAGGGGTATTTACGGATTGGGGTCAGGACCTGCAACCCCCATTTTGAAAAAACTTCACATTCCACGGCAAAAACTCGCTGAACTTAATGAAAACAACAACTTATGTTTAGAAAGCGCCCGATTTCCCTTCTTAGTATTCTTTCACTTTAGAGAAATTCCGACTGACTTGTGGCCAATATGCTGGAATCGCTTGCTCAATCTCGCCTTTTCTTTGTGTCCGGTGACAAAAAAGCGCCGCCAAGGCTTCCCAAGGCGGCGCGTCTCAAAGCGATTCATCTGAAGTTACTTCAGATCGAACCTGTCCGCATTCATGACTTTGTTCCAGGCCGCAACGAAGTCATTGACGAATGTTTCACCTGCATCGGACTGACCGTACACTTCGGCCAAAGCCCTCAGTTGCGAATTTGATCCAAAAACCAAGTCCACCCGTGTACCTGTCCACTTGGTTTCACCACTTGTGCGGTCCTTGCCTTCATAGATTCCATTGCCGGAAGGCTTCCAATCGGTGCCCATGTCAAGCAGATTGGTAAAGAAGTCATTGCTCAGCGTGCCGACCCGATCTGTGAACACACCATGAAGTGACCCACCAAAGTTGGCACCCAGAACTCGCAGGCCACCTACAAGAACAGTCATTTCAGGTGCCGAGAGCGTCAACAACTGGGCTCTGTCAACCAGCAGTTCTTCAGGTGAAATGCTGTATTCAGCCTTCTGGTAATTGCGAAAACCATCCGCAGCTGGTTCCAGCAACGCAAATGAATCAACATCCGTTTGGTCTTGCGTTGCATCTGTGCGTCCAGGAGTAAATGGAACTTCGACTTCGTGACCTGCTGCTTTAGCGGCTTTTTCAACACCGACCGATCCAGCCAGTACAATCATGTCTGCCAATGAGACTTTCTTGTTGCCAGACTGAGAGTCGTTAAATGATGATTGAATATCTTCAAGCTTGCTCAACACTTTTGCAAGTTTCAGCGGCTCATTCGCCTCCCAGTCTTTTTGCGGTGCAAGGCGAATACGGGCACCATTGGCACCACCCCGCTTGTCCGATCCTCGGAAGGTCGAGGCCGAGGCCCAGGCGGTCGAGACCATCTCGGAAACCGACAATCCAGACGCCACAATCTTGGCCTTGAGATCAGCCACATCAGAGTCATCTATCAAATCGTGATCAACGGAAGGAACATTGTCTTGCCACAGCAGTTCTTCCGTTGGAGCTTCGACGCCGATGTAGTTCGAACGCGGGCCCATATCGCGGTGGGTCAGTTTAAACCACGCGCGGGCAAAGGCGTCGGCAAATTCCTCAGGGTTTTCGTGGAACCGTTTCGAAATCGGTCCATAGATCGGATCCATGCGCATCGCCATATCGGCAGTTGTCATCATGGTCTTGACCTTTTTTGAGGGATCATGCGCAGCTGGCGCCATGTCTTCCTCTTTCACGCCAACAGGTTCCCAAATCCACGCACCCGAGGGGCTTTTGGTCAGGTTCCAATCATAGCCGAACAAAAGGTCAAAATAGCCGTTGTCCCACTTGATGGGATTCGCCGTCCATGCTCCTTCGATTCCGCTGGTGGTCGTGTCATCCCCTTTCCCGCTGCCAAACTTGTTGATCCAACCAAGGCCCATCTCTTCGATTGGCGCCGCCTCGGGCTCGGGGCCGACCAGATCGGGATCGCCAGCTCCATGCGCCTTGCCGAATGTGTGACCACCTGCAACCAGAGCGACAGTTTCTTCGTCGTTCATTGCCATCCGGCCAAAGGTATCGCGAATGTCGCGACCTGAAGCCAAAGCATCCGGCTGCCCGTCGGGTCCTTCGGGATTGACGTAGATGAGACCCATCTGAACCGCAGCCAGCGGGTTCTCCAACTCTCGATCGCCCGAATAACGGCTGTGCGGGTTGTCGGTTGGAGCGAGCCATTCGGTTTCGGTGCCCCAATAGATGTCTTCTTCTGGCGCCCAGATATCTTCTCGACCACCGGCAAATCCAAACGTCTTGCCGCCCATGGATTCGATGGCGCAATTACCCGCAAGGATAATCAAGTCAGCCCAGGAAATTTGGTTTCCATATTTCTGTTTGATCGGCCACAGCAATCGGCGCGCCTTGTCGAGGTTTCCGTTATCTGGCCAGCTGTTCAACGGGGCAAATCGCTGATTGCCAGTCGATGCCCCGCCGCGGCCATCCGCTGTCCGATAGGTGCCGGCACTGTGCCAAGCCATTCTGATGAACAGGCCACCGTAATGGCCATAATCCGCAGGCCACCAGTCCTGAGAGTCAGTCATTAGGGCAACCAGGTCATTCTTTAGCGCCTGGTAGTCCAGCTTTTTGAACTCTTCGGCATAATCAAAGCCTTCGCCCATCGGATTGGATGCGGGTGAATGCTGATGTAGAATGGAAAGGTTTAGCTGATTAGGCCACCAGTCCCGATTTGATCGGGTCCCGGCACCATGCATAACAGGGCATCCGCCTGTGTTGGGGTTATCACTTCCGTCCATGTCTTTCTCCATTCCTGGCTGAAGCTTGTGTGCGTCGTGCGGTCAAATACGATTGGAAAAACAAGACTGAATGACTCCGCTGCTAAAATAGTCCCACACAGGTCGAATATGGGAACATTGGGCGTTTTGGCAGCCATGCCGAAAATTGTATCAGCGATTCGTTCTTCCTGTATGCCGTAAAGTAGCAACTTACTTCTATGCAAATAAGTTTTGTTTTCGGATGATATCAATAGGAAATAATTATCACTCTGCTCGTCTGATTAATCACCTGCTTGCTCAACGGTAAACTGTTTCGGAATTCCGCTTAGTGACCACTTACTTTTTTATACAGAGCCGACTTGTACCCAAAGAAAATACCGATGACACCAACCAACCATCCCAAGGTCCGAGCAATTTGGATAAACCTTCGGTCAGGCTGAATTGGCATCAGAATCATGGCAACTACTAATCCTAGAAATCGTATCGGAATGCTGAGAAACCCCAGAACCGCGCTGACCGGTTTGTTTTTGAGCTTGCGCCGCATGTATGTGTTTGACTGATCCCGTCCACGTGCGGCCTGATACCAGAATGAAAGCCGCTCAGGAGGAATGGTCTCGTATACAAAAGCGTCAGGGACCCAGCCCACTGTCAGGCCTTGGCCTACCGCATCGGCATAAAACTTTGCGTCAGTGCCGCCTGTCATACGCATGGTTTCGTCAAACCAAAGTCCAACCTCGCTAAACAGCCGCGTTTCGCCCAGCCAATTGTTGGTAACTACCGTAACACCACCTGTATCGTTCAGAGCGCCACGCCTGGCGGCGGCTTGCTCCTTCGCCAAATAACGGTTGCTGATATTCCTAAGCATCAGTCGCTGCACACCTGTTTCGCGACCTGACGGACCAGCTGCTCTCAACGGTGCGCCAAGCAACACCGCAGAGCTGGACCTGTAACCTGCAACCAGCCGTTCCAGCCAATCTTGCGCCACAACCTCATCGTCGTCGACAAAGCACAACAAGTCAGATCCATTGGCAATAGCCTCTCGCGCCGCCCGGTTGCGCCCAAATGGTATGCCCAACTCTGGTTCCAACACATATTCGATCGCGCATCCATTGGCCAAAGAACTGCCGGCTTCCTGAACAATCTGTTTGCTGTTCGCAACTTTATCGTTCTCGACCACAAGGAAGCGAACGATGCAATTTGACGGAATGACAAGGTCGCCCCAACTCCTCACCAGCGCAGCCAACATTTCCGGACGCTTCCGGGTTAAGGTGGATACAGTAATCTTTAAGTTGGCGGAACGGTCGGTCATATGGGTGCGTCAGTATCTTTGATTATCGACTCTTAGCATCTTAGGAATGCTTTCCCCCATTCCAGTCTTTTGTGGTCTCACTGGCGCCTTTAACATTCAACAACGCCTCTAGCCCAACACGGTAATTTGGGTAAAGCAGCGTAACACCCAATTCAGATTTGATGCGTTCGTTTCGAACGCGTTTATTTTCGCTGTAAAAACTGCGTGCCATTGGTGTCAGGTCTGCCTGGTCAAATGATACAGCCGGAGGCAAAGGCAACCCCTGCAGCTCGGCAGCGTATGCGATCACGTCCTGTGGGGGCACTGGTTCGTCATCGCAGACATTGTATATTGCGCCCGGATTTGGCCGCGCCATCGACGCGGCAAGAACCTGTGCGATGTCGTCAACATGTATGCGCGAGAAGACCTGACCGGGCTTAATGATCCGCCTCAACCCACCGCGCCTCAACTTAGAAAACGGTCCTCTTCCAGGCCCATAGATTCCGGCCAAGCGAAATATGTGCAGAGGCAGGTTTTCGATTTCAGTCCACTGTCTTTCGGCTCGGGCACGCCATCGGCCTCGCTCGGCGGTTGGGGTTATCGGCGTCGCCTCGTCAACCCATTCACCATTATGGTCTCCATATACCGCGGTCGTCGACAAGTAGCCAACCCATCGAAATTGCGCTGCGCGCGCGACGATCTCCTCGCGAAGTTCGGCCAAAACAGGATCCCCATCCGCAGTCGGAGCCGTCGATACCAGCAGATGCGTCACCCCGTCAAAATCGGGCACTTGTCCTGGCCAGATCAAAGGCTCGGCACCGGATGCGCGAATGGCATCCAGATGTTCCGCATCGCGCGATGTTCCAATGATCCGCCATCCTTGTGGTGCAAGGCGAAGCGACAGGGCGCGGGCCGAGTATCCATGCCCAAATGAAAAGAGTGTGCCAGTCATGACCCCTTGATGAAACGCGATAAGGTGGGATGCAAGTGCGTATGGACACCCTTGATTCGAATCCGCCTATCGGCATTCAATGATGCATGACCCAAAATACACCGAACTTGCATTCAGCCTATGCGCTGAACTCACCAGAAGACAGTAAACGGCTATACGCAGAATGGGCTGGCGATTATGACGATGGTTTTGCTTCGCGTGAGGATTATCAACTGCACATTCACACGGCGCGCGCTTTTGTAAGTGCAGGAGGTCAAGGTCCCGTTCTGGACGTGGGCGCAGGTACGGGTTTATGTGGCTCGGTTTTGGCAAGCCTAGGGGTCGGTCCAATAGACGCCACCGATATCAGCGCAGAGATGCTAGGCCAGGCGATGCGAAAGGACATTTATCGCGACGCGATAGAGGCTGACCTGAATCTGGGAATTCCGGTTCCACCCGAAAGCTATTCAGGCGTTGTGTCTTCCGGCACATTTACCCACGGGCATCTCGGCCCCGAAGTTTTACCCGTTTTGTTGCGTGTCGCACGCCCGGGGGCACAATTTGCATTGTCCATCAATGCCAAACACTACACTGAACGCGGCTTTGCCGAAACATTCCATGCGTTGGAACAAGGCAACATACTTCACTTAACACTTTCTGAGGTGCCGATTTTTGGCGATCTGGCCTCTGGCCCCAACAAAGACGACACCGCGCTAATTGCTTTGTTTGAGCGAAACTGAACCGTCTTTTCGCAGACTTAAGTATACATTTGCTTTTTGTATGCCCGCGTTCGCGTTGTGGCATCGGCGGACCCATCGTGATAAGTGCCAAACCACTTATCGAACGGAATTTCGGATGTACCGTAGTTGCATTCGAAATAACGATGATGCAGCTGATGAAAAAAGTCTCCGGCACGCGCTGCATCGGTGTCACCGGCCTTTAGCTTTTCAAATCCAGAATGGGAAAGAACCGGGCTGACCTGTTGAAAATAGGAATGAAACAGCAGGTGCAATGGGTGAGACGGCACAATCAGATGGATGAAGTAGGTGGAGAAGTAAAAAAAGTTCTCGTACCAGTGATTGGAAATTCCTGACCAGGGCCCAATATTGACGTTTCGGTGATGCACTGCGTGCACGTATTTATACAGCTTTGGGTGATGCTCCAGCCGATGCACCCAATAGAAATGCAGGCCTGACCACATAGGGATGAATAACATCCAAACCACGAACCAAACAGGCGCGCTTGCCCAAGTGACCGTGGGTGCCCATCCGTTGGCCATCGCCCAGTAAATCAACCATTGATAGGCCGTTGCGACCGTCATCGCACTGCCTAAAGTCCACCAGATATTGTCCAATACCTGATTGCGAAAAGTGAATGTTCCGTTGTCACGAGTAAGGTCACGACGGTCGAATTTTTTGTACATGCCCTGACCTTTGCGCATGTAAAGCCACCAGTGCAGGCCACCCGCCACAAGAATTTGCGGAATCATGTTCAATAGCCAAATGCGAAACATCCAGCCGGGTGAAAACGTTTTCATCGTCTCAAGGGCGGGAAAGAAGAAAACATAGGCCGTAACTGCCAACACCATACACAGCGTCAGAGACGTAATCTGCAACCACGCGCCACTATACCACTTAAAAACTGCCGCAGGGCGGGGAGGCCAATTGAACAGCGGGTTCAACGCCACAGGTCCGTCGGGGTGGTAATTCCAGCGGGCGGCTTCGGGATCTGGAGAATTCTCTCTCATCGCTTAATCTCTGCGGTTGATGTCAGGTGGCGTAATCCGAACCTTCGGCATCCAGCAGCGCCTTGATATCACGCATGAAGGAAACAGCTTGGTCGGGATAAACTTCGACTTCTTGCGCGGTTTTTTCAGCAACCTCATTTGACAGAACCCGCAGCTTCTGGCCGGTTTGCAATGCGCGAATGTAAGTTTCAGCCGCGCGTTCGAAGTAGTATAGTCGGTTAAATGTATCTGCCGGATCGCTGCCGATAACCAGAACGCCGTGGTTTCCCATGATCATGACCTTGTTCTTCGGATCCGACAGAAGGGACGCACAACGCTCGCCTTCGCTTTCAAAAGCAAGACCTCCAAACTCCTGATCGATCACATAACGGTTGTAGAAAATTGCTGTGCTCTGGTCGATCGGTGGTAATGTGCTGTCGGCCAAAGTTGCCAGCACAGTCGCAAAAATGGAATGCACATGCATTACGCACCTTGCGTGCGGGCAGTGGCGGTGAATCGATCCGTGCAATCCCCATGCCGTTGGGTCTGGCGCTCCGGGTTGAGTCATGACTTCTGGGTCATTGGCATCTAATAGCAACAGGTCTGATGCTCGAATTCGGGCAAAGTGCATTTGGTTGGGGTTCATAAGAAACTGAGTCCCGTCCTCATTCACCGCCAAGCTAAAGTGATTGGCCACCGCCTCGTGCATGTTTAGACGCTCTGTCCAGCGAAAAGCTGCTGCCAAGTCAACGCGTTCAGACCAATGGTCAATATTCGGGCGCAGGTTTGCGACGCTCATTTTGTCCTCCCTTGGAACCTGAATTCGGCTTGGTAACAAACGTGCATCTGGTCGCAACGTTTGACCAACGAAAAATGTGCCATTAAACCATTAGCTGAACTTATGGCAAGGTTATGTGAATGCAAAATTCACTTCCGCCACTTGGATGGCTACGTACTTTTGAGGCCGCTGCTCGGCACCTGTCCTTTACTGGCGCAGCACGCGATCTGAACATGACGCAAAGTGCCGTTAGTCAGCAGATCAAGTCTTTAGAAGGGTATCTTGGCCAGCCGCTGTTCCTGCGGCGTCCAAGGGTTTTGGAACTGACAGAAGCAGGTATTACTTATCTGCCTGTAGTACGTGAAGCATTCCGCACATTGCTTCGAGGTACACGCGCAGTGACCGGTGCGCAGCAAAACGCAGTGCAAGTACAATGCAATCTCACCTTTGCGGTCAACTGGCTGGCACCGCGGTTGCATAAATTCCGGACCTTGCATCCTGATGTTCAACTGAACATCTTCACCGAATTGTGGGAGCCGAGAGAAATAGCCGAGGGCGCGGCTGTAGAAATCCGGTACTCTTTGCGCCCCGCAGAATCAGTTCGCACTGAACTTTTGCATACTGATCACTACTACCCGGTCTGCGCTCCGGGCTTTGAAGTCACATTGGATACTTTGCAGCAGAAACCATTGTTCGACTGTTCAAATTTGTTGTCAAGCTGGGCGAATTGGGCGGAGGACCAAGCTCTAACATGGACAAATCCACCAATAACATATGCTACGACCTATCTGGTTTGCCTTTCGGTTGCTGCTGCGGGTGGTGGCCTTTGCCTGGCTCATGACGCTATTGCCACAAACCTGATCGAAGAGGGACGACTGATCGCTCCGTTCGGCCATCGGGCACGCATGGCTGAAGCCTACTACCTATTGCTGTCACCTGCTGCCGAGGAAACACCCGGAGCCGTTGTATTTGCCAATTGGATCCGGAGCCAATTGCCTCCACAGCAGCACAAACCAACAGTTCCTAGCCAGACTCATTGATCATTTTCGGAACTTTTCGGGGCTTGCGCCAGCCGGACACTGGCCTTTGACAGCGTGCCAAAGCACCACCAGAGTCAGCACTTCATGATGGTTTAATGATACCCATTTTGCGGGGTTGCACCTTTTCACACATTGGTGAAAGTTGGGCCATGGAAATTGTACCTCTCCCCAGTTGGCCCGACTCCGCCTATCGCTTGATCGCTGTCGCCGCAGGCCGGGATGCCGCCGACATGGTTATTCGCGGCGGCGTCTGGGTAAATGTACACAGCCGCGAGTTGTTGCCCGACCATGACATAGCAATTGCAGAAGGGCGCATTGCGTTTGTTGGTCCAGATGCAAGGCACTGCATTGGCCCAAATACCGAGACTATTGAGGCACGCGGGCGCTATATGATACCGGGTTTGTGTGATGGGCACATGCATATTGAATCGGGCATGTTAACCCCTGCCGAATTTGCGCGTGCAGTAATCCCTCATGGCACGACCTCCATGTTCACAGACCCCCATGAAATCGCGAATGTCCTTGGGCTGGATGGCGTACGCATGATGCATGACGAAGCCATGATGCAACCGGTGAACATATTCACTCAGATGCCGTCATGTGCGCCATCCGCGCCCGGTCTGGAAACGACCGGCTATGAAATAACACCCGAGGATGTCGCAGAGGCCATGCATTGGCCCGGCATAATCGGGCTGGGCGAGATGATGAATTTCCCGGGTGTCATTAATGGCGATGCCAAGATGCTGGCAGAAATCGCAGCTACTCAGAATGCGGGAAAGGTCGTTGGCGGTCACTACGCTTCACCTGAATTAGGGTCTGATTTCTCGGCCTATGTTGCGGGTGGCCCCGCGGACGATCACGAAGGTACATGTGAGGAAGATGCCATTGCGCGGGTCCGCCAAGGGATGCGAATGATGATGCGACTGGGCTCGGCCTGGTATGACGTAGAAAGCCAGGTCACTGCGGTGACCGAAAAAGGATTGGACCCCCGCAGCTTTATTCTTTGTACCGATGATTGCCATTCAGGTACGCTGGTCAACGAAGGGCATATGAATCGGGTAGTTCGGCATGCCATCGCATGTGGCTGCGATCCGCTGGTCGCTATACAAATGGCGACAATTAATCCCGCCACCCATTTTGGTTTGGAACGGGAGATCGGATCCATAACCCCTGGGCGAAGGGCTGACGTGATTCTCAGCTCGGATTTGACCAAATTACCAATTGAGACAGTTATTGCGCGCGGTCAGATAGTGGCCCAAGACGGCGCGATCGCCGTCGATTGCCCTCATCTGGACTGGCCGGGGTCCGCACGAAATACCGTGCATCTGGGTCATAGGCTGACTTCTTCAGATTTTGAAATTGCGGCTCCAATCGGAGCTAACCGGGTGAAGGCCAATGTCATCGGGGTCGTAGAAAATCAGGCACCGACCAAAGCATTGAAAGCGGAACTGCCGATCATCGAGGGTTTGGTCGAGGGCGAGAATGAGGTTTGCCAAATTGCCTTGGTCGAGCGGCACCGTGCGACCGGAGGTGTAACCAACGCCTTTGTCTCAGGTTTTGGGTATCAAGGCAAAATGGCAATGGCCTCGACAGTGGCACATGACAGCCACCACATGATCGTCGTAGGCACCGACCGCAAACAAATGGCGATGGCCGCTAACCGATTGGCCGAAGTGGGCGGCGGCATCACTATTTTCCGCGACGGGCAAGAACTTGCTTTGGTCGAGCTTCCGGTCGCTGGTCTAATGTCCGACAGCCCCGCCGCCGAAGTCGCAGCCAAAGCCGAAAACATGGTCGCGGCCATGCAAGCCTGCGGTTGCCGCCTCAACAACGCGTACATGCAACATTCTCTGCTGGCGCTTGTCGTAATCCCCGAGCTGCGGATTTCAGACATTGGGCTGGTGGATGTCCGCACATTTGAAAAGATTGATCTTTTGGAACCGCTAGCATGACAAAAATTGTAACGCCCGACATTCCCAAATCTGCACAGTTCACCGATCCGGGTGCAGCGGTTGCCCGTCTCGAAGAATTGTATCAATCAGCGACCCGTTTTTTGTGCGAAAACTTTGCTAAGTCAATGGACGAGGACGCTCCAAACCTTCGGTTTAGAGCCTATTACCCGGAGATTCGAATTAAAACATCATCATACGCTCAGGTAGATAGCCGCTTGAGTTTCGGTCACGTCTCGGAACCAGGCGTTCATGCAACAACGGTAACAAGACCGGATCTGTTCAGATCTTACCTGACCCAACAGATTGCTTTGTTGATCAAAAATCATGATCAACCGGTTTCAATCGGTGCGTCAGATACACCAATCCCGGTTCATTTCGCGGTTGCCAATAATCCGGGTCTTCACGTTCCGCATCAGGGCGCAGCTGGTTTCACGTTGCGCGATGTCTTTGATGTTCCTGATCTGACTACCACCAATGATGACATCGTAAACGGAGTTTACGACGGCGAAGACAGTGTGGGTCCGTTATCTCTGTTTACCGCTCAGCGCGTCGACTATTCGCTGGCAAGGCTTGCTCATTATACGGCGACCGACCCCAGCCACTTCCAAAACCATGTCCTGTTTACAAACTATCAGTTTTACGTGTCCGAGTTCGAAAATTATGCTCGTGAGCAACTCGCCGACCCCGACAGTGGCTACACCAGCTTTGTTTCAACCGGAAATGTGGAAATATCTGAACCTAACCAAAAGCTCGAACAGCCGTTAAAGCTGCCTCAAATGCCGACCTACCACCTAAAGCGTGCTGACGGATCCGGTATCACATTGGTCAACATTGGCGTTGGACCTTCGAATGCCAAAACCGCAACAGACCACATTGCAGTTTTGCGCCCACACGCTTGGTTGATGGTCGGACATTGCGCAGGTCTGCGGAATACGCAGGCATTGGGCGACTTTGTCCTGGCCCACGCTTATCTGCGCGAGGACAAGGTTCTGGACGACGATTTACCGGTTTGGGTTCCTATCCCGCCTCTGGCTGAGGTTCAAGTCGCACTGGAACGCGCAGTGGCAGAAGTAACCGAACTGGAGGGTTACGAACTTAAGCGTATAATGCGTACCGGTACTGTTGCTTCGGTTGACAACCGCAACTGGGAACTTCGCGACCAGTCCGGACCAGTGCAACGGCTCAGCCAATCGCGCGCGATTGCGTTGGATATGGAGAGCGCGACGATCGCCGCAAATGGCTATCGTTTTCGCGTTCCCTATGGGACATTGCTTTGTGTTTCAGACAAACCACTGCACGGAGAACTGAAATTGCCAGGCATGGCTTCATCCTTTTACACAACTCAGGTAAGCCGCCATTTAGCGATTGGAATTCGCGCGATGGAGCACCTTCGCGGCATGCCCCTAGAGCGTCTGCACAGTCGGAAATTGCGTTCTTTTGACGAAACTGCCTTTCTCTGACGTAAAAAAGCAACGATTTCCCCATATTTTTATGGTTTTTGGCGCTACTATTCGTTGTGTTTGACCACAATATCCCGTTAAAGTTACGCGGTGAGGCCCTATCTATCGGGCACGTTAAGGAGACCAAGAAATGGCAAAGCCTATGACAAAGACTCAGCTGGTTGCTGCTCTCGCTGAGGAAATGGGAACCGACAAGAAGTCCGCAAACGCCGCGCTGGAGGCCATGACCGGCCTGATCACTCGCGAAGTGTCGGCGGGCGGTGCAGTGACCCTGCCTGGCGTCGGTAAAATCTACTGCCGCGAGCGCCCAGAGCGTATGGTGCGCAACCCAGCCACAGGCGAACAGTTCAAAAAAGAAGCCGATAAGGTGGTCAAGATGACTATCGCAAAGGCGTTGAAAGACAGCGTAAACGGCTAATTCGTTTTCTACGAAAGCGTTCAGGGGCTGCCGTCGGGTGGCCCCTTTTCCATGCATGACAGAAGCTGAGAATTAACTGACGAAACAGCCGACACCGAAACATCCAAATTCCATGAGTTTTGTAACGCACCTGCCTACCAACGTTTGGTTGGTTGGTGTTTTGCAGGACCACGCGCCAAGAAATCCGCTCAAATATTACTCCACCATACTGACACACCTCATTAACAATCGAAAACGTCAACAGCCCGGTCACTATGCCTCAGATTGACGCTTGCGACCCTACTGAAAATGGGAAACAGTCCCCTGGAATTTCTCGGGAGTCTCAGATGGATCTGCGTGCCATCGGTATGGGGTTGGTTTTTGCCCTTATCTGGTCCTCAGCCTTTACGTCGGCCCGGATCATAGTGGCGGACGCTTCTCCTCTGTTCTCGCTGGCGCTCAGATTTCTCATATCTGGTCTAATCGGCATCGCAATAGCGCGCGCTATGGGTCAGAATTGGAATCTGACTCGCGACCAGTGGCGGGCAACAATCCTATTTGGAATTTGCCAGAACGCCCTTTACTTGGGTCTGAATTTCTATGCCATGCAAACAGTCGAAGCTTCGGTCGCGGCGATAGTAGCATCCACAATGCCGTTGCTTGTCGCTCTGGCAAGCTGGCTATTTCTCAAAGAAAAACTGCGCCCGTTAGGCGTTGCTGGTTTGATTGCTGGATTCGCCGGGGTCGCATTGATCATGGGTAATCGGATCAGTTCAGGTGTCGACCTGTTCGGAGTCGCTTTGTGCGGCATAGGAGCATTGGCATTGGCATTTGCCACACTGGCCGTGCGCAGCGCTACCTCCGGTGGCAATTTCATGATGGTTGTTGGGCTTCAAATGATCATAGGGTCAGCTGTGCTTTTCTTAGCGGCGCCGGTTTTTGAAACGATTTACATCCGGCCAAACTTGCAGTGGATGACAGCATTTACCTACACAATCTTGTTCCCGGGCCTGCTTGCCACACTCATTTGGTTTCAGCTTCTCAATCGGATCGGTGCCATTCGCGCGGCAACTTTCCACTTTTTGAACCCGGTCTTTGGCGTCACGATTGCCGCTCTGCTTCTCGGCGAAACACTCGGGTACCTTGACGCCGTGGGTGTCGCCATAACGACGGTGGGTATTTTAGCGGTTCAACTGTCCAGGCAACCAGTTCAGCGCAGCAAAGCCTCGATCTGACGCACAACTTTTCGTGAATTAGGTTTGGTATTCGCTCCCCAGGTCGCAATAACCGATCCCTCTGAATCGATCAGAATTTTGTTAAAGTTCCATGCTGGTGCAAAGCCAGTCTGATCAGCAACCGCTTTGTAAAAAGGGTGAGCATTTTCACCTTTGACGGGCGTTATTTCGGTCATTGGAAGTGTCAGCCCAAAATTGACTTCACAGAAGCGTTTCACTTCTTCAGCCGACGCCAATTCTTGTTTGAACGAGTCCGAAGGAACCGCAAGGACGACAAGGCCTTGTTCCGAGTACGTTTCGTGCAGGTTTTGCAACGCCGAATACTGACCTGTGAAACCACACTGGGAAGCTGTGTTTACGACCAGGATTGGTTGCCCCCTCCAATCTTCGATAGACAGCGTTCCGCCGTCTATTGACTCGAAAGTACCAGTTAGCGGAGCTGCCTGAACGATACGGGCAAGCAACAACAACGCGGTCAGTAGAAGCAGTCTGAGCATTTCGTTACCTCCTTTATATGTTAATACGCGCCAAATTGGCTGGCAGATCACCGCAAATCCGTGGAAAATGCTTGCAATATGACTTTGATTTTCGCCGGAATATACCAAATTAGTAGGACAATTGGATCATCACCGGAGGAGCCATGACCCGTTACACCAAGGACCCCGAGGCCATTGCAGCCCTCTCTCCCGAAGAATTTCACGTCACACAACGCAGCGGTACCGAACGACCCGGAACGGGTAAGTTGTTGAATAACAAGGAACCGGGGATTTATGTGGACATCGTTTCCGGAGAACCGCTTTTTGCCTCGACTCACAAATACGAATCCGGATGCGGTTGGCCCAGCTTTACCAAGCCGATTGTTCACGAGCATGTCGAGGAACTTCAAGACCATTCGCTTGGTATGATCCGGACAGAAGTTCGCTCTAAATTTGCGGATAGCCACCTTGGGCATGTTTTTCCTGACGGCCCACACGAACATGGCGGGCTACGTTACTGCATCAATTCCGCGGCTTTGCGGTTCGTTCATCGCGACGAGATGGAGGCCGAAGGCTACGGTGAATATTTGATCCATGTGGAGGAAATCCAATGACCGAACAACGCGCTGTTCTGGCTGGTGGCTGCTTCTGGGGAATGCAAGACCTGATCCGTAAGCTACCCGGGGTGAAACGCACCCGCGTCGGATATACTGGTGGCGATGTGCCAAATGCCACTTATCGCAACCACGGCACCCATGCGGAAGGGATCGAGATTTGGTTCGACCCCTCTGAAATCACTTATCGTGAACTTCTGGAATTTTTCTTCCAGATCCACGATCCAACTACGGTGAATCGCCAAGGCAATGACATCGGCATGAGCTACCGCTCAGCGATCTACTATTCGGACGACGCACAGAAACAAGTCGCTGATGACACAATAGCAGATGTTGACGCTAGTGGCTTATGGCCGGGTAAAGTAGTTACCGAAGTCGAGCCAGTTGGCGATTTCTGGGAGGCCGAACCTGAGCATCAGGACTATTTGGTCAGAATTCCCAACGGCTATACCTGTCATTTCCCCCGAGCCGACTGGGTTGTGCCCAAACGATCAAGCGCAGCTGAATAATACAAGCGCCCCTTGCAAGATAGGGGCGCTAGCCCAAGGCAACCCGAGGCCGGCCGCTAGCTTCGACGGTAATCAGCGCCTCTACGAAAACTTCCCGCGCTTCGACACTTGCAGTTCGAATATCTTGGGCCACTGTCATGCGAATATCTTCGGCTCCGGCCTCTTTCACAGCGTTCTCAGCATCGCGCCGCAGAACGCTCGTTAGAAGCTCTAATGCTTCCTGTACGTCGGAAAAATCCTGCGGACCGTCTTCCAGATGAACCCGGAAACTCCCTTCGGAAGGCGATGTAACTGTTCCCGATCTTCGTAGCGTCACCCTACCAACGACAGCTCCAATTGCGTTGGCTACCCCTGCATGATCCGGTAGGATCATCTGGCAATGCAGCCTCTTTCCGACAGCAGGATAATAACTGAGAGCAGACGCCCCTAACCCCACTACATCGACATTCAACGCAGCATCCAGCGCAAGCAGGCCCCGGTGTTTTGCCAGCCCTCGTCTTGTCAGGACGTGGTGCGCCAATTCTTTAGGAGACAGCGAAAATTTTTCAAACTCTTCCGAGAAAGCAGTCTCTAATAAGGCAATAGACGTTTGTTCCGTAAGCTGATCCACAATCATCTGAGCCAGCTTTTCTGGTGATGCTGCCAATGGATCTCCTGATCCCACTCTTTTGCGTGCAACAAGTTCGAGTGCTTTGTGGGCTGCTTTCTCGTCCCATTCGGAAAGGCGGCCCAAAACGTGGCTGGCATCAGATGGAGTGATGCCAGACACCTGCACTATCCCCCTGTCCACCAACCGGTTCAAAGCAGCGTACTCCATTCGGGTCCGCAATAGTTGATCGAGCGGCAAAACCTGATCACCGATTCGTGCAAGCAACCTTTCTTCCCGTTCTCCAGCGCCGTCTGTTGGGATACCGGGTACCCTGCGCGCAAACCGGGTGTCGTGCTCACCCGCAGTTGTCGCCTGAAGTTGTTGATCCAAAGCAGAATGCACGATCTCAGGTGCTTCAATGGCGATTAACGAAACTGGCAGTACGCGACGTGGGCCAAGAAGTACCCCACCTTGCAGTCCTTCTGTAACGACATGAACCTGACTGTCGCCGCCCAAACCGTAGGTCCGCATGGCAACTGCTTCGACCATGGTGCGAAATCCACCCACTTGCGCTCCCGCAGGATCAATGGCCGGTTTCCCATCGCGTATCAGCGCGACATCGGTAGTTGTGCCACCTATATCCGACACCAATGCGTTTTGCGCGCCAGTCAACCATCGTGCCCCAACTATCGACGCAGCCGGTCCGCTAAGAATGGTTTCGATTGGTCGCTCACGCGCCTGTTCGGCGCTCATCAGCGCACCGTCGCCGCGCACCACCATCATCGGAGCGGTTATACCCAAGTCAGTCAATCTATCCTGCGCCCGCCCGATAAGGCGGTCGATCATGCCAATCAATCGGGCATTCAGCACCGCAGTAACCGCCCGCTTTGGCCCATTCAGCTTAGCGGAAAGATGGTGCGAACACGTAACCGGCACCCCCGTCCGATCCGAAATTATTTTCGCGGCCTGAAGTTCATGCACAGGGTTTCGAGTCGCAAACTGCCCGACAATAGCATAGCCTGAAACCCCTGAATCAGAGTCTAAAAAATTCAAAAGGCCGGTTTCGTCCAAAGGTGCGGCTTCGCTGCCTGCATGATTGTGACCGCCGCCCAATACTAATACCGGGTCCCCTTTCAGAGCGTCCTTCAAACCATGTCTGTCAAGATCACTTTCTTTGAAACCGATGTATATCAGCGCAACACGTCCACCCTGTCCTTCAACCAGCGCGTTGGTTGCAAGTGTGGTCGACAAGGACGCCAACGCAATCTGTTCAGGCTGGACCTTCGCTGCATCCAAAACGGCAGAAATCGCTTTGCCCACACCGATTGCCAAATCCTCTCTGGTCGTTAGTGACTTGGCAGAGGCCACAACTTCGTTCTCGTCCCGTACCAGAACGGCATCTGTATAAGTACCGCCCGTATCAACACCCAAAGCCAAAGCCATCGGGCCCTCCATTTCTTCTTTAACGTCGGGTGTAGCGGTTAAATACGCCGCGTCCAGCCTGTTTGCGGCGTTTATGACAGCTGACTTACAGCCCAGCGCGCGGCATCTGCCACAACAGGATCCTGATCGTCACACAATGCTTGCGCTGTCACTCGCAATTCAGTCAAACCTGAATTGCCAATCGCGTACAATACATTGCGAACAAACCTATTCCGACCGATGCGTTTGATTGGAGAACCCGAGAATTTATTGCGAAATTCAGCGTCATCCAGCTTGGCGAGTTTCGCCAAACTTGGTGCCGCAAGATCATCTCGCGCTGCATAACGCATGTCGCTGGCCAAGACCGCAAACTTATTCCATGGACATGCCGCCAAACAATCGTCGCATCCGTAAATCCGGTTGCCCATCAAGGGACGGAGTTCAGCATCCACCGGCCCTTTATGTTCGATCGTCAGATATGAGATGCAACGTCGGGCATCTAACTGATAAGGGGCTGGAAATGCATTCGTTGGACAGGCGTTTAAACAAGCGCGGCACGATCCGCAGTGGTCAATCTCGGCAACGTCCACTGGTATGTCCAATGTAGTAAAAACAGAGCCTAAAAAGGCCCAATTTCCCCATTCTCGACTGACCAAGTTCGTGTGCTTCCCTTGCCATCCCAACCCCGAAGCATGGCCCAACGCCTTTTCTGGCACCGGAGCGGTGTCTACAAACACCTTCACTTCGCCCCCTGCTTCTGAAATCAGCCACCGCGCCAATCGCTTCAGTCGTTTTTTGACCACATCATGGTAGTCTTTGTTCTGGGCGTATACTGATATCGCGCCGAGATCCGGATGGTTTAGCACCTCGGTCGGATCATGCTCGGGTGCATAACTTTCAGCCAACATAACTACGGACCTGGCCTCGGGCCATAACTTGGCAGGATCGCCACGCCAGTGAACACGCTCCGCCATCCATGTCATCTGCCCATGATACCCTTTTTCCAGATACGTCTGCAGCTGTGTTGGAACATGAGGGACATCCCATGGCCGACATAAGCGGCACGAGACAAACCCCTCCGACAGGGCTTGGGCCACCAGCCGTTCTTTCAACTCCAATCCGCTCTTCATTGGTCGCAAAAACCCATTGGGGGTGAACTAAATCCGCGGGCTAACGATGGCGGACCGACCCTTTTAACCAATCCTATCAGAAATCCAGATCAGCGTAATGGGCCGGAGGACGGAACCCTGGCACTTGATCGGCCAGAATTGATCGGAACGCCGGTCGGGATTTGATTTTCGCGTACCAATCCTTAACTGCACGGCTTCGGTTCCAATCAACGTCTGAAATATAGTCCAAAGCGGACAAATGCGAGGCTGCAGCAAAATCCGCCAAAGTCATCTGATCTCCGGCCAGCCACCGGCGATGATCCAATAGCCATGACATGTAGTCCAAATGGTATTTGATTGCGCGGGCTCCTTCTTTGACATTCTTGCTGTCCGGGTAACCTTGGCCAGTCACCTTTTTGTTTACCCGCTCATACAACAGCTTCGAAGTGACTTCGTTGTGAAACTTGTCATCGAACCAACCAATCAGTCGCCGTACTTCGTATCTGGCTTCCGGCGTTTTGGGCATCAGTGGGGGATCTGGACGCGTTTCTTCAATATACTCACAGATCGCACTACTCTCTGCCATGACATTCCCATCAAGTCGCAACACAGGCACTTTACCCGCCGGGTTCCGGCGCAAGAAATCAGAATCCTGCTCCCAGTACCTTTCTTCTACCAATTCGACTTCGATCTTCTTTTCTGCCAATGAAAGCCGGACTTTTCGGCAAAATGGGGACAAGGGGACATGAAACAAACGCGCCATGGACTTCCAATCAAACCAGATAACCTGCTTCAGCTTTAGCCTTTGATGGACAGAAGTTTCAATCCTCGAAGCAATCCGCGCGACCATCTGCGCGGATGGTGGCCGCACCATCCAAAATTGATGCTGCGCGTCGGCGTGTCCGCGTCGAGGGGTCTGTAACCGACCTGTTACGTGGTGAGGGCAGGATTGCTGCCAACCTCGCCGCCTGAACTGGTGTCAACTTGGCGGCGCTTACGCCATAGTATCTCTGAGCGGCTGCTTCGACCCCGAAAACGCCTTGTCCGGTTTCGGCAACATTCAAATACACCTCAAGAATACGTTGCTTGGTCCAGATTATTTCAACCACCGGAGTCATCGTAGTCTCCAAAGCCTTTCGAACCCAACTACGTCCCTGCCAAAGAAAGACATTCTTCACCACTTGTTGAGAGATGGTAGAAGCCCCCCTTGACCCTCCATCTTCCAAAGCATCGCGTATCGCCTCGACGTCAAACCCCCAGTGTAGGCAGAAATTTGCATCCTCAGCCGCAACAGCTGAACGCGCCATTACAGGCGCGATTTCATCGAAAGAAACCCAATCCCGTTCGACTTGACCCAACCGACGCCATTCCGACCAAATCGTATGCGTAATGGGTGGATTAACAACAGAGTAGAGTAGCACAAGCACTAGAAATAGTACTGCAAATCCCAGCGCGATGCGCACAACCCAGCGCCTGATCAACCCCAGAAACGAGGCTCGTTTTTTTGACTGAGATACCTGTTTCTTTCGACCGCGAGATTTGCGGACTGCTTTCTTTGCCATGCCCCTGCTATACGCCGCCGCGGGGACGTGAGGAAAGGCCTAATTCACCGTATTGCAAGCCTCGCGCAGCGAAATGTCTATAGCATTTGCCCACCAACGTCTGTAGTTCCCGGAAAAGTTCTAAATTTCAGTCTGCGTCTTGCCGCCTATAAGTCGGTGGGCCGCGATGAGGACCCAATTTCGCCCATAACTTAAGTCAGGCCTAGTACATTAAGCACTGCAAGATGGTTGTACATGTCTGGGAAATCGAACCTCCGCGTCGCGTGAACAACATGTGGAGGCTCGAATATTTCGTAGGCAATGCCGATTATTCTGCGGGCACCGCTGTGGCTTCAGCCGATAATGGATAGCTCAGCTTATTCAACATTTCCTTAGGGCAAACCTGCAGAAAATTACCTTTTTCAACTTCCCAATGCTGCAGAATATCGCTTGCCTTTCGGCTCTTGGTTTCGTCAGCATGTCGTTCGATGAGGGACTTCAGTTGTGTTTCCCAATGATCAACCGTTACAGGACAAACCACAAGCGTTTCCGTGTTCATCAATAACTGCGCCTTGACTTCAGGGTCATACAGATAGGCCATACCACCTGTCATACCCGCGCCAAAATTTGCTCCGATGTCACCTAGAATCACGGCAACTCCGCCGGTCATGTACTCACATCCGTTCGAACCGCAGCCTTCGATCACCACATTTGCACCGGAATTTCGGACAGCAAATCGTTCACCAGCACGTCCTGCCGCAAATAGGTAACCATCTGTGGCACCATACAAAACAGTGTTGCCGATAATGGTATTTTCATCTGCCTTGAGCGGACTGACCTGCGGAGGACGCACAACAATAGTACCACCTGAAAGGCCCTTACCGACATAATCGTTAGCGTCGCCCGACACGTCCAGCTTCAGTCCCGGTGCTGCGAATGCCCCAAGTGACTGGCCCGCGGAACCTTGCAGTTTCACGTGCAGGTGGTCCGATTGGAACGTGTTCCGCATCCCGAAATTTTGCACTATGTGGCTGGATACACGTGTACCTACGGTCCGGTGTGTATTTTGGACAGCATAGGAAAGCTGCATTTTTTCGCCATCCTTAAGAAACCTTGCGGCGTCTCGTACGATTTCGGCGTCCAGCGTATCCGGCACAGCATTCCTGTCTTTGTCACGATTATAGACGATGTCGTGCGCTCCATCGACCGTGATGAGCAATGGATTGAGGTCCAGATCATCAAGATGCGCCGATCCCCGGCTGACCTGCGCCAGTAAATCTGCTCGGCCAATAATTTCATCAACAGAACGCGCACCAAGGCTGGCAAGCAATTCGCGAACTTCCTGAGCATAAAAAGTGATCAGGTTCACAACCTTGTCCGCATTACCGGTAAACTTGGCGCGCAAGCTTTCGTCCTGCGTACAGACACCAACCGGGCAGGTATTCGACTGGCACTGCCGCACCATGATGCATCCCATAGCGATAAGAGCGGCGGTTCCAATGCCGTACTCCTCAGCTCCCATCATCGCAGCCATGACAATATCGCGACCCGTTCGCAACCCACCGTCAGTGCGCAATGTTACGCGGTCCCGCAGGTTGTTCATCGCCAGAACCTGATGAGCCTCGGTCAGGCCCATCTCCCACGGTAGACCTGCATACTTGATCGAGGTCGCAGGAGATGCGCCAGTGCCGCCATTGTGACCCGATATCAGAATTACGTCCGCCTTCGCCTTGGCCACGCCGGCGGCAATCGTGCCTACACCAGAAGACGCCACCAGTTTCACGGTTACTTTGCAGCGAGGGTTAATTTGTTTCAGGTCATAGATCAGCTGGGCCAGATCTTCGATCGAATAAATATCATGATGCGGCGGGGGCGAGATCAAAGTCACGCCCTTGGTCGAATGCCGCAGACGCGCGATCAAATCCGTGACCTTCATACCAGGCAGCTGACCACCCTCACCGGGCTTCGCACCCTGAGCAACCTTGATCTCTAGCTCTTCGCACTGGTTAAGGTATTCGGCCGTCACGCCGAACCGGCCTGACGCGACTTGTTTAATTTTGGCCGAAGGGTTGTCGCCATTCGGCTCCGGAATGAAATGCGCCGGGTCTTCTCCTCCCTCACCCGAGTCGGACTTTGCGCCGATCCGGTTCATTGCCACGTTCAGCGTCTTGTGTGCCTCTGGGCTTAGCGCGCCCAGCGACATGCCAGGGGTCACAAACCGTTTGCGGATCGAGGTAATCGATTCGACCTCTTCAATCGGCACTGGTTTACCCAAAGGTTTGAAGTCCATCAGATCACGTAGGTGGATCGGTGGGTTGGACTGCATTTTCGCTGAGTATTGCTTCCAAAGCTCATACGACGCTTTGTTGCAGGCCATTTGCATCATATGCATCGAAGTCGCTTCCCAAGCGTGCGTCTCACCCGACTGACGGGCCTTGTAGAACCCACCAATGGGCAATACGTCCAGGCCGTCTTCCCATCCTTTGGCGTGAATTTCCTCTGCCTTTGCCTGAATTCCGGTAACACCTATGCCCGAGATGCGACTGGTCATGCCCGGGAAATATTCTGCGACCATTGCCCGACTTAGCCCGACAGCCTCGAAGTTCAGACCGCCACGATAAGATGAGATCACTGATATCCCCATCTTTGCCATGATCTTCAGCAGACCTTGGTCAATCGCCTCGCGATACCGAGCAACGTTTTCGGTCAAGGTGCCATCCAGCAGACCACGCTCAATTCGGTCGGCGAGCGAGTCTTCAGCCAGATAGGCGTTTACTACGGTCGCGCCGCAGCCAATCAAAACCGCGAAGTAATGTGGATCGACACATTCCGCAGAACGGACGTTCAACGAACAAAACGTCCGCAAACCTTGTCGAGTAAGATGCGAGTGCACCGCGCTTGTCGCCAGGATCATAGGCATCGCAACCCGACCTTCGCCCGACTGCATGTCAGACAACACCAGATGCCCGGCACCCGAGCGTACGGCCTCTTCCGCTTCGGCTCTAACTCGGGCCAAAGCGGCGCTTAGTGCACCTGAGCCCGGTTCAAAGCTGCAATCAATCTCGGCCTGAGGAGCGTTAAAATTCTCGACTAACTTGTCCCATTGCGCATTCCCGACAAAAGGGCTTTCCAATACGATGATCTCGGTTTGGCTGCTGTCTTCGTCCAGCACATTCTTAAGGTTGCCGAACCGGGTTTTCAGCGACATGACCCGGTATTCACGCAAACTGTCAATCGGTGGGTTAGTCACTTGGCTAAAGTTTTGGCGGAAGAAATGGCTAAGCGGGCGATACTGTTTCGAAAGGACGGCAGACGGAGTGTCATCGCCCATCGACGCTAACGCTTCTTTACCGTCCTCGGCCATGGGCGCGAGTATCTGTTCCAGTTCTTCGACGGAATATCCGGCTGCAATCTGTCGCTTCCGCAGTTCTGCGCCAGAAAACTTAGGTGTTTCTGTTACACCCGCCAAAGTGTCGTCCAGATCATTGATCTTTCCGACCCACTCACCAAACGGCAGAGCTGCAGCCAGCTTGTCCTTGATCTGTTTATCTCGGAACAGCTTTCCCTTTTTCATGTCGACAGCCAACATTTGGCCGGGACCCAGTGCGCCTTTTTCAGCCACGCTGGCTTCATCAATGGGAACCATGCCAGCTTCGGAACCGGCTATCACAAGGCCGTCCCCTGTCACGACATAACGCATCGGACGCAGGCCATTTCGGTCAAGCCCTGCACAAACCCAGCGGCCGTCGGTCATGGCCAATGCGGCGGGACCATCCCAAGGCTCCATCACTGAGTTGCAGTAGGAGTACATATCGCGCCACGCTTGAGGAAGTTCGACCGCTTGCTTGGACCAGCTTTCCGGTACCAGCATTGTCTTTGCCATTGGGGCAGATCGTCCGGCCCGCACCAATACTTCGAATACAGAGTCTAATGCGGCTGAATCTGACGACCCGCCAGCGATGATTGGCTTAATGTCTTCTGCGTAGTCGCCAAATGTGCCACTTGCCATGCGGATCTCGTGGCTTTTCATCCAGTTGATGTTGCCTTTCAGCGTATTGATTTCGCCGTTATGAGCCAACATACGGAACGGCTGCGCCAACCACCATTGCGGGAATGTGTTGGTCGAGTAGCGCTGGTGATAGATTGCAAATGCGCTTTCGAACCGCTCATCCATCAGGTCGGGGTAAAAAACAGCAACCTGTTCGGCAAGCATCATGCCCTTGTAAATTATTGACCTGCAGCTGAGCGAGGCCAGATACAGATCGGAGATCCCTGACGCCATTGCCGCCTTTTCAATTCGGCGACGGATCACGTACAGCTCGCGTTCAAAAGTGTCTTCGTCTACGCCCTTGGAATTCGAGATCAGAATCTGTTCAATTTCGGGTCTTGTTGCGTTAGCCTTTTCTCCCAAACAGGTCACATCGACTGGGACGTGACGCCAGCCGTAAATGTAATACCCCATTCTTAGGACTTCGGTTTCTACAATAGTCCGGCATTGTTCCTGAGCGCCAAAGTCAGTCCGCGGAAGAAATACCTGACCTACAGCAATTAACTCGTCCAACTTGGGTTCGTGCCCTGTTCGACGAATTTGGTCGTAAAAGAATGGAGCCGGAATCTGAACATGGATGCCTGCACCGTCACCAGTTTTACCATCCGCATCAACGGCCCCGCGGTGCCAAATAGCCTTTAGCGCGTCGATGCCCGCGTCAACAACCTTTCGGCTTTTCTTTCCGTCGATCGAGACAACAAGTCCGACTCCGCACGAGGAATGCTCTTCCTCTGTAGAATAGAGACTGTTTTCGGCCATCCAAGCTCGTTTATTTGTTTCGGCTTGCACCCAATTCGCGTCGTATTTGGTCATTGGCTGTCTCCTTCTTCCGGCTGGGCGTACATTGCCTCCACCTCAGCAGTAGTCATTTGTCGGCGTTCGCCTTCGAACGCGTAACCCTCAGGTTTTTTGTCGATATAAAGTTCAAGTTTCAGTGGGCTGCCGATAGCATTTTCGAACAAACCGGCGGCCATTTGCGTGTGTCCATGCATCTCACCGGAAAGAGTAATCCGGTACCACAGTGCCGATCCGCATTCCGAACAAAATGCGCGTTCGGCCCAATCTGATGATTTGTGTACCTTGACCGGACCCAACGCGGCGTATCCCTGCTCAGCCGGAAAAGTTATTAGCATAGAGCTTGTCCAACGGCGGCACTGGTCGCAATGGCACGCGCCCAGCGCATCCTTTGCCGGGGTCGCGGTAAGTGTAACTGCACCGCACATACATTGGCCTTGCAATTCTGGCATTACGAAAGCTCCTGTCGCTGGCTTAAAGTTACTCGGCTGCTATCGAAGCCTTTACGTTTAAACGGTCGATGATCGCTTCTGCGCAATCGCGCCCGTCACGTATAGCCCAAACGACCAGAGACGCACCACGGACGATGTCACCGATGGCATAGACGCCCTCCATCTCGGTCTCGCCGGTTTGGAACGCGGCCTTGATCGTTCCCCAACGCGTGACTGGGAGGTCTGGCTGACCAAACAGTGCAGGAAGATCTTCGGGCTCGAAACCCAATGCTTTTATCACCAGATCAGCGTCTTCAACGTAGTCCGCTCCTTCAATTACCTCAGGAGCTTGCCGGCCGGACGCATCCGGCTGACCCAAACGCATTTTCTGCACCATCACTCCCGAAACTTTTTCGTCTCCGGTAAAGCCTTTGGGCGCGCTGAGCCATTCAAAGACAACGCCCTCCTCCTCAGCGTTCTGCGTTTCACGCTGCGAGCCTGGCATATTGGCACGGTCCCGGCGATAAAGGCATTTCACAGATGTCGCACCCTGACGGATTGAAGTGCGCACACAGTCCATTGCAGTGTCGCCCCCTCCGATCACAACGACCTTTTTGCCTTCGGCGTTCAGGCGACCATTGTCGAATTCCTCAACAGTGTCGCCAAAGCTCTTTCTGTTTGAAGCAGTCAGGAAATCTATTGCCCTTTCAATTCCGGGCAATCCGCTTCCAGGCATATTCAAGTCCCGTGACTTATAGACACCCGTCGCTATTACAATCGCGTCATGCTTGGCTCGAATATCCGCGAATTTCGCAGCATCAACATCGCAGTTGAGTTCGAATTCAACTCCCCCGTCTGCCAACAGATCGTTACGACGTTGTACGATGTCTTTTTCAAGCTTGAAGCCTGGGATGCCATACATCAACAGACCTCCGGCCCGGTCGTAGCGATCATAGACTGTGACCTGAATACCCGCCCGGCGCAACATGTCAGCAGCGGCCAAACCTCCGGGTCCACCCCCAATTATTCCGACGCTTTCGCTGCGTTCCGCGTTGGGCGCGACCGGCTGAACCCACCCTTTGTCCCAAGCGGTGTCAGTGATATATTTTTCTATCGTGCCGATTGTAACTGTTCCGTGGCCCGACTGTTCAATCACGCAGTTACCCTCGCACAAGCGATCTTGTGGACAAATTCGGCCGCAAATCTCGGGGAAAGTATTAGTCGCCTGGCTGGTTTGATACGCCTCTTCCAAGCGGCCCATCGCGGTCAATCGTAGCCAATCGGGAATATTATTATGCAGAGGGCAATGTGACTGGCAGTATGGCACTCCGCACTGGCTACAACGGCTCGCCTGCTCGGCGGCTTTCTCAGCCGCGAATTCAGAATAGATTTCGTCAAAGTCTTCTTTGCGGTCATCGGCGGCTCGCTTTTCAGGCATCGCACGATCGATCTGCACAAATTTCAGCATCGGTTGCTTGGCCACGGGTCAGACTCCATGAAATGGTTTGGTCCAGCCTCTTTAAGGGAAGGCGAGGCTGTTGAAAAGTCAGTATTAGTTACCTATTTGAAAAAAAACAGTCGCTCCATTGTGGATTCAGTAAAAAATGTCACAAATTTAGTTCCGAATCGGACCTATTTGCATTCTTTCCTTTCGGGCAACACGCTTATACCCATTGAAAACAAAGAGCACGTGAAGGCGGTACGACAGGTAATGAGTCTTTTTCAATTGATTCTTGTTGCGATCATTCAGGGAATAACTGAGTTTTTGCCCATTTCTTCTTCTGGTCACTTGATCTTGCTACCAGGCTTGACCGGGCTCAACGATCAGGGGCTTGCGATTGATGTCGCGGTCCATGTTGGCACACTGGGTGCCGTAGTATTGTATTTTTGGACCGACGTGAAACAGGCCCTTATTGGCCTGCCTGCCGCCCTTGCAGGTCGAATCGAAACCCCGCAGGCCAAACTTGCAATGTGCTTGATCCTTGCAACGATACCGACCGTCCTTGTGGGGGCAATCCTATTCTTTAACGGCCTAGGTCAGTCTCTTCGTTCGGTTGCCGTGATCGGCTGGGCGATGCTGGGATTCGGATTGCTGCTGTACTGGATGGATCAGAAAGGACCGCAAACAAAACAGGCATCGGGCTGGAGCTTCAGGGACGCGGTTATCATGGGGTTGTGGCAAGTTATTGCTTTGATTCCAGGCACTTCCCGATCCGGAATAACAATCACTGGCGCACGGCAATTGGGCTATCGCCGCGAAGATGCCGCCCGCTTGGCCATGCTAATGTCAATCCCTACGATTTTGGCATCAGGCGCGCTGCTGTCGGTAGACGTTGTGCGTAATGCAGATGCTCAGCTAGCACGCGATGGGGCGATCGCCGCAGCGTTTGCGTTCATTGCCGCGCTGCTTGCGCTAAGCCTGATGATGCGACTTCTGCGCAGTGTCAGCTTTACGCCCTACGTGATCTATCGGGTAGTTCTTGGGATCATCCTTTTGGGCATCGCATATTGGTGACTAAGTCCGCATATTTTTTGCCGAATTCTGGATGTCGTCATACTGACCCGAGGGGCGATACTTCCAAAGATACTCAGGCAGAATAGAGTCTAACGCTGCCGGCTCGATACCCAGATCGTCAAAACCCTTTGCGTTATTCGAAATGATGTTGTCACGACGCAGGTTCCTAACCTGATCGCGCGTAAGAATGTTGTTGGGAAATAATTGAAAGCTTACGAACTTAACAATGTCCAGCACTCCGGCCATTATCCGTGCTGCCCAGAACGGCATTCCAACGACGACTCTCCGACGGTGAATAACATCCAACATCTGCTGCATCAGCGCGCGAAAAGTTTTAACTTCAGGTCCGCCTAATTCATAAACACCTGCGTCGGCCTCGCCCAAAACACCTTTTACAGCAGCCCAGGCCACGTCATCGACATAAACCGGTTGAAAACGTGTTTCGGCGCCGACAAGTGGAAGAAAAGGCCCCATTCTGGCCATCGCTGCAAATCGATTAAAAAACTGATCTTCGTTTCCAAAAATAACCGACGGACGCAGTATCACTGCGTCTGGAAAGTGTTCAAGAACACCGGCTTCGCCTTGCGCCTTTGTACGAGAATATTCACTGTTCGCGTCGGCATCAGCGCCGATAGCGGATATATGCACCATGCGAGGCACCGCGTTCTCTGTAGCCAGCCGGGCAATTCGCTCGGCGCCTTGGGCCTGCACAGAATCGAATTCATTTTTGCCTAGCTCGTTCAAAACTCCAACACAATTCACCACGGCTTCAGCGCCCTGCATCGCGGCGGCAACCGAAGCATCATCGCGAATATTGCATAGAATTGGCTCAACCTGACCGACTACCCCGTAGGTTTTGACGAACATCGCCTCATTCGGTCGCCTGACGGCGACCCTTACGCGCCAGCCTTCAACGGCCATGCGACGGGCTATGTATCGGCCGACAAAGCCTGATCCACCGTAAATAGTGACCATTTTAGACATGTTGGCGCTCCTGCTGTCTTAGTATTGATTGATCTACAATCCGCACGCTCAGCAAACAAGTCGCAATAACGCTACCCTAGTTCAATTTGATCGCCGAAATACGTTGGAAAACTGTGTGTGCCCGTTGCGGTCAAAAAACTTTCAAGATTCTTCGCGAATCCAGTTGACGGTTTAGGCCTGTCGGCTTAAACGCGCCTGCACGACACCTGCCCAGGTGGCGGAATTGGTAGACGCGCTAGCTTCAGGTGCTAGTGTCTGTATGGACGTGGAGGTTCGAGTCCTCTCCTGGGCACCAATCTAACAGGCCTAACTTATTGAAATAAATTGGCTTTTCCGGATTGATGGCCTTGTGAGGTCCACAATCAGGTCCACAAAGCCAATGACAAGAACACTCGTGGTAAAACACCTCAGAATCGAAAAGAACGGTACGTACAAGTATCGCCGAAGGGTCCCAGACAGGCTTCAAGCAGCCCTCGGAAAGACCGAAGTTGTTAAGGTTTTGGGTCAATCTGAAGCCGAGGCAATGCGGAACTATCCTTCGGTTCATGATCATGTCGGACTTCTATTTAAATCAACGAGTTCAACCTCTTCGGCTGCCGAAACTTGGGCGGTCAAATCAGCTATCGAGGCCCAATTTCTTGAAGCTGGTATCGACCCGTATTCTAAGGGGCGTTCGGACAACGAAGAGCTTTCTCGCTCAGAACGAGCGGAGGCCATTCTCTCCGAGTACCCAACAAACCCAGAGACTGGAAATCCAGAGCCAGAAGACCTGTCTGTTCAAGACTCTGCGATGGTTACCGCCCTACTGTATGGGGTTCAAAACATCGATGCAGAGCTTACCATAAAGCAAGCATTCGCCTTCTATCTGGACGAGAAGCAAGAACCGGACGCGTTCAAGCGGAAGAAACAAGTTCAGAGAATCGTTCGTGCCGAACGCAATCTTCTCAGCGTAACTAAGCAAGACATTGCTCTGAAACACGTCACTCGTGCACATGCCAGAGCGCTCAGAGACAACCTTCTTAAGAAAATGTCTTCATCTTCTGCGAAACGGAACATCAACGACGTTAAGGCGGTTTTCTCGTTGGCTATTGAGGAGCATGATCTCAATATCAACAACCCCTTCAACAAGCTAAAGTATCCCAAACCGGATGATGCATCAGTAGATTTGAGGCATCCCTTACCAGCTACCGTGATCCAAGACATGTATCGAGAGTTGGAAAACAACCGGACACTGCAGGATATCTGGACCCTGATTCATCATTCAGGGGCACAAAACGCCGAGATATTGGGTCTAACTATGGATGATTTGTTCTTAGATGAGCCAATACCGTACTTCGAAATCAAGCCACATGGTTTGAGGTCCGTAAAAGAGCGATCTCGTATCAGGAAAGTCCCTCTGGTCGGTAGGGCGCTTCATGTAGCGCGTCGTTTGAAAGCAAACACACCTACCTCACGCGCTCTTTTTCCTAGCTATGCAGATAGCAGCAGCCACGATAATTTCAGCCAAGCCACTCGAAGGCGACTGAGGAAGTTCACAGACAATCCGAAGCACGTTGTCTACAGCCTACGCCACAACATGAAGGATGCACTGAGAGCAGCCAAGGTTGGTGAGAGGGTCGAACTAGCTCTCCTCGGGCACTCCAGTGAGAAGTCTTCTTCTTCCCAGTATGGCAGTGGTGTTGGCCTTGACGAACTGAGAGATGCGCTTCTCAGGATTAACTTCGATGTTCCCGATGTGACCTGACACTGTTCGCCTCATCCACACGAACTTCAACTACAATATGGAGCCACCGAGCGAATGGCTAACTACGACCGCGACATACTAAACAACGCTAAAATGGCTACATTCGATCGCTCCCCTCGTTCGGACGCTGCGAAGGCATGGATAGACGCTATTCAGACTCTAACATTGGCTCATGAGGCAACTAGTCATCCTAGAAAGCGTGCTCGAAGGCGAACTGACCATCTCTCTTTCAGTCAGGCCGTTGGCGCTTTGGCCGCTGACCTCCTTCGACACAGCGCAAATGAGGAGTCCCATGGCTTCATGTATCGATCAGCTGATCGAGAGGAACTGGCTTCAACACTTGTCAGCAGTGATAACTTCGAGAAGTTGACCACGTTTTGGACCGAACTCAGTTTGATGGAAAGGACTGGCTACATCGATGCTCGTGATGATTTCGAAGGAGCAAGAGTTCCATTCTATCGCAGGGCGCGTCGCTTCAGAGCGACTTCCTCCTTTCTAGATTTGGCATCCAATCATGGCGTCGAGCCAAAAGCGGTTAAAGACCACTTCGAAGTCAGTCATCGCCATGCAAATGTCGTACAGGTTCGGGCCTCCAAAGGGGCCGATCAATTCAATGCGGAACGCGGCAAGCTGATTAAGCAGAAGGGCGAAGGATACAGAGTACAATGTGATCGGGTAAGACGCCTCAACCAACTCATGTCCGGACACGAGTACAATCTATCTGATACCCCTATGGTCCGACGCGTATTCAATTGTGGTGACCGCCGAGGCTTCGACTTCAATCTTGGCGGCAGGTTCTACGGTGCCTCAGATGACAACTGGATGGAGATGCCCAAAGAGGAGCGAGCACGTATCAGAATTGATGGAGAAGAAACGACAGAGATTGATGTACGCGCCAGCCATCTTTCCATCCTGTACTCGATATCGGGAGAATCTCCTGACCGGACGACTGATCCCTATTCCATTGAGGGCATCCATAGAGACATCATCAAAAAGGTAATCGTGACAGCTATCGGCAGCGGCAAACTACCATCCCAATGGCCCAAGGGATTCAAGGAAAACTTCAAGTCCGAGTATGGCTGGGCACCAGAAAAACGGCATAAGCTGAAGGACATCACCGAGGCGATCTCAAAGAAGCACCCTGTCTTGTTGAAGTTGAGGAAGGGCGAGCTGGACTGGGCCAACCTTCAGTTCGAAGAGGCTGAATGCTTCTTTGCTACGATGATGAGGCTACACAATGAGAGTGAAGTACCCTCGCTTCCTGTCCACGACAGCTTGATCGTCCGAGTGCGCGACGCTGCGTACGCCGCCAATTGTCTCAGAGATGCCTACGAGGAGCGCCTTGGGTTTAGACCTCACGTTGATATCCCGGGCGTGGAGTTTGCATATTTGGTAGCTTAAGAATGCCTGGGTCTTACTTTAGGTGTACCCAGTAGCAGTAGTGATTATTCTACTTCTAAAAAGTTGGCCCAATAGTCTCCAAAACACATTAAGAGATCGATACGCATTACCATGAGGCGTAAGGGATGATCACTTAAGTTCACCGTTGATTTGGGTAGATCAATCTACAACTCCACCCACTGATGGTCGCATTCAAGTGGGGAGAAACGCTGTTCTTACTGGCGCGTTTCAAATTGGTCCACAGCGATGCAGCTCACTGTTGGATTTGAGCCATATCTAATTGCGATGTACGCAATTCTTGCTACGAGGGGTGGTCAAAGAAGTTTCTCTGTAAGACTTTAAGGCCAACAAAAACTAAAACTAGTACGGGTTCCTAAGTTGCAGAAGTCTGGCTTGAATAAACTCTTCTGTCTGTTTTTATTGTTGTTTTTCTGGCTGGAAGCACCGAACAAAGCGTACTCTCAAGACTTTGAAGTTCTTTTCCGGGACTTTGATGCCAGCGACCTGACATACCAAGACAAGCGCTTTCTTCAGACCGCATTAGCCTTTGAAGGAAAGTATCAAGGCTTGTTAGACGGGGCATGGGGGCGGATTAGCGACCGGGCATTGCGCAGGTACTCTCAAAGCGAGTTTGGTACTGCACCTGAAGACTGGCACATGGCAATGCTTGCTTGGTCGTTATTTGAGCGTCTGTCTGACAATGGGTGGGAGTTCAATTACTTTTCCGGCTTGGGTTTGTCGCTCTTGTGGCCCGAAAAGACGATCGTTCGTGAGGCCGACTCCGAATACTTTGTGAATTATCGCCATACAAGAAGTAGCCTTGCAATTTCGATGGGCATTCACAGTCAGGACATCACACAGAACCTACACGACTTCACAATGAGAACTCACGACAGTGCGTCGCAACCCTATTCTGTGCGTAAGTCGAACTTGGCTGTCTCGTCGGCCACAGAACGAGATGGTTCAATACTCTACACGCGTTCTGACTTCGTTAACGGGTCCTGGTCAACTGTGATGCTGTCATCAAATGAACGAGATGCGGCCGTATTGGGCACGGTTGCGTCTAGTATCTCGCCCAATCGAGTACAGCCGTTGTCCTTCACGACCGGTGGCAAACTTGATTACGTGGTAAAACGAACAATTGATGCAATCGAACAGGCAGAAGACGACCGAACAAGTTCAGCCAACACTCCACCTTCCAACGAAGAAAGTGTCTCAGGAAGTTCAGGAAGCGGATTCGTCGTTTCGGAAGCCGGGCACGTTCTGACAAATGCGCACGTCATCGAGGGATGCAAAGCAATTTCCGTGGACGGGCAAAGCGCTCAAGTCGTTGCCGTTTCTGAGGAATTTGATCTGGCGCTGCTAAGGTCAGACGCAGTTCATAACAAAGGGGTTGCCGTGTTTTCAGCAAGTTCAGCAAAACTCAATTCAGATGTTACTGCGGCTGGATACCCGTATGCTGGAATGCTCGGCGGCCTCAATATTACAAGAGGGTCGGTCTCGTCACTTAAGGGCTTAGGAGGAGATTCAGCTACGATGCAGATTACAAGTCCAATCCAAAGTGGTAACTCAGGCGGTCCTCTGCTTGCTTCTGACGGTGAGGTCGTTGGCGTGGTGGTGGCAAAGTTGAATGAACTCAAAGTGGCTGACGCATTGGGGGACGTTCCGCAGAACGTCAACTTTGCCATTCGGGGGGAGATCGCAAGACTATTCCTCGCCCAAAATGGAATTGAACCTAGATTGAGTTTGGATGATCAGCGGTTGGAGCCCGAAGAAATCGCTGAGACGGCAACAAGTTTCACAACATTTATTGAGTGCGAATGACGAAACGCTCGGGCGGCTACTCACACAAAGGCTTAGCTGGCAGTACGGACAGTCGTAGCACGATATTACTCGCTGTATAGATCCTATTGCATCTCACGAAGCGCCTTAGAAACGGCTGTATCCTACCGAGTTTCTCTTTGCCCTCGCCTAACTGCCCTAAATACGCATTCTCTCAGTGTTTTTTGATCGAAGTCAAAGCAATGCCCACCAGCTCGATTATGCGTTAAGCTACGTCGATCGGCGAAACATGTATCAAATGCTGAAAGCGCTTGTTGTCGTGCTTGCAGGAGTTGCTGCAGACGAACTGGTTGCCTAACCAAGCAGAAGAAATCTCGGGAGAAAGATAATGAAAATTGCCAGTTGCATCGGCGTGTTGTCGTTGCTCACACTTCTTGGCGCTTGCGCCTCATCCACGACCACACAACTTGCTCAAAACGTAGTCCGTATTGATGTAAGTGCTGCCCCAGCTTGTGGTTCGTCAGGCGCAAAGAAACTAGTAGCTCGCATGGCGGCGGTCGAAACCATCAGATTGGGTTACGACAAGTATTACATCGCCGCAATGGATGCACAAAATAACGTTCGAGTTGTTGGAGCCAATTACAACACGACTGGCACAATAAACACATATGGTAACACTGGAAGCTATTCTGGGTACACAACAGCGACACCTATCTATGGGGGATCACGAGACGCCGCACTTGTTGCAGTAATGTTCAAAGCAAATGACCCTGAGGCAGCAAACGCGATTGATGCTCGGGCCACTCTCGGTCCGAATTGGCAAGAAGTCGTTGCTCAGGGTGCCCCAAACACCTGCCTAGAATGACAAGAAATGGACTGGAACGTGGGATGATAAAATTGACTGCTATTGCGGTAACAATTCTAGCGCTTGCAGGTTGTGCATCTGAGATTATGAAAAGTTATGTTGGGCGAGACATTACGGATGTCGTGCTAGATTACGGGCCGCCCAGCAATGTCGTAAAGCTGCCTGACGGGCGCACTGCTTTTCAATGGAGTTTTACTACATCATATACCGCCCCCACGACGACAAATATTCAGGGGTATGGAAACTACGCTACGGCAACGACTTACGGTGGAGGTACGACTTACTCGGAGTGTCTGTATACACTGTTTGCAAAACCCAACGCGCAGAACAGCTTCACGGTGGTCGGTTTCAAAGAACCCAGTTTTTGGTGTGAATGATGTTGATCTCGCCGTTTTGAAAAATGTGCTCCTACTGCCGAACCCGTATCAGGCAAGAAGCCTAGCCAACCATCAATGCAAACATTATTGCGCCCATCTGACTACCCGTCAGGTGGGTGCCTGAATTGCTTTAGGAAAAGCCTTTTCAGTTAAGTTGGAAATGTCAGGAAGTGTGGGTAGTTGCCCCTTGTGCTGCTAACTCCCGGATTTGTGGTGCTTTCAACTTTGCTGTTGGCTTTCGACCTTTGTACTTACCCATCGACTTGGCTTTGACGATGCCTTCACGCTGTCGTTCCAGCATAATCTCCCGCTCGAATTGGGCCACCGACCCAAGCACGTTGAGCATCAGCTTTCCTGTAGCGTTCGAGGTATCAAGTCCAAGATCAAGGACGCGAAGGCCAACACGCTTAGCTTCCAGCCCCTCAACGATCTCACCTAGATGCCGCACTGATCGGGCCAAGCGATCTAATTTTGTTACGACCAAAGTGTCCCCTTCACGGGCATAGTCCATAGCGGCCTTGAGCGACTCCCTGACAGCCACTGAGCTGGTCTGCTCCTCGTAAAGCCGCTCACAACCCATGACCCTCAGTGACTCTCTTTGAGCCTCTAAGCCGGCATTCTGTTCCAAAGTCGATGTTCTGGCGTATCCAATCAACATGGCGGTAATCTCCTTGTCTGCCATTAGGTTCTTAGGAGTCGAGGCAGAGTGTCTGCCAAAAGTGAAATCCGACTCCATAGACAGACAAATCCGCCGCCCTGAGAAGCTGTCACTGAGGCAAGGTCTATTGGCAGAACTTTTAGCTGGAAACTAAGGGGTGGGGGGTTTTGGAAACCGACTTCAAAAAAGAGGGGGATTATTATTCTTATTATTGCTTCTGAGAATCGGTCCCTCCGTGAATTGGACTGAAGCTGAGTATTTCAAGTTCATAGGCAACTGAGTCCCGATGATATTGCAGCTCAGGGTCGCAGTTCCCTTGGATTGATCCAAGGCAAGGTGCCTCCAACTGTACCTTCAAGAGATAGAAACTCTGACGGACGTCCATTGACAGCCCCTGTCGGATGTAAGGTCATTACCTCTTAGAATGAAGAAAGCAGTCATTCTCAGGCCGGATATGAAAGACCACTCTGCGGACAATGCCGCCGCTTGAAGTGCGTTTTCCGGTTCCCGCTTCAGAGGTTACTATTTCATCTCCGTTGCAAATTCCGTAGACGTCGAAATCCGCCCGTATCCCTGAAGAATATCCAGCATGGCCTCGCGGGTTACGTCGGAGTACCCGCCAACGCAATCAGCTAATAGCACGGCTTTGTACCCCGAGTTCGCCGCCCGCTTCATCGACGTCCCGACCATATGTTCAATGACCTGGCCAATGAGGTAGATTTTGGTTACGCCTTGTGCCCTTAGAATCTGATCAAGGGCAGTGCCCTGGAAGGCATCGGAGTTAAAATTATCGAGTTGAACTTCGCCCTCCAGCGGCGCAAGTTCTTCTATCGGCTGGGTCCCCCACGATCCTGCCAAGCATTGGTCGGAGCTTCGCGCGTGAGCGACAATTCCAAACAGGTCTTGCGGCACCTCAGGCGCATTTGGGCGAAACGCGACGTTCACGTAGACTACAAGCAGACCTGCTCTACGAGCCGTTTCAAGCGCGTGCTTTGCGTTCGTGTATGTTTCATCTTTGGAGATTTGTGAAAACAGCTCACTACCCCAAATACCGTTCGGATGCGCCACGCTATTCTGATAGTGAAGCACGAGAAATGCTGATGACATTAATTCACTCCCAAGATTCCAACTTCTTGGCCAAGTAATAGATTTCCTATCCAAAAGATGGTGACTCCGCCTGACCGATGATGCCTGCATCCACGGTAGCCCAATTCGGCGCCTGCTCTAATCAATGGGCAGGTAAACATTGATCACAGAAAGGTCGGCGTCCTTGAACTCAGGCACACTAACCGTACGCGGCAATCGCAATGCCGGCGCTCGCAAATCAGTAATTCTTCATCTCAATCCGAATGCCATGCACGGTCTTCTCGCCGGTGTTCAGCACGCGGCCCAGCGGTTGTGGCGACATGTTGACCACGAGACTACCGGTACCGTCCCAGGCTTGAACTGCTTGCATGATGTCCCTGTGTGGCGGTTGGCGGTTTCCGTCGGGATCATAGTCGTGGATATCGGGATGTACTGCGTCCAGAACGAAGACTGACGGCCACCTATGGTGATGTAATGGCTCTTCGTCCTGCGGCTCCAGTGTGACCTCCAACACCCGCAGCTTGTCGTTCTCGAAAATCACTTTGTGATGTTTCGGTGCGGCAGCTACCGCATCATAGGCAGGGTCCCAGGTGGCCGGATCGGAATGCGTATCGAGGTTATCCATGTGAAGTTCCTCCTTCTCGCAACGGTGGCTGATCATAACTGAATTCCCCAAATGCCAAAATAGCCTTCCTACACTGGCTGCTTCGGGCTCATGGCAGTCATCCGCTGCACTGCGAACCAAGTTCCGCTTTCCTAGAAAGTGAAGAGACGCGTTTATAGGTCCTTTACCTGGGGGCAAATTATCAGTCGATGATACAGTGCTCGGAGCATTCTTCCAAAATTTCGAAACTATGGGTCGCAGTGGAAACACTATCGGCCTCTTTGACGTCTTATTGGATGCAGTATTTGCCTCTGAGGAAACCGCTTCGATAGATCAGTCCAGTGGGCATTCAAAAATCCACAGGAGAGGCATTTGGGGTTGAGTTGGGCAACCCCTATAAGTACTCGCTAGACCTCTCAGCGAGTCTCTGAGCATCACTGTGGCGGTTCTGTAGACATCTTCTCTGATGCTGAGGAAAACAGCTTCATTGGAGTGCCAGAAGGCTCATCTTCGACAGAGGTCTCCAAACGGACCCTTACGGAGTGCGTAACTCACGGCGCTTTCGGCCCATCCAACTGTACCATTACAGAAGCGAAGCAACTTCAAGAGTTAGCTATTTCCAAACTGGGGGACGCCATTAGGCGTGACCAAAGTGGTTCGTGTTCTTCGAACCAAATTTCCAAGAACGAAAAATCCGCATCAAAGCCTGATCTTTGGTGCGACTTATCTGCAGGACCAAAGGTTGGACTTGCAGCAAACCGGAGCAACCGCTCCTATCCTCAACCCACAATGTAAGGAAGTTTCATGGGTATGTTCGAAAAAAATCTTAACAACGAAACACGAAAGGCATTGGCACGGAAAGCGTTGCAAGAAATTCATATGAAGAAGAATGACATCAAAATATACGTGCTCGCGCGTGGCTTTGTTATTGGTCGCTTCCAGTACGAATTACGGCAAAAAGTAAAAAGCACAAAATTGTATGGGCAAGAATTGGAGAACCAGCTTCCTGAAATCAAACAGTGGGATGATGCCCTCCGAAGCAACAACCTTTGGCTTTACAAGGCGCTGTTCGTTCCTGGATCAGATGGCAACGACATTTTAGAGGTTCTCGAGATTAAAGAACCAGCAGACTTTCCCTCTTGGAACGCAACTGTTGTGAAAAGGGCGTACAAGACACGAAAGAAAAGGTTGATTGCAGAAGGGAAGCTTTCAAAAACAAAACCATTCCTAGTGGAAGTCAGCCAATCGCAACCTGATTTTCGACTGCTGTCGCTTCTTAGCAGTAGCTAGGATTTCATTTCTCAAGAAGCCTCGTGGCCCAGCGTGTTGAATTCAATCAGTAACTGATTAATGCTCTCAATCAAGCGAGGTCGAAAGGAGCCGCAATGCTTTCAAAGCGTCGTGGGCAACACAATATGGACACTCTCGGAACTGCATTGAAAGATGCAAGTAAATACGAGCGACTACCAAGGCCAGAAGGCAGCTTCGTCGATCTATGATCGCTCTCGTAACATTTAATCTGAGGGACAGCTGCCAATAGTGTTAACCGTTCATCTTCCGAGCGGCTTCTTTCTCTTCATATTTCTTCCACAGCCCCATATGTCCATTCTGCCTTGCGTTGGCTAGCCAGAGCTTCTTTCGAGCATCGGGCTTTTCCATTGATCGATATTTTCCACCTGAGAATTTTGGCCAGTCTATCGCTAAGCCAAGTTTGACCATTTCAGCAGATAGATCACGGCCGTCCTCCAAGTAGCACTTTGCAACTGTACGACCGTGGGTGTCTTGATCGGTTACTTCAGCCCTAATTTTTTGTCCCTTGCAGAGAGAAACGAGCGCCCATTTTGCTTTCTTCCCGTAAGGGTGGTTCATCTCGGGCGCATCGACACCAAACAACCTGACCTGTGTTTTCTTTATGACCAGCGTGTCGCCATCCACTACGTAAGCGGAACCCGTCAATATCGAGACGCTTGGCCGTGGTACCGTATGGCTTGGATCAAAACGCCGCTGCGGCGACGTGCGTTGTCGCTGCCCAGTAGTTAATCTAGGATTTTTGTCCGACTGTGACTCGCTCGGGGGCGTTGTCGTGTCTTTGTACCTGTTACTGCGGAATGCCAAATACACCGCACCTGCCAATACCAATCCTAAAACAACAAAAGTCTCCACGAAACAGGTCTCCCAACGTTAGGTCGTTCAAATTTGCTTCACCAGATCAAGGCTGACTCAAGTACACGCCAAGGTTGATGCCCTGAAAGCATGTCATTTTTTTGTCCGGAGGGTTGCGAACCAGTCTCCTCTCAGAGAGAGGTCACTCAAAGGACTATTAGAATGTTCAACTCCATGTACAGATAGGCCCAAAAGAACGGGCTTAAATTTCAGTTAGTTGTAGTTTTCCACACCGCCTAGAGCTCAGAATGAAAACTGGCGGAAAATCCAATGAGAATGGCAGGTTCTCACAAGCAATCTCTTCGCTGCGGCGTGATGTGCAAACCCACGTGAAATATTTCAGTGAATGATTATGTGGCGTTGTATCGCGTCAAGAGTGTGGAGTAAGTGTTGCCATGACAGAGAACAAAGACCGGCTGACTGCCGAAGAAGCAAAAGGGCTTCGGACTGCAAAAGAACTCGAAGGTCATCTCGCTTGGCTTGACACCTTCACTCCCGCAGCCTTGGGTGTCCTCGCTATAGCGTCAGGGATTTACACATATCTCGGTGTATCTTCGCTGCTTGAAGACAACGGTGCAGTCTCATTCTTCGCTGCCGTGGCCTATTCGATAGCTGTGTCTGTGGGCATCTTTGTGTTCTGGAGCTACATGCTCCGGCTGTTACCTTCAATGCGCACTGCGAGCGGTTTTATCGGGCTAACTATCTCAACCATTGTCGGCTCTGTTGCCATTATTGCCATGTCCAGCTGGCTCAATGCTGCAGCTCTCGCTGGCTCAGCAGCGGTTGAACAACACCTCGAAAACACTGTGCGTGACTACCAAGCAGCCCTTGAGCAAGCTCACGACATCGCTCTCAGCGGTCAAGCGTTGGGTCGCGAGGTGGAACGCGCCCGACAGAGTTTTGAGGAACTCGCTGAACTCGAGCAGTCTGGTGATCTATCAGGTACAGCTGGTCGAGGTGCCGTGTTCCGTGTTCTTACTCAAAAGGCTGAGGAATTGCGTAACCTGGAGGAACAGATCGCTGCACAGCAAGAACCTATCGAGGAAGCTTTCCAACAAGGCAACGAAATCCTCGCAAAGATGCGTGAGCTTACCGTTGCACCCGGTCCAGTGGATCGTCGCTCGGTTCAGTTTTCTGAGGAAAGCGTAAAGCTGGCCGGCGTCATCTCTCGTCTCAACCAATACAGCGTAGCACCACTTGTTGCTCGTGCTGCCGAAGACTTGCCATCGTCAGTCGTACTTCCAGAGCTTGATGGTCGAAGCTCCGACGTACGCGACGCGCAATCATCCACTATCAATTCCGTTTTGAACGCTCTGGACCAACGAAGCAAGACACTCAAGAACGCAGCTGACGAGGTATTGGACATGGAGCCGCCAATCGAGACTGCATACAATCCGATTTCCAGTGCTGATGCTGTAATCAAATACGCCCACAACTTCGTACCTTCGTGGGCCGGAGCAATCGCAATCGACTTGCTGCCCGCCGTGTTGGTATTCGTGCTGGCTATCACCCAAGCTGCAATTCGCAGCGGCAAGGACGGTATGAGCATAGAGGATACGCTGACACTCTCCGACCTCAGAGCCGCTATGAACGCCATGAAGGACGTCGAGGCAACAATGGGTGTGGCGGACGCCGCCATACTTAACCGCGCTACGACGCAAAAAGATCAAGCTTGATGGGTATTTTTAATCGTCTCGATCCACGCTCTGGGCTACGGTACGTTCTGATTTTGCAGCTCGTGATCGCAGGTGTTCTGATTGCGTTCGATGTTGTTGGCGTCATTCCAAACCCGTTCAAAGAGCGAGTTGAACTCCCTACGGGACCAGTGTCTCCCGGCGATCAACGTCGGGAATATCGTACCGATCGCTCTGATCCGTCGCTTCTGCTACAAGACGGGCCACTAGAAATACCGATGCCAGAGGCTTTTCCAGAAAGATTGGACTTCTCTGTAGTGGAAGTGGAAGGGCTGGGGAGAGTATTGCTTCTCACTGGGCAAATAGAAGTGGACGACTCCTCGCGATTTGCTTCGTACCTATCCGACATGCGAGAGAAACCGGACCTCGTGGCACTTCACAGCCCCGGTGGAATGGTGTCAGAGGCGTTGTCCATCGGTGAGAAGGTCAGAGAAGCGGAGCTATCTTCTGCAGTTCTGGCTGGTGCGATGTGCGTGTCCTCATGCCCTTACATCCTAGCAGGTGGGGAGGAGCGCATCGTCTCGCTCCGTAGCATTGTTGGTATGCATCAGCACTACTACGATCAGCCTCGCCTGATACCAGTCGTCTTCGCAGTTGAAGGTATCCAAATGGGACAAGGCGAAACGATGCAACATCTCATCGACATGGGCGTGGAACCGTCGCTCATGCTGTACTCTCTGAACACTCCACCTGACGAAATCTATGCGCTCGTCGAAGAAGAACTCTTGGATACACGCATAGCAACTCAAGTAATCGACTAACACGCAACACCGAGGAATTTGTCTTGTTCAAGATGCTGACAATTGCTGTGGCTCTTTTCGCCACGACAGCCGCCGCTGGTGGCCTCCAAGTACGCGACGCAGATACGATCGTTGTCGATGGCACTCCCGTTCGCCTGAACGGAGTGGATGCGCCAGAACTTGGCACTCGTTCTGGTCAGGACGCCAAACGCTGGATGGTGAACTTCCTGCGAGGCAAGAACATCGAGTGCAAACTGAACGGTGAGCGTACCTATGATCGTTGGGTTGGTGTTTGTTATGCCGACGGACAAGACATTGGCGCTGCCGTGATTGCTGCGGGACATGCACTGGATTGCGCGAGGTTCTCGGGTGGGCGATACCGGCAGCTGGAAACACCGGCAGCGAAATCTCGTTTGAGGCGAGCTGGCTATTGTAGGTAGAGACCAATTTCATTCGGACGTCGAGGATCAACCGTAAGAGCCCCTGAGAGCTCCGTAGAGGAGCCCGATACCCCTTGAAGAAAAATCGACCCTCGCCAACTAGAGCTTTAGAGCTCAGTGTGCAGATGGGGTGGATGGCTCCTGCTCCATCAGCGTCGCGATGCGCCATAGTGCAGGTGTCGTTATCTGCGAGAGAGGAGTCACCCCTTGCAAGTTACCACGATCGGCCTTGATCTGGCCAAGAACGTCTTTCAGGTTCACGGCGTCACCAAAGAGGGTGAGGTTGTCTTTAATCGGAGCCTGCGCAGAGCTCAGGTCCTGACCTTTCTCGCGAGCCTGCCACGGTGTCTGGTCGGGATCGAGGCTTGTGGGGCGAGCCATTACTGGGCGCGGGAGATTGCGAAGGCCGGACACAAGACCGCTTCTGACCACACACCCCTCACAAAAATGTCTTGCTTTGCAGGAGCCATCCACACAGGACAAAGCGACCCTTAGACCAATTCATGATAATAGGATTTTTGCGCTTATCGCTCTGAATCGCGGTAGAGATGCTCGGCACCATTCGCAAGCCTGCATTTTCCGGAAATCCGTGGGTCGATGCCCGCATAATACAATCTATCATCGATCACACCTCGAAGCTCGAGGTTCTTTCCGGTTTTCTTTTGAAGGAGTAGTCGTAATTTGTAGGTTTCAGCGCAATTAGGATTATTAGTGTCAGTACAGTTCAATTCTTTTAGATCGAGTTCAAGAACCTCTCCAAGTTGATCGTCTTCAGAGAGAACAAACCTTGAAACTACGAACCCTTCCGAAAGGCTTGTCATCCGGTCTTCTATGTTGACCGAAAATCTCCAGGTCTCCTTGTGACGGGGCCAATCGATTCCATCTACGCGAAAAGTGCAAGCTAACTGCGTCCAGCCGTCATCTAAAGGACCATAAAACACAAGCTTTCGCTTATGATTTGGATGATCTCCTATATAAAAGTATACGAATATGAGAATACAAAATACTAAGATGAAAAATAACGCGACAATCGAAATTATTATTGCTGAGATTACTTTGATTACTATAACGCCAAACTTATTCATCCCTCAATCTAGTCACACCGACCTAAATGCGCAAAGCTGAGGTGTTCAAGCTCTAGGGAGTTGGTTGTTCGAGTCTGAAAAGTTTTTGTCGCTGTCCAAAGGGTTGGGTGTACGATCGTTTAGCTCCTCCAACTAGGTCCACATTCGAGTCCACAAATCAAATGTCGCAACTCATAAATATTTGATTTATAATAATTAATATCTCCAACTAGGTCCTCTCCTGGGCACCAAATAATCAAAATTACTCATTTAAACACAGGTAGTTAATCAAAAACTAGAGTTTTTGATCCACCCCTCTATCCACCTTTTCTTTTATGGTGATCGCGATATGGGGCTGTTTTCCGAAGTGTCTACCAACAACCCGCTCACACACACGGCGCGTGTTTACAGGCAGGCGACGCCAACGATCCAACGCACTTCGATCAAAATTATGCAGCTGGGTTCAAACTGAGAAACTTTTTCAGTTCAGTTCAAGTTACTTGTTGGACAGCGAACGGGTGGTTGCATATCAATGAACGAAACAAGAAACTAACATTGAGCAGCTCCAAGATGTCATCAAGCGCACGCCAGTCCGACCTCGATTTCGCCGCTGACCTATTTAAGGCTGCGGACAAAATGCGCGGGGGACTAGAACCTTCCGAATACAAGCACGTTGCCTTGGGTCTGATCTTCCTCAAGTACATCTCGGAAGCGTTCCAAGCCAAACATAAGGAGTTGGCACAAGACGATCTGGCGGACCCCGAGGACCCCGAAGAATACCTCGCCGAAAACGTCTTCTGGGTACCCGAGACCGCTCGCTGGTCTCACATCCAGCAGAACGCTCGTTCCGAGAACATTGGCAAGATCATAGACGATGCGATGGAGGCCATCGAGGCCGAACCCACCAACGAAACCCTCAAGGGCGTTTTGCCCAAGAACTACGCCCGCCCCACGCTCGACAAAACCATGTTGGGCGAGCTGGTTGACCTCTTCTCCAACATCAAGATGCACGACAGTGCCGACCGGGCGCGTGACCTGTTGGGGCGTGTCTATGAGTACTTCATCTCTGGATTTGCCAGCGCCGAAGGAAAACGCGGCGGCGAGTTCTTCACGCCCCGCTCCGTCGTCCGCACCCTCGTTGAAATGCTCGAACCTTATCAGGGCCGCGTCTACGACCCGTGCTGTGGCTCGGGGGGCATGTTCATCCAGTCAGAGAATTTCATCGAAGAGCACGGCGGCAACCCACTGAACCTTTCCGTCTATGGGCAAGAGATCAACCACACCACTTGGCGGCTCGCCAAGATGAACCTCGCCGTCCACGGCATCGACGCCGACATCGCATGGGACAGCGCAGGCAGCTTTCACAAGGACGCGCATCCGGGGCTGAAGGCTGACTACATCCTCGCCAACCCGCCCTTCAACATCTCGGACTGGGGCGGCGAGCGGTTGCTAGAGGATGACCGCTGGCAATACGGTATCCCGCCCAAGGGCAACGCGAACTTCGCGTGGATACAGCACATCATTCACCACCTCGCTCCGCGCGGCCACGCGGGCGTGGTGCTGGCTAATGGCTCCATGTCCTCACAAACCAGCGGTGAGGGTGAGATCAGAAAGCGCCTGATCGAGGAAGACCGCGTCGATTGCATGGTCGCCCTGCCGGGTCAGCTTTTCTATTCCACGCAAATCCCCGTTTGCCTGTGGATATTGAGCCAGGACAAGAGCGCCAATGGGTTGCGCAACCGGCGCGGAGAGGTGCTATTTATCGATGCCCGCAACAAGGGCCATATGGTGGACCGAGTGCGGCGCGAGTTCTCGGACGAGGACATCGAGCTGATCGCAGGCACCTACCGCCGCTGGCGCGCCAAGCCCGAGACGCTTGCAGAGAAGAGCTGGGAGGCCTACGCCGACGAGCCGGGGTTCTGTAAGTCCGAAGGGCTGGAGGCCATCCGGAAGTTCGACCACGTGCTGACGCCGGGGCGGTATGTCGGAACGGCTGAGGATGAAGGCGATGGCGTGCCGTTTGAGGAGAAGTTTGCTGCGCTAAAAAGTAGTTACGGGCAACAAGTTTTGGAAGCCAACACGCTAGACGACAAAATCAAGTCGATGCTGGGATTGGTTGAATGAACGGCAATCAGACGCGGTTTGGCGACACGCTAGAAGTCCCGCTCAGAAACGGCATCTACAAACCTAAGCAGTTTCATGGTCGGGGAGCGAAGATCGTCAATATGGGCGAATTGTTCGCATACCCTCCAAGCCCGAAGCAGTCTTTCTTTCGCGAAGCTGCACCATCGAGAGTCATCCGGCCCTTGGACGCGTCAAGCAGCCGCTGAACGGCACAGGCAACTGGCGCGGATCGGAATGTCTGCGCGGGCAACGGCTTGGTCCAGAAGCAATTTCACATGTGGGAGTTCCACGGTTTCGCCTCTACGCTGGAGGCATTCGTGGAGCCCGTGCAGAGCCCAGACATTGCGCGGATGTTGGCTAGGTCGAGGTAGCTTGCCATCGAGCCCCAAGTCGGCCCGGTAGACCGTTTCGGCTTCAGTATATTCACCTGCCTCCATTAATAAAGCACCCAGAGCATGCCGGGATGGCTGCGGCCACGACCAGGGCTCCTCATATTCCAACCCGTCGTCTAATTCGACCGCTTTGCGAAGGTGATTAAGACCGGTGTTGTGGTTGCCGGCTTTAAACTCAATTTCGCCTTTCATCATCTCTTCGGCTACGGCGAGGACGTCGCGCGCTGTATTGTTAAAAAGCATACGGCTTTCAGGCACTTCGGCGTAAGCGGCAGTAAACTCCCGCATGGTCGATTGAGCCTCTTGGAGACGTCCGAGATTAGCCAAAGCTACGGCTTTGGCGTAAAAGATCAATGCGTTGGTAGTTACGTAGAGTTTTTTGTCTTCCGGTTGTTCAAGCTCAAGGATCTCCGACCACATTCCAAACCGGATGTAAACATGTGGTGCAGCCGCCACGAATGTTTCGAAAATGTCCGGGTAGGTACGAACAACCGCATCGGGTACTTCTCCGCGTAAGCGGGTGACCGCATCTACCGCTGCCGCTTTCTGGCCGAGAAACATCGCGCCATAAAATGCGAAATGCAGGTTGTGAATGCGGTATAGAGCGTAGAAGTTCGCAGCTCCGGCGTATTCCTTAAACATATCGTCCACTTTGGCAGCAGCCAGGTTGCGATATAGCACATTCTGATACTCCCCACAGAGAACGTCGATATGTGTGGCCATATGCACAAGATGGCCCGCATCGGGGACTAGATCCTTTAGGGTATCCCCATGGCGCAGCGCTTTTTCAGGGTGCGGCGACATTTCCATCAGGTGAATGTACATGTGCAACAGACCAGGGTGGCTCCAAGCACCGTGGGTTTGATCGAATGCGCGTTCTAAAACTTCCATAGCTTCGACAGTTGAAGCTTCTGGGTTCGGAACGCCCTTTTTGAAGTCCCAGAGTTGCCAAGGCGTCCGGTTCATCAATGCCTCAGCGTAAATGCAAGCAATGTCTAAGTCGTCCTTGTGGGACTCGTAAACTGGTTTCATAGCTTCAGCGAAACCATCGTTGAATGGTTGGTAATCTTCGATTTCAGGGTCAGTTGGATAGCGCAAAGCCAACGCCTCAATCAGTGCACGCTCTGCCGGTTTGGCGTCTTCCAGTGCCAGCGCATTCTTGAGCGCTTCGTGCGCCCTTTCCAAAGCCGGCGCCTTCTCTTCAGAGGTGAAGACTTCCCATGGTTTATTGTAGTTTGGTCCGATGGAATAGGCGATGCCCCAATAAGCCAACGCACATTTTGGATCGGCCGCAACTGCTTTCTCAAAGCAGACAATCGCCTCCTCGTGATTGTAGGCAAAAACCCAAACTAGCCCTCGATCAAACCAAATTTGAGCATCTGGAACTTTGCTGGCAGCACGGCTGTATTCTCCAAGGTTAAAGTATTCGGTCATGAAAAGCACTCCCTATCAAAAGGTAAACTCTAACACGATTCGACCTATTTCGACGTGTCTTTCCCGAGTTAAGTTTCACGTGACTTATTTGCAGGACTAATCCACCTTCCAATCCAAGAAGAACTAGAGGCACCTGCGAGATCAGAAGCGTATTGAAACTCGATCATTCTAATTTGAACGACCACTTTGGGCTCGGAGCAGACGTTCGGCAGAATTCAGTGAATGACTGCTCTGCGGACGAAGCCGCCGTTAGCCGCACCGCAGCGTTCATAGACCTCCTGAGTGACCGCTGTGCGGACAAAGCTGTGATTGGCTTTGCGCATCGCCAGTGAACCATTGTCAATGGACAATTTTGATTCGAATGATCGGCGAGCGCGCTCAATACTGTCGCCTCATTTTCGTCACATATTCAAAAAAATTGGAGACAAACGGCTATTCATGAAATCACTGTCAACAGAACCAAGACAAGTATCACCTTTCGCTTAATGGGTTGCCGCTTAACTGCCTAAATTTCGGGTTACACTATTTCATTTCCCCGGCGGAGGACTATTGAAATGCGATACATCCCAAAACTGCCTGATGTATTCGGCGAAGAAATAGACATTCTGGAATCTCTGTTTGGCGAGCTGCCACCGACGGGCAGCACACCGATGGTAGACCCAGCAGAAATTCTGGCATCCCTGTTTGACGAGCTTAGCGAGCAGTCACCGACAGATAACACACCGATGGCCGACGCAACAGAAATTTTCGATGCAGTCAGCTATAAAGCGCAGGGAATGCTGGGCTTGACCGTTGACCTTCTGAGCGGTGCGTCAACGCGCGGCGTAAATTTCCGATCGGCAGCAGGCGAGACGGAGCTCGCGAACGCGATCCTGATGCCCGGTGGATACGATCATGATCACGACAGTGAAGAGCATCACCAAGATGAAGATCTGTACGGAGCCTGGAGCGGTGGAGAAATAGCAACGGCGGCGACGCCCGGTTTCGAATACAGCAACGTTGGTCCTCCTGCGGGTAAAGGCCCGAACAGGGGCGGCGGTGACAACAATGGAGGCGACAGCACCTCAAACACTCTGTACGCGACCTATACCAGCGGTCAGCAGGACACTGGTGAATTCGATTACTTCAATATTAACATTCAGTTCTACGGCGAGTGGTCTTCTGTCTATATGGACGCTTTCGCGGCCGCTGCGGATTTCCTGAGCTCCGTCATAGTGAGCGGACTGCGCGATGACGCAGAATCCTTCAATACGTTCAGCACGGATTTGTTTACTGTCGACGATGTTCTGATCGAAGCGCGCCTACCTGAAATTGACCAAGAAGGCGGTATACTTGGCCGGGCTGGTGCCTACTCTGTGCGCGAAGGTGGCACAGAAGATGAGTACACGACCGTTGTTGGTGTTATGGAGTTCGATAGCGCCGATGCAGCCTCGCTGCTTTCAGATGGCACATGGGACGATACGATTCTGCACGAAATGATCCATGTATTGGGCTTCGGTTCGCTATGGGACAATTTCTATCCGGACCTCGTTACGGTAACGGAGACAGTGAACTGGATTGCTGGGGAAGAAACCAGAAATCCGCGTGACGACATTGTGGAAGTCACTTCGACCGCTGTTTACAACGGTGCCGCAGGAACGGCCGAGTACCTCGCTGAAAAAGATGCGTCAATGCCGGACCAGCTCGTTGTCGAAACTGACGGCGGCAGTGGAACGGCGTTAGCCCATTGGGATGAATTTGAATACGATGGCGAGTTGATGACTGGATATCTGAACTCCAACGCCAGCGACATGTATCTTTCGGATTGGTCGCTGATGGCGCTTGAGGATATCGGATATGACGTGACCGATGCTTTCGAAGGTGCCAGCAGTCAAAATGCACTAGCAGATGGCGTCGATCTGGAATCTGCCGATCCGCTTCTAGCATTTTATGATGCGGACGGAAGTGTGCTCAGTTTCGCGTAACCGGAAATGTGGAAGCATTGAGCTTTCTGGTCCGATACAATCAAAGACCGCACGTTCGCTCAAGCGGTCTTTGTCTATGGCTGTTTCGTAGAAAGCACGCCAGTTTAACTGAAATAGAACGACGGCTCCGGGCTCAAAGCGGTCATTCGCTGCACTCGGCGTGAACGTCTACTGTGCGGACAAAACAGACGCTAGCTTAAGGCCGCTTCCGCTTAATCAATGAACAGGCTAGGTTGCTACCCACGACGAGATAGGTGAGATGAATGCCCGACCGAGAAGCCAGCAACAACTTGTCGTCTGCTTTTGCCGTTCGCGGGAATGATGCTCTTGAATCCCAGTATGACGAATGGGCCGAAACATACGATGCTGACAACGCGGCAATGGGATTCCGACTGCCTGTTCTTGCTACGGCGTTTTTTGCAAGGTGGGTTCCAACCGGCGGCAAAGTTCTTGATGCGGGTTGCGGAACTGGTTTGGCTTCGGAGAACCTTCATATTCTTGGTTACCGCGATCTAGTGGGAATCGATCTGTCGAACGCAATGCTTAACAAAGCGCGCGAAACAGGCGTTTTCTCCGAGTTGTACCGAATGGTGATGGGCGAGGCACTTGATTTCGCGTCCGACACCTTTTCTGGGGCCATCGTTACTGGCGTATTCACCGAAGGACATGCTCCGCATTCCAGCTTTGATGAATTAATCCGCGTCGTGAGGCGGGGTGGCCATATCGTCTTCAACGTTCGTGACGACATATATGAGCATCACGGCTTTCGTGAGAAAATGGATAGGCTTGAGTCCGATGGGCTCTGGAAGCTTTCTGAGAAGAGCGAAGCTTTCAGACCGTTTACGATCAGCGAACCTCACGTGATTGCCCGAATATTCGCTTATGAAGTCACTTCGTGAGTGCTCGACCTTGGGCGACGCACATTCTGATCGGTATGCGTTCGTCTATTCTCGTCAATGTCTTTGCTGCACTAGGATCAGTCGCGCCTTAACGGAAGATTAGATTTTGAGTTTTTCTGATGTTAGCGTCTCCCTCGATGGCGACTGGAGATTGAAATGGAAAATTTTGCTGAGTTCGGCAAGGCCGAGTTAAAGGGCTGGTCAGAGCCACAAACGGCAAAAGCCTATGGAGAGGGGTTTGCCTCGGCGGCAGAACAATGCGTCGCTGACATTGTGGAAACCTCACTTGTAACGAACGGTTCCGTTGCGCTTGATGTTTGTTGTGGCCAGGGAATTGTTGCGAAGGGGCTCGCAACTGCCGGGGCTGAAGTTATCGGTTTAGATTTCTCTCCAGCGATGCTCGAAATTGCACGTCGGGAAGTGCCGATGGTGGATTTTGTAGAAGGTGATGCAACCACTTTGCCTTTCGCAGACAATTCGTTCGATGCTGTCACAATGGGGTTCGGCATTCTTCACATCCCAAATGCCGAAGCCGCAATAAAGGAGGCGAAACGAGTACTGAAACCAGGTGGCCGCTTTGTTTACTCAGTATGGGAATCTCCTGAGACATCAGCCGCATTCCGAATAGTTTTTGGAGCCATTGAAAGATTTGGGAGTAAAGACGTTTCTTTGCCTCCTGGGCCACCTCTTCATGCTTTCGCAAACCCTGAATACGCATATCCGATTTTGATTGCAGCCGGATTTACTGAACCTCATATGCGATCTTCAAGTAGCGTTTGGGAAGTTTCAGACCCCGCCACTCCCTTTGACTATTTTCACGACGGCACCGTAAGAGGTGCGCTTTTGCTTAGATCACAGCCTGCCGAAAATGCTTCTGCGATTAGGGCTGCGATAGCCAAGGCTGTTCAGGTGGAATTTGGTTCAGTCGCTCCCTGGAGAGTGCCAATTCCTGCTGCCATAGTTTCAGCTACGGCGTAATTTAATCAAATAAGTGTTCTGCGGACAGCAACGGGGTGGGTTAAGCTTATATTTGGGCTTGTGATGTCCGCTTTTGGCTCGGAGCGGTCATTCGCTGCAGTTGGTGCGAACGACCGCTGTAGCAGAAGAATAGACCTTGTTCGGATGATCTCTGTACCTGGCCTGATGCACATAAATGGCCACTTTGGAAGTTGAAGCCAGCTCTAGCGCTCGGCCCGTTCAACCCAAGTTCTTCTAACAAGACCTTCGTGAAGTATCAGAGGACAAGTGCAAGTCTGTTCAGCGTCGATGACGCTTTTCAATTCGCGTTCAATCTATTGTAAACAGCTCCTGTCTTTCAGCAACACCGCGCAATCTGTATTGCCCCAGCGAAACAAGATTTGGGATGGATTTCACTAAGTCCTCTGCCACCTTGTTAGAAATAATAATGTTCTGATCTAGTGCGCTGCACATGCCAAGAATTCGGGAGGTTGTATTGACTGTCGGGCCGACCACTGTGAAGTCCAAACGAGACCTGCCGCCAATGTTGCCATACAGTACATCGCCAGCGTGCAGCGCAAGAGTGAAGCCTGTCGTTGCTAAACCGTCCACTTTTCGTCGTTTGTTGAGTTTATCGAAGGTATCTCGCAACTCAATCGCCGCGTGAATCGCGACTCTGCGAGCGTCCGGAACCTGATCAATATCGAAGATCGCAAGCATACCATCTCCCATGAATTTCAGAACGTTTCCGCCATGGCGTTCGACTATGTCGACGGCTTCTGCGAAATAATCGTTTAGCAATTCTATTATAGAATTTCCTGGAAGCGCCTCCGATAGTTTTGTAAATCCTTGCAAATCAAAATACCAAATTACGGCTGAAATCATTTCGGATGAACCTCGGGTGATGTCCCCGGAAAGAACGCGCCTGCTGGCGTCTCTGCCCAAATAAGCGGCAGTAATGTCTTCAGCCATGAGTCTGTTTGCCCCACACTTCAGCGTCAGGCAAAGTGGCGAAATCAACTCACGCAAACCGTCAAGTTGCTGACTTGTAAAGCCACCCCTTGCGTCGGTTGTCAACGAGATAATGGCCCCTTCCTCGGCCTGCATTGGATCCACGGGCGTAGCATTATCCTGAATAAGGAAGAAACGTTTAACAGCGAAGTAATCTGTTGCACCGCGTTCGCGAAGTTCGTCAAAGATTGGAAAGTTAAGCTTAGGTTCTTCGACTGTCAGGTCTTGTCTGATCTCTTCAAAGTTGTTTGCTAAAAGATAGTAAATCGGGCTTAGAATGTATTCTTCCGGCGCATCCGTTCTTCGAACAAAGTCTTGTCGCTCATTTCCTCCATCTCTGTGCCAGCGAAAAGCTACTGTCCCAATCTCGGGATGATGAGCGCGCACAGTAATGTTTGCTCTTTGAAGTGGAATTCCTGCTGAAACAAGACGGTTGCAGAATGCTTCAAGCCAGATTTCAACCGGCGCATTCTCCAAACCCTGTTGAACCAGCCAATCAGCTAAGTCTTTTATGGCGGTGGTCAGTTCCCAGTTTTGGATTAGTGGGGCTGCCATGATGTCCTCATAATGAGTTATCGGAAGACGTAGTTCGTAGTCTAATTCACTTCAAGGACACCTCAAATTCAATTTTCCCAAGGTGCTCGCAACCCTAAGCAGATCTTCGAAGATATCACTTTGAAACGTCGGCTTCGCGGACTTAGCGGTCATTGATTGCCAAAGGTGCGTGAAGTCAAAAGTTGTGACATACTCTCAATATTCAGGGAGGATTGATTATGGCTGGCTGGCATATCGAAGGCGAGTACATGGAAACTTGCAACTGCGATTTCTTGTGCCCATGCATTACGACAAATCTGACCGCGACGCCCACCGAGGGTGATTGCAAGGCAGCGATTGCGATGAAAATTCTTAAAGGGGAAAAGGACGGTATTTCGCTAGACGGTTTGTCCTTCATCGTCTTGCTTCACGCACCGAGCGCGATGTCCGAAGGAAACATCAAAGTCGGTTTGATTGTCGATGAGAACGCCAGTGATGCACAAACTGCAGCGATCGGCGATATCGCCACTGGAGCTGCGGGTGGTCCGATGGAGGCGCTAGGGCCCTTGGTCGGCGAAGTTGCGGGTGTCGAGAAACGACCGATCAGTTTCGTGTCCGAAGGAGACAAGATATCCGTGACAGCTGGTGAGTTGGTTCAGCAGGAGGTCGAAGCTGTCAACAGCGCGCTTCCGAATGGTGGCCCAATCAAGATCGATAATGTCCCACATCCGGTAACAACAACGCTCGCACTTGCGCGGGCTACAAAGAGTAAGTTCAATGCCTTCGGAGTTGAATGGGACGATTCCACTGGCTCCAGGAACGGACATTTCGCCCCGTTCGCCTGGTCGGCCTAACTCTACGCGCACTGTGACCACAGCAACTGGAACTGCGCTAGAGCGCAGCTTGAAGCGAGACCGGCTAATAGTGATAGCAGGTCTTTCTTCTGTCGTTGTTCTCGCTGCGATTTATACCCTGCTCGGGGTCGGCATGCCCATGTCGGCTATTACTATGACACAGATGGCTATTGAAATGCCGGGCATGATGATGGCATCCGCAGAATGGACACCTGGTTATGCGTTAATGGTCTTCCTGATGTGGTGGGTCATGATGATTGCTATGATGGTGCCAAGCGCGGCTCCCACGGTGATGTTCTATGCTGCACTTGCAAGGAAAAACAAAAACGCGAATAAGCCATACGCTGCTGTCTCCATTTTCCTTGCCGGGTACCAGTTGGTTTGGGGTTTCTTCAGTCTCGTATCAACTGCTGTGCAGTGGTCCCTTGTTTCAATTGGGCAGATGAGCGGGATGATGGAAATCACTCAAGCGCCGCTTGCAGGAGCGCTGCTTGTGCTGGCTGGACTTTACCAAGTGTCCCCTCTCAAGCAGGCGTGTCTGCGGCATTGTCAGCATCCGGTGATTTTCTTCATTCACAATTGGAAATCAGGGGGCTGGGGGGCTCTTCGCATGGGGATGCAGAACGGGTGGTTCTGCCTTGGGTGCTGCTGGGTTCTAATGGCGCTTCTTTTCGTCGGTGGAGTGATGAACCTGCTTTGGATCGCCGCGCTCGCAATTTTCGTCGGAATAGAAAAACTCGCCACCGGGCTTCCGTGGTTGTCCATGCTTTCTGCAGTCGCGCTGATCCTCGGGGGACTGGCGCTTGCCTTGGCATGACGTTTTGAGCCCTCCGACAACGGAAGCGTACCGTGCAATCTAGTTGAGCAGGATGACGGCTTCGGGCTCGAAGCGGTCGTTCGCTGCACTAGGCATGATCGTCCGCTTTGCGGACTTTGCTGCCATTGGGTCGACGTCTGCTTTTGCATCTCACTTCGCCCGTCATCGAACCTTTCATGCTAGCTCGGTTTGCATTCTGCCTCTAGTCTGGCGACATGGCAATCGAACCGAGACTGGATATCTTTGGGGCGGCGCTGGCCGATCCCAGCCGTTCCCGCATATTGTGTGAGTTGATGGATGGGCGCGCGTTTACAAACAAGGAACTGGCATGCGCGGCGGATGTCAGCCCGCAGACAGCGAGCGCGCATCTTAAAAAGCTCGAAAACGCCGGTCTGACGTCTTCGTTGCGCAGCGGTCGGCATATCTATCACCGGATTGCGACTGCCGAAGTTGCCCAGGTGCTCGAAGTACTTGCCAGCCTGTCGCCAACAGATCATCTGTCTCGATCCGGACAGGCCGCCACGGATACCCTGCGTGCGCGTAGCTGCTACAATCATATCGCTGGCAGGCTCGGTGTTTTGATGAAAGAGCGCCTTATCGCACTCGATGTGCTGAGGAGATCCACCGCAATCCAGTGTCGTTTTTTTGGAAAATTCGTACGCTTAGCGCAGCGCCTTCGAACTAGGAAAGGGGCAAATATAGCTTGCCCCCACTTTCATTTTTGCGCTGCTTCAAGCTGTGGATTGTTCGGATACCAATTCGCCGAACTTAGTAAAGAACTTGCCCGATAGTTTCTTTGCAGTTCCTGCAATCAATCGGCTGCCCAGTTGGGCGATCTTTCCGCCGATATCAACCTTTGCAGTGTAAGTCAGAACCGTCTCGCCGCCGTCCTCGGTCAGGGTTACGTCCGCGCCACCCTTGGCAAATCCGGCCGCTCCACCCTTGCCCTCGCCTGACAGGCTGAAGCCGTTCGGTGCGTTAGTTGTGTCCAAGGTCACCTCGCCAGCGAAACGCGCCTTTACCGGACCGATTTTAAGGACCACTTTAGCCTCGAGCTGATCGGGCGCAGCCTGTGTCAGTTCCTCGCAGCCGGGAATACATTCTCGCAGAACATCCGGGTCGTTCAAGGCCGCATATACCACATCCCGCGGCGCGGATATGCGGATTTCGTCAGTCAGCTCCATTTAGGTTTCCTTTCTCAACAACATCTTAGGTAGACACAAAGCGCCTCTTACGCCGCTTCTTTCACCATCAATTCGAGGTGTTTGAATTGGAGGTTACACCGCGGTTCAAGCCGTCTTTTCATCATGTGATGCTTCCTCCGATTTGTCGACATTCCGCCAAAAAATGATCTCAGCCAAAATCGACAACGCGATTTCGTGCGGATCAACCGCGTGAATATCAAGCCCCGCGGGTGCCTTTAATTGTTCGACTCGGGCGGGGTTCATCCCCTGTGATATCAACCTGTCACTCAAGACCTGTGCCTTGCGGCGGCTGGCCACCATTGAAACTCTTCTGGCAGGTGATTGCAGTGCAGACTTTAACGCAACCGCATCACCCTTGCCCTGCGAGGCGACAACAACAAAATCACGAGGCTGGATGCCCAGCGCAGGCAGGTCGTCTGGGTCAAATTCAGAATAGGCTTCACCAACCGTCCCTTTGGGTAGGCAAACCCAAAGTCCGGCCAGTGTCGCATGAGCCCGAAGCGCCGAAGCAATTGGCGTATCCCCAAAAATCACCAATTTGGGGGCATGTTGATACGGCTCAACCAGCAAGTCGACAGTTCCGCCCGACGGGCATCCGCTTTTGAAGGTCTGTACCCCGTCCGGGTCCGCCATGGAAACCACCTTGTCAGAAGGTTTAATGCGGATCAATTGCGGATCGCCGCTGGATAACGCCTTGACAGCAGAGGCGCGAACAGCGCGTTGCACGCAAGCACCGCCCAAATGCCCCAGTATTTCGCCGGTCCCAGTTATTGCAGCCTTGGCCCCGGCCTTGGCCGACGTCACGTCCGCGGTTCGCAATACTGTGGCAACGCAGAAACTTTCGCCTTTTGAGCGTAACGTGTCGATTGTGTCGAATATGTCGAAACCCGGCATTACGTCTCCTTTCACAACTTTTGGAACTCTGGTTCTAAAGCCGCCAAAGCGTCCAGAGTATTAGCAGGCAGATGCGCATCCAGATGAGGCAAAGCTGCTTGGATCGCAGCAGCCGCAGGCTCATAGTTTTCCCACCCTTTCAACGGATTTAACCAAACAATACGCCGCGCCTTTCGCCGGATGCGAGCCAATACTGAGCCCAGCGCCCGTGGATCGGAACTGCAGTATCCGTCCGAAAGGATCAAAACGACCGTCCGCCCATTAAGCGCCCGTGCGCCATATCCGCCCAGAAAACTCTCTAAGCTACCAGAGATATCCGTACCGCCACCAAACCCTTCGGCCATCAGCGACAGTCTTCCTGCTGCTCGCAAGGTGTCGTGGTCGCGAAGCGCATCTGTGACGCGCATCAGACGGGTGTGAAACAAATAAGCGTCCGCTTCTGTCCCGCTGCCAACAAGTCCTTTGAGGAATGCCAGAAAAACCCGCGAGTAAACTGTCATGGATCCGCTGACATCGCATAAAGCGACTATTCGCATAGGGCGAGGTGGGCGCGCACGGCGGTAAAGGTCGATTGGCTCACCGCCACGTGCAAGACTCGATCGTTGAATACGCCGCATATCCAGCGCCGGTCCCCGCAGGGCGCGTTTGCGACGCCGTGACCGACGGTCACGGATCGCACGGGCAATCAACATCGCAGCTGTTTCGGCCCTTTTTAGAGCCTCATCATCCATAAGCTCGCGAAGATCTCTTCTCGCAAGGTTTGTGGTTCGGGTAGCGATCAGCTTACCATCTATACCTTCGGCTTCGCCTTCACCCGGATCAACAGTCGCAGAGCTATCCGGCCCATCAGCGTCTTGTTTATCCGCCCGGCTTTCTGTCTGCCAGATCATCGGTTTTGCAGACTGCACCCGAACATGCGCGGTATTTGCCGTTCCCGTCCTTTGCTTTCCGGCGTTGAACCAATAAGCGTCGAACAGTTCATCAAAGCGGTTCCAGTCTTCTGAATCTCCTGCAAGCAAAACGCATAATGCACGCCGAGCTTGATCTGCATCCGCAGCATTGACTGCAGACAAAGCTGCCAATGCATCTCCGGTTTCTTTTGGCCCGACGCGCAAACCGTTCATTCTCAAATGCCCGATGAAACCGGACATCCTGTCCGCCAGACCTGCAGCTCGGGAAGGGAAGCGCGTGACCGGCATCAAGCGACCTTTCCAATGAACTGGTCCATAATTTCGGGCGGAGCAGCATCAAAGTCAGCGGCCGTTTTAAGCAGGCAAACAAGCGTTGCCTGAACCTCTGAGCGGGACTTGGCAAGGTCATTTACCCCCAGTCCAGACAAGGCGGCTGCCCAATCAAGCATCTCGGCAACACCTGGCGTCTTCTCAAGATCCTCTTTGCGCAGGGATTGCACAACTCCGACAATTTGTCGTGCAAGCAAGCCTTCGATATTTGGCATTTGAGCCTTGAGAATTGCCATTTCGGTTTCATGGGACGGGTAGTCGATGAAACTGTACAGACAGCGGCGTCGCAATGCGTCCGATAGGTCACGTGTTCCGTTTGCGGTCAGTATCACGATGGGTTTTGAACGGGCTCGGATTGTACCAAGCTCAGGTATGGTAATCTGGAAATCTGACAGTATTTCCAGTAAGTAAGCTTCGAACTCCTCATCGGCGCGATCAATCTCATCAATCAGAAGAACTGGGGGCACCTCCTCGCTGATAGCTTCCAGAAGGGGACGTTTTAAAAGGAAGTCATCTGTGAAAAGATGGGCTTCGCTTGTTCCGCCTTGCGACTCGCTGGCGCGAATTGCAAGCAACTGCCGTTGGTAATTCCACTCATAAATTGCGTGGCTGGCGTCGAGACCTTCGTAACACTGCAGCCGGATCAACCTCGTATCAAGTTTAGCGGCGAGTGCTTTGGCGACTTCGGTTTTACCAACTCCGGCTGGACCTTCCAGCAGCAAGGGGCGGCCGAGTTTCTGCGCCAGATGAAGCGCCATCGTCAAGCGGTCGCCCGCAACGTAACCCACTTTCGCGAGCCCTTGCTGTATGTCTTGCAAGCTCATGCCTGTCTCCTGAACAGCCGCTGCACTGGATTCTAGTGCAGCGGCTTGAGTTTTTTAGCCGTGCATCCCTAGACCATTGGCAATTTTCCAGATGCGCCAATGATCGTGCGGCATATGGCTCTGAACAAGGCCAAATGGGCGGAATGCATCATGCACAGCATTCGAAAATGCTGGCACTCCGCCGACATTCGGGCTCTCGCCTACGCCCTTGGCGCCAATTGGATGGTGCGGAGACGGTGTTACCGTATGATCGGTCGTGTAGTTGGGTGTTTCCCACGCTGTCGGCAGGAAGAAGTCCATAAGCGTACCGGTCTTTACGTTGCCCATTTCATCATAAGCAATCTCTTGCCCCATTGCGATGGCCAACGCCTCGGTCACGCCACCGTGGACTTGCCCCTCGATGATCATCGGGTTGATCCGGGTTCCGCAATCGTCAAGCGCATAGAACTGCCTAACTTCCCACTCACCGGTATCTACGTCGATTTCCATAACACAGATATAGGCACCAAATGGATATGTCATATTCGGCGGGTCATAATAACTGACCGCCTCAAGACCAGGTTCCAATCCCGGAATGGCTTGATTGTAGGCGGCAAAGGCGATTTCCTTCATCGTCTTGAAACGCTCAGGCGCGCCTTTGACTGCAAAGCGATCAACATCCCACTCGACATCGTCGTCGTGAACTTCCAGCAGATAGGCGGCGATCATCTGCGCCTTGGCCCGGATTTTGCGAGCGGCCATTGCCGTTGCCGCTCCCGCTACCGGGGTCGACCGGGAACCGTACGTCCCAAGCCCGTAGGGTGCCGTATCAGTGTCGCCTTCTTCAAGCGTGATGTCATCGGCTGGAAGGCCGATCTCACTGGCAATAATCTGGGCAAAAGTCGTGGCATGGCCCTGACCCTGGCTAATCGTCCCAAGCCGTGCGATGGCGGATCCAGTTGGGTGGATGCGAATTTCGCAGGAATCGAACATACCCAGTCCTAGGATGTCGCAATTCTTCACCGGACCTGCGCCAACGATTTCTGTGAAGTGCGTTAGCCCAATCCCAAGCAGTTTGCGGGTCTTGCCAGCTTTGAAATCCTCAATCCGCTGTGCCTGTTCAGCCCGTAGGCCGTTGTAGTCGACGGCCTCCAACGCCTTGTCCCAAGCGGTATGGTAATCGCCCGAGTCGTATTCCCAGCCCAGCGCAGATTGATACGGAAACTGATCGGCCTTAATGAAATTGATCCGGCGCAACTCGGCTGCATCCATGTTTAGCTTGATGGCCAAAACCTCGATCATGCGCTCGATGAAGTATGCGGCCTCGGTCACGCGGAAAGAGCAACGATACGCTACGCCACCGGGTGCCTTGTTAGTATAAACACCATCTACCGCCAGATATGCCGTCGGAATATCATAGGATCCAGTACAGATGTTCATGAACCCAGCAGGAAATTTGGTTGGATCAGCGCAGGCGTCAAATCCTCCATGGTCCGCCGTCGTATGGCACCAGAGGCCTGTGATCTTACCCTCTTTCGTGGCAGCGATCTTGCCCTGCATCCAGTAATCGCGTGCGAATGCGGTGGACATCAGGTTTTCCATCCGGTCCTCGACCCATTTAACGGGTTTTCCCGTGACAATAGATGCGACTACTGAACAAACGTAACCCGCATAGGCACCAACCTTGTTGCCAAAACCGCCACCTATATCAGGGCTAATAACGCGGATGTTGTGTTCGGCAAGGCCAGATATCAGTGAAACGACCGTCCTGATTGCATGCGGAGCCTGGAACGTACCGTAAAGCGTCAATTTGCCGGTCACTTTGTCCATCGACGCTACACAGCCACAGGTTTCCAGCGGGCAAGGATGTGTTCTGTGGTAATACACCATCTCTTCGGCTACCACGTCGGCTTCTGCCAGAACGGACTCGGTCGCGTCCTTGTCGCCTTGTTCCCAGGTGAAGATATGATTGTGGTGCTTTCTGGGCCCGTGGGCTCCTTCGGTCTGACCCTCAAGGTCTTCACGCAGGACAACGTCGGACTTCAACGCTTCGAACGGATCGGTCAGAACTGGCAGTTCTTCGTACTCAACCTCAACCAGTTCTGCAGCGTCTGCAGCAATATAGCGGTCCTCGGCGACGACATAGGCGACTTCTTGACCTTGGAACAGAACCTTTCCATCGGCCAGTACCATCTGTTTGTCACCTGCCAAAGTCGGCATCCAATGGAGACCCAGCGGCGACAGGTCCTCGGCGGTCAGCACTGCAATTACGCCTGGTAGAGCAAGCGCTGCATCCTTGTTTACGCTGACGACACGGGCATGTGCGTAAGGAGAGCGCACAAAGTCGCCAAACAGCATTCCGTCCAACTTGATGTCATCGACATAATTGCCTTTGCCTTGAGTGAATCGCACGTCCTCCACGCGTTTGCGCGAACTGCCCATTCCTTTGAGATTGGCGGCGCGTTCTTCGGGTGTCATTGTCTGGTCGTTCATTCCGCGGCCTCCTTCTGAGCATTAAGCATGTCGGCGGAAGCCGAGATGGCCTTTACGATGTTCTGGTAACCGGTGCAGCGGCAGAGGTTACCAGCCATCCCAAAACGGATTTCCTCTTCTGTCGGGTTCGGGTTTTCCTGCAGCAGGCGATGCGCACGGGTGATCATGCCCGGTGTGCAGAATCCGCATTGCAGCCCGTGATGTTCACGGAACATCTCTTGAAGGACGCCTAAGCTACCGTCGTCGTTGGTCAGCCCTTCGACGGTTGTGACGTCAGCTCCGTTTACCTGAGCAACAAAGGTTGTGCAGGATTTCACCGACTTCCCGTCAATATCTACGGTGCAAGCACCACAATGGCTGGTTTCGCAGCCAATGTGCGGACCAGTAATTTTTAGATCTTCTCGTAGGAAATGAATCAAAAGCGTACGCGGCTCGGCCAGACCTTCGACCTGCTTGCCGTTTACTGTAAGTTTGACGTGCATTTTCGACATTAGTTTAACTCCCCTCAGCCCGCGCGGGTTTGCGCCCGGCCAATGGCGCGGCGCAACATCACAGCAGCTACGTGTTTTTTGAAATCCACAGGTCCGCGGTTGTCGGCGACAGGGTCAATTGCATCGAGCATCGCGCTGACGCTACCGTCGACGTCGCCCCCGGCAAGTGCGTTGCTGGCTTCTGCAGACCAGATCGGAGTGTCGGACAAATTGGTCATGGCGACCGAGGCTTTGCCATTACCGACCAAGACCGCCGCCGCAGCTGTGGCATAATCTCCAATCTTGCGCTTCTGCTTTTCGTAGGCTTGGCCGACACCTGCGCCCGGTATAGGAATCGAAATACGCGTCAGAATTTCCTCGTCCTCGCGCGCGGTAAAATATGCAGCTTCGTAAAAGTCACGCGCTGCTACGTTACGTGTTCCGTCGGGGCCCTTGAGTTCAAACGTTGCGTCCAAACACTGCATCAATCCCGGCATGTCGTTGCCCGGATCACCGTTGGCTACGTTTCCACCAACCGTTCCCATGTAGCGCACCTGAGGGTCCGCGATCTGGAGCGCGGCATCGCGTATCAATGGAATGGCGGATGCCAGACCTTCATGAGTTATCAACTCATGCTGGGTTACCATCGCGCCAAGCGTAACTGACTCGGCACCCACTTCTATCCCTTTGAGTTCGTCGATCGCCTGAAGATCAACGAGATGGCCCATTTCTGCCATTCGCAGTTTCATCATCGGAATAAGGCTGTGCCCGCCAGCTATGACGCGAGCTTCGTCTCCGTGTTCCTGTAGAATGCCAATAGCCGAGGCAATGTCGCCTGGCCGGTGGTACTCAAAACCGGCTGGTATCATGTTTTCCTCCCTGGGTACGGCAAAACGCCTTAAACTCCCTAGAGTAAGGAAAAAGCTTAATGGCTTATACGTTCCAGCACACGAGAACAGGGGACGCCGTCTGTTTCACGAAATGCGAATGGGCTGCACGAGTTGCGATCACAATCCCAACGCGCTGCGAATATCCGCTAGGCGTGAGCGACTCACTGGAACCTTTGTCAACACCTCGACACCGTCAAAATAACAGGTTCCGTTGTCCTTGTGACGCTCGAAACACGACACATGTTTTGGATTAACCAAATAGCTGCGATGCGCCCGCAGAAAGCCGTCCGATAAAAGGCGTGTTTCAGCCTCAGTAATTGACCACGGACAAAATAATTTTTCAGAATCCATGTAAAGGATGGTGTAGTGGCCTTCGGCGCGAATTGCGGCGATACGGGAGGGTTCAGCAAAGAAAGTCTGACCCTCCCGCTCGAACGGAACGCCCGCGCGCAAAACCGATAATTCTGGCTCATGCGCAGGCTCGGAGTCTCCGGCGGGTTCAGCCTCCTGGCTTGGGCCAATGAAGGTGATGCCGGTTAACAAAAATGCCGAGCAAATTAAGAATACTGAAACCGTGACTCCCATCGCCAGGACCTGATTATTTAACTCTGGTCCGGCGCCGCTGGGATCGTCACTGACGACAAAATCAGTCAATCCAGTTGCAACAAAATGCATGGTGAAAACCGCGACCCCGAAACAAACGGTCCCCAGCAAAATATTGCGCTGTGTGCGGTTATCATAAGCAACCCATATCGCCAGCACAGACAGGACGACCGACGCGACAGTCGAGATTGCAACATCCCAAATACTGTAGACCGGACGACACAGTTGCATTCCGGCCATGCCGACGTAATGCATCACGACGATCCCCATGCCGACAATGACACCCGCGCCAACGATTGTTTGCATCGTGCGCCGCCGAAAATGAAGCAGCAAAAGTGCGAGGCCAACCATCAGAATGGCAACCAACGCCGAAATCAGTGTGACAAGCGCGTCGTAGTAAAACAAGATTGGTAATTGCAGACCTAGCATCGCAACGAAATGCATGGACCAGATACCACCGCCCAGGATGACCGCAGCCAGCGCGACGACAAACTTGCGCCTTTGGCTGTCCAGCCTGTTCGCGCCATGCGTCAAATACAGCCCAGTGAACCCGGCCATCAATGCAACGCCAAGCGACGCCACCACCAAAATGGCGTTATGTGAGTAGTCCAACATACGGGCTTACACCCCCCTTAGTGAGGGACGTTAACAAACAGATTTGAATGCGACAATTGGGCACCGTCATTGTGTGGCGGACTTACGGCTTCGCGAGCGATCCCGAACCTGGTTGTCACTATGACGGAACTGCTGCGATCGCAGCGCGTTTCAGAAAGCCGAAAAGAGCTTCTCCGCTTTCACTTCACTCAAAAATTAAAGAAAATACAGAACGAGAATGTTTTGTTTTGCAGTTTGTATTTCGTAGCCGAAGCAGTTAACCGCAGCGATCTAGTATTTACAGAATAAGATCTGAATATGCCTTGCCTCGTTTCTGCGGACCCGTTTGCTATTCTCGTTCGATTGGCGCCCCAACCATTTCAAAAAGTCTCGGTCAGGTAGATTCACCAAAGCAATGAGTGAAGCGAAAGAAACTCGCCGGCCACGCAGCGTTATGCAAGCTGGTTCGTCAAAACATTAGCACAGGTCAGGACTGCTTCTCGGCCTCAACCAGCTCAGCATTCGCTTCAATCACCTCATCGACCTCGGGTTCGTCATCCTCGCGCGCTTCCTCAGGCTCCGGTTCAGGCTGGTCCTCAATCGCCCCAACGATTAGGGGCAACATGTGAACACCTGTCGCTGTGGCAATTTCTGGCGTTTGCGGAGTTTGCCAGCTGAGCGTGTCAAAGCTGTTGCAGTTTTGACAAACAGGTCCCCACTCTGGCTGAATGTCATGGCAGTTGTTGCAAACCCACTGCGGACCACGAGGAGCGTTCAGCGCCTTTGCAAGCCAACCCTGCACGACCGCATCCGACGCACCCTCTCCCCGTTCGATTGCAGCCATCAGGGTGTAGCCCCGGGCGTCTGCTTGATTTTCAATCAGGTCGCCCAACGCGCGCCGGGCTTCCGGGAAGTCCTCGGCAACAATATTCAACTCGGCCAAAATTAAACGAGTCTCGGGATCCTGAGGATGGACCCGGGTAAGGGCTGTGAACCGCTTGATGCGTTGCTCCGGGGTTTCATCTGGTTCAATCTCCGCAAATGCATGGGCAAGGTCAGGATGGGGCTGAACCTCCCACGCTTTTTTTAAGATCTTCGATGCAGAACGCGGTTTGCCCTTTTCGATATAAGCCCGCGCAGCCATTGCAGCGGCGGGAACTAAGTCTGGTGAAAGCCGATTGGCCTCAATTGCGTGTTCCTGCTGTTCTACCGATGCAGAGTCGTCCAGAATATCCTTAGCTTCGGAAAGAGCCAGAATCGCATCGCGCCGTTTAAAGACATCCCGAGGCAAATACCCGGCCTTTAGCTTGGAAGTCAGCGTCGAGCGGGCACCTGCCCAGTCTTGCGCCTTGGTCTGCAGGTTCAACAGGACGTCTTGTGTCTCTTCATGGCGGGGTTTCAAAGCAAGTGCCTTTTCCGCCAGTTTTCGGGCGGTTTCGTCGTCGCCTTCAGCCAGTTTCTGTTTCATAATACCCCGCACGCCGACAAAACGGGTCGCATTGTTTTGAACCAGCTTCTTGTACGTCTCTGAGGCTTTCTTGGTATCTCCGTTCATTTCGGCAGCTTGCGCAACCAGCAAATTGGTCAATTCAGGCTTGTTCAGCAGGCGTTCCGCTTTTTGCGCTTTTGTTATAGCTGCCCGACCCTCGCCCGAGGCAAGCGCCATCATTCCATCAGACAAAGCTTGATAACCACGCTGTTCCCGACTGCGGTCGAAGTATCGCGACAAAGCAGTTTCATCTCCGTTAAGGAATTTCAGGGTCGCAATCAGCAAGTTAAGCAATTTGAAGAACAGCCAGACCGCAAAAACAAGAAGGCACAGCGCGATGACTGATTGCAGGGGCCCTAGCGTGTACTCCGTACCTGCCACGGTGACTTGCACGCCTCCGCTGGATTCCATCAGAAACCCAGCACCTATGGCCAGCAAGCCGATAATCGCAACAAAAACAAGGATCTTTAACAGTGACCAAAGCATGGCAGGTCCTTCAGTTCGAGTTTACGCTTGAAGCAAGCGTATTTGCGGCGTCCACTGCGGCAACTCTGGTCTGAGCGGCCTCTTCCCAACCCGCCATCGCGCTTCGAGCCGATTCAGGCAGGGATTCAAGTTCGCTTAGGGCGGCAGAAACATCTCCATTTGAGAGTGCCGCCTGCGCGCGCGAAAGAATTGCATCCGGGTCGTCCCCATCCTGTGGCGTTACCGACCGTGCACCCGTCTGACGCTGCAAAAATGCGACCAAACCAGTGCCCTTTTCCGCATCGCGCGCATCCGCCAGCGCCTTTCGGGCCGCCGGAGGGAATGAAGCGTTTAACGTTGAGGTAGTTGCCACACCTTTTTCAGCAGTCGCAATCAGTGCATCCGGTACCGTCAACCCCCCCGACTGAAGTTCGGTAACTAAATCCGTATAAGGTTGTCCGGTATCCAGTTTTCCTTTTAGCCGGGTCAACGTTGCCGTGTTGGTGGCTGCACGTGCTTCAGCGGCCGCTTTTGCTTCTAGGGCCTGGGCGTCCAAAACCATCTTTTCGACTTCCGCCCTTTGCGCTGCAAGCGATTGCTGCAGCTTTTTGAGCTCTGCCTCATAAGCGGCAACTGCTTCGGCCGAGGCACCTTGGGTGATTGGTCGTTTCTCCATTTCGGCCAAACGGTCTGCCAAAGGATCTAACTTGCTATTCAGTTCGTCGATATTGGATTTTGCGCTGTCTAGATCGGCTTCAATTGGTGGCAATTTAGCGGTCAGAGCCGTCAACTGATCCTTTAGAGCGGACACTTCCGAACCGTCGGTCAGTGCGCCAGAAAGCTTTTCTATTTGAGCGGATTGGTCCTGCAATTTCGATTCAAGCGTCGCAATCGCGTCTGTCGGATCTGAACCACCGGGCAAAAAATCTCCGCGCCCAGCGACGAACCCTATCGCCGCCGCGATCACGCCACCAATCAGCGCAGGAACAAACCCGCCTCGTCTTTCAACGGGGCGCTCAATGGTCTTTTCCTCAACGGCTTCGGCTTCGGCTTCGGCTTCGGCTTCGGCTTCGGCTTCGGCTTCGGCTTCGGCTTCGGCTTCGGCTTCGGCTTCGGAAGTGATTTCTTCCGGGTTCTCTTGGTTGTCAATCGACTGATCGTCCGCTGCAAGATCAGAAGCCGATGGATCAACTTCCAATCGCTCTTCTAAATTGGGGTCTTCCAGTGGTTCCTGATCAGTCTTCTTTTTACCAGCCACCGTCACAATCCCCTTATCGATTCTAAAAACACCCGAACTACAGACGCACCCAAGTTAATCCGCGCCAGCCGCACCCTCAACCCGCAAGGCATGTTTCACAAGTTTTTTGACGGCCTTACTCATCTTCTTGGGCGTGGGTTCTTTAGCAATCTTCAGGCGCCGGAACGTCAACGTTCTAAGGGGGTCGGCCGTCGCTTCGCTAATAGCGGCCAACCATAAAGGCGCAGAACCTTCCCAGACGTCGGCAAATTGTCGCGCGGTCCGTGGCGAAAATATCGGCGCTAAAACGGGTGCGTCACCAAGGGCAGCTTGTTCGGCCTGGGGGGTGAGCGGCAGGAGCCTTTGTCTATAGACCGGCTGTTCGAACGTGGTCAGGCCTAGTTCGGTTAGGCGTTCGGCGACATTGCCGCGGCTGTGTTCCCCGCGCAGATGCAAAAGTGGGCTTTCGGGTCTAAGTTGTAACAGGTTTGCCACCAGTTCCTCAGCCGTCGCGCCAACCATCCGGGCCATCCATCCCGCGCCTTTTGCAGTTCCAGTGGTGGCAGGCCCAACGCAATACGCAGGTAGTTTTCGGTCCACCCCCAAGGATACCGCTGCATTCACCGAGTTTGCCGATGTGAAGATCAAACCCCGAATTCCTTTTGTCGCCACTTGAACCTCAAGCGGCCGTATCTCAAGTAAAGGGGAATGAATCACAGTGACACGCGATCTGGCGCGGGTCGGAAGCTGCGCAACGAACCTCTCCGAGGCGGCGCGAGGGCGGGTCATCAAAAGGTACAACAGGCGGCGCCTTCGGCCTTGGGATTGTTTGCGTCCGCGCAGGGTGCTACCCCGCTTTGAAATCATGATGCAACGGATCAGGTCAATGGTGCAAACACTTACCGTCCTTGGATTGGAAAGCAGCTGTGATGATACAGCTGCCGCTGTCGTGCGCCAAACTGACTTCGAGCCTGCGGAAATTTTATCTTCCATCGTGCATGGCCAGACCGAGCTTCACAGTGCATTCGGCGGCGTAGTGCCAGAAATCGCTGCCCGGGCGCACACGGAAAAGTTAGACATCTGCGTAAAACAGGCACTGGACACTGCGGGGCTGAGTTTGCGGGACATGGATGCCATAGCTGTTACAGCAGGACCCGGCCTGATAGGTGGGGTTATGTCAGGCGTGATGTGCGCTAAAGGTCTAAGCGCGGCGTCCGGCCTGCCCTTGATCGGCGTTAACCATCTTGCGGGCCATGCGCTAACGCCCCGCCTGACCGACAAGATTGCCTTTCCTTATCTGATGCTTTTGGTTTCAGGCGGGCATTGCCAGTACCTGATTGCCAGTGGGCCCGAAGAATTTACCCGGTTGGGCGGAACAATCGACGACGCACCCGGCGAAGCCTTCGACAAAACCGCGCGGTTGCTGGGACTGCCTCAACCCGGAGGCCCAAGCGTAGAGGCTGAGGCTCGGGCGGGAAATCCAAACCGTTTCCATTTTCCGCGTCCTCTGCTGGATCGACCATGTTGTGATCTTTCTTTCTCTGGCCTTAAGACGGCCTTGTTGCGTTTGCGCGATCTGGTCGTTCTTGAAAGGGGCGGTTTGATGCGAAGCGACCGCGCAGATCTATGCGCCGGATTTCAACAAGCTGTAGTGGAAACTCTGTCGGAAAAAACCCGAAGGGCCATTGCATTATACATGGCTGAGAGTCCACCAGAGCCGGTCATAGCGGTGGCCGGAGGAGTGGCAGCGAATTTAGCGATTCGCGCTCGTTTAGAGACTGTTGCTGTGGAGGCTGGTGCAAAATTCATTGCCCCGCCGTTGAGCCTTTGCACTGATAACGCTGCCATGATTGCATTCGCTGGGTTGGAGCGATTTCGCCTTGGCGCCAGAGATGGAATGGAGCTTTCCGCTCGGCCCCGTTGGCCACTGGATCAGAACAGCCCTTCGATTTTGGGCGGTGGCAAAAAAGGTGCTAAGGCGTGAGCATTTCAATCCTGGGATCAGGTGCATTTGGAACCGCATTGGCGGTTTCACTTGCTGAGAATGGGCAGGTCACCCTTTGGTCGCGCAATAACGAACAAGCTCAGACAATGCTATTGGAACGGGAAAACAAATCCCATTTGCCCGGCGTGCGCCTTCCCTCGGAAATCGATGTAACTGCTGACATAGAGAAAGCTGCCCTTTCCGACGTCGTCCTATTAGCTGTTCCAATGCAAAAAATGCGGGAAGCCTTAGTTGAACAAGCCTCTGCACTGGATGGCAAGACACTGGTGGCCTGTTGCAAGGGAATAGAATTGGCTACCGGGGTCGGTCCGATATCTATTATCAAGCAAGTAACACCCAATTCCTGCGCTGCCCTTCTGACCGGACCAAGTTTTGCAGACGACATCGCGCGCGGTCTACCTACGGCGCTGACTTTGGCTTGCGCGGACAAGAACCTTGGGAAAAACCTGCAGACCGACCTAACTACGTCCAATTTGCGCCTGTACCGCACCAACGATTTGATCGGCGCAGAACTTGGGGGCGCCCTAAAGAACGTGATAGCCATAGCCTGTGGCGCTTCCATCGGAGCAGGTCTGGGCGACAGTGCGCGAGCGGCGCTAATGACAAGAGGGTTTGCTGAAATGCTGCGCTTTGCGTTGATGCGTGGCGCAAGGTCTGAAACATTGATGGGCTTGTCCGGACTAGGTGATTTGGTTTTGACCTGTTCGTCGGAACTGTCTAGAAATTACCGTTTTGGACTGTGTTTGGGTCAGGATCGACCCTTCGACCAATCAACTACAGTCGAAGGTGTAGCCACAGCGACCGCAGTTGCGGAAATCGCACGGACCGAAGCGCTGGAAATGCCGATAAGCCAAACGGTGGCAGAGCTTAGTATCGGAAAATACAGTGTAAACGACGCGATTGGCGCTCTGCTTAGTCGCCCACTCAAGGAGGAATAGGATGCTAATTGCGTTGATCGCCCGTGACAAAGAGGGCGCGTTGCAAACCCGCCTTGATAACCGTTCGGCTCACCTGTCGTATATTGAAGAAACAGGAGTTGTTTCCCAGGCTGGCCCGTTGTTGGACGGCGATGCTATGATTGGTTCGCTGATCATTTTGGATGTGGAAGATATGGATGCTGCGAAGACGTGGGCCGACAACGATCCTTATGCCAAGGCTGGGTTGTTTTATTCCGTAGAGCTAGTCCCATGGAAAAAGGTGATAGGCTGATGGCATACTGGCTATTCAAATCCGAGCCTTCGACGTGGAGTTGGGATCAACAGGTCGCCAAAGGCGATTCTGGTGAGGAATGGGATGGCGTTCGAAATTATCAGGCGCGGAACTTTATGCGTCAAATGCATGTTGGCGACCGCGGTTTTTTTTACCACTCGCAAAAAGACAAGGCGATTGTCGGGATTGTTGAAGTCTGCGCCCAAGCGCATCCGGACAGCACAACCGATGACGAGCGCTGGGAGTGTGTGGACATAAAAGCAGTCCGACCATTCGTTGCGCCAGTGACATTAGACCAGATTAAAGCCGATGGACGGCTATCTGAGATGGTTTTGGTTAAAAACTCGCGACTTTCTGTGCAGCCCGTGACTGGTTCCGAGTGGGCTGTAATTTGCAACCTTGGTCAAACTCTGGCTGATTAAAAAGGGAAGATCCTGAACTTTCAGAACCTTCCCTACCCCCGCGCGCTCCCGAGTCACCACACGCGATTGGATTATTCTGGTTCTGACCGTCCTGGTCATGTTCTGACCTTAGCTGATCAACGGCTAAAGGCACAAACAACAAATCCGTAAGAATTCACTAAAATTCAATTTTCAGCCTGCTTTTGTCAGCATTAGTTCGGCTATTTTCTGTTACTGCCGAGAGGGAAATCTTTGGTTCCGTGACTAGTGGAAATTCGATGGACCAACGCTAAAAATTTTTCCAAAGGTCAGATTCCATTCACTTTTTTTGGGGGTGCGTTCAAATTTAATATATTTTTCAAATTCTTATTTGTTCCTAGGGAAATTTTCTCGAATGGGAAAAAAGTTTAATCATTCAAGAAAACTGTTTTTGGGTCAGGCTTGAATATTCTTCATCAATTATTTAACATAAAAGTTAAATTAAAAATCCTGCCATGCCCAGAGAGGTAGTCATGCCAGTTACGCTTCCAAATGAAAGCCCCGAATACCGATCCGCTCGAAACGCCTTGCTCGCGGCCGAAGCCGATTTGAGGTCTCAAATAGAAAATGTCGCGAAACTGCGTCGCAACCTGCCAAAGGGCGGAGCAGTTCCTTCGGATTATGTGTTTCGGACCGAGAAAGGTGAGACTGCGCCAATGTCGACACTATTTGGTTCGCATGACACTCTTGCTATCTACTCGCTGATGTACGGACCAACCGCTGACGCGCCTTGTCCAATGTGTTCAGCTTTTCTTGACGGGCTGAATGGTCAGATCGCGCATATCTCACAAAAGATAAGCTTAGCGATTGTCGCTCAAAACACGGCGGAAAAGTTAGTTGAACTTAAATCTCGAATGGGTTGGAGCGAATTATCGCTATTTTCCGCAAAAGGTACTGACTATCAACGCGATTATCTGGCAGAAACTCAGGATGGGAGCCAACTGCCGATCCTGAACATCTTTCAGCGCGGTAACGACGGCATACGCCACTTTTGGAGTTCTGAACTTTTCTTCGAGCCCAGCGATTGGCATCCACGTCACGTGGACTCGGCGTGGTCGCTTTGGAACATCCTCGACTTCACGCCAGGCGGCCGAGGCGAATTTTTTCCCTCGCTACGATGATGTTGATTTGTAACGGCGGCCAAGTCAGCCGCCGTCTATTTCGGATAACTATTTATCAGTAGCGGTAGTGCTCAGGCTTATACGGGCCTTCTGGTTTCACGCCGATATAAGCTGCCTGTTCATTATCCATCTGAGTCAACTTCACACCAATCCTATCCAAGTGAAGCCGGGCGACTTTCTCGTCCAGATGCTTGGGCAGGATATAGACTTTGTTCTCGTACTGGTCGCCCTTGGTAAATAGCTCTATCTGCGCCAAAACCTGGTTGGTAAACGATGCAGACATCACAAAAGAGGGGTGGCCGGTCGCGTTTCCAAGGTTCAAAAGGCGACCCTCGGACAGCAGAATGATACGGTTGCCAGAAGGCATTTCGATCATGTCTACCTGTTCTTTGATGTTGGTCCATTTGTGGTTGCGTAAATTGGCGACCTGAATTTCGTTATCGAAGTGGCCAATATTGCCGACAATGGCCATATCCTTCATCTCACGCATATGTTCGATGCGGATTACGTCCTTGTTTCCCGTGGTCGTAATGAAGATATCGGCGCTGTCAATTTCGTCCTCCAGCAGGGTAACTTCGAAACCGTCCATCGCGGCTTGCAAGGCGCAGATCGGATCCACCTCAGTTACTTTAACGCGGGCACCTGCACCGCGCAACGACGCGGCAGATCCTTTGCCAACATCCCCATAACCACAAACTACGGCGACCTTACCAGCCATCATTGTGTCTGTGGCGCGGCGGATACCGTCAACCAGCGATTCCTTGCAACCGTATTTGTTGTCGAACTTCGACTTTGTTACCGAGTCATTTACGTTAATTGCCGGGAAGGGAAGATGGCCGTCTTTGAAAAGCTGATACAGTCGGTTCACGCCGGTGGTGGTTTCCTCAGAAACACCCTGAATCTGGTCGCGCATCTTAGCAAACCAACCCGGGGACGCTGCCATCCGTTTGGCGATCTGCTTCTTGATCACCTCTTCCTCTTCTGAGCTTGGAACAGCGATAATTTCTTCGCCTGCCTCCGCCCGCGCGCCCAAAAGAATGTACAATGTCGCGTCACCGCCATCGTCCAGGATCATGTTTGGGCCTTCTTCGAACAAGAACGATTTGTCCAGGTAATCCCAGTGCTCTTCAAGCGTTTGGCCTTTGATGGCAAACACTGGTATGCCTGCTGCTGCTATCGCGGCTGCGGCATGGTCCTGTGTCGAAAATATGTTGCACGACGCCCAGCGCACGTCGGCCCCAAGCGCGACGAGCGTTTCGATCAGTACCGCAGTTTGAATCGTCATGTGCAACGAACCAACTATCCGTGCGCCCTTCAAGGGTTTCTGATCGCCGTATTCAGCGCGCAGCGCCATAAGGCCAGGCATCTCTGTTTCAGCAATATCCAGCTCTTTTCGGCCAAACTCAGCCAGCGAAATGTCTTTTACTTCGTAGTCATTGCCCATGGCACGCCTCCGTATAACCTGACCGAGGCATCTAACATTGACATCATGGTCTCGCAATGCGAATCCGATTGGATAGCTTCGCATATATTAAAATTAGCGAATTCTAATCACGTCACGGTCGCAGATGTCCTTATGGAACAAGACATTAAACATATAAATATAACGGCGTCTGTACCTGCTCAGTTTCGCAAAGCAATCATTTTCTGCTGCGACCAAAATTACTTGGTCTTTGCTGCCCATGCGGCATCCCAGATCGCTTCGCTACATTCGAATCGAGATTTCGATATTTGCATCTGCTATGGTGAGCGACCGGTTGAAATTCCAAAGTCACTTGAACATCTGAACATTCGGCTCTGTCACGTGGATACAGGAAACCTTTTTCAGGGTCTTAGGCTTGATCCCGGCAAAAGTCATGATGTTTATCTGCGCCTTGCACTGCCCCCAGCATTTTCCGCCGAATATGATCGCATTTTGTATCTGGACAGCGATATTTTTGTCCAAGGCGGAAACTTTAGCGCTTTGATGGACGTGGACATTGCACCACACCCAATTGCAGCGGTACGCGATAACACTCAGTGGCGTACGCCTGGTCGAAAACCTAAACAGTTCAGAATTTTAGCGCTGCGCTCGGCGCCATACTTCAATGCCGGTGTGATACTGATGGATGTAAATCGTTACAACAATCAGGGCTTGCTAAAAAAATGCCTGGAACTGGGCAAGGCAAAAGCCGACGTTATGATCCGCCATGACCAAAACCTGTATAACGCGGTTTTACAAGGGGATTGGGCAGAAATAAGCCCGATGTGGAATTGGCAGTTTACGTGGTCTTCGCAGCTCTTTGCCATGCAGATCGAACCGCATTTAGTTCATTTCATTGGCAAGACCAAACCTTGGAAAGATCCAAGAGGCGAGCTTAGTCCACGCTTTGCGAGGACTATGAAAGCGTTCTCCGATGTGCATTTTCCCGATGAAAATATATTTCGGAAGAATAATGGGCCAATGGCCCTGAATAGCACAAAGATGCGCAAAAATTTGATAAAACATCTTCTTTCAGCATCAAGGACCCAACGTTATCTAGGCAAATTCAAAAATGATTTTGAAGTGATCACAAACAACGTCATGTCGAATACGGGTCACTAAAAATCAGCTAGGGATGCCGTCGGGCGTTTCTTTGCTGGTGGCTTCAAAAAAGTCGGTGCCGACTGCGACTATGCAACTAATGCCATTCGCATGGGTCACCAAGACCGTGTAACTTCCGGTTTCTTCCGAAGTCCATACTTCCATAACTGATTGCGCACCACGCGTCTTTTGCAACCCTCCAAAGGCCAACTTCTCTGAGTAGCTGTTCTGCAGTTTGGTTATGAGATGCTCGCGCTCTGCACAATTTTGGGCAAAAGCCGGAGGCGCTGCGGCGGCCATTCCGAAAGTCAGGACAATTCCAAACAAACGCTTGAACATATAATGCTCCTTTCGATACGTGTTTCGTTTCGAGAGGGGCGCAACCGGGAGGAGCCTGCGCCCCCCTCAGTCCATTATGTCGGGATCATATCGCGCCAATTCAAAGCACGAATGCTCAAGAAATAGTTGGCAGCCAGTGATCCAGACAGGTACATCATATCATAAAAACACCGGGCTTGCGCGTCGGACATCAAGGGGCATGGCAGAATGGCAACACAACCAAGAGCATGGCAAAGGATGCTGTCAGGTCGCAGGTTGGATTTGCTGGACCCCACACCGGTGGACATCGAGATCGAAGATATCGCCCATGGGTTGGCATTTGTTGCACGATGGAATGGCCAAACACATGGTGATTTTGCTTATTCCGTAGCTGAACACTCCCTGCTGGTCGAAGAACTTTTTAGTCGCATCGCCCCCAATTCCCCAGTCAAATGGAAGTTGGCCGCATTGTTGCACGATGCGCCGGAGTATGTGATCGGGGATATGATTTCGCCAGTAAAGTCAGCCGTCGGACCGGGATACGGCGAGCTGGACGACCGACTTGCCACGGCAATTCACATCCGGTTCGGCCTGCCTGCGTCGGTTCCAAAAACTATCAAAGCGCAAATTAAAAAGGCTGACAAAATCAGCGCCTGGATGGAAGCCACCCAGATCGCGGGGTTTTCTGAAGCCGAGGCCACAAAATTCTTCGGCCGCCCGGACAAGGCAATTATTGAAGGATCGCTGATCAAACTGCGTCCGCCAATCGAAGTGCGGCGGGCATATATGGAACGACACAAACAGTTGATCGCGTCCCTCTAGCAAATCAAATTACTCCACCGTCGGCTTGAAGCCAACAAAGACCTTTGACCCAATGTCGCAATCTGGCAACTAGACGTCTGTTTGGCGGCGTCGAATTAAGTAAATCATGGGATGCTTTATCAACAAAAAATGGAGCATCGGATGACCACCAGGGGCCATTGCCTTTGCAAGAAAACCAGTTGGGAATTTGTCGAAGAAATTTCTTGGGGCTGTTATTGCCATTGTAACGACTGCCGCAGAAATTGCGCGGCCCCTGTCGTTGCATGGCTCGGCGTTCCCTTGAAAAACTTTAGGTGGACCGGAAAAACCCCAAAAACCTTCGAAAGCTCCAAAGGCGTATACAGACATTTCTGCGCCGATTGCGGTTCACCGCTAGGTTTCGAAGCACAACACTACAAAGGGGGAATGCACCTTTACGCGGCTTCGATGGAAAACCCCGAGGATTTTGAACCGACTTTTCACGTCAACTATCATAGCAAATTGCCATGGCTCAATATGCTCGATGACCTAAAAAAGCACGAGAGCACATTGTTACATGCGCCGGAAGATCTTAGCGATTATCAAGATTGACCGTTTGGTATTTTTCGAAGGCAGCCGCGCACTCAGGAATGGTCACGTTGATAGCGACTCAAATGAAGGCTATGCCAAAAAGACTGTACTAACGTGGGCTGCGCTTTGCCAGAATCCGCTGCAACGTCCTACGGTGCATGTTCAAACGCCGCGCTGTCTCGCTGACGTTCCGATCACATAGCTCATAAACGCGCTGGATATGTTCCCAACGTACCCGATCGGCGCTCATGGGGTTTTCAGGCGGTGGAGGCAACTCATCACCTTTGGCCAGCAAAGCATTCATGACGTCGGTGGCATCGGCAGGTTTTGACAGGTAATCTGTGGCTCCAATCTTTACCGCGGCCACAGCGGTCGCAATGGCGCCGTATCCAGTCAAGACTACCACCCTGCAATCGGGCCGCTTTTCTCGCAGAACTTCCACGACATCCAGGCCGTTTCCATCCTCCAATCGTAGATCAACTACCGCGTAGGCAGGAGGCCGTGCCGTCGCAATGGCGCGGCCAGCTGCAACCGAGCCAGCAGTCTCGATTTCAAAGCCTCGTTTCTCCATGGCCTTGGCCAAACGTCTCAGAAAAGGCTCGTCATCGTCTACCAAAAGCAAGGATTTGTCGGGGCCGATGTCAAGCTCGGAACTGTCTGCCATATTAGGGTCTTTCCGCTATTTCACGCCAATTGGCTTAATTATGAGTAATAGCAGCGCCATGACAAAGGTCAAACTAGCCGCTGAAAATCACATTTTTTCTAGAAAACAGCTGACCTTTTCAGCCATCTGTTCTGCTGTATCGTTGCGGTTAAAAAACTCAATAAACCCGTCCTGTGGGGTAACAAGATAAGTAAAGGTCGAATGGTCGACCAGATAATACTCGTCGCTTTTGTCATGAGCTTTGTAGTAAGTCTTATATGCTTGGCTAGCGGCCTTTACCTGTTCAGGTGATCCGGTCAACGCAATCATACGTTCATGGAGATTGAATGCGTAGTCTCCGATCACCTCAGGCGTATCGCGATCTGGATCAATCGAAATGAAAAGCGGCGTCACCGAAAAGCCGCGTTCCGCCAGAATATCAACGGCCTCGGCATTACGGGACATGTCAAATGGGCAGACATCAGGACAGAAAGTATAGCCAAAGTAAACAAGGGTAGGCTCTGTGATCACGTCAGTATCGGACACCGTTTCGCCTTTGGCGTTGATCAGTTGAAATGGGCCGCCTATTGCTGCAGCGCCGCCAGCTATCTGGCTAGTACGGCATTGAGCGAATTTGTCATCCCCTTTCCCCCCTGTCGTCAGCAACCACATGGCTCCTAATCCAACGGCCAGTACGACGGCTGCAAGTATTGCGTAAAGGCGGATCATGGCAATTATCCTGATTCAAGGGTTGTTGATCGTTTCAACCGGGACACCTATCAAGATAAGCATCCGACGCAACAGGACATAATTGACCAATGGCAAATTCCAGCATCAGTCTTTGGCGCGGGCAGGAACGCAGTAGTTGGATCCGCCTGCGGACACTGATTTTGCTGCGTTGGGTTGCTATTATTGGCCAGGTCACGGCGATCACGGTAGCCCAACACACCTATCATGTTCAGCTTGAGCTTGGTTTGTGCTATTTCGCGGTTGGCGTATCGGTTATGGGTAACCTGACGGCAATCCTTCTTTTTCCAGAAAACAAACGCCTGTCTGAATTCGAAAATTTCCTGATGGTGCTTTTCGATCTGCTGCAATTGTCTTTTCTTTTGTATCTGACGGGCGGACTGAACAATCCATTTGCCTTGCTTCTGGTGGGTCCCGTTACAATCTCGGCCAATGTAATGAGCACACGCTCAACTCTGATCGTCGGGGCAGTAGCAATCGTTCTGACAACTCTGCTGGCGCAATTCCATTTACCATTGCGCACCAATGTTGGGCTGGTTTTAGATATGCCCGACATCCTTTTATTCGGTAATTGGTCCGCGATTGTGATTGCTATTGTTTTCCTCGGGGCCTACTCGCACCGCGTCAGCTCAGAGGTGCAATCCATGTCCGAGGCTTTGTCAGCCACCCACATGGCCCTTGCCCGCGAACAAAAACTGACCGATCTGGGCGGTGTCGTGGCGGCCGCCGCACACGAATTGGGTACGCCGCTTGCCACGATTAAGTTAGCCAGTTCAGAGTTATTGGAAGAGCTCGAAGATCGTCCCGACCTGAAGGAAGACGCAGCGCTGATCCGCGAACAGGCAAATCGGTGTCGCGACATCCTCAGAGACATGGGCAGGGCAGGGAAAGACGATCTGCATCTGCGGCAAGCCCCGCTTTCTGCGGTCATACACGAAGCGGCGGAGCCGCATGTAAACAGGGGCAAATCGATTCATTTTCGCGAAGGTCCCGCTGGGGATGCAGATGTCCAACAACCCGCAATTCTGCGCAAACCGGAAATCATCCATGGTCTGCGAAACTTGATCCAGAACGCCGTTGATTTCGCGCAAACAAATGTCTGGGTCGAGGCGGAATGGACAACGAATTGGATCATGATATCGATTATGGATGACGGTCGCGGGTATCCCTCTCACATAATCGGGCGGATTGGCGATCCGTTTATGCGGAGACGGCGTTCCGAGTCAGATCGAACTACCCGCCCGGAATATGAGGGCATGGGTTTGGGGTTGTTCATTGCGAAAACCCTCTTGGAAAGAAGTGGCGCTGATTTAAAGTTTGCCAACGGCGCCGACCCTTATCAAAATCTGACCAACGACCCAGAGCGGCGTGGCGCCATTGTTCAGGTTATTTGGCCGCGTAGGCTGATAGACGCACAAACGGGCGACTCACCTGTGCCATCCGGCGCCAATCAACCGTTTCAGATATAAATTAGGGTATCATTAACCTTTGACATTCATAGAGGGGCCTTTGGGCTCAAAGGATGTCAACTCCATGGCTGACTGGATCATTCTGGCCGCGATCAGTTTGGTGTCGGCGGGTTTCGCGCTGCAATGGCTTTTGCCGAGACGATTGCCGCGGATTAACGACTATGGGCTGGCCACGCGGAGTTCTTTGTTCGACACCGTATTCCTATTCGACGGCGACCGCCTGATAAGCCACTCGGACATTGCATTGGCCGGGTATGAGGCCGTCAATAACTGGCAGGATCTCTACCGTCTCCTAAGTCGAGATTTCCCAACCTTTCCCCAGACATCCGAAACCGTACGCCGCAAGGGTAACATGATCGTCGCTGCGCTCGATTGCACGATGGACCGAGAGGTTTTGTGTGAATGGATTGACGGTATAGTCCGGGTGCAACTTCGCGACAAACAAAGCGGTGCGACTTTGGTTCGCAGTGAACTGACGGATCCAACCCGAATGGCGATGGACCAGGCACCTTACCCGGTTTGGTTGCTGGATGAATTCAACGTTGTTCGATGGTGCAACTCGGCTTACGTCTCCTTGGTGCGCAAAGTGCGAGGAAAGGAAGCCGACTTAACGAAGCCGCTTTTCCCAAAGGCTCAAAGCAAAGATCACTTGAGCAGCAAAACCCGCGTGTCGGTTTCGGTCAAGGGCAACGAGAACAAGCTTTGGTTCGATTTGATGCTTGTAGACAGTGAAGAAGGTCAATTGAATTACGCCACGAATGTTAATGCTATTGTCGAGGCCGAGGCGGCGCAGCGTAAATTCGTGCAGACCATGACAAAGACATTCGCGCAACTGTCGATCGGGTTAGCTATATTTGACCGGAACAGGCAGCTGGCGTTGTTCAACCCCGCTCTTACCGACTTAACTGCCTTGTCACCGGACTTCCTCAGCTGTCGCCCCAGTCTCTCCAGCTTTTTCGACCGATTGCGTGATCAAAACATGATGCCTGAACCAAAGAATTACCGCGGATGGCGGCGTCAGATGAATGACTTGCTTGAGGCCGCGCAAGACGGAAATTATCAGGAAACTTGGTCTCTGTCGTCCGGTTCGGTCTATTCTGTCAGCGGTCGCCCGCACCCTGACGGAGCTGTCGCTTTTTTATTCGAGGACATCACAGCCGAAATCACGCTAACCCGCAGATTTCGGTCAGAAATGGATCTTATGCAATCCATCTTGGATAACCTCACGGACGCAATCGCCGTCTTTTCTAATGACGGAACATTGGCACAGACCAACGCCGCCTATCAGACATTGTGGGGCGAGACGGAAGAAGCGGGGTTCGAGCCAGCAACAGTTCTGGACGTAACACGTAAGTGGCAGGAATTGTGTGACGCTACCCCAGTGTTGGGTGAGATCCGTGACTTTGTCGGGATGCGTGATAATCGTGCACAGTGGTCAGCAACAATGTCAATGAGAGACAGAACCGGATTGAACTGTACTGTCAGTCCGCTGCAAAACGGGGCGACCATCATTCGGTTCACAATAGAACAGACGACCCACCAGACTGTTGCTATGGACAAAGCCATTGCCTGAACCGGGTTGCAGCGGGCCAGGCGCAAGTCCATTGTGGCGCCATGAATACGCCTGTTGAGATCTCGTTGAATTCACCGGAAGAAACTCAGGCACTGGCCGCAAGGCTGGGTGCAGTTTTAGCTGTTGGAGATGTGCTTTTGCTGGAAGGTGAAATCGGAAGCGGCAAAACTCATTTCGCGCGCGCTTTGATCCAGTCGTTAATGTCGGTACCGGAAGATGTGCCCTCGCCCACGTTTACGTTGGTACAGACTTACGATACCCGAATCGGCGAGGTCTGGCATTCCGATCTCTATCGTTTGTCGGATATCAACGAGATTGAAGAGCTGGGCTTGACGCAGGCTTTTGATGAGGCTGTGTGCCTGATTGAGTGGCCGGAAAAACTCGAACAATTGGAACCACCCTCGGCGTTGCGAGTACATTTTCAGACAGACGCTGACCACTGTGAGACACGGCATCTAAACTTCGGCTGGACCGATCCAAAATGGCTCAGAAAACTGGAGGGGACTCTATGACTAATCGGGCCATATTAGCCGAGGCTCTGATCGCACAGACAGAATGGGCGGATGCGATACATACACCTTTGGCCGGAGATGCCTCGAACCGTCGGTACGAACGCGTGACTAACAAAGTAAATGGCGCCACGGCTGTTCTTATGGATTCTCCGCCAGACAAGAACGAAGACGTTGCAGCTTTTGTTCGAATGGCGAAATACTTGCAATCAATCGGTCTAAGCGCACCGGAAATTTACGCAGAGGATTGCGAATACGGCTTTCTGCTGCTGGAGGATCTGGGTGATGACCTTTTTGCCCGGGTTCTGGAACGAGAAGCCGAGCTTGAACGCAAGTTATATGAGGCTGCAACTGACGTTTTGGTGCATCTGCATGCCTCACCGGTTATCCCGCTAGATTCTTATGACCCGGCAATAATGACTGAATATTCGGCCCTCGCTTTTACCAAATACGCGCAAGGCATTCTGGGTGCCCATGATGTCGACGCACGATCAAGGTTTGAATTGCGGTTCTCCGATATTCTCCACCGCGAAACCGGAGGCAACCGGGTCGTAGTGCAAAGGGACTATCATGCCGAAAACCTGATTTGGTTGCCGAACCGCACCGGACTTCGTCGCGTTGGCCTTTTAGACTTCCAAAGCGCCATGCTCGGGCATCCTGCCTACGATCTGATGTCTTTGCTACAGGACGTACGCCGCTCTGTGCCGATTGGGATAGAAATGCGAATGATCGATCGATACATCGCCTCAACGGGCATAGACAGTCACGACTTTAGAACTGCCTACGCAGTGTTAGGCGCCCAGCGCAATCTAAGGATAATGGGTGGATTCGCGCGTTTAGCGACAGACTACGAAAAGCCGCATTATGTTGATTTGATACCAGCAGTTTGGGGCCATTTGATGCGTGATCTCGAGCACCCTGCGCTTGTTTCGATTGCAGATATTGTGCGTAATACGTTGCCGCCACCCAATCCCGACAATTTGGCGAGGCTTCGACCGTAATGAAAGGTGAACCCGAAGCCGTCATGCTGTTTGCCGCAGGGTTCGGTACACGCATGGGCAACATAACGAAAGACAAACCAAAACCAATGGTCGAGGTCGCAGGCCGGCCCCTGATCAACCACGCTTTGGATTTGGCCGAAGGCATTGGCCCATCTCGCATTGTCGCAAACGTCCACTATCTGGCCGACCAGATAATTGCATACTTGGCAGCGACCGACGTGCGAATTTCCTTGGAAGAGCCAGATATTCTTGAAACCGGAGGTGGACTACGCGCAGCCCTGCCCCTACTGGAGTCCGACCCTGTTTTCACACTGAATACCGATGCCATCTGGGCTGGTCCGAACCCATTGCGGCTTTTGAGAAAGGCCTGGAGACCCGAGGAAATGGACGCATTGTTAATGTGTGTTCCCGTCGCACATGCTATTGGCTACAGCGGCCAGGGAGATTTTTCTCAGGACGCTTCCGGGCGTATCGCCCGCGGGCCGGGCCTGATCTACGGAGGCGCACAAATCATCAAAACAAGCGGACTTACCGCCGTTCCTGACAGTACCTTTTCGCTTAATGTAGTTTGGGATCAAATGCACGATGCCGGAAGGCTACATGCCCTTCAATATCCAGGTCGATGGTGCGACGTCGGCCGACCCGAAGGCATAGTGTTGGCTGAGGAGTTGATTGCCGATGTTTGAAAACGACGCTCTGCCGCGGGTGTTTGCTGTTCCGCCGGGCGTGGATTTTCCAAAAGCACTTGTCGACGGCATACGCGCGCGCAGCGCAGCCTTTCCGCCGGAAAACCTGGCCCGCATGCAGTTGATAGTAAATACTCGTCGCATGGAGCGTCGGGTGCGTGATCTGTTTGATCAAGGGGCGCCTTGTCTGTTTCCGCGACTTTCCTTGCTGACAGATTTGGGTGAAAGCGTAGATCTTGCACATATTCCTCCGGCGATCCCCGCATTACGCCGTCGGCTGGAATTGACACAGTTGATTGCAAAACTTTTGGATCAACAACCCGATCTTGCCGCACGATCATCCCTGTTCGATTTATCTGACAGCCTTGCATTGTTAATTGACGAAATGCAGGGCGAAGGCGTTTCTGCGGACGCTATCCGCCAATTGGACGTCAGTGATATGTCGGGGCACTGGGCTCGCGCTCAGGCTTTCATTGACATAGCGGATCAATTTATCTCGTCGGGAGATGACGCACTGGACGCGCAAGCGCGGCAACGGCGCGTGGTGGAAAATCTCGTCGCAAGTTGGCAAAAACAACCTCCGCTTAATCCGGTCATCTTGGCAGGGTCAACTGGATCTCGTGGCACAACACTTATGCTGATGGAGGCCATCGCCCAACTGCCTCAAGGGGCCTTGATCCTGCCGGGTTACGATTTCGATCAACCACAGTATGTGTGGGAGAGTTTGGACAACGCCCTCACCTCAGAGGATCACCCGCAATACCGGTTTCAAAAGTTGCTACGGCAGTTGGATATGTCGCCGGATCAAGTTCAGCCATGGACCGATGACCAAGCTCCTTCGCCATCTCGCAACCGGTTGGTATCTCTTGCATTGCGTCCTGCGCCGATCACGGATGCTTGGATGTCCGAGGGGCCTCAACTGCGCGAACTGGATATTGCCACCCGGGACCTGACTTTGGTCGAGGCTCAATCCCCCCGTGCAGAAGCACTGGCAATCGCTATGCGTTTACGGCACGCCGCCGAAATCGGACAAACTGCAGCACTGATAACGCCGGACCGAATGCTGACCAGACAGGTCAGCGCCGCTTTAGATCGCTGGAATATCTTACCTGATGACAGCGCTGGATTGCCTTTGCAGCTTTCTCCGCCAGGCCGTTTTCTGCGCCACATTGCCAGTTTGTTTGTGCGCCGCCTTGATGGTGAAGCATTGCTGACGCTACTGAAACATCCTTTGTGCCATGATGGCGGCGGCCGAGGCGACCACCTGCTGTTCACCCGTGAACTGGAGCTGCACATTCGTCGCCATGGACCGCCCTTCCCGGACCAACGCAGCTTGACCGCTTTTGGCGAAGGCGAAAACTTGCCGGAGCCTTGGATACGTTGGCTAGTGTCTTGCTTCTGCGAGCTACACAGCCCCTCCGAACTTCCGCTGTCTGACTGGGTGGCTCGTCTTCGCTCGACTGCTGAGTTGATGTCAAACGGGTCGAGCGGTGAAGCTGGCAATTTATGGGAAAAGAAAGCTGGTCAAAAAGCCTTTTCCGTTTTGAACGAATTGGAAAATGAAGCTCAGCACGGCGGTCTGATTTCGGCTCGGGACTTTGCTGATCTTTTGGGCGCGTTACTTGCCGGCGAAGAAGTTCGTGATCGTGATGCTCCACATCCAAGTATCATGATCTGGGGAACGCTTGAGGCACGTGTGCAAGGCGCCGACTTGTTGATACTCGGGGGTTTGAATGAGGGCAGTTGGCCCGAAGCAGCCTCGCCCGACCCATGGCTAAACCGTCAGATGCGAGAGAAGGCGGGACTGTTGTTGCCAGAACGTAGGATCGGATTGTCAGCGCACGACTTCCAACAGGCGGTCGGCGCTCCGGAGGTATGGTTGACCCGCGCCGTCCGCTCGGAAGAAGCGGAAACGGTCGCCTCGCGATGGCTAAACCGCTTAACCAACCTCTTGCAGGGATTGCCTGCTCAAGGTGGGCCGCAGGTCTTGTCTGACATGCGGGACCGCGGCGACCAATGGCTGCGCTGGACGGAGGCTATGGAAGCGGCGCCGCGGGTTCAGCCTGCATCCCGTCCGTCTCCTCGTCCACCCCTGTCTGCCCGACCAAGGCGCCTGAGTATAACTGAAATCAAGCGATTGATCCGCGACCCTTATGCAATTTATGCCAAACACGTACTGCGCTTAAAGCCGTTGGATCCATTGGTGCAGGCCCCGGATGCCCTTTTACGCGGCATTGTCGTTCACGAGATACTCGAGGAGTTCGTCAAGGAAAGTGTTTTGGACGTCTCGCTATTGACGCGTGAGAACTTTTTGAAACGCGCTGAGATATTGCTTGCTGAACATGTTGCATGGCCAACAGCACGCACCCTTTGGCTGGCCAGACTTGAACGGATTGCGGATGACTTTCTACAAGCTGAACTCATGCGCCGATCGGATGGAGGGCCTGTGGCGTTTGAGGCGACGATGAATCTGGCGTTGACGCCATTGGATTTTGCGATTTCGGGACGCGCTGATCGCATTGACCGCACCAGACACGGGGCCTTGCGAATTATCGACTATAAAACAGGTACACCGCCGACCAAGGGTCAGCAGGCGAACTTTGACAAACAATTATTGATCGAGGCGGCAATAGCCGAACAGGGCGGTGTCGAGGGTTTTGATCCAATATCTGTCGCTCAAGCGGTGTTTATTGGGATGGGCGGCACATATAAGGAGGTGCTTGCGCCGCTGGACAAGGAACCGGCGGACAAAGTCCTAAAAGAACTCAAGGATTTGATTTCGGCCTATTTAGAGCCTGAACAGGGGTTTTCGTGCCGCAGAATGGTGCACAAAGACAATGATACGGGTGACTACGACCACCTTGCCCGTTTCGGTGAATGGGACCGTACCACTGAAACCAGCCCCGAGAACGTGACATGAGCGCCTTGCACGACGCAACCCAGCGACAGGTGCAAGCTGCTCGGCCGGATGCCTCAACCTGGCTGGCTGCGAATGCCGGGTCTGGCAAGACACGTGTTTTGACCGACCGTGTGGCCCGGTTGTTACTAGATGGTGTGCAGCCGCAGCATATCCTTTGCCTGACCTACACCAAGGCTGCAGCCAGCGAGATGCAGAACCGGCTGTTCAAACGTTTGGGCGAATGGGCTATGTTGGCCGACGATCAATTGCTTGAGCAGTTGACCGATCTTGGTGTCGAAGGTCATATCAGCCCTCAGCGCTTGGCGCAGGCTCGTACATTGTTCGCACGCGCGATCGAAGCTCCGGGCGGATTGAAAATTCAAACGATCCACTCATTCTGCGCTTCGCTTTTACGTCGGTTTCCGCTTGAGGCAGGGGTCAGCCCACAATTCAGTGAAATGGAAGATCGGGCCGCCGCCTTATTGCGCGAGGAAATACTCGAAGATTTTGCAGATGGTCCGCAAGCACACCTGGTCAAGGACGTTGCCCGTTTTGTGACGGACTCCGGGTTTGACAAGTTGACGGCGGCCATCACCAGCAAACGAAGTCTTTTTGCCAAATCTCAGAGCTGGGCCGACCTGCTGACACTTTTCGACTTACCCGATGGATTTAACGAGGAAGACCTTTTGAATCGCGTCTTCTTGGGTGGAGAAATTGAGTTTTTACAAAGTATTGTTCCCAGTTTGGTCGAAAGTGGTGGGAACGACGCAAAGGCAGCAGCAAGATTGACATCTGGAGTGACTGCGAACCTTGCCAGCCTGCCGCTATTGGAAAGTATCTTCTTGTTTGGAAAAACTGCAAAGGCACCTTTTGCAGCAAAGGTCGGCAGCTTTCCTACCAAGAATCTCCGCGAAGGTGTTTTGGCGGATAAGATGCCTCAGCTAGATCAGCTGATGCTTCGGGTTGAGGCGGCGCGCAAGCTACGGCTAGCGCTTATTGCTGCCCGAAAGACTTTTGTCCTGCACAATTTCGCTGCGGCCTTTTTGCCAGAATACGAGCGCCGCAAACAGTTGCGCGGCTGGCTGGATTTCGACGATCTAATTTTGCGTGCGCGTCAGGTGCTTAATGACCCGGCCGTAGCTGAATGGGTATTGTACCGACTGGACGGCGGCATCGATCACATTCTGGTGGACGAAGCGCAAGACACCAGCCCAGACCAATGGGACGTTGTCGAAAAACTAGCGTGGGAATTCACGAGCGGGGAAGGCGTCCGCTCTGGCATCGAGCGGACTATATTTGTAGTCGGTGACAAAAAACAGTCTATCTATTCTTTCCAAGGTGCCGACCCGCAGGCCTTCGACCGAATGCAAGCTGAATTTGGGCGGAGGCTTCAGGAATCAGGCTCTAAACTCTGGAATTCAACGCTGGAATATTCGTTTCGTTCGTCCAGTGTCATATTGGGTTTAGTGGATATTCTGTTCGAAAACCGTGCAAATGCTGGCTTTCACAAGGAATCCCAGCACCGAGCTTTCAAGGCCGATCTGCCGGGCCGGGTCGATTTGTGGCCGGTGATTGAAAAAGTCGAAGATGATGAGGATGGCGATTGGACTGACCCTGTAGATCGTCCCGGGAAACGTCATCACAACGTGCTTTTGGCCGAAAGAGTGGCCCAATCGATAAAATGCATGATCGACACCGGCGAAACGATCCCCGAAGATGGCGAGGTGCCGGGCACATTTGTCCGCCGAAAAGTGCGGCCCGGGGACTTTCTGATCTTGGTCCAACGACGGTCTGACCTTTTTGCCGAGATTATTCGGGCCTGCAAGGCTGCTGATCTGCCGATTGCAGGGGCGGATCGCTTGAAGGTCGGAGCAGAGCTAGCTGTCAAGGATTTGGCGGCATTGCTGAGCTTTTTGGCCACACCAGAAGACAGTTTGTCGTTAGCCACAGTTTTGAAGTCGCCATTGTTTGGTTGGACAGAGCAGCAGATTTTTGATTTGGCGCACAAACGGAAGGAAACTTTTCTTTGGGCGGCATTGCGAAAGCGCTCTGAAGAGTTTCCGGAAACCCTCGCTGTTCTTAACGATTTGCGTGGACAAACGGATTTTCTGCGACCCTACGACCTGATCGAACGCATTTTGACGCGTCATGACGGTAGGAAAAAATTGCTGGGTCGACTTGGCGCCGAGGCAGAAGACGGCATCAACGCACTGTTGTCTCAGGCCCTTGCGTATGAACGTACCGATATTCCAAGCCTGACCGGATTTCTGGTCTGGATAGAAACAGACGATCTGGAAATCAAACGCCAGATGACCGGCGTTGGGAATATGATACGGGTAATGACCGTTCATGGCTCCAAAGGACTGGAAGCACCCATAGTTATTTTGCCTGACACTGGGAAAAGGCAGCCTCCAAGGGACGCTGAAATTATGGCGGCCCGTGAAGTGCCGTTTTGGAAAGTACCGACTGATGCATCACCCAAAGTGATTGCCAACGCGCGCGACGACGCCCGAACACGAGAGGAAAACGAACGCCTACGCCTTTTGTATGTGGCTCTAACAAGGGCCGAAAAGTGGTTAATTGTTGCCGCCGCAGGTGACATCGGAAAGGATGAAAGCAGCTGGTATAATATGATTGAAGCCGCAATGGAAAGGGCGGGAGCCCTCCAGTTGCAGGGGTCTCAAACCCGGCGACTTGAACATGGCGACTGGGCAGGATTGCCGTTGGTCAAGCAATCCCACCCAGCTTTGCCGACTGAAGTTTTGCCCGTTACTTTTAGTATGCCTGCGCCCAACCCAGACGCTCCTCAGGCGGCTGTAAGCCCTTCCGAACTAGGTGGTGCCAAGGCACTACCGGGCGAAACAGGACAGGATGAAGAAGCGGCAAAGCTACGCGGAACCCGGCTGCATCTGTTGTTGGAGAATTTGCCAATGGCTACGGAAGACGCATGGCCTCAGCTGTGCGTTCGATTGTTGCCGGACATGCAAGAGGCAGATCGGCACAACTTATTGCACGAGGTCACGCGCGTTTTAAAAGCCGAAGACCTAAGGCCTTTTTTTGATCCTGACGCTCTTGCAGAAGTCCCTGTGTCAGCAGAGTTTCAAGGTCGCCGCCTTCACGGCGTGATAGACCGATTAATAGTCACAGAGAAAGAAGTTCAAATCATTGACTTCAAATCAAATGCCACCGTGCCCGAAACGCCCGAAAACTGTCCCCTCGGCTTATTGCGCCAGATGGGTGCCTATTCAATCGCCTTGGCTCAAATCTACCCAGACCACGAAATTCGAGCGGCGATACTCTGGACTCGAACGGCTAGACTGATGTGGTTGTCACAGGAACTTGTAACGAATGCCTTGCAGCAACAGTCGGCATCTTGACCTTGGATATTCTCACACATACGTTCACACTCCAAGCATTCCCCATTCAGGAGACAGAATATGTCGACCGTTGCTGTTACCGATGAGACATTTGACGCTGAAGTCAAAAATTCAGACGTCCCCGTAGTAGTAGATTTTTGGGCCGAATGGTGTGGCCCCTGCAAGCAAATCGGTCCCGCTCTTGAAGAATTAGCGACCGAATATGGCGGCAAGGTGAAAATCGCCAAGGTCGACGTGGACAGCAACCCAAATTCTGCCGCGGCCATGGGTGTGCGCGGAATTCCGGCGCTGTTTATTTTTAAAGACGGTCAAGTGGTTTCGAACCGAGCGGGAGCAGCGCCCAAGGCTGCGTTGCAAAGCTGGATTGAAGAATCCATTTGAACCGTTTTTGGCGACACAGGAGCAAAGGCGTCCATATCTGGACGCCTTTTTTGCTTGCGCCGAACATCGCTATAAACAAAGCGCAAAAGATTGTTTGCTCAAACTTGGGTCAGTTGCAGGCAGTCTGGTCTAGGGTTTCAAGAACTCTAAATTGGAGTTTCGGGCGCAAATTCGAGTAATCGCTTTGCATGCATGCAGTATGTCTTTTTCACCACCGGACACGCTGGTCACATTGATGCATGAGCTTGCAGTGTTTAACTTGGCGATTTATCGAAAGAAACTGCCTGCCTATTTGTGTCAGTTATTTCTTTGCTTATTCGCTTCTTAAAAAATCTAAATTATAAAGAATATCCGCAGCTTAAACCTGTCGATAGCACACAGCTTTTGCACGCCAATGTACTAGATTTAGCGCCAAATACATCACCTTACATTTGAGAATTTGGATGCTATGCGCCTAATTTGATCTGCTTTTCGTTTTAAGAACGGTTTCCTTTTCTTTTTCTTCTTTGGCTTGATTGAGTTTTTGTCTTCGGTCTTGACAGCAGCAATATCGCTTTTTGCCGCATTCTTTTTCGGTCTTGGTTTGATAGGAGCCATCTGTTGGTTGAGTAAGCTTACACAAGTGTCGATGTCTAAAGGAGAGTTGTCATCAAGAATCTCTTCATAGATTTCTTTATAGAGCTTTGCTACTCGGCGGTAATCATGAACCATCTCCACATAAGCCCTTCCAGACTGACCGAGCTCCTTCCTAAGGGACGGAGAGTTTAGCAACAAAGCAATATCGTCTTCCAAGGTCTCCATGCGTGTGGGAAAAAGGGGCGGCTTTTCAAAGTCTCCAACAAGGTCATCCCTAATGTACGACATAACAGGTTTGCCAAGTGCCATCCCCTCTACAGCCAGAACGCCGTACCAACCGATGCGTAGCTGATCAATAATTATGTCAGCGCTTTCATAACTCTCTTTTGCAAGTGCGTTTGACGTATTCTCGATTATTTCATAGTCAAACACCTCTCCCTTACGCTGAAGATTCGTAAGCGCCTCGATTATTCGTTCCGTACCCTTGATGTCTCGATTAGTCGGCGCATGCACAATCAAGGGGCGGGAATTTTTGCTCCCTGCTTCAATTTTCCATTCAGAAAGGTCTATGGCCCTTGGTACTATTTTCGCGTTAGGTACGTAGGTTAAAAGCTCGCGATCGATCACGGTTACAGCATTTGTAACCTTTTTTACAAACTCAAGGTATAGTTTTTGTCTTTCCTCGGCTTCACGTTCTTCTTGTGACGGTTCCGGCGAAAGCCAATGATAGGGTGATTTTTCTCGGAAAATACTGGGAATACGAGCCTCAGAACCTCTGAAATTAAACAAAGTCTTTTTGCCTGCGGCACGTAGGGAAATAAGGTCGGAGCCAGCTGGGAAGCGAAGGCTATTGCGTCCGGGAATAAAACTTCGAGCATAAAAATGAAAGATATCGTAATCTGGTGCGAAACGAGAGAAGGCCAAAAGACCTTGATCTCCTTCAATCTTGGAAAGGACCCGATGCGCTCGTACATCTAAAGGGGTTTTTTCGGGAATAGCGCGTACAGCATCAGCTCGGACCCCAAGCTTCCTCAGACCACTTACCGTCGCCCAAGGCTGCCCAGATGCACTGGTTAGTCCGTGAAATACACGATATTCTCCGTTACTTTGTCTTTGCTTGCTATTTTCCAATAGATCACGGTAGATTTTTTCAATCTTTTTATGCTGAGCCTCCCATGAAAATTCGGCTTTAAAATCGGCAGTTATGGACTCGCGATAGCTGGTATTGTCCCTCAGCACACACTTGCACTTCTCGGCCAGATCCACCGCATCACCGGAAGTGAACACCTCTCCTACGTTGTGGCGGCGAACAAACTGCGACATAGTCTCTACATCGCTTACAACAACAGGAAGATCGGCGTGTAAATAATCGAACAGTTTGTTAGGTAATGCTACCTCACTGTTCGGGTAACGCCGAATTGGGTGACACCCCAAATCGGCTGTTCGAAGAAAACGCGCAATTTGATCAACCGGTACGTAATCATGCATGTGAAGTCGAGAATCCACCCCAAGGTTTTTTGCCAGATCGCGTAACTCTTCGAAGGATTTGGGCCTGTTGGTTGTTATTGCGACGTGGACACCTTCCATGTGGCGCATTGCTTCTATCAATGTTGCCACTCCACGCTGTGGAGACGCGATACTACCGCTATAAACAATAAGGTCCTGGTCGAGCGGGACCCCAATTGCACTTCTAATATCTGAAATATCGGGGTCCAAGGTCGGACTTGCGACAGGAACATTTAGAATTACCTCCGGCCGCTCCGACAAAGTGTCATTCTCAATCAAATAATCGGCAATCCCATCACTTACTGTGGTGAGTTTATCGGGCTCCCTGATAAACTGTTCGTGCTGTTTTACGGCATATGAATGCAAGCCCTGAGGAATATTAGAGGCGCCAAGAGTGTATTCATGACAGTCGTGAAGCCACCTAGGGCTAACCTTTGAAGTCAGCAACTTCCTGATTAGCATGGCTCCGACACCAAGCCCGAACATATCATGCGTGTGGAGAATGTCGGGCGCAAAGTCTACAACGTACGGCTTAATAAGCTCAGCCGATCGATTTATGAACTCGTCCATATCTCGTGAGTTTGGGTCCGCGCTCCATTTACCCTCTGCTTTGAGCGATCTCTGGGGGTGTGGAATAAGAACAACGGTTACACCATCGACAACAAATTCTTCCATTTCTTTCGTTCGTGAGAACCCGAGGATCATCGCCTCACCAAGAATTGTTTTCCCCGACCGTGCTGTTTTCAACACGCGTCCATCATCACGAACGCTGTTCAAAACGATATTCATTACCCGCATGGCTGCTCCTAGAATACTTTTTAAGGTTGCCTATCTGAATACCGTCATTGCCGCAAGGCACCCAACGTGACTTGGAGCTGACAGCGCGCGAAACCTTCAAGCCTTGGTTTTTCCTTGTATTGGATGAAATAATAGTACTTCTGTAAATTCAAAATTGAACTAGCACTATCAAGCAATGACTATTCAAGCAGTCCAAGCTCAAAATTTTCTAATTTGGAAGACGGAACGGCATTGGCTTGTCAAAACGATTGCTCTAATGAGTCTTGATCAAGTGGCCGCTCTAAAAATGGAGTATTAAAGCTTTGCGAGACTTGAGACACTATTTTCGACCGTTGAGCTTGAAGAAGGTTTTGAAAGGCCTTTCCGGTCGTTCTCATTCGAGCCCTAGGGCACACTACGACACAGAATTGGAATCGAATCTCAATGCTGCGTTGAAGAAGAAACTTAGTTCTGCCCGGCAAGCCAACCAAAAATTAGAACAAAAGATCGCCGCAGTAAAAGATAGCAACACGAAATTAGGATTAAAAATCGTTGCTCAAAAAGGGAATAATGCAAAACTTGTTCAACAGAAAAAGCAACTCGAATCTCTTCTTGAAAGAGAAAAGAGGAAGGTTGAGAATTTGAGGTTTGGTAAACAAGAGGTAGATCCAATACAGCACAATTCCGAAGAGGGGATGGATAGTTTCTTTTCTGAAATTCGATCAGAAACACCTTATCTCAATTTTGGCATGGCTCTCAAAAAAAATTTTTCTAAGTGGTCTGTCACATTAGATGGCAAGTCAATTGCAGATGTTGGTACAGGGCCGGGAATTGCGCTCAGCGCGATCATAGAAGGAAGTGAGCCGCAAAGAATTGTTGGTTATGATTTTTCAGAAAGTGCGCTAAAATATGCCAAGAAACTTATTCCAAATGCTGTTTTCCACAAAAAGAACATTTTTGATCCTTTTGACGAAATGCATGATGTAGTTTTTTGCACCGAGGTGTTGGAACATCTCGAAAGGCCTAAAGATGCTCTGCAGAATGTTTTTAGTTCTGTTTCAGAGGGTGGTGTGCTTATTGTCTCTGTTCCCGACGGGAGAGTTGACTATTCCCGATACCACATAAACTTCTGGAGTCCAGAAAGTTGGAAAGCTTTTGTTTCAGATGCTTTGCCATCGTCTGAAATTGTCTATGATAGCTTTCGCGCAAGTAATAAGGCGCATTATGATGTATTGGTTGCGATAGCAAAACGGCAAAAATGACGGAGCTTATTGTTTTCGCTGGCCAGCCGAAGCTAACTATATCAGTTTCCAATAAAACCTAAACTTTCTAGAGATTTTGATTAATAACAGCAGTGTTCACACAAACTCTGGCGTATTTGCAGCATTTACGGAAAGCTGGAACCTTCGCAAAACCAAGCCTTTATCTTTATGAGCGGCCCGCCCGGGAACAGGCTTTCGGGCTTGTTCATGTAAAGGAACTGCGCGAGAAATAATACGGCGACAGCAAATATTGCTCTTGCGACAGTGGATTTTGGGGCTGCAATACTTATTTGGAAGCGCTGTTTCTAACAAAAGCGCGACTGCTCGCTAAGCTGCATAATAACATATCTATTATACTTCTTTTTATGAGTTTAGAAATTATCTAAGCGCAAGCTGGACATCTCGATCAAGTTTTTGCTCTGCGTAAAACACCCAGTGAATCAAACTATATCTACTCACAAATTCAGATATTAGTTGCAAACATTCTTATATCTATCACAGAACCTAAACGGTTCGTGTAACGTATGGTATCTCTAGCATAAATGGTTCCGTCGGACAGGCGAACTCAGGTGACGACCATTGCTCGAGCTGCATAGTAGACATATACGCTAGAAAGTTGAAGGCTGTCATAGCGGCCAACTCATACCATAAACTGCCTCCAACTCGGCCTCAATCCACGCCAATACACACTAATATTGCCGTGAGCACCTATTTTCTATGGGGAATCCTAAACTCAGCGTTTATCCGCATAGCCTTTTTGTGAACGTTAACCATCTGGCCCTACCTTGCTTCGCCACTTCAGAAACTAGCTCCTATTTGTTCTAAACCTGTTCGAAAAACCTGCAGGTTGGGTCAAAAAACAAAACGCCCCCTTCTGAAACTATAAGCCGCCGAAGACATTTCCTGGCAGGCCAAAAGTTCTCGCCAAAATTGCAGGTCGGAAGTCAATTGGGCAAGATTCCGACACCAACCATATTGTTACGGCCCTTTTGGCAGCGTTCCAAAAGCTCAATCAACTTCTGAACTTCAATCGGGTTCCAAGAGCCGCTCATACACCAGACGAAGGTCCCGGCCTTAAAGTCCAAACATGAAATTAGATCTTTGCGATTTCCGCGCGCTCCAGCCCAATATCTTCCAGCTGTGCGTCGGTGAGACCCGACAGAACTTTGCGAGTCTTACGGTTTTTGTTCCATTCGATCACTTCGTCGAAGGTGGTGGTAAACGCGTTCACTACGTGCAGGATGGTAGCTGCTCCGAGTGGTGCGTGTTTTGTTGCAGTTTGTGCCATTTGCGCATTCCCGCTTTCTGAAACAGCCGACCCATTGTCGGTTGTAAACTTCATCTAGTCCCGCACCCGCGGACCCACAAATGCTAGTCCAACAAACCCGAATTGCATTTTTTGCATATCTTTTGAGCAGTTTCAGAGCGGGTTGCGCCAACACCGTGACAGGCCCATATATAGCGACTGTAGTAACGGAGGCTTTAATGGCAGACAGCGATTTTCCCGGTTGGCATGGCACGACGATAATTGGTGTCAAAAAAGGCGATCAAGTCGTCATCGCCGGCGACGGTCAGGTGAGCCTTGGCCAAACCGTTATTAAGGGCACTGCGCGAAAGGTACGTCGCCTGTCACCAGGCGGGTTTGAAATCGTCGCAGGATTTGCCGGTTCTACTGCGGACGCGTTTACCCTTCTTGAAAGACTAGAGGCAAAGTTGGAGGCTACACCCGGGCAGCTGGCCCGTGCTTCGGTCGAACTGGCCAAAGACTGGCGCACGGATAAATACCTGCAAAAACTTGAGGCAATGCTTATCGTGACGGACGGTAAGGATCTTTTCGTCATAACCGGGGCAGGGGATGTGCTGGAACCAGAGCACAACGTTGCTGCCATCGGTTCAGGTGGAAACTTTGCCTTGGCCGCAGCGCGCGCAATGATGGAAAGCGAAAAGTCCGCCGAACAGGTGGCCCGTAGCGCCATGGCAATAGCCGCAGATATTTGCGTCTATACCAACGGGAACCTGACGGTAGAAACGATCTAGGCCAGCAGGGTCGAAATTTCTTTACCTTTCCATCGCCTTTGCATTCCGATCAGGCCCAGGACGGCAGCAGCGATTACGATATAGTAAGGCAGGCGGATATCGATACTCATTAATCCACCGCCGATCAAGGACATAACCCCGCCTGCCAAGCAGAAAACTGCAGTAGTAACGCCCATTACCCATCCTTGATCTGTCTCGCTGACAGCAGATGAGAACAGGCCCAGAAAAGTCGGGTACGACACGCCAAAGAAGAAATAGAAGAAAAAGACGGGGACGTAGCTCAGAACGCCGCTGGGACTGAATGTAAAGCCAAAGCCGCAGATCACCATAACAACCAACGAAGTATAGATAATCAGGTGTTTGCTGAAACGCTCTTGCGCAGGCTTCACAAGAAACGTACTGGAAAAAGCCAGCGCAATCCCGATAACCACCATTGCCATACTGCCGCCAATTACACCGTATCCCCATGCGCTGGTAAGGAAGTTATCTACAAAGACATAAAACGTAACGTTTGAAATCATGAACAGCGCATAAACAGGCAAGATTTTCAGAACCATAGGGTGTTCGCGAACTGCGATTAGGCTGTCAGTGACATCGCGCGGTCGAAAAACAAAAGCTGTTCGTTCAGTGCGCATATCTTTGAAAAAGAAAAGCACGAGGAAAATTGCGATCAAGACCAGAACAAAAGCGCCATAAAAGGGTGTCTTTAAGGTTGCAAAACTCCCCAGCAAGGCCGCGTCGGAAAGCACTGCTCCTATAATCGGCCCTCCGACCAATCCAAAGCTTACGCCCGTTATGATATACCCCATATTCCGATCCCGGTCGGCGGCATCAGTACTGCCATCTATCATTGCCGCCTGCGCAATCGGTTGGTTTCCGGCTGTGAAGCCCGTTATTGACCGGCCTATGATCAACATTAGTAGGCTATTGAGATACAGCGCTGCTATTGTCAGTGCATACCCTGCCAGTGCACCACCCAAACAGACCAGCAACGCATTTTTTCGTCCGATCGAATCTGACACCTTAGAGACGTAAACGACGCCAAGGAACCAGGACAGGAAGAAACACCCAATAACCAGCCCGTAATATAGATGGCGGGTTCCGACAGGAGTGCTTTCCGGCAAAAACCCGGACTTCGTTTCCATAATCAAAGAGTTGATTATCGGAAAGACCAGCCCTTGCCCAATCAGGTCCACGAACACGACAAACAGCAGGGTGATCTTCGCAATTTTTGTCATTTCCGTGCTCCTGGCCCTCAACACCTTGAAATCACTGTAACAGAGCGTGCTTAATTCGCCTAAGGAAAGGGTTTGCAAACCTGATGAGGCATTGCTAACCAACGCAGCCAAGAAAATTGATTTGGTTGTTTTCGCCTGCACCGTGATTACCTAAGCCGCAACCGACTCATGCCGACTGAAAGGACCGCCCTTTGACCGACCTAACCCCGCGCGAAATAGTCTCGGAACTTGACCGATTTATCATTGGTCAGAAGGATGCGAAGCGCGCGGTTGCCGTTGCACTGCGCAACCGCTGGCGGCGCAAGCAACTTCCGGACGATATCCGTGACGAGGTTTACCCGAAAAATATCCTGATGATCGGCCCTACGGGCGTCGGCAAGACCGAGATTAGCCGTCGACTGGCCAGATTGGCGCGCGCACCGTTCATTAAGGTTGAAGCAACTAAGTTCACCGAGGTGGGGTATGTAGGGCGCGACGTTGAACAGATCGTACGTGATCTCGTCGATGCGGCTATAATCCAAACCCGCGAAAACATGCGTGAGGACGTCAAAGCCCGCGCCCATCAAGCTGCCGAAGACAGGGTTATTGCCGCAATTGCTGGAGAAGATGCCCGCGAGTCAACGCGCGAGATGTTCCGCAAGAAACTCAAGGCCGGCGAGTTAGACGAAACGGAGATCGAATTGGAGCTAGCGGATACTTCAAACCCGATGCCGATGTTCGACATTCCGGGTCAACCCGGCAGCCAAATGGGAATGATGAACCTTGGCGATATTTTCGGCAAAGCTTTTGGCGGGCGGACGGTGAAACGTCGCATGACCGTTGCTGATAGTTACGACGCGTTGATTGGTGAAGAGGCCGATAAGCTGTTGGATGATGAGATTGTAACACGCACGGCCCTTGAATCCGTCGAGCAGAACGGAATTGTGTTTCTGGATGAGATCGACAAGGTGTGCGCACGCTCCGACGCCCGCGGCGGTGACGTCAGTCGTGAAGGTGTTCAGCGCGATTTACTGCCACTTATCGAGGGAACGACTGTTTCAACAAAGCATGGACCAGTCAAAACCGACCATATCCTGTTCATCGCCAGTGGCGCGTTTCACATAGCCAAACCTTCAGATTTACTTCCAGAACTTCAGGGTCGTCTACCGATCCGTGTCGAGCTGCGGGCACTGACCGAAGAAGATTTTGTGCGCATCCTGACCGAAACCGACAATGCCCTTACCCTTCAATACACGGCGTTGATGGGCACGGAAGATGTCACCGTCAGCTTTAGCGAAGACGGCATCGCCGCGCTTGCCCGTATCGCGGCTGACGTAAACCAAAGTATTGAGAACATCGGTGCACGACGGCTTTATACTGTGATGGAACGGGTCTTCGAAGAACTCTCGTTTGCCGCCCCTGACAAAGCTGGATCCGAAGTTTTGGTCAACGCGCAATTTGTCAGCGACAATTTGGGCGAGTTGACGAAGTCTACAGACCTTAGCCGTTACGTTCTTTAACCTGAAACAGCGTCTTTCGGTGCAGCCTCTGTTCGAACTCTATCGCTCTGGGCGTTGTTTCAGATTTAGCTAGATTAGCCTTAGGTCTAGTTAGGCTCCTCCCGGCGAGCGCAACCCCAACGGATTGATCAAAATAGCGCCATCCGAAACATGGAAAACTCAGATTAGTTCGACGAAAACCTATTCGGGATTATTTTTATTTCGTGAAAAGTTAGAGCCGCATCGTTCAGCAATCCTACTAAAACGTGTTGCGTCAAGCGTCCTTTTTCACGGTAAGATATAATAAAACAGTGGTCCGCCTCTTGGCTGGTTGGTTTCCAGACGGCAGTTTGAAATTCGATAATATTGTCGAAACTGAAATTCCAGATTTGGGCTTCAAACGCAAAAAAAACCTCAAAATCCAAAAAACCTTACTTGTCGTAGTACTCTCGATACCAATCCACAAATTTACGAATGCCGTCTTTAAAGTCCGTATGGGGTCGATAACCTGTTAATTGTTTCAAAAGGTAGGTGTTAGCCCAGGTTGCCGGAACATCCCCAAGCTGCATGTCCATGTAATTCCGGATCGCCTTCTTTCCGAGACTCTCTTCGATTGCATCAATAAAATCTAAAAGTCGGATTTTTTCCGAGTTGCCAATGTTAACAATACGAAAGGGTGCCACCGGACTTAGGCTGTCAAACTCTTCGATATCCTCCCTACATTTAGGGCGAACGGGGACAGTTTTGATCAGGAGGGAAATAGCCCGTACCAAGTCATCCACGTATGTGAAATCACGGTACATATTTCCGTGATTGTAAACATCGATAGGTCGATCATCTAGGATAGCCTCTACAAATTTAAAGAAGGCGAGGTCGGGTCGTCCCCATGGGCCATAGACAGTGAAGAAGCGAAACATCGTTGTCGGCAAATCCCATAGATGGGCGTAGGTGTGTCCCATGCTCTCATTCGCCTTTTTGGTAGCTGCGTAGATCGTTAGCTGGGTATCAGCCTTTTCACGCTCATCATAGGGCATGTTGGTGTTTGCACCGTAAACAGACGAGGTTGACGCCATTAGAAGATGATTGACTTTGTGACGCCGCGCCGCCTCCATAACATTAAATGTCCCTAGGATGTTTCCATTGATATATTCACGGGGGTTTTCAAGGCTGTACCTGACACCAGCTTGCGCAGCCAGGTGCACAATGACGTCAGGTTTAAATTGGTCCGCAACTTCATCAAATCTTGCGGTATTCTCCAACATTTCTTCATCACACGAAAAATTTTGATTTTGTAAAAGCAACGCATGGCGGTGCTTCTTTAACCGGACATCGTAATACTCGGTCATCCCATCGTAGCCAAAAACCTTGTCACCGTTTGCGAGAAGCAGATTGGCTAGATGAAAACCGATAAAGCCGGCGGTGCCTGTGATCAGGATCTTTTGCACGATAATAAGGCCTCAAATTGGTCAACAGCGCATTCTTCATTACCACTAAGGCAAATTGGCGCCTCAACTACAATAACTAAGCTAGCGCCCAACGTTTCGGTTGTTCACATCTACTGGTCTGTTTAGCAATTCGACCTGTCTCACTAAAGATCACTTTGTGCTTCATGCGCTATGATCTGAATTTCGCGGCCAGTTTTCAATGATAATTGAAGCGTTTTTTATCTATGACGCACTGCCTTTAGATGTAACTAAATGGGCAGGGCTGCGGTCCAATTTTTCAAGTTTCTAACCGGCCAAAGTAACATTGATTCGATTCTTAATCATTGTGTTCGCGAGGTCTTTGCGCCACTGGTAGCTACTAAGCGACTTTCGACATCAGGCGGCAGCTACAACTCAGTCAGTGAGCAATTAGGATTCCGTCTTCAAAGTGCTCCTTGAAAGTCCATTACTCTCCATCAACGGACGCGCAGTAAAGCCTAGCCTGCCCTTAGATATAGGATACACTGCGTCGCCGATTAAGTTGCCGAAAGGCGGTTGAAATAAGAAATTCTATCTCGAAAAGAATTTGAAACTGGATAACTATCTGGATTGTCTTTCTGAATGAGATAGTAAATGCGCGCCAGGGCATGATGTAGAAGATACGACTTCTTCCAGAATACGGAATCTTACCGGATAGGGCGAAGCCTTATTAACGGAAAACGGGAATCCGCAATTTTTCTTGTCAGGACCATTTAGGCTTATGATGTGAGATGTTTTGAAACTCAAATATGGTCACACAACTTAAATTAGCCCCAAAAACTGTCTTCAGCGATGACGCACGCCATACAGTAACTACAATTTTGCAAACTATCATAACGCACGCCTAAGTGCATCCACAACCTGTTCCTGTGTAGAAAGATCCAAATAGGGATGCATGGGCAGGCTAATAACCTGGGCCGATGCAGCATCTCCAACTGGCAGATCTGCTCCCGGGTTCGAAACCGCAGGTTGTTTGTTCAATGGCAGCGGGTAGTGAACCGCGGTAGGTATTCCCTCTTCAGTGAGCTTAGCCTGAACAGCTTCTCTGTTCTTCACGCGAATGGTGTACTGCGCCCAGGCGCTGGAAGCGCCCTTGATCAGTTCCGGAGCAGACAAACCAATTTCCTTCAGCAAGGCCCTATATCGACCAGCAACCTCGCCTCGCATTGAAAGCTCTTCTTCGAAAACACTAAGCTTGCAGAGCAATATTGCGGCCTGCAATGTATCTAAACGGCTGTTGACTCCGATCCGTATGTGGTGGTAGCGCCTGTCTTGACCATGTCTTGCAATTTGGCGAATTTTGACGCTAAGCTCCTGATCCGAGGTAAAGACTGCTCCACCATCACCATAGCAACCCAAAGGTTTGGATGGGAAAAAGCTAGTACAGGAAATCGTTGAAAGGTTTCCGGAACGCTTTCCGTTCAAAGACGCACCAAAACTTTGTGCGGCATCCTCGATTACGGGAATTTTGTGAGATTGGGCAATCTTATTTATCGCCTCGAAGTCTGCAGGCTGCCCGTATAGCGAAACAGGAATTATGGCTTTCGTCTGTGGCGTTACTGCGGCTTCAAGTTTCGTTGCATCTAGATTATACGTCTGCGGATTGATATCGACATAGACTGGCGATGCTCCGAGAACACAGGCGGCTTCTGCCGTAGCTATATAAGAGAATCCGGGAGTTATGACCTCGTCGCCCGGCCCCACCCCAAGCGCCATCAATGCGACTTGCAGAGCGTCTGTACCATTTGCGCAAGTTATACAATATTTGGCGCCCGAGAATACTGCCAATTTTTGCTCCAGTTCGGCAACCTCAGGACCAAGGATGTACTTCCCGTGAGACAGCACGCTTGCGATACTAGCATCCAGTTCGTCTTTGATACGACTTTGTTGTTTCTTTAGGTCGATAAACTGCATCACTTCACAAATTCTCTTTCCCCTGAAAGTACCGAATCAGATGCTTTGCGCCCGCCTGCTCCACGTAATCTAGTACACTTAGCCCATGCATGTCCTTACGTTGAAAATCTGCGCCATTTTCTATCAACTGATTCAACAAATCATGTTTTGCATCCGGCTTTTCCATTAACGCGGTTTTAGCGTACATCAGTACGGTCGTGCCATTGCGTCCGGTCGCGTTAGGATTGGCCCCAAGATTTAACAATAGTTCAACTAGGTCAACGTGCTGATGGAAAGCAGCCATTATTAGCGGTGTCCACCCTTCAGCTGTTCGTTCCTCTAAAAGATCGGGTTGCTCAATAAGAATTCTTGAGACCGATTCAATGTCGCCAAACTCGCAAGAGCTCCGCAACTTCTCAAAACTCTGAGCGCGAAAGCGGTTGGCTCGCCATCTAGGGAACCGAAGCAGCATCTCCCATTTCTCTTGGGGTTCCATCGGTTCGTTCTTTTGTGGACGGTTAAGCTTTTCTGGGTTCAAAGCGGCATTTTTCCATTGCTGGATAAAGCTTCGTAGAGCAATGATCTGTGCTCGGTATGTATTTTCCTGAACGACTTCAGGACTATCGGTCAAGGAAACCTTTACAGGTTCAAATGCGAGAAATTGCCCCGCATCCACCCTGGGGTCGATCAAGTGCGTGGTTATGCCTGCGTCAACGTTGTTCTTTATGGTATAATAAAAAGCGTCGAGACCAGATGTTTCCGGAATCATGCCAGGGTGAAAGTTCACGATGCCCTGTTTAAAAGTTTCAATCACCTGCCGTTTTAAGATGCGTGCTCCTGAGATAATACCCAACTCTAAATTGTGTGCCAAAGCTAGTTCTGATATTCCGTCAATATCATTATGTTGCATTGCCACAAATTTGAAACCCAGACGATTGCAAAGGTCCTCTGTATCGATTGGGGGAATCGAATTGAGTGTACGCGAAAAGTAAACCGTTCGGTCCATTTCTGGAAGTTTTTGGAACGGTGCTCCAATTACGGTTACGTCGCGCATACCCTCCAGCGCCAACTCAATCAAAAAGTCTTGGGATTTTCGGTGAGGAAAGGCATAGGCAAATACGCCAATCATGAGACTGCGCCGGTCACTAACTTTGGATGCCGCTCACCTTTTGTTGAGTCAATCTTCGCATTACGAATTTTGCTCACCATCTCAATCGCAGCCCAGTTTTCGTTTAGCCCGAAACCATTACCGGACAGAATCTCTTCATAGCTGCGGGTGTGCAAATCTGCAAATCCGCCAGAGAACTCGATTTCCTTGTCGTCGATGGTTATTGACCGGTAAGTTCGAGCGCCATTATTGCGGGCCTCTGTTGGAACGTCATTTTCATCCAAGGACAGGAACCAACGACACCGAGCGTGTTCGAATTCTAGATAGCCTGCCGCTTTAGTCGGGTCATTGAGGTGAACATTGTTTTCTTGAAGATCGCCAAAAAGAAAGTACAGCATGTCATAGAAATGCACACCGATATTCGTGGCAATACCACCAGATTTACGCGTGTCGCCCTTCCAACTTTCCAGATACCAGCGTCCTCGTGAAGTAATATAAGTAAGATCGACTTCGTGCTTAGTATCGGTTTCGCTACTCTTTATTTTCTGACGCAGCGCAACAATCGATGGATGAACACGCAATTGCAGGATTGTATTGACCTTCTGGCCTGTTTCATTCTCGACGACCTGTAAGCCATCAATATCCTCAGGATTGAGAACTAGCGGTTTTTCACAGATCGCATCCGCGCCTGAACGAAGTGCAAACCGCATATGACTATCATGGAGATAGTTAGGCGAACAAATTGAGACATAATCTATTTTGTCAGTTTTTTTGTCACGTAATATGTTGACGTATCGGTCAAACCGTTCAAACTCAGTAAAAAAGTGGGCTTCTGGAAAGTAGCTATCAATGATTCCGACCGAGTCACTGGGGTCTAACGCTGCAAGTAAATTATTTTGTGTGTCTGCAATCGCTTTCATGTGGCGTGGAGCGATATAGCCAGCAGCTCCTATCAAGGCAAAATTGCTCATCTATACTCTTCCAGTTCGAATGGACCCAATCACTGCGAATTCAAGAAATTTACTGGGATGTCAATAGCACATCGGCCTCAAACATCTCTTTATTCGATCTGGAAACACGGATCTGCCTCTGATAGAGCGCGTTAATGCCCATTCAATTTCATCGGTCAACTTACAATGCCTGTTTCTAATACAGAAAATCCAAAGACGATCTTCTGCTTGACATACCATGAGATAACAGCGGATGCGCGAGTGCTTAAAGAGGCGAGAGCCCTGCAATCAGCTGGCCATAACGTTCAAGTTTTCTGCGATTGGCCCGAAGGCTTTTCCCAGGTGGCTTGCATAGACGGCATTCAAGTGAAACGCTTCAACTGGCAGTCTCCTGAGTTTATCAGCGCCAAAACACTTGACCCGTTTTTTTTTGTTGATCGGATTTCTGAAGAGGTAAACAGGCGTTTTGTTCCATATATGAGGAGCGCCGATCTACTAAACAAATCAAAAAGCTGGGCAGAAAGGATTGTTACGCCAGAGCAAGTACAAGTTTTGGATCCAAATTACTATAAACACTTTGAGGGAACAGAACGGAGGCGGCGGAAAATTAGGCACAAATCTCTGTATTATAAAACTTTGCTGAAGCACGGATTCGGACACAATTCAAAGAAGCTAAAAACACTAATGTCCGGAGAACGGGAACTGAAGAAACGGAGGCGCGAGCTCTATCAATTGTGCTCATTAATCTTTGCTAATAATTTACTCAACTTGAAGTTTGACGAAGCTCCGGACGTGATACACGCTCATGATATATATTGTCTGCCGGCCGGTGTAGTTCTCGCCAAACATTATAATGCAAAACTTGTATATGATGCTCATGAATACGAGCCGGCTCGGGCAACTAACAACCCTTCAGATGGGTCGAATTTTGCTGAAAAGCTTGAGGATGATTGCCTCGCTTATGTCGATCATATGATCACGGTTTCACCTTCATTTGCAGACTTTTATTCCAAGCGTTTCAAATCTAGTCCTACGCTTATATTCAACGCACCAGAAATAGATCCAAATTTCATCAAAAAGAGAAAAGCCGAAGCTTTAGATCAGCTTTCAGTACGTGCTAAATCCCATGTTTCTGACGATACACCCTTGGTGGTATTTACCGGCGGTATCCAAATGTCGCATCGTGGCATGGACAAAGTCCTTGAGGCTTTAGTTTATTTGCCAAAGGTGCATTTGGCCACAATGGGGCCCCGACACAAAGAAAACGACGCGTGGTTTTTAAAAATTGCTCGTGATCTCGGCATAAGTCAAAGGGTAACGTTGCTTCCGCCTGTGGCAGCCCCGGACGTACCGGTGGCCATCAGCACTGCTGACCTTGCGATATGTCCGTTTCAAGATGTCTCAAAGAACCACCGGTACGCTATGCCTAACAAACTTTTTGAAGCTGCCTTTGCGGGTATTCCAATCTGCCTTTCAGATCTTCCTGAGATGCGGCGGTTTGCTGAAGAACTAGGTTTTGGCCGGACGATGGACCAAACCGACCCAAAGTGTATTGCCCAAGCGATCGAGGATGTACTTGATCATCCAGAGAGCTACCGAATGACCCCCGAGAATGCAGACAATCTATGGACCAACTACAGCTGGCCCGCTCAGGTAGCAAAGCTGATTGCCCTCTACGACGATATTTAAAATTTTGAAGCCAAAATCCGGGCGATCTGCTTCGATGCAGATCCGTCACCGTAGATTTCAATTGGGTCGCCTTTGCTCCCAATTGCGCTTAGGATCTTACCCTCGATGTCAGGTTCCGAAGGAGGTACAATTTTATTCCAGCCGCTATCAACAAGCTCAACCCATTCAGTCTCGGTTCGAAGCGTAACACATGGAACGCCATAAAAGTAAGCCTCCTTTTGGACACCGCCAGAGTCGGTTACAACCAACAGCGAGTTGCTCTCCAGTGCAACCATATCTAAATATCCTACCGGCTCTATAGTTTGGACGTTATTGAGTTGGCGCCCCATTTCTGACAACCTAGCTGCCGTGCGAGGGTGCAAAGGTAAAACAACCGGGTAGTGCTTCGCCACGGCTTCAAGACTGTCAACTATATTTGAAAGAATATTTGGCGAGTCTGTGTTTTCAGCCCTGTGTATGGTCGCAAGGATGTATCCTTTTCCGCTGAGCCCTAGCGCGCTCAAAACATTTGATTTTTCCTTTGCGCTCTCACGAAACTGTAATGCAGCATCATACATTACATCGCCGACATTGAAAATCTTATCGTTAGAAATGTTCTCATTTCGCAAGTTTTGGACTGCTTCATCAGACGTAGTAAAGAGCAGGTCGGAAACATGATCTGTAAGGACCCTGTTTATCTCTTCCGGCATCATTTGATTGAAAGAGCGTAAGCCCGCTTCTATGTGAGCAACAGGGATATGGAGTTTTGCCGCAACAAGGGCACCCGCCAAAGTTGAATTTGTATCGCCAAACACGACAAGCACGTCAGGCTTGATTTCTTGGATAACCGGTTCGAGTTTCTGCATCATCAAGCCGGTCATAGCACCGTGGCCACTCAAGTTTACAGAAAGGTTAAATTCCGGTTTAGTCATGTCCAATTCGTCAAAAAACACTCCGGACATAGACTTGTCATAGTGCTGTCCAGTATGAATCAAAATCTCTTGGATGCCTTCAATTGAACTGAGTGCCTTGCTAACTGGCGCAAGTTTAATAAATTGTGGGCGGGCCCCGACTACTACTGCAATTTTCACGGTTGCTCCAAATTCTAACTTCCTTCCGTACCTGCGCTAGCACATCGTCAGTTTGCTTTCTACGGATATGTGAACTCGATATATCTCCGGCAATTTATTTGTTGATCATACAACTTTTAACAATATTAAAACGCTTGAATGCCAAATACTCGTTGCCTTTTTGTTTGAAGGTGCTTAGAGCGGTCCGGCCCCTGATGCAGGTTGGGGCAAGCTTCTTTAATGAAATAGTGGCCCAGAGACAAAATAATGAGCAACCTTCAAATAAAACAGAAATCACTTAGTCTTTTGCTAAAGAAGCTTGCAGACAAAGAGGCAGTGATTGGGATCGTTGGGCTGGGTTACGTTGGCCAACCGCTGGCTCTAAGGTACTCGGAGATCGGATATCGGGTGCTCGGTTTCGACCTTGATGCAACGAAAATCAAAGAGTTGAATGCGGGCCACAGTTCTATCGAACACATTTCGGACGAACGCGTTGCAAATGCCCGCCAGAACGGCTTTGAGGCTACTGCGGATTTCTCAAGAATCGGCGAGGCAGACGGCATTATGTTGTGTGTTCCAACCCCACTCAATCAGTATCGGGAGCCCGATCTAAGCTTTGTTACGGACACATGCGATCAGATCGCAGACTATCTTCGTCCTGGGCAGGTAGTTGCTTTGGAAAGCACGACATATCCAGGCACGACCAAAGAAGAAGTGTTGCCTCGCATTCAAAAAAAGGGCCTCGAAGTTGGTAAGGATATCTTTGCCGTTTACTCGCCGGAACGAGAAGATCCAGCCAACGCGGAATTCTCTACCAACACAATTCCTAAAGTTGTTGGCGGGCATACCAAGGATTGTCTTACTGCAGGTCTGGCGCTGTACGACAGGGCCATAGATAAGCTCGTTCCTGTTAGCTCGACAGAAACGGCTGAAATGACCAAGCTTCTAGAAAATATCCATCGAGCTGTGAATATTGGTCTTGTTAATGAAATGAAGATCGTCGCAGACCGTATGGGTATCGATATTTTTGAAGTAATCGAGGCGGCCGCAACCAAGCCTTTCGGTTTCACCCCATATTTTCCTGGCCCAGGTCTTGGTGGGCATTGCATTCCAATCGACCCGTTTTATCTAACCTGGAAAGCGCGTGAATTCGGGATCAATACCCGGTTCATAGAATTGGCCGGAGAGGTCAATACTGCGATGCCAAACTATGTGTTTGGCAAGCTATCCGAAGCGCTTAACAACCAGTGCAAGTCAGTTAAAGGAAGCAAAATAATGATTTTGGGCGTAGCGTATAAGAAGAATGTCGACGATATGCGCGAGAGCCCTTCTGTTACCCTGATGGAGCTAATCCGAGACGGCGGAGGTACACTCAGTTACTCCGATCCACACGTTCCACAGTTCCCAAAAATGCGGGAACACTTCTTTGATCTAACTTCGACTGAATTGAATCCTCAAATATTGTCCGAACAGGACGCTGTCATCCTCGCGACGGACCACGATAACTTTGATTACGAATTGATAGAAAAACATGCCCAGATAATTATTGATACTCGTGGCAAATACCGCATCGGAACACGTAACATTGTTCGCGCCTAGCTGTTTGTATGCTATGGCATTGCTTGGTGTTCTATCATTTATTCATTCCTGAGAAAACTAAACTTTTGGAGCGAACTTTAGCCACTTTTAATCAGCCCGCTGAAAAAATTGTCGCTTCTTGCTTAGCGATTTACCTTGTGAAAACTGTGAAAAAATCGAATCCGCTCCAATTGGCTCAATAGCCATTGGCCTATTTTTCTAAATCAAATTGCGTTTTTTTTGCAATTGAACACCTCAGCAAATTCTATCGATACTTAGCCAAACTGCTTTTTTTTGCGCAGATACACATAATACGCACCATCACCCCCGTGGCTGATATGCGCCGGAGTCACCTGAAGGACCGCTTGCGCCAGTGGCGGCAGGCTCAGCCAGTGGGGGACTTGATTTCGGAGGACACCGCGCGGGGTTGGGATAGGGCCGGGCTCGTCTCGATCCTTACCCTTTCCTGTAATTACCAACACGAGCCGTTTTCCCGAGGCTTGTGCCGATAGGATAAACTTGACCAATACAGGGTGCGCCGTGTCCATTCTCATGCCGTGCAGATCCAGACGACCTTCGGGTTTAAGTTTGCCGCGTTTCATCCGACCAAACGCCTTAACGTCCATACGCACGCCGTCTCTGCGTAGCGCTTCAGAAATTGACGTTTTCAGATTGTTGCCGGCTGGCGTCGGTTGCGATTTTTGTCCCAATTCGAAAGTTTCCAGTCTGGGTACCGGCGACTTTGTTGGTTTGGGTTTGGGAAGAACAGTCGGGTGTACCGTTTGCGGTAGCTCAGGATGCAAACGCTCGGCTTGTTTCGCGACTTTGCGCCAAAGTTCAATTTCGTCTGCGGTCAGTTTCCGGCGCGGCATCAGAACTCATCCGGCAAAAGAGCATACGCGCGCTGGATCGGCAGCAACAGAATCATTCGACCGGAATCTTTAAGGCGCCCTGCAGCTTCACCTGCCGCATCACCGGTACCAAAGAAAATATCCGCGCGCTGGGCACCCTTGATTGCCGAACCTGTATCTTGGGCAATCATCAACTGGCGAATTGGTTTCTCTCCATCCTTTTCGATCCAAACCGGCGCCCCCAAAGGTGTATAGATCGGGTCCGCCGCGATACTGCGCAACTTTGTGACTGAGCGGTTCATGGCACCCAATGGTCCAAGCTCGGGGGCGACACGTGTAACTTCACGAAAGAAAACGTACGAAGGGTTGTGTAATAGCAATTCAGCGCCTGCTTCAGGGTTTTTTCGGACCCAAGCACGTATCATTTGGGCGCTGACTTCGTGAGCGCCCAGCGCACCACGCCGAACCAACTCGGCCCCGATCGAACGATACGGATGTCCGTTTGCGCCTCCGTAGCCAACTCGCAATTTACTACCGTCAGGCAACCGGATACGCCCTGATCCTTGGATTTGCAGAAAAAACAGTTCAACCGGGTCATCGACCCACGCGATCTCCAGTCCGCGACCTTGCATAACGTCACTGGTCAATAACTCTCGTCGGCTCAGCCAACGGTCGGATTTCCTGGCCTCGGGCGGCATTCGGTATAGGGGATAGCGGTACTTTGCTGATGGCGACGTTGCGCCATCGAGCTCAGGTTCGAAATAGCCCGTAAATAAGGCAGCGGCCCCATCCTCGACCAACAGGGGACGAAAAAACAACTCAAAAAACGAGCGCGCGGATTCCGGACTATGCGTCTGCGCCGCCGCGCATAACGCTTTCCAGTCCGGGTCCTCCAGATCGCTGCATGTATTTAAAAAAACAGAAAGGGCCGCCCAATGATCGTCAGCAGCCCAGCCATCCAAATCTTCGAAAGCCAGAATGGTGCGTTTCACCTCTGCACTGGGGGCGCTCGCGGCGGTCATAGCGGCCACCAAGAAAAGCGACCGGAGTTTTCCAATCATGCGTCCGTGGCAACTAACAGCCAGTTTGGATCATCAGTACCCATGACGCGGGCAAAGGTCCAACTGTCCTTTTGGCGTTTTACAGTATTGGGGCTTCCTTCGATAATGTCGCCGCCTCGATCCCTAACGACCGAAGTCAACTCTCCAATAAACCGCATCGTGATTTCGGCCTGGTTTGTGTCCTTGTCAAAATGAGCGTCCGCCAATGTCGTTTCGCGTACACCCACGAACTCGGCTTCAATCGTCAAGCCCTTATCCTCCCTGTCTGCCACGACCGAAACGAAGCTGTCGAACACTTCTTCAGACAGGAACGGTTGGATTTCGTCCAGATTGCCCTTTTCGAATCCCATAACGATCATTTCGTATGCGCCACGCGCGCCCTGAACAAACTCACCGACAGAAAAACTGGGTTCGACACGTTTCATTGCGGCCAAAGTTTGCGCTTGTTCGCTATCTTCTGGCACGTGATCGGTGATGTCATGATCCGGGCCACCTTCGATTACTTCAAAATCGCGACGCGACTTGCTGGCTTCGGGTTGTTGCTGCAGCGGCGGCTTTTCAAATCCTTCACGTGTTCCCAGTACGCTTTTCAGGCGCATGATCAGGAAAACAGCGATACCAAGCAAGACCAATAGCTGGATCATGGGATTGTTCATTTCGTCCTCTTTTCAGAACCGAGACTTTGTAAGCACAGCCTCATGCTCCTATGTAGGTGACAGTTGGTGGCAAGTCCACAGCCCGAACTACTAGAAAGGACAGCGCATATGTACCTGTTTCTGGCTTTTTTGTTGGTACCCATAATTGAGATCACCCTGTTCATTCAGGTCGGTGGTCTGATTGGGCTATGGCCGACACTTGCCATTGTCGTATTGACGGCTGTTTTAGGTGCCGTTTTGGTGCGGACACAAGGTCGCATGGCGCTGGGAGAATTACAGCGGTCCTTTTCCCAAATGGATGACCCGACTGAACCCTTAGCGCACGGCGCTATGATTTTGCTTTCGGGGGCTTTGTTAGTAACACCTGGTTTCTTCACTGACATTATTGGTTTTGCATTGTTAATTCCCGCTATACGTTTGGCTTTGTTCCACTACTTGAAGTCCAAAATCTCGGTCACGCAATTCCAGATGGGCGCGGGTGCGCAATTCCATAGCCGTCCAGAACCATTTGAAAATGCCGATGTGATTGACGGTGAGTACTCCGAGGTCCGGCCCAGAAATGGCTCCGCGAAACCTTCTAAGTGGGTAGAGCGGCCGCACCAGCATTGAGGTGGCTCGCGCAACTTGTTAAGCAGTGACGAAAATCATTTTTGGAGTAGATCCATGGCCGACGAAGACGCCAAAGAAAACACCGCGGCACAGGCCGCACCGCAGGTCCAAATGCGCGTTTTGGGGCAGTTCATCCGCGATTTGTCCTTTGAAAACGTAATGGCGCAAAAGGGCGTATCAGGCGAAGTTCAGCCTGAAATAGCGGTGCAGGTTAACCTGGATGCAAAAAAGCGACCGACTGAACACCAATATGAAGTGTCGATCAAGCTGAACCTGAAATCCAAAGCCAAGGGCATGGAAGATATTCTTTTCGTTTGCGAAATCGATTATTGCGGCCTGTTTCATGTTGAAGGCGTGCCAGAAGATCAGCTACATCCGTTCCTGCTGATTGAATGTCCGCGCATGTTGTTCCCTTTCCTGCGCCGCATTGTCAGCGACATTACCCGCGACGGAGGTTATCCACCGGTCAATTTGGACAATATCGACTTTGTAGCACTTTATCGAAATGAAATTGCGCGCCGCCAGGCTGCGCAGACGCAGAAAACAGAAGCTTAAGTTATCTGCTCGCGTCTGGGCACCCTCAGACGCGGGTCCAAAGGGCATTTTCGCCAAGGTTTTCTACAAAAGAGTTGTGTGCCACGCGCTCTTCTTCTGTGATCCGTTCAGGCAATGCTACCGCGCGCGGCGCAGGACGCCATGCATCGCCTCCTTCAGATACCGTCGACGCCGCTGTAGCCAGACCAAAATCCGGCTGCCGCCCACCAATCAGCTCAAGATAAACTTCAGCCAATATTTCCGAATCGAGTAATGCCCCATGAAGAACACGGTTCGAGTTATCGATGTTGAACCGGCGGCATAGCGCATCCAATGAGGCAGGAGAACCGGGGAACCGTTTTCGCGCGATTGCCAATGTGTCAACGGCCTGTTCAATCGGTATCATCGGCGCACCCATCCAACCCAATTCGGCATTCAGAAACTTCATATCAAAGGATGCGTTGTGGATTACTAGTTTTGCGTCACCGACAAAGTCGCGAAATTCCAGACCAACTTTTTTGAAAACCGGTTTATCCTTCAGCGTAATCTGCCCAGGCTTTGTAGGTTGAGGCGGGTCCAGTAAGTCTGGGCCGATTCCGTGTACACCAAACGCGTCTTCGGGCATTGATCGCTCTGGGTTAATGTAGACGTGATACGTTTCGCCGGTTGCTACATGATTCCATAGCTCCACGGCACCGATTTCTACGATCCGGTCACCGTTTTCGGGGTCAAAGCCAGTGGTTTCCGTATCGAGTACGATCTCACGCATTTCGCATTCCCACTCTGATTTGTCTGACTATATCCTGCACCTGCGCACGGGCGTGGTCCAGTGTATCCGTGACAATTACAAAGTCCGATCGCCGGCATTTCTCTTCATTTGGCATTTGTTTGGATCTGATTTGATCGAATTGAGCCTCAGTCATCGTGCCCCGTGTCATGACTCTGCGCTTTTGTTCCTCGGGCGATATCGAAACGCACGCGACCGCGTCCATGTCGGCGTCCCCGCCAGTTTCAAAGAGTAACGGGATATCAAATACAATGATATCTGCTGTTTCCGAGGCACGAAAAGTCGCCCGGTCTTTGGAAACCAATGGATGAACTATGGATTCGATTACTTTCAATGCCGACGGTTCCTTAGAAATAATCTGCTTTAAGACAATTCTGTTGACCGAGCCGTCTATTACAGCTTCAGGATAGATCTCTGATATCGACTGCACGGCGGTACCCCCTGGTGAGTACAACCGATGGACTGCATCATCTGCATCCCACAAAGCACATCCTTCGTCCGCAAACATCTTTGCTGTAGTGCTTTTTCCCATACCAATCGAACCGGTGAGTCCAAGGGCGAAACTCATGCTAACGCCGCCGTACGCGCGTCTTCGTCAACTTCTGGACGTAATCCGAACCAACGCTCAAAACCGGGCACAGCCTGGTGGAGCAACATGCCTAAGCCGTCGACCGTGGTGCATCCAGCTTCTTCAGCCGTCCGCAGGAGACGCGTTTTCAAAGGAGTGTAGACAAGATCCGTTACAACGGTACCCGGCTGCAATCCATCCAGTGGTACGCGCAACTCTGGCTGTCCTTGCATTCCCAAAGACGTTGTGTTGACGACCAGTTCGGCATTCTCGACAACATTTCCGGCCTGCACCCAATCGACTACCGTAATGCGTTGTCCAAATTCCTCTTTCAGATGGTCGGCTCTGTTGCGTGTACGATTGGTCAGCATAATTTCTGGAACACCTGCATCTGCAAGAGCCCACAATACTGCTCTGGCCGCTCCTCCAGCGCCGAACACAACTGCTGGACCATCCTGAGGCACCCAATCCGGAGCGCCCGATCTCAGGTTCGCCATAAAACCATACCCGTCAGTGTTGTCCGCATGGATCGAACCATCTTCACGGAATACCAGTGTATTCGCTGCCCCTATGACAGAAGCGCGGTCGGCTGCGTGATCCGACAGACGCAGTGCGGCCTCTTTGTGTGGAACTGTTATGTTAGCGCCGACAAAACCTGCCTTGGGCAGTGCCCGCAAAACTGTTTCGAGATCAGCAGGCGCCACGTCCATCGGGATGTAATGACCTGATAACCCATGAGCCTTGAGCCAATGACCATGTAATTTCGGTGACTGGGAGTGTGCAACGGGGTGTCCTATCACCCCGGCCAGTGGGATACGATGGTCCGTCATTGGTCAATTACGCCTTTCACAGCCAAAAAATTAATGATTTCTAACAACGGAATACCCAGAACGTTAAAGTAATCGCCGTCTATGTCCGCAAATAGGCGTACACCTTCTTCTTCCAGTTTATACGCTCCAACAGAATAGCGAATACTTTCCCAATTTCGAGTGACATAGTCGCGTAAGTACGCGTCCGAACTCGCTCGCATCCGCAATCGCACCTGGCCAATATGTCTCCAGACTGGTTCGCTATTCTGATAGACGACTGCCGCAGAAAGCAAAGCGTGCCGTCTACCGCGCATAGACTTGAGCTGTTGCAGAGCATCTTCAGGCGAATCCGGTTTCGAAATTACCTTGCCGTCAAAGTCCAATACCTGGTCGCACCCTATTACCATAGCACCTGGCGACTTATCACTGACTTTCCGCGCCTTCATTTCGGCCAAAGCGTCTGCGATATCCCGAGGAGACGCATCTTCGGCCAACAACGCTTGTTTCACGCTATCCTCGTCTATGCGCGCGACATTTACGGAAAAATCAATACCAGCATTTCGCAGCAGCTGTGCTCGAATAGTAGAACCAGAAGCCAAAACAATGGGGACAGACATGTGGAAAACCAGCCGAGTAATTCGTTAACAGTTCTGGGATGTTTTGTATGGTTTTCCGATTGACACGCAAGTCCTGTGTTCATGCAAAAAATATCTGTGAGTCGCTCAAGTTCGGTCCAGATGGGACAAGGATAAGTTCATTAAACGGGATAAGGTAGTTTTCAAAGAGTTCCTCAGGAGATATCCCCAGAATTAAGTTTGTGTCTACATCTCAACCTGTTGTTTTTATTTATTTATTTTTCTATATCAACAGAACTTCTACTCTGAACTTTAAACTCATCCAGCTTGGGGAAAAACCTTGGACAAACAAGTAATCCACGGATTCTACACTCCCTACAAAACCATCATCCTTTTTCTTTTCTATTTTTTTTATTAGGGAAGATCAGAACAAAGCTCGAGGCCGGGATGACTGACTTTCTTATTACCCTTTATCCATGGGTGAAGTCCTTACACATCATGGCAGTGATTTCATGGATGGCTGGTCTATTCTATTTACCGCGATTGTTCGTCTATCACGTCGAAAAGGCGCAAACGGTGGCAGGTGCGCAAGAAATTTTCTTTGAAATGGAAGAAAAGCTACTTCGTGTGATCATGCGTCCTGCAATAATAGTAGCATGGATATGCGGATTATTGATGGTCTTTACGCCTGGCATTGTCAGTTGGGATTGGGCATGGCCGTGGGTTAAAGGCGTTGCCGTATTAGGTATGACTTGGTTTCACCATTGGTTAATGGCAAGGCGAAAGGACTTTTTGGCGGGAAGCAATAGACTTACCGGGCGCCAGTATCGAATGATGAACGAAGTTCCGACAGTCTTGATGGTGATTATTGTACTATCTGTTGTTCTAAAGTTCTAAGGGCGTTTGACTCTGCTGCCATTGACCCTTAATTAAGGCAAAACGCTCCCGTCCGGGCTGCTTATCTTCCAACTGCAAATTTTCAGATGTGCCGCAGGCTTTGCGGCCAAGGTCCGTATAATCATGACAACTGAATCCCTGAACCTGTCCGATCTCAAGGCCAAAAGCCCAAAAGACCTTTTGGCGATGGCTGAAGAGCTAGAGATCGAAAACGCCTCGACCATGCGCAAGGGCGAGATGATGTTCCAGATTCTGCGCGAACGCGCGGATGAAGGTTGGACTGTCGGCGGTGACGGTGTGCTTGAAGTTCTCCAAGATGGCTTCGGGTTTCTGCGGTCGCCTGAAGCTAATTATCTTCCCGGACCAGACGACATCTATGTCTCACCAGACATGATCCGCCAGCACTCGTTGCGTACAGGTGACACGGTTGAAGGTGAAATAAAGGCGCCGGATGAGAACGAACGTTATTTTGCGCTGATCAAGGTTACGAAAATCAATTTTGAAGAACCTGATAAGGCCAAACATAAGATCCTTTTCGACAACCTGACGCCTTTGTATCCAGAAGAGCGTCTTAAAATGGAGATTGAGGATCCAACCATCAAAGACAAGTCTGCCCGTGTTATTGACTTGGTCGCGCCGATCGGTAAGGGACAGCGTTCGTTGATCGTGGCGCCGCCGCGGACAGGTAAGACAGTAATCTTGCAGAACATTGCGCACTCTATCGAACAGAACCATCCTGAATGCTATTTGATCGTACTATTGATCGATGAACGTCCCGAAGAAGTGACGGACATGCAGCGGTCGGTGAAGGGCGAAGTCGTTTCTTCTACCTTCGACGAACCGGCGACACGTCACGTGGCTGTGTCAGAAATGGTAATCGAAAAAGCAAAACGTTTAGTCGAGCATAAACGAGATGTTGTTATTCTTCTCGACTCGATAACAAGACTTGGTAGAGCTTTTAACACTGTTGTTCCATCTTCAGGTAAAGTTTTAACGGGTGGTGTCGACGCAAATGCACTTCAGCGGCCAAAGCGGTTCTTCGGCGCCGCACGGAATATAGAAGAGGGCGGTTCGCTGACCATCATCGCGACAGCGCTAATCGACACCGGTAGCCGGATGGACGAAGTGATCTTTGAAGAATTCAAGGGTACCGGTAACTCAGAAATTGTTTTGGATCGTAAGATTGCTGATAAGCGCGTGTTCCCGGCAATCGACATCCTCAAATCTGGTACCCGTAAAGAGGATCTTCTGGTTGATAAAGGCGATCTCGCTAAGACTTTTGTCTTGCGTCGCATCCTGAACCCAATGGGGACAACAGACGCGATTGAGTTTTTGCTGTCAAAGTTAAAGCAGACTAAGACGAACTCTGAATTCTTTGACTCTATGAATACCTGAAACAGAGAGCTGACTCTCGCGGGGCCTACGAATGGATACGATATTCGCCTTGGCCAGTGCGCAAGGCAAGGCCGGGGTGGCTGTTATTCGTCTTTCCGGCCCACTGGCCCACACAGCCGCAAAGAAGCTTGCGGGCAAAGATCTTCCGCCTCGTGGCATGCGACATTGCTGTCTGCGTGATTTTAGTGGTGCGCGACTGGATGACGGTCTGGTTTTAACCTTTCAAGCGCCTAAGAGCTTTACAGGCGAAGATGTGGCCGAGCTGCAAATCCACGGCAGCGTTGCTACTGTAAACGCGTTACTTCGGTGTCTTTCTGAAATACGCGGACTTCGTCTTGCGGATCCGGGAGAGTTCACCCGGCGAGCGTTGGAAAATGGTAAGATCGACCTGACTCAGGTAGAAGGTTTGGCGGATCTAATAGATGCGGAAACCGAAGCCCAACGCAAGCAGGCTCAATCCGTTCTAGCCGGTTCGTTAGGATCTTTGGTAGAGCGTTGGCGTCGAGATTTAATCCGAGCGGCGGCACTGCTCGAGGCGGTGATTGACTTTGCCGATGAGGAGGTTCCGACTGACGTATCCCCAGAGGTCCAAACTCTGGTTTCGGGAGTTGTTTCAGACTTGGAGCAGGAAGCAAGAGGCGTACGTATTGCGGAACGAATCCGAAATGGTTTTGAAGTTGCGATTGTCGGTTTGCCAAATGCGGGAAAATCTACTCTCCTGAATGCGTTGGCTGGCAGGGAAGCGGCGATTACATCGGAATTCGCTGGAACAACCCGGGATGTGATCGAAGTTCGAATGGACCTAGCGGGCCTTCCAGTCACACTGCTTGACACGGCGGGGTTACGAGAGACGGATGATTATGTCGAAAGCATCGGGGTAGAATTGGCGCGAAAGAGAGCTGAAACTGCAGATTTAAGGGTTTTTTTATCCGAGACAACGGACGAGTTGGGGGTTGAGTTGCAGGCCGGCGATATACAAGTTCTTCCAAAGGCCGATCTTCGGAGCTCGTCTGCGGGTGTGTCTGGAAAAACTGGGCAGGGTATTGACGAACTTGTATCCAACATATCGCGGGTTCTGGTTAATCGATCCACTATCAGTGGTATTGCAACACGAGAACGACACCGTATAGCGATGTTAAAGGCAATAGACGCTTTAACTGCTGCGCGGACTGTTCTGGAATCGGGGCCGGATATGTATGATATAGTTGCAGAAGAGTTACGCTCAGCTATTCGAGCACTCGAATCAATAGTTGGCAGAATAGACGTTGAGAACTTGCTGGACGAAATATTTTCCAGTTTTTGTTTGGGAAAGTAAGGATTGTTTCACGTGAAACATTCAAAGTTTGATGTTGTAGTTGTCGGCGCTGGACATGCCGGAACAGAGGCAGCTCATGCAGCGGCAAGGATGGGTGTGTGCACGGCATTAGTTACTTTGTCTGAACGAGATATCGGAGTGATGTCCTGCAACCCTGCGATTGGCGGCCTTGGTAAAGGGCACCTGGTGCGAGAGATCGACGCCATGGACGGTGTTATGGGAAGAGTAGCAGACCGCGCTGGTATACAGTTTCGGTTATTAAACAGACGGAAGGGACCCGCAGTACAGGGACCTCGCGCGCAAGCGGATCGCGCCCTTTACCGCGCAGTAATGCAATATGAAACGCAGCGACAACCGAATCTTTCTGTTATCACAGGCGAAGTCACCGACTTTGTTTTACGGAATGACCGTGTTTCTGGTGTTCGTTTATCGGATGGTTCCGAAGTTTATTCTGGGTCGGTTATTCTTACCTCGGGCACGTTTCTGCGCGGCGTTATTCACATTGGAGACGTTTCGCGCCCCGGCGGCCGAATGGGCGACAAGCCGTCTGTCAGGCTGGCAGATAGGCTGGATAATTTTGGAATACCGACAGCTCGGCTAAAAACAGGAACACCGCCCAGGTTAGATGGGCGTACAATTAATTGGAACGTTTTAGAAAGACAGGAAGGCGACCCTGAGCCCACCTTGTTTTCATTCTTGTCGAGCGCCACAACAGCACCTCAGATCGCATGTGGAATCACTCATACGAATGCACGGACTCATGAAATAATTGAAAAAAATCTTTCCAGGTCGGCTATGTATGGTGGTCACATAGAAGGAGTGGGACCCAGATACTGTCCTTCAATTGAGGACAAGATTGTAAGGTTTGCTGATAAGGAATCTCACCAGATCTTTCTGGAGCCCGAAGGCGTAAATGACCACACGGTATACCCGAATGGAATCTCGACCTCGTTGCCTGAGGAAGTGCAGTGGGATTATGTGCGGTCGATCAAAGGTTTAGAAATGGCGGAGATCCTGCAGCCAGGATACGCCATTGAATATGATTATGTAGATCCGCGCGCTTTAACCGCCTCATTGTCGGTGCATGAAGTACCGGGTCTGTACCTGGCCGGACAAATCAATGGAACCACGGGTTATGAAGAAGCTGCTGCACAAGGTCTTGTAGCCGGTTTAAATGCAGCACTAGAATCCCAAGGCCGTGAGCCGCAGCATTTTACTCGAACGGACAGCTATATTGGAGTTATGATTGATGATTTAACTACGCGCGGTGTTGCAGAGCCATACAGAATGTTTACGTCGCGCGCGGAGTTTCGGCTTTCACTTAGGGCTGACAATGCCGACCAACGTTTGACGCCGATTGGCATAGATTTAGGTTGCGTAAGCAAAGAGCGGCAATCAGCGTTTGAGAACAAGAAAGAGAAATTGAAGGCCGCAAAGTCGAAGCTTACTTCGGTTTCGTTGACCCCTAAAGAAATTCGTTCTTCCGGTATAAATGTCAATCAAGACGGTAACCGTCGAGATGGAATGGCATTGTTGGCTTTTCCGGACGTTACGTTTGATGATGTCGCCGCCTTATTGCCAAGTGTTGTTGGCACAGAACCGGAAATACGCCGCCAGATCGAGCGAGAAGCCCTGTACGCCAACTATATTACCCGTCAACAGAGAGATGTTGACGCGATGAAGCGAGATGAGTCGCATAGAATTCCTAACGATTTCGACTACTTTCTACTGGATGGATTGTCGACGGAGATGAAGCAAAAACTGTCCAAGGCGCGCCCAGAAAATATAGCGCAGGCAAGTAGGGTCGAAGGGGTGACTCCCGCTGCTCTAACCCTTGTTCTTGCGAAACTTAAGCGATCTCAGAAAGCTTTAAAGGCATGATGGAAAGCTTCGGTAAGGAGCTGCGCGACCTGAATGTTTCACGTGAAACATTTGACCGACTTTCTATTTACGCCAACTTGATAACCCGCTGGAACGCAAAAATAAATCTAGTTTCGCGAAAGAGTTTAAGTGAACTATGGTTCCGACATATACTGGATTCTGCACAGCTTTTCAGGTGTGCGCCAACCGCTAATCATTGGGTAGATCTTGGAAGCGGCGGGGGGTTTCCGGGAATGGTATGCGCCATAATGGCGATTGAAGAAGCGCCGGCAACACGGTTTTCGCTAGTAGAGAGCGACCAGCGAAAATCGGCGTTTTTGAGAACCGTGGCTAGGGAGTGCAAGGCAAACTGCACGGTTATTTCGAAGCGAATTGAAGAAATTGATCCACTTGATGCCGACGTCCTTTCAGCACGGGCTTTGGCCAATCTGACAACACTGATTTCTTTTTGTGAAAGACATTTGACCGACACTGGCTTAGCACTGTTCCTTAAGGGCGAAAGCTGGGAAAAAGAGCTGGCGGAAGCGCGAGAAGAATGGAACTTTCAAGTTGAGCCAATTACAAGCTTAACCGAGCGCAAGGCCGTTATCCTTAAGATAAAAGGAGTGACTCGTGGTTGATCTTTCTCGTCCAAACGGACCCCGGATAATTGCAGTTGCCAATCAAAAGGGGGGCGTGGGGAAGACGACGACAGCAATTAATCTTGCCGCGGGCTTAGCAGAAGCAGGATGTAAAGTACTGGTGGTAGACCTGGATCCGCAAGGAAACGCGTCTACTGGCCTGGGGGTCGAGGATCGAGATTGGACAACTTATGATCTGATTTTGGATGATGCTCCACTTGAGGCTGTTGTTCAGGAGACGGAAATCGAGAACTTACTTATCGTGCCGGCTACAGTAGACCTCAGTTCGGCGGATATCGAATTAATTTCAAATGAAAAGCGTAGTTACTTGTTACACGACGCCCTCAGGCAAACATCTATAGATTCATTTGAATTGGACTTTGTATTAATAGATTGCCCCCCATCGCTGAACTTATTGACAGTGAACGCGATGGTGGCTGCACATTCTGTTTTAGTTCCATTGCAAAGTGAGTTCTTTGCACTTGAGGGATTATCGCAATTAATGCTCACGATCCGAGAAGTTCGCCAAACAGCCAACCCAGCCCTGAGAATCGAAGGCGTTGTGTTAACAATGTTTGATAACCGCAACAACTTGTCCCGTCAGGTCGAAAAGGACGCACGTGACAACCTCGGAGAGATGGTATTTAAAACCAAGATACCAAGAAACGTGCGGGTCAGCGAGGCACCGTCTTATGCGTTGCCAGTGTTACAGTATGACTCGGGTTCATTGGGGGCGATGGCTTATCGGCATCTTGCTCGGGAAATAATGCACAAAAACAAAAAGGTAGCTGCCTAAGTGGTTATCAGGAGGGTGAAATGAGCGTTAAGAAAAGCAAATCTCGCGGATTGGGACGGGGACTTTCAGCTTTAATGGCGGACGTGACGCCAGAAAGTGAAGGCCGTGCTTCTTCAGAGCCGCGGCGACCGGACCAAAAGGTTCCAATAGAAAAGCTTCGTGCCAACCCGAACCAACCCCGCCGCACATTTTCACAGGACCAACTGGATGACCTTGCTGCCTCAGTCAAAGAAAAAGGAATTATTCAGCCACTGATCGTGCGAAGTGTTTCGTTTGATGAGTATGAAATTGTTGCTGGCGAACGTCGATGGCGTGCTGCTCAGATGGCGCAACTTCATGAAATTCCTGTAATTATTCGGGATCTGGATGATACCGAAGTTCTCGAGATTGCGATCATCGAGAACATTCAGCGTGCGGATTTGAATGCTGTCGAAGAGGCGGCAGGTTACAAACAGCTGATGGACAAGTTCGGCCACACTCAGGAAAAACTTTCTCAGGCTTTGGGAAAAAGTCGCAGTCATATCGCCAATCTGATGCGCTTGCTGACATTGCCGATGGATGTTCAAACACTTGTCGTTGAAGGCAAGCTGTCCGCAGGTCATGCGCGCGCACTTATCACCGCAAATAACGCATCGGAATTGGCAAAAGAGGTTGTCCGCAAGGGCCTATCTGTTCGTGAGACCGAAGCAATGGTTCAAAAACAGAGCCATAATGATGAAGAAAAACAGACAAAAGCAAAAAGGAACCGCCCCGAAAAGGACGCAGACACACGAGCGCTTGAAAAGGACCTGTCCGCAATTTTGGCGATGAAGGTATCGATCAACCACAAGCCTGGGAGCGAAACGGGGCAAGTCGTGCTGAACTATGAAAATCTGGATCAATTGGACGATCTGTGCGCCAAGCTTAGCCGTTAGGTCTTGTCCAGATAAAGATCATCACGCCCCCTAGCGTTAGCGCTTGTATAATCAAGACATAGGGCGGTACGGAAAACACAACAGATAGTCCAAATACGGCGATAACTGAGATAGTGGCGGCCTTTTTCGCCCCCGGACGGATGGAGCCGGAGGTTTGCCAGTCCAGTATCATTGGTCCAAAAGTTCGATGAGTTATGAGCCAATTGTGAAGGCGTGACGAAGAGCGAGCAAAAAAGAAGGCCGCCAGCAAGAGAAAAGGTACTGTTGGTAACAGCGGCAATACAATCCCGATTATTGCAATTGCAACGCAGATCAACCCCAGCCCTGCCCAAAGAAACTGCATATACTACTCCAGCAGTGATCTTATGACTGCGTTCAATACAGCGCGTCCTTTGTCAGTTGCAGAAAGTTGGTTGCCCCTGACGTTCACCATACCATAGCCGATGAGTTCCTCAATTTTGCTTTCGTTCAACGGAACCGCGGAAAGGGCATTAAACCGTTCTATATCTAGACCATCTGTCAGTCTTATGCACATCATGAGGTATTCAATGGCTTGATCCTGTTTTGCTAAAACAAAACGTTTCTTTTCGCCTGTTCCTTTGGAAACGGCATTGAGCCAAGCATTTGGCGACAAGTAAGTTTCAGTGGCGAATTTATGCCCGCCCAATGTAAGCCGCCCATGAGCACCAGGGCCTACGCCGACGTAGTCACCGTAACGCCAATAGATCAGATTGTGTCGTGACTCAGCGCCGGGGCGAGCATGATTTGATACCTCGTAAGCTGGCAGCCCGTTTGCCTCGCAAATCTCCTGCGTCGCAGTGTACATGTCGGCAGAGCTGTCTTCTTCTGGCAGGCCGCGTAATTTACCCAGAGCGTAGCGATCGCCAAAGGCGGTACCGTCTTCGATTGTCAGTTGATAAAGCGATAAATGATCAACTGCCATAGACAATGCCTCGGACAGCTCTGCGCGCCATTCACCCACGGATTGGTGTTGCCTGGCATAAATCAGGTCAAAGCTGACCCTGTTAAAGCAATCGCGGGCAACGTCAAAGGCTGCGCGTGCCTCGGCCACTGTATGATTCCGGCCCAATCGACGCAGATCGTTATCATTCAGCGCTTGGATACCCATCGAGATGCGATTGACACCAGCATCGCGGTAGGCGCCAAAACGTCCGGCCTCGACGGAACTGGGATTTGCTTCAAGGGTTATCTCCATGTCATTAGCTGGCCGCCAGAGCGCGCGCGCCGTATCAATGATCGCCGCAACAGACTCCGGGTCCATTAGTGAAGGGGTGCCGCCTCCAAAGAATATCGTATTAAGAATCCGGTCTGAAGTTTGATGTGCCGAACGCTTCAATTCACTCAGATAAGCCGCAAGCCACTGTTTTTGATTAATATTTATGGACACATAGCTATTGAAATCGCAATATGGGCATTTGGCCTCACAAAAAGGCCAATGAACATAGAGGCCAAAGCCTCCATTCAGCCAATCATCCGCCAAAGCAGCCATTCACAAACATCTGAACAGCGCGTCCACGGTGGCTGATCTTATTCTTTTCCCAACGATCCATTTCAGCATAAGTGACTTCGTAGCCTGATGGGACAAACATCGGATCATATCCGAACCCGTCTTTGCCTCGGATGGGCCAAACCAAATGGCCTGGGGCGACACCCTCAAAAACTTCGTCATGCCCATCGGGCCAAGCCAAAACCAAAGTGCAGCGAAACTGTGCTGTGCGGGGAAAGGGGGCCCTTTTTTTCTCTAACTCATGATGTGCTCGGGTCATTGCTGCCAGGAAATCGCGGCCCTGATCAGTTTCAGCCCAATCCGCCGTGTACACTCCTGGCGCCCCATTCAGGGCGTCGATTGTAATCCCAGAGTCATCCGAAAGCGCGGGTAGACCTGTAGCTTTGGCTGCAGCATGGGCTTTGATCCGGGCATTGCCGACAAAGGTATCTTCGGTTTCTTCTGGTTCGGGCAAGCCCAAGTCACCGGCACCCACAACCGCCACCCCAAAGGGCCTCAGGAGATGCGCCATCTCCTCAAGCTTGCCTGTATTGTGCGTTGCAACAAGCAGTCTGTCGCCTGTGAACTTGCGCGTCATGCGGTGGCGGCCTTTTGAGCAGCAACCAATTCACCGACTCCCTTTTCAGCCAGATTCATCAAGTTGTTCATTTGATCACGACTAAAGACCGAACCCTCCGCACTCATCTGAACTTCGATCAGCTTCCCAGAGCCCGTCATAATAAAATTGCCGTCGACGCCGGCTTCGCTGTCTTCCGGGTAATCCAGATCCAAAACAGGTTGACCGGCATATATACCACAGGAAACAGCCGCCACAGGGTCGACAAGTGGGTCCGAAATCACGTCCCCTGATTTAAGAAGCTTATTAACCGCCAGTCGCAGAGCGACCCAGCCGCCAGTAATTGACGCGCAGCGAGTTCCTCCGTCAGCTTGAATGACGTCACAGTCTACAGTGATCTGGCGTTCTCCAAGAGCTACACGGTCCACGCCAGCACGTAATGCGCGACCAATTAGGCGTTGAATTTCAACCGTACGGCCGCCTTGTTTGCCGCTGGCTGCCTCGCGCCTCATTCGAGTGTTTGTTGCGCGCGGAAGCATGCCGTACTCCGCAGTGACCCAACCCAGACCAGAACCTTTGATAAAAGGCGGCACACGATCTTCAATTGTTGCTGTACACAGCACATGGGTGTCGCCAACCTTGATCAGGCACGATCCTTCGGCATGTTTGGTAAATTCCGTTTCAATTGAAACGGCGCGCATTTCACTTAAATCTCTTCCTGAAGGTCGCATGGGATTTCCTTTGTTTTCTGGATTGGGGATAACGCTCAGCGGCGCTACGATGCAACCCCGATTGACCTTTCCGATGTCTGCTATTTAATGACAGTCCAGCAGAGGATTCTTGATGAGTGAAGCCAGTAAAATACTGGATGAAATGAACGACCGATCACGTGAAGTGTTCCGTTTGATCGTCGAGAGCTATCTGGACAGCGGTGAACCGGTTGGCAGCCGTACCTTGACCAGAACGCTTTCAGAAAAAGTTAGCGCAGCTACCGTTCGAAACGTTATGCAAGACCTCGAATTTTTGGGTCTTCTCGATAGTCCGCATATCAGTGCGGGTCGCATACCTACGCAGGTGGGTTTGCGAATGTTTGTAGATGGCTTGTTGGAAGTGGGCGACCTTGGTGCAGACGATCAACAGAAATTGGATGAGACTTTAGGCTCTAATTCAGGCGATGTTGGCGATATGCTTGATCGCGTCGGATCAGCATTGTCGCACGTGACCCACGGAGCATCCTTGGTTCTGACGCCTAAGCACGAATCCGAGATTAAGCACATAGAGTTTGTTTCGCTTGCGCACGATAGGGCTTTGGTGGTTCTGGTTTTTGCTGATGGACATGTTGAAAACCGACTTTTTACACCGCCTCCCGGGCAAACGCCCAGCTCAATGCGTGAAGCGGCGAATTTTTTGAACGCTTTGATCGAGGGGCGAACGCTCAGCGAAGTTCGGCAGCAAATGCAAACCCAAATTGCCAGCCGAAGACAAGAGATCGACTTGCTGGCACGTGAAATGGTCGAAAGCGGCATGGCGGCTTGGGACGGTGATGGAGCAGATTCGGCAAGACTTATAGTGCGCGGGAGAGCGAATCTGCTTGGCGAAACAGGTCAACAAGAGGAACTTGACCGGATTCGAACCCTGTTTGATGATCTTGAACGCAAGCGTGACATAGCTGAATTTCTCGAATTAACCGAAACGGGCGAAGGTGTTCGCATTTTTATTGGCTCTGAGAACAAACTTTTCTCACTTTCGGGTTCCTCTTTGGTGGTGTCTCCATATATGAACGCTGATCGAAAGATTATCGGTGCGGTTGGGGTCATTGGACCAACACGCCTTAACTATGGGCGAATCGTTCCGATTGTGGACTATACAGCGCAACTGGTCGGCAAGCTGATATCCGATCGGAGCTAGAGGGTAAGAGATGGCAGAACCCAAGAACGAAGAATTTCTGGATGACATCGCAACCGCCGAGGCGGAAGAAATGGCAGATGAGTTTGTGGAAATCAGCGAAGAAGCGTTGGAGCTGGATGAGCTGCGCGCCGAGCGGGACGATTTCAAAGATAAGTTCATGCGAGCGCTGGCTGATGCGGAGAATGCTCGCAAGAGAGGCGACAAAGCGCGCCGCGAAGCCGAGCAATACGGTGGCTCGAAACTGGCAAGAGATATGCTGCCTGTTTATGACAATCTAAAGCGGGCATTGGAGGCTGCGACTGATGAGCAGAAAGAGGTTGCCGCCGGTTTGATCGAAGGTGTCGAATTGACGATGCGAGCGCTGACAGACGTATTCCACAAACATGGGATCGAAGTGATTGCGCCCCAAGTTGGCGATCGATTTGATCCAAACGTGCATGAAGCCATGTTCGAGGCACCGGTTCCCGGCACCAAAGCCGGCGACATTATTCAAGTTTCAGCAGAGGGTTTTATGCTGCACGACAGACTGTTGCGTCCGGCGCAGGTCGGTGTTTCGTCAACCCCTGCCAACTAAATGCACGTATAGACGCGAACAGTTTCTGAAGGTGTGAGAGGCGGTCAAGAATTGGCCGCCTCTTTGAGCTTATATAACAAATCAAGAGCTTCACGAGGCGTCAGCTCGTCTGGCAAAACCTCGTTTAACATGTCCTCTACTTGCGATGCCCTTGGCGAAGGTGGTGGCGGAGATGGTGTGGCCGAGAAAAGCGGCAGGTCGTCTATCAGCGTCTTTTGCTTGCCGCCTTCACGCTCCGTTTTCTCCAATTGGTCCAACACAATGCGGGCACGCTCAACGACAGCCGGAGGAAGACCCGCAAGCTGGGCGACCTGAACACCATATGAACGATCGGCCGCGCCCTTGTGCACCTCATGTAAAAATATAACCTCGCCCTCCCACTCTTTCACTGCGACAGTAGCGTTTTCGACTCCGTCTAAGGACCCAGCCAGCGCCGTAAGTTCATGATAGTGAGTGGCAAACAGAGCCCGGCACTGATTGGCGGCATGCAAATGCTCTAATGTCGCCCAGGCAATTGACAAGCCATCATAGGTAGCGGTGCCCCGGCCAATCTCGTCGAGGATCACCAGCGCGCGGTTGTCTGCCTGGTTTAAGATAGCGGCTGTTTCGACCATCTCGACCATAAATGTAGATCGGCCGCGAGCAAGATCATCAGACGCACCAACGCGGCTAAACAGTTGGCTCACAAGGCCGATATGCGTTTTTTCTGCCGGAACATAACTGCCCATTTGCGCTAACAGAGCGATAAGGGCGTTCTGCCGTAAAAAAGTGGACTTACCTGCCATATTTGGGCCGGTCAGCAACCAAATCGCCGCGCCCGCATCTGCATTAAGCTCGCAATCATTCGCCACAAACGGATCACCGTTTTGCTGACGCAAAGCATTCTCGACAACCGGGTGTCGACCACTAATCACTTCGAATGCGCGGGAGTTGTCGATGTGTGGGCGGCACCAGTTCTCGCCGCGCGCAAGATCGCCCAGCGCGGTGGTCAGGTCCAGTTCAGACAGGCCCCTCGCAGCTTGGTTTAAAAGCACGGCCTGATCGAGGACAGCGCCAGAAAGCCTTGAGTAGAGCCGCTTTTCGATCTCTAACGCATGGTTGCCGGCATTCAGTATCCGCGTTTCAATTTCTGACAGTTCTACTGTAGTGAACCTTACCTGGTTGGCTGTGGTCTGGCGATGGATGTAGGTTTCACTCAAAGGCGGGCTTAACATTTTCTCGGCATGGGTGGCCGTGGTTTCGATGAAATAGCCCAGTACGTTGTTGTGCTTGATCTTAAGCGAAGAGATTCCGGTGTGGCTGGAATATTTTTGTTGGAACCCCGCAATTACAGAGCGGCCTTCGTCGCGTAGTTTTCTGGCTTCATCCAGTTCGCCGTCAAACCCCGGCGCAATGAAGCCGCCATCACGCGCCAGCAAAGGCGGTTCTGCGGTTATAGCTTCGTCCAGAAGGGATAGAAGATCATCAAATCCCAGTAAGTTCTGCAGTGCCGTCGTTAACCGGACAGGTAGGTCCCGTCCGGTGCAAATTTCGGCGATTGCCGAAGCTTGTGTCAGAGCGTTTCGTATTGCCGCCAAGTCCCGTGGGCCACCGCGATCCAGCGACAGGCGGGAAAGAGCGCGGTCCAGGTCCGGGGTCTTCCGCAACGCATCACGGAGGTCGGAGGCCAACGGCCCTTCTTCGACAGCAAAGTTTACTGCATCCAGGCGGTCTTGGATCACATTCAGATTGCGCGATGGGCTGGACAGGCGCTGCTCCAACAGCCTTGCGCCGCCAGGAGTAACGGTGCGATCCATCACCGACAGTAGCGAACCAGCGCGACCGCCGGACAGCGAGCGGGTCAACTCCAGATTGCGCCTGGTAGCGGCGTCAATCTGAACGACGCGGTCCTCGGACTCTTTTAGCGGTGTCTGCAGCAAAGGGAGTTTGCCCTTCTGAGTGATCTCAAGGTAATCAACCAAAGCACCCATGGCCGAGACTTCAGCTCGGCTGAAGCTGCCAAATGCGTCCAATGCGTTTACTTGAAACAACGCGCAAACACGCTTTTCAGCGGCAGTACTATCAAAACTGGCACGCCCGATGGGAGTCATGGAAATTCCCATATCCCGAGCCAAGTCCCCCAATCTCTGCTCGATTCCATCGGCAACGATAAGCTCCGATGGTGCCAAACGCGCCAACTCGGGATTCAGGTGCACTGTCGCCAGTGGCATTACGTGAAACGCGCCAGTTGAAATATCTGCCCATGCCAGCGCAGCTTCGTCTCGAACCTCAGAGTAGGCGGCCAAAAAGTTGTTCCGTCGCGCCTCTAACAGCGCATCTTCAGTCAGGGTTCCTGGGGTAACAAGACGGACTACATCGCGCTTTACGATAGATTTAGAGCCTCTTTTCTTTGCCTCGGCCGGGCTTTCCATCTGTTCACAGACCGCCACTCGGAATCCTTTGCGGATCAATGTCAGTAAATACCCTTCTGCCGAATGAACTGGCACGCCACACATCGGAATGTCTTCACCATTGTGTTTTCCACGTTTGGTCAGCGCGATGTCCAATGCTTCAGCGGCATTCACGGCGTCTTCAAAAAACATCTCATAAAAATCCCCCATGCGATAAAAGAGCAAAGCGTCGGCATGGTTCTCTTTGATTTCGAGATATTGCGCCATCATCGGCGTGACTGTGGACAAGGCTTACCTCTTATGGCGTCTTCCGCGGGCGACCTTACAAATCCCCTCACTGGTGTGAAAGATGAAATGTATTCGAGATTGAGGCGCGTCCCAGCCTGCGCTATGAGGCGAAGGCCTTGAAGCTGTAAAGAAATGACCCGTTTGATGCCAAAAGCAAAGATTACCCAAGAAGAGGCGCTGGCCTTTCACCTGGAGCCAACCCCCGGCAAGTGGGAGGTTCAAGCCACAATTCCGATGACCACACAGCGAGACCTGTCGCTTGCGTACAGTCCCGGCGTGGCGGTACCGTGTGAGGCCATCGCTGATACCCCGGAAACGGCTTATGACTATACAAACAAGGGCAATCTGGTTGCTGTGATCTCGAATGGCACTGCGGTTCTGGGTCTTGGTAATATTGGCGCCCTTGCCTCAAAGCCGGTGATGGAGGGTAAATCTGTTCTGTTCAAGCGGTTCGCAGACGTAAACTCGATCGACATAGAACTTGATACTGAAGACCCCGATGAATTCTGCCGCGCTGTACGTTCGATGGGGCCGACGTTTGGCGGCATCAACCTCGAAGATATCAAGGCTCCTGAATGTTTCATCATTGAACAGCGCCTGAAAGAAGAGATGGACATCCCGGTCTTTCACGATGATCAGCACGGAACGGCCGTGATTTGCGCGGCTGGTCTGATCAACGCTCTTCACATCTCGGGAAAGAAGATCGAGGATGTTAAGATCGTACTGAACGGGGCAGGTGCTGCCGGAATCGCCTGTATTGAGCTCCTTAAAGCGATGGGAGCAAGCCACGAAAACTGTATTGTCTGCGACACCAAGGGCGTAATCTATCAAGGCCGCACCGAAGGTATGAACCAGTGGAAGTCAGCCCACGCGGTTTCGACGGATCTTCGTACGCTGGAGGAGGCAATGAAGGGTGCTGACGTATTTCTGGGCGTTTCCGTCAAAGGGGCGGTAACCCAGGAAATGGTCCTGAGTATGGCCGACAACCCCGTGATTTTTGCCATGGCGAACCCAGATCCTGAGATCACTCCGGAAGAGGCGCATGAGGTCCGCGTTGACGCCATCGTCGCAACAGGTCGCAGCGACTATCCTAATCAGGTCAATAACGTACTGGGCTTTCCATACTTGTTTCGCGGCGCTTTGGACATTCATGCACGTGCTATCAATGACGAAATGAAAATCGCCTGCGCTCATGCTTTGGCGCGTCTTGCGCGAGAAGATGTGCCGGACGAAGTCGCGATGGCCTATGGCAAGTCGCTGACCTTTGGACGGGATTATATCATTCCAACGCCTTTTGATCCCCGGCTGATTCACCGCATCCCATCGGCCGTGGCCCGCGCAGGTATGGACACCGGCGCAGCCCGGCGACCGATAATTGATATGGAAGCCTACGAACTGAGCCTCAAGTCACGCATGGACCCAACAGCTAGTATTCTTAGGGGGTTGAATGCCCGCGCCCGCGCTGCCCAAAGCAGAATGATTTTTGCCGAAGGCGACGATCCACGCGTATTGCGCGCAGCCGTAATGTATCAGCGTTCCGGTTTTGGAAAGGCCTTGGTTGTCGGCCGTCCGGACGACGTTAAGCTAAAACTGGAAGAGGCGGGTCTGGGCGATGCCGTGCGAGAGTTAGAAGTGGTGAACGCCGCTAACACTACGCATTTGGATGCCTACAAGGAGTTCTTGTATCAAAGGCTTCAACGCAAGGGTTTTGACCGTAAGGATATTCACCGACTGGCAGCGCGCGATCGCCATGTGTTCTCGTCACTGATGCTGGCACATGGGCACGGGGACGGGCTAGTAACCGGTGCAACACGTAAATCGGCACACGTACTGGATCGAATCAATCATGTCTTCGATGCGGATGCCGCGAGAGGCGCCGCAGGCGTGACAGCTCTGTTGCACAAGGGGCGCATCGTCCTGATCGGCGACACTCTGGTTCACGAATGGCCAGATGAGAACGATTTGGCCAACATAGCAGAGCGTGCGGTCGCGGTAGCTCGGCATATGGGTCTGGAACCTCGGGTCGCATTTGTCAGTTTCTCGACCTTTGGTTATCCGGTTTCAGAACGTGCCGAAAAAATGCATGTCGCACCGACGGTTCTGGACAAACGCGGTGTCGATTTTGAATACGAAGGTGAGATGACGGTCGATGTGGCGCTGAATGTGGATCAGCAAGAAAGCTATCCGTTCCAACGCCTGACAGGTCCGGCAAACATCCTGATCGTACCTGCGCGCCATTCTGCGTCTATTTCGACAAAGTTGATGCAGGAAATGGGTGGCGCAACAGTAATTGGCCCCATTCTTTCTGGTATCGACAAGCCAATTCAGATTTGTTCGACAGTCTCAACTGCGAATGACATTTTGAATATGGCCATTCTGGCCTCCTGCGATATCGGATAAGATATGACCATCTGGAATCTTGGCTCGATCAACGCAGACATGGTATATTCCGTGCCGCACTTGCCCCGGCCCGGGGAAACTTTGGCGGCGCAAGGGCTTGACCGTTTTCTTGGCGGTAAGGGGGCAAATATGTCCGTCGCAGCCGCCAGAGCGGGATCGCGGGTTTCGCATATCGGGGCAGTTGGCCCTGATGGGCGCTGGGCACAGGAAAGACTGACAGAATACGGCGTGGATACACGCAATATTGCTCAAGTGGATAGCCCTACGGGCCATGCCATAATCGCGGTGGATGACCATGGAGAGAACAGCATAATCCTGTTTCAGGGTGCCAACCATGCGATTTCCGAAGACCTGTTGGCAGGAGCGTTGTCCTCGGCGCATCCTGGTGATCTGCTGGTGATGCAGAACGAAACCAACGCGCAGATAATTGCCGGTAAAATGGCGCACGAAATGGGCCTCACCGTATGTTACTCGGCGGCACCATTTCAGTCAGACGCGGTTCTGGCCGTCCTGCCATACTTGGATTTTCTGATCTTGAACGAGGTTGAGGCTGAACAGTTGAAACAGTCCACCGGCAACTCGCCGTCAGAGTTGCCGGTGGAGCATGTGATCGTTACACTCGGGGCAATGGGCGCGCGGTATTTTCACCATGATTCCGAGCCTGTTGATTTTGAAGCGCACTCAGTTGAACCAGTAGATACGACCGGGGCGGGGGACACGTTCACAGGTTATGTGCTGTCAGGCATGGACCGCGGTATGCCAATGGCACAGGCGATAGTACTAGCAAATCGCGCCGCGGCGCTTATGGTGACTCGACACGGTACAGCAGATGTGATTCCAGATCTGAAAGAAGTGCGCGAAGCGAGTTTCGGTTAAGATCCGGCAAAGGGTGCCTTACCGCCCCAAAGCTGTTTGACCCGGGCGTCGCGCCCGCAAGCTTTGCGATAGGCTTTGTAGGCATTCTTTTGGCGTTTAGGACCAAACCGCGTAAGTACAAGCTTGTCTCCTTTATAGTAGTCCTGATGATATGCCTCAGCCGGGTAAAAGGCTGAATGGTTCAGGATAGGCGTGACAACCGTCTGTCCCAGTACGCGCTGGGCATCAGCCTTAGCGGCCTCGGCAATCGCCTTTTCCCCTGAATTAGAGACAAAGATTGCAGTGCGATAGCTTTCGCCTCGGTCGCAAAACTGACCACCGGGGTCTGTTGGATCGACGGAACGGAAGAACATTTCTAATAGCTTCGCGCGCGAAACCAGATTTGGATCAAATGTAATCTGGACGGCCTCATAGTGACCCGTTCCGCCCTTTGTTACCTGATCATAGGTCGGGTTGGCTGTTGAACCACCAGTATAACCAGATACGGCACCAATTACGCCCGACACGGATTCGAAATCAGATTCCACGCACCAGAAACACCCACCTGCAACTGTCAGTGTTTCAGTTCCCGCGGCCGGCGCGGGGAGGGCGCGTAATATCGCTGCCAGAGTAATCAAAAAAAACAACAAGGCAGGCTTAATGCAGTTGGTGCGAACATTCCGGTCCATGACAAGTCTCCTTCAATCACAAGGCTGCCTTCGGACTCTGCCCGTTTCAATCCGCTGTCATCGTTTGTCACGGGTTGGTGACAGGATTTTATCGCTCTAACGGTTGTGTGTCAGGGCATCCAGGTGTTCGATCCGCTCTTTAAACCCGGGATGGGTGCTGAACCAGTTGCCGTGCTGATCCCCATGATGCGACACCATTAAGTCGAAGAATTCACTCAGTCCTTTGGGGTCAAAACCTGCGCGTTCTGCCAACCTGACACCAAACTGGTCTGCCGCAAGCTCGTGTTGACGTGAGTAAGAAAGCGACAGTATCAGGCTGCCTTCCAGTAAAACGTCCTCAAGGATTGGTCCGGTGTCTCCCGCCAATAAGCTGATTAAGACAAAACCGCCAGCTGAGCGATAAATTTGGCGCAACCCATGCTGCTGGGCCACGTGCCCGACTTCGTGCCCGATGACACCGGCGACTGCGTCTGGTGAGGCGATATTGATGAGATCATCGGTAATAACGATTGTACCGTTTGGCAGCGCCATCGCGTTCGGGCCCATTCCGGGCATGTTTCGAAATTCAAGCTTGTAGTCATGTCCACCTGCTTGCGATCCCAGAGCAGAAATAATCAGATCGAAGCTGATTTGAACTTCTTCCTTCTTCTTGTCCGGCAGTCTACTTGGTTCCGCAGCAATCGCGTCAATTGTCTGCATGATGGTTTTGTCGATTGACGCAATCAGGGTCGGAGGAGTCATCCAAACCGCCAGTGACATGAGGATGGGCAGCCCGTATTTCCAAACACCCCAAGTTCCGACGAGGCAGGCCAGCAGAACGATCATCAGGCGAGGATGAAGTCGCTCGTACCGGTGCAGAAGCGATCCACGACGGTCACCAACTAAGTGCTCCAGCGCATCGTGATGGTTTGTCAGAAACAAGGTGCCGTCTGGTAAAACAACGTGACGCTCTGCTCTGCCAACGCGGGTTCCTAGCTGCAGTTTAAGGGGATCACATTGCACAATAACCCGTTCGTCATCATCGATCAGCCAGGCCGTATTGGTGTCGACAGATAAGCGGGCCGCCATCTCTCGTGAACTGAGGGGCGGATAGGCGCGCCCGGTGACGGATGCGTCAATGTTTTGGGCGTTATGCACCATGCGTTTAGACCGCGAATCCGATATCGAATCCTTCGATATCACCGTAGGCGTCGCCAATTGCACTAACGTTAGCGGTAATTTCGCCGACGAATTCATCCAGCGGCCCGCCTGGGACAAATGTGGTGTGGCTGGCTAAGTACGACGCGCGGCGGACATGAGCCCACGGCAGCATCAGACCCAGCGACAGCACCACGACGACAAAGTTTGACATGTCAATCCAAAGCAAACTTAGAGCAGAAACATCCGAATAGAACCGGTGGTTTTCACCCAGAATAGTGTAATTGTAGACTGTGTTGCGCAACATGGCTTGGTAGATGGCCACGGCGGGAATGATGCCAAAAGGCACAATTCCGATAGTCAAAATGGTTATGATTTGGAACGTGCTGCCGACAAAAAACTGCAGTTGCGTGTCAGCAGCGACGCTGTCCATTTGGGCGGCAATTATTGTCAGTGCGGCAACGAAAATTTGGAGAATGACTATCAAGGTTATAACGGTTACCAATACCCAGGCAAAAGCTGCCAGCATCGCCGTATAGAACGGTTTTATCGGGCTATCAAAATATAGTGGTGTTTGCCCGAATTTGTGCCCATTCACGTGAAACCGTTGAACCGATCGTGCCACAAAGGGCCACGTTGTAAACAACGTCAATATGGCGATGATCGGGTAAAGGTAGTAATTCAAAGCGGCGGACCCGGTTGTACCATTAAAGGCGAACCGAACGTTGGACCAGCTGGTCATATGGGCATTGAAGCGTAATGACTTGACCAACAAGTATGGGATCAACATCAAAAGTGTCAGCGACAAAACTATGTTCAAAAACGGAATAATTGACAGCAGAGCAGAGGCGATAACTAAAACAAGAATTATCAGCCTTGCTATCAAAATCTGCTTTCCAGTGGCGTGAAAATCAAAATTGCGCCCTGCGACATAGGTATTCTGGTAAAAGTACTTTTTGGTTCGAACCTTGGCCCAAGCGCTGTAGATGCCCAAAGTCAGAATTGACAAAAGCAGGTTTACAATCCAAATCCCAAAAAATTCTTTCGCTGTTCCCCGAAATTCGAAATCAGCAGAAAGGTTATATTCCCCGTCCGTGTGCATAAGATCCTCAATCATGCTGCCAAAAAGAAAGGGCCAACCCGCGGCGGAGTCGGCCTCTTTTTGAAATAAATCAAACGGACATTTGTTAGGAAAAGTTGTGTTCAGAAACAGAAAATCAACTTTTGCGTGTTTTTATTTTAGACGCTTATCCCGCGCAGCAAGCAACTTGAGGCGCAGTGCGTTCAATTGAATGAACCCTGCAGCATCTTTTTGATCATAGGCCCCAGCATCTTCCTCAAACGTCACGTGCGCCTCGGAATACAAAGAGTGGTCTGACCAGCGACCCACGGTCGAGGCCAATCCCTTGTAAAGCTTAAGGCGAACGGTCCCAGTGACATGTTCTTGGGACTTGTCTATCGCAGCCTGCAACATCTCGCGTTCTGGGCTGTACCAAAAACCATTATAGATCAGTTCGGCATATTGCGGCATCAGCTGATCTTTCAGATGCATCGCGCCTCGGTCCATGGTTATCGACTCGATACCACGGTGCGCTTCCAGCAGGACAGTACCGCCTGGGGTTTCGTAGATACCGCGTGATTTCATACCTACAAAACGTCCTTCGACCAGATCTAAACGACCAATCCCATGCTTACCGCCATATTCATTCAGCTTTGTCAGGATCGTTGCGGGGCTCATCGCTTCGCCGTTGATACTTACGGCATCGCCTTTTTCAAAGCCGATCTCGATGTATTCTGGCTCGTTTGGGGCATCCTCGGGGTGGACGGTGCGCTGGTATACATAGTCTGGCGCCATATCGGCAGGGTCTTCCAGAACTTTACCCTCGGAAGACGTATGTAACAGGTTAGCGTCGACTGAAAACGGTGCTTCACCGCGTTTGTCCTTGGCAATAGGTATCTGATTGGCTTCAGCGAATTCCAGCAATTTTGTACGGCTTGTAAGGTCCCACTCCCGCCATGGAGCGATAACTTTGATGTCTGGGTTCAGCGCATAGGCAGCCAGCTCAAATCGGACCTGATCATTGCCTTTACCAGTCGCGCCATGGGCAACAGCATCCGCACCGGTCGCCTCCGCAATTTCTACAAGGCGTTTTGAGATCAGCGGCCGGGCGATCGAGGTGCCCAAAAGGTAAAGGCCTTCGTATTGCGCGTTGGCGCGGAACATCGGGAAGACAAAATCGCGAACGAACTCTTCGCGAATGTCCTCTATATAGATATTTTCAGGTTTGATCCCCAGCAGCTCGGCCTTTTTGCGGGCAGGCTCTAGTTCCTCGCCCTGACCCAGATCAGCAGTGAAGGTCACAACCTCACAGCCATACTCGGTCTGCAGCCATTTCAGGATGATCGAGGTATCGAGGCCACCGGAATAGGCCAGAACAACTTTCTTGGGCGCGGACATCTGACTTCCCTTTATGCGTAGAACGATTGGCCCCTAGCGGGTTTTGAACGTGGGGGCAAGTTGCGTGGATTGACGCACTACAGGATTTGAAATGTTGGATGGATAGATTTGCGAGCAAACCGGGCAAATTCAGAGCCGAAAAGTCACGTGTCAAAGGAACTTGTACGAGAAGATGCCAAGCAATTCAGTCCAGCTGGAGTCTTAACCTGTCGGCTCAGAAAGAGCTATTAGGGCCGATCTAAAGGCGATAATTTGTCAGATTTTAAAAGCCGGTACCCAGAAATCTGGGTCGGTATAGTGCCGTCTTGGTTATGTTCAATGCGAATTCTTGTATTTCGGCAAACTGAGGCTGTCCAAGTCGTCGAAATGAGCAGGTCCCACCGAGCATCCGTACACATATGTATTCCTTGCCCTTTCTACAGTGATACGGCAGTGAACCGGTTATGAGTGATTTTTTGACCCGCGCCCGAGCTGCTGAACAGGCGATGCGATCTGTTTTCCCCGCTACCCCACTGCAGAGGAACGCGCACCTGTCAGACCGCTATGGTGCAGAAATCTGGTTGAAACGCGAGGACCTAAGCCCGGTGCGGTCCTACAAGATTCGCGGTGCGTACAACGCGATGCGCAAGCGGCCGGAACAGGACCTTTTCGTTTGCGCAAGCGCAGGGAACCACGCGCAAGGCGTGGCTTATATGTGCAAACACTTAGGTTTGAGAGGCGTAATTTTCATGCCCGTCACAACACCGCAGCAAAAAATCCAGAAGACCCGGATTTTTGGCGGCGATAACGTCGAAATTCATCTGATTGGAGACTACTTTGATGACACGTTGGCCGCCGCGAAATCATGGTGCACCAAGCAAGGCGGATATTTTCTATCGCCTTTTGACGATGACGACGTGATTGAAGGCCAGGCCTCGTTGGCGGTCGAAATCGAAACCCAACTGAGTGATACACCCGATCATATAATATTGCCGGTCGGCGGCGGTGGTATGTCCGCCGGTGTTGCGACGTGGTTTGGAGAACGCACCCACTGCCTGTTCGTAGAACCTTCTGGTGGGGCCTGTTTGCGCGCTGCGCTCGCTGCTGGCCACCCAGTTTCGCTGGATCATATCGACACATTCGTTGATGGCGCTGCTGTAGGAAGGATTGGTGCGAAACCGTTTGAGTTACTGAAGACGCGTCACTTATCGGATGTTCTTGTTCTTTCCGAGGATCGAATTTGCACGACAATGATCGAGATGCTGAATGTTGAAGGCATCGTTCTGGAGCCTGCGGGGGCGCTCGCAATAGAAGCAATTCGCGACGTCCAAAGTTTCGTTCGGGGCAAAACCGTGGTTTGCGTCACTTCGGGAGGAAACTTTGACTTTGAGCGTTTGCCCGAAGTCAAGGAGCGTGCGCAACGGTATCTGGGCGTCAAAAAGTACTTTATTCTTCGGCTACCGCAGCGTCCGGGTGCCCTAAAAGAATTTCTGGGCGTTTTAGGTCCCGATGATGATATCGCCCGGTTTGAATACATGAAAAAGTCTGCGCGCAATTTCGGTTCGGTTCTAATCGGGATCGAAACGCGTAAGCCTGAAAACTTCGTCCGCCTTCTAGCTCATTTGGATGACGCTGGATTCACCTACACCGACATTACCGAGGACGAAACGCTGGCACAGTTCGTGATCTAAGTCAGCGCAGGTGCCTCTTTCGTTTTGTGTCAAACTCTGTTTTCGAGGCATAAAACGCCGCGACAATCTCTGCAATGTGCGCGTCCATTTCATTACCCGCGGCGGCGCGCCTTTCTCCGTCCTGGCATAATTTGGAAACCTGATCAAAGCCCAAACTCGAAGCACTACCTTTTAAAAAGTGCAAATTCTGTTCAATTTGCCCGCGTTCCGTTTCTTGTTGCAGACGTAAAATTACGCCCTGCACCTCCCGTAGAAAAATCCGTAGAATCGCCTCGAATTCATCACTGCCCACTTCGTCCCACAACTGCTTGACTCTGGGCCAATTTATCATGGCCTGCCCCCACCTTTACCTCGAGTGTCCGACGATATTCAGTTCCGGGTAAACACCCCGTTAAGGGCGGCAAGATCGGGGTTTCACCAGATATTAAGTGCCCAGCTCATAAGCTGAAGGAGAAAAAGACTAGCAGGGAAAACATGGTGCCGGGAATCAGACAATCCGAGGTCAGAGTAGAGCCGGATTTTGGCGCGATTCGGAAGGTGCTGATCGTCGACGACAGCCGCCTGCAGCGTCGAATTCTGGCGGCTTCTCTCAAGAAATGGGGATTCGAAGTACTCGAAGCTGAGAATGGCGAGCAAGCAATTGCCATCTGCAGGTTGGAGCAGCCTGATTTGGTCCTCAGCGATTGGGTAATGCCCGGTATGGGCGGACTTGAATTTTGCAAAGCTTTCCGGGAATTGGAAAGCAGGCATTATAGCTATTTCATATTGTTGACAGCCAAAAGCGAAAAACAGGAAGTTGCGCGCGGATTGGATGCTGGTGCGGACGATTTCCTGATCAAGCCGCTGGAGGCTGACGAGTTGCGCGCTCGCATTGCCGCTGGGGCCCGCATACTTCTTATGCAGCGCGAACTTTCAGAGAAGAACCAGCTGATTGAAGCCGCGCTGGAAGAGTTGCGGCTGGCTCATGACGCGATCGACAAGGATTTGATGCAGGCGCGCAAAATTCAAGAATCTCTGGTGCCAGAGTTAAAGGCGTCATTTGGCGCATCCAAGGTCAGTTTGTTGCTGAAGCCATGCGGCCATATCGGTGGAGATCTTGTCGGGATGTTTTCGCCAGGAGCTAATCGGCTTGGGTTCTACAGCATCGACGTTTCAGGGCATGGTATAACCTCGGCGATGATGACAGCGCGTCTGGGGGGATATCTTTCAAGCAAACACTTCGATCAAAACGTCGCGATGGAACAGCGCTTCAATAGTTTTTACGCTTTGCTGCCACCAGAGGAGGTGGCAAAGGTATTGAACTCACGATTGATGGCTGACACAGGAATTGAAGAATATTTCACCATGGCATATGCCACTGTCGACCTGAGGAACGGGCACCTCAAGATGGTACAGGCCGGACACCCTCACCCACTTCTTTTGAGGCGTGATGGCAGCACCGAGTTTTTAGGCGACGGTGGTTTGCCGATTGGTTTGCTGCCAGACGCGCCATTTCAACAGACCGACGTCTTTCTGGAACCGGGCGACAGGTTACTTTTGTATTCTGACGGATTTACTGAATGCCGCCTGCTGAATGGAAGTTTGTTGGACGAAACCGGGTTGCAAAGAATGGCCCTTGAATGCGCAGCAACCTTGGCAGAGGGGTCAGAGTTTTTAGATGATTTGTTCTGGCAGTTGACCCAAGCCATGTCGCCCAAGGGCGGAATGGATGATGATGTTTCGGCGGTCTTCTTTGAATACAATGGTCCCTAAAGATCACGAAGCAGCAGCGACGCAAAATGCCGATCTCCGGCGTTTCCCAATAAATGGGCAGCATCCGCAGTTCGCATCCACAAAGCCTCATGGAAGGGTTCTGTTGGAAGGCCTTTGCATCGGACCGGACGGGCGCAGTAAATCAGGCATATTTTTTCGGCCCAAAGATCGTATTCAGGCATAAAGACAAAGCGGCGAAATGCGCCGACACGGCGTGGCGTAGCGATTGACCAACCGGTTTCTTCGAACACTTCACGATGTAAAGCGGCGACTGGAGACTCGCCCGGGTCAATTCCACCGCCTGGCAGTTGCAAATCCGGATCAGGTTGCCTTTGGCAGGTCAGCAAAAGGCGATCTCCTTGCGGCAAAAGTGAATACACTCCAATCCGGCGGGTATAATTTCGGCCCCGTTCGGGGCTTTCGCCAAACCGCCTGATCATGTATGGCCCCTTTCAACCGAGTCCGTTCAACCTATATGGTGGCGGTATGCCAACCCTTGGCGTGTAAGGAAACCCCATGTCTCTTGGAACGAAAATCGCGTGGGACGATACCGTCCTACCCTTTCAACTTGATGTATCAGATATGCGTGGCCGTGTGGCGCGCTTGGATGGCGTACTAGACGGAATCCTTAAGCAGCACGAGTACCCAGATACCGTCGAGGCTCTGGTAGCCGAAATGGCCTTGTTGACCGCGTTAATCGGCCAGACCGTATCTCTGCGCTGGAAACTGTCGCTTCAGGTTCAGTCCAAAGGCGCAGTGCGAATGATAGCGACTGATTATTATGCGCCTCAGGAAGAAGGGCAACCTGCGCAGATCAGAGCCTATGCCAGTTTTGACAGGGATCGATTGACCGACAATGCGCCGTTCGATCAGGTCGGTGAAGGTTACTTTGCGATCATGATTGACCAAGGCGAAGGTACGCAGCCCTACCAAGGAATTACGCCGCTTGCCGGAGGGTCGCTGAGCGCGTGTGCGGAGGCGTATTTTGCGCAGTCCGAACAATTACCGACAAGGTTTTCACTAAGCTTTGGCAAATCGACGGAGCCGAAAGTTGGAGAACATTGGCGTGCGGGTGGAATCATGTTGCAACACATGCCTAAGGCGTCACCATTTGCTGCCTCGGAGGACGGTAACGGAGAGATTCTGACCGCTTCTGACCTAGTTGACGGAGAAGAGGGAGAAAACTGGGAACGCGTCAACATCCTTTTGGATACAGTTGACGACCTGGAGCTAATCGGACCATCCGTGGCGCCCACAGATTTGTTGGTTCGGCTTTTCCACGAAGAACAGCCGCGCGTCTATGACGCGCAGGCTGTGCAGTTTGGGTGCACCTGTTCCGAGGACCGCGTCCGGCAAAGCCTTTCAATTTACTCCGCTCAGGACATTGAGAAGATGACGACGGAAGACGGCAGTGTAACGGCGGACTGCCAGTTCTGTGGTGCTCACTATGTGCTGGACCCTCGAACGGTCGGCTTTGATGCCGAAGACGCGGATGGCGTCTGATACGATCTCGAAACTAAAGGCGGCTCTGAGTCGCCAAGGAGCCGGGTCCAGCGATTTTGATCTGAACCCGGAAGTTAATCTGCCCGCGGGGCGCAAACTGCGCCCTGCCGGGGTGCTTGTTCCAGTAATGGTGACCGAAAGTGATCCGCGCCTAATTTTGACCAAAAGGTCGTCGGCACTAAAACACCACCCCGGTCAAATCGCGTTTCCGGGCGGCAAGCAGGATGAAGGTGACAAGGATGTCACTGCGACCGCACTACGCGAAGCAAAGGAAGAAATCGGTCTACCGCTGGAATTTCCACGTATTCTGGGACGTCTGCCGACCCATGAAACCGTTACATCCTTTTCGGTGACCCCAGTTATTGCTGTGCTTGATCGTCCGTTCGACCCTGTACCAGAACCTGGCGAGGTAGAAGAGGTCTTCTCGGTTCCGCTTGCGCATGTCCTAGACCCCGCGAACTACGTGATCGAATCTCGTCGGTGGCGCGGCCAAAAGCGATATTACTTTACCGTACCATACGGGCCTTATTACATTTGGGGCGCCACGGCCCGCATTCTGCGAGGGCTGGCGGCGCAGGTAAACGAATGAATCGAATCACCGAAGAATGGATAACCAAACCGGCTACTCAGGCGGTTTGTGCCGCACTGACAGCAGGAGGTGCGCAGGTTTTTTTTGTCGGTGGCTGTGTACGAAACACGATCCTGCAGGTGCCAGTAACGGATATAGACATTTCCACAGATGCGCATCCGGAACAGGTCATTCACATGGCTGCGGCGGCGGGGCTGAAAGCGATCCCAACCGGTTTTGAGCATGGAACAATTACCGTTGTAAGCGATGGTGTACCACACGAAGTCACAACTTTTCGCCGAGATGTAAAAACTGACGGTCGCCGCGCGGTTGTTGCTTTTTCGGAGAAGGTCGAGGAAGACGCCGCTCGCCGCGACTTTACGATGAACGCGCTTTATGCCCGGCCGGACGGTTCTATTCTGGACCCACTGAATTGCATGCCGGATTTATTGGCGCGAAAGGTTCGATTTATTGGCACGGCTCGGGACAGAATCCGCGAGGATTACTTACGCTCGCTGCGATATTTTCGGTTTCACGCCTGGTATGGCGACGCCGAGGCCGGATTTGATGCCGACGCGCTATCTGCGATTGCTGAAAATCTTGGCGGGCTAATCGGGCTGTCGCGGGAAAGGGTTGGGGCAGAGCTACTGAAACTCTTGGGCGCGCCGGATCCTGCACCTTCAGTCGCGGCAATGCGCCAAGCCGGTGTTCTGGCGAGTGTACTACCGGGCTCTGAAGATCGACCGCTTCCAATCCTGGTTGCAGCTGAAAATGATGCGGGTGCGATCCCCGATCCTGTTCGGCGACTGGCTGCCATCGCCAGGCCCGAAGTTGCGGAAACCTTGCGCCTCAGCCGCGCTCAACTGCACCGGCTGACAAGGATGAGGGACGAAGCGATGAGTCCGGCAAGTGTTGCCGAACTTGGATTTCGCTACGGCATCGAAGGTGGATTGCACAAAACACTGTTGCGTTGTGCATTTCTGGAGCATCCATGGTCACATCAGATGGCAAGGGATTTGAAACGCGGGGCAAGCGCCAAATTCCCGGTAAAGGCGCAAGATCTGATACCGGACTTTACCGGCCCGGCGCTGGGTCGGAAACTGGCCGAGCTCGAGGCAAGATGGATCGAGTCAGGGTTTAAACTGAAACGCGAAGATTTGCTGTCTGAGTAAATGAAGTCTCAAAAGGGGATGACAAGCTGAGCGGTTTGTGATTACGTTCGGCTGTGACCCAATAGGAGGGAGGAATGCGAATGTATTACGGGATTTGGTTCGCCTAAAGCGCGGAACACTTGACCCGTAGGGTGGTGTTTAAGCGCCATCTTTTTTCGTATTCCAATTTTAAGCTCATCGGAGCACCCTCAATGTTTCGCTATTTCGAAAACCTCGTTGACCCATTTGTCGCCTATGATGAGGTCGACAAACCACCAACGCAATTGTGGCCTTTCATGTTGGATTATTCCCGGCCTTTCTTTCGCGTTTTTGTTTGGGCGGGGCTCATTTCCGTGGTCGTTGCCGCAGTCGAAATCGGGCTCATCTATTACATGGGCCGGGTCGTTGACCTGCTAGGGAAAAGTCCGGCTGAGGTTTGGCGGGACCACGGGACCGAGCTGTTGCTGGTTGCCGCGTTTGTCCTGTTGTTGCGGCCCCTCCTACATGTCATCGATGTTCTGTTGCTGAACAACACTATCTTACCCAACTTTGGTACGCTAATCCGATGGCGTGCACATAAACATGTTTTGCGCCAATCCGTTGGTTGGTTCGAAAATGATTTTGCAGGGCGAATTGCAAACCGGATAATGCAAACACCGCCTGCAGCTGGTGAAGTCGTGTTTCAAGTGTTTGACGCGATTTCATTCTCCCTGGCGTATCTAATTGGAGCTGCAATACTTTTGATGGCTGCAGACCCACGTTTGCTGTTGCCGCTGCTGATCTGGTTTGCCCTTTACGCGCTTCTCGTGCGCTGGACGGTGAAGCGTGTCGGGCCGGCGTCGCAGGCTGCATCAGATGCGCGGTCCACCGTGACGGGGCGTGTCGTTGACAGCTATACCAACATACATTCGGTCAAGATGTTTGCCCACGCCCAGCAAGAGTTGGACTATGCCCGCGAGGCCATTGAAGAAACGCGCCGCACATTCCAGATCGAAATGCGTATCTTCACAATCATGGATGCTGTTTTGGTTACATTGAACGGATTGTTGATCGTTGGCGTTGTTGGATGGGCGATTATGTTGTGGATGCAAGGCAGCGCAACCGTGGGCGTTGTGGCCGCAGCAACGGCACTGACTCTGCGTCTCAATGCGATGACCGGTTGGATCATGTGGGCGCTTACAAGCTTTTTCCGGCAGCTTGGTGTTGTAGCCGAAGGCATGGAGACGATAGCGCAGCCCATCGACCTTTTGGATTCGCCGGGCTCCAAGCCCCTGCAGCTAACAGAAGGTCGGATTGAAATCCGCGATTTATCGCATCACTACGGTCGGAAAGCTGGTGGGTTGGATCGCGTCTCAATGACGATACACCCAGGGGAAAAAATTGGTCTGATCGGTCGGTCGGGAGCTGGAAAATCGACCCTAGTTAAGCTTCTTTTGCGGTTTTACGATGTCGAAAAAGGCGCAATCCTTATTGATGATCAGAATATTGCTAACGTGTCTCAGGACAGTCTCAGGCGCCACATCGGTATGGTTCAGCAGGACAGCGCGCTTTTGCACCGCTCTGTCCGCGATAACATATTGTACGGACGTCCCGACGCGACCGAAGAGCAGATGGTCGCCGCGGCCAAGCAGGCAGAGGCTCATGAGTTCATTCTGGACCTTCAGGATCCACAGGGCCGTGCGGGATACGATGCGCATGTCGGTGAACGAGGCGTAAAGCTTAGCGGGGGTCAACGGCAACGCGTGACGCTGGCGCGGGTTATTTTAAAGGATGCTCCAATCCTTTTGCTGGACGAAGCAACTTCGGCACTAGATTCCGAGGTTGAAGCGTCAATTCAGGAGACACTTTACGGAATGATGCAGGGAAAGACCGTGATCGCGATAGCTCACAGGCTTAGTACGATTGCACAGATGGACCGGATTCTAGTCATGGATAGCGGGCGGATCGTCGAGCAAGGCGCTCACGCTGATTTGTTGGCCCATGGCGGCCTGTACGCGCAATTCTGGGCGCGGCAGTCCGGAGGATTCATGAACCCAGAGGCCGCCGAATGAGAATTGCCGATCTCATTCAGCCTTTCCGACCAACCGAAACGCCCCCGCCGCAGACTTTGGGGGCGTTCATTCGCTGGTGTTTGTCTGGTGCCTGGCCCATGTTGTTCGCGGCTGCGTTCTTTTCGGCCTTTGCGGGCGCTATGGAGGCAGGTACCGCTTGGATCTTGGGGCGCGTCATTGACGTGGTGACCGCCAGTGGCCCGGATAACTTTCTGACAGGTGCAAACTTGTGGAAGCTGATGGGTGCGGTTGCTTTTTTCATGTTGCTGCGACCCCTGTTGTTCGGCCTCTCCTCGCTGTCGAACAACTATATCGTCATGCCGAATATCACGCCGTTGGTTCTTGCCAAACTAAACCGCTGGACATTGGGACAGTCGGTGACTTACTTCGACGACGATTTTGCTGGTCGCATTGCTCAAAAACAGATGCAAACCTCGAACGCGATGGCGTCTGTGGTGTCTGAAACAATCAGCGCGATTGTATTTGCAATTGCCTCGTTGGTTGGCTCTTTGCTTTTGTTAGGGTCAATACATCCATTGGTTATGGCGCCGTTCGCGGCTTGGCTGGTGGTCTACTTTCTATTAATCCGCTGGTACTTGCCTCGAATACGTAAACGTTCTGCTGCGCGCGCCGGCGCACGCGCGACGGTTTCCGGGCAGGTTGTCGATACGATTACCAACATCAAGACAGTAAAGCTGTTCGCGCATGGCGAATTTGAAGAACAATCCGCACAACAATCGATGGTTGATTTGCGGGAAAGATCCCTTGATTTTGGTATGTTGTCCGCAAGTTTTCGATTTGTGCTAATGACACTTGCTGGCGTTCTGCCAGTTCTGCTGCTGGGTGCGACGCTTTTGTTGTGGCAGAATGGGAACGCCACGGCTGGTGACATAGTTGCTGCAGGCGCTGTTTCTATCCGGATTGCTCAGATGACTGGCTGGGTCAGTTTCACTCTTATGGGTCTTTATGCAAATGTCGGTGAAATCGAAAACGGAATGAAAACCCTGACCAAGCGAGACAGGTTCGAAGATGCGCCTGCAGCGCAAAACCTGAACGTAAAACGCGGGCAGATTGTTTTTGAAAATGTAAGCTTTGCCTATGGTCGGGACATAGGCGGTGTAACGGACCTATCCATGACAATTGAGCCGGGCGAAAAACTTGGTATTGTCGGCGCTTCCGGGGCGGGAAAGTCCACATTAGTTTCACTGCTTCTTAGACTCTATGACAGGGAAAAAGGCGCTATTCTTATAGACGGGCAAGATGTTGCGGCGGTTACCCAAGACAGCTTGCGGAGTCAGATCGGAATGGTCACGCAGGAAACCGCGATGTTTAACAGATCAGCGCGTGACAACATTCTTTATGGTAACCCATCCGTGTCCGAGAAAGACATGATTTCTGCTGCGCGGAAGGCTGAGGCGCATGAGTTCATTTGCGATCTGCAGGACGCGCATGGCCGCAAAGGATACGATGCGCATCTAGGAGAACGCGGTGTGAAACTAAGTGGCGGGCAGCGCCAACGGATTGCTTTGGCGCGCGCGATCCTAAAGGACGCGCCTATTCTCGTTCTGGATGAAGCGACTTCGGCGTTGGATTCCGAGGTTGAAGCTTCTATCCAAACGGCCCTGCATCGGGTGATGGAAGGCAAGACAGTTTTGGCCATCGCGCACCGCCTTTCGACACTGAGCGAGATGGACAGAATCATTGTTCTGGACCATGGCAAGATCGTCGAAAACGGGTCTCATGACGTTCTGCTGGCTCAAAACGGTCTGTACGCCCGCTTTTGGCATCGGCAATCCGGAGGTTTCATTCAAACCGCGGCTGCCGAATAAGGGTTTTGTTACTGGCCAAGCCCCGGTATCAGGCCAGCCATGACGCAGGATTACACCATTCTCCGGCTTGGACATCATGGAGACGGAATAGCAGACGGTCCGATATACGCCCCTCGCACTTTACCGGGCGAGGTGGTTACTGGCGTGCTTGAAGGTGATCGACTGAGCGATATTCGCTTCAAATCCCCATCAAGTGAGCGCGTCAAAGCCCCTTGTGATCATTATAAGTCTTGTGGCGGATGCCAATTGCAACATGCTTCGGACGAGTTCGTAGCGAGATGGAAGATGGACGTGGTTCGAGCGGCATTAGCCGCACAACACATCGAAGCCATTTTGCGCCCCATCCAGACTTCTCCTGTCCGGTCCCGCCGGCGTGCAGTGTTATCCGCGCGCCGCACAAAAAGAGGAGCCTTAACAGGGTTTCATGGGCGCAGCTCAGGCACCATCGTGGAAATATCAGATTGCCATGTGCTTGACCCTGCCCTGACAAACGCCCTGCCCGTTGCCGAGGCTATGGCTGAATTGGGCGGCAGCCGCAAAGCCGAACTCTCGGTTACTCTCACCCTTTCCGAGGTCGGACTGGATGTGGCGGTGAGAGGGGGTAAGGCGTTAGACGGTCCGCTGGAATTGGCATTGGCGCAAGAAACAGAGCAGCACGGTCTTGCGCGCTTGACTTGGAATGATGAGATCATTGCCATGCGGCAACCACCGGCCCAGCATTTGGGACCGGACCTCGTAGTCCCGCCGCCAGGCGCGTTTTTGCAGGCTACAAAGCACGGAGAGCAGGCTCTAACACAGGCGGTTATGGAAATATCCAAAGGCGCAACGAAAATAGCTGACTTGTTTGCTGGCTGCGGTACGTTTTCCTTCCCGCTTGCCCATTTGGCCGAAGTCCATGCAGTCGAAGGCGACGCAGCTATGACCCGCGCGTTGGACCAGGGTTGGCGTACGAGCATTGGCTTAAAAAAAATCTCAACCGAGGTGAGGGACCTTTTTCGCCGCCCTCTTATGGCAGACGAGTTAAAACAGTTCGATACCGTCGTTTTGGATCCACCGCGGGCTGGTGCCATCGCGCAGATTGCAGAAGTGGCAATGTCCAAATGTCCTGTCGTCGCCTACGTGTCGTGCAATCCAATCAGTTTTGCGCGGGACGCCAAAAAACTGATTGCCGCGGGTTACACCCTTGAATGGATACAGGTTGTTGACCAATTTCGATGGTCGTCACACATCGAACTGGTGGCCGGGTTCACACTTCGTCGATAGATAGGATCAAACAGGAGAGTGCCAGAATGGAGATCAGGCAGCGGCTGCAGGATTTTGTCGAGGATCCAAGGTTTGCGCGGTTCATCACAGCCGTAATTCTTGTCAACGCGGTCCTATTGGGAATGGAGACTGCACCCAGTTTGATGGACCGCTTTGGTTCGGTAATCGTTTTTTTGGACACGATTTGCCTTGCGATTTTTGTTGCTGAAATCGCGTTGAAGCTGGTCACCTTCGGGCGGCGATTTTTTACCAGCGGCTGGAATTTGTTTGATTTTACCATCGTTGGGGTCGCACTGATCCCAGGAGGCGGTGGCCTTTCAGTGCTGCGGGCCCTTCGAATTCTGCGCGTTTTACGGGTAATTTCAGTTGCCCCACGATTGCGCCGTGTCGTCGAGGGCTTCATCTCAGCGCTTCCCGGAATGGCCAGCGTTTTCCTGTTGATGGCCATTTTGTTCTACATAGGCGCGGTGATTTCGACAAAACTGTTTTCTCAATCCTTTCCGGATTGGTTTGGCGACCTTGGTCTGTCAGCCTACACGTTGTTCCAGATCATGACGTTGGAAAGCTGGTCGATGGGCATCGTTCGGCCGGTGATGCAGGTTTACCCGTATGCTTGGTTGTTTTTTGTCCCCTTCATAATGGTGACGACATTTGCGGTGGTAAACCTGCTGGTTGGTTTGATCGTCAATTCGATGCAGGATGCGCACCATGCAGAGGATGAAGTTAAAACAGATGCGTATCGTGATGAGGTGCTTGAGCGGCTGGAAAACATCGAACGCAGACTTATAGAACAGGCGAACATCAAAAAGTGATTTCAGTTTTTCTCGTTTCTGGCATAATGCGAAAAAAAAGAGCAATCAGGCAGTGAAAACATGGATCGTCGAGCATTTGGACTAGGGGCGATGGCGACGCTGAGCCTTTCAGCATGTGCCTCCACAGGCCCCAGATTTCTAAGTTACAATGGCCCTGAAGTGACCTCTTTGGTCATAAACAAGGGTGCCCGCAGAATGTATCTTCTGCATAACGAAAGGGTCCTCAAGGAATATAAGGTGGATCTTGGGTTTGCGCCCTACGGTACAAAAACCAAACGTGGCGATGGTCGTACACCCGAAGGTACCTATCTAATAGATCGCCGCAATCCGCGCAGCAGATATCATCTTTCACTGGGTATCTCGTACCCAAATTCTGAAGATATCGCCAAGGCCAAAGCTGCAGGTGTCGATCCGGGCGGTGACATTTTTATTCATGGCCAACCCAATCGACGATCTGAACGCAAGCGTGCGAAGAAAACAGAAGACTGGACAGCAGGCTGCATCGCGGTGAAGAACAATGAGATCGAAGAGATATATTCCATGGTCTACGAAGGTACTGTGATTACACTGCGCCCTTGATTTTATGCACCAGATGGCCACCAGGGACCAAAGCCAAACAGCAAATAGTCTTGCCGATAGGCTTTGTGCGCCAAGGCTTCTAAATCCGCATCGTAAATTTGAGCCAACGTGAACGGAGAGTCTGGATCTGATGCGATTGGTCTTGGCGGGTGTAGGTGACCAACTTGTCGGGCCAGCTCGGGCAACGCGTTGTTCAATTCGTCTTCGCGCAGAATGCTGTCCGGCAACGCGAAAGATGAAATCCCCTGTAATGTCTGAACCTGCGAACACCAAAGCCCATCGACGCGGATGGGCGTTTGTCCGGCTAAAATCTTCTGCAAAAACGCAAGAAATGCTGAAAATCCCTCGTGGTGCTGTTCAACGGAATAATTTGAAAGTTCAAAATCTTCCGGTATTGGAAGTTTGTAGCGGTTGCGCAGCATGTTGCGAATTTTGATGTATGCGCCTGGCGCCGTTCCCAGTATACGCTCGCAGTACACGGAATGAGCCCTCGCCAGTGGATGCCGCAAAACTGTAAATTTGCGGTGGCCTGGTTTCGATTCCATCCAACTGCGCACTTTTTTTTGGTTACGATCGGTTAATAAGTCTTGGACATTGACCGAATCCAGCTCAGCAAGCCACCGTTCGACCGCCGCCTCGGGACCTCCGCGAACCGGAAGATACATCAAGGACGTTTTTGCTGCACATACGTATCGGGATACAGAAGGCCCTCTTCGTGGTTCGAAATTCGGGGTGCGATGCAGATTAAACCGATCCAACCCTGATACCGCGCGTTCCATTTCCTCGGGGTTCTTGACTTTAGACAAAGTCAGCTCAGGGTTTTGGCGTTTCAGATGTCGGCTAAGTTCATTCAGACGCGAACGTACACCAAGCCATCCTGCCAACCCATTTAGAACTTCAATATCGTTCAGATCATCAAAGCCGATGTAAAACGGAGTTTGACCAGACGTTTGCAGTTTATTCAAAACCATGCGTTGAAAATCGGTCCGCTGCTCGATTTGTTCAGCAAACTCTGCTGGGTCAAATGTAACTTGTGCCTCACGTCTTTGTTTTATGTTCACAAGCTTCCACTGATTGGTTTCAACCGCGATCTTCCATGAGACATAACTGTCCAGTGGGTTGCGCGTTAATATGATTTTAGCGCAACGCGGGTCGTCCAGTGCGGGACCCAAAGCGCGTGCGTCGTGAGTGCTAAAAAAGCGAAACCCATTCAGTTCACCAGGTGCATTGCGAATTGCGTCGATTAGTGCTGATGGATCGCGATCACGCTTTTCGGGTGTGAAACCCAGCATTTCAGGCAATTTGGGCAACCCCACGAAAAATGGATTGAAAGCTTCGCCATAACAGGTGACCCCATCCAGTGTGTTTAAGTGAAGCTCTAAAAGGTTGGACCCGGTGCGCATATCGGCCAACACGATGAAATAGTCAAAGTCCGGTGTCATTGCAGTCTATTTCACCAGATAGGGTTTGCGAAATGGCTTGACTTGCGTGTCAAAAACATCGTCGGCAGAAAAATCACCCGTCAAATATGGGTGCATACCCTGGTTCTTGAGGTTTTGAAGAAATTTACCGAACCCAGTCAGATCAACCATTTTTGGAGCCTCGGTTACAGGCCTAAGATGCGGAGCGCCAATATCATCGATTATGGTCTGAAGCTGTTCCATAGGAGATTCGACGAATTCGGAAAGTGACCAAATACGAATGTCAGCCTTGGCATCCAGCGATTTCAAAACCCTCAACTGTTGCGTTTCGACTTGCTGCAACCGGGCGGCCTCGGCCCGGATATCCGCGAAATTCATATTCGATCTAAATAACGAAATGGCCCAGGCTCCGGTTATGATCGAAATTTTAGCGTTCTTATCGAACGCCAGAAAAGTGTTGATTTTTTGTAAATCGGAGGGACCGAACTGGAAGCACTGTCGTTCGCCGCGCGTGTTCCAGATCAGGTTCGTGATAAAGGCTTCCGGGTTATAGTCCCTCAACTTGGCGCTATCGCTTAGTCCGCCATTCAACACCGTTTCATTTCCGCCAAACCGTGCCCGTTCGGGGCTGAAAAGATGTCCGTGAACGCGGGAACCGGTTGCGTTAGTCAGCCATGGCTGGAAATCTGAAAACAGATCGGTAAAGCCCTGAAAGACTGAATATGGGAAAGCTGTTAACCCGCACCCTTTGTTTAGACTGGGAAATCGGCTTTGCATATATAACCCATCCCGGCCCCGCGTGCGTCGTTCCATTGCCTTTGCAAATAGACGGTCGATTTTGCCTGGATTGGGCTCGGCGGGTTTCATGGCGCCAGCTTGATCGGTCAGAAATGCCTGATACAGCCGATCCGCCCGATGCCATACCTTGCGCGCAACAAAACAGTCTGACCGGCGCAGCAATTGCAGGTGATCATCGTAGAAAATGTGAGGCCGACCTTGGTAGTCAAATTTTGACAACGTCAAAGAGCGGCTTTCTATTTGAGTAGAATATAGTCGGGCCAGGGTTTGAAAATAACTTTCGTCCGGGATCCAAACCTGCTGAAAATACCGGTCGTAAATCCGGCGTTTTGGGTCTTGCAGAATGGCGGAAAGGGTCTGTCGGGTGAGGCACCACCACTGACTGCCCATATGAGGAACTAATCCTTCCGGAACGGCACGGCGAATTCCCAAGGCTCGTTGAAGTCGAACATGTGCGTCAAATAATCTGCGCTGTTTTCGCCAGGAAAACGGAAACCGAAATGTGAACCGCTCAAGATCCAGACCACCGACTGTCCACGTTACGTCGCGAGTGGTTGCGCTTTCAATGAAATCTACCCGCTTGCGATCGGCCAAATAATTGACCAATTCAGTCACTGGCCGCAACGGTAGACAAGCCCCGGACGACAGATAGACATGGTGAACTTCTGAAAACCGTTCCAACAAAAGGGTGGCTGCAGACTGTGACGCTGCAACAATACCCCAACCTCCCCAATCACAGACATGACGATCGGAAAACAATATCAGCGGATCGTCAGAGCAAGACTTAACGAACTGGGAATAAGTCGTTTTTTTTACCTTGCGGTCAACGTGGATCACTACTGGACAGCCCGATGCGGTCCAGTGTCTGGCAACTTGTTCCGCCCGGTCCAAGGCGGTGTGAACCAGCATGACGATGCCCAGAGTGCTCATGCCCAGTTTCCTTTAGACATCAGCCCCAATATTTCCAGTTGCCGCCAGTTGATGAACTTTTCTGACCACTCGTTCCAAAAAACAGGACCATCCTGCAACCGTTCAGCATAAGCGCGATATTCATCCGACTGGCGGTAATGTTGTCCGCGACTCAGTTCTTCGTGTGCTTTGTCACCCAAGGTGTCGAGCAGTTTGGCGTGCAATAGAGCACCGCTGGTCTTTTCTCCGCCATTTTGCTCGTAGACTTGGTTCAACCCTCGCGGAAGCAATGCATGGGTCGAGCTTACATATGTGTAGCGCCGATCCCACTTGACCAGCGGGATCTTATTCAAAGCTGGCGCTTTGGAAGGTGTTTCATAAAAAAACACCCGACTGCGTGGCCCGCCTTGTATCCAAAGATTTCCGTAGGTCGGATTGCGCGAAATCATATAATTCCCAGTGTCGAACCACGGTGCGACCTCAAAGGGGTTCTGACCTTCTTGGTACGGCGTCTCTTCGATTGGGCCGCGCGGATACATGTCGATTAACATTGTGCCAAAACTGCGTACACTTGTGTCGTCGAGCCAATCCGTGAGAGCACGGATTGGTCGGGTATCGCAAAATGGATAGATAAAGAACTCGTCCGGATCGACTGTTAGGACCCAATGGCCATGGGCGTAACTGCGTAGCAAGTAATTGACCCAATCGACCCCAAAGGTTGCGCGTCGATAGCTGGCCTGGGTGTTCCAAACGGAAACGTCAGGTTGTTGGGTCAAAAACTCGGCTGATCCATCGTCGCTGTCATTGTCGACAAACAGAAAATGATCAACACCCAGCTTGCGGTAGTAATCCAGGAAATACGGAAGGCGGATTTTCTCGTTCCGGATGACGCTCATCAAGAGTATGTCATCAGGCTGGATGACATTGGTGGCGTCTTGTTTGACGTTCAACTCACGTCTTTTGCGCATGCAACGCAACAAACGGCGCTTGCGCCGCAGTCTCATCCGATAGGAATCCAAAAGGCTCACGCGACTGCCCTACCCTCTTTACGCGAGCTTGCCCGGAAGTGGCATTGGCCTGAGTGGTCCCGGACAATTAACGTTTTATGGCATTTTTGCACATTGCGAGGCAACGGGTTTAAATCCCGTATATTTCTCCTTGAAGCCCCGGCATTTCATATCCTGCCCCAATCCCCTGCCTGCATCAGGCCAAGATCAACCAACTGCACCCAATCTTCATACTTGGTTGACTGGTGTGTCCACATATTGGGTCCTGAAATTATGTCATCGTAATAGGATTGGAACTTCAAAGGATCGTGAAAATGCTGTCCCCTTTCCTTTTCGGCTTTAGATTTTTCGATCACATCCGGAAGGAATTTGTTGTGTAACAAAACGCCTGAAGGCATTTTACCACCGGGCCCATCGTAGGCCTGATTCAAATGGTGTGGAAGTGCCGAGTGGCACGAGTTCACATAGGTAAAGTGCCGAGACCATCGTACAAGCGGTATCTTGTTCAATGTCGGCGAGAGGTCTGGGCTATCGGTGAGAAAGACACGTTCCCGAACGCCTCCTTGAACCCAGAGGTTGTCCATGGGTTTCTGCCTTTTGATCCTGTAAGGCCCATCGTCAAACCAGCCCAAGGTCGATACCGGGTCCGTTTTTGGGTCATAATTCTGCGTGCCGAGCGGACCCTTAGGGTACATATCCAGCATTAGCGCGCCGAATGCGATCTGGCCAGTCGCATCAAGCCAGTTAGTTAGATGCGGCAATGGTCTCGTGTCGTGGTGGGCGTAAATCAGGATTTCGTCAGCGTCCACCATCAGCGCCCAGTGCTCGTGGCCATAACGCATTTGCAGCCACGTAAGCCAATCAAGTCCGAACCGAGACCTCCGGTAGCTTGCATCGGTATGCCACAACGAGACGTCAGGTTGATTGCAAAGAAATTCAAAGGTGCCATCGTCGCTGCCGTTATCCACCATTAGGAAATGGTCAACTCCCAAGCTGCGATAGTGATGGAAGAACCAAGGCAAGCGGGTTATCTCGTTTCGCACGATGGAAAAGGCCAGAATAGCACCTGGCGCAATGTTTTCCGTGCGATTTGACTGACAGCTTAGCTGATGGCGGCTTCTAAAAGACCGCCAAAGCAGACGTTTGCGTTTGAGGCGCAGCCGATATTTCTGCTGCCAATTCAGAGGATTAGAATCGGCAGCTTCGCTATTTACGTAATCCTTATTTCCAGGAGCCACCGTTTTCTTGCCACCGTCCGGCATTCGCCTAATTTTCGCAGCATGCGAGCGCATAACAGGTTTGCGCCAGGGCTGTGCAAGCATGAAACCCAATATAACTTGCGCCGCCTGTCACTCGGATATTGGTCATTCCAAACCCATCGCGGCCATCATTTCCTCGATTTTGGAAACGTCCTGAGGGTTATTCAACTCCCAGAATTGGCGGCCCTTGGCTTCAACTTCCACACACAAAACTTTGCGCCCGTTTTCCATAAAACGTAATTGTTCAAGTCCTTCTAGCGTTTCCAGGGGCCCAATATGCCAATTGGGATAAGCCGCGAGCGCATCTGGGCGGTAAGCGTACACTCCGACATGATGAAAAACTGGCGTATCATCTGAGCTATCGTATGTTTCTGAAGTAAAGGGTATCACTTCCTTCGAGAAATATAACGCGCTCTTATCATTCCCGAAAACCGCAGTCGTTCCACCAACCCGGCCATGTTTTCGATCATTCAAAAGACCGTTCAGCGCGTCGCCGTCACATCGTAGAACCGGGGTTGCGACGCCTGCCTGGGGAGCGGCACGCAGACCCGAGATCAAGTCCTCGATGAACCAATGCGGGGTCAACGGGGCGTCACCCTGCAAGTTGACTACGATTTCGTATCTTCCGTTCAGTTTGGCCAAGGTTTCAGCGCAGCGTTCAGTGCCGTTTCGACAACTTTCAGAAGTCATTACAACTTCGGCGCCAAACCCTTCAGAAACTTGGCGAATTCGATCATCGTCAGTTGCTACCACAACCCGATCAGCGCCAGACACGCTCATAGCCGCGCGCCAGGATCTTTCAATCAAAGTCATGGTGGCGCCCTTTGCGCCAGTCAGCGGCACGAGGGGTTTGCCCGGATAGCGGGAAGAGGCATAGCGCGCGGGAATGGCAATAAGAACAGACATCAGGCTTCCTTAAGCTCAACACCCGGAGCGTAGGCTATGAAGAATGGATTTGCATAGCCATCCTTTCCATATTCAAGAGGCATATGATCATCAAACCTCACTACTTTGCCGCCCGCACCCAAAAGTACGGCGTGCCCTGCAGCGGTGTCCCATTCCATTGTGCGGCCAACCCGGGGGTAAAGGTCGGCTTCACCTGTAGCCACTAAACAAAACTTCAGCGATGATCCTGCACTCTTGCTGTCTCGGACATGATATTTATCAATATAGTCCTCGGTCGCCTGATCGCGATGCGATTTCGAGGCCACAACAAAAAGTCCGGAATTGTCAGGTTTAGAGACTGAAATTGGCGCCGTCTCTCCCGGCTGATCTTTCTCCAAAGCGCCGGTTTCTTCGACTGACTGACCATTGGCCTGAGTGTAAAACATCCTTCCGCGCGCAGGCGCATAAACCACACCCCGCGTTGGTACGCCGTTTTCCACCAGTGCTATATTTACGGTGAAATCACCACGTCGATTTATGAACTCTTTGGTGCCGTCCAACGGATCGACAATCAGAAAGGTTTCATTGGTTTTTTTGTGCGAGTCTGCCTGCTCTTCGGTAACCAACATGACATCGGGGAACGAATCCCGCAGGCCCGCCGCGATCAAGGCGTCAGCGGCTTCGTCGGCTTCGGTCACAGGGCTGGAATCGGATTTGACTTTTACCTCAAAGTCATCGACTTCGTAGATCTGCATGATCCTGTCGCCAGCTTCTAAGGCAAGTCGCCTTATGACGGGAATGAGGGAATTATAATTCACAAAAAAACTCCGTTCCTGTGGTTTGTTGATCCGAAATTATGTCGGCCTTATGCTGCGATGAATACGGAACGGCAAGAATTTCGTGCCAAATTGATGGCGAAGTAGCAGGGAAGAGTGTTCGCGTGTTTCATTACAGTAGAAATCAGACTTTGGTGGGCGGAGCATTCACGACTGCCGAATTGGTCTTTCACGCCGTCGTTCGTAACATTCGATCTCAGCACTCAAACGCGGTTGTCGCGATTATTGTTAATATTATTCAAGTCCTTCTCATTGTTACGGCGTTCTATTTTCTTTTGTCATTATTAGGAACACGAGTAGCCAAGATACGCGGGGAATTCATACTTTTCCTTCTTTCTGGCGTCTTCGTCTTTCTGACGCATATTAAATCCGTTGGAGCGATTGCCAGCGCTGGTTCCGGCAACAGTCCGATGATGCTGCATTCCCCGATGAACCGGATTGTTATGCTGATGGCGTCGGCCTTTGGGATTTTTTACACCCAGCTCGTTTCGATCCTTGTGATCTTGTTTGGATACAGCGTTGCCGTCGCCCCGCTGGAGGTTCAAGACCCTGGCGGAGCGTTTGCCATGCTGGTTTTGTCGTGGTTTACGGGGTGTGCGGTGGGCTTGGTTTTTCTAGCTATACAGCCCTGGTTTCCGCGTCTGGCCGCAATATTGAGTTTGGCTTATCGGCGCTTGAACATGATTTTTTCAGGCAAAATGTTCATTGCCAATGCGCTGGGCGGTTTCATGTTGACCATGTTTGCCTGGAACCCCTTGTTCCACATAATTGATCAGTGCCGCGGCTTCATTTTTCGAAATTACTTTCCGCGTAACACCAGTTGGGAATATGCGCTTTGGGTCGGGATTGTTCTGACCATGATCGGTTTAATGGCTGAATTTTACACGCGAAAGCATGTGTCGAAAAGCTGGAGCGCGCGGCGTTAGGTCGCCACACGCAACGTTAGGTTTATGCGCCCACCTTTCGGCAGCAATCGAGACGAACCAAACCGGATGCGGTCAACTCCGTGATAGGCAAGCCGAGCGGGGCCTCCCATAATGACCACATCACCTGAACCCAACCAGATCGACTCGGTTTTGCCTCCCCTGGTGGTATTGCCAATGCGGAACAATGCATCATCGCCCAAGGAAATTGAGACAACGGGCCATGAAAAATCCGCCTCATCTTTGTCTTGATGCATGCCCATGCGTGTACCGTCGCCATAATAGTTGATCAGGCAGCATTCGGGCAAACGGGCCACGCCTGTTACATCATGCCAGATAGAGGCGATTTGGTCTGGAATCGCGGGCCAAACCACGCCATTGGGGTGGGTATCCTGATATCTATAGCCGCGCTTGTCCGAGACCCACCCCAGATTCCCCGCCGACGTCATGCGCACCGACATTTTCTTGCCAGAAGGAGTTGTCGGATGAAATAAAGGTGCGGATTTCAGAACCGGGCGCAGAACCTGAACCAATTCAGTTTGAGCGGAGGTATTCAAATAGTTCTTTCGAATGTCGAAACCACGCAAAAGCAGCCTTGTCATCGCGGAATCCTCATTCCTTAACTATTCCTTTTCCCAAAAGGCACCAGAATCCTTGATTCCCACGTTTCTGAACGCTTGCAGGCCTCTGGTCACGCCCTTATATACGCCGGGACGCGCTAAGGTGTAGTGCCGTAGCGCAAATCAGATCGGGGCAGGGATGCCATAACGGGTCCCGGCCTCGGGACATCGCCTTGAAGAGAAAGGGATTGCAAAAATGGGAAAAGTAATCGGGATCGACCTCGGAACCACGAACTCGTGTGTTGCCATCATGGACGGCTCGCAGCCGAAGGTCATCGAAAATGCCGAAGGGGCGCGGACCACGCCCTCGATCGTCGCGTTTACCGAAGATGAGCGACTGGTCGGTCAGCCTGCAAAGCGACAGGCGGTCACCAACCCCGACAATACGATCTTTGGCGTAAAGCGCCTGATCGGACGTCGTGTGGATGATGCAGAAGTAGAAAAAGATAAGAAGATGGTCCCGTATGCCATCGTCGATGGTGGCAACGGCGACGCGTGGGTCGAAGCCCGCGGCGAAAAATACTCCCCAAGCCAGATTTCGGCCTTCACTCTGGGTAAAATGAAGGAAACCGCCGAAAGCTATTTGGGTGAGGAGGTCACACAAGCCGTAATCACCGTTCCGGCATACTTCAACGATGCTCAACGTCAGGCTACAAAAGATGCTGGTAAAATTGCCGGTCTTGAAGTTCTGCGGATCATCAACGAACCGACAGCGGCTGCACTTGCCTATGGTCTGGACAAAGAAGAAACTCAAACCATTGCGGTTTACGACCTTGGCGGTGGTACTTTTGACGTGACCATTCTGGAAATCGACGACGGCCTGTTCGAGGTCAAATCGACCAATGGTGACACCTTCCTGGGTGGCGAAGACTTTGACATGCGCATCGTCAACTACCTGGCGGATGAGTTCAAAAAGGAACATGGTGTCGATCTGTCCGCCGACAAGATGGCCCTGCAGCGTCTGAAAGAGGCTGCTGAAAAAGCCAAAATCGAACTTTCGTCAACCTCGCAGACCGAAATCAACCAGCCATTTATTTCGATGGGTTCGAACGGTCAGCCGCTGCACATGGTTATGAAGTTGACCCGTGCAAAGCTGGAATCCTTGGTTTCTGACCTGATCAAAAAGTCGATGAAACCCTGTCAGGCCGCTCTGAAAGACGCTGGTCTGTCTGCAGGCGATGTGGACGAAGTTGTTCTTGTCGGCGGCATGACCCGTATGCCGAAAGTGATCGAAGAGGTTACCAAATTCTTCGGTAAGGAACCCCACAAAGGCGTGAATCCGGACGAAGTGGTTGCCATGGGCGCCGCAATTCAGGCCGGTGTTCTGCAGGGCGATGTCAAAGACGTGGTTCTGCTGGACGTTACTCCGCTGTCGCTGGGCATCGAAACGCTTGGTGGCGTGTTCACCCGGCTCATTGACCGTAACACGACGATCCCAACGAAAAAGTCCCAGGTCTTTTCTACGGCCGAAGACAACCAAAACGCCGTAACGATCCGAGTGTTCCAAGGTGAACGTGAAATGGCGACTGACAACAAAATATTGGGTCAGTTCAACCTGGAAGACATCCCGCCCGCACCACGAGGCATGCCTCAGATCGAAGTTACCTTTGACATCGACGCCAACGGTATTGTTTCGGTTTCAGCCAAGGACAAAGGTACCGGCAAGGAACAAAAGATCACCATCCAGGCCTCTGGCGGATTGTCCGATGAAGATATCGAAAAGATGGTCAAGGACGCCGAAGAGAATGCCGAAGCTGACAAGGAACGCCGTGAACTGGTAGACGCCAAAAACCAGGCGGAAAGCCTCATCCACTCGACTGAGAAGTCAATGGAAGAGCATTCCGACAAAGTCGACCCGACCACGATCGAAGCCATTGAACTGGCAATCGCTGCACTGAAGGATGAGTTGGAAACCGAAAATGCCGACAAGATCAAGTCGGGCATCCAAAACGTCACCGAAGCTGCTATGAAGCTCGGCGAAGCTATCTATAAGGCTCAGTCCGAAGAGGCTGATGATGAACCGGCGGCTGCGGACGCTGCTCCGGGCGAAGATGACATCGTCGATGCCGAGTTCGAAGATCTGGACGACGACAAGCGTAACTAACGGAAAGCCGGGCCAATTCGGGCCGGTCCGGTTGCCGGGCCGGCCCGATTACGTTGAGGCAGAAGGACATGCTGATGTCAAAACGCGACTATTACGAAGTGCTCGGCGTGTCCAAGGGCGCTTCGGCGGATGAGATCAAAAAGGGCTTTCGTAGAAAAGCCAAGGAACTTCACCCGGACCGCAACAAGGACAACCCCGACGCAGAAGCGCAGTTCAAAGAGGCTAACGAGGCCTATGATATATTGCGCGATGCCGACAAAAAGGCGGCCTACGACCGTTTCGGTCATGCCGCGTTTGAAAACGGTATGGGAGGCGGAGGCCGCCCCGGCGGTGGGTTCGGCGGTCAGGGAGATTTTTCAAGCGCGTTTTCGGACGTGTTTGATGATCTGTTCGGCGACTTCATGGGCGGTCAAAGGGGCGGCGGCGGTCGTCGTGCTGCGCGGGGTTCGGACCTACGGTATAACCTTCGGGTAACCCTTGAGGAAGCCTTTGGCGGTTTGCAGAAGACCATAAACGTGCCGACGGCAGTTGCCTGTTCGTCTTGTGAAGGTACCGGCGCTGAGGGTGGCGTTGAGCCCACGACCTGCCCGACGTGCTCTGGCATGGGAAAAGTCCGGGCGCAACAGGGTTTCTTTACGGTGGAGCGTACGTGCCCAACCTGTTCGGGGCTTGGCCAGATCATTAAGAACCCGTGTAAGTCGTGCCAAGGTGCTGGTCGCGTCGAAAAAGAACGCGCGTTGTCGGTCAACATTCCCGCAGGTGTTGAAACAGGTACACGCATTCGTCTTGCAGGCGAGGGCGAGGCTGGAATGCGCGGCGGACCTCCGGGTGACTTGTATATATTTGTCGAGGTCTCTGATCATAAACTTTTCGAACGCGACAGCGTGAATCTCTATTGCCGTGTTCCGGTCAGCATGGCTAAGGCGGCGCTGGGCGGCTCGATCGAAGTTCCGACTATCGACGGTGGGCGTGGGCGCGTTCAGATACCAGCAGGCAGCCAATCTGGTCGCCAGATGCGCCTGCGCGGAAAGGGCATGCCGGCCCTGCGCGGCGGCGGCGTTGGCGATATGTTCATCGAGTTAGCGGTGGAAACTCCGGTCAACCTGACAAGCCGCCAAAAGGAAATTCTGAAAGAGTTTGAAGATTTGGGCGAAGACAATCACCCGGAATCTAAAAGCTTCTTTTCGTCTGTAAAGTCATTCTGGGACGGAATGAAAGGCTGAGTCCAACTTGACTCGGCTTTGCCGACACTTCTCATATTTTTGGACCAGATCAATGGGGACAACTAGTTTTGATCTGGTCTCACTGTCTCTGTGGTGGTTGGCGCTATCTGTGAAATGAATCAAGTTCATTTACTCTATTTTTTCCAAATTTGACGATAGAATTTCGTATTTGCGCTTGCACTCAGACTCACCACCTGAGAATGTCCCTCCAACCGTTGGGGTGCCCTGATTGGAGGGCTGAGAGGCGTTGCTGCGTCAACCCATCGAACCTGATCCGGGCAATACCGGCGTAGGGAACGGTCTATTATGCACAGACGTTTTCTAAGTTCGCTTTGCCTTATATTGGAGCAAAGGCATGGCGTACGTAGCTTTGGCAATAGCTGGATCCGACAGCGGCGGGGGCGCGGGCATTCAGGCGGACCTAAAAGCCATGTCCGCGCTTGGCGTTTTTGGCGCCAGCGTAATCACTGCGGTAACCGCTCAAAACACACAGACCGTCAAGGCTGTTCACGGTATCCCACAGGACGTAATTGCAGCACAAATCGAAGCAGTTCTGTCCGATCTTGATGTCGGCGCGATCAAGGTGGGAATGCTTGCAACGCGCGAGATAATCCAGACCGTGGCGATTGGCCTTCAGGGATACGAAGGTCCACTGGTACTTGATCCAGTCATGATCGCAAAGTCCGGAGATGTTCTGTTGCGGCAAGATGCAGTTCGGACGCTACGCGAAACACTGTTGCCGCGCGCAACGGTTTTGACACCCAACTTGCCCGAGGCCGCCCTATTGCTCGATGCCCCTTTGGCGGAATCACCGAAGGAAATGGTAGAACAGGGGTTGGCTTTGTGCGAGTTCGGCGCGGGTGCAGTCCTGATGAAGGGCGGCCACGCAATCGGGGAAACTTGCCACGATCTATTGATTGACTGCAAAGGTATAGTTGGTGAATTCAAGGCCCGACGAAGGAAGACGAAGAATACTCATGGTACGGGATGTACCCTGTCATCTTCCGTTGCTGCAGGGTTGGCAAGTGGGCTTGATTTGAAGCTGGCCACCGCAACTGCACATGCCTACTTGCAGGGCGCGATCGCGCATGCGGACGATTTGAAAATCGGTTCTGGCCACGGTCCAGTTCATCACTTCCATAAGGTTTGGGCGACGTGAGCAAGTGGTCGGTAATTGGTGCCGGAGTGGCGGGCTTGACTGTGGCGTGCGAGCTGTCTGCCAGGGGTGAGTCGGTGACCGTCTATGACACCAAAGGATTGCCCGGAAAGCAAAGTTGTTCGTGGTGGGCAGGTGGCATGTTGGCACCCTGGTGCGAATCCGAAAAGGCGGAAGAACCGGTTCTGAGGCTGGGCCGAAAGGCGATCGCTTGGTGGGCAAACAGAACCGAAATTACAAAAAACGGAACTTTAGTCGTTGCGAACAAGCGCGACGCTCCGGACCTAAAGAGGTTCGGGCGGCGAACCGGGGGTTTCTGCAAGATAAAGGATGTCCAATTGCTAAAGTTAGAGCCTGACCTGACTGGTTTTGACGATGGACTGTTTTTTGCAGAAGAAGCCCATTTGGATCCCAGAAGGGCCCTGCGTGATCTGCATAACTACTTAATCAACCAAGGCGTGAAAATCAGTCGTCAAACTGCACCAAGCAACCTTGGAAACACGATTGACTGCCGGGGGTTGAGTGCTCGGGACGTTCTTAAAGATTTGCGGGGGGTCAAGGGTGAAATGCTTATCATCCGTTGTCCCGACGTACGATTGTCTCGACCTGTGCGACTGTTGCATCCGCGAATACCTCTTTATGTCGTGCCGCGTGGCGACGGCGTCTACATGCTGGGTGCGACCATGATTGAGGCTGAGGATCGTGGTCGCATTACCGCCCGGTCAATGCTGGAATTGCTGAGCGCTGCTTATTCTCTGAACCCCGCCTTTGGTGAGGCAGAAGTTCTGGAAGTTGGTGTCGACTTACGCCCTGCGTTTCCGGACAACCTGCCGCGTATCAGGCGGCGAGGACGCACAATTTACGCCAACGGCCTCTATCGTCACGGGTACTTACTTGCCCCTGCTTTGGCGCAAGGCGTGGCCGACTTGGCGTTGGAAAATAAACACTCGGAGATGGTCGATGAAGATAGTTCTTAATGGTGAGCTTTGTGAAGTTCAGGCAATGAATCTCGCAGAAGTTCTGGTGGAGCGCGGGCTAAACAGTCGCGTCGCTACCGCGGTAAACGAAGAATTTGTGCCATCAGTCATGCGCGCGGGTCATCAGCTAAGGGACGGAGACCGCGTCGAAGTTCTTTCGCCGATGCAGGGAGGCTAATTGTGAAACCTTTTTACGGGACGCAGTTGCCCAGCCGAATGATGCTGGGTACGGCTCAATACCCAAGCCCGGCAGTCCTTGCGCAGGCGTTTCGTGCCAGCAAGGCGAGTGTCGCGACGGTGTCTCTGCGTCGTGAGTCAGGTGCCGGGGAAACTTTCTGGCGGATGATCCAGGACCTGGGCGTGCTGATCCTGCCCAATACAGCTGGATGTCACACGGTTAAAGAGGCCGTGACTACAGCACACATGGCGCGAGAAGTTTTTGATACCAACTGGATCAAGCTGGAAGTCATTGGTCATGCAGATAGTCTGCAGCCAGATGTTTTTCAGCTGGTCGAAGCCGCACGCATATTGGCCGCCGATGGGTTTCAAGTCTTTCCCTACACAACGGAGGATCTGATTGTTGGCGAAAAGCTTTTGGATGCAGGCTGCGAAATATTGATGCCCTGGGGCGCGCCAATTGGATCAGGCCTTGGGCTGAACAATGAATATGCTTTACGGGCCATGCGTGCAGAATTTCCGGATGTCCCAATGGTGATAGACGCGGGGATAGGCTTGCCTAGCCATGCGGCTCATGCGATGGAACTGGGCTTTGATGCTGTGCTGATGAACACCGCAGTAGCCCATGCGGGTGATCCAGTGGAAATGGCACGAGCTATGGCGCAGGCAATTGAGGCGGGGACGAAAGCCCATCGGGCTGATCCCATTGAAGCTCGCGACATGGCAGAACCGTCCACGCCGGTTATCGGGAAGGCCTTTTTAACATGAATTTGGCCCGGTTTTACCCGATATTCGATAACTCGGATTGGTTGCGTAGAATGCTGCCTTTCGGGATAAAGCTTGTTCAGCTTCGCATCAAAAACCAGCCAAAAAGCAAGGTCTGCGAAGAAATCGCGATTTCACGCGAACTTTGCCAGAGCCAAGGCGCTGTTCTGGTGATTAACGACTACTGGCAAGAAGCGATCGATGCGGGGTGCGATTGGGTTCATCTTGGACAGCAGGATTTGGACGGGGCCGATCTTGCGGCGATCAAGAAGGCCGGCTTAAAACTCGGCGTATCGACCCATGACGATCTAGAGCTTGAAAGAGCTTTGGCAATAAACCCCGACTATGTGGCATTTGGTCCGATTTATCCGACGGTTCTCAAGAAGATGAAGTGGCGCCAACAAGGTCTGCCGCGTGTAACAGAATGGAAGTCACGAGTTGGCAGTATCCCATTGGTTGGGATAGGCGGCATGAGCGTTGAACGCGCGCCAGGGGTCTTGGCCGCCGGTGCGGATGTTGTTTCGGCGGTGACAGACATAACGCTGAACTCGAATCCTGAGTCACGTTTAATCCAATGGATTGAGGCGACTAGGTGAACCGGTACCAGCGTCAAACAATACTGCCGGAAGTGGGCGCGCATGGACAAAAATGTTTGTCCGAAGCCCGTGTTTTGATTGTGGGTGCTGGCGGGTTGGCCGCGCCAGTCTTGCAACTGCTCGCAGGGGCCGGATTAGGACATCTGACAATCGTTGATGGCGATGTTGTGGCACTATCGAACTTGCATCGCCAAACGTTGTTCAGCGAAACCGATTGCGGGCGACCCAAGGCACAAGTCGCGGCAGAACGATGCCGTGCGATAAACAGTGAAATCACAACCAACGTTCTGGAACAGGCTCTAACACCGTACATTGCGCCAGAATTGGTTGCTGACTCCGATGTTGTTTTGGATTGTGCGGACAGCTACGCTGCTAGTTACACGCTGTCTGATGTGTGTTTTACGCTAAAAAAGCCGCTTATCAGTGCCTCGGCCCTTGGTCTGTCCGGTTACGTTGGCGGGTTTTGTGGTGGCTCTCCGTCTCTGCGAGCGCTTTTCCCAGATGCTCCTGATACCTTGGCGAGCTGCGCGACAGTGGGTGTGTTGGGTCCGGTCGTAAGCATGATTGGGGCCATGCAGGCGCAAATGGCTCTGAATAAACTTCTTAGTTTTGACCCTTCGCCGTTGGGACAGTTAGTACAGTTTGATGCCCGGACCGGCCGCAGCACAGTATTTCGTTTTGACGATGCGCCTGAACCTGAGCGGTATTTCTCATTTGTCTCAGCCAATCAAATGTCCGAGCGCGATCAAATTATCGAATTGCGCGACACACTTGAGGCACCAGTGCCGATTCATCCGTCCGCAGCACGAATCTCTGTCGGTGAGCTTCAGAAATTAGCCCCTAAACAAGGCCAAAGACTGGTTTTGTGCTGCGCGACGGGTCTGCGTGCTTGGCGTGCTGCAGAGTCGGTTCAATCAATTTGGTCAGCTGAGATCGTTCTGGCCGCAGCTTCGGCTTTGTGAGCAAAGGGCAATACTGGAAATGACAACCAAAATCACAAATGACCGAACACGAGCAATTAAATGAGCAAGCAAAATCGTCGCCGTGTATCGTTTTCGAAATTTTTCGCGACGGTTTTGCGTTCCATAGGTGTGTTTTTCAGAGTTTGGCCCATTCCAACGCCCAATTTAACAACGTGTGTGGGGTTGTTGGTTATTCCGATATCGGCAAACTTGCCAACAGGAAATGCATTGAAGCCGCGTACACGCAAATGCCATTTGGACGCAAAGCTGTGACGAAGGCGCCTTCTCTGACAATCAGTGGTGCGGCGAAAATCCGTGGTGCTCCTTTGTTCGGTACCTTGAATCTGACTCTGGCTGCCGGGCAATGGAATTGCCTTCTGGGAGCGTCAGGAGTGGGCAAGACCACCGTTCTGCGCCTGATCGCGGGACTTGCAACCAAAGCGAAATTTTCCGGACAAATCACAGCAGGCGATGAGCAGCCAATTTCTGGTCGAGTCGCCTACATGGCCCAGAATGACCTGCTGCTACCTTGGGCGACCGTGACTCAAAACGTGTCCTTGGGCGCGCGCTTGCGGGGTGAAAAACCAGATTCTGACCGTCAGGATCACCTGATCAAGCGGATGGGTCTACAAGACCACCGGAACAAAAAACCCGGTGCTTTGTCTGGTGGTCAGCGTCAACGTGTTGCCCTAGCTCGCACTTTGATGGAGGACTGCCCCTTCGTTTTATTGGACGAGCCATTTTCAGCACTTGATGCACGCACCCGCGCAGATATGCAGGACTTGGCGAGCGAGGCCCTGCAGGGCCGCACAGTGTTGCTTGTAACTCATGACCCTGGCGAGGCTTCCCGGCTTGGACATTCGATCACGGTCATGACGGAACAACGTCTAATACGGTTTCAGCCACCGAATACATTGCCGCCGCGGAACGTTGATGATCTTTCAACGCTGGAAGTTCAAGGAGCATTGCTGCGCCTGCTACGGAAGGATGCGGCTTGAAATATCTTTCCGGTTTTTTCGCCGTTCTATTCGGGCTTGCGGTTTGGCAGGCCTTTGTCGAACTGACTGGGCTGCCCAAATTTATCTTGCCGGGTCCGGTACGGGTCGCCGATACTTGGTGGCAGAACCGCTGGCTGATCGCCGAGCACGCATGGGCAACAGCGGTCGAGGTTGTTGTCGCTCTGCTCTGCGGTACCGCCCTGGGCGTCGCCACCGCGCTACAACTTGCCAGTTCGCGTATTGCCCGGATGTTGGTTCAGCCCGTACTGGTCTTTAGTCAATCTCTGCCGGTTTTTGTTCTTGCCCCTCTGTTGACCCTTTGGCTGGGTTACGGACTTTGGTCCAAAGTGGCGATGGCGGTTCTTATCATTTACTTTCCAATTACTTCGTCATTCTTCGACGGGTTAATGAGGACTCCGTCCGGTTACCTTGATCTGGCTCGCGTTATGCAAATTGGCCCCAAGGCGGTGCTTTGGCACATCCGAATTCCTGCAGCTTTACCTTCGCTGGCCACGGGGCTGCGTCTGGCGGCAATTTATGCCCCGATTGGGGCAGTTATTGGCGAATGGGTTGGGTCGGCACAGGGTTTGGGCTATCTGATGCTGCTTGCAAACGGTCGCGCCAAGACCGACCTGATGTTCGCAGCGATGCTTACACTTGGTGTATTTTCGATCACCTTGCATTTGATCGCTCACCACGCGACGGCTCGACTGATAGGCGAAAGCCGTTAACCTTTCAGAAACTGATTCTGCCGCAAATTTCAAACATGACACAGGACGCCTTTGCTGAAGCACCGACGCTATTTGAAATTGACGAAGCCCCGGTACAGCCGCTGCCTTCTGGTAAGTTGCCATCTTACATCAAGGATCACCGCAAAAGGCTGCGCGAACGGTTCATGTCAGGCGGTTCGGCCGCTATGCCGGACTATGAATTGCTGGAACTTGTACTGTTCCGTTCGATTCCACGGCAGGACGTTAAGCCGTTGGCGCGGGTTTTGATGGACACTTTCGGTGACTTCAACCGTGTTTTAACGGCACCAGAAGAACGGTTGCGAAAGGTGAAAGGCGTAGGCGACACGGTGATCACCGACCTGAAATTACTCGAGGCTTGCGCGCATCGAATGGCGCGCGCGCGCGTTATTCAGAGGCATGTGATTTCCGGATGGGACGCCTTGCTAGACTATTGCCACACAACGATGGCCCATCGAGAGACAGAACAATTTCGCGTCTTCTTTTTGGACCGAAAAAATGTCCTGATCGCTGATGAGGAACAAGCAAAGGGCACAGTTGACCACGTACCGGTTTATCCGCGCGAGGTTGCCAAACGCGCGCTCGAGCTAAACGCCTCAGCATTGATTCTGGTTCATAACCATCCGTCAGGTGATCCGACGCCGTCGCAATCTGATATCGAAATGACAAACCGAATTCAGGACGCATGCTTGGCGCTAGGTCTTACACTGCATGATCATTTGATAATCGGAAAATCGACTGAGCTGAGTTTTCGGGCCAAAGGATATTTGTAAGGTCTATTGGATCCAGATTTCGACCCTGCGATTGATCTTTTTCCCCCATTCGGTGTCGTCACAGGCCATAGGCATTGCTTCGCCGAACCCTACGGTGGTTAGTTCGGTACTGTCTGGAATTGCTGTTTCAACCGCAGCCAGAACAGCATTTCTAACGGTGTTTGCCCTGAGTTTCGCTATTTGTGCATTCGAAGAAGCTGGTCCCTCGCCGTCGCTGAAACCAACAAAAGTCAGTTTGCGTGCATCGAACACGCCTCCCTCGAGAGCCTGCGCCAGTTGTAATATGTTAGATCGGGATTGAGCATCCGGGCGCGAGGATCCGGTCTCAAATCGAAATGAAAGAGTCAGCCTGGACATTGGGCGTAAGACTTCAATCATGCGTTGCAGTTCATCAAGACCAACTTCGGCTCCGCCAGAAGCAATCGAATTTGCAAGGCGATCGCCCTGCAGCCCTATGCGTATTGTTTCTGGTTCCTGATCGACCAGCCCTGCTTTGCGGATCACGACTTGGGCCGCAGGAGTTTGCGTATAAGCTAAAAACTGTCGGGTAATTCGAGGCAGGCGATATTGCGGAAGATACAAGAACATAGGCGCGGTCAGTGGGTAATCTTCGGTCTTCACCGATTTGCGTGTGGCGGTAATTTCATGCCCGCATCCTCCTGACAGTGCCAGGGCGCGTGCATCCCCGATTTCCGCAAGACTGCCGATCGCGATAGAAAATGGGTCATTGACGACGGTTTGGGTCAACTTACGAATTTGAGTGTGCCTAATGACATCATCGGAAAGTGTTGTTTTTGACGGGAATAGCAACTGATCGTCAACGGCTTGTGCAAGTCCCGAACCATTTGGAGGTAAGTGCAAAGAAATCGGAGCGTCTGGCCCCCCTAACTCTGACCAGTTCGCAATATCGCCAGCAAAAACGCGCACCAGATCTGATAGCGAAATATTTTGCACGGGATTGTCTGAGGAAACCATTGGCACAATGGCGTCCAGCGCCAAAACACGTGACCGTACTGGATGGGAAAGATCACCCAGGCCAGCTGCCTTGGCCGCATCCATCTCAGATTGTCGAACCTCTCGCTGAGCAAGAACAACATCTGCCTTGTTGTTGACGAGGTCTTCAAATCCGCCGCCTGTATCTGTTGAGCGGATAAAAAATTTGGCCAACGCCGCCTTGCGATCGGATTGAAGCAGACCATAAATAGTTTCCCGACCGTCTACTTCTTGGCGGCTGACGGTCAGGTTTTCTCGTTGTGCAAAGTCCTTTAACAATGCTGGCAAAAGTGCTTCCGCCATTACGGAAGAACCGGAGAACCGAATTTCAGCAACGTAGTCGATCAAATTTGGACACGCTGGGCCATCACAGGTCACGCCAGAGCCATCGATCGTCAGTTCGCCAAACTGGGTTTCCAATCGATAGAACTCACCGTCGTAACCCAAAAGAGTTCCGACTACTTCGACCTTGCCGTCATGCGAAGTCAGAGTGATGTCTTGAGCGAGTGTGCTGGTTGCGGCGACTACGCCGATCAGCGCAATAATCGCCGCACGAAAAATTGCCATTTTTGCCCGTTGACCTGACTGCCCTTACTTTGCGGCGATTGTCAGGTCTTGAAGCAGATTATTCAACACCAGAAAGTCCTCTGAAGTTGAACAGTCAGGCAGTGTCACTGTTAGGTCTCGGGATCGCAGGCGCCGGTCGCCCCGAAGCTCCAGCGTCTGCACGTTCAACGCGCTACCGCAATTGGCTTCGGTTACTTCTGCTTCCAGACTCAGTGCTATTTCGCCTGTCGGCGTTTCGGGTCCGTTGGGGTAAGAATAAATCTGGGCCTGGCGCGTCCCTGAATTTTCAGGTTGACCTAAATGAATTACCGAACCTGTACCATTGGATTCCGAACTTGCCCAAACGTGGCCGTCGTCCCCATAACTTGCGCCAAACTCCAGCGCGTGTAGTTGTAGTTCGGTCTCGCCTTGCCACTGCAAAGCCACACGTTCAAATGCCTCAATATCGGGAACATGCGTCGTTGCAACTGTACCTTTGTCATCGCCAAAAGAGATCAGGAAAATCGCATATTCAGAGAGAGCTGGAACAGTCAGTTTCAGTGTGCCGTTAGCATCGGTGGACGCAGTAAAAGTAAGGCCGCTGTGAAGGATCTGGACTTGCTCGTTCTGATGGCACGGAGCTTTTAACGTCAAACGTGCCGAGGCGTCAGGTGCTGCCGTCGCTCGAGCATTCAGGGAACAATTCGTTTGTGGAACAGGTTGCGCACGCTGCAAGCCCCTTTGAGGCCCGAACGCCAAAGTTGGACTATGAGACGGCGTCGGAGAAGACGTTAAAGTAATTCTTTCAAGTCCGGCCAGCACCGAAGCTTGATCAGATTCCGTTAGTTCACCAACAGCTTCGACTTGGTCGGCCCGTCCTGCAGAACCATTCTGCATCAGATAACCAATTGCCAGGGCGCATGCCACAGTGCCACCCATGGTCACGTAGTTTCTTACAACAAACAATTCACCATCCCCAATAACCGGAGCGACTCTGACTCTCTTTAACAATCACGGCTTATATGTGGCCGTGCGGCGGAGTCATTGTGTCCGGAATTGGGCTGGTTTAAGTCAGGCGCCCATGACAGTGCTTAAACTTCTTTCCAGATCCGCAGGGGCATTTGTCGTTACGCGACGGATTGCCCCAAGTTGATGGATCGTCTTCTACAAATCCAGGCAAAGCATCACCCGAAGCTTCGGCCTCTGCTACTGCTTCGGCTCGATTTGTCGCCTGATCCACCGCCTGTTGTGCCTGAGCCTGTTGCGCTGCCATCTGCGCTAGCATTTCCTTCTGTTCTTCTTCGGTCAGAGGGCGAACACGCGACAATTGCTGTGTGACGGTTTCGCGCAGGCCGTCAAGCATGCCCTCGAAAAGCTGGAAGCTCTCATTCTTGTACTCATTCAGCGGATCACGCTGGGCGTAGCCGCGGAACGCAACAACTGAACGCAGGTGCTCCAACGTCAGCAGATGCTCTCGCCATTTGGTGTCAATTGTCTGCAACAGAACCTGCTTTTCGATGTTTCGCATGTTTTCCGGACCAAAGGCGACTGCCTTCTGAGCCATCATTTCGTCGGCTGCTTTGACCAAACGCTCGCGTATTTCTTCGTCGTCCACGCCTTCTTCGGCTGCCCAGTCCTGAACCGGAGCATCGATGGTCAGCTTTTCTTTAACGGCTTCGTACAGACCGTCTACATCCCATTGGTCAGCATATGTTTTTGGCGGCATAAATTCGTCGATCAGGTCTTCGATCACCTGCTCGCGCATGTCCGAAACGATATCTGACAGGTCGTCCGAGGACATAATCTCGCGCCTTTGGCTAAATATTACCTTGCGCTGATCGTTCATGACATCGTCGAACTTGAGGACGTTTTTGCGCATGTCGAAGTTTCGCCCTTCGACCTTGGACTGAGCGCGTTCCAGTGACTTGTTTACCCACGGGTGGATAATCGCCTCACCTTCTTTCATTCCCAACGTGGTCAACACCTTGTCCAGTCTTTCCGAGCCAAAGATGCGCATCAGATCGTCTTCGAGGCTCAGGTAGAAAACAGTGCGACCCGGATCGCCCTGCCGGCCTGACCGGCCACGCAGCTGGTTGTCGATGCGGCGACTTTCATGACGCTCTGAGGCCATGACGTACAGACCCCCGGCGTCCAGTACTTTTTCTTTTTCTTCAGCATGCCGCGCTTCTTCGGCAGCGCGCAGCTCGGCCGGATCAGCTTCGGGATTTTCAGCCAAGGCCTGCAAAACCTTCAACTCGACATTTCCGCCTAGTTGAATATCTGTACCTCGACCAGCCATATTCGTGGCGATGGTAACCGCACCCAAACGGCCAGCGTCTGCCACGATTTGCGCTTCTTTCTCGTGTTGACGAGCATTCAGGACGTTGTGCTCGATACCTTCTTTGGTCAACAGCTGGCTGAGCAGTTCTGACTTTTCGATGGATGTCGTACCCAACAAAACCGGTTGGCCTTTGTCGGCGGCCTTTTTGGTTTGCTGGATCATAGCGTCGTATTTTTCCGCAGCGGTGCGATAGACTTGGTCGTCGCGATCCTCGCGTGCGATTGGTTTGTTCGTGGGTACTTCGACGACGCCAAGACCGTAAATCTCGGCAAACTCTTCAGCTTCGGTCAAAGCGGTCCCGGTCATGCCGCTTAGTTTTTCATAAAGGCGGAAGTAATTTTGGAACGTCACGCTTGCAAGGGTCACGTTTTCAGGTTGAATTTGAACACCTTCCTTGGCTTCGATGGCTTGGTGCAAACCTTCCGACAGACGTCGCCCTGGCATCATGCGCCCAGTGAACTCATCAATCAAAACGACATTACCATCCCGAACGATGTAGTCCTTATCTCGCACGAACAGTTTGTGCGCACGCAGTCCCTGATTGACATGGTGCACTACAGTCGTGCTTTCTGGGTCGTAGAGCGAGTGACCTTCGGGAAGCAGACCTGCAGCGATCAGCTGTTGCTCGAGAAATTCGTTGCCTTCGTCCGTGAACGTCACGTTTCTGGTCTTTTCGTCCAGTGTAAAGTGTTCTTCGTTAAGGGTCGGGATCACGGCATCGATTGCAGTGTACAAGTCCGAGCGATCCTGAGAGGGGCCTGAGATAATAAGAGGTGTTCGCGCCTCGTCGATCAGGATCGAATCAACTTCGTCCACGATCGCGAAGTTGTGGTGCTTTTGGTAAACCTGGTTCAGGTCCGCCTTCATATTGTCGCGAAGGTAGTCAAATCCCAGTTCGTTGTTGGTGGTATAGGTGACGTCGCAATTATAAGCAGCCATCTTCTCGTCGTCGGGTTGGCCGGACCAAATTACACCAGTTGTCATGCCCACGGCATTGAATACGTTGCCCATCCACTCGGCATCTCGTTTGGCCAAGTATTCGTTTACCGTAACAACGTGAACACCTTTACCCGTCAATGCGTTCAGATAAGCAGGGAAAGTAGCGACCAGAGTCTTGCCTTCACCTGTTTTCATCTCGGATATGTTGCCTTGGTGCAGGAAGGCGCCGCCCATCAACTGTACATCAAATGCACGCAGGCCCAAAGCTCGCTTCGCACCCTCCCGCACATTTGCGAACGCCTCTGGCATCAGGTCATCCAGGCTTTCGCCGCCCAGCGCGCGCTTACGCAATTCTTCGGTTTTTTCCTTCAGGCCTTCATCCGACAGTTTTTCAAACTCTGGCTCCATCGCGTTGATCTTTTCGATCAGGGGGCGGGTCGCCTTGATCTTGCGGTCGTTCGGTGTTCCGAACACCTTTTTGGCGAGCGTTCCGAGTCCCAGCATGTTCACTCCAGCGGATCAAATCTTGTCTTGGTTGCGACAGGCTTGCCCACCTTGCGCGCAACCCATAGATACGGGGGGTGAAAGGCGGCCCTGTCCAAGGCTTCAAAGCGATGTAAGCGGCAGGTTCCAGAGTGTCAACGCCGCGCCCTGTCGTGGCAAGAAAATAGGATGATTCCATGCCCAAAGGCCTCACTTTTTTGCCATCGTTGGCATTTGCTGCCGTGATGGCGCTGCCGCTTGTCGCTGAAACCAAGCCAGATGCGAAAACAGTTGCGGCCCGCGTCAATGGTGACGAGATCACATTGGGTCACGTCATTGCAACGACTGCAAACCTGCCGCAGCAGTACCAGCAGTTGGAGGATGAGGTTTTATACGACTTTATTCTCGAGCAGTTGGTTCAGCAGCAACTTCTAAGCCAGCAGCAAGAGAACCTGACCCAAAGAAATGCCCTGACGTTGGAAAACGAGTCGCGATCACTGCTTGCTGTGCAAACCGTGAATGCCATCACCGAAACAGAAGTCACCGAAGAGGCAATTCAGGCCGCTTATGATGCGCGGTTCGCAGATTTTGAAGGCGACGACGAGTTCGACGCAAGCCATATCCTTGTGGAAACCGAAGATGAGGCCAAGGCAATAAAGGCTCAGCTCGAAGATGGAGCAGACTTTGCGGAAATGGCAAAAGAGAAGTCCACGGGCCCCTCTGGTCCGAATGGCGGTGCACTTGGTTGGTTCGGGAAAGGACAGATGGTTCCTGAGTTTGAATCTGCGGTCGTCGAACTGGAAAAGGGTCAAGTTTCGGAACCGGTGCAAACCCAATTTGGCTGGCACCTTGTGATTCTGAATGACCGGCGCAAATCAAAGGCACCTGAACTCGACGCTATTCGTGAAGAATTGGCTCAAACCATTCGGCAGGACGCTATCCAGGCCCGGTTGGACGAATTGACCGAACAGTCCAAAATCGAACGCCCTGAAATTGAGGGCGCCGGTCCGGAAATTATCCGTCAGTTGGACCTAATTCAGGAGTAGACCAAACGTGGCCGCGATCACCAAAGTTTCCCCGCTTGCTCCAGCGGGCTTTCCAGAATTGCCATCGATCGATGGCGTGCGATTTGCCACGGTTGAGGCTGGAGTACGCTACCGGGGTCGCACAGACGTCATGTTGGCAGTTTTGGACCCCGGCACTTCGATTGCCGGAGTTTTTACGCGTTCAGCAACCCGTGCAGCACCAGTTCTCGACTGTCAGGAAAAAATTGGCGGCGCCAACGATAAGCCGGCAGCAATTCTTGTGAACTCAGGCAACGCAAACGCGTTTACGGGTCAATACGGTCAGACTTCGGTGACGGAGTTGACACAGGCCGTCGCCAAAGCCACCGGCGTGCCAATTGAAAGGGTATTCACATCGTCGACAGGCGTCATTGGCGAGCCATTACCCCACGATAGAATTGTCTCAAAGCTTGAAGCGCTTAAATCTCGGCTCAGTCGCCACGCGATTGAAGATGCCGCCCGGGCAATTATGACCACCGACACATTTCCCAAGGGGGCCAGTACAAAGGTCGAAATCGGTGGAAAAACAGTCTCTATTGCAGGGATAGCCAAGGGGTCGGGAATGATCGCGCCAGATATGGCGACGATGCTGGTATACATATTCACGGATGCGGTGGTGAAACAATCAGAGTTGCAAAGCCTGTTGAGCACTCAAACAGATCGAACTTTTAACTGTATAACCGTCGATAGTGACACGTCGACATCTGACACGTTACTGCTGTGTGCAACCGGCGCTTCCGGCGCGGACGTAACCGGGAGCGCGGAATTTGCCCAAGCGCTGGAAACCGTAATGCTGGACTTGGCTCAGCAAGTCGTCCGCGACGGAGAAGGTGCAACGAAGTTCGTGGAGGTCCGCGTTACAGGAGCCGTTTCGGACGGCGATGCCAAGGTCCACGGATCGGCAATTGCCAACTCACCGCTTGTGAAAACTGCAATAGCAGGCGAAGACCCGAATTGGGGCCGTGTTGTAATGGCGATCGGAAAATCAGGAGCGGCAGCAGACCGCGACAAGTTGAGTATTTCCTTTGGTGATATTCTGGTGGCTGAAAACGGCTGGGTCAGCCCGGGTTACCGTGAGGAAGACGCCGCAGATTATATGAAAGGTCAGGACCTGGTTATTGCCGTCGATCTTGGGCTGGGCGATGGAGCATCCACTGTTTGGACCTGTGACCTGACCCACGGCTACATCGAGATAAACGCGGATTATCGCTCGTGAAGACCATATTAGTCTCTGCAGTTGCCCTGATTGATATCGAAGGAAGGGTGTTGTTGGCGCAGCGCCCCGAAGGTAAATCCATGGCCGGCTTGTGGGAATTTCCCGGAGGCAAGATCGAACATGGTGAAACGCCAGAATCCGCGCTGATCCGCGAATTGCACGAGGAACTTGGCATCGATACTTGGGCCTCGTGCCTGGCGCCGCTCACTTTTGCCAGCCACAGTTATGATGACTTCCATCTGCTGATGCCACTCTTTGCCTGCCGCAAATGGGAAGGTATACCGCAGTCCAAAGAAGGTCAGGCGCTGAAGTGGGTCCGCGCGCAAGATTTACGCAATTATCCGATGCCTGCAGCAGACGTGCCATTGATTCCGATTTTGCGGGATTGGTTGTGAGTGTGAAGTAATTGAAACCCAGCGGTTATTTTGATGTGATTTTTCATGACTAAAAAATTTACAATTCTATCAGGCGTACTGCTAATCGCTTTGATCTGCTATTTGCCATTTGAACTTAACGAGTGCGACGAGATGATGAAGGAACATGGGGATGTCTTCATCTGCCTGCCAATCACTTTTGTTGCGATTCCAGTCTTTGCCGTGGTTTTTCTTGTGCTGTTGGCGCTTCTTCTGAGATCAAAGAGACGAATGCAATAAAATACAATTTTTTCATGCCGACTTGACTGCCTTTTTTACAGATCCGCCGCCACTCTGCGCTTTGCGCACCCTGTTACAATTCGTAAGAATTGAGAAAACATCAGGAAAAAGTTGACGCTGATCGTTCTTGTGTTCCTAATCGGGACGCAGGCGGCCGGGGTATGGTCCGGACCCGCCATTTCCGACCCTGGGAGGGGTTGGACAGGGAGGAAAAAAGATTGGCTCAGACGCTGTCGGGCGCCGAAGGGATGTATTCTCTTCCGGCGCTGCTTCATCGCAATGCGACTCAATTTGGCGATGCCCCGGCCTATCGGGAAAAAGAGTTTGGAATCTGGCAATGCTGGTCCTGGGCTGAAACAGCCAAAGAGGTTCGGTCGATTGCATTGGGTTTTCTTGAAATTGGCGTCGAAAAAGGGGACCACATTGCCGTGATCGGACGCAACCGTCCGGCACATTATTGGTCGATGGTAGCGGCGCAAATGGTGGGCGCCGTGCCAGTGCCGCTTTATCAGGAATCCGTCGCTGAAGAGATGGCTTATGTGATGGAGCACTGCGGCGCAAAGTACGTAGTATGCGGCGATCAGGAGCAGGTCGACAAAGTTATCGAGATCCAGCAAAACCTGCATCAGGTCAAACATATCCTCTACACCGACAAGCGGGGGATGCGGAAATACGACCACAGCCAGATGAATGCTTTGTCCGACATCATGGCCGAGGGAAGCGCCGGGCACGCGAGATTTGATGCCGAACTGGACAAACGTATCTCTGAAATCACTTACGACGACACTTGTGTAATGCTTTATACGTCGGGCACCACGGGCAAGCCCAAGGGCGTAGTATTGTCGAACCGGAACGTTATCGAAAGCGCTAAGAATTCGTCGGACTTTGATCACCTGAACCAGAAAGAGGATATACTTTCCTATTTACCAATGGCTTGGGTCGGGGATTTCATTTTTTCGATCGGACAGGCCTATTGGTGCGGGTTCTGCGTAAATTGCCCCGAAAGTGCCGATACGATGATGACCGATCTGCGTGAGATCGGGCCGACATATTTCTTTGCTCCGCCGCGTGTATTCGAAACTCAGCTAACAAACGTCATGATTAGGATGGAGGATGCGAGCAATCTGAAGCAGCGGATGTTCCGTTATTTTATGGCGCACGCGAAGAAAGTGGGTGGCCGTCTGCTTGACGGTGGTCAAGTAGGACTTGCCGATCGCATGAAATATGCATTGGGCAATTTGCTGGTATACGGACCGCTGAAAGACACCTTGGGATACGGTCGATTCAGGGTCGGCTATACGGCAGGCGAAGCGATCGGGCCTGAAATTTTCGACTTTTATCGGTCACTGGGAATAAATCTAAAACAGCTATACGGTCAGACCGAAGCAACTGTATTTATTACTATTCAGCCGGACGGCGAGGTCCGAGCTGACACTGTGGGCGTGCCAGCGCCGGACGTCGAACTGAAAATCGACGATACAGGTGAGATTCACTATCGCTCGCCCGGGGTGTTTGTCGAATATTTCAAGAACCCCGAGTCTACTGCGTCAACAAAGGATGCTGAAGGATGGGTTGCCACAGGCGATGCCGGATTTATCGAAGAAGAATCCGGCCATCTGCGTATTATCGACCGCGCTAAAGATGTCGGCAAAATGGCTGACGGATCGATGTTTGCCCCCAAGTATGTTGAAAACAAACTAAAGTTTTATCCTGACATCCTTGAGGTCGTTCTGTTCGGCAATGGAAAAGACCGTTGCGTAGCTTTTATCAATATTGACCTGACGGCCGTGAGCAATTGGGCGGAACGGAACAACGTAGCTTATGCCTCCTATCAGGAATTAACCGGCCACCCCCGAGTATTAGAGACCATACGCAGCCATGTTAAAGAGGTGAACAAGTCAGTTGCAGCAGACGAGATGCTATCGGGCTGTCAGGTGCACCGCTTTGTGGTTCTACACAAAGAACTGGATGCCGATGATGGCGAAATGACCAGAACCCGAAAAGTGCGCCGTCGCTTTGTCGAAGAAAAGTTTCAGGACATCATAGATGCGCTCTATGACGGTTCAAAAACCGTATCTACGACCACTGAAGTCACATACGAAGACGGTCGCAAGGGTTCGATCAGTGCAACCTTAGAAATCGTCGATGCGCCAGTTGTAAAGTCTACTGAACACAGGGTGGCCGCAGAATGATTGCCCACAGTGCGCCTCTCGACCTGCTGTCGCCGCCTCATTCGGTTTCCCGTTTTTGCGTAAGTCAAGGAGCCACGGATGCTGGATAACTCCGAAGGATATATCACCGAAGATGGCCGAAAGATCGGTGGCGTGGTGATGGAGATGAAAAACATCACCCTGCGTTTTGGCGGCGTGGTGGCGATCAAGGATATTTCGTTTGATATCCGCGAAGGCGAAATCCGCGCCATCATTGGCCCCAACGGAGCCGGCAAGTCTTCGATGTTGAACGTGATCTCAGGGTTTTACTTACCGCAAGAAGGTGAGGTTTGGTTTCATGCCGCAAAGCGCCCTCAGATGCGCCCTTACGAGGTTGCGCGGCAAGGCATCGCTCGAACGTTCCAGAACATTGCATTGTTCGAAGGAATGAGCGTGTTGGATAATGTGATGACGGGACGCCTTAACTACATGAAAACAAATATCTTCCAGCAGGCATTGTGGAAGGGAAAGGCCGAGGCAGAAGAAGTCGAAAATCGTGAAGCGGTCGAAAAAATTATCGACTTTCTCGAAATTCAGCACATTCGCAAAACGCCAGTTTCGCGGCTGCCTTATGGCTTGAAAAAGCGTGTGGAACTGGCCCGTGCTTTGGCGGCCGAGCCAAAACTGTTGTTATTGGACGAGCCGATGGCTGGAATGAATGTTGAAGAGAAAGAGGACATGAGCCGTTTTGTCCTCGATGTGAATGATGAATTCGGCACCACCATTGCTTTGATCGAACATGACATGGGCGTTGTGATGGACCTGAGTGACCGTGTGGTCGTGATGGATTACGGGCGCAAAATTGGTGACGGCACACCTGATGAGGTGCGCAACAACCAAGAAGTTATCGACGCCTATTTGGGAGTCAGCCATGACTAATTTCCGGTCTGACATTTGGGAGGGTAATAATGCCTGAGCAACTGGTATTTGCGATGGAGGTCATCCTCAACGGTTTGATGGCCGGTGTACTGTATGCGCTGGTCGCGCTAGGCTTTGTTCTGATCTACAAAGCGTCAGGAATTTTCAATTATGCGCAAGGTGTTATGGCCTTGTTTGCAGCTATGACACTGGTGGGCATAATGAACGGTCAGGTGCCGTTTGCACATCTGATCAACGCCGTTTTTGGAACACATATTCATAAGTTTGGCTGGAATATACCGGCGTTCGTGGCCATCCTTTTGACTATGGCCGTCATGGTCTTTCTGGCATGGGCGGTGCAAAGGTTCGTAATGCGGCATCTGGTCGGCCAGGAACCTATTATCCTGTTTATGGCCACGATAGGATTGGCCTACTTCCTGGAGGGTGTTGCGGATCTGATGTGGGGGTCCGAGATCAAGACACTGGATGTTGGTTTGCCGCAAGGCATCAACCTGTGGATTGACGAGGCAACGTTCAACATATTCGGGTACGGCTTCTTCATCGATAATCTGGATATTGTGGCCACGGTCATCGCAGCTTTGTTGGTGGCAGCTCTGGTTGCATTCAGCCAGTATACCAAACAGGGCCGGGCGATGCGTGCGGTTGCGGACGATCACCAAGCTGCGTTGTCAGTCGGAATTTCGCTGAATTTCATATGGGTGATGGTGTGGTCAGTCGCCGGTTTTGTCGCGCTGGTCGCGGGCATAATGTGGGGAACCAAGTCCGGAGTGCAGTTTTCATTATCGCTGATCGCTCTTAAGGCATTGCCAGTCCTCATGCTGGGTGGGTTCACATCGATCCCGGGCGCGATTGTGGGCGGGTTGATCATTGGAGTCGGCGAGAAGCTGTTCGAGTTTACTATAGGTCCCATGGTTGGCGGTGCCACGGAGAATTGGTTTGCCTACGTCTTGGCCCTGATCTTTCTTGTGTTCCGGCCACAAGGTCTGTTCGGCGAGAAAATCATCGAGAGGGTGTAGCGATGCAAAAGCTGATCGCCATCGTCAATGTCATTGCTTGGGCTGGCTTCTGGGCATTTGGTTATATCGCTGTCACCTCTGACAGTCTTAGTCAAAGCCAGATGGTTGTCGCCGCCTTGCTCGCATTTGCCGGGCTGGTCACAGGAGTTCTGGCTTACATGAAACTAGTGCGCGCCTCAGAATCGAGCGGATATGCAAAAGGGTCCAATCAATTGGACGCCGCCACTCGAAACCGGGCGCAAGAAGAATGGGGAAAGTAAGACATGTTCTATCGTGAAGCAGGGGACTTCAAAGTCTCCTACGTGGATGACAGCCAGACTTTCCCAATCAAGTTTGACAGATATCGGTATTACTTTGTTTTAGCGGTGGCGTTCGGCATTATTCCATTTGTCATCAATGATTATTGGGCAAACGCCCTTCTGCTGCCATTTCTGATCTATGCGATCGCCGCAATTGGGTTGAATATTCTGGTTGGATATTGCGGGCAAGTCAGTCTTGGTACAGGCGGATTTATGGCGGTCGGTGCATACGCCTGTTACAAACTGATGACCGCCTTTCCCGATGTCAGCATGTTCATTCACGTTTTGCTAGCGGGCGGCATCACAGCTCTTGTCGGCGTGTTATTCGGGTTGCCTTCGCTGCGAATAAAAGGTTTTTACTTGGCCGTTGCCACGCTTGCAGCCCAGTTTTTTCTGGTCTGGCTTTTTAACCGAGTGCCGTGGTTCTACAACTACTCTGCATCAGGCCAGATCAACGCACCTGAACGCGATGTATTCGGCATTATCATCACGGGGCCAAACGCTCCGGCGTGGGCGACGTATCTGTTCTGCCTGATCTTCCTGACTGTTTGCGCCATTATTGCTCGCAACCTTACACGCGGCACAACCGGGCGCACGTGGATGGCAATCCGCGATATGGATATCGCCGCCGAGATAATCGGAGTTAACCCTCTAAAAGCGAAACTTACCGCGTTTGCAGTCAGCTCGTTCTTTGTAGGAGTATCTGGTGCACTGTTTTTTGCGGTATATCTCGGCGCTGTCGAAGTTGGCGAAGTGTTCGGCATCCAGAAATCATTTCTGGTATTGTTCATGGTCATTATCGGCGGGTTAGGCTCGATTTTCGGATCCTTTGCGGGCGCTGCATTCCTGGTGCTGTTACCGGTGGTTCTAAAAGTTGTCGGAGCCGATTGGTTGGGTTGGCCGACAGATATCGTTGCCCACCTGCAATTGGTGATCGTAGGTGCGTTGATCATCATTTTCCTGATCCTTGAGCCACACGGCTTGGCGCAGCTTTGGCGCGTCGCGAAAGAGAAACTCAGACTATGGCCGTTCCCACACTGAGCGGGGCTGGCCCAAAGAAAAGACGGGCATTAAGCCCGGACCAACATCGGATCAAAAAAGGGAGGAAACACCCGATGAAAAAGAAACTGGCAACCTTTGCGCTGGGCGCACTGATGGCCGCGGGCCCGGCTATGGCCGATCTTGTGTTCCCATCGCTTAGCTATAGGACCGGACCGTACGCAGCGGGCGGCATTCCATTTGCCGATGGCTATGCTGACTATTTCACGCTGTTGAACGAACGTGACGGCGGAATTGGCGGTATTCCAGCCAAGGTGATTGAATGTGAAACAGGCTACAACACCGAGAAAGGTGTTGAATGCTATGAATCGACCAAGGGCGAAGGCGCGCTTGTGTACCAGCCGTTGTCGACCGGGATTACTTATCAGTTGATCCCGAAAACAATGGCAGACGGAATTCCGATGCACACGATGGGGTACGGCAGAACGTCGGCAAAGAACGGTGACGTGTTCAGCCATACCTTTAACTATCCGGCTAACTACTGGGATGGTGCTTCGGGCGCGATCAATTACCTGCTGGATGAAAACGGTGGCGACCTGAATGGCAAGAAGATTGCTTTGGTCTATCACAACTCGGCATACGGAAAAGAACCAATCCGTACCCTCGAGGAGCTATCGAAAAAGCATGGCTTTGAATTGGTAGCATTGCCGGTCGACCACCCAGGTCAGGAACAGAAGTCGCAGTGGCTTCAGATTCGTCGGGATCGTCCCGATTATGTCCTGATGTGGGGTTGGGGCGTCATGAACCAGGTTGCCGTACAGGAAGCCGCCAACATCCGGTTCCCAATGGAGAACTTCATTGGCATCTGGTGGTCAGGCTCTGAGAACGACGTACTGCCTGCAGGTGAGGCAGCAAATGGCTACAAGGCGCTTACATTCCACAACGTTGGTGCGGACTATCCGCTTTATGACGACTTGAAAAAGTACGTTGTTGATGCGGGCAAAGCGGCTGGCGCTGGCGATCAAGTCGGAACCGTTCTCTATAACCGTGGTCTCTATGCGGCGATGTTGGCAGCCGAAGCCGCCAAAAAGGCGCAAGAGATTTCTGGTAATGCAGACATCACCCCTGCCGACATGCGCGATGGCATGGAAGCATTGGAAATGACCGAAGCGAAGATGGCGGAACTTGGCATGCCGAATTTTGGCCCGACCTTTGCGGTGTCATGTGACAACCATGGTGGTGACGCCCTGGTGGGTGTGACCCAATGGGATGCGGCCAACAAAACATGGTCTCTGATTTCCGAATTCAAGGCAACGGACGGCGATGTAATTGGCCCGCTGATTGATGCGGACTCTGGCGCCTATGCCTCGGAAAACAACATCGCATCGCGCTGCAACTAAAGTGCAAAGCGAACCGGGACGGCAGATTGCTGCCGTCCTGAACACCCACGTCCACTAGTGGACAGGCATGAGGACACGCTGATGCTGGATGCGGCACAAACCAATGACGTGCAGGCGGAAACCCTGCTTGAGGTCAACAACATCGAGGTGATCTACAATCACGTTATCCTTGTGCTGAAGGGCGTGAGCCTGACTGTGCCGAAGGGTGGGATCACTGCTTTGTTGGGTGGCAACGGTGCTGGCAAGACAACAACCCTAAAAGCGGTTTCGAATTTGCTGCATTCAGAGCGAGGCGAAGTTACAAAGGGCACAATCGAGTATCGCGGCCAGAGCATTCACGAAAGCGACCCGGCTGATCTGGTTGAGAAAGGCGTTATTCAGGTTATGGAGGGTCGCCACTGCTTCGAGCACCTGACCGTCGAAGAAAATCTGCTAACCGGGGCCTACACGCGGAAGGATGGCAATACGGCTATTCAGCAAGACCTTGAATTAGTTTACAAATATTTCCCCAGGTTGCAGGAGCGCCGCCGTTCTCAGGCTGGTTATACGTCAGGTGGCGAACAACAGATGCTCGCGATGGGACGCGCGCTGATGTCCCGTCCGGAAACGATTTTGTTGGACGAGCCTTCTATGGGACTGGCGCCGCAGTTGGTCGAAGAGATTTTCGGTATTGTGAAGGATTTGAACGAACAAGAAGGCGTTTCATTCCTACTGGCCGAGCAAAATACCAATGTCGCCCTGCGGTTTGCGCACTATGGGTACATTCTGGAGTCTGGCCGCGTCGTGATGGATGGTCCTGCGGCTGAACTGCGTGAGAACCCGGACGTAAAAGAATTCTATCTCGGCATGTCCGAAGAAGGCCGCAAAAGTTTTCGTGACGTGCGCTCATACCGCCGCCGCAAGAGGTGGTTGTAAGCGGATGGAGGAGTAGGTGATGACGAAGTTTTATGATGCCCTCGAAACCCGCTCGGCAGATCAGCGTGCTGCCGAACAAACGCGAGCATTGCGTGCTCAGATTGAAAAGGCCAAAACTGCGTCAGGGTATGCTGCGTATCTGGCAGATGTGGAACCGGAATCCATTTCTTCGATGGATTATTTGGTGAATATTCCCGTTCTTAGAAAGTCTGACTTAGTACGCGCTCAGGCGGATCATCCACCATTTGGCGGATTAACGTTAAAGCCGGCGGCACGATTCCATCACATCTTTCAGTCGCCGGGGCCGATCTATGAACCCGGAAGTACGGATCACGATTGGTGGCGCATGGGGCGGTTTGTTCATGCTGCCGGAATCGGGCCCGAAGATATTGTTCAAAATTGTTTTGGCTATCACTTGACCCCCGCAGGAATGATTTTTGAAAACGGTGCCCGTGCGGTAGGTGCTGCAGTGCTTCCGGCCGGAACAGGGCAGACCGAATTGCAGGTCACTGCGGCACGTGATGTGGGATGCACAGCTTATGCCGGCACTCCGGATTATCTTAAAGTAATCTTGGACAAGGCCGAAGAAATGGGCGTTTTGCTAAATTTCAAGAAAGCCGTTGTTGGAGGCGGGGCTCTGTTCCCTTCTTTGCGGCAGGAATATGCGGATCGCGGGATCGCCTGTCTTCAATGTTATGCAACTGCGGATCTTGGCAACATCGCGTATGAAAGTCCCGCGATGGAGGGGATGATCATTGATGAACATGTGATCGTCGAGATCGTGACCCCGGGAACGGGAACTCCGGTGGAGCATGGGGATGTGGGCGAAGTGGTCGTCACCTCGTTGAACCCTGATTATCCACTCATACGTTTTGCGACAGGAGATTTGTCTGCAGTATTGCCAGGCGTGTCACCGTGTGGGCGAACCAACATGCGTATTAAGGGTTGGATGGGCCGCGCAGACCAAACCACAAAGATTAAGGGTATGTTTGTGCGCCCCGAACAGGTGGCCGCATTGGTCGATAAACATTCGGAAATCGTCAAGGCGCGCGTCATCGCGGCTCGTCACGGAGAGATGGATACTTTGACCGTGCAGATCGAAAGCCCCGGTGGCGACGACTCGGCCTACGCAAAAACCGTTGTTGAGGTACTCAAACTTAAGGGAGCCATAGAAGTTGTCGCGCCAGGCTCGCTGCCTAAGGATGGGTTGGTAATCGAAGATCAGCGGGTCTACGAATAACTGGGTGAACAACAAAAGCGTCAAAGAAACTTTGACGCGCCTACTGGTGTTTCCGAGCGTTTTAGTCGATTAAAGACAAATCGTTGGGATTGTCGATCAAAAGCCTGGTAAATGGCAAAAATCGAACTTGCAGAACACGGAACCCGCAATCGCGGAGCGCTGGGCACACGATTTGTCGGGTGCATTGCTTACATCGTGGCGGCAGCCTGTCTTTTACCAATGTTGGCTGTTGTCGTGGCGGCGGTCACTGGCGGCACGGATACAATCGCACATTTGCTGTCAACAGTTCTGCCGGAATACGTCCTGACCACTGCGATTTTGGTATTATTGGTGTCGGCAGGCACGTTTTCCGTTGGGGTTGGTGCTGCCTGGTTGGTGACCATGACGCGTTTTCCGGGGGTTAGATTTTTGGAAATAGCGCTGGTCCTTCCGCTTGCATTTCCAGCTTACGTATTAGCCTACGCCTACACGTTTATTCTGGATCATCCCGGCATTGTACAGTCCACCTTGCGGCAAGTAATGGACTGGGGTCCCCGCGATTACCGGTTTCCTGAAATTCGATCCACTGAAGGTGCAGCAGTAATGCTGATCCTTGTGTTGTATCCTTATGTCTACCTTTTGGCTCGGGCGGCTTTTCTTCAACAAAGCGCTACCGCATTTTTAGCCGCGAGAGCACTGGGAAACAGCGCATGGGCGGCTTTTTGGCGTGTATCATTGCCCATGGCGCGTCCAGCTATAGCAGGCGGTGTGCTTTTGGCGGTGATGGAGACAATCGCAGATTTCGGCACTGTTGCGTATTTTGGCGTTCAGACCTTTGCGACGGGTATTTACACAAGCTGGTTCTCGATGGCTGATCGTGCAGCGGCGGCTCAACTGGCGTCATGCCTCCTGGTTTTTGCCTTGGTAATGGCAGTGGCCGAACGGACTCAACGTGGCAAGGCAAAATACTATCAAACCGGCAAGCGTCACGCGGGAATGGGTGCGGCACAGCTGAATGGCTGGCAATCAGTCGCCGCGTTCACGTTGTGCAGCATACCAGTGTTGTTGGGGTTTTTGTTGCCCGTTTTCATTCTGGTGCAAATGGGTATGGATTCCGAGCAGGATTTGTTTTCCCGGCGCTATCTGGGTTTTATCCGTAACTCGCTGTTGTTGGCGGGAACAGCGGCGCTGGTCACGGTTTGCGCCGCAATCGGCGTTGGTTTCTTTCAACGCCTTAGACCGGGGCGCGGGTCGAATATGGCGGCTTATTTGGCCAGATTGGGCTACGCAGTGCCCGGAGGCGTTATCGCCGTAGGGCTGATGGTGCCTTTTGCCATGTTCGACAATACTTTGGACGCTTGGATGCGCCAAAATTTCGGAATATCGACAGGATTGTTGGTCACAGGATCAATTTGGCTGTTGATAGCGGCATACATGGTTCGATTTCTCGCTGCGGCCCTCAGCGCGTATGAAGGCGGGTTAAGCACTGTTCACAGCAACATGGATGCGGCGGCTCGGTCTTTGGGGCAAACGCCTCTGGGCACATTGCGCCGGGTTCATCTGCCAATTCTGACACCATCGCTGCTGACTGCGTTATTGATTGTTTTCGTTGATGTAATGAAAGAACTGCCAGCGACACTGATCATGCGACCGTTCAACTTTGACACACTTGCGGTTCAGGCCTATCGGCTGGCTTCGGACGAACGGTTGGAGGGCGCAGCGGTTCCTTCACTGGTCATATTGGCAGTAGGGTTGTTACCAGTAATTCTGATCTGTCGTCAGGTTGGCCGACGGTAACAGGTGGAAATGAAAATGCGCAATCTAAGAGCGGTAGGCTTGATTCAATTTGGATTTCCGGCGAGGCTTGGATCATGAACATGCAGCCTCCCAGCCGGTTTCCCTCACGTCCGGCGCAGATGCCGGTTTCCTTTGACCGGCGTGAGATGTCTCAGATTCTGTCCGTATATGGCCGGATGGTCGCCGCCGGGGAATGGCGCGACTATGGAATATCCAACCTGCGCGATGTGGCGATATTCTCCATATTCCGAAGAACTGCAGAACACCCGATCTACCGTGTGGAAAAGCACCCGGGATTGCGTTTGCGTCAAGGGATGTATTCCGTGGTCGGAATGGATGGTCGTATCCTGAAACGAGGGCAAGATCTGCGAACAGTTCTTAGGGTTCTGGAGCGAAAACTAATCCGGGCTGTAGACCCTGATTAAAGCCTAATGTGCGACGTAATGGCTCCGTCTCCCTGTTTCTCGATACGATAGATCGCTTTGTCCATCGGCTCATATGCCACAGCCATGTGGTAGGCGTTTGCGTGTAGCAGCAAATTCTCGCCCGCGACCCAGGCAACGTGACCTTTCCAGAACAACAAGTCGCCGCGTTCGGCCAGTGTGCCCCCAGGCAAGGTTTTGCCCAGCTGACGTTCTTGATCGCTGCTATCGCCGGGGCAAGCTGTTCCGCAAGCCAGTAGCCCGGCTTGTACCAGACCTGAGCAATCCAGACCGAACCGGCTGTTGCCGCCCCAAAGATAAGGTGTGCCAAGAAACTGCTCAGACACTGCGACAGGATCGGTCAAACGGGAAAAAGTTGGAATGGCATGCACCTGGGGTACATACCCCAACTCGGTTTCCAGAAAGCCATGTTGTTCAGACAATGCTCTTATCCTGCTACCATGACTCAACGACAGAATATCGGCGCTTTTCATGTCTGGTTGGGTATACACATGAGTTGCCGGAGCAAGTATCCAATGTGTCTCGGGGCTAAGTTCTCCCAGTTGACCAGAGGCAACCCACCCGCGGTAGCCATCCTTGTCCGAGATCACCAAACTCCACTCGTCAGCGACTTCGGACACTGTGACGGTGTCGCCAAATAACAGTTGCCGGTCCCGCTGACCCTTGGGCTCCCGAAGAAGATCAACTACAGGGTTTACTACGCGTCGTTGGCTCATAAACCCAAAACCTCCGGCAGCGCGGCGAGTATTGCGCGAGGCCCCTGCCCCAATCCGCCTTTGCTGCGACCCGGTTCCTTCGTGCGTTGCCAGGAATAGATGTCAAAATGAAGGTAACGGCATTCGTCGACAAATCGACGAAGGAACAAAGCTGCGGTTATCGAACCTGCAAAACCGCCCGATGGTGCATTATCCAAATCCGCGATCCCAGGTTCGATCATGGCCTCATATGGAGTGTGAAGCGGAAGTCTCCAGACTGGATCAGCGGTGGCTTGTCCTTTCTGCTGCACTATTTCCGCAACTTTATCGTCGTTGGAATAGAAAGGGGCGATATCTGGTCCGACGGCAACGCGAGCGGCCCCGGTCAAAGTGGCCATCGAGATAACAAGGTCAGGGTGTTCCTCAGCAGCAAAAGCAAGAGAGTCGGCCAGCACCAGCCGACCTTCGGCGTCAGTATTGTTAATCTCAACTGTCAAACCGTTTCTTGCCGTCAGAATATCCCCGGGTCTGAAGGCGTTGCCGGCCACAGCATTCTCAACCGCAGGAATCAGAACGCGTAGTTGTAGGGGCAGTTCCAAAGCCATGATCATGCGCGCCAAGCCCAACACGTTTGCGGCCCCACCCATATCTTTTTTCATTAACCCCATGGCAGAGGCTGGTTTTAAGTCCAGTCCACCGGTATCAAAACAGACGCCTTTGCCAACCAAAGTCAGTTTGGGCCCTTTGTGTCCCCAGTTCACCTCAATCAATCGCGGAGCTTGTTCTGCGGCACGGCCAACGGCGTGAATCATTGGAAAGTTGTCCCTTAACAGGGCTTCTCCGAGGACCACTTTGCACGAGGAGTCAAATTCTTGCGCCAATGCCTCGGCCGCAGACTGCAGCTGTTCGGGGCCCATGTCGGATGCAGGTGTGTTGACCAGATCGCGGGTCAAAGCCTCGGAATTGGCCAATGTTTCAATCCGAGTAACATCCACGCCTTCGGGTGCAGTCAGCCTTGCTTTGCTTGACGATTGGTCAGCGTACTTGTCAAAGCTGTAGGCTGTCATCAGCCAGCCCAAACATTCGTTTTCCAGAATGGCATCCGGCAGCTCTGATGAGATTCGGTACGAGCCTTTTGGCAAAGCTTCAGCTGCGGCAGCCAACGGAAATCGTTTACGTGCACGTTTTTCTGCGCTACCGAATCCTGCAACGGCTTTGGCCGGTGAACCGTCCGGCTCCGGCAACAAAATGACTTGCCCTAAAGCACCGGTGAATCCGTTTGCCGTGACCCATGCGGCAACCTGAGTTGGCTGTTCCTGCAACCATGCTTCAAGATCAGGTTGTGCCACGACTTCAAGAGCAATGGTGGACTCGTCGGGTGCTGCAAAGGACAAAGGCATAGGCTTCTCGGGGCTGTTGTGTTCGCGCCAAGATTATCCGCCAAAGTCCTGCCTGCAACCCCCGGTCAGACTGTCAGGTCCTTTTGGTCCCAAACGGCAGTCAAGGAGCGTTCACCTACCCTAATCAATCGTCTCAGTGTCGCTCCCGTAGCGACGGCGTCACCAGCATCTATTGTGTGGGACACGTCTTCTGCCACGCGGGCAAGTGCTGTCATCCCAACCTGATCCGAAATACCGACAAGCGACCGAACGCATTTGCGCAGATTGGCCCAGTTCCGCTGACGCCAGTGTTGTTCGCAATTGGAAATGCGTAAGGCCAGTTCCTCGATCGTGCGACTCAGCACGTCTGTAGCATTCGCATCACCCAATTGCCGGTACAGAACGTTCAAGCGGTCCGGATCCAGGCGCACGGATTCCTTTTGTTCTAGTGTGATAATATTGTTCACCACATTCACCCCAATTGTTGCGCCCCCACGGCGCCGGTCAAAAATTGCGTCCAATCCTTGCTAAATCGTTGCACTGCAGGAAGATTATGTTTCGAATTTTTTGAGAATTTGGACGAGCTGCTTTCTTTACCTGGGAGAGTTCAAAGGTGGATTGCGCACAGCCTTTGCTGGAAACGCTTGAATTTCTACCAGGGTCGCCAAGGTTATTTCTGCCCATTTGTGTTGGGTTAGAGCCATATTTCTCCTTCATGCAATAGTTGGAAATCTTGTATTGAGCGGTGCGTATCTGATGTCTGATATCGCGAGTTGTCTGTATAACGTCCCCAACCAATTTCTATTAAGGAGCGTGACATGCGATTCATAAAACGTATTCTCTTAACTTTGCTTGTCCTCATTTTGGCTCTTGTTGGCGTCTCTTATTTGTTGCCGAGTAAGGCGGAAGTTTCCCGCAGTATCACTATCAACGCTCCCGCCAGTGCAATCTTTCCTTATGTAAATTCCATGCAACAGACCGAAAAATGGTCGCCATGGTTGTCCCGCGACCCGCAGACCGAGTTGTCATACAGCGGTCCCGAGGCTGGGGTGGGCAATACTTTGTTATGGAGCTCTGACCATCCGCAAGTTGGCAGTGGATCGCAGGAGATCATCGAGAGCATCCCAGATCAATCCGTTAAGACGGCTTTGAATTTTGGGCCGATGGGGACTGCTTCGGCCTCGTTTCAATTGAAACCTGAGGGAAATCAAACGCAAGTAACTTGGGGATTCGAATCTGAATTGGGATTGAACCCTATGTCGCGTTGGATGGGGCTGATGATGGATAACTGGGTTGGTGGTGATTATGAAAGGGGTCTAGTGAATTTGAAAACTCTGGTTGAACAGCAGGCCTGAAAATCGACGGTGTCCAAGTATTTGATGGTCTGAAAACAAGGTCGACTGAGCAGACCAAATGATCTAACACCTTTCAGATAATGGCGAAAACTCAGGGCATTTTGCCCGAATGGCAGGGGAAGTAATCTGATGGCAATCACCGAGAGCGAGATAGCTGAGGCTCGGGTAGCTTGGGGCAAAGCACTAGTGGCAATCGCCAAGGCTTACGAGGTCGAGGGTATAGATGGCGCGCGGTTGATTGCGGAAAAGACACTGGATTCTGCTTATGGCTATAACCTTGGACCGGTTCTGTTCAAACCGACTATGGCAAGCGGCAAGCAAACATTTCGCCCAACCAGAAAGGGCGCGTTGTCTTATTTCGTTGGCCATGATGCAGAATACCCTTTGGACAGTGGCTTTGGCTTAAAAGGTTGGCGAACGGTTACATCAGAGACATCTGCAACTTTCATCGAAGGCGATGTTGCGATGTGGATGGGTTGGGTATTGATGACGGACAAAGATGGCAATGAAACCAAGGTGGATAAAAGTTGGGGTTACAAAAAAGATGCCAACGGAACGCTGCGCATCATATTGCATCATTCGTCTTTGCCATACCAACTATGATGGTCATCAAAGTGGGATCGCTAGAGGCCCTTAGGTAATATTCAATTTTTTCATACGGCCCTTCGTGAACCCGCGCATCGTCAAGTGGCACAAAAAACCCCGCCATGTGGTGGCGGGGTTCTTTATCAGTCAAAGCATGAATGGATGTTCCAATCAGCCTTTTTTCAGAACCTCACGACCCAACAACTCAGCGATCTGAACTGCGTTCAAAGCGGCGCCTTTGCGCAGGTTGTCAGAAACACACCATAAATTCAGGCCATTCTCCACAGTCGAATCCTGCCGAATACGACTGATGAAAGTCGCAAAATCTCCTGCGCACTCTACCGGTGACACGTATCCACCGGCTTCGCGCTTGTCGATTACCATGATTCCCGGAGCTTCGCGTAAGATGTCGCGTGCTTCATCTTCGTCCAGAAATTCTTCGAACTCGATATTTACTGCCTCGGAGTGGCCAACAAAGACCGGTACACGCACACAGGTCGCGGTGACTTTGATCGAAGGGTCGACGATCTTCTTTGTTTCAACGACCACCTTCCACTCTTCCTTGGTCGAGCCGTCTTCCATGAAGACGTCGATCTGCGGAATGACGTTAAACGCGATCTGTTTCTGAAACTTTTTAGGTTCAACTTCGGTTGTAGGGTTATAGATGGCCTTGGTCTGATCCCACAGTTCATCCATCCCTTCTTTGCCAGCGCCAGATACAGACTGGTAGGTTGAAACAACAACGCGCTTGATCTTGGCGCGGTCGTGCAATGGCTTAAGCGCCACAACCATCTGTGCGGTCGAGCAATTGGGGTTAGCGATTATATTCTTGTTCTTGTAATCGTGGATCGCTTGCGGGTTGCACTCTGGCACAATCAACGGGATATCCGGATCGTACCGGTAAAGCGAAGAGTTATCTATAACCACGCAGCCTGCATCGGCCGCTTTGGGGGCATAAATCTTGGTCGCCTCAGATCCCACAGCGAATAAAGCAATATCCCAACCAGCAAAGTCGAATGTATCCAGGTCCTTGGTCGTGAGCGTTTTGTCGCCAAAGCTGACCTCAGTACCCAAGGAACGACGGCTAGCCAGTGCGGCAATTTCATCGATGGGGAACTGGCGTTCATCCAGTATGTTCAGCATTTCGCGGCCCACGTTACCCGTGGCGCCGACGACAACGACGCGATAGCCCATTTCATGTCTCCAAAGTTAAGGACGCGCGTTCATAGCTGCGTTGCAGAAAAGAAAAAAGGCCAATTGCACAGGAATTCCGCGCAAATCACCGATTTGACGTGATTGTGGCCGTTACGGTGCGTCCAGCAGAGCGCGATAGACCCGGACGATTGCTTGCGCCTCGTCCTCGATTCGAAAGTATTGTTCGACATGGGCGCGGGCAGCGTTTCCTGTTTCGGATAGTTTTTCAGGATCGCTGAGCATGTCATGCAGGGCGTCGGCCAACGCCCGTACGTTGTCTTTTTCCACCAGCCGACCAGTCACCCCATTCTTAATCTGAGCACTAAAGGCGCCTACACCTTCGCTAGCTATTACCGGCACGCCCGAAGCCATCGCCTCCAATGGTGTCAGACCAAACCCTTCGTGGCGCGCTGGGGCGACAAACAAGTCAAGAGCGCGGTACATTTCAACGATTTCTTCCCACGGACGCTCTCCAAGAAAATGCAACCGGTCGGACAACCCGGCTGCGGCAACTTTTTCCTCTAGTTCCTTTTGGAAACCTTCAAATTCTTTGGTTGCACGTCCGGTGAACACGATCTGGGCGTCGGGATGCCTGGGAAGAACCTCGATTGCGGCGTCTACCAGCAGATCGACGCCTTTCTGCGGCCGAATTCGGCCAAAGCATCCAATGAGAGTGCCATTAGGTAACCCAACCGAAGCACGAAGTAACTGTTTGTCACTTGTTGGATGGAATAGTTCAGTGTTCACGCCGTGCATTATCACGGTAGCAGGGTATTTCAGAAAAGATGCTGCCTGAGGTGTCGTTGCAATCAGCCCATCCATCCTGGAAATCAGCCACTTGGTAAACCGGGAATGGTCGCGTTGTGCGGCTGAAGTGAACAAAAGCCTAAAGTTACACCGCAAGATCGACTTTAACACTAGCCCCATCAGCATCTCGGTGTTTCGTCGCGCATGCCAAACCCGACGGAATTTTCGCGAAAGAAATGGTACTTTCCAGAGCCTAATATGGGGAATATCAGACGGAAGCCCGGGTCCGGTCGCGCGAATTCCAATCATTTTTTGCTGAATCGGAAGCAGTCGAACAACGGTTGTGGTTACGCCAGAAAGACTGTGTTTCAGATTGGGGGCTATTACTTCGATTTCCTGCACGGGCTGTCTCCGATCCGTCAGTCCACGCTGTCCCGGCTGAATAGGTAGATCAGACAGCCAAAAACAAGGGCAACTGCAAAAAACGCAAAGATCGCAGTGTATGGTGCCGTTGGACTAATATTGACATTGGCCGCGTGAATGCGCCCGGTCGCAAATTGCGCTAACCCAACTCCGCCAATGCCAAACAGGTTTAGCAGTGTCACACCGCGGCCAACTAGATGCGCCGGAATGAATGCACGCCCATGTGCCATGATGACCGGAAAGCTGGCCCCCAGAAATCCTATGACGGCCAATAACAGAGCCGAGAACCACACGGAATCTTCGATCCAAAGGCACAAAAACGCCAGAGCACCCGCGCCCAGGGCGTTTCCACCAAAGATTACCCATTTGCGGGTTTTCAAGATTCGATCCAAGGGACCGTAAGCGAAGGTTCCCGCGATCATCGCGGCACCCATGATCAATGTAACTTGACCGATTTGTGTGGTACTTAGCCCAAAAACATCCCGCAGGTAAGGCCCAGCCCAAAGTCCGCGCAAGGCGGCAGATGGCGCATAGGCTACAAGCATTAGTGGCAGGATCGTCCATAAAGCAGGGTTTTTCAAAAGGCTTAGCACAGTACCTTTATGTTCTGTCTCTACCCTCTTGGGGTCGGTTACAGAGACCCAGATTCCCATCGCCACAACGGTGGAGACGAATGCCAAACCGCCCAGAGTAGCGCGCCAGCCCATTAGCTCAACAGCCAGCGCTGTTGGATAGGACGCGACCAGATTTCCGATCGAGCCAACACCCAACATAACTGCGGCGAGGGTAGCAAACTTTGCAGGCGGAAACTCTCGGGCGAATATGAAATAAGAAGCCATCAGCACCGGTGAACATCCAACCCCGATCAGTCCCATCGCCACAGACACATGTATTGGCGTTGTGGCGACCGCAAACAATGCTGCTCCGCCTCCACCGCCAAGCAACAACAAGACCGATGCGGTTTTGCGGGGTCCGATACGGTCCAGCGCCCAACCAACCGGGATTTGCATGGCGGCAAATATCAAAAACCAAAGACCCGAGGCAAACGCCAAGTCCTCTGGCGACGCACCAATATCGCGTCCCAATTCGGTGGTTAGAACCGCCAGAAATGCCCTGAAGAACTGGCTGAGGACGTAAGCCAGACACAAAATGATCAAACCTGCCTGCATCCAGTCCTCCTTATCCGAATGCTTGGCATGTCACGCTGTCGTACACAAGCTCATGCGATATGATTCAGGTTTGGGAAACCGATAAGGATCACGCTATCTTCAACGAGAATTACTTTTTGCGGATCAATGATGACTGACAGAGATTCTCAATTTTATGCGACGGTTCCGATTTCTGACGACTTCCTCAGCCTAAGCGAGCCCGATCAGTTCCGGGCTCTACCCGACAGCTGGTATGTAGGGGTGGCCGATATCGTTGACTCGACCGGAGAAATTGCGCGAGGTCGGTACAAAACCGTCAATATGGTTGGCGCGGCGGTGATATCGGGTATGATTAACGCTTTGGATGGTCGCGTCTTTCCCTACGTGTTTGGAGGGGATGGCGCAGCATTTGCAGTGCCGGCCGAGGATGCTGAAGCAGCGCATCGAACTCTGGCCATTTTGCGTAGTTGGGCCGAAGCCGAGTTTGATATTGCCTTGCGTGCGGCTCTGATACCAGTCAAAGCCATTCGCCAGGCAGGTCGCGACATCAGAGTGGCCAGATATGCGCCTTCATCAGGTGTAGACTATGCTATGTTATCCGGCGGCGGTTTGGCCTGGACTGAAGGGCAAATGAAAGCTGGAAATTTTGCTGTGCCACCCGACGATAGCGACACGCAGCCCGATTTGACCGGGCTTTCTTGTCGCTGGTCCAACAGTGCAGCTCGCCATGGTCAAATCGTTTCACTCGTTATTCAGCCCGATTCCGAGTCTAACGAAAGCGATTTTGCGGAAATTGCAAAATTGGTATTGTCCACGGCACAGTCCTTAGACAGGGCTGGGCACCCGGTTCCCGAACACGGACCTCCAATAAAATGGCCTCCGCCAGGTGTTGATTTGGATGCGCATGTCTCACGTCAGGGACGAAACTTGTTTCTGCACAAGCTCAGACTGCTTGCCGAAAACCTATTCCTAGGACTTTTGTTCAAGTCGGGCATGCGATTGGGAAACTTTGAACCAGTGCATTATCAGCGAATGGTCAGCAGTAACTCAGATTTCCGCAAATTTGACGACGGCTTGAAAATGACGCTGGATTGCGACCCTGCCACGCTGTCCCGGATCGTCCAAATATTAGACGACGCACAGAAAATCGGTAAAATCCGTTATGGCTTGCACGCCCAACAGGAGGCGATGATGACCTGCTTTGTCCCTTCAGCGATGCGCGATGACCACGTGCATTTCGTTGATGGTGCATCCGGCGGCTATGCGCAGGCCGCGGCGATGATGCGCGCACAGTAAGATAATGTTTTAATAAGAGATTGCGCTTTCGCCTGAAAAACATGGTTTTCGCATGTGATCTGAGCAAGCCTACGATGTTCCAGTTCTTTATTGATCTGGCAAATAAACTCGAAAAGTTCTTATTTTACGATGAGTTGCACTTATGTGAGATTTAAGCAAGAATTGACCATGTCTGATGAACTGCCACTGATGTCCCGGTCTCTTCCAATCGCTTTACTGAGAGCTCGGGAAAAGGTTATGGGACCGATCCGCGCCATTTTGGCTGATGCTGGTGTGACCGAACAGCAATGGCGTGTATTGCGCGTTCTGAAAGAGCAGGGGCCGCAGGAACCAACACAGATAGCGGCCAGCGCTTGCTTGCTTTTGCCGAGTTTGACGCGGATCCTCAAGAAACTGGAAGATAAGAACCTGATTTTTCGCCATATTTCTCCAAACGACCGGCGTCGCCAGATCGTGGAAATCAGCGAAGGCGGTGAACAGATTATTCAAGCAAACATCGCCAGAAGCTTGGGTCAGGCTGAACAAATTCGCAATCTTCTGGGTCCGGATCGACATGACTTGCTTCTGGATATTTTGGGAGAATTGGATGATCTGGAAACTTGATCACAATGTATCAGCCACGCAGTCTTCTCACGGAATTGAGAAATAGATGATTTCGGCATAATTTTTGCACCGTAATACACGAATGGGTTGGATTCGATGGCAGGACAGAACCGACCGACATTACCGGAAAACTCAAAAGACGCAGCCGACAGATCTGTTTCGACATTTCTGGACCTGGTTTCTCACTTGGGTGCTCGTGTTCGTAAGGCCCGGCAGATCAAGCGAATGTCACGTCGAGAGCTGTCTGAAAAGTCAGGAATTTCAACGCGGTATTTGGCCCAGCTTGAGGCGGGAGAGGGCAATATTTCCATCGGGTTATTACAGCGCGTTGCGCAGGCTTTGGATTACAGGATTGAATGGCTTATTGCCGAAAATGAGCCTTGGGATTCGGAAACCCTGCGTGTGGTTGAGTTGTTTCAGAGGGCAGATCGCAGTGTCAAGGACACCGTGTTGGGAAAACTGAGTTCCAAACCCTTGGATTCCCATCGTGCGCACCGGATTTGCTTCATCGGTTTGCGAGGTGCCGGAAAGTCGACTCTGGGCGCGTTGGCGGCAGACACATTGCGATTACCCTTTGTAGAGCTGACGCGTGTGATCGAGGACATGGCTGGGATGCCACAACAGGACATCATGGCGTTCTTCGGGCACGAAGGTTACCGCAAGCTGGAATCGCAGGCTCTTGACCGAACTATCGAGTCTAACGAACGAATGGTGCTTGCCGTCGCTGGGGGAATTGTGGCGGAACCAGCCACATATTCAAAGTTGCTAGACCGCTTTCACACAATTTGGTTGCGTGCGTCGCCTCAAGAACACATGGATCGTGTCCGTGCGCAAGGGGATGAACGACCTATGGCCGGAAACCCGGCCGCGATGGATCAGTTGAAATCGATCCTTGCCAACCGCGAAGCGTTGTATGCTCAGGCCTCTGCTCAGCTGGACACATCGGGTCGTTCAGTCGATTCCTCGTTGCAAGAGGTTCAGGCGGTAATCAAGGAAATGAAGTTTCTGGATTGAGATTGTGAGTCTATTTTGGGTCTTTCAACCAGTTTTCAGCAAAATCAAACCGATCAAGTTTGGCGAGCCGGCACACTCTGTCCAGCTCTGATTCCAGTCGTTTTGTTCTCGCTTGTGACCATCGCACCGATCTTTCGGGCCAAACCGCTTTCACCATTAGAACGCTTTCGTCTCGATGCGCCTTCATGTCCATTCTTCCGATAAGGCGGTCGCCTTCAAGCATTGGAAAGACGTAGTAGCCATAGATGCGTTTGGGCCCGGGCACGAAAACCTCGATACGGTAATGAAATCCGAAAAGGCGTTCAGCGCGATTGCGGTCGCGCAGCATCGGGTCAAATGGGCTGAGTATTCGGATCCGCCTTGGGGCCGGTGGTAATGACAAGGCCACATCATTAGTTCCGGGGCGCGCCACCCCTTTGCGGATGCGTCCGTCCGCGCATGAAACACTGACCTCCTCTAATTCTCCCCGTAATAGAGCCTGATCTGTCCAAGTTTTTGCCTCGGCCGGGCTAACGGTGTCCCAAAAGGCAGCCAGTTCGCCCGATGAGGCGAATCCTAGTCGGTCAAGCGCGGCGTTGCACAGCCAATCGATGGTATCCGCCGAACTGAATTCCTGGTAACCGGGGCATAAATGCTCCTCGATCACACGTTCAGTCAGATCATATCGTTTTTGGAATCCCTCGCGCCCAATGACCGTCAGGGCACCAGAGCGCCATAGGTAATCCAGCGCGGTTTTGGAAGGATGCCAATCCCACCAGCCGCCTGGCGTTCCCTTTTTTTCGCCTTTCCCCAAATCAGAAGAGCTAACCGGCCCATGATCACGAACATGGCGCAAGACTGCGCCGAATTGTTCTTCCATTGTCACGCGCCGGGAATTACTCCATCTCGCCCTCATCGTTTTTGCATCGCGCTGAAAACGTAGGTGCCAATGAGGATAGTATTCCATTGGAATCACTGCAGCGTCATGCGTCCAATGTTCGAACAACGCTCTATCCGCCTCATATAGGCGTTTCAAGTTGTTGGTCCGATAGGATGCCCTGCGTGAAAACAGGATCATGTCATGTGCGCGGGCGACAGTGTTGATGCTGTCGAGTTGCACGAAGCCCAACCGCTGAATCAAGTTCAACAAGTCGGCACCTTTGGCCGAACCGGATGGTTGCTCTAGCAGAGCATGGCGATCCATGAACAGGGCACGGGCCGCCTTATTATCTAGTTTTTGCATTTAGTTTCCGTCAGCGCCGCTTGAGCGTATCACCAAAGCTGATCTTGGGGGTCAGGGTTATGCGGGATTCTATCTCTACTTCCGGGTCTTTCAGTTGGGTCGAGATTATTTCGGCCGCTTTGCGGCCAATTTCCAGACGACAGGCATCCATGGTCGCCAGTTTGCGCGGCAAACCCTGCAGTAACTCAACATTGTTGAACCCGGCCAAGCCAATTTGACCAGGTATTTCAATTCCCTTTTCAAGTAAATACAGCAACCCGCCCGCGCCGATCATATCATTGGAGTAATACAGAAAGTCCAAGTCAGGTGACCGTTCGAGCATCGCTTGCGTCATCTCGCGCCCTTTGGCCAGCGCCGACCCGCCCGAGTAAAATTCGCGATCTTCAATCTCGATCCCATGTTTGCCCAGCACTTCGGTAAATCCCTCGAACCGTTTACGGGCCCGATGATCCAAAGGCATCTTAGTGCCCATGAAGCCGATATGCTGGTACCCCGCCTTAAGGATCGCTTGTGCCATCTCGCGCCCCGCGCGGCGATGAGAGATTCCGACCATCGCATCGACCGGTTTTCCATCCGTATCCATGATCTCAACAACTGGGATACCTGCTGAATCCAGCATGGCGCGCGCTGCATCTGTGTGTTCCAGTCCAGCGATAATTACGCCCGACGGCCGCCATGACAACATTTCGTACAGGACCTTCTCTTCCTTTTCGGGCAAGTAATCCGTTACGCCAACGACCGGTTGAAGTTCGGTATCTTCCAATACTTGATTAATGCCCGTCAGAACCTCAGGAAAAACCATATTTGACAGTGATGGAATAATGACTGCAACAAGATTGACCCTACTGGACGCAAGCGCGCCTGCGATCTTGTTTGGCACGTAACCCAGCTCTTTCGCGGCGGCCAAAACCCGGGTTCGCGTGGCGTCGGAAACATCGCCCCGGTTGCGCAGGACCCGACTTACTGTCATCTCGGACACTCCGGATGCTTCAGATACATCTCGAAGAGTAAGCGGGCGTTTGTTTTCTGTTGTCACGAGAGGGCACCTGCGTTGTTGTTTTGCCGGATGGTAGCGTGAACAAGACGTATTTTACAACTGCTACGCAAAGGTCATGACATCCCCAGAAAACCAAGCTACAGAGAACCTTGCGAGGCCCCGTGGCTCAACTGGATAGAGCAGCCCCCTCCTAAGGGACAGGTTGCAGGTTCGAATCCTGCCGGGGTCGCCATTTTTTGACAGAGTAATTTTTTCCAACAATGTTTTATGTACTATTGCATCGGCTGTGGACGTTGGAGTTTTTTACCTGGTTGCTTTGACCAGGAATACCTCTTGCGCTCATGATCGGTTTGCGGGTGTGCATTTTCCGCCGTTGAAGGGCCCGCATGATCGGCGCTTGTCGCCCAAAACGATCTGATTTCTTGTGGGTCGACTAACGTAATTAACACTTCCATATTAGATTTGGAAACTTCGGGAGTTGTGAAAATTGGATTCTCTGACCGAACCATTCTTGATCGAACCATCTCGGGTAACTGGAACCATACTGGTTACCGGTGCAGGAGGGTGTATTGGGTCGTGGGTTGTTGCGATCCTTGCAAACTCTGGCGCCAAGGTCGTGGCCTTCGATCTTCGCGAAGATCGAAGGCGATTGTCACTTCTGATTGATGACGAGGCTGCAAGTTGCGTAACCTGGGAAGTCGGCGATATATCAAATCAGGATCAGCTCTACGAAATTTGCGGTAGGCACAATGTTACCGCCGTGATTCACCTTGCTGGATTGATGATCCCTTTTTGCAAAGCTGACCCGGCGTTGGGCGCTCGTGTGAATGTAGAAGGAACAATAAATGTTCTTGAAGTCGCGCGCCGACATGGGTTGAAAAGGCTTGCTTACGCAAGCTCGTCTGCTGTCCACGGAATGCCGCCGGGCGGACCGACAATTGCCACGCTTTATGGCGCATACAAACTTGCGAATGAATACACTGCAGAAGTTTATTCGCTTGATTGGGGGGTGCCGTCGGTGGGAATTCGTCCAAACGTTGTTTACGGGGTAGGGCGCGACCAAGGGATGACGTCAGAGTTCAGCGTGGGCTTGGCGCATTCTGTCATCGGTAAACCATTTCGAATTTCTTACGGAGGACCATTGAGTTGGCTTTATGCAGGTGAAGCTGCATCAGCTTTCATAGCATCCGTGAGCAAAGATGGTGAAAGAGCCGTTGTTTTTGACCTAAATGGAACCTGCATGACTGTCGAAGAAGGGCTGGAGATACTTTCCAGCCTTGATCCAGCACACGAGATCACCACGACCGGTGATATGTTGCCGGTACCAGCTGACCTGAGTGACCAGCCAATCAGAGATTATCTTGGGGACTATCCTTCGGTAAAACCTGCAGAAGGAATCCGTTGGACGTTGGAAGCGTTTCGCAGACTGCATTCAGAAGGGAAGTTGGCGTTCAACTAGTAGCCAGGGGCAACATCTTGGAGCGAATATTGATGTGCGCCATGACTCAAATGAAAAGACTTCGTATGGTCGCGCAAGTAACTTGAGGAATGCCGTTTTGCGCATCACTTCAGAGCTTCGTTCGTCCATGGCTCGAAGTTTCGTTCTTCGAATGTTTTAGGTACGCCGCCCCAAAGGACCGAACGTTGGTCTTGCGACTTACCGAAACGAAACTTCATCTCTGCGGCATTATGTAATTCACACCGGTACTAGTCGTCTGCTGGGACCTCGAGCTTCTGCATGAGCGGTTGGCTTGGCTGTAGTAGTTGCCTCATAACTGCTTTCGCAAGAAAGCTACCCGCGGTTCCAACGTCTTCAAATTCGACAAGGATATCTTCGCGAAAAAGCTTTAATATTGGGACAACCTCCTTTGAGAATACATCAATGTCCTGCCCTAAACGTCTGCCCCTTTGCTCAACTGCAACAATAGCGGCCATCGCTGCCTTTGACGATGAGCAGATGATGGCATCGATATCAGGTGAAATTGACAATCTGCGCTTGATCCAATGACGGATGTCGTCGGAAGATTGATCACTGTCCACGTTCTGCGCCACTCGAAAAGTAAGGCCCAGATTCGGAGCCGCCTGTTCCAATCCGCGCAACATATCTTGCGAGTAGTTTTGACTTGAGGGAGGCAACATTGCGTATACATTTTTGCGGCCGCGCGCAGCAAGCCGCTTAAGGGCGACGTGCATAAAAGCTGTGTTGTCGTAATCATAGTATGCGTGTCGGTCGCACCAAATAGTGCGTCCGTGGGTCGCGAAAGGGAAATTTCGCTTCAAAAGATAGTCGACTCGGGGGTCCTCGGGCTCAGTCATATTGAAGATCACGGCATCTGCCGAGCGGGTTTCGACGATATATTTGATGGGGCGAAGTGAGTCTTCGTCTGGAAACCACGGCAGCACGTTTAGATGAAATTGAGTGCCCCGAAGTTCCAGAGCAATTGAATTCGTCAATTTCGAAGCGTTGTTTATGACTTCGCCTTCTGCAGGAACGACCAATGTTATGACGTTCGTTCTGCCTGTGCGCAGTCGGACGCCGGCCCGGTTGGGGACGTATCCGATGGCTTGAGCTATGGTTCGAACAAGCTCTTTGGTGTCGCTGCTGATGTCCGGTGCATCGCCCAACGCACGTGACACGGTCGCGACGGCCAAGCCGCTGATTCTTGCAATTGTTTTCAAAGTCGGACGTTCGCCGGGACGGACGAGTGCCTTGAGCTCGTCGGAACTCAAATTGCAAAGATCTGCTGTCGTTCGTCGCATTCCGATCAACTCCGTGAAGGCAATAATTGAGGCTCGGTATTCAAGTTCCGTCGTTCCTCCGCAAGAGCGCGGTCCATATATAGCCGTCTAAAAAAAGCCTTTGCAAGCATTAACTATAACGTTATAGATCGACCTATAACGTTATAGATTGGGAGGAAGACATGAATCGGGTCAAAGGGCTGTTATCAGCAACAGCGATTGTCGCGGCGTCCAGCGCTGCTGCTACCGAGCTGGAAGTCATGCATTGGTGGACTTCTGGTGGCGAAGCTGCGGCGGTGAAGGAATTCGCAGACGCATTCAATGCATCGGGAAACACTTGGGTTGACGCGGCAATCGCTGGCGGAGAGGCGGCGAGGGCAGTAATGGTCAGTCGATTGACCGGCGGAGATCCGATGGGCGCCTTCCAGTTCAACCATGGGCGTCAGGCCGAAGAATTGATTGAAGCAGGTCTTTTACGCGACATCACGGATATTGCCGAGGCAGAGGGTTGGAAGGATATCGTAAACCCTTCGACATTGCTTGACGCATGCACCGTAGACGGGCGCATTTATTGCGCGCCTGTAAATATTCACTCTTGGCAGTGGATATGGTTGTCGCACAAAGCCTACGAAGATGCAGGACTGCCGGTTCCCACCAATTGGGAAGAATTCGTAGCATCCGCGCCAAAACTTCAGGAGGCTGGAAAGCTCCCTCTGGCGCTGGGACAACAAGGTTGGCAACAGCGCGGGCTGTTTAATGTGCTCTTTGCTGCTTTGGTATCAAATGACGTCTTTATGTCTGTGTACGGCGACAAAAATGTTGAGATCGCCGGGGGCGAGGATGTGGCAGCGGTGTTCAAAGCGGCTGAAACCGCGCGCGCCATGGCCGCAGAATCAACGGTACAAAACTGGAATGACGCAACTAATCTCGTAATCACCGGGCAGGCCGGAGGTCAGGTCATGGGTGACTGGGCGCAAGGTGAATTTGCCATGGCTGAACAAGTCGCCGGTGAAGATTATAGTTGCCTGCCCGGTTTGGGCATGACCGAGCTGCTGAGCACCGGAGGTGATGCCTTCTATTTCCCGGTGTTGGAGGATGAAGCGCAAGTCGCAGCGCAGACTGAATTGGCAAAACTGATGCTGAAACCTGAAACGCAAGTGGCGTTCAATTTGAAAAAAGGTTCGCTGCCTGTTCGCGGTGATATTGATTTGTCGACTGCAAACGACTGCATGCAGAAGGGCCTGAAACTTCTGAGCGAAGGCGCCCTGCTGCCTGACACAGCGATGCTGAACACGCCTGACACGGCCGACCAGATCAGCACGCTCTTCGTCGAATTCTTCGCTGATCCTTCGATAACGGCTGAGGACGCTCAGGCGCAATTCGTGACGATTATCGAAAACGCCGAATAAACAGAAGCGCGGTCGATCAACCAAAAAGGTGGGTCGACCGCAAACTACCGTTCAATATTTGAGTTGGGGAAAGCGCATGAGCAACGGGCGCCCGAGCCAATTGTTTCGCAACAAGTCAGCAAAAATAGCGGCGATCCCGATGATCGTAACAGCGCTTTTTGTATTTGTTGGCGGCACGGCCTGGACTGTTGTCTACAGCTTCACGAAATCTGGCCTGTTACCTCGGCTCAAATGGGTTGGGTTAGATCAGTACGAAAGGCTGTGGTCGACCAACAGATGGCTTGTTTCGATCGAGAACTTGATCATCTATGGCCTGTGTATGTTGGTGCTGGTTTTTGTCATCGGCTTCATTCTAGCCGCATTGATTGATCAAAAAATCCGGTTTGAGAACACCGTTCGCACCATCATTCTCTATCCCTACGCACTTAGCTTTGTTGTTACTGGTCTGGTTTGGCAATGGATCCTAAACCCCGATTTTGGAATCCAGAGCATTGTTCAAGGACTGGGTTGGGAAAGCTTTGCGTTCGATCCTCTCTACAACGCAGACATCGCAATATTCGGGGTCTTGATCGCTGGGCTTTGGCAAGGCAGCGGTCTTGTTATGGTGCTGATGCTCGCCGGGTTACGTGGTGTAGATCAGGAGGTCTGGAAAGCAGCGCGTATCGACGGAATCCCTGCTTGGAAAACCTACATATTTATCGTCATCCCAATGATGAGACCGGTTTTTATCACGACATTGGTTTTGGTCGTCACAGGTATTGTGAAAATTTATGACCTCATCGTCGCCCAGACAGGCGGCGGCCCGGGTGTCTCGACAGAAGTCCCAGCGAAATATGTCTACGACATGATGTTCCGAGCAAACAATCTGGGTCAGGGTTTTGCCGCGTCGACGATGATGCTGTTGACCGTGGCTTTGGTTGTAATTCCCTGGGCAATTCTCGAATTCGGAGGCTCGAAAAACCGTGGTTGATGTATCGCCTTCGACATTGTCGGGACCGCAAGGTCCAAAGCCGAGGAAAGTCATCTCGCGTAGAAACATTTTTCTCTACGGCACACTCTTTGTTGTTGCGATCTACTATGCGTTGCCTCTTTACGTAATGATCATAACCTCACTTAAAGGTATGCCCGAGATCAGGTTGGGGAACGTCTTTTCCCCGCCTGTAGAGGTGACATTTGCTCCTTGGGTGAAAGCATGGTCCGAGGCCTGCACCGGCCTGACTTGCGACGGACTCAGCACCGGATTTTGGAATTCGGTCAAGATTACGGTTCCGTCTGTATTTATGTCGATCGCGATAGCCTCGGTTAATGGCTACGCTCTAGCCAACTGGAAATTCAAAGGCGCTGATGTTTTCTTTACTATCCTCATCTTTGGCGCGTTCATCCCTTATCAAGTGATGCTTTATCCGATCGTCATAATGCTACGCGAGATGGGTATCTATGGCTCGCTGGGCGGTTTGGTGATTGTGCACACCATTTTTGGAATGCCCATCCTGACCCTGCTTTTCCGGAATTACTTTACCTCGCTGCCGGAAGAGCTGTTCAAGGCCGCCCGCGTCGATGGGGCTGGATTTTGGGGCATCTATTTTCGCATTATGTTGCCGATGTCGGTACCGATTTTTACAGTTGCCGTGATCCTGCAAGTCACTGGTATTTGGAACGATTTTCTGTTTGGGGTTGTGTACGCACGACCTGAAACCTATCCGATGACCGTGGCGCTCAATAACATCGTTAATTCCACGCAAGGGGTTAAGGAATATAACGTCAACATGGCCGCAACGATTATAACTGGCCTTGTCCCTCTCACTATTTACTTTGTTTCCGGGAAACTCTTCGTTCGCGGTATCGCCGCTGGCGCAGTCAAAGGGTGAATTCGTATGAACAATTCGGTTGAAATCAAAAACCTCGACCTGGAATTCGGCTCAGTCAAAGTTCTTCAAAACCTTAATCTGGAAATCGGAAAAGGTGAGTTTCTGGTTTTGCTCGGATCATCAGGCTGCGGAAAATCTACCCTGCTGAATTGTATCGCGGGGCTGCTTGATGTGACTGCGGGACAAATCCACATCAATGGCAACAACGTTACCTGGTCCGAGCCTTCGGAACGCGGAATAGGAATGGTGTTCCAGTCTTATGCGCTTTATCCACAGATGACGGTCGAAGGGAATCTTTCCTTTGGTTTAAAAAACGCCAAGTTACCGAAGACCGAGATCGCCCAGCGCATCAAACGGGCGTCCGAAGTATTGCAGATCGAGCCGCTTCTGAAGCGCAAACCCGCTGCTCTTTCCGGCGGGCAACGTCAGCGCGTCGCGATTGGGCGGGCTTTGGTGCGTGATGTGGACGTATTTCTGTTTGATGAGCCACTTTCCAATCTTGATGCCAAATTACGGGCGGATCTTAGGGTCGAAATTAAGCGCCTGCACCAAAACCTAGAAAATACAATGATCTATGTAACGCATGACCAGATCGAGGCAATGACTCTTGCCGATCGAATTGCAATTATGCGCGGTGGTCAAATCATGCAACTTGGCACACCAGACGAAATCTACGGGCAACCAATCAATAAATACGTCGCGGGGTTCATCGGGTCACCTTCGATGAATTTTCTGGATGGTCGAATTAAAGGGCGAGAGTTCGAATTTGGTGATCTTTCTATACCGATGACCGGATACAATTTTGTCAACGGTAGCCCGACAGACAGTGAAACCACTCTTGGCATCCGGCCAGAACACGTGGTGACTGGTGAACTGGTTGGCAATGCGCCATTTCAGACGGATGTAACTGTCGGCCTTATTGAGCCCACAGGTTCTGATACTCTGGTCGACTGTGAACTGGCTGGGACACCTTTTCGGGTGCGGATGGATGGGCAGGCTAAGGTTTCAGTCGGTGAAACCCTTCGTATTGGTCTCAATCCGTCGCGGGCATCGCTTTTTGATAAACAAACTGAGTTGCGGCTCTGACCGCCACTCGCGCAATTCCAACACCGTTTCGGAAGGACATTCTATGCCATCCATTTCTTACCAGCTTTATTCTTCGCGTGATTGGGACGCCGAGGAGACTTTTTCGATGCTCGCTGAACTCGGTATAACAGAAGTTGAAGGGTTCGGACCATATTTTGAGGACCCGTCCAGAACTGCGGCGATGCTTGAGGCCAACAACCTCAAGATGCCGACGGCTCATTTCTCTTTGGATTTTGTTGAGAATAACCCTGAACGAGCCGTCGAGACGGCAAAGGCGCTGGGCATTCAAGTTGTTGTCATTCCTTTCCTGGCCCCATCAGACCGGCCAACAACTGCAGCAGGGTGGAAGTCTTTTAGTGAGAGGCTGGCGAAGGCCAGTGAGCCTATAGTTGCGGCAGGATTACAGTTTGCGTGGCACAACCACGAATTCGAACTGAGTTCAGTCGAAGGTGTCATGCCTTTGGATCTGATCGCTGCCGCCTCGGAAGATATCGGAATTGAGCTTGATCTTGCTTGGGTCAAGGTCGCGGGTCAGGATCCTGTCCAATGGCTGGAAAGGTTGTCTGGCAAAATAGTTGCCGTTCATGTAAAGGACGTCGCTCCGCAGGGCGAGAACAAGGACGAAGACGGTTGGTCCGACGTAGGTCACGGTATCTTGGATTGGGCTGCCATCAAGCGGGCAATGGATACAGCAGGCGTTGAACGCTACATCATCGAACACGATAAACCGAGTGATCATAAACGCATGGCAACCCGTTCGCTTGCCAGTGTTCGGGCGTTCTGAGGGGCTTTGTCATGAGGAACCTTGGAATTGGTATCATCGGATGTGGAAATATCTCGGCCGCCTACCTGGAGTTGGCGCCCTTGTTCAATTTCCTCGAAGTCCGGGCAGTAGCTGATCTGGACATGCAAGCTGCCGAAGCCCGAGCTCAAGAATTTGGCGTGAGAGCCGTTGCGATTGACGACCTGCTTGCTGCGGACGACATCGAAATTATCGTCAACCTGACCGTCCCTGCCGCTCATTTTGAAGTAACGAAACGAATATTGGAGAACGGCAAACACGCTTATTCTGAGAAGCCCTTTGTTCTAACCCTGAAGGAAGGCGAAGAGATTCGCCAACTTGCGCAAAGCAAGGGGCTTAGGGTCGGGTCGGCGCCGGATACGTTCCTTGGTGGCGCACATCAGCTTGCCCGGGCAGCGATAGACGAAGGTCAGGTTGGTAAGATCATAGGCGGAACTTGCCATGTAATGTCGCACGGAATGGAAGCCTGGCATCCCAACCCTGATTTTTTCTTCCAACCCGGTGGCGGCCCCATTCTTGATCTCGGACCCTACTACTTGACCAACCTTGTGCAGTTGATCGGACCCGTAAAGTCGGTAACAGCCATGGCATCGACCGGTTTCAGGACACGTACAATCGGCAATGGCCCACGAGAAGGCGAAGAAGTTGGGGTCGAAACTCCAACGAACATTCACGCAATCCTCGAGTTCGTTTGTGGCGCATTGGTGACCCTAGGGGCGAGCTGGGACGTTTGGGATCATCGTCACGCAAACATGGAGCTTTACGGCACCACCGGATCACTTTTTGTACCTGATCCAAATTTCTTCGGCGGTGAAGTTTGTATGACGGATGCAACTGGAGAAACTGCCGAAATTGCGGAACGAGCTCATCCGTTTTCAGTGATCAATACAAAAGACGGGAGCGGACTCAGCCGCGCCAATTATCGTTGCGCTGGGCTTGCAGATATGGCTTCGGCCATTATCCAAAATGTGCCGCACCGCTGCAGTCTCGAGTTGGCGACACACGTTGTAGAAGTCATGACAGCGATTTTGAATGCGGCGGAACAGCGCCGTTGGATCGAGGTTACGACGACATGTGATCGGCCTGATATACTCACGCCGAAACAAGCTGAAAGTCTTCTCCGTTAATCTTTTCTTCTGCTGGCGACACATTCTGCAAGCATTTATTCGCGAGACCTCGGAAAACCTGGGCATCGAACCCGGATATGAAACTGTTTTGTCTTTCGCGCGCTACACCGTGGCAAGTGACGCTCTAGATCTCAAAATCTTCGTATGGTCGAACGACGGGGTACAATGTGACAGTAACCAGCCTTTACTGTGCTAGGATACCGGTACGTTTCAATTGTTTTGAAGCTGTTGTGGGGTGTGAACAATGGCAGCCAAGTCGTCAATAACTCGGATCAAAGAGCTCAATATAGATCAAGAAGAGGCACTTTTACTTTGTGGCCTTGTAGATGACGTGCAAGATCCTTTGGCACTGGAGCCACGTCCGTACAGGTATGCCGAGGGAGAAAGCATATGTCGCCCGGGTGACCCGGCCGAATGCCTTTGGATTATTGTAACAGGTTCCGTTGCAGTCAGACTGAACGATCAAACTTTGTTTGTGAGACGCCGAAATGAGGTCATTGGGGAACAGCATCTGGTAGGTAATGGATATCGTCGTATTTACGAGTTGGTCGCTGACGAAAGCAACGTTGAAGTTTTGATCATCGACAAAACGAAAATAGAAGCGCACCCGGAATCTGGCGTTCTATGGCGTAACATAGCAAAAATTATATCAATCAAACTTCGAAACGCGACTAGAAAAACCGCGTCTTTGGGCCGCCAGCTGGCTGACGATACGCGCATTCTTCACGCATACACCAACCAATACGCGTTGAGCCGCCGAATGCAATCGGGTGGTGAAAACCAAGCAGATTATGTCGTAGAGCGCGCGGTTATCTGGTTCTCGGATGTTGTCAACTTTAGCAGGTTCACCCTGAAGACTTCGCCGGAACGAATTGCGGATGTTGTCCAACGTTTTTTTAACGCTCAGACGACGCCTGTTTTGGATTGCGGCGGGCATATCGACAAGTTCATAGGTGACGGCTTGATGGCGTTTTGGGTGATGAAGGACAAAAGAGAAAGTGCTGCAGCGATTTGTGCTGAAGCGGTTAACGCTGCAGAGCAAGCGGCTAAGAATGTTTCGGAAATAAAAATAGGAAATGAACCGCTGTCCTTAAGGATTGGTCTGCACCTTGGTCTGGTCGTAAGTGGAGACTTTGGCTCAGCGACACGACACCAATTCACCATGATAGGCCCTGAGGTAAACAAGGCGGCCAGATTGGAGCAGATCCATTCTGACGATATAGAGCAAGGTGAGGGTGCATTAGGTGGTATTAGGCTAAGTCAAGAGTTCTGGAACGAACTAAGTGAATTCCACAAAGGGAAGTTCAGCCATCAATTCCTGGTTAAAGCCAAAAATATTGGAGAGCTTGACGTTTTCACAAACTGATTTGGTGGGATAGGCGGCGGAGCCAATGAACAAACCACATCCAACACGAACAAACGGCAAGTCCGCCCGCATGATAGACTTCAGTCCAATAGCTCGGCGGTATGCAAACGCGCGGGTATGGAGTTTGAACAGGCAAAGCCCCAATATCATTCAGTCGCGATTATTGATCCGGCTCGTAAGACGGGCGGCTAAAACAAAGTTCGGGAAAACCCATAGCTTCGACCAAATCACCCAGATTGAAGAATTCCAGAAAAGAGTGCCTGTTCGTCATTACGACGAGTTCTGGCAAGACTGGTGGAAGGCTGGTTATCCGGATCTAATCAACGAGACTTGGCCGGGGCGGATCCCCTTTTTCACGATGACTTCCGGGACAACGACTGGTCGTTCCAAATTCATTCCCTATACGACCGAGATGCGGCGCTCCGCAGCGCGAGGTTTTTTGGATCTGTTGTGCCACCACTTTGTTCACAGACCTGACAGCCGGTTGTTGGGCGGTTCTGCGCTGGGGCTGACAGGGCCAGCTCAACTGCAGCACGCGATGCCGGGTGTAGACGTAGGTTCTGTAAGCGCGATTACAGCTGGCGCTTTACCAAGTTGGTTTGCTGATCGTGTGCTGCCGCCCCCAGACATTGCCGGTATCGCAGACTGGGAGGAAAAGATCCGCCGGCTGGCCCCTTTGTCTTTGCGGCAAGACGTTCGTTTCTTAGGTGGATCACCCAACTGGTTATTAATCTTCATGGAAGAATTGGCCCAAACCCAGCAGAGGCCGAATGGCAGACTTGTCGATTGGTATCCCAACCTTGAACTAATCGTTCATGGGGGCGTAAACTTTGCCCCTTACCGGCATCGGTTTTCAGACTTGATGCAGGGAGGTCATGCAGAAACACGCGAGATGTTCTCGGCAAGTGAAGGCGTATTTGCCTATGCCGACCGTGGCGACGGTGAGGGCATGCGCTTGCATCTGAACGGGCAGGTTTTCTTTGAATTCATACCTGCGGAACAGGTTCATTCGGAAAACCCTGATCGGCATTGGGTGGGAAATATTGAAACTGAAGTAGATTATGCTTTGATAGTTTCAACAGCTGCTGGACTCTGGTCGTATCTGGTGGGTGACATTGTTCGCTTTGTAGACACTTCGCCGCCTCGTTTGTTTGTTGTTGGACGAGTTGAGAATGGACTGTCAGCCTTTGGGGAACATCTGATCGAGGCGGAAATCGCAGACGCTGTGGCTTTCGCTGCATCGCAAGCAGGTCTTTCAGTTCTCGATTATTGTGTGGGGCCCATTCGCGAAATCAGAGGCAATCGCCACCTCTTCCTCATTGAGGTTGAAGGCGCGCCAGAACCGGAAACTGCAAAGAATTTCGCCGATATCATCGACCGCGTTCTATCTGAGCGAAACGAAGACTATTCGGAACTTCGCGGCAGCGGCCTCGCTATTTCAGCGCCTGAAGTAAAATTTGTCCCTTCCGGGGGTTTTCTTAGGTGGATGAAAGCCCGCCGCAACTTGGGAGGCCAGTACAAGGTTCCTCGGATAATAATAGATGGCAGCCTGTTCGAAGATTTACTTGCGACCGTTCTAGGCAGTGCTGCCAAAGGCCAAACTCATGACAGTTGAATTGATCTGGAAAGACATCAATTCCCAAAAAATGATCACACGATCGGACAAACCGTCTGACGCGACTGTCGAAATGCTCGGTCAGACAATTTGGGGAAGCCGATCGACCAAGTACCGCATTATGAATATTTCTGAAAAACTCGCCCGATTGCGCAATCCCAGCTATTTCGTTTTATCCGAAGCCGGGCAGGAACTGTGCGTTTTCGTTCTTGATAAATGTTCCAAGTTTTTAGCGGGGCGCCAGTGCAATGGGTTTCACTTTGTCATGGCCTCAACACGGCCTGATCGACAAAATCAGGGCCTGGCTGGACAGTTGATCGAGCACGTTGGAGAATACTGTAAGTCAGAAGTTGGATCGCCAGGCTTCGGTTTTGCCTACGTCGAAGAAACGACTGAGTATTCGCTGCACCTATCAGATCAAATTGGCCATACGGTTGAGGCAGACATTCCCTTAACGCTGTTTGCAAGGTTTTTCCCGCGTCGCGATCCATCTGCAGGTTTGATCCGACCGGATGAAGTTCAACCGATTATGGCAAGGTTAGAAGAAAGTTATAAAGACCATGAATTGACCGATTTCCCCTCGTCTTTCAAATCCGAAGAGTGCTTTGTTTCGCGTGAAGGATCAGAGATTGTCGCGGTGGCTCAGGCCGAGTTGTTGCGATGGGCCGTTGTCTCGATGCCCGGCATTCAAGGTGTTTTTTTATTGAATATTCTGAAACGGTTGCCCTGGTTTAACCGCCTTCTGAACCTTGAGGATCTAAGGATCGTTCGGATTGGGAATCTGATTTTGAATAAAGGACATGAGGCCGCATTTTTTAGTTTGTTAGAGACCTGTTTGCATTACCATCAAGCAAAAATTGGCCTCATTATGTTGGATGCGCGCAGCCCATCGTTTCGAGCTATTCGAGAGTACGGCAAAATGGGATTGCTGGCCCATTCCATATCAGGGTCAGCAAAACTGAGAATCGATGTTGTTGGTATGAATGAGATGATGCTTGCGCAATTACGAAATGGGCCTTTGATGGTAAGTGCCGGCGACGTACTCTGATTGGTCAACCACCGACTATCATTCTCCCTATCGAAGCAGGCATGAGTTTGAAAAAAAGAGCAACAGTCTTGTTGAAAAGGCCCGGGATGCAGATCGGTTGGTTCTTCCTGACTGCACGTATAGCGGCGACTGCCACGTCATTCGGCTGGCTCCACATCCAAGTTGGGATTGTCACAGATTCCACGGTGCCACCTGCCGCAGTTTGAAACCCAGTGCGTGTGAAACCCGGGCAAACAGCGCAGACATTCACGCCAGTTGCTTTCAATTCTGCCCGCAATGCTAGCGAGAATTGTGCCAAGTAAGACTTCAAGGGATAGTACAAAGTTCCCCCAGCGTGCGGTGGTAGCAGTGCAGCCAACGACGATACATTAATGATCTGGCCTGATCTTCTTTCCCGCATCGCTGGCGCAAAAAGATAGCTCAGTTGAACCGGGGCTGCGGCCATCACTTCGATGGTGTCACGATGCCTGCTCCATTCCACTTCGCACAAATTTCCCGGAACCCCAAATCCAGCATTGTTGACGAGGATATCCACTGGGATTTGTCTTTCGGACAGAAAATTGAACAGGCGATGCGGTGTCTCAGGGTCAGCAAGATCACCCGCCCAAACTTGCACTTTAATGCCATGCTTTGAACGAAGCTGAGACGCCAATTGCTGCAGCGGGTCATTGCGGCGAGCGACAATTACCAAATTGACGCCTTCGCGTGCATATTCCTCAGCAAACGCAAGGCCAATTCCAGAAGACGCTCCTGTGATCAGAGCTGTTCTGCTATTAGAAGGCACTATCATCTAAGGAACCTTAAAGTTTCAATGTCTCGCGCATTTCCGCGAGACATCCCAACAAGAAATCGATCTGTTCGCGCTCGTGTTGGCACGTCATCACAAACCGAATTCGGGCTTGTCCCAGCGCAACAGCAGGATACCGAGCATGCGGCGCAATTATACCTCGATGTCGCAGAAGACGGGTCACCTCAGCCGCTTTTAGTTCGTCACCTATCAGGGTCGGGACGATATGCGCTTCGCTGCCAAGCGTTTTGTAACCTTGCGACTCGACTTCGCGGCGGAAATAAAACGCGTTCTCCAGCGCCTTTTCACGCCGCCAAGGTTCACGTTCGGCAATGTCTATAGCCTCAGTCACACCTGCTGCGATTGAAGGCGGCAAAGGCGCTGAAAAAATGTAGGTGCGTGCCGAGATTCTTAAGAAGTCGATCACCTCTTGATCACCGGCGACGTACCCCCCAACACCACCGAATGCCTTTGTAAATGTTCCCATTTGCAGGTCTACGTCTGATGAAGAAACTCCGTGGTGTTCCAAGCTGCCACGTCCGTTTTCCCCAAGCATCCCAACCCCGTGCGCGTCATCGATCATCAGCATAGCGTTGTTTTTGCGGGCCAGCTCGGCCATCGCTGGAATTGGGGCAATGTCTCCGTCCATACTGAACACACCGTCGCTTAGAATGAGTTTTGACGGCATGGTTGATTGACTAATTGTTTCCGCCAGTCGTTCCATATTCTTGTGCGGGAACCGACTGACCTTGGCCTTGGCAAGACGGATGCCATCCACGACACTGGCATGGTTCAGTTCTTCGCTGAAAACTTCCCAGCCGAACGTTTCATCTTCTCTGACGCTGGTGGCATCTTGGTGGCCAAGGTGAGTCTGGGCCAGAGATTGAAGAAAGTCGACTTTCATAAGGGCCGGAATGACCCCAACATTGGCCATGTAACCCGCGGCAAAACAGATAGCGTCTTCTTGGCCCACAAACTCCGCGATGCGGCATTCAAGTGCTCTGTGAACATCTATGTTTGCCGCCATCTGCCGAGATCCGCCCGATCCGAGCCCATAGCGTTCCAGCGCTTTTTGCGCCGTCGCCTTGACGTTGGGATGGTTGGAAAGACCAAGTAGATTGTTCGAGCAGAATAACAGATGGTCCCGGCCATCGACCCAAATTACAGGCTCCGTCGTTGCACTATTCACGATGGGATTGTTTGGATAGAGACCCGAGTTCTGCACAAGTCGCGTTAGTGATTTTATCCGTTCAGAGGGTGAAGAAGCAGTTCCAGCCATTAGTTGAACCTTTCTTTCCAAGTCTCAAATTTCAAAACAACTCAAGACGCGCAAAAAGGTTAGCCCGCCCGGAAGTGGTTTTAATTGATTTGAATCATGGAGCCTGCGATCCCCGCATGAGAGGATCGGCTATGCTTGAGAGGTCGTTAGACAGCAGGGCAGATGTTTCGCTGTGCCAAACTATTCCCGAGGCGTTTGAAGCAAGGGTTAGCGATACGCCAGACTGCCCGGCCTATCTACAGTTCGTTGACGGTGAATGGCGGACTTTGACATGGCGCATGGTGCATGAACGTGTCGCCAAACGTCGTGCCGCGTTTGCGCAATCCGGGTTGCGCCCAGGTGACAGAGTTGGAATTTTCTTACCCAACGGGGTAGATTGGGTTGTCACCGATCTGGCGGCCATGAGCGAAAGGCTTGTCACCGTTCCGGTCTACACCCGGGACAGCGCCGCCAATATTTGCCACGTTTTACGCGACAGCGGCGCGGTACTGTGTGTAACCGACGGAATTGAACGCTGGAAAGCTTTGGGGCCGCAGCGCAAAACCCTATTCGAACTTAGAGATGTCTGGCTGGTCAAAGATAAACAAGCCTCAGGTGGGCGCGCGATTTCTTGTCCGGAACCATTGAGCTGTAGTACGCAGAAAGTCGGTGGCGATTTTGGTTCGCAAGACGACTTGGCAACACTGATCTACACGTCCGGAACCACTGGCCCGCCCAAGGGTGTGATGCTTGCACACAGGGCGTTGCTTTGGAATGCGGGGACTGTCGGAAAGATAAACCCGATTTCCGAAAAAGATTTGTTCCTATCCATTCTTCCATTGGCCCACGCATTTGAGAGAACTTTGGGTTATCTCTGTCCCATGCTCGCCAATAGTCCGGTGGCATTTACGCGGTCGGTTCAAGACTTGGCGGAAGATATGCAAGAGTTGCGTCCTACCGTAATGTTGGCGGTTCCGAGACTTTTTGAACGGATCCGTGAAAGGGTAATCTCCAAGGCAGACACGTCAGTTATTTCACGCAAAATTCTGGCTTGGACCGAGGTAACAGGTTGGCGTCGGCGACAGTCTATTGAAAAAAACCTTCCGACCGTGCCCGCCATTGCCCAGCTCTATTGGGCGCTGGTTGGTCAACGTGTAGCAAGGCGAGTGCGAGAGGCATTTGGCGGCCGAATACGAATGCTGGTTTGTGGAGGAGCGCACCTGTCCGCAGAAACATCGCGATTCTTTGCGGCGATGGAATTGCCGGTACTGCAAGGTTATGGACTCACAGAAGCGGGACCTGCAGTTACCGGGTCGAAAATAGATGACCGTCGCTGTGACAGCGTTGGGTTTGCGCTTCCGGGCAGCGAATTGAAAATCGGCGACAGACAAGAACTGTTAATTCGCACTCCAAGCGCTATGATCGGGTATTGGAAAAATCCAGATGCGACAAGCGAAGCCTTTGATGAGGGTGGCTGGCTCCGTACTGGGGATGCCGCCGAAATCGTCGACAGTAGAGTTTACATAAAGGGTCGGATAAAGGATATCCTCGTCCTCTCGACTGGGGAAAACGTGAATCCCACACCGATCGAGACAGCATTGGTTGCAGATCCGCTGATCGATCAGGCATGTGTTTTGGGTGATGGCAAGCCATGGTGTTCAGCTGTTGTTGTCGTGAACGTCCCGAAATTCCAAGTGTGGGCTCGTGAAATCGAACCTTCTTCAGAACAAATCCGGAAAAAGTTAGTAAAGCGTATTTCCCTCGGTTTATGCGATGTTCCACCCTATGCCCGCGTTCGGGATGTGGTCATCGAGGTCGAACCCTGGGATCTTGAAAGTGGCTTAATCACACCAACACTAAAGCCTAAGCGAGCCCGAATTGCAGAACGGTATGCAAATGCAATAAACAACCTCTACGTTTAAGTCTGGGTATTTCGGTAAGCCTCAATTTTTGTGGGAACTTGGAGTGAATTAGTTGGACGGACGTGCTGTTCCATTTTGTCGTTACGCGGTAGAATATTTCCAAACTTTTAAACCAGACGCTCTCCCTCGAATTTCTTGGTAACCTGCGAGGGTCAGCCGGTTGAGGCTCGGCGCTTTGCCATTTTTTTGGATAGCGCGCACCAACTCGTCGCTGACAATAAGTTGGGCATCAAGTTCGCGTGTAAGATGCTCGATCCTGCTGGCTATATTCACGGTATCACCGATTACACCGTATTCAAGCCTACGCTCGTTGCCCATGTCACCGGCCACCACTGGACCCCAATGCAATCCGATTCCCACGTTTATGGGCTCAAGACCTGACAAATGTCTTTCCTTGTTCCAATTGTTCAAAGCTTGGATCATCTCGAAGGCGCAATTCAAAGCGTTTGCCGGATCATTCGGACTTGGGTCGGGCGTGCCGAAAGTAGCCATAAGCCCGTCGCCAATGTACTTGTCCAAAGTACCTTGATTTTCGAATACGGCCTTCCCCAAACGCTCATGATATCCTCGTAGTAGGTCTATGATCTCTTCAGCGCTGGAATTTTCGCAGAGCTTTGTGAAACCCATGATGTCCGCGAAAAGAACTGCCACGTCTTGCTGTTTTGCGGCAGCGACCGAAGCATTCGAGTTGCTCAACTGATTTACGACATTCGGCGAAAAGTAACGCGCCAAACTCGCGCGTTTTCGTTCTGTTGAAAGTAAGTTCAGCACAAGGCGTCGGGAACGCGCGACCACTATGGCAAGGCCTGCGGAGACTATCGATACGACCAGAAGTTCTGTTGCCGCGTATCCGAGGAACAGAAAGTTGAGGTCCGAACCGGCTTGAAGCCATGCATCTACTGTTTGCTCCTGAAGATCTAGATTTGTGTAAACGTTTGGTTTGTTCAAAAACCATAACCACATTCCAAAGCGGGCTAGAATTATGCTCATCCCGCACCAGACGACCAAAGAAGGTCGAAAGCTGAACGATGCCTGCATCAAAAACAGAAAGAAATAGAGGAACCGTGTAGTATCCATCGCAATGGCAGGTGGAAGGGGATCGTTATTGTAAGGTGAGCCCAGGGAAAAAACCGCCGCCAACAGAACGCAATCGACGGAAACAAAAAAGTATTGGAGTGTTCGTCCAGTGTGGTGCTTGCGGGCGACCCAGTATTGGAATCCGCCAAGTATGACGAAAACGAAGATCTCTAAAAGGTTGAAGTAATACGTTGGCCCTGTTTCCGGACTGTCTATGGCCTGCCACAAAAGAACAAAAACCAAGGCAACGGTACGAACCTTAGCAGCCAGCATTGTGCCGCGGCGTTCCTCCTCGGCAAAGGCAGCCTCGTTGCGGGCTTGCAACCTGTTTTGAACCTCGTCCGACATCTGCATGGTATCTTAAACGGCTCGTGCAAAAACGCTAAGCCAAACTCTCTGTATGGAACCTGGCACAGAAAGCTAAGCCGAGATTTTGGTTCCCAAGGACAAAGCGCAAATCGTAAAAATACGTCCAACGGAACTAAGGTATAAAAATTGGTAATAAACGACCGCCCATTGATGGCTGTAAAGTCGCTAAAAATTTCTTGGATATGCGCTTAGGTTTCTTTGATTTAGACCCTTCGATTTATGATCAGGGTGACACCCCAAGGCACCTGCAAAAAGTTCAAAAGGCTTGCGCAAGAACATCTCGTCTTTATTCTGGAAAAATGGCCAAACATACTCTGCTTATTCTCAACAGGAAATCTGCAGCAAGACCCGATCTGCGTGCAGCAGTTCGACCGATTGAAAAAGAGCTTGGCATAAAAGTGATCATACCCTGGTCCGGAAAAGACCTTCGGAAATCTGTTCGAGAAGCCATCAACGATGGTGTGACACGGATTGTCGCTGGCGGAGGGGACGGAACCTTGAACTCCGTCGCAGCCGCGGTTTTGCGGTTGCGGAAAAAGGCGCCCGTTTCATTGGGGCTGGTACCTTTGGGAACAGCTAACGACTTCGCGCGGGCATTTGGCGACAAGGGCTCAGATTTGTCTGCATCAGTTCGGGTTGCCGCCACAAAAGCAGCCGAACCAATTGATGTCGGCTACATCAACGGCAAACCGTTTGTGAATGTGGCCAGCGGTGGCTTTGGCGCGATGATCACTGCAACTACGCCCAAGGAAATGAAAAAAAGGCTGGGCGGACTTGCATATACGTTGTTTGGGCTTGCTAAGCTTTCAGATGCGAAATCTGTGCCAGCGCAAATTTCGATTGATGGCGGAGCACCTTACAAGGTTTCAATTTCTGCCCTTGCAATTGCGAACAGTCGTTATGCAGGAGGTGGTTTCGACGTAGCGCCGGAAGCTGAAATTTCAGATGGTTTACTTGATTTAAGCGTCCTATCCACTGATCGGCTTATGCCGGAAAACCTGCCCTTCGGGAGATTGCCTGATATCTCTGACCCCAAAGAGGGCGTTGTTCAGCGATCGCGATTGAAAAGCATGGTTCTGGAGACATCCCAGCCTTTTCATATGAACCTGGATGGCGAACCAATGGTCGATCAACGCTTCGAGGTATCGATCAAGCCAAAGGCGCTGAACTTCGTTTTTCCGGGTGCTTGACCTTGTAGTCGTGATGATTGGTCGACTTTTTGCGGCCGACTAAATGTTTCTGACGCGATGCGGACCCAACTAGAAGAGCTATGAAAGATGAAAAGCTGATTTTTACATGAGAAAATCATGTGACGGGAGGCGTTTTTCTAACATATGCCAAACTCAGTTAGAGCGTTCCGTCACAGAATAATTCGAAAAGCAAAGCGATCAGCTGTTTGCTTCTTTTACATTGCCGATCTTTCCGTCACCGGACATCAATATTGCAATTGGCTGCGTAGGCGGAATGTTGGAAAGAACAATCATTATACAAACAGTGATCGGTACACTCATCAAAGCGCCAGCGATCCCCCAAACTGCCGTCCAGAATGTGAGCGCCAGAATAACCATAAATGGTGACAAGTTCAGACTTTTGCCAAGAAGCATTGGCTCCAGAATATTTCCGACAGAGAACTGAACAGCACCACAGCCAATCAGAACGATCAGGAACGGTACAGTTTCTTCAAACTGTACTAGCGCTACAACAGAAGGAAGTGCCACGCCAATTACGGAACCCACTGTAGGGATAAAATTCAGTAAAAATGCAAGCACGGCCCAAGTTTCTGAGAAATCCAGCCCCACAGACGCCATTACCGCGTAACTGCCCAAGCCGGTAATCGCGCTCACAAGTGTTTTAATTCCAACGTATCGTTGGATGCTGTCAGAAGTACTCTTAAGAACTTGCCGAACTTTGTCAGCGGTTTCCGCATCTGGAATCGCTAGTTTTACTTTGGCCTGCATTTGAACTCGTTCGGCTAGCATGAAAGGCACATAAAGAAGCACAAGAAAAAAAGCGCTTAGAAATGCTCCGGCGGAACCGATGACCCCACTGGCAAATCCGGCGAGGTTAATTTGTTTAAACGCCTTCATTGCAGCCGCGTAATTGTCTTGCCCGACAATCGAAACCACCTGAGCAAGAATACTCGACAACCGCTCTTCATACCGCGGAAAAGCTTCTGAAACTTCGCCGGCCTGACTTGAAAGAATAGAAACGACAATCAAGAGCCCAATTACCACTACGGAAAGGGCTGAAAAATGCGCCAACCACTTTGGGATGTTCCTTCCCATCAGTTTTAGCCTGCTAATTCGATCTGAAGTCGCGGTGAGAAGAACAAATAGCAGGGCTGCAAAAGAGAGTGGAACCAATACCGAAGAAGCGAATACCAAAGAGGCAACGGACAAGAAAAGGAAAACAACCAACTGATACCAAAATGTAAGACCGATAAATTGCGGAGCAGGTTTATCAGGCTGAGAGGTCTTTTTCATGCAACGGCTCCATCATCAGACCTTTACGGCTCAGAGATCATTCATTTCCTTTGATGTATTAGGGCTGCTCTGATTGTTTTTGGCAAGTGTGACCAAGTTGTTGGACGCTTGGCGCACTTTCGTAATTCAGAAGCACGAATGATTTTGGTTTATAAAGATCGCAGCAAGACAACTTCGAACGGTTTTCGATTGCGTCAAAAATGTCGTGGTCACCAAGCTAATCTTCCGCATTTGAAGCGGCCAAGAAGTCCGAACGTACATCTTCACAGCAAAGTGGATGATTTCGGATTCCGTCGTGAGATAACTGTTGGGCAAGATGATCATGTTAAATTGACAGCCTTGCATGGACGTATACCCACGCAACTATTCACGCTAATATAACCCCGTGAAACGGAACGCGTTTACCATAACTAATCTGAAGAAAATTTACGGTGAGGGCCCTGCAGCCGTTCACGCATTGCGCGGTGTAAATTTGGAGATACCCGAACACGAAGTTGTCGTACTACTCGGAGCTTCAGGTAGTGGAAAGTCGACTTTGTTGAACATCGCAGGTGGGCTGGATCGCAGCTCGGAGGGTAATGTTTACTTTCGCGACCAGAATTTGACGTTAATGTCGGATACTGAACTTACCCGCTATCGGCGAGATCACGTTGGGTTTGTATTTCAGTTTTATAACCTCATGCCCAGTCTTACGGCTCGTGAGAACGTGGAACTTGTCACAGAGATCGCGCGAAATCCAATGGACCCAGACGAAGCGCTTTCCCTTGTTGGCCTTACGAACAGAACCGATCACTTTCCGGCACAACTCTCAGGGGGTGAGCAGCAACGCGTCGCCATCGCTCGGGCGGTTGCCAAACAGCCAGATGTGCTGTTTTGCGACGAACCAACAGGTGCATTGGATAGTATAACAGGAAGGACGGTTCTGAAGGTTCTGAAAGACGTGAATGAAAGGCTGGGTGCAACTGTCTTAATTGTTACCCACGCTGCGTCTCAGGCGGCTATGGCTGACAGGGTTATCCGTTTTGGCGATGGCGCGGTCATCGAGGTCACAAAAAACGCCGCCAAATCGGCACCTGAAGATATTGAATGGTAGCCGCAAGATGTCCGCCCTAACAACAAAGCTTGTTCGAGATCTTTGGCGCATCAAGGGCCAGGCCGTGGCGATAGGTTTGGTTATTGCGCTTGGTGTTTTGATGCAGGTTATGCAGTCAGGCCTCGTCGTCAGTTTGGATGAAACGCGACGCGCATACTATGAACGTTACAGACTCGCTGATATATTTGCGCCTGTCACCCGAGCTCCTGAACACACCGCCCAAGAACTAAGAAATCTGCCTGGGGTTTCTTCGGTCGAAACCCGCGTAGTGGGACAAGCTTTGGTGGATTTGCCTGAACTGGACATCCCCATTCGCGCTCAAGCTATTTCGCTTCCGGATATCAAAAAAGCCAGATTGAACCTGATCTATTTGACGGACGGCCGGAGTTTCGCGACCAACCGGCAGGATGAGATTATCGTTTTGCAAAGCTTTGCGCAGGCTCACGGATTGCAACCCGGGGACCGGATTTCCGCGACTATGAACGGGGCGCGGCGAGATTTCGATATTGTCGGACTTGCGATGTCACCCGAGTTTCTTTTTGCCGCGCCGCCAGGCGAAATGATACCTGACGACAGTCGCTTCGCTGTACTTTGGCTCAGTAGACCGGCAATGGAGGCTGCATACAATTTAAATGGGGCATTCAACGAAGCGCTAATTTCGCTGAGTCGCGAGGCTGATACACCGGCAATATTGCGGGCAGCCGATCAATTGTTGAACAAATTCGGAGGGCTTGGCGCATTTCCTCTCGAAGACCTTGCTTCGGACAAGTTTGTTTCGGAAGAGATCGACGGGTTGCGCCGAACGTCGGCTACGGTTCCTCCGATATTCTTGGCTGTCGCAGCTTTTCTTCTTTACATTGTAATTTCCCGATTGCTGGATTCCGAAAGGGAAGAGATCGGGTTGATGAAAGCATTTGGCTACACCGATTGGGAGGTTGGCAGCCACTATCTGAAAATGATCCTCACAATCGCAGGTGGCGGTGCATTTTTAGGAGGGATTCTGGGTATTATTGCCGGGCGCGCGTTAATAGATGTTTACCTCATATACTACAAATTCCCTTTCTTAGTGTTTCGGTTAGAGCCTCTGAGCTTTGTAGTTGGATTTGGGGCCAGCATTCTCGCATCCTCGGTCGGGGGACTAGTCGTATTGCTCCGGGTCTTCGCTTTGACACCTGCCGTCGCGATGCGTGCGGCACCTCCACCTGACTACAGCCGAAGTGGCCAAATCGGTAAGTCACTGGCCGCTTATCTGGATCAACCAACCCGGATGGTGTTGCGTCGACTTACCCGACAGCCAATTCGCATGATCGGCGCGATCGCTGGCGTAAGCGCTGGTATCGCTCTCTCTGCGTCGATGGCCTCTATCCTTGCGAGTTTCGACAAGATGACTGATCTGACGTTCGATATTCTGGATCGCAGCGATGTTTCCGTAAGTTTCATCAACCCAATTTCGAGCCAAAGCCTGTTCGATATTCAATCTATCGATGGGGTTATAGAGACAGAACCTGTGCGCATCGTGCCTGTAATCTTTCGAAACGGCCGTTTGTCATACCGCGGTGCAGTAAACGGTTTGACGGAGTTTCCAAGACTGAACCGCGCTGTCGACGCTGCCGAACGCATGATACCAATGCGAAAGGACGGGGTTATCTTGTCATCTGGCCTGGCCAAAATTCTGGACTTACACCCAGGCGAATTATTGACAGTCGATGTTCGAGAAGGTCGGCGCCCAATATTGCAACTCCCGGTAGTAGCTGTTTCCGAAAGCCTTATGGGGTCGCCGGCCTACATGGAATTGGCCGCACTGAATCGAGTGTTGGGGGAACCGGGTCGAGTATCCGGAGCATTTTTACGTACGGACGAAAAATTGCAGGGATGGACATACAAGCAGCTTAAGGAAATGCCGATGGTTGCTGGTGTGTCACTGAAGTCCGAAAGCCGAGGCGCGTTTCAGAAGGTGGTGGATCAAGGCGCGGGCGCAATGAGGTATATCATGGCCTTGATTGCCGGTGTCATTACATTTGGCGTGATCTACAACGCTGCTCGCGTGGCGCAAGCGGAACGCACCCGCGATTTGGCGGCATTGCGGGTTCTTGGTTTCACTAGGGCAGAGGTAGCTTTTGTTCTGTTGGGGGAATTGGTTGTGGTTACACTGCTGGCGCTACCTTTAGGCGCCTTGGCAGGCTATGGTCTGACTTTTGCAGTATCTCAGGGGTTCAGCACGGATCTATATCAAATTCCATCCCACTTTAATGTGCGAAGTTTTGGGCAGGCGACGGTAGTCGTTATTGTTGCAGCATTACTTTCAGGATGGTTGGTGAAACGTAATGTTGATCGGTTGGATCTGGTCCTGGCGCTAAAGTCGAGGGAGTGACATTCGTGAGCAGACAAAAACGATATTCTCGGTCGGTTCTTACGAGTGTCGCGATTCTTCTGGTGGCGGTCATTCTTCTTGCGGCTTTTTGGCCGCGCCCCATGCTTGTCGATACGGCAATGGTACAGCGTGGCAAGATGCTTGTTACCATCAACGAGGAAGGCAGAACGCGAGTCAAAGAACCCTACGTTGTTTCTTCACCCGTTGCAGGAGAATTGCAGCGTGTAACGGTCCTGCCTGGCGACCGGGTTGTTGGTGGTGAAACGATTGTAGCCCGGATGACCCCCGCAAACCCATCTGCGCTGGATGTACGAACCCGAGAGCAGGCCATTGCCGCAGTCAGTGCCGCCGAAGCCGCGCTCAGGGTCGCGCGTGCAGATTTAAACGCGGCACTAGCTACAGATGATTTTGCCCAAAGCGAGTTGGAGCGTACTCAAAAACTAGTCACCAAGGGTATAACAAGTAAAGTGGCAATGGAACGAGCTGAGCAGGCAGCCAGAATCGCCAAGGCAAATCTCGATACAGTCCAGGCCGCAATCGCCATGCGCGAAGCCGAGCTCGCCAACGCACGTGCGCGATTGATAGGATTTGACGACGCAGGTTTGGCCGAAGCGCTAGAAGATAGTGAGACACCTTCCTACAGCATCCCATTGCGGGCACCCATCGACGGAACTATTTTGCAGGTCATCAAAAAGAGCGAAACAACCCTTCCCGCCGGCGAACCAATACTGGAGATAGGAGACATCGAAGGCGATTTGGAGGTCGTGGCTGAGCTTCTGTCGTCAGAAGCGGTTCAAGTTAGTGAGGGGGATCGCGTGATCATAACCAATTGGGGCGGGCTCGGCGATCTGAGTGGTTCGGTTAGCCGGATCGACCCATATGGATACACAAAGTATTCCGCATTGGGTGTTGAAGAACAACGAGTGGAAACCACAATCCAGTTCGATGGGCTCAGCGAGGTTCGGGGAACATTAGGTCACGGCTATCGTATCGAAGTTCGAATTGTTGTCTGGGAGGATGACGACGTCATCATCGTTCCTGCCGCTGCGCTATTTCGACAGGGACAAAACTGGGCTGTTTTTGTCGATATTTCTGGCCGCGCCGAGTTACGGGTTGTTGACATTGGCCACAACAACGGTCTGGAGGCGCAAGTTGAGAATGGATTGGAGCCCGGAGACAAAGTGGTTCTTTTTCCATCAGTTAATGTGACTGACGGTGCCCGCATAGCCGAAAGGCAAGTCAAGTAACCAGCCCATTCCGAACCCGGCTGCGGAAGCGTCAAACGCCTGATGCCTCACAAATCTCTTGATCGTAACAAGACGCATTGGCAGCATTGGTCCACTATGTTTGATAATGGAGATACCGTTTGGAAAATCTTCGCAGAATTGATCTGTCCTCGGTCCCGGGCAAGATCGGATGATACGTTCCTCACCCGAATTGCTGGCAGTTTCCAGACGTTGGTATGAGATACTCAGGACCAAAACGAACACAGAGGAATTGCGAGACTTTCTAACAACCTCCGATGAACTTAGGTTCATTGGAACAGGTGAGGGTGAGTTTTGGAGTGGTTCTGCAGTGCGCGACGGCGTCGGCGGCTTTTTTGCCGCGATTCCAGCGCCGGTAGTGTTTGAAGAACTTGAGGCGGAAGCCTTCGAAAACGGAGAAACTGGATGGTCATCTTTTGTCCACCGGATTCAATTTGTCGGCTTTGACGAAGCGGTCATCTATCGCACCGTCGTGATTTTCGTTTTGGAAGGCGCATCGTGGAAGATTGTAAACCGCCATGCATCTGTACCGACCCCCAATATCGAACTTGTCGGTGTCGAACAGTTGGCCATCCAGCAACTGATCGATGCTGCAAGAGAGGAGGGGCCTGAACTTATTCAATCCGAAGGCTTGGCTTCGGTCCTTTTCACAGATGTAGAGGGTAGTACTGCATTGGCAGAAGCGCTGGGCGATCAAAGCTGGTCATCTGCAATCGAAAGCCATTTCCAAGTTTTGGCGGAAATTATTCAGAAACATCGCGGTCAATTTGTGAAATCTTTGGGCGATGGAACTTTGTCGATTTTTCCTTCTGCGAAAGAAGCACTGGCTGCTGCGGTCGATATGCAAACAGCCGTTACATCCGTGTCCGAAGAACCGCACCTGGGTTTGCGGATTGGAATTCACACCGGCGATGTTGTGCAATCTCGCGGTGATTTCTTTGGCACCGTAGTCAACAAGGCATCGCGTATAACGACTGCAGGCGTCGCGGGCGAAATTTTGATTTCGGATGCGACCCGAGCGATGGTTGGAGGAAGAACCTCATTTTGTTTTTCGGACACCGAGCCAAGGCAACTCAAAGGTCTGAGCGGGCGGCATACTCTATATCGGCTTGAGTGGAAAAGCACCTATTAGACCGGCAAAAGGTAACAACACAATCTGCCGATGAACCAAATTGGCCCGCGGTAGAGCCTGACTGTGGGTCACTTGTTGCGGGCCGTGTGACGAATAATACATCTGGCGCTTGTCTTGCCCAATATCTTTCGCACTCAACGGTAGGTCAGTAACTGTAGCAGTCGAATTTTCGGGTAAGACAACTTGGCGGCGGACTCCTTACGCCGCCTTTGACGAATGTGTGTAATATGTGCCTGAGCGGGATAAAGGCCGGAAAGCGGCAATGATTTCTCACCGCCCTGCCTGCAGTAGACCTATAGTCTCTTCATCGCTGAGTTGATGGAAGTCGTCGTAAAACGCGCCAACACCAAAAAAAAGCTGTGCTGGGTTCAGACACACAACTTCGTCGGCCAGGCTTTCGAATTCTTTTGCGACCTCAGCCGGTGCAACCGGGACCGCAATACAAACCTTCTTGGGGCCTTGTTGCGTCATAGCGATAAGCGCCGCCTTCATCGTCGCCCCAGTCGCCAACCCGTCATCGACAATGACAGCGGTTTTGTCCTTCGCAGAAATTTGCGCGCGGTCGCCGAGGTATCGCGATCGACGTCTTTCTAATTCGTGTAATTCCCTGGCGCCTGCCTTCTCGAGATAATTGGCGTCAGCGTGTGATCGTCTTTGAACCTCTTTGTTTATGACTGTTTGAGGGTTTTTGCCGTCGACGATCGCTCCAAGCGCTACTTCTGGCGATCCGGGCGCACCGATCTTGCGGACAAAAATTAGATCAAGCGGAGCCTTGATTGCATGTGCAACTTCGACTGCGACGGGTACCCCGCCGCGCGGCAAAGCATAAACAACAGGGTCATCCAACTCCATGGTTTGCAAGCGCTTGCCTAACCGACGTCCGGCTTCGGCGCGATCCGGGAATCTGATAGCAAGTTGGTCCATGTTACGTGCCTCCCAACCCTCTGACCGAACCAAGGAACCGTCCCCAGGGCCGGACATGGGAATTCTTCATGTGGAGTCTGGCACAGAGCGTCCAATTCGGCTTTGACATCGGTCATATTGCGATGTTTGTGCCCGGGTTTCTCGTTATGGACTCTTTCGGTGGAACATCCCGCTTCATTTGAGGATTGTCGAAACGAAGTGAAAGCTCAGGCATGAGGACCAATTTATCTCACGACGAGGACAGGCCGCTTGCTTAATGCGATGACTTCAGAAGTCTGGCTACCTACCAACATTTTTTGTAGCCCACGGCGACCATGAGAAGCCATCACTATAAGTTCGCAATCGTATAGTTCAGCGGTATCCAGAATTCCTTCTGCCGGCCTACGATCCGCTATGTGACGAGTTTCAGAGGCAATCCCGGCAGATGCTGCTAGTTCATTGGCTTGCTTCAGAATTTCCTTTGCGGATTGGGCGGCTGCATCTTCATAGCCTCGAACTGCGTCTTGGCTTCCAAGCTCGGCCGCGCCAGCCATTTCAAGGGGCGACCACAGCTCGGTAACCGTTACGAACATCACACTGGCATTCAGGGATTTGGCAAGGCTTATACCTTGTTCGACAGCTCGCTGCGCCAGTTCGGATCCGTCGGTGGCAATTAATATTTTCTTGTACATGGGCCCTCCAAAACTCAGGTCGAAAAATTCCTAAATGTCCGCCGCCAACAAATGTTCTTGTTGTCCAGTTTTATCAGTGAGACTGGGTTCTCTTGATTGAGAAGGATCCTGCCATATTTTGCGACCAAAAACAGCGGCGCACACTGTCGAGAATGTCAACTATGCGGAACAACAGGTATTTTGGTCACTGAGTCAGGTGTATGACGAGGTTGCTCAATTTTCTTCTCAGGATCCAGGCATGACTGAATAGCAACGAAGTCCAGTGTTTCATTTTCTTCTAGCGCTGCAATTAGCTTTTCAGTCTCTGGTTTATGTTGTTTTAGTATCGAAGTTGCCCGCGCTTCTGCGTCGACAAGCATCTTGATAATCGCTTGGTCCACTTGCGCCGCCGTAGTGTCGGAAACACTCGTGGGCTGCGCGATGGACCGCCCCAGAAATGGGTGGTCCTCGCTTTGCCGTAGGTCGATCGGACCGAGCTCATCCGTCATTCCCCACCGCGTCACCATTCGTCTGGCAATTTCGGTGGCCCTTCGGATGTCGTCATCAGCGCCGGAACTGACGGTTCCCAGGAACAATTGTTCTGCCGCTCGCCCTGCGAGCAATGTAACGATTTGGTCTTTGAGGAATGTTTCATTGAGAGTGTGACGTTCTCCCTCCGGCAAAGAATGTGTTCCGCCAAGGGCATGACCGCGTGGAATGATCGTGACTTTGTACAAAGGGTCAGCTTCGGGAGTGAAGTAAGAAACTGCGGTATGACCGGCTTCATGGACAGCTAACCGGTGCCGTTCGTCAGGTCGGATGGCGAGTGTGCGTACTGTCCCCATCATCACTTTGTCTCGTGCTTCATCAAGGTCACTGCGGGTGATCAGACCTGCGTTCCGGCGCGCTGCCGTGATTGCAGCTTCGTTGAGTAGATTCTTTAGATCAGCCCCTGAAAAGCCCGGTGTTCCAGCCGCAATCCAATCCAGATCGCTGGTATTTTCAAGTGGTAGCTTTCTTGCATGAATATCAAGAATGGCACGTCGGGCCTCTTTCTCAGGCAAGTTAAGCGTTACATGGCGGTCGAAACGGCCAGGCCTTAGCAAAGCAGGATCCAGAACATCTGGTCGGTTGGTTGCTGCCAGTACAACAACCGCTTCGCGTTCACTAAATCCGTCTAGTTCCGCAAGTATTTGGTTTAGTGTCTGTTCCCTTTCATCGTGGCCGCCGCCAAGCCCTGTTCCGCGGGTGCGACCGACGCTATCCAATTCGTCGATGAAAATAATTGACGGAGCAGCCTTGCGCGCTTCCTCAAACAAATTGCGGACCCGGCCCGCACCGACGCCAACGAAAATCTCAATAAATTCGGAACCAGACGTGGAAAAAAATGGGACATCGGCCTCGCCAGCAAGTGCTTTAGCCAACAGCGTTTTTCCTGTTCCCGGCGGTCCAACCAGCAAAACGCCATGCGGGACTTCGGCACCGACGCGGGCAAAACGCTGTGGGTCGCGCAGGAACTCCACCAATTCTGCAACCTCGCGTTTAGCCTGATCCTGGCCCGCCACATCCTGGAACGTCACTTTCTTTGCGGATGCATTCGGTTTGGAAAAACGTCCGCTAAGCAGCCCTCCGGAAATTCCACCTGGACCGCCTGCTATTCCGCCTGTCATTCGCCGCTGTAGCCAAAAGTAGACTGCGAGAATAAATACCCAAGGCAGTAGATAAATGAAGATTGACGTTTCAGATGGTTCCGTCGCCGTTATGTCGACATCGTTGTCTTCCAGCAGCGCAAGCAAGTCCGGATCGCCATGGACCGGGACAACGGCACTGAAAGTTTGTCCGCCGTTCTTGTCATCGGACTTGGTGTTTACAATAATGCTATGCTCGCGCAGTTCAGCTGATTGCACTCGCCCCGCACGGACAAGCTCTTTCATGGCGCTGTATGTCAGCGTGGTTGCTTGCTGATTGGTAGGCGGAGCAAAAAAGCTTGTAACAATCAAAAGTCCTAGAACAGCCGCAAGCGCAACGTAATACATCCAATCGGGCCAGTTTGGTCCGTCGCGTGGACTTTGATATGGCTCTTTCGGCATAAGTGCAGTCTTTCAATCGGATCGTTATTGGTTGTTTCGGGCTGGGTCGGGTTGAGCGGATTTCTCTAGTTAGTGTCTGACCGGAGTAAATCAGTAGGCTGACTGCACCGCGGTAACCGTGCTTTGTTATTATTGGAAAAATTCAAGTTACCGGTTCACGGCTGCACCAAGTTTAGCCGAACTGCAAAGTGGCTTTCTATTTTGGCAACATGAAGAACTCTTCGAGAATAATTTTGTCGTCCTCCACCGAGTAAATTGCGATTTCACGGAGAGTTATATGCTTACCCGTAGACTTTTGCGTTACCTCGGCCCTGTAACGAACGCCAAAGCGATTTGGAGGGTGAACGTAGGGGCCGTCCGCGTCGAGTTCATGGATTTCATGTGTTACCAACCAATCCTCTCTTTTCGCTTTGATCGCATCCCGTCCTTTAGTTATCCGAAACTGCCGCACAGGAGGCACGACCGCCTCTATTGATTGAGCGTTTTCGGCATACATTTCGTCAACGTTTGAGATGCCCCTGCGTTCACGCATCGCCTGCACAAAGGATCTTCCAATTTCCACCAAATCTTCCATGCGAACCCTCCTAATTTGGCGTTCACTGTACCACTGCTTGCGTTAGCCAATCTTGATAAAGATCAATGTACAAAAAAGCCCGTTTCTGAGGATGGCAAATGGCTCAGCTAAGGTTGAATACAGAATTTACTGCGCTTTTGGCGCCCTATGGCAATGTCGGGCAACCGATATTCAGCAACCTGGGTGACAGGTTTTGGGCACGAGATAACCTTAGCAGGGCTAGTCCGAAGCGTCTTCTGCATTGGGATAATCAAGTTTATTTATGCTGATCCAAACCCAACGCGGTCACGATTTCCAGCCGGGTTTCGTTAATAGAACAAGAGGTTGAAAGCAGCGTCCAAGAAACGGGAACCGATTTCCTTTCAAGTTGCATCTCCAGAACATCCACAGTGGCGTCAGATGCTGACTTGGCTCGGGTTTGAAGGCGTCGTTTAAGTACTGCCGATGCGGCGTCCAGCCAAATACCATCAAAAGGAACATTAACTTCTCGCGCTACATTTTCGATTTTATCTCTTCGGCCAGGAAAATCAAAAACTGCATCAACTATCACCGGGCTCCCGGCCTTTAGCAGAGCCTTGGCGCGATGTCCCATCGAGTCATATACTGCATCCGAAACATCGCGATGATAGGCCTTTTCTGGTAGCGGCGTCTGCGGATCGACGCCAAACATTGCTTTGCGTGCCCGATCACTTTCTATCACTCTTGCTCCGGGGGCACCCCCAAACGCGGATGCAATTTCGTTTGATATGGTGGACTTGCCGCTTCCACTGAAGCCACCAATTGCAACTAATCGAGGCTTCGTGGTTCCTAATAGGGATGTCGCCAAGTCATAGTAAGTTCGGGCTTCTTTCCGCTTGGCGTTTGCGGGGTTGTCTTGCAGGTCCTCAGACTGTGTTGCCAGAACATGCGCACGTACAGCTGCACGAAGTGCAATGAAGTACGGCAAGAGCGGAAAACCATCCTCTTCTTGTGAGAAATCAACATAGTGGTTTACGACAAGGTTTGCGAGGTGTCGCAAATCCCTGTGCCAAAGATCCATTGCAAGAAATGCCAAATCGTACAAAACATCTACTGTAGCGAGTTGGTCGTTGAAATCGATACAGTCAAATAGCCTTGGTTCCCCATCGAAGAGGCAAATATTTCTTAGATGAAGGTCTCCGTGACAACGCTTAATACAACCGCGCGCGGCGCGCATTTCAAAGATCCCGGCCTTCTGTTTCAATGCGGTTTGGAAGGCTTCGTCTAGTCGGTCTATTTCAGAATGCGTAAACACCGAGCTTTGTTTAAAGCCTGCCTTGTTAATGCTCAGCACGGCATGGATGTTATCAACGCCACCGGTTTGGACCGGCTTCGCCGACTTGTGAGCCTTCGCAATTGTTTTTGCCAAAACACTCATAATTTCAGGGGTTAGTTCTCCTCGCACGGCCATTTGGTCTAGTATAGTTTCTTGCTCGAAACGTACCATTTCAACAACGGTGTCAATGACTTCCCCGCAGTTGCCGAAACTTAGTGTTGAACCGTTTCGGCTGATATGACGCACGCCAAGGTAGATCTCTGGCGAAGTAATCTTGTTCAGCTTAAATTCTTTTTCACAGGCGTTGGAGCGAATTTCAGGAGTAGAAAAATCTGCATACGGCAGTTGGACCGCTTTTTTCAGTTTATACGCCCGGTTTCCCGCTAGAAAAATAACAGAGATATGAGTTTCGATGACTTCGATTGGTTCGCAGACGCCGTAAGTGGCAGGGTCTGATAGGAATGCAACTACTTTGCTTTGGTCTTCGACAATCATCTTGGACCTCGTGAGCCGAGAATAGGATGCAATCAGAATAGACTAGAAAAAGCCGAACTAATTTGAGACGCATCAAAGGATGCAAAAAACCCAGTGCGCTTGCATATTGCACTGCTTGGTATACAACCGCATACAAATAAGCTGGTATTTCTGGAGTCTAATCTTGTCCGCCCGGAATTCTCAACTCACACCAACAATGCAGAGGTCCCTAACATTTGGCCTCGCAGCGTTGGGCACGTTGTTGTTTTGGGCGGCAAACCTGCCGCTGCCATTTTTGTTTGGTCCGATGTCCGCGTGCCTGATTGCGGCTTTGGCCAAAGCGCCGCTTAGGGGATTTGGTCAGGTTTCCGTTGCTGCGAGAACAATTTTGGGAGTGGCCGTCGGAGCGTCGATTACACCAGCCCTTTTCGCAGATCTGCCAAAGATGGCTGCGTCGATAATGTTGATCCCGTTCTTTATCATTTTGATCGCGCTTATCGGTGTCCCCTTTTTTCGCAGGGTTTGGGGTTTTGATGACAAAACAGCGTTTTATGCAGCCATGCCCGGTGGATTGCAGGACATGATTATTTTTGGCACCGAAGCTGGGGCTGATCCGCGTACATTGTCCTTGATCCATGGCACGCGCGTTTTGATCATAGTTACCTTGGCGCCTTTGTTTCTGACGGTTTTCTATGGCGCGGAATTGACTAACCCCGTTGGTGAGCCCGCGCGCGACCTTCCCGTGCATGAACTGCTGCTCATGGTGGCCGCAGCTCTTGTGGGTTGGAAAGGCGGCGAGAAAGTCGGGTTGTTCGGTGCCTCGATACTTGGGCCAATGATTCTGACAGCTATGCTGTCACTTGGTGACTTCATCCATTCACGCCCTCCACGTGAAGCTGTACTGGTGGCCCAGTTCTTCATTGGCTGCGGGATTGGCGTACAGTTTACCGGTGTTACATGGAGTGAACTGCGCCGTGTGGTTGCCGCCGGTGTCGCTTACGTCGCCATTTTAGCGATACTGGCAGCAGCCTTCACAGCCATCGTCACCGCATTGGGTCTCGGCCGCCCAGTCGAGGCGTTTCTGGCCTTTGCCCCAGGCGGTCAGGCTGAAATGACAGTTCTGGCGATCGTCTCGGGTGCCGATTTAGGCTTTGTTATCACGCACCATCTAACACGGATTGTATTGGTAATAATCGGCGCGCCGATTGCAGCCAATCTCATTCTGCGTTGGACCAAACCTCGGGATTGATCATGTGGATCGGTTCACCTTCGGCAAAGGCGTTTACTTGGTCAAAGATATCCGCGAACTGCAGATCAAACTCGTCTTCGGTGACAAATCCGATATGGGGCGTCGCGATCAAGTGCGGATGTGCCAGTAGAGGGTCGTTGGGATCAGTAAGTGGTTCAGTATCAAAAACATCGATTGCTGCCATGCCAGGACGGCCACTATTGAGGCTTTTGAGCAAAGCCCCCTGCGCAACTAGCCCTGCACGGGAAGTGTTCACAAACAGGGAACCTGGTTGCATCGCGCCCAAATCTTCTGCTGTTATGATACCGTTTGTTTCCGGTTTTAGACGCACGTGAATGGAAACAACGTCGCTGTTGGAAAAGAATGCCTCGCGGTTGGGTGCAATGATCGCGCCATCGGCAGTCGCGCGGGCGCGACCTGCGTCGGACGACCACCAGACGACAGACATTCCAAATGCTTCAGCATATCCAGCGACCGTGCGAGCGATACGCCCATATCCGTAAAGGCCCAATTGCCGACCACGCAGTGTTTTACCTACCCCGGCTTGCCAGCGACCCGCCTTGACAGATGCCATTTGCGCAGGAAGGTCACGCATGCCAGCCATTATCAGAGCCCAAGTCAGCTCGGCCGCGGCATACGAGGGTGTTCCTCCATGCATGTTCGAACACAGCAACACTCTGTTATCTGTACAAGCCTGCACATCGACATGAGGATAGACACTGCGCTGGCTGATTAGCCGCAGGTTTGGCAATTGCGTCAGTAATTCCCTTGTCACATTGGTGCGTTCACGAAAAAGTACCAGTACTTCGGCGTCCCGTAGGCGCGCGGCTAGCTCGGTAGAGCTTTCTACGTGGTCCGTCCAGACCGTAATGTCGTGTCCCGCCAGCTTGTCAAAACACGGCAACCCTCGAAGTGTGTCGAACCAATCGTCTAGAATGTGAACTTTCATCGGCTTTCAATGCTCATCCCGATATCCAACCTTCTTGGGGTTGGGACAAATTGCGGCGCTTCAAGAGCGGCGAGCGCATTTCGAATGCGCTGACTTTGGTCCAAAAGGTGATTGAACTGCTCGTCACAACCGGCAATCGGTGTTGGGTAGTCTGCCATATCTCTCCGCAAGGCTGCTTGCGCAAGCCTGAGTTCCTGACGCGCGATCATGAGGCATTCAGAGTAGTCCGTCATCGTGGCAGCTCCTAATTGTATACTAAAGTATACCAAATAGCATCAACCCAATCAACTCCCATCCCAAACCTCTTTCGGGACATAAATATAGCCATCTGCCAGTTTGCGAGCCGTTCGAACCAGGCCTGCAGAGTTCAGAACAAAACTTTCATTATTGGAAAAGTCGATCAAGACGTCGATTGTTCCCGAAGCATGCTCAAGCACAATTTCCGCAGGGCAGGAATTGGGGCGGTTTAGTAAACCATCAGCAACTGTTCCCGGCGTCAGTGCACAGGATGCCAAGCATTGGGCGCCAGTAACGGCCATCGTTGGATGAGTTTTCCATGGCATGAAATACCTGACGGCAATGGTTCCTCCGTCTTTGGCGGGTGCCAGAAGCCCAAACTTGGGAGTTACAGACTTCGAAACGTCTCCCATGCCCATTGCAAGACCGGCTTCGATCCTAAGTTTCTCCATACGGTCAAAGAACTCTTCGTTTCCATCAAGTTCCTCTGCGCTTTCGTAGCCCGACAAACCAAAGTCAGCTGCGCGGGCTATTACCAAGGGCATCGCAACATCCATGCAGGTCACTTCAATCCCTTGAATAGAGTCACGCAAGTTACCTGTGGGCAGGAATGCACCGGTCGAAGACCCTACTACGCCCATAAAACTCAACTGGATCGGAGCCGCATGCCCGGGCACACCGGCAATCTGTGACCCGCCATCATAAGTCAATTGGCCACCGGGTGTTTGGACCTTGGCCTCTACCTGTGCACCAGTGTTGACTGCGCGAATTCGAACTTTGGTTTCTTCGCCCTGAGTCCGGATCAACCCCATTTCAATTGCTGCGGGACCAACACCAGACAGAATGTTGCCGCAGGTGGGCTTAAAGTCGACCAGCCTCTCCTCAACCGAGACCTGGGCAAAGAAATAGTCGATGTCTGCCCATTCATCATCGCTGGGCGAAAGCATTGCGACTTTGGTGGTAACTGCAGCGCCACCGCCAATTCCATCAATATTTAGTGGATGGCCGGCACCGATGGCGGCAATCAGAACTTCCGCCAACTTATCCAAATCCTGCGGCAAATCAGACCTGAGAAAATAGGGGCCGCGCGATGTGCCGCCTCGCATGAAAACGTAGGGTATTGCGGTTTGGGTCATCTCGCGCCCTCCTCAACAAGTTTGCAAAGAACTTCGGTGAATGCACTTGTGCCAAGCGTACCTTGCAGGTCGCGCGTGCGTGTTTCGGGCGATTCCAATGCAACTCCCACAGAGGCTCGGATAAGATCTGCTGCGTTAGTTTCACCGAGATGCCGAAGCAGCATTTCAACTGATAATACAAGCGAAACCGGATTTGCCACGTCTCTACCGGCGATATCCGGAGCCGAGCCATGCTGCGCCTGTGCAACCGCGTGAAGAGCACCGAAATTGAGGGACCCAGCCAGCCCCAAACCACCGGCTAGCTCTGAGGCGAGATCGCTTAGAATATCGCCGAACATATTCGTCGCAATCAATACGTCGAACCGTGTAGGATCGCGAACCAGATGCGCCGCAGCCGCGTCTACAAGCATTTCCTTATAGGCAACGGAAGGAAACTCCTTGGCGACTGAACGCGTGCATTCCAAGAACAAGCCATCCGTCATACGCATTACGTTTGCCTTGTGAACGACGGTAACATGTTTGGCCGGACGGGACGCGGCCAATTCGAATCCGGCGCGTGCGATGTCGAGACTTGCTTTGCGCGTTACCTTCCGAACAGCCAACGCAACGTCCGGTTCGGGCATAAATTCACCACAGCCTGCGAACATATTGCGATCTGCATAGAACCCTTCAAGGTTCTCGCGCATCACGATCAGGTCGAAGGATTTGCGCGAAGGTGCGTCTAGTCCGACCCAGGTCTTGGCGGGTCGATGATTTGCAAAAAGCTCCAGTTCTTTTCGCAGTACGCCTGAAGGATTTCGCCCACCCTGTTCGACTGGCGGATATTCATTGTGCGACACCGGACCAAGGATCACACCGTCGACAGACTCGGCGGCCTCAATCACCGACTGTGGGATCGTCGATCCTTTGGCTTTCAACGCAGCAAAACCGATATCCATCTTCTCGGTTTGGATCTTGCGATTAAGGACCCGGCCAGCGGCTTGAACAACCGCCAGCGTCGCGTTCACGATCTCTGGCCCGATGCCATCCCCTTCGAGGCAAAGAAGCCTTAGGGGTTCTGTCATTTTAGAGGCCACGGCAGATCAACTAAACCCTGCAGAAGGCCGGGCGGAAAATCCCGGTTTAGTGCACCGGCCATGAAACACATAAAGCCTATGCCGCATGCGGTCAGGATCAGTGCCATCTGCCAGCTTGATCCGGCGCGAATGCGAAAGAAGGCGATCAAGAACCCGAATAGCGCAAGGATGAAGCCGACGACCCAAGTAGCTGCGATCAGACCAGCAAACCATGCCAGTGTGGACCAAAGCCCATGAGGTGCATTTGCATCCTCACCTGCGATTTCCTTGTCTGCAAAGATCGGATCGCCCTCGGGCCGTCGCATCATTTGGATTAACAAAACAACACAACAGAAGAGCGAGACTGTACCGATAACCAGCGGGATAATCTTGTCGGTCATGTTATAGTTCGGGATCATATTGGCATTAACCAAGGCCACAATCAAATAGGCCATAATAACGAGCAGAAAAATCAAAGGCGCACGCTTGCTGCCCGACTGAACCTCTCCTTCAGCCATGATCATCTTGGCCTGACGAATTCCAAAAATGACCGATACAACTGTAACCACGATCAAAACGATCACGATCGGGCTGAAGACATATTCCATACCCTCGCCAAAGCTTTTGCGAAACCTGAACGATGCGATCTGGAACGCTTGATTGGTAAACTTCTCCACTGGGTTAGACAGGACAAAGCCGATAAGGAAGGCTGGGCGCGACCAGTCAAACCGACGCAGGAATATCCCGATCAAACCGATCACGAACAGGGCCAGCAGGTCTTCGAAGTTCTGACCGGATTGAAATGCTGCAAAGCTAATCAGCATGAAGAGGAACGGAGCCAGATATGTAAAGCGGATTGTAGTTAGCTTGGCGATACCGCCCGAAGCCGCGATGCACAATATGGTGCCCACAACGTTAGCCAGAGCCAGTAACCAGACAATCGAATAGGTGATATCGAGATTGTCCTTGAGCATGCTTGGCCCAACCTCGATGTTGCCTGAACCGAGCAGGGCGACAGCACCAATGAAGATTGCCATAGAGCCTGATCCCGGAATACCGAAAAGCAAGGTCGGAACCAAACCGCCGCCTTCCTTGGCATTGTTCGAACTTTCCGGGCCGATGACTCCTCGTACTTCGCCTTTGCCAAAGTTGCTTTTGTCTTTGGTTGATTGAACCGAGTGTCCATAGGCAATCCAATCTACGACCGAACCTCCGAGACCCGGAATGACACCAACGACCACGCCGATTATCGAACAACGAACAGACAACCAAATGTTCGCGGCCCAGTCTTTCACACCGTCAAGCCACCCGGCCCCCAGTGAAGCGCCCTTGGCAATCGAACGATCCTGTCGCAGCAGCGATACGATTTCTGGTACGGCGAATATGCCCAGCCCGACGATGACCAGTTTCAGCCCATCTGTCAGATAAGGAATGTCATAGGTCGCCATTCGCAGCGATCCACCGGCGTCTGCCTCACCGATGGTTCCGACCATCAGGCCCAAACCAGCCGCTGCTACTCCTTTCAACGGTATGCGACCCGCAAGGATAGCGACCATCGAAAGACCCAGAATGGTGATCATCAACATCTCGGGCAGGCCAAAAGCCAAAACTATAGGCCGCGCAACAAGGATGAACATTGTCAGAAATGTTGCGCCGACCAAGCCACCGAAAAGAGACGATGCAAAGGCTGCAGACAAGGCCCGCGCTGCCTCGCCATTCTTGGCCATGGGAAAGCCGTCGAGAACCGTCGCCTGAGATGCTGAACTGCCCGGGATCCCCATCAATACCGAGGCAAAGGTATCAGAGGTCGGAACGACTGCGACCATGCCGATCATTAACGCCAGTCCAAGGATAGGGTCCATTCCAAACATGAACGGCAGCAGCAAGGACAAACCAGCAATTCCACCAAGCCCAGGAAAAACACCTACGGCCAGTCCCATTACAACGCCGAGTACGAGATAGCCCAGAACGATAGGTTGCAGGATCAATCCCCACGCGTCACCCAGCGCAGGCATTGCAGTGGCAAAAACCTCCATAACGGCCGCCTTTCATTACTTTTTTGGGAATGTAATAGCGCGTGCCCTATGTTTTGGCACGCGCTGGGACGTCAGCCTAGTTCAGCTCGACACCATAGGCTTCTTTGAGCCAATTTAGTACATACGCCTTGGCGTCATCGTTAACGCTTGTCGCTGTTTGCAGTGCAGCCTTAGAGCCGTCGCCAACAAAAACGGGGTACTTGCCAACACGCTTGGAGGAAATCTCTTCAAAGTCGCCTCGTTCAGTAACAGCCTGGAAGGCCGCGGTGTAAGCGTCGACAACTTCCTGAGGTGTATCACCGGGCAGAAAGGCCAGCTTTTGAACCGGGAAACCGGCGACAAAGAACGCCTTCCATGCGTCCCAAGCCTCGCCGCTGGTTTCGCAGCCATCGGTGGCTTCACAAACCTCTTTGAAGGTCGGGATATCGGGGAATGTCGGATCACGTACGATATTGCCATCGGCATCCAATGCGCCCCAGGTCATCATTGGTACGGCTTGGCCCGCCTCGACCAGCGGTACGGAACCGCCCAGGTAACCAGAGGATGTCTGGTAGTCAATGTTTGCTTCTCCGCGTTCAAACATCAGGCGACCGTCGCCACGACCCTTGATACCGAACACGGGTTCTACATTCATACCCAGCATCTGCCACGCCAGCAAGGGTACCAGGTCCAGACGCGTTGCACCCTGTGAGCCATATATGAAGTTGGTGTCCTTCAGCGCGTTTGCGGAGCCATCGAATTTGGCACCATCTTCAGCATTCAGATAAGCCACACCTCCGGTGCCGGATGCCATCACAGGTATCCAGTCGTTGTACTCATATCGTACACGCGGGTCGCTTAGCAGGTATGGAAACTGGGTCGAGCCTGAGGTGCCGAATAAAAGAGTTCCATCGTCGTGCTTTTGTTCCTGGAACCAGTTCGCTCCCTTTGTCGATCCGGCGCCGGGCATGAATTTCACGACAACGGTGGGTTGACCCGGCAGGGCTTCTGACAGAAGCGGAGCAAAAAAGTTGGCCCACTTGGCCGAGCCGCCAGTTTCTGAGAATGGGATAACCCACTCAACAGTTTTGCCCGAGAAATCGACCTCCGCAGCAGCAGGCGCGGCCAAACCGACAGCGGCTATCAGTCCTACGACTGCGCGACGGGTAAAGTTTGAAATGGTCATTGGTTCCTCCCTATTGACCAGAAAACCACAGACGAGCTTGACGCGCCGCCGTGACATCAAATGAAACTGTGGGGTTGATTCCCCCTCCCATCTGGCAATCATGAGGCTTCAACCTTGCGTGAAACTTGCAGGAGTACGAATGCGGATCGTCATCGTCGAGGATAACGAAACTCTCGCCAACGCCATAGCTTATCGTCTGCGTGACCGTGGTCATGCGGTAGATGTTCTAACGGACGGAGACGCGGCAGAACTTCATCTGGGTCAGGAAGGTGCGGATCTGATTGTGTTGGATATCAATCTGCCGCGCCGTTCCGGGTTGGAGATTTTACGATCCCTGCGTGCCCGCGGGGATGGCGCTCCGGTAATTTTGCTGACAGCGCGTTCCGAGACGAGCGATCGGGTTTCGGGACTGGATATGGGTGCGGATGACTATTTGGTAAAACCATTTGAGATGGACGAATTGGAAGCGCGTATTCGGGCATTATCCCGGCGAAAACAGCTGGATTATGAGGCCAGCGAGATTGTCGGCGGGCTTGAGTTCGACCGCAGTGCACGACAGGTCAGCGTAAATGGCCAAGTCTTGGAAATTCCGCGTCGAGAAATTGCCGTATTGGAGTGCCTGTTGGAACGTCGCGGAAGGATAGTACCCAAAAGCCAACTCATCGATTTTGTATATGGCGTAGGCGCCGATGTAGAAGAATCTGCCGTAGAACCTCATGTATCACGTCTGCGGAAAAGGCTGCTGGATTTGGGTATCCGGATTAAAATGGCTCGGGGTCTTGGCTATTTGCTTGAGGTTCAAAAGTGAACCAACACGGATCGCTCAGGCGCAGGCTGTTTTTTCTGATTTTGACGCCACTGATCCTGATCGCGGTTTTGTTAGGGGTCTGGCGTTTCGCAGTCGCACAGCGTACGGCGCAAGAGCTTTTTGACGACAGTCTACTTTCTGCTGGTCTTGCGATTTCACGAGACGTGGCAATTTCTGGTGGGGACGCGCTGCTTCCGTCAACTCGCAACATGATCAGACAAGCATCGGGTGGAGAGATCTTCTACCACGTGACAGGTCCGGGCGGCATATATGTGACAGGATATGCGTATCCGCCGTCTTCTTCGGCGTCTGGCCAACAGGACCCCTATAAGCCGCATTTTTTTGAAGCTGAGTATCGAAACGAACCGGTTCGCGTACTTCGGATGACCGAGAGGGTCGCTTTGGAGAACCTTGTTGGAGACGCGACCGTCACTGCCTGGCAACTTACTTCGGACCGCAATGCCTTTGCCAATCAACTGTCGATACGCGCCGCTGTTTTAATGGGGATTTTGCTTGTTACGCTCGCCATAGTTGTCTGGTTTGGTGTCGCTCATGGTTTACGGCCTTTGTTGGATTTGCAAGACGCGATTGATTTGCGTTCACCAGATGACCTCAGTGAAATCAGAAGGCCAGTGCCCGCCGAGGTGCAAGGTGTCGTCAAAACCCTTAACCGCCTCTTTCGGCAGACGGAACAGAGCATAATTGCGCATCAAAGGTTTATTTCAGAAGCGGCACACCAGCTGAGAAACCCTGCGGCGGCGGTACAATCCATGGCCGAGGCACTGCAAGATGCGAAGACAGATCAAGACAAAGAAAAACGCATCTCTGAATTGGTCACTGCCGCCAAAAACTCGGCCACAGTTGCGGAACAACTTCTGTCCCTCGAGCGGCTCAGGTACCCGACTCGGCAAGATCAGATTGATGAGTTCGACTTTCGGAAAGTAGCCGAGGAAGCTGCAGCAGAAATGGGCGTTCAAATTCTTGCCAGAGGTATCGAATTCGAGGTCGCGATGCCCGATACCAAGGTCATTGTCTCGGGCGATCGGATTTTCCTAAGCGAGGCCATCAAGAATTTACTCGACAACTCATTGAAGCATGGTGGCGAGAAACTGAGCAAGATTTCGGTCTCCGTGCGTCAGGATGAAAAGGCCGTGATGTTGACCGTAAAAGATGATGGCAAAGGTCTGTCCCCGGACCAAAGTAAAACGGTTTTTGATCGCTTTTCGCAACTGGAGCATTCCGAAGGAAGTGGGCTGGGTCTTTCGATTGCATTGGCGGTCGCGCAACGTCACCGTGGTCAAATTACTATCGACAACGTGCCGCAAGGCGCGAGCCTTACACTAATGTTGCCACGATAGGGTTGCCGACTGACCAAACAAAAAGCTACGTGAAGTTTGGGCTCAACAGAGATCTCTAGACAATTAACCAATGTAATGTGACAGAACAGAATTGAGCGGTAACCGACTTTTAAACAGTCTTGCGCATCTGACTCAAAAGTCATTTCCTGAATGCAGTGTCCTGTAATCTAGGTAACGGCGAAATGGCGAAGAACTCAGATGTTGAAACCCGTCTGGTGGTGATCGTTACTCCAAGTTTTAACATGTCCGCTACGATGAGCTTCATCGACCCGTTTCGAGCCGCAAACTACCTTGACGGTAAGTCCCATTTTAAATGGGTATTTGTATCAGAGTCCGGAGGGATTTGCCCCTCGAGCAATGGTACAAATATCGAAACTCAAGCACTGGATGAGATCACCGCTCAACCGGTGGATATCGCAATTGTGTCGTCCAGCTGGACGCCGGAAAAACATATGACAGTCAATATTGGCAAGGCGTTGCGCAACTGGGGCAGGGGAGGTTCGACCTTGGGCGCGTTGGATACCGGAGCATTTATTCTTGCGCAGGCCGGATTGCTGGTCGGTCATCGTGCAACTGTACACTATGAACATATCGACGCCTTTCAAGAGCTGTTTCCAGAGATTGAGGTTGTCGAAAATCTTTATGTACTAGACCGCAACCGCGTCACCTGCTGTGGTGGAACGGCATCGGTGGATTTTGCTCTTCAGATATTACAGGGAATACATGGCAGTGCTCTTGCGAATGCAGCGGCCAGATATGTTTTCCACGATCGGTTAAGAGGACCGACTGCGATGCAACAACCTGAAGGCAACGAGCCTTTGGGCGCAGTTATTCCCTCAACCCTCAAATCGGCAATTCAAGTCATGGAAGCCAATCTGGAAGATACGATTTCTCTCCCGGAAATCTGTAAGAGAGCTGGCGTTTCGCACCGTCAACTCAACCGATTGTTCGCGACATACATTAAAAAAACTCCTGCGTTGTACTACCGCGATATCAGGCTTGATCGGGCGCGCGGGCTTGTCACACAGACGGAACTTCCTATCGCCGAAATTGCCATGGCGTCCGGATTCGACAGCCAAGTGCATTTCAGTCGTTCTTATAAGGAAAGGTTTGGCCTTCCGCCTAGTCATGATCGTATCGAAGGGCGCGTTCCATTCGAATACAGGGCTTGGCCAATGCATTGCAAATCCGGGTAGTATTTCGCAATCCGCTGGATGGCTAAAAAAGTAAAAATTGTGGCGAAAAAAGATAAGCCTGTTCGTATAATTGTGAAGATCATATGCTCTACACATCAGTCACATGGGCTTTTACCGACCCAGAAATGTGGAGTCACTTATGAGCGAGCTTCCATCAAAAGAACAATTCGCGCGAATTTCTGACGGGTTCAATCCTGACCCCTTCAACACGAGTTCGTTGAAGGCCGAAGCTTACGTAGACCCAGCGTGGCATCAGGTCGACATTAATGAGGTTCTTGCAAAGAACTGGCAATGGGTCTGTCATGTCGAAAAACTTCGGACTTCGGGTTCCTTTGTAACCGCTGAAATCGCGGGTCGCCCCGTTGCCGTGATCCGGGATCGCGAAGGCGTGCTGCGTGCCTTCTACAACGTGTGTAAGCATCGCGCCCACCACCTGCTTTCGGGTGAAGGTGAAACCACACGCATCATGTGCCCGTATCACGCATGGGTCTACAAGCTGGACGGTCAGCTCGTACGTGCGCCTGAGACCGAGAACCTTAGTGGGTTCAGTACTGCTGACATCTGTCTGGACCAGGTACAGGTCGAGGAATTCGCGGGCTTTATATTTGTGAACCTCGACCCATCGGCGCAACCTCTTGGGACGGTATCTGGTGATCTGGAGACTGAAATTCGTCACTGGGCGCCGGATATTGAGCAACTGACCTTTGGTCACCGCCTGACTTATGACATCAAGTCAAATTGGAAAAATGTCGTCGACAACTTTCTTGAATGCTATCATTGCCCAACAGCGCACAAGGATTTTTGCGATCTGGTGGACATGGATACCTACAAAGTGACCACTTACGGTATCTACTCGAGCCACATGGCTGAAGCGGGCAAGAATTCAAACACTGCTTACGATGTATCTAACGCAACCGTGCGAACCCATGCCGTCTGGTGGCTATGGCCCACCACTTGCCTCATGCGTTATCCGGGGCGGTCTTCGATGATCGTGTTGAATATAATTCCCGTAGGTCCGGATCGAACGCTGGAGACTTATGACTTCTTCCTGGAAACCCCGGAACCGGATGAAGCGGAAATTGAGGCGATACGCTATCTCGACGAAGTTCTGCAGCGCGAAGACATCGATATCGTCGAAAGCGTTCAACGTGGCATGAGTACACCGGCCTTCACTCAAGGACGGATCGTTCATGATCCGAATGGCTCAGGAAAGTCGGAACACGCGGTTCATCACTTCCACGGTCTTGTGCTGGATGCTTACGCAAAGGCCGCTCCGTGACGCGGCCGAACATCGTTGTCGTGATGGCAGATCAACTGGCGCCGCATTTCTGCGGTCCTTACGGCCATCCATCAGTCAAAACACCGCATATTGATGCGCTGGCTTCGCGCGGAATGCGGTTTGACGCCGCCTATTGCAATTCACCGCTATGCGCTCCTTCACGCTTTGCCTTCATGTCGGGGCAGTTGATCAGTCGCATCGCGGCCTATGACAATGCAAGCGAGTTCCGCGCCTCGGTCCCAACTTTTGCACACTACTTGAAAGCGTTGGGTTACCGCACCTGTCTGTCGGGCAAGATGCACTTTGTCGGACCAGATCAGAAGCACGGGTTTCAGGATCGGGTTACGACCGACATCTACCCTGCTGATTTCGCCTGGACCCCGGATTGGGAAGCTCCGGATGAACGGATCGACAAGTGGTACCACAACATGCAGACGGTCAAGGAAAGCGGAGAGGCCATCGCCACTTTCCAAACCGACTATGATGACGAGGTCGAATTCGCCGCCCGCCGCTGGCTGATCGATCGTGGCCGCGACCGGGCTGCCGGAGATGAGGCTCCGTTCTGCTTGGTCGCAAGTTTTATTCACCCTCATGACCCATATGTGGCAAAACCAGAATGGTGGAACTTGTACACGGACACAGACGTGCCGATGCCGGGCTTCACCTTGACGCCTGAAGAACAAGATCCGTTTTCGCGCAGGGTGATGGACGGGATCGAGGCAAGCTATGTTCCTTTGACAGACACTGAAATTCTCCGTGCCCGCCGTGCATATCTTGCCAACGTCAGCTATTTTGACAGTAAAGTTGGCGGGATAACAAAGACGCTGAATGAAATTGGACAGCTGGACAATACTATCATCATTGTAACCGCAGATCATGGAGACATGCTGGGCGAACGCGGCCTATGGTACAAAATGAACTTTTTCGAACATTCGGCCCGTGTGCCTTTAATTATGGCTGGTCCAGGTGTTGGCCTGGGATCAACGCAGAATGCTTGTTCACTGTTGGACCTACTTCCCACCTTTGTCGAAATCGCAGGAGGCTCTGACGACATTTTTGGCGAGCCCGTGGACGGTCGCTCTCTGATGCCGCTGGCGCGCGGTGAAAGTGATCCGGTAGACGAAGCAATCGGTGAATACTGCGCTGAGATGACGCCGTACCCTGTCTTCATGATCCGGCACGGGCCATTGAAATATATTCATTGCGATCCCGACCCTCCGCAACTTTACGATTTGTCACGCGATCCGATGGAACAAGAAAATCGGGCATCGGACCCGGCCTATGCAATGCAGGCTGAAGAATTTGCTGCCGAGGTATCGAAACGTTGGAACAGTGAAAAGCTGCGCGCCGATGTGATTGCCACTCAGAAATCCCGTCGTACTTTACATGCGGCGATGGAGGCCGGGGCGGGCGAAGCGTGGGATTACAATCCGCCGCGAGACGCTTCGCAGGAATATGTTCGCAATCATATGGATTGGACCGTCGCAGCTGCACGCTATCGATATCCGCCGCTGAAGGAGAATGACATATGATGCTGAAGGGGAAAACTGCGCTGGTCACTGGCGGGCGCGGGGGTATCGGTCGCGCCATAGTGTCCCGGTTTTTGCGTGAGGGTGCTCGTGTCTACGCCGCTGATCTGACGCCAGAAGGATCTTTGGCCTCGCATGACGAGGATGGTAGCGTCTTTGTCAAGTTGGACGTAACAAAGGAAGATGATGCTATCGCGGCGATGGATGAAGTTTCCAATGCCTCAGGTAAATTGGATATTCTGGTTAACGCTGCGGGGATCGAGATCGAAAAGACGATCGAGCAGACAACGCTGGAGGAATGGAATCGGTCCTTCGCGGTAAATGTGACGGGAACATTTCTTACTTCGAAGCACGCGCTGCCACTTATGCGAATTGCATCGTCTTCAGGGACGTCGGCTTCGATCATTAACTTTGGCAGTTATGATGGCTTCATAGCAGATCCCGGCCTTGCCGCTTATTGTGCAACCAAGGGAGCAGTTCATGCGTTAACCAGGGCTATGGCTTGTGATCACGGACCAGAAGGTATTCGCGTTAACGCCATCTGTCCCGGCTATGTCGATACACCTATGCTGCAAAGTTTTTTTACCGGTGATGGATCGGGAGGCGACGGCAAAACAATTGACCAATTGCAAAAAGCCGTACGCGATGTCCACCCAATGCGCACATATGGCACCCCGGAAGACATAGCTAATCTGGTCAACTGGCTGGCCTCAGATGAGGCGCGATATGCAAGCGGTCAACTATGGGTTCTTGATGGAGGGCTGAGCGCGCAAGTTCAGCAGATGAAGCTATGACCAAACCTATCATCATTACCTGTGCCCCTACCGGAGGCATACACACGCCGACCATGTCGAAATATCTACCGATCACGCCCAACGAAATCACCGAGGCGAGCATTGGCGCGGCCGAAGCTGGTGCGTCAATCATCCACCTTCATGCACGGAACCCAGAAACAGGCCAACCTGATCCTGACCCAGATCTTTTCATGCAGTTCTTGCCTCGCATCAAACAGGCGACTGGCGCAGTGATGAACGTTTCAACCGGAGGTGGGCTTGGCATGACCCGCGAAGAGCGTTTGCGCGCCGCGTTACGAGCGAGTCCGGAAATGGCCAGCATGAACATGGGATCGATGAATTTCGGCATTTTCCCGATGTTGCAAAAGTACTCTGACTGGAAACACGAATGGGAACCTCAGTTTCTGGACATGACGCGTGACTTCATATTTCGCAATACTTTTTCGGATATCGAATACGCGATGAAGGAACTGGGCGAAGGGCATGGCACAAAATTCGAGTTCGAATGCTACGATCTGGGCCACCTTTACAACTTGGCTTGGGTGGTCGATCAAGGATGGGTCAAACCGCCTTTCTTCATCCAGATGGTGTTTGGAATTCTGGGCGGTGTCGGGGCCGATCCCGATAACCTGATGCATATGCACACCATTGCTGAAAAGCTCTTCGGGGATAGCTATGAGTGGTCGGTGCTAGCGGCAGGTCGCCACCAGATGGCCTTCACAACACAAGCTGCAATCTTGGGCGGTAACGTGCGCGTAGGGTTGGAAGACAGCCTGTATATTGGGCCAGGTCAGAAAGCCAAATCCAACGCTGACCAGGTCCACAAAATCCGTTCGATCATTGAAAATCTTGGTCTAACGGTCGCCACGCCTGACGAGGCCCGAAAACGATTGGACCTCAAGGGCAACGACCAGACTGCTTTCTGACGGGGGAAAAATGCAGACAAAAATGCTGATCAATGGAGAGATGGTCGAAGGCGGCGGCAGTGCGTTGCCTATTCTGGACCCTGCGACTGGTGAAACAGTTGCCCATGTTCCTGAGGCCACACCTGAGCAGATCGAGGCTGCTACAGTTGCGGCACATGAGGCCTTTGAGACCTATCGCCTCGTCACACCAGCCGAACGCGCCGGATTGCTCAACACAATTGCCGACGTGATCGAAGAGAACATCGAGGAACTGTCAGAACTTGAGACCCTCGACGTCGGAAAACCGTGGCCGATGGCCCGGGACGAAGAGATGCCGCTGACCATCGATACTTTCAGGTTTATGGCAGGCGCCGCACGCACCATGAACGGATCGGTGGCGGGGGAATACGCGGTTGGCCATACCTCGATGATCCGCAAGGATCCGATCGGTCCGGTAGCTTCTATTGCTCCGTGGAATTACCCATTAATGATGGCCGCATGGAAAATTGCTGCCCCGCTGGCTGCTGGCTGCACTATTGTTATGAAGCCGTCCGAGATCACACCGATTGCCACGTTGCGGTTGGCGGAATTGCTGACCGACGTACTGCCAAAAGGCGTGTTGAATATATTACATGGCAGGGGGTCTTCCGTCGGGGATAAACTGATAAACGACCCACGTATCGAAGGGATTTCCGTAACAGGCTCGCCCGCGACAGGTATGGCAGCAATGCGGGCCGCGTCCAACCAGATCCGACATGTGCATCTGGAGCTTGGAGGCAAAGCACCGGTTATCGTGTTTGACGACGCCGATATCGACGCAGTGGCCGAAATGATCCGTTACGGCTCGTTCTTTAACGCGGGTCAGGATTGCGCTCAGCCATGTCGGTTAATGGTGCAGAATGGTATCTACGACAAGGTCGTTGCTGCGGTTGCCGATCAGGTCGGCCAGATCAAGGTGGGAGCGCCAAGGTCGGATGGCGCCGAAATGGGTCCCGTCGTCTCTGCGGTTCAGCGTGATCGCGTCGCCGGGTTTGTCGACCGGGCGCGCAGCAGTGCGGAAATCGCTGTTGGCGGAAAAGTGGATGAAGGGCCTGGGTTTTTCTATCAGCCAACAGTCGTGGCCAATGTTGACAACGACGCCGAGATCGCAAGCAGCGAGGTGTTCGGTCCCGTCGTCACTTTGTCGCGGTTTTCGGATTCCGCAGATGCGCTTCGGACCGCCAATGCCGGACGTTATGGCTTGGCCTCGTCAATCTGGACTAAAGATCTTTCGACCGCGATGAAAATGTCAGCGCAGCTGCGTTATGGAATGACTTGGGTGAACACGCACGGGATGCCTGCTGCCGAAATGCCATGGGCCGCGATGAAAGGCTCGGGCACCGGGTGCGACATGTCCGTATATGCCTTGGATGCCTATACTTCGGTTCGCCACGTAATGGTGGCACACTGATGAGACTGGTAGGAAAAAATGCATTTGTTACCGGTGGACGTCAGGGCATTGGAAGGGGAATCGTTGATGCTTTTGTAAGCGAAGGCGCAGCTGTCACGACTTGTGGGCGCGGTCCCAGACCTGAGGGGTTATCTTCAAATATTGTTTGGCATTCACTTGACGTCACCGATGCCGTGGCGGTTCAGAAGCTGGCGTCGAATATGAAAACGACGGACATCCTTGTTAACAACGCGGGTGTTCAAGTTGAAAAGACAGTTACTGACAGCTCGGATGCTGATTGGGACGCGGTGATCGGTGTAAATTGCAGGGGTGTTTTCAATGTCTGCCGCGCATTTATTCCGCGCATGTTGTCGGGTGGATCGATCGTAAATATCGGCTCGATCTCAGGAAATGTCGCCGATCCATCAATGGCGCTCTATAATGCCTCCAAGGCATTCGTGCACGGGCTGACAAGATCAATCGCTGTTGATCATGGACCTGACATCCGCTGCAATGCAATTTGCCCTGGCTGGATTGAAACGGGCATGTTGGATGCCGGCTTTGATCTGGCGACCGATCCTGCAGTTGCCCGCAGTGATGCATTGGCGCGACACCCTTCGCGCCGGTTTGGCACCCCCGAGGATATTGCCAATATGTCGGTCTGGCTGGCATCGGATGAGGCCGGATTTGCAACCGGCCAGTTGTTTACAATCGATGGCGGCATGACGGCGGCCTCGCCACTAAATCCGGGATTATTCTGATGGAATTCCAACATACAGCGTGTTTGGGCGGTGGTGTTATTGGTGCCAGTTGGGCCGCCTTGTTTCTGGCCTCGGGCCGATCAGTTGCAATGTATGACCCGGAACCGGGTGTAGAAGCAAAAGTTCGCGCATATATCGAGTCCGCATGGCCCGCAATGGCCCAGTTGGGACTTACGCAAAATGGAACACCAGACGCTATCTCGTTTCATCCATCAGCTGCAGACGCAGTGAATGGGGCCTTGTTTGTACAGGAAAGCGTGCCCGAAAGACTGCGGATAAAACACGCAACTTTTTCTGCCATCGAACCTGCACTTTCTCCAGATGCGATTGTGGCAAGCTCGGCCTCTGGCCTTACTCTAAAGCAAATGCAGCCCGGTTGGGTTGATCCGGGACGTTTTGTGTTGGGCCACCCGTTTAATCCACCGCATTTGATTCCCTTGGTTGAAGTAATTGGCAACGACAAGACTGGTTGTGGCGTGGTGGATGCGACAGAACAATTCTATAAGAGCGTCGGCAAAACAACCATTCGGATAAACAAAGAGGTGCCCGGTCACGTAGCCAATCGTCTGCAAGCCGCAATTTGGCGTGAGGCTGTAAATCTTGTAGTTTCAGGAGTCGCGTCTGTCGAAGATGTCGACAAAGCCGTTTGGGCAGGGCCCGGCCTTAGGTGGGCTGCTATGGGGCCAACGATGTTATTCAACCTTGGGGCAGGCGAAGGTGGCCTCAAGGCATTCTGCGATCATTTCTCGGACACATTCAATGGTTGGTGGGACGATTTGGGCGAAGTCCATCTAACAGAAGAAGTTTCCAATAAACTTGTCGAAGGCGTTGAGGCCGAGGCCCGCGGATTATCTCCTGCAGAGTTGTCGCAAAAACGAGATGAACTGATAGTGGCATTGCAACAATCTATCAAGGATCTGCGCTGAAGCGGCGTCGGCGGGTTCTTACGACCCGGGCCGACTCTGTTTGCGCGTTTATTCTAATCCCAATGTCGCACGATTTGCTTTTCGTTTGGCCCATGTGTCACCCATGCCATCCCTGAAACTCGGAGGAAGATCTTCAAGCTCGATAACCAAGTCGCGGTCGGCGGTCGGCCATTCCTGCAATAGCTCAGGTTTGTAACCTTCTGGGTAGTATAAATCCGGATCGATCTCGGATGACCTGACATCCGCGTTCTGAATGTCTTCCCGAGATTTCGGAGGCGCAGGTACAACTAGTTGGTTGTTGTCAAAATTGAACTGCGGCGCCCGGTTGTTTGGGTAATCCGGAATTATGCCTTCACGTACCCAAATCTGGTCCTTTGTCACGTTTACGACGATTCCGTCCGGAGCCCCGAAATGGTAGGGACCTTTCCAGTGTTCGCGGATCTCAGCAACAGTTTCTTCGTTTAAGTAAGGGTCAAACGGCATGTGCGTCGTCATGAACATGCGGGGTTGGATTAGGTTTGCAACATAGCCAGCTGCATAACCGGGAGTGTGGTGCGTATCGATCGTGTAACGCGCCAGAAACGGCGGAACGCCCTGAACGCCGGCGCTGATTTCAACAAGTTCAGTCTGGGTTTCCGTCACATACACATCGCAACCCTTGGCCCATTTGACGTCTCTTTCATTCGGCCGGCCGTCGCCTGTCCAAACAAAGCACAGGTCATTCCAATCGAGGCGATAGGCCGAAGCTCCATCCTTGGCGTGGCTGCGTTGCCAATGGATTACCTTGACGCCGTTCTCATCAAGGATCACGCCACCTTCGTCTGTGTAGTCGAACTCGTTGACTTCAATGTCGTGCCCCTGACCAACCGGAAAAACGCTGAACGCATCGGTATGCCACCGCACCATCTGCTTCATGCCTTCGATCATTGATGCTAGACCGTATTCAGGCGCGCTGCCGGATGGGCCAAAAACGCGTAGCGGATTGTGCCACCGGCCCGCCCAACCGCCGAACACATATATGTACGGTAGCGCGTTGTAATGATCGACATGCAAGTGGGTAATAAAAATCTTGTCGAGTTCGTTCAACGCAATGTTTGATGCGTTGATATTAGCAACTGAACCCTCGCCCACATCGAACAAATAGTTCTCGCCATTACCTAATTGAACAAGGATCGAAGTATTCATTTGTCCGGGGCGGATAATCGGAGAGGTGCCCATGAATATGATGCGCATCTCGTTCGGTTGAATGTCCTCGGTTCCTGGGAACCAATTTGAAGCTGAATTCAACCAAGGGTGTGGAGAGATACCCTCGAACAAAAGCCCTTCCTTCCACCTTTCGCCGGGAACTCCACCGAACAAAGCAGCACGCATGTCCTCGACCGTGGAAGTTTCAGCAACCGGTGGAGGCGTAGGGGTTTGCGTCTGAACAATCGTTGGAAAGGCGGCCAATGCCATCGCGCAAAGTCTTTTTAAGATCATTGTCTTTTCCTTATCCCTGTTGCCGGCTCAGAATTCGACTTTTTCGAATTCCTCCACCTGCATTGAATATGACGAATGTGCTAAATCCGTTTCCGCAAATACGGTGCGCAATACACCTACGGCGTAGACTGGTTCAAACATCCCCTCGATTGTTTGTGGTTGCTTTGAAATTGCGTAAACAACTTGATTGGGCGGTGGTGGCGGCACGTGGATGCAAGCACCGATAAACGGTACGAGAAGGAACTCGGTCCCACGTGTTTTGTCGAATTCGAGAGAGACAAGAAAACCCGGCAATCTCACTCTTTGGTGGTTGAGCTCGGGAACAATTGCATAATGGCGGGGGTCGCTGAACGTCCGGCTGGGCAGCGAAGAGTGGGATAATGCCTGCCGGTCGTAGGACGCTCCTCTAGCCTTTAAGGGAACCAGGTCTTTCCACCTAATTTCGTGCGGCAGATCTGAAGCTAACACCGAGCGTATGCCGACAAAAGCAGTCGGAGCACTTAATAAAAAAGCTCGCCTTGTTGTGAGCGCGGACACTGTTTCAGACACCCAATTTCAACGTTTCTAAAATGTTAAACCAAATCCGGTTTTTCATTCATATTATCGAATGAATTATACAACGCAATGATCGCAACGTTCGAATTCGGTTGCTTAAGAAATTGTCAGAGTGACCTCGGGCAGCCCAATCAAGAATTTGATTTCAGTCATGGTTTGATGTCTTAGGACGCAGCAAGTTTTGGGCCGCCTGTCTTGGAAGACCTGTAAAGGGCGTGTTTCAGTCCAGCTCGGAAATGAAAGCTTCGATCAGGTTTGCGAGATTGGTTCCCGCTAACGACATGAATATGTCAAATTGGTTATGCCCGCTTTCACCGCCTGCCAAATCAGACAATGCTCGAAATGCTAAAAAAGGGATCTCATTTGCATCTGCTACTTGGGCGATTGCCGCAGACTCCATGTCCAGAACACGAGCGTCAAAGGAATTATGGGCCCATTCTCTAAATTCAGCATTGTCAACGAATGCGGTTCCGGTGACACCACCGCCCCCGATATGGACCTCTGGAAAATGATCAAGCTTGAGACCTTCAGCGCTGACGGCAGTCAGTTTGACTTTCTTTGAAGCTCGTTCTGCAACCTCAAGATATTTGGCATCGGCCGGAAACCAAAATCGACTTTTTCCATGACCCGCAAGTTCCTCGAACGTGCCGACGTTGATAGTATGCATCATCCCAAACCTTGGAAACTGCGAGGATAAAAAAGTAGGTAGTTCGAACCCATTTTCTGTTTTTCGGGCGAAAGCCATCTCCATGTATTGTCCCCAGCGAGTGGGAATAGAGATGTCACCGATCGTAAGATTAGGGTCAGCCCCACCTGCAACGCCGGAAACGATTATTCCAGTGATGTCAAAATTATCGATCGCAAGTTGGGTGGTCATTGCAGCGTTGACCATCGAGACACCCGAGGAAAACACGATAACCGGCTTACCGAGTAGTTCCCCGATCAAAAACTCCCGATTTAAGATATTCAGTGAACTTGGATTTTCCAGCCTACTGCGGAGCACCTCAATTTCTGGATCAAAAGCAGAAATGAGAGCTAGCCGGGATTTTTTGTCGACGGACTGCGCGATCATTTTACCTCCGAAAGGCGCTGTAAACTGAACACCAATCCATGAATGAAATCATCCTTTTCTTTAGGCGCCAAATAAGCTCCCAAGGTCAATGCGACTGCAAACAATTTGGACAATCGCATCAAGAGAAGATGGTCACATTGACCATCCGGTTATCGAATTTGTACCCGTGCTTCCAAGAACAGCAACCTTGTCCTGATTAGTGATCCGGATGTCGGTTTTCTTTATCAAGAAATATTTCTGATCTAGCCCTCCGGAGTATACCAGATGGGCGAGGTATAAGCTCTTTCCTGATGACTCCTTGGAACATCGGCCGTCATCTGGATGCCATAGAACTTTTCATCATATGCTTGCCAAGTGGGTGTGGGTATTTCAAGCACCCTGGCATAATAAACAGCCGGCACTTTGGGGTCGAAATCAGGATCGATCCATACGGCGCGCAGTTCTGCGTCGCCGATTGAGTTGGTGTAGGTTGCGTTAGCCTCGTCCACGGTGTTGCCGACAGATTCTCTCGCTCGCCCGTCGGATCCGATTTCACGGCCATCCGAGACAGCAACGTCGTAGACGCGTTCTTGGCGCGATCCTTCCGCGTCGACCCAACCTTTTATGATCTGGATACGATCCAGGTTGCCGGAATCTGGGTCCTTGAGTGCACCGACCATGAACACGGGCGCACTTGCGTCATTCCGAGCAGACGGAAGATCGCCGCCCATTGGAACGCCTCTGGCATATCCGATATCCACGACGTTAGGGCGAAAGACATCATCTTCTGAGTAATCCCAACCTCCAAAGAACCTTACGGCCATCCGCGTTCCAGTTGTTGCAAAAACCTCCTTGGCTTGCATGGCATCAAAGAGGGCAGCCCTAGTATTCTCGCGTGCCCATACCCCTGCAAGACCAGCGGCAAGCGCCTCGTATTCAAACGTAGAGAGCATGTCGTCGCCGCTTAGTGCCTGTATGACATAGTGTTCCCAACGAGTTGGGGAGGGTTCCGACGAAGGCATCTTACCCCAGAAATTATCATCCCGGGTTGTGGCCACGGCTGTGTGGGCATCCGTTGCTCCGATTTGGCCGAACTTGAAGGGATTAATGCCCAATTCCAGCTCTTGCTGAAGACCGACCTGCAGGGCTGATCGGCTGTATTCAAATGGAAGCATCTCAGGCGTCTTTGCTTGGAACCCCGCGATATCACCCTTGTCCCACGTTCCATAGTCAGCGAATTCGTCGTCTGGCGACAGAGCTGGGTGGGTCTCACCATCGCCCTTGATCTGAGTAACTTCGACGATGGGTTCCCAGCGCATGCGAGTTTCCGCGTATTCCGAGTCTATGGGTTCACCGTTAAGCTTTTCAGTTGCGAACATCAGGCCATTAGAGAGGTTCCCGTTATGCGGAATGGCGAGCACAGAACCGCCAGTTTCAGTTTCATAGCTCTCCATGTAGGCCCAAAGATCCTCTGGGTCCGGGCTATGAAAAGCTGAAAACGGCAGAACCTGCCCTGCTTTCCGTCCGTCTTCCTTGAAAACAACCACCCTGTGCAGGTTGGAAGGTTGTTGCTGGTTGTTGATGGAAGTCCACTCGAAACCAATGAATGCTGTGAAACTTCCAGGGTCATTATATTGGTCGGCAAGCTCTATCTGTCGGTCCCAGATCGTCCGGTTGATTTTTGGGTTGTCGATCACGTCCCGGTTCTGCGATACACCATCAGTGCCCCAAAGCCTGAACGCTTCGTAGCCTTCGCCGGCCTGAACAAGATCGTAGAAACGTTTTCCATATTCCGTGGCTAGAAGATCGCGATTAGCTTCGGCTAGCATGACCGGCATGCCAAGATTTTCGGCGTGGTCCGAAACCACCAGAAAGTCCAACGGCCGCCCAATTCGTACACGCTGACCCGAGGATGTGATCACCTCTTCGCCGCGAGCAAATCGGTAAGCATCTTCTGGAGTTAACGTGTTGCCAATCATTCCGGCGTCCGTGGAAAACATCGTGTGAAGATGAGTGTCTCCCCAATAAAGGCCTTCCGCGAAGTTCCGGTTGCGCACAGTGCGTTCGACAAACGGAGAATAGTTCTGAGGAGGGCCAGCAATGTCTTCCGCCGCAGGAGCAATGTCTTGAGCAAATGCAGTAAACGGCAGTGCAATCGTTATTACTGATAGGTTAGCCGATGAACGAAGCATAATTCCCTCCAATCTCCAATAAAACTAATCATGTTCGGCAATGATCATTTGTAACAATAACACAGATTTATGGACCGAGCATATTTGGAACGCTCCGGCATTTGTAATTCCATAGGCTGTTAGCTGACTTACGAAACCTAATTCGCATTCCAAGCAGAAATTCAAAGAATTTTCGGTGAATTCCCACGACAAGACAGAATAGGAACCCAAGGCGTATTCCACTCGGTAGAAACAAGTCTAAATAGCGCACTGGATAACGCTAAATCCGCAGCATTTCGCTTAGCTTTTTATGGATCAGGCAGGGGTGGGATGGTACGCAGATACATTACTATGGCTTCGAGATCTTCGGGCGACATCGTTGCATAATAGGCGTAACCCATAGGCGGTAGCATTTGGCTTCCGTCTGGTCTTTTGCCTGAAACGATAATGGTCTTCAGGTCATCGTCTGAATATCCTGCAAGACCGTCCTGATGGCTCGTGATATTGGGTGCGACGGAAACGCCCCACGGTCCGTGAAACTCGAACCCTCCTGCCCCTAGATGAGTATCAAACATCGGACCTTTGGGCCCGAAAGTCGTGTGGCACTCCGTACAATGCGCGACTGGTCCAGCAAGATAAGCACCGTATTCGACCGTCACGCCGCTCGGTGGCGCCGAAACTGTCTCAAGTGGCGGACCATAGGCAGGTGGCAGCGGAAAATTGTAGGTGGACAAAGGTGTCTCAATGTCACTGGAGGGTATTGTTCGCAGGAACATGACCATCGACATGAGATCGTCATCGCTCAGTCCGCGATACAAGCCGATTGGCATCGGCGGTCCGATGACTGTACCGTCAGGGCGGATACCTTCGCGTATCGCTCGGGCAAGGTCTGCATCGCTCCAATCCGCAACACGGCTACCCGGAGTTATGTTGGCTGCCCATGCCTCCATCATGTCATTCTTTTCGATCATCATGCCGCCAAGCTCATTTGTCATATCGGGCCCATTCGGTCCTTGCGGCGTATGGCAATTTCCGCACGCCGCAGGCCCTCGTACGAGGTATTCACCACGTTCCAAACTCGGTTCAGCAATGGTGGACAGAGGAAAAAGTATGACAACAATGTTAAAAGCTAGTTGTTTCATTTCTTTATCCTCATTTGGCTCGGGCAATACATCGAAACTGGCTCAGGCTGGAGCTTTGTCGGGGGCAAGTATTGTCATGCCGACTTTATCGGCGACGGCCATGATCGCCGGAATATCCGGTGGGCCATCAGGCCTCGGAACGTCTGTCGTCCCGTCCGGCATTTCTTCTCCTGCCTCGGTAAAGAACGTGTCGTGCATGGCACCTGGTGAGTTAATGCAAAGCAGACGCCCGGGTTCTTGCCCGGTGCAAGAAAATGCATGAATTGCGCCCTCTGGGACTTTAACGAAGTCTCCGCTTTTTACTTTCGTTGTCTCGCCGTTCACTAGAAACTCAAACTCGCCTTCAAGCACAAAAAAGCTTTCGTCCTCGCCGGCGTGGTGATTGGGCGGGGCTCCAGCCCCTGGCGCGGTTTTTATTTCGACAATCGTGTAACGATCTCCGGTCTCAGAAGGGAAAGCGTGAAATGTCAAAAGGTTACCAAGTAAGTGATAAATTCGAGGGCGAGGTTGCGTCATCAAGACAACTCCCTTTTTTTGAAATTGGCGTGTTGTTATGATACATATATCTAGTTATAAGACAAGTGTCTCATTATATGAGAAGAGCATTGAGTACACGGATCAACCAGAAGAATAGAACAAGAGAAGCGCTTTTAGTGGCAGCGCGTGAGCTTATGTCCGAAGGGCAAGAGGTCACGCTGGCGAAAGTCGCAGAACGCGCAAGGACAAGCCGCGCGACTGTCTACCGGTACTTTTCAGATCCAGGAGTACTGGCGCTGGACGCGACCTTGGACATTGAAGTGAGACCTACGTCTGAATTGCTCGTCGGAATCGATGATGTCCGAACCCGCGTACATGCTGTTGCGCGTTACTACCTTGATTTTTCGAGGGATCACGAGACCTATTTTCGCCAGTTTCTAGGAGAGACCCTAAAGGTCTCGTTGAAAAAAGGAACTGTCAAAATGCGCGGAGCCAGAAGAGTAGATGCGTTTGGTGAAGCCCTTGAACCCCTTCGCTATTCGATGAAGCCCAGGGAATACGAAGATCTGAAACTACGGTTATCCATGACCACTGGCATGGAACAATTCATTATACTTGAGGACATTCTACGGGTGGACCGGGATACCGGCTACCGTCTTCAAGAAGGTCTCGTGGATGCATTGTTGGATCAATATCTGCCGGAAACATAAGATTTTCTGGCATAGGGTGCAGGGTCAACGGGAACCCTTAAAGCGCGGTCCGTTTTATAAGCGCTCAGAACCCAATGCAGGCAACGACGGCGAAACCTATTTTCGACCAGAGCTTTGAGAATGGATTTCTGAATTGCGAGCCACTTTCCTAAATCCCAAGCTCCCTTAAACGCTGCTCCTGTCGGGCGGCAAGAGCGTCGATTTCTGTAATCGCAAGGGCCGTTAATTCAGTTCCCGGTTTGCGAAGAGTGGGGTGTGCAATAATACCTTGTTTAGCCAAAGAGTGCTTTCGGATGGCAAGACCCATACCTGGCTGCGCCTCATACCGGATCATGGGCATATAGGCGTCAAAGATATCGCGAGCGAGGTCGATGTCTCCGCCAAGAAAGGCATTCAGAACCTGTCGCATCATTTCAGGATATCCAAAGCCAGTCATGGCGCCATCGGCCCCACGAAGCAATTCTTCCAGCAGATACATCCCTCCATTCCCGCACAGAATTGATATTCGGCGCGATCCCGCATCGGACGCCTTGCGCAGTGTTGTGATTTTTTCGAGTCCTGGCCAGTCTTCGTGCTTCAGCATCACGCAGGTCGGGCAATCTTCAACGATTTTCAATACCACAGACGGTGATATTTGTACGCCTGTTGCAAGCGGAAAATCCTGCAGAACAAAGGGAATATCGCCCAGGGCGTCTGCCGTGTTGTGGAAATAACCGATGATCTGAGCATCTGTTTGCAATCCCATGGGTGGTGCAACCATCACGCCAGCTGCTCCAGCTCCCATCGCTTCGCTTCCAAGGGCTGTCATTGCTGAAAAACCGGGGGCCGAAACACCGACGATAACCGGAACAGCGCAACGTGATATGACGCGCTGAACGACTGACACAGATTCTGAGGCTGACAACTTTCCGGCTTCGCCCATCATGCCAAGAATGGTCAGGCCGTTGGCGCCTCGTTCAATATAGGCGTCGATCATGCGATCTATGCTGTCAAAATCCAATGCACCGTCAGGAAGGAAAGGTGTGGCGGCTATGGTGAAGACGCCCTTTGTTGATTCATTAAGCATGATCAACCCTTTGCAATTTGTGAGATAATCTTAGGCGCATCTGCCCCAATGCAATACTTGCTGCAGCCTGGGTAGGTTCTACAACTGGCAGACCTGTTGCCTCCTGCAATGGTTCACGGTAACGCGCCATGCCCGCACAACCCATTATCAATACGTCTGCACCGTCTTCGTCGCGAAGTCGTTTTCCCGTCGCGATCATGGCATCCAAGCTTTTTGTTCCATCTGTAAGATCCGCGACGCCAAGGCCCAAAGGGCGATCCCCCGCCAATCGGCCCAGCACCCCCATGCCGCCAAAGGCGCGCAAATGGCGAGGAACCGAATTGGGAAGGATCGCAATTACACCAAACCTGTGGCCAAGGCCAAGTGCGGTCATGACCGAGGCCTCCTGAATGCCCACAACCGGGAGGGCAGTCTGGTCCCGCAATGCATGCAGCCCCGGATCGCCGAAGCAGGCAATAACAAAACCTGCCGCATCTTTCTGAGCGGCGGCTAGTGCCAGCATCGGATTGATAGTCTGGTCCGCTTGTCGCTGGCTTTCAATGCCTGGGGGACCTTCGGCAAGTGTCAGGCATCGGATTGGAATGCCGAAACTTCGCAGCGGATCGACGGCCTGATCAATGCAGTTTGTTACTATACTGGATGAGTTGGGGTTGATGATGATCAGTGCACTCATGCGCCAAGCCCCGTCGCAGATTGGATTTCAATCTGATAGCCTTCAGTATCATTGAAAACGAATGCGCGGATGCCGAGGTCGCGATTCTCGAAAAACTCTGACAGACCATCCAGATTTTTTCCTTTGGCATAGGAATACCAGTCATCTACGTCAGGTACCCTAATGCACAGTTGAACCGGCTTAACTGCCGTCCATTTGTGCATGCCCTTGTTTTCGTCCACCAAGCCCACATGCGCTGCCTGACAAATCCGGTAAATTTTGCACCACCCCTGATCGATGGCGAGCGGCAAACCCAACACTTCTTCGTAGAATTGCATCGCGGCTGGCAGATCGCGGTAGTAAAAAAACGTGATCGCCAGTTGGTTGTTTGTTTCAGGTCTTTTCATTTTGTTTCCGCCTCAGCGGTTCGCCTATTGGGTTTGGTTGCCAGAAACGGTCGATGAATCCACTTTCCGTTCCCCGGCGATCCCAAGAAAACACCATCTTGTACAAGTGGCTGGCCACGGAGCATTACAAGATCGGGCCATCCTGTTACGCTGTATCCGGCCCAAGGGTTGTAACCCACATTATCGTGCAAATCGTTCGTACCATACGTCACAGTTTTCTCGGGGTCCCAAACAACAATGTCCGCATCCATGCCTTCAGCAATGGCACCTTTCCTTTGAAGCCCATAAATCCTGGCGGCAGAGTGTGAGGTCAACTCGGCGAAAGCTTGGGGTCCACCGCGCCCCTGAGTTACCATCGCGTTGAACAAAATCGGTAATCGCGTCTCCAATCCCGGCAATCCATTTGCTATCTGATGGAAGCCCGGGTTGGTACCGGCTGCCAATTTACCAGATTCATCAAAGCGGTATGGTGCATGATCGGAAGACACCAAGCTGAGCGTTTCGCCAAGCAGCGCTGCCCATAAAGCATCTTGATCATGCTTGGTGCGTTGTGGTGGTGAGCACATCCACTTGGCACCCTGAAGCCCAGGTTTATCTAGTATGTCTTCGGTCATTAGTAGGTAATGCGTGCACGTCTCCGCCCAAACCGGAGCGCCACGAGCCTTTGCCGCTGCAATCGCAGACGCGCCGTCGGAAGTTGAAATGTGAAACAGCATCACAGGTTGGTCTAGGTATTCAGCAAATCGGCATATGCGTTCTACCGCCTCAATTTCCGCCATTCTTGGACGCGACCGGGCGTGATCCAGCGGGGAAACATGGCCCGCCCTGATCAAATTATCCTTGGCCTGTGCAATAATGGCGTCGTTTTCTGCGTGGACACATACCAAAGCGCCGCTCTGCCTTGCTTTCTCAAAAATATCCAGCAGTTGGCCATCGTTAAGTTGGATATTGTATGTCGTGAACACTTTGAGTGACCTGTGACCGGCGTTAATCAGAGCAGCAAGGTCGTTGTCAAACTCATCGACTTCCGTATCGGTCACAGTGAGGTGGAATGCGTAATCGATCATCGCGCCTCGTGCAGCACGGGCGGCATAGTCGGCAACTGTTTCAGAAAGCAACTGCCCCCTGGCTTGGGCAGCAAATGAAATTACGCTTGTTGTGCCGCCCATGGCAGCGGACTTTGTGGCAGTTTCGAACGTGTCTGCATTCCAAAGCCCCATGCCGGACATCTGTTCAATATGGGCATGAGGATCGACGCCGCCAGGCATTACCCATTTGCCACTGGCAAAGATGCGCCTTTTGGTTTTGGTGACCGACGTTCCTATCGACACGATCCTGCCGTCGGTAATAGCAAGATCGCCTTCAACAATCCCTTCTGGCGTAACCACCCGACCATCGTGGATTACAAGGTCGACCCCAGAGCTCATAAATCCTGCCTTCATCAATAGTTGCCTTTGTTTTTAACATGCCCGCATTAGGCGGTTCTGCAAAGCGAAACACCTAATGAGAACTGAAGTAGCTGGTTGGCTGCCGTTAATGGGCGTCAAAAACCTCATTAGCGCGGACAATACTCGAATGATTTTTGTAACAAGAACACATGGGCCAATGGTAAGTTGTAACTTATCAATTGATCAAACAATTCTGTTCACCGCAAAAAGGCGGCGCTTGGGTTTGTGAGCGAGTGCGTAGGTGGGATTTGATATACCGGGACTTCAGAACTTGAGGCTGACATTCGTTCAATTCCCTGAACTCGGTTTGAAAGATTGTTAAACTAAGACCAAAATAGCTGACGAATTGTGGAGATAGTACTTGCAGCTCATGAAGGCGTCGGAATTTTCGGCCTATTTAAGATCTGCAAGGGTAACCGATCTACTGGGTTGCGTGCTGACGAGGATACGTTGCCTAAAATGATGGATTGAGGGATGAGTAGCGTGCTGAGCTTCCTGGAGCAATCAAAGGGGCAAATTCTGTCAGTATCGGACCGGATGATATGCCCCCGCAGTACGTGTTTTCACGGGTACTATGGCCTCGGATGTGAGCTTGGTAAGCGTAACGCCAACTCTTGCCGGAATGCGCATGACCAAATCTGCCGAAGAGCTGTGTTTAGCACGCCATGCCGGTCAGGTCGCCATTGAGATGATGTGCTGGCCGTCGTGTAATTGGTGATGAGGCGTCCGAATACGAGGTCTCTTTGGGGAGCGCAATAAGTTACTGCGGGTGTCAAAAGCACGTTGGTTCACTATCCCAAAGGGGAAGTGAAAATTCTAATTTAGATTTGATTTGTTGACCGCGAAAGCGGTTCTTTTCAGCTTTCGCGGGTAATTTTCTGGAAACAGCCGTCAGCCAGTTTGGTCATCCAGTCTTGCGTCAGGCGCATTTTTTTTGACGGACTCAATCCCATTGTCCCGAGCCGCGGTACTGCTGTATTGTTCGCTAGTTCCTATTACTTGCCCGTTCGACGCCCTTAGATTGAACATAGGATTCCCAGAACTGGTATCCTTGCGCTCATAACGGCTGTCATCACTTGCATTGCGTCGCACCGAGTCGATGCCGTTTTCGGCGCTGGCTTTTTGCTTGTATCCCTCGCTGGCGAGAATAATTTCGCCATTCCCCGCCTTTAGCCGAAACCGAAATTCGCCGGCTTTGTCTGTGTAGAGTTCAAATTTTCCAGCCATGATATTCTCTCCTCAAAATATGCTGAAAATCAGTCTTGAAAACAGTTTTTCCAATAGCAAGAAAAATTTGACTTTAAATTCTGTCACAACCGAGATCGTAGCGTCAGTGTCCATCAAAACGGATCGGCCTAAGTTATGTCAAAAGCGTTTGGAATAATCTAAGGGTCTCGCTTGAACATCGTGCTTTTTGCTCGTGATTGCACCGCGGCCATTTTTGGAGAACCGGGGTTGCGCGTGAACTCAACACGACTTTGGAACATTAACGTTCCAGCGAAAATAAGTTCCCAGGAAAATTTCCAACTGATAATCTAAGATATCATGGAAAGCCGACCAAATCGTCGATTAGCAGCTATATTGGCCACCGATATTGCGGGCTATTCCAGATTGGTTGGTTTGGACGAAGAAGGTACAGTTGAACAGCTTCGACTAATCCGCAAAGAAGTCATCGAGCCAACGATTGATATGCATGCTGGGCGCATTGCAAACACCGCGGGCGATAGTTTTCTTATCGAGTTCCACAGCGCAGTCGATGCAGTACGCGCTGCCTTGGCGATACAATCAGAACTATCGATAAGAAATGAAGAAGTTGACCCAGACCGTGCAATCACGTTTCGGATAGGTTTGAATGTCGGAGACGTAATCTCAAATGCAAGTGACATCTTAGGAGATGGCGTAAACGTAGCCGCGCGGCTTGAAGCCTTGGCAGATCCTGGGGGTATCGTTGCCTCACAATCAATTGTCGAATACGCCCGTAACAAGGTACCTTGCAGCTTTGTCCCAATCGGTCCGCAGAATGTTAAGAATATCGCGGAACCTGTTGAGGCTTTCCGCGTCCGCACAGAGTCGACACCATCCTTAGTTGCGACAAAACAAATGAAATTGCCCCGCTGGATGAAGCTGGGCGCGGTTCTGACCGCTTTGACGGCAATAGGATTTTTCTCTGAGTACCTATGGAAAAAGGACCAATTGCTCGCATCGGAGGCGCAAATGGCTTACCCGTTGCCGGATTTGCCGTCGATCGCGGTGAGGCCAATATCTAATTTGACTGGCGATGCTTCCAATCAGATGCTGATTGACGGTATTTCCGAGGATTTGATTACCGATTTATCTCGTATTTCCGGGATTTTTGTCATCGCGGGGAACACGTCCTTTGCTTATCAGGACAATGACATAGACATTGCAGGCTTTGCCGAGAAACTGGGTGTGCGGTACGTGGTAGATGGAAGTGTTAGACGCACAGAGAAAGACTTTCGGGTCAATATCCGCCTTACAGACACATTGAATGGCAGATTGATCTGGGCAGAACGTTACGATTCGGAAGACAACGACATCTTTGATGTTCAAAGCAGCATCGTACTTGCGATCGCGCAGGAACTGGAGGTTCCGCTGAACACTCAAAGTAGGTTCGCGATCGAAAATTTTGAAACCGAAATGGTCGAGGCGCGCGAAGCTTTCCAACGTGGCTGGGAATTGTACTCGCAATTTAATGAAAGGGATAATCTGGCAGCGATTCCGCATTTCGAGCAAGCAGTCGCACTTGATCCAAACTACGGACGCGCGTGGGCTACACTGGCTTTGGCCCACTTGCGACCGCACATTTTTCACCATTGGCGAGGGTTCGCCAACTCCGACGAAAAAATGCATATCGGTTTGTTTTACAAGTATTTCCGTGAAGTAACCCAGCAAGATACGTCGCTGATCCACGTCATAAGGGCCATCGTCAGCCTCAACCTTCCGGATTGGGATAGCGCAGCGGGTGTAAGCCGGGGAACGGACGAAGCCAGACAGGAAGCCGCAAAAGCGATTGCTTTACAGCCCAGTGACCCCGAAGCACATTTGACTATGGGGTGGGCTTTAATTGCGGGCGGCGAACCAGAGGAAGGTCTGGCTTTTGTCCAAGCTGCAATGCGTCTCGATCCTGCCTATCCCAGTCATTATGCCTTGTTCGAAGGGGCGGCACATTTCGCAAAGAATGATGTAAATAGTGCCGAGGCAGCCATTTTGCAGGAGTTGGATCGAAACCCTCAGGCAATTGAATTGATGCCTTTTGCAGCATCGGTTCTGGCTTTGAACGGAAAACGCCGTGCGGCGCGGGCAATGATAGACAGGTGGCAGAAAGGAGAACATGAGGGCGCCTTGCAGGAAGTCGTCCGCGAGTATTTCTTTATCGTGCGTTGGGTTGGAGAACATCAATATTTGAACAATCGAATTAACAAGGGTCTTCGATTGGCCGCGCTGCCCCCAAGTACTACGGTAGCGAGTCTCAAGTCTGACCTATCCCGCAGGGATGCCAACGAACAACGAACGGCTGCACAATCGCTTGCGTTATTTGGTGCTGAGGCGGCGCCTGCAGTGCCGGAACTTATCTTACTTCTGAATAGTCCTTCAGTCTTTGTCAGAAAAGAAGCGGCAATAGCACTGGGAGAAATAGGCGGTTCGGCCTCTTCGGCGTTGCCGGCGTTGGAAGCGATGGTAGATGAATCTTTGTCGGGCAACTTCGCCGCCCGTTCGATCGAGCAAATACGCGAACAATCGGAAAGGCAGTGACGTAAGTACCTAAGTTGAGACAGAACCCAAACAGATTCAGGGCTTGCCTGAATAACTTAAGCCGCCGAATGAAAACGCTGATAACCTACCAACGTGGAAGCTTGCGGATTACATAAGGCTTACAGGCTTCGTTTATTATTTCCGCGTCACCGTTGATCAACATAGGATACAGCGCTGACAGCTCGTCCCGGGATAGATTTTCAAGAAGCAATCTGCCCCCGCCAAATATTCGACGGCGCATTTCTTCTTCAGCTGAAAGATCACTTGAAGTCATAATACACTCTACCACATTTCAATCACTGTTTCACCGATGCCAAGATAAGCTTGTCGTTTTAAGTTTTCGGATTTTCTGCATCGAGATCAGTGCCGTCAGTTTACCTACCATTCGGAAGATAGTTTGATTGATGTGCGCCGAGCTCAATCGGTTCAATAAACATGGCTATGCTGCGGGATGCATGCTGGGAACGCCAACATCTATTATGCCAACTCTGGGCTGGCAGAAATTCGCATTAGGTTGGCGGAATCTCACATGAAAGGAACTTCAGGTGCCACCACTTCGGTAGTGCAGAGGTTTAGAACCCCGCGCCACGAAACCTGAGAGGAGACGCCCCGTGTTTGTGAACAACACAGAAACGGCAATCCGGGAGATTGACCCGGCTCTGGCCGCTCAAACCTTTGAGGCCGGCACCAAATTTGCGACCGTGATACAAGGGTGGGATCAGGATGACGACCTAACTCCACCCATGGAAATGCAACTGACTATCCAACAGCCGTGCACAATTCATGACGTGATGAATGCGTTCGCTCTATCTGGGCAGCGCTATTTGGACGGAAAGAAGGCAGTCTTGCTTGACGTCCGGTTCGAGGAAGTGACGCGTAACCTGTCAACCGGCGTATTTCACATTGGTTGGGGCACATGGTGGCTGAGCAAATGACACGCATTTGAAACCGGCCCTGAGCCCTGGCGTGTAGTTATCCATTGTCCTGAACCGTTCTTTATATCTTAGTGAAAGGAACTGAAATATGGCGAACCCAATGTTTCATTTATTTGTGGCGGTACTGGGGGTCGTCGCCTTGTGGTTGCTGTTTGAAGTTGTGGTCAAATTTTTGTTCGACAACCCCAAGAGTAAGGAAACATCCAACGGCACGCCGTCGATTGAACGCAGGCCAGTTGAGGAACACTTTGAGCGAAGAAGCTAGGGGTGATGGTCACTAAATAACATCGCCTGCCGATTATCCTGATCCGACGTATCCCATTATGTTTTTTGGTTAAAAGGGACTTGGAGCAATAGAAGAACATCGACTCAGGAATGTGTGGTAGTCTTGGGGCATACAAAAAATGTGGGAGGAGAAAATGTCGGACATTGAAAAAGTTAAAGAACTGGATGCGGCGATCATCGCAGGGATCAATGCGAAAGACGCAGATATGGCAACAGCACCATACGCCGAAGACGGGGCGTTGATGCCGCCTGGTGCGCCTACAATGTCAGGTCTTAGTGCCATACGTGAGTATTGGCAGGCCGCAATTGACGGAGGTCTGAGTGATGTGGTTGCCACTATCACTGCGGCTCATGTCAGCGGTGACATTGCTGTAACAATGGGAACGCTGGCTGGCTCGATGGGAGGGCAACAGCTTGCTGGGAAATATGTTCTTTACCTACGCAACGGAGCTGACGGATGGAAGGTTCAACGCGACATCTGGAACTTTGACGCTTAAAGCGAACTTAGCGGCATAGTGGTTAAAGGTCGCTGCTATGTGTAGGCGGAACGCTTTTGTGGTGCCGCGCGTTTGCAATTTATTGCGCATTCACCGTGAGAGCGTTCCAGCTTCGGACTCCGTCACGCCTTTAACATGAGTGTTTTCATACTCTAATTATTATGCAAACACCCTTGTACTGTTTGATGCGTTGCGAGTTCTTCCTGAGCGGCCAACCGTTCCAAGGATTGCTTTGCAACGTTAAGTAATAGTCCCGGTTTCAAATGCGGATAGAAAAGTGCTTGGGCGGAATCCATGTTGGAAAGTTGATGATAAGTCCGGAAATTCAGACAAGCGCTAAAACCATCATGACCTGGACACCACGCACCCGGAAAGGTCTGAGGCGGTCGTCGCCAGACAATTGTCGACCGATTTACGCCTCATACCCGGTTTCTCCGACAACGCATTGGTAGCACTGGTTGATACTAACCCTTGCGAATTTCCACTTTGGAGGTTTCTTGCTTCCTTGGTGTCTTCTTTGGAATGGTGATTGTCAGAACACCGTCCTTGAGTTGTGCGTCGACTTTGTCCCCTTCTGCGTCTGGGGGCAGTCGAAAAGAACGGCTAAACGAGCCGTATTGCCGTTCGGAGAAGAACCAGGTTTCTCCTGTTTCTTCGCGCTCGGATCGCTTCTTACCCTTCAAAATAACGACGCCTTCCTCAACACTCAGATGGATATCCGTTTCCGCTACTCCGGGGAGCTCGACAGCAATTCGATATGAGTCGTCGCTTCCGGCTGCTTCGGATGCTGGCGCGAGCCATTCAGCAACCCGTTCTCCCATCTGGCGCAATGGATCATAGAGGGAAGGCCAAAAACCGCTGGTGTGGGATTTCTCAACCATCTCCAAACTCCTTTCGGTAAGTTCTCCGAAAGCAAGATTTAATCAGATATGAATGTTTCTCCTTGACCCTGATCAATTTTGTAGTTTTCGCGGCAATTACAAAGGGGCCTAGTTGTACCAACTGCAGAGGCTGAGAAGTCCAAATACAATCAGTTGTGACCGGATTAAGTTCTGACGGCGCCTTTCTGATAAGCCGAAATTAGGAGGCGTTGAATATCCGATGTTCCACCCAGCGTTATCGTTCCAGCCATATCCCGGACCATTCTCTCGCATTCTCCGGTCAGGTATCCGCTTGCGCCCCTGATGCGCTGTGCTTGCAACGCATTTTCCAGAAGTGCTTCGGCGACAGATAATTTCACAACCGAAGGTGTCATTCGGTTTTTAACTCCAGCGTCTATTTCGCGAGCAGCATTTTCTATCAAGAGTCGCGAAATTTCATAGCGAACCTGCATGTCGGCAATTCGGTTAGAAACGGTCTGGTTGTTTATGATTGGTTTACCATTCGGGGCGCGGTCGCGTGCAAACAAAACCGTTTCGTCGAGCTGCCTTTTCATGGCCCCCAAATGGCTAGAGAAAATGAAACTTCGTTCCCAGGCGATAGACTGGTTAAAAATTGCGTGACCGGAACCTTCGGATCCCAACAGTGACTCATCCGGGATTTCTACGTCTTCAAACGTCAGTTTGCCGGTCGGTACTGTTCGATGACCAGACTTATCGTATGGGGCGCTTTTTGAAACTCCGGGTGACTTGAGATCAACAATAAACGCCGACATTCCCCAGGCACCGTGATCCGGGTTGGTTATTGCGAATACCTGAGCAACGTCTGCAGCAGGCGCCATGCCGATCCAAATCTTTTCCCCGTTAAGACGATATCCATATTTTGTTTTTTCCGCCGTCGCGCGTATGCCGGTCACATCCGACCCGCTATTCGTCTCAGTTACAGCGTGCGCGCAGACCGCTTCACCGTCTACGAGAGCAGGTAGCCATTTCGCCTTTTGATGCTCGTTCCCAAACACCGATATCGAATGCTGCATAGCCCAAAGTTGCCCGTTAAGGCCTAACAACATGCCATTGTCGCGGCATCCTTCACCAAGAGAATGCAGCGCTTGAAAAGAATCTGTAAAAGACCGCCCCTCGCCTCCGAACTGTTGCGGCATGTTTATACCCAACACTCCTTTATGTGCGGCGGATTGCCACAGGCCCATCCAATCCGATGGGTCTTTGGCCCCGCGTCTATCTCGTTCCTCCACATCTTCGCTCAAAACTTCATGGCCGAAGTTGCGGAATTCTTCGCACTTTTCATCAATCGAAAGCATTAGGGTATAACCCATTGATTGGTTGAATTCAGATAGTATTCAAAAACCCCGACACCTGTTCCACACTGCTAAAGTTTTCAAACGTGATTTTCTCGGTTGGAATTTGAATTTTCATTTCCGTTTCTAAAAACGCGACTAGGGTCATGACCCCAAGCGAATCCAGAATTCCTGACAACAACAATTCTTGCGTCGTTGAAACCTGCCTACCATCCAAGATGGTTTTCGAGATGAAATCTGCAATTTCTTGATCGCTTATTCTGCTCACTTGGCGGTCTCCATAAGACTTCTTCGATTGATCTTGCCCGTGCTGGTTTTGGCAAATGACTTTCTGAATTCCAGTTCGTCGGGAACCATGTAACCTGGCAACTTGGAATTCAGGAAGCCTTTAAAGTCAGACATCTCCAGCTCCTGATTGTCTGCCAAAATTGCAAAGCCCAGTATTTTTGATCCGTCAGGCGAAACTATTGCCGCCGCTTCCGAAACTAGTTCGTGAGAGTTCATAGCTAGTTCGATCTCGTCAAGTTCTACGCGATAGCCGCGTACTTTCGCTTGGCGGTCTTCTCGTCCCAGAAACACCCAGCGCCCTTCAGAATCTAATTTAACCCTGTCACCTGTTCGGTAGTATTTTTTGCCCTTAATTGTTGCAAAACATCTGGCATTCAGGTCTGGACGGTTCCAGTAGCCGCGCATCATCGAAGTTGAAGACACAAGCAGTTCACCGTCATCCGCCCGTAAGAAAGTGGCGTGATCCATGTTATGACCAATCGGTATTGGCATGTCCGTAGGGTGGTCATTAGGCACTGTATATTCTGAGACTTGATTTACTTCGGCCGGCCCATAAGAGTTTGAAATTTTGGCGCTTAAAGCGTTTCGCAAAATTGGCAAAGCCGACGGAGGCATTGGTTCACCACCGTAAATTATCCACCTGAGATGGGACAGGTCGCGTTGCTCCAAGGCTCCACGCTCGCAAAGTTGTAAGAATGTGTACGGAACAGAACTCCAGATTGTCCCTCTGCTTTCCTCCAACAACTGTGAAAGGCTTGCTGGGAACATCAGCACCTGCTCTTTAACCAGCTCGGTCGTCGCTCCGACCATAGGCGGAGTAAAAAAATCGGCCAAAGAAAAATCGAAATGAAGGGGCACGGTGTTGAAAAAAACGTCGCTGGGTCTGAGCCCATATTGCCTTAGCCATGCGTGAGCAAAAGCGCTTCCAGAAGCGAAAGTGTGGCAAATACCTTTGGGTGTACCCGTGGAGCCGGAAGTGAAAATTATGTAAGCTAAATCATCACGTGCGTTTTCGTGGCAAACAAAGTTAGTGACCTGCTCTTCAGGCACGGCACAGTCACAATTTGGGATTGAAGCACCAACGACTACAACTTTGTTTTCAAGTGCAATTCTTTGAAGTAAATCTGAACTTCGTGGTGCGCCAACCACTACTGAAGTGTCGCAATTTGAAATGATTTGGGTGGATCTTTCCACAGGCGCCATCGGGTCTAGTGGCACAAAGGCTGCTCCGACCATCCAAATTGCGTGTATGGCAATCGGCATTTCCAAACCTTTGTACAAAGCCAACGCCACCCGATCGCCAGGTTTGACGCCAACCGCACGAAGGGTGACAGCCATCGCCTCGGCTTTTCTGAGAAGCGTGAGGTACGAAATGGATTCGCCATTGCTTCGGAACGCAACCCGGTCAGGCCACTTAGCGGCCGCGAAAGGCAACGATTTATCTATATCGTTGAATTCTTGAAGGATATTCAAATTCCCACTCTGACGACAGTTTCGTGGTATCGGTAAGCGTCGAAGCTTGCCTCAGCCTTGAGTTCCGCCGCAATCTTTCCTTTGACCCTACGATATGATTTATTCGTTTGATCCATTACTTTGGATCAAATCCAATCAAAAAAAAAGCAAAGTTGCTTGGTCTCGAAATTGGGTCTGTCGAAATATGTCAAGTGTGCTTCAGTTCGAAGTTGGGTGCAGAGGTCTCGTAACAAGAGACACTCGCACAGTCGCAATACGAATTTGGTTTCCAATTTCTTTTCGAACATCAAAGCAAATGATTTTGAAAACGTGTTAACGTTCTGAGCGAGTCGAGTGGTGGAATGGGGAATTCCGAGTGTTCGGAACGCTGTCCTTTAAACTGATCGCAGACGTTTATTCGCTCTACTTCGGATCGCAAGTTATGCGGCCCTTGCACCGGACTTGAAGTGGCATTGGCGACGGTGCAATCCCGGAAGTTCGATTGACGGTGGATCTTGGATTTTTGTTATGGCTGCGATCCCATCGAGCGACATTGCCTTCTTACTGACCCCCGGTTTGGCTATTCACAAGCGCCGCCCCGGACACAATCTAAGAAAGGAGAATTGCCTTGTGTGATATTTGCGTAATGAATTCAGTAAAGAACCGGATGTTGAGCCGGCGTGACATACTGCGTGCATCAGCCGCGGTGCCAGTAACAGCGGCTGCAGGGTTGGTCGCCTCAGCGCCGGCCACCTTGGCGGCCGGTCATGGTCGTGTTGTAGATATGACCCACACCTTTAGTGAAGAATTCCCGACATGGGTCGGCGAACCGGGTTTGAACCGCGAACAACCTGCAAATTTCGCCGACCACGGGTTCAACGTGTTCGTCTATACAGTGGACGAGCATTCGGGAACTCACATTGATGCGCCCTTGCATTTCTCAGCAGACGGTCTGTCTGTGGACGAAATCCCAGTTAACGATTTGGTTTGCCCATTAGCCGTAGTCGATATCCGCGCTCGCGCTGCAGAGGATGCCGATACCCAAGTGACGCCAAAGGACCTGCAGGCTTGGATAGATGCCAACGGTCCGATCCCCGATGGAGCTTGTGTGGCCATGAATTCAGGTTGGAGTACGAAGACGGATACCCCCGGATTCAGGAATGCAGACGCAGACGGCATTCAGCATTATCCGGGATTCCATATCGAAGCGACGCAGATGCTCCTGGAGACGGGTGCACGGTCGATTGCAGTAGATACACTTTCGCTCGACTTAGGGGCCAGTCAGGATTTCGCGACCCATTATGCTTGGTTGCCAACTGGGCGATTTGGAATCGAGTGCATTGCAAACCTAGATGAAGTGCCAGCATCGGGAGCAACACTCATCGTGGGCGCGCCGAAAATCCAAGGTGGCACTGGCGGTCAGGCAAGGATTTTTGCGATGATATGATTGTGGTGACCTGATGTCTTGGTGCAAGAGACGCCTGCGCGACTTCCTCAGCACTTTTTTAGTTTGCCAGAGAACCTTTCTGCGGTCGTTGATGCGAGTTCCTAATTAGTTTCTCTGAAATGACCCTCTTGAAACCCGCCCAGCGGCCCACCACTGGGCGGGTAGACGAACGTTCGCGGTGGCTTTGCCCAAAACTGTATTAATGACGAAGCCGTTCGCGAGCCGCTCTTCCACTTGGGGATAGGGAGCCAAGTGGTCGCAAAAAGGTGCAACTGAATTGGTGAAATAATATGGCCGAGGTTCGTCTAATTCTTGCCACGCCTGTTGTTAAGACGGCCAAACATTTCCATTTAACGAGACCATAGAGTCCAGGAAGAGCAGACCTCAAAGTGGTTAGATGTCACCTGACCGAATTTCCGCCTCACCGAAAAGAAATACCCGCCGAGCTGCGTCGGCGGGCTAAGAACGATAGATCGTTCCAGTGAGTGGTTGCAGATCTTCTGATTTGAACCTTTCCTTAATTATTTGTTATCGCGAAATTTTATCAACCTACCAATTAGAATAGTTTGGGGAACTAAAACTCGCCTAAAGTACGACTAAATGGACGGGTCGTTAGGTTGGTGCGGATCTTCAGGTTTGATTTGGCTTATCCCATTCTCCTGCGAGTGTTTTCCGTCTCTTGCTTTAAATGATCTAAGGCAATCTCCAATCCGTTTATATCTGCCTCGGTTGCTTCTTTTCGTGTGTCCTCAATAACTTTCGTCAACGAACGAAACCCGAACAAGGCAGCAGCGCCGCTAAGTTTATGGAGATGAGACGCCAATTCGCTTCTTTCACTCAAGTCAGGTAGATTTTCATGCTCCGCAAAGAAATCAGACATCTCTCGGAAAAATTCCAAAAGAGCTTTTTCCATTTGCGCTTGACCCAATGTGTCACCAAGTTCCTGTAGTATATTCCTGTCTATTAATGGTTTGTCGGCAGGCACGGGGCTCGAATCCAATGGTTCTCCCAGCAATGCTTTTTGTAGATCGTGAAGCCGAATTGGCTTGGTTGTGTATCCGTCCATCCCTGAAGCCAAGGCCTTATCCAAGTATTCCTCTTCGTCGTATGCGGAAAGCCCATGAATCCGACTGGTTGCATTCAACCCGCCAGATTTTCTTATCTTTTCAGTCAGTTCGCACCCATCACCGTCAGGCAGACCAATGTCCAACAGAATAACGTCAAATTTAGTGTTTATTGCCAGTTCGTAGCCGTCGGTTGCTGAGACCGCACTGTGAACCCGATGACCCAGGCTTGATAGCATTTCACAAAGAACCGAATTGTTAACTACGTTATCTTCAACGACAAGAACAGAGAGTTTTCGCGTAGCTGAGACAGAATTCCCTATACTTGTGCGTTCAACTTTGGACCCAATTTGCTGAGGCTTCGAAGCTGTTTTTAAGGGGAGGTTGAGGGTGAAGCGACTTCCGCGATCTAATTGGGAGTAGACAGTAATGTCCCCGCCCATCATTCTCGCAATTTTTCTTGAAATAGGAAGCCCAAGACCATCCCCTCTGGACTGCCGACCTTTGACAGGAGCTAGGGTCACATAATCTTCGAAAACTTTTTCAAGTTGGTCTGCTGGTATCCCATCTCCCGAGTCTGAGACGGTCAGAACCAACTCAGTAATATGCTGGGTACTATCACCCCTTAGCTGTACTTGGACAGTTCCTTGGGAAGTGAACTTGATAGCGTTTCCAACAAGGTTCGTGACAATTTGGCCCACCCGCACTTCATCGGCAATAAAGTTGGCCGACAAGTTTTGATCGAGGTCGGTTTCAAGTTCCAATCCTTTTTTCATTGCCAATGGTTCAAGAATTGCGATGACTTGGGAAATTTTTTCGTACGGATTGAATGAAACGGGCGACAGAACCAACGAACCTGACTCAATGCGTGTAATATCAAGGGCTTCGTTGATTTGTTCGAGCAGAATCTCTCCCGACCCGATTGCTACCTCCAGAAAGTGATTTTGCTTCTCCGTGAGGTCTGTAGTTTTTAGCAAGTCGAGAACCCCAAGAATTCCGGTGAGAGGAGTTCGCATTTCATGGCTCATTATTTCCAAGAACCGTGATTTTGCTCGATCAGTTCGCTCCGCTCTTTCCTTGGCCTCCAATAACGCTTGCTCGTTGCGCTTTCTTTCACTTATGTCGCGCAGATAGACGGCGACCAAGCCGCCGCCTGTATTCGATACCCTTGTCACATTGACCTCTGCTGGGAACACTTCTCCATTTCGCCTCGTTCCCAAAATCTCGACCCGCTTATTTTCGGGAAGCCCGGGAATGAGTTTTGGGATTAGCGCGTTAGGCTCGTTATTATTTTCTTGATAATGAACATCTGGGAGGATTGTGTCCTCGATTTTTTTGCCTAAAACGTCTTTTTTCTTCGAACCAAAAACCTGTTCAGCAGCCTGGTTAAATTCTACAATTTCACCCTTCTCATTTCCGATCACAATGGCATCAAGCGAAGCAGACACAGTAGACTCTAACCGGGCGGTTGTTTCGCGAAGTGCAAGGTCGCGCTTTCTGGAAAGCCTTAGCATTCTGTACAGAAACAGAAGTACTGCCGCTAATACGATGACGACTGAAGTCGCGACCAGGCCGGCATTTCTGAGAGCTGACGAAAATTCTTGCCTACGGGCCTCGGTTCTTTCGGCTCCGATGGAAATACCCAACAATGCCAATTCACGGGCTACCGGTTGGTACCGTGTCGTTAAGTTGACAATTTCAACAACATCGTTGGTTGAGCTGTTACTTTGCGTAAGCCTTTCTGTTTCATCGGCGAATTGTTGAAGTTCCCGTAACAACTCCGACGCGCGGTTATCGCTCTCAATTATTTCTCGAGCCGTTCCTTGGCTAACGAGATCGATACGACTTAAGGCTATTTGGGTCTGTACGTAAATTCTTGCGGTGTCTGGGCTGATACGGGAAGATTCTTCAAGCAAGACGGAACGCAGATTGGCGAACTCGGTGTCCAACTGCAAAATCGTCCATTGGGCGTTCTCGCTGCCAGCAGTAGATAGCGCGCGCTGCTCAAGCCAAAGATTACGGCCCAAGGCGACCACGAGCGCAACAAGAAACAAAACAGATGCCGGAATAAGAATCCGGCCTAACCTAAATCGCATTGCACCTCCATAAACCTTCGCTTTAAAGCCCAGAAATGCCTGCAAATCATTCGAGAAGGTCAATTCTTTTCAACTGCCAAACCGAGCGCGCATAGTTAGATTCGGTCTGATAATCGGGACTGTCGTCAAACGGAAACATTATCCAGTAAGGTCCCTTTTCCCGAACCGACATTGTGGCCCCGTCAATCCGAGTTGCAATAATTGGAACTTCTTCCTCGAGCTCTGCAACCGGCATCTCAACGGAATAATCGTTCAAGGCATAAAGTTTAAGGAGTTCTCCATTGGCGTTTAGGTGTTGGATAAGACTGGAAATCGGAACACCGCTGAATTGGTGAATTCCGTCAGTCCAAATAGTAGAGGTGGAAAAGGAAACTTGGTCCAGCGAATCCAAATCCTCCAACGAGAGTTCTTTCTGCTCGCCGCCCACAAGCACAACTGTCAACGGGATCGAATTTTGTGCATTGGCTGATGAAAAACACATCACTGCGAAAGTAGCCACGATAGTCAGAGCATTTCTTAAGTTCATAGAATTGGCCTCCCCGGTTGCATGGTGTTACAATCAAGCTATCACTGATTTGAGCGTCGAACATAGATTAACAGAGTCTAAGTCAATCGTTGTTTGAGGCATAATAGTTCTTTCTCGGAGGCTTTTCGGTTCTTGATGAGCACCATTTTACTAGCCGATGATCATCAACTGGTTCGCGATACATTGGCCAGCTACCTGGCTGAAAAAGCCGGTTTCGAAGTTAAGGTAGCCTCAAGTGCTGAGGAGGCATACGTGGCGCTTTCAACTTTCAGAAACATCGATCTTGCAATTATCGACTATCAGATGCCAGGGATGGACGGTTTGGAAGGTTTGATCCGGCTCCGATCGCGGTATCCCGACCAAAAAACAGTGATAATTTCAGGGGTTGCTTCCCCTGAAGTTGCGGATAAAGCCATTGAACTTGGGGCGCTTGCTTTTTTCCCAAAATCTATGCCAGTCGACTTGATGCTAGCCGGCATCAATGAACTGATAGCGAATAATCCCGTTGAAATCTCTGCCGGCAATTCCCAGGGTCAGCCTGACAGCGAACTCCAAAACTATGGCTTAACTGTCCGAGAAAGACAGATTCTGCGGATGCTTGCTTCGGGGCAATCCAACAAGTCGATAGCGCAAGATCTGAGTTTGAAAGAAGTAACCGTGAAATTTCACGTCACGAATATCTTAGGAAAACTTAGGGTCAGTAACAGAACACAGGCAGCTTTGCTCGCAAATTCGAGCACTTCGCTTTGATGCAGTTGAGGATTTCTTAGTTAAGAGTCGAGGTCTTTAACCCTGAGAATTTCTGAGCAATAGACGGACCCTAGACTTTAGTTTGGTTTGCAGCTTGGAACAAACTCGAGGACTAAGAGATCAAAAGAGATCTTTAAACATAACCCAAACAAGATTTGCCAGAAAATGTTCGTTCTAAACCCATCGCACAAAAAATTGGCCGCTTCGCCGATGTGTCGGAGAAGCGGCCAGAATCGTTTGAAAACACAACCACTCACTGATTGCTACTTTAGTATAGTAAATCTCTGGCCTTGAATCGAGAAAAAAAACTGTCGGGGGTTTGCGTTTGCAGTTAGAAGAGGTGCCATTAGAAAAATCTGACCAGTCCGAAGTGGGCAAGAGACCTGAGTTTGAGATACATCTTTGGAACTGTAACTTTAAAAAACGGACTTAGTGACGCCTGCTATTCAATCTCGATAACAAATGTCCTTGCGTAGTCACTCCCGTCGTCCCAAAAGTGTGGTTCGCGTGAATGTTTTGGGTTGGCAAAAAAGTGACCATATCCTTGCCTGCCGCGAAAATTGTCAGGATTACCCTTCGACCACCGCGTATATGTGAGTGGCTCACCTGTGCTCCAAACCCAACCGCCAGACGGCTCGTTGCTGCCAGGCAGTTGATAAAGCCCGAAAGCTGGGCCGTGAATATTTCCTACGCTGTCCGTACTAAAGAAACGTTTGTCGTTCTTAAAAAGATCGAAGATAAACTGATTTTCTCTGGCGTTGCCAATTGTTGCCAAGTGTCCGCCCATCTTTTCGGCAAGGCCATTGGCTTGAGAAAAGTTCATTCTCCGATGCGCAACAAGATAAAGATGCCCTTCGAAATATCCAAAAACGACTTCGCTGCGACCAAGGATTTTGAGTGCCC
>NZ_WQHX01000007.1 GCF_013035425.1 Ruegeria arenilitoris | reverse complement strand
GATATTGAGCCCTGCGATCTCTTCCTCTTCGGTTACCCTGAATCGGAAAACCGCGTTACCAGCCGAGAATACGAGAAGGGCCACTCCGAAGGTCCAGATGCCATAGACAAGCACGCCCAGACCTTGAACACCGATCTGTTCGAGGCGGCTCAGCCCTGTGCCAAGGGTTTCGAGATCGCCGTAGAGGCCAGTCGCCAGAGTGCCCCATATCCCGGCCCCAAGGTGCACAGGGATTGCTCCGACCGCATCGTCGATCTTCAGGGTTTCGAGGATCTGGCTGAAGAAGACGACAATCATGCCACCAACCAAGCCAATCAGGGCGGCGGACCCTGTCGAGACGGCGAAACAGTTCGCGGTAACCGCAACAAGTCCGCCTAGTGCGCCATTGATGAACTGATCCACGTCGAGCCGCTGATTGACCGCGTAGCGAAGCCCCCCGGCCGAGATAGCACCGACACATCCTCCGACGACCGTGTTGATGAGAATAGAAGGTACAGTTTCGTCCAGCGCCAATGTGCTTCCGCCATTGAAGCCCAGCCAGCCGATGAAGAGAAGAAGAGCCCCAAGTGTGGCGGTGGGCATGTTCGAAGGGGTGATAGTGTGGGCGCCAGAGCCGTCATCAAAGCGCCCCAAGCGCGGGCCCACAATCAAGACGAGCGCGAGGCCCGCCCAACCCCCAACGCTGTGAACCACCGTCGACCCGGCAAAATCCACAAAACCCAACTCTGCAAGCCAGCCTGACCTCCGGGACAATCGCTCGGCCCAGACCCAGTGTCCTGCAATCGGGTAGATGAACCCCGATACGATAACCGCGACAAAAAGATAGGCCCCGAACTTCATCCGCTCCGCGACAATCCCCGAGAGGATCGTGACCGACGTCGCGCATAACATCACCTGGAACAAGAAGAAGACAGCAAGAGACGGGGAGGCCTTTGCAAAGTCGAGGGAGAACAGATCCGATCCGATCCACCCTTGATAGCTCAGACCATACATCAGTCCGAAGCCCACGAGCCAGAATGCCAGAGCCGAAACACAGAAGTCACAGAAGTTCTTGATGGCGACGTTGATATTATTTTTCGACCGGGTCATTCCGGTTTCGAGGCAAAGAAAGCCCGCTTGCATCAAGAACAATAGCGTAGTGGCGATGACCACCCAAAGCAGATCAATGCCCTCCATCAATCGATCCTCTTCTGGAAAAAGCGAGGGCCTTGCAGCGGCTTTACATTCGCGAAATATCGAGCTTTAAGAAGTTTCATCTAGCGCTCTCCAAGAAATGTCTCTCTACAATCGGCAACTCACTTTCGTGCTGCATCCCATGTTCTGAGATATTGAGCCCTGCGATCTCTTCCTCTTCGGTTACCCTGAATCGGAAAACCGCGTTACCAGCCGAGAATACGAGAAGGGCCACTCCGAAGGTCCAGATGCCATAGACAAGCACGCCCAGACCTTGAACACCGATCTGTTCGAGGCGGCTCAGCCCTGTGCCAAGGGTTTCGAGATCGCCGTAGAGGCCAGTCGCCAGAGTGCCCCATATCCCGGCCCCAAGGTGCACAGGGATTGCTCCGACCGCATCGTCGATCTTCAGGGTTTCGAGGATCTGGCTGAAGAAGACGACAATCATGCCACCAACCAAGCCAATCAGGGCGGCGGACCCTGTCGAGACGGCGAAACAGTTCGCGGTAACCGCAACAAGTCCGCCTAGTGCGCCATTGATGAACTGATCCACGTCGAGCCGCTGATTGACCGCGTAGCGAAGCCCCCCGGCCGAGATAGCACCGACACATCCTCCGACGACCGTGTTGATGAGAATAGAAGGTACAGTTTCGTCCAGCGCCAATGTGCTTCCGCCATTGAAGCCCAGCCAGCCGATGAAGAGAAGAAGAGCCCCAAGTGTGGCGGTGGGCATGTTCGAAGGGGTGATAGTGTGGGCGCCAGAGCCGTCATCAAAGCGCCCCAAGCGCGGGCCCACAATCAAGACGAGCGCGAGGCCCGCCCAACCCCCAACGCTGTGAACCACCGTCGACCCGGCAAAATCCACAAAACCCAACTCTGCAAGCCAGCCCGACCTCCGGGACAATCGCTCGGCCCAGACCCAGTGTCCGGCAACCGGATAGAGAAACCCCGATACGATAACCGCGACAAAAAGATAGGCCCCGAACTTCATCCGCTCCGCGACAATCCCCGAGAGGATCGTGACCGCGGCACCACAAAACATCACCTGGAACAAGAAGAAGACAGCAAGAGGCGGGGAGGCCTTTGCAAAGTCGAGGGAGAACAGATCCGATCCGATCCACCCTTGATAGCTCAGCCCAAACATAAACCCAAAGCCGAGCGTCCAGAATACAAGCGTAGACAGACAGAAATCCGCGAGGTTCTTGATCGCGACGTTGATGCTATTTTTTGAGCGCGTCATCCCACTCTCTAGGCACAAGAAACCACCCTGCATCAAAAAGACCAGGGCGCTGGCAAAAATGACCCAGAGCAGATCGACGTCCGCCATTAGGCAATCAGCCAGAGCTTGCGCCTATGAGAACCTTGCCTCGTCACGCGTTCAGCCACCCTTCAATCTTTTCTAGAAGTCGCTTTATGTCGACCGGCTTGGTGTCATAGTCGTCGCAGCCAGCACCCAAAGCCTTATCGCGATCACCAGCCATAGCATGTGCAGTCAGCGCGATAACCGGAATGCTCTTTGTTTGGTCGCTGGCTTTGAGGTGCCGTGCTGCGTCCCAGCCATCCATCACCGGAAGGCTCATATCGAGCAGAATAATGTCGGGGCTTTCCTCTGAGGCCATCTCGACACCGCGCTGGCCGTCAAACGCCATGACGACGTCGTAGCCCTTCTTCTTGAGCCTGCGAGACAGCATGTCTCGGTTCATCTCATTGTCTTCAACCAGAAGAATTTTTGCCATCTTGTCTTCCCTTCCTTTTCTTCGTCACCGGGTTATCGGAACGGCGCCGTAAGCGGCGTCTGTTCGCGACGATGTATCTTCTGCTAGCCGAGCCTCAACGAGTTTTCGCAGATGCATCTCGAGCATCGTGTCGAGCTGTTCCTCGGTTTCAAACATGTGAAAGGCTCCAATATAGGAGCCGTCTTCGTCGATAAGCCAGCGATCGAGATACTGGTTGAGTTTGTCGATCTGGTCGAGTCTGTCGAGAACCACATCGCGATCCTCGAGCGACAGTGTCGGCGCGCCCTGCTTTCGGTAGAGAAGCATCTCCGGAGAGCTTTGCTTCTTGAAACCGCCCAGTGCGTCCTCGAATTCGAATGCCGTACCGGACTCGTACCTGGTACCGTCGGGTCTCAGGATCGTGTCGGGTAGAGGCGAGCCGATGCGCGACCAAAGAATACCAACGTAGATTTCCGTATCATGCGGTGGGTGGATCTGAGCCTGGAAGGTTTCAGAAGCCAGCATGGGCTCCTCTTCCCAAAGGATTGGGATCAGATAGGCACGCCCAAAAAACTCCTCGTTGAGACGCCCAATTACGGTCTTTGCCACTCGCCGCTCAGGAATGACGTCGCCTGGTGAGGATATAAAAATCCGGAACTGCCTTGAGATGTTCTGACGAAGACGCACCTTTTCTAAGCATGCGCTGATTCGAGCTTGAAGCAAAATTGGATTGAAAGGCTTGAAGATGTAGTCTTCTGCACCTTGCAGGATACAATCGACCATCATCCCGATATCGTCAGACGCAGATAACATGATGACAGGTATGGTGCGTAGGCGAGATGACGACTTCATTCGTTGCAGGGTCTCAAGACCCGACAAGCCGGGCATCATGTAGTCGAGCAGGACGAGATCAAATCGCTCAGTTTCAAGTAGGGCAAGAGCCTCCTCACCGCTGGAAACTACCCGTGCGGAGTAGCCCATGCGTTTTACGCGCCGCTTGAGTAATTCTCGGTTGGAAATGTCATCGTCGACGACCAGAATTTCTCCGCCTTGTCCGATTTCGCTGGTGATAACATGAGTGTTCTGCTCAGTAGTGGGTATGTTATTTTTCTTTAGACTACTTTCTTTTTCGGCGTTTTTTTCGAGCAACCGCTGCGGGATCGCATCTACCAGACTCAGAGCTCTCCGACCTGCTTCGGCAATGTGTTCCAGGTCAGAGATGAACTCGGCTTCACCGAGATCGGTCGCCTCCTCAAAGATCATCTCCGAGTAACCGGTTATGTGGTTGAGCTGCATCCGAAACTGAAACTGCGCCTCGCTAACATTGATTTCATCGGGTGATACCGTCGTCGCGCCTAAGAAGTCCTCGATAAGAGCCAGCATTTTGTGGCCTGCATTCTGGATTGCCTGCAGGTCTCCGGAAAATGTCTTTAGAAGATCGGAGGACAGATCTTCCTCGATCATCTCGGCGTAGCCGATGATGTGTCCGATAGGTGTGCGAAGGTCGTGGCGCAACTTTGAAAGTTGTGCTTTGAAATCGCTGCGATCTTCCACTTTCTTAATCATCCGGCTGATGGCGGTTCATGTTCGCGGTGGTAGCGGTGCGTGCTCCACTGGACCACGTCCATCAGCGAACGTTCGGCCAAATCTGAAATCACATCCTGGGCGTGGATAGGATCGGAAATCGCTCCGAGACGCCGCTCGGCAAGCTCGAACAGCTCTCCCTGATTTGCGTACTGCCAGAGCAGCTCACGCGTCGCCATTTTCGTTTGGTAGATTTCCCATATTGCAAGCCAAAGCGGCAAAAGCCCCATGAGGAAGACGACCAGCGTTTTCCCATCAAGATCGCTGATATGGAAATCGTAGAGAGACTTCTTGAAAAGAAGCAGTGACACGGCACCGACAAAAGCCGCGAGAAACAGGAATTTCTTTACTGTTTCGAGACGCTCATGCTCGCCGTGCAACTGGTGATGTTTTCGTGAAAAATATGCCGCCTGATCCTTGACCCATCTTTCCGATACTGCCGCGACTCTCTCTTGTGTGGAGACAGTACTTTCGTAGGTCAATGGTTCTGTGCAGCGGATTGCATCCTCAATCCATCCGAAGCCTTTGAAACGCTCAATACTGGTCAGTCGCAGGAGACGCCGTGTCTGGCCTGTCGTGCCGGCTCCGGACAAGACGAGGAAGAATCGAATGCGCAGTGCCTCGGCTAGCGCGCGAAAAGCGAGGTGACGTCCGAACCACCCGCGCCTTGACCCGATGGCAAACAGTACGAAACCTCCCGCAAACAGCGCCACGTAAGCGATCAGAAACAGTTTCAGTGCGGCAATCTTTGCATAAAGGAGAAATGTAAGTCCCATCAGGGCGGCCATGAGGCCGAAGAGCTTAAAGAGACGATCGGATTGACGCTGATTTGCGAGGGCAAGTTGATCTGCACGCACGAAATCCACATCGATCGAGGAAGCGACCTCTGATATCTTGATATCATCGGGGGTAGAGATCGGATAGGCGGTCAGATCGGTGCCGGTTGTAGTGTCGCGCTCGAAGGCAAACTGGTCAAACTCGCGCCAGCGCTCCAATACGAAATCAGGGATATGCTGCAGGCGACAAATGAAGCCGCTAGCACCCGCCTGAACCAGATAACTTGTGCTTATTTTTCCGGGGCCACTTTTCCCGGATTGTCGCGGTGTTTCAATCCAGATGATTAGATCCGAAGTATCCTCGGAAAGCTCGGCATTATCTATTGCTTCGTAAGTCTTGGCGGTTCCCGAACGCGGCTTCGACCCGGATAGATAACGAACGACGACGTCAGAAGACCCACCAGTAAGCCCGGTTACCTCTCCATCCCAAAGTGCAATAAGGACATTTGACCGCCTTACAAGGTAATCCATCAGCCGTGCGTAACAGACATCGCGAGACGCTGCGTCTTTGAAATCACTATCTATACTGCCGGTGGGGAGAGGCAGCTCTTGCACAGTGACGCGGTCGTCATTCAAAAGCCGAATGAGGTTCGCAAGCGCTTCGCCCTCAAAGTCGGTCTCATAAAGAGCTCTAGGCATTGGAAGAACGGCACGCACCGGAAAGCCAATCTCAAGGGCAACCTCGGTCGCCAGCGTATCGGCGCCGTCAGCCAGTCCGGTCACGAGTTCGACTGGAAGAGCCGAAAACCGTTCTCTGAGAGCCTCGAGTTCATTCCGGAGCGCCGCGCGTACATCGGAAACGGCATCAGAATGAATGTCCCGGTGCCCGGTGAGACCAATCGTGAACACAAACCCTGACTTTGCCAATTCGTCACCCATTCAGCGCTCCATTAATTTCGAGCGCCCATTTCGGCACCTTCAGGCCAAGCCGCTCGGAAATGTCCGTGAGCGCCTCGCGCTCTTTTGCCGTCGGTATCCCGTGAACACCCGTCATTCCAACGGCGATCGCCTGGACGATTTGCGGTCCTCCCTTGACCTCGCCGGCACGGTCAAGCTTCCTAAAGACCTGTCCTTCCCTGTTCAAAACGTCACCAGAACCTGCAAACGCGTGAAACAGCTCCAACGCTTGGCCAAAATCCATGTGCCTCAGCAAGTCCGCTTCCGCCATAGTTCGTTTGAGGAATTCTTCTTCATCGTTATCAACGTCTCCTCTGCAAGCTGCGATGATCGCAGCCCCTGCCATCGCGGCATTCAGAATATCTTCGTGGCGTAGCTTCGATGACAGAAGGCTCATGAAGTGGTGAAAAGCTGGGCGCTCCAATATGGCGCTCACGTTTTGTCGCAGTTCTTCAGAGAGCTTGCGACGCTCTTCGGCATGAAGGGATGACAGTAGGTCTTTACGTGCCAGCTCAGCGTTCTCTTCGCGCTGCAGCGCGCGCGACTTGAGGTTTTCGCGAAGGTTGGTCTCTAGATCAGGCTGGCTGAGCATCAAACTCCGCATTGTATCTTCAGCCAAATGCGCGACGACGGTGTATTGTTCGGCCTGGGCAAGGTATTTCCGAGGCGTCGAGTCAAGGAAGCTCCGCAAACCAAAGAGTTCACCCTGCGGGCAGATCTCAATCTTGATCTCGTTGGCTGAGTTTTCGTCGATCTGACGGTATAGCGCGGTATTTCCCTCGAGGACGAGATAAAGGCCATCCGAGGGCTCATCTGGTTCATAGAAGCAGCCGGGCGGGTTGAGCGAAATAATACTAGCTGCGTCAGCGAGTCGGGAGAGATCTTCCTCTGCGCATACTGAAAAGATCCACGATTTCCGAAGTTCTTCCATCACCCTATCAACTCCGAAGTCCTCATCTCTCCTATTGTCGAGCTCGCTCCATTCATCGCTCGAGCCAAGCCAGTGACGGTTAATTGCTATGCGAAGGCGGTGCTTTCTCATCGCACTCCAGATTGCCATGATGACTTCGTTCTGAGCGTCCCACCACGGGTCATCGCCGTTGAAGTGGAAGCGGATACGAATATCGATCCCTTCCTTGCTGAATCCGAGCAAATTGAAGTTCGGTTTGGGATCACGACGTACGAACCTGGAGTGCTCAAGTTCCTCGGCGATAGCGCGTATGACAAGCTCCGGAGGGGCTGAAAGTTCGCACGTAAAGTGAACGAAGTATCTGAACCGCCCCGTGGGCTCACTGAAGTTTAGGATCGTCCGATCGGCGACGCCGCTATTCGGGAAAATGTATAGCGAGTCCGTGTGGGGGTTCTTGATGGAGATAGAACGCCAGTTGATCTCGTAAACTTGGCCGTATACACCGTCGATCTCGACAAAATCGCCGATGCGCAATGCCTGTGTGGCATTCAGGGCAACACCGGAGAACACTTCTTTAAGTGTCGATTGGGCAGCAAACCCGAAAACCAGAGCGGCCACTCCCGATGTCGCGAGAAGACCTCCTACTGGCTCGTCGTAAACAAAATGCATTACCAACAGGATCGCCGCTAAATAGATCGTAATCCCAACACCTTCTGACACGATTATGGGAACTTTCCTCTGCCCGTGATCGGACAAAAGGCCATCCCAGAGGACGACTCTGATCACGCCGTTCAAAAGGAATGCAACGCAGATTGCAGTAGTGGCTAGAACGGCCTTATTTGCGGCTTCTGCGAGATGTTCAAGCCCTATGACGCCCAAAGCAGGGCCGATCAGTAGGTAGAAGAAGATCAGAAAGACTAAGAGTTCTCCCGAGGCGCGGACTCGATGTACCCGACCGGAAACATAGACAGTTGCTACGCGCACAACCAAGAATGCTGAGCATGCGAGGATCGCAAACAGACCAAGAGCAGGGATAACTTTCTGAAAAGTTTCTATTTAGCCCCCCTCTCTCTCGCGCTTACCCGCATTTATAATTGCGAAAAATATCTTATTCAGGGATTGATATGTGTCAAGGAACAGCCTTGGGCGCGTTGGTAAATCCAATTTATCAGCAGGTTAGGCGAAGGGGGTCGGGAATGTTCAACTGGGATGACGAGGATGAAACCAAGGCAGGTTACGCTGCAGCCATCGAAGCGGTGCTTGGTCTCGCAGCACAAAAGATGCCGGTGACTGAAAAGGCAGTCGAGGAGTGGCTTGATGTCTCGCTCAGCGGCATCGACGAACACAAACACATCCGGCGTCATGCTATGGCGGTTGCCGTGCGTATGATCCGTGGGCCTTTACACCCACCGAATTAACGCGCCACCGACTAAGCACTCAAACGGGTGCTGAATGAAGACAACTCATTAAAAGGGAGGAGAAGAATGGGAAATGCTCGACTCGACTACATCTGGTTGGATGGCTACGAAACCTCAAATATCCGGACGAAAGCGCAGATCCATCCCGACAGTGCATATACCGGCGCCGTAGAAGACACGCCAAAGTGGGGCTTCGATGGCAGTTCTACGCAACAAGCCCAGGGCCACGACTCTGACTGCATCCTCCAGCCGGTTCGTGTCTATCCTAACCCTTTCCGGCCAAACGCCTATCTCGTTCTGTGCGAGGTATTCCACCGAGATGGAAGTCCTCATGAAACCAACACGCGAAATCTTATAGATCACGAGAACGAGGCCGAATTCTGGTTCGGATTTGAGCAGGAATACATCCTGATGACCTCCAACGGTCGACCGGTTGGATTTCCCGATGGTGGGTTTCCAGAGCCACAAGGACCCTATTACTGCGCAGTCGGCGCCCATCGGGTAGAAGCAAGAGAGATGGTTGATGAGCACTGGGACGCCTGCCTTGCAGCCGATCTTGGCGTGACCGGCGTCAACGCAGAAGTGATGTTGGGTCAGTGGGAATTTCAGTGTTTTGGCAAGGGCGCTTTGCGTGCGGCTGACGACCTGATCGTTGCACGGTTTCTCCTGCACCTGATATCCGAGAAGTATAACCTTATCGCTACCCTTGACCCGAAACCGATATCTGGAGATTGGAACGGGTCTGGCATGCACTCTAACTTTTCCTTCGACTACCTTCGTGACGTCGGCGGCCAGGATTATATTGAAGCGCTATGTGAGGGCTTCCGTCCGTTCCATAAAGATCATATCGCGGTCTACGGCGCGGGAAACGAACGCCGGTTGACGGGGTCGCATGAAACGGCCTCAATCGATCAGTTCAGCTTTGGCGCGTCTAACAGAGGTGCATCAATCCGTATTCCGATTTATACGACCACGCACGACTGGAAAGGCTTCTTGGAAGATCGTCGACCGGCATCCGATGCCGATCCTTATCTCGTTGTCGACCGCATAATGCGAACCGTCAAAGTGGCTCACGAAGAGGCGATTAAGGCTGTGTGATTAGGAGGATTGGAGTACGGTATGGCAAGGATCGAGATCCAGAAGACAATGTTCGTAGACGGGAAGGAGGTGCACGTTTCCGGCCGTGCACCCGTAACAGATGCGGCGCATCTGACCGGCGGCGGGATGAAGGCTCTCGCCGAGAAGCTTGGCTGGAGGATAGACGAGCAGTTCCACGTTATTGATGCGGAAGGAAACCTTGCCCTGGAATCGAAGCTAGAGTTCTTCTGATCGCAACCCACACCGTACAGCTACGCCCAACAACCAAAATGAGATGCCGGGACTTAAATTGAGGTCGGCGTTCTGAGCACAGAAAAGTCGTCTGCATACAAGATGCAGGCGGCTTTGATGGGCAGCTTTGCGACCAGGCAAAATAAGCCGCTCAGACTACAAGAAGGAACAGCATTTATGCAGTCTGGTTGGAGAAAAGAACTGAGCGAAAACTTCACGGGTCCTGTCGTGCTCCCAAGTATCACCGCTGGACTGGTTGCGGGTGTCTTGACGGTTACTTTCATGTTTTCATATTCGGCAGTCATATTTACCGGGGAACTATCCGGGTACGTGCCGCGAGCGACGGGGCAACTCCTTTTTGGTGGTGTTGTAATAGCTCTCGTCATTGGTCTGTTCAGCGAGCTCCGTGGAGTCGTGGCTCTACCGCAAGACAATCCAACAGCGATAATCGCCGTTATGATTGCGACGCTATCCCAACTTCCTGGCGGTGCCCTCTCTAATGAAATGCTTTTTGCCCAGGCAGTGGTGATAATGGTGCTGTCGACTGCGCTTGCTGGGGTGATTTTTTACCTCGTGGGACGGTGGCGGCTGGCGGCGTTTGTCCAGCTTATCCCGTATCCAGTGGTTGCCGGTTTCCTAGCGGCCACGGGTTGGCTTCTCTTTAAAGGTTCCTTCAGCGTAATGGCTGAAGAAACTTTCGATTTTGCCCGGCTGAGTGCGCTTGCCGAAGTTGCACATCTCTGGTTGCCCGGAACTGTATTTGCTCTTGTGACACTGTTCGTGTCTCTGAAATATACCAATGTCTTCATAATGCCTGGCCTAATTATCGGCGCAGTGGCTCTCTTTCATGCAATTCTCTTCCTCACGGGCACTTCGAGTGAGGAAGCCATTGATCAAGGCTGGTTGCTGCAACCATTCGGGGACGGTGCATTGTGGCAGCCTGTGCCTCTAACAACTTATCTCTCTGCCGACTGGACTTTGTTCGTGACAGAGTTTACCGGGCTGGCCACAATTCTTTCTATAGCACTCATCTCTGTTCTTCTTAACCTTACAGCGCTCGAGTCTGCGTTTAATCGTGATATCGACGTCCATCGCGAGATGCGTGTGGCCGGGCTCGCCAACATTCTTGCAGCGCCGGGTGGAAGCCTTGTTGGCTATCATTACGTAAGTTTGTCAACTCTTGGACAGCGCATGCGTGGGGATAGTCGGCTCGTCGGGCTGGTAGTCGCCGTGTTCTGCCTTCTGACGATGACAGTTGGAGCAGGTGCTCTTTCTGTATTTCCCAAATTTGTGCTTGGTGGATTAGTAATGTTTATAGGGTTGGGCTTCCTTTATGACTGGGTTGTCAAAAGCTGGTCCAACCTACGGCGCGGTGATATTGCGATAATTTTTGCGATCCTTTTTGTCGTAGAGTTTATCGGGTTTCTGGAGGGCGTTGCGACCGGCGTGGCCGCAGCTTTGGTCCTTTTCGTCATTAACTACAGCAAAATTAATGTTGTTCGCTTGGCCATGGAGGGGAGTAGTTTTGGGAGCAACGTCGACCGTCCGGATGACCATCGAAAAGTTCTGAGCGCCGAAGGCCAAAAGATTCTATATCTTAAACTTCACGGTTTCATTTTCTTTGCATCCTCAATTAAACTTTACGAGGAAGTGGTTGGGGCTTTGCTCAGAAAAGAAGGCGCGCCCGAGTTCATAATTCTGGATTTTCAACAAGTTTCTGGTTTAGACACATCCGCTGTTCATGGCCTAGTCAAAATCAAGAAAAAGGCACTAGAAGTCGGAACGCAGCTCGCTTTGGCTCACGTCCCTGAAGAAATTAATCAATTGCTGCATGAAGAAGAATTTCTCGATGGCGATGCTGTTATTGAACCTATTTTCAAGGACGCAGATAGTGCGTTGGAGTGGTGTGAAGATTTTCTTCTAAGAACGGCGGGTATTGATCCAAACATAAAGTCACTGCTGATAGATGATCAGTTGGAAAAAATTTTCGAAATCAAATCCGATGTTGAAGGATTTAGGAGTTACTTGAAGGAGATGAAATTCGCGGAAGATGACGTTGTTTCAGAACCTGGCAATGAGCGGCGCATGCTGCTTTTCATCGAACAAGGTACCATTTCGATCTATCTCCGCGAGTTAGACGGCGAAAACCATAGAATACGAAGTACGGGTTCAGGTTCGATGGTCGGTGTGGCGAGCTTCTTTAGACAAGGAAATGTCGGGGCGCTTGCGCTGGCCATAGCGGACAGCCACGGAACCGCGCATGTTTTGACGGATGCCGCATTCGAACGCATGAAATCCGAAGATCCGGACTTGGCGCTGAAATTCCAGACGTATGCACTAGAGTATGTTTCAGAGCGGCTCGCTGACAACTTGCGAACGCTGTCATTGATCCTTCGTCTCGAAGAATAGGCGCCGCCGGTCTGCTATTGCCCTCGTAATCTCGGAAGGCGACTGAGCGACATAGGTATCGGTCGCGAAAGCTGGCAGGCTGCGGCTATTGGAATAATCGTCAAAACACCAGTACCATTGAAGTGACATACTTGGAGGCGGGCCAATGCAACGTATTGGAGACATTGAGCGGTTCGGCATCTGGGGCGCGACTTTCGCCCTAACGCTTGTTTTCTTGGGGCTCGCGTTCCTGACGCCCTGGGCGTGGGCAGGTGTGGTGATATTCGGGGCACTGATGCTCCTGGGTCTCCACGATGTCATCCAGGCCAAGCATTCTATCTTGCGCAATTATCCAGTCGCCGGACATATGCGTTTCTTCTTTGAAGGATTTCGGGTCGAACTGCGCCAATACTTGCTTGAGAATGATCAAGATGAGAACCCGTTTTCACGGGAGGACAGGTCCTTGGTTTATCAGCGCGCCAAGGGAGACGAAGATAAACTGCCCTATGGCACAAAGCGGAATGTCTATGGGGCGGGCTACGAGTGGTTGACGCATTCAGTGCGGCCTGTCCACATCGTGGATAGCGATTTCCGCGTTATTATTGGCGGTCCCGACTGCTCGCAACCGTATAACGCGTCCATCTACAACATCTCGGCCATGAGCTTTGGGGCCCTGTCGCCCAACGCCATTCTCGCCCTCAACAAGGGTGCGAAGATGGGTGGTTTCGCCCATGACACAGGCGAGGGCGGCATCTCTCGTTATCATCGTCAAGGCGGGGGTGACCTGATCTGGGAGATTGGTTCAGGCTACTTTGGATGTTGTGACAACAACGGAAATTTCGATCCGGCCCAATTTGCGGAAAAGGCAGCCGATGACCAGGTCAGGATGATCGAAATTAAACTGAGTCAAGGCGCCAAACCGGGCCATGGCGGCATGTTGCCAGCTTCTAAAATAACTCAGGAAATCGCGGAAGCTCGAGGCGTGCCTATGGGGGTCGACTGCATATCACCAGCGTCACATTCTACCTTTTCTACGCCAATCGAACTGATGGAATACGTCGCGCAACTGCGTGAGCTTTCAGGGGGTAAACCGGTGGGCTTTAAACTTTGTATCGGCCACCGTCGTGAGTTCATGTGCATTGTGAGGGCAATGCTTGAGACAGAAGTGACACCGGATTTCATCGTCATCGATGGAAAAGAAGGGGGTACTGGCGCCGCGCCGCTTGAATTTGCCAATCATATGGGCATGCCGTTGGTCGAGGGTCTGACGTTTGCGCACAACACGCTCCGCGGGGCCGGGGTTCGGGATCGCATAAAAATTGGCGCTTCAGCTAAACTGATATCCGCTTTCGACATCGCGAAGGCGATGTTATTGGGCGCCGATTGGGCTAACTCAGCACGAGGATTCATGTTCGCTGTGGGGTGCATACATGCCCAAGCGTGTCACACCAATCATTGTCCGGTTGGCGTAGCCACTCAGGACAAGCTGAGAATGCGGGCCCTCAATGTTAAAGACAAGTCGGAACGTGTGAAGCGTTTTCACCATGGTACGCTTTCCGCGCTAGCTGAGATGACCGGGGCTGCTGGGCTTTCGCATCCTTCGGAATTCCTGCCTCACCACCTGATCATGCGCGAAAGTGACCGCGATATGGTAACTGGCGAAGAGGTCTATCCTTATTTGCCGGAAGGGTTCCTACTGAGCGACGAGGCTGATAAATTTGGTTATCTGGATCGATGGAAACGATCGCGCGCTAACGACTTTGCGCCATTTGACGTGTGATTTGGTCTTGTCAGAAGAACTTGGGTTGAGCTGGGCAGGGCCGTTGCGTAGCATTTAGGAATGAACAAACCTGCTTCGTTCAAATACTTCAAAACCAGCCCTGAGATCATCCGCCTGGCGGTGATGCTGTACATCCGATTTCCGCTCTCGCTTCGGAATGTCGAAAACCTGCTGCACGAGCGAGGTATTGACGTTAGCCACGAAACCGTCCGCTACTGGTGGAACAGGTTCGGTCCGATGTTTGCCTCTGAGATCCGAAGAAAGCGGGTGCAACAACTGCGCGCATTCTCGAGATGGAAGTGGCACATAGACGAAGTATTCTTGAAGGTGAATGGCAAGCGGCATTATCTTTGGCGGGCTGTTGATGACGAAGGCGAGGTGCTGGAAGTCGTTGTCACCAAACGCCGAAACAAGCAGGCGGCACTGAAATTCCTCAAGAAATTGATGAAGCGGCACGGAAAAGCGGAAAACGTCGTCACGGATCGCTTCGCCTCATACAGAGCCGCTCTCAGAGAACTTGGTGCTACCGAAAAGCAGCAGACGGGCAGGTGGCTCAACAACCGAGTTGAGAATTCGCACTTGCCATTTCGACGAAGAGAACGCGCTGTGCAACGTTTCAGGCGCATGCGAAGTTTACAAAAATTCGCTTCTGTCCATTCCTCTAGCCTGTTCAACAGCCCTCTGCGAGAATGCGGTCTCGGATTGCGGTGAGCTTCGGCTTCAGTTCGCGGTCGAGGTGTTCGTGCCACTTTTTCCCTTCCGGACTGGAGTGCCAGTATTTGAGAAGTTCTGCGTGGTTGTGACCACGCGCATTAGGAAGGCGCCGTTCATCCGGAGTGTCTGACAGGTATGCCTCTATGAGAGCGTCGTCTTTCCTGATTTGGTCTTCGGTGTCGAATACTGCTGGGTCGGGCTCTTCAATAGATTCCGGTTCGGGCAAAGGATCCGGAACCTTGCCTTCCGAAATCAAGATATGGTTTTTAGCCTTGATCAGATTAGTACGCATTTCCGCGTGCCAGCGCGGGTCCGTCCGATAGGCCCAGGCTCGATGCTCGTGGCGTTCGACCGCTGCGATGTATCGCTCTCGCGGAATTGCCATTCGCTTCTTAAGCTTGGCGATACGGACCTTCGAGCTATCAGGCACCGATCAAATCCAATCTGGTCTGTAAATCATTTAATTCACGATGTAGTTCCTCGGTCTCCATTGCTTTTCTCGCAGCCTCAATGGTGCGCAAAAGAGCATCAGCCTCGTCCGGCGCGATTTTTCCTGATGACACCGCTAAAAGAACAGAATTAACGGCTTTCAAAATATCTTCAGGCCCTTCGATCTTCGATAAGCTGACTTTCAGCGGCCGGCATTTGCGCGGAGGTAGAATACGCTCGAGACATAGTCTTATCGCGGTCATGTCACCTGCTTTTGCCAGTTCTACCGCCTTCCCAGTGATGGCTTGCGCATCACCATCCATCAATGCCTCGGCTGCGAGCGTAGCTTTGTTGCGAGCGCCTTTTGGCCTTCCTTTCGGATTACCGCTTTTGCCTTTAGCAAATTTCCCCGCTGTCTCGGGGTGCGTCTGTTTCAAACCTGTCTTTTCAGGCTCCGGTTTTGATTTCATAGTGTCGACAATTGATCGTTTTCTCGATAAAAGGTAAGCATAGTTTACCTAAAAACTCAAGCCGCACCATAAAGTCCGTCTTGCAGCAGAAACCCTTATTCTTAGGAAGTTGGGCATCAACCCACAAACTGATCGGCAATTTTGATATCGTGCGAACAAGTGAACTTGAGTTCACTCGGGTCATGCTAGTGGCACAATCTTTTACCGTCGGCAAACTCAGCGATAGTCAGTAACTACGATGCTCGCATTATGTGCTGAATAGCGGCCTCCCAAGCCAGAGCCCGCAGATGGCAAATCCGCGCCAGGCGCAACTGTTCATCTGGCTCTGACGCTTCCAGCCAGTGGCCGTCGATAATGCGTGAGCCATAGTGGTCTGCCCAATCCCAACCTTTAGGGTTTGTATCAAGACCAACAAACTCATCGCGGTCCGTCAGGAACAACTCTTCAAATACAGGATCAGACTGGATCTCGCTTAGGTAGGTCTGCACTGCTGGGCGTTGTAATGGTTCAATATACATGTGGGCTTTCCTCAATTTCTTTTAGATATTGCGCTTTGGGCTAATAGGAGCTGAACCCAGGACTAGCGGAGTGGTTAGGTTTCACGATCCTCCACGCCTCCTTGCGATTACTCCCCCTGACCAAGGCCCCGGGTTCGAGCCGTATTAGCCAACCATGCTTTTCCAAGACCGTCAGCGCCGCCCGTGCGGCAGAACTGGTGCGCAGGCTTCGGCTTGGACCGTCCTTTTGCACGTCGCGCGTCACGACCTCATCGTGTTCGAAGCGTTCCAGCAGCCATACACGCAGTGTTTCTGCGTTGGCCAACTCCCGCGTCATTGTCGCCGCGGATGACAGTCTAACGGCCTCTTCGAGGTAGTAGCGGGCAAGCGCGATACCGTCCGTCATGACGTCGGCCTCGACTTCAGCAGCCTCCAGATTGGACCACAGCGTCATCACGGCCGCGATACGCGCAGCCTGTTCAGGGGCTTTGGAAGCAGCGGCTGTGACACTGGAAAGATCACCATGTGGAGCCTGTCGTTCTTCAAGTTCATCAGCGAAGGTAACCAATAGCTGCTTGGCTGCCGGGCTCAGGGGCATGAGACGTGGCTTCAAGGCGCCTGTATGCTCGTCGATCGGCAGCGGGACCATCAGGATAGAGTTCATTCGTGCCTCATACTCTGCCTTGGCAGAGGGGTCGAATTTTACGTTGCAGTAATACCGTTCACCTATGCTTGACTTCGGTTGGCAAATCAGAAGCCGAGCTGAGAAGCCAGTATCGTCAGCAAGACCGCCAGCTATAAATCGTTGCATGACAATGGGTTGTACTAGCAAGTGAATTGCTAATCTCCGGCCATACAGCGTGGACACTCCATCGCCTCTTCTAGTCCGTTTAATGGGTTTGCCGGACCAAAGGTTGTTAACGGCTGCGAGAGATTTCTGCTGATTGTCGCTATTCATGGCATACCCGCCGAGAAACTGGCCGCCTTCGTCCGAGAACACGCCAAGGCTTGGACGCCCTTGAACGAACGCCAGCCACAGGCCTTCAATGCTCGGCTCGGTTACTGTCAGTTCCGGGTTTGCGGGCGGCTGGGGCCGAGGATCAAGGCCATCGAGTTCTTCCTTGGCCACCTCCACGCTTGATCCGGTAGCCTTTTTCACCTTTTCCAAAGCTTGCTGATGTTTCGCCACCCAGATCGCAACGTCGTTTTCCAAGTCGGCCATTTCGGCGACATGGTACTTTGCGGCCTCGTGTTCAAATTTGGTGATTGGTTTCATTAAGTGGTCATCGACGGTAGATTTGCGTTCTCCCGAGACGGCAACCGTCAAACAGAATAAAGAGCACGGTGCATTGCCACCTAGGGTTTCCACATCCGCATGTGCCTGAACTGCCAAAGACGCGCAGGCGAGAGCGGACTGGGCGGCTATCGCGACAGGTGCAAGTGTCTCGCCTTGCACTGCCTCTACGATACCTTTTAATGCGCCCAATGCTTCAACCGGATATGGCTGACCTTCAGGTGGCTCGCAGACAAGCGGCTGCGGGCCTTCAGGCTGAAAGGGCTCGGCGCTAGATATGGCTTGTATTTTTACGACCATGATTTGCCCTCCTGAAGTACGTCGTTCCAGTCCATGCCATCGGGAGTGTTGGTGACCAAAACTTGCCAGCCCAATGCATGTGCACGTACAGCCAGCTCATGCGCAGCTTGCCGCCCGGTAGTATCACCGTCAGGCGCTATGATTAGCTTGGATGGACTGGGTGGTAGGATAAGAGACCGCATGTTTGACGCTGAAAGCGCCGCCCATACACTGAACGGAGGAGGCGAGATACCTGATTGAATCGACAGGCAGGTCTCAATGCCCTCGGCGACTATGAGGCCATCTTCGCCTTTCATAAGACGAACAGCTCCGCCTTTGGTGGGGCCCAGCATGACTTTTTGTGGCTCCACATCTGCTTTCTCGCCCATCTCGTCGATATATGTGAGATGAACTGCCGATCCTTCGCTGCCTTCAATTCGAGCAACTAGTGCAGCGAGCAACTCCCCTGATAGATGTTCGCAAATTGGCGCATATCGAAGGTTGTGTATGTCGTGGCATTCAATGCACCGCGATAGCAAATATTGCTCTGCTGGTGTTCCTTTGAGATCATATGCACTGTTCCAAAGGTTTCGAGCGCGCTTCTGCCGGTAATCTAGTGAACTTAAGTTCACTGACTTATTGCCGGTATCGCAATTTTTTATTGAGCTGTCTGAATGACCATTGAAGAGCCCTCGTTCACCAAGGCCTGCCATGACCTCTTCGAATGAGCATCCTGCGTGGCAATGCGCGAGGAATTTGCCGTCGTCGGCGTTAGTGACAGTGAGCGCAGGTGTGTCGGTGTTAGCGTGTGCGGGGCAATGGCAAAGACCATAGTGGCCGTACCATTTGCCACCCAAATCTTCCGTAGTTTTACGCGCGTCAGTCATAGGATCGTCCTCCGCGCAGTTTGCTCAAGCCGATTTTGAAGCCAGGCATCTATGTCGGAAGCCATCCATCCGACCGCGCGGGCCGACAGCCGGATTGGGCGAGGGAATTCGCCGCTTTTCATCATAGCATAGATAGTTGATCGAGAAAGACCGGTGAGCTTCTCCACTTCGTTTCGTCTTAGTATTTTGTTTTGCATTACATGCCCTCTTGGATTGTTTAGTCATGCTCTGGAAGCTAACCGAGCAGATCGAGGGCAAACAAAACCGATCGGGACAAAACCGTTCTGATTAAACGTTCGGAATTATTTTTTGTTTTTGGCGGGCGGTTTACCGACTTTTCCAAAGCTTGGGTCTTCTTGTTTTGCGGCTTTGAAGGCTTTATTAAAAATGCTTTTAGGGACCAACCCGTTGTAATGGTCCCATTCTTCTTCTTTGTTTTTGTACGTGCCTGCCTTGTGCTTCTGTAGAAGCGCGTTTTTGACGCCGATTAGGGAAAGTCCTGAAGAACCGGTAGCGTCCCCAAAAATTTTGAGAAAGAACTTCTCAAACTCTTTTCGCTCAAAAAGTATAGGACTTCCGATATAGGGCCCGGATATGTTGTAGATTTTTGGACCTCCACCGATAGCAACGTATTTTTTCGTACCGCTGCCTGGAACTCCGACGGCGAGGTCTACAAGTTCGTTGGCGCGAAGATGCGTCCCGGCCTTGGGAGGCTCCACATAGTTTTTGGTCATCTCATCTACCTTGTCGCCGGACCTATGCAGAAATACCTTTTTGGAACTTTCGCAAAAGTTCCAGCACAACTCATTTGCTTTAACCTCTAGATTTTGGGTAGGTGTTTTCTTGTCTTCGTTTTCGAGGAGGCTTGTTGAAATACGTTGGTGGATTTCGGAGAGCCTAATCCAGCGTTTTGGCACAATCATGTCAATCTAGCCCTTTCAACATTGCCTACGGTTGAGTTTCTGTACTGAGGTAATTCGCCCAGTCCTCCATCATTTGACGGCGCTTTTCATAGTAGTCTGATCTGGCGTAAGCCTGTTCAGCTGCATCCCCGAGTTTATGACCCAATGCAGCTTCCGCCACCTCTCGCGGATACTCCGTTTGTTCCTGTACCCAAGTACGAAATGATGTTCGGAACCCGTGTACGTCAGCGTCATAGCCAAGTTCTTTAACCAGTTTTGAAAGCGTCATGTCCGACAGTGTGCGTCCACGAATGCTAGGGAAGATAAATCCGCTGCCATTATCCAGCGTTTTGGCTGCGCGCAGGATTTCAACCGCGCGTGTGGTTAATGGAACGCGGTGGGGCCGCTTCTGTTTCGCCCGTTCCGCAGGGACTGTCCATGTCGCACATGTCGCCGTGTCGCCGCCCGGTAATTCGATTTCTCCCCACTGCGCCAATCGAACTTCGGCGGACCTACTGGCGGTCAGTATCAGGAACTCCAGTGCCAGCTTCGTGGACTGCCATGCTTCCGATGCGTGGATGGTCTCAACGCATTCTGCCACTTTCGAATAGTGCAATGACTTCCGTGGCACCGATTTCCGGGTATCGCGCGGTAAGGCCAATGCTTCGGCCGTCGCTGGGTTTTGCGAACATAATCCCTCTGCGATGCCCCACTTGAAAACAAAAGAGACCCTGAAGATAAGTTTCTTCGCGACACTAGGAGCTTTGTTTCGAACAGCCAAAATAGCTTGTCGGATGTCCGCGCTGGTTACTTCGTGTATTGGCTTGTTGCCGACACGAGGGAAAATGTAGGTCTCCAAGGTTTTTAAAAACGCAGCACGATCTTTCGGGTTCTTCCAAGTTGGAGAAAGTTCTTGATGTGTTTCTCGAGCCGCTTCAGCAAACGTCAATACCGACTTTGCGCTTCGTTTGTTTGCAATGGGGTCTCCACCGTTTCTGATAACCCGCTTGTTTTCCAATGCTTGGTCGCGTGCATTCGAAAGGCTAACTACCGGCGAGCTGCCCAATCCAAGATCGTGCCGCTTGCCGCGGATGGTCACGCGCTGCACCCAGAAGCGGCCACCATCAGGTTTCACCCATAAAAATAGGCCCGTACCTTTGCCGTCGTAATACTTGCCCGGCTCTTTGATCGAATTAACGAAAGCGGCAGAAAGGCTCGACGGTTTGGATGATTTTAACGCTACCATAAAAGTTCCCACGATTATTCCCATACAAAGAGTGGGAATTTATCGGAAAGCAACAAGCCTTAGCGGATTACATGTGTCAATAATTAATTGATTCTATTTTAGAAAAAGGAACTTACTGGAACTTATCGGAAAGCTTGATGGCGCTTCTCAGGTGCGCCATTTCATTGTGACTGACTGGTCGATTTTTCGGAAATGCACGTAAAACATTGGAGCGGGACCGAATAGCGCAGCCTAATTTTTTTGCGCGGCGAAAAGTCTTGGGGGTACGTTTCAGAACTGAGATCAGTGAGATTCGCAAGAAAATTGGTGCGAATACGCCCAACTCAATCGCACAGTACTGAGTTTGCTTAAAGTAGCGCGAGTATCAGATCGCTTGCTCAGCCGCGCCAAGTACGAATGTCACCGCAATCCATATGTACAAAGTTTGATCGATAGTATTGGCCGACGCCGCCTGCACGACAGGACATCGCCGCTTTGGCCATTTGAGAAACCGAACGGGATGACAGCCTTAGATCAGCGGCCTGACCCTTCACATGCAATGAGTTCCGCGCGACGCCGCGCGACCGTGAACGAAGCATTGCGTTCGTTTTAGGCGAACGGTAGCCAGACAACAGCATGTAAGGCTCACTTGCATCCAGCAAGTTATGCGATGCAGCCATGATGTCGATGGTGCGCAGGTCCATATCTTTAACCTGATCATTGCGCCAATCGCGCATGAAGTGGTTAACTTCTTTCACGGCGTCCTTAATGTACTTACCATCGACCCAATAGACCATGTCGATACGTTCGCCCGTGCGACCGGAATACATCCGAATCCTGCGGATGTCGCCACCGCCGCGAAGAAAACCAGCTGCTTTTGAGTAGGATGGTGCCGCGACAACGGCTGTAGCGGCAAATGCACCCAATAGGGCACGCCGGGTTAGTCCCGATGTACTGCTCTTGCTCATTTCTAGTTTCGTCCCGTACTGTTCCTGCCTGCACACGATGTTACGCGCGCGATCTTAATTTTTTCCCATCCCAGACGCGGATTTTATGACACAGCCAGAATCGTGAGCCAAGCAGTCTTTCGCTTAGTCGAAATCCAAGGGGAATTTTCGGCAAATTTTTGCGCAATTGACACAGGCTTGCCGATATTTCCGGCAGGATCAGTCGACCAGATGCAAACACGCATCAATTTTCCAAAGATGCGGCTCGATGATATATTTGTGAATAGACATCCTCGAAGCAAACAAACAGTATCAGGTTTGGGCGCTTTCTAGAGTGCCTTCAAGTTATTGAAAAACCAAGGCCAATCTATGCAATCGGTTCTACGTTCTACTGCCAAATTTTTACTTGCGGCATGCATTGCGATCTCAGGGTCCGTCGCCACCGGTGACACGGACAACACCGCGTTTCAGATGGCTTTGGCGGAAAACACGGCTTCGGATCCGGCCCTTGCGGCATTTTATCGCCAAAACGGGTATGAGCCCGTTTGGGTTGGAAACCACGTTGAGCACGCGGTTCGTCGCGCCACTCTGGTGCGGGCTTTGTTGAATACAGATCAGCATGGATTACCCGATGGGCGATACGATCCGCAGGGTTTAGTTGCCAAGATGGAAACTGCCAAAACCACCCGCGATCTCGGGGCGGTCGAGGCAGAGTTGAGCAGCATTTTTGTGAAATATGCCAAAGACATGCATTCTGGAACCGTTAATCCCGAACAAATTGATGGCGGTTTGGTGCGAGAGGTGGACCGCCTTTCGTCACAGGAACATCTTCAGGCGCTGTTAGACCATGGTGGGGATACATACATCCATCAAGTTGCACCACAGTCGCCTCAATATCGGGCATTGATGAAGCAGAAGATGCTGCTGGAAAACCTTATTGCCCAAGGCGGATGGGGGCAGAAAGTACCAGATACCAAGCTGGAACGCGGGGACTCAGGAACTGACGTTGTCAGGTTGCGCAACAGGCTTGTCGCAATGGGTTACCTAAAGCCGACCGCCAGCCCCACGTTTGATGATGCGCTTGTCGCAGCTGTTCAGGCATTTCAAACAGCGCATGGGCTGGAAGCCGATGGGGTCGCCGGCCAAGGAACAATCGCAGAGCTAAACAGACCAGTTTCGGACCGCCTTAAGGCCGTTTTGGTCGCGCTTGAGCGCGAGCGTTGGCTGCCGGAAAAGCGTGGTGAGCGGCACATTTTGGTCAATCAAGCAGATTTCTCAGCCAAGATCGTCGACGATGGTCGCGTGACCTTTGAAACCCGAGCTGTTATTGGAAAGAACACACACGATCGCCGCAGCCCCGAGTTTTCAGACCAAATGGAACATATGGTTATCAATCCCAGTTGGTACGTTCCACGCTCAATCATAACTAAGGAGTATCTGCCCAAACTGCGTGCGAACCCAAATGCGGTGGGCCATATTCAGATAACAGATCGCAGCGGGCGCCGGGTTAATCGTGAGGCTGTCGACTTTACTCAGTTCACCGCGCGCAATTTTCCCTTTTCAATGCGCCAACCACCTAGTCAAAGCAACGCTCTGGGTCTTGTAAAGTTCATGTTCCCAAATAAACACAACATCTATCTGCATGATACACCTCAGAAAAGTTTGTTCGCGCGCGAGGTTCGAGCTTTCTCACATGGGTGCATTCGACTGGCCGATCCTTTCGAGTTTGCTTACACTCTGTTGGCCCGTCAGGAAGAGGATCCAAAGGCCTTTTTCCACGGTGTCCTGAATACGGGCAAGGAAACCAAGGTCGAGCTGGAGCAACCAGTTCCGGTGCACTTGATTTACCGCACGGCCTATATCGGACCTAGGGGCGAAGTTCAGTATCGTCGCGACGTTTACAACCGGGATCAGAAAATCTGGGACGCGTTGCAGAAAGCAGGGGTGGTCCTGCCAGACGTTCAGGGTTAATCACAGGGCAAATCCTGGAATAAGGAAGCCCGCCATGCAGTACACCATTCAACAAATCGCTCAGTCGCTTGGCGTCGAAGCCGAGGGTCAGACTGATCTTACAATTCTGCGCGCCGCCGAACCAAAGGATGCAGGGCCGACCGACCTTGCGATGGCAATGGCCCCGAAATATGCCGAGGATTTGAATGCGGGCACCGCGCGTGCGGCGGTGCTGTGGGAAGGAGCGGATTGGCGCGGGTTTGGCTTGGATGCAGCGCTCTTTGTAAAACGTCCTCGCATGGCAATGGCCGGTATCACAGCTATGCTTGACCGCGGCCAGGGCGTCGCGGAAGGCATTCACCCCTCTGCAGTGATTGATCCAACAGCCGAAATAGAAGACGGTGTTTCAATTGGTCCTTTGTCCGTTATCGGAGCACGGGCAAAAATTGGCATGGGTTCCGTAATTGGACCGCATTGCGTAATCGGTATGGATGCCTCGATCGGTCAGGGCGCGTATCTTCGTGAAATGGTCAGCGTCGGAGCAAGGTCGCAAATCGGGGATAGGTTCATAGCGCAGCCCGGTGCACGCATCGGAGGTGACGGTTTCAGCTTTGTAACACCTGAGGTTTCAGGTGTTGAAATCGCGCGTAAAACACTGGGTGATCAGGGTGACGCCAAGGCCCAGAGCTGGCTGCGAATCCATTCATTAGGCGCAGTTGAAATCGGCGATGATGTCGAAGTTGGTGCAAACTGCACTATTGATAACGGAACGGTCCGTAACACGGTTATTGGCACAGGTTCGAAATTGGATAACCTCGTTCATATCGGCCATAATTCGCAGATCGGAAATGACTGTTTGCTGTGTGGCCAGTCGGGACTTTCTGGCTCGGTCGTAATGGGAAACAATGTGGTTATTGGTGGGCAGAGTGGTATTTCGGACAATGTATTTATTGGCGATGGTGTGATTGCTGGCGGAAGCTCAAAAATATTGTCAAACGTGCCTGCTGGTCGTGTTGTTATGGGTTATCCGGCTGTAAAAATGGAAACTCATACTGAGATCTACAAAGCGCAGCGGCGTTTGCCGCGGTTGGCACGGGACGTTGCGGCTATCAAAAAGGCTGTTTTCAAATAGCCTCCAAGTGATTAAATCATCCCCAACGCGATAATCAGGGGAACGACATGAGCATCAGCGACCGCGTCATAGCAATAATTGCAGAGCAGGCCGTTCTGGAGCCATCCGATGTAACACCCGACAGCACGTTAGAAGATTTAGGTATCGACAGCCTGGGTTTGGTCGAAAGCATTTTTGCAATCGAGGAAGAATTCGATATCACCGTGCCATTCAACGCAAATGAGCCAACTGCCGGCGACTTCGATATCTCGAATGTTTCCGCCATTATCGCGGGAATTGAAAAACTCGTGTCGGAAAAGGTCTGACACTCGCATGAAACGCGTTGTCATCACGGGTGCTGGTACCATCAACTCGCTGGGCCACACGGTTCCCGATACACTCGAAGCAATGCGCGAAGGTCGGTGTGGTATTTCAGAGCTTGAATTTCGCGATGTGGAAAGGCTGGCCATAAAAATCGGTGGCCAAGTTCGCGGTTTTGGGGCCGAAGGTCGGTTCAATCGGCAGCAGATGACGCTGTATGATCGCTTTACGCAGTTTACCTTGACGGCAACCAAAGAGGCTATCGAACAATCCGGGCTCGTTTTCCATGGTGAACTTGCAGCTCGATCCGGAGTCGTTCTGGGAACTGCTGGCGGCGGTGTATCCACTTGGGACGACAACTATCGGTCGGTCTATGAGGACGGAAAAAACAGGGTGCATCCTTTTGTCGTTCCAAAGTTAATGAACAACGCCGCAGCCAGCCATGTCTCAATGGAGTATAACCTAAAAGGGCCAAGTTTCACCGTTTCGACAGCTTGCGCATCTTCGAATCATGCGATGGCGATGGCATTTCAAATGGTTCGCAGTGGTGCCGCACCAACAATGGTCACTGGTGGATCTGAATCGATGCTATGCTTTGGCGGGGTTAAAGCCTGGGAAGGCCTGCGTGTTATGTCCAAGGATGCATGTCGCCCTTTCAGCGCAAACCGGAATGGCATGGTGCAAGGCGAAGGTGCGGGTATTTTCGTGTTTGAAGAATTCGAACATGCCCGTGCTAGAGGTGCTGATATTCTTTGCGAAGTCGTTGGTTTTGCCATGTCCTCGGACGCATCCGACATCGTGATGCCCAGCAAACAAGGCGCCTCGCGCGCTATGGCAGGCGCTTTGTCAGATGCACGTCTGAACGCTAGTGATGTTGGCTACATAAACGCACATGGAACAGGAACCGCTGCGAACGATAAAACCGAGTGTTCGGCAGTTGCCGATGTCTTTGGTCAGCACGCGGATGAACTAATGATCTCTTCGACCAAATCTATGCATGGTCATTTGATCGGTGGAACTGGAGCAGTCGAGCTGTTGGCGTGTATCATGGCTGTGCGTGATGGTGTTATTGCGCCCACTATCGGATATGAGGAACCGGACCCAGAATGCGCTCTGGACGTGGTGCCGAATGAGGCGAGAGAAGCAAGTGTTGACGTGGCGCTTAGCAATGCGTTCGCGTTTGGTGGCCTAAACGCGGTTCTTGCGCTTAAACGAGTTTGACAACAAAACACCGCCGAATTCAAAACGGCGGTGTTCGACAATTCGATCGAAGATTAGTTTTGGTTCGGGGTCAAGCCATCGAACCCGGATGTAAATCCTGCCAGCGACATTTCGATTTCCAAAACCTGGTTGGGCGCAAGAACCGACACAATCGACAAAATCGCTTTGTTGCCGCCCTTCATTGCATCCACATCGCCTTCGGTAAATCCGAGTTGAGCGATACATCCAACTGGGTTGCAGTGGTGATAGTTGTAGCGTTTGCCAGGGGCGCCATCGACAGAAACAGCAAGTTGCGACGGGATATGGGTTTCCAGAGGGACGATAACCGTTGCGGCGGCAACCGCTGCGATTCCTTCTGGTAACTTCTCGATAGTAACTTCAGCAATCGGTTGGCCCTGTTGGCCCGTTAGAATTTGGCGCAACGCACAAGGATCATCGCCGCTTTCAGTCTTTATGCAGGATACTTCCCAGTCGCCAGATTGTTTTTCGACGTATTGCTCACCAATACGCGGGCCAGTTTCGCCTAAATCCAGATCGCCTTGGGCTGTTTGCCCACTGTCAGCTTGTGGTGATTCCGTCGGCTGCGCTTCAGTTGTTTCCTGGGCGAACACTGCGCCACAGCAAAGGGTGGCTGCCAACAGGTTTAGTGGAACAAGTTTCCTGATCATGAATGCCTCGTTGTGCTGATCCAGCTTTTTTTTCCATCTAGCATCCCAACCTTACCGTGTCAGGTTTAATCCGACTAGAACATCTGAAATTGATCGTATTTTCGCCTAATTCGTCAATTTTTTGCCGATCCCGCCCAACAAAAAAGGGAGCCGTTTGATCGGCTCCCTTTTTGTTTGGTTTCTCCCCGTCGGACTGGCCGACTTAGTTATGGCGCGACGTTACGAGAGGGGAACCCGGTGGTCAACTGTTAACGTAAAAAAGTGATCTGAATCGGGTGATAAGCAGTCGAAACCTAAAAAAGCCGTGCCCTAAGGCACGGCCAGTCGACAGGGAGGAAGTTTGCTTCCCCGCAGAAAACCCACATGGAAAGCAGATTGACTATCGCACTTAAAGGTTAACTTTATATGCTTTGGAAAGATCGGTGGAAGCAGGGGCGAGTTATCAATGAACGATAAGGTCTTTTTAGGCGGCGCGGGAGCAGATTACAGCCAGCCACAAGGATTGGCTTTGAACTATGCCAATCGACACGGGCTGATTGCCGGGGCGACCGGTACCGGTAAAACAGTGACACTTCAGATTTTGGCCGAAGGCTTCTCGCAGGCCGGAGTTCCTATTTTTTTGTCCGACGTCAAAGGTGACCTTTCCGGGTTGGCTCTTGCCGGTAGTGACGAGCACAAACTGCATCAGGCTTTTTCTGAACGCGCTGCTCGGATCGGGTTCGACACGTTTAGCTACGCTGCCTGCCCTGTGACTTTCTGGGATTTGTTTGGTGACCAAGGGCACCCAGTCCGCACTACAGTAACCGAGATGGGACCGCTGTTGTTGTCACGCCTGCTGGAGTTGAGCGAGGCACAAGAGGGTATCTTGAATATTGCCTTCCGGGTAGCAGACGAAGAAGGGATGCCGCTCTTGGATCTCAAGGACTTGCAATCTCTGCTGGTTTGGATCGGCCAAAACCGCGAGGAACTATCGCTTCGGTACGGCAATGTTTCAACCGCCTCCATTGGTGCCATTCAGCGGCGCTTGCTAGTTCTGGAAAATCAGGGCGGCAACAATCTTTTTGGTGAACCCGCACTGGATTTGTCCGACCTGATGCGCAAAGACGAAAACGGTCAGGGCATGGTGAATATCCTTGCTTCGGACAAGCTGATGGGAGCACCCAGGCTCTACGCCACTTTCCTGCTTTGGCTGCTTAGCGAATTGTTTGAGGAATTGCCGGAGGTTGGTGATCCAGACAAGCCCAAACTGGTTTTCTTTTTTGACGAAGCTCACTTGCTGTTCGATGATGCGCCCAAGATTCTTGTCGACAAGGTCGAACAGGTTGCGCGCCTTATCCGCTCTAAAGGCGTGGGCGTTTATTTCATCTCACAAAATCCGGCTGATATTCCCGAGGATATCTTGGGACAGCTTGGTAATCGAGTTCAGCACGCTTTGCGTGCCTTTACCGCAAAGGATCGCAAAAATTTGCGGTTGGCCGCCGAAACCTATCGGGAAAACCCGAGTTTTGACACAGAAACGGCCATTCGCGAGGTAGGCGTGGGAGAGGCGGTGACTTCGCTACTCGAAAAAAAAGGGGTGCCAGGTATTGTCGAACGTACCCTTATTCGACCGCCGGGATCGCAATTGGGGCCGATTAGCGCAAGTGAACGCAAGGCTCTGATGGCCGCTTCCGAAATGGCGGGCAAATACAAAATCCCAGTAGATCGAAAATCAGCCTACGAAATTCTTCAAGCCCGCGCGAGTGCCGCTGCAAAAGCCGCTGAACAAGCCGAAGCAGACGAAGTCATTGAAAACCAATCACCAATGGAACGAGAGTTTAGCGCCGCCAGACGTTATTCCGGTAGCCGTGTTGGTCGGTCAACTGCGCGCACGACGCGAAAAAAAGACACGTTTGCGTCTGCGATGAGTGAGGCGGTCATAAAAGAACTAAAAGGAACGACCGGACGGCGCATGGTTCGAGGAATTCTGGGAAGTTTGTTCAAAAACCGCTAAGTCAAGGATTGGTGTCAGCGCCACAGAAATTCAGCGCAAGACAAGAAACTAATTTTTAAGTCTACGCTGGCCTTCTTGTCTGCAATATGCATCCGCCTCGGGCACCGACATCTTTGTCGCAGGAAAATTGATTGCCCGGTCCCACGAGACACGGTCTTGACGATAGAGCTGACAGGTAACTTCGCCTTTGGGGGTCTGAACCGTGACCGGCGTGGTTTCAAGGTCTTCGGGTGTCGGTATGCACCCGGATAAAACGGCAACTAACGGAACTGTCAGGGTAGCGAATTTATATGGGATATTCATTTCAGTCACCAACCTTCAGTAATCGTTGTCACTCGATTTGCTCCAAATCTTCCAATCAATCCATACATGATGATCCGATTTGTTCTCTCGCGTGAGCAGTAGAGAAAGCGTTTATAAAATTTTTACCTTTCGTGCAAGAAACCGCACCGTGTTTACAGCGCGGTGTGCGATTTTAACCTCTTGGTCAGGACTATTTTTCCGGGATCAGGCCTTTTGGATTGAACCTAAGTACAATCAGCAAAATCAAACCCATTGTAAGCATCCGCATGTGCTGAACATTCGCTTGAATGTGGTCGCTCATTAAAACAAGACCAGAAGCGATGGATTGCAACAGACCAGACGAGTTCTCGGAAAGGGAAGCTTGCAGTGACGCTGACCCGTTTTGCATCAAAGTTGCGGCATACGCGCCCATCGGCTCGACCTGCACCCAAAGGAACCAGATGACGAAAGCCCCGAGGACAGCACCGAAATTGTTCCCCGATCCGCCAACGATAACCATCACCCAAACCAAAAATGTAAAGCGCAGCGGTTGATAGGCTCCGGGCGTAAGCTGTCCATCTAACGTCGTCATCATTGCGCCGGCTATTCCGCAGATTGCTGAACCCAGTACAAAAATCTGCAAGTGGCGGCGGGTTACATCCTTACCCATGGCTTCGGCGGCGACTTCATTGTCGCGGATCGCGCGCATCATCCGGCCCCAAGGACTGCGCAGCGCCATCTGGGCCATCCACAGTAAAATTACCAGAATAACTGCGAAAAGCAGCGAATAACCCAGCTTTACTGACAAGGTCGACGCCGTCACCGGGTCCAGCCCCAACCATTCTGCCCGGGCGATGAAATCCGGATCCTGCTGAAGATCTACTTCGTAACCCACAATGGGTGTCGGGCGTGGTATTCCATAGACATTCTTGACGCCACGCGCCAACCAATCTTCGTTTTTTAGGACCGCAATGATGATTTCGGCAATACCAAGTGTCGCAATAGCCAAGTAGTCCGACCGTAGACCCAACGCCGTTTTTCCAATCAGCCAAGCAGCCCCCGCCGCTAACAAGCCTCCTGCAGGCCAGGCAAAAAGTACGGGTAGGTTCATCCCACCTAAATTACCTTCAACTGCTGGATTAATAGCTTCGACTGCAGCAATGCTGGGATCGAAAATCGCCCGATAAACAAAGAAACCGACGACGAGAACACCAATAATTGAAAGTGTCTGTGCACGACCCTTTGGAACTTTTTTGGCAATCATGACCGCGGCAACAACAGTTGCAGCACCTAGCAAAAGAGACAGAACTACGCCATAGCCTCCTGCAGCCCAGGCTCCTGGTGTAGGCGGTGTCGATACAAGGACCACTGCCAAGCCACCTAAAGCGACAAAACCCATGACACCCACGTTGAACAAACCAGCAAATCCCCATTGAAGGTTCACTCCGATTGACATGATGGCCGAGATCAAACCCATGTTCAGAATGAGGATTGCAGCATTCCATCCTTGAAGCACGCCTGTAACAAGAATAAGCGCGCCGACGATCGCGAACAGAAACGCGTTTTTAGTCGTCTCGCTCATACCGCTTTTCCTTTAAACAGGCCTGTAGGCTTGAACAGAAGGACGATCAGCAGGATCACAAAACTAACGGCGAACTTGTAATCGGTAGACAGCAATTGCACCAATCCTGACGGCTCCAAACTCTCTGGTGCCAGATAAGTGAGTACCTTCTTCCACGCGTAGGTGATTGTTACTTCTGAAAATGCAATAATAAAGCCGCCTGCGATTGCGCCTATTGGGTTGCCCAATCCTCCTACTATGGCCGAAGCGAAGATTGGCAGCAGGAGTTGAAAATAGACAAACGGCTTAAAGCTTTTATCAAGCCCATACAGTACTCCAGCAGTCGTTGCCAGCGCTGCGACTATTATCCAAGTTATCATCACGACCCGTTCAGGGTTGATACCGGATAGCAGCGCCAAATCTTCGTTATCTGAATAGGCGCGCATGGATTTTCCAGTGCGCGTTTTGTTCAAAAACCAGAACAACAAAGCAACTGCAACCACAGCCACGATGACAGTAATTCCCTGAGACGTTTTGATTGCAAGGCCTTCGCGTAAGCCAGTTATGGCTTTGAAATCCCTCGCAGAAATCAGAAATCTGGCGCCGTCGGAAAACCTTTGATCATCAGGGCCGATGATGAAACGCACGAGCCCATTCATGATGAACATGACGCCCATCGAGACGATCACCAGTATCACGGGCTTAGCCTTTTGTTCGCGGTAGAAGCGATAAACAATTCGGTCTGTGATAAGAACCAAAACGATGCAACCCAAGATGGCGAAAGGCAAAGCCAACAGCGCCGTGGGAAGAGGGCCAAATCCAATTCCGGCTGCTTGGAATCCCCAAGTGACCAAAACTGCGATCATCGCGCCAAAGGCCATCGTGTCACCATGCGCAAAGTTCGAAAACCGCAAAATGCCGTAAATCAGCGTGACTCCGAGCGCACCCAGCGCCAGTTGACTGCCATAGGCAATCGCGGGAACGATGACAAAGTTGGAGAGCGCGACAAGGGCGTTGAGGAAGTCCATCAGATTTGCCTCAAAATTTTTCGAAAATATTGTTTCGCGGGGTTGAAAGAAGGCCCCACATTTCGTACTTTAACCGCATCAGCGCGCAAGATGTGCGCTTCTTTTTCATCGACCTGATAGGTCGCAATGTCAAAAGGAGCGTTGATCTTGCTTGAAGATTTTCTAAGATTTTTTGTGGACCATGGGGAACTTCTCAAACATTGGGAATTATTGTTTCTGGAATGCCAAGAAATAGATTTAAATGAAATCTTGCGCAAATTAGAGACTCTAGTCGTCAAATGGTCTATCAGGGTGATATACGTTCGACTAAAAAATTCGCTTGGGAATTTTGTAAAGCGACGCAACTTTGGAACAAAAAATAGAGAACGTTCCAAAGGTAATCTAAAGTAACTTTTGGAGGCCATTGATTTCATCCCCCCAAAAAGCTCTTGCGTACTTCGGGATCAGCCAACAATTCCTTGCCTGTACCGGTGTAGGCGTTGCGCCCTTGCACAAGCACATAGCCTTTGTCTGCGATTTCAAGTGCTTGGCGGGCATTTTGTTCGACCATTAGAATCGGCAAACCTGTACGCGAAACTTCGATAATCCGGTCGAACAGCTCGTCCATAACGATAGGGGATACGCCAGCGGTCGGTTCGTCCAACATTAGAACCTTGGGCTGGGTCATCAGTGCGCGGCCGACGGCGACTTGTTGGCGCTGGCCCCCTGACAACTCCCCAGCAGCTTGATTACGCTTTTCGCGCAGGATCGGGAAGAGCTCAAAAACTTGTTCCATCGTTTCAGAGATGTCGTCCCGGCGAATGAATGCGCCCATTTCCAGATTTTCTTCGACGGTCATCGAGGTAAAAATGTTCTGGGTCTGCGGTACGAAACCCATACCTTTAATAACGCGGTCTTGCGGGGTGAGCGATGTTATATCCTCACCGTCCAGCCGCACAGATCCGGCGCGAACATCCAGCATTCCGAAAACAGCTTTCATCGCAGTAGATTTGCCTGCTCCGTTCGGGCCGACAATGACCGCAATTTCCCCGTTGTCGACCGCAATCGTGCAGTCGTGAAGTATATCTGGCCCCTTGCCGTAGCCGCCTGTCATAGTATCGCCGATTAAAAAGGGTCCACCTTCGACCTTGGTGACAGGCCCGCTTTTTTTGTACGCGGGCGTCATGGTTCCGATCCCGGCCTTGTTGGTGATCGAGGCGTCCTTGTTGCCCTTATCATCGTGATAAGGGTTGTCACTAGAGCTGCGGCTCATGTATGGGCCTCCAGCTTGTCTTTATTTTTCAGACCTGTACCTAAATAGGCTTCGATCACGTGTTCGTTCGCCTTTATTTCATCTAACGTTCCCTCGGCCAGTACTCTGCCTTCGGCCATGCAGATGACGGGGTCGCAGATTTTTCCGATAAAATCCATGTCATGCTCGATGACCACAAAAGTATAACCGCGTTCCTTGTTAAGACGCAGGATCGTGTCTGCAATTGTCATCAGCAGAGTGCGGTTCACGCCTGCGCCGACCTCATCCAGAAATACGATTTTGGCGTCAACCATCATGGTGCGACCCAGTTCCAGCAACTTCTTTTGCCCGCCAGAAACTTGACCGGCCTTGTGATCGGCCAGATGCTCGATTGTCAGAAATTCCAGCACTTCGTCAGCTTTGGCCTGCAAAGCGCGTTCTTCGTCAGCAATACGTTTGCGTCCGAACCAAGTATTCCAAAGTGACTCACCCGATTGCGCGCCAGGAACCATCATGAGGTTCTCCCGACAAGTCATCGACGAAAATTCATGCGCGATCTGGAACGTGCGCAGCAAGCCCTTGTGAAACAGGTCATGCGGAGGCAAGCCGGTAATATCTTCGCCATCCATAAACACTTTGCCGCTTGTGGGCGGCAGCACCCCGGCGATGACATTAAACAGCGTTGTTTTGCCGGCTCCGTTCGGCCCGATTAGGCCCGTGACCGAGCCCTTTTCGATCTCCAGTGTCGCCCCGTCCACTGCGTGGAAACCGCCGAAATGCTTATGCACGTCTTCAACGACGATCATCTTATCCCCTAGCCGCCGTTGTCGGCGTTGTTTTTGTTCCATCCCCAAAAAGTGCAGTCTTTTTTCATTGAATCAGCCCGGGAGCAAGGCCCGGGCTGATTGCTTTATACATATTTGAATGGGATCAACGGAAGTTAACGGTCTTGTTTTCACCGTCTGTCACTTCGATCTCACGGTAGGAGCCAGCACTTTCACCGGGGCCGATTAATTCGACTCCAGATGCACCGACATAATCGACGTCTTGTCCGGCAGCCAGTAGTTCTAGACCCTTGGCCAGTTCACCCGGATAAATCTTTTCGCCGGGTTCGTTCGCAACCTCCAGCACTTTGCCGACATAGTCCGCTGGGTTTGTCGAACCCGCCGCTTGCATTGCCAGCATGAAAAGCGCTGCTGCATCATAAGATTCCGGTGAGTACGGCGATGAACCGTCAAATCCCGCGGCTTCGGCCATAGCGAAGTATTTCTCTGCGCCTTCGCCACCCGAACCAGCAATCTGACCGAACGATCCATTGAGGTCGGGGCCGACGTTGGCTGGCAACGAGTCACCGATCATACCGCCGGGCAATCCGAATGTGTCAAAAGCTCCGCTATCCAACGCTGATTGAATGATGCCCAGTCCGCCCTGATCAAGATAACCTGCAACAACAAGAATGTCGCCGCCTGCAGACGCAAGAGCGCCAACTTCTGCTGAATAGTCCGCTTTGCCATCCTCGTGGGCAGCAACAATCGTGACTTCACCACCGACAGCTTCAAAAGACGTTTGAATAGCGTCAGCCAAACCCTTGCCGTAGTCATTGTTTGTATAAGTCAACGCGATCGAATTGATCCCGCGATCCTGCAGGATGTCGGCCATGACCTGACCTTCACGTGCGTCCGACGGTGCCGTGCGGAAAAACAGCCCGTTATCTTCCATGGTCGACAGACCAGGTGATGTGGCTGAGGGTGAAATCATGACCATGCCGTTTGGTATCGCCACGTTCTGAAGTATTGCACCGGTAACACCCGAGCAATCGCCCCCGATGATGCCTGCGACACCTTCCGCGATCATGCGTTCGCCGTTCGCTGTTGCCAATCCGTTGTCAATACAGCCGGTGTCTGCGCGCATGCTTGTGACGGTGGCGCCATCCAAAAGTTTGCCGGACTCTGTTACTTCGGCCATCGCCAGTTCGGCACCAGTTCCCATGGCTGGAGAAAGTGATTCAATCGGGCCGGTAAAACCGAAGAGAACGCCAAGCGTGACATCCTCGGCCATGGCCGAACCGGCCAGCAATGCGGTTGCTGCAGTTGCAGTAAGCAGCTTTTTCATTTGGTTACTCCCTGTTTTGAACTTTTTTGTTCTGAGCAAGACCCTAGGCAAGCTATCGGAAAAAGAAAAGTACTAACGAAACTGTGTTTTCTCTGATTAGGAACCTATCTGTTTTATCGGGATAGCGGTTGTTCCCGCTGTCACGTGTCAAATGATGGAGCGGCATCATGTCCAAATTCCTTGCAACGGTATTTCTTTGCCTTTGGGCTGGATCGCTCAGCGCCGATGTTTTGCAAACTTCAGCCGGCCCCGTACAAGTTTCAAAGGTGGCTGAAGGTCTGGACACACCTTGGGCAGTCGGGATTTTGCCGGATGGATCGTTCCTCGTAACGGAACGGGATGGAGACTTGCTGTACGTCAGCAAAGGCAAGGCACGGCGCGTGAAAGGAGCGCCAAAAGTCGCCGCGAACGGGCAGGGCGGTTTGCTTGATGTTACTGTGGCAAAAAACTTCCAACGAACCCGCGAGATTTTTCTGACTTTTTCCAAGCCACAAAAAGGAGGTGCAGGAACGGCTTTGGCTGTTGCTCGTCTGTCAGAAGCTGGTGATCGCCTTACAAATTCACGTGTGATTTTTGAAGCAGTCCCCGGCGGTAGCGGCGGGCGCCATTTCGGATCGCGGGTCGTTGAAGCTCCAGACGGGAAACTGTTCGTAACGATTGGAGATCGCGGTGACAGACCGCAGGCTCAAAACAGGTCAAATCATATGGGTACAGTTATCCGCATAAATCGCGATGGAACGGTGCCAGCGAATAATCCATTTGTCGGTCAATCAGATATACGACCTGAAATCTGGAGCTATGGTCATCGAAATCCTCAGGGAGCTGGCCTTGACGGGCGGGGAAACCTCTGGCTGTCCGAGCACGGCGCGCGCGGTGGAGACGAGGTGAACCGGATCAAGCCGGGCGCAAATTATGGATGGCCGGTAATTTCCTACGGTGTCCACTATTCCGGCGACAAAATCGGCGAAGGCACATCTAAGCCGGGCATGGAACAACCCGAACACTATTGGGATCCATCAATAGCGCCGTCGGGCTTAGTGGTTTACTCGGGCAAATTGTGGCCAGAGTGGCGAGGCAATCTGTTCGTGGGATCGCTCAAATTCGATTATATCGCCCGGCTGTCAGGATCCAATTTGCGAGAGGTCGAGCAGATCAAAGGCCCGGAAACCGAGCGCGTCAGGGATATAGTAGAGGCACCAGACGGTTCAATTTGGTTTATTTCTGTCGGGCAGGGCGCGATATACCGGATGGTGCCAGCGAGTTAGACAGATAACCTTCCGCTTTGCGCACCGCGCTCGCGATATGGCGTAGTGTTGTAGTGTGCACGGTAGCATTTCGAAAAATGCGACGGACTGGCAAAACCGCAGGCCAGTGCCACGTTTATGACGCTCATATCCGTCTGCATAAGTAGATTTCGTGCCTTATGCAGACGCAATTCCATATAATACCTCTTGGGCGAGCGGCTGAGGTAACGACGAAACAACCTTTCAAGCTGTCTGGTCGACATTCCTACATCCTTGGCCAGGATAGAAGGGGAAATCGGCTCTTCGATATTCTTTTCCATCATGAGAATGACTTGGCTGAGCTTGGGGTGGCGAACACCAATTCGAGTTGGCGTGGACAGACGCTGTGTGTCCTGGTCAGTACGAATAGAGGAATAGATCATCTGATCTGCCACCGCGTTGGCCAAATCCTCGCCGTAATCGTCCGCAATTAGCTTTAGCATCAAGTCAATGGATGAGGTTCCGCCAGCGGTGGTCATTCGATTTCCGTCGATCTGAAACACAGATTTCGTAAGTTCTACAGTGTCAAACTCTTCAGCAAAACTGTCTGAGTTTTCCCAATGTATTGTCGCACGTTTGCCTTCCAGCAGCCCAGCTTTGGCCAAGGTATAAGCTGCTGTGCATAGACCGCCGATCCTAAGACCCTTGCGTGCTTCGCGTCGTATCCAGTTCAGAATACGCTTGGTGGTGGCGGCCTGTACGTCAACGCCACCACAAATCAGAATTACGTCGTCACGCTGTAGTTCGACGAGATCGCAATCGACGGTGAACGTCGTGCCTGCCGAACATTTGACAGTTTCGCCACCTTCGGCGGCCAATTGCCAGGTATAAAGCTCGCGGTTGGCCATTCGGTTTGCAATGCGCAAGCTGTCCAAAGCCGATGCAAAAGACAGAAGCGAAAACTTCTCCAACAAAACAAACACAAAGTTTTTTGGCTTGTCAGTGTTGCTGTCCACAGTGACAACTTGGCGTTGCTCTTGCATGGCGAACTGTCCTTGATTCGGAGCGCGCCGTGAATTTGGCGGCGGCTGGTCTGCCCGCAACCATGCTCAAAGCTTATTTGCGGCGTCAAGAGGCGCAAAAGGGATATGGTCACTCTTCGCAGCTTTTTGTATAGAGACACCCTGAATTACCTCAGCGGAGATCAAAGCTATGACCGAGTGGCAAAAATCGAACTGGCGCAACAAGCCCCGTGTTCAGATGCCCGAGTATACCGATGCGGCCGCGCTGGCCAAAGTCGAGGCTCAGCTTTCGCAGTATCCCCCGCTGGTTTTTGCGGGTGAGGCACGACGCCTCAAGCAGCATTTGGGCGCCGCTGGCCGTGGCGAGGCTTTCTTGTTGCAAGGCGGAGACTGTGCCGAGAGTTTTGACCAATTTAGTGCGGATGCTATCCGCGACACCTTTAAGGTGATGCTGCAAATGGCGATGGTTCTTACCTATGGGGCAAAAGTCCCTGTGGTTAAAGTTGGCCGTATGGCGGGTCAGTTTGCCAAGCCACGCAGTGCGCCAACCGAGGTTGTGGATGGTGTAGAACTACCCAGCTATCGCGGCGACATTATTAATGAGCTGGCTTTTACGCCAGAAGCTCGAGTTCCGAACCCAGCTAAGATGCTGCAAGCGTATACGCAGGCGGCCGCAACGCTGAACTTGTTGCGCGCGTTTTCAACAGGCGGTTTTGCAGACATGAACCGCGTGCATTCTTGGACTCTGGGTTTCACTGACGAACAGGATGTACAAAAATATTCTGAAATAGCAGATCGAATTCAAGACACCATCGATTTCATGGATGCCGCGGGAATCACTGCAGACACCACACATGAATTTTCGACCGTCGAGTTCTACACAAGCCACGAAGGGTTGCTTCTGGAATATGAAGAAGCCCTGACGCGGTTGGATTCGACTTCGGGAAATTGGTTGGCTGGGTCAGGTCATATGATTTGGATCGGTGACCGTACCCGGCAGCCTGATGGCGCTCACGTCGAATTTTGTCGCGGCGTTTTGAACCCGATTGGATTGAAGTGCGGACCTACTACTACCGCCGAGGACCTGAAGATTTTGATGTCCAAGCTGAATCCGGACAATGAAGAGGGTCGTTTGACGCTGATCGCACGTTTTGGTGCAGGAAAAGCTGGCGAGCATCTTCCACGCCTGATCAAGGCAGTTAAAGAAGAAGGCGCTAAGGTAACCTGGGTCTGTGATCCGATGCACGGCAACACCATCAAATCGGCGACGGGTTATAAAACGCGACCGTTTGACTCGGTTCTACGTGAGGTACGTGATTTCTTTGGCGTCCATCAGGCTGAAGGAACAGTGCCGGGTGGTGTACATTTCGAAATGACCGGTTTGGACGTAACAGAATGCACTGGCGGTGTCCGAGCGGTGACCGAAGAAGACCTATCGGATCGGTATCACACGGCATGCGACCCCCGCCTCAATGCGTCGCAGTCGTTGGAGTTGGCGTTCCTCGTGGCCGAAGAACTCACTAACTTGCGCAGCAATGGCTCTAAACGCGCCGCGAGCTAAGTGCAGGTTTTGCTGAACCAAAACGGCGGGCCGGGTGCTCGCCGTTTTTTACTTTCTGATCAGTCGTCCCGTGACGAAACGAGCCTCAGGTGAGGTGGAGCCGATTTGAATTCAGCCTGTTCCTCGGCCAGCCCCATGTTTTGCAAGCCGGACCGCACCGGTGGCTTTTGGATATCGTGCACGGTCCTTATCTTGTTTTCCGCTATGGTAAATCGGCGGGGTGTCGATACGATTGGGCCATCACTAACCAGAACACCCAGTGCTCTGCTAATATCGCCAAGATCGCTTTTCAGCGGCAGCAAAAGCATTCTCGCCTGAAGCTTTGCGCGCCCAAGTTTGCCAGATGAAACAAGGCCCAATTCTGCAATTGCGGGTTGGGAGAAAACCCTATCCAAATGCCTCATTACAGCGCCGCGAGCGCTGGGCTCGAAATAGGCTGTCAGAGGCATTCCTCGAACCTCCATACCCGCGAGTTTCGTCAAATGGCTTCCCGCCAGTCGAAACCTCGCCAAACCAGGTGCGATCCTTTCCAGAACGAAAGTATACTCGAGGATATTCTCAAGCCCGCGCGGATCGATTTGAGACCGCATCGGAACTTCACCGCCAGTTAAGAGAGCGGTCCAGTATGCTTCGGCCTGACGGATAGGGGACAAGCTGCGCCCACTGTCAAAGCGGTCCATTGCAATGATCTTTCCAAAGTCGGAGTTGGCGTCCGTTCCAAAAAAAGTTTTCATTTTCATTACCCTAACGCCGATTAGCCAGGATTTTCCTAAAATGCCATCTAAATGGCGGATCGTCGGCCTGATAGCCTCTGTGCTCGTAAGACTGACACGGGTTTAATCAATTTTGGAGGAAATATTTAACTAATGGTTAACTTGTCCGAAGATTTGACGAATAAGCAAGGCCTTGCCCCACAGCAACGGATAGCATTAGGTGCGGCAGGCAACTTTGGAAAGGACAGGCATGATCAAATCCATGACCGGTTTTGCCTCGGGAAAAGGGGAGCACGGCCCTCATAGTTGGGGATGGGAACTGCGCAGCGTCAATGGTAAGGGGCTGGACCTACGCTTGCGAGTACCGGATTGGTTAACCGGTCTTGAAGCGGCACTAAGATCCGATCTGTCAAAAACTTTGGGTAGAGGGAATGTCATACTTTCCTTGCGATTGAGTCGGGAAGAATCTTCGCAAGACATTAAACTGAACGTGCCGGCGATGGAGGCAGCCTTGGATGCTTTGGTTGCAGCAGAAGCGATGGCGTCGAAACGAGGTTTGTCACTTGCGCAATCCAAGGCCAGTGAACTTTTGTCGTTAAAAGGAATGATCGAAGCTGGACCTGATGTTGATGATGCGGGTCCGCTGGTGGAATTTCTCAAGTCCGATTTCAGCGCTTTACTGTCTGATTTTCTGGAAATGCGTCGGACCGAAGGTTTGGCGCTGGAAGCGATAATAAGGGACCAACTGGAAAGCATTGAAAACTTGACTCAGCGCGCCGCGGCATTCGCAGAAAAACGGCGTCAAGAAATGGGGCAGGCGCTACGAGAAAATCTGGCGCGTGTCTTGGATAACTCTCATGGTGCTGACCCCGACCGGGTTGCGCAAGAGCTAGCCTTGATAAGCGTTAAAGCAGACATCACAGAAGAGATCGATCGTTTGGCAGCTCATGTTTCAACCGCGCGCGGTTTGTTGCAGCAGGACGGGCCTGTCGGCCGCAAACTGGATTTTCTGACACAGGAATTCAATCGCGAGGCCAACACCCTTTGTTCGAAATCCCAAAATGCTGACTTGACGTCGGTGGGGCTGGAGTTGAAGGCAGTGATCGATCAAATGCGCGAGCAAGTGCAAAACGTAGAATAGTGACGGGAACTACATCATGGCGGATCGCCGAGGCCTATTAATCATTCTGTCCTCGCCATCAGGCGCAGGAAAGTCCACGCTGGCTCGCCGGTTGATGCAATGGGACTCGAATTTAGAGTTTTCCATCTCTGCCACGACCCGAGCCCCGCGACCGGGTGAGGAACACGGGCGCGAATATTTTTTCCTTTCTGAAGACGCGTTTAAACAACAGGTTGCAGACGGTCAGATGCTTGAACATGCTCATGTTTTTGGGAACTTCTATGGTTCTCCCGCTGGTCCGGTGCGTGACTCGATTGATCAGGGCAGGGACGTTTTGTTTGATGTTGATTGGCAAGGGGAAGTCCAGATTCGCAACTCTGATCTGGGTAAGCACGCTTTGTCGATCTTCATTCTTCCGCCTTCGATCCCCGAATTGAGACGACGTTTGGAGGTTCGTGGTCAAGACAGCGACGATGTAATTGCGAAACGGATGCTGAAAAGCTGGGATGAGATCAGCCACTGGGGCTATTACGATTACGTACTGATTAATGACGATCTGGATGCAACCGAGGAAAAGCTAAAGACAATTGTCAGTGCAGAACGAATGCGCCGCATTCAGCAGCCAGGATTGCAGGAACATATTCGAACTTTGCAGGCTGAATTTGAGGATCAATAGATGACGTTTTATGCACTGGGCGACGAGAAGCCGCAGATTCATGAGGACACATGGGTGGCGCCGGACGCCAACCTCGTCGGTAAAGTTGTACTCGAACAGGGCGCCTCGGTTTGGTTCGGTACTACTATTCGGGCCGATCATGAAGAAATTCGAGTGGGCGCTGGAAGTAACGTTCAGGAAAACTGCGTCATGCACATCGATCCAGGTTATCCGCTGACCATCGGCCGGAATTGTACGATTGGACACAAGGTGATGTTGCATGGTTGTGTGATCGGTGAAAACAGCTTGATCGGAATGGGTTCGATCATTCTGAATGGAGCTAAAATTGGTAAGAATTGTCTTATCGGCGCCGGTGCTTTGATAACGGAAGGCAAGGAAATTCCAGACAATTCACTAGTCATGGGCGCGCCCGGCAAGGTGGTGCGTCAACTGGACGAAGCCGCGGCAAAAAGCATAACGTTGAGTGCCCTGCACTATCAGGACAATATGCGGAAATTCCGGGATCAGATGGCACCCGTTTCGTCCGCTGATCTGAAGTAGCAGGCCGGAAAATGTCCAGCGAGTTGATTGACGAGTTCATTGCCGCGGTGCCCATGCCCGCACTAATGGTTGATCAGACAGAACGTATCATTGCAGCAAACACTGATTCCAAAACTTTGCTGGGACCGAATATTCAAGGGCGCCATTTCGCGACTATTCTTCGGCAACCGCAAGTTATAGACACCATCGAAAACAGTCTTCGCAGCAAAGGTCACACTAAAACCCGACATCTGTCCAATGACGGAGCACAGGACACCACCTTTGAAGTAGAATGCCGATATATGAACGGAATTGGAGCCGTATCGGGTGGTGCGGTTTTGGTCGTGTTTCAGGATGTTACGCATTTAGAGCAAGCCAGTCAGATGCGTCGGGATTTTGTTGCCAACGTTAGCCACGAGCTTCGCACGCCTCTTACGGCACTGATGGGGTTTATAGAAACACTTCGTGGACCTGCTCGGGACGACGCGGCCGCACGGGAGCGTTTCCTCAAGATTATGACAGACGAAGCTTATCGCATGAATCGTTTGGTCGGCGACTTGTTGTCGTTAAACAGAGTCGAAAGCGAAGAGCGTGTAAGGCCGACTGAGCAAGTTGATATAAACGGGTTGCTTCAGTCGATCCTGAATGCACTGCGACCATTGAGTGACGACGCCTCGGTCGAATTATCACTGACCGCGCCGGAAGGGCCGGTGATGGTGACTGGTGACAGCGACCAATTGCGGCAGGTTTTTACCAATCTGGTGGAAAACGGAATAAAATATGGGGGTAGCGGCGGAAGCGTTGAGATTAAGTTAATCCCATCTGAAAGAAACATCGCTATTCGAGGACCTGCGGTAAGGGTGCAGGTTATTGACAAGGGTCCTGGCATAGACGCCGTCCATCTACCTCGTCTGACCGAAAGGTTCTATCGGGCCGACAATCATCGGTCCCGACAATTGGGGGGAACGGGTTTGGGATTAGCGATCGTAAAACACATTGTGAACCGGCATCGCGGACGTTTGCGTGTAGAAAGCGACCTGGGCAAGGGATCGGTTTTTACCGTCATTTTGCCACGCTGATTTTGTGCAATTTGGACTCCGGTCAAATATTAAAAGTGAATCTCAGCAAAATTCCGCAGTGTCATAATACTGTTACATCAGTGTCACAAAACCCTTACGGACGACTCATAGGGGTTCGCTCGAGATCATCATGGGGGTGATCACCTTCAAACTTTCAGGGAGACTGTAATGTCCTTTGTAAAACTGTCGGCTTCCGCGCTGGCGATTGCTGCTGTTTCGGCCACCACTGCTGCTGCACGTGACAACGTTCAAGTTGCCGGTTCGTCGACTGTTCTGCCTTATGCGTCTATTGTTGCTGAGCTGTTTGGTGAAAACACTGACTTCCCGACACCTGTTGTGGAATCGGGTGGCTCATCAGCAGGCCTTAAGCGTTTTTGCGAGGGCGTAGGCGAAAACACCATCGACGTGGCAAACGCATCGCGCGCAATTCGTGAAAAAGAAATCAAGGCGTGTGCTGACAATGGCGTGACTGATATCATGGAAGTCCGCATCGGCTATGACGGCATTGTTTTCGCAAGCCAGCAGACCGGCCCGGCGTTCACAGCGTTCCAACCTTCAGACATCTACAATGCCATCGGTGCCAAGGTCATGAAAGACGGTGCGCTGGTTGACAACAGCTTTAACACTTGGGCTGAATTCAACAGCGATTTGCCGGACGTTGAAATTGCGATGTTCATCCCCGGTACCAAGCACGGTACTCGTGAAGTGTTCGAAGACAAGGTTTTGCTGGCCGGCTGCGAATCGACTGGTGCTATGGAAGCTATGATCGCAGGCGGCATGAGCGAAGACGACGCTGAAGACGCATGCTTGGATGTTCGCGCCGACGGAAAATCGGTCGACATCGACGGTGACTACACCGAAACTTTGGCTCGCATCGACACGAACCCGAACGGTATCGGCGTGTTTGGACTGGCGTTCTATGAGAACAACACCGACAAGCTGAAAGTTGCAACGATGGGTGGCATCGCTCCTTCAACTGAAACCATCGCGTCGGGCGAATACCCTGTTTCGCGTCCGCTGTTCTTCTACGTGAAGAAGGCGCATATCGGCGTGATCCCGGGTTTGAAAGAATACGCTCAGTTCTTCGTCGCTGATGAAATCGCTGGCGGTTCTGGTCCTTTGGCCAACTATGGACTGGTGGCTGATCCTGAGCTTGCAAAAACTCAGGACGCAATCGCCAACGAAGTTACCATGGGCTCGGGCAGCTAAGCCTGACATTGGTTAAAAATGCAGGGGCGGCGTGCGTGCCGCCCCAAACTTCATGAATAATTCCCAAATTGACCTGTGGGGGTGCCATGCCGATACTTTGGCTTATTCTGATCGTTTTCGCGATCGCGGCAGTCGGTTTTTTTCTTGGGCGGTCCCGCGCTTTGCACAGTTCCGGAGGCGACAGCCGGGGCTTGCACTCGCTTCCCTTTTATTACGGCGCAAATGTAGCCTTAAAAACCGCGGTTCCCGCATTTGGTCTTATGATCATCTGGCTGTTGGTTCAGCCGTTATATGTCAATTCTCAAGTGTCGGAGATGATCCCCGACTCTGCTGTCAAAGAGGGCTCGTCCCGCAGTTTGGTAATGGCCGAAGTTCGCCGAACTGCATCGGGCTTGAACAATGCGATTGCGCAAGGTCACCTGACCGAGGACATGGTAAATAACGCGCGTGCAGATATTACCGACATGACCCAACGCCTGAAGGACGCCGGGCAAGTCGTGACCGCTGAAATCACCCAGCCCGTTTTGCGAGCGGCTCAAAGCTATCGAACTCTGACCTCGACTGGCTATTCGATCATGAATGTCGGTGTAATATTGGTCGCATTGTTGGGTGCAGGTGCCGGTTGGCTGCAAACCAGTTCTGAATACCGGGCCAGAAACGTTGTGGAACAAGGGGTCAGCGTGCTTCTTTTCGGGGCCGCCTCAATCGCCATCCTCACAACGATTGGTATCGTGCTTTCACTTGTGTTTAACACTTGGGAATTCTTCAAACTGTACCCCGCGACCGAGTTCTTTTTTGGTACGACTTGGGCGCCAAGTTTTTCAGGTCGAGGTGGATCGTCATCACTTGGTATCATTCCTTTGCTTTGGGGCACCTTCTATATCTCGCTTGTTGCGTTATTGGTGGCGGTGCCGATCGGCCTGTTTGCCGCGATCTACTTAAGTGAATATGCGTCTCCGCGTGTTCGTTCTTTTGCTAAACCGATGCTTGAAGTTTTGGCAGGCATCCCAACCATTGTTTACGGCTTGTTTGCGTTGCTGACTGTCGGACCGTTGCTGCTTGGCGTTTTTGGTGATGAGGGCTTAGGTTGGATGAAGGCTGGAACTGCGGTCATGACAGCTGGCCTTGTCATGGGCATCATGCTCATCCCTTTTGTTTCTTCCCTGTCCGACGACATCATCAACGCCGTTCCCCAAGCTATGAGGGACGGGTCTTATGGCCTTGGCGCTACGCAATCTGAAACAATTCGGCAGGTTGTTCTGCCAGCGGCGTTGCCGGGTATTGTAGGCGCGATTCTTCTGGCTGCCTCGCGTGCAATCGGTGAGACGATGATCGTTGTTCTTGGTGCAGGTGCTGCTGCAAGGCTCAGCCTCAATCCGTTTGAAGCAATGACAACCGTCACCGCCAAAATTGTAAGCCAGTTGACTGGTGATGCCGACTTTGCCTCGCCCGAGGCGCTGGTTGCTTTTGCGCTGGGTATGACACTTTTCATCCTAACGCTGGGCTTGAATATCTTCGCCCTTTACATCGTGCGTAAGTACCGGGAGCAGTACGAATGACTGATGCAAGCATGCAGAACCCTAAAACGGGTGGACATGGTGTTTCTCTGACCGCTGCCGATGCCCGCACTCGTAAACGAGCCAATGCGGAAAAAAGGTTTCGCGCTTACGGAATTGCGGCCATCGCCACCGGTTTGTTCTTTCTCATTGTGCTCTTTGCTTCGATCCTTTCGCAGGGGATACCTGCGTTCACAAGGACTGTGATTAGTGTTGAATTCACTTTGTCTCCTGCGGAACGCGACGAAGCAGAAAGTACTTTGTTCAAGACCAAAGCATATTCAGATCTTTTTATCAGATCACTGAACAACGAATTGGCGGAAAACGGAATAAAGGTTGATTTTGACGAAGCGGCAATTGAGCGTCTTCTTGGCAAAGTCGGCGGTACGATCCGGACTTTCTACAGCGAAAATCCGGACAAATTGGGTGAACCAATAGAATTCGATCTGGCTGCTTCAAGCCGTGTGGACGGATACTTCAAAGGCAGGGTGTCCAGAGATACTATTCAAGACAGTCGGTTTCTTCAAAAAAGCGATCTGGACCTTGTAGACGTGTTGGAAGAAGCCGGCATAATCAAACAGGTTTTCAACTGGCCGTTTATTACCGGTGCTGACTCGGGCGTGGATAACCCCGGTGGCGCAGGAATTGGCGCATCGGTTGTCGGCTCGTTCTTCATGATGCTGGTCGTCCTTGGCCTTTCGCTGCCGATCGGAGTTGCAGCATCGATTTATCTGGAGGAGTTTGCGCCGCAGAACCGCTTCACTGACTTGATTGAGGTGAACATTTCGAACCTTGCGGCCGTGCCATCCATCGTATTCGGCATTCTGGGTCTCGCGGTCTTTATTCAGTTCATGCACCTACCACAGTCAGCACCCTTAGTTGGTGGTCTGGTGCTTACGCTGATGACTTTGCCGACAATCATCATCTCTACCCGCGCGTCACTTAAGGCGGTGCCACCGTCGATCCGAGACGCGGCGTTGGGGGTAGGGGCATCAAAAATGCAGGCAGTCTTTCATCACGTGCTGCCGCTTGCAGCACCAGGTATCCTGACTGGGACTATCATCGGACTTGCTCAAGCCTTGGGTGAAACCGCGCCTCTTCTTTTGATCGGAATGGTCGGATTTGTAGCGCGTGGTTATCCGGATGGTTTTCTTGCTGGCTTCACCGAGCCAAACTCGGCCATGCCAGCACAGATTTATACCTGGGCAGCCCGCGCAGATGTCGGTTTTTACGAGAAAGCTTGGGGCGGGATCATCATTCTTTTGATTTTTCTGCTCAGCATGAACATCATCGCAATTATCCTACGCCGCCGTTTTGAACGCCGCTGGTAAAAAGGGCCATCCCAATGAACGACATGTCGCGAGTGGAGAGACAAGTGGACACCAAAGAAATTAAATTGGAGTGCCGAGACTGCCAAGTTTACTACGGTGACAACCACGCCATAAAAGATGTTAATGTCGATATCGAAGACAAAACGGTCACCGCATTCATCGGCCCTTCTGGTTGCGGTAAATCGACTTTCTTGCGCTGCTTGAACCGGATGAACGACACAATTGATATTGCCCGTGTTGAAGGTTCGTTCAAACTGGATGGCGAAGACATTTACGACAAGCGGGTCGACCCGGTGCAGTTGCGCGCCAAAGTCGGCATGGTCTTCCAAAAACCAAACCCGTTCCCCAAATCGATATACGATAACGTCGCATATGGCCCACGAATTCATGGCCTTGCCAAGAACAAAGCGGAACTTGATGAAATCGTAGAGAAATCTTTGCGGCGCGGTGCAATTTGGGAAGAGGTTAAGGATCGGCTGCATGCTCCTGGCACCGGTCTGTCAGGTGGTCAGCAACAACGTCTATGCATCGCCCGGGCTGTAGCAACCGAACCCGAAGTTCTGTTGATGGATGAACCCTGCTCGGCCCTGGATCCGATTGCGACAGCGCAGGTGGAGGAGCTGATCGATGACTTGCGGTCGCGTTACTCAGTTGTCATCGTGACGCACTCGATGCAGCAAGCAGCGCGTGTCAGTCAAAAGACGGCGTTTTTCCACCTTGGCAATCTCGTGGAATTCGGTGAAACCGGGCAGATTTTTACCAACCCCGAAGACCCTCGCACCGAAAGTTACATCACTGGCCGTATTGGCTGAACATAGGTATTTGGATATGACCGAACAACACATAGCATCAGCTTTTGACCGCGACCTTGAAGCGATCCAGGCTCATATTATGAAGATGGGTGGGTTGGTCGAAGCAGCCATCATGGGTGCTGCGCGCTCGTTGGAGATGCGAGATGAAGAGCTTGCTCAAGAGGTTAAGCAAGGCGACAAGGCCATTGATGATCTGGAAGAGGTAATAAATGAGGAAACCGCGCGACTAATCGCATTGCGTGCACCCACCGCCAGCGATCTGCGTCTGGTCCTTTCGGTTTTGAAGGTTTCTGCTAACCTCGAACGTATTGGTGATTATTCCAAGAACATTGCCAAACGTACCTCGGTGCTTGTGAATACCTCCGAGATTAACGGCAGTGCGGCTGCACTGCGGCGTATGGCTCGCGAGGTCGAGCGCATGCTGCGAGATGCTCTTGATGCCTATATTCAGCGCGATGCAGAACTTGCCAGAGATGTGATCGATCGAGACGAAGAAGTCGATCAAATGTATAACGGTCTTTTCCGTGAATTCTTGACATTCATGGCAGAGGACCCGCGGAATATTTCCGCCTGCATGCACCTACATTTCATTGCAAAGAATATCGAACGCATGGGTGATCACGTGACCGCAATCGCAGAGCAAGTCATCTATCTTGTGACAGGGGAAACTCGCACCGAGCCGCGCCCCAAAGCCGACGTGACTTCGCAAACTTTTTAGGAGTACAGGACGATGTCCGCGGATCAGCCAACTGTTTTGGTTGTAGAAGATGAATTGGCCCAACGCGAAGTTTTGGCCTACAACCTCGAAGCCGAAGGCTTCAGCGTGTCAAAGGCGGCCAGCGGTGACGAAGCGCTATTGTTGGTCGATGAAGATAACCCAGATATTATCGTTTTGGATTGGATGATGCCAAACCTGAGCGGCATCGAAGTGTGTCGCCGGTTGAAAACCCGACCGGATACTCGGTCGATCCCAATTATCATGCTCTCGGCGCGTTCTGAAGAAGTCGACAAGGTTCGTGGATTGGAAACGGGTGCTGACGACTATGTGGTCAAACCTTATTCCGTAGTTGAATTGATGGCCCGAGTGAGGACGCAATTGCGACGGGTGCGTCCGGCCACAGTAGGATTGCGACTTGAATTTGATGATATCATTCTGGATTCTGAAACCCACAAAGTTAGCAGGGGTGACAAACCCTTGAAACTGGGTCCTACCGAGTTTCGACTATTGAGCACGTTCATGGAAAAACCCGGTCGTGTGTGGAGTCGCGAGCAACTATTGGATCGAGTTTGGGGGCGCGATATTTACGTTGATACTCGCACAGTGGACGTGCATATCGGAAGACTCCGCAAGGCGCTGACGCAGCATGGTGGTGAAGATCCCGTACGCACGGTTCGTGGGGCTGGCTACGCTCTTGGCTGAAAACTAGCGGGGCAGGGCGTCTTCGGTTTGTGCCTGGGATGCCAACCAGTGCCGGAACTGCCGCAGAGAATGATTTTCAGACTTTTCGCGCGGCCAGACCAAGTAATATGAACCGAGTGTGTCGACCGCCTTTGGAAAAGCCGCAATTAGTTTTCCTGTGGCCAGATCTTGTTCGACTACATAGTTCGGTATCAAGGCGACCCCAAGACCATGAAGGGCAGCCTGATTAATTGTTGAAAACTGATCATGGACCGTTCCGGGCAAAGGGTGGGGGGCATCCACACCCATTTGAGCAAACCACTCCTGCCAAGCCTTTGGCCGGGTCTGAATGTGTAATAATGGTAATTTCAGCAAGTCTTTTGGCGCCGCAGGTGTGCCGTTTGGCAGAAGTTCGGGTGCACACACAGGCAGAACACGCTCCATCTGCAATAACAACCGATCTGTTCCTGGCCAATCCGGTTCGCCAAAATGCAAAGCAGCATCAAAGGGTTCCGAGGCAAAATTGAACGGCCGCAAACGCGTCGACATATTTATCGTTACATCTGGATGCAGACGTGCAAAGTCCGGCAGTCTTGGAACCAGCCAGCGCATTCCGAATGTAGGTAAAATGGCAAGGTTAATGGTGCCGCCAACAGGCGCGACATGTAATTTTAGCGCCGCTTGAGCGATCTGCGACAACGCTGGTCTAATTTGTTGGACGTAGTCTTGCCCCGCTTTCGTCAGCATCAAACGCTTGCGGTCGCGACGTACCAGATCCGCGCCAAGGAGCGTCTCAAGTGTTTGCAGTTGCCGGCTTATCGCGCTTTGCGTTAAGGCCATTTCCTCTGCAACAGCAGATGCGGAACCAAGCCTGTCGAGTGCTTCGAGTGCTCGCAAGGCGGAAATTGAGGGTAGGATAGGGCGCCCAACTTTGATCATCTATGCGTTTTAGTCATGAAAACATGAGAATGTCTCGCTGTTTTTTGAGGAAATCTCAGATTAGACTGTTGGAAGCCTTTTGATTTGCGGAGATGTGACATGAACGCGCCCGACCCGAAACCAACTTTGCGCGCTAAAGATGCACCTGAGCTTGGCGTTTTTACGTGGGATGATCCGTTTCGACTTGCCGATCAATTGCAAGAAGATGAACGCCTGATTGCAAAGAGCGCGCGCGCTTATGCGCAGGACAAGTTGCAACCGCGCGTCACGCAAGCCTTCCAGACTGAGGAAACCGACCCAAACATCTTCCGTGAAATGGGTGAAATGGGTTTGTTGGGCACGACGATACCAGAAGAGTACGGAGGGATCGGAGCAGGCTATGTTACCTATGGTCTTGTCGCCAGGGAAATCGAGCGTGTTGATTCCGGTTACCGTTCGATGATGTCGGTACAAAGCTCTTTGGTGATGTATCCTATTTATGCGTATGGCAATGAAGAACAACGCCGGAAATACCTTCCGAAATTAGCCAGTGGCGAATGGATCGGATGTTTCGGATTAACCGAGTCCGAGGCTGGTTCGGATCCCGCAGGCATGAAAACCCGAGCGGTAAAGATCGACGATGGATACCGATTAACAGGCAGCAAGATGTGGATATCAAACGCGCCGATCGCTGATGTTTTCGTAATCTGGGCCAAGTCTGACGCGCATGACGGTAAAATCCGGGGCTTTGTTCTGGAAAAAGGAACCAAGGGGCTGAGTGCGCCTAAGATCCAAAATAAACTGAGCCTTCGTACTTCTGTCACTGGCGAAATTGTGCTGGACAACGTCGAAGTTGGTGAGGATGCGCTTTTGCCAAACGTCCAAGGTCTGAAGGGGCCATTTGGGTGTCTGAATCGTGCGCGATATGGGATTAGCTGGGGTGCGATGGGGGCAGCGGAAGGCTGTTGGCACTCTGCGCTTCAATATGGGCTTGACCGGAAGCAGTTTAATAGGCCGCTGGCGCAGACTCAGCTGTACCAACGCAAGTTGTCGGATATGCAGACTGAAATCGCACTTGGGCTGCAGTCAAGCCTTCGGGTTGGTCGGTTGATGGACCAGGCCGAAGCTGCGCCAGAAATGATCTCGATCATCAAGCGCAACAATTGCGGCAAGGCTTTGGACATCGCGCGGATGGCTCGGGACATGCATGGCGGTAACGGAATTTCGCTGGAATTCCATGTCGTGCGTCACATGGTCAACCTAGAGACTGTGAATACATATGAGGGCACACATGACGTTCATGCGTTGATACTGGGGCGTGCGCAAACCGGGCTGCAAGCTTTCTATTGAGGCGACAACAATTCGCGTAATCAGTATTATGTTAAAAAAGGATGTATCCTAAACTTGTACACTGCTCAAACTAACCTGTTGAATCACATGGAAAAGAAAATGATTTCATGAAGTTGAGCGGTAAAACTGTTGTGGTAACCGGTGCCGCCTCTGGAATTGGCAAAAGTTTGGCGCAGCGCTTTTCATTTGATGGCGCAAAAGTCGTCTGTGCTGACATCGATGAGCCTGGCGCAAACTCACTCGCTTCTGAAATTGGCGGTCACGCTTTTTTTTGTGATGTGTCCAACGAAAGTTCTATTAACAATTTGATTGAAGCCACAGAGGATCAAGTCGGCACGATCGATCTGTTCTGCGGGAATGCAGGAGTTTTAACACTGGGTGGCGTCGATGTTCCCGATGATGAATGGGACCGTATTTGGAAGATCAACGTGATGTCTCATGTTTGGACGGCGCGACATCTGATCCCACGAATGACGGCGCGAGGGTCTGGTTATATTTTGATAACGGCATCTGCTGCTGGGCTTTTAAATCAACCGGGCGCAGCACCTTATGCGGTTACAAAGCACGCCGCGATCGGCTTTGCCGAATGGGTCGCTCTAACATACAGAGACCAAGGTATTCGAGTTTCAGTGCTGTGTCCGCAGGCTGTGCGGACGGATATGATCCGAGGTCACGAAGATTCAGTCGCCGCAATTGATGGAATACTCGAACCTCAAGAAGTGGCAAGTGCCTGTGTAGAGGCAATAACTGAAGAGCGGTTCCTTGTGCTGCCTCATGAGCAAGTAATGGATTATTTTCAGTTTAAGGCCGTGAACTACGATCGCTGGATAGACGGAATGTCTAAAATAAATCAGAAGTTTAATCGCTAAATCTAAAGTCTAACTCTTTTCTTCCTCATCAGACCTTCCTGCGCGACCGAGGCAACCAAAACACCGTCTTGTGAATGAATTGACCCTCGGTTGAAACAGCGCCCCTGCCCTGTCCAGGGCGCGTCCATTGAATAAAGATGCCAGTTTTCAAATTGGATGGGGGCGTGAAACCATATTGCATGATCAAGGCTCGCCATGTCTACCTCTCCTGTGAACATGGACAGCCCGTGCGGGCGCAATCCAGATCCCAATAACGCCATGTCCGAGGCGTATGCCAAAAGCAGATGCTGTGTTACCTGATCGACTTCGGAAGCGGCCACCATGCGAAACCAGATGTGATGATGATCGGCGGCTACTTTGGGTGTCAAGATATCCAATGGCCCGACCTCGCGGACTTCGATCGGACGATCACGCAAAAGTTCTTTGTGTAATTTTTCGGGAACACGGTCCAGATAAGCCTGGCGTAATTCAGTCCTGGCAGGGTGTGACTCTGGTGGGCCAACAGATGGCATAGGATGTTGGTGATCCCAACCTTGGTCTTGGCAGTGAAAGGAAGCTGACATGTTGAGAATCTGCTTTCCATGCTGAACAGCGATCACGCGACGTGTGGTAAAAGAACCTCCATCTCGCGCTCTATCAACTTGATAAATAACAGGAATAGATGGATCTCCGGGTCGTATGAAATACGCGTGCAACGAATGGCAGGTACGATCATCTACTGTTCTGTAGGCCGCTGCCAGCGCTTGTGCTATGACTTGGCCGCCGAATATCCGGGTAGGTGTTTCCCCACCCGATCCTGTTCCTCGAAATAGGTCGACCTCAAGTGACTCAATGTCGAGCAAATTCAACAGGGTACGTTCGGCTTCGGTCATTCGTTACTCTCCGAATTAGTTGATCCGTCGGTAACACCTGGAGGATGATCAATCAATCAAAGCTGCATGGACAAGTGCTTTCATTTCAGCGCGCGATGGATAAGAACTGGACGGCGACAATTGGGTAAAGAAAATGGTTGTCAGGTTGTGAACCCAATCGATCCAGAAATAGGTCGAAGCCATTCCTCCCCAACCAAAGTCGCCAACCGATCCGGGAACTCGAATTCGTGCCGGGTCTAAAACGACGGCGCCACCCAGACCGAACCCTGTGCCGTCCATGGGTTGTTCCGCGAAACTACGTGGACCCATAGAGGCGATATCTCCGGGCAAGTGGTTGCGCATCATGAAGTCGATGATGGAAGGTGCTAGAAGACGAATTCCGTTGACCGAGCCTTTGTTACGCAGCATTTCTGCGAATATCGCGAAATCGTCGATAGTGCTGACAAGCCCGCCTCCTCCTGAAAATGTAGTTGCACGTTGAAAAGGCGATGAGCCGGGCTCGTCGACCAATCTAAGCGTTTCTGAACCAGAACTGGCTGCGTTCAACGCCATCGCATCACCTTCGAGTGGCGTGTAGAGTGATGCAAACCTGTCCCCTGCCCCTTTTGGCACAGAGAAACCAGTCTCGTTCATTCCCAATGGTTCAAATATGTTTTCGGCAAAAAAGTGTTCCAATGTTTGCCCTGAAACAACTTCGATCACGCGACCAATAACGTCGATACCGACCGAATACTCCCAGCGTGCGCCCGGTTGAAACGCAAGCGGTAAGCAGGCTAAAGCCTCGATTCGTGTCGCAAGAGATCCTTGATCCGGTGAAAATATCAGATCTTGCTCATTCATCGCCTCAGGTAGGATACCCGGGTTGAACGGATAACTCAGCCCACTGGTATGAGTCAGTAATTGATGCAAAGTTGGAGTAGGCGCCGCCTCGGTCTGATTTATGTCTTTTGCGCCCGCAACGAGTGCTCGCATCGCTTGAAACTGCGATAAAAACTCCGATACTGGCGCATCAAGATGAAGTTGCCCGCGTTCTATCAACATCATCAGCGCAACTGTAGTAACAGGTTTGGTCATCGAATAGATGCGCACTATGCTGTCGCGGGCGAACACCAAACCCTGCTCGACATTTCGTTTACCGCAGGAATGAAAAAATGCCTCGTTGCCAGCTTGCAGCACCAACATTGAACATCCGGGATATTTCCGTTCATCTACATAGCGTTGCATCCAGTTTTGAATTTGATTTAGCCTTGATGCATCAAGCGCCATACTTTGTGCCCCCGTCGTTAGCCGTTTGAGATAATCTTGCCGCGTGACGATAAATAGTGACAGCAAATTCAAACAATGACCGGATATATTCAGGTAACGTATTGCTGACCTGATATGGTGGCTCCAAGTCAGTTTAAATATCGGAGCGATTCCCCAGCACCTACCGCAAAGACGGAGTCAGATCATGGCGAATAAGATTGAGTTCCTTTACGATTTTTGCAGCCCCAACGCATTTCTCGCATACAAAGTATTGCCGGAATTGGCCCGACGTAATGCCGTGGAACTGCGATTTACACCGATCCTTCTGGGCTTGGTGTTCAAATCCACAAACAATCAAAACCCGTTTGAGGCCTTTTCGGAAAACCGTCAGAAAACGGCTTACCTGACCCATGATCTACATCGCTTTGCGCGTCGACGAGGGTTGACGTTTCATATGAGTCCACACTTTCCAATAAACACCAAATTTGCCATGCGTGGGGCCTGGTATGCTCAAGGAAAATCTTGGGAAAGTAGGTATATAGACGCTGTTTTTGATGCAATATGGGTGCACGGACAAAAATTGGACGACATAAATGTCTTGATAGAGGTCGTGCAAGAAGCAGACTTGCCTGCCCGCAAGATTCGAGAGGCGGTCACCAATTCCGAAATCAAGCAAGCGCTGAAGGATCAAAGCAAGTCCGCTGTGCGCCGGGGTGTGTTCGGAGTGCCAACTCTGTTTTCAAGAAACGAAATGTTCTTTGGGAAGAATAGTTTGGGAAACCTTGAATTAGAGCTGATGGCAACAAGATGACTGGGTCGCATCTAATATGATGCGGCTTCACGTTCACTAGCTGTCCAGTGCCGCCAAGCCATGTTTTGCAAAAATCGGCACATATGCGCCAAACTTCTGGGCCCGGACAGGGTCTGATGCGTTGCCATCAAGCGACCTTTTGTAGACTCCCTGTAATATCCCGGCCATTCGAAAAAAATTAAATGCCAGATAGAAGCCAAAGTGTTCGATCTCCTTACGCCCACGACGCTTACAGTAGTCCGCAACAAACGCTGCGTCTGATGGCAAGCCAAGCGCCTCGCGGTCTACACCTGCCAACCCGCGCCCTTCCTTTCCGGGTGGCAATTGCCATTGCATAATCACCGCCGCCAGATCTGCATAAGGATGGCCGATGGTAGATAGCTCCCAGTCCAAAACTGCCACACAATCTGTGCCGTCCTGCTGAAACAACAAGTTGTCGATCCGGTAGTCGCCATGGACCAATGTACGCTGTCCATCATCTTGGGGCAGTTCGTGGTCCAACCGAGAGATCAAGAGATCCATATCCCCGATCTGTTCGGTCTGCGTTGCACGGTATTGTTGTGTCCATCGGGAAATCTGTCGTTCAAAGTAATTTCCGGGTGGTCCAAAGTCGGATAGCCCCACAGCGTCGATGTCGACCATGTGCAGCTCAGCTAAAACACGGTTCATTTCATCCATAATGCCAGTGCGGGTGGCCTTGTCTACTCCATCCATGGTTGGGTCGACGAAACTGCGCCCTTCACGGTATTCCATCACATAAAAGGCTGATCCTATGACTGCGTCATCCTCACACAGCAAGTACATCTCTGGCACGGGAACTTTGCTGTCCGCCAAAGCAGATTGCACGCGAAATTCACGATCTACTGCATGGGCGGATTTAAGAAGTACGCCAGCAGGTTTGCGACGCAGAACAAAAGACTGGTCAGGAGTTCGCAACAAATAAGTTGGGTTTGACTGACCGACATCGAACTTCTCTGCAGAAAACGGCCCTTTGAAACCACTCAGGTTTTTCTCAAGATAACCTTCTACTGCTTTGATATTAAGTGTATTTTCCTGAGGATTCATGTCAGCCTCTTAACTTGAAAAAATCCACTTGCCATCAAAGGGCAGCAGCAAAGATGTTGTCTGCGGTCTGAACATTAATACCGCCCGAAACCGGAATGACCGCTCCGGTTACATAGCCGCCGCCACGTCCGCACAGAAACAACACGCAGCCGCCGATATCTTCGGGGTGCCCGACCCTTCCCAATGGCACAGATTGGCCGACCTTTTCCCTCTTGTCCTCATCTTCTGTGGCAAAAGCGGTCATTCGGGAAACGAACGGCCCTGGAGCAAGCGCGTTAACGGTGATCCGGTAAGGAGCCAATTCCTTGGCCATGATTTTTGTAAGGTGCAGCACTGCCGCTTTGGACGCAGAATAACTGTATGCTCCGTCACCCATAGGCACCTCACCCATGACAGAACCTACGTTCAAAATACGCGCAGGGTCGTCTTCTGTAGCAGAGCTCATAAGTAAAGGAAGCAGCCGTTGGGTTAGTTCAAATATCCCTGCTACGTTTACTGACATTACTTTGTCCCATGCGGAATATGGGAACTGCCCCATAGGTGCGCCCCAACTAACACCGGCATTATTCATAAGTATCTCAAGCTTTTGAGTGCGCTTGTTGATCTCATCCACCAGCGCAGCGATGCCTTCCTCACTGCTTATGTCTCCGGTAAATCCTTCTGCCGATCCCGGCGCGTCGAGCGCATTTAACTCAGCTGCGACTGCCTCACAGGCGTCGCCTTTGCGTGAAGCTATCAAAACATGCGCTCCGGAATGCACTAACGCCTCGGCCGCCATTCGACCTATTCCGGTCGCCCCGCCAGTTACAAGGGCTGTTTTTCCATTGAGTGAAAACAGGGTCTCGGGCGTCATGGTTACTCCATTTCTTTAGCGTTTGCGTTGAAGGTCCTTGCGGCACAATGCAAGCATCTAACTTGACAACGCTCAACAGTAATCCAACGATTTCATTTCCAACGAGGCAAGAGGCAAGAGGGACTAATGAAGGCATTACTGAGCGTCACAAAGGGCGGACCTGAAACGCTGGAGCTGACCACCCTGCCCGATCCGAAGCCAGCCAAAGGCGAGCTATTGATTCGTGTTCACGCCACGGGCGTCAACTTTCCCGATACTTTGATGATCCGTGATCTGTATCAGATCAAACCACCCCGCCCTTTTGCTCCAGGTGGTGAAATTGCAGGGGAAATAATTGAGCTTGGCGAAGATGTAACGGGATATACTCGCGGCGACCGGATACTTGCATTGACGGGACACGGAGGGTTTGCAACCCACCTAACATTAAACGCTTCCATGGCGGTAAGGATCCCGCCTGATATGTCATACCAAGATGCTGCCTGTTTTATTTTTACTTACGGCACATCATATTATGCGCTCAAGGATCGCGCCGGATTGAAATCGGGCGAAACCCTTTTGGTCTTGGGTGCCGCTGGGGGAGTTGGGTCTGCGGCAATTCAGCTTGCTAAAGCCTCAGGCGCGCGTGTGATCGCTGCAGTCTCATCCAACCAAAAGGCTGAGTTCTGTCGTAAGCTGGGCGCGGATGAAACGCTAGTCTACGCTCGTGATTTGGACAAAGACGCCCAAAAAGCATTTTCTTCTGAAATCAAATCGTTGGCTGGCGGTGACGGAGTGGATGTAGTCTATGATGCCGTAGGAGGAGATTATTCTGAACCGGCCTTGCGCGCGATGGCGTGGAGCGGGCGATTTTTGGTCGTCGGCTTTCCAGCGGGTATTCCCCGTATTCCGCTAAACCTTTCTCTCTTGAAAGGCTGCCAGATCGTTGGAGTGTTTTGGGGCGCTTCTGTTTTTCGGGATCCAAAAGGACATGCTGAAAACATGAAAGAGTTATTCAATCTGTATCAAGCTGGAAAAATCAAACCTCAAATCAGCGCGACCTTCCCGCTAAGCCAGGGCGGTAATGCATTGGAAGCCCTTGAGAGCCGCTCTGTTCTTGGAAAAGTCGTCGTCACGATGGACAGCGTGTGAATTTGTTCACAGTCACGCGTGGCGCATTGATCCAGAATGAAAAAAATCGTGCCGACCTTATAGCCAACTGCCTGCTGGACGCCCCCACGTTTCGGGTTTATCACGAAAAAAATGGGGATGGTTTGTAAATGACGAAGATACTGGTTCTGAACGGCCCAAATCTGAACATGCTAGGCATGAGACAACCAGAGTTCTATGGCCGGACTACACTAAAAGAGGTTGAAGACCTCTGTGTCTCGCATGGCGAAACGCTGGGCCAAAGTGTGTCGCATCTTCAGTCCAACCACGAAGGAGTGTTGATCGACGCAATTCATGCGGCGCGTGGCGTTCAGGACGGAATTGTTTTGAACGCCGGTGCTTATACTCACACTTCGGTCGCGTTGATGGATGCGATCGCCTCAGCAGAGGTCCCCGTTGTCGAAGTACACATGTCAAATATTCACGCACGTGAGACTTTTCGGCACACGTCATATATCGCCCGAGTTTCTATCGGACAGGTCTGCGGCTTTGGCGCGCAAAGCTATGTTATGGCATTGGATGCTTTGGCGGCATATTTGTCGAAGGACAATGTGGGATGAATTTAACCGAGTATCTCAACTTTCTCAGCTACACAAAAACGCTTGAAGAGCTTTGGGATGCTCATTGCCGGCAGATGTCCAACTATGGTTTCGATCGCCTGTTGTACGGGCACACACTATACCGAACCGAAACATCGCTGGGTGATCCTGAGGATTTTGTGATCCTGACCAACCACAGTAACGACTACCTCGAAGGATTTGTGCACTCGGGCCTTTATTTTCATGCTCCCATGTTGCAATGGGCCTTGAAGAACGAGGGAGCAGCCAGCTGGCGCATGATTCAAGAGATGGCGTCCAGCGGCGCGATGACCGAAAAAGAGCGTCAGGTTTATGAATTCAACAAATCCAAAGGTGTGACGGCTGGATTCACGATCAGCTTTAATTCGGTTTCGATGCGGTCAAAAGGCGCGATCTCCATGGCGTCGTATGGAAACCAGACGCAGGATGAAGTCGATGAAATTTGGAGTAATCATGGCGATGATATTCTGTTGATGAACAACATCGCCCATTTGAAAATCCTGACCCTTCCCTACAACGCACCCAACCGCGCGCTGACAAAGCGCCAAAGGGAGGCCCTTCAGTGGGTCGGCGATGGCAAGACGACGCAAGATATCGCTGTTTTGATGGGGCTGACGTCTGCCACAGTCGAAAAACACCTTCGTCTAGCGCGCGAAGCACTTAGTGTTGAGACAACGGCTCAGGCTGTATTAAAGGCATCGCTTCAAAATCAGATGTTTGTAATGGAAGTTTAAAGGGTTTTTAAAGCCCAACGCGCAAGTTTACCTTAGGTAAGGAAATCATGACTTCCAAATCTTATAGAAAAATTGCAGATTGATAATGTTCCGTGAGTGGTGGCTTTAGCCAGGGAACGTTTTGATCGGATCTTTGCTATACCAAAGCTCTCTGATCGCTCTGATTGAACGGCGTCTATTCGTCCGCGTCGTTTCGTTGGAATCCCGGGGAGCCCTGTCCATCCCCATCATGCGGGGCTCCCCTTTTCCATTTCTAAAGCATTGAAACCTTTGTGAAAGACAAAAGAAAACCGGCCACTTAGAAAGTGACCGGTCTATCTGGCATCGCGGTTCTGGTAGGACCGGAAGCTATTTTAGCCTTGTGCCGCTTTTGCGACTTCAGCAGCGAAGTCTTCTTTTTCCACCACGATTCCCTCGCCAACTTCCATGCGAATGAAACCGGTGATGGTCGCTCCTGCTTCTTTTGCAGCTGCTTCGACGGTCAGATCCGGGTTAACGACAAACTGTTGGTTCAACAGAGTCGATTCGGCCACGAACTTCTTCATGCGTCCCTCGATCATCTTTTCGATGACCTGCTCCGGCTTTCCGGACTCACGGGCGATGTCCATCTGAACCTGCTTTTCTTTTTCGACAACGGCTGGGTCCATGTCTGCTTCAGACAAAGCGGCCGGGTTCACAGCGGCAATGTGCATTGCAACCTGTTTGCCGATTGCTTCGTCTCCACCTGTAAGCGCGACCAAAACACCGATTTTACCCATGCCGTTTGTTGCAGCGTTGTGGACATAAGATACGACCGTTTCGCCAGACAGCTTTGACATGCGGCGGACTGACATGTTTTCGCCAATGGTGGCGATCTTGTCAGTCAGTGTGTCCGCAACCGATTTCCCGCCCAGGTCAGCGGCCAGCAACTCTTCGACGTTGTTAACGCCCTCTGCCGCGTAAGTGATCTTTCCAACCATTTCTTGGAATTCGCCGTTTTTTGCAACGAAGTCGGTTTCTGAATTCACTTCGACAGCAACGCCATTGCCACCGTCGACGTGAACCGCAACAAGACCTTCAGCGGCGGTGCGACCGGATTTTTTGGCCGCTTTAGCCAAACCCTTGGTGCGGAGCCAATCCACGGCCTCGTCCATGTTGCCGCCGGTTTCAGTCAGCGCCTTTTTCGCGTCCATCATGCCTGCGCCAGTCGAGTCGCGCAGTTCTTTAACCATTGCTGCTGTGATTGCCATCTTTTGGCTCTCCTCAATTCAAACGGAATTGGGGCAGGTCATACCCTGCCCCATATGTCAGTTACGTGACGGGCAGCTTATGCTTCGGCCGAGGCTTCAGGTTCCGCAGAAGCTTCTTCAGCGACTGCTTCCTCAACCGGAGCTTCTTCAAACTCACCCAGGTCTACACCAGCGGCGCCCAACTGTGCTGTCATACCGTCAAGCGCAGCACGAGCCGCCAGATCGCAGTATAGGGCGATCGCACGGGCTGCGTCGTCGTTTCCAGGAATGATGTAGTCCACACCGTCAGGCGAACAGTTCGTGTCCACAACCGCCACAACCGGAATTCCAAGCTTGTTGGCCTCAGCAATTGCCAGAGCTTCTTTCTTGACGTCGATGACGAACAACAGATCCGGAACGCCACCCATCTCACGGATACCACCTAGCGAAGCCTGCAGCTTCTGTTGGTCGCGTTCCATGCCCAGACGCTCTTTCTTGGTTAGGCCTTCGGCCCCCGCTTCCATGGCTTCGTCGATTTGGTTCAAGCGGTTGATCGACTGAGAAACAGTTTTCCAGTTGGTCAGGGTGCCGCCAAGCCAGCGATGGTTCATAAAGTACTGAGCCGACTTTTCGGCGGCGTCAGCAATTGGCTGAGCTGCCTGGCGCTTGGTGCCGACGAACAGAATACGGCCACCTTTTGCAACGGTGTCACGAATAGCTTGCAGAGCCTGATCCAGCATTGGAACGGTCTGAGTCAGGTCCATGATGTGGATACCATTGCGCGAGCCGTAGATGAACGGGCCCATGCGCGGATTCCAGCGCTGTGTCTGGTGACCAAAGTGTACGCCAGCTTCAAGCAACTGACGCATAGTGAACTCGGGAAGAGCCATGCTATTTATTCCTTTTCCGGTTTACGCCTCGGCGGGGGTGAAAGAAGCGGATGCTCCAACCGGCGGTCTTAGTGAGGATGTCTCCCTCAAAAAGGCCAAACCCCGCCTGCGGTTTTGAATAGCGCGCGTATAAGGTACGATTTAATGCTGCGCAAGTGGCAATCAGCCTTATTTTTCGAGCTTTGCAAATGCATGCGCGTGACGCACAGCTTGCTCACAGTGAGCAGCCAGCGCCTTGCGGTCCGCAAAGTCGCTGACCTTTGCCGGTGAATGGTAAATCAGTTCAATCGAACCTTGCTTTCGTGCGCCAAGCGTCTTGAGCAAATGGGGTGCAAAGTCCATGTCCCCCCACCAGCCGTAAAATCGTTTGGGTTGCCCAACCGGCGCGTGAAAAACAACCGAGACGGGTTGAACATGCATGAAATCGTGTAGTTCTTCAGTGAAGAATGCCGCGAAAAGTGTTGTTTTAAAGGGTAAAACGCGCAATCCATCTGTGGAAGTGCCTTCGGGGAAAAACAGTAGTTTGTGTCCGGCTGTAAGGCGCTCCCGGAAAATCTGAGTTTGTTCCCTGGCTTTCTTAGGGTTTCTTTCGATAAAAACTGTGCCAGTCGCGCGGGCAAGCCATCCTATACCAGGCCAATTCGCCACTTCGGCTTTGGAAACAAAATAGACCCGCTTGCGGGCGTTTAACGCAAAAATATCCAACCATGATGAATGATTGGCGACAACTGCGCCGCGTTCAGCCATCAATTGCCCAGTGCTGGAGAACCCGATTCCCAAAACTCGGATTGCGTTTCGACAGACAAACTGGGAAATATGAGGCGTGATTGGGCGCTGAACCCCGAAAAACGGGCGTTCGATCAAACGCACGGCCAGCAAAATGAGCAAGCCGCCAAACACCAAAATCGCTAGGGGAAGGCCGCGCAAAAAAACTAGAGCCCATTCCAGTAGGCCAAGCTCAACAGGTTCCGGGGCATCGTCACTGTTCCATAAAGGTGCGTTCACCCGATCAGGCTCCACCGTAAATACGTCGCTGGCGTTCGTTCATTCGTTCAGTATCCAACACTAAACAAACGTCTGTCGTGTTGAAGGCGTGGTCGATAAAGGCGCCCTCGCCCACGAAACCGCCCAAACGTAAATAAGCTTTGATCAGCGAAGGCACTTGTAGCATAGATGCTCGTCGGTCCAGCGCTTCCGGCCCGACGATATTCATGTTTTGAAACACACCGGCCTGCGCCCTGACCCGCAAATCAGGAGGGGCCAGATGGTTGTGATACAACATGGAAAGAGGTTGCGCCAATTCCTGAACATTGGTTCCGTGGAAACTGGCTACGCCGAAAAGGACCTCGATCTTTCGTTCAGCCACATATTTAGCCAATCCATTCCACAAATGGTACATGGCTGTTCCCCCCCGATAGTCCTTGTGCAGACAGGATCGCCCAAGTTCCAAAAGTTTCCGGCCGCCTTGTTTTAGCACGGTCAGATCGTATTCATCCTCTGAATAGAATTGACCTATGTCTACTGCACGATCATCCGGTAACAGCCTATAAACACCGACAACTTCTCCTGTCACGTCATCGTAAACCAACATATGATCAAAATACGGGTCAAACCGATCCTTTTCCAACCTTTCAGAGTGATCAACCATTTCTCCGCCACCGCCGAGTTCACGTACAAAAACATCATAGCGAAGGCGTTGCGCCGCTTTGATCTCCGCATCGGTTTCGGCGAGTTTGACAGTGAATGAAGGGCCGGCATCGGGCATTTGGTCTGTCCGTCGTTCAAATTATACGCTGATACTTCAGTTTTCTCAGCGAAAGCAACATACGGGTGTCTGGTGAAAGTTGTTAACCTTTTCTAAACCAGTTTCACGGATCAAAGACCGGCATCAGGGCTATGCGTGTCCCGTCAATCACCACTTTCCCCTGCTCGCGAAAGTTTACGGTGATCTTACCCGCGATGTTGGACTGAACCTGTCCAACGCCCCAATCGGGAAAATCGGGGTGACGGACATACATGCCCGGTGCAAGAATAGCATTAAAATCTGTCATGCGGTGTCTCCGGTCCGGCAATGGCAGGTCTAACAGGAGTTACGCATGGGTGACATCGACGTCAACCTGGCCGAATTGGTCGGGTCCCGGATCTGTCATGATCTGATCAGCCCTGTAGGTGCGATCACTAACGGTCTGGAATTGTTGGATATGGTCGGTTCAGTGCAGGGTCCTGAGATGGAGCTGATCTCGGGTAGCGTCGGTAATGCTGCGGCGAAGATTCGGTTTTTTCGCGTCGCTTTCGGGCCAGCTAGCGATCAGCCATTGGGCAAATCGGAAATCGGCAGTTTGCTGAAGGATGTCGAAAACGCAGGGCGTTTGCGGGTTCACTGGTTGGTGGCGAATGCTGTACCGCGTAATCAGGCGAAACTAGTGTTTCTTGCACTTATGTGTATTGAAAGCGCAATGCCCTTGGGCGGAGAAGCCACAGTTGAAAAACAAGATAACGGCTGGACCGTATGGGGAATGGCCGACAAGTTGCATCTGGACTCAGATCTGTGGAAGTACCTTTGCACTGGGCGCCTTCCCCATAAGATCATGCCATCGCAAGTTCAGTTTGCGATGCTGCTGAAAGCAGCTGCATCGCACGGCAGCAAGGTCACGGTCGAGACAAGCTCGACCCGTGTCGCAATTCGATTTTAGGTGCGGGTTGTACCGTTCCCACGCACCAAATATTTGAAACTCGTAAGCTGAGCTGCACCTACCGGCCCTCGGGCGTGCATCTTTCCAGTTGCGATGCCGATCTCTGCGCCCATTCCAAACTCTCCGCCATCTGCGAATTGGGTCGAGGCATTGTGCATGAGAATTGCGCTGTCCAGGCGTTCAAAGAAACGCTCAGCCGCTTTGGCGTCCTCGGTCATAATACAATCCGTATGATTTGAACCAAAGGCTCGAATATGATCGATGGCCGCGTCGATGTTAGCGACCGGTTTTGCGGCGATGATACTGTCTAGAAACTCCTTGCCCCAATCGTCTTCCGAAGCAGCGATGCATCCATCAATTACCAATGTGCCTTCGGTATGAACCTCGACACCGGCAGCCAAAAGGGCAGCGATTAAATCTCGGCCTAGGGTGTCTGCAATGTCCTGATGTACCAACAGACATTCGGCAGCACCACAAATTCCTGTGCGACGAGTTTTGGCATTCAGGACCACATCCAATGTCTTTTTGGGGTCGGCCGATTTATCCACATAGATGTGAACGATGCCTTCAAGATGCGCGAACACTGGCACCCTTGCTTCGCGTTGTACAAGGCCGACCAGGCCTTTTCCGCCACGCGGGACAATGACGTCCACGTAATCGGTCATGGTCAGGAGTTCCTGCACAGCGGTCCGATCCCGCGTTGGTATCAATTGAATCGCATCTTCCGGCAGGTTCGCGGCCTTTAACCCCTGGACGAGGCATGCGTGAATAGCCTTAGAAGAATTAAAGCTTTCAGATCCACCGCGTAATATTACTGCATTGCCCGATTTCAAACACAAGGCACCCGCATCGGCAGTTACATTGGGGCGACTCTCATAAATAACACCGATAACACCTAGCGGAGTTCGGACACGTTGAATGTTGAGGCCTGAGGCCATATCCCATTCCGTCAGAACTTCACCCACAGGGTCAGGTTGATCTGCGACAGTTCGCAACCCGTCGACCATGCTTTGAACGCGTGCTTCATCCAGCATCAGGCGATCCATCATAGCTGGACTCAGGCCCTTGTCTCGTCCGTATTCTAGATCTTTTTTGTTTTCTTCGATGATTTTAGCGCGATTGCTCCAGACAGCCTCGGCCGCAGCGATCAAAGCAGCGTGCTTACGTTCAGCAGAGGCAAAGGCAAGCTCCTGCGAAGCCGCTTTGGCGCGCTTTCCAAGATCGGCCATCATTGCGGTAATGGTGCTAAAGTCCTTCATCTCATGAACCTTTCAGGTCTTCTTTGTGTTATTCTAGCAGGTGCAGCCGTCAGAGCGCCAGATCGTCGCGGTGAATTAAGGCAGCTCGGCCCGGATACCCTAGCGTTGCTTCAATCTCAGAAGACTTACGGCCTTTTATGGCATCAGCTTCTTGCGCAGTGTACCGGCTCAGGCCCTGTGCCAACCGTCGTGTGGAAGGGTCAAGAATTGCCACCGGATCGCCGCGTCCGAAGTCACCAGAGACTTCGACGATCCCAGCAGGTAACAAACTTTTCCCGTTTTTAAGTGCCTTTGCTGCACCATCATCGACCACAATCCGACCTCGGGGCTTCATCGCCGAAATCCAGCGTTTACGAGCAGCGTGCGGATCCAGCTTAGCAGTGAACCACGTGCTGCTTGACCCATTTTCCAAAGATTTCAGAGGATTAAGAACCGATCCTTCAGTAATAGCCATCGCGCAACCTGCGGCTGTCGCCATTTTTGCGGCCATAAGTTTCGTTTTCATACCGCCCTTGGACAATCCTGAACCAGCGTCGCCAGCCATGGCTTCGATATCGGGAGTGATTTCGTCAATCACATCAAATCTCGTCGCGGCCGCATTTTCGTTTGGATTTCCGGTATAAAATCCATCCACGTCTGACAATAAAACAAGCTGGTCAGCGCCCACTGTCACAGCTATTTGCGCCGCTAATCGGTCATTGTCGCCATACCGGATTTCGTCTGTAGCTACAGTATCGTTTTCGTTGACAATTGGAACGACGCCCAGCCCCAGTAGAGTTTCCAGCGTAGCCCGTGAATTCAAATAGCGTCGGCGATCTTCGCTGTCTTCCAAGGTTACCAAAACCTGTGCGGTTGTGATGCTGTAGGGATTCAACGCCTCTTCATATGCGCGGGCCAACCGGATCTGACCGACGGCCGCAGCAGCCTGAGACTGCTCCAATGGCAGATTTTCCAGCGGGAGATTAAGAACCCCGCGTCCCAACGCGATTGACCCGGATGAAACTAGAATGACGTTTGCACCCTGCCCCTTTATCCAGGCTACATCTTGTGCCAGTGACTGCAACCAATCGCCTCGCAACAACCCAGTTTTGCGGTCCACCAACAGAGCTGATCCGATCTTGACGACCAGACGTCGGGCTTTGCTTAGGGTTGCCAAGGCAGTGTCTCCTCAGAGGGTTTCTGGCGCAACCTGTTTTCGTCGATTTGGGCGCGCAAAGCACGCAAAACGTCGGTGACTCCCAAATGAGCAACTCCGGACATGGTCATTACAGGACCACCGACCGCCTCTTGCAATACTGCAACGGCAATTTTCTGTTCCTCATTGTTCAATGCATCGACCTTGTTCAAAACCGTGATCCTTGGTTTTTCAGCTAAGGCGCCGCCATAAGCTTCCAACTCTCGGATGATGGTGTGATAATCCTCGGCAATGGCTTCAGAGGTTCCATCAACCAAATGTAGCAGTACCGAGCAGCGTTCGACATGACCTAAAAAACGGTCTCCAATTCCTCGCCCCTCGTGAGCACCTTCAATCAAGCCCGGAATGTCGGCCACGACGAATTCGACATTGTCTACGCCAACAACACCCAAATTGGGGTGAAGTGTCGTAAAGGGATAGTCAGCGATTTTTGGGCGGGCATTCGATGTGGCAGCCAGAAAGGTTGATTTGCCGGCATTCGGCCGGCCCAGCAAGCCAACATCAGCGATCAGCTTCAAGCGTAACCAGATCGTTCGTTCGATCCCAGCCTGACCGGGATTGGAGCGGCGAGGCGCTTGATTGGTTGCGGACTTGAAGTGGAGGTTTCCGAAGCCGCCGTTCCCACCTTTGGCCAGCAGAAATCTCTCACCTACCTGAGTTAAATCACAAATGACAGTTTCTTCGTCTTCATCAAGAATTTCGGTGCCGACCGGCACACGCAAGATGATATCGTCACCGTCTTTACCAGTGCGCTGCTGCCCACGTCCTGGTTGACCGTTTTTTGCGAAAAAATGTTGCTGATAGCGGAAATCGATGAGCGTGTTCAACCCATCCACCACTTCGGCCCAAACCGATCCACCCGTACCGCCGTCGCCGCCATCAGGCCCACCATATTCAATGTACTTTTCGCGTCGGAAACTGACGCAGCCATTGCCTCCGGCGCCTGACCGGATGTAGACCTTTGCGAGATCAAGAAATTTCATGACTGTCCCCTACTGCAAAGGCCCCATCGGCCACAAGTCAGAGTTTTTTACTGTAAGTCCAGGTGGGCACATTCGCGTCGCGTGCCACCGAATAACTTTCGGCATCGCCAAGATACTGGAACCCGCAATGCGTCAATACTCGGGCTGAGGCAGGGTTATCCTGAAAAACACTGGCGAACATGTTTGCGTTCTGTAACGGATTAGCGAGAACCAGTGCTTCGACGGCCAAGGACGCAATCCCTGTGTTCCAATAGATCGGTGCGACCCAATAACCAACTTCGGACTGATTGCGATCCAGCTTTTCCAACGAGATCAGACCGATCAGCTCAGGACCGCCATCCTTGGTTGCATCCATCACCCAAACATCCTCGTCCCGTTCTTCAGCCATGGAACGGTTAACAAAGGCCTCGATCGAGCCCGGTGGAAGCGGATGAGGGATAGACGTGGTCATACGCGCCACGCGTTCATCACCCGCGTAGTGTTCAATGAGACCCATATCCGATCTGCGCAAGGGGCGAAGATCGAACCGCTCGGTTTCGATGACCGGCTGGTTTATTATTGTCTCAAGTTTCATGAGTTCGTTCCTCCTCCGAACAACACAAAAAGTACGGACGCAACAGTAAGACTGGCCAACGTCCACATCAGATATTTTTCAACCGGTCGTCCTTCAACCGCATGGGCTATTCTATCGCCAGCAAAAGTCCAGACCGGGTGCAAAACAACTTGGCAAATCAACAAACAAAGAGCGATTGTTAACGTCGCGTTAAAGCTGGGAGTACCGGCGGCAACGAAGCCCGTGAATCCTGCAATTATCATAGCCCAGGCTTTTGGATTAAGCGGATGGACGATCAATCCGGCCCAAAATCCCGGCACGTTTCCATCGGCATCAGAGCGTGACAGGCGTAAGTTCGCGATTTTCCAAGCCAGCCAACAAATATATGCCGCAGAAGCATATTTCAGGATCGTAAAAACAATTGGAGCCTTATCTGCCACTTGCATAAGGCCAAATCCTACTGGCCAGATGATCAGCTGCTTGCCCAAGATGACACCGACCACAAATGGCAGCGCAGCGCGAAAGCCGTAGCGCGCGCCGGTTCCAAGCAGGACCATATTGGCAGGCCCGGGCGTACCAACCTGGCTGGCAGCAAAGATAAGAAAGCTGGTGGTTGCGACTGTCATCTGGGTGTTCAATCAGGAATGCGTTAAAACGAGAAAGGGGACCGGCACTTTCTGCCGGTCCCCCATGAATTTTTCTTAAACCTTCTGGGTTTCGGCTTACTCTGCGGCCTCCGCTACTGGCAAGACCGAAATAAATGTGCGGTTTTTTAGTCCCTTATGAAACTTCACGGCGCCATCCACGGTTGCAAAGATTGTGTGGTCCTTGCCCATGCCTACGCCTTCGCCCGGCCAGAACTTGGTGCCGCGTTGGCGTACAATGATGTTGCCCGCGATGGCGGACTGACCACCATAAAGTTTTACGCCAAGGCGACGACCCGCTGAGTCGCGACCGTTACGGGAGGAACCGCCAGCTTTCTTATGTGCCATTCTCTCTCTCCTTAGCCTTTGGCCAGTTCTTTGGCCTGTTCAACCCATTCGGGTTTCACTTTGATGGCCTCGATAGCAGCAATCTGCTCGTCCGACAAGGCGGCCAAAGCAGCAAAGCTCTCGATGCCTGCTTCTGCCAATTTCTTAGCGGCAGCAGGGCCAACGCCGTTCAACTTGGTCAGATCGTCAGCAGCGCCAGCTTCCGGAGCTTCAGCCTTGGCCTCCGCTTTCTTCGCAGGCTTTTTCGCTGCCAGAGCAGCCTCGCCTGCAGGTGCTGTACCTGTTGCAGCTTTAACGCCCGACTTGTCCGCGCCCGACGACAAGATGTCGGTGATCTTGACCAACGTCAGTTTCTGACGATGTCCGACCGTCCGCTTCGAACTGTGTTTACGACGGCGTTTCACGAACTTGATGACCTTGTCACCTTTAACTTGTTCGATCACTTCGGCTTGAACTGCCGCACCATCAATGAACGGCGCACCTACTACGGGAGCCTCACCCCCAAGCATCAGAACGTCGTTGAATTGAACTGTTTCACCTGCGTCTGCAGCAAGTTTTTCAACGCGGAGCATGTCGCCCGCTTGAACCTTGTACTGCTTGCCGCCGGTCTTCAGGACCGCAAACATGTGTTAATCCTTTTCAAAACCGCGTTCTATGGTCCCCGATTTACGGGAGTTTTGGCCGCTGCCACCTCGAACTGCGCGCCCTTTTCGGGCTGTGTGGATGACCCTGAGGACACGCCTTTCGGGTCAAATAATAACGATACCCGGCGCGGTTATTCCGGCCGGGATGCAGGCTTATCTAAGCATTGCAATTAAATGTCAACCGATTTCGAGTTCAAAGCTCTGATGAGTCAATCGCGCGAGCTACGGCTTCGCCCAAACGATAATAAATTCCGTCGATCATGAAGTCGAACCCCTTGAACAGCGCTTCGTTAAGCGCCTGCCCAGTTTCGGTTCGCGAAAAGGCAATATTTTCTCGCATTTGCGCTTTGCTCAGAGGCTGGTAGGCCAAAAGCAGAAAGGAATACACCCAGGACTCGGTTTCGACAGCCACTTCGCCTTTTTGTTCCATTAGCTGGTTCAACAGCAAGTCGTTTTCCATTGGAAAGCCTTGACTATTCGAGATGCCGAGAAAGAAATTGTAGTCCGCGCTAAGCGATCCCTGCACGTTCTGCTCAATCAAGTCATTAACGTGAACGTATTCGTCGATTAGTAAGTAGAATTCAGTTTCGCGGTCGAATTGGCGATAGGCCTGTCGTGCCATATCGTCTATGGCATCGTCCATAAGGGCCATTCGTGCCGAATTTTCGAGTGAAATAATGGTCTGCCCCAATTCACTTTCGAAAAAAACGGTCGCCTGTTCTATTTGTCCTTCATTCAGATATTCTCCGACCGTTCTGATCATCTGATCGTGCATCCAGACCGGATCGTAGATGTCTTCGACCTCTGCCTGAAAGTATGAATCACCGTTGCCGTCGAGCACGGTGTCGATCAATACTTCGCCCTGCTCACGGCCTTCTTTTCCAATTATTTCTATTACCTCTTGCAACTGCATGGCCTGCATCAGCCGATCCAACTTTTCATCGGCTGCAAGCGGGGAAGACCAAGAAGCGATGGCCAACACATTGTAAAACAAGCGGCGCATCAAATATCCTGAGCAGGCCGCAGTTCGGACATTCTTGAAGCCAAAACCTCAAATCGCATGGCCATGATTTCATATTGAATTGCGTTCAACAGCTCGTAGACCTCCTGCATCAAAGGCTGTTCGAGGGCCAAAACATATGCATCGACATCTTCATCGGAAAAGTCTCTGTACGTGTAAGCCGCCCCTGCCAAGGCAGACAATTGAAGTGCGCGCCGCATCTCGGGTTCTTGTTGTTTCATCATCTGGCGTAACTCGTCGCCACTCATTTGAAGTTCGATTACGCCGGCAGCACTGGCCGCAAGCAGGAAACGGACCTGAATTTCCTGCAATGCCCTCAAGGATGTTCCACTAGCGTCGACAGCTCGGTTCATGCGCTTAAGGCTTTCAACACGCATCGAGCCTTCTTTGATCAAATCCGAAACGATCTCCTGCCCTTGGTCCTGTTTTTCGTCCTCATCTTCATCCATGTGGGAGGCGTTTTCGGCCTCGACCAGACGCTGACCAAGATCGGAAGCATAAAATTCAACCGCATGGGACAAAGCTTCTTCGCTTAGCGTCTGTTCAAGTATAGAAACGGCTGTTTCGTGCATTTCCTCAGTGTCGAACACTTCTTCGGTCAGGCGTGTCCAGTCAGAGCCAAAGCCGTCGGGATCGATCCCCAGCATTTGTGGCGCCGATGCGCTCGCAAGTGCGATGCTCTCTAATGCGACGTCAAATCCAGTCGTTGTCAAAAACGCCTCAATCCTGTCACGGCTGGCCGCCGATGCGCATGCTGCAGTCAGGCAAAGAATTGCGACGGACAATAAGTACGGAAGAATGGTATAGCGCTTTGAGTAAGTCATAAATGTGAGCCTAGGCGTTTTCCGCCCGCAAGCAATGGAAAATCCCGGCTAGCGGGAAATCGAGAATTTTCTGCTTGCACCCCTGCATGATCCTCACTAAATCGACGCCTCACAGACCCCCGCGGAGAGGTGCCGGAGTGGTCGAACGGGGCGGTCTCGAAAACCGTTGTGGGTGCAAGCCCACCCAGGGTTCGAATCCCTGTCTCTCCGCCACAACTTTTTCAAAAACTCAATTTCTCCTTCGGCAGTGACAAGCGTTTTGTAACTGTTCGTTTTCGAAGTGGCATGAAGTCGCCGTCCCAAACGTACCCGATCAGCGCTGTGTGGCTCAATCTTGTTCTTTGACCGAAATACTCCGGTTTTCCCCTTTGCAAGTGGCTAGTTTTCTCTCAATTCGACGAAAAGCAGAACTCAAAGGAGATCCCAATGTCCCGCCTATTACTTGTTCTAGTGGTCGTCGTTGTCGGTTTCGGCGCCTACTTCTACCTGAGTCAACCAGAACCTACACCTGCCGAAAAACTGCAGTCTGCGGCCGAAGAGGCTGGCGAAGCCGTAAGTGAAGCGGCATCTGCAGTCAAAGAAGCCGCTGGAGAGGCAGCCGATGCCGTAGCTGACCAGGTAACTGAAACGGCCTCATCTGTTGCAGATCAAGCCAGTGAAGCCGCCTCTTCAGTGACGGAACAGGCCAACGATGCCGCGAATTCAGCGGCAGAACAAGCAGAAGAAGCTGTTACGCAAGCCGGCGATCAGGTCGCCTCACTGACCGATCAGGGTCAGGACCTTTTCAACTCATGGGTCGAAGAAGGGAAGTTGACGGCGCAGAATTTTGACTATGACGCTATGGTCGAGGCAATCCAAGACAGCACCCTTTCACAGGAGATCAAGGCGCAAGCTGTAGCAATTCTCGACGAAATAAAAGCTGCCCCCGAAACAGTGGCTGAAAAGATCCAAGAACTGCGGACTTTGTTAACTCAGTAAATTTCGCATGAGATAAGGAAGGCCTGTTTCGGAACACCTTAAATTCTCGGCTAAGTACTGACCTATGCGGCCATTTCTGTGGCCGCACATCTTGACCGCGCGGAACACGGAAGAGACAAATTTTGTTGGTTGATGCGAACGTCCAAGTGCAAAAAACCTTTTGACGTTTGGACAGACAACAAAAAGGCCTTAAACTTCAACCAGATTGTTAAACGGTTAGTTTTTGTTGCGGTGCTGCAAGGATGAAATTGTTCAGGTTCACAAAGATTGTTCTGATAAATTTCTGTGTTCTCAATTTGCTTTTAGAAGTTCTGGGGTTCGCTCTTTCGAGGACATCCGAGTCGAAAGGCAGAGTGTTTTCAGATGTAGAAGGGATAAAACAAGACCTAATCGCAAACTGGGGCACTTACGAGCATTGGCTCGAACATCGCTATGATGCAGCGCTTGGATGGAATAACCCTTCAAGCCGCAAAGATGAGGCGTTGGATTGTTCTGGTGAACCAGTGCAAGTTACATACAAAAAGGATAGAAGTCGGCTGACACCTGCGTCAGCAGAAGGCCTCAAGATATTAACTTACGGGGATTCTTTTACGCATGGCGACGCATTCAGCTTTCCAAATCTGCTCAGCAGTGAACTGCATGCCGAAGTCATAAGTCATGGGGTCTCAGGCTGTGGTATACTTCAGGCGGTGCATAAGTTCGAATTGACGACTGAAGTACAACGGGACGCTGACATCGCAGTATTGGCCTTTATTGGCGACAACATTTACCGAATGTTGAACTCTTATTATCCGCTGCGCGGGAACCCGACTTTCCACTTCGGCTTCAAGCCGTATTCCCGCGCTGGTCAATTCGTGGAAAATCCGAATAACCCTACCGTATTTGATCAAGAAGAAATGACCCAAATTGTCTAAGGATTGGCTATTACCGATTATTGATCGCTGCCTCGTGCTAAGTTTCCTTACTCAATTTCGCTAATTGAGTACTTTGGAACTAACAGATTTAGGTGGGCCCTCATCAAAATGTCGCAAGGATTTGATGAATTTGCACCGTTCATGAAGGGCCTTAATATTGTGCTTGAACGATTTGTAACTACTGCAGAAGAACATCAAATTCAGCCGGTCATAGTATTGATACCGGGTACTGCTGAAGATATTGAAATTTACGAAAATACGATCGAAACTCTAAAAATAGTATTTCAAAACCGTGCCGACATTATGAAAGTTGTTGTAACACCGCAGGATTGGTCGAAATATATGCCCGATGGTTGTGGTCATCCTTCCACTGCCGGTTATGGTATCATCGCCGGGCAAGTTGCTAATTTTATTTCCTCGAACAACTGAAAATTGAATAAGTTATATTTTATCTGGTTTTTGCCATTAAGGCGCCTTTGTGAACAATACGGATTATATCTCAATAAATTTTGAACAGGATCAACACATGAACACCTTACCCGCAACAATGTATTCCGTTGTACTAAACCACGGCGGATATTCCGGTACGGCGCTAGAACCGACGATAAAAGATGCTTCTGATTGGCTATCCGAAGCTGAATTGCCGGTACCCTCGCCCGGGCCTGGGCAGGTTTTAATCCGGTTGCGGGCGGCTTCGGTTAACCCATCGGATATTCACTTTATTAAGGGTGAATACGGCCAACCGCGGGTAAAAGGCGCTCCGGCGGGATTCGAGGGTTGCGGCGATGTAGTCGCAACTGGTGCTGGTGCCGAAACGCTCCAGGATCAACGTGTTGCTTTTGTTGCGGCAGGATCAGGGGCTTGGGCAGAGTATGTCGTAACTCAAGGTCAAATGTGCATCCCATTGCGGCCCGACATTTCTGATGAAGATGGAGCATCCCAGATCGTGAACCCATTAACTGCGATGGCCATGGTCGACTTGGCGCGAAATGACGGCGACGCTTTTGTGATTTCTGCGGCTAACAGCCAGTTGGGAAAATTGATGTGTAGTCTGGGTCGAGATTTAGGATTGAGTCCGATCGCATTGGTGCGCAGGCCAGAAACTGTTCAACCACTGAAAGAACTTGGTGCCGTCGAAGTATTGGTGACTTCGGATCCAAAGATCAAAGATCACTTCGTGTCTATTAGCACCAATATGAAACCACGGGTCTTTTTGGATGCAGTGGCCGATCAATTGTCTGAACAGCTGTTTTGCGCCATGCCGAACGGTGCTCGCTGGGTTATATATGGAAAGCTCAGCAGCGAAATGCCTCAATTGACGCAATCCGGGCAAATGATCTTTATGAGTAAACGAATTGAAGGTTTCTGGCTGACCCGATGGATGATGTCGACGCCCCCTGCAGAGCAAATGCGCGTGGTTGCCGAGGTGCAGGCCCGATTTGCCGATGGTCGTTGGAAAACTGATGTATCCGAGCGGCTTAGATTGAGCGAAGTTGTACCGAACCTTGCAAGTGCGCTGAAAAAGAGTGACGGCAAGGTCATTATCACGCCATAGTAAAACTAAGCCCAACACAAGATCGGGGCGCCAACGTCGCCGGGCGCGCAGGCAACGGGAGGGAAAGCTTGGATAACGCACAGCTGCTTATCAGCGGGCTGGCGAATGGCTGCGTGTACGGCCTGATCGCTCTCGGTTTTGTGTTGATTTACAAAGCAACAGAAGCCGTGAACTTTGCGCAGGGCGACTTTATGATGCTGGGCGCTTTTGTAACCATCGGACTGACGAATACAGAGTACATGGGGCTGCCCTTCTGGATGGCTTTGCCGATTTCGTTAAGCATCATGGCAGCTGTCGGGTATCTTGTGGATCGTCTGATCATCCGAAGACTGTTTGGCGAAAGCCAGTCGGCGGTTGTAATTCTTACCATCGCCATGGGATTTGTAATACGTTTTGTTGCCGGATTGATCTGGGGGCATGAGCCGCAAACTTTGCAAAACCCGCTGGCGGGAAAGGATATCCGTTTTGGAGGGCTAGTTCTTGGCTTGGAAGACGTTGCCGTCATTGTCGTCACTTTATTGCTGACTATTGGGCTTTACTTGTTTTTTAGCCGAACCAAGCTGGGCCTCGCGATGCAAGCGGCATCACAAAACCAACTGGCTGCTTATTACATGGGTATCCCCGTCAAACAGGTTCAGGGTGTAATCTGGGCCTTGGCCGGTGTTGTCGCGTGTATTGCAGGCATTCTTTTTGCGGCCAAAGGATCGGTTGATCCAACCACGGGCTTGCTGGGAATAAAAGCATTTGCTGCTGCAGTGATTGGAGGGTTTGGTAGTTTGCCCGGTGCTTTAGCTGGCGGTCTTATTGTTGGCGTGATCGAGCCATTTGCCAGTCGGTATATTGCGGCTGGCTATAGCCAGGTTGCGCCCTATGCGTTGTTGTTGGCTGTTTTGATTTTTCGTCCCAACGGTTTGTTCAGCCAAGTACGGGCTAAAAAGGTCTAGCTGCATGAGATTTGTATTCAAAACAAATTACATTCAGGACATTCGCCCTTGGAAAGATGGATATCAACTAAGCCTCTATCTTTTTCTTCTGGCTTTGGTTTTTTCTGCCCCATGGTTGCTGGATGATTTCTTTCTGGGCGAGTTGACCAATGTTCTGATTTGGGCAATTGCCGGCCTGGGTTTGATGATTTTGACTGGCCATACAGGTCAGGTGAGCCTTGGGCACGCGGCTTTTCTGGCATTCGGCTGTTATGCAAACGTGGCTCTGATCGAAGCTGGCGTTCCTTTTCTGCTGGCTTTTCCTTTATCTGGTATTTTGACGGGAATAGCTGGTGTTACCGTCGCAATCCCTGCTCTGCGGCTGCATGGTATTTATCTGGCGATTTTCACGTTGGCTCTCTCAATATTGATGGACGACATCATTGTGCTGGCTGAGCCGATCACCGGCGGCGTTACCGGTAAATTTGTCGGAGGCGTCGAGATATTCGGCAAACTGGTGGATCGATGGGCTACGCCAGTTGAGTTCTTCTGGCTGGTACTCGGTGTTACGTTATTGGTTACAATAGGGTATATCAATTTGTTAAGGGCGCCGTTAGGCCGCAGTTTTATCGCCGTTCGAGATTCAGAAGTTTCCGCTCAGGCAATGGGCGTGGACATTGCGCGGACCAAGATGATTTCGTTCGCTTTGTCCTGTTCTGTAACGGGTTGGGCCGGAGCATTGATGGGTCTCTATGCCGGAGCTTTCAACAACGAAACGTTCAGCGTTCTGATTTCGATCCAACTGCTGATGATGATTGTGATTGGAGGATTAGGTTCAATCCATGGAGCGTTTCTTGGTGCCATTGTGGTTGGCTTCTTGCCGCAATTTCTTTCCATCTCAAAGGAATATGTCGGCGCGATATTTGGCGGCAATGCCGTAGCCATTCCCGGGCTTGAATTTGGAATCTTTGGCATGATCTTGATCGCCTTCATCCTTTTCGAACCCTTGGGCATGTACGGTCGTTGGTTGAAAATTCGAACTTGGTTCGAGTTATTTCCATTTTACAGAAAGGAGATGTTCAAACGCCAGAAGTCGTATCTCAAGACGGAGCGCCTAAGGTGAGTTTGCTAGAATTTGAAAGTGTCACACTGAAATTCGGGGGTCTCACGGCCGTCGACAATTTGTCTTTCGAAGTCGAAGAAGGAGAAGTTTTTGCCATTGTGGGGCCTAATGGCGCGGGTAAATCCACAGTCTTTAACCTTATATCGCGGTTCTATGATCCATTCGCTGGGTCAATCCGGTTTGATGGGCATGATTTGTTGCGGGTGAAACCGTCTGGTGTCGCATCGTACGGAGTGGCAAGGACTTTCCAGAATATCGAACTTTTTGAGCACGCGACCGTGTTACAGAATCTATTGGTCGGGCGCCATCGGCACCGCCGAACGAACTTGGTTTCAGAAATCCTTTTCCTACCTTCCGTAAGGCAGCAAGAGATTAAGAACCGTGAAAAAGTCGAAGAAATAATTGACTTTCTCGACCTCCAGGCGTTTCGCGACAAAATGATTTCGGGATTACCTTATGGCGTTAGGAAGGTTGTAGAGGTTGCCCGAGCCTTGGCAACAGACCCCAAACTTCTGCTGTTGGATGAGCCTGCCTCGGGTTTGTCGGTCGAAGAAACTACGGACATGCGCTGGTGGATCGATGATATCCGCAAGCAGATGGGTATCACTGTGTTGATGGTAGAGCACGACATGGGGCTCGTTTCAGGTGTTTCGGACCGAGTTTTAGCGATGGCTGACGGCGCAAAATTGGCGCTTGGTCCGCCAGAACATGTGCAATCCCATCCGGCTGTGATTGAAGCGTATCTTGGGAAAGCCTCATGAACGACCCAATCCTTATGATCCGAAACATTGAAAGTTTTTATGGCCCAATCCAAGCGATCCGAGGCGTTTCCCTTGATGTTCTGGAAGGTCAGATTGTCTCGATCCTTGGTGCCAACGGCGCTGGAAAAACTACTTTAATGAAAACCGTTTCGGGGGTTATGGACCCAGAAAAGGGCCGTATCAATCTGAACGGCAAGGATATTCAGGGATTGGAACCACACGAAGTGGTGCAAAGGGGCATCGTCCACGTTCCCGAAGGACGCGAGGTTTTTCCCTTGATGACAGTGGATGAAAACCTCACTCTAGGTGCATATACAATATCCGATAAGTCCCTAATCGAAAGGGATCGGGAACTGGTTTTTCACTACTTTCCAGTTCTAAAAGCGCGCAGGCAGCAAGAGGCAGGTACACTGTCAGGTGGCCAACAACAAATGCTGGCAATCGGTCGCGGTTTGATGGCTAGCCCTAAAATCATGTTGTTGGACGAACCTTCACTGGGATTGTCGCCAATACTCGTGCAGGAGATTTTCGGCATTTTGCGGAGACTAAACGACGAGCAAAAAATGACCATGGTGCTTGTCGAGCAGAATGCCAACGCGGCGTTGGAATTGGCCCATCATGGGTACGTGATGGAACTTGGGCGGATCGTCATGGATGGTTCAGCAGAGGATTTGATGAAATCCGAAGACATCCAGAATTTTTATCTGGGCGTTCAAGAAGAAGGTGCTCGCGAAAATCGCCGTTGGAAGCGGAAAAAGACCTGGAGATGAACCAGATGAATGCCAGCACCCTGCCCGCTCAGAAAATTATCAATGGGGTTAGTTTCAACGCAACACCCGGTCAACGCCCGTTACGCGTTGATGGATGCGTAACGGTTGGCGAGCTGTTTCACAAACGCTGCACTGAGCTAAGTGACCGAACAGCCCATCGGGAAAAAGATCTGGGTATTTGGAAGTCCTATTCGTGGTCTGACTACTGGAAACATGCAAAGTGGATCGGTCTCGCCTTGCGAGAATTAGGATTGAAGCGCGGCGAAGTCGTTTCAATTTTGTCTGAGGACCGCAAGGAATGGGCGTGGTTCGATATGGGCATACAGTGCGTTGGCGGCATTGCCGCGGGTGTTTACACAACGGACTCTGCCAGTCAGCTTCAATATTTGATCTCCGACAGCGACAGCCGGTTTTTGATCGTTGAAAACGAGGAGCAGCTAGACAAGTTCTTTGAGATCGAAAACGAAGTCCCTGGCCTGTTGAAGGTGATAATCCTAGAAGAAGAAGGCTTGCACGATCTGGATAATCCAAAGTGCCTAATGATTCAGGACCTGTACGCAATTGGTAAACAGGTCGAAGTTCATGAGAACGGATGGTTCGAGTCTGAGATCCAAAAAACGACGCCGCAAGACACGGCGATCCTTGTTTATACTTCCGGCACCACGGGCCAACCTAAGGGCGCGATGTTGAGTAACGAAAACATCTTGGCTGCAATCGAGGCGGGTGCGCACTCACTGCCTACGCTGGCTTCGGATGAGCAGCTTTGTTTTCTGCCCCTGTGTCACATTCTTGAACGTGACGTTTCGATCTATTTTCCGTTAGCGGCGCGATCCACAGTAAATTTTGCGGAAAGTCCAGAAACCGTTTTTGCCAACCTCCAAGAGGTTTCTCCGGCGACCTTTACGGCTGTTCCGCGGGTTTGGGAAAAGATTTATTCTCAGGTTCAAGTAATGAAGCAAGAGGCCTCGGTAACTGGGCGTATAGCCTTTGAAATGGCCTTGAAGGTAGGGATGGACCGGGCGGAATACAGCATGAAAAACAATCCGATACCGATCTACGTTGCAGTGCGATTTTGGATCTGGGATCAGCTTGTTCTGCGAAACTTGCGACGAATGTTAGGAATGGACAGATTACGTCGCGGTGGCTCGGGCGCGGCGCCGATTTCCCCCGAATTGCTGAAATGGTACTGGGCCATCGGTGTCCCTTTGATTGAAGGTTTCGGAATGACGGAAACGTCCGGGATCGCGACGCTAAACACACTTGAAGCCAACAAACCGGGCACCATCGGTAAAGCCGTTGCTGGTAGCGATATTCGGATTGCCGAAGATGGCGAAATTCAAATCAAGGGCCTGAATGTTTTCCAGGGTTATTGGAGAAACAATGCAAAGACAGCCGAGACATTCACAGCGGATGGATGGTTGCGCACAGGTGACTTGGGGAAGATGGACAATGACGGCTTTGTCACGATAACCGGGCGATCTAAGGATATTATCATCACGGCTGGCGGCAAAAACATCACTCCTGCCGAGATCGAAAGTCGATTGAAATTCAGTCTCTACATTTCGGATGCTGTCGTCATTGGCGATGGTCGCAAATTTCTGACCGCACTGATCATGATTGATCAGGAACATGTCGAAAAATTCGCGCAGGATCATAAGGTTCCTTTTTCCAACTTTGCCTCTTTGTGCGCTGCGCAAGAGATAAAAAAACTGATTGAAGCAGAAGTCGCTGCGACGAACGAAAAATTTGCCCGCGTCGAACAAATAAAAGACTTTCGGCTGATTGACGTCTTGTTAACCGCCGAAGATGACGAACTGACGGCCACCATGAAACTAAAGCGGGGACTGGTAGAAAAGAAACACTCACATCTCATTGATGACATGTACAATTAGATAGAGGTTCAAAGGGAGGAGAGACATGAGAAACTTGACGAAAGGTTTGGCGACAGCCGCCACTTTGGCAGTTTCCACTACATCAATATGGGCGGAAACTCAGGGTGTAACAGATGACGAGATTGTCATCGGCTCTGTAAGCGACCTTAGCGGGATTTTTGCTGCGGTTGGTGTGCCAGCAACCAAAGGCGCGAACGTGGTTTTTGATCGCGTCAACGCCGAAGGTGGCGTTCATGGTCGAAAAATCCGTTACGTGGTCGAAGATAACGGGTACCAAATGCCTCGGGCGATGCAAGGTTACAACAAGCTGTTGAACCGAGATAAGGTTTTCGCAATGCTCCAATCTTTGGGTACACCAATGAATGTTGCAGGCTTTAAGCTATTGGACCCAAAGAGTATTCCAAATGTAGCGCCCCTTACCGCGGCCCGGCAAATGCTGCAGGAGCCAATGGACAACAAGTTCACTTCTTTCTCTACCTATTTTGACCAAAGCCGGATCGGCGTGAAATACTTGGCCAACGAGTTCGGGTCTCAAACCGTTTGCACGATGTACCTGCCCACAGATTTCGGTCAGGAAATTCTCGAAGGTAGTAAGGCGGGAGCGGAAGAAGCCGGGATTAAGTTTGGAACTGAAACGACCCATAAACCTGACGAAACGGATTTTGTCGGCTCGCTGAGCAAGTTAAAGGACGAAGGTTGCGACATCGTGACTATCGCCCTTGGCGTCCGCCAAGCGATCACCGTGGTTGGAACGGCAAAGAAAATGGGACTTAACGATATGAAGTTCCTTGGCACTTCAGCAAGCTTTCTGACTGTCGTCGCTCAGGTTCCTGGTGGTGTTACTGATGGTTTCTATGCAGCTGCATCGTGGCTGGATCTTTGGGCGCGAGCCGATGAGCCCGCCCCTGCGGCTTTTATCGCCGAGTATAAAGCAGCTACCGGGGAAGATCCGGTTGGCTTTTCGATGCTGGGTTATTCCGCTGCTGAAATGATGGTCATGGCGTTAGAGGCAGCCGGTCCAGATTTGACCCATGATAGCTTTATTGCTGCCATGGAAGCGCTTGATTACAATGATGAATTAGTCGGGAATCATATAACTTACGGGCCGGATGATCACCAAGGTGCCGATACTGTATTTGTCAACGTGGTCGAAGGTGGGGCGTGGAATCTGGTTTACGAAGAATAGTCAAACAAAAGAAAAGGGCTCGCGCAGCGAGCCCTTTAAACTTTTTTGTAGTCCGTAGCGAATTAGCGCTTGGAAAACTGGAACGAACGACGCGCCTTGCGCTTACCATATTTTTTACGCTCAACAACGCGACTGTCGCGTGTAAGAAACCCAGCGGCCTTCAGAGCGCCGCGCAGGTTCGGATCATAGAGCTGCAGGGCTTTTGAGATGCCGTGCTTAACAGCGCCAGCCTGGCCTGTCAGCCCACCGCCTTTGACGGTTGCGACAACATCGAATTCACCTTCAACGCCGGCAACCTGAAATGGCTGGCGCAGGATGAGTTGCAGAACCGGACGAGCGAAGTACTTGTCCTGATCTTTACCATTTACAGTGACTTTGCCGGAACCCGGCTTGATCCAAACGCGGGCAACAGCGTCTTTGCGCTTGCCCGTTGCGTATGAGCGGCCCAGTTCGTCACGCACTGGTTCGCGTGCGACAGTTTCTTCAGCCACAGTTTCAACGCCTGCGACGGCGCTCAGCTCTTCTAGAGTATTGATCTGATCAGCCATCGGTCATTAGCTCCGGGTGTTTTTCTTGTTCATGGACTTAACGTCCAGAACTTCGGGCGATTGCGCCTCATGAGGATGCTCGGCACCAGCATAGACACGCAAGTTCGTCATCTGCTGGCGTGCCAGGCGGTTACCGGGCAGCATGCGCTTTACTGCCTGAGTTACAACGCGTTCGGGGTGCGCACCTTCAAGAATTTCCTGTTTGGTGCGCGATTTGATGCCGCCCGGATGGCCAGTGTGCCAATAGAAGTTTTCGTCGCGCTTCTTTCCGGTCATTTGAATTTTATCAGCGTTGATAACGATGACGTTGTCGCCCATATCCATATTCGGTGTGAACGAAGCTTTGTGCTTGCCACGCAGACGCATGGCGACAATCGAGGCAAGGCGACCCAGAACGACGCCTTCTGCGTCGATCAGAATCCATTTCTTGTCGATGTCTGCAGGAGTTGCAGAAAAGGTTTTCATGTCAGGACAATCCTGTTTGATGTGAAAGACCGGCCTGATCGCAGACCGGTCCAAATTCGATGAAGGGTGTTTAGATCGAGTGGAATTTCACGTCAAGCGCTGTTGTTGTCATTTTATTGTTTAATAACAAATGGATAAAAAATAGGTATTATTATACCCCAAGTTTTGGGATGTTGTTGCATTCACGCGAGGGCTGCTAATCTCCTTATTAATTCATCCAATGGATTTAGGAGCTTTCGATGCAAGACATAAATAATACGATCACGGTTTACGGCGCAGCCTGGCAGGAAACCGATCCCGAAAGACGTTCCCAATTGTTGGACCATTGCTTTGCCGAGAATGGACGATATGTGGACCCCACGGCTGATGTCGGAGGCAGGCAGCAACTCTGTGAGCACATCGGCAATGTCCTTAAGGATACGAAAGGGCGTGTTGAAATTACCAGTGCTCCCACTGTTCATCACGATGTCATCCATTTCACGTGGCGCATGATCGCGCCCGACGGTAGCGTCATGGTTTCAGGACATGATTTTGTTCAATTGAATAAGCAAGGACAAATAGCGCATCTTGCAGGTTTTTTTGGCGATCCGGATCCTTTGGCGTGAGATGTCAAACGCTGATTTGTTCCGGTGGATTGTCCAGCAAAGTCCGCAAACGCACCATCGCATTTTCGAACCGATTTAACGACACATGGCCATTGATGGCGATGCGTACTGCATTCGGGGCACGGCCATCTCGAAGCGCGAATTCATCGGCCGAACGCAACTGAATACCCTCTCTTTCTGCCGCTCTGCTAAATGCAGCAGAACGCCATCCGGCTGGCAGGTTGAGCCACAGGAAAGGAACGTCTGGCGCCCAATTTAGATCAAAACCACCCAGAACATTAACGGCAACCCGAACATACTCACCCATCCTCTTGCGCACATCACTGGCTACTTCGCGCGTGCGTGGGTCTGATAAAAGCAGGCGAGTCAACTCAGCAAGAGGTTGGGCTAATCCGAAATAACCGTATTCGGCCGATCGCCTCAGATCTGCACTGCGCTCTCTTGGGGCGATGGCGAAACCGATACGCAAGGCAGGCGTCAGTATTTTTGAAATCGACGAAACGTGCCATCCGCGCTCGGGCGCCAATGCGCGAAAACTAGGTTCACGTGCTTCACCCATGCGGTAGCAATCGTCTTCCACAATCTGAACGTTATGACGGCGTGCCACTTCGACAATTTCTTTACGGCGTTCCAGTGGAGTGTGCAGGCCGGTAGGATTTTGCACCTCTGGAGAAACGCAGACCGCCTGCGCGGGGGTCTGTCGGAGCACATGATCCATGGCATCGGGATCGACGCCCCATTTGTCCATTCTGATGCCGATGACTTCGGCGCGCATCAATTCTCCTGCCCGACGGAACCCGGCGTAGGACAGGTCCTCAACCAGCACGACTGGTTTTGCCCCTTGTAGGATGGTCTGAAATACTAAGCACAGACCATTCTGTCCTCCATGTGTCAAAACAATATCGTCGTGGGTCAATGCCCCAAGAGGCAAATCAGACAACCACTCGGCTACCACCTGCCGCATCGGTTTATACGCGTCGCGGGTCGGGTAGTTCAAAAACAACCAGGGATCGGCCTTTGCCACTTTTTGCAGGCACTCCCGGATCAAGGCCACCTGCCCCACATCTGCCAGATGCGGGCTGAACAGGCTCACATGATTTTCGTTTTTTTCTTCCAGTAAATGCAGTTGTCGAGACCAAACATCATCCAAAATCGGAGATTTCGGCGGAGCAACGAATGTACCGCGCCCAACCTCGGCCAGAAGCAGCCCCTCGTCCGTCAATATTGTATAAGCTCTCGCTACGGTTCCCGGTGTTATTCGTAAGCGATACGCAAGTTCGCGGACCGGAGGAAGTTTAGCGCCAACCTCCAGTGTTTTGTTTTCGATTGCTTTTCTAATTGTATCGGCAACCAGCGTATATTTTGCACCCTTTGCCCTAGGCAACGACTCCGGCCAAATTGTATCCATTACAATTCTTTCTTTGATTTCGACACAATTTTGAATGTACCCATGATTGTACCGAATGTCTTATATTTGTGTCAATACAATTTGAAAGGATACTCAAGATGACACGCTCAATGCACACACCTGCCCTTGCACTGCTGAATGACAGCCCTCGGCTGCCTCTTATCGCAGCCCTGGCCGTGCAATTTGCAGCGACTGTCACAAAATGGGAGCAGCGCCGCCGTAGTCGCCTGAACCTTGGCAAACTAGACGATCGTTTACTGCGCGACGTCGGATTGACGCGATTTCAAGCCCATGACGAAATCGGCCTTTACTTCTGGATGAAATGAATTGTCCCCAGTCCCATTTCATTGGGACCTCTTCCTTGGCCGGGGTTTGTCCCCGGCCTTTTTTATCCAAATGACGCTGCAGCTGAACCTGCCGGTGGAATGGAATAGGTTAAACTTGCACGTGCAACAACGTCATCTGAACCTTCTGAAAACATAAGCACGTCTCCGACAGCCAGACTGCGGCCAAGTTTTAGAAGCCGGCATTTCGCAATTAAGTCCACCCCGCCGATCGGTTTGCGCAAAAAGTCCATTGAACTGTTGGTGGTTACGGCAAGAGATTGACGTCCTTTTCGAGCAAGCACCATAGCATAAACACTTACGTCAGCCAGACCAAACATCGACGGTCCCGACACCGTTCCGCCTGGTCTTAGATGTCGTTCAGTCACGACAAGGCGCATGGTGATACCCGATTCCGTTAGTTCCTCGATTACAAAATCTTGATGAACCTGTGGAAAAACCTGCACCAGGTATTCAGCCAATTCTTTTTTGTTCAGAGCCAATGACATACTTTCACTCCTTGCCGTACCGCCCTAGAGTTGGCCAACAGCCAGCAGGAGGGCAAGATGGCAATTCTGGAACGTAACGACATTGGCGCGGTGGCGCGCTTGACTATGAATGCTCCAGAGCGCCTGAACGCCTTGAGTGATGAAATGTTGGCGGCCCTTCAAGCCCAACTCGATTCGCTCCGAGATGATCGATCTATTCGTGCTGTGATCCTAAGTGGTGCAGGCAAGGCCTTCTGTGCTGGCCATGATTTGAAACAGATGACGCAAGGTCGGCAAGCGGAAGACGGGGGGCTTGCATACTTTCAAGATTTGTTTGACCGCTGCGCTAAGATGATGATGTCAATCCAAAGTCTTCCGCAACCAGTTATCGCGCAAACCCATGGTATTGCCACTGCGGCCGGGTGCCAGTTGGTCGCAACATGCGATTTAGCCATAGCAGCCGACAGTACGCGTTTCGGTGTTAATGGAGTAAATATCGGCCTGTTTTGTTCTACGCCCATGGTTGCGCTCAGTAGAAACGTTCCGCGAAAACTTGCTTTTGAGATGCTGACCACCGGTGATTTCATTACGGCAAGTCGAGCCGCTGAAATAGGCCTGATCAATCGGGTTGTATCTGAGTCAAGCCTGGATCAAGAAGCAAACGCGTTGGCGGAACGCCTTGCTGAAAAGTTAGGATCAGCAGTAAAGGTGGGAAAAGAAGCATTTTACCAGCAAATTCAAATGCCTACAGATCTGGCTTACACTTACGCTGCCGAGGTGATGGCGCAGAATATGCTTCATAGAGATACCGAGGAAGGAATAAACGCCTTTATCGAAAAAAGACCTCCTAATTGGAAGCAATAAGACGATTATTTTAAACGATTTTCGCGGCTCGTGGTGTTTTTTTGCTTTTCAAATGGGCGACAGTGTGGCAAAGGTGGGACAAGGCTAAGGCCTTAAGGACACTTTTGGGTCGCCGTCGGCGGAAGGTCCCTCCAAGCTGGTTTCTCTCACCGGCGTAGACATTCCCGCAGCGGCGACCCCAAGATTACCCAAAAATTTACCTGTAAACGTGCGTTGCACGCAGTGTGTCTGTGCCCTATGTGGCTGCACATGACACAGAAATTACACATTGTAGGCGGCGGCATGGCTGGGTCCGAGGCCGCCTGGCAAGCGGCGGAAATGGGCGTTGAAGTTGTTGTTCATGAAATGCGACCCAAAGTTGGCACTTTTGCGCACCAAACCGGGAACCTTGCGGAAATGGTGTGTTCGAATTCCTTTCGATCGGACGATGATGAGCAGAATGCAGTTGGTTTGCTACATTGGGAAATGCGCGCTGCTGATGGATTAATTATGACCACTGCCGACGCGCACCGCTTACCCGCCGGAGGAGCGCTGGCTGTAGATCGTGACCCATTTGCAGTAGAGGTGACCGCCAAACTTCTAGCCCATCCCCGGGTTACATTAAATTCAGAGGAAATATCCTGCTTGCCGGAAGATGGGCATTGGATATTTTCTACTGGCCCACTGACTTCGACTTCGCTGGGTTCGGCAATCAAATCCGAAACCGGATCTGACGCATTGGCGTTTTTCGATGCAATTGCGCCCATAGTCTACACAGACAGCATCGACATGAGCCAAGCCTGGATGCAATCACGCTATGACAAAGGTGAAACCGAAGAGGAGCGCGCAGCGTACCTGAATTGTCCCATGGACCGAGATCAATATGAGGCTTTCATTGACGCGCTGCTGGCTGCCGAAAAGACAGAATTCCACGAAGGTGAAACTGCCGGTTACTTTGATGGTTGCCTGCCGATCGAAGTGATGGCCGAACGAGGCCGAGAAACATTGCGACATGGGCCGATGAAACCTGTTGGCCTGACTAACCCGCACCATCCGGATATTAAACCCTACGCCGTCGTGCAATTGCGCAGGGATAATGCGCTTGGAACACTTTTCAACATCGTAGGATTTCAAACTAAGATGAAATACGGCGCACAGGCAGATGTTTTCCGAATGATTCCCGGGCTGGAGAATGCCAGTTTCGCGCGATTGGGTGGTATCCATAGAAACACATTTATCAATTCACCCACGCTGCTGGATGAGCAAATGCGGTTGAAGTCCCGTCCGAACATCAGATTTGCCGGTCAAATCACAGGGGTCGAGGGTTATGTCGAAAGCGCCGCAATGGGGCTTCTAGCCGGACGGTTTGCTGCGGCCGAGATTTTGGGGCGTCAAATTCCCGCCGTTCCGCAGGACAGTGCGATGGGCGCCCTTATACATCACATCACCGGAGGAGCCGAAGCGAAGACCTTTCAGCCAATGAACGTGAATTTTGGTTTATTTCGACCTGTCGACGGCCTCAAAGGTGGACGCCGTGGACGCAAGGACCGCTACAAGGCCTACACGGATCGCGCAAAAGCGGCTTGGACCGATTGGTTGTCGCATTGGCGGCTGGACGCGACGCATTAACGCCGCCTAAAATGAGGCCATGAGCAACAAAAACTTCAAAGACGTTTACGATCTGAATTCTCCTCAGGATACCCAAGAGCATTATCGCAAATGGGCCTCGTCTTACGATGACGATGTTGGCGAAAATGGGTACGTTACACCAGCACGTGTTGCCGAAGCGTTATGGTCCAAAATGCCTGATGCTGACGTTCCTATACTGGACTACGGCTGTGGAACCGGCCTGTCTGGACTGGCGCTAAGCAAGGTCGGGTACAATGTGATTGATGGAATGGATCCGACACCTGAAATGCTGAAAGGCGCTGAAGATAAAGGTGTGTATCGTCATGTTAAGGATTTCGATATTACCGATCCCAATCCATTGAAGCAGGGAGCCTATTCCGCAATTACTGCGATCGGAGTAATTGGCACCGGCGCAGCGCCTCCGGGAACTTTTGATCTATTGATGAACGCGTTGCCCAAGGGCGGTTTTCTGGCCTTTTCGTTCAATAATCTGACTTTGGCAGATCCCAGTTACACTACCAGGCTCAGTGATTGGCTTGATATGGGTCATGCCCGTCTGCTGTTTCGTGAAAACGGGCCGCACCTGCAGGGTATGGACATGAAGTCTGACGTGTATGTATTAGAAAAGACGTGACATTCAGAACACGATTTGCGCCTTCGCCTACGGGCCCTTTGCACCTTGGCCATGCGTATTCGGCATTGTTGGCCTATGATACGGCGCTGTCCAAAAGGGGCGAATTCCTGCTGCGGATAGAGAATATTGACCAATCTCGGGCCCGGCCGCATTGGGAGCAGCAGATTTACAACGATTTGCATTGGTTAGGTCTGCGATGGCCAACTCCTGTGATGCGGCAATCCGAACGTTTGGACCTTTATCAGGGCGCTTTGGATAGATTGTGGGCTAAAGGCCTTCTGTACCCATGCACTTGCAATCGCAAGGACATTGCTGCCGCTGTCAACGCTCCTCAGGAAGGCGCGCCTCTAATTGGCCCCGATGGTATAATCTATCCTGGAACCTGTCGTTCAAAGGGGGCAGCTAATTTTTCCCCGGATCAAAGACGACCAACTGACACAGTGCTTAGGTTGGATATCGCTAAAGCAGTTCGCGAGGCGCGTAAGCTTTTGCGCAGTATTCAAGGTGGCGAAATAGCCAGATTTGAAGAACGTGGGCAAGGTCCCAGAGGCGAAACCGGGATTATTGAGTTCTCTGCCCAGGAAATGGAAAATACCATAGGTGACGTCGTGCTGTCTCGACGAGATATGGGTACTTCGTACCACCTTTCCGTCGTGGTGGACGACGGTGAGCAAGGAATAACACATGTTGTACGTGGGCAAGACTTGTTTGAAGCCACCCGGATACACGTCTTGCTGCAAGTATTGCTGGACTTACCCACCCCGATTTACATTCACCACAAGCTGATTCGGGACGAAAACGGCAAGCGTCTTGCAAAGCGCGATGACGCGCGTGCCATAGAGAAATATCGAAACGACGGCGCGACACCCGCAGGCATCAGAAAGCTGGTTGGCCTTTGATTTTCTTTGCCAGAGGAAAGTGCCCAGCCCGCAATTTAAGTCATAGGGACCATCAACTCAACTTCTTTGCCGTCCCTCACGGCAGTATAAAAACAGGTTCTACGATTGGTATGACAAGCAGCTCCTGTTTGACGCACCACAACTAAAAGACAGTCCCGGTCGCAATCGATGCGGAAGTCGACAAGTTCTTGCACGTGACCAGAGCTTTCGCCTTTTATCCAAAACGCTTTTCTTGATCTTGACCAGTAGGTTACACGCCGTGTCTCAATTGTTCGTTGTATGGCCTGTTCGTTCATCCAAGCCATCATCAAAACTTCGCCTGTGCTTTCGTCCTGCGCGATGGCGGGTACAAGGCCCGCCTCGTTGTATTTGATCGACGTTGGATCAAATTTGGCAGTTTGCGACATGGTAAAAACCTTTTGCATCCATTCGTTTGGCTACTATGTATGGGGAACAGTCAACGAGGGAAACCCATGTCTGGCGAAACCGATCTGATCAAGCTTTATTCCGGACGCATCCTTGCGTTAGCAGCAGATATCCCCCTGTTGGACCGTCTCGACAACCCAGATGCGACGGTCAAGAAACGTGCGCCATTGTGCGGTTCAACCGTTACAGTGGACGTCAAAATGCGCGATGGTCGGATAGCCGAGTTTGGACAAGACGTAAAAGCGTGTGCGCTTGGTCAAGCCTCCGCGTCTGTTGTTGGTAGCTCGATCATCGGTTCAACCCGAAAGCAGGTGGAAACCGCACGTGATCAACTGGCTACCATGCTGAAGAAGAACGGTCCTGCCCCGGATGCCCCATTTGATGGGCTGCAGGTTCTGATGCCGGCCCGGGAATACAAAAACAGGCACGCGTCTATCTTATTGACGCTGGAGGCGACAGCCGAAGCCATGGAGCAGGCGGAACAAGCCAACTGCGCCTGATCGTGGCGTTGGTGCAGAATTCTGTTTAACCTCCCGTCAAGCTATCGCGGAGTGAATTCAGTTGGACAATTTATTGGAACATTTCGTCACCCTTTGGGTTGTCATTGATCCAATTGGCACCATCCCTGTTTTTATCACGGTGACCGCTGGTCTTGAAGCTGCTGCTCGTCGTCGAACGGCTTTACTCGCTTCTTTGATCAGCGCAGGGGTGTTGTTGTTTTTTCTTATTTTTGGGCAGCTTCTAATAGAGGCGTTAGATATCGGGCTCAATTCCTTTCAGGTCGCCGGTGGCATCATCCTTTTCCTATTCGCGCTGACCATGATTTTTGGCGAAAGCAAACAAGAAATCGAAAGACGTCAGGCTGAAGAAGACAGGGGCGACAAAATGCATCAGCACAACCCTGCTATTTTTCCTTTGGCCGTTCCGTCTTTGGCTTCGCCCGGAGCAATGTTGGCGATCGTCATTCTTACGGATAACCATCGGTTCAGTGCTGCGGATCAGGGGATTACCGCCATGGTAATGCTTGTCGTGATAGCAATTGCTTTTGTGCTGATGTTGCTGGCAGAGCCTATTATCCGTCTAATCGGGCACTCAGGCGCCGCGATAATAAGCCGGGTTATGGGAATGATTTTGGCTTCGGTCGCAGTAAATTCTGTGCTGTCGGCCTTACTCGAAATCATGAAAACCGGGCAGTTGTAAAAAAGAACGCCGCTCCTTCCGAGCGGAAAGGGCGGCGTTAGGTTTTGCGTTTCTCGCGTGGGATCCGGAATTCCGCGCAGGGGCCGAGGCAGGCCCCTCAAGGGGTTTGGGACAGGCAGGTCACCCTTGACTGAGATGGGGATGACATGCGCGGTTTCTTCGGCACGAGATCGCAGGCAGAAAGGCTCAAAAGCCCGTCGGAAGGTGAAGGGCAACCAATAGCATCACCACCAATGACACGGCTCCAGCAGCGTCTTGCAAGATAGTTGCTTGCGAGCGGCTGAAAGCGGTCTTGATCTGGGTCAGCATAGTTTCACCTCCGGTTGAGTTTTAATCCTTTGTTGACCTTTTGTTCTCACATTTTTCCGAGTCGGTAAAGAACTTTTTGGGAACATTTGTGAACTTATCGGAATTTTTTGCTTAACCCACTGAAATTAAACGGATCGCCTGATCTTGTTTCATCAACCACAATAGGACGCGTGCAGCTTCACCCCGATCAGACGTCAATTTGGGATCAACGGTCAGCAAATTCCGCGCATCTGTCTGAGCGACGGCCATCAGACCCGCTTGCCGCTCAAGATCGGCAATTCGGAACTTTGGCAGACCGGATTGTGCTGTTCCTATCAAATCGCCTGCCCCGCGCATTTGAAGATCTGTTTCTGCAATTCGGAAACCGTCTTCGGTTTCTCGCAAGACTTCCAAGCGTTTCCGCCCGCCATCGCTCAGCGGAGGCTTGTACATAAGTAAACAGGTAGAGGCGTCCGCACCACGCCCAACGCGGCCACGAAGCTGATGCAATTGCGCCAAACCAAAAATCTCGGCTCGTTCAATTACCATAATTGTGGCGTTGGGAACGTTGACACCTACTTCGATGACTGTCGTTGCGACCAGCACCTTGGTGTGCCCTGCCTGAAAAGCTGCCATTGCTGCATCTTTTTCCGAAGGCGGCATCTGTCCGTGGACCAGTCCGACGTCATCATCGCCTAGTAACGCCCTCAATCGTTTGAATCTTTCCTCTGCGGCTGTCAGGTCCAATACTTCGGACTCGTCGACTAAGGGGCAGACCCAATAGCATTGTCTGCCTTCCGCGATGGCGCGCCGCAAATGGTCTACCACATCATTTATTCTTTCGGCGCTTATGATTGCAGTCTTGACTGGCTTACGCCCCGGAGGTTTTTCGTCCAGTACGGAAACGTCCATGTCACCATATTGCGCCAGTGCAAGACTGCGTGGAATTGGGGTCGCTGTCATAACCAGAACGTCAGCGCTTTGCCCTTTCTCAGTCAGTTCCATTCGTTGACGCACGCCAAAACGATGCTGTTCATCGATGATAGCAAGACGTAAGTCTTTAAATGTAACGTCGCTTTGAAACACCGCATGGGTGCCTACGAGAACCTGAATGTCACCGCGGGCCAAAGCAGCTAGTTTGGCTTTCCTCTCGGCGCCCTTATCTCGGCCGGTCAGTAGCTCTAACACCACACCAGCCTCTTCTGCTAACGGGCGCAGGCCTTCTAAGTGTTGCCGAGCCAATATTTCAGTTGGGGCCATCATGACGCCCTGCCCTCCGGCCTCAACTGCGACCAACAAGGCCATAAAGGCCACAAGCGTTTTTCCTGAGCCTACGTCACCTTGTAGCAATCGGTTCATTCTGGCCTCAGACCCCATATCGTCCGAGATTTCTCGAATAGCGCGTTGCTGTGCTTTGGTCGGGCGATATGGAAGGCTTTTCAAAACGACGCCCTGCAGCGAACCGTTGCCAACACTTACAACTCCCCTCGCCTTTTTTTCGCGTTGTCGCGCGAGCGCAAGTGTAAGTTGATGTGCGAACAGTTCGTCATACGCAAGACGCTCCCGTGCGGGAGCAAAGGTTGAGACATCATCAGCACCCTTTGGGTGATGCGCGACCTTTATCGCGGACGCCCAATCCGGCCACTTCTGTTTTGAAACCTGATTGGGGTCAATCCATTCAACAAGCTCAGGCACCTTCTTCAAAGCACTCTGTGCGGCCTTGTAAGCCGTTTTTTGTGTTACGCCGTGTGTAAGGTGGTAGACCGGTTCAAATTCTGGCAGGTCATCAGCATCAACAGGGGCGACTACGTGGTCGGGATGGACCATTTGCGCCATTCCGTCGAATAATTCCATCTTCCCCGAGACAACACGACTTGATCCTTGTGGAAGAAGTTTTTTGAGGTATTCGCCACGAGCATGAAAAAACACAAGCTGGAATTTTGTCTGGCTGTCCTCAACATGGATTCGATAAGCCCCGCCACGACTCCGAGGAGGCCTGTGTGCACCGACCGTAACCTCAACAGTCAGCGTCGTGGGCAGATCCGCACCAAGTATTGTGTCGCGTCGTCTTCTATCGACGACAGCATAAGGCAAGGCAAACAAAACGTCCCGAGGTGAGTCTATTCCCAAGTGACTTAAGAGTTGCGCGGTTTTAGGACCTACGCCCTCAAGCGTTTCCAAACCCGCAAAAAGCGGAAATAAAAGTTCAGGACGACCGCTCATGCGTCCCCGATCAGCTGAAGCCAGCCGTCTTCATCCAATGTGTCGATGCCCAAATCAGCGGCCTTCTTGGCTTTGGAACCTGCTCCGGGACCAGCAACCAGCAAATCTGTTTTTTGACTGACTGAGCCAGAAACTTTAGCCCCCAGTGCTTCGGCGCGTGCTTTGGCTTCGGCTCGCGTCATCTTTTCCAAGGTTCCGGTGAAGACGATAGTTTTGCCCGCTACAGGACTATCTGAAGCTGGGGCTTCAGGCGATAAAATCGTCAAGTGTCCGATTAGATCGTCGAATGCTTGCCGCTCGTCACCGTTTGCAAAAGCGTCCGATAATGACAATCCAAGTGTCGCCCCTATGCCGTCAACTCCGATCAAATCACTCCACGCAGCGGCAGCGGAGTCTGGCACATCATAGCGGACAACTGCGGCCTCGCGTGCTTCTTTGACACGAGCACGGCGGCCTTCCTCGGTGGCCGCAATGCGTTCTGCTTCCTCCGCCTCATCAGCGCGTCTTTGGGCAAGCGCAGCAGGGCGCGCAGCGTCAATAGCCTGCGCCATGGCCTCCCATTCGAGGTAATGCAAAGCCAGATCGCGCGCACCTACTTCACCCACGTGGCGAATGCCAAGTGCAAACAACAGGCGCGACAACTCAATGGTCCGTTTTTCATTTATGGCGGCAAAAAGGTTGCTGGCCGAAGTTTCCCCCCACCCGTCGCGGTTTTTGAGACGATCCAGGTTGCCGGCGTCTCGCTGTTCCAATGTAAAGATATCCGCTGGCGTGTTTATTGGAAGGAGCGGATCATTATGAAACATCTCGATCTGTTTTGCGCCAAGCCCTTCGATGTCGAACGCTTTTCGGGAAACAAAATGTTTCAACTTTTCAACAGCTTGAGCTGGGCAAATCAAGCCTCCGGTACATCGCCTTACAGCATCTCCGTCTTCGCGAATGGCATCGCTTTGACATTCTGGACACCGCGTTGGAAAAGCGTAAGGAACACTATCGTCTGGGCGCTTAGACAGATCGACATCGGCCACTTTTGGAATCACGTCACCGGCACGGTAAACCTGCACCCAATCTCCGACACGAATGTCCTTGCCTTCTCGGATTACGCCTCCCTTGGCATCACGTCCGGCAATATAATCTTCGTTGTGCAAAGTAGCGTTGGAAACGACGACACCCCCAACGGTTACCGGATGTAGCCGTGCCACCGGGCTGAGGGCTCCGGTTCGACCGACTTGGATATCGATCGACTCCAACCGGGTCCATGCCAGTTCTGCCGGGAACTTATGTGCGATGGCCCATCGGGGCGTGGTTGACCGAAAACCCAGCCGCGCCTGCAGGTTCAAATCGTCCACTTTGTATACGACGCCATCGATGTCATATCCCAGTGTGGAGCGTTGAGCCTCTATAGCCCGGTAATGCTCCAACATTTCAGAAACAGACCCACATAAACTCGTTAGGGCATTTGTTTGAAATCCAAATGAACGAAGCCGTTGGATTGCGGCCATCTGCGTGGCAGCCAGCGGTTCGGACAATTCGCCCCAGGCATATGCGAAGAAGCGAAGAGGCCGAGACTTGGTAATCGCGGGATCCAGTTGACGCAGGGACCCAGCTGCGGCGTTGCGCGGATTGGCAAATGTCTTTCCCCCCAAAGCAGCTTGCCGGGAATTCAGATCATCAAAGTCGGAATGAGACATATAGACTTCGCCACGCACCTCAAGAATATCGGGTGCGTTGTCAATTTTTTGCGGGATATCTTTGACCGTGCGAGCATTTTCGGTGACGTTTTCCCCTACCTCGCCATCACCGCGTGTTGCAGCCTGCACCAGCTGCCCCTGCTCGTACCTAAGTGAAAGCGACAGCCCGTCTATTTTGGGTTCCGCGGTATAGGATAATGGTGCATCGTCCTTTAGGCCCAGATATTTGCGAATTGAACGGTCAAAGTCTGCAATATCGGTGTCGTCGAATCCGTTGCCCAGCGACATCATTCGAACAGCATGAGAGACCTTTGCAAACCCATCCGCTACTTTCGCCCCGACCATATCCGTCGGGCTGTCAGGACGTTTCAGTGCGGGGAATCTCGCTTCGATCTCTGAATTTCGGCGTTTTAGAGCGTCAAAATCGGCGTCTGACAGTTCCGGAGCGTCTTCGGCGTGATAAAGACGGTTGGCCCGCAATATTTCCTTGGCGAGGCGGGACAATTCATTGCGCGCATCCTCTTCTGTCAATTCGGATACGGGAAGTATTTTACTCATGGCCTCGCCCTGTCACGTCGTTCTAATCACCAGTGATAGGGCGAGGAATTTGCAAGGTCCAGTGTCGTACTGACAAGAGATTGGTTAGTTACTCAGACCCTGTTGGGTGGGTTAAAATCAGGCGCCGACCGCCATCCGGGTCTCGACCCCAGTTGCGGATTGTGGATCACGCAGTACATAACCGCGGCCCCAAACGGTTTCGATGTAGTTTTCTCCACCGGTCGCATTGCTGAGTTTTTTACGCAGTTTACAGATGAAAACATCGATGATCTTCAACTCTGGCTCGTCCATGCCTCCATAAAGGTGATTTAGAAACATTTCCTTGGTCAATGTTGTACCTTTGCGCAGGCTCAGAAGTTCCAGCATCTGATATTCCTTGCCGGTTAAGTGCACAGTCTTACCCTCGACCTCAACGGTTTTGGCATCGAGGTTTACTGCAACTTGTCCGGTATGAATTATGGACTGAGAGTGTCCCTTTGACCGCCGGATAATTGCATGGATTCGCGCAACCAATTCTTCGCGATGAAAAGGTTTCGTCAGGTAATCATCGGCACCGAACCCAAATCCCTTGATCTTGCTGTCGGTGTCGTCCGCGCCTGAAAGGATGAGAATTGGTGTTTCGACACGCGCAATGCGCAACTGGCGCAGAACTTCGTGCCCGTTCATATCTGGCAGATTGAGGTCCAGCAGTATCAGGTCGTAATCATACAACTTGGCCAGATCTATTCCTTCCTCGCCAAGATCCGTCGCGTAAACATTCAAATTAGCATGTGTCAGCATCAGCTCGATGCTTTTGGACGTGGTCGGATCATCCTCGACAAGAAGTATGCGCATTTCATTGCTCCAATTTAGTCAAATTCTTCAACTGGTTTTGAACCTGAGCAAAAATGGTTAATCTGCCGTTACCGTTGAATCAATTAGTTTTTTTCTCCTTTAAGTTGCCGATATTTTTTCATCGCGGTCACTTTCAAGGCGTCGACGCCATGTTTGGCGACGGCAGCGACCCAAGTATTGAATTCTTCATCGCTGATACCGTACCTAATCTTCGCATCTGCTAAGGAAATCAGACCATAAAGCACGCCACGCACGACTACCGCCTTTCTGGAGGCGACCCACCTTTTCGTCTCGGTGGGGGGTAAATCTGCTCGTGTCAAAATGGTGCCATCGGGTAAAGTAACTGATCGCGGCCCCTCTACTTTTTGTAAATACATAAGTTGACCCTTTCTTATTTTAGATAAGGCTGGACCAAGCTTACTTAAAAGGGCGTGAAACCACCCCTTGAGAGTGTCTAGAATTTTCCTATATTCTGCCGGTCTTTCTTAACCCGGACAGGAACGCACATGGCCTTCGCCGCTGAGAACCAGTTAAACTCGCTTGGCTTTGCCAAACCGCCTTCGGAAACGCGGGTGGTTGTCGCCATGTCCGGGGGTGTGGACAGCTCGGTCGTCGCGGCTGACTTGGCGGATCAGGGTTACGATGTGGTGGGTGTTACACTGCAACTTTATGACCATGGTGCTGCTTTGGCAAAGAAAGGCGCATGTTGCGCCGGAATCGACATCCATGATGCGCGCCGCGTGGCCGAGGCACGAGGTTTTCCTCACTATGTGTTGGATTATGAAAACATCTTCAAAGACGCCGTAATAGACGAATTCGCTGACAGTTATTTGGCGGGGGCGACCCCTGTGCCCTGCATTCGTTGCAATGAGCGGGTCAAATTTAAAGATCTTCTTGAGACCGCCAAAGACCTTGAAGCTGATTGCATGGCGACTGGCCACTATATTCAGCGCAAGATGGGCCCGAATGGCCCGGAACTACACAGCGCCGAGGACGCAAATCGCGATCAATCATATTTTCTGTTTTCTACCACTCCCGAACAGTTGGAATTTCTGCGTTTTCCGTTGGGCCACCTGCCCTCGAAAGACGCTACACGTGAAATGGCTGCAAAATATGGGCTTTCAGTAGCCGACAAGCCCGACAGTCAGGACATCTGTTTTGTTCCGAACGGCAACTATGCCAGCGTTATCGAAAAATTACGCCCAGGCGCTGCGGAACCTGGCGAGATCGTGCATGCGGACGGAAGAATTTTGGCCCGACACAATGGTGTCATTCACTACACAATCGGACAGCGTCGTGGTCTTGGAATAGGTGGGCTAAGCGAGCCGTTGTACGTGGTAAAGCTGGACGTGGACAGAAAACAGGTGGTGGTCGGACCGAAAGAGATGCTAGCGACCCGCACCGTTCCGGTGCGCGAGATAAACTGGCTGGGTGATGAGCCATTTACGTCTCGGGCCGAATGGAACTTGTCAGTCAAAGTTCGCTCAACACGCCCTCCGCGCGAAGCGATCGTAAGGCCGTTGTCCGAAACTACAGCTGAAGTTGAGCTGTTGACGCCTGAAGAAGGCATCTCACCCGGTCAGGCGTGCGTATTCTATGCGCCAGAAGGCAGTCGGATATTTGGCGGTGGCTGGATTTGGCGTGGATATTGATAAACAACCGAGACGTTAAAGCATGTCGGTCGCGCTGTTGGACAGGATATAAAGTCCGACGGCTATCATGACGTAGGGTGTTATTCGATCAAACCGTACTAGCTGCGGCGCAAATCTCTGCGCCTTGGGAGCTCCCCAAGCGGCTAAAAGGCTCATTGCAGCTGCAGCGGTTACAGCGCCAATAAGCCCCGCCAATCTGTACGAAGGCGACGATTCCGCAAATAACGGGGTTAATACGGCGAAACTGTCAAAAGACAGACTTAGAAACAAAACAATTACCGAGGCTACGGCGCCTTGGGGCCGAGTTTCAACTTGTTCTCGTTTCCTGATCTGTTGCCACGCTCCTCGCGTCCCAAGCAGCAGCGGTACGATCCCCAGATAACCGATGGCGGCTGGGTAACCGGTGTGGCTCAACCCGACTGCAAACCCCATTGCCAGAGCAAGCAAAATAGCCTGCGCCACAGCGAACCCAGTAACAGGCCGGCCTCGACCCATGACAATTATAAGCCCAAAGAGAACCGCCAGATTGTCCAGGTTGGTCGAAATCTGCGCGATACCTGCCGATAGAGCAAACAATATGTGATCAAGCATTGCCGGCGTTCATCCGGGTCAAAACTGCCCTGGCAGCACGTAGCCCCGGGGGTTCGCCACCTCGTCCCAACTGGTCCATGGTTACCTCCATGGCTTCGCGTTGCGCGTCTGGCTGTTCCAATACTTTGTTTAGTTCCGCCGCGATTCTGTCAGGGCGGCATTCGTCCAGCATACACTCGGGCACGGCGTGTGTCTTAGATACCAAGTTTACGAGCGTGAAAGTATCCAACCTGACCATTCGCTCGGCCATTTTCTGGGTCAGCCAATTCAACTTGTATGCAATAACCATAGGTGTATTCTGGGCCGCCAATTCAAGAGACACAGTTCCCGACGCCGCAAGCGCAAGCTCAGCGGCCGCAAATGCCTCTCGCTTGGTGGCGCTAGCCTGATCTGTGCTTTCATTTCGCGGGTCCAGCACCATTGGGTTACCAGGCCAATCTTGGACAATGGTATCTATCAGGTCGGATGTCGGGGCGACGGTTGGCACCACTACGCGGAATTCCGGTCGAACGGACAGAAAGATTTCTAATGCTCCACGAAAACTGGGGGCAAGCCTTTCGATCTCGCCGCGTCTCGAACCGGGCAACACCACTAGGACTGGCGCGTCGCCCAAATCGTGGGTTTCCTTAAAACTTGCAACATCCTGTGGGGTTGCAACTGGTTCACTGGCGATCGGATGGCCGACAAAGTCGCACGCCATCCCAGCGCGTTCCATGTAGGGCGGTTCGAACGGTAGCAGCGCCAGAACATGATCAATTACTTTGGCCATCTTGTCGGCTCGACCCGGACGCCATGCCCAGACACTCGGTGCTACATAGTGAACAGTACGGATGTCGCTGCCGGCCTTTACTATCTTGGCTACCCGCAGCGAAAAATCCGGGCTATCGATAGTGATTAATACATCTGGTTCCGTCGTAAGCACCGCCTCGGCAGTTTCAGAGATACGGCGCTTTAGGTGAAAAAACTTTGGTAAAACCTCGACCAAACCCATAACACTGAGTTCCGACATTGGAAACCGGCTAATAAGGCCCTGAGCCTGCATCAGCGGTCCACCCACCCCGTCAAAACTTACGTCAGGGACAAGTTCCTTCAACCCTTCCATCAAGGCGCCACCAAGGCGGTCGCCTGAAGGTTCACCGGCGACCAGAAAAACGCGCATCAGGCTGCGTGCTCTCGGACTAGAAGAAAAATTCCCATTCGGTCGCATTCACTAATGACGCGCTTGCGGTCCAGAACTATGACACTACCCTTTTCTATAACAATGCCTGCCAGACCAGCGGCCACAACGTCAGGTATAGTTTCGGGACCAATTGTCGGAATATCGACTCGCATGTCTTGATTTGGCTTCGGACCTTTGTAAAGAACGCCGCCGCCAGCGTCAGGGCGTTGTGACAATGACTGTAACATCCACGCTGTGCCAAAAACGCTCTCTATGGCCAGAGCTTGTCCGTTGAGAACTGCACACGCTTGTCCTACGTCGGCAGCACCCATGGCGCGCACTATTGCAGCAGCGCGATCTGCATCCTCCAAGTCACGTTTTGACGGTTCAATCTGTGTCAGGCAGCCTGACGGCGGAAATATATCTGGCGCGATCTCATGGGCAGATCGGACATCAAGACCGACACTCTCAAAAACACTAATAGCTGCCCGCAGCGCGCCGTCGTCGCCGGACATCATAGCTTTTTGAATTATTGGAACCAGCGGCAAAGTCTGAGCGTCGATCCGTGAAGGATCAACTGCTGGTCGCTCAATTGCGCCTGCCATGCAGATTTCCGTCACGCCACGTGATTTCAGCTCCGCTATAAAGCTTCCCAAGTGCTCTAGCGGAAATACCAGATCTGGTTTGAGGTTTTCGGGTTCTAAACCCTCCAGAGAACATATCAGGGGGCGCTCACTCAATTGAGACGCCAGCTCATCTGGCAAAGTTCCTGTGCCTGCAATCAGAGCTAGCATTCAGCTATTTCCTCGGCGTCAGGATTGACCTGTCGGAAGAAGCAGTCACGAATTCGACAATCTCGCGGACATAGTCGCTTGTTGAACCGCTCAGCCGATCTGCTTTGTCCATGAAAGTGCCTTCCCCCTCGGACAATTCCTTGAACGCGGCTCGCAGCGCAGCAATGTCCTCACGCGGGACACCGCGCCTCTTTAGGCCGACCAAATTCAGTCCGTCCAACTCGCCGCGCGGTGCCTGCACCAGACCGTAAGGAATGACATCCTTAGGCACCATTGTGAGGGCGCCGATAATTGCACCGCGACCAACGCGCACAAACTGGTGTAGCCCTGAAATACCGCCGATGATCGCGTCATCTTCTATGATGCAATGTCCGGCGGCACCTGATTGGTTAACCATGATTACTCGATCACCGATCTGAACATCATGGGCCACGTGCACTCCGGCCATCAGAAGACAATCATCCCCGATACGGGTCACACCTCCGCCACCGTCTGTACCCACGTTTATTGTTACATGCTCACGGATTCGATTACGTTTTCCGATTTCCAGGCGCGTATTTTCACCACCAAACTTCAGGTCTTGCGGTATTTCCCCGATGACAGAAAAATTGAAAACGACACTGTCTTCGCCAATCGAAGTTTCACCCATTACAACAGTATGGGATTTCAGTTCGACGCGATCGCCAAGGCTCACCTTCGGACCGATGTAGCAGAACGGGCCGATTTTACAGCCTGCCCCGATCTGCGCCCCGTCTTCGATGATTGCGCTGGGGTGAATTTCATTCATGTCGTTTTTTCCATGTCCCAGTCAACATAGGCTGAGAATTCTGCTTCTCCTGCAACCTCACCATCAACGGTTGCGCGGCCATTGAACTTGAAAATTTTGCCGCCTTTTTTGCCGCGCAAGGTTTCAACATGCATTTGCAGAACGTCACCCGGAACGACTTTGCGGCGGAATTTACACTTGTCTATGTTCATGAAGTAAATCAGCAGATCGCTGTCGATCACATCCATGCCAACCCCCAACATAACGCCAGCCGTCTGCGCCATCGCTTCGACGATCGTAACACCTGGCATTATCGGTGTACCTGGGAAGTGCCCTTGAAAGTGCGGCTCGTTCATTGTGACGTTCTTGACGCCTATAGCGGAATTAATTCCATCGATTTCAATGACCTTGTCGACCAAAAGAAACGGGTAGCGGTGCGGCAGTATGCGCTGAATCAGCTGAATGTCGGCACTCTTGGTATCCGTGGTCATGAGGCAGAAGTCCTGTTTCTGATGTCTCTTTATGGCGTGGTTAACAATACAGCCCGTTCAGGGCAAGCGAACCTATTCCCCGCCGTCAATCCTTTGGTTGCCGCCGTCGCCGATCACAGTATCGATGCGGTCGATGGCTGCATCTGTGATATCCAAAGCGTCTGAGCTGAGAAACACGTATGATCGCTCTAAAATCATTGACGCGCCTGCATCCCGCAGCAGCCCAATCAAAATCGGTTCCGCTAATTTTGTGAAGGTGGACCGGGCTTCTTCACTGCGGCGGGCCAATGCATCCAACTTGGCACGTTGGCCTTCGCGGTGCGACTGAACCTTTTCGTCAAATGCCTCCGCCAGTGGACGAAATTCTTCGGCTGTTAATGTCGCCCGTTGTTCGGTCAGGTCTTTTTCTTCTTTGCTTAGCTCTTCGACAATGCGCTCGTTTTCCGCAGCAAGAGCAGCGCCTTCCGTTTCAATTTCTTGAAACACGCGCTTTCCAAATTCTGATTCTGAAAACAATCTCTCGCTGGAAATGGTGAGAATGCCGGATTGCGGAAGGCCCAGTTGTTGAGCAAAAGCAGGCTGCACAACCGCCAACGTCATTAAAATGCACAGGGCCCGTAACGGGCCCTGCAATACTGCATTTTTCAAGCTAACCATGCCTGATCAGAACCGGGCCTGAAGGGTCAGGTCAAAATTCTGTTCCTTGTCAAATTCTTCTTTCTTCAACGCTGTGGAGAAATTGAAGCGTAGTGGTCCGAACGGTGTAGTCCATAGAACCGAAACGCCCAGAACATGTCGGATCGAACCGCCCGAGCCGACAATGTCTGCCCCTGCCGTATTCACATTGTCGATGTTGTAGAGGTTGCCGACATCATAGAAAACGCCACCGCGAAGACCAAATTCTTCTGGCAAACCAAGTGGAAAATCTGACTCGAACCTTGCCACCCAGTAATAATTTCCGCCGATAGCGTCATCCTGACCGTTCGAAAGATCCCGGGGGCCAAGACCGGCAGGTTCAAAGCCACGGAAAGTGCTAGGCCCAAGTACAAAACGATCAAGCGTACGGCTAAAGTCGTCGCCAGTCCAATTGAGCGCGCCCATTTCAAGAGTGGCGCGAAGGACCACCTCTTCGTTTAGAACCCTCTGTTGGGCGATGGCGCGGGCCGTTGTTTTAATGAACTCGCTGTCCCCGCCAAGACCGGCTGCATCCACGCCAACTTCAAATAGAACCCCGGCATTGGGGTTCAGGCCACCGATGCGACTGTCATAAATGTAGGACACTCCAATCGAACTGGCAGTTCGCTTGCCTTGGTCGATTTCTGACGAAATAACGGCTCCGTTGGTTTCGTTGTCCTGCTGTTTCATCTCGCTTCGGTCCCAACCATAACGAACACGCAAGCTGGACAGTTCACCGATGCGGTAACTTAACTGTGGATTGAAGAAAACACTTTTGGTGTCGTAGCTGGCAAAGCTGGAGTTTGTAGTGGCCAGACCCAGTCCTACATCAAACCGCAACCTCCGGCCCAACAGATATGGTTCGGTGAAGTCGATGGTGTAACGTTCCGCGTCCTGTGCAGTTGAAAGTGAGAGACCCAAGTTTTGACCTCGACCGAGAAAGTTACTTTCGTTCAATCCGATCGCGATACCAAAACCATCCGAGACAGAGTAACTACCGCCTAGGCTAAGCGAACCCGTGGGTTGTTCCTCGACGTCCACGTCGACAATCACCTGACTGGGTGAGGATCCCTCGCGCGGTTCAACATCTGCGACCGCAAAGAACCCAAGGGCTCGGATACGTTCTGCACTCTGCCGAATTTCACGTGGATTGAATGGGTCGCCTTCGACAGTGTCGAATTGGCGGCGGATTACCCGGTCCAGAGTGGTTGTATTTCCCTCGATATCAATGCGTTCCACAAAAATCCGCGGACCACGTGTTAGAACGAACTGCACATCCAGCGTTAGATCCCGGTCATTGCGCGTAACACGCGGCTCCACTCGTAAGAAATCAACGCCCTGTTTCAACCCCAGACGCTCAAGCCGGGCAATTGAGTTTTCGACCAATGTCGGGGTGTAAGTTACCCCGGGTTTGATCTTTAGTGCAGCCTGATAAGCCGCCGGATCCACACCCGGAATCTCGCTGACAGTAGTTATTCGGCCAAAAGAAAACTTCTGCCCTTCGGTGACGTTCATCACCAGAAAGAACGCATCCCTTTCTCGAGTGAATTCCACGTTGGCGCTGTTAACGCGAAAATCGACATATCCGCGGGAAAGGTAGAAATCTCGAATGACTTGCTTATCGAATTCAATTCGATCTGCAATGAACGTGTCGCCACGAATGAAAGTACGCAATACGTTGGCTTGTTTGGTTTCAAGAACGCGACGTAGTCGCCGGTCGGAAAAAGCGCGGTTGCCGACAAAACTGACCCGTTCGATTTCTATGACGGATCCCTCTGCAACCTCAAATACCAAGTCAACTCGGTTGTCGCTGCGGCGGATGATCCGTGGGATAACCGTAGCGGCTACTCGACCTTGCGCAGAATAAATTTCTGCAATCCGGTCGGCGTCAGCCTCGGCCGTCTGAGGGGTAAATACCCTTCTGGGCTGCGACGAAATCGCATCTAGCAAAAGATCGTCTTTGACGCGGCGATTCCCTTCGATGCTGATTTGGTTGATTGTAGGGTATTCCTCGACAGAAATTACCAACGTACTTCCACGGGGTGTCAGCTCGACTGTTTCAAAAACGCCACTGTCAAGCAATCGTTGAAAGCTGTCGTTCAATTGCCCGGCCGTCACCGTTTGCCCCGGTTGAATTCCTGTTCGGGCGATAATCGTCGACGATTCAATCCGACGGTTTCCTTCGACCTCAAAAGAATTGATCGTGTAGGTCTGCGCCTGCGCGACTTTAGGAACGGTTACAAAACTAGCTGCAGCAAAGAGAAAAAGGAACGTTAGTGTTTGCCACAAAATCTTGCCTTGCGACCTGTAAGAGCCGCAGAATGTGCCCGTGCCCCTGCTATCAATCATTTTTTAGCTACCCAGAATTTTTAGCCTCTAGCTGCTGAGTAACGGGATTGTTGAGTCTTGTCAAAAGCGCAAAACAGCAAAGCGACCCACTGGGTCGCCCTTTAATCATTCAGAAATGTTAGGGAGAATCACAAGCCAACAAAATAGGCGCCAAGAGCCAACGCAAGTGCGGTTATGCCGAAACTTAACAACACGTCCCAGTTCAGCATGAAAAGGTAGCTAAAGCTCCTGTAGGATTTACGAAGCGCGTCACTCATAGCAACGGTATCCCTTACCAAGTTCGACGTTAAATTACCTCCGAATTGAGGCAATTTTACGTCCTCGAGGTGCAGCGCACGCCTTATTCAGCAGAATAGATCATTAGTAATTGCAAAAAGCATCAGCGATAGAATGAGGGTCACGCCTATCGCCATAAGAACTCGCAAAGCTTTGTCACTAGGCGGTTTCCCTGCCACCGCTTCGTATGCATAGAAAACAAGATGCCCACCATCCAACGCGGGGATTGGAAAAAGGTTCAAAAGACCCACGGCTGTCGACAATACAGCAATAAAAAATATGAAATTCTCTGCACCTTGACTGGCCATTGCCCCAGAAGTTTCGGCGATGCCGATAGGTCCGGAGATGTTGCAAGTACTAATCGCCCCGGTGATCATGTGCCACATGCCCGAAAGCGAACCCTGGACAATTCGCACGGTCTGGCTGACGCCACCAGACAAGGAATCCCAAACGTTTGCTGGGACCGTCGCAGGCTCGAGCATCATACCGCCAACGATTCCAATCCGCCAGTGAGTGACAAATCCTCCGTCTGGTTGAGGCTCATCTGTCCTGCGAGGCGCCAATGCGAACTCAAGATCCGCACCATCGCGCCACACATTCAATAAAAGCGGACGTCCGTTTGAACTCTCAACCTTTTCTTTTAACTGTGCAAAAGCAAAGATAGGATCGCCATCGACCGCGGTTATCACGTCCCCTGCCTGCAGCTGAATGTCCATAGCTGCGCTGCGCGGAGAGACCTGCTGAACTAATGGAGGGAACAGCCATGGCCCGGCTACATCTATTGTCTGGTCATCGCGAATAACAGTGTAATCGAGTACCGGTTCGACAGGCAGTGACGCGGTAAATTCCGACCAGGTGCTTGCATCGTCAAAATCCGGTGTAGCAATACCTGCAATGGCGACAATTTCATCCCCGTTCTGCAATCCTTGTATGGTCCCCGGCAGTGGATTCAGCGCCTCGACCGTCAAGGGCTCACGCGAAACCCCTTGTGACCAGAAAATTAGGCCAAAGACTAGTATCGACATTACGAAGTTGAAAACAGGACCAGCCGCAACAGTTGCCGTACGCGCCCACAGTGGAGCCCCATGCATGGTCCGACGCAACTCTTCAGGGCTTTGCTCGGCGATTTCTGACATAGCGTCCTCGTCTTTTCCCGAGGCAGCGTTGGAATCGCCCAAGAATTTGACGTAACCGCCAAATGGCAACAAAGCGATTTGCCATTTGGTCCCGCGTTTATCCATGCGGCTCCACAGAACAGGGCCAAAACCTATAGAGAACACCTCTGCTTGGATTCCGGACCACCGACCTACTATGTAATGGCCATATTCATGCACGGCGACAATTACGGATAATGCCACGACGAATGCGGCGATAGTGTATATCAGCCCGCCGAATTGTGGGATTAAAGATAATATGTCCAAAATTCTTATCCTGCTCGTTTTAGTACGGCTTCATCGACCCAATGACGTGCCAAATGGTCCGTTTGCAGCACGTTATCAAGTGTCAAAGCGGCATCAATATGGCCTTTTGCACCGTCAAACCGGTCTAAAACCGATGATACGACGTCGGTCATCTCCAAAAAACCAATTCTGCGCTGTATAAACAGATCAAGGGCACGCTCTTTTGCGGCATTGAACACTGCGCCCGAAAGACCGCCACTCTCCATAACTTCCCGTGCAAGTCGCAACGCGGGGTAACGGGCTTCGTCCGGGGCAATGAAACGCAGTTGGCCAAGTGCTGCTAAGTCTAACTTTTGGATCGGTAATTCTCGCCTGTTCGGCCAGTTCAGCGCATATCCGATTGCATGACGCATGTCCGGTACGCCCAAATGCGCCATGAGTGCGCCATCTTGGAAACCCACAAGTGCGTGAACGATGGATTCCGGGTGGATCACCACCTCGATTTGATTTGGTGAAATATCAAAAAACTCTTTTGTTTCTATTATCTCCAGAGCTTTATTAAACATTGAGGCGCTATCGATCGTAATTCGTTGCCCCATGTCCCAATTGGGATGTTTGGAGGCCTGTTCGACAGTAGCCCTCGGCAAGTCCTCGATTGGCCAATCGCGAAACGCGCCGCCGCTTGCTGTGATTACTATCCTGTCAACGGAGCGGATATCCTCGCCGACCAGAGCCTGAAAAACAGCCGAATGTTCGCTGTCTACTGGTAAAATCTGCGCGTTATGCGCCTTTGCCATTTCAAGAACCAAGGGACCCGCACATACCAGCGTTTCTTTGTTTGCCAGCGCCAGCGTTGCGCCTTGTTTCAGTGTTTCAATGCCAGGAGCCAAGCCAGCTGAACCTACGATTGCAGACATGACCCAGTCCACAGGACGCGAGGCTGCTTCGACAAGAGCCGCCTGCCCTGCCGCTGCTTCAACTCCACTTCCTGACAACGCATCCTTTAGATCTTGGAGCCTGCTTTCATAGGCGGTCACCGCAATCTGGGCACCCGTATTTCGCGCGTCTTCTGCCAACTGCGAAATGTTTGCGCCGCCAGTCAAAGCTACGACATCGTATTCCGTTGGCGCGCGCGAAATCAGATCAACGGTGTTTTGGCCGATCGACCCGGTCGCTCCAAAAATGGACACCTTTCGCATCACATTCCTCCGGGCCTATAAATTAGTCCCGCGATCAGAACAAACAACGCTGCGCCCATCATGCCGTCAAATCGGTCTAGAAATCCGCCGTGGCCCGGGATCAGGTTCGAACTGTCTTTTACACCAAGTTTGCGCTTTGCTGCGCTTTCCACAATATCGCCTATCTGACTGGCCATTGACGTTAGAATGGAAATCAGAACGAAAAAAAATCCAAACCCGGCATTCCAAGCAAAAACAGCGCCGACCAAGCCTGCTGCTGCCCAACCTCCGGCTGTTCCGGACCACGTTTTCTTGGGACTAACTTTGGGCCAGAACTTTGGTCCTCCGAAGGATTTTCCCACAAAGTACCCGGCAATGTCTGTGGCGACTACAACGGCGATTAACCAAACCATCCAGCCAAAGCCCATACTTTCGCGGATGGTAATAAATCCCAGTCCCGAGGCTGCAATCCAAATTAAAAATCCGACAAACATGCCGCGGTGGCGTTTGATTTGCCCTGCCCCAACCAGCGCAGGCGCCAAAAGAACCGGTAATTTGTACAAAGGAGGCAGGTGGTAGCTTACAACAACCGCAAATGCGGTCAAAAGCGCAATTTGTAACGCAACGCTCTGCCGCCCCGAATCGACCATCCGAACCAGTTCCCAAGTCATAACTCCGCATGCTGCGGCAATGAAGGCTTCGAACCACAATCCACCCAGCCATACTTCGACCGCACCCAACGCCGTCAGGCCCGCAGCTGACAAAACTCGTGCTGTCAGGTCAGACCAGCGGTCATTGCTCATGCGGGAACTGCTCCAAACCGCCGCTCGCGTGCTCCAAAGTTTTGACACAACCGTTCAAGTTCGGCCGCGGTGAAATCGGGCCAAAGCGTGTCTATGAACTCGTATTCAGAATAAGCGGACTGCCACAGCAGAAAGTTGGAGATACGCGCTTCGCCGCTCGTGCGGATCACAAGATCAGGATCGGGTAAAACGCGCGTATCTAAATACTTAGGAAGTGTTTCTTCATCTACATCTTCGGGCCGCAGCCTGCCTTCTGCTACATCGCGCGCAAGGCGCTTTGTTGCCCGAGCCACTTCGTCCCTGCCGCCATAGTTGAGGGCGACTGTCAGATGAACAAGGTCGTTGTCCTGGGTCTCTCGTTCCAGCATATCCATCAATTCGATAAGCTTACTGTCGAGCCTTACGCGGTCACCGATAAACCGAACCCGTATACCGTTTTCCTTGAGGGTCTGAGTCTCCTTGATGATGTAGCGCTTGAACAGGCTCATCAATCCCGCGACTTCGACTTGGGTCCTTTTCCAGTTCTCTGTCGAAAACGCAAAAATTGTGAGATACTTGATCCCCAGTCTTGGGCAGGCTTCGACCACCTCGCGTACACGACGCGCACCAGCATGGTGGCCATAAAGCCTGGGTCTACCTCGTGCCTGAGCCCACCGCCCATTGCCATCCATAATGATGGCAACATGCTTTGGGCCGTGCGTAGGCTCCATATTAGGGTCCTTGGGCATGTGACGTTCTCAGACCTGCATAATCTCTGCTTGTTTAGTTTCCAGCGCTTCGTCAACCGATTTGATCATTGTGTCAGTCAGTTCCTGAACCTCGTTTTCCCAGAACTTTTGGTCGTCTTCGGACATACCGTCAGCTTTGGCTTTCTTTATCTGGTCCATGCCATCGCGGCGAACATTGCGGATCGAAACACGCGCGCTTTCAGCATATTGGCCTGCAACCTTGCCAAGTTCCCGACGACGTTCTTCGTTCAGCTCGGGAATGGGCAACATGATGATCGTACCGTTCAGTTGCGGATTAATTCCCAACCCGCTTTCACGGATTGCTTTTTCAACCTTTCCGACCAGCGACTTATCCCAAACGTTGACCGTCACCATACGGGGCTCGGGCACATTCACTGTTCCAACTTGATTGATCGGTGTCATAGATCCATAAGCGTCAACCATAACGGGTTCCAGCATGGATGCAGACGCCCGCCCTGTCCGCAACGACGCAAATTCCGTCCTGAGATTGGACATGGCGCCTTCCATTCGGCGCTTCAGATCATCGGTGTCCAGTTCGAAATCGTCAGACATACTGCTCACTCCCCGTCTTCAAGTGCTGTTCCCGTGGGTCATAAGCCATCGGAATAGGGTTGTATAGCAATCATGGCCGCCAAATGTGGCAATTCCCAGAGCTCTAGCGGCCATTTTTAAGTTTCTGACCAATTAATTCAGCGACCCAATCGTGTGGGCCGCTGATTTTTTAAGTCAGGAATTCAAATCTACGACTACGCGCCCTTTAACCTGCCCTTGCAGTATGTCGGCGCCAAGTTTTGGCAGATCTTGCAAAGTGGCAGGATGGACCATCGCTTCAAGCTTGTTCATCGGCAGGTCTGCGGCAATGCGCTGCCAGGCACGAACGCGATTTTCGTAGGGCTGCATTACGCTGTCTATCCCCAGCAGATTCACTCCGCGAAGCAGAAACGGAATTACAGTAGCGGGCAAAGCAGCACCCCCGGCGAGACCAACCGCAGCAACCGACGCGCCGTATTTCATCTGCCCAAGAACCCGAGCCAACATCGCGCCGCCGACGGCGTCCACGCAACCTGCCCAAGTCTCGCTTTCCAAAGGGCGCTTGGTTGTTTCATTCAATTCTTCTCTTGGGACGATACTCGTTGCACCCAGAGATTTCAGGTAGTCAGCCGTATCAGGGCGCCCGGTGACAGCGGCAACCTCATAGCCCAGATGAGCCAGAATAGCTGTCGCGACAGAGCCTACACCACCAGCGGCCCCTGTAACTAAAACAGGACCGTGACCCGGTTTCAAACCATGGTCTTCTAACGCCATAACGGCCAACATGGCCGTGAAACCTGCCGTTCCGACAGCCATAGCTTGTCGCGTGTCTAGACCGTCCGGCAGCGGCACAAGCCAATCAGCCAGTGCGCTTGCCTTTTGCGAGTATCCGCCCCAATGAGCCTCGCCAACGCGCCAGCCCGTCAATACAACTTTGTCGCCAGGTTTATATCGATCGTCGGAAGAGGATTCGACTGTACCCGCATAATCGATACCGGGCACATGAGGATAGTTTCGAACCAACCCTCCTCCTTTTGGCGACATGCATAATCCATCCTTGTAGTTCACCGTCGAATACTCAACTGCCACCGTGACTTCACCATGTGGGAGATCGCTGTCAGAAAGTTGTTTCACCGAAGGACTGGCCAGGCCACTTTCTTCATCTTTTTCAACTACTAATGCATTGAACATCGTTATATCTCCGTAATCCGATCTCAATTTTCGTCCGCTGTTTGTCGTGGGTCATCGCCAGAAACTTTGCTGAACCTCCGCCCACCGCATTCCGTGTTCCGTCATCAACTCGATCCGTGTCCCCGGCTCCCAATAGGCTCGGTCCACCATCCCAATTGCCACGTTGACTCCAAACTCGGGCGAATAGACAGCCGAAGCCACCTGACCCACCTGAGTGCTGTTGGCAAGCAAGGGCCAAGATTGGGTGCACGGTCCAATTTCGCCTTCAATCACCAAAGGTCTTATCTGCCGTGGCGGACCGTTTTCGGCTTGTCCAGCCAAAGCCGATTTGCCGATATAGTCGAGCGGCGAGTTGCAAAACCTAGCCAATCCACATTCATAGGGAGTATTTTCGCGCCGCATATCAGAGCCAAAGCTAAGCAGCCCGCTTTCAACCCGTTCAATATTATTTGGGCACCCGGCTCTGACCTTCAAATTCTGCCCGTTGGCGAATAACGTATCCCACAAGGGCATTCCATATTCGGAACCCTCGACGTAGATTTCGAAACCACCCTGTTTTGACCATCCTGAGCGCGCAACGATGAATTCTTGATCTTCGAACCGCAAACGTTTGTAACGGAAGAATTTTATGTCCCTTACCTGATCGCCGAAAACGCGTTCCATAAGGTCGTCGGCCTTTGGACCCTGAACCGCAAGCGGCGAAACATCGGGCTCGGTGATCTCGACATCCAGACCCAATGCGATTGCAAGACCCAAAGCAAACTGCCACAGGTCACCATCAGCCACAGACAACCAGTATTGATCGTCGGCCAGCTTTATCGCCACAGGATCATTCAGCATACCGCCATTGTGATCCACAATCGGTACATAGTAACATTGATCCGCTTGCATACGGTCCATGTCACGTGGGCTTAGCATTTTCATAAGGCGCAAAGCATCCGGTCCCTTGACCTGAACTTGCCTTTCGCACGAAACATCCCAGACCTGAACGTGTTGCTTCAGATGTGCTGCATCAGCTTCGACACTCTCGAAAAACGTGGGTAGAAGCGTGTGGTTGTAGACTGTGTATCCGCCAACCCCAGCAGCTTCGACACCGGGTGTAAATGGCGTTTTACGTACGCGTCGGTTAGGAGTGATGACTGCCATTTTCCGATCCTTCAGGCAGAAAAACTACATGGTTACAGATGGTTCAGGGTCGAACGTCACTTTGGCCCATGCCAGTCGATCGGGCAAATCTCAGCGGATTTTCCACCAAAGTCCCAAACGCGACCATAGTCACGAACCTTTGATTTTGTTCCGCGGGCAACAATGATATCTGGTCCCATCCAGTACTTTGAATTCGAAACCATCACTGGATGATCAGCGTCCTTGCCGGCCAACATCTCAATCTCGCCTTGAATCTTGCGTCCAATAACGATCCGGCGTTTGTTTCCGTCGCGCTCTATCTGAACGGGCGCCCGCTCTGCCCCTATGATCTCGCTGACAAGCATTGTGAACAAACCAGTCGTTCCCCCAGCCTGACCGCTGAAAATTTGTAAGAGGCCGTTGTAAGCCTTCCCACTGGCGCGTTCGTCCACATAGGCCGCCACTTTCCACTGACCTTCACCCATGCGGCCCGGAATATCGACCAGCAGTCCCACGTTTAGCCCCGATAAGTCCTCGCCTTCAAAATTGCCTTCGTCGATAATCACGCCCATCCATGCATGGCAATGACCTTCGGTCGGAGGATGCGCGCCAAGCGAGACAACGCACGGACAAAAGACATCACAGGAACAATTTAAGATCAGTTCGCCCTTGATTGCCCAGTCAGTTGGGCTCATTTCACGCCGCTTCGGGTTGGGCATACGACTGTCGATCCGCTGGCTTATGGGCAGTTTGTCCGCCTCTGGTTTTCTGTTCTTTGCCATCACGTTATCCTCCGTAAACGATGTGATGCCCGAGCAGGATCACTCCGCTCGCGATCAAAGCAAACCCCATGGGTCGGGTCACGGCGTGACCAATTTGGGGAAGTTTTTCCAAAACCATAAACAGGGTCGCCAAACCCATCCATAGCAGGCTCATGACGCCGCCAACAAAACCCAGGGCCATGAAGCCCCAACAGCAACCTAGGCAGAAAACACCGAGGCCAAGCCCCATTCGAACACCGCCGAAATAACCAGTTTTCCAGTGCCCCAAAAAGTAGGTCATAGGAGCGTGGCAGATGCCGTGGCAAGTTTCTTTGAGGCGAGTGAACTGGAATCCGCCCACCAAAACCAACAAGCCGCCTGCTAGATAAGGTGATTTTGCAATCCCCAGCATATCTATTGCACCACCAAAAAGTAGAGCCAACTGAAGTGCAGTGATAAGTGCCGCAAAGCCCGCCCAGACAAGGAAGTATCCACTCAGAACGCCAATCCAACCAGCGCGGCTTCCGTTAGCGCTGCGGATCAGGTCTTCATAGCTGCGCAAAGTCGGAACAAGCGTTGGCAACATCATCGCAGCCATCATAATCGCCCACATCCAGAACAAAGGGCCGAACTCAGCCATGGGCATGTACATGTCCATCCGCGGGTCCATTACACGCATGGCTTCGCCCATCGGACCCGGACGACCGATCCAATCCAGATCCATATCGCGGCTCATCGAGAACATAGTCCACCACGCCCAAAGGATGGCGGCGTAAAAGCCAAACCACAATCCGCTGCGTAGCATTGCGCGACTCATTTTCTCCTCCCGACTCAGTTCTTGCTTTTTCAAATGTCAGACTTTTAAATGTCAGACAAATAAAATCTGACATGCTGGCCTTTGGACATGAAAATAGACCCACAAAACCCTGCCGACCTTTCCGCACAGATCGCGCAGGCCATCCGGGACGCGATAGTATCGGGGGCGTTAATTGTTGATGAGCGGCTTCCCTCGGAGACCGAGCTTTCCGATCTGTTCAGAGTTTCGCGTCCAACAGTCCGCGAGGCGCTAAAGAGGTTGGCGGCCCAGTCCCTGATCCGTACACAGCGCGGTGCCGCTGGTGGAGCATTTGTAAATCGGCTTAATTTTGAAGACGCCTATTCCCAGCAAATCACAACCTCGACGCTGTTGTTATCTATGAATGCAGTCAGTTTTGATACGGCTTGCGAGGCACGGTACGCGCTGGAAAGAGCGTGCGCCGCTTTGTCAGCCGACCGGCGTACGCCTGACCATTTGGCTACTATGAGAACGGAAATTTTCAGACAGTCACAGCCAGGACTTACGGACGAAGCGTTTTGTACGTCGGATGTAGCTTTTCACCGAGCATTGGTGGATGGTGCGGGAAATCCGGTTTTGTCCTATCAATTAGCTGGTGCAGTTGAAGCTATGCAGCCGTTGATGAACATGATCACCTTCACAGCGAGGTCGCGAGAGGCGATAATTGCTATGCACAGCAAAATCGCAGATGCGTTAGAAGCACGCGACGCCGATGTTGTCGACGCGGCGCTGGCGGATTTGGAAACTTATACGCGCCAACTGGCACAAGACGTTGCAGAACAGCGCCGCAAGCCGGCCTGAAGCAGAATTTAAACGGAATTGGAGCAGCAGAAGGAAGACACTGAAACACGAGCAGGCAGCCAGTCACCCGGCATCAAGACCGGAACTCTCAAAAATGTTGAATATCAATTTCTTACGGGAGGACGTTATGAACCAAAGACCGGACCCAACCTTTTATCCATCTGCAAAGCTGGCTATGGAAGGACCGACGGAAACACTGGCTTTCACGCTTATGCTTAGTCCAGATTTTTCACAGCCAGATGGCTTGGCTGTTGTGAACGTCGACCCAACATCGGGAGATTACGGAAAAATCGTTCATCAGGTGATTATGCCCGAAAAAGGGGATGAATTTCACCATTTTGGTTGGAATGCGTGCTCGTCTTCTCTGTCGCCACTTAGCGGACATGCATTCCTTGAACGCCGTTACCTGATAATTCCCGGCATTCGATCAAGCCGAATCTACATTATTGATGTTAAAAATCCGCTGGAAGCCAAAATTCACAAGATTATCGAACCCGAAGAAGTCTTTGCTAAAACTGGGTATTCCCGCCCACACACGATCCATTGCGGACCGGAAGGCATCTATGTCAGCACACTTGGCGGTGGTGGAAAGGACGGAACAGATGGTCCTCCGGGTATTTTTATCATGGACTGCGAAACCTTTGATATAATTGGTAGATACGAGATCGAGCGTGGAGTTCAAGACAAGCATTATGATTTCTGGTGGAACCTGCCTCGCGATTACATGGTAAGCTCTGAATGGGGATTACCACCGCAATTCGAAAACGGGATCGTGGCCGAGGATCTTCTTTCGAACAAGTACGGGCATCGGATTCACTTTTGGAACCTTCGTGATCGCACCAATATTCAGACCATTGATTTAGGTGAGAACCACCAAATGGCTTTGGAGATTCGCCCAGCTCATGATCCCGTAAAGCAATATGGATTTTGCGGTGTCGTAGTCGATACCACTAACCTGCAGGGTGCGATCTTTACGTGGTGGCGCAACGACGACGGAACCTTTGAGGCGAAGAAGACGATCACCATTGATCCACAACCGGCTGACCCTGACGATTTGCCTGACCTGCTGAAAGGTTTCTCGGCGGTTCCTCCATTAGTGACGGACATCGATCTGAGCCTTGATGATAACTATCTCTACGTCTCCTGCTGGGGAACAGGCGAAATGCATCAATACGATGTGTCAGACCCAATGAACCCAAAGTTGGCCGGCGTGGTTGAAATTGGCGGCATCGTCAAAAAGACGAAGCATCCGAACGGTCAGGAATTTGGCTATGGGCCGCAAATGGTTGAAATCAGCCGGGACGGCAAACGCGTTTATTGGACGAATTCGTTGTATTCGACATGGGATGATCAGTTCTACCCCGGTGATCGTGGAGCCGCTATGGTCAAGGCTGATGTCGGTGAAAACGGTGGCTTGACGCTTGATCCCAAATTCTGGGTGGATTTCCCGAAAGGCTACCGGAGTCACCAAATCCGTCTTGAGGGTGGCGACTGTTCAACTGACAGTTTCTGCTACCCGTCCGTCTGAATTGGAGTTTCTGATGACATCGACGGCTGGCCTTTGGCTGGCCGTCTTTCTAAGCGGAGCCTACCACGGATTAAATCCAGGGATGGGATGGCCGCTGGCGGTTTCGTCGGCCCTGATGGAGCAACGGCAATCTGCGCTTTGGGGCGCACTAGCTGCTTTGGCTGGTGGGCATTTCGTGGCAATGTTGGGAGTTTTGCTTCCCTTCGCATTAATGACGCTACTTGTCGACTATCAGCGGGAAATTCGCGTTGGTGCTGCTCTTATAGTCATCACCATGGGTCTTTACATCGCGATAACGCGACGGCACCCCCGAGTTCTTTCTCGCATACCACCCAGCAAGTTAGCCCTTTGGTCGTTTCTTGTTGCTCTCGCACACGGTGCCGCATTGATGTTGGTCCCGATCTATCTTGGACTATGTGGTCTTGATGAACTGGATGCCGGCCACCGCGCAGTTTCCGAGATCATGACTACCAACGGGATGCTCGTCTTAGCTGTGGCTGTCATACATACGACCGCCATGGTTTTGGGAGGGGGTATTGTGGCCTTTGCTGTTTATCGCTGGCTTGGTCTTCAGTTTCTGTCCCGCAGTTGGTTTAACCTAGAACTGATTTGGGCCTTGAGCCTGATCTTAGTTGGTATTTTGGGATTGTGGTCCGCGCTTTAATTGCTTTTCATTCCAGCTGGTCGAATTAGGTTCTATCAAATCGCTTTTTTGAACCCGACGAGGACATCATGACAGCAGTATTCAATGTTTTAGCCGCGCTTTTGACGATTGGGTTTGGTCTGTTCGGGTTTCTTGCCCCAGCGTGGACTGCGGCTTCGCTGGATCTCGCGCCTACAGACAGCAACATGGGGTTAAGCGAAATGCGGGCATCTGTAGGCGGATTATTCGTTGTGACTGGAGTTGCGGTGATTTGGTTAAATACACCCTCGGCCTATGCGATGCTCGGCATTGTTTATGCTGGCGCAGCTTTGGGGCGTTTCGTGTCAGTCCTTCTTGATAATCCGCCACTGGCCAAAGCTATGACTTTCGGAGGAATCGAATTGGTCCTGGCAATTTGGCTAATCGCTGCAAACATGAACAGGTCCGTGTAAGGCATTGGAATAAAAAGCGCTTGAACCCATCATTCCCGATTTGCATCCGAGCCAAACCTCACCTATATAATATGTGTCCTTCGGGACTATGGACATAAACGCGCTCGTAATAAACGGATCGGACCCGGGGGCGGTACCCGGCGGCTCCACCAAAGTCCTTCGTTTGGGGATCATGGGGCCGAAATAGGATCGACGAACGTCTAAAGGGGTTAGCTTTGTCTCGGCTGTCTGCCACCGTTATCGGCGAAAATAGTACAATTGCAAACGACAATCGTGCTCCGGTTGCAGTTGCTGCGTAAGCAGTAACAAGACCGAAATCTAAGTCCTTGCGCCTAGCCGCGTAAGGCGGGGTTCGCAGGTACCTGGCAACAGAAACCTGCATTTACCGCTTTATGTCTGTTGTTTGCCCCACAAATTCCGAAACGGTTCAGAGTTTGTTTATTTCTGTTTCACATCCTGCCGGAACAGGACAGGAGAGTCGTTATGACGAATTCAGAAATACTTCGCAGGTGGTACTCCGAGGTTTGGGAAAATGGGAATACGGACGCAATAAATAAATTCTTTGCTCCGGATGTAATGGCCGAAGGTTTGATCCCAGAAATGCAAGTTGGAGCTGACGATTTTCGTGACCTTGTAACCGCATTTCGCCACGTGCTTGGCGACATAAAGTTTTATCTGCCCAAAGTCGTAGAGCACGAAGACTGGGTTTCTGCGATTTTACATGTACGAACTTTTCGAGCCGACAATGGTGCTCCGTTGGAAGTGACTGGACAAGTTATGGCGCGGTTCAAAGACGGCAAAATTGTTGAGGCCTACAACCAGTTCGATTTTATTTCTCTGTTTGAGCAGCTAGGCCAGTTCCCGCAAGACACTTTGCCAGTCTGTATGACTGGTCAGCGGTTGGATTGGGCCTAATATACAGTCCAGTACGCTTGACCAACACGTTACTTACACGCTAGCAAATCCTTAAGGGGTTAGCTTGCGAACGCCCCGTGAGGCGGCAGCCCAAGTTTCGCATGTATCCGAGATTTAGAAGGAGACATGCTGTGGCTGCCCCAAACGCTATTACCCCAAAACAACTTGCCCGGATTGTCGGGACGCCATCTGCGCCTATTATAGTGGATATACGCACAGATTTTGACTTCGCCGATGATCCCAGGCTCATACCTGGATCAGTACGACATCCGCATAACCAAATCGTCGAGTTGCGGGCACTTATCGGTAACCGACCCTGCGTTATTATTTGTCAAAAAGGAAAAAAACTGAGCCAAGGGGTGGTTTCGTGGCTGCGCAGCGATGGGCACGCGGCCGAGTATCTTGAAGGCGGTCACTTTGCTTGGCGGGACATGCCAGATAGCCAACTGGTTTCAGTTTCGGCTTTGCCGGAAGAAGTCGGGTCAGGAACACTTTGGGTTACACGTCATCGACCTAAAATCGATCGGATTGCATGCCCGTGGCTTATTCGTCGATTTGTGGATCCCAACGCTCGGTTCCTTTTTGTAGCGCCGTCCGAGGTTAAAGGTGTGGTAGCAAAGTTTGGTGCGACTGCGTTCGACGAAGACGGTGAATTCTGGAGCCACCGGGGTGAAAACTGTACTTTCGATACGATGCTTGACGAGTTCGATATCCACTCCGCCCCCCTTGATCGCATGGCCGATGTTATTCGTGCAGCAGACACAAACAAACATAAGGTGGCCCCGGAAGCTGCTGGATTGTTAGCAATTTCGGTTGGTCTATCGCGCCAATACAAAGACGACCATCAACAGCTTGAAGCCGGTATGCACATTTACGATGCTCTATACCGATGGGCTCGTGACGGTTTCAATGAAGTTCATGATTGGCCGAACGGTCACACCTCATGACACCGAGCATAAACGAGCTTTGCCTTGTGTTTGGGCGCATAGGGCTGTTTTCATTTGGCGGTCCGGCTGCTCAGATATCGTTGATGCACCAGGAATTAGTGGAGCGTAGGTCTTGGCTGGATGAACAGACTTATCTGCGTGCTTTATCGTTGTGCATGCTGCTGCCGGGGCCTGAAGCCATGCAATTAGCCACATATGCTGGATGGCGCCTCAAAGGGGTCGTCGGGGGTTTGATTGCCGGCAGTCTTTTCGTATTGCCCGGTGCCATCGTGATAACGTTGCTTGTCTTTTTGTACGCGGCTTACGGAGACCTGCCTTTGGTTCAGGCCGGCTTTTTAGGGATCAAGGCGACAGTTATTGTCATCGTAATTCAAGCAGTTCGAAACTTGTCCGGCAAAGCCTTAACAGACAGCAGATATCGACTGATTGCGGGTTTGGGTTTCTTGGCGATTTTTGTGTTCAATCTGCCTTTTCCTTTGATCATCCTCACGGCGGCGATTTGGGGGTATTGCACGGCGCAAAACATAACTTTACCGCCCGTTGACCCCTCTCCCATACTTACACGTCCCATCCGAACAGCTTTCGTCTGGCTCGCTTTGTGGCTGATCCCGCTGATTTTACTTAGCTGGGCGGGGCAAACTCTACTGGCTGAACTGGGTTGGTTCTTTGCCCGATTGGCAGTTGTGACGTTTGGGGGCGCGTACGCCGTACTAGCGTATATGACGCAAACGGTCGTCGAAACCTATAACTGGATCAGCACTGACCAAATGATAGATGCCTTGGGACTCGCTGAAACAACGCCTGGGCCTTTGATTCTTGTCACACAGTTCGTTGCTATGCTGACCGGACAGATGGCAGGCGGTACGTCCCTTGCCATTGCCGCTGGTATTGTTGCCCTATGGTCAACATTTGTACCTTGTTTTCTTTGGATTTTTTTGACCGGCCCGTACTTAGACAATATCGCGACCCGCCCGCGATTGGCAGCTTCGATGAAGGCTGTAACCGCCGCGGTTGTCGGAGTGATTCTAAACCTCTCGGTGTGGTTCGGTATGAATGTTCTGTTCCGATCGGTGGATGGAGTATCGTGGGGGCCATTCGAAATGCCCCTGCCCGTCCCGTCCACGCTGGACCTCGCAGCTTTGATCTTGATCTTGATAGCGAGTATCTTGATATTCCGCATGAAATCAGGTTTGACAGTAACGCTGATAGCGATGAGCCTAGCGGGAATTGCGATTGAGGTTTTGTAGCTGAACTTGTGCAACCCAGTCTTTCGTTTCCGCTCAAATCCCTTATGCTGACATCAAATACGCTCGAGGATCGAAAATGTCGCAAGACATAGATTATGGGAACCTTATGCACACGGCAATGCGCGGTCTTATCAAGACTGTTCTTACTGACGTGTCAAATAACGGTTTACCGGGTGCACACCACTTCTTCATCACATTCGACACGCAACAAGAGGGTGTCGAATTGGCCGACTGGTTGCGAGAACGTTACCCTGAAGAAATGACAATAGTCATGCAGCACTGGTTCGAGAATCTAGAGGTCGGTGACGATGGTTTCTCAATCACACTGAACTTCGGCGACGCGCCGGAGCCGTTGTACATCCCGTATATGGCCATCAAAACTTTCGTCGATCCATCTGTTGAATTCGGATTGCGATTTGAGAGCGCAGAAGATGAGGATGAGGCGGAGTTTTCAGAAGAAGAAACGATCGAAATCGATTCTGAAGAAGAGAAGCATCATCACGATGCGGATGTTGTTTCGTTGGACAATTTCCGCAAGTAACTGCCCAAACTAACCCCTAACCAGCCGGGTTCATTTTTTCTCCAAAAATGTCTCTACCGACCTCGATTTTTCACCATTGCGGAATCGCGAGAAAGAAAGGTCTAGCCCGCCATCGGCAAGAGTTCGGTCGAATTGCTGCAATTCGTATCCACCGTTTGGACCAATAAATAATGAAAAGACTGTCAGTGTCGCCCCTTCGATCCGTCCCCAAACAAACGGTTCGCCTTTCATCGGGTCTAACGGGACTTCGTGACCGAACACATTTCGTTTCATAGCCGCCGAAAACACATCAGGGCGCTCAGTCGTCTTAAAGTCGACCGAATATTCTTCTTCTTTGATGCGACCGTCACCTTTGTAAGTGGTTGTGGTCCAACTTACGTTGAATCCGTCTTTTAACTCGCTAATCGATACGCTCATATCCCTTGGGGTCTCTGTGCCGTCAGAGTCTACGACATTAGCGGACCCAACATAATCCCCCACAAATGGTTCAATTTCTGCGGCGAAAGTGGAATTTGTGCCGGCCAAAAGCAATAGCGACACGGAAAACACGGTCATAAACATATACACAGGTCGGACAATGTGTGCTGCACGCATAAGAAACTCCGTCGCGGTTGCGCTTATATTGTAACTTTAGCTCGCTTGGGCACAATGGCACTGTTTTCGCTAACGGACAAATAATGGAACCGCGCCGTATCTATACCTTTGTTAGGCCAAAGATTAAGGTGCGCGTAACTGGCCGATTGCCTTGCGCTGATGCTGAGGTTACACGGCATACGATTGCATGCCAAACGGAGTGACAAATGTCTCAGACCCGCACCGAAACCGACAGTTTTGGCCCTCTCGAAGTACCAGCGGACAAATACTGGGGCGCGCAGACCCAGCGGTCTATCATGAATTTTCCGATCGGTTGGGAAAAACAGCCAGTAGCCATTGTTCGTGCATTGGGCGTTATAAAAAAAGCGTGCGCAATGGAAAACAAAGCTACAGGTAAGTTGGATGCCAAGATTGCCGATGCGGTGATTCAGGCTGCGGACGAGGTTATTGATGGTAAGTTCGATGATAACTTTCCCTTAGTCGTGTGGCAGACCGGTTCGGGAACACAATCAAACATGAACTCGAACGAAGTGATCGCCAACCGCGCCATCGAAATACTGGGTGGCGTGATTGGTTCGAAAGATCCCGTTCACCCAAATGACCATTGCAATATGGGGCAGTCTTCCAATGACACTTTCCCCACTGCGATGCATATTGCCGCCGCGATGAGCGTTCGTGATGTTCTGCTGCCGGGGCTTGAAAAACTGGCAAGTGGGTTAGAGCAAAAGGCAAAGGAATTCGCCGGCATCATCAAGATTGGGCGCACACACACACAAGATGCCACGCCACTTACGCTCGAGCAGGAATTCGGGGGATACGCTCATCAGATTCGCCAAGGCATTGCGCGGGTTCATTCAGCAATGCCTGCCATTTACGAATTGGCGCAAGGTGGGACCGCCGTTGGTACTGGCTTGAACACTCATAGCGGTTGGGATGAGGCGGTAGCCAGTAACATGGCAGAAATCACCGGGCTGCCATTTGTCACCGCACCTAACAAGTTTGAGGCTCTGGCGGCTCATGACGCGATGGTTTTTCTGTCAGGGGCTTTGGCAACGGTTGCAGGTTCTTGCTATAAAATTGCCAATGATATCCGTTTCCTGGGCTCGGGACCGCGGTCTGGTTTGGGCGAACTTATCCTTCCCGAGAATGAACCGGGTTCTTCCATCATGCCGGGCAAGGTTAACCCAACGCAAGCCGAAGCTCTGACTCAGGTTGCTGCACATGTCATGGGGAACGATGCAGCTATGAAATTTGCCGGTTCGCAGGGCCATTTCCAGCTGAATGTATATAACCCAATGATGTCGTATAACCTACTGCAATCAATTCAGTTATTGGGAGATGCCACCGACAGCTTCACTGAACGTATGTTGCTTGGGATACAGGCCAACGAACCACGTATCGACAAACTGATGAAAGAATCGCTTATGCTGGTCACTGCACTGGCCCCAACAATCGGTTACGACAATGCCACAAAGGTTGCAAAAACCGCTCATAAGAACGGGACAACCCTCAAAGAAGAAGCAATCGCGCTGGGTTTCGTGGATGAAGAGACCTTTGATGCCGTTGTGCGGCCTGAACATATGATCGGTCCGAAGAACTGATGGGCAAGCCGGTCAACCTGAACCGGTATAGAAAAGCAAAGTCGCGGGCCGAGAAAAAGGCCCGCGCGGATCGGAATTCCTTCTGTTATGGTCGTAGCAAAGCCGAGAAGGAAGCAACTGATCTTGAGCGTTCCAAGTCCAAGAAAGAATTGGATAATCACGAGTTGGATAAATGAGTGGGCCTCCGATCAAACGATCGCTTACGCTGCAGGGTCATCGAACCTCGGTGTCGCTGGAGGATGAGTTTTGGAATGCATTTCGCGAGATCGCACAATCAAAATCAATTCCTATCAACGTCCTAGCTTCAGAAATTGATGCCGCCCGGAACCCTGATACAGGTTTGGCATCGGCTATTCGGGTATTCGTTTTAAATTGGTATTGGTCAAAAAATTGAATCCTTGTCTTTTGAAGTAAAGGGCCACTGAAGCCCTGTGAAGTAAAAAGGGTATTTTAATGTCTGATACAGTTTCTGGACCGGATGGGCGGATGCGCTGTGCTTGGTGTCAGGCAGCGCCTGAATTCTTCGAGTACCACGACTCTGAATGGGGTTACCCTGTCTTTGACGAAAGGCGTTTATTTGAAAAGCTTTGCCTGGAGAGTTTTCAATCAGGCCTGAGTTGGCGCACGATCCTGAATAAACGTGAGAATTTCCGCCGTGCCTTTTGCGGATTTGACTTTAACAAGATCGCTTTGTTTGACGAAGTCGATGTCGCCCGATTGCTTCAAGATGCCAACATTATTCGTCATCGCGGCAAGATTGAGGCCGTAATTAACAATGCCCAACGAATGCAAGAGTTGGTGGCGGCAGAGGGATCGTTGGCTGGCTTTGTTTGGCGCTATGAAACCGAGGTCCAAAGGACGCCCCGCCTGGCATCGACCTCACCCGAGTCGGTTGCTCTATCGAAAGAGCTAAAGAAGCGAGGTTGGAAGTTCGTCGGACCCACAACCGTTTATGCGTTTATGCAGGCAATGGGTCTTGTCAACGATCACGTCGAAGGCTGCATCATGCGGGAAAAAGCGACGCTGTTGCGCCGCTCGCTAATAAAGCCGGAATAATTCTTCTAAACAGAAGCTTGATGGATTTTGTTTATGTTGCTGCCCAGAGCAGCGTTAAATTCAGCATCCGATTGCTGCTTTGCCAGCCCTTCCGTAAGGGCGCGAGAGAACGACGCAATCATCTTGTTATTTTGGTTTAGCAGGTCACAGGCTTGCTCGGTCGAATATCCACCGGACAATGCCACTACACGTAATACCCGAGGGTGATCTGCTACTTCGTCATAAAGATTCGCTTGGTTGGGAAGCGTCAGTTTCAGCATGATCTCCTGCCCTTCGGTCAGTTGATCCAAATTCTTTAGAATTTCTTCCTTAAGAATATTCTCGGCTTCGGCCTTGGTTTCAGAATGGATGTTAACCTCTGGCTCGACTATTGGAACCATGCCCGCGTCTGTGACCTCTCGGGCTACGTCGAATTGCTGGGCGACAATCGCCGCTATGCCATCTGCGTTTGCTTCGTGTATGACTGATCGCTCTTTGGTACCGAATACACCTTGTGCTTTGGACAAAGTATCCGCCAGCCCAGGGATTGGCTTCATCAGTTGAACGCCGTTTGCTGTTTCTTCCAAGCCCTTGTCTATTTTCAAGAAAGGAACGATGCCTTTTACAGACCAGAGATAGTCAGCTACTTTGTGGCCGTCGATTTCTTCACCTAGCGTGCGCTCGAATAGAATGGCGCCGATCACTTTGTCCTTGGTGAAATCGTCTGCAAGAATGATCCGGGCGCGCATTTCTTGAATTTCGCCGAACATTTCTTCGTCCGAGCTGTAATCAGTTTCAGGCACTCCATACAGTGCCAGCGCCTTTGGGGTCGAGCCACCACTTTGGTCCAATGCGGCGATAAATCCCGCACCGTTGGTCATTTGCGCGCGTTGTTCTGCCTTGGACATAACTCTTTCCCGTTCAAAATGATTCCGAATTCATCTTTCGCATACAGCAACCTGCAAACCGATGGTAGATTGTTAGCGCCCACGTACCCTTAACCAAATTCCGTCCTTAGAGCGAACGGTAAGATGTGCGACCGGTACAGGGGTTTTTACAGGGATTGTTTCGAAACGGAACTGCCGCAGCAGCATCGATAGAATCAGTGGGCCTTCGATCATAGCAAAGCCAGAACCGATACAAACACGGGGTCCGGTGGAAAAAGGGATATAAGCATCCCTCTGACAGGATCTGCCGTTTTCCGTTTGCCATCTTGAGGGATCAAACTCATCAGGGCGTTCCCATAAGCGTTCGTGCCGGTGCAGGTGCCAAGGGCTGAGTATGATCTGAGACCCTCGAGCTATGTTTCGGCCGCGAAATTGCTCAGGGCAGCTTGTTTCCCGGACCATCATTGGAACAGGCGGATAGAGCCGTAATGCCTCACGAAAAACATCACGACAGATTTGTAGGCGGGAAACCGAGGCGAAGTCTGGTGCGTCCAGATGTTGCGCCTCCTCTGCAAGGCGATCTTGCCATTCTGGATTGAGCGCCACCAAATATAATGTCCACGCGAGTGCTGAAGCGCTGGTTTCGTGGCCAGCGAGAAAAAAGATCGCCACCTGATCGACCATTTCATCTTCTTCCAAGCAAAGCCCTGTTTCAGGGTCGGGCGTCGTCATTATCTTTGTTGCAAGATCGTCGGGTGCGTTACCTGCAATGATCAACTTGGCCCGCTCCTCGGTCATCATTCGAATCAGTTCCCTGATGTCGCGCGCTGTTTTGCGCGTTTCCCGGGAAAAAAACCTAGGAATCCAATGCGGCAAAGGAAAGAAAGCGGCCAGGTTCATCAATGGTTGTTCTCGTTGGTATGCCTTGAATTTCTTAAAAACTTGCGCCGCAACTTTGTTATCGATGGGCACAGAAAACAATGTTCGGAATATGACATCGGCCGCAACGTGACTCGTGAACTCCTCAAATTCGAGGTCTGAATTTATATGCGTTTGAAGTCTATCGACGCAGGCTTGGGCCGCAGCCAACATAGCTGGAAAAGTGTCTTTGAGGCGGCCACCCTCGAAAGCAGGATCGATCACGCGACGTTGCCGTTTCCAGGTTTCTCCATTGGTCAGGAAAACAGAGTTTCCCAAAAGTGGACGCAAGCCTTCACCGACACGTTTGGACTTGGGAAAATCCTCCGGGCGTTCTTTCAAGACTAAGTCAATCAGTTCTGGTTGATTGATCAAAAAAGATCGAAAAAAAGGTGTGCGAAACTCTGCCATCCAAGCCCGATAAAGCCGCTCTGGCTGAGCGGACAATAGATCTTGTTTGAAAAGTTTTGCGTATCGCCACAGCGTGACCCGTCCCTCTCGGGATTTTGGTTTCGGCGGCTTCATGCACTTACCGAAGTATATTTTGAAGCAGTTCGTGTGATACGAGACTGTGACGGAGCGCGTTCCTCGAACCGTTTTCTGAGTGTTAGTGGCCCTGCCGTTATTCTGAAATAGTCGTAATCGCCGGGTCGATCGAAGGCACACAAATACTGAAAGTGTAATCGAAAAAACCGCCAGCGCAGTGTTTTCCACCTCTCAGCAGAAAGTGTTTGCGTAAATGCTGCAGAAAGGACAAGCGGCCACTTTTGCCCTTGCCTCGCGACTCCACTGACTGCCACAGGGTCACATAAGGCAAAGGTACAACCATCACCAGGCGCGGACACATCCACCCAAGTCAAATTTGAACCGATGGAAAGATCGTGAAGGTCCTTTCGTAACCGATGCGCTTTGGGCAAAAAAGCGAGCATCGGAATAACCTGCCCCAAAGTTAAAAGTGATAAGGACGGGCTGTTCCGGAAACCATCGCGCTTTCGCAGGACGTCAGCTAACGCCATTACACCCAAATGTGCCCCTGAGCTGTGGCCAACGATCAAAACCTCATTCAGTTCGGCACTGAGGGCCTCATTTATTCGTTTGCTAAAAAGTTGTAGCCGGTCGTTCAACTCCGGTGAAACCACACCGCGCAAGCGAGAAGAATATGCGTAATCATGCAACAAGTAATAGGCGAACAAACGATTATCGATGCGCCGGAACCAAAATAAGGAACAATAGGCCCCTAAAGCAGCGGGCAGAATTGCCAGTTCGCCCATGTACGTATCAATCAATGCGTAGATCGACAACGCAATCAAAATGGCTATCAACAATTGCAAAATTAACATTACAACTGGGTAAAGCGCCGCCAGAACTGGTCCTTTACGAAGCCGCATCAAGCGCCAAAAAACGCCTGTCGACACATATGTCCAAACGGTTCTGGCCATTTGGATATATGTTACCAGGATCGACCCTGACATGCTGCGTTGAACGATATCCGACCAGGGCAGGACCTCAAATTCGGTCTGAACTTCAACGCCTTCTTGCACAGACGTGACATGCCAATTGTTAGAACCGCTTACTGAACCGGCCGAGACGCTGATCGAGTAACCCGAGATTTCCGCCTGTTCTTTCCCCTCTTTACGGTACAATTCACGGTATCGACGTGGCGGAAATGGATCGTATCCCGGAATGTAAAATACCCGGCGTTTGAATATTTGCGGAGGTCTGTTCTTACTGCTCATTTGGTCAACAAGTTAGCGTAGCATTGCCTTTAAGGTAAGGCCTGCAACGACAACATCATCGCCAATTTGCTAAAGGGTTAACCTAGTGCTGCCAATCCGGGGAAGGTTTCGACCAACCACAAACTAAACTGTGTAAACAGGCCGGTTATCAGCATGATACCGACAAACAACAGCAAGGCACCCATGACCTTTTCAATGGTCCCCATGTGCGGCTTGATCCAGTTCATGAATTTCATTGACCTATTTAGAAACATAGCCGCCAACAAAAATGGAATTCCCAGACCCGCTGCATAAACCCCCAACAAAAAAGTCCCTCTTGCAACGGAAGCTTCGGAGGCCGCCAATGACAAGATTGCTCCTAGCTGCGGTCCAATGCATGGGGTCCAACCAAATGCAAAAGCTAGCCCCAAGACGTAAGCCCCGAAAACCGATCCCCCAGAGTCCTTGGTTTCTACGCGAGCCTCTCGGTCCAGTAGAGGTATGCGGATAATATTCAAAAAATGCAGGCCGAACACGATTACAATGGCGCCCGACATCTTTGCGAAATGTTCTTGATTTTGCAGCACAAACGCCCCGAAAGCCGAAGCGGTAAACCCCAACAACAAAAAGACTGTCGACAAACCCAGCACAAAAAACAAAGCCGACAAGGTGGCTTTGCGTCTTGCGTGGGATTCATCCTGCATTTCGTTAATCGTCACGCCGCTCATATATGCAAGATAGGGTGGGACAATTGGCAGTACGCATGGCGACAGAAAGCTGATTAGCCCACCAATCATTGCAACAAGCATGGCGGGCAGTAATCCTGCATCAATGATATCTATTCCGAACATGAGTCGGACATATGTTATCCGATGCTTCGCGTCACGGGTCTATTCGGTCACATCCTCGTGGTTGCGCGCTGGACAGCGTCGCGCACAACACATATTTCCAGAACAATGGAAGATACCGATGAAACACTGGACGCGCTCGGGCTTTTGTGTCCCCTGCCCGTCTTAAAGGCAAGAAAGCGGCTAAAGTCCATGCCGGCCGGAGCGTTGCTGCGCGTTTTAGCGGACGATCCTGCTGCTATTGTAGACGTCCCGCATTTTTGCGCCGAGGCAGGCCACAAATTGCTTTCTCGCGAAGACGCAAATGACCATCAGGTTTATTTAATCCAAAAATCGTCCTGATCACGCCTTTGATCTACTCGAAAAAAGCGGACCAAAAGGTCCGCTTTTTTTCATTGCCCTAGTGACCACCAACCTCGGCGTTTGGGTTTGGCCCGAGCTGGCTTGGGTTCTTCGGCAACAGTCTCGAGTACCGGTTCAGACGCTTCTCCAAGCTTTTCAGGTAGTTCGGGGTCTGCCTCCTCAGTTGCAGCAATATTTTCTGACACTTCAGACGCAGTTACTGCGTCGTTTACGCCAGATGGCTCTGCAACTACTTCAGATACCTTTTTGTCACCTTCGGTATTCTGGACCTCGATCTCCTGTTGCTCTGCTTCAGCTTCGATGGCGGTGGGTTTCTCAACCGTTTCATCCTGAGCATTCTTAAGTGTCTCTACTTCCGCAGCAGGTTGCACATCTGCGTCTTTCTTCCGTCGACGCGGCGCGCGGCGTTTCTTGGGTTTTGCTGACTTTTCTTCATCCTCTGCGGGTTCGGACTTAGCACCGCCTTCTTCTTCTGCAGATACCTGTTCGTCAGTACCGGCAACCTCAACAGGTTCGCCTTCCGCGACATCGGATTCGGTCGCATCCGAATTGACTCCGCTCTTCTTGCGACGACGACGACGGCGTTTGCGCTTAGGCTTGGCTTCTTCTTCTGTTTGCTCGGTGTTTTCGTCTTCAACTTCGGGTTCTTCGGTCGAATCCACCAGATCCATAAGTGAGGCGTCCACCGAAACTACAGGCGCGGTCGCTTCGGGCACGATCCGGCTGGCTGTCTTGAATTTCTCCATTGAAAAGTCAGGGCTAACGAGATGCACGTCGCCCTCAACCCGAACTGACAACCCGTACCGGGACTCGATTTGGGCAATATGTTCTCTCTTTTGGTTCATCAGGAAATTGGCGATACTTACTGGGCACCGAACCAAAACCTCGCGAGAGCGACGACGCGTGCCTTCCTCTTCAATCTGCCTAAGTATCGACAGTGCCATATTGTCATCTGAACGGATCAAACCGGTTCCGTGGCAAGACGGGCACGGTTGCGTTGTTGCCTCGATCATTCCAGGCCGCAAGCGCTGACGGCTCATTTCCAGCAAGCCAAATCCTGATATCCGACCAACTTGAATTCGCGCTCGATCAGTTTTCAGCTTTTCCTTCAAGCGCTTTTCGACCGCTGAATTGTTCTTGCGCTCATCCATATCGATGAAGTCAATGACGATCAGTCCGGCCAAGTCCCGCAATCGCAATTGCCGCGCCACCTCTTCGGCGGCTTCAAGATTGGTCTTAAGCGCGGTGTCTTCGATCGAGCCTTCTTTTGTGGCTCTGCCCGAGTTTACATCGATTGCGACCAATGCTTCCGTTACGCCGATTACGATATAGCCACCAGACTTCAACTGAACTGTCGGGTTGAACATCCCCGCCAAATAGCTTTCGACCTGATATCGCGCGAATAACGGCAGCGCGTCTTCATAACGCTTCACGTTCTTAGCGTGGGACGGCATAATCATTTTCATGAAGTCCTTGGCGATGCGATACCCGCCTTCGCCCTCCACAAGAACTTCGTCGATATCGCGATTGTACAAATCACGGATCGAGCGTTTGACCAAATCGCCTTCTTCGTAAATTTTTGCAGGAGCAATCGACTGCAAAGTAAGCTCGCGAATCTGTTCCCACAAACGCTGCAGGTATTCGTAATCGCGCTTTATCTCGGATTTGGTGCGCTTTGCGCCGGCTGTCCGAACGATCAATCCGGCACCGTCGGGAACATCAATTTCCGCCGCTATGTCTTTTAATTTTTTCCGATCTGCTGCGTTTGTTATCTTGCGGCTAATTCCCCCGCCCCGCGCTGTATTCGGCATAAGAACGCAATACCGGCCTGCAAGCGAAAGATAAGTAGTAAGGGCGGCACCTTTGTTGCCGCGTTCTTCTTTAACGACCTGCACCAGCAGGACTTGGCGAACCTTGATGACTTCTTGGATCTTGTAGCGACGAGGACGCGGCTTGCGGGGTGGTCGAATGTCTTCACTGTCATCTTCCTCGGCAACTGACTCAATCTGGTCGTCTTTGTCCGAGGCATCAGTTGAAGCCTCTTCGCTTTCTTCGACAGCGTTGTCGCTGTCGGGCTCTTCCCGTTCAGTCTCAGAGCCATCGGATTCAGTATAGTTGGAAAGTTTAACCTGACCGTCGTCTGCATCGTCCGCTGCCTGTGGGGGCTCTTGCGTAACAGTCTCATGCTTTTCCTCTGAAGCAGTTTCCGACTGGTCTTCTACGCTTGATCCATCGCCGTTTGCGTCATCTGCGACTGTGTCATCCGAAGTTTCTTCTTCTGCGGATTCTTCAGGTTCCTCGACAGGGGTTTCTCCAACCAATTCCATCGGAGACGTCCCTTCGGGGACCTCTGAAACGTCGCCTTCGTCTACTTCGTCCAGATCTATTGTCTCCATCCCCGTTGGTTCAGAGGACACGTCCATTGTTTCAACGGGATCATCAGACTTAACATCCGCAGCTTTGCTGCGCGATCTAGATCGGCGTTTTTTCGGTTTGGATTCTTCGTCTTCATCGCGTGCCTTCATTGCTTCGGCATAGGCACGCTCCTCTTCCATCAAAGCTTCGCGGTCAGCGACCGGTATTTGATAATAATCCGGGTGAATTTCCGAAAACGCCAGAAAACCATGGCGGTTGCCACCGTAGTCCACAAAAGCCGCCTGTAGAGACGGCTCAACCCGCGTTACTTTTGCAAGATAGATGTTGCCAGCAAGCTGGCGTTTGTTTTCGGACTCAAAGTCGAACTCCTCAACCTTGTTCCCGTCGACCACCACGACGCGGGTTTCCTCCGCGTGGGTGGCATCGATAAGCATTTTCTTGGCCATTTGTCCTTGGTGCACCGCGCCAAACGCATTGTCCTGGCCCGTCCGGTTGGAAGGGCGCATTTGGGGAGGTGTCTTGTCAGGGCGATATCAGACGGCGCGCGGCAGGGTCTGGCGCCATGGCCCCCTGCCCGTATACTCGATCGTTGCGCGCGCGTCATCGCGGTTCTTCTCCGACAGGCGCGATTTATCGCTGCCTGCCCATTTATTCCTTTCGCCCGTCATTCGGGCTCAGGTGCTCTACTGCCCAGTCAGGGCACAATCGGTCTGCTTTGCTGCCAAAGTTTTTCTTCACTTGCGGCAAAGCAGCGAAACTCAAATATCCGGGGCTTAAGAGCGGAAAAATGCCCGGCCCGTTCGAACACAATAAAAGCAGTCCTGCGGAAAAGACAATGGGCAAACTGAATTGCACCCTACGAACTTAACGCGGGTGCACTTCTATTAGGTAAAAAATTCGCAAACGTGAATTAAATTGGTTGCTCAGGAAATTTGGGGCCACAATTGGCACTTACAAATAGTCTGATCGCTGCAGGCCATACTTCGCCATTTTCTCGTTCAAGGTCCGGCGCGGTAGACAGAGTTCGTCCATAACTGAAGCGATCGAACCTTTGTGGCGACGCATGGTGTTGTCGATCAGCATCCTTTCGAATGCCTCTACATATTCCTTAAGCGGCTTGCCTTCAGTTGTCATAACCGGCTGCATTTCCTCATGGTCGGACATTAACAGCGAAGCAATCGTACCAGACCCACGACGCGATTGCAGAACCGCACGCTCGGCTATGTTGATCAACTGGCGTACATTCCCCGGCCATGGTGCCTGTAATAGCTGAGCAGCTTCTTGGGCGCTGACCTGCGGAGTGTCGCAGCCGTATTCCTCAGCGAATTGCTCGCTTAAGCGGGTGAACAAAGTCAGGATATCTTCACCTCGCTGCCGCAAAGGTGGCATTGTTATACGAAGTGCAGCCAATCGATAAAACAAATCGGGCCGCAGAACATCCTCGCTGGTTTTACCAGCTTCCTGCAAATTCGAGATTGCCACTATCCTCGTCTCTGCCGGAGTGCCCTGCTGATTCATCACGCTCAACAGTCGCGCTTGCAGGGTATCGCTTAGCGCCTCGACATCCTCGAGTACTAGCGTTCCGCCACGTGCCTCCTCAATCGCTGGCAGTTGCGAGTCTTCGGGCATCATCGGTCCAAACAAGCGCTTTGAAAGCGCATCTTCTTCCAAAGCAGCGCAGGAGACCAAAACAAATTTCTTGCCCGCACGGCTACCGACGGCGTGCAGGGCGTGAGCAACCAGTGTTTTGCCTGTTCCGGTTTCCCCATCGATCAAAACGTGACCATCCGCCTGACCCAAATCCAGAATATCCTCTCGCAGACGTTCCATAACCGGGCTGGCGCCGATCAACTTGTTCATAATCTGAGTTCCGCCAGACAACTCTCGCCGCAGCGCCCGGTTGTCCAACGTCAATCTTCTTGCATTACTGGCGCGTTTGGCCAATTCCGACATGCGGTCCGGATTGAAAGGCTTTTCGAGGAAATCGAATGCACCTACGCGCATGGCCTCAACAGCCATCGGCACGTCACCGTGTCCGGTGATCATAATCACAGGCAAGGTGCTGTCCGCGCCCATGAGTTTCTTCAACAGCTGGATGCCGTCCATACCGGGCATCTTGATATCTGATATCACGATCCCTGGATACTCTGGCCCCAGCACCTTTAGAGCATCTTCGGCGCTTGCAAACGTCTCGGTGTCGTAACCTGACAACGCCAACCATTGGCTGATTGACTGGCGCATGTCCTGTTCGTCGTCCACGATGGCGATCTTCATGGCTTGTGCCATAGTCATTCCTCGTTATTCAGCGGCCTCCAGGCCGTCGCTTCCAAGTATCGGCAGCTGCATCTCGAAAACTGCGCCGCCATTTTGTCCGTTGCGTGCGGTCAGCCGCCCACCGTGGTCGTTGACGATCCCGGACGAGATAGCAAGGCCTAGTCCGACTCCGTCTCCTGGCCGTTTAGTAGTGTAAAACGGTTCGAACAGGTTTTCGATATCCTCAATGCCATGCCCATTGTCTCGGACGGTCAGTACCGCAGTCTCACCCGCCGCAAGGATGATTTCAACGTCCGGTTCATCTATTGATTTGGTGGCGTCCAGAGCATTTCGCAAGAGGTTGACCATGACCTGCTCAATCCGCATTCGATCGCCCATCACGACCACAGGTTCCTCAGGCAAAATTTGCGTAATCTTGACATGACGTTGCCTCAGCTGCGGCTCCATCATTGATAGAGACGAAGCCAGCGCTTCGCCAAGATCTACAGGGGAAAACGCGTCCGCGCCCTTTCGAGCATAAGATTTTAGCTGCCGGGTTATTGCGCCCATCCGCTCAATCAATCCATCGATCCTGCCGAAACTGGCCAATGCTTCCTCTGATCGATCACGACGCAGTAAAAGGCGCGCACCTGCAAGATAGGTTTTCATCGCAGCCAAAGGTTGATTCAATTCGTGACTTACGGCTGCCGACATCTCACCCAATGCGGCCAGTTTCGAACTTTGCGCAAGGGTTTGCTCGGCAACTTCCAGCGTCTTTTCCACCCGTTCACGCTCAGCGATTTCCCGCTGCAACCTGGTGTTCAATGCGCGAAGCTCCGCCGACTCTCGCTGGAACAAAGTCATGCGGGACGTTGCCCGCCGGCTGAGCGCGTAGAACGCAAGGGCCAAGAGAATCGCAAAACCCATGATTTCCAAGGCCAGAACGCTGTTCACCTTCTCCCGGATCGAGGAGTAGGTGGTGAACGAAGTCATCTGCCAACCTCTGAACGGAATACGCGTTTCCATCCGCATCACCGCTTCACCCTGCAGGTAAGCGTCGGGCGGAAGGGCGGTCCAATCTGTCGTTGCCCGAATGGCCCTTTGGATCGCCCCTTGTGGGGGTTGCCGAAGCATTGCCGACCCCTCATCCAATCCACGCCATTGAGGTTCCGTCGACAAAATTATAGTGCCAGTACTATCGGTCACCATAACCGCATCTGAGATACCCGCCCAAGCTCGTTCGAATTTCTGTAAGTCGACTTCGACAACTATTACGCCAAGAACTTCAGAATTCGCCTCGATGCGCCGTGAATACACGAACTTGTAACCACCAGATTCGCGCGGAATAATTGAAAACAGGGTTGCATTCGCGCGGATTGCATCGACAAAATATGCTGTGTTGCGGTGACCTTCGCCCAATCGATTTCGGTCTGTTGCTGCCACGGTCAATCCATCGCCATCCAACAATACCAGCGAAGCGGCTCCAATTTCTTCGACGAAGGAAATCAGTCGCTGGCTCGATAAGGTATAGTCGCTCGACTGCAAGGCGCCGATCAGGGTCGGGTCGCGCGCAAGCAATTGTGGGACGATGGCGTTACGGCGCAGCTCGCTAAGCAAGTTGCCAGAATAAAGTGCCAGCCGAAGCTCGGCCCGATTGCGCGTAGACTCAGTAAACCTGCTGGTAAGTAAGCTGTTGGTAACCCAAACAGTGACAACGGTTGCGAGAAGAAGAACCAGAACGGCAATTCGTAGGCGCCAGCCTAGTGGGCCGCCTCCAAAACGGCTCAGAAAACCGGGGCTCTCTGGTTGAACGTCTGAACTCATTTTTCGACGCTACGCGCCAGTGACATTGATCTCAAGTCATGCCGGTGCGAAAACACCGGACAGTGCGCGGAAGAGCGCCGCTCCATCCGTACCGCCATGGCCTGAATCCGCCGCACGCTCGGGGTGCGGCATCATGCCCAACACACGGCGATTGCCAGAAAGGATACCAGCGATGTCGTCGCGCGAACCGTTGGGGTTCTGATCATATGTAAATGCAACCCGATCTTGATCTTTCAACGTCGCCAAAGTTTCATCATCTGCAAAATAATTGCCGTCATGATGAGCAATCGGAATATCGATCACATCACCGGCGTTGTATCCTTCGGTGAATGCACTGTCGCTGGTCTGAACGCGCAGACCAACAGTTCGGCAGATGTATTTAAGACCAGCATTGCGCAATAAAGCACCGGGCAGAATCCCGGTTTCAGTCAGGACCTGAAAACCGTTGCATATTCCGATGGCATATCCGCCTCGCTCAGTATGTTGGACCAGCGCCTTGCAGATCGGCGACTGCGCAGCAATCGCTCCGCATCGAAGATAGTCACCGTAAGAGAATCCTCCGGGAACGCCGACAATATCCACACCATCCGGAAGGGTGGCGTCCTTGTGCCAAACCATGTCGACCGAAAAGCCGGCCCTTTCAAAGGCAACGGCAAGGTCCCTGTCACAGTTTGAGCCTGGAAACACGATAACTGCTGCGCGCATGGCTAACCCTCTGTTTTCTGAAAAGACTTAAACCATTTCTATTTCAAAACGTTCGATAACTGTGTTTGCCAACAGTTTTTCGCACATATCCGTTATATCAGCTTCGGTCGCACCTTCCGCCAATTCAAGATCGATTACCTTTCCCTGGCGCACGCCCTCAACCTTATCAAAGCCCATGGCGCCCAATGCGTGCCGAACCGCCTCGCCCTGCGGGTCTAGTACCCCGTCTTTGAGCATCACATGCACCCGTGCCTTCATTTTCGTAAACTCCACCTGAAGATCATGGAACTGGCGTGTTCCGATGGGTGGGGAATATCCTGCTTGGCCTTGTTGGACAACCCTTGGTGCGGCGGCACTTTTTGTCTATCAATTGTTGCCCGATTGCGTTGTTAATCCGGGGTAATGCACGTCGATTGCATTGAATGTACCTGTTAAAACCATCTCAACGGCGACCGCGACCAATAAGATTGCCATTATGCGCGTTAAAACGTTGATCATTGTTTCTCCGACGAGGCGAGAAATTTGGTCGGCAAACAGCAACCCCAATGCAACAATTGCACACGCGATTAACACCGCGGAACCCAGCGTCACCACTTCGGAGCCATGCGAGAGTTGGTGAGAAAAAACGATCGTCACAGCGATTGTGCCGGGACCAATAGTAAGCGGAATTGCCAAGGGAACGACTGCAAAGTTTAGCTTTCTTTCGTGCCCTTCCGCTGCAGCCGCCTGATCGCCCGGAGAGCGGTCATCGGCCCTTAACATCGACATTCCAATTCCAAAAATTATGATCCCGCCTGCAATTCGGAACGATGGGACGTCTATGCCGAAAACGGCCAATACTTCCTCACCGATCACAACTGCAATCAAGGCAATGACCGTTACCGAAACAGACACAATCAAAGCGACCCGCCGACGCTCTTCCTTCGTGCAGTTTTTCGTCATGCTCAAGAAAATCGGAATATTATAAAGCGGATTGAAAATAGCGAGGATCGCCGCCAAAAACTTGAGAAACACGGCTTGGTCAAACAAATCGAGCATGTTGAATATCGCCTTGACAGTAAACCAAAAAGATCGTTCGGCACAGAGCATGCTGTATTCTTGTCGAAGCTGTCAAACGCGCATCTTGAACTAAAAAGGCGTCACGTTATTTCCATGACGCCTTGCTAGAAAATGTTGCAATGACAATCAGTTGATCAGAGTCGGCTTAGAGACATTACTTTTTGGCAGAACGCCCAGACGGCGAGCAACTTCGGAATAGGCATCTGTAAGGTTGCCCAGATCTCGGCGAAACACGTCTTTGTCCAACTTCTGCCCGGTTTCGATATCCCAAAGACGGCAGCTGTCGGGACTGATCTCATCTGCGACAATCAGACGTTGATAATCACCGTCGAAAATTCGCCCGATTTCTATTTTGAAATCGACCAGACGGATGCCAACAGCCAGCATTACTCCACTCAGAAAGTCGTTGACCCTTAACGCGATGCTTAGAATGTCGTCCATGTCCTGCTGACTGGCCCAGCCAAAAGCAGCGATGTGTTCTTCGGTCACAAGTGGGTCGCCCAGAGAGTCGTCTTTGTAGCAATATTCGACTATTGGACGCGGCAATTGGGTGCCTTCAGCTATCCCAAGGCGTTTTGACATTGTCCCGGCGGCATAATTGCGCACGATCACTTCAAGCGGAACAATTTCGCAATTCCGCACCAGTTGCTCACGCATATTCAAACGGCGGATAAAGTGGTTGGGAACGCCGATTTGTGTCAGGCCTGTCATGAAGAATTCACTCAGGCGGTTATTCAAAACACCTTTGCCGTCGATTACATCCTTTTTTTCCGCGTTGAATGCGGTGGCGTCATCTTTGAAATATTGCACGATTGTGCCCGGTTCAGGACCTTCGTATAGAATTTTGGCCTTGCCTTCGTAAATTTTCTTGCGACGCGCCATTGGCGACCTTTCCATAACGGTTACGCGCATTGATCGCGCGGCTGTCGTCCTCTTATTCCAGCCAGCCCCCGCCCGCAAGCGTCAGAGATATCGCTTGCGGTCAGATTTAAAGGCTTTGGACCTTTTTTCACTCACAGCATGGCGGTTTGAGCCTTTGCTACGCTCCAGTCTTGACGCCAGAATTCGACATTGCGAACCTTCTTTGCCCTCTCGATGCAATTGGTCGCGCATGGGCTATTTTCGCTATACATTCTGTTTCGGTTTTTTTATCTGTTTAACGAAATTAGTGATATGAGGTCCTCAACCAATGACCACGTTCGACGAACGCGAAAACGCCTTTGAAGCAAAGTTTGCTCACGACGAAGAAATGCAGTTCAAAGCGCAGGCTCGCTGCAACAAGCTTCTTGGCCTTTGGGCCGCTGAAAAACTGGGAAAATCCGGTGCGGAAGCCGATGAATATGCCAAATCTGTGGTAATTGCCGATTTTGAGGAAGCGGGTCACGAAGATGTCGTGCGAAAAGTTGCGGGCGATCTGGGGAACCTGTCCACGGCTGAAGAAATTCGCGCAAAAATGGCAGAACTGCTGCCAGAAGCCAAAGCGCAGGTGCTGAGCGAGACCGACTGAGTTAATTTTCACCGCGCTCATGATCTTCATGAGTTTAATGAGTTTGATTTGACGCCCTGGTCGTGGGACATGGGGCGTCTCTTTATGATTTGGCCCTTATGGCCGTATTTGGATTACGCCAATGACAAACGCGCTTAGTAAACTATTGGAAACCAGCGATACAATTTTGGCTGATGGTGCTACGGGAACAAATCTTTTCAACATGGGTTTGCAATCGGGCGATGCGCCCGAGTTGTGGAATGTGGAAGCGCCCGAAAAGATCCGGGCACTTTATAAGGGCTCTGTCGATGCTGGCAGCGATTTGTTTCTTACAAATACGTTCGGAGGAACGGCTGCGCGCCTTAAACTGCACGACGCTCAGAACCGAGTGGCTGAACTGAACCGGATTGGTGCCGAGCTTGGTCGTGAAATTGCTGACCAAGCAGACCGCCGGGTCATCGTGGCGGGATCAGTGGGGCCCACAGGTGAAATTATGGAACCTGTCGGTAGTCTGTCGCATTCTGATGCGGTCGAAATGTTCCACGAACAAGCGGACGCCCTGAAAAATGGTGGCGTCGACGTACTTTGGGTGGAAACCATCAGCGCGCCGGAAGAGTTCCGGGCCGCCGCCGAGGCTTTTGCCCTAGCCGATATGCCATGGTGCGGAACCATGAGTTTTGACACTGCGGGTCGCACTATGATGGGAGTTACTTCTGCGGATCTGGCAAAGATCGTCGAGACATTGGCTAACCCACCGATCGCATTTGGTGCGAACTGTGGAACTGGTTCGTCGGATATTTTACGTACTGTTCTAGGTTTTGTCGCGCAAGGAACAGAACGCCCGCTTATTTCCAAGGGCAACGCCGGAATACCAAAGTATGTCGATGGGCATATTCATTACGACGGAACACCAGAACTGATGGGACAGTACGCTGCTATGGCACGAGACGCTGGCGCCACGATAATTGGTGGATGTTGCGGAACGATGCCTGCACATTTGCGTAAAATGCGCGAGGCGTTGGATACGGTTCCGCGTGGTGTTCGCCCGACCTTGGATCAAATCACAGCGGCGCTTGGCCCGTTTTCTTCCGAAACTGATGGGACTGAGGAAACCGGCGCGCAGCCAGAACGTCGAACAAGACGGCGTCGCCGGGCCTAAACGACGGTTTTAACGGCCCTCAAATTTGGGGGGCCTTTTCTCAAGAAACGCCACGACGCCTTCGGCAAAGTCGCGCGTGCGTCCGCAATTTTCCTGTAACTGGGCCTCGGTTTCCAGTTGCTCTGGAAGTGTATGATCAAAGCTTTTGCGAATGGCCTGCTTAATCGCCGAAAAACCAGCGGTGGGTCCGTTTGCTAAATAAGCAGCCCGCCTTTGCCAATGGGTGACAAAATCAGCATCGGCAACCGCTTCCCAGATCAGCCCCCAGTCATCAGCTTGACGGGCACTGATTTTGTCAGCAAACAACGCGGCGCCCATTGCTTTTGCAAATCCCATTTGACGCGGCATGAACCAAGTTCCGCCCGCATCCGGTATCAATCCGATCTTCGCGAACGCTTGCATAAAATAAGCGCTTTCGGTTGCAATCACCACATCCGCACACAGTGCCAGATTAGCGCCGGCGCCAGCGGCAGGACCGTTAACAGCCGCTATAGTCGGAACCGGACAGTCATATATGGACTTAAGCATAGGCTCATACTCATCGCGCAAAGCTCGTCCCAAATCAATTTTGCCAGTACTTGACGCATCGCCAAGATCTTGACCTGAGCAGAACGCGTTTCCTGCCCCGGTGATAACAACGGCCCGAGCGTTCTTGGCCGCATGGTCCATCGCGTGGGTTATCTCTGCCCTCATCCGTTTAGTCAGCGCGTTCATTTTGTCTGCCCGGTCAAGGGTCAGAACCGCCAAGTCATTTGTTATGTCGAGATGGACCTGTTCGTATTCCATTTAAACCTCACCCGCGCAGAATTCCACGAAACCCTTACGCATAATCAGTGAAAGTGAAAGCGTAACTACGCGTCAGTCTTCAAGTATTTGGCGTAGCCGTGCTTGTTCTTCTTGGGTCAGAGTGTCGCTACCGCTTGGAACAGTGCTTTGCGTTTTGGAACGGTTCCGGATAAAATTTAAACCTACTGCTCCAGCAATCAGCAACATGACTGGCCCGGCCAGCCAAAGCAGCAGGTTCGCGCCCGACGCAGTGGGCTTTAAAAGTACATACTCGCCATACCGATCGACAATAAAATCGACAGCTTCTTGATCGGTATCTCCCGCCACCAACCTCTCCCGTAGCAATATGCGCAGGTCTCGGGCAAGTTCTGCATTACTCTCGTCAATGCTCTCATTTCGGCAAACCAAGCACCGCAGCCCGGTACTAATATCGCGCGCCCTCTCTTCCAGCACCGGGTCCTGCAATACTTCGTCAGGTTGAACCGCATATGCTGGGCTTGTCAGCGTCAGAAAGACAAAAAGTAAGCGTATCACTCTGCGGGAACTCCGGTCTTCGGTGATTTCCGTGCGCCTGCAGCAACTCGGAAACGTCGATCAGATAGGCTAAGTGCCCCGCCAAGAGCCATGAGAATACATCCACCCCAGATCCAGTTGGCCAGCGGTTTGATATAAGTTCTTATTACCCAACCACCGTCAGCTTGTTGATCTCCGAGAACCACGTAAAGATCGCGTAAAAAGCGATAGTCGATTGCTGCCTCGGTGGTGGGCATACGCGCAACCGGATAGTCCCGTTTTTCGGGGTGTAGCGTCGTAACACGCCCGCCGCTTTCCGTTACGTTAATATCTGCGGTGGTTGAGAAGTAATTGGGGCCCTGCACGCGCCGAACATCCTTGAGAGTCAAGGTGAACTGGCCAACTTGGAACGGCTGCCCGGGTTGGGCGACTCGAATATCTTCGACTTCCCAGGCAGTCAGTCCGGCGATAGCAAACATAGTGACGCCCAAGCCACTGTGGGCAACAGCTTTGCCCCAATCGGCACCAGGCAGACGAAACAGGCGCGTCAAGCTGCCAGATCGCCCAGTTCGGCTCCACAAATCTACGAGGGCGCCAAACACGATCCAAATGCCAAGAAACAAACCCACCGGGCCAAGAGCGCTGCGTCCGGATTGCAGCGTCCAGACGAGAATGGCAAGCGCAACGGCCAATAGAAAAGCATAACGCAAAGACCATGCAGCACGCCCTATCCTACCCCGTTTCCAAGGCAGCATTGCCCCGATCGGCAGCGAAATACCCAACGCAATCATAAAGGGTGTGAATGCTGCATTAAAAAACGGCGGACCAACCGAGAGTTTTCGGTCAAAAGCCATTTCAGCCACCATCGGCCACATGGTTCCGAAGAATACCACAAAGCAACTGACTGCGAGGAGAACGTTGTTTAGCACCAGCGCACTTTCTCGACTGACAACGCCAAACACGCCTTTTGCCTCCATTGCTTGTGCTCTCGCGGCAAAAAGAGTCAACGCCCCGCCAATAAAGATAACCAAGATGATCAATATGAATACACCGCGTTCCGGGTCATTTGCGAAAGCGTGTACCGATGTCAGCAAACCCGAGCGAACAATAAATGTACCGATCAACGAGAAGCCAAAAGCGATGATCGCCAAAAGGATTGTCCAACTTTTCAAAGCCTCGCGCTTCTCTACGACAATTGCAGAGTGAAGCAAGGCGGCAGCCAGCAGCCATGGCATAAACGACGCATTTTCAACCGGATCCCAAAACCAGAAGCCGCCCCAACCCAATTCGTAATAGGCCCACCAAGATCCCAAAGCGATTCCAATGGTTAAAAACACCCACGCCGCCAACGTCCAGGGTCGCACCCAGCGGCCCCAAGCCGCGTCCACGCGCCCCTCGATAAGGGCAGCAACGGCAAAGCTGAACGCCATGCTTAACCCGACATAGCCCAAGTACAAAAATGGGGGATGAAACGCGAGACCGGGATCCTGCAACAGTGGATTTAGATCGCGCCCGTCAAAAGGTGGAACCACCATGCGGTCAAAGGGGTTGGACGTGAACAGAATAAACGCGAAAAACGCCACTCCAATCGCGCCTTGAACCGCCAAAACGCGCGCTTTTAGCGTCGGTGGCAGGCCTGCGCCAAAGGCTGCAGCCATCGCACCGAAAATCGTGACAATCAATACCCACAGCAACATTGACCCTTCGTGGTTTCCCCAAGTGCCGCTGATCTTGTAAATCATCGGCTTTAGGGAATGGCTGTTTTCAACAACAATTCGTAGTGAAAAATCAGATGACGCAAACGCCCATGTAAGCGCGCCAAATGAAAACCCTGTAAGCAGAAACTGCGCGATTGCGGCAGGTTCTGCGAAGGTCATCCATCCGCTCCACCTTTTGGCGGCCCCGATCAGTGGCACTACGCTTTGTACGATGGCAACAAGGAAAGCCAGGATCAGTGCAAAATGGCCGAGCTCTGTAATCATGAAACATATATACCGCTCGCATCAGTGGCGCGCCATTAACATTTATCGATGCGGCGCGCACATAGTGTCGCGGCCTATTCAACGGTTCGAAGTCGTCGCCAATCATCCAATGCTGGGTTGCGGTCCTCTCTGGCGCGTTGTTTGCTTGGCTCCTTACGGGCATCTCTAGAACTGCGATTTTGCAAGCGCTCTAAGGCCTCCAAATTTTCCATAACTTTCGGGGCTTGCGCCAATGTCACCCCAACTTCACGTTGGAACTCCTGAGCTTTGGTTTGGTGGCGCGCACCGAAGTAAAATGAAACGATCACACCCAATAACCACCACAGGGGCTCGGGGACTAATGCAATTCCGTGCATTCGTTCTGCAAACCAAAGCGGATCGATCATCGCAATGGCGAATAATCCCAACGTCCCCAATGCAAGCGCGGGTCGCGGCAAACGATTTATTCCATCCATAAAACGATCGAAGCCACTTTTGGGCTGCAACTGGAATTCTGCACCGAATTGCATTAAAGCCTGCTCGCGCAGTGCGGCCGACCGCGCTGCTGCAGATTCCGCATTTTCAAGAAAAACTTCAGCTGTTTCGCGCACAACATTCCGCTCACCGCCAAACAACAAGCTCAAAAGTCCAGAAATCAATCCCATTTAGAAACCCTGTTTTGAAATTCTTCGTCACTGAGGTGGTATTTGGGCGATAGAAATTCCTCGGCCCGTTTTATCCAACCACCTTTGGCGCCGGAACGCGTGCGTGCGAACTTTCTGAGTGTAGACCGACGATCTGCCAACCTAAAATAGTAGTTACGCCGCGCCACCCCGTAGGCATCTCGTAACATCTGAGGATCGGGGTCTGCGGCTGTATGGGCGGCTTTACTCGTTTGTGGGCCAATGATCCCGTCCACATCGACATAGAAGCCCATTTGATTGAGCAACGCCTGCAAAGTTTTAACCGCCTCACCTCCGGCGTTGACATACATATCAAATAAGGAAGGTTGTAGTCCTTTAGGAACCAGCCCTATTTTTGGTTTTTCGAAGTAGTGGGTTACAAAAATTTCAACCACCTGCCATTTGCTCAAAGCTTTGACATCCGAGCGGTCGATCTTACCGTCTCCGGTTACGTCCATTCCTAGGCGGCGTAAGGTATGAATGGTCACACCAAATTTTGTAGCCCCGCCAGGATCATCCGGGTCTTCCACGAAACCACCTTCACGCTCGACAATTTCTTTGGCTATTTGATGTACAGTCTGCATCGTTTCTCCGCTGCATTTGCTGCACAAACTGTCCCTAAAATCTATTTAATCATTAACAACGCAAAGGTCGCTGCGCGGCTTCCCCTCGCAACGCCTAATCAGAAATCTTTTCTTTGAGTTTTTCCTTAGCTGCCGCCACTTTCCTTATAGACGCCCTGCTCCTTTAGCGCGTCCACAACTTCTTTTGGCATATAAGTCTCGTCGTGTTTCGCAAGAATTTCAGTGGCTTCAAAGACGCCGTTTACGTAACTTCCTGTACCGACCATGCCTTGATTTTCAGCAAACAGGTCCGGCAGCACTCCTTTAAAGGCGACGGGAACACTTTCACCACCATCCGTCACGACAAAGCGCACAGTTTCACCCTGTCCGCGTTCAATCGAGCCTTCCTCTACCAGACCACCGATGCGAAATACGACCGAAGGTTGAGGCGGTTCAGCAATCACCTCACTGGGTGAGCGGAAGTAATTAATTCCGTCGCGCATCGCATATCCAATGAGCACGGTCGACAAGGCAAGCGCCACTATGGCTACCAGAATGATCTGAACACGACGGCGTTTCTTTAGCGTTTTCATTGGTGCCTCATGGGAACAAAGGAGCCATCATCAGGCCCGTAGTCTCATCTTCACCTAACATCAGGTTTGCATTCTGCAAGGCTTGGCCACTGCTGCCTTTCGTAAGGTTGTCCAACGCTGCAACTACGATTACACGGCGCTCAATCCGGTCGCCCACAACACCGATATGGCAAAAGTTGGACCCGCGAACATGATGCGTTGACGGCGTTTCTCCATAAGGCAACATCCTTATGAAGGTTTCATGCTGATAGGTGGCTGCCAGGGTTTCGTAAACAGACTGTGGGTCACCTTTGACGTAAGAAGTTGCAAGAATTCCGCGGTTTGCGGGGATCAGATGCGGGGTGAATTGAACGTGAACCGTACGGCCCGCCAGCTTTGACAACTCCTGATCAAACTCACCAAGGTGCCGATGCGAACCACCGACCGCATAAGCGTTGGAACCTTCACTAAGCTCCGCATGCAGAAGGTTTTCCTTTAGCGCCCGACCCGCTCCAGACACAGCACACTTCAGGTCCAAAATGATGTCATCCAGATCGATAACTCCGGCAGAGATCAAAGGCCGCAGAACATACTGGCCAGTCGCAGCGTTACATCCTGTACCTGCAACAAGTCGCGCAGCGCGAATTTCGTCACGATAAAACTCAGTAAGGCCGTAAATGGCCTCTTTCTGATGCTCAAGAGCGGAATGCGGATTACCGTACCACTTCTCGTATTCCTGCGGGTCTTGAAGCCGAAAGTCCGCAGACAGATCAATAATCTTTAGCGTCTTGGGTAAGTTCCTAATGACTGCCTGACTCGTTTTATGCGGCAGAGCGCAAAAACACAGATCAACTTGCGAAAAATCGATCTCGGAGATTTTGCACAAGTCCGGTAAATCCAAATGGCGGAGGTGCGGAAAGACTTGTGCCATGGATTGTCCGGCTTTGCGTTCGGCCGACAAGGCAACGATTTGCATGTTCGGGTGTTCGGCTATCAGCCGTACAAGTTCCGCTCCGGTATAGCCGGATGAACCAAGAATTGCGATTTTGTGGGTCATGTCAGACCTCTTTCACTTAAACGTCAGGTGTTTTGTCGACCAACGAGACGGCCGATAATTTAATTGTTCGCGCAGAGCCTTCCTTGACCTAGGTCAGGCCGCCTCAAAGTTGATTTTTCGTCGGAGAAATTGAGTTGCGCGGTCACTGACGACGCTAGGTTTTCCAGTAGTCAGGAAACCGCCCTCGCCTTTGCCCAGCATGTTGGGATGACGGATTAGATAGTCAGCAAGACTTTCTGCAACCAAATCACCTTGGCTGTAGACTTTAACTTCTGATCCAAGCGCTTGCTGAAATGTCTCAGACAGCAACGGATAATGGGTACATCCTAAAATAGCCGCCTGCGGTGTGGGCATTTTGCGCTTTAGCGCATCAACATGTGACCGAACCAACGCCTCGGCAAGAATCATATCCCCGTCTTCAATAGCATCCACTACACCGCCACATGCCTGCGCTTCTACATCCACGCCTATCGCGCGAAACGCCAGTTCCCGCTGAAAAGCGCGACTGGAAACTGTTGCCGGTGTTGCAAAAAGTGCCACGTGTTGGACTTCGACTTCTCTGGGAGGAGAATTATCACCCCACTGCCGCTCTGTCAGCGCCTCGATCAAAGGCACGAATACACCGAGCACACGCTTGCCATCCGGAACTCCAGCTTCTTGCATCCGGCGCAGTGCGGCGGCGCTGGCAGTGTTACACGCGAGAATCACCAAATCGCAGCCGCGCGCCCATAGGTCGTGCACCGCGTTATGGGTAAGGTCATAGATGTTGTCGGCATCGCGAACGCCATACGGCGCGTGCGCGCTGTCGGCAAAATAAAGGAAATCAACGTCAGGCAGGCGTTTCTGCGCGACGTCCAGGACGGTAAGCCCGCCCAATCCAGAATCAAATATTCCTACTGCCATTTGCCCCTTCAGGCGCGATGCCGTTCCTCGAATTCATAGCCGTAGTCATAAGACTTAAGCGGCTTCGGGGACAGCTCATACGTGGCTTTGCGCAGGAAATCCATCATCTTGCGCGTATCCTTTCCCAACGGGTCCAGAACATCGCGCCCGATCGGTTCTCCTATGACTACTTCAACGGGAGTATCGACCCTTTTTTTGAACTCTTTGATCAATAGACCCATACGCAACGTCGAATGCATATGACTGGCGATCTGGAAAAGGCGCGATGTATGGCCTTCAAAAAAAACCGGAACGACTGTCGCGTTTGATTTTGCAACCATTCGAGCGGTGAATCCGCGCCAACCCGGGTCCATCGGATGAGAGAATGGTTTGACCCCGGTACTGACTGTTCCACCCGGAAAAACTCCGATCGCACCACCTTGGTCAAGATAATCGAGTGATGCCTTTCGGGTCTGGAGGTTCAGCTTGATCGCGTCTTTCGTCTCGTCAAACGAAATTGGAAGAATGATGCTGTTTAGGTCGCCGGCTTTTCGAAAAACTCTGTGAGCCAAAATCCTAAAATCGCAACGCGTTTGTGACAGGATGTGCCCCATCATCAACCCGTCAAGAATACCGTAGGGGTGGTTCGCGATGAGAACCAGCGGTCCTTCCTTCGGAATGTTGGCCAAGGATCCCCCAACCACATCCAATGACAAACCATATCGTTCGACCATTACAGACCAAAAGTTCCGCCCGTTTGCCACCTCCTGCTCGTACCCGTCGGCGCGTTTTATCAAACGCAGTCGACCCGTCGTGTTTTCCATCAGTTTAATGATCATCCGACCGCTTTTTGTCTCGGCGGAATAGGAATAGGAAATGTCACGGGCGACATGACGGCGCGAGGGCATTGGAAACTCCGGACTATGGTCTGTTAACCTACTGCAGGTAATAATTTTGCCCAGACAACATGACAGTCTCGTGACGATTTACTCTGCCGCAGCCCGAATATCAGGGCCTCCATCGCGGATCACGGACAGCAATTCCTCGCGGCGTTTGGCCGCCTTTGCCTCGTTTTCCGAAAGGACAGGACCAAAACCACGAATATCTAAGGGCAACCTTGCCAACGCTGCAATCGCTTCCCGCGTTTCGGGTGTCAGTTTCGGTAACACCTCTTTCATGTCTTTTTCATATTGCCGTATCAACGCGCGCTCCATCCTGCGTTCGCTGCTATAACCAAATGGGTCCAAAGGCGTACCACGCAATGACTTGAACCGCGCTAGAAGTCTAAGCAGTCCTATTAGTTTTTCGCTGAAAGCCCGCTTTTTAGGTCGTCCGCTGGCGGATTTCCCTCCTAGTATCGGAGGTGCCAGATGGAAAGTCATTTTGAAATCGCCGTCAAACTCGGCCACGGCATTTTCCCGTGTCTGCAGCAGCAAACGGGCGACTTCGTATTCGTCTTTGTAAGACAGAACCTTATGATACCCCTTGGCCACAGATTCGCGAACTGTTTCATCCGAAATCGAATCAACCAGTTTTCGGTATCGATTAGCCAACCCTTTCCCTTGATACTGAATCAGGTGACTGGCCCGGAAGTCGATAGTTTGTTCCAATGTTTTGGGAATTTCGGTCACATTCTGGCCAAGGATTCCCGAGACAGCCTCAGGGAACAGCACAGCCCAACGCCCGACCTGAAACGCCCGTTTGTTTCGCTCGATAGCAGTTCCATTCAACTCGATAGCTTGAAAAATCGAAGAGAGGTGAATTGGTACAAGCCCGCGTTGCCAAGCCGCTCCAAAAACCATCATGTTTGAATAGATGGAGTCACCCATTACTGCACGTGAAAGTTCACTTGCGTCAAACAGGTCGACCCGTTCTTTTAGTCGAGCCTGCAAGGCCAACTCCAACTGGTCGCTTGGGATCTTGAATTCTGTGTCGCGGGTGAAGTCACCAGTAATTATTTCGTGCTTGTTGACTACCGCTCCAGTATGGCCCGCCCGGGTTAACCCGAGAGTCTTGGCGCCGGCTGATACAACCAGATCGCCACCGATTAACGCGTGGGCCTCGCCCGTTGCCACTCGAATCGCACTAATGTCCTCGGGTGCGTTAGCCAGGCGGCAATGGATGTGTACCGCGCCGCCTTTCTGCGCTAAGCCAGCCATTTCCATCATACCAGCCCCCTTACCATCAATCTGGGCTGCCTGAGCAAGCACGGCACCTATTGTCACGACACCGGTGCCTCCAACACCTGTTATCACGATGTTATGAGTACCTTGGATCTGTGGTAATTCGGGGTCAGGCAAATCCGGTAAATCAACGTCTGTCGTCGCTTCTTTGCGGATCATGGCACCTTCTAACGTGACAAAAGACGGGCAAAACCCGTTCAGGCAAGAGAAATCCTTGTTGCAACTTGATTGATCAATCGCGCGTTTGCGCCCCAATTCGGTATCCTTTGGTACGATTGAAACACAGTTTGATTGGACGCCGCAGTCTCCGCAGCCTTCGCAAATATCGGTGTTGATGAAAACTCGTTTGTCAGGGTCAGGAAAGGTGCCGCGTTTCCGGCGTCGGCGTTTTTCGGCAGCGCAAGTTTGCACATACACAATGACAGAGACACCTTCAATTTCCCTGAATTTTTCCTGAACATTGATCAATTCGGCTCGTTCATGAGTTTCAACGTTGGCTGGTAACGACTTAATATCTAAGTCTTCTTTCTCGTCGTATACGACTGCCACATGTTCAACGCCCATCGCTTTCACTTCAGCAACAATACGTTCCGCGCTCAGTCCGCCCTCATTATCCTGTCCGCCCGTCATGGCAACCGCATCATTAAATAGGATTTTGAAAGTAATATTCGTTCCAGCGGCCAAAGCGGCCCGTATGGCCTGAACACCGGAATGGTTGTAGGTTCCGTCGCCGAGATTTTGGAAAACATGTTTAGTCGTAGAAAATGGTGCCTCACCAATCCAGTTGGTGCCTTCACCGCCCATCTGTGTAAAACCCGTTGTTTCACGATCCATCCACTGAACCATGTAATGACACCCGATGCCTGCATAAGCCCGGCTGCCTTCGGGCAGTTTTGTTGAGCTGTTATGAGGACATCCTGAACAAAAATATGGAAGGCGTGCAGCGATTTCTTGGGCGTTGTCTGCGCGGCGGGCTTCGGACAAAGCAGCAAGCCCGGCTTGGACTCCGTCAGTATCTCGACCTTCTTCGACCAGGATGCCGCCAAGTTTTTCAGCAATCATGATTGGGTCCAAGGCCCCTCGGGTCGGGAATAATTCTTCTCGATGCAAAGTACCTGCACCGCCCTTGTACCATCCGTAGACACGTCGCCCACGACGATCATCGAAAATTGCTTCCTTGACCTGAACTTCGATAAGCTTTCGCTTTTCCTCTATGATAATAATCAGATCAAGACCTTCAGCCCAGTCATGGAACCCTTTCATATCTAACGGAAAAGTTTGACCAACTTTGTAGGTTGTAATGCCTAACCGTTCGGCTTCGTTGGCATCGATATTCAGCAAAGACATTGCATGAACCAAATCGAGCCAATTCTTGCCAGCAGCGACGATGCCAATCTTCGCTCCGGGTTTGCCCCAGACCCTTTTGTCCAATTTGTTAGCATGGGAAAAGGTTTCAGCTGCAAACCGTTTATAGTCGATTACCCGAGCCTCCTGCAGGTGCGGTGTGTCTCCCAATCGAATGTTCAGGCCGCCTTCTGGCATGTCGAATTCGGGCGTAACCAGTTGCATCCGGTCGGGCGATCCATCAACTACTGACGTGACTTCGATCGTGTCTTTCATGGTTTTCAAGCCCACCCAGACACCTGCAAACCGGCTGAGAGCAAATCCATAAATTCCGTAATCTAGTATCTCTTGCACACCGGCCGGGCTAACAACTGGCATATACATATCGACCAACGACCATTCGGACTGGTGTAGAACGGTCGAACTTTCGCCCGTGTGATCGTCCCCCATGGCCATCAACACGCCGCCATACTTTGCCGTTCCCGCCATGTTTGAATGGCGCATAACGTCGCCCGAACGATCAACACCGGGGCCTTTCCCGTACCACAGGCCAAAAACGCCATCAAACTTGCCGTCTCCTCGCAGGCCGGCTTGCTGGCTTCCCCACAGCGCCGTTGCAGCTAAATCCTCGTTTAGGCCGTATTGGAATGTGACGTCGTTTTCGGCCAACTGTTTTTGGGCTCGGCTCATTTGCTGATCTACTGCGCCAAGTGGAGAACCCCGATACCCAGTTACCAGGCCAGCTGTGTTCAAACCTGCGGCAACGTCGCGGGCTTTTTGCATTAGCATTAGACGGACAAGCGCTTGAGTCCCGTTCAGTAAAACTGGTGATTTCGACAGATCGAACCTGTCATTAAGCGAAACTTTTGGCTGACTCATCTGACGCCTCCCAGGTCCGATTAGTGTGCTCCAATATCTGTTATATTAGGTCATAATTACTGACCTGCATAGCTTAATTCCCCTTAGATGTAACGATTTCCCCGTTTGATTGTGGAATTTGTTACGTCTTTCATATAGGCGTGCGCTTGAATAACGAAAGTTGCGTCGATGGATTGGGACAAGCTTAGAATATTTCACGCGGTCGCCGACGCAGGCAGCCTTACTCATGCGGGAGACAAGCTAAATTTGTCTCAATCCGCTGTTAGTCGACAGATTCGCGCTCTTGAGGAATCGCTGGATGCCACCCTGTTCCACCGTCACGCTCGTGGGTTGATTCTCACCGAACAAGGGGAACTGCTATTCGACGCTACGTCGGCGATGTCCAAACGCCTGGATGCCACAGCCGCCCGTATCCGCGATAGCGAAGACGAAGTTTTTGGCGTCTTGCGGGTCACGACCACCTTTGGGTTTGGCACTTTATGGTTGGCGCCGCGGTTACCAAAACTCTACGAACAATATCCAGACCTCAATGTCGACTTGATGTTGGAAGAGCGTGTTCTGGATCTGCCCATGCGTGAAGCTGATGTCGCCATTCGAATGAAGGAACCCAGCCAGGCGGATCTCGTGCGAAAGCGTCTAATGACTGTTCAGATGCAACTGTATGCTACACGCAGATATCTGGATTCCCATGGCGGGCCACCCCAAAAGGTCGAGGATATTTCAAAACACAGGTTGATTTGTCAGACACCAGCTGCCCCGCAAGTCGGCGCGAGTGCAGCGATGGTTCGCCAATTAATGACCCACAATCCGGGCTCATTACTGACGGTCAACAACTACTTTGGTGTTTTACAAGGCGTTCTAAATGATCTGGGTATTGGCGTTTTGCCAGACTATGTCACGCAAGATTTTCCCGATTTGGTGCATGTTCCAGCTGATATACAAGGTGCCGAAGTACCTGTTTACCTCGCATACCCCGAGGAACTGCGCCATTCCAAGAGGATTTCTGCCTTCCGCGATTTTGTTCAGGACGAAATCATTTCGCATCGTAAGCAATTGAGACAAATGGGAAAACTCTAGCTATGCAGTAACGTCATAGCGGACATGATCCAAAGAAAAGGAAAATCCCTTGATAGTCAACAATGTGATCCCTAAATGAGCATTCGAAGGCGGTGATGCTGAAACGCTCATCATTTTCATACCTCCCTGTTGGACTACGGCCGAGCTTAGTGCTCGGCCTTTTTTTTTGGTTTTTCACCGTTTACATCACAACATGCTGTCAAATTGAGCCACCTACCCCTATGATCCGGAAAAACAGACCAAAAATTCGGCTTCGAGGGTAATTTAATGTTCCACCCACTCCGCCTTTTGCTGGCGTTCATATCAGTAATCTTTCTGTCACTGCCAGTCTTGGCTCAGGAAAGTACGACCTCCACCGCACCTGTCACCATCCCCGAAGATCTGACACCGGATCAGGTCGACGACCTCGTTGCAAGGATGTCTGACGATCAGGTGCGCGCGATTTTGCTAGAACGGCTGGACGCTGTGGCTGCGAAACAGGAAGAAGCCGCTCCGACCAGTCGTAGCGTGGTACAGGCCATATCGGATACCGTCAGCAGCATGACCGCTTCATGGTTGGACGTCATTCGAAAAATTCCATTGCTGATTACAGCCCAGATCGAGGCATTTTCCAACTTTGGCAACTCATTTGGCGCCAGTGGTTTAATGACGCTTTTTGGATTTACTTTCCTTGCCCTGGCCGTTGGCTACGCGGCCGAAAACATCGTTGGTTTGTGGACACGGCGCTGGATGAAGGTCGTAGATGGCGACTCCTCGACCGACCTGCTCGGTGCAGTCACCTTTCTGTTCAAGCGTTTCTGTTTCGAATTTCTGGGCCTTCTCGTCTTTTACTACACGCTGGTCTTTGTGGGCAGGCAATTGTTGGACGAACAGCAGATCGCTCAGGCCGGTCCGTTTGTCTTTTATCTGATCTGGTTTCCCCGCTTGGGCGCGGCTATTTCGCGTTTTATTCTGGCCCCGAAACAGCACAACTTGCGCTTGGTAAACGTAGATGACCATTGGGCCAAATATCTGCATCGCAACCTGATCGGTCTGTTCCTACTGATCGGTTTCACAATGTTCATCCTGGACTTCAACTCAACCAATGGCGTTCCTCCGGGTGAATCCCGTTTGGGGTTCTGGCTCAATACTGCGATCCACATCTACATTGGCGTTATCGCATGGACAGCTCGCGATGGTTTGTCGGACATGATGCTCGGTACAGATCCTGACCGTACAAAGTTCGATGAAGACGTAGCGCGGATATACCCCTATTTCGCAATCGGAGTTTCGGCGGGCATCTGGCTGCTTGTTGAGTATCTGGCATCACAGAGAAACCCAACAGTCTTTGCCCTACTTGCCCATGGTGCCCACTTCACCACCATGTTCTGGCTGCTTATCGCGCCAGCTTTGGACACCTTGATCAGAGGATTGGTGCGGCATCTGCAGCCACCAATGATCGGAGACGGTCCAGTGGCGGAAAGAGCTTATAAATCCACCAAGCGTAGTTACATCCGCATCGGACGCGTTTTGGCAGGCATTCTTGTGATTCTGATGATTGCAGGTGCCTGGGACTTAGACCTTCAGGAAATTGCTGGTGGCTCATCTGATTCTGGCAGTGAAGTAATACAATTTTTCATCATAATCGCTGTCGGCTATATCCTAAACGAGGTTGTGTCTTTGTGGATCAACCGACGTCTGGCCAAAGAACAAACCGCTGCCGAACAAAGCCCTGACGAAGAAGCTGGCGAAGGTGGCGGTACCGGAGGCTCGCGTTTAGCGACCGTATTGCCATTATTGCGAGTGACAGCGCAGGTCGCGATAGCCGTAATCTTCGCGCTGTTGGCGTTAGGCGCTCTGGGGCTTGATATCACGCCATTGCTGGCAGGTGCCGGTATTCTTGGTCTTGCTATCGGATTTGGTGCCCAGAAACTGGTTTCGGACATCGTTGGTGGAATTTTCTTCCTGATCGATGACGCGTTCCGTGTAGGTGAATATGTGGATGTTGGAGGCACGACCGGGACAGTCGAAAAGATATCGATCCGATCGATGCAATTGCGCCATCACCGAGGGCCAGTTCACACCATTCCTTACGGCGAAATCCAAAAGCTGACCAACTACAGCCGCGACTGGGTAATAATGAAGCTTAAATTCACTGTGCCATTCGACACGGACCCGAACAAAGTGAAAAAGATTTTTAAGAAGATCGGTGCCGAGATGATGGAGGACGAGACTCACAAGGATGGTTTCCTCCAACCATTCAAATCCCAAGGTGTTTTTGACTTTGACGATGTGGGCATGATTATCCGCGGCAAGTTCATGGCCAAACCGGGCAAGCAATTCACCTTGCGTAAGGAAATTTTCAATCGGGTAAAAGCCGCTTTCAAAGAAAACGGAATTGATTTTGCGCGCCGCGAAGTTCGTGTTGCGATCCCAGGACTGGATGAGGCCGAACACCTTTCGGAACCACAAAAAGCGGCCATTGGCGCGGCGGCGAGCGATGCGGTAAACAAAGAGCAAGGACCAGCCTGACTTTGACATTAATAGAACCGGGTAAAATCCGGTTCTACTGTTCATGAGATTGTTGTCGTGAGACTATCTGGAATCACGTTAAAAACACTATTATTAAGCGTCTTGCCGAACGCTGCCTTTTCGGGTTCCGTGACGGTGGAAACAAATGTGGACGGTTTCGACCAAGCACAGTCCGAGGCGTCTATCGGATTTCGTAACGGTTCCTTCATCGCGGTACCCATCCCGTTTTCCAATCCCACTATTGGGTCGGGTCTGACGCTCGGTGCTGGGTATCTTTATCAAATGGACGAAGAGTCCAAGCCGTCCTTGTTCGGTATAGCCGTTCTTGGCTCCAGTAACGGTACACGGGCTTATGGCGGTGCTGCTAATTTTGCCTTTGACAGCAATCGATGGCAAATCGAGACTTTGTATGCCAAGGCCACGATCAACTACGACCTGTTTACTACAACCGGGTAACTGCCTGTGACACAGGACGGCGACTTGGCTCGGATTGAGTTTTCTTACGGAATTACGCCGGAAATTTCTGCGGGACTTTCGGTTCGATATCTGGATACCTCGGTCAGTTTGGATGGTCTTGGGCTGCCGCCAATCCCACCTCCGTTTGACCAGTTTTTGAACATGCGCATCATTACTCCAGCTTTGGTAGCCGCATGGGATCGGCGGGATGACACGATTTACCCTACCAGAGGATCGAACCTTCAGGCCGAAATTTCACATAGCTACACGCTCAAAGGAGTAACCGGGGACTACTCGAAAGCGTTTGTCAATTACACGCATTACCTGAACCCTACTGCAAAGGGTGTAATTGCTGCTCGCGCGTCGATCTGTGGGGCTTCGCAGGATACACCATTTTTCGATCAATGCTCTCTTGGCGGGACCGACGCGTTCCGTGGTTTTCCTGTAACCCAGTTTTTAGACTTCAGGTCGGCTTCCCTTCAAATTGAATACCGCCATCAATTCACAAAAAGGATTGGCGCTGTTGCCTTTGGAGGTGTCGGCCAAACCGGAGACAGCTTTTCCGATCTATCCGACGGGGGCACCCACTCAGCAGTTGGTCTTGGTGCGCGTTATCGTGTTTCGAAAAAGTTCCCGGTGGACTTTTCAGTTGATTGGGCTCGAAACGATCTGGACGAAGATCAGCTGTATATTTATGTCGGTCAACGGTTCTGAACTGACCGCGTCTTCAATACCCTTTCCACCGACGCGCCCTTGGCTTAAAAGGCGCGCAATCCCGGCCACTCTGGATAAGGACATACGATGCACGAGCCCGCCATTACCCCGGATCTGATCGCCGCACACGGGTTAAAACCCGAAGAATACGACATGATCCTCGAAATTATCGGGCGTGAGCCAACCTTTACAGAGCTTGGGATATTTTCGGCAATGTGGAATGAGCATTGCTCGTACAAATCTTCAAAAAAATGGTTGCGCACCCTGCCGACTTCGGGTCCGCAAGTGATTTGTGGACCAGGTGAAAATGCCGGCGTCGTTGACATTGGTGACGGTCAGGCAGTGGTTTTCAAAATGGAAAGCCACAATCACCCTTCATATATCGAACCATACCAAGGGGCCGCGACAGGTGTGGGTGGGATCCTCCGTGACGTATTCACTATGGGTGCTCGGCCTATCGCCTCAATGAATGCTCTGTCTTTCGGCGAGCCTGATCATCACAAGACGCGCCAACTGGTCAACGGGGTCGTTGAAGGAATCGGCGGCTATGGCAACTGTTTCGGTGTTCCTTGCGTTGGTGGAGAGGTCCGGTTTCATCCGGCATACAATGGCAACTGTCTTGTGAACGCTTTCGCTGCTGGTTTGGCCGATAGTGACAAGATATTTTATTCCGCGGCCTCCGGCGTCGGTATGCCTGTCGTCTATTTGGGCGCAAAAACAGGTCGCGACGGTGTCGGTGGTGCTACTATGGCTTCGGCCGAATTCGATGACACTATCGAAGAAAAGCGCCCAACCGTTCAAGTCGGCGACCCTTTCACAGAAAAGCGTCTGATGGAGGCAACGCTGGAATTGATGCAAACAGGCGCCGTGATCTCGATTCAAGATATGGGAGCCGCTGGTCTGACTTGTTCTGCCGTCGAAATGGGCGACAAGGGGGGACTCGGCGTTCGTCTGAACCTCGAAACCGTTCCCCAGCGCGAAGAAAACATGACTGCGTATGAAATGATGCTCTCTGAGTCGCAAGAACGCATGTTGATGGTTCTTAAACCCGAACTTGAGACCGAAGCCCGGGCGGTGTTCGAAAAGTGGGACTTGGACTTTGCAATCGTCGGAGAGACTATATCCCAAGATCGTTTTTTGATCATGCACAACGACGAGATCAAAGCAGATTTACCCCTATCTAAGCTGGCTTCTACGGCGCCTGAATATGACCGCCCATGGCAACCTACACCTAAGGCGGAAGAACTCGCCGAAGTCCCGCAGATTGATCCGATCGATGGGCTTCGCGCCCTGCTCAACTCGCCAAATTATGCCGCCAAACAATGGGTCTATGAGCAATATGACACGATGGTAATGGCAGACTCTTCGCGGACGCCTGGATTGGGCGCTGGAATGGTACGCGTTCATGGCACAAACAAAGTGTTGGCATTTACCAGTGATGTGACACCTAGATACGTGCGCGCAAATCCAATTGAAGGCGGAAAACAAGCTGTAGCCGAAGCATATCGCAATTTAACAGCCGTGGGCGCAAAACCATTGGCTACCACAGATAACCTGAACTTCGGCAATCCTGAAAAACCTGAAATTATGGGTCAATTCGTCGGCGCGATTCAAGGAATTGGAGAAGCTGTAGCGGCTCTGGACATGCCGGTCGTCTCGGGGAACGTGTCGCTTTACAACGAAACCGATGGTCAGGCGATCTTACCGACGCCCACGATCGGTGCAGTTGGGTTGCTTGACCACGCAGATGATATCATTGGCAACGAAGTACGTGACGGTCATGTTGCGCTGGTCGTCGGCGAAACTGAAGGCCATCTCGGCCAATCAGCCCTTTTGGTCGAGGTTTTCAACCGCGAGGACGGTGACGCCCCGCACGTCGACTTGGAAGCCGAAAAACGTAATGGCGATTTCATCCGAGCCAACCGCGAGATGATCAAAGCGTGCACAGATCTAAGCGACGGAGGCCTTGCCTTAGCGGCCTTTGAATTGGCGGAAAATTCTGGTGTAGGTGTAAACTTGGACGATGCGCCGGCCGAGTTCCTTTTCGGCGAAGATCAGGCTCGTTATCTTATCGCCTGCAATTTCGATCAGGCTGAGGCGTTAATGATCGCAGCAGGACAAGCTGGTGTACCGATGGTTTCAGTTGGACGTTTTACAGGCGACAGCGTGAAGATAGGGTCGTCCGAGGCACCGCTGTCCGAGCTGGCACAGACATTTCGCTCCAGTTTTGCTGCAGCGGTAGCTTGATCTAAGGGCATATAGGTTTCTCGTTTGAAAGTGGACCGCGCGCTTTCTCACGTCGCGGCTCCTGTTGTTTCAGAACATTAACCGCACCTTGCACGCCCATGCACATCGCTCTACATCTTTGAAAAGATTTTTCAGGAGACACCTACATGCCGATGAGCGCCCACGAAATCGAACACCTGCTGCGCGAAGCTTTTCCTGATGCGGAAATTCAGGTTGGTGGCAATGATGGCGTGCATATGTCTGCGATGGTCGTGGATGAAAGCTTTCGCGGCAAGAACAGGGTTCAGCAACAACGTGCCGTCTATGCAGCCTTGAAAGGCAAAATGGATGGCCCAGATGGTGAGCTGCATGCATTGGCGCTGACGACGAAAGTGCCGGAATGAAGAAGTTTTCCAATGAGGTCGCAAAGCATTGGGACAGATGGAACCCGCAGTTAGGAATGTAGGCGCCCAAGCTTGACCTTATTAAAGAACCCAAACGAAAAACACTTGGCGGGATTTTAGAAACACCAACGCCAGACGCTAGACATGAAGGAAACGCGACATGACCGACGTGAAAAACCAGATCGACGAAACCGTCAAAGCCAACGACGTTGTCCTTTATATGAAAGGCACTAAAGAAATGCCGCAATGCGGGTTTTCCTCACGTGTTGCTGGCGTGCTGAACTATATGGGTGTGGCATACACGGACGTTAACGTCCTGGCTGATGAAGAGGTACGTCAAGGCATCAAGGACTATGCCGACTGGCCGACCGTTCCCCAGCTTTATGTAAAGGGCGAATTCGTCGGTGGCTGTGATATCATCACAGAGATGACCCTGTCGGGTGAGTTGGACACATTGTTTGATGACAATGGCGTTAGCTACAACAAGGACGCCGCTGACAAAATTCGCGAGGCCAACGCCTGATACCTCTTTATCGGCTTGTGCAGTTCGCCAGTAACAGCTGTTCTGGTGCAGTGTTGCCGGACGCCTGATACGAGATCAAAGCGTCCCAGCCTTTCGAACGTAGGGTATAGGTGCCCTCTGCACCTTCCGAGATATAGCGAACGCCTGAGCCGCTTTCGGCTTGGCGCATTGCTATTAGTTCACCGTCAATCACCATGGCCGCAGCACCAGATCCGTCGGTGGCATTGAAGTATGAAACTGGGATTTCTGTGTTGTCTTCACAGGAAAACGTGACTGACAAGATGTCGATTTGGGCCGTGGCCGCAAATCCGAGCGAGGCCAAAATTAAGCTTGCCGCGATCGAGCGCACGAGCGTCATACTTGAGATTTTTCTTCTATGACGGCTGCCAAAGCTTCAGCACGTGCCGCCATTTCGGCCAACGTATCAGTGACAGATGGTGGTACCACTGCCACCTCGATGCGTTCGGGTTCCGGCTTGGGCACATTACGCATTTTGTTCAGTTCCGCCTCTACTTCAGTCAACTTGGCTTCAGCCGCTTTAACGCGATCTTCCTGACTGGCCGATTTGTCGGCAAGCATAAGACCTGCCATTAGCAACATGCGCGATTCAGGCATACGCCCAATTTGGTCCGACAGAACTTGAGCTTCGTCATCCAGCAACTTTGCTGCCGCTTGTAAAAACGCTTCTTCGCCGTCCCTACAAGACACCTCAAAACCTCGGCCACCGATATGAATTGTCACTTCGGGCATCACTCAACTTCTCCTTCCGCCAAGTTGGCCTGGTTCAGCAGCGGTTCAAGTCGCGCCAGAACAGCATGGGCCTCAGCTGCGTCCGACGCGCGGGCAGCTCTGGTCGCTTCCAACTCCGCAGCCGTCGCACGATTCAAAAGCGCCGCGTCTGTAACACCCTGTTGAGCAGCAGACCGCAACTCTTCCACAGTGCCTCGTAACTCCTCATTTGCCTTGCGCAGCCGCTGCAGGTCGTCGTCCAAACGGGACATGGCGGCGCCATGGCTTGTGCGTTCTGCGCGCAACATCGCAAGCTCGGCGTTCAAATCGCCTAACCGCTCCGTGTCAGCCGTAGACGCACGTAAGGCTTTCACTTCGGCCTGCAACTCTTCAGCGCGATCTGCTAGCGGGGTCAGTTCTTCAAGTTCTTTTCTCAGCGCCGCCGCCTCCTCTGCTGCGCCTTTCAGAGAACGCAAAGATTCAATTTCTGCCGTCAACTCTTCTATTTTTGTTGTATTTTCCAGTGCTGCTTTGGCTTCGGCCAAGTCTTCGCGAGCGGCTTCAACGGTTGCCAGCTTGGATGTGGCTTCCTCGAGTTGAGCACGCAATTGAGCGTTCTCACCATCTAAGTTGGATTGACCGCGTAACTTTTCGATATCAGCACGCATAGCGTCAGTTTCTTGATCGTGACGATCCTTGAGAGCTTTTAACCGCTCTTCCAACTGCGCATTAGCGAGACGCTCTTCCTCCAATGCAGACTTTAGATCCTGATCATAATCACCGCTGGGTGAGATCGGTTTGTCCAACGCCTCAACTCCAGAGCCAATGCGCTCCATTGCCGCCATGATACGTCGTTGTAATTCCTCAATTTGGCTCATACGCCTGTCACCTCTTAACCAAGGTTCGTTCTGTTTAGCGCCAGACCGAATCACGGGTGGCGATAATTTGACCTAGTCTAACTGAATGTGTTGGAAAATACCTACTGTTTGCTTTCAAGGGTTTGGATTGCACTCTTCAAGCGTTCGCGGTTTGGAACGACCAGTTCCACTTGCACTTTGGAGGGTGAGTGGTATTCAGCGCCCGATCTGCTTGTAATCCAAAGGAACAACGCCCGTGGACCTTACTGCGCTGCGAAATGCCAACCCCGAACATTGGAACAAAGCTGCGGCTATTCGCACCTTAACCCTTGATGCCGTCGCTGCTGCCAATTCAGGCCATTCCGGTATGCCCATGGGCATGGCCGACGTAGCAACTGTACTGTTTGAAAAGCACTTGAAATTTGATGCGTCGGTGCCGAACTGGCCCGATCGCGACCGTTTCATCCTGTCCGCGGGGCACGGATCGATGCTGGTATACTCTCTGCTGTATCTCACCGGTCATGCGGATGTGACGATAGAAGAAATTAAAAACTTTCGGCAGTTGGGCGCCAAAACCGCCGGTCATCCTGAGAATTTTCTGATCGATGGCGTCGAGACGACAACCGGACCACTTGGTCAGGGGATTGCGAACGCTGTTGGGTTTGCCATGGCCGAAGAAATTCAGCGCGCGCATTACGGAAAAAAGGTCGTGGATCACTACACCTACGTGATCGCCGGGGACGGCTGCCTGATGGAGGGCGTTAGCCAAGAAGCAATTACTCTGGCTGGTCGGCATGAGCTGAGCAAGCTTATTGTGTTTTGGGATAACAACAATATCACCATCGACGGTACTGTGGATATGGCGGACCGCACGGACCAGGTTAAACGCTTTGAGGCTTCAGGTTGGCATGTAATCGAAATTGATGGTCACAATCCTCAAGCGATCGACGCAGCCATCGTCGCGGCGAAAAAATCAAGCAAGCCCACCATGATTGCGTGCGAAAGTCACATCGCCTTAGGCCACGCTGCGCAAGATACGTCAAAAGGCCACGGCGCGCTGACGGATCAAGATCAGTTGAAAGCTGCGAAAGAGGGCTATGGCTGGCCTCACGATGCTTTCGAAATTCCGGCAAGCGTCAAAACCGCGTGGGAAGCAATTGGAGCCCGGGGCGCGACTGAACGTGCAGCGTGGGAAGAACGATTTGCCACTTTGTCAGAACGTAAGCAGGAAGAGTTTTATCGGGCCTACAGTTTCGAAGCACCGAAAAAGCTGTCTGCGGCTATTCGGTCTTTCAAAAAACAGATTTCTGAGGAACAGCCTAAACTGGCCACAAGAGCATCCTCTGAAAAGGTTCTGAATGTCGTTAACCCTATCATGCCTGAAACCATCGGTGGGTCTGCAGACCTGACAGGATCCAATAACACTAAGTCTGCTGATATGAGCGTTTTCCTGCCGGAAAACCGTAAGGGTCGATACATCCACTACGGAATACGCGAACACGGCATGGCCGCCGCGATGAACGGAATGGCCTTGCACGGTGGAATACGCCCGTACGGCGGTACATTTATGGCGTTCACTGACTATGCTCGCCCATCAATGAGACTTGCGGCGCTTATGAAAGTGCCCACTGTTTTTGTAATGACGCATGACTCGATTGGTTTGGGCGAGGACGGTCCTACCCACCAACCGGTCGAACATCTGGCAATTTCCCGCGCGACACCGAATACTTACGTTTTCCGGCCAGCGGATACTGTTGAAACTGCCGAAGCTTGGGAGTTGGCGCTAACCTTCAAAACAAGTCCGTCGGTTCTTTCACTGACGCGTCAAGGTGTTCCAACGGTAAGAACCCAGCACAAGGCCAAGAACCTGACCGCGCAAGGCGCTTATGTTCTGGCTGAAGCCGAAGGTAAACGGCAGGCAATTCTTATCGCCACTGGTTCCGAAGTTTCGCTGGCGATAGAAGCTAAGGCGATGCTTGAAGCCGAAGGTATCGGCACCCGCGTTGTTTCTATGCCATGCATGGAGCTGTTCGCTCAGCAGGAGGAAGCCTACCGAAAGCGCGTTCTGCCCGGTGGCCCAGTGCGAGTAGGCATCGAAGCGGCTGTTCGGGCCGGAGGCTGGGACCGATGGCTGCTTGGAGAGCGCGGACGAGAGGCCAAAGCAGGCTTCATCGGCATGTCAAGTTTCGGAGCCTCCGCCCCTGCCGGGGATTTATACAAACATTTCGGCATTACAGCTGCGTCTGCGGTTGCCAAAGTAAAGGGTCTTCTAGGACTGTAAGTTGTGACGAGCAGTTTCAACTGGTCACGGGCGGCTTTGGCCGCCCGTTTTCAATGCGTCTCGGACCTCTTGGACAGCATGGGTCCGACCACTTTGGTCGCGATTGGGATCAGGACAAAACCCCAAGCTAGGCCAAAAATACCGTCCATTGTCGCCTTGGAAACCCACTCGACAACCCTGGTCCACTGATCCGTGACCGAATGGCCAATTGCATGAGCCAAGTCATGGATAAGGTGGCCCAGCCACCCAAAACCCAAAACCTCAAGCCCATGGATTATTATTGACCCGCCAACCCATAGCATGGCGGCGGTCCCAACGACCGAAAGAACCTTCATTACGACAGGCATCGCCTTGACAAGTCCGCGCCCCATGCCGCGGCCAATTGGTGTATGCGCGGACTTTGCCAAAAACAGCCCCACATCATCCATCTTCACGATCAGCGCGACGGATCCATAAACGGCAACCGTGACACCAATTCCCACTACCGCGAGGGTGGCTGCCTGCATCCATAGATTCGGCGCTTCGATAGCTGCCAGTGCTATCGTCATAATTTCAGCGGACAGAATAAAGTCTGTTTTGATGGCTCCTTTGACCTTTTGCTCTTCAAGATGTCCTGGGTCGCGGACTTTCATATCTTCGTCAATTTCATGGCTGCCATTTGGAAATAGGACGTGGAAAATCTTTTCCGCGCCTTCGAAACATAGATATGACCCCCCTATCATCAGCAATGGCGTGATCATCCAAGGAGCAAAATTAGCAAGTAACAAAGCGACCGGAAGCAAGAGAACTATTTTGTTGAAGACAGAGCCCCGAGCGATACGCCAGATGATCGGTAATTCCCGTGCCGGAGCAAATCCCTGAACGTACTTTGGTGTAACAGCCGCGTCATCAATAATGACACCTGCAGTCTTGGCCCCTGCCTTACCTGCCGCCGCTACTACGTCGTCAACCGAAGACGCGGCTACTTTTGCAATTCCTGCCACGTCGTCTAACAGGGCCAAAAGACCACTCATTGCGCTTTCCCTCGTCTCATCCGTCGCATCTGGACCCTAACTGATTCAAAGATTAGCGCAAGCGTTAGCGCAATCGGCGCAAGTTTGCGCTAACACCTTAGAAATATGACGTTTTTACTCTTTTGGGAAATTGGTTTCGTCGCTATATGGCCATTAACGCAAGCGAATTTGGAGGCGTCGTATGACCATTAAGGTCGGTATAAATGGTTTTGGCCGGATTGGCCGTTGTACTCTCTCCCACATCGCGGCTTCGGCCCGCAACGACATTGAAGTGATCAAGGTCAACGCAACCGGCCCCCTTGAAACATCTGCGCACCTCTTGAAATACGACAGCATACACGGGCGCTTTCCTCGTGACATTTCCATCAGCGGTAGCACCATGGACCTTGGCCGCGGCCCTATGGAGATGTTTTCGACATACGAATTGAACGAACTGGACTGGGAAGGCTGTGACGTCGTTCTGGAATGCACTGGCCAATTCAACGATGGCCATAAGGCCAAGACGCATCTTGAGCGGGGCGCTCAAAGGGTTTTGCTGTCAGCCCCCGGAAAGAATGTCGACAAGACAATAGTGTTTGGCGTCAATCACAATAGCCTTTCTACAGAGGACAGAATGGTGTCCAACGGATCCTGCACCACGAATTGCCTTGCTCCGCTTGCCAAGGTTCTGGACGAGGGAATAGGAATCGAACACGGTATTATGACCACGATCCACGCCTATACCGGTGACCAACCGACGCTGGACCGTAGACACAGCGACCTTTACCGCGCGCGTGCTGCAGCGATGTCAATGATCCCTACGAGTACAGGAGCCGCGAAGGCGCTGGGTGAAGTTCTCCCCAATCTCAAAGGTCGCTTGGACGGTTCCGCAATTCGCGTCCCTACGCCAAATGTTTCGGCGGTCGACCTCAGCTTTCGCGCCGCGTGCGATGTGACGGTTGAAGAAGTGAACGCGATCGTCGAAGAAGCCGCCAAAGGGCCCATGCAGCGCGTATTAGGTTTTGAACCAGCGCCGCTTGTTTCGACGGATTTCAATCACACCGAGGAAAGCTCGATTTTTGCCCCGGACCAGACTCGTGTTGTCGACAACCGCATGGTGCGCGTGTTGGCTTGGTACGATAATGAGTGGGGATTCTCCGTAAGAATGGCCGACGTCGCTGTTACAATGGGACGCCTTAACTGAAATTAAGGACTTTGCTTGAACCTATTTGCCCGCTCAGGTTATCTGGGCGGGCGTTTTCGTTCGGGGCCGCTATGACCAATCAAATCGCTATCTGGCTAGGTGTTCTCATTCTTGGGGGCGTCGTAGTGGATGTGGCCCTGGTAGGAACCGAACATTTGTTGTTTCTGGGCAAAAAACTGTACGACTTTCTTGATTGGCTAGCCTTTTGGCGCTGAGAATAACCTAACGGACCTTTCACCCACGTTTACAGGCTCGATCGGAGTTTTAGCCAAGCCGTTCGCGCAATGCATCATTCACTCGCGGGGTAACGAACTTTGAAACGTCACCGTCCAGCCTCGCGATTTCCTTAACCAGCTTTGATGCAATCGCCTGATGCCGGGCCTCGGCCATTAGAAAGACAGTCTCAATCGAGTTATCCAATGCCCGATTCATACCAACCATCTGAAACTCATACTCAAAATCCGCCACGGCGCGCAAACCGCGTACGATGATCTGTGCTCCTACGTCCCGCGCACAGTCGATCAGAAGGTTTTCAAACGGATATGCAACAATTTCGGTGCCGGTCTGTTCTGTTAGAAATGCGCATTCAGCCTCGATCATCGCCACGCGTTCTTCCAGAGAAAACAAAGGTCCTTTGTCTCGATTGATCGCGACCCCGATCACCAATTTATCAACCAACGCTGTTGCGCGCCGAATTATGTCAATATGCCCCAACGTGATCGGGTCGAAAGTTCCGGGGTATAATCCAACGCGCATCAAACACTCCAGCGCAGCAAAATTTCGGCGCAAGCAAACACAACTTTGTCATAGGTGCAAGGGTTCGGCATGAGCCGGGCGAGCGTCAGTGACCCATTATCATGCCTTCGAGCGCATCTTTCTCCATGGCCAACTCGGTTAATTGCGCCTTAACGGCGTCGCCAAGGGTAACGATGCCCAGGAGTTGACCGTCCTCAACGATTGGCATGTGGCGGAACCGACCCTCGGTCATTTGCGCGAGGACATCCTGAACCGAATCTTGACGACTGGCTGTCACAAGCTTCTTGGTCATGTAGGTGCTGACAGTTTTATTCAGACAGCCACTGCCGCTTGCAGCCAATTCCCGTACTATATCCCGTTCGGATAAAATTCCGATTGCCGTTTGTCCGCCGTCTTCTGAGACTACGACCGTGCCAATCCTCTTTTCAGCGAGAATTTTGGCGGCTTCGGAAATTGTTGCCGACGGCTCAATCGTCACCACCCCATCGGTAGCCTTTGATGTGAGAATGGCCTGAACCAGCATATGCAAAACCTCCGAAATAATTTGCCGTTTTACAAAGCGTTGCCGGAATGAATGAACCTGTCAAGGTGAAGCTTCTGCCTCAAGTCTCGTAACCTCATCGCGCAAGCCTTGCGTCAGCTCACCAGCGAAGCGGTTCAGCCGTTCGTTGCGCTGATCCCCCTGATGCCGAACCAGATAGAAACTCCGGGTTAAACTAACTTGATCCGTTACAATTTTTTGCAGTCCGGGATGAAACGGAAGGGTGAAGTCATGTGCAACACAAAGGCCTGATCCCAGCGACACCTGCCGCAATTGTACTGAGACGGAATTTGATGCCAGGGCAACCCTGTCAATTCCAAGGTCATTCAAGTAATCCAGCTCACGATCAAATATCATGTCTGGAATGTATCCGATCATTCGGTGCCGCTTTAGGTCATCGCCTGACATTATGGGTGCGTTTCGTTGCAAGTAATTTTGACTGGCCACCACATGCAACCGGTAGTCTGTTATCTTTTGGACCAACAACCTGCCTGCCGTAGGCGCACTAACGGTTACCGCCATGTCGGCCTCTCGCCGGGAAAGGTTGATGATCCGCGGCAAGGCTAGAATTTGTATGTCGAGGTCTGGGTTGGCGTCGCAGATACGCGAACAAACTTGTGGAAGTAAGTAATTGGCGCATCCGTCTGGTGCACCGATTCTGATTTGACCACTCAGAGACTTTGTCGATCCAGCGACGGCTCCGGCTGCACTCCGCATCGCCTCTTCCGCTTGAAGCCCATGATCCATCAGTCTTTCACCAGCGGCAGTCAATACGTAACCCTGCTGCGATTTGGTGAATAGCACCGTGTCCAAAGACGCCTCGAGGCGGGCAATCCTGCGCCCTACGGTTGCCGGATCAATTTTTAGGATACGCCCCGCCGCAGAAAGACTTTCCTCGCGCGCAATCGCCAGGAATATCCGCATGTCATCCCAGTTTGGTGTCATTCCTGTCCTCTTTGCATTTTTGCAAAGCTCTTTTGAGACATTGCCTCTGTTCGCGGGATTTTTGCAAGTCTATTGTGCGGCTAAATTTATCTGAGGAGTTTGCAATGAACGACCTGACTCATTTTTTTAACGGCGAGATGGTACCGGGCACGTCTGGTCGTTTCGACGATGTATTCAACCCTGCGACGGGTGAAGTTCAGTACAAATGCCCAATGGCGAGTGCTGACGAGACAACTATGGCCATCGAACAGGCAGCGGCCGCCCAGCCTGCATGGGGGGCAACGAACCCGCAAAAACGCGCACGTGTTATGATGGCTATGGTCGGTCTGATAAACCGAGACATGGACAAACTGGCCGAAGCGCTAAGCCGCGAACACGGTAAAACCATTCCCGACGCCAAGGGCGACCTGCAACGTGGTCTGGAAGTGATCGAATATTGCATCGGTGCCCCACAGATGCTTAAGGGAGAATTTACTGACAGCGCGGGCCCAGGCATCGACATGTATTCGATGCGTCAACCGCTTGGCGTTGTTGCCTCGATCATGCCTTTCAATTTCCCGGCCATGATGCCGTTGTGGCATGTTGGTCCAGCTTTGGCCTGCGGCAACGCCGTGGTGTTGAAGCCATCCGAGCGCGACCCTTCTGTCCCACTGATGCTGGCTGAACTGTTTGTAGAAGCTGGTTTGCCAAAGGGCTTGTTCCAAGTCGTTAATGGCGACAAAGAAGCCGTCGATACTCTTCTAGATAGCGAAATAATTCAGGGTGTGTCTTTCGTCGGATCCACGCCGATTGCACAATATATCTATTCACGTGCAACTGCGAACGGTAAGCGCGCGCAATGTTTCGGTGGTGCAAAAAACCACATGATCGTTATGCCAGACGCTGATATGGACCAAGCGGCAGACGCGTTAGTTGGTGCTGGTTTCGGTGCAGCGGGCGAACGCTGCATGGCAATTTCAGTCGCGGTTCCGGTAGGCGAGGAAACAGCCGACGCACTAATAGAAAAACTGATACCACGTGTCGAAAAGCTTAAGGTTGGACCATATACCGCTGGTGATGATGTGGATATGGGGCCGGTCGTTACAGGTGCCGCAAAGCAGCGTATTCTTGGGCTGATCAACTCGGGCGTGGAACAAGGCGCGAAATTGGTTGTTGATAACCGCGACTTTAGTTTGCAGGGATATGAGGACGGCTTCTTTGTTGGCCCTCATCTGTTCGACCATGTCACCCCTGACATGGATATCTACAAACAGGAAATCTTTGGCCCGGTACTTTCCACCGTTCGTGCAGGATCCTACGAAGAGGCGCTGAAACTTGCCATGGATCACGAATACGGCAACGGCACAGCTATCTTTACCCGCGACGGTGATACTGCGCGTGACTTTGCCAGCCGCATCAACATCGGCATGGTTGGCGTCAACGTCCCAATTCCAGTGCCGTTGGCCTACCACACCTTCGGTGGATGGAAGAAATCCATGTTTGGGGATTTGAACCAGCATGGACCCGACAGTTTTAGGTTTTATACCCGTACTAAGACTGTGACGTCACGCTGGCCGTCCGGGATCAAGGAAGGTGGCGAGTTCAACTTCAAAGCCATGGACTGATCCAGACAGCACCACCACTCACTCTCACTCACCTAAGAAACGAAACTCGGCCAAATAAATTGGCCGAGTTTTTCAAAATACTGATAGCATAATGCCCAAGTGCCGCAATCACGAGAAATTCAGAACCACAACTCTGGAAAATTAGTGTTTGTGCGAATAGTTTGCCGCCAAGTTGACGATTGTGCAGATTTTATCCTCGGAGGCAGCATTGTCCCAATCCCGTATTACCCGTCGTTCCGCTTTGCTGGGCGTGTCGTCCCTTTTGGCGACCCCCACCCTTTTACGCGCTCAAAGCCTGGACGCGTTTCCGCAGGACGAGGAAGCGATCAGCACGCAATTACCTGTGCGTCGCAACACTTCGTCGTTTTCGCAACAGAGCTGGCAAGATCATTTTGATCAGATCGGAGTTGGATGTTTGTTGGCCGATATCACCAGTCGCGCAGTCCATTATTGGGGGCCGGACGGCACTTATAAACTGTATCCAAGTTCTGTTCCAATGAGCGAGGAACTTACTAAGCGCGGTTACACTGAAGTAGTAAGAAAGCGAGAAAATCCAAGCTGGACGCCGACCGCGTCCATGCGTGAAAGGGATCCATCCCTGCCCGTGAGTATCGAAGGGGGCGCCCCTGGTAATCCGCTAGGAACCCGCGCAATGTACCTGTCTTGGCCGGCTTACTTGGTTCACGGCACGCATGATACTCGCAAGATCGGGCGTCAAAGCTCGTCTGGGTGTATTGGCCTCTACAACCAGCACGTTGAAGAACTGTATCCGCTGGTTAAGGTTGGCACAAAGGTACGACTGGTCTAACTGCAGGCTGGATTTTCAAAATGGAAAGCCCCGGCCGTTCTGGACCGGGGCTTAACTTTTGGAGGATACCAGTAATTATTCTGGCAGAATTACCGCGTCTACAACGTGTATGACACCATTGCTGGCTTCAATGTCAGCCTGTACGACTTTAGCATCGTTGACTTTGACACCGTTTTTCGCGTTTACGCTGAGCCGATCACCCTGCACTGTAAGTACCTTCGCACGCTTTCCTGCTATGTCGCCTGACATCACTTTCGCTGGTACCACGTGGTAGGTCAGGATCGAGACGAGCTGATCCTTATTTTCGGGCAACAACAAAGACTCGACTGTACCTTCTGGTAGTGCCGCGAACGCTTCGTCCGTCGGAGCAAACACTGTAAATGGACCATCGCCTTTCAACGTATCTACTAAACCAGCAGCTTGGACGGCAGCGACCAAGGTGTTGAACGAACCTGCTGATACAGCGGTATCAACGATGTCTGCTGCTTCGGCTTTTAAAGGCATAGCAAAGGCTAGTGCGGCGGCTGCGCCCATAAATGTACGGCGGAACATGGCTGTCTTCTCCTCTCCAGCTTGTTATGGGGAGGGATACGGCAGGTTTACGCTAGCGGATCACTTTGGTTTCAATTTTCTTTAATTTGAACCCAGATACTTTGCGCTCGACCGTCCTTTAAGAAAGGTAGTGCCTCAACCACATCTGGCCGCATCTTCTGTAGAAAGTAACCCGGCCAAAGCATTGAAAATGAACCAGATTGAAGAATTGCGTGCAGCATGTACTGCTCCCCCCAGCCGGGGCAATCGTAGAAAAAGCGCTTGGGGTATTCGAAAGGTAAAAAAACATCGTGCACGTGAACAACAACACCTGGTTTCAGGGATGGGATGATCCTGCAAAACAGATGCGCGACGTCGTTACTGACTCTCACGACATGGCTAGAATCTATAAACAAGACATCGCCTGCTTCCAGTCTTTCGAAAAGCGCAGGATCGACTTCCTCCAACCGTTTTTGTTCAAATGAATCTACCACGTGCGCTATGTCGGCCCTTGGAAAGGGATCTATTGCAGTGATTTTCGTCTCCAGTCCGCCATCAATGATCGCCTGCCTTGTCACCCGGGTTGAGTTCCCGCAACCCACCTCAACAACATTCTTTGGTCGAAAACGCCGGATCATCAGATAAAGCGCATCGGCGTCCGGACTGTCATAGTAGCCATTTCCGGAACGATAGCCGGTTTGATTTTTAGCGGGGTCTTTCAAAGCTTCCAGCGCTTGTGAATGGGTCGAAAACTCTTCGAGAAGCTGCGTTACATCAAACCCCTCCATTCCCGGAGACAGGGCATATGCAGGTTTGGCCAACCCGCCAGCGCGCTCAAAAGTCTCCAAACGCGCTTGTTCCTCCCGCTCGGTCACTTTGTCGATAAGCTTTACGCCAAACCGATCAAGGACAGAATTTATTCGGGGAAATTTTCTGGGTTTCACGCAGGTGACTCCAAGCAATGATCTGACTGATGCTCCTTACCCGTGGGAGCCGGGTGTTCGCAAGCCGCACTGCGTCAATCCCTTGGCAAACCGGTTAATTCCGTATTCACTGGTTTAACCTGAACGACGGGGGAGCGCGATGCAGCAAGAATTTACTCTTGGTATTGAAGAAGAATACCTGCTGGTCGACCGCGACAGCTTGCAACTTGCTGAAGCCCCAGAAGCGTTGATGGACGCATGTCAGGCTGATTTTGAAGGTCAAGTAAGCCCTGAATTTCTGCAGTGCCAAATCGAAGTTGGGACGCGACCTCATGTAACGATTAAGAGTGCGCGAGAAGACTTAAAGCGCCTGCGCTCTTGTGTCTCCAAACGGGCTGCGGAATATAACCTGGCACCTATTGCTGTTTCCTGTCACCCATTTGCCAATTGGAAGGACCAGCACCACACCCGCAAGGAACGATATGACGCGTTGCAACATGCTTTGGGCGGCGTCGCGCGCCGTATGCTGATTTGCGGGATGCATGTGCATGTCGGCATCGAGGACCCGGCCCTGCGGGCTGATCTAATGCCTCAGCTTTCATATTTCCTGCCTCATTTGTTGGCGCTATCCACCTCCTCTCCCTACTGGAGCGGCGAAGATACTGGTTTGTCTTCTTACCGATTAACCGTATTTGACAATCTACCGCGTACGGGTCTGCCGCCTATCTTTGGAAGTTGGGCTGAATATGAACGGACCACCGGTGCACTTGTCGAACTGGGAGTGATCGAAGATACCACCAAAATTTGGTGGGATTTGCGACCCTCACATCGGTTTCCAACCCTTGAAACTCGTATCATGGATGTTCAACCCAGACTGGAACATACCTTGTCATTGGCCGCACTCAATCAGGCTCTTACCCGAATGCTATGCCGCCTGAAGGCACGAAACCTTAGGTGGCGGCAGTATGACCGTTTCTTAATTGGAGAAAATCGGTGGCGCGCCCAGCGTTACGGCGTTGGCGAAGGTTTGATTGATTTTGGGGACCGTTCGATTAAACCAATGGCCGAGCTTATGGGTGAATTGATGGGCATGCTGGCAGAAGATGCCGAGGCTTTGGGCACCATGTCTGAACTTGCCCGATTGCGTCAAATTGCGGAAAACGGAACCTCGGCAACCCGTCAACGCCGCGTACATGCCGAGGCTGCCGCCAGCGGCGCCGATCCGGGCAAAGCGGTAGTCGAGCACTTGATCCAGGAATTCCACGCTGACCTCTAAAGTCAGACCCGCGCAAGAATGTCTTTGATGCGGTCCGCCACCGGCTCGTACAAATCCCGATCTTTCCAGTATCCGTTGTGCGAAAATGGGTTCCAAGATGTGAAAACCTTACCAGCATTTATTGGCTTATCTCTCAGCGCCCTGTCTCTGGCCAATTGTTCGTAACTCGGAGCACTTTTGCCTAATGGAAAGCCCAAAACATCGTGACGATCATAGTAGTTGTACCACCAGGTCCGAAACCGCAGCGCAGGCGGCAGATCCCGGTTTGGTGCCATGATCGGATAAATTTCGTTTTCGGGATAGGCAAACAGGAAAATTGGGATGTTGCAGCCAAATGTCACGATGCCGGCCACTGTTTGCATGTTTTCAACTGGCGTGGGTTCTGTTGGCGGTCCACCGTGCCTCAAGTGTCGTTGTTTGTCATAAATATAATTCGACATTATGTGACCGCCCAGTGAGTGGGCTACGATTAAAATCGGGGCGTGGTCCCCGATCTGATGCCGGATGACCCGCATCACGAGCTCTATTTTTTCGTGAATTGCGGCGTAAATCTTGTCACCTCCATCAGGAGTAGGACGATAAGACGCCGCATCCGACAAGTTGCAGACAACAAATTCGCGCAACTTGTCATAGCCCAGGCTTCGATTGATCTTACGTAGGTATCCCTTTTGTCGTCCCTGCAAAATCTGAGCCCAAACAACTTCTTGCCAGTTTACTTTGTCCATGTCCGAGCCAACTTCTCTAGCAACTTTCTTCCGTAGATCCTTTGAAAATGTGGGCGTGGACGACGGAGGTTGGTTCTGCGGATTATGCTGGCTTCCCATGCCGTGAATGGCGACTACTGCCATTTTGAAATTGGACATCAATGCCTCCGTAAATTTGTTTGCAACAATGCCTGCATTATAGCGCATCATGGGAGTTCCCGAAACTTGACTGGATGGTTTGCTGTCATTGCAAAAGTTCTGTAAGGATTGAATAATAAAACACTTGTTCAATTCCACCAGTAACAGGGATTTTCCGCCATGGATTTCGCGCTGACCGAGGAACAGACAGCCATATTCGACATGGCACACGCATTTGGGCGAGAGCACATCGCGCCATTTGCTCGACGGTGGGAAGCCGACGGCACGATCCCTAAAGAGCTTTGGCCACAGATTGGTGAACTCGGTTTCGGCGGACTCTATGTCTCGGAACAAGCCGGGGGTTCTGGGTTAACGCGACTAGATGCGACGCTTGTTTTCGAAGCCCTTTCCATGGCGTGCCCTTCCGTGGCGGCGTTTCTGTCGATCCACAACATGTGCGCCAAAATGCTAGACAGCTTCGCCAATGATGAGTTGAAGTCGCGGATAATGCCGGATGTTCTTAGTCTCAACACCGTTCTCAGCTATTGCTTGACGGAACCCGGTTCAGGGTCCGACGCAGCTGCTTTGAAAACGCGCGCAGAACGAACAAACGAAGGCTATACATTGAATGGTACCAAAGCCTTCATTTCAGGGGGTGGCTACTCTGACGCATATGTTTGCATGGTTCGTACCGGTGAGAACGGGCCCAAGGGGATATCTTCTCTTTACGTGGAAGATGGAACACCCGGCCTAAGCTTTGGAGCCCTTGAACAAAAGATGGGTTGGAAGAGCCAGCCGACGGCTCAAGTTCAGTTCGACGATTGCAAAATTCCCTCGGGAAATCTTATTGGATCTGAGGGCGATGGATTTAAATACGCGATGATGGGGCTGGATGGCGGCCGGTTGAATATCGCATCCTGTTCCCTGGGGGCGGCGCAAAACGGTTTGGACATGACGCTTCAGTACATGTCGGAACGAAAGGCATTCGGTCAATCAATTGATCAGTTTCAGGCCTTGCAATTCCGCCTTGCAGATATGGAAATCGATTTGCAAGCAGCCCGCACGTTTCTGCGTCAGGCAGCATGGAAGCTGGATCAGGGTGCGCCGGACGCCACCAAGTTCTGCGCCATGGCCAAAAAGTTCGTTACCGAGACGGGCTCGAAAATTGTTGATCAGTGTCTGCAACTTCACGGCGGGTATGGTTACCTTGCCGACTACGGGATCGAAAAACTTGTACGTGACTTGCGCGTGCATCAGATTTTGGAAGGCACCAATGAAATAATGCGCGTCATCGTCGCGCGGCAGATGTTGAAAAATCGCTGAGGACTCAATGCCGGACATCGATATTCGAACGACAGGACGCGCCGGGCGTATTACTTTGACCCGTCCTAAGGCGCTGAATGCCCTCAGCTATGACATGTGTATGGCTATCGATAGCGCCCTGCGCAACTGGCGCGAGGACGACGATGTGGATCTCGTTATTCTGGATGCAGAAGGGGAAAAGGCCTTTTGCGCCGGTGGTGATATCGCGGAACTTTACGAAACTGGCACTAAAGAAGATTTTACTTTTGGTCAGACTTTTTGGCGCGATGAGTATCGATTGAATGCGCTGATATTTGAGTACCCCAAGCCCGTAATCAGTTTTTTGCAGGGCTTTACCATGGGCGGTGGCGTTGGGATCGGATGCCACGGAAGCCACAGAGTGGTAGGAGAAAGTTCTCAGATTGCGATGCCCGAATGCTCGATTGGTTTGGTGCCCGACGTTGGCGGATCGCTCATGCTTGCACTTGCGCCAGGAAGACTAGGAGAATACCTGGGCACTACCGGGTATCGCATGGGTCCGGCAGACGCGATGCTTGTTGGTTTCGCGGACTACTTTATCCCGCAAATAAACTGGCCCGACCTGATCGAGTTGCTTGAGGCTTCAGGACGCGCCGAAATAATAGACGATCACGCGTATACGCCACCCATTGGGACTCTTAACTATCTACAGGCAGAAATCGATCAGTGTTTTGATGGAGAGACCCTGTCAGACATTTTGAACAATTTACGCAACATTGAATCCGAGTTTTCGAACAAGGCGATGACCGCCCTTCGACGCAATTCGCCTCTTTCAGTTGCCTGCACGATAGAGATGCTTCACCGGCTGCGAGGAACGAGTTTGACCATACGAAAGGCGCTGGAATTGGAGTACCGGTTCACCTTCAGAGCTATGGAACACGGAGACATCCTAGAGGGAATTCGCGCCCAAATCATCGACAAAGACCGCAATCCGCAATGGCAATTTGCCGACATGAACGTCCCGGCGGTAGCGGTTTCAAAAATGCTGCAGCCGCTTGGATCGGATGCATTAAGTTTTCCGGAGGAGTAGGCAATGAAAATTGGGTTTATTGGGCTTGGAAATATGGGCGCACCGATGGCCGCCAATTTGGCAAAGGCGGGGCACTTAGTCGTAGGGTTTGACATGGCAAGCGTGAGCGTCGAGGGCGTAGTGATGGCCGGATCGAGCGCAGAGGCTGCATCGGACGCGGACGTGGTAATCACTATGTTGCCAAATGGCGAAATCTTGCGCGCAGTTGCTGACGACATCATACCAGTGATGCAAGCGGGTGCTGGGTTCGTGGATTGTTCGACAGTTGACGTGGAAAGTGCGCGTGCTGTCGCAAATCAGGCTCAGACTGTTGGGCTTCTTCCTGTCGATGCTCCGGTTTCGGGTGGAATTGGCGGAGCAGCGGCTGGAACTCTGACGTTTATGGCTGGCGGCAGTGTAGCGGCGTTTGCCCAAGCTGCCCCGTTATTCGATATTATGGGACAAAAGGCCGTTCACTGCGGGGAATCCGGCGCAGGGCAAGCAGCAAAGATTTGCAATAACATGATCTTGGGCGTGACAATGATCGCTACGTGCGAAGCTTTTGCCTTGGCAGACAAGCTAGGACTGGACCGGCAAAAAATGTTCGATGTCGTCAGCACTTCATCTGGTTATAGCTGGACCATGAACGCCTATTGCCCCGCTCCGGGTGTCGGCCCTCAAAGCCCCTCCGACAATGCCTATAAACCCGGGTTCGCCGCCGAACTCATGCTCAAGGACTTGCGCCTTAGTCAGCAGGCAGCAGAAAGCGTGGATGCAGACACCCCAATGGGATACATCGCAACAAATTTATATGAGCAGTTCGTAGAAAATGAGAATGGTATGGGTATGGACTTCAGTGCGATGCTTCCACGTTTTGAAAAACGCAATCGCAGTTGAACGCATCAAGGCGAAAACCCGCTCAAGGCGTAGAATTCGCGGGAATCCAGCAACTTTAGTGGCTATATGATCCACAATTCCTTGTTGGAGACCGCGTAAATGAAACCTAACGCCTTTTTAGTATTGATCGCGCTGATGACCATTAGCCCAACCATTGGGTTAGCTGGAAATGGAAAGAGTAAGAGCAAGGGTTTTGAAGTCCACCGAGCGGTACCGCAAGATGGTGTTATTGTGGCAAAGTCGAAGCATTGTCCGCCCGGCCTTGCCAAAAAGGCCGTACCGTGTGTTCCACCTGGTCAAGTCAAGAACCGGTATCGTGTCGGAGACCAGATAGGTAGCGACTACACTTGGATTGAGGATCCTTTCCGCTACGGTCTGGACCGTCGTGGAAATTACGTGCGCGCAGGCAATTATGTTTATCGTGTCGATCCCGACACACAAAAGGTGCTTAACTTGATCGGCGCTGTCGCGGATATCTTGTACTAATCCGAATTATTCTGCCGCAACTGCACGACCTTCCAGCATTGGTTTAAGATATCGACCCGTGTGGCTGCGTTCGCAATTAGCCACATCTTCGGGTGTTCCCACGGCTACGATCTGGCCGCCCCCATCTCCGCCTTCGGGGCCGATGTCGATGATCCAGTCCGCAGTCTTAACCACGTCCAGATTGTGTTCGATTACGACGACAGTGTTGCCTTGGTCGACCAGTTCATGCAGTACTTCCAAAAGCTTGCGAACATCTTCAAAATGCAGACCAGTTGTTGGTTCGTCCAGGATATACAACGTCCTGCCAGTCGAACGTTTAGACAACTCCTTTGAAAGTTTCACTCGTTGAGCTTCACCGCCCGAAAGCGTGGTCGCCTGTTGCCCGACCTTGATATATCCAAGCCCAACCCGCGCCAGAGCATCCATCTTATCTCGGATCGACGGAACGGCTTTGAAAAACTCCTGAGCGTCTTCCACCGTCATATCAAGCACATCCGCGATGGATTTACCCTTGAACTTAATTTCCAGTGTCTCTCGATTGTAGCGCGCTCCTTTGCAGGTCTCGCACGTCACGTACACGTCTGGCAAAAAGTGCATCTCGATCTTAATTACACCATCACCTTGACAAGCCTCGCACCTACCACCTTTGACATTAAAGCTGAACCGACCTGGCTTGTACCCACGCGCCTTCGCCTCGGGCAGACCTGCGAACCAATCGCGGATTGGGGTAAAAGCCCCGGTATAAGTGGCTGGATTTGAACGAGGAGTCCGCCCGATGGGACGCTGGTCGATGTCGATAACCTTGTCCAGATATTCAAGACCTTTTATCGTTTCGCAGGGGGCTGGTGTTTGACGTGCACCATTAAGGCGCATCGAGGCCGTCTTGAACAAGGTTTCGATTGTTAAGGTAGATTTACCTCCACCAGAGACACCCGTCACGCACACAAATTTGCCAAGTGGAAATTCCGCAGTCACGTTTTTAAGGTTGTTCCCGGTCGCCTTAACCACCGTAACCTTGTGTTTCTTGCCGTTGCGTCTTTCGGCCGGCACGGCAATCTCTCGCGTTCCCGACAAATACTGCCCAGTTATAGAAGCTGTATCCCCCGCGATGCGATCAGGCGTGCCATGGCTCACGACCTGGCCTCCATGCACTCCAGCTCCTGGGCCGATATCAAAAACATAGTCGGCTTCACGGATTGCTTCTTCGTCATGCTCGACAACAATCACCGTATTACCTTGATCTCGAAGGTTCTTGAGCGTCCCCAAAAGGCGGTCATTATCACGTTGATGCAACCCGATCGAAGGTTCATCCAAAACGTACAACACACCAGTCAGCCCCGAGCCGATCTGGCTGGCCAAACGGATGCGCTGGCTTTCACCACCTGACAATGTGCCACTTGAACGTGAAAGCGTAAGGTATTCCAGACCTACGTTATTCAGAAACCCAAGCCTTTCACGTATTTCTTTCAAGATCGCACGAGCAATTTCGTTTTTCTGGCTACTGAGATGATTTGGAGCGTCCTCTATCCAATCCAGCGCTTCGCGGATTGACATCTCGACCACTTGCCCAACATGCAGGCCCGCTAATTTGACCGCAAGAGCCTCGGCCCGAAGCCGATATCCGTTGCAGGTCCCGCAGGGCCGATTGTTTTGGTATCGCTCGAATTCCTCGCGGATCCAGGCACTGTCTGTCTCGCGATAGCGGCGTTCCATATTTGGAATGACGCCTTCAAAGCTGCGCGTGACCTGATACACTCTCCCGCCTTCGTCGTACCGAAACTGGATTTCTTCTTCGCCTGATCCTCGCAAGAAAACCTGCTGAACTTTGGCAGGTAAGTCCTTCCAGGGTGTGTTCTTATCAAATTCATAATGGCGCGCTATTGCTTCGATTGTCTGCAGGAAATAGGGTGATTTTCCCTTTCGCCACGGCGCCAGCGCACCATCAAAAAGCTTTAGGGTTTGATCCGGAACCACCAGCCGTTCGTCAAAAAACAATTCGACTCCCAAACCATCACAGTCCGGGCAGGCCCCAAATGGCGCATTGAAAGAAAATAACCGAGGTTCGATTTCCGGGATCGTAAAACCACTGACCGGACAAGCAAAATTTTCGCTGAATGTGATACGTTCCGGATCGCCCTCGCGCGGTGCCGTTTCCAGAATCGCGATGCCATCGGCCAAGTCCAGCGCGGTTCGCAAACTGTCGGCCAAGCGGGTTTCCATGCCCTCGCGCACCACAAGTCTGTCTACCACCACGTCGATATCGTGGCGGAATTTCTTGTCCAGCGTCGGTGGTTCATCCAACTCGTAAAACGCGCCGTCGACCTTAACGCGTTGGAATCCTTGTTTTCTAAGCTCTAGAAACTCTTTTCGATACTCTCCCTTCCGATCACGGACGATTGGAGCAAGAAGGTAGCCGCGCGTCCCCTCCTCCATCGTCATTATTCGATCCACCATATCTTGCACCTGCTGCGCTTCGATTGGCAGCCCCGTTGCCGGGCTAAAGGGAGTCCCGGCACGTGCAAACAGCAGGCGCATGTAATCGTAAATTTCCGTTACAGTGCCCACCGTCGAGCGAGGGTTCTTCGAAGTCGTTTTCTGTTCAATGGAAATAGCAGGTGAAAGACCGCTGATGTGATCCACATCTGGTTTTTCCATCATATCCAAAAATTGCCGCGCATAGGCCGAAAGGCTTTCGACATAGCGGCGTTGGCCCTCAGCATAAATGGTGTCGAAGGCCAATGAAGACTTACCCGAACCAGAAAGCCCTGTAATCACGACAAGCTGGTCACGTGGAATATCAACATCAATGCTTTTGAGGTTATGCTCGCGTGCGCCACGCACCTCAATATTCTTTAGTTCAGCCATTTCGGCCCCCAAAACATAAGTGTCTTAGAAATAGGCGAGCGGCACTGAGTCTCCAACAAAAAAGTTAGAACAAAGTGTGAACTAACGATTTATTGCCGACACCAAATCACATTGCCACCACGGCCCCATACTTCGGGCACGCACAATTTGTAATTCAGTTTGAATTAATGATGGCGCGGTTGACGGGGCTCGAACCCGCGACCCCCGGCGTGACAGGCCGGTACTCTAACCAACTGAGCTACAACCGCGCATTTTGGGTCTATGTCCGATCCATTTGCCTGGATCTAAGGCTGGCAGCGATGGCGCGGTTGACGGGGCTCGAACCCGCGACCCCCGGCGTGACAGGCCGGTACTCTAACCAACTGAGCTACAACCGCCCACTGCCCGTTCATTGCTGAACGTTGGGGTGTATTATGGCTCAACCCCGGTATCGTCAAGCGGCGTTTTAAAGTTTTTTCCTGTTTTCGAGGTTTTCTGGACCGCGAGACATTTCAGAACGATTAGATTAATCTTTTTGAGCAAATTCCTTTTGTCTGGCGACGAGTGGATGTTTTATCGAGAAATTACTTTTGATGGTTTCTCAAAGATTCTTCTAGAATTATGAGCGAGTGAAAATTTTTCCGCAACGCATTGATATCATATCAACTTCATGATCGGCAGGATTAACGTCATGCCAGTCAAACACCACGGAGCGTTATACATAGATACTGAGGGGCCGTGGTTTAGAGTTGCAACCTTTGGGCAGTCAAAAAAGGCGGGCATTAAGCCCGCCTTTGAAAGTACTATGTTGCGAATATTAGTGAGCAGTCGCCGTCTGCCCACCTGTGTCTGCGGACTTGGTCGCAGCCGCAGCCGCCTCTTCTGCCGCCTCGTCCCATTCTACAGGTTCGGGCTTGCGGACTAACGAATGCTCTAGAACTTCCGAAACATGTTTTACCGGAATAATATCAAGCCCGTCTTTAACGTTATCCGGGATTTCAGCCAGATCCTTTGCATTTTCCTCCGGTATCAGCACAGTCTTTATTCCACCGCGCAGCGCCGCCAACAGTTTTTCTTTCAATCCGCCTATCGGCATCGCGTTCCCACGCAAGGACACCTCGCCCGTCATGGCAATGTCTTTACGTACTGGGATGCCCGTCAGAACCGAAACAATTGACGTTACCATAGCCAGTCCTGCGCTTGGACCGTCCTTGGGGGTCGCTCCGTCAGGCACGTGCACGTGGATATCAATCTTGTCGAACTTCGGCGGTTTCACCCCTATTTCAGGCGCAACGGACCTAACATAAGACGAAGCCGCGTCGATGGACTCCTTCATCACATCACCCAGCTTACCGGTGGTCTTCATCCGGCCCTTACCGGGCAGTTTAAGCGCCTCAATATGCAGCAGGTCGCCTCCAACCGAGGTCCACGCCAAGCCAGTCACCACACCAACCTGATCGTCTTGCTCCGCCAAGCCGTAGCGATATTTGGGCACGCCAAGGAATTCATCAAGATTGTCAGGTGTAACCGTCACGGTTTCCGCTTCTTTCTTTATGATCTTGGTCAGTGATTTTCGCGCTACTTTGGCGATCTCACGTTCAAGGTTCCGCACTCCTGCTTCCCGCGTGTAGGTGCGGATAATCGACTGCAGCGCCTCGTCAGTCAGATCAAATTCCTTTGCTTTCAGCCCGTGGTTTTTGATCTGCTTGCTGATCAAATGCTGTTTGGCAATCTCGCTTTTTTCTTCTTCGGTGTAACCAGCAAGCGGGATAATTTCCATCCTGTCCAACAAAGGCCCAGGCATGTTGTAACTGTTCGAAGTGGTCAGGAACATTACATTGGAAAGATCATATTCGACCTCCAAGTAGTGATCCATAAACGTATTATTCTGTTCCGGGTCCAAAACTTCCAACATGGCCGAGGCTGGGTCACCTCTGAAATCCTGACCCATCTTATCAATTTCGTCCAATAAGATGAGCGGGTTTGTAGTTTTCGCCTTTTTCAGCGCCTGGATAATCTTGCCAGGCATCGAACCAATATAGGTGCGGCGGTGCCCACGAATCTCGGATTCATCACGCACACCACCCAACGAGATGCGTATGAACTCACGACCTGTAGCTTTGGCAACTGATTTACCGAGAGAGGTTTTACCAACACCCGGGGGACCCACAAGGCACAAGATCGGACCCTTCAGCTTTTTCGAACGCTGTTGAACTGCCAGATATTCGACAATCCGTTCCTTGACCTTTTCGAGGCCATAGTGATCAGCATCGAGAATATCCTGCGCACGACCCAAATCCTTTTTAACGCGAGACTTGGTGCCCCACGGCAGAGAAAGAATCCAATCTAGATAGTTCCGAACTACAGTAGCTTCGGCCGACATCGGGCTCATATTGCGGAGTTTTTTCAACTCACCTTCGGCCTTTTCCCGGGCTTCTTTAGACAGCTTGGTTTCTGCGATCTTAGATTCCAGTTCGGCGACTTCGTTACTTCCATCCTCGCCATCGCCAAGCTCTTTCTGAATCGCCTTCATTTGCTCATTCAGATAGTACTCGCGCTGTGTTTTCTCCATCTGTGATTTGACGCGTGTTTTGATCTTTTTCTCGACCTGCAAAACAGACATTTCGCCCTGCATCAGGCCATAAACCTTTTCGAGCCGCTCACTTACAGATAGCGTTTCCAGCAATTCTTGCTTTTGCTCAACCTCGATACCCAAATGACCTGATACCAAGTCAGCCAATTTGGCTGGCTCCGTCGTTTCGCCAACTGCTGTCAACGCTTCTTCGGGAATGTTCTTGCGAACTTTGGCGTAACGCTCGAATTCATCTGCGACGGTCCGCAATAACGCTTCCGTGGTGGTCACGTCACCCGGAATCTCCGTCAGATATTCCGCACGAGCCTCAAAGAAATCCTCATTTTCGAGGAATTCGGTGATTTGCACCCGAGCCTGGCCTTCGACCAGAACTTTGACCGTACCATCCGGTAACTTCAGTAATTGCAGTACGTTGGCCAGCACTCCTGAACGGTAAATGCCGTCTGTATCCGGGTCGTCTTCGCCCGGGTCTACTTGGCTGGACAATAGTATTTGCTTGTCATCCTGCATAACCTCTTCCAGGGCGCGGACAGATTTGTCTCGGCCCACGAAAAGTGGGACGATCATGTGTGGAAACACAACAATATCGCGCAGTGGCAGTACTGGGTATGAGGAGTTCAGAGGCTCTTGCATGCTCTATCCTTATCGTTGGCAAGACGGCTCTGGTCCCTCATCGAGGCAACTCCCGGCCGTCTCCTGTCTTGGACGGTAAAGGTGGGGCGGTTCGCGCCACATTTCAACCTTACCATCACCTGTTGGGCTTAAGAATGACCCGAGGTCGAACCGACTGCAAGGCATCAAGCGCACATATCCGGCAATTTTCTGCGATTAATGGGTCACAACGGCTCGATATCGCCTTGTTCTCTTTTGGAATAGAATTCTTCTTGCCAAGACAAAAACGTACCGTTTCCGATCGCATTCCTCATTCCATGCATAATCTCCTGAAAATAATGCAAATTATGCCATGTCAGCAACATTCCCGAGATCATTTCATTTGCGCGAAACACGTGGTGCAAATACGCCCGTGAATAGTTTGAGCAAGCAGGGCAGCTACATTCTTCATCCAGCGGTCGCGGGTCGTCAGCATGACGCGCATTTTTAATATTCACGACACCAAAACGTGTAAACGCTTGTCCGGTACGGCCAGAGCGAGATGGAAGTACGCAATCCATCATATCAATTCCACGGGCAACAGCGCCGACGATGTCGTCTGGCTTCCCCACTCCCATCAAATAACGTGGTTTATCGACAGGCAGAAAACCGGGCGCATAATCAAGACAGCCAAACATGGCTTGTTGCCCTTCCCCAACCGCCAGACCACCTACAGCGTAACCCTCAAAGCCGATAGACGTCAGTGCTTCGGCGCTCTCCTGTCTTAGATCCTGTTCCAAACCGCCCTGCATTATGCCGAACAGAGCGTGGCCTGGTCTTTCTCCAAATGCGTCACGCGACCTTTCTGCCCATCGCATAGACAGGCGCATCGATTCCGCGATGCGATGGCGGTCCGCTGGCAACGCTGGGCATTCATCGAAACACATGACGATGTCAGAACCCAACAAACGTTGAATCTCCATCGAACGTTCCGGGGTAAGCTCATGTTTCGAGCCATCGATGTGAGATTTGAAGGTGACACCTTTTTCTGTAAGTTTGCGCAGCCCGGCCAAAGACATTACTTGAAATCCGCCCGAGTCTGTTAAGATCGGTAAGTCCCAATTCATGAACTTATGTAATCCGCCAAGACGATCTATACGTTCCGCTGTAGGGCGCAACATCAGGTGGTACGTATTTCCCAATAGAATGTCAGCCCCGGTTGCGCGCACGCTTTCTGGCATCATCGCTTTCACAGTACCGGCAGTGCCAACAGGCATGAAAGCGGGTGTCCGAACCTCACCCCTTGGCGTATGAATTACACCGGTTCTGGCCTTTCCATCTGTTGCTTTCAAATCAAATGAGAAACGGTCAGTCATCGTTATTCCTCGGGTCCAGAACGGGCAGGCTTTGCCTCATCTGTCGAGGCATTGCAACCCGTCAAGGAAGTGAACTTAACCGCTCTGTGAACAGATTAACCACTCCCACAGCGTCGACATCTTGACACACTTTTATCGCTGGCCGATTGGGGTCGGGTACGGTCCGACCTACGCTTGGACCGTCCTGAACAACTCTCACGCCCGTTTCGACAGTCTCGAACATATCCTCGTGACTACAGGCAATTACTGCGGTCGAATCATGCAATCCACAGCCATCCTGATCAGCTATGTCTTGATAAAACCTCAGGTAGAAGTCCGAAATATCGCGCAAAAACCCTCCGAAATCCGGGGACTGCTTGGCTAAAGCATCGAAATCCGAACCTTGGTAAAGGGTTTGCATTGTGACATCCAGACCGACCAAAACCGTCTCAGGAGGCCTGTCAAAAACAGACTGCGCAGCAATGGGGTCATTGTGTATATTGGCCTCGGCGTGTTGCGTGACATTGCCTCGGCAAAATACCGCACCTCCCATAATCACCAATCTCGCCAAATTGGACGAGAACGCAGGATCAAGCGCGATTGCGTCGGCGATATTGGTCAATGGACCCACGGCGCAAACTGTCAATTGACCTTTGTGGCATCGGGCCATCTCGACCAGATACTCGGCTGCAGGCATGTGGTGGTTTTTGCCAAGGTCGGGAATGTCTGTAACGTCCCCAAATCCCTCTGGGCCATGAACATGTACCGAAGCGCGATGACTGTCCCTACCCCAAGCCCAAGACGCACCTTGAGAAACAGGTACGGTTAGATTGAGTTTATCCAAAAGAAACCTGGCATTTCGGCTGGACTGGTCGATCAGAGTATTTCCGAATACGGTTGTAAGACCGATCAAGTCAATTTCAGGCGCGGCTGCTGCGTATGCAATTGCCATTGCGTCGTCAATTCCGGGGTCTGTATCAATAATCAGCTTCATTACCGTCCGATATCGCAGTCAGAACAGGATGCAAAGCAATCACTTCACGGGTATTTCGTTTGACATGATCAGCTTAGTAACTTTCAACGTTGCGACCTCAATTCCAACCAGAGTTGATATCTGCTGACTCAATCCCCAAATGTATACTATCGTACACAATAATAGAGGACAGACATGACCGAAGACCAGATAATAGGCCTGATTTCTTCAAACATAATCTACTTACTGGCGGCGGCGTTCATAATTGCCGTTATATTCAAAGGCATAAAAATAGTTCCGCAATCCGAAAAATATGTTGTCGAAAGATTTGGGCGTCTGCACTCTGTTCTTGGTCCTGGAATTAATTTTATTGTTCCTTTTCTAGATGTTGCAAGGCATAAGATATCCATTCTAGAGCGTCAGTTGCCCAACGCCACACAGGATGCGATCACCAAGGATAATGTACTTGTTCAAATCGACACTTCGGTGTTTTACCGTATCCTTGAACCTGAAAAGACGGTCTATCGTATTCGCGATGTCGACGGAGCGATAGCCACGACTGTGGCGGGAATAGTTCGCGCGGAAATCGGTAAAATGGACCTAGATGAAGTGCAATCTAACCGCGCGCAACTGATAACACGCATTCAAGAGAGTGTTGAAACTGCAGTTGACGATTGGGGAATCGAAGTAACCCGGGCTGAAATCCTAGACGTGAATCTTGACCAGGCCACCCGTGACGCAATGTTGCAGCAATTGAACGCCGAACGCGCGCGTCGCGCGCAAGTGACCGAGGCCGAAGGTCAAAAGCGTGCTGTCGAGCTTCAGGCTGAAGCTGAGCTTTATGCAGCCGAGCAAAGCGCCAAAGCGCGACGTATTCAGGCCGAGGCAGAGGCTTATGCCACTGGTGTCGTTGCCAAAGCAATCCAGGAAAACGGGCTGGAGGCCGCGCAATATCAGGTCGCGCTGAAACAGGTTGAGTCTCTGAACGCGCTCGGTAACGGCAGCGGAACTCAGACTATTGTTGTCCCTGCAAACGCGCTAGAAGCATTCGGAAATGCGTTTAACATGCTGAAAGGAAATAAGTAATGGCTGATCCATTTTGGTTGACATGGTGGATCTGGATAGCGGCCGCCATTTCACTGGCCATTCTCGAAGTGTTCCTGCCCGGTTTTATCTTTTTGGGATTTGCCGTCGGCGGAGCGGCAACCGGGATTTTGTTGCTTATCTCTGGAATGACGCCAACATTGCCTGTGTTGCTTCTAATTTTTGCTGCCTTGTCACTGATCGTTTGGTTGGTATTGCGCCGTATGTTCGCAATGCCGCACGGGCAAGTAAAAACCTTTGATCACGACATTAACGAATGAACCGGTACGGTGCCCGCATCTCGGGCACCATACCGCCTCTGGACGGTGCCGGGGTCTTTCCCTATATAATTCGTCAGGTAACAAACCCGAGGCATAGATGAACCACCCAAGCGAACAGTTTGAAGGCAGTCCTTTGATTGCTCCATCTACTATCGAGCATCCTTTGTACGAGCCCGTGGTTGACGCCTGTAGAACGGTCTATGACCCTGAAATTCCGGTCAATATCTACGACTTGGGCTTGATCTACACGATTGATATCAGTGACGAAAATGTCGTCAAGGTCATCATGACCTTAACGGCGCCGGGATGCCCGGTAGCTGGCGAAATGCCGGGTTGGATCGTTGAGGCGATCGAACCGGTTGCCGGTGTTAAGGAAGTCGATGTAGAGCTCACTTGGGAACCCCCGTGGGGCATGGAAATGATGTCCGACGAAGCACGTCTTGAACTGGGCTTTATGTAACTCCGGTATGTTCTGAACAAGTTTGGCCGATACAAAGCGATGTGTAGGTTGGTAAATAACTGTTTCCGGAATGTCATATTGTTGCTGGTTGTGTCCTGCGCGGGACATGAAGGTTAAGGGCGTCTTTTCCAACTGGCCAGCTGCCGAAACGTATTACGCGAACTGCGCGGGCCTTTGGTTCCTGCCATCCCTACAATTTTGGTCCGCTGCGGACCGCTGTCGCCAAAGAACGGTCTGTTTAATTACTTAACGTTACACTTCGCTCTTATTTCTGCGGCTCGTTCGTCCAGTTGCTTGACATACTCACCGGACAGCATTTCGAGCCTTTTGTCTTCGGTTCCGGTAACTAAACCCAAAAGTGCGCCGGCCGGAGTGATGGAAAAAACGCTTTCAACCTGTTGATCTTGGGCATGTTTTTTCTCTGCCGCTATTGCACGTAAATCGCCTTCGGCTGTGGCGCAACCGACTGGATGGCGTTTTGTGTCAGCGACTGCCAATTGCGCGTGTCCAATACACATCAATCCTAAGGCAGCCATCAGCGTCAGATTGTTGTTGTAGAATTTACTTAGTTGGGCCATTGCTCGATGCCTTCCAATTTAACTAATTCTATATTTCAGGCAGGCTAACTCCATCCACCAATCACACGCAACCCGTCTCAAATTGACGAAACGTAGGTAGAATTGTTGCATGTCTTTGTTTGACGTCTCTTGAGCCCGGCTTCTGTCCATCCTAAATTGGTGCCAGCACGTGGAAGTTGGAGTTTTCTATGTTTGGTATTCCGGGCAAACAGGCCGTTACCATGACGCCTAAAGCCGCCGAGCAGATTGTTCGCCTGATGCAGTCGGGTGGTCATGCCGGGCTGCGCATCGGTGTGAAAAAGGGCGGGTGCGCCGGGATGGAATACACCATGGACTACGTCGATCAGGCAGATCCAAATGATGAAGTCGTCGAACAGGACGGCGCCCGCGTTATTATTGCTCCGATGGCCCAGATGTTCCTCTTTGGAACCGAAATCGACTATGAGGTGTCGTTGCTTGAATCAGGATTCAAGTTTCGCAACCCCAACGTAGTTGATGCCTGTGGCTGCGGTGAGTCCATCAAATTCGACGAAAACATCGCGCCCCAGTCCTAGGACGCTTTTTGCAGATGTACATAGGTCTCGTTGAACCGCCGCGTCAAATGTTCGCCTGCGGTTATGGTTTCACCCGAACGCGGCGGGGCGACATTTGTGTCGAATGACGGGTTGAGGAATAGTGGGATCGAAATCCGTTCCTGTCCCCCTCCTTTCACACGGTGCAACGTCGCTTTGACCTCTCCGGAAGTCCAGAGTTCCAACATTTCTCCGAAATTTATTATGAATTGACCGGGTCCAGCTTGAACCAGTTGCCAGCTTCCATCAGGCAATTTCACCTCAAGCCCAGGTGTTCCATCGGTTGCCAGCAAGGTCAGGCAGCCATAGTCAGTGTGTTCGGCAATTCCGAAGTCTTTTTCTCCGGCCCATCGAGGGCGCTGCGGATAATAGTTTCCACGTAGCAGCGCCATCGGGGTGTCGAACGCGTTGTCAAAACTGGCTTCATCACGACCGACGGCTACGGCGATAGCCCGAAGCACCCTCATCGCGACATTGCAGGCGGTGCTGTAGTAAGATTCGATTGTCGGACGAAATCCAGGCGGATTTTCTGGCCACAGGTTGGGTGCATAAACGCTGAGATTTCGGGTGCTATAAGGGTCTCCGGGTGGAAGCTCATATCCACAGTCGAAAACTTCTTTGAAATCGGGATTAGCATCAGGGTTGGATTGCTCTGACTTTGGCGCACCCCATCCCCGGTTCGATCCGGTGGCAGCCATGTTGACCGTTTGTTTTTCAGATTCGGGCAAGTGAAAAAAATTACGATAGGCGTCGAAAACGTCCTTAAGTTGTTGCTCGTTCAGTCCGGTTTCGGAAACTGTAAGAAAGCCAAGCTCCCGTACCCCTCGCGCTAGTCGGGCTAGTTCTGCGGAGTCGCGTTGATCCAATTTTTCAAGATTTAGGTTGTCTATCATTTCGCACCAGATTTATTCGCGCGAAACTCCTGCCCTGCAATGCAACTGACCGCAAGCGGAATTGTAAGCTTTCGATAGGGGTGCTAACTGAAATGCTACGAAATTTTCACAACGGAGAGTTGGAGATGCGGCGCAAACTTGCAGCGGGCAATTGGAAAATGAACGGTACGGCTACCTCTCTCGCGGAATTAGAGAAACTCTCTAGTTTGTACCCAAATCCAGATATCGACATCCTGATTTGCCCACCTGCTACGCTTTTGCATCGGGCAGCTCAGGCTGTTCAGGCCAACAGCGTGATCGTGGGTGGACAGGATTGCCACGCACTAGTTGCCGGTGCACACACCGGCGATCTGAGCGCCGAGATGCTAAAAGATGCGGGCGCCGAATACGTGATCCTGGGCCACTCTGAGAGGCGGCAGGATCATGGCGAATCCGATGAACTTGTAAGAGCTAAGGCCATCGCAGCGAAGGATGCCGGACTAATTGCCATCGTCTGTGTGGGGGAAAGCCTAGAGCAGCGCGAGGCTGCGGAAACACTGGATGTTATAGGTGAACAGATGTCGGGTTCTATTCCGGACCAACCAATCGGAGAGAACCTAGTCGTGGCATATGAACCTATCTGGGCAATTGGAACAGGCAAAGTTCCCACTCTGGATCAGATTTGCGAAGTTCACGACTTTATGCGGGCAAAACTTGAAGACCGCTTTGGCGCGGCCTCAGCAAGCTCGATCCGGTTACTGTACGGTGGGTCGGTAAAGCCGAAAAATGCTTCCGAAATTTTTTCCGTTTCAAACGTCGATGGCGCGTTGGTAGGCGGCGCCAGCCTTAAGGCAGAAGACTTCTCAGGCATTATTCAAGCGTTGGAAAACGCCTGACATTACTTGATTATGTTCAAAAAAGAGAAGTCGGGCCCGCAAAGGGTCCGACCCCTTTCATTGTAGATATTCTAATTCGTGACGATTTCCGGCCCCATAAACGTGTTTGGTAAATAGGTCGATATCCAAGGGACATAAGTGACCAATATTAAGAACACGAACAACACTGCCAAGAAGGGCAGCGCGGCCCTCACCACGCCCATCATTGGCATCCCCGCGACACCCGAAGTCACAAACAGGTTCAATCCCACCGGGGGCGTTATCATTCCGATTTCCATGTTTACGACCATTATGATGCCCAAGTGAATCGGATCGATTCCCAGTTCGATCGCGATTGGAAATACCAATGGCGCAACGATCACCAAAAGGCCGGATGGTTCCATGAACTGACCACCGATCAACAGAATTACATTGACCACAATCAGAAAAGTTACCGGACCCAAACCCGCGGAAAGCATTGCGCTGGCAATATGTTGCGGCACCTGTTCGTCTGTCAGTACATGTTTCAGGATTAAGGCGTTGGCGATCACAAACAGCAGCGTAACAGTCAGTTTTCCGGCCTCAAACAACGTGTGCTTTGTATCTGGGTGAAAAAACGCCGTAATCAGTGCCTGAGGTTTCTTCAGCAGAGAAATATTTGACGCCTCACCTTCAGTGCTTAACGGGCCCATATCTTTGTAGACAAAGCTCGCAATCAGGAAGGCGTAAACCGCAGCCACGGCCGCAGCCTCCGTCGGGGTGAAAATACCGCCATAGATTCCGCCCAGAATGATGACAATAAGAAACAGACCCCAACCGGCCTCTCTGGCCGAAACGACTATTTCGCCCCACCCTTTCCAATCGCCTTTTGGCAGGTTCTTCACCTTTGCCATGACATAGATGGTGACCATAAGCATTAAACCTGCAAGCAGGCCCGGAATAACTCCGGCAAGGAACATTCGCCCAACTGAAACTTCGACAGCTGCAGCATAGACAACCATCACAATTGATGGCGGGATCAGGATACCCAATGTCCCAGCATTACAGATCACACCGGCGGCAAACTCTTTGGAATAACCGACTTGGCGCATTCCCGCGATGACGATGGAACCGATTGCAACGACTGTGGCCGGAGAGGATCCGGACAAAGCCGCAAACAACATACAGGCGAAGACACCGGCAATCGCCAAACCTCCTGGCAAGTGACCGACGCAGGCAATTGAAAAGCGAATGATCCTTCGCGCGACACCACCGGTCGTCATGAAGGATGAGGCCAATATGAAGAAAGGAATCGCAAGCAGAGTAAAGTGACCCTCGAACGCCTCAAAGAGCGTGCCGGCGACAGAGGCCAGCGAGCTGTCGGAGTAGATCAACAGAAAGAGGGTTGAGCTTAGGCCCAAAGCTACGGCGATCGGAACCCCGATCAACAGCAGGCCGATGACCATCGAAAATAGAAGTATTACGTCCATTAGTCGTGCTCTCCCTGCTGAGCCCGAACTTCTTCGATCTCGTCTTCAACTTCGTGGCTGGCAACAAGGCGATCAGTCTCACCGCGCCAGATCTGCACGGCGACCTGTGAAAATCGGATCACAAGCAGCAGCATGGAAACAGGCAGAACAAGATACGGCACCACCTTGGGAAGTTTTTCATAGCCTTCGCCGTAGTTGATGAGGTCTTCCAGAAAGCGCAACGGTGCAACCATTGGAATGTCATCTACTTCATAAAAACTTTGGCTACGCGCGCCGGCATCGAACCCAGTTGGAAACCAGCGACCAGATGTTGGTGGCAAGTCCGCGAAGACGGCCCAATAGTCGTAGGACCCTTTCAACAGCAGCAACGAGAAAACAAGGCAGCACGCAACGGCTATCAAGGCTAGAATGCGACGAGGTGCAGGCGCAAGCATATTAAGGATAGCGTCCACTCCCAGGTGGGCGTGTTTTTTAACGGCGTATGATGCACCCAAAAGAACTAACCAGCCAAAAGTGAAGACCGTTAGTTCAAGAGCCCAAAGAATATTGGAGTTGAACACAAACCGCGCGATCACGTTGGCGAAAGTCACAACTGTCATAAGACCCAACAGCAACGCAATCATGGTTTCTTCGATTTGGTCAACCAACCCGCCTTGGCCGGTTTTTGAACCAGACATTTATCTGTCCCCGCATTTTTTTGTAACGAGAGTAAAGTGCGGCGGGCCAAATGTGGCCCGCCCGGCCAGCGCGTCGATCACTCCCCAGTCGTCAGACGCGCGACCCGATCAGGGATCAGAACCCTGCGTTGATCGCCTGAGCGGCGTCGATTTTGTCCTGACCTACGTCATCTGCGAACTTGTCCCACACAGGCTTCATCGCATCGACCCAAGCCTGACGCTGTTCTGGGTTGAGATCGCGAATAATGCCACCGGCGTCTGTTATCGAGGCTTTTGCAGCTTCGTTTACGGCGAAAGCTTCTTTGTTACGTTGCTCGGTGACCTCGGATAAAATGGTTAGGAACTGCTCTCTTACTTCGGGGTCAAGGCTGTCTAGCCAGTCAACGGACGTCACAACAAGGTAGTCAATAATGCCGTGATTGGTTTCTGTGATACCGTCCTGAACCTCGAAGAATTTTTTGCCATAAATGTTCGACCAAGTGTTCTCTTGTCCGTCCACAACGCCTTGCTGCAGCGCACCATAAACCTCTGAGAATGCCATTTTTTGCGGGCTGCCGCCAATTGCCTCCATCTGGGCAACCAGAACGTCTGACGACTGAACTCTGAACTTCAGGCCGTCGGCATCTGACGGATCCATAAGAGGCTTGTTAGCCGACATCTGCTTCATGCCATTGTGCCAGAATGCCAGTCCTTGCAGTCCGCGGCGCTGCATACTGTCTTTCATAGCTTGGCCGTCAGCAGACGCCTGGAAAGCATCCACAGCGTCAATGTTCTTGAACATGAACGGCAGGTCAAACAGCCGGAACTGCTTGGTGAATTTTTCGAACTTCGATAGCGACGGAGCCGCTAGCTGCACATCACCCTGCAACATCGCCTCAAGCACTTTGTCGTCGTTGTAAAGCGTGGAGTTCGGGTAAACTTCCATGCACATCACGCCCTGCATCTCGTCATTTACGCGCTGCTCAAGAAGTGATGCCGCAATTCCCTTGGGGTGCTTATCTGTGTTTGTCACATGCGCAAATTTGACGACGATTTCGCCTTCTTCGCATGCGGCAAAACCTGCCGTGGCCGTGACGGACAGGGCCAGAGCCGTGGCAGCTGTTGTCAAAAACTTCATTTGTCTTTCCTCCCAGACTTCAATTCACTGCTGAACGCTGTGCCAGCGATCGCTGCGCGAAGTGAAGCGAATCGCCGCTTGGACCTCAACGATTTGTTTCCAAGCTCTTCGCAAAACAGTTTTTGCCACAAAAACATTGTGTTATGACCCTCAGTTAAGAGTTTGAGAGATGATCCAGAATTCATTGTGCGAATTCCCGCACACCGGTCACCCTGGCTGTGCGAAAATCCGCACACATCGAATCAACAGATCGAGGCGCACTTATGTTTCGAAGACGCGGCAACAGATTTTATCTTCGATAATCCTCGGGCCGTATTTGGTGACGAGCGAGCTTGTCGTAAAATGTTTTACGCGGCAGCTTTAGCGCTTTTGCCGCCTCCGAAGCCTTACCGTTGTGTCGCCCCAAAGCCGCGATCAACAGCGAACGCTCTACGCTGGCCATCTGTTCATTCAAACCCTGATCCGCAGCTTTTGCGGCCTCTTCTGGCATACCAAGCACAAAACGCATCGCCGCCGACATTAAAGATCTGGCATTACCCGGCCAATCCTGCGCCATCAGTGCCGCAAGGTGTTCCGAGGATACGTCGGGTGCCGTCAATCCCGCTTGCTCTGCGGCCTGGTCGACGTATTGCCGGAAAAGAACGGGAATATCCTCGGGCCGTTCAGCCAACGATGGGATCCTTACACGCATTACGTCCAATCGATAGAAAAGATCTGCGTTGAACTGCCCATCTGCAGACAATTTCTCCAGATCAGCTGTCGATCCGGCGATGATCCGTGCAAGGGAACCCTTTTCCATAATGTCCAGTGCCGCGTATTGAGTCGCGGTGGGCATTGCCGAAATTTCATCCAGAAACAACGAGCCACCGGCTGCGTCCTCACAGCTTTGTATCAACTCTTGGCTCGACAAGCCCGACGCAGGGCGTTTTACAAAAGCCCCCTGTCCGTTGGCGGATATCAAGTGCACGACTTCCGCGACTTTGGAAATACCACTACCGGTCGGACCCTTAATTAAAACCTCAGCTTTGGTTGCGGCTACTGTCCTAACCCTGGCCCGCAGCGCCTCCGCTTGATCCGACAACCCAAACAACATGCGCGCCGCAGGGTCACCCTTCTCTAGTTCCCGTTTTTGTTTTCGCTGATCGAGTATTTCGTCACGGGCGGCGAACGCTCTTTTCAGCACCGACACTAAATCGTCGGCGGCACAAGGTTTTTCCAGAAAGTCGAAGGCGCCCTTCCCCATAGCTTGAACCGCCATTGGTATGTCGCCTTCTCCGGTAAGCAAAATAACCGGTAACTCTGGATCGATGTCTCGGGCGTATGTAAGCAGATGAAAACCATCGCGACCCGGCATACGAATGTCAGATACAATTACTCCTGCGAAATCCCTTCGAATATGATCCTTGGCAGCTACAAACGAACCTGTGGAAACCGGTTCATAGTCCGCAAGTTCTAGTGTCTGTGCCAGAGCTTCGCGAACAGCAGGATCATCGTCGACCAAAAGAACTTTGCGCATTATGCCGCCTTTTCCTTGGTATAGGGGTCAAGCTCGACAGTAAATTCAGCTCCTTCTGGTGTGTTCCTGCCCCGTATGTCGCCCCCGAAACTCTGAACAAGCCCATACGATATTGACAAGCCTAACCCCATACCTTCCGAGCTGCCGACTGATTTAGTGGTGTAGAAAGGTTCGAACATACGATCCGGGTCCTCGATGCCTGGCCCGGTGTCTCGAACCGAGACCCTTGGCCGTCTATCAGTGTGTAGTGTTATTTTGACTCTTGCGTTTTGGGATCCCTCCATAGCATCCGCGGCATTGGTGATAAGGTTAACAAAAACCTGAACTAAACGAACTTCGCCGCCCCAAACCCATACCGGTGTAGTTGGAGGTTCCCAGTCATAATCGACTCCATCAGTGCGCAAACGAGTTTCGGTCAGTTCCACAGCTGTGTTGAGGACCTGAACGAGATCAACCCTACCCATGGGTTCGCTTTCGTTTCGGGCGAATGCCCTCAAGTTCTTGATGATCCGCGCCATACGAGCCGCCATTTCGGAAATCCGCCCCAAGTTTTCCCCAGCGCGCGACTCGTTTCCACGATCAAGAAACGCAGAGCCATTGTCAGCAAATTGCCGAATTGCCATCAGTGGTTGGTTCAGTTCGTGACTGATCCCTGCTGACATTTTCCCTAACGCACTCAGCTTACCAGCTTGCACAAGCTCAGCCTGTGCTTGTCGAAGGGCCGCTTCCGCCTCTTGTCTTTCTGAAACCTCGTGGCGCAGAGCAGTATTTGCGGCAGTGAGGGCGCGTGTTCGCTGCGCAACGCGGCTTTCCAATACCGCATTAGCTTCGGACAGCGCACGTCGACGCTCGGTCGCAAGAAACAAAAATGCACCAAATGCCAAACAAATCGCAGCAACGGCAGCGGCCTGTAAAATAGCTAAGCGCCGTGCGGGTGCGACGTCCACCAACACCTCCGCCGTCATGTCGATCACTGGAAGATCAAGCGTAAGATGCAGTGCGCGATTAGGCAGATAACGGCCCCAGTTCAGTTTCCAAACCTCGTGAACCCCAACGTGAATTGAGGCGAAATCAACGGACCCACCGTTGGGAGGGACCAGTCCGGGTTGCCCTTCGGACCTTTGCCAAAACAAAAGATCAGACCGATTGGAGATAAAGACGATCCCATCGGAATCGACGAAGAATACCGCCTCGGTGCTACCACGCCAGGTTTGTTCCACATCCTGAACGTCTGCGACGACCATCAAGACGCCTTCAATTTCCCCAAAAGGACCGAAAGAAGGCGCAGCATATGAATATGTACGATCATCGCTGTTCGGCATGACACCATGCGCAGTGCCCAAGGCGCCTTGCATTGCCCGTTTAAATGCAGGGTGTTTCGCTAAACTTGGTTGTGGCGTCGGTTGTGCTGCCGCCAGAACCTGCCCTTTGCGATCCAAATACATAATGTTGACTGCAGCAGTTTTGTCCGCCACGTCCAACAACAGTAACCGCGCTGCCCGTTTCTGCGATGCGTCTTCGAGAGTACGCAGGCCCGGGTGGTCTGCCATCAACACAGCCAATTCTTGGTACACCTGCATCTGTGTGCTCAACCTGTCGGCCGCAAGTTCGAGGTCCGCCTCTGCCTTTTCACTTAGTTGCGAGAGAGCTTGACGATACGCATAGGTCCAAACGCCCACAGACAATAGCCCAACCGCTGAGAGAAACCCTAGTATGATCCATAACCGATGCATGCTTTAGGGTCTTGCATTCGACGGGCGCCATGGCAAGTGTGCGGTTCATGAAGACGTTGACACAATCTCCTACTGACCCGTCCTTCGTACAGAACCCCTATTCCTTTTATGCTGAAGCTCGACAATATGGCGACCTGTTATTTTGGCAAGATTACGGGATGGTTGCGGCTGTATCTAACCGGGCTGTCCTGTCCCTGTTGCGTGATCGTCGCTTTGGCCGCGAGGTTCCGCCTGAAATGGCTTCGCCGGGACCCTCGCATCTAGCCCCTTGGTTGTCGGTCGAGGCCAACTCAATGCTTGAGCTTGAACCGCCTCGTCACACAAGGTTGCGGGCATTGGTTCTGCGCGCGTTCACTTCCCGGGCTATCTCAGCGATGTCAACGGGCATTGAAGAGCTATGCAATAGTCTGATCGACGAATTTCCCAAAGAACCGTTCGATCTTTTGCCAGCATACTGCAATAAAGTTCCCGTCATCACTATTTGTCGCTTGCTCGGGGTGCCTGAGGATATAGCCCCACAACTTCTGGCTTGGTCGCACGATATGGTCGCTATGTATCAGGCAGGCAGGACAAGGCAAACCGAAGACGCGGCTGCCCAATCTTCAAGCGAATTCAGTGCGTTCTTAAACGAATACATCGAACACCGCCGTAACGATCCGAAAGACGACCTCATCACACGTTTGATTCAAGCGGAAGAAGATGGTGAAAAGCTAAACAGAGATGAGTTAATTGCAACCTGCATACTTTTGCTGAACGCGGGACATGAAGCAACCGTGCACACCCTTGGAAATGGCTTAAATGCTGTACTGACTGATGGAGCCTTTTCTCAGGACTTATTTTCCAACCCCTTAGACCAATTGGTCGAGGAAGTCTTAAGGTACGATCCACCTTTGCACATGTTCACGCGATACGCTTATGAAGATGTCGAAGTTTTTGGAAATACCTTCAGTAGAGGTGAGCAAATCGCCTTACTGTTAGCGGCAGCAAACCGAGACCCCGAGGTTTGGCCGCAGCCAGATTTATTCGATCCCAGCCGCAAAGCAATTGCTAATGTTAGTTTTGGCGGAGGGCTGCATTTCTGCGTCGGAGCTCCTCTTGCGCGACTTGAGATGCGCATTGCGTTGCGCGTTTTGTTCGATAGATGCCCAAATTTGCGCCTCATTGAAAAGGCGCGGTACGCTGACACCTATCACTTTCACGGCCTGTCAAACTTAATGGTCCAAGCATGAATTTCGCGTGTTAGTCCAGGGAAATCGCATTCAACGGCAACATGGTTGTGGACTTAATTTCTTCCATCGATAGTAAGGCGGTGACGTTGTGAACCCGAACCTCGGAAATCAGGTTTTGATAAAACGCATCGTATGCGCGGGCATTTTTGACCCGAACCTTCAGAATGTAGTCGATGTCGCCTGCTAGCCGATGCGCTTCTTGAACTTCGGGGCGATTTCGCAATGCGTTGAGAAATTTACGCTGCCATTCAGCCTCATGCTCCGAAGTTCGGATCAGGACAAAGAATGTCGCCTCGAAACCTAACGCCTCGGCATCCAGCAAGACAGTTTGCTGACCTATAACACCAGCACCCTTCAGCTTTCGTATGCGATTCCAAACTGGTGTCTTCGAACTACCAACACGAGCTGCGATCTCATCCAGAGATTGGCTAGCGTCTCTTTGCAGCTCGAACAGAATTTTCTGGTCTGTGGCGTCTATTCGCACCGACATTCTTGTTTTCCTCTCGTTTCGAAACTCTTGTTCCTTCGGCAGTAAAATTTGGAACAAATGTTCTTTTTTTTCACGCATTATGGCGTCATAGAGGAAATATTTCCTATATTGTGAGGTAAGTCAAACCGCGCCCGGATCGCCAAATGCAGCATCATCAAGACAAAGTTCAACCCGGTCACGTCGATTTTGTCGGCGCTGGCCCCGGCGATGCAGAACTGCTTACCGTTAAGGCGATAAGGTCATTTGAATTGGCGGACGTTGTTCTGCATGACCGCTTAATAAGTTCTGAAGTGCTCGAGCTGGCCGGCAAAAAAGCGCCCCTAGTGGATGTAGGCAAAGCCGGTTTTGGCCCGTCATGGAAACAAAGTGACATAAACGCACTGCTGGTCGAATACGCAACCAAGTATCAGCGTGTCGTTCGTTTGAAGTCTGGCGACCCGACCGTTTTTGGCCGCCTTGATGAAGAAATAGATGCCGTTGAGGCTGCAGGTATTTCATGGCGCATTGTGCCCGGTGTTACTGCAGCGTCGGCAGCAGTAGCGACAATTGGCCAAAGCCTCACTCGGCGAGAACGTAACTCTTCCGTTCGATTTCTAACGGGCCACGATGTGAACGGGTTTGCTGATCACGATTGGGCTGCTTTGGCGCGCCCTGGCTCTGTGGCCGCAATCTATATGGGCAAAAAATCCGCCAGATTCATCCAGGGCCGTCTGATCATGCATGGGGCAGATCGCGATACACCCGTTACCATTGTCGAAAACGCGTCGCGTTCTGATCAGTGCGTGCTGCACACGACACTGGATCGTTTGTCAGCCGATCTGACCGCCGCTGAGATGAACGGACCTGCGCTGACATTTTACGGTTTGTCGCCGCGAGACGCATTCGCCGCACAGAAAGATTTCAACAAGGAGCTTGCCTGATGGCCCGCGCTTTTACACCCAAAGTTGTCACCGCCAACGATCTGTTGGAAGGAGATGTGGTTTACCTGACAGAAGATGACCGTTGGTCTCGCGATTTTTCTGATGCGGAACTGATCACCGACGAAGCACACGCGCAAGTTCGATTGCTAGATGCCGAACGCCAGTACAGCAAGATTGTCGGCGCCTATCTCGCTGATGCTGTGGCGGGTGACTCAGGTCCTGAACCTACCCATTTTCGGGAAGATTTCCGACGGACTGGCCCGTCCAATTATGCCCATGGCAAACAGGAAACTTCCCCGCAGCCCCGGGCCTGACCTCCGGCCTTCTCTCCCCGTAAAGGCCCCCAAGGTTCGGGGCTGCATTTAAGGACAACTAATCATGTATCGTTACTCTGAGTTTGACGCAGCATTTTTGTCAGAGCGCAACGCGCAGTTCCGCGCTCAAGTTGAACGTCGAATTGACGGCTCTTTGACCGAAGATGAATTCAAACCACTTCGTTTGATGAATGGCCTTTATCTGCAGTTGCACGCCTACATGCTGCGAGTAGCTATTCCCTATGGTACGCTGTCCAGCGCTCAGATGCGCCAGTTGGCCCTGCTAGCCGAGAAGTGGGATAAAGGGTACGGTCACTTCACCACCCGTCAAAACATCCAGTACAACTGGCCCAAACTGAATGACGTGCCGGATATGCTGGATGCGCTGGCCGAGGTTGGCATGCACGCCATCCAGACCTCGGGCAACACCATTCGCAACGTTACTGCCGACCATTTTGCGGGTGCCGCGGCAGATGAAATTGCGGACCCCCGCCCCTACGCTGAACTTCTGCGTCAATGGTCCACCGACCATCCGGAATTCCAGTTCATGCCGCGAAAGTTCAAGATCGCTATTACCGGCTCGGAGAACGATCGCGCAGTGATAAAGGCGCACGACATCGGCCTGCAACTGGTTGAACGTGACGGCGTTCTTGGTGCCCGGGTTATCGTGGGTGGCGGTCTTGGCCGCACTCCGATGATCGGCAAGGAGCTGTCCGAGTTCGTCGCATTTGACGATTTGCTGGCCTATCTGGAAGCCACGGTGTCCGTGTGGAACCAGATCGGCCGCCGCGACAACAAGTACAAAGCCCGCATTAAGATCACTGTGCACGAACATGGCATCGACGCCATCCGCGCCAAGGTGAATGAGCGCTTCCTACAGGTTCGCCCGCAGTTCAAGGGCGCCGATATGGCTCTGCTGGATGAGATCAAAGGCCACTTTGCACCTCCGGCCTTCCGCAAAGGTTCGGTTGCGTCGTTCGAAGGCGCCTATACCAACGATCCGGTCTTCCGTTCGTGGGTCGATACCAACATCGCACCGCACAAGAACGCGGACCACGCGATCGTCACGATCTCGATCAAGAAGCACGGTCAGACACCGGGTGATGCGACTGCCGAGCAGATGCGCGTGATGGCGGATCTGGCCCAAGAGTTCGCCTATGACGAGCTGCGCATCAGCCATGAGCAGAACGTGATTCTGCCGCATGTCCACAAGTCGGACCTGCCGGTGATCCATGCCAAGCTGAAAGAGTATGAGCTGGCCACAGCCAATATCGGCCTGATCAGCGACATCATTGCCTGCCCCGGCATGGATTACTGCGCGCTGGCAACCGCCCGTTCAATCCCGGTTGCACAAGAGATAGCGACCCGCTTCGACGAGCTGAAACTTGAGCATGATATCGGCCACCTGAAGATCAAGATTTCGGGCTGCATTAACGCGTGTGGCCACCACCACGTAGGCCATATTGGTATTCTTGGCTTGGATCGTGCTGGCGTCGAAAACTATCAAATTACATTGGGTGGCGACGCAACCGAATCCGCCGCGGTTGGTGATCGCACCGGGCCTGGTTTTGCTTACGACGAAATCGTGCCTGCCGTGGAACGTATCGTAGAAACCTATTTGGAGCAGCGAGACGGCACCGAAGAGACCTTCCTGGAAACTTACCGTCGCGTTGGAATGGCGCCGTTCAAGGCTGCTCTCTATCCAGAGGCTCGAGCGAATGCCGCTTGACCTGATACAAACGGAACTTGGCCGGGATCGTCGCGCGCTGACACAGCAAGTCGGTGCGCTGAATGATCGGTTCCGGCACCACAGTGCTCATGACGTGATGCATGGCGCGCTGGCAGAAATCGAAGATCTTGCCCTGGTTTCCAGCTTTGGAGCGGAATCAGTCGTCTTGCTGCACATGGTGGCAGTAGTCGATAAGGCTACACCAGTGTTGTTCATTGATACGCAGATGCTGTTTACTGAGACCTTGGAGTATCAGCATGAAGTTAGTGATAGGCTGGGGCTGAGCAACGTACGTATTATTCGAGCGAATGACGAAGATGTACAGCGTGACGACCCATATGGCGCCCTTCACGTTCATGATACAGACGCCTGTTGCAATCTGCGGAAAACCTTTCCCTTGCAACAGGCACTCTCTGGCTACAGCGGCTGGATTTCAGGGCGAAAGCGCTTTCAGTCGGGCACTCGGGCCACTCTGGAGTTCTTCGAAGTCGAAGACGGAACAGGTCGGATCAAGGTCAACCCGTTGGCACATTGGGCACCAGAAGACGTACGTGCCTATATGGACGAAAATCGCTTACCACGACATCCACTGGTGGCAAAAGGATACCCTTCGATCGGTTGCGCCCCTTGCACATCGTCGGTCAAAGAGGGCGAAGACCCGCGCGCCGGACGTTGGCGCAATCAGAACAAAGAAGAATGCGGCATCCATTTCATTGATGGAAAAATGGTCCGTACCGGAGAAAAAACATGAACGTAATTGTTACCGACGGGGGGTTTTCCCCTGACGACTGGACAGACGGTTTCGTCACACTTGATGATGCGGCTAATGATGTTGTCGCGCTGGATGTGAATTCAGACACAGACCCTGACGAGTTAATGGAACGCTTGGGCAGCTCCCGAATGGTTCGCGTGGACTTCCCGTCCTTTGCTGACGGTCGCGGCTTTACCATCGCGCGGACATTGCGCCTGAAAGGCTATAAAGGCCGATTGAGGGCCAAGGGCCATGTGTTGGCTGATCAATATGCAATGGCCCGAAGAAGTGGATTTGATGAGATTGAGATTGATCACGCGTTGGCTGCCCGCCAACCCGAAGACCAATGGCTGAGCAGAGCCGATTGGCAGGAGCACAACTATCAGGCGCGTCTTCGCGGCTGATCAACCGACGCTTCAACGTAAGACGCCGAAAGGGACAATCTGCCCCTTTTCCTGACTTGGATCAAAGATTAAACGGAGATGTCGGTTTAGCAGATCGGCAGCGAAACGATGACAGAGATGAAATCCGTGACCGAAGCAACCGCCGTTAAGGCTCCCGTCTTGCCAGACGCCCAAACTGTGACCGACGTCAAACATTGGACGGACCGTTTGTTTTCGTTCAAAGTTACACGCCCGGCCTCTTTACGGTTCCGTTCAGGTGAATTTGTTATGATCGGACTGTTAGGTGATAACGGTAAACCGCTGTTGCGTGCCTACTCTATCGCCTCCCCTTCCTGGGACGAAGAATTGGAGTTTTACTCGATCAAGGTTCAGGATGGCCCGCTTACGTCCAAGCTGCAGCATATCAAACCTGGCGATCAGATCATTCTAAGACCCAAACCAGTTGGCACACTGGTGCACGACGCGCTCCTGCCGGGCAAGCGTATTTGGTTCTTTGCCACAGGAACTGGGTTCGCTCCTTTTGCTTCCCTGCTGCGCGAACCACAGACTTATGAAGATTATGACGAGATCATCATCACTCACACTTGTCGCGACGTGGCCGAGTTGAACTATGGCCAGGAATTGATCGACAACATTCGGCAGGACGAGTTACTGGCCGAACTCATCGGCGAAGACTTCGCCGACAAGATTCGATATTATCCGACAACAACAAGAGAAGAGAGTCCAAAGATGGGACGTATCACCACCTTGTTGCAGGACGGAACTGTATTCGCTGATTTGGGTGTCGAAGGTGGAATAAGGCCCGAGACAGATCGTGCTATGGTTTGCGGAAGTCTCGCCTTTAACCACGACATTAAAGCTATTCTGGAAGGTTTCGGCTTGCGCGAAGGCGCTAATTCCGAACCCAAAGAATTCGTGGTCGAAAAGGCCTTTGTGGGCTGACACAATTCAAAGGCAGGGCTAAAACTTACCTTGCCTGCTAAAAACCCCAGACAAAACTTAGATTTTTCGGTGTAATACCCCGTTATGCCGCTTGAAACGATGCCCGGAGACGTCTAAATTCCGGGCTCGAATTTCTGAAATCATCAAAGGAATGAACCCATAGCTCGCAGACCTCACAACGCGCCACCGCAGAGAGAAACCGGACCGCGCGTAAATGACAGAATCCGTGCCCCCGAAATTCGCCTGATAGGCGCTGATGGCGAAAATGTCGGGGTGGTTCATCCCGCGAAAGCCATGCAACTTGCCGCCGAAGCTGGCCTCGATCTGGTCGAGATATCGCCCAACGCGAACCCACCGGTCTGCAAGATCATGGATTTTGGCAAGTTTAAATACGAACAGCAAAAACGCGAAAGCGAAGCCCGAAAGAAACAAAAAGTCATCGAGGTGAAGGAAATCAAATTCCGTCCGAACACCGACACGCATGACTATGACGTCAAAATGAAAAACGTCGTAAAGTTCCTTGAAAAGGGCGACAAGGTCAAAATAACTCTACGCTTTCGTGGCCGTGAGATGGCGCACCAAAATCTCGGGCGCGAGTTGCTCGAACGCGTCGCTGAAGACATTCAGGAAATCGGCAAGATAGAAAACATGCCGAAGATGGAAGGCCGTCAAATGATCATGATGATTGGGCCGCTACCACAAAAGTAAGATTGCGCATTTCTTATTCTAAGGGCTCTTTCAAAAGTGGGTGGAGCCCTTTTTATAATACGTTATTTAGAGCGCGTTTCAGCTTTACCACCAACTCGTCGACCTCAGAGTCTTGGATTATAAACGGCGGCGCCAACAATATGTGATCTCCTGTTCGGCCGTCGCGGGTACCTGACATCGGGTAGCAAATCAGCCCTTCGGCCAAGGCTGCTTTTTTGACCTTACCTGCGATTCCGTTGTTGGGATCAAATGGGGTCTTACTGTTTCTTTCGGAAACTAATTCGATTCCTCGGAAAAGTCCCCTTCCCCGAATGTCGCCGACATTCGGGTGTTGGCCAAACGTCGCTTCTAATGCCGATTGCAGGTTTTCACCTTTGACGCCCGCCCGTTCCGGCAGGTTTCTTTCGGTCAATTCTGTCACAACCGCCAAAGCTGCAGCAGTAGCAACTGGATGTCCGACATAAGTATGGCCATGTTGGAAAAAACCCGATCCGTCGCGAATAGCGTCATATATTTTTCCGGTACACATCATGGCGCCGATTGGTTGATATCCGGCGCCTAGTCCCTTTGCGATACACAGAATGTCTGGCACCACGCCGTCATGGTCGCACGCAAACAGGTGCCCGGTCCGTCCCATGCCGCACATGACCTCATCCAAAATCAATAACACTCCGTATTGATCACAAATCTCTCTGATCCGTTTGAAGTATCCATCAACGGCAGGAACTGCTCCCAATGTCGCGCCCACTACAGGTTCGGCCATAAATGCCATGACCGACTCTGGTCCAAGACGTAGAATTTCTGTCTCCAGTTCATTGGCCACTCGTTGCCCATATTCAAAACTGCTCTCAGCGGCGGTTTTTTCGGCATATTCGTAGCAGGGTGCTATGTGGCTCATTTCTATCAACATCGGAGAGAACTGTGCCCGGCGCCACTCATTCCCACCTGCCGACAATGCACCCAATGTATTGCCATGATAACTCTGACGACGTGCGATGACGTGACTTCGAGTGGGCTGTCCAATCTCAAGAAAGTACTGCCGAGCCAGCTTGATCGCTGCCTCCGTTGCCTCTGATCCACCGGACACAAAATAGACTCTATCCAGTTCTCCCGGAGCGTATTTTATGAGCAGGTCAGCAAGAGCCTCAGCTGGTTCCGAAGTCATAAATCCGGTGTGAGCAAAGGCAATCTGTTCCACTTGTTGTTGAACAGCTTGGATGACTGCCTTGTTCGAATGCCCCAAGCACGAAACCGCAGCGTCGCCGCAATCCAAATATCGCCGCCCTTGACTGTCGATCAGATAACAACCCTCCCCGCTTATTGCGGTCGGCAATTCAGATTTTGTGTGACGTGGGAAAACATGACTCATCTTGATCTACCTTTTATCTGCGCCACTAATGCTGCGACTGATGCGGCATTGTCGACCCATTGTTGACCAGTTTCCATGGTCAAGCTGTTTTCGAACCCAACCCGAACATCAGCTCCGCGCAATGCCGCGTTAACCAAACAAGTATGCTCCTGCGATCCAAAGGCACACACCATCCACGGAGAAGTGTCGATGGGAAATTTTTCGATATCCTCAGGCACTGAATTTCGGTCCAATGAATAGCGTCCCAACACCAAAAGTCTGTCCACTTGCGACGGTTTAACCACACACTCAGTTTGCCACTCAATCAATAGATCAGTATCTGCCGCATCGTACAGGATATGCTGTACGCGGGTTCCTTGATCCTCGCAAAGGCTGTATATACGTGCCGCGAGTTCAGGGTTTTTTGCAACCTCTCTGACTGAAATCGAAGCCCATTTGGGCTTAACTTCTGACAGGCAGAGATATTGCGCCTCAACGTCATACATACCACCTGCTTCAGTCGTAATTTGAACATCCATCGCAGGTACATTTTGTTGCAGTTCCGAAATAGTTTCGAGGTACCTGCCAGCGTCCAAAGAATGCCGGCCATAGTCGTCCCTAACGTGTAAATGTAAGCCACGAGCACCAGCATCATAACACGCCTTCGCCGTTGAAACGATCTGGTCCATTGAAATCGGTATTGCCGGATGATCCGTAAGCCGGCGTCTTGCTCCGTTTGGAGCAACCAGAATGTAAGGCCCAGTTGCATCTAATTGCGACACGATGTTCTTCCTGATTAATCTACCCATAGCCCACATTTTAGGCGCTATAGTTGCGATCTACGTTCAGCCCAAACGTTTCGCACTTGTAATTTCCAAAACATATGTTTTTTTCTTGATATGGAACTCCATGTAACACAACTGACAAATCGATTGCGTCGCGACATCGACAATTTGCCAACGCAACTAAAGGCAGCTGCAAAATATATTATTGATCACCCGGGTGATTTTGGGATCGACCCAATTCGGGTCACATCTCAAAAGATCGGAGTAAGCCCAAACGTACTAGTCCGCTTGGCCGATAAAATGGGATTTGACGGTTTCAACGCGTTCCGCCAACCATTTCGGTCTGCATTGGTTACGGATGCCGAAGAAAAACTAGGTCAGGATTGGCTGGACCAATCAGATAAATCCGGGAATTACGGAACTGCGCAGGCGGAATTCGCCAGGAACGAATTGAATGTTGTGTCCCGCTCCCTAAGGTTGCTGGAACCTGAAACGATAGGCGCGGCGACACAATTGATTATGCAGTCTAATCGTTGTTATGTCACAGCAACTCGCGCCAGTTATGCCCTGGCAAATTATTTTCATTATGCAGGGCGAATGGCGCATCCTGGGCTTAAACTAGCGCCTCGGCATGTTGGCTCGGCAATCGATGATTTGCTTAGTGCGGATGAACGGGATTGTCTGTTTGCAATAACTGTTCAACCCTATTCTGCCGATACGATCCAAGCGATGCGATTTGCAAAAAAACAAGGACTCAAGCTGATAATGATGTCCGACAGCGATGTAATCGCGCCAGGTATCTCGGCAGACGTGGTTTTACCAGTAAGCACACGATCATTGCACCATTTCTCCAGCTTTTCGGGGGCGATGGCTGTTTTGGAGTGTTTGTTGGGGCATCTCGTTTCTGCGGGCGGTGACGCCGCGCGTGACCGGGCCGAACTTCACTTGAAAGCCCGCGAAGATACGGGGGCATATTGGCAACCATCACGACTGCCCCGCGTAAAGAAAATAAAAAGCCCCGGTTATTAGCCGAGGCTTTTTTGTTTTTTCGTCTATAGTTACATACACGCTTCGACGGCGCGCTTTGTCATCACGCTAACAAGATGTGCGCGATATGCTTTGCTACCGTGCAAGTCGGCAATCATATTCATTGCATTGATCCTGAGATCCATCAGAGCGTCTGGGCGGAATTCTTTGCTCAACGCCTGTTCTGCTTCGGACCAGCGGAACACCCCATCTTCGCTTGCACCGGTTACCGCGACTCGAACGCCGTCGGCGAACCGTGCCAGAAATACCCCGACTAACGCGAAACGGGAGGCTGGTTGCAAGAACTTCTGATAGCTTGCCGCCTGAGGCACTGGAAAGCGGACCGACGTGATGATCTCGCCTTCTTCCAGGGCGGTGCTAAACATACCCTCAAAGAAGTCATCTGCAGAAATTTGGCGATTATTGGTAACGATCGTTGCTCCTGAGCCGAGCGCACCCGCAGGATAGCAGGCTGCAGGATCGTTGTTGGCAATCGAGCCACCAATGGTACCACGGTTTCGAACTGCAGGATCGCCGATCTGACCGGCCAGGGCCGCCAACGCGGGATAGTTGCCAGCCGCATCAGCGGCCACGGCAGCGTGCGTCGTAGCGCCACCAATAGAAACTGACCCATCATCCTCGACGCAAACACCGCGCATCTCTGGGATGCCTGTCAAAGATACCAAAGACGATGGTGCGGCCAATCGCTGCTTTAGCGTAGGGATCAAGGTTTGCCCGCCCCCCAATGCCTGAGCTTCTTCTCCTCCCATCGCAGCAACTGCATCGGCGATGGTTGAGGGTTTTTCGAACTCGAAATTGTACATTTCGTTTTCCTTTCCAAAAGGCGCGGAACCGCCCTTCTTCTGGCAATTAAAATCCTTGGGGTGCGAAGGATTGCCCCTCGCACCCACACAACAACTTAGCTGTTCAAAGCTGCCCAGACGCGTGAGGGGCTTACCGGCATGTCGATGTGATCGACGGTTTTGCCACCCGAGTTTAAAGCGTCCAGAACCGCGTTGACCACTGCAGGAGGCGACCCGATTGCGCCAGCCTCTCCGCAGCCTTTCACGCCTAGCGGATTGTGCGTACACGGAGTCTGGCTGGAATGATCCACACCATAAAACGGAAGGTCGTCCGCACGCGGCATCGCATAATCCATGAATGAGGCGCTTAGGAGTTGGCCATTTTCGTCATAGGCACAATTTTCAAGCAATGCTTGACCAATTCCCTGACCAATTCCACCGTGCACCTGACCGTCCACAATCATCGGGTTGATGATATTGCCAAAGTCATCTGCCGCCGTGAAAGTTTCAATTGTGACCTGTCCAGTCTCTGGATCGACTTCGACCTCACAAGCGTAGGCTCCCGCAGGGAACGTGAAATTGGCTGGATCATAGAACGCCGTCTCTTCCAGCCCAGGCTCCACTTCCAGAGGGAAGTTGTGAGGAACGTAAGCCGTCAACGTCACATCGCCCCACGCCACGGATTTATCCGTGCCAGCAACAGTGAACTGACCATCCTTCAATTCGATATCAGCTTCTGACGCTTCCAACAGATGCGCAGCGATCTTTTTCGCTTTATCGATCACTTTTTCTGTTGCCTTTACCATGGCCGAGCCACAGACGGCCAGCGAACGCGAACCATACGTTCCCATTCCAAACGGAATTTTGGAAGTATCACCATGCACGATCTCGACCATCGACTCGTCGATACCGATCATGTCCGCTACGACTTGCGGGAAAGCCGTTTCATGGCCCTGGCCATGGCTGTGTGCGCCGACCATGACGCTGATTGAGCCAGTGGCGTTTACCCGCACCGTCGCAGCATCATAAAGACCCGCACGAGCCCCTAACATGCCAACAATGTTAGATGGGGCAATTCCACACGCCTCGATGTAACAATTTATACCCAAGCCGCGTAGTTTGCCATTGGCCTCACTTTCCGCGCGGCGCGCCGCAAAGCCAGACAGATCGGCAGCTGCTTCAAGCTTGTCCATTGTCCCATTGTAATTCCCAGTGTCGTAGGTCAACGCCACGGGAGTGTCGTATGGGAACTCGGTGATAAAGTTCTGCCGTCTGAGAGCAATCGGATCCACACCCAATTCACGGGCGGCTTTGTCGATCACACGCTCTAACTGGAACGTGGCCTCGGGGCGACCTGCCCCGCGATAGGCATCCACGGGCACCGTGTTGGTAAACATAGCCTTCACGTTCACCTGAATGACCGGCGTCTTGTAGTTGCCCGCCATCAAAGTACCGTGCAGCCAAGTCGGAACTGAACTAGAGAAAGTCGAAAGATATGCGCCCAAGTTGGCATATGTGTCAGTACGCAAGCCGACGAAATTGTTGTCCGCGTCAAGCGCCAATTCGATTCTGCTGACGTGATCACGGCCCTGTGCGTCAGACATAAACGCCTCGGATCGGCTTGCGGTCCACTTGACGGGTCGCCCACAAGCTTTCGCCGCAAAGGTACAAAAAGCCTCTTCCGCATAGTGGAAGATTTTGGTGCCAAATCCACCGCCGACGTCGGGTGCGACGACGCGAACCTTGTGCTCCGGAAGGCCCAGAACAAACGCGCACATCAGCAAACGGATAACGTGCGGGTTCTGCGACGTGGTGTACAACGTGTACTCGTCAGTACCGCGCTTGTATTCAGCAACGGCAACGCGAGGCTCCATCGGGTTTGCAACTAAACGGTTGTTGACCAAATCCAGCGTGGTCACATGCGCCGCATTGGCAAAGACCTCATCTAACTTTGCATTATCAGCTTCACCAAGATGCCAGTCATAACAGATGTTATTTTTCAGATCATCGTGAACCAGAGTGGCGCCGTCCTGCGCAGCAGCTTTCATGTCAAGAACCGCGGGTAACTCTTCAATGTCCAAAGCAATTGCTTCGGCCGCATCACGTGCCTGTTCCAGCGAATCCGCGACTACCGCTGCTATCGGATCCCCTACATGGCGAACCTTTCCCTGCGCCAGAATTGGATGCGGTGGCTCCTGCATAGGAGCGCCATGACGATCGGTCACTTCCCACCCGCAGGGCATCCCGCCTACGCCCTCGAAATCTTTACCGGTAAAAACTTTCACAACTCCGGGCATGTTTTCTGCCGCAGAGGTGTCCACGGACTTAATTCTGCCGTGCGCGATGTCGGATCTTAGAAAATGCACATAAGCTTGGCCATGCACGTTGATGTCGTCGGTGTAATTGCCTGCTCCGGTCAGAAAGCGCACGTCTTCGCGCCGCTTGGAACTGGCTCCGATGCCACTGTCTTTGGGCATTGCTTGTTCTCCTCCCTGAAAAAGAACTTCCCTGGAAAATTCTTTTTTGGCCGCGTTACTCGGCGGCTATGCTGCTGACGTCTTGGCCGGACGCGGCCATGATCGCTTTGACGATATTGTGATAGCCTGTGCAACGGCACAGGTTTCCTTCAAGGTACTTACGCACCTCGGCCTCAGTTGGGCGCGGGTTTTCCTTCAGTAGTGCTGCCGCGCTCATTACCATTCCCGGCGTGCAGAAACCGCATTGTAGACCGTGATGATCTTGGAAAGCCTGTTGAATCACGTTCAACGACCCGTCCGGGTTTGCCTGACCTTCGATCGTGCCAACTTCCGATCCGTCTGCTTCCAGCGCAAGCATGTTGCACGACTTAACGGCTTCTCCGTTCACGTGTACGACGCAAGCCCCGCATTGTGCGGTGTCGCAGCCAACATGGGTACCGGTCAGTGACAGGTGTTCCCGCAAAAAGCTGGACAACAGGGTCCGGCCTTCGACGTCACCGCTAACGGCCTTACCGTTCACGGTCATTGAGACCTGTGTCATGAGATCCTCCCTATTTAGTGTTTTTCCTTGGCCCGAGTTAAACACGGGAATTTTTGTTTGAGAACAAAAATATTTGCGTGTTTTCCCAAGATGAACTTTCTCGAGTCTGAGATAGTGGATCAACACAGCAATTCGGCAAAAGTGCCGTTGCGTCACTTGCTTTTTGCGGCGCGGGGTTGCGGTCTTGTTGGTATCTCTTTGAGAAGGCCGCCGACACCCATGGCGGCAATGTCGTTGCCTGTCGTTTCGATCCCGCAAGCTACTCGGGACAGAACCCAATCTGCCCCATTCAATGCAGGCGAGCGTGCGCAACCCGGCAGACCGATTACGGCACGGCCATGCAAGGACCCAAGAAATAGCAAATTGCCGGGATCTACTGGCATACCAAACCGATCCACGGTTCCACCCGCAGCGCGAACCGCCTCGGGTGCAACATCATTTTCGTCCGAGGTCGCCGAAGCCGTCAGAATCATCACTAGGTCGCCGTGAGTATCCAGAATCGCGTTTGAGATCGCCTGTGTTTGGTGGGGAACGATTCGAACGTCCGACAACTCCATCCCTAGCTCTTCCACCCGGCCTCGGATAGCGGCGATGCCTTTTTCATTGGGCGGGCCGCCTGGAATATCCGTTACGACAAGACCTGCAGTATGCAAAACAGGTTTCGCAACCCGTATCGCGCCATGAGCAAGATTTGCAGCGTAAATAACATCGGCCTTAGGGACGGCATAAGAGATGATTTTGATGGTTGCCACCATGCCGCCAGCATTCATCTGCTGATATTGGGGTACCGTTGCAACAGTAATCATCGCGTTAACTTGATTGAACCGATGCAGCGCGTCTGTACTCAATACAGCGACCCCGGGGCTTTCAGCAACCAAATTGACACGCCCGGTGAATGCTTCGGTCAATCTTAGATTGGCCAAAGATGGATCAGGAGCAAGCGCAGTTGCCAGAGTTCGCGCGGCCTCGTCCTCGTGACAATCGCCTGGTTCCATCCGTGCAACTGTGACATTTGTTAAACCCGCCCGATCCATCTGAGCGATATGTTCGGGTGTCAGCCGAACACCTTTGCGGAGCTTTCGATCCCCGACCTTAACAGAATGCGCGAGAATCGTTCCGCTAGCTCGCGAAACCGGGATCGGTCCGAACTTCACGCCTTACCTCGTAGAACCGCAGTCATTTGCGCAAGAATTGCAACGGCGATTTCAGATGGGTCCGCGGCACCGATATCAAGCCCAATTGGACCATGAATTTGCGCAATCTGATCATCCGTGAAACCGGCCTGTTTCATCCGATCAATGCGCTTGGCGTGTGTACGGCTGGATCCCAAGGCTCCGATATAAAAAACGTTCGCTTGTAAAGCGGCTTGCAGCGCGGGGTCATCCAGTTTCGGATCATGTGAAAGCAAAACAATTGCAGTTCGCGAGTCTAGCCCAAGCTGTGTTACCGCCTCGTCCGGCCAATCCGTTAGGATTTTCTCTCCGGGAAACCGGGCGTTAGAGGCGAAAGCTTCCCTTGGATCGACAATGGCCGGATCATAGCCTGCAATTCTTGCCATGGGAACAAGTGCTTGCGCGATGTGAACCGCCCCGACAACGATTAGGCGCAACGGAGGGTTGTGGACTGCGACAAACGTCTGACCGTCCTCTTCGAAACCCGAACGGTCCATTCGCAATCGATCCGGGTAGGCGTTGTGACGTAAGGCACGTTGCCCGATTTCGACATTTACCTCGTAAGCAATCGCTTCCCGATTAGCGCGGGCTGCCACCAATTCCTCAAGCATTGCTTCGGGGAAAACCCTGCCGATCGGCTCGACCAACACTCTGATCGTTCCACCACAAGCAAGACCGACGGCAAAGGCGTCCTCGTCGCTGACGCCGAACTCCAAAAGGCGGGCTTCGCCTTCTTCGATAGCGTCAAGGGCTTCGACAATTACCGCCCCTTCGACACAACCACCCGACACCGATCCTTCAATTTGACCATCGCCTCCTATTACCAATTGTGATCCAACACGCCTTGGCGCGCTACCCCATGTTTGCACGACTGTCGCTAGCGCAGCACCTTTGCCACTACGGTACCAGTTCAGTGCTGTTTCAGGACTGTTGTCGAATCTGTCCATCCTAACCTCCGACGGTATTGCGATCCAACATAGGGAGGTTTAGCGCAATGAAAAGCTGTCTGTGTATACTGCACGCCACTTCCCCTCTGTCGACAATCGCTTCGCGGATTGTTCAAACCTTCCAAGGTAATGGCGGGCATAACTACCCTTACCAGGACTGCACAGCCAGAATTCTTTATTCTTTGGATGAGTGGATATCCTCGTGCCACAAGTATACGAATACACAAAGCGTTGATTATGTATGGTACGAGATTTAGCTTGAACTAAGCGCAGCATCTTTGTTTCAGCGCAGTCCCCGCCAAATTTCTAAAAAAGGAGACAGAAAATTGAAAATCATTACCTCAATGGCCACAATAATCGGGCTAACCGCTGCCTCAGCTGTGTCAGCAGACACATTTCTGAAATATGGCGAGGTTGAAGGTTGGAAGGTCTTTATTGACCAAGATAAAAAGTCCTGCCTGATCGAAGCAGTCGACGATTCTGAAAACGTCGTGCAAATGGGTCTTACCGAAGATAGAGGCGTAGGTTACGTTGGCGTTTTCACCAAGGCAGAGACTGATATAAAACGAGGTGAGACAGAAGCTGTTGCCATTCTTTTGGGTGAAAATATCTACGTCGGCGAAGCCACCGGAATGAAGGGCAACATAACCAAAGGGTACTCTGGCGGCTATGTTTTATCCGATGATCCGCAGTTCGCCGATGATATTGCCAGACAAAAGGTCATGATCGTGTTCCCGGAAAAGGAGTTTGCCTTTTCAGTCGATCTTACAGGCACATACAAAGCCATGGAAATGGCGCGAAAATGTAACGAAGAACAACTGTCGTAAACACTATGAGGTGAGCGAGGCCATTAGCCGAGCTTTTTGTCCCTGGTCGTCGGGTTGCGAGATCACGGCGGCCAATTCTTCCAGAGAAGCAATTGAATGGCCTGCTCTGAAACTGTCGACATGCGGCAGCATTGCAAGAATACCCTGCGCCTTAGGAGTGAACCCGTCCCATCGCAATAATGGATTTAGCCATATCAGGTGGCGGGATGACAGATGGAGGCGTTCCATCTCTGCTTCAAGGCGGTCCGGATCGCCACGCTCCAAACCATCGGTTATCAGTAAAACCACCGCCCCCTGCCCCATGACACGTCTTGACCAGTCGCGATTGAAATGATGAAGGCAATCGCCGATGCGGGTTCCTCCTTCCCAATCCTGTGCTTCGGCACCAGCCGCGGCCAGCGCTGCATCGACGTCACGTTGATGAAGATGGCGAGTTATGTTGGTAAGCCGAGTGCCAAACGTAAAAGCGTAGACCTTGGCCCAACCCGCGCCTTTAGCATTCGATACTGTGTGCAGGAAGTGTAGAATAATACGGCTGTATTGACTCATCGAACCAGAGATATCGCAAAGCGCCACAAGGTTGGGCCAGCGCGGTTTGCGCTGTAACAGTGCGATGTCTCGCATCTCGCCCCCTTGCCTCATAGCTGCACGTAACGTTCGTGCCCGGTCAATGCGGTGTCCAAGATGGCTGGCTTTACCCCTACGCGACTGGATGGGCTTAACCGGCAATGTCATACGCGCCAAAATCCGTTTTGTCTGGGCAATTTCGGCCGTACTCATTTGCTCAAAATCAAGATTACGTAGCCGTTCCTCAGATGACGCGGTCTGTGTCGCATCAATCTCGATCTCGGTTTCTTCTTCCTGTTGATCAACCGATTCGGGTGCGTCGCGTTCCACTCCATCCAGCAGCGCCTCGGCCGCGCGTTTTTCACCGGCGTCGGCCTTACGTTCCTCCTGCACACCGCGAATAGCAGGCAGCATCATCGCCATCATGTGTTCCATGTATCGCGGATCGCGCCAATACATTCGGAAAACCTGCGCAAAAACTGTACGGTGTTCTGGTCGGTTGACGAAGCAGGCATGAAGCGTCCAGTAAAAATCCTGTTTTTTGGTAAAACCCGCTGCCTGTACGGCGCGGATAGCATCGATCACACGACCGGGTCCAATCGGCAACCCAGCCTTGCGCAGCGCCCGCGCAAAATGAGTGATATTATGCGCAAGCTTTGGATTGTCCGGTATGTCCAGCGGGAGTTGTTCAGCCATAACAATCAGGCAGGTTCAAGCGTCGCTTTGGCTTCATCCAAAATCCGTTTGGCTTCGGACCCCTGTAGTTTTTGGATATCGTCCTGATACTTGAGTATGGCCCCCAGCGTATCACCAATCACTTCAGGGCTTAGGTTCATCACGTCCAGGGCCAGCAGGCATTTTGCCCAGTCGATGGTTTCGGCCACGCCCGGCTTCTTGAACAAATCCTCGGTGCGCAGACGCTGAACAAACGCCACGACCTCACGGCTAAGTGCATCTGCAACCTCTGGTGCACGGGCGTGAAGGATTTCAATCTCGTGTTCAAAGTCGGGGTAATCGACCCAGTGATAAAGACAGCGACGCTTCAACGCATCATGCACTTCGCGCGTTCGGTTCGACGTTACGATCACGATCGGTGGTTCTGGGGCTTTGACTGTTCCCAGTTCAGGAATTGTAACCTGAAAATCGCTGAGCGCCTCTAGAAGAAAAGCTTCGAAAGGTTCGTCTGTTCGGTCGAGTTCGTCGATCAGCAAGACAGGAGCGCCCTGTTCGTCGGGCCGCATCGCTTGCAGCAAAGGACGTTCTACCAAGTATTCATCCGAAAAAAGCTCGGTTTGCAGCGCACCCCGATCAGCACCGCCCGCGGCCTCAGCCGTCCTAATCGCAACCATCTGAGCCGGAAAGTTCCATTCATAGACAGCCGAAGACGCGTCCAACCCTTCGTAACATTGCAGTCGAATTAGTCGACGTCCCAACCCCGCGGCAATCGCTTTGGCAATCTCTGTTTTGCCGACACCGGCTTCACCTTCCAGAAACAATGGTCTTCCCAATTTCAGCGAAAGGAAAACGACCGTCGCCAGCGCCCTGCCGCAAACGTAACCCTGTTCTTTTAAAACTTGCTGCACGGCATCTATGGAATTTGGATGCTTCATGTTGCCCTCACTTGTGTTCCGCCCAACAGGTCACGACCAAAACCGCTCGTCAAGGCTGTCTTCATCGGAGGAGTTACAACGCTGCGATCCAATGGCAAACTTTTTATAGATTAAGACTTCGACCCTATGGCCTTTTACAGCGATTAAGGCTGTGGTAGCGGGATATAATGACCGACACACTCACGATCCGACGCCCCGACGACTGGCATTTGCATCTACGCGATGGTGCAATGCTGCAGGCCGTCCTGCCCGAAACCGCTCGTCATTTTGCGCGCGCGATCATCATGCCGAACCTGGTGCCACCGGTTGTGCGCGGCGATCAGGCCGCAGCTTACCGAGACCGGATCATGAAGGCACTCCCAAAGAACATGAGCTTTGAGCCTTTGATGACGCTGTATCTGACCGAGGATACCGACCCTAATGATGTGGCCGCCGCCCATCAAAGCGGGCTGATCAAAGCAGTCAAACTGTATCCCGCAGGTGCCACAACCAATTCGGCCTCGGGTGTGCGGGACTTTGATAAGATCCGACCGGTACTGGAAAGGATGGCGGAAATTGGCCTGCCGTTGTGCGTGCATGGCGAAGTCACGGATGCCGAGATCGACATTTTTGACCGCGAGGCGGTTTTCATTGATCGAGTACTGGACCCGATCCGAATGTCCACGCCGGAATTACGCGTTGTGATGGAGCATGTTACTACCTCGAACGCCGTCGAGTATGTCGTTTCGAGTGAAGTCGGTCTGGGAGCCACAATCACCGCGCATCATCTGATTATCAATCGAAACCATATACTGGCGGGTGGGATAAAGCCGCACTACTACTGTTTGCCGGTCGCCAAACGAGAAGAGCACCGTCAAGCACTTTTGGTCGCCGCCACTTCAGGCGACGAACGGTTTTTTCTGGGCACTGACAGTGCGCCACATACTGACGCCAATAAAGAGATGGCTTGCGGATGTGCCGGATGTTTCACCGCCAGCAATACCATGTCATTGCTGGCTGAAATGTTCGAAAGCAAAGGAGCGCTCGACAAGCTGGAAGGATTTACCTCGATCCACGGGCCCAGTTTTTATGGTCTACCTGTCAATGAGGAAACGATCACCCTTACCAAAGGCGGCCCAGTTGAGTATCCGGCGAAGATAGAAACAGACGACGGCCCAGTGACCGTATTCGAGCCAGGGTTTCCATTGCATTGGCGCGTTTCCTAGCCGCCCAATCGCGCGGCCAACTCTGCCGCGCGCCCACCGGTACGCAACATGGACCAAATTTCGTCGACCGTTTCACCGCCAATTAGCTTTGACGCTTTTTCCCTCACTCGGTCCTCACGATCGGACAATGAAAGAGGAGTCAACAGATCGTGAACTGCCTCGCGCCGCGCTCCGTCCCTTCTCAACAAAGACAGAAACGCCTGTGTTTCAGACAAATTTTCATCGGCTTCGACCGAAATTCGGTCTCGTAGGGATATCAGACGCGGATCAGTGCAAACTTCATCCGAAAAACTCTCGGGCAAGGCCGTATCATGGCCAAGAGCCTGCATTGCAATAACCGTCCGGTAAGAAAACTTTGCACCAAGCCCCGTTGTCGGCGCCAATTGATTGCACACACTCATCCATCTGGGGTGAGTTTTGACCTTAAGTTCGGCGACCTCGGGTTCAGCAATGTCCAACTCTCGCGCTGCTTCAAGGGCCGCGTGTAAGCCGTGGCAGCAGGCGTGAAATTTGTGGCTGACATTTTCGAACAGCCATTCCTCACCAAGACCCTCCAGAGCGCTTGCTTTATCATCCGCCCCAAGGTGAGTCGCTCCGAACCCATTGGTTGCTTCGACCGCATCAGGATTGGTTTCGAAGCCGCTTTGGATAAGCAAAGCCGCCTCAACCCCGTTGGACGATGCAAGACCTGCGTTATAAGGTTTTCCCATCGTTCCAAATTGCGTTTTCTGTCCAGCGGCACGAGTTGCCGTCAGACCCAAAACCTTTTTCATCTGCTCCATATCGAAAGCCATCAAACGACCTGAGGCCACCGCTGCCCCGAATGCCCCCGATGTCGCGGTCTGATGAAAGCCAGCCTGATAGTGCCCTCGTCCAAGCCAAAGACCAATGCGTATCGATGTTTCCATCCCAACCAAAGCCGCTTCAAGCAGATCGACTATCGGCTTGTCTAAGGCCTGGGCGACTGCGAGTGCTGCCGGAAAAACAGCCACGGATGGGTGGCCGATATGGGCAAAATGGGTATCGTCATAGTCTAAAGCATGGGAAACTGTTCCGTTGACTAAAGAGGCCGCACGCAAAGGAGCCGCGCCGCCTCCGAATAGCTTGGCCTGCTCTGCCCCGCCTTCGGCCAGTACCATATTGCGAACGATTTGCGAGACGGGCTCATCTGCACCCGCACGACCCACGGCCAGCCAATCCAATGCTGAAAGAGAAGTCACAATGCGCGCCTGAGCCGTAGTCGATACAGGTCCGGCCGCAAAATTAGCAAGAGCGTTGGTCAAAACCGTCATGAAAAACAGTCTAGCGTCCGTATTGGGTGGGTAAAGCCTCAGCCATAAAGTTCGGCAGCCCGTTGTTCAAAGGCTCTTACGATACGGTGCATCGCTTCATTGAATACTACACCAATAATGCCCTGCAACACCGCGTTCTTAAACTCAAAATCTACATGGAATGAAACATTGCACCCACCCTCTGGCGCATCCTCGAATTGCCAGTCTGACCGCATGTATTTGAAAGGACCGTCCAAATATTCGGTATCGATCTTTTTTTTCCAATCATAAAGCGTGACTCGGCTGCCAAAGCGCTCTCGAAACACTTTAAAAGAGATCACCAGGTCCGCCTCCATCACCATACCCTCACCTATGGAATAAGTTCGCCTGATACGCGCAGCTGCGCACCATGGTAAAAACTCTGGGTATCGCGACACATCACCCACCAATTCGTACATTTGCTGGGCAGTGTATGGCAGAGTTCGCGTTTCGGAATGGGTCGGCATGGCTTTCGGTATTAGCAGGTGACAATGGCGCGTCATGTCGTATGTTGCGCGCCAAAGATCAAGGGGGCACTGATGAGCGACCGCGCGTATGTGATAGATGAGATGATCTCGGCCAAAGCGATCGCCGCCAGGATAGAGGAGCTTTGTAGGGAAATCACGGCAGAATTCGGTGATACCGACAAGCTGATTGTTGTCGGCCTGCTGCGTGGCAGTTTTGTATTCATCGCAGACTTGGTGCGAGAACTCGATTTACCAATCGAGGTGGATTTTCTCGAAGCGTCCTCATACGGAGACGCGATGGAAAGTAGTAGAGAAGTTCGTATTCTCAAAGACTTGCGAGGTGCTATTGAAGGTCGTGACGTTCTGGTTGTCGAGGACATCGTCGACACAGGCCATACGCTAAACCATGTCACGCAACTGTTGAATAGCCGATCACCCAAGCGATTAAAGTCCATTGCCTTACTGGACAAACCAAGCCGCCGAGAAGTGGATTTCCGATCCGATTGGATCGGATTTGAGATTCCGGATGAATTTGTGGTGGGTTACGGAATCGACTACGCACAAAGAAACAGGAATTTGCCTTTTATCGGTAAAGTACGCTTTATTGGCGACTAAAGGGAACTAACACACAGTCATGCACCAGACGCAAAGAACGTGTATTTGGGCCCGAAGCTAACAGTCGACATCAGGAATCAAAACCCAAAAGACGGTTTATTGCGGCCAGAAAAACGCCGGTTCCGACCGGAATCAAGGCATCTGGAAAATCATAGTCAGGGTTGTGTAATTGCGGATGGTGCTCGCCTGCTCCGAGCCAAAACATCGCCGTTTTCGCACCTTTGGCAAATTGTCCGAAATCTTCGGAAAATCGCTGTGGATTTGACGATGTTAGAACAGATAGACCCATTGCTGCACATGCGTCCGAAACAACTCGAACAGCTTCGGAATCATTGCTGCAAGCTTCGAAAATATCATCGTATTCAATGGTTACAGACAGACCTTCAGCTTCCGCCAAAGAACGAACCATGCTTTCGGCTGCCCCAATCAATTCCGCCATTCTGACATCCGTCACTGTACGTAATGTCACCCACAGCTCAGCATGACCCGGGGACACACCAAATGTGGCTGCGCCCAGATTGGCGTGCGTTACAGTGGTTAAAGCAAAGGCTTCATCCACAGGGCCGTCCTGCCCCATTTTTTCAAGTTCAAACATTAACCGAGATAATGCCTGCGCGGGAGATTTGCCGTCATGTGGCGCAGCTGCGTGAGAGGTTTTGCCGACCAAAACTATTCGCATTCCGCGCGACGCGCAATTTGCTGGACCCGGACATAACTCAACTTGCCCTAGGTCAAGCCCCGGCAAATTGTGGAGCGAGAATACATAGTCCGGAGTGATTTCTGCAAATTTCGGATCATGACGAAAAGCAACTGCGCCTTTTCCTGTTTCCTCTGCGGGCTGAAAGATTAAAACGACCGATCCGGTTTCCAGTCGAGAGTTAGACAGCGCCTTGGCCACACCCAAAACCATGGCCATGTGACCATCGTGACCGCACAGATGCCCTCTGCCGGTATATTCGGACACATAGGTTAAGTCTGCGGTCTCTTGAATCGGCAGCCCGTCAAGCTCGCACCGGATTGCTACAATCGGGCCCTTTTTTCCGCTTTCATATACGGCGGCGACACCATGGCCACCTATGTCAGTCAATACTCTATCCGGGGAACAGGCGGCTAAAACTTCTACGATTGCAGCCGCGGTTTCTTGTTCTTCCCCAGATATTTCCGGGCGCTTGTGAAGCTCGTGGCGGATTTGCGTCAACCATGCCTGATCCTCAGGTGTCACCCTTTTGTCAACTTTTGCTCACGTGCTTTTCGTAGCCGGGCAAAATCATCTCCTGCATGATATGAGGAGCGGGTCAAAGGCGTCGCAGAAACCATCAGAAAACCTTTACCAAAGGCTGCTTTTTCGTATGCGGCGAATTCTTCGGGTGTGACAAAGCGATCGACACGGTGGTGTTTTGGGGTCGGCTGCAAATACTGACCGATGGTAAGAAAATCGATGTCGGCTGCACGCATGTCATCCATAACCTGACGGACCTGTTGTTCATCTTCGCCCAATCCGACCATAATGCCTGATTTAGTGAAAATCGATTGGTCCATCTCTTTCACACGTTGCAAAAGGCGTAGAGAATGAAAATACCGGGCGCCCGGACGCACTTGCGGATAAAGGCCGGGAACAGTTTCAAGATTGTGATTGAAAACGTCAGGTCGCGCCTCAACCACAGTTTCCAGAACTGACGGATCACATTTGAGGAAATCGGGCGTCAAAATCTCGATCGTTGTTTTTGGCGAACGGTGTCGAACAGCTCGGATAGTTTGTGCGAAATGATCTGCCCCTCCGTCTTCGAGATCATCCCGATCGACAGACGTAATCACAACGTGGTTTAGGCCCAACTTTTCAACGGCGTGAGCTACGCGACCGGGCTCGAAAACGTCAAGTTCATCGGGGCGCCCGGTAGCGATGTTGCAAAACGTGCATCCTCGGGTGCAAATCTCACCCATGATCATCATGGTAGCGTGCCCTTGGCTCCAACACTCACCAACATTCGGGCATCCGGCCTCCTCACAAACAGTTACCAGATTATTTTCACGCATGATCTTGTGAGTGTCCGCGTATCCCTTGCCACCCGGGGCCTTCACGCGAATCCACTTTGGCTTTTTCGGCTGCGCGTTGTCAGGCCGATGGGCTTTTTCAGGATGTCTTTGCTCGGGTATTTTCAGATCACGCACTGACGTAATTCCTGGCTATTTGTGAATTTTCCATTGCCTAACATAGTTTGCGAACTGCCTCTAGACCATCAGAGCATATCCGCTATGCGAATTTGGGCGTGGATTCGGAACTTAAGTCGCTGAATGCACATTCGAAATCTTTAATACAGTCACGACTATCATCGCACTGCCGCGGCGCATTCACCAGGAATTTGTTTTCGACACGCACACCTGGCTGGATCAGTCGGAAAAACCTTTTATCTCTAACGGAAAATGAAACATCACAATGAAGCACACTCAAAATTAGGTTAACCAATAAAATCAGATTTTTGGCGTCAATAGTTTCTGTGAATTTCCAATTACGCAATCATGGTTTCAGCGTATAGACGTATTCCGGAGAAGAACGGAACAGAACAAGCGTTGAACGCGATCAATGCAAAGGATTTCCAGCGTGATAATTGAGGGTGTGGCGTGAAACTATATACGTGTGTTCTTCACAATCCTCTCACCGACCTGCTGCACCACGTGGGACAGCCCATCAAACCATTCTTCCGAGGCGGTCGAGTTGCGCCGGACCAATCCAATTGTTCTGGATGGTTGTGGAGATCCAAATCTGAGTAGTTGCAGGCCCGGAACCGCTTCCGTCTCAGATCGCGCCGCCAGCTCGGGCATCAGCGTAAGCCCGAATCCCTCTGCTACCAACCGTGATAAAGTCGCGAGTGATGACGCGCCCATATTGATTTGACCGCTGGATCGATCCTGCCCGCAAACCTCTAACGCCTGATCGGTCAAACAATGACCGTCTTCAAGTAACATCAACTGCGCAGCTTTGAGATCGACCGGTCGTACAGCGTCTGGGTTGACGCCAAGTCGGCGTACGCGTTCGCCGCTGCCTGCCAATAGGAACCGATCCTCGAACAGTGGTTGTTCGTACAAATCAACGCCGCCTGACGGCAGAGCCAGAACAGCCGCGTCAATCTCGCCGTTACGCAACATTGATATTAATCCATCGGTTCTGGCCTCTCGAATTTGCACCCGCAACGAGACATCACCCGCGCGTAGCCCCGCCAGTACACCCGGAAGCAAATAGGGGGCTACCGTCGGTATTATACCCAGCGACAAAGAACGGTGTCCGCCCGAGTGATCATGAGCAAACTTTTCCAAATGGTCCGCCGCCTCAAGAATTGAACGTACCCGTTCAAGGACATCTCGGCCTAGAGGGGTAAGCAGGATGTCGCGGGCCTGCCGCTCCAACAGAGAACCGCCCATTGCCTCCTCCAGTGCTTTGATCTGAACAGATAAAGCCGGTTGCGAAACATTACAGACTTGCGCCGCTCTGCCAAAGTTTCGCTGTTCAGCGACGGCTTGGAAATATAGCAACTGCCTAAGAGTAAAATTCATAACCTCTGACTATCAATTTTCGGCATTTTCGCAAGAAGGCCTTATTTTTGAGGCGGGATTTTATCCGATTAGACGGTCCCGTTCGGCTTGATCATCGTAGTGTCGCTTAAGTCGCTGTAGTGCGATACGTAGGACAATTTTGCCAGACCGTGCTGACCAACCCATTCGCTTTTCGGCAAGTTCCAACCCTTCCAAATAGCAGCGACAGCGCAAAGCCACGTCACTTAGGCCAGGCCCAAGATCCGACAGGGCCCGAACCACCCGGTCTCGCGCGGCAGATGCGCCTTGCCCGGAAAAAGTGTCAGGCTGGAAGCCGCCTCGCCCGCCTCCAGTTAAATATCGGTCCCAATTTTGGGCCACCTGCGGTCCGATCTGCGAAAGCTCGAAATCCTCGCGCAGACGTTCTCCGGCAGCAACTAACGTTTCATCAAGAAATGGTTTGCCATTCCGATCGCGTCTGCGTGACAATGCCATCAACGGACTTTCGGCGGCGTTGTAGCGTATTCGTCGCGTCCGTTCACTAATCCGATCTTTTTCATCCACTGCACATGGCTGGAAAGCAGATTGAGCCTCGCCCATTCCGTATTCATTTCGGGTTCGGGCTGTGTTTTCAGTTTTGGCAATAAGGTGGCTAAGCGCAGCGCGGCCTGACGTGGAGATTCTGTAGCGCGAAATTCGCCCCGGTTTATCGCATGAAATCCAATCTTTAAGGGCCATTGCTTGGGCGATTTTGCAGTCGACAACCGTGGTTTTAGTCGCACTTCTGAAGCCTCCATCGCGCACGACGACCGCCTTGTCCATGTCCTCTGCCACGGCAAGCACCGCTCCCGTCTCGCATAACCTGCGCAGCACTCGCAGCACTTCTCGCTCAAACTCATCATCTCCTGGAGCTTCAAAGTCCGCTTGACGCGTAGCGTTTCCGGCCATTTGGTCACCCCCATCAACGTGCGGAAAGTGCGTCCGAGCCAACGATTGCAATGCTGCATCAACCAGCGGATCATCCCGGCGCATTTCTATACGACGAATTTGCCTGAGAATGGTCGAGGCATGGCACCCTGCCGACCGCGCAATATCACGAATGGATCGGCCGGACTCAGTGTGATCGAGATAACGTTGAGCCCCTTCAGGGACCCACGCTGGAACGGTGAAAGCCAGAGTGTTTTCCATAGATTTAAGCCTTTGTCGATTTAACAAACTGCCACTGCTCGCCGCTGGATTCATGGTTAACCAATTATAAATATGTACGTTTTTGTTACTTGTTCGTTAACCGCAGACGGGGAACGATAGAATTCAATTAAAAAGATAAACACTCGTGAAACCATCGTCCGGCGTGACGGGGTCCAAGGCAACACTTGCTCAGGTTGTGTACAAACACCGTGCAACCTCAAATGCAAAGGAACACACAGTGCAGGACTTGATGACAACGATCTCGACACTCCGCCGCCCTCGCCTGCTGGCTCGAGCGGCAAAAGAGGGCGCTCAGGAATACGTGCGTGAGCGGCACCTGCAGCGCATTCTTGGTTACGGCAGCTTACCTGGATCAGGGGCAGCTTTGATGCGTCTTATGGAATTGGAGCGTGACGTTAATGCACAACGCCTTGAGGATGACTCAGCTTATTCACTGGTTCGTCATTTAGATCTGATGATCGCAATAGTTGGAGAGGCGCGACTATTTCAAGCAAGCCGCGCCTATCGCCTTGAGTAGTTAGGTAAAGGCATCCGGCATTGATGCCTTTTTTTCGGCCACATAGTCTTGCAAAGCGGAATTGATGTCCGGATCAAGCTGCGGTTGTTTGTAGTTCGCTAACAAATGCTCGACACGCGCCGAGGCCAAAACGCGGGTGTCGCGGCTGCCTTCTTCTTCCCAGGTTTCAAACGGCTTGTAGTCCAGCAGTTCGGATTTCCAGAAAGCATCGCGGAAGTTGGCTTGCGTGTGGGCGCAGCCGAGATAGTGACCACCCGGGCCTACCTCGCGAATGGCATCCAGACCCAGTGCGTTTTCGTCATAGGCAACGCCTTTAGCCAAACCGTGCAGCACACCCAGTTGATCCGCGTCCATCACGAATTTTTCAAAGTCAGCTACCAAACCGCCTTCCAGCCAACCGCAAGAATGCAACATAAAATTCACGCCCGCCATCAGCCCCATATTCAACGAGTTAGCTGTCTCATATGCAGCCTGCGCGTCAGGCAATTTCGACCCACAGAACGAACCCGCAGAGCGATACGGCAAGCCCAACCGCCTTGCCAATTGGCCGGCCCCATATGTCACAAGTGACGCTTCCGGAGTGCCGAATGTCGGAGCACCGGAGTTCATGTCGATTGAAGAAACGAAAGCGCCAAAAATTACCGGGGCTCCGGGTCGGATAAGCTGACTATACGCAACACCTGCCAAAACTTCGGCCAGAACTTGTGTCAGGGTTCCCGCCACAGAAACCGGTGCCATTGCACCTCCGACAATAAACGGAGAGACGATGCACGCCTGATTGTTTTTGGCATAAACCTCCAGCGCGCCCATCATCACATCGTCAAAAGTCATTGGCGAATTGATGTTAATAAGAGACGTCATCACGGTGTTTTCCTGCACAAAATCCTTTCCAAACAGAATTTCGCACATGTCCACCGAATCTTGCGCGCGGCTCGGCTCTGTAACTGATCCCATGAAGGGTTTGTCGGACAAAGTCATATGAGCCATCAGCATATCCAAATGGCGCTTGTTCACGGGCACATCCGTCGGCTCACATACTGTCCCCCCGGAGTGGTGCAGCCATTTCGACATGTAGGCCAGTTTCACGAACTTGTTGAAATCGTCCATGGTCGCGTAACGCCGCCCACCTTGCGCATCCCGCACAAACGGAGGCCCATAAACCGGGGCAAGAACCAAATTTCGCCCACCGATCACCACAGATTTTTCTGGATTTCGGGCATGCTGAGTGAATTGCGAAGGCGCTGTCTTTGTCAACTGACGCGCCAACCCGCGCGGAATACGGACTCGTTCGCCGTCTATGTCCGCACCCGCCTCGCTCCAACGATCCAACGCGGCGGGGTTGTCAACAAAATTTACCCCGATTTCCTCTAGTACGGTTTCCGCGTTGTTTTCGATTATTTCCAGCGCTTCATCGTTGAGGACTTCAAAATTGGGTATGTTGCGCTCAATGTACTTAGCGGTTTCGATGACAACCGCGGTCCGTTCAGCTCGACGGGCCGCGCCTCCGCCCCCTCTCGCCCTGCGGCGGGTGTTTGCCTCTGCCATGAGATTATCCCGTCTATTTGGTAACTGTTGCCTGGTTTGTTACAAGATCACTGCACGACGCCGAAGGTTCATAACGGCGTAATCGGGGAAAAAGCGACATGTAAGGACCCAGCAAATCACTGCTCAGCAACTAACCTTGCAACTGGTTTTTCCAGCAGTACCGAATTCTCTGTTTGGGCGACTTCGAACCAGCCAAGGTGACGGTATATCGATCTCGTGTCTCGCATAAGCTTGTGCGTACGAAGTCTCAGCAATGAAAAACTACAATCGCGTGCTGTAGTTTCAGCAACTTCCAATAGGCGACGCGCTATACCACGGCCCTGCCCCTCGGGAGCAACGGCAAGGTTGAATATCATTATGGCGTCAGAAACTTCATCGAAGATAATTACCCCAAGGATTTGTTCGTCCACTTCCGCGACAGTCACGTTGTGCTTGGTGATGTCTTGCTCGATTCCGCTGGTCACGTCCGGCAAATCGGCTATGGCGCCAAGCGCTGATGCGTAGGCACGGGCAACGCAAAGACGTATAGCGCCAGAATCGGAAGGAACAGCTGCCCGGTACTCGATAGCGGCCATTTTTTCGTTCTCCTGTCGTTGCCAAACCAAGGGTGCAAGGCATTTGACGTCATTGCGCTTGCACAAGCAAGGTATGCGACCTAATAGCCAAGCATGACCCAAGACACTCATGACCGCCTTCTGATCATCGACTTCGGCAGCCAGGTAACGCAGTTGATCGCTCGTCGTCTGCGCGAACTGAACGTTTATTGCGAGATTCACCCTTACCAAAACGTCACGATGGAATTCGTACGTGAAATGGCGCCTCGTGCGATTATCTTTTCGGGAGGGCCCGACAGCGTCACCCGGGCGGGTTCTCCAAGAGTTCCAGAAGAAATTTTTGACTTTGGCGTTCCAATTTTGGGAATTTGCTATGGCCAACAAGTGATGATGCACCAATTGGGCGGCAGCGTCGAAAGTGGCCATGGAACCGCCGAATTCGGTCGGGCTTTTGTCACCCCAAAAGGTAAGCTGGATATTCTAACCGGCTGGTTTGCGGACGGTGATGAACAGGTCTGGATGAGTCACGGCGATCATGTCAGCGAAATCGCGCCGGGGTTCCAAGTTTTTGGCACATCACCGAATGCTCCCTTCGCGATAACTGCCGACACCGACAGGCATTTTTACGCGGTGCAGTTCCACCCCGAAGTTCACCACACACCAAAAGGCGCAAAGCTTTACGAGAACTTTGTAAAGCTGGCGGGGTTTACTGGCGACTGGACGATGGGCGCGTATCGTGAACAGATGATCGACAAGATCCGCCAGCAGGTCGGAGATAAAAAGGTCATTTGCGGCCTGTCCGGCGGCGTCGACAGTTCCGTCGCAGCCATATTGATTCACGAAGCTATCGGGGATCAGTTGACCTGTGTTTTCGTTGATCACGGTTTGCTGCGGAAAAACGAAGCTGCCGAGGTCGTCGGAATGTTTCGGGACAATTATAACATTCAACTGATCCACGCCGATGAAAGTGAGCTTTTCCTTGGTGAGCTGGACGGCCAAAGCGACCCAGAAACCAAACGTAAAATCATCGGCAAGCTATTTATCGACGTATTTCAGAAACATGCAGATACCATAGAAGGTGCTGAGTTCCTCGCCCAAGGCACGCTTTATCCTGATGTGATTGAGTCGGTATCATTCTCTGGCGGGCCTTCGGTTACGATCAAGTCGCACCATAATGTCGGGGGCCTTCCAGAAAAAATGGGTCTGAAGTTGGTCGAACCTCTTCGCGAACTATTCAAGGACGAAGTGAGGGCTTTGGGGCGTGAGTTGGGATTGCCGCCCAGCTTTATCGGTCGTCACCCTTTTCCGGGTCCGGGCCTTGCGATCCGTTGCCCCGGTGAGATTACGCGCGAAAAATTGGATATCCTTCGTGAAGCGGACGCTGTTTTTATCGAGCAGATTCGCAAACACGGGCTATATGACGATATCTGGCAAGCTTTTGTGGCGATTCTGCCCGTGCGAACCGTTGGGGTAATGGGTGATGGACGGACATACGATTACGCGTGCGCGCTTCGTGCCGTAACGTCAGTTGATGGGATGACCGCCGATTATTATCCTTTTAGCCATGAATTTCTTGGCGAGACTGCAACTCGCATCATCAATGAAGTTAAGGGCATCAATCGTTGCACGTATGACATTACTTCTAAACCTCCCGGCACAATTGAATGGGAGTAAAGTATTTGGAAATTTACCTTCGCGAGTTATTTGACGCTCGGGAGAAACCTTAATAGTTTCCGATTGTTAAAGAACTAAGTTCGCGAGAAGCTTTATGAACGAAAAGGTGCAGGTCGGTAAGGCTGCCCTATGGATGACGGGCGCCATCGCTTCCTTCTCGTCGATGGCCGTTGCAGGTCGCGAGTTGAGCACTACTCATGATACGTTTGAAATAATGTTCTACCGCAGCCTTGTTGGCATCTGCGTGGTGGCGGCAATCCTGACATTGACCCGTAAATGGCACCAGGTTTCGACCCATCGAATTGGGCTGCATGGCATTCGAAACGTAGTGCACTTCACCGGTCAGAACCTTTGGTTTTACGCAGTGAGCGTAGTCCCATTGGCGCAGGTATTTGCGCTGGAGTTCACGCAACCGATTTGGGTCATTCTTCTTTCTCCACTTCTGTTGAAAGAGAGGCTGACAACACTGCGAGTGATCTCCGCACTCATCGGGTTTACCGGGATTCTGATTGTTACGCGCCCCGGTGCTGTACCCATGAATGTTGGTATGATCGCTGCGGCGATGTCTGCTATTTTCTTTTCCTTTACAACTATTTCCACGAAGTATTTAACCCGTTTCGCAAGTATAGGGTGCATCATGTTCTGGCTGACGGTGATGCAAGCCGGACTGGGGTTATTGGCGGCTGGAATTGATGGTCAGATCACCATGCCCAACGCTGGTACTGCGCCATTTTTGCTTTTAGTTGGCCTGGCCGGTTTGCTTGCACATTATTGCATCACAAATGCTCTCGCGATTGCCCCTGCGACGGTCGTTGTGCCGTTTGATTTTGCCCGCCTGCCTACGATCGCGATCGTAGGGATGATTCTATATAGGGAACCTTTGGACTATTGGACGCTTTTAGGGGCCATGGTCATATTCGCAGGCATCTTTTTGAATGTTCACTCCGAAAATCGTAGCCAAACGGCAACAGTTCGGAGTGGTACTCCAACAAAGTAACGTTCGGTCATCAGTTGACGACTAATTAGGGTTTAAGAAAGTAACATCCCGGTAACAAAGCCGGGTGTGCGCAAAAAGGTGCACATCGTAGGCGAGCAGACAGTGCAAGGGAGAGAATAATGAAGAAGACGCTGTTTCAAGCGTGCGCGGTATGTGTTGGCGCGACCACTGTACAGGCCGGCGGTCTTGATCGAAGCGGTCAGGGTGTGAACATCCTTTTTGAGGAAGGTTCAGCTGTGCAGCTTCGTCTAGGCTACACCAAACCAGACGTATCTGGATCGATGCAAGATCTGATCCCAGCCAGCCCAACATTTGGTCAAACGATCGACTCTGGCAACGTGTCCAATAGTTTTTGGTCGCCGCATTTGGCGTATAAAACTGCCCTGACCGAAGAACTGGATTTTGCTCTGATCTACGACCAGCCATTTGGCGCGGATATCGACTATTCGTCAGACTACCCCTTATCTCAGAATGTTTTGGGTTTGGTTGGAATTCCAGGAGCGACAACCGATGTCCTACGGGCAGAAGCTGATACCGACGCAATAACAGCCTTGTTAAGATACAAATTTGACGGTGGCTTCAGCGTTATCGGTGGTGTCCGAGCACAGCGCTTGAAGGCAAGTGTTTCTGTACCCATTGCCGGCGCAGGTGTTACGCCCCCCCAAGGCGGATATCGAACTGAAACCGACGCGGAAATTGATTTCGGCTACGTTCTTGGAGTTGCTTGGGAGAAACCTGAAATCGCGGCGCGGGTCGCCTTGACGTATAACTCGAAGATTACCCATGATCTGTCTCAAACCGAAGCGCGAGACGTAATTGGCCTTACTCCGCTTGGTCCTGCAGCCAGCAGGGTCAGTGCGGACACTTCTTCAGAGGTCGTGACACCGCAGTCGGTAAATTTGGACTTCCAGACTGGCGTTGCTCCAAAGACTCTGCTTTTCGGCTCTATTCGGTGGGTTGACTGGCCGCAGACTGTCTATGCGCCGCCAGTTTACACAAGTCTGACCGGAATTAATTTGGTAGATTACGAAGATGCTACTTGGACCTACTCTCTGGGACTGGGTTATCAGTTTACCAATGAATTCTCGGGTGCGGTAACTCTTGGATACGAGTCGTCTCAGGGGAACTCGGTTTCGAACCTCGGTCCGACTGATGGGTTCTGGAGCATCGGTTTGGGTGGCACATACTCCATCGAAAATGCAAAAATCTCGGGTGGCGTTCGCTACACAGATATTGGAGATGCAACTGCAAACGGCACAGGCCCCGGCAACCGGGCTACTTTCGAAGGCAACAGCGCGTGGAGTGTCGGACTGCAAGTAACCTATGCCTTGAATTAATCTGAAGCCCTGAAAGGTTTGTAAGCCTCGCCGGATCGGCGGGGCTTGAATTTTGCCGCAAGAAACGGATCGCTTGATCGGTTCTAGCGTGTCAAACAAGGTTATGACCAATCAAAAGTCCCTTTCGCCACGCGCGTGGTCAGAACTAGCTCTCCTAGGTTTGATTTGGGGCGCTTCGTTTCTAGCAATTCGTATTGCGTTGGACACGATCCCAGTGATGACTTCAGTGTTTCATCGGGTATTTTGGGCAACCTTGGTTTTGTGGGCGTATATTGTGTTCAAGCGCCTGCCCGTCCCTCGCGACCCGCGCTTGTGGGGGGCATTTTTCGTCATGGGACTTTTAAACAATGTCTTGCCATTTTCGCTTATGTCGTGGGGACAACTGTACGTCGAAACCGGTTTGACCTCGATCCTGAACGCTGCCACAGCGATCTTTGGCGTGTTGCTGGCTGCTTTGTTCTTTTCTGACGAGCGTTTAAGTAAATCCCGTATTATCGGAATAAGTATTGGCTTTTTTGGTGTCTCGATCGCTGTAGGCTTGCGAAACTTTGATTCACTGAGTGCCAACAACCTAGGGCAGTTCGCTATTCTCGCCGGAACACTCTGTTATGCATTGGCCTCCGTCTGGGCACGCCTAAACCTTGGCCATCTGGAACCGCAAGTTGCGGCGGCGGGGATGTTGACAGCCTCTGCTCTGATCATGTTTCCGATTACATTGGCCGTGGATGGAATGCCCTCGATGATTTTGCCGTGGCAAACATGGGCAGCAATTGCCTACTATTCTATAGTGGCGACGGCTGGTGCGTATCTTTTATATTATCGCGTCCTTGCGATGGCAGGCAGCGGAAACCTGATGCTTGTGACGCTTATCATCCCGCCAATAGCAATAATACTTGGCGCCATTGTTCGCGATGAACGCATGCCGACAAGCGCCTATATTGGTTTCGCGGTACTGGCCGTTGGCTTGTTAATTTTGAACCGATCCGGCAGACGAGATTGACGCCATCCCCTGCCCGATTTAGCTAGGTCTAAACAACGGATGACGACACATGATTTACAACTCAGCGAGGGAATGGCGTGATGCAGCGCGAAAGAAAGTGCTGTTTTTCGGCATGTCCGGATTGGGAAAAACTTATGTTTCAAACATCCTAAGGGATGAAGGTGATTGGTTTCACTACTCGATCGACTACCGTATCGGAACCCGCTACATGGGAGAATATATAACTGACAACGCCAAGGCCGAGGCGATGAAGGTCCCGTTTCTACGGGAACTGCTTTTGTCAGACTCCATTTTTATTGGATCCAACATTTCATTCAACAATCTGACCCCGGTGTCGACATATCTGGGAAAACCTGGCAATCCCGATCTTGGTGGCCTCGAAATCGACGAGTATCGTCGGCGGCAAGAACAATTCCGTCTGGCTGAAATACACGCTTTGCTGGATACTGAATACTTCATCGATCGCGCGAAGCGACTGTATCAATACCCAAATTTCATTTGCGATACCGGTGGTTCGATTTGCGAATGGGTGGATCCAAACGACCCGAATGACCAAATTTTATCCGAACTTTCGCGACACACATTGATGATTTGGATTCAGGGCGACGAGGCACACACCGCTGAGTTAATCAAACGGTTCGACAAGGCGCCAAAACCAATGTCTTATCAGGCCGAGTTCTTAGCCCGGGTTTGGGCGGAATACCTTCAGCAATACGATCTCAGAGATAATAACGTGAACCCAAATGAGTTTATTCGCTGGACCTATGCACAAGCTTTGGCTCATCGGCAGCCTAGATACGAGGCTATGGCTGCAAACTGGGGCATCACGGTTACTGCAGACGACGTGAACAAAATTCGCGATGGGAGCGACTTCGACGAGTTGATTGAACGCACCCTTGAGAACATCAACTCCTGAGCCTAAGTTTCAGATTTCGTATTGAGCACAAATAGCGTTATCTCATGCCTATAAAGATACCATCAGACTTGCCCGCTTTCGATGTCCTCACCAAAGAGGGCGTAATGGTCATGTCCGAGGATCTCGCAGCGCGACAGGATATTCGCCCACTTCGCATTGGGTTACTGAACCTTATGCCCAAAAAAATTCAAACCGAGAACCAATTCGCTCGTCTAATTGGAGCCACACCCTTGCAGATCGAATTGTCTTTGATCCGGATGACTGAACACCAGACAAAGACCACTGCAGCCGAACACATGGCAGAGTTCTATCAACCTTTTCAGGACGTAAAGAGCCAAAAGTTTGACGGCCTGATCATCACTGGCGCCCCCATAGAACACCTCGAATTTCAAGATGTGACGTATTGGAATGAATTGGGCGAAGTATTCGAATGGACGCAGTCAAATGTTCACTCGACCTTTGGCGTGTGTTGGGGCGGCATGGCGATGATTAATCATTTTCACGATGTCAAAAAACATATGCTGAACGACAAAGCCTTTGGCTGCTTTCGGCACCGCAATCTGGACCCTGCTTCGCCGTTTTTGCGAGGCTTTTCTGATGATTGTGTGATTCCAGTGAGCCGTTGGACGGAAATGAAGCAAGACGAAATCGACGCTGCCAAAGGTCTAAGAACCCTTCTGGGAAGCGACGAGGTAGGTCCTTGCTTGGTTGAGGATACAGCGCATCGCGCGCTCTATATTTTCAACCATTTTGAATATGACAGCGATACGCTCAAGCAAGAATATGACCGGGACATCGCCAACGGTACGCCAATAAACGTTCCGATTAACTATTATCCGGATGACGATCCGCACCAGACTCCACAAAATCGGTGGCGCAGTCACGCACACTTGTTGTACGGTAATTGGATCAACGAAATATACCAGTCCACACCTTTTGATTTGGAAAAGATTGGTCGCTAAGTTTCTGATAACCTTGTGCCTTGCCCTTTCGTTAGTGGCTGGGGCTGTTGTTTGGCGATCTGCCTCACGCGAAGCGATTGCCGAAGCAACCTATCCACCGGAAGGGCAAATTCTGGACGTTGATGGAATTGCGATCCACGCCGTCGTCTCAGGTAAAGGTCCTGATGTCGTGTTGATTCACGGTTCCAGTGGAAACACCCGTGACATGACGTTTGCGCTTGCGCCGATACTTGCCGGTTCTTATCGAGTAATTGTTTTTGATCGTCCCGGATTGGGGTACTCTGAAAGCTTTAATCCCGACGGGGAAACCATTGTTGAACAAGCAAAAATCCTTCAAAAGGCTGCGGAATTACTTGGGGCAGAGAAGCCAATAGTCGCGGGGCAAAGTTATGGTGGATCAGTGGCCTTGGCGTGGGCGGTCACACGTCCCAACAATCTCTCCGGGCTAGTATTGATAGCGCCAGCGGCCATTCCGTGGGAGACGCCGCTGGATGCTTTCAACACTATCGGAGCGACGGCTGCAGGTCGCACATTAGTCCTCCCGCTGATTACAGCTTTCGTGCCTGATTGGTATGTGGCTCAGGCATTGGACAAGGTTTTTGCCCCTCAAATTGCACCAGATGGTTATACAGATCATTTCGGCCCGGGTCTAACTTCGCGACGTGCGTCTATGCACGCAAATGCCAAACAACGCGCAAACTTGCTGGCTGAGGTGACAGAACTTCAACCCCGCTACAAAGAGATCAATGTGCCAACTGAAATTGTCCACGGCACTGCGGACGCTACTGTTGGGCTTGGCTGGCATTCCGACCGCCTGATCGAACAGATACCCGGGGCAGAGTTAATTGAATTAGAGGGAATTGGTCACATGCCTCAAGTCGTTGCAGCCCCCGAAGTTGCAGCGGCTATAGATAGAGCGGCAGACCGGGCAGGTTTGCGTTAGAACGCTCCCTAATCCATAGTGGAGTATGGATATTATTGCGAGGTGGCCCATGACCCGTGCCAAAAAAGGCGCTATCGAAAAGTACTTTCGCGACGACGCCCCAAAAGACATTCGGAAAGCTATTGAAGCGTCGAAGAAAGGCGAAATCGTTAACCCCACCTACCCCTACGAAGACAAAATGAAGACCAAGGATTACGATCAGCAGATGGAGGCACTGCAGATCGAGTTGGTCAAAATGCAGTCCTGGGTAAAAGAAACCGAACAACGTGTCGCAATAATATTTGAAGGTCGCGATGCAGCAGGGAAAGGCGGAACAATCAAAAGGTTCCGGGAAAATCTCAACCCACGAGGGGCGCGAAACGTGGCGCTCGGAAAACCTTCGGATGCCGAACGTACTCAATGGTACTTTCAACGGTATATTCCCCATCTGCCCTCAGGCGGGGAAATCGTGTTTTTTGATCGCAGCTGGTACAATCGCGGGGTTGTAGAAAACGTCTTCGGCTTCTGTACTTCACAGCAACGAGAACGGTTTTTTCGGCAGGTTTTGCCTTTGGAAACTGGATTAATAACAGACGGTATTGTCTTATTTAAGTTTTGGCTAAACGTCGGCCGGGCCGAGCAGTTAAACCGTTTTTTGGCGCGCGAAACCGACCCTTTAAAGCAATGGAAACTGAGCCCAATTGACATAGAAGGTTTAAGCAAGTGGGAGGAATATACCGAATCGATATCGGAAACCCTGACTCGAAGTCACAGTAAATTCTGCCCGTGGACCATTGTACGTTCCGACGACAAAAAGCGTGCCAGACTTGCAGCTATCCGCACGGTTTTGCAGGCGCTGGACTACGATGAAAAAGATCCTGCCGTCGTTGGCTCTCCGGATCCCAAAATCTGTGGTGGACCGGAGATTTGGGAAGCATGAAACACCTAATGTGCGCAGATAAACTTCCAATCCTTGCCCCAACCTGCCCGCAGATTGCCTATTGTTTCTAAAAAGTGGCTTTTTGAACTTTCGCGAATTCGACAGACATTCGAACAAGTCATTGAAGCTTTTCGGAGCCTAATCGATCTTTTTTTGACCTAGTAAGCGGTTGTCATTGTTTATTCAGATTGCCACTTTGATTACAGCGATTTGCATTTCCATACTCAGTTGCGAACGTTCCAAGTAGCATCGATTCAAGGGAATAATTGATTGAATTCTGCCTGCCAATATGATTGCTCGCTGATTAGCTAAATCCGATTACGTTTTGTTTTCATAAATAAATCTTTGATCATTGCGATTTGCACTTTGCCCCTGATCCAAGTGCCGTTTTGGTATCAAACAGCGAAAAACCTTCCCATAGCCGCCAGGTTGGTCCTGAACGCTCTTAGTCAGCGATTATTGCCGTTTACATAATCGTTGATCATACTGGCGTTTGGCGGTGCGTTGTAGATTGGCCACTAAATCTTTCATAAAGTTCAATTTCTTTGGGGATTTCACAAAGTTCATTATTCAGCTGAAGTCTTAGTGCCTTTAACAGTGGCGCGTCGACTGCCCACTCTCGGTTGGACGAAGCGGTCTTGATACTCTATTCGTTGTCCTCTGATTATAATAAATGAAAACTCGCCTGAGGCAGGGATGACGAAACGCGGCTATCACCACGGAAACCTCAAACAGGCTTTGATCGAGGCTGCTCTCTCTCTGATTGAGGAAAAAGGACCGACCGGGTTCACCTTATCCGAGGCTGCGAAGACTGCCGGCGTGACCCCTGCTGCGGTTTATCGGCATTTCCACGGGCGAGAAGATTTGATTGCCGAGGCTGCACGACAAGGCTTCGAGATGTTCGCGGACCTTATGCAGTTTGCTTATGACAAGGGTCAGCCATCGGCTTTAGCAGCTTTTGAGGCAACCGGACGCGCCTATCTAGCGTTCGCTCGAAAGCATCCAGGACACTATATCGCGATGTTCGAAAGCGGCATATCACTGAACCGTACGCCGGAATTGGCTTTGGCCGCCAACCGAGCAAAGAGCGTATTAGAAAAAGCCGCCGAGAATCTATCGCAGCATATCCCGCCGGAAAAGCGCCCCCCCGCCTCTATGTTTAGCGCACACATTTGGGCGATGAGCCACGGAGTGGTTGAACTTTACGCCCGAAATACAGGAGCAACATCGCCCTTTCCCCCAGAAGATTTGCTGGAATCTGGAATTGGTATTTATCTTCGGGGATTGGGTCTGGTCGCCCCTGATGACTAAAAATCTCAGAATGCCCGGCTGGGTTTTGGTGTTGATAGACGAGACGTGACATTAATCAAATCCATCTGCCCCATACCTTTTATATTTACAGGGCCCAGATCTGTTATTTGAAACTCATCAATCAATGCGTATTTCATTTCTGCGGGCGCAACGATGTTCATCGGGTTTGCGAATACTTGCAATCTGGAAGCTATGTTCACTGCAGGGCCAAAAACGTCATAAACGTATTTCTGAATTCCTACGACCGAGCCTACGGCGGCGCCCATACCCAACCCGATACGGGCCTGCCACTTGTGCGGATGGCTTTCATTTCGCCGTTCTAAGTACCGCAGAAATCTGACCGCACAGTGGGCGACTGCCGTGGCGTGATCTGGTGTTTCATCAGGCATTCCCGACACTGCCAGATAGGCGTCGCCGATGGTCTTGATCCTTTCGCAACCGAACTGCTCAACGATACGGTCGAATGCAGTGAATATATCGTTCAATTCGCTTAGCGTGACTGTGGGATCGGTTTTTGCAGCAAAATCCGTGAACCCAACGAAGTCCAGCATTACGACCGAAACCTGATCGAACAATTGTGGCGTAACTACGCCAAATGTCTTGAACTCTTCGTAAACGGCGCGGGGCATCAAATTCAGCAGAAGGCGCTCAACCCTTTCCTTTTCACGCTCCAGTTCACGAGTATTGCGCTCGACCATAGTTGAATAGCTGTCAATCATGCTCTCCAACTCACGTATCCTCGTGATATTTTGACATTCTACGACAAGCACTTGTTCTTCCAGACCGTTTGCCAATGAGACCGCGGTTGCAAAAATCAACGTTCGGCGTCGCGGTTTGATCTGCAACTCGACAGAGTAACGAAGCCCAGATTGTTTGACGTCGTCCAATTCCTTGGGGTCAAGACCCGGTAGCACGTCCAGCAGAGACTGGCCTGGTTCCGGCGAGCCGAACCACTCTGCAAAGGGGCCATTGTGAAAAACAAAACTTAGGTCCGAGGCGCGAACAACAGCGACGCCCACTCCAATAGCTCGCAGCAACTGCTCATTTATGGCAAGAATACTCATGCGGCGTTCCGCGTAACGATGATGGAGCGTTTTTCCTCAATTGCGTCTATTGCAAGATTAACATCCTCTTCGGCCATACCATGCATTTCTAGGGCTTCTCTGAACAACGCAGACATTTCGTCGAAATGCGCGTGCGAGATATTGAGATGTCGGTGTACCGCCTCGATCCGGTCATCGCTGAACGACGCTGGCCCTCCTACCAGCGAAGAAACAAACTTCGTTTGGTGGTCGATTAGTCTTGGCAAATCAATATTTTCGAAATGAAACCCGATCTCTTCCGAGTCCAGGGCCATTTCGTAGAAAGTTATCACTATACGGCTTATGGCTTTGAACCCGCCGTATTTTTCATAGATCGACTGACTCACAACGCTAACCGGTTCACAAGTTTCAATAACAACTTGAGGTTATATCAACTTGACAGTTTTGTTAACGGTTTTACGAACACTAGGCCTTTGCTGTTGCAGGCGACCGCAGACAAGCGTCGAAACACTGAACGAATTTACCCTTGTCGACCGTTCTAAAACACGTCAGAAGCTCTTAACGATTGAAATGTATGGCTTTGCCTTCTTGAAGTGCTTCTTGCGCGGCAATTCCCATTTGAACTGCCCAGATACCATCGTTCAAAGTAACGTCCGGAACGGTCCGGTGCCCGCGCACCAACTCAAGAAAGCCCTGATGCTGAAAATAAGTTGAGCCATTGTGATCCCCCGCAGCCAAGAGGCGCGGATCCACAGGTATATCCTTGGAAATTGGTCCCTTTGGCTTTCGCGGGCTGACGACAAGTTTTGGAACTGGCGGCACACCAAGATGATCGGGCCAAAATCTAGCCGGACCGGGAACCAACGCCTCAATCTTTCCTTGGGCGCTTACAGCGGCGATTTCCTCTTGGTATTCAGATCCTTCCGCGAACATGCATAATTCAAGCATAGCGCGGGCACCCGAGGAAAAATCGACGATTACGTAACCGTGGTCTAAAATATCGGGCGTTTCACCGTCATACTCTTCATCTAAATGATTAACTGCCTGCCCTCCGCTGGCATAAATTCTGACGGGGTCAGAATTTAGAATTAGCCGCATGAGGTCGAAGAAATGGCAACATTTTTCGACAAATGTACCCCCCGTATTGCGGTTGAATCGGTTCCAGTTGGCGATTTTGTCCAAAAACGGAAAGCGGTGTTCTCGGATCGATAGCATTTTGATCCCGCCCAAAGCATCCTTGGCTTCGGCGATTAGGGCTGAAATGGGCGGCATGTACCGATACTCCATCGCTACCCAAATCGGATGCGGATATGTTTTTTCGATCTCCAGCAATCGATCAGCGTCCGCAGGGTTTGTGAACAAAGGTTTCTCAACCAGCAACGGTAAAGGGCGGACTTTGGCGATTTCAACAATCTGGTGAACGTGCAAGTGGTTTGGGCTTGCTATCACAAGGCAATCCAAATCCTCTACTGACAACAAATCGGTTATCGATGCCACCAACCTTGAGCCCGGCGAAATCCGCCGCGCAATATCAGCCATGTCTGTGTCAGGCTCATATATGGCCGACACGCGCGTACCCTCAAGCAATGCTATATTGTGTAGGTGCTCTTGCCCCATCATTCCGCATCCGATCAGCCCGTAATTTATGGTCCGGGTCATGCGATATCCCTCATTCTATTTACTTAAGACGTTGCACGTATGCTGCTCGATCTGGGTCAAACCAAGTTTTTGAGAACTCGACAGGTTCGGCCTTTTCAGACCAGCTGAACCGTTCGATGTAACCCACAATCTGTCCAGCAGGCTTTGTGAATTCGGCTGGCGTCCAATCAGGCAGCGATCCAATGGTCACTCGATCCTCAGCCCGGGCAATCCAGAACCCAAGTTGGTGTTGATAATAACGGTAGAGCGAGTCTGACAGCAGCTGCTCATCAATGAGTCCAACTGATTCGTCCAGCCAGATCTCCTCGAGAGCAATAATTGTGTCATTGAGATAGCGAATCCTGCGTACTCGTGAACCACGGTCCGATTCCCCGAAATCTCCTAGATCGGTAGGCTTTGCAAGATGATCGACGGAAAGAATATCGGCACTTGGCAACCCTCCGCCCTCGGGCAGCTCCAAGCGGAACATCGCGTAGACGCTGTTATGTGTTCCAGTCTCGCATACATAGTTTCCGGAGCCCTGAATACGCTCCAACATGCCTTTTTTTTCAAGCTCGGCCAGCGATTTTCGCAATGTACCTACCGATACATTCATATCCGCAGCCATATCGCGTTCCGGCGGTAGACGCTCTCCTTTTATCAAACGCCCAGCAGTTATATCCCTGATCAGCAGTTCTGCGATCTGGATATAAATCGGAAGGGCATTCGGATTTCTGTCAGCTTGTGTCACGAGGGGCGCTTCACTCGGTCGCAGGAAAAATTGATACACTATTGATCTACATCAAAGTGATTGCTACGCAAGAGTAAATGCAAAAAACATCTCGGAGCCCAACCAAATGACAATCGTCCCAATCACATCCCCTGATCTGGATGCGGCTGAGGTATCATGGTTTGCTGCGCTATGTTCAGATGACTATCAATTTCTCGGCGTACCCGACGGTAATTTGCGGTCAAGTTGGGAACATTGCTCGAGCATTGTGAAAGAGGCTGAAGCTCAAGGCTTCCGAAATATTCTGTGCCCGTCATCCTATCAAGTCGGCCAAGACACGTTGAGTTTTGTTGCGGGCTGCGCGCCCATAACTGATCGGATCAACCTTTTAGCGGCTGTACGTTGTGGTGAGATGCAGCCGATAATGCTTGCGCGAACGGTTGCAACACTTGATCACATGCTCAAAGGACGATTGACCGTCAACATTATCTCCTCTGACTTTCCGGGCGAAAAAGCTGAAAGCTCTTATCGCTATCAGCGGTCACGCGAGGTAGTCGAAATACTTAAGCAGGCCTGGACGCGAGACGAGATCAATCATCAAGGCGAGGTTTACAATTTTTCCGGACTGACCACTGATCCAGCACGCCCCTACCAAATCGGTGGGCCACTGCTGTACTTTGGCGGCTATTCGCCTCCTGCTTTGCAGTTGTGCGGTGAACATTGCGATGTGTACCTGATGTGGCCAGAAACCAAGGATCAATTGGCTGAGCGCATGAAAGCGGTTCATGCCGTGGCCGATGAGTGCGGTCGCACACTGGATTACGGCCTGCGTGTTCACATGATTGTTCGCGATACCGAGGCCGAGGCGCAGGAATACGCCGAATTTATCGTGTCGAAACTTGACGACGAATATGGCCGCGCCATTCGTGAACGAGCATTGGATGCGACTTCGCTGGGCGTCTCACATCAATCCAAAAACCGTGATCTGGCGGACCAATATGGCTATATTGAACCTGGCCTGTGGACCGGCGTTGGCCGGGCACGCTCAGGCTGCGGTGCTGCTCTGGTAGGATCCGCCGATCAGGTGATGACAAAGATCGAGGAATACCAAAAGATGGGGATCCGCGCCTTTATCTTTTCGGGGTATCCTCATTTGGATGAGGCGCGGCATTTTGGCACCCGCGTTATGCCAAACCTCAAAACCTGCTCTCTTCCAGAAGCTTATGGAAGAGTTCCTACTGAAACCCCTGCTACCCCGTTAGGCAATGGAGTCCGTCGCTAATGCAACGCGTTAAATTATCCGAAACGCTTGAGATGAGCCGTCTTGTCTACGGCATGTGGCGGCTGGGTGATGATAATGACACCTCTGCCTCTCACGTCGAAGCCAAGATTCAGTCCTGTCTGGATCAAGGCATCACGACTTTCGACCAAGCGGATATTTATGGCGATTATGGTGCCGAGGCCGTTTTGGGGAACGCTTTACGCGCCAACCCTCGCGTACGTCAGCAAATGGAGATTGTGACCAAGTGCGATATCGTTGCTCCGTGCGGGCGGTATTCAGATGTCAAAGTCAAATACTATGACACGTCAAGGCAGCATATTCTGAAGTCGGTGGATACTTCTCTTTCGGAAATGGCCACCGACCATATCGATCTTCTTTTGATTCATCGCCCCGACCCCTTTATGGACCACAACGAAACCGGGGCGGCTTTGGACGAAGTTGTGAACAGTGGCAAAGTCGGCGCAGTTGGTGTGTCGAATTTTCGGCCTTGGGATTGGAACCTATTGCAATCCGCAATGAAATCGCAACTGGTCACAAACCAGATCGAGATTTCTTTGGGCGAAATCGCTCCGTTCACCAATGGGGATTTGGCATTTCATCAACAAAATAGCCATCCTGTCATGGCTTGGTCGCCGCTGGGTGGAGGCATGCTAATGTCCGGCAACCCGCCGGTCGGGGTCGTTGCCGACGAGATTGCGAAAGAGTTCGACGTAGACCGCGCTGCTGTAGCGGTTGCGTTTTTGCTTGCCCATCCTGCAAAGATACTGCCGGTTCTCGGCACCAACAATCTAGATCGGATAAAGCGCATATCTGACGCGCTTAAGGTCGATCTGGATCGGGAAACCTGGTTCCGCCTGTATGAGGCGGCGCTGGGCCATGAGGTACCATGATGAACGCAATCACCCCGAACATGGCGCACACTTTTGTTCCCCGGAAGGACGACACCCGAACTCTGAGAGACGCATTCGGCCGATTTGCAACCGGAGTGACAGTCGTCACCTGCGACAGTGGTGACGGCCCTATTTGCATTACGGCCAACAGCTTTTCTTCATTATCATTGGATCCGGCTTTAATCATGTGGGCGGGAGACCGAAACTCAAAAAGGTTTCGGTATTTTCGTGAGGCGAAACACTTCAGCGTTCACGTTTTATCGTCGAAACAGGCAGAGCTATGCTATGGCTGCTCTAAAGATGCGTTTGCATTGAAGGCGATTGAACACAATCGCTGTGAAAATGGCACGCCAATACTGACAGGTTGTCTGGCAAGATTCGAATGCGAACGGCATGCGTATCACGACGCGGGTGACCACGTTATTGTAATAGGAAAGGTTCTTAGGGCCAGCATGGCAGACGGAGACGCCCTGACCTTCTACGCCGGGAAACTCGGCCAATTCGCGCACCAAAAAGCGCGGTAAGTGTTGCGGGGTTTAACCTGTGACCAAATAAGGGAGGATCCGCATGAGCGGATTAACATCGGTCCTTGCACCGATCGCGTATGTAAATGAAACCGCGCTGCGACTGGGCCGTGCGGTTGGGGTCGTTGCGATGGCCGTTATGGTCATAGCAATTCTGATTCAGGTGTTTTTTCGATACGTTCTGGGTAATGCCCTGCCCTGGCCGGATGAAGCTGCGCGATTTTGCATGCTGTGGATGACTGGTCTGATGGCGCCAACTGCGTTCCGTCGTGGCGGATTTGTAGCGATCGACATGGTTCCGCAAATGCTGCCTCGAGTTTTCGGACAATTGCTGAACATCTTCTTGCTTGTCGTTTCCCTGGCAGTCTTGCTGGTTGCCGTAAATATAGGATGGTCCGAAGTCACCGGTTTTGGTGGCAAATTCGCGACCGCAGCACTGTATCTTCCGACGTCAATTGGATTTGACGAATGGTACCGAATTCCACGCAGCTGGATGATGGCCTCACTGTTGGTTGGTGTTATCCTTCTGATCGCAGTCAACATTGAACTTATCCTGCGGGCGGTAATCACACTGTTGGGCGGCGGTGACATGCTGCCTGAAATCGCCGACGCCCCAGCAGGAGCTGAATAAATGCTTATCTTGTTCCTTCCGACATTCTTGGTCTTTTTGATGATCGGTCTGCCGGTCTTTTTTGCCCTTCTGGCTGCGCCGGGAATTTTGTTGTGGTTAAACGGCCAAACCAACGACATCACGCTGCTGTATCGGAATGTTTACAACGGTATGGACAGCTTTCCCCTTATGGCGATCCCTTTCTTTATGCTCGCCGGAGAGCTTATGAATCGAGGTGGGATCACCATACGCCTCGTTGAATTCAGTCAAGCACTGATGGGGCATCTACGTGGTGGACTGGCGCATGTAAACGTTCTCAGTTCCATTCTTTTTGCAGGCCTTTCTGGGTCGGCCGTCGCAGATACCTCGGCGCTGGGATCAATGCTGATTCCCGCTATGGAAAAACAGGGGTATACCCGCCGTTTTGCTGCTGCAATTACAGCGGCCAGCTCAGTAATCGGACCGATTATTCCGCCTTCGGGCATCATGATCATCTACGCGTATGTCATGGGCGAAAGTGTTGCCGCCCTTTTCTTAGCAGGAATCGTACCTGGCGTAATGGTGGGTGTCGGTTTGATGCTGATGATCAAGGTAATGGCCGACCGTTATGACTTCCCAGTTGCAAGCCGCAAATACACATGGGGCGAGCGTCGTCAGGCAAGCCTTAAAGCGTTTTTCCCTTTGTTGACTCCAGTAATCATTCTTGGCGGTATCTTGGGCGGCATATTTACCCCGACGGAGGCCGCCGCTGTTGCCGTTGGTTATGCATTTTTGATCGGTTTTTTCGTTTTACGTACCCTGACGCTCAAAGAAGTCCCCGAAATCCTTAGCAATGCGGGTCTGACTTCCGCTGTTGTATTGTTGCTTGTTGGTGCGGCGATGGCTTTCAAAACCGTAGTGAGCCTAAGCCATGCACCAGAACAATTGGCCCAGCTTATCCTCAGCCTGTCGGAAAACCCGCTTATTCTGCTGTTCCTGATCAACCTATTGTTGTTCATCGTGGGTATGTTTTTGGACGCTGGTCCAGCGATCATTATTCTCGGCCCGATCTTGGCACCAATTTTTACCAGTCTCGGTGTAGACCCTATCCACTTTGCCATTATCATGAGCGTTAACTTGACCGTCGGTCTGGCTACGCCACCCATGGGTTTAGTCCTTTTCGTCGCTGCCGCTGTTTCGCGCGAAAAAGTCGAAACCATCGCAAAGGCCATTCTGCCGTTTCTGGCTGTTGAAATCATAGTGATCTTTTTGATTACTTATGTTCCGGCAATCTCAATGACGATCCCGAGAATAACGGGATTTGCCAACTAACTGAGTATCACAGGGAGGAAACGCATGCTCAGAAGATTCATTAAATCGGCCGCGGTGGCCACTTCGCTGGTTGCAGCATCCGCCATTGCAGCTGCGGCTGCAGATTACACACTGCGCGCGACGGCGAATTCAAATGAAAACGATGAAGACTATGACGGATTGATCGTTTTCAAAAACTATGTTGAGGCTGCCTCGAACGGTGCGATCGAAGTCGAACTCTTCATTGGTACTCAGCTTTGTTCGAATGGCGCGGAATGTCTGCAAGGTGTCGCTGACGGAACAATCGATATATACATTTCGACGTCTGGTGGTGCATCCGGTATTTTCCCGTACGTTCAGGTTCTGGACTTGCCCTATCTTATGGCCGATGACCGGATTGCCGAACACGTTCTATCTGGTGATTTCACCCGCAAAATGCGCGATATGGCATTGGAAGACTCCGGCGGCGCGATCCGCTTGATGACAATCGGAAATACTGGCGGCTGGCGCAACTTTGCCAACACTCAGCGCCGGATCGCAGAGCCAGCAGATATGGAAGGTCTGAAGATCCGCACCGTGGTAGCGGACCTTCCGCAGGAGCTGGTAAAGGCTTTGGGCGCTTCACCAACACCTATCCCGTGGCCAGAGCTGTTCACCAGCTTTCAAACAGGTGTCGTCGAAGGTTCCAAGAACGGCATCACTGACATCATGGGAATGAAGTTCCCTGATGCAGGGCTTCAATACGTCACGCTGGATGGTCATGCCTATATGGGCGCTCTCTGGTGGATGAACAACGCGAAATTCCAGGAACTGCCAGAAGACATGCGACGCGTCGTAGTTGATGGATTTTATGCGTTGCAGCAGGCTACTTTTGCATCGCCAAAACGTAAATCCATTCAAGCATACGAGGATTTCGTAGCTGGCGGAGGTGATCTGTACGTTCCGACCCCTGAGCAGAAAGCAGCCTTCAAAGAGGCGGCTACGCCCGTCTACGAATGGTTCCAGTCTAACGTGGGCCGCGGAGATGAGGTGTTTTCAGCTCTGACCGAGGCTGTGGCTGCAGCCGAGGCGGAGGTCAACGCATCGCGCGATGCAGACCTGAACTGACCTACCGGGGTCGGGCTGTTACAGTCCGGCCCCGCTATCGAAACGGGTACATCCACCCTTTGTAGTCGTTTACTAGAATATGAGCTCGTTCGATCTGCTCTGGCGTCATTTTCTTGACTATTTCTTCAAGGCTGATCGCCGCGTCGGGATCGCCACCGATGGCGCTGAGCGTGTACCACATGTAGGCGCGTACAAGATCTGGAGCGGGCATACCGAGCCCCAACTCGTAATACCAGCCGATGCCCGATTGCGCACCCGGATGTCCTTTCATAGAAGCCCGCAAATACCATTCAAAAGCTCGTTCATAGTCCTGTTCCACTCCAAGCCCCAAACCATACATCACGCCAATCAATTCTTCCGCCTCGGCATTACCCGAGCGCGCAGCTGGCATCAGTTCGTCTCGGGCGGCTTCAAACTCTCCGGCTTCCATCAAGTCACGCGCGCCCTCAAGTTCAGCCAGCGTCGGCGTTGCAATAAGACAAAAGGCAAAAATGTACTGACGCATTTGTGTTTTGCTTTCCTGTTCGCTGTACCAGCAACGTCACAAGAGCTACCTCGGCCGCTGACAGATGAAGATTTCATCCCCTTTGATATGAAACAGGCTGCCGTCGGTCATCAGCTTTTTTACGATCCGGTTTTATCTGGAAATCAAAATATCTCCTGCGCCCATTGCCATCACCCCGACTTTGGCACTTCCGACGGGTTATCTCTTGGCATCGGAGAGGGCGGCGAAGGACTTGGACCGGAACGCACACCTGGAAAAGGCCGGCATAAAATTCGCAAACGCATACCGCGAAACTCGCCTGGTTTATGGAACCTTGGCGCAAAGGAAATTCATACTCTGTTTCATGACGGACGCCTCAGCCATTCTGATGTTTACGGAAACGGCATCAACTCACCTGCGCAAGAATGGCTGCCGAAAGGACTGAATTCGCTGCTCGCAGCACAGGCTTTGTTTCCTCTGACTGCACAGTTTGAAATGGCCGGAAATGTTGCTGAAAACGAAGTTACAGGTGCTGTTCATGACAGAATCGACAAAGGCTGGCCTATCATTGCAAAACGCGTTCGAACGGATCCGCTTTACGGGCAAGCCATCGTTGAAGCGTTTGATGATGTAGACACACCCAATGAAATAACGATTGTTCAGGTTGTGAACGCACTTGCTGCTTTTATGGCGCTCGAATGGCGCAGCACCGACAGCCCCTTTGATCAGTACCTTTCCGGTGACACCACAGCTTTGTCGCCAAAGCAGAAAAAAGGGATGGACCTGTTTTATAGTAAAGCCAAGTGCGCAACCTGCCACTCCGGCCCCTTAATGTCGGACCAAAAGTTTCATGCGTTAAGCATCCCACCTTTCGGCCCGGGTAGGACGCGGCAATGGGATCCATACGCTCGCGATGTTGGTCGCATGGGGGAAAGCAACAGATTGGAAGATGCCTATCGCTTTCGCACACCGATGCTTCGCAATGTAGCTTTAACCGCACCTTACGGTCACAACGGTGCCTTCCCCGACTTGGAGAGCGTCGTCAGGCACCATCTCGATCCAGCAGTCAGCTTTGAAAATTGGGCTGAATATGACGCTAACCTGCCGCCCGTGCCTTGGTTGCAAGGAGCAGATTTCATAATTTGGCAGGACAAGTTAGAAATGCAGCGTGTTCGATCGACAGTCGACATTCGTCCAGTAACCTTGTCAGACGAAGAAATCGGCAACTTAGTGGCCTTTTTGTACGCATTGACTGGTACCAGTGTCGAAGAACCGCCATTTGGAGTTCCGGACGGGTTTCAGCCGTAGCTTAAGTTAAAGGACCCGTTGCTCGCACACCGTTAAATGGGCTCACCATTGACTCAGTATCGAATGGGAAACTCAATTCGCTCATTGCCAAAGATTTTTCTATCATCTGAATCGGCAATCTGGATATCAAGCAGTAAGGGTGAACACATGAGAAAACGGGGATCTGATCTAAATCGATTTCGGCTGCCCGTTCTGCAAGGTGTTCTACCATTTGATCGCCCTGCTCTGCCGACTGAAATTCTTGCTGGAATCACATTTGCGAGCCTCGCGATCCCCGAAGTCATGGGCTACACGAAGATAGTTGGGACACCGGTAATTACCGGCCTCTATACAATCCTGATACCGATGGCGTTGTTTTCGATCTTTGGATCGTCGAGGCATTTGGTTGTCGGTGCGGATTCCGCAACTGCGGCGATTACGGCTTCCGCACTGGCGGGAATGGCTGTTGCTGGCTCGTCGGAATATCTAGCGCTGGCATCGCTGCTGGCACTATTGGCAGGTGTTCTTTTGATCACAGCTCGAATTATTGGCCTTGGGTTCTTGGCCGACTTTCTTTCCCGAACAGTGCTGGTCGGATTTTTGACAGGAGTAGGAATCCAAGTGGCGTCGACCGAAATCCCACCAATGATGGGGATTGAAGCATCAGAACATGGAACACTGCACAAACTGTGGAGTTTCGTTCAGAACTTTGATCAATTTCACTGGCCAACAGTGGCGATTTCTATTGCGGTGCTTTTGGTCGTGTTAGTTGGAAGGCAACTATCCCGTAAAGTACCTGGCCCTTTGATAGCCGTAGTCGGGGTTATCTGTTTAAGCTGGTTCTTGGATTTCGATGCTTCGGGAATTGCTGTACTTGGTCCCGTTCCCAGTGGTCTGCCTGCCCTTGCGATCCCAGAGGTGAATTGGAGCTGGGCGCCGATTAAGCAGTTGTTGCCGACAGCTTTGGCAATTTTCGTGGTCATTCTTGCGCAAAGTGCAGCTACATCGCGTGCCTACGCCGCGCGTTACGATGACAAGTTCAGCGAAAACAACGATCTAATCGGATTGAGCGCAGCTAACCTTGGGGCGGCTTTTTCCGGTACATTCGTTGTCAACGGCAGTCCAACAAAGACTGAAATGGTCGCTAGTGTTGGGGGAAAAAGCCAGATCGCACAGTTAACGACGGTACTTATTGTTCTGGTCGTCATCCTATTTCTGACTGCGCCACTTGCTTACCTGCCAAACGCCGCCCTGTCTGCTATTGTATTTTTAATCGGTGTTAACCTGATCGACCTTCGTGGATTGGTGAAAATCTATAAACAGGCGCGATCCGAGTTTTGGATTGCCGTATCGACAACCGGCGTGGTGGTGATCGTCGGCGTCGAGCAAGGCATCATTTTCGCGATGGTACTGTCCCTAATAGATCATACAAGACATGGTTATCGGCCCAAGAATTCAGTGATTGTGCAGGGAAAGAAAATAGGGTGGCACACCAAATCTCTGGCTGAGCCCAATCAGATTTTACCGGGTCTTGTTATCTACCGATTTTCTCACGGGATGTACTATGCCAACACTCAGCGCCTGACGGAAGAAGTTACAAGCATCGTGCAATCAACTTCGAACAAGATTAATTGGTTCTGCATAGACGCGTCTGCAATAGATACAGTTGACTTCACTGCTGGCTATACATTGAAATCAATTTTCAAGTTCTTGAAAAGGAACAAAATACAGCTTGTTTTCCTGATGCTGGAACCTGATGTCAAAGCCCAGCTCGACAAATTTGGCGTCAGCGATTTGATAGGTGCCGAGTCGTTCTTCGATACTGGCGAAAGTTTGATATCCGTCTATCAAAACAAGGCCACTGGCAGTTGAAAGGCGCAGCACGCGAAAACGCTGCGCCTATAACTTTAAGTTAAACAGCGACGTACTCTTGGCAAATAGGTCAACACAAAGGCATCAAACAAAAGTACCGTCAAAATGGCGACACCCGCCATCGGAAAAGCAATGGAAACTGCCAGGCCCACCTTTACTGCACCTTGCCAAACAGGCAATTCGCTGGGCATTGGGGGCGCAGCAAGTCGTCTTGCGTTTACCGGACGACGCTTTACCCACAGCACGATGGAAGTGACGCACATGAACAAAACGCACAGGCAGAAAATCGTGTTCGCCAAAACGCTCCATAAACCTAGTGTGCCCATATGCAGTGCGATACCAACAGCCATGGCCTTACCCGCCAAGGAATAATCTTCGTATCGCACATCGGCCAGAATTTTGCCTGTGTACTGATCAATGTGCACGGTTCTATCTGTAGTTGGGGAATTACTATCAGTACTCATAGGGTCGCGGCTCAGTGTCCAAACCCCGTTTTCACCCTGCGGCAAGTTCAACTGATACCGCGCTTCGAACCCGATTTCGCGCGCGAAACGGTCTACAGAGTCCATTGTGACCGGACCCAAAATTCCGACGAGTCCGGAACTACCCCCGGATGCTGGCATAGGTGTTTTCTCCAAGGCGCAAGGTACTTCACTTCGCTCATGGTTCATGCTGGCGCGGATCTAGCCCAACAAAGGAAAGTTGTCTTACTTCCGACTAGCAACATGCAAATGAACCGAACTGAAAACTACCACCCTCGGCGCCCAAATAGTGAATGTATGCGCCTTTGATCGGCGAACGGGTCAGTTGGGCCGGGCCTCGACAAGTGCGAAATAACTCGATTGACCATCACCCAACCGATCACGGCGAATAAAACACCACCAAAAGCCTGCCCAAGCAACACGCCCGGCGCACCGGCTATTTTCGAACCAATAATTACGAAGACCCACGTTCCGACAGTGTGCCGTCCCCAATTTATCCAAGTTGAGTAGATCGGATAGCCCAAGTTATTAAAGCTGGCATTTGTAACAAAGATTACGCCATTGAAGAACGCCGCCAGCGCCAGCGGCCCACAAAAAAGATAAATTAGCGCACGTGTTTCGCCCTGGGCATCAAACAAATCAGCAATTGGTGAACGCAATACGAACAAAACAGCCGCCATAATCAACACATACGTCGCGGTAAACTTTACACCAGCAATGAAAGCCGATCTGACTCTATCGTACTGTCCTGCACCAAAATTCTGACCGATGATTGGCCCTATCGCACCGGACAGCGCGAAAATTACCGAAAACGCAACGGGCATCAAACGTCCTATGACCGCCATTCCTGCGACCGCGTCGGTGCCGTATTCAGCGATCTCACGCACCACGATCGCATTTCCAATCGGAGTAGCAATATTTGTGAGGATTGCTGGTACTGCAATCATTCGAACAGCACTAAAGTCCCGCGTGACTTGCCGGATCGAAAGCCTCGCAAACCCATTATGAACGCGCAGCGCAGGCAGCAATGCCGCAACCAACATTGTGATCCGCGCCAAAACAGAGGCGATCGCGGCCCCATCCAATCCCAAACCCACAGCGAAAATTAGAACTGGGTCCAGCACGGCATTTACAACACCCCCGTAAATAGTCGCCATCATCGATCTTCGTGCATCCCCATGCGCGCGCAAAACTGCCATGGCAGTCATTGCCGCCGACATGACCCACATTGTGGGAAGGATTATTGACACGTATCTAGACGCTAATCTCAGCACCTCGCCCTTTGCGCCCAGTAAAGACAGCAAGAATTCAACTTTAATCAGAACAATCAGGGACACAAGAACCCCAATTAATACACCCAAAACACCAACGCTTGATCCAAACTTTCGGGCATCATCCGGGCGACCTGCCCCAAGTTCCCGAGCAACCAAAGCCCCGGCGGAAATAGAAAGACCGATATTCACAGCATTGGTGAAAAACAACAAAGTGCCAGCATAGCCAACCGCCGCGGCCAGCGCGTCGTTACCCAGCATCGAAATGAAGACCATATCGACGAAATCAACGGCAAAGATTGCCATTAACCCAATGCTGGTGGTCAGAGACATTCTGACTACGTGCCTCATCAGTCCCCCAGAAAGGAAGACTGCTTGGTTTTCGGATTGTGCTGCCATCCGTTAAAAAAGCCTCACCAAAAGTCGCTGAACCACCCTGCCTGTGTTCCCAATTGCGCGGCAAGAATTTTTTGCCGAAGGATCAAAATACTGCTTCGTTCATTCTCTTTTCGTGAGACGCCCGGCCTATGTTCTTTTCCAAATTCTGGTGGATGTGCTGAGTCTAACCGTTCTCACAATGCCGCAACTTCTTCCCTTGCCTTTGCAACAAACTTACCGGACTCAGTTTCATGAACCGGTCGTTGGGTTTGAAGTATCAACGAGCCAAAAAATCAGCAATCAGACGCCCGAATAATTCAGGCTTCTCAGCGTGGACGGCATGAGCGCAATCCGGCACGACGGCAAGTGAAGAATTTGGGATATCTGTCCAAAGCTTTTGGATTTGCGTCCATGGGTAAGTTCGATCACGATCACCCCATATGACCAGAGTTTCTTTTTCAATCTGGCTTAAGTTTTGTTTGCCCGACCAAGACTGCATAGCGTCAAGCCCAGCATTTATTGCAGGCAATTTTGATTGCGCTGCAATCGTCGCGCAACGCTCGAAACCTTCTGCCGCTTCTCTTTTAAGAAACCAAGTCGCCGCGATACGTCGTGCGGTAGCTGCAGAACCCTCTTCTTGCGCCCGCCTTTTACTTTCTTCTATTGTCTCAAACCGCCCAGGCAAAACGCCGATTGCACCAGTAGCGTAAAGCACAAGGCGATCAATTCGATCATTGTCTTTAAGGGCAACTTCCTGGGCAATCATACCGCCCATGGAATGACCAAGGAGGTGATACCTAACGACACCCGCTTTTCTTAGATGATCGATAACCCAATCTGCATATCCATTGATGCTGTCGATCGGCGATAGATGAGACCTTGCGCCGAAACCCGGCAGATCTGTCGTAATAAGATCGAACTGCCCGGCCAAGCCATCTATATACCCTTCCCATTGCGCGCCACCGCCCATGAACCCATGAATAAGGACAAGCGCGTTCACTTACGCTGACCCTGTACGATCCGGTCAAGGATCATAGCGCAGAACAAGATAGAGAAACCCGCCAGAATACCTTGTCCCACATTGGCGTATTGCAACGCTTCCAACACATCTTCGCCAAGCCCCTTGGCTCCAATGAGCGAAGCAACCACGACCATAGCAAGCGAAAGCATGATGGTTTGATTTATACCTGCCCGGATGGAGGGGCTTGCAAGAGGTAAATCAACCTTGGTTAGCAGATACCATTTGTTAGCTCCAAAGCTAATAGCCGCCTCGCGCACACTTTCGGGTACTCCGCGCAGCCCCAGGACGGTGAGACGAACAACCGGCGTTCCTCCAAAGATCATCGTCGTGACGACCGCGGCCGGTTTTCCTGTGCCAAAGAATGCGATAACAGGAATCATGAACACGAAGGCCGGCATTGTCTGCATGAAGTCCATGATGGGCTGAATAAACGCGTAAAATCGTGGACGGCGGGCGGCGAACATACCAAGCGGAATGCCGATAACAATAGAAAGGCAAGCCGCAGTTCCAAGGAGCGCCAGTGTTGTCATGGCTTTCTCCCAGAAGCCCAGCAAGCCCATGTAAGCGAGAAAAGCACCGGAGTAGATCGCCATCCGAACGCCAGCTGTCAGCCATGTGAGTAAGATGATCAGCGCTGCAATTACGATCCAGGGCGTACTGACGAAAATGGTTTCCAAAGCGTCAAGCACAAGTCGGATTACATAAGTAATTCCATCAAACAACGCCTCACCGTTTAGAACGGCCCAGTTAAAAAATGCTTCTACGCCGTCGATCGATACAAGGCGTATATCCGGGTCGGTCGGAAAATTGGTCAGCAGCGTAAATCGATCCGGAAAGCTGTAGTGCACAACGGCAGCGGCAACGATTAACCCCATGAAGACGGCTGAAAAAACTATCTGCTGAACGGGCATTCCCGAGCGGATTGTTCGGTCGCTGAGCCAGTCCGAAAAACGTGCTTCAAGCGCTGTATTGGCCGTCACAGCTTGCACCAGCTTAACGACAAGCAAAATCACAAGACCAGTCAGCGCAATTGTTGGCCCTTGGGCCGCAGCGGCTTCGGCCTCGGCCCTGAACCCTTCGATATTGGCCTCAAGCGACTCGACAGTACGGCGAAACGCATCCACCCGATCGGAATTGTTTTCAATAGCCGCAGCGAGTTGTTGGCGCCGCAATTCGAGCGTACCTTCGATGGAGGTGATGCGTGCCATGGCATCTGCCCCTAGATCACCGAATAGACCTCGCGCAATTTGCACAAAGGCCAGCGCTTCAAGGATTAAAAACGGTAACGCCCAGGACCAAAGGCCGCGTGCTCCGAACCAGATGGGTCCAAATAGGCCAGCAAACACATTGAAGGTGGGTGTAAAGCGGGCCGAGGTGCCAATCTTATCAAAATTCCGGATGTAATATTCTGGTGAAGTCCGTACGAAGGTGCGGATATTTTCCCGCCGCTCTTCGGCATAAGCCTTTGCAGCGGCCGAGGTCGTATCCTCTAGTGGGTTTGTGGTGTCTTCCTTCATGAGACTTCGGTTCCTTCTATCACGGTGCGGAGCAGATCAGCCCGAGTGATCACGCCAACATCAGTACCGCCGTCCTCAACAAGAATGGCACTATCGCCTTCAATTGCGAGATTGATCAGATTGCTAAGCGTTTCGCTTTCGTTGACACGCGGAACGTCTGCCGGGATTGGCCCGTGGGCAGCGACATGAGCCTCTAAAGGCTGCATCACTGCATGAGCATGAACAACTTTGAGCCGCGAAATCCCCGCAACAAAATCCGCAACGTAGTCATCGGCAGGATGCATCACGATATCTTCAGCGGTTCCCACTTGAACCACCTTGCCGTCGCGCATGATCGCTATTCGATCTCCGATCCGAACGGCCTCATCAAGGTCATGCGTAATGAAAACGGTGGTTTTCTTAAGAATCTTCGACAAACGGATAAATTCATCTTGCAATTGGCGGCGGATAAGTGGGTCGAGCGCTGAGAATGGCTCATCCATTAAAAGCACATCTGGATTCGCTGCCAAGGCGCGCGCCAATCCAACCCGCTGTTGCATACCGCCCGACAGTTCGTGTGCGAATTTCGAACCCCACGCCCCAAGCTCGACGATGTCAAGAATAGCCGCCGCCTGACGCATACGTTCGTTCTTTGCCACGCGCCGGATTTCCAGTGGCATCGCTACATTGTCGAGCACTGATCGATGCGGCATGAGCGCGAAATTCTGGAAGACCATGCCAATCTTCTGATTGCGGAACCGTTGCAGCTCCTTTTGCCCAAGCGCCATTACATCGATGCCTTCAATCTCGATCTTTCCCGCAGTGGGCTCCAACAAGCGATTGAAGTGACGTACAAGCGTTGATTTTCCTGAACCCGAAAGGCCCATAACGCAGAAAATCTCACCCCGCTTAACAGAGAGGGATACATCGGCGACACCCACAACGGCATTGAACTCGCTCAGGACTTCCGCCTTCGTAAGTCCTCGATCGCGGATCGCTTGTAAGGCTGCCTCGGGCTTGCCGCCGAAAATCTTCCAAACGTTCGAGATTTCAATAACTGTTTCGGCGTTCATGGCTTCGTCCCGACTCGCAACTTATAGTTTCGAGACCCAAGATTGACCTCGGATCTCGACGTCCTGTTAAATTATTCCCCGACAAGGTCGGGGGCGAGTATCTCGCTGTGGTACTTTACAGGCCAAGCATCTTGTCTACGCGGTCGGAATTCGCCTCCACCCACGACTTGGCGACATCGGCAGGATCTTTACCGTTTGCACTGATCTCGAATGCCAGCGAGCTGACGTCGTCTGCCGTCAAAGCAAAGTTGTCAAAAAACTCGGCAATAGCCGGCGAGCGATCTACCAGTGAGTTAGACCACGCGATCTGAACTTGTTTCAAAGCGTCCTTGGTCGCCACCATTGATTTGTTGTACCAATCAGGATCGTCAGAGGGCTGCACCATAACGTATTTTGCCGGATCAAATGTCGGCTCGGTCAGCATCTCAACATCGAACATGAACCATACTGCATGGGGCTTGTAACAATAGAAGGCATATCCTTCGCCCTTTGCGATGCTGTCTTTGATGCGCGCGGTTTTCACGGCCTCTTCTGCGCGGATGGGTTCAATGAAGTCCAGTAGGCCATAGTCGCGCACCTTGACTTCATTAACATTGGCGGACGCCCAACCTGGTGCGCCAATCCACATCTCACCCTTACCGTTGCTATCGCTGTCCATGGCCGCTGCCACATCCGGACGGCCCAGATCAGCGATATCGGTAATATTCATCTTCTCGCCGAAGTCTTTGGAAACGCAAAAGCCTTGGTTTCCTTCGTAAGGGTTGGAGGACAAGGTGACTGTACCGGCCTCATCAACGTATTTCTTGGTAAAGCTTTCCTGATTGGGCAGCCAGACATCTGGGTGCACGTCTATATCACCTTTGCCTTGGTCCATGGCTTGGAAGATCGTGGCGTTGTTACCTGGCACGTACTCGACCGTTCCCCCAATGCGCGAAGAAACGATTTCGCCCAGGACATGGGCAATAGCTTGCGCGCCGGTCCAAGATGGCACGCCAATTTTTACGTCTTCTGCGAAAGCGGGTGCACTGATAAGGCCGAGTACCGCAGCGCTAATTAGTGTGTTTTTTATTGACATGGGCAGGTCTCCTTGTTGTGTAGTTTTTTGTCTTTGTTAAATTTCAGGTCGTGTATCCGGCTAGATCAAATGTGTCCGGATAGCCGAACAACGCCGCACTACCGCCGGTATGAAGAAAGACGACATTTTCCATTCCATCGAAATAGCCTTTTCGGATCTGGTCGATCAGGCCATCCAAACCTTTTCCTGAATACACCGGGTCAAACAACAACCCCTCTGTACGCGCTAAAAGTTTAAGTGCCTCAATCATACCAGGTGTGGGAAGACCATAGCCGGCACCGACATATTCACAGTTGGCCCGAACAGCTTCGCGATCGATCTGATCACCCGCACCCATCAATTTTGCCGTTCGAACTGCCAGATCGTAAACCATGGCTTCCTGTTTTTCTTTTGGCGCTCGCACGCCTATTCCTAGCAGGTGAATATCACTCCGAAGCGCAGCAAGGCCAGCGACAAGCCCCGCTTGGGTGCCGGAGCTTCCTGTCGCATGAACAAGCGCATCGACTTTCAATCCTGCTGTGACAGCTTGTTCAGTTAATTCACGCGCGCAATTCGCGTACCCCAGTGCTCCAATCGGGTTCGACCCCCCTCCTGGGATTACATAAGGCGACCTTCCACTATCTCGCAGCTGCGCGGCAAGGGTCTCCATTTCGGAATTCATATCGGCGCCACCAACGCGCTTAGACACCGTGGCACCGTGCAGGCGATCCAACAATACGTTACCGTTCAGAATGTAATTCCGGTCATTGGAGCCCGTGCGATCCTCCAACAGAATATGGCATTCCATACCTAATTTCGCAGCCGCCGCAGCGGTCTGGCGGGCGTGATTGGATTGTGTGGCGCCCTGAGTGATGATGGTGTCTGCCCCTTTTTGGACAGCATCTGCCATTAAAAACTCCAGTTTGCGGGTCTTGTTTCCGCCTGAGGAAAGGCCAGTACAATCGTCGCGCTTGACCCATAGACGCGGGCCACCGAGTACCTCACTGAGCCGGTCCATAGGTTCCAGAGGAGTAGGAAGATGCCCCAGCGAAATTCGCGGGAATTTTGCTAACGTGACAGATAACTCTTTGCACAGGCTCAAGGCCATTCCAGTCCCGACCGCCGTTTCGCGATCGATGGTTTGTTCAATGTCTGCCACAGAGCAGCCCCCCTCTTAATGTGCAGCCAAACCTTTTCAAAGTATATCGTGGAAAAACAGTGTTAATTTCTTGGCCTGCCCATACTATTTGTTTGAGCAAAGGGAGTCAGAAAATGGATATGTCGTGGTTTGAAGACGTACTAACACTTTTAGAAGAGCGGAATATGACCCGCGCTGCGGACCGGCGGAACATTACACAACCTGCCTTTTCAAGGCGAATTCGCAGTTTTGAGGAATGGTTGGGCGTCGAAGTCTTGGACCGAAAGGCCAATCGGATCGAGATCAGCCCCGCCCTCTCCACCAACGAAGAAGAAATTCGTTCTCTGATCGCGCACCTAAATGAGTTACGAACAAAAATTTCGCAACATGATCCCGCCGAATCTGTGGTTGGAATAGCTGCGCCGCACGCTTCAATTTATTCGACATTCCCGGACATGGCTTTGCGTGCACGCTCAACCTTTAAAGGAATCCGGTTTCGCGTTCGGGCGGCGAACCTGAGCGATTGTGTGTCACTCTTTTTGCGCGGCGATACAGACATCTTGTTATGCTACGAGGCGAGCAGTGTAGGCTCGATGCAATTTGGGTCCGGAGTGCGCCGTGAGCTTTGGGGGCATGATTACCTCATCCCGGTTGTTGGAGGCGTATTGCGTTATGCGGTGAGGGATAATCATGACGTCCCACTGGATACGCCCGCCATAGTGTATCCCGAAAACAGCTATTTCGGAGATGTACTGAACAAATCGCAGTGTCAATTTGGGACGGCAAACTTCAGCAGCAACCCAGTGTGCCAGACCGCATTTTCTAGCGGTGCGAAAGAAATGATCCTAGGAGGTCTTGGTGTGGGCTGGCTTCCATTCAGTATGGTACACAGAGAAATCGAAAGCGGTGAACTGATCGCGTTGAGCAATGGCTTTGGCCGGGTTGCACTCGATGTAGCAATTTACGCTCATCGCCATATTGAAATAGCGGAACAGCTTGTAGATTTCTGGACAAACAGACCGAAGTCTTCACAGTAGAAAGTTCAGGCTTCGCGCGATCTATACAGGATTAGCCAACGTTTCTATTTAGCGGTTTCATTCCGCACTCGTGCCAAGCTCTACGCGCTCACTCAATAATTCCAATTCGGCCAAGTAGACATTGAGAACCCGACCTAATTTATATTGATCTGAGCCCAGAAAAAACCCGTAGCGGCCCCCGGTAAAAGCCGGGGACCGCGGGGCACAGATCTAAGTGAACTAAATAGATCAAGCGTGTCCGCCACCTATTAATCCGATTCCTGAAGTCAAACCAAACCAAGCTTTGATCCGTAAGCCGACAGCTTTGATAATGCCCATTGCCTGAATCGCATGGGCGACAGTTGTACCTTCCAAATCACCATCCAAATTCGTTGTGTAGGATTGAACGATGCAGCCGCTGCCCGGCACCAAAAGGTCGCGGTGTTCAGGATGCACGAGATCGAGATGTACGACGATTTGACCACGTTTTGCCTTTTCGCCGGGCTCGATCAGACGTCCGCTGGGGGCGAGTTGGCCAGAAGAGATGGGTTCTTGAATACGGACGATCCGCGCAGGCAAAACGGTGTTGCGCATCGAAATATTGAAGTTGCTTTCGCATGCAACTTCTGCAGCCATGCCTTCGTACAGTTCGGTACGAGAGACCTGAGAGAAACCGGCAACAATTCGGCCACGTTCAACATCACTTCTCTCCGGAACGATAAGCATGGCGGGGCTCATCGCTGCTTGGGCTGCGCGCGATCCAACACTAAGGGTCACTTGCTCAACTACGCCGTCGACCGAGCTAAGTGTCAATGTTTTTGCCAGTTCCACCTCGGCCTGTTTGAGAGATGCCCGTGCTGAGGCAAGCTGAGCCGGTAAAACCGCGGTCGCTTGGACTTGAGCTACTCCCAATTGGGTTTCAGCGGCTTCAACTTCAGCCTCTCGGGTGTCTAGCATTGCTTGCGCCCTCTCCAGCTGGCTCACTTGAAACGCAGACGAGCCTTTGGCTTGAAGCGCCCGGTGATCCATCAGCACAAGCTCGGCCTGTCCCATTGCCGTCATAGCAGCATCCAGCACGGCTTCAGCGGTTTCCACCTGAAGATCAGCGGCTAGCTTGGCGCTTTCGATTTCCTCGACTTTGCGCTTGGCGAACTCGACCGCGGCTTTTTCCGACGTGTTCTCGACGGCGAAAAGCGGATCACCCGGTCTTACATGATCACCACCATTGACGAAGACTTTTGTGACCGTTCCTCCGTTTTCGGCGACGACTGGGACCGTGCGGAATGGCACGAGGCCAGTGTAGGATTTGGGGTAATAGTAGAAGACCGCAAAGAAAACGATCAGCGCGAGGACGAACCACATGAAGACAGCCCGATGTACGTTGTAAAGAGTTATGGGCATCCCGCGCCATTTCAGGAAAATTACGCGGATTACAAAAGGGAAAGATGTGACGAGCAGTTCGATCATTTTACCGTCTCCTCATTAGATGGGCGCCACCAAAGCATGAAGTCACGGGCGATCGCTGTCAGAAGCAAAGCGGCTGGCAATAGAATGCTGAAATGACTTAGCGCTGGCATCAGCTCATAAGCCAAAGCAACGGTCAGCATCATCGGGATTGTTGTGCGCAGCGGAGTACCGGTTGCCTTGTGTTCGGTATATCGATCAAAGCGCGCATAAAGATGAACGACCAAAAGGATTGCAAGAAAGAAGACTATTAGACCGACCCAAGCGTAATTGTCGGTCTGATCAGGCGCGACCCACCAGCGGGGGTCACCGCCCGCGGCGAACGCAGGGGTCGAGATGATGCCGAACACAGGCGCCATCAGGAACGAGGGTGGTTTCATGTTTCAAGTCCTTTTACTAACGCAGGCAGCCTGCGAGTGAAGCGTTTCGTTTGTTTGGAATTTCAGAATCAGGTTAGTTTTTGCGAAGGATTGGAAGGTCGCTGTGCTGGGGCATAGGGGGGGTCCCAAGGGCGCCCTTTTGAAGTTTTCTCGCCGCGTACCAGACTTTGTGGTCCGTCAGTATTTTCATTGGACCACGCTTTTTTGACCGGCCCTTGGATTGCCTTAAAAACCCGGTAGTACCTTGCGAAATTGAACATTGCCTTTTCCTTTCTGATGACCGGGATCTAACCTCCGCTTCGTTCGCGATCCTTAGGCTTCTGGACATTTGTTGTTGGCTTCTGGACAATTGCAGAAGATTTGGGCTTCGCCTGCCGGTCGGGGAGGACAAAAAAGGTGCCACGCGTCAGCGCATACAGACTGCAAAATGTCGGGCGCCTTTATGCGCTGGAACCAAACGCGCAAATTCCGTTTGCTGAAGTTCTGGCAATGGCAGGCGCTTCTCCCGAGGTCATCGATGGACCCGATGCAACTGTCGAGTTACTGCACGAAGCGGGCACACTCGAAACGGCCTGCCGTGTGCTTGAAGACAAGACATTCGCCGCCCGTGTTGGTCTTTCGGCGCGAGGTCCAGGAACGCTTCTTGCTTATATCGTACGAGCTGCAGAAACTATTGAAGACGCGCTGAAAATGACGCAGCGATTTTATGCGATGCAAGACCCTGATTTGCGCCTGGACTTTGTTGGTACACCTGAAGCGCCAAAAATCACGCTGGAAAGTAACGTAATCCCATCGCATCAATATCCCCGCCACCGCGAGATGTTACTGTTCGGCCTTTTTAAACGCGTTCAGCAGATCACCTCTGGCGGTCTTACTCCGATCTTTATTGAGTTGGAGACCGACGACACCGATCATTGTCGAATGTTGGCCGAGCTGGCAGGTTGCCATGTTGAAGGGTTTAACGCCGGGTACGCACTGAGCTTACCGCCTAACGGTATGAGTTTCCCGATCCCGACTGCGGACCCTACCCTGTTAGGTCATCTGCGCAGGCACGGCGAAGAACAGTTGAAAGCACAGCCCAATACAGTCCGCAGCCTTTCGGACCGCATAATAGACGTGCTTGGCCAACGCCTTCCCGGGCCGATTCCAAATGGAGACGAAATAGCCGGGGAATTAGGCCTGACACGCCGCACTATGACTAGACATCTGTCGGCCGAAGGGACAAGTTTCAAACTATTGTTGGAAGGCGTGCTTTGCGATCTTTCTAAACGGATGCTCCGCAGCGGCGAGGGCGTTGCACGCGTTGCTTTTATGCTGGGCTTCGCAGATCAGGCCGCCTTTTCGGTCGCTTTCAAGCGGTGGACCGGGGAGACACCGGCAAAGTTCAGAAAGTCCGGTCGCTAGCCTTTGCGCAGTTTTAGGAAAGCAATAGTTAGCACGCTTTCACCGAGTCCAGAAACCTATTCAAGTAAATTTCACGGATGTCCAGGATCAACAAAACCTTGTCCCGTCGCCAAAAGAAAACTGGTCTATTGATCACCTAGTTCAATGGCACAGGGCAACCACAAAGGTTGCTTGCCAGAACAAGGATGAAACAATGACTACCTCTAAGAGATTATTCTTTATCGCTCCGATCTCCGCAGCAATGCTGTTTACCGTAGTTGCCACCCGGGTCCTGAAGGCTCACGGGTGGCAAATCTGTTTTGTTGTTCCTTTAAAGCTTGATTAACGGGAAGGTTAACACGAGGATCGTGCTCGGGGTAATTAATTGGGCGAAACTTGCGCACGCTCCTGCACTCATTTACCCCTGACCCACTTTAGATCAGTTTAGTCCGGCGATAATCGGGAATCGGGCTTGAAAGGGAATTCCCAAAGCTGTCATTTGAGAACTTAACCGCCTGCGGGCTGACATACGAAAATCTCCTCTCCTCACCCAAAAAGATCGGTTGAGAGGTACTTTAAACCTGAGTCGCAAATGATAACCGCAATGGTTTGACCTTTATGAGCGCCTCGCAAAAGTTCGATTGCTCCGGCAACGTTTGCACCGGCTGAAAATCCAGCAAAGATGCCCTCATATCGCGCAAGGTCTCGGGTGGTTTGACGGGCTGTTTCACCGTCGATCTGCAAAAACCCGTCCCAACTCACGCCACGCAAGAAGTCGAGATCAGCCATGGCATACCCACCGCCTTGAATGGGATGATCCGGCTTGGTTACGGTTTGACCCGCGATAACAGCTGCGCCAGTAGGCTCGATCGGATAGCAACGGATCTTTGGGTTTTGTCCACGCAGATATTTTGAAGCACCTGCCAGAGTTCCACCTGAACCGACGAAATCACAAAACGCATCAATGCTACCTCCTGACTGCTTCCAAAGCTCGGGGCCAGTCGTATGCTCATGTGAGCTAGGATTTCCTTCACGGCGGAACTGATCAGCCCGAAACGCGTTGCGTTCTAAGGTTAGCTCGGTCGCAACGCGATCTACCTCGGCAAGATCGGCGCCGGAAACCTCACCAAGTCGGCTTCCGGGTAATTGGTCGACCAACACGACCTCGGCGCCAAGGGCTGCCATCATTTTCGCGCGTTCGGGTGAATTGCCTTTCGACATTACCGCGACAAATGGATAGCCTTTGACGCCGCAGACTATCGCGAGACCCGTTCCCATATTCCCACTTGTTAACTCAACAACGGTTTGCCCAGGTTCCAGCGCTCCATCGCGCTCAGCAGCTTGAATTACACCAAGGGCTGCGCGGTCCTTTTTGGAAAATCCTGGGTTAAGATGATCCAGTTTTGCAAGGATCGTACCGTCGCATCCATAGTGTTTTGTAAGTCGGTCAAGTTTTACCAGCGGCGTATTTCCAATTGCCTCTAAAATGGAGCGCGAAGGACAATTCATGTCGTTTTTCCCGGGTCGATAGGGTCTGCAATGTCGACGCTAGTTCATTAAACAAAAATCCACAATTTGGGCTTTTGGCAAGCATCCGCCAACTCAAACACAAGCGTTCGCGCCGCAGATAAAGTCGTTCTGATTGCGAAAAAATACATGCTTCAAAAGCACCATCTGCAGGTTCTAATTCGAAAGCTGGAAACCAAAAAGGTTATAGTTAACGTTGTGTAAACGATTAAGTTAGCCCCCTGCCATACAGAATGATGATCAGTTGAGATCGCAATGAAGGGCTCTGAATAGTAAGAACACATTCGTCTCATATCTAGTCAAAGGAGAAATTTCGATCATTTTTTGGTATGATTAGCGGAAGGCAATGCCGGTCTGGGAGGAAGGCTAATGTCGGACTCTGTCTCTGAATGGCTCGAAGACTTAAAACTTGGACGCTACGCCGAAGCATTCGAGGAAAACGATATTGATCTTCTGGTTTTGCCCAACCTAACCAGCGAGGATCTTCGTGAAATTGGTGTGCGTTCTGTTGGTCATCGACGCAAAATTCTGGGAGCAATCTCCAACGTCGTACCGCAGCAACATGACGAGCCAAATCAAGTTAAAAATGTTGCGATATTGCCCGAAACAACGCGACGGCAAGTCTCGGTTTTGTTCGCCGACCTTTCAGGGTTCACGACCCTGTCGGCTACAATGGATCCGGAAGAGACACATGCGCTGCTAAATCGTTTTTTTGTCGCCGTGGGAGAAGTCATCGCTGATTACGGAGGGATAGTCGACAAACACATAGGCGACGCGGTTATGGCGGTTTTTGGCGCCCCATTTGCGCACACTAATGATCACGAACGCACGCTCCGCGCCGCTGTCGAAATCCATTATATTGTGGAGAAATTGGATCCTCCGCTCAAAGTTCATATCGGTGTCGCATCAGGACAAGTCGTGGCAAGTGCCACAGGCGGGTCGGAACATAGTGAATATACGGTTACTGGCGACAGCGTGAATCTGGCTTCAAGGCTGACTGATCTTGCCTCAGCCGGAGAAACTTATGTATCCGAGTCAATTCAACGAGCACTCGGTAAATCATTTATTGGCAAAAGTCTGGGCGAAAAACTAATAGACGGACTACCCGAACCAGTCACAGTTTGGCAGCTGGACAGAATTGCTGATCTAGCTGAAACCGACAGGCTTCCGTTTGTTGGCCGCAAGGTTGAATGCGAAAATTTCAAGAGAATTCTGGATCGTTGCTTGAAGGAAGAGCACGGTGCTGTATGCATCGTCAGAGGAGAAGCTGGGATCGGCAAGTCCCGACTGCTGGACGAATTCGATAGACTGGCACGCGAGATGCGTTTTGAGACGCACACTGGTGTTGTGCTGGATTTCGGGACAATGACCGGCCGGGATACGGTTCGCGCTCTTACCCGCAGCCTCTTGTCCATCGAGCAAGATGCAAGTGACCTCCAAAGATCAGAGATCGCCAATCAAGCAATCGCATCTGGAAAACTTGGCGAACACCACCGCGCATTCCTCAATGATCTTCTTGACCTTGACCAATCGCCGGATCTTCAGGGTTTCTACGATGCGATGGATAACAAGTTGCGAAATGCGGGAAAGCAACGAACGCTAGCCGAATTGGTTCGCGCCTCGGCTCAGGACAAGCCGGTGTTGCTTAGGGTAGAAGACCTGCATTGGGCCAATCCTATTTTGTTAGACAGCGCCGCCATTCTTGCGCGTCTAACCGCAGAGGAAAAAGTTGTGCTGGTTTTGACGACTCGCCTCTCTGGTGATCCTTTTCGTTCAGATTGGCGCAAAGAATGCTCAGATGCAGAGATCTCAACTCTGACACTCGAACCAATAAATCCGGACGAAGCTGGAGAGCTAGCGAAGTGTTTTGCAAACATAGACAGCCAATTGGCTATGACGTGTGTAGAAAAATCCGGCGGCAATCCGCTTTTATTGGAACAGCTACTTTATAACGTCGACGAAGTGGGCGATGGGGAGTTACCGGGATCAATCCAGACAATCGTTCAAGCACGTCTTGACGCTTTGCCCTTCAATGAAAGGCAAATGCTTCAGTCTGCATCAGTTTTGGGGCAGCAGTTCACGGATGCCGCCGTGGAAGCAATAAGCGGCAACACGTTTCGACCGGATATGTTGATTGGTCAGGCTCTACTTCGCAGAACCGGGAAAGAGTTCAAATTTGCTCACGCTCTCATCCGTGACGGAATCTACGAAACCCTCTTACGCACTCAACGAAAAGACTTTCACACTAAGGCGGCCGACTACTTTCGCAATTCGGACCAATTTCTTCACGCGCAACACCTCGACTATGCAGGCGATCCAGAAGCTCCCGGTGCATATTTAAATGCAGCAAGGAAACAACAAGAAAGACTTCGCCTCAATGCCGCATTGAGCGCCGTGGAGCGCGCCTTGGAAATCAACTCAACTGTATCACCGCGATTTGAGCTGAACTGTTTACGTGGCGATTTGCTTCAGGATCTTGGACAAAATGCTGAGTCGATTCAGGCATTCGAAACCGCACTGGACTTCGCCGACAACGACAAAGATAGGTGTCGCGTTCATATGGGGTTAGCGGCTGCAATGCGGATTATTGAGCGGGCAGATGACGCATTCATTCAACTCGAAAAAGCTCAATCAGTAGCCCAGGCGAACAATATGGAAATCGTGTTGGCTGAAGTTCATTATCAACGAGGGAATCTTTTCTTTCCGCTGGGCCGTATCGGTGATTGCATGGCCGAGCATGAGGCGTCGCTTGGTTATGCTCGTCAAGCAAATTCACTGGAGGCCGAGGCAAAAGCTTTGGGTGGACTGGGGGATGCTAATTACGTCGGCGGTCGAATACGGTCAGCTTTCAATCAATTCTCGAGCTGCCTTGAAATCGCAAGATCAAAGTCCCTTCGCCGCATTGAGGTTGCAAACTTGCCTATGACCGGCCTTGCCATGCACTTTTTAGGTGACCCGGACGGTGCTGATATGTGTGCGCATGACGCAATTACCAAAGCCACTGAGATTAAAGATTTCAGAGCCCAGTTAACCAGCCACGCCGTGCTTTTGGAGACTTCGCGACGTAGGGGTGACTACGATGCCCTATGGCAACACGCAAAAAATCTGGAAGAACTTGCTAACACCATCGGAGCCAGACGCTTCATCCCGTTCGCATTAAAAAGCTACGCAGATTGCAAGTTCTTTGTCGAAGGCGATTCCGCGGGCGCATTCGAATTGATCAAGACAGCCCACGCAATTTGCGAAGAGGTTGGGGCCGCGTTTTTTGGCGCGGTCGCGTTGGGCACAGGCGCTTTAGCCGCGCAATCTGCAACCGACCGCAAGTGGGCGTTAACTCAGGCGGAAAATGTGCTGGCCGCAGGAGCGGTTAGCCACAATTATTTGATGTTCTACATTGACGCGATGGACGCATGCCGAGCCGCCGGTGAATTGGACAGAGCTTTGCATTACGCGGAGGCGCTGGAGGATTATACCGCAAACGAGCCCTTAGAGTGGACAAATTTTAACATTGATAGAACGCGCGCCTTAGTAGAAGTTGAAAGGGGCAGCTCAAAATCGGAACTTCCTGAAATTCTTGAGGAACTGAAAGTATTTGCCGAAGAAAGAAGTTATCAGCCGTCGATCCCAGATATTGAAGAAGCTCTTTTCAAACTACGACCGGTTTAATTGGAATGTTAACGATTCAGAATTTTGGCGTGCGTTCCTTTTGAACCTGAAACTTTCGACATTTTTTCCGCGCTTTCCAACGAATTCGAACCAGTCTCAGCTAGGCGATCGAAGCAATCCTTTGTGCTGCGCCAAAAGGAAAGAGCGACGGAACGGAAACGCTTTAAGGTGTCTCGGCTGGTCGGCGATCTTTGCTGGCGGACGTGGTTGCAAACAAAGGAATGCTCGGACGCGAACTTCTGCAAACTTCGCATCCGCCTTAAACACTGCATTGTCCGTTCTCGTCGTCGAAAAGGGAGGCGCGAATTTTCAACTCGATTGTTGAACCCCCTGCCCTTATTTTGCTTTTCTTTAGCACCGAATTAGCTGAGCGCAGCCATGCAGGATGCTAAATGGTTGGTGGCGATCCCATCGGCACAACCATGGCGTTTCAATAATTTTTTGAGAAATTTCAGTACTACTGCCTTGTTTGCCGGAAATATGTGTCGCCGGTGCGTAGTTTTACACATCTTGCATAAGCCGTTTTCATGCAAAGATTTCTTCAACTCAGAGACAACAGACGAACCGCTCTCAGAGCGAGCAATATCGTTTGGCTGACCGCTTTGCGGACTGAGCTGACGTTAGTCGGATCGCAGCGTATCCGGCTCGCTTAGCACTCATTGGGGCGAGATTTTGCAAATGGTAAACGACTATCAATGAATTCAGATGCGAACCTTGTAAACTCTTTGTCCGGGAACCAATTTCAAGGTAGGTTGTAATGGTTGGTAAGTGCCGCATAAATGCGTTCAACGCCTTTTACAAAGATGTCTGAGTAACCTTAATGCAAACTGTTTGGATTTGAATGGAAGATATTCAAGAAGAACACGACGTGTTTACACTGATCGATCATTCCGACCCCGCGTATGGAAAGGTGGTTCTTGTTGACTGGATGCTAGGTAATTCCTGCAGCTATGCGTGCAGCTATTGCCCAAAGTCATTGCATGACGGATCGATCAAGTGGCAAAATACTGACGACATTCTGAGTTTGTATCATCAGTTGCAACGGCACTATGTGGATGAGCGAGGCAAGGTTGTCTGGCTCCAATTCACGGGTGGAGAACCCACCATGCATCCCCGCATCATGGATTTGCTGCGCCGAGCGTCAGAGCACGATTTCAAAGTCAGCCTGATCAGTAATGCGTCGCGAACACTTCGATTTTGGGAAAAGATAAACGGGTGTTTGAACAACATTATTCTCACTTATCACTCTGAATTTGCCGAGTTAGATCATTTTATCAGCGTTGCGAAAATGATGGTTGACCGGATTAGCGTCCAGATCAATGTCACGATGCATCCCCAAAGTTTCAATGAAACCCTGGATGCGGCGCGAGCGTTGCGCGCAGCACTGCCGGCGGCAACCATCTCTCTAAAACCGTTGCGACAAGAATTCGGGTCAGATCTCTACGACTACACAGATGACCAGTTGCGTGTGCTCTCGAAAGGATTGCCGTCAACGCGCAAGCCGACTGGTGAAACACCGCGATCCGTCATGCGCACGACAACGCGGTCGGGTAAAAACGAAACGCTGCGAGCAAATGAATTTATTCTCAGGGGTGTCAACCGCTGGAAAGGTTACAAGTGCAACATCGGGCTCGAATCCCTGCGGGTTAAAGGGAATGGCATAGTCCATCGGGGTGTCTGTGGCGTCGGCGGTGTGCTTGGAAATCTGGGTGAAGAAATCCACCTGCCAAGCGAAGCAATTCGATGTACTAGAGATCATTGTTCGTGCTTGGCTGATATTTTGACTCGCAAAGAGCTGTGACGCTCAGAACAAATCTTCAGTCTTTGCGATGGTATTGTCGGAGGAATAGAACGCACTGGTTTTGTGTCAGCTTTTAGGCTCCAAGCTGTCGTTCGTAACGACGTAGCGCGACAACTTCACCTCGGCGTCAACGTTGGGCTCTTTGCTGTTTTTCGCTGCACACGGCGAGAGCAACCGTTTTTCGGACTGAGCTGTCATAACCATTCCATCTCCCGCTTGATGTTGCTGCAAAGGGATTTATCGTAAATTTCTGCGGTAACACGCGGGGTATGTTATGGCGAATTTTGAGGCAACTGGGTCAGAATTTCCCGGGTCGGAGAAAACAAATAGTTCTTGTTAAAACCACAAGAAACTAACTTTGGAAAAATATTCTCGGACTGTCCAAGGTTTAGCTTTAGGCACAATGGTTTCAATGCAGACTATCTCTGCGCTTGGCGTTAGCGGCTGTTCACATTAACCAACAAGCATTTCCGCCCCAAGATTTTCACATAATAAACAACCTGATTGTGTAAGCTGCGGCAGCTAAGCACAAAACGCTGCATAGCCAGATCGCACCGAACCATAAAACTCGATTTAGTGTTTTCAATGATAACTCTCCTCTGGATCAATCTTCCCTCGGAAGACCCAATATGTGTAAGCGGTATAAGCCAAGATCACGGGCAGCAGAGTGACGGCTCCGACCAGAGCGAAAGCCAGGCTGCTGTCCGGCGCGGCGGATTCGGCAATCGTTAGGCTTGGAGGTAGCATATAGGGATAGAAGCTGATCCCTATGCCAATGAAACACACGATGAACAAGGCAATGGCGCAGAAAAACGGCTGATAGTCGCGCTGCATCTTCAGGCCCCGATCAAGCATCCACGCAATGAGAACAACAACAGCCGGTACAAACGCAGAGAAAAAGACACCCGGCCACGAAAACCATCTGACCAGATAGATCGGGTCTTGAAAGGGGGTCAAGAGACTGACGAGGCCGATCAATCCCAGAGTCATGAACATCAGTGGACGGACATATGAACGCATCAGACGCTGAATACCGCCGGTAGTCTTCATGTTGAGCCATGTCGCGCCCAGCAAACCGTACCCGATTACAAGAGCCACACCCGTCAGTAGAGAGAATGGCGTGAGCCAATCCCACCATCCTCCGGCGTACATTCGATCTGCGACCGGGATACCTTGAACCAACGCGCCGAGCGCGATGCCTTGGCACATGGCGGCCACGGTTGAACCACCGTGAAACGCGACATCCCACAGCCAGCGCCCGCGCACTGTTCTCCATCGGTATTCGAAGGCAACACCGCGGAAGACAAGCGCGAGAAGCATGGTGACGACGGGCATGTAGATCGCAGGCATCACCACGGAATAGGCCAGCGGGAAAACAGCGAACAAGCCTCCGCCTCCCATGACCAGCCAGGTCTCGTTTCCGTCCCATACTGGAGTGACCGAGTTCATCATGACATCTCGATCTTTGTCGGTTTTCGCGAATGGAAAGAGAATCCCAATTCCAAGATCGAAACCGTCCAGGATTACATAGGTCAGAACGGCAAAGGCAATGATGCCAGCCCAGATTGTCGAAAGCTCAAGCATTACACCGCCTCCGCCATGGAATAGAATTCAAGGGATTTTTGGGTTTTCTGAAGACCTGATTTGGGCGCTTTGCCCATGAGACGCAGCATATAGAACGTGCCTGCTCCAAACACAGTGAAATACACGACAATGAAGGCAACCAGAGACGCTGCAACAGCAGGTGCATCCACTTGTGAAAGGGATTCCGATGTCCGCATCAGCCCGTACACCGTGTACGGCTGGCGCCCCACTTCTGTAGTGATCCAACCGGCCAGAACTGCCACAAACCCGCTGGGCGCCAACAGGATGGATGCCCGGTGCAACCAGCGATCTTCGTTGAGGCGGCCCCGAACCCGCTGAACAAGCGACCACAAGCCGACTCCTAGCATTGCAAAACCAATAGCAAGCATGACGCGGAAGCTGTAAAAGACGATCGCGATCGGGGGTTCTTCCTCGTCGGGAATAGTGTCCAGCCCATCAATCGGCGCGTTCAGGTCATGTTTCAGGATCAGCGACGATAGTTTCGGAATTGCTATGGCATAGTCAACGCGCTTTTCATCCTCGTTTGGAATGCCAAAAAGGATCAGTGGCGCTCCTTCGGGGTGGCTATCGAAGTGGCCCTCCATCGCCATCACTTTCTGAGGTTGATACTCCAGCGTGTTCAAACCATGAAGGTCACCCGCAACGATCTGCAGAGGAGTAACCAAAACGGCCATCCACATCGCCATCGAGAACATAAGGGTTACCTCGGCCGTTCGATTGCGGCACAGCAAGTGCCAGGCTGCAACCCCAGCCACCACGAAGGCGGTCGTGAGATAGGCAGCAAGAACCATGTGTATCAGGCGGTAAGGGAAAGACGGATTGAAAACAATCGACCACCAGTCGACGGGAACGAACTGCCCCAGTTCGTTGATGTCGAACCCGGCCGGGGTTTGCATCCAGGAATTGACCGACAGGATCCACGTGGCCGATATCAGAGTGCCAAGGGCAACCATCGCTGTGGCCATCATGTGCAAGCCGGGACCGACGCGTTCGCGACCGAAGAGCATTATGCCGAGGAAACCAGCCTCAAGGAAAAAGGCCGTCATGACCTCGTAGGCCATCAAGGGCCCAATTACAGGGCCTGCAGTGTCCGAGAATGTGCTCCAGTTCGTGCCGAATTGGTAAGACATCACGATGCCTGACACGACACCCATCGCAAAACCGACGGCAAATATCTTTTTCCAATAGTTGAAAAGGTTAAGGTAAGTTTGGTCCTTGCGCCAAAGCCAGAGGCCATTGAGAACGGCCAGGTAACTTGCCAGGCCAATGGAAAAGGCCGGGAAGATGATGTGGAACGACACAGTAAAGGCAAATTGGATGCGTGCCAGAATTTCTGCGTCGAAATTTGCGAACAAGTTCATTGCCGTTTCCTTTGGCTTTGGATTGCAAGGAGCGGCAGTCAGGAAAGTCAGGTCAGGCGCCAGCTCATCGATTTCTTCGGATAAGCTGAATTTAGGGGTACTGCCCTTGTCGGTTCCTTTGTGTTCTGGACGGATGCTTTAGGTTTCTGGACAAAGTCACCGCTCTCAGATCATGAGTTGCTGTGTGCAAGTCCGTAAGAGTAACCGCAGAATTTTTGGAGCTAAACCGGAACGTTTCGTTGCTTGTTTCCCGCAGGTTTTCCGAATTCGCATCATCCGAAGCGATTGTCGACTATACAAAAAAGGGTCGTAACCCGTTTTCTGATGAGGTGTTGAAAAGGCGAAATCCAACAAATGTGGTTATTTTCGGGGCTTACATCAGATTGTTCGGTTCATCTGACAAGACGCAATGCATCGGCCACTTCGGCGAACCCAGTTTTTGTTATTAAGCTTTATCTCGGTTGTGCATCGAAATAGCGGCGCAAAGGCTTAACGTAGTCCGCTGGACTCGTTGCTAGCGAACTGGAACGCTTGCAATGGTTCAACAACCTGTTTTCAATCAAACACTCTAATAGGCGAGTTCGCCAAAATACGCTCGATCGGAGGGGCGGCGCTGGTCCCAAATCTGCTAGCGGAATTTAATCCAAGTCCGATCAATTGAACGACCTCCGGAGATCCTGTGAATTTGCTGTGACTCCCGGAATCGGAGTTTTCAATTTCGGACAGGTCTATGACGAGAACTCCGAATTCCTCTTCCAGTTCCTGCGCATCCGATGCGCCCACCCTGGGAATTCCTCCCGCTACGCGACGCGAGGTTTTGAGAGCACCGTCATCTTCAGACGTTAGAATGAATATTCTTTCTGTGATCGATTGGGGGATAATCTCCATTTGAGATCTAAATAGATCGATATCGATGTCAGGGGAGGCGAGCATAATATTGTCAACTCTGGTAATGCCTCGTGCGCGGCCTGTCTGAACTGAATTGACTATGCCTTCCATTGTCAAAAGAGAACCCATAGAATGCGCGACAACATCCACGCTGCGCGCGTTTGTTTTTTGAAGTATTCCCGCGATCTCTGGAAGTTTTTGCCGCGCTACCAAGGCGCTGTTTAAATCATATACATATCCAGTCGTCTTTGCGGCGGACGCCCATGACATTAATACGGGCACGCCGTCAAACTCCGAGTCCTCCACAAACTGGGCAAGCCTTAACAGTGAATCTGTAGTGGTGTTGTTGTAACCATGTACAAAGAACAGAATGGTGCGTTGCGACGGCGGGCGCGAGTTCAACTCTCTGTTTATCGCGGATACAAATGCTGCATCACTCGAATAAACGATCGGGTCGACTATAGAAAATTCTGTATTTGGATCAGGCGGCAGTTTTTTTGGCCGTTCAAGTTTACCGATTTCGTGTGTTGGTGGAATTGTCACATCCACCGAGGCGAGGCCAATTTCCGGCGCTCTCTCACCGGAATAGAAGACCCCAGTGACGTTTGTAGCCTTCCGAGTCGTTGCTATAAAGATTTTTTGCTTTTTGACACCAATTTGTGCCACGGCGTCGATTTCCGGATTTTCTATGCCAACCAACTCAGGCGGACGCGAACAGGCAGAGATTAGCGACGTAAAACAAAGGCAAAGCAAAACCCGTATAAACACGTGATCAGTAATTGTTACAGCCCTCTCAAAGTCAATTGGAGCATAAACTACATCTTCTCTCTGATCTCGCAAACTAATGGAGCACACCGAATTTTGCGCGATACGTTCTGTAGTTTGAATAATCTTACTTTATCGGGTCATACGCCGCGGTCCACAAAATACCCCTTGCGGTTTCGATCTTGATGCAAATCACTTTGAAGTAAAACAAATCTTTAAAGACGCGGGTTCTTTTTTGGCACTTGACACATTCACTAGCCCAATACGGCAAGCGCTGCGCTGGCGCGAACTTGACATTTTTTGACGTTGCGGACCTGTGGCCACGAATGTGCCTGACGCTGCGGTGCTTTGATCAACTGATATTAAGGACACCCAAAATCGACTCAAGAACACATCGAATACTCATTCGCAAGGGTCAGTGCTCCTTACTTGTTTTTGAGTGGGAAATTTTTATAATTAGTTGGGTTTTAGCTAGATTATTGGAGACGAGTTTAGGTACCGTTGCTCTTTTTTTGTGGGCACTGAATGCGGTGCGGTTACAGGTTCGGGGGGTTATTCTTGTCAAAGGTCAGCGGCGCCATAACGCCTCCTAAGGTTGCCGACAAAGGTGGCCAAGACCTGCCGCATATGAATGATTTTTCGCAATCCGAAGAACGGCAGCAACTGCTTGAACTCGCACGGAAACAACGTGAAGTAAATCTAACATCCCGCAACCGGACAAATGACGGAAATCTAGATTCTGAACCGGAACAAAGTGAAGGAGAAGATTCAACTAAAAAGATTCAAAGAAGCAGTTCAAAGAGCTTTTTGGAAAGAGTCGACGAGGCACGCGAGAAACGGGAAAAAATACTCTCGCAACGCGCGGCAGAAATAGATAACTCCGGTCGAAGTGAGTCGGCATCATTCGGCCGTGTTAAGACTAAGGATGGTGTCGATGTACTAGCGCACGCAATTTCCGGCGCGCAAAGGCGAATAAAAAGGAACACTAATTCCGAACGGCAGGACCATAATTCATCTGCTCCAGCTTCCCACGTTCCTAAGCGCAAAACGGCGATAGAAAACATTAGCGGTGAGATCGCCTCGCCACCCAGTGGCACTCAGGCCAACTTGGAAAGTGCGAAAAACGATCTGCAAGAAAAGATTGCGTTGAGTAGAGTTGCAAGCCTCTTTGACGAATTCCCGGCAGAGAAAAACTCCGACACGCTTCCCGACAGTTCGTTCGCGCGAAGACGATCCATCAAAAGTGGTCTAGTTGCAGTTACTCTTGGATGTGCCGCGATAGTGACGGCAACGTCCTTTGCCTTTTTTGTCCTGCCCAAGTGGAAATCAACGACGGCCTCCGAAAACGCCAGCTCCGTAAATCCAAGCGCTGAATTAGTTGAACCTACGGCACGATCAGACAGAAATGAGGGGGAATTGGAAACTCCGACAAGCGGATTTCCCACCAAGGTTCAGAATCTTGCCTACAGTTCGCCAGACGCAATCGAAGCACCGCCCCTCGTGCCCGAACCAGAATCTATTTTTAGCGAGACAACGGACACGCCCATCAAAATTGTGGCTGCGCCCCGCTTGCCGGAAATGTCAGTGGACAGAGTGCCAATTGCGCCGGGCCAATTACGGGTCGCGCCGGATGTTTTAAGAAACCTTGTGGCGCTTGAACAACCTCGAGCGTTAACCATGAACTCTGACAGAGCATATCAAACCGACTCCATTCCAGGCTTTGTGAAAAGCACTGATCCACAAACCGCCCAAGGATCAGTACCCGTTTTATTGAATCAGATTGCGGCTGTAGTTCAAGGAATTGACATTCCCGCCGCTGCTACTGCCCCCTCTAATCCGCCTGATCAGTCGTTTCTGCCCGTCGCGCTATATTTTGGTGAAGACTATAAATCGCTACAGGCTCAAGCACTGACATTTCGATCGAAACCGGATGTATCAGATATTTTCCCGGCTATGCCGAATTCCCCAGAGCCAGTAAAATTGGCTGTTCTGGATTTCGACAAACCACCTAAAGTGCCTAATCCAATTGAAAAGAAGGGTGTCCGGCTAACCACGATTTCATCACCCTCAGAGACCGAAACAAACGACTTGCCGCCAAATTCGGAAGGTTTGGCACCAAACCAATTGCAACCTAGTTCAATTCCGTCTGAAGCAATAACAACTTCTACAGAGCCAGTCGCGGCTCCGGAGCCTGTTGGATCGGCCGCAGGCAAAGAGAGCGCGCGCTTTGTATTGTTTGCGCCCAGCAGCCTGACCGAGGATATGGTAGAAACTGTCGTTACAAATCTGGAAACAACAGGCCATGATTTGAGGGCATCAAACAGCGTCGATTTCGAGATCAATAAATCCAACGTTCGTTTCTATCACCCACAAGACGCAGCAAAGGCAGCGGCGCTTGCAAAGGATGCCGGTGCCTTGTTGCGGGATTTCACAGATTCCGGATCCAAGACACCAAATGGTATAATCGAGTTGTGGTTAGCCGGTGATAGCGCCGCGAAACCAGCAGAGAAAAAGGTAAGCAGCAAAGCTCCTCAAGCAAATCCAGTCGATCTGCTCAAAAAACGGGTGCTAAGTAAACTTAGAACAGCGACGGACCAGTGACTGAGCACAGGTTTTTGTCTGAAAGAGTGTGAAACAAGTAAAGTAGTGTATATAATCATCGACCAGGTTTTTTAGATGCCTAACAGTAAGCTAGTTGCCATAGTGACCGCTCTTTCGTTTTTGACGACGTATCACGGCGTACGGGCCGAGATAACGGTGGAACAATTGCTGGCCCTTGATGACTTCTTGTCAAACAATAACACCCAAGGGCTTTTGGAATATTTGCAGAGCAATCCCGAACTGCTTCAGGGCGATGATGAATTGTCCAATGAACTTCGTAATTTTAGTGAAGAAGCCACTCGTGGCGCGGTAGAGGATTACGGTTACACCCCCGCTGCTTCAGAAGGCACAGAGGCCACGCGAACTGATAGTTCGCTTCAGCACTGATTTGTATGCCCGTGTTTGATGTCATTCGATGTATGGGCAAACTCAAGATTGCCTATGTAATTGAACCCCGGTTTTCAGGAGGCACATCAGCAGCTGTTGCCGCAGAGCTGCCCATTGCCGCCGAATTCGCAGACGTGGTCGTGCATGCGAGAACGTCTAAGATGTTCGGTGACAATAAGCATATCGCCCCAATCCTGCGACAGGTGATAGATGACTTGAACATGCCTGTTATTTGGGACGCTCCTCGGATCGCCGCCGATTTTGTAATTCTGCACAATCCATCTTTTTTGAAGTTTCAAACATCTTTGGATGCAGAAATCTTCGCGCGGGAGTTAATCCTCGTAACGCATGAGAATTTCTTGCGTCCGGGTGGCGAAGAAGGTTTCGACGTGTCGAACTGCCTCGACCAGATAGACCAGTCGACTCTAGCACTTAGAAAGACCCTCGCACCGATTTCGCAGTATAACCGCGAAACCGTGACGAATTGGCTTTCGGATTTCCGTGATACACACCATTGGCGCGTCTTGGAAACTGACTGGTTCAATATTTTTGCTGCTGATCTTAACGAACCCTGCGATCAGCCTGAGGATCGTCGCGGAAGGCGTTCGCGACCCGGTTTTGAGAAGTTTCCGCCACTCGCCGACCTTGATCTATGTTTTCCGAAACACGCCAAATCGAATGTAATTTTAGGCGCAAATGCGATGGTGGGTGATGGTATCTCGCGACCGCACTGGACGCTATTGCCGTTCGATGCCATTAGCGTCGAAAGCTTTTTCGAGAAGATAGATTTTTTTGTTTATTTTACCGCTCCAACTTGGCGCGAGAGCTTTGGGCGGGTGATTGTCGAAGCTCTGGCAGCCGGCAAGGTGGTGCTGACAGATCCGAAGACCGGAAAAACCTTTGGTAAAGCTGTAATCCCGTGTCAACCTGCCCAAGTGGATGAGATCATATCTGACTTTGTTTCATCCCCGCAGAAATATCGTGCGCAGGTTGTTGCGTCGCAGGCAACGCTTGAACGCTACTCAGCCCAAAGTTTCAGGGTGCAACTGGCGAGTATTCTGACTGCTGAAAAAGGGGTGCAAACTTGATTTTTGTTGAGGCTGGCACACGCTCGATCCGATCCTTTGATGCTCAGTTGATATTTGCCCAGAAACTAAAAAATCGCGGGTTCAATGCCTGCGTAGATGCTGACTATCTACCAGATGATGCGGGCCGCGGCAGGCTTTATGAGGCGGCCAGGCTTCTCGTCGACCCCGGAGATCATAGACCCGACTCCGTCTTCGTACTCGGTGCCGAGGAAGTCGAAGATCAACTGCTCGCATCATTGAGACAAAAAGCGCTAGACCCGGATATTCCGGTTATCGCAACCGGCCGGTTTCAGACCCATCAAAGCTATATTGGTTCGAAAGCGCGACTGGCATTTGCGCTAGGGCGCGAAGCCAAAATGATTGACCTGACCGACACCCAGCCCAGGCCCATGCTGAACTCGGCTGTAAGCCCATTGGTCGCTGAACTCCGGCCAGTTAAGCGTCCTATTGGTGAAGTGACGGAAGTAACAGTAATCCTGGGTTCTATGGAGTTGGACAACCCAGAAATCTTGTCCTGTCTTTTCAGGATGAGCAATCAGAGTGACTATAATCTGAAGCTTGTCGTCAGCGGCGCGCAGAACGAGTTTTTTAAGGAAACGCAATTCAGCGATCTTTCCAGAACTCTATACACTGATCTTTCGCCGCTTGCTCTGGCGGGAACAACCGACATTCTTGCGATGTTCGGAAATGGTATTGCCGGAGACAGGATGGCGGAATTTGCAGTTGAATTAATCGCTGCAGGCGGCTTGGTGATTGACTGTACGGAAGACCAAGTTCTTATGTCGTCCGGCGCCCCAACACTACAAGGACCAACATCGCTTTTTGCTCTGGGTGGATACCTGACTGACAAGGTTCTGCCAAACACTTCGTTCATCGCTGAACAAGCGCAGAAATCCCAATGGCTGCGTTCCATGGACATTTCCAAGCTGGAATCTGCAGCAGGCCTAGTCGCCAAACCGCAGCAACCCTCGCGGACCACTCAAAGAACCTTGTTCCTGCCAACGAACGGTGTGGGGTTAGGACATGCGCAACGGTGTACAGTTATTGCCAACGCATTACCCTCAGACATTTCACCTGTATTTGCCGTATTCCCAAGCTGCGTTCCGATTGCCCGGCGCGAAGGCTTCGACTGTGTCCCGTTGGTGGCGCGTTCTGACGCCTTGGACAGTTCCAACGCTAATGACATCCTGAACTATCGCCGTCTGAGCGGTGTTTTACAAAAAGGCGACAAATTGGTCTTTGATGGAGGTTACGTATTTGACTCGGTTCATCGCGTAATTCAAGAAAACAGATTGTCGGCGGTTTGGATAAGGCGCGGCCTGTGGCCGCAAGGTCGATCAAGACACACGATGCTGCGCCGTAAAGATATCTTCGACCGGGTCATTGTACCCTCTGAAGCATTTGATGAGCTCAACGATGCTTACAGTTATGGCGACCAGGTTCACTATGTAGGACCGGTTTTTCGTCAGATAGTCCAAACAAAGAAAGACTCGGATCTCCTTCGGGCGCGGCTGGCTGAAAGGTTCGGGCGTGACTTTAAGCAAATGGTCGTCAGTATGTTGGGTGGGGGCGTCGCCTCGGATCGGTCCGCTCAATTGCAAGCGATTTCGGGGATGCTGGAGAACCGCGAAGATTGCCTGCATCTCGTGGTAACGTGGCCCGGAAGTACGGTTCAGGCATCAGCATTCGGATGGAAGAACACCAAATTGGTTTATACCCAAGAGGCTATCAGGCTGTGTATGGCCGCGGATCTAGTCATATCTGCGGCCGGGTATAATTCGGTCCATGAATTTCTGTACCACAAGATTCCGTCAATTCTGATCCCACAGTCTGCGCCGTATTTGGATGACCAGGAACGCCGCGCAAGGGCATTGTCCGACCGCGCACTTTGCGCAACGATTACTGAAAGTGAATTCATGAAACTCGAGCGCGCAGTGTTGGAATTCCTGGATCACGGAATCGCGGAAACGTTTCGGTCTGCGCTAATGAATATTGAACTGCCCGAACCGGGCGCCTCAACCGCCGCTGAATTGCTTGCAACAACATGACAGAAATGATGACAGAGAACCGTTGGTACAAAATTCTGAGCAACACTACGCCAGAGCGGCCAGTAGATCTTGACGACGTGATCGCTCCTAGCCGAGAGAGCAAGACGCGTGGAGAACTTCTATTCCCTGATATGGACCTGCTTCCGTCCACTACCCTTTGGGAACGTGATGCAGAAAACCATACAAATATAGGGATCCGAATCCGCAAAAAGCCAGAAGCCGTATGTGAAATCGCAAGACGTCTCAGCGCCGCCGCGATAGAAAGAAATGTGGTCCCAATTATCCTGAGCAGGGTTGATAATTGCGGGTTCGAACAATTCGGTTTCCGGGTCGAGCGCATTCCCGACGAAGAATTAGCTGCAAAAGCCGCAGAAGAAGAAATTAGAAAATACTGGACGCTTGCGATTATATTAGAAGGGCACGAAGTCGCCAAATTAAGTTAGTTCTTTCGATCCGACCTTAACCTAGTGGCGTCCGGACAACTCGTACCAGTCTCTGTTAGGCTAGTGAAGAGGCCCTGCATGCTGCGCCAAATTCGCGTCAAACGCCAAGAGCAACGGATCGCACCTGCTTGGAGGTGTCTCGATGGATGAGAGTTCTCACCTTATGGAAGGTGGTTGTGGACAGAGGAGTGAACAGCAACGAACTTCTACATACTTCGCATATGCCCGAACCGCTGCATCGCGAGTTTTCGTCGTCGAAACGATCAGTGACGATTTCTTACCAATGACCGTGGCGCTCCATCAATTTTTTAAGAAATTTCAACGCCGCGGCTTTGTTCCCGCTTTTGGTAAAAATCGCTCTCAATAACGCACTTTTGTCGTCTACTTGGTTTGGTCGTGACTACACGCTACGAAAGCTCCCCTGAACCATCGCAACAGGAGCGAGAGCGCGAGCCCGGGCAAAGCCCTCGGGCTCGCGCTCTCGCTGTCAGGCTTTGTGCAAGGCGCGGTGCGAACGACGGGTTTGCGCTCAGAAACGGACGTTCGCTAAAATGGCTTCAATGACTGCAACGATCCCAAAGAAGACGTTCAAACGACATCTTTGTTCGCGACCGCAGCGAATGACCGCCCAGATCCCAAAGCGGCAACCCGGCGGCAATCGCTTACTACTTGCTATGATACGACTCTATTTCTGCGGAGTGTACCAAATCGGTGATGTGTAAGCCCGTTCTTGTGTTGATAGGTTGGCTCCCTCTGGGATTTCGGCATCTAGACGCACCTTGTCGTAAAGAACCCATCGCGGGGTCGGAATTTCAATTACCCGGGCGTAGTAAAAGGCATGCTCGGCCGGGTTGAACTGTGGGTCGGTCCAAATAGTAGCCAATTCCGACGCGCCAATGGTGTTTGTGAAATTTGCAGCCTCAACGTCAACTGTATCACCCACTGGCGAAAGTTTCCCGTCTGCGTCGGGCGCGCGGTCACCGGACCACACTACATCATATACTTTCTCATTGAGGTTACCATTAGCGTCCATCCATCCTTTGACGATTTGGATCCGGTCCAAATTTGCACCGATAGGATCACGCAATGCGTAAACCATAAAGCTCGGTGCGTCTGACGTGGCGGCTCGTAAGTCAGCGCCCATTGGCACACCTTTTTCGTAACCGGCAAACGCAGGGGAACGTGAACGCAGATCGTTTTCATTAAAGTTCCAACCGCCGAAAAACCGCACCATCATCCGCGGGCCTGTTGTCGCATAGGGTTGCGCTCCAAGCGTCACCGGTTCCATTCGGGTCGGGAACAGGGCGGTGGTCCTCTGTCCACTGGCCAGATCCACAAGATCCTCACGAACCCGGTCTACCTCGGCCAGATCCGCCACAAGGAAAAGA
>NZ_WQHX01000006.1 GCF_013035425.1 Ruegeria arenilitoris | reverse complement strand
CGCTCGGTGTCCCGTCAAAGTCAATGTCGTTCAAACCGCCAACCATGAACGGCAAAGCGAAATAAGTGGCATGGAGTCCCTGGCGACTGCTGGTCGAACTATCATTCGATTGCCCTTCATCCTCTGAACCGTGATCATGATCGCCCGCGCCAGCGTCACCGCCAGAACCGTGGTCCGAACTATCTCCGTGGTCGCCTCCGGACGTATCCTCGCCACCTGTATCACCGTCGCCGGTGTCACTAATCTGATCATCATCTGCTGGCGGCGTCTCGATCTTAGAGAAAGCATCTCCTCCTATGAATTCACGTTCCCAACCGCTGTCGGGACCGGACCACTCCAATTGGAGTGTCGATCTTCCAGTGCTGTCAAAATACCGCACCTCAATTTCATGAGCGCCTTCGGATAAATCTAGGGTGACTTCGCTATTCCGGCCTCCGCGTCCACCGAGGTTTTCCGCGACCAGTTCACCATCAAGATACAACATCGCGTTGTTGTCGGATTTCAGAAAGAACGTGTACGTCCCTGCCTGATAGACGTTTAGATCTCCATGATATCGAGCCGCGAAATAATTCTCCGCGCCGCCCTCCCAGAAGTCGCCGCGCATACGCTTGATGTTCAGCTCTTCAACGGAGGAGGTGTCCGTAGGAGCACTGCCAAAGTCGACGTCTTCGAGGTTGGTGTAACTCGAGTTCAGCGAGAAATAGTCAACATGAAGTCCCATGATTTCGCCCGTTCTTTCCAATCCTGCATATTCAGGATGATTGTTTCCACATACTGGCGTAAGCGAGGTTTTGGTACGGCAAAACTATGACAAACGGTTGGCGCCAATTCTGCCGTTTGTAACTTAGAAACAAGTGAGTGGTTTTTTCTAAGTGCTGCGAGCCATAAACCTCGGCTTCCCCCCTGGTAAAAGACGGATTCTGACGCACACAAAACGTCGCATGGCGTATTTGCCAAATGATTCCGCATATTTACTGCTCGCCCATCACTATTGCGGTACAACCGCATTCCTTTTCATTGAATTGTTTTAATTTTGAACACAGTGCAAGTTGTGGAGCTAAGAAACATTGACGGCAGGCGAGTTGCAGCGCAAATTTTTGCACATTGGGCACAATTATGCCTATTTTTGAGTGCTTTTTCTCCGCTCGGGAGTTGTTATGAGCCGCGACTCATTGATCGGGACTGTCGTAATTGGTCGAAACGAGGGCGCCAGATTGGTGGCTTGCCTCAATTCGATCCCAGAAAATGTCACACATGTGGTGTACGTTGATTCGGGGTCCACAGATGAAAGCATCGCACAGGCTGAACAAGCGGGCGCGACAGTCGTTCAGTTGGATATGACCCAACCCTTTACAGCGGCCCGAGCCAGAAACACTGGGTTTCAAAAACTTGTGTCTCTTTCAGATGTAGAGTTTGTTCAATTCGTTGATGGTGACTGTGCGTTGCAACCGGGATGGTTCAAAACAGCACAAACATTTTTGAAGCAAACGCCAAATGCAGCCATAGTCTGCGGACGCAGACGCGAGCGATTTCCAGAGCGGACCGTATTCAACAGGCTTTGCGATATGGAGTGGGATACACCTATTGGGCAAGCCGACGCGTGCGGGGGTGATGCTATGGTAAGGGTTGCGGCATTTGAACACTTTGAAGGTTTTCGCGACACAATGATCGCTGGGGAAGAGCCCGAACTGTGCGTCCGCTTGCGTGCACAGGGATGGCAAGTTTGGCGGCTGGATGCTGAAATGACCTTGCACGATGCAGATATGACCCGCTTTGACCAGTGGTGGAGGCGTGCCCGACGTAGTGGCCACGCTTTTGCCGAGGGCGCGTTTATCCACGGTGCTGCTCCTGAACGGCACAGCGTCCGAGCTGTGCGGCGCATCCTTTTGTGGGGAGCTATTCTGCCATTGGCACTATTTTTTGGGGCAACCATTTTTTCCCCGTGGCTTTTGCTTGGGCTTGTAATCTATCCGCTTCAAGTTTTCCGTATTGCCCACCGTGAAGGGTGGAACAGTCGCGTCGCGTGGGAGTATGCATTCTTCTTAGTTTTGGGGAAATTCCCTGAAGCACTGGGTATACTGGAGTTTCATGTCAGACGATGGCGTGGAAAACCTGCGGGAATTATCGAATATAAGTGAGAACAGAGCATGTGCCTTGATTTACTTTTCTCGTGGATTTGACGACTTTCTGCCGTCTTGAGATCGTAGAGGAATTATTGAAAGGCCACTGCAAACCCAATCACGGTTCTAACATTAAAGAGTTTTTGTCTAAGGTAGTTTCATGCGCGTTGCTTATCTGACCAACCAGTACCCGAAAGTAAGCCACACGTTCATACGGCGTGAGATCAACGAGCTTGAAAAACAGGGCGTAGAGGTCGAACGGTTTGCATTTCGCGGCTGGGACGCCGAGATAACCGATGCACAAGATGAATCAGAGCGCGAAAAGACCCGCTATACATTGCGCGACGGATTATGGGCGCTTACCAGATCAGCGATGAAATGCGCGTCAGCGGACCCCGGGTCTTTCTGGAACACACTTAAAATGGCATTGTCGCTGTCTCGCAACTCGACGCGGGCTTGGCCTTACCACCTTATCTATCTGGCGCACGCCTGTCAGATCAAACTTTGGTTGGACCAAAACCCGGTCTCACACATTCACGCACATTTCGGAACGAACCCCGCTGAAGTCGCGCTCTTGCTTCAGCAATTAGGTGGGCCTGAGTTCAGTTTTACGATTCATGGTATGGATGAAGCTGACAATGCTCCCAAGTTAGCGTTTGATAAAAAAGTTGGCCTTGCACAATTCGCAGTCGCTATCAGCGCATTCGGTCGAAGCCAGTTGATGCGGCATGTCTCGCCAGACGACTGGGAAAAAATAAAAGTAATACACTGCGGTTTGGAAGATGACGCATTTACGAAAGTTGATGGCATCGAAGTTGTGTCGGATCCTTTCCTGCTTTGCATTGGACGCCTTAGTCCTGAAAAAGGTCATCTAATATTGTTGGACGCTTTTGTGGACGTTCTAAAAGATCACCCGCAGGCAAGGTTGGTTTTGGCTGGTGATGGTGAATTGAGACCGACTATCGAGGAAAAGATCGCCCAGTTGGGCATTGAATATGCGGTGCGCATCACAGGCTGGATATCGTCAGAACAGGTTCGCGAAGAAATCAAGCGCTGCCACACACTGGTGCAACCAAGCCTGATCGAAGGAATACCCGTTGTCATCATGGAAGCCATGGCTCAGGCACGAACCGCCATTTCAACGTATGTAGGCGGCATACCTGAATTGGTACAACCTGACAGAACTGGATGGCTGGTGCCTGCAGGTGACACCCTCGCACTGGTGACGGCCATGTCCACGGCCTTGAGTACACCTGAAAAAGACAGACTGAAAATGGGACGGCTTGCACTGGAACGTGTTAAGGAACGTCATCAAATAGGAATAGAAGTTGCCAAACTGCGCGCCTTGTACGCAAACCAAGGTTGAGTGATGGGTATTCTGAAACAAACTGCTATTTCAGTTCTTAGTGGAGGCCCTGTTTATTTAGCGCTACGAACGTACGCTCTGCGCAAGAACCCTACTCTAATTCTATGCTATCACACCCTTGGTCCCGATAACGAAATTATGGATGCATGGACTGTAGCTCGCGCATCGCAGTTTCGACAGCATATTAGATTTCTTCGGCAACATTTTAAAATCGTAGGCTTGGATCAAGCACTGAACCCTGAATACAAGGAAGACAAGCCGCGCGCCGTGCTTACGTTCGACGACGGCGATATTGGGCTTTTTACTCATCTTTTGCCCATCATCGAGGCCAAAGGCCTTCCAGTTACTCTCTACGTTGCGACCGAGCAAATTGAAACTGGCAAGGCATATTGGTTTGACCGCATCATGAATGCGCTGCAAGCGCCGGGTGAAACCGAAGTGACGATTGAATTCAGCGGACGTCGCAGCTGGACAGTGGGACCCGAGACCGGGCCTGAACGGTGGGCTATCATTTCGGATATTCTCGAGACCTTAAAACAAGTGTCACCGGAACGGCGGGAGGAATTGACACAATCAATCCTTGAGCAGGTCAAAACCCAACGCACAGACTTTACAAAATTGGAGCCATTATCCCGCGCACAACTCGAGGAACTGGCGATAAATCCCAATGTCGTCATTGGGTGTCACAGTCACTGCCATAACCTTTTGGATCAGATACCGCTGGATCAAGCGGAAGAAAGTATCCGCAAGTCACGATCATTGCTTCAAAGTTGGACTGGTCAGTCTATAGAACATTTTGCTTATCCCAATGGGAACCACAGCCCTGCCCTGCACCAAATCGTGCGCCAAGCCGGTTTTACTTCTGCCACGATCTTGGGTCAGACGCTTTGCCAGCCATCCCAAGACAATGTGTTTGCCTTGCCGCGCGTTCTAGTCGGACGTTATGACAGTCTTAAGCGGCTACGTCTCAGATTCATCGGCTATTGATCATGAGTCAGAGTAAGATGTCCGTCGCAACACTCCTAAATCAGCAGCTTCGTCTTTGATGACGACTTCAAATCTGCGTGCAAACTCGGTGTCGCGGAACCGTTCTTCTATGGGCCAGTCCGCCACATCGCTCCAATCGGCAATAAACTGAATTTCGCTGCCCAATACATAATTCAGTACGTCGCCCTGTTCCTTCAATGCCCTCAACGCGTTTGGGTTAACTTTTCCATCCAAATTGATCGTGCGATCACGCCAGTATCCCAAAGTTCCGGTTTGAACTGCGCCCACCCAGATGTCCTGTGGAACATTTTCCTGGACCCATTCGACAACTTGAAAATGACCCTGCTCTTTGACACCTGGAATTGCTAATCGACCGAGTAACGCCAGCGACAAAGCAAGCCCAGCAACCCCCAAATATTGAAGAACAGGTTGCGAGATTCTACCACGCGACCAAGTCACAATATTTAAGCCAACTACAACAGTGGCGGTGATCAAAACCGGGGACAATGGTGCCATGTAACGACTAATGAAATGCGGCGCCCCGAAGAAAAGGCCGTAATAGGTTGCCAGAAAAAATCCGAAAATCAGATAAGCCAAAACCACCAGCCTAATTCGACTGCCGGTACGCCAAACACTCGTTACAAATAGTCCCAGCACCACCACTATGATCAGTGCAAAAATGACAATCGACGGAGAAGTTTGTTCTAACGCAGTCGGAACCGGGAGCATCGGAAAAACATATTCAATCAATTTGGAAGGCAGCAGTGACAGATTGCTTCCGAAATTCGCGCCGTGCGATTGAGAGATACCGCTGATGGGGGTGATCCGGCCAAACAAAAGTTGATTATAAATCAGCCAGGGCGCGGCGAACACCAATGACAACAATCCTGGAGTAAACAGTCGCCCTACAACAGTGAAAAACTTGATGCGCAAGGCCAGTAATTCAAAAAGCCCCCAGACAAGAAAGATTGCCACAACTAGTAATGCACCGTCGATCCGGGCCAAAAAGGTAATACCGCAAAGCGCGCCCAAAAACATGCGATCTGCAAATGTGCTATCAGCCCCCTTATTCAGCACGCGACTAAATTGCAAAAGAGTCAGCAAAATGGTCAGTGTGTAAAGGCCTGTTTCTAACGCGTTCATCGAATGAAACAGCAGCAATGGACCTACAAACCAAAAGGCAGCTACCAGCCAGCTCCAAATTGGGTCATCCGTAAATTGCCGCAGTACTAAATGCGCGAAGCGCTGAAGCACAAAAACGGCAGCAACAGCTATCAAGGTTGAAATCAGGATTACCCCAACCAGGCTGTCCAGTTTGTCGCCATCCGTCAGCACATACGGAATTGTGAAAATGAAGGTTGCCAGAGGTTGAACTCCATTAGTAACAATGGTGCCCTCAGACACTGACATACCGAGGCCAATGGCCATATTGCGGGCTATTGTCAGCATCAAATAGCCATCTTCAGTAATGAAGAATTGTGCCAGCGCATCGTCGCCGGCAAAGATCGGGAAAACCCGATAAACCACACCTACAATTAGCGCTATGACAATCGATACTGAAAGAAGTTTTCTACTCATTAGCCACTCAAATCCGGTTTTACGGAGAACACGCGCATCTTGGGCCAATCCAGTCCAGAAATGAACAAGAAATGGCTAATTGTCTACCGCTTCGCACATTGATCATCCGAACTTGGTCCATTGTTTCGCCCTGCGCCGACAGAACCTGACCTTGGGTCCTTATCAGGGCTTAATATAGTGAAAGCAGGTTTCGGCACCGACCTTACAATCGGGGCTGCATTCTATCAGGCCTGCCCCTGTAAGCCACCTGCGCATGGCGGCGCGGCTTGGGTATATTGGCCGAGATGTCGATATATTGCCATGACGGGCAGGAACAATCCTTTTGCCAAAGAATGTATAGGAACCGGTATTAATAACTGTAAGAGCGTAGGCCCGTGCCAGTCCAAAACTGTCAGTAACAAATCCGATGTTGTTGGAACAGTAGCTCCAAAGGGTGGCTCCAACGATAATCAACTCGCCGCCTGGGCGTAGAACACGAAAGATTTCAGTCAAAGCGCGGTGAATATCAAAGTACTGGTGCGATGTAACACATAGCACAATGTCCAATTTGCTGTCAGGAAAAGGCAACGCCTCGGCCCGACCGTATTGGATATCCGGTGATCGCAACCCTTCCCGTTCGGCAAATACACGACCCATTTTAGCGTAGGCTTCTATGGGTTCGACACCGAGAACCTGTGAGCCGGCCTTGGCAAGTGACATCAGATTTGCGCCCATCCCAGGGCCTACTTCCATGACTATCCTGTCCTCAAAATAGGACGCGGTTAGGTGCGGTGCAGCTCCTTCAAAGGGCAAAACTTTGTCACGCTCTAACCAAAATGAGTACTCGCGACATGAATCCGCCACCATACTTCCCGCCGGTGTTATTTCCTGATTCGTTTCATCGATCCAGCCTAGCTCGACCGCGGATTGGATCGCTCCTGCAGAAATACCATCGATTTCCACTTTCATATTTTTTTGGAGCATATAACGGATCAGATCGCCAGAGCCTTCCCCTAAGAGCTTGGAGCGGATTTGGCTTTGATGTTCATCAGTCCACATCGTCATGTCCGCCTAATTTGACGTAATGGGAAATTTCCGCGCGGTGTTCTTAGTACCCATACGTATAGGCACGATCCAAAAATTGGCACTTGTTCAAAACCACGCCAAGCAGGTTGCTTTTCTGCAATATTTCGTGCTCACAAATTTTCATTTCGTCCACTGTCGAAGCTTCGGCAGCTGCCACCAATAAAACGCAATCAATTTGGTCCAGAAAGGCAGTCGTGTCGTCGCAGGTTAACAGCGGGGGCGTGTCGAACAACATGACGTCCGGCTCATATCGCGATTCCAAACCGTCGATTACTCGTGCCGCGTCCTTACCCTGCAGCAACTCCGATGTGTTGTGGGCTGGCTTGTAGTTTGTCGCAAAAGCCAACTTTTTCTGATAGCAAAACATATGATCTTCGGGTGAGCTCTCTCCAGCCAGCGCGGACGCGAAGTCGTTTTTCAATTTGACCCCAAGCATCCTTTCAATGGATGGATTCCGCATATCCAGATCAACCAGCATAGTGCGGATATCTCGTTGCCGAGCCAGTCCGAAAGCCAGATTAAGGGTTAAGGTAGACTTACCACATCCGGAACCCGGAGACGTGATCGCAACACGACGCCACTTGTTCTTGCGCAGTTCGTGCAATATCCGCGTTCGCATGGCATCGAAAGCCCCAGATTTTTCACCCGGTTCATGAGTCACTATTCTGGCTTTCTTGAACAACCTGCGGTTAAAGTCTTGAACAGGTAAGTCCGCCCAAGCCTGTTCGCCACGCGAAGGCACGTCTTCCTGTAATGGAGACGGCGCAACGAACATCTCAGGGTCGATAGGGCCCGTAGGTGCATTTTGTTCTCGGGCCTCACGGGCTTTTTGTATTGCTGACTGAATACGTTCCATCGAATTTCCTTCTCAGCCGCTTTCGGACTCGCCAGCCGAAGTACCGATTCCCAGCGTTTCATTGACTATCGAAATTAGCTGATCGATCGGTTCGTAGTTGATTTGAATGAGGTAAAGGATCAACCCTGCGCAAAAAATGGGTAAAAGGATAACCAATGTAACTAGCCCCCTTTTTGCAGCCACTTGCCCCGTAGATTGGATATAAGGGACCGAACCAAATATCGGGCCACCAAACTGTTCCTCAAGATCAGCGGGCCTACGGATTTTGTTGTTCAGAATTTCTAACAGTAGAAACGTAGCCCCCGCCAAGCCAAAACCGGCAACTACCCCAAGAAAAGCAATCAAGTTCCGATTGGGATCCGTTGGCTGCTGAGGAACGGCTGCTGTTTCAGTAACAGTTACTCTCTGGCCGCGTGACTGGGACTCGATCTGCTCACCTGTGCGCGCTTCAGCTAAACTTGCAGTTGCCTGAGCGTACTGCACACGCAAATTTTCATAATCGCGTTCAAGTGAACCCAAAGTTATCGCGTTACTGGGTGTTGCTTCAATTGAAGCTGCCAATTTCTGTAATTCATTGTCGTTTATCGAACGCTCTCTTTCGACAAAATCGATCTGCCCGTCGAGGTCCGCGAGTTGCAGTTCAAATGCTGTGATATTGGGTGCTGTTTCCGTTCCCAAGCCTAGTTTGATGTTTGCGGCCTCAAGCGCCGCGATTTGCCCGTCCAATGATTTTATTCTGGGATGATCTTCTGAATAGATCACCCGAGCTGACGCGCGCTGGTCTTGAAGCTGTCGCAACTGCCGTTGCTCTGGGGTCAAGCTCTCCCCCAAAAAGTCCGGCCGACCTGTGCGTTCATATACTTCAACCAAACGAGCACGCCGGTCCCTCAGGCCAGATAATTCCCGGTCCAATTGCACCACGCGTTCCTGCAAAGAAGTTTGCCTGTTGCGTCTGTACTCCAGGCTGTCAGGCAGTGAATCCTTGTTGGCTTCTTGATACTCTAGAATCCTAGAGCCCTGTTCGGCTAATTCCTGGTCAAGCCTAGCGACTTCTCCGACAAAAAACTCAAGTGTTTGACCGGCGACATCCGTCCGCAAAGCAGTATTCTGTTCGAGAATTTGTGCAACCAATTCATTGGTTACATTTGCAGACATTTCACCGCTAGGGGCGTCGAAAGAGACCGTTACAAAAAAGGCTCGGTCACGGTTGTTGTAAGTTTCCAAAGGGATTTGGATCGTGATCCGCTCTTGCATGTCTTTGACAATATTGTCAGGGGTTATGCTTGGATCGTCAGCATGAACTCCATAACGCTCTGATAAACTCAGTATATTTGATCTGGTCAACAAGCGCTGCTGAATAACCTCAAGTATCTCATATCCACTGGCCTGCACTGTTGAAGAGGCGAGATCACCAGGGATCTGAGGAGATTCAACGACCAATCTGGCCTCGGCGCGATACACCGGAGGGAGCGCAAACGCCAGTATTATACCAGCTGCGGCGCACCCAATTACAATCAACGCTAAATAATGGAAGCGCCGAAAGAAAAGGGACAGATAAAACCGTACTTCGCTCATCATGAAGGTTGTTCACTTTCTCTTGCGGGCAAATACGTGGCGAAGAATGCGCCATCGTCCAGAACCTTTTGCACAGTGTGCCCGACGACACTTTTGTTGCCCCGGGTGAAAGCATAGACCATTGAAAGGTCGCAGAGCTGATTCACCAAACGTGGCACACCGCCCGTCATCTCATAAATCAGATCGGTGGCGGCCCGGCTAAACATATTTCGTTTCGCACCGGCGACTGAGAGGCGATGACCAATATATTTTCGCACCGTCTTCGAATCCATTGAATGCAAGTGGAAGCTGGAAGCCACCCGTTGCGCAAATTGCCGCATTTTTGGGTGACGGATCATGTCAAGCAATTCTGGCTGCCCGACTAAAACCAGCTGTAATAGCTCATCTTTATTGGAATTGATGTTGGTAAACATCCTGAGCTCTTCCAGAGATTCCGTACTTAGGTTCTGGGCCTCGTCAAAGATAAGAATGACCCTGCGCCCCAGAGAATACTGTTCGATTAGATAAGTTTGAAATTCCGCGAACAAATCGACGTATGTCGCGTCGAAAGGCGCAGGTTGACCTAGCGACATTAAAACCCATCGCAGCAATTCTCCGCGATCACCATGAGCGTTCGAAACCAACCCAATCCTAACATCCTGATCAACGGACTTGAGGAGATGGTGAACAAGGGTTGTCTTACCCGAACCGACCTCGCCAGTAATCAAGGTTATAGGCGCGCGCGTCAGAATACCGTATTCCAGCATCGTAAACGCACGCTGATGAGACGCCGACCAATACAAAAAACTTGGGTCGGGCACGAGCGAAAACGGCCGCTCGGTCAAACCGAAGTGATCCGTATATATATCCAATGAGCTACCAGTTGTTTGGTTGCCAGGAATATGGCCTGAGCGAATGTTCAACTTTTTTACTCTTTTACTTACGGTGTAACCACATACCACACCGCATCTTTACGCCATCTTACAACAAAATTAGACGAGTTTGAGACGTCTGCCACGGATTTGATCCAGCCGATATGAACGCGGTCACAGAGTTGAGGCATGTTTCAAACTGCGATTCGCTCGGATTGGCCTGCTGGCGTTGGCAGATCACGCAACTTAATTTTGCATTGCACCTTGCTGCAGTCATTACTGAGCTCACCTGATAACAAACAATACTGCGACCTTGCAGAAAAGTCGCTCAAACTACTCGCTTGGGTTATCAGCCTATGGTGACCGAAGCAACATAGTGAAAAGTCTTCTGTCAGAGGTGGCGGATCAGAAAAGACCATTTGTCACGGTCTATGTTCGGTTTTTAGGCAATCCCTACCACTGGGTAATCAGTTAGAAATTTTCGAGTTAATTGAGAAAATCACATAAAGTTTCGCAAACGAAAACCCTGCCAAATTTGACCGGTGATCTTGCCAATTTTGGCAATCAACGAAATGCGGCCTCGGTTACACAATGCAAGAATTCAACCCAATTCCGCCCTCAAAGAGCAATTGTTTCTCGATTCATCTTTGTCAATCCCACCGATTCTTTCATAGTGGGTCAGTTGATCCCAAAAAGTCTTCAAATAGCGCCAAACAAAGTTGGCAACTTGTCATTTCCGTCGACTGCCTCAACGATCTCGACCGGCCGATCAAACAACGCGACAATCAGTAGAAAAAGCAAAGACTGTCGCTTATAATGCAGCAAAATGACACCAGTCTGGGCTACGAAAAAAATTTGATGGAATGGCCATATTTCCGGCTTGTTCCTTGTTAAACTGCTGTCATTGGGATCAGTTTCAATTCGAAAGACTTATGTTGAACAGTATTTGCTCACGCCAACCTAAAGACGCGATTTGGACCTTTGTAGTTTTTTAGGGTAAGCGTGACGCAGTGTGATGGGCGTTCTGGACACACTTGGTTATTGTTATGGATGGTTCAAAAGTGAGTATTGACGTTCGGGATGGCGACATCGCGATTGTTGGAATGGCAGCGCATTTACCTGGCGCGGGTTCGATCGAAACTTTCTGGTCAAATTTGCGGAACGGCATCGAGTCGATCCGTGAAATTGACAAACAAACACTATTGGATTCAGGAGAGGCTCCGCACCTGCTTGAGCGCCCTGACTATGTCCCATTTGCCGCTCCACTTGACGGGTTTGATCAATTTGATGCCGAGTTCTTTGGCCTCTCACCAAAAGAGGCCGCAATTATGGACCCACAACATCGGCAACTGCTGGAAGTTGCATGGGAAGCCCTCGAAAACGCTGGCCACCCACCCGAGAATTTCCCCGGCCCGATTGGCGTTTTCGCAGGTTGCGGGATGGGTAGCTACTTTTACTTCAACGTCTGTTCCAACCCGGATCTGGTCGAAGACGTTGGTATGTTCCTGCTGCGACACACTGGGAACGACAAGGATTTTTTGTCCACTCGCGTCAGCCACATTCTTGATCTTAAGGGCCCCAGCGTAAACGTTCAGACAGCCTGCTCGACATCATTGGTAGCAGCCCATTACGCCGTCCAAGCTTTGATGACGGGCGAATGCGACATGGCTCTGGCAGGTGGCGTCACAATCGAACTGCCGCAGAATCGCGGGTACATATACAAAGAGGGCGAGGTGCTGTCGCCAGACGGACAATGCCACGCTTTTGACCATCGCGCACAGGGGACTGTCTTTGGATCGGGTGCGGGAATGGTAGTATTGCGCAGATTGTCAGATGCCCTTGAGGACGGAGACCATATCTGGAGCGTGATCCGCGGGACCGCGATCAACAATGATGGCTCGGACAAAGCCGGCTATCTGGCACCGTCCGTGGATGGCCAAGCCGCGGCAATCGCCGAAGCACATCTTATGGCAGATGTAAAAGCCGACACCATCGACTACGTCGAATGCCATGGCACTGGCACCTATCTGGGAGATCCAATCGAAGTCGCCGCCCTGACCAAAGCCTTTTCCGAAACATCGCAAAAGAAAGCTTTTTGCAGGTTAGGCTCGGTCAAAACCAATATCGGTCACCTTGATACCGCAGCTGGCGTCGCGAGTCTGATCAAGGCTTCGTTGTCGTTGCACAATCGGCAATTGCCGCCCAGCCTAGGTTATGAAAAGCCAAACCCGGCGATTGATTTTGATCACAGCCCATTTTTGGTCAACGACCAACTGACGGATTGGGTACCCCGAAACGGACCACGCAGAGCCGGCGTCAATTCACTAGGTGTAGGCGGTACCAACGCGCATGCGATCCTGCAAGAAGCTCCCGCACGATCTGAATCGGACCAATCCGATTGGCCATTCCAGCTTTTGACTTTGTCGGCCAGAGGAAAAAAGGCTTTGGATCGGGGGTCGGAGTTGTTGACCGATCACTTACGCTCTCATCCAGATCAGGACCTTGCCGACATTGCATGGACATTGAAAGAGGGGCGGCGCGGGTTTGAAAAACGTCGGGTCCTCGTTGCAGAGAACCACGACCAGGCGATCGAGTTATTGCAGGAAAACGACCCCCGCCGAGTTTTCACGCATTCTGTGATCTCAGACAATCCGGAGCATGTGTTCATGTTCCCCGGAGGTGGAGCTCAATATGCCGGCATGGCACGGGACCTGTATGAGACAGAGCCGGTATTTGCAGACTGGATGGACAAGGGACTGGATATACTGCAGCCCATGTTGGACTATGACATTCGGTCTATCTGGCTGCCCGAGCCAGAGCAAAAAACCAAGGCCGAAGAACGACTTAAGAAACCATCGGTGCAGCTGCCGCTAATAATGATCACTGAATACGCACTGGCACAGTTGTGGATGGCTTGGGGGGTTAAGCCTGCTGCACTCGTAGGGCACTCAATGGGAGAAAATACTGCGGCTTGTGTTGCTGGTGTCATGTCATTCGAAGACTGCATCGGCTTGGTTCATTTACGGGGTAAGTTGTTCGACAACGTGCCTGCCGGTGGAATGCTCAGCGTTCCATTGCCAGCGGATGAGTTGCGCCCATTGTTGGGTGATCATCTTGATCTAGGCGCTGTAAATGCACCTGGTCTGGCCGTTGCTACGGGACCACAGGCCGCGCTGGATGAGTTGCAGGAACGATTGGCTAAACTTGATGTCGACTATCAACGGATCCCGATTGATATAGCGGCCCATTCGCGGATGCTGGAGCCGATTCTAAAGGATTTTGGCGACTACCTGCGTTCAATCACTTTGAATCCACCAAAGATTCCCTTTACTTCGAACCGCAGCGGGACGTGGATTACCGAAGCTGAGGCTACAGACCCTGAATATTGGGTACGGCACCTTCGTGGAACAGTTCATTTCGCAGACTGCATTGGCACATTGGCGGAAAACCCTGAACGCATCTTTATTGAAGTCGGCCCAGGTAAAGCTCTTGCTTCGCTTACTGGCCAACATGACAAGGTCGATGCAAATCAGGTGATTGGAAGTTTACGTCACCCCGACGACACCGTTGCCGACGATGCGTATTTCATGGCCATGCTTGGACGGATCTGGGCATTGGGCGGTCGCATTGACTGGAGCCAGATTTGGGGAGAGGCACACCGCAACCGCGTTCCGCTTCCGACCTATGCCTTCCAGCGTTCATCTTATTTTATCGAACCCGGCAAGGCAGCAGCGGCAGAGTCCAAATCTCAGTGGTTGATGCGCTCAGAAAATCCCGAGGATTGGGGGTACCGCGTTGCGTGGACACCGCGATACGCAAATTGCGATATCGATGTCACAGGCGATCTGACCGACACTAAGGCTGAAAACTGGCTGATTTTTGCGGACAAGTCAGGATTGTGCGACCAAGTCGCGTCTCGCCTGCGCAAGGCAGGGCATTCGGTAACAACTGTTACAACAGGCGACGCCTTTGTCCGGACCGGCGACAATGAATACCGTATTGCCCCTGAACGAGGTCGCGAAGGATATCAGGCGCTTCTGGCCGATTTAGCTTCCCGTGATCGCAGCCCTACCCGGATTGTTCACGGCTGGTTGTTAACACAAAGCGAAAGCTTCCGCCCTGGCAGCAGCTTTTTCCATCGCAACCTTGAGCAAGGTTTCTTTAGCTTATTCTTTCTCGCTCAGGCGATCGGAGAAGAGGACTTGCGCGGACCGATTCACATGAACGTCCTTTGCTCCGGAGCTTTGAAAGTCAAGGACGAGGGCCTGCCCCACCCAGAAAAGGCTACTTTGACCGGGCCGGCCCGTGTCATCCCGCGCGAATACCCTGGTATCACCTGCGGTGTGCTGGACGTCGACCTCCCTCAGCAGGGCGACAGGCGCAAACCACCCGAGATTTCCGAAGACCTTTCAAATCAGGTCTTGGAAGACTTACTTGCTGAACCCGGTAACTGGACAGCAGCCCTTCGTGACGGGAAACGCTTGGAGCAAGGATACCGCGCGCAACTTCTACCCGATCCTGTGCCCGAAGATCTTCCGCTGCGTGACGGCGGCACTTATTTCATTACTGGCGGATATGGTGGCATTGGCCTTACACTGGCTGAGGCACTTATCAAACGATGCGCCGCAAAAATTGTGCTTTTGTCTCGTTCCGGGCTGCCGCCGCGTGACCAATGGCCCCGCATTCTTGGAAACAGCTCTCCTCAAGACACCTATGTCCGCCGCATCCGAGCTATAGAACAGCTTGAAGCCGCAGGCGGACAGATCATGACCGTCACTGCAGACGTGTCGAACGTTGAGGAAATGCGGGCTGCCATAGAACAGGTTGGAAAGGAATTTGGCGCGATCAATGGCGTCATCCACGCTGCTGGCTTAATCGATGACGCGCCCATCATGACAAAGTCGATGATGGAAATAGAAGACGTTTTCACGCCAAAGGTTCATGGCACGCAGGTGATCGATCAGTTGTTTCCGGACGGATCCCTCGATTGGCTTGTACTGTTCTCTTCTACTTCTACGGCAACGGCCCCAATCGGGCAGGTCGATTATGTCTCGGCGAATGAATATCTTAATGCCTATGCCCGCTCGAGATCTGGTGACAAAACAAAAGTCACAGCAATTAACTGGGGTATCTGGTCCGATGTGGGCATGGCGGCAGACGCAATGGAGGCTAGAACAGGTGGTACGCCTGCTCCAAGCGAACCGACCGACGTCCCGATGCTGGATGAAGCGACATTCGACCGCGCAGGGAACCGGATTTTCACCGCGACTTACAACGCCAACAATCGATGGTTCTTGAACGAACACAGAACCAAGGCAGGCGATGCACTAGTCCCAGGAACCGGATATCTGGAAATGGCCACCGAAGCGCTTAGCGTACAGGGCGAACTCGCACCGTTTGAAATTCGCGACCTTTACTTCCTGCGACCTCTGGCCGTTTCCAACACTGAACATCAAAAAGTCCGGCTGCGTTTACCTCGCAGTGACGTCGGGTATGATTTTGTTGTCGAAAGCGCGGCAGAAGATTCAGCATTTGAAATGAACGCCCAGGCCAGTCTGTCCTTGATGCCCTTGGCCGAGGTCGAACCAATTGACATTTCTGCAATCGCCGCGCGGTGCGCAGAGGCCCGTCATGCTCCAGAAGGGGGACGTTTACGATCCTATCAGGAAGCGCATCTGGCTTTTGGTCCGCGGTGGAAAGTCCTGACATCCACGGCAATGGGTCAAGCAGAAGGGCTTGCCAGACTTGCGTTAACCGATGATCTACGCAGCGATGTGACGGACGGGTACCAATTGCATCCAGGATTGATGGATCTGGCAACCGGCTGGGCCATGGCGCTAATTGAAGGATACGAACCCACTCATTTATGGGTTCCGGTCTCTTACCGATCGATCCGCGTGTATCAACCCTTGCCCGCCGAAATCGTAAGCTGGGTTCGTAACGCCGGAGACAACAGAGCGGACGGCGAAGTTGCCAGTTTCGACGTGACGATAGCCACACCCGACGGATCGATTTGCGTAGAGGTCGAAGGGTTTTCCATCCGCCGGATGGAGGACACTGCCGGATTTGCATCTTCTGAAGCCACACCCGCTCAATCCGGTGAACTGGATACGCCTGCCCCACTGTCGCCAGCCGAAGAACGCCTTCGCCACAACTTGTCTCAAGGCATTTTGGCCAGTGAAGGTCCCGATTTGTTCTTCCGTGCTTTGGCTTCAGATCAGTCACAAGTAATCCTGTCTTCTCTCGATCTTGTCGGCTTGGTCGATCAGGCGGGTGAAACCACCGCTGATAACACCGGGTCCGACCAAAAGTTCCAGCGTCCCGAATTGGATTCGGATTTTGTTGCTCCGGAAAACGATATCGAGGTTCGTTTGGCAGGGTTTTGGCAGGAATTGCTTGGTGTCGATCAGATCGGGGTCGAAGACAGCTTCTTTGATCTGGGCGGTCATTCCTTGATCGCCGTGCGTCTGTTTGCCCAAATTCGCAAAACGTACAATGTGGACTTTCCAATCTCGGTTCTGTTTGAGGCTCCTACAATTCGTAAATGCGCCGAGCTTATTGCCGCACGTGGAGTTCCAAAAGAAGGCGACGAAAAGGCTGCAGACGATGCACCTTCTGCCCCTGAACGCCGGTTCACCCATCTGGTGCCAATGCATAGCGGAGAAGGTGGTCCGAAAACGCCATTCTTCTTGGTGGCAGGCATGTTCGGTAACGTGCTGAACCTTCGACATCTTGCACATCTTATCGGCACTGATCGTCCGTTCTATGGGCTCCAGGCTAGAGGCCTATATGGCGATGAAGAACCTCACCGCGATCTGCAGGAAGCGGCTCGCGACTACATCGCTGAAATACGTCAGGTCCAGCCACGTGGGCCTTATATGCTGGGTGGTTTTTCCGGTGGCGGAATTACAGCATACGAAATTGCGCAACAGCTTACGGCTGCAGGCGAAGAAGTCAGCTCTCTGGTCATGTTGGACACGCCTTTGCCTGTGCGGCCCTCAGTAACCCGTCGTGATCGCATGATGATCCAATTGCTCGAGTTGCGCGAACGTGGACCTGCTTACCCCGTCGAATGGGTCAAAAACCGAATTGCGTGGGAAATGCAGAAGCGTCAACCGGGTTCAACTGCCGAAGCCGACGGCCAGCAGTTCCATGATGCCGCTATCGAGGAGGCGTTCCTTGAAAGTGTGGCTGCATATCCGCTTAAACCTTGGTCGGGTCCACTTACCCTTTTTCGCCCGCCACTGGTCGGTAAATGGCAGGTCGCTCAGGATCGTCTAATCAATCACGAACGGGACTATATCACCCACGACAACGACTGGACACCATGGGCGCCCAAAATTGAGGTGTTTGAAGTCCCCGGTGATCACGACTCGATGGTCTTGGAACCAAATGTGCGGGTTCTTGCCTCTAGAATGAAACGATGCCTGGATGAGGCCGAGAAACGATGTCTGACCCCCGCCTCCTAACAATACTCCTGAACTACAAAACGCCAGAAATGACCCTGCGCGCGGCTGAAGCCGTTCGCGCGGCAATGGAGGGTATAGACGGTGAAATGATTATCGTCGACAACGACTCAAAGGACGGTTCGTTCGAAGAAATCTTAGGCCAGGTCACCAAACTGGGCTGGGACAAGGACGGCCTGGTCCGGGTCATTCAGTCAGGTCACAACGGCGGATTTGGCGCAGGTAACAATGTCGGAATCCGCTCAGGCCTGAGCGACGGGACGCGACCGGATTATTTATACATAGTAAATTCGGACGCCTTTCCAGCGCCTAATGCCATACGCTTGCTGCTGGACCATCTGGAAGCGACGCCGAAGGCAGGTTTTGCGGGTAGCTATATTTATGGCGAAGATGGCGATCCGCATCTGACTAGTTTTCGCTTTCCGTCAATTGCCAGCGAATTTGAAGGTGCAATCAATTTCGGACCGGTCAGCCGATTGCTGGCTGATAAGGCTGTTCCCGTCGCCATTCCAACCGAAACACAACCAGTAGACTGGCTGGCAGGCGCAAGTTTGATGATGCGCGAAAGCGTGCTTTCCGAGATCGGCGTCTTTGACGAAAAGTTTTTTTTATATTTCGAAGAAACAGATCTTTGCAGGCGTGCTGCACAGGCGGGTTATAGAACCGATTACGTGCGCTCGAGCGAAGTCATGCACATCGGTTCAGCGTCTACCGGAATGAAAACCTGGAAACGCGTACCGGAATATTGGTACGATTCGCGCTTGCATTACTTTGTAAAAAACCACGGTGCCCTATACGCGTCAGCAGCGACATTTGTGCATTTGCTCGGAGGTTTTTTACATTGGCTGCGATGCCTGATAACTCGAAAGGATCGCGGCGTTTCACCCTATTTTCTATCGACCTTACTTTGGCATGATTTGCGTGCATTCTTTCGCGCAGTGCTAAACCTGAACAAAAGGGCCGATACTGCAAATCCTGTTGTTGGAGAGTAACTATGTCTTTTACCACTGTCTTGATTGGCCACGAATCTCTTGTAATTCAATGTGGTACAATGCTGCGCGAAGCAGGTCATGGCATTCAGGGAGTGGTTACTCGTAACGAAGACGTCAGAGCTTGGGCCGAAGCTGAATCCCTACCCGTTTACACGCCGGGCCCGGATCTTGAGGAACGCCTCAAAGACGTTGCTTTTGACTGGCTGCTCAGTATCGCAAATCTCGACCTGCTGCCGCAAACCTTGCTTGACCGAGCGAGCAGAGGCGCTGTCAACTTTCACGATGGCCCTTTGCCTCGTTATGCCGGTTTGAATGCTCCGGTCTGGGCTATTTTAAACGGAGAAAGTCGCCACGGCATCACTTGGCACATTATCTCGGGCGGTGTGGATGAAGGCGATGTCGTTGCGCAACGTTTGTTCGACATCGATGAGGCAGAAACAGCCCTGACACTGAACGCAAAATGTTATGCTGCCGCAATAGAAAGCTTTCCGGAGGTCGTGTCGGTGCTGGCTAGCGACAAACCGTCACTGACACCGCAAGATCTTACTCAGCGTAGTTATTTCAAGCGAGACGCCCGTCCTGCAGGCGGAGCCCGGTTGGACTTCGAAAAACCGACCAAAGAATTGACCACACTGGTTCGGGCACTGGATCACGGCGAATATTGGAACCCACTTTTCAGCGCCAAAATCGAAAACAACGGCAGGCTTTGGTTGGTCGGAAAGGCCGTCGCCATAGCGAATGACACGTCAGACGCCCCTGGCACAATTTTAACTCGTGAGGAAGACAGTCTGACAGTTGCCACAAGTGACGGCGCCATAAGTCTAAGCGGGTTTCGCGATTGCTTCGGCGCCTCGGTTTCCGCCGATGCGGTAGCAAACGGCGCAACGGTTCTGTCTTCGCCCACTTCGGCAGATGCCCAATTGATCAACGCTGATTTGATTGCGGCGTTGAAGTCCGAACCATATTGGCGGACAAGGCTGGAAAATATGTGTCATCCAGACATTCCGTTGATCGATACTTCGGCGGAGTCTGGTGCGCCGCGCATGCAAACTTTGCACGTACCGAAAGGTCTTTCCGAGGGACAAATCAATGGAGCGTTAGCCGCATTGCTATGTCGGCTTGCAGATGCACAAGTTCTGGACGTGGCCCAAAGAGTTTCCGAGGAAAGTATCTACCTCAACTCTTGGGTGCCGGTTCGGTTTAATTCTGGTTCAAGTTTTACCGCAGCAAGTGCTGAGTTTGACGCCGAGCGAGCGCAGGTTTTGGCACGTGGGGCGTTCGCCTGCGACCTGCCGGCAAGGATCCCGGCTGAAGTCCAGACGCCGCGCATTGGCCTTACATCTTCTGTTGCTGCGGGTTTGGTGCCTGACACCAGTCTGACGCTGGCTCAGAACGGGGATCAGGTTGTCCTGATGGTGGATGGTGGGCATGTTAACGAATCCGCACAGCGCCTGTTATCGGCCCGACTGGAAAGCCTGTTGGAGGTATTGACTCAACCCGGCATGGCGCAAAAAGCCGTCGATGAACTGCCCATCCTGCCTGACCCCGAGCGTCATCAGATTATGTTGGATTGGAACGAAACAGAGCAACAGTACGACCAAACCTCTTGTGTTCATCAATTGTTTGAAGCCCAAGTAAAAAGCACCCCGACGGCCGAGGCCTTAGTCTTTGAAAATAAGACATATACCTACACGGAACTGAATTCAGAGGCGAACCGCGTGGCGCATGTGCTTCGCGACATGGGAGTTGGCCCGGGCAGTTTGGTCGGTGTTCACACAAAACGATCACCGGAACTGCTTATTGGGGCGCTGGGTATTCTCAAGGCTGGTGGGGCCTATGTCCCAATCGACCCTACCTACCCGTCTGACCGCATAGCTTTGTATCTTGAAGACAGTGGAGCTCAGGTTGTCGTGACCGATGCTGAGTTGGCGACAGAGTTGCCACCGCATGAGGCACAGGTTCTTGCATTGGATTTTGACCCGCGGATTGCCGGTGCGCCTACTGAAAATGTCGACAGCGGCGTGAATTCAGACGATTTGGCCTACCTGATCTACACCTCCGGGTCGACCGGCCGACCTAAGGGGGTAATGATCGAACACCGCAATGTTTCAAACTTCTTTACTGGCATGGACGGGCGTATTCGTCACGACCCTCCTGGTGTTTGGTTGGCGGTAACCAGCCTCTCGTTTGATATATCTGTTCTTGAACTTTTCTGGACCCTCGCGCGCGGCTTCAAAGTCGTTCTCAGCGACGACGAGAACCGGACACTGGTCGCTGGTGATGCGGATTACTCCAAGGCTATCACCGGGCGCGGGATGGATTTTAGCCTATTCTATTGGGGTAACGACGATGGAGTTGGACGGGACAAATATAAGCTGCTTCTGGAAGGCGCACAATTCGCAGACCAGAACGGATTTTGCGCTGTTTGGACCCCTGAAAGACACTTTCATGCTTTTGGCGGACCCTATCCGAACCCCTCTGTCACAGGCGCCGCAGTAGCCGCCGTCACAAACAACATAAGTGTGCGCGCGGGCAGCTGCGTTGCGCCCTTGCACCACACTGCAAGAATTGCCGAGGAATGGGCTGTCATTGATAACTTGACCAACGGGCGGGCCGGTCTAGCCATCGCGTCCGGCTGGCAACCGGATGACTTTATTCTCCGGCCCGAGAATACGCCGCCAGAAAACAAACCTGCGATGTTGGACTCGATCGCAACCCTGCGGCAGCTCTGGGCTGGTGAAACGGTAGAATTCCCAACAAAGTCTGGTGAAATGCACGGGGTAGTTACACAGCCACGCCCTGTTTCCAAAACTCTGCCAATTTGGGTAACGACAGCCGGAAACCCCGATACATGGCGCGAGGCGGGCGCTATCGGAGCCAATGTGTTGACGCATCTTTTGGGTCAAAGCATCCAAGAAGTCGCCGGCAAAATTGGCATCTATCACCAGGCTTTGCGAGAGGCTGGTCATGATCCCAAGGACTTCACAATCACTCTAATGCTGCACACCTTCGTGGGCGATGACCGTGAATCTGTGCGCGAAGCTGCTCGCGAGCCGATGAAAGACTATTTGAGGGCGGCGGCAGGGCTCATCAAGCAATATGCATGGGCTTTCCCAGCGTTCAAAAAGCCAAAGGGCGTCACCAATCCATTCCAATTGGATCTTGGCAGCCTGTCCGAAGACGAATTGGAAGGGATTCTGGATTTTGCCTTTCAAAGATATTTTGAAGACTCGGGACTGTTTGGAACAGTGGAAGACTGTTTGAACCGAGTCGAAGAACTGAAACGCATCGGTGTCGACGAAATCACTTGCCTGATCGACTACGGCATTCCAGTTTCGCAGGTCTTGGATGGCTTGCGACCGCTGGCAGAGGTGTTGCGCCTTTCCAACAAAGAAACCGCCTTGGACGACAGCGACCATTCCATCGCTGCGCAGATTATCCGCCATAAGGTCACTCATATGCAGTGCACGCCTTCCATGGCGCAAATGTTGGTTATGAATGACGAGGCGCGTTATGCTCTTGGTCATCTGAAACACATGCTGATTGGTGGCGAGGCCCTGCCAGGCGCGTTGATTTCGGAGCTAAATAAGATCTCGCAAGCCGACATTCAAAACATGTATGGCCCAACCGAAACCACTATCTGGTCGACAACTGAAATGGCGACACCCGTTGCAGGGGTTGTAAATGTCGGAAAGCCGATCGCAAACACGCAGGTTTATGTAGTGGACGATGCGATGTCACCGGTTCCCATCGGCTCGGTCGGAGAGTTGTTTATCGGAGGTGCAGGAGTCGCCCGTGGCTATTGGCAACGAGAAGACCTGACGGCAGAGCGGTTTGTTCCTGATCCTTTTTCGAATGTTCCGGGCGCACGTTTATACCGTACAGGTGACCTTGTACGCTGGCGGCCAGACGGCAAGCTTGATTTTCTGGGTCGTGCGGACCATCAGGTAAAGTTGCGCGGTTACCGCATCGAGTTAGGCGAAATAGAAAGCCTGCTGGATGCCTGTCCCGGCGTGCGTCAGTCAGTTGTTTTGGCTCGAGAAGACACGCCATCCGTAGTTCAGCTTGTGGCATATATGGTTACAGATGGGCCGGTATCGGATTCGACGTTGCGCACTTCGCTTTCTGAACAACTTCCCGAATTCATGGTTCCTTCACATTTCGTGAAACTTGAACGCTTTCCTTTGACGCCAAACAAAAAAATTGACCGCAAGGCTTTACCTGCGCCTACACCGCGTCGGGTAAGCGCACCGACCGACGCGAAACCGGCTCTGAGCGGAAGTACCCAGCAAATGATTGCGGCAATCTGGGAACGTATCTTAGGCGTTTCCGGCGTTACGGCCAGGGACAGTTTCTTTGACCTTGGAGGGCATTCTCTTCTTGCAGTTCAAGCGCATCGTGAAATTCGTGCGGAACTGGACGTTCCAACACTAAGTATTACCGATATTTTTCGTTGCCCAACATTGTCGGCATTGGTCGAGGTCGTGAAACAGAAAACCGGCGGAACTGTAGAAACAAAGCAACCAGAGGAAACAGCCGAAACCAAAGCCGAACGTGCTGCTGAACGTCAGGATGCGATGACAAGACGACGGCAGATGCGAGCGCGCCGCCAATCTTCTGTATGACGGATTTAGCTGCAATTTCTGGCTCAGTGCAGCAAATACTGGGTACAGAGTTCGGCGTTGCCGCTACTGATCCGAGTTTACCAAGCCCTGCGTTGTTTCCGGAAGAGGACGCGGCGATTGTTAGAGCCGTTCCAAAACGACGCTTGGAATTTGCAGCAGGTCGAGCAGCAGCCAGAATGGCAATGTCACGGATTGGTCTACCCCCCAAAGCGGTTCCAAAGGCGAATGACCGGAGCCCTATCTGGCCCGAAGGCCTTGTTGGATCAATCACCCATTGCGAAGGGATATGCTTATCGGTGGTGGCGCGAACACACGCCGCGATTGGCATAGGGATCGATATCGAACACAACACCGATTTGTCACCCGACCTGGAAAACGTAGTGTGCAGGCCCGACGAAGTTGCTTGGTTGGACCAACAGCCATCAGATTATCGCGGAGCGATGGCCAAGTGTTTTTTCTGCGTCAAGGAAAGCGCTTATAAAGCCTTATATCCGATAACGCGCAAAGTGATCGGGTTTTCAGCGATGCACGTCAGTTTCAACCTTGACGGCACTCAGTTTTTAGCAAAAACCGCTGGTAGCAAACCCATGAACGGTCACGTCATTCGGTTTCCTGGACATATAATTTGTCTGACAGTGATCCCCGTAGAGGACTAGGCCATAACGAGGTGCTAAGTGCCGTAACGGGCCATGAACATGTCAACAGCGTTCGTCGCAATTTCGTTTATCTCTTGTTGCGTAAACGAATACTGAATGCCAAACACTGCTCTGTTCCAAATGCGTGTCTTACATAACTCGGAAAACTGTGCTGCAGCGATCGGAATATTATCGATTGCCAAATCTCCTTTAGCGACCGCTTTTTCAAGATAATCCGCCATATGCCGTTGGCCGTTCTTTGGCCCGGCTTCGTAGAAAATTTTGCCAAGTTCAGGGAACCGGTCGCGTTCAGCGACGCAAATGCGAAATACCTGTTGTGAAAACTCTGATACCAGAAAACCAGTTAATTGTGTTGCTGCTATCATAAGAACTTCACGCACAGGCTTTGTCTCGTCGATCATCGAGATGACACGCTCGGCCATTCTGCTGCATTCAGTTCTGGCGACTTCGACAAACAACAAACGTTTGTCAGGGAAATAACTGTAAAGTGTCGCCTTTGAAACGCCTGCCGCTCGGGCGATGTCGTCGACACTTGCCCCTTCAAAGCCATCCGCCATGAAAACCTCGCGCGCACCTTGTAGGACCTGATCGAATTTTCGGCCCGTCCTTAGAATGGTGTCTGCGTGGGTCATGCTTTCTCCTGAGCGTATCTTCCTGTCGAATTTATAAACCGATTGGTTTAGATTCAACGATTCTAATGAGCGGAAGCAAACTTCTTGGAACATTCCTAACAGATTCGTTCAGACAAAATCCCATGTCTTGAAGTCCCCACGATCTGTGCTACCACTCGGCGCATGGTCGATATCTTTATGCGTACATTACCTTTTTTCGCGATCATCGGCCTTGGGTACTGGGCCGGGCGCAGTCGCTTTTTTACCGAAGAGGCAACTGCATATCTTACAAAGTTCGTCTTTTATTTTGCCCTATCAGCAATGCTCTTTAGATTTGCTGCTACTCTGCCGTTTGCCGAGATATTCAACGGTCGGTTAGTTCTTGGATATCTTCTGGGCACCATGGCTGTGTACTTGGTCGCAACACTGGTCGCCTGGCTACGAGGGCTGGATATCCCAACTGCGGCAGTCGAAGCTCAATGCGCTGCTATAGGCAATGTCGGGTTTCTTGGTTTACCTATGTTGGCCTTGCTGTATTCCGAGGCGGCAATTGGACCAGTAATGTTGGCCTTAGCTGTCGATCTAGTGGTTTTTTCTTCACTAATTGTCATCTTGATAAATGGTGGACGCGACGGGCGACTAACTATCAGAACATTTCGGATGATTGTTATTGGGCTTTTTAAGAACCCAATGATCCTATCGATCTCGGCGGGACTAATATGGTCCGCGCTTGAGATTCCCGTTCCAAGTCCCTTAAGTGACTTCCTCGTGATTCTTGGCGGCGCTGCAACGCCAGGAGCGCTATTTGCGATTGGTGCATCCCTGGCCAACAAATCTGCGGAGCGGGTACAAATCGCCGCCTGGTTAAGTTTTTGTAAACTTGTGCTTCACCCTCTGTTCGTTGCGATCATGTTGATCTGGTTGATCCCTGTCGCGGCATTCCCCGCGGCTGTGGTAATTGCAGCTGCGGCTTTGCCTGTCGCAGGTAACGTTTATATGCTTGCAGCCCACTACAAGGTCGCACCGCAGCGTGCCTCGGCGGCGATCTTGCTTTCGACGCTATTCAGTATTTTAACCGTTCCCTTGGTCATCGCGTGGCTGGGTGCACCTTGATATCCAGTTCTGGGAAAAAAGCACCTGTAATTGGTCACCAGACTTTACGCCTGTGGAATGGATCGTTAGCGATAGTGCGAAGCCAAAACGAGGATTTTGCCTGATGGAAACCCTTTCGGAAAACGTTTGTTTTGATGGCGTACAAGGCGTGTACCGTCACGCGTCTTCTGCGTGTCAGTGCGATATGACATTTGGTCTGTTTATGCCCTACGAAGCCAAAGATGGGCCAGTGCCGGTTCTTTGGTACCTGTCGGGCCTGACCTGCACACATGAAAACGCAATGGTCAAAGCCGGGGCACAGGCGTGGGCGTCAGAGCAGGGCATTGCTATTGTGTTTCCCGACACATCTCCACGTGGTGAAGAGGTGGCGGATCACGAAGATTATGATTTAGGCCAGGGGGCCGGTTTCTATGTAAACGCAACGCAAACACCTTGGGCGCCCCATTTCAATATGTGGGACTACGTGGCTGAGGAACTGCCCAACTTACTGTCAGAAAAATTTTCTATCGATAGAGATCGGCAAGCGATTACAGGTCATTCGATGGGCGGCCACGGCGCGTTGACACTGGCGATGAACCTACCGGGTCGCTTCAGGTCAGTTTCGGCTTTTGCGCCAATCTCGAACCCAACCGGGTCGGATTGGGGTCGCAAGCAATTGGCGGCCTATTTGGGCGATGACGAAGATGCATGGGCAAAACATGACGCTTCACACTTGTTGAAGAACAATGGGTTTGACGGCCCGATGTTGATTGACACCGGAGTAAGCGATCAATTCATAGACTTGCTAAGGCCCGAAACATTGGCCCAAGCCATTGCGGAAAGCCGCCAACAAGCCACGTATCGACTGCAGCCCGGTTACGATCATTCCTATTTCTTTGTGTCCACTTTCATGGAAGACCACATCGCCTTCCACGCAGAGGCGCTGTACAAGGACTGAGCTATGAGCGATCATGATTACGACCTGATCATCATCGGTTCCGGACCGTCGGGGCGGGCCGCGGCAATTCAAGCGGGAAAGTTAAAAAGACGCGTCCTTGTAATAGACCGTAAAGACAGACTGGGTGGCGTCTCGGTTCACACTGGCACAATACCCTCAAAAACTTTGCGGGAAACCGTTCTGAACCTTTCCGGATGGCGCGAACGCAGTTTTTACGGACGCTCTTACCGGGTCAAAGATCAAATTCGTGCCGAAGATCTGAAGGCACGACTGCACATGACACTGGATCACGAAGTTGATGTTCTGGAACATCAGTTTAACCGCAACCATGTGGAAACGTTAAACGGTTTGGCAAAATTCATCGGCCCCCATGAGGTCGAGGTCGCTACGGACGCCGGCGAAACCACTCGAGTAACTGCCGCAAAGTTTATCATCGCAACGGGGACAAAAACTTATCGGCCGGATTATGTTCCCTTTAACGGCAAGACCATCGTTGACGGCGATGACTTCCTTGAAATGGCCGAGATTCCGCGCTCGCTCTGCGTGATTGGTGCGGGTGTCATAGGGGTTGAATATGCCACAATGTTTTCGGCGTTGGACGTAAGGGTTACGTTGATCGAACCTCGCGAGACGTTTCTTGATTTCATTGACAGTAGATTGATCCATGAATTCACCCATCAGATTCGTGAAAACGGTGTTGATCTACGATTGGGTTCTACCGTCGAAAAAATTGAGGACGCCGGAAATCACGTTGAGATAACTATGGAAAATGGTCGTCACGTAAGAGCGGAGATGTTGCTTTTTGCAGCGGGGCGTATGGGCGCGACTTCGGCCCTAAACTTAGACGCCGTGGGGCTGGAAACTGATCACCGCAACCGCATCGAAGTCGACCGAAAGTCGTACCAGACGTCAGTTCCGCATATTTACGCCACAGGAGATGTGATCGGACATCCTTCTCTGGCTTCAACCTCATTACAGCAAGGGCGAGTGGCGGCTTGCCACGCGTTGGAAACGCCGACATTACCTGAAAGTCCATGGTACCCGTACGGTATCTATTCAGTTCCTGAGATTTCAACCTGCGGCATGTCCGAAGAAGAACTTCAAGAAAGAGGCATTCCCTACGAAGTCGGCGTGGCGCGTTTTCGCGAAACTTCACGCGGACATATTATGGGGCTCGAGCACGGCATGCTGAAGATGCTGTTCTCACTGAAAACACGGCGTGTTTTAGGCGTGCAGATCGTAGGAGAAGGAGCAACAGAACTGATTCATATTGCGCAAGCGGTGCTTAATCTGAAGGGCACAGTAGACTATTTTGTGCAGAACACGTTCAACTATCCGACGCTGGCTGAAGCCTACAAGATCGCCGGTCTTGATGCTTTCAATCGAATGCCCATCCCTGATGAGTTCAAGGTTCGCAAAAAGCCAGCCGAGACGCCTAAGAAGGAGGCTAAGAAGGCGTGACGACGCTATTCGTTGATGGCGACGCCTGCCCAGTAAAGGCCGAGGCTGAAAGGGTCGCGACCCGCCACAAGATACCGATGGTTCTGGTGTCGAATGGCGGACTACGCCCTTCTTCCAATCCATTGGTCCAAACCATCATAGTTTCTGAGGGAGCAGATGAAGCCGACAAATGGATCGCTGAGCGGTGCGGTCCTAAGGACGTTGTCATCACGTCCGACATTCCCTTAGCCGCAAAATGCCTAGAAGCTGGCGCCCGGGCTATGCGTCCTAATGGCGAGAGTTTCACTGCTGCCAATATAGGCCAGCAACTGGCAATGCGAGATTTGATGGCCGACCTGCGTGCCGCTAACCCATTAGGTTCTGGCGGCGCTGGAAAGCCATTCGGGAAAAGCGATAAATCACGGTTTTTGGACGGGCTGGAACGCGAAATTCGCGCGGTTCTCAAAGGATAAACTCCGAACTTTCGTTCGCGTCAAAGACGCTCAAGCCATTGATTGTCCGCTGTGGCGCAAAAATGAACCATTGCGGATGGCGTCAAAGTACGCAGGTTGTCTATTCAGAACGCATATTTGTTGAATTTTAGGATCCACTCATGTCGATTGAAGCCGTGGTTTTGGATATCGGAAACGTTCTTATCGAATGGCAGCCTGAACGGTACTATGACCGAGCAATCGGAGAGGACCGACGCAAGAAAATGTTCTCAGAAGTCGATCTCCACGGCATGAACGATTTGGTCGATCAAGGCCACCATTTCACCAAAACGATCTATGCGTGGGCCGAGAAACATCCAAGTTGGCGGGAAGAAATCCGCATGTGGCACGACAATTGGATCGAACTGGCCACTCCGGAAATACCTCACTCAATCCGCCTTCAACGTGCATTGCGATCTAAGGGTATTCCGGTCTTCGCCTTGACCAACTTTGGTGTACAGAGCTTCGATTTCGCGTGCACGGTTTATCCATTTCTAAATGAATTCGACCGGCAATATGTGTCGGGGCGGATGAAAGCGGTCAAACCTCACGCTCCGATCTATGAAATGGTCGAAGCCGATTGTGGGCTGGACCCGGCCACACTGTTGTTTGCCGATGATCGAATTGAAAATATCGAAGCTGCAAACGCTCGGGGATGGCAAACTCATCACTTCAAGGGCCCACAAGGTTGGGCGAATTGCTTGATTAGCAAAGGTTTACTAACACCTGAAGAGGCAACCTGACTTAGGCAGCTAAGGGAGCGGATGAGCGGTCTTCTCGGATCGGTAGGTGGACAATGGCGCTAAAGGCGCCGATCGCTACCCCAATCCACCATACCATGTTGTAATCGCCAAATTGGTCGTACATGCGGCCACCCAACCAGACACCCAGGAAGCTGCCGATTTGGTGGCTGAGGAAAATGATACCGTAAAGCGTACCCATGTACCGTAGCCCGTACAAGTGCGCGACCAAACCCGAAGTCAGCGGCACCGTGGCAAGCCATAGCGAACCCATAACAAGCGAGAAAACAACGACCGAAATAGGTGTGATGGGAAACATAATAAACAGCGCAGCCGCCAGCGTACGGCCTGTATAGACGCCAGCAAGAAGATATTTCTTGGGGAAATGGTTTCCTGCCCAACCGGCCAACAAAGTTCCAGCGATGTTAGCCAACCCGATAAGAGAAATTGACACCGCTCCAAGCGCAGATGTCGTTGTAATCCCAATGGAATGCAGAACTCCGCCGGGCTGGATCGGTCCGCACATCTCTGTCACAAAGGCGGGAAAGTGGGCGGTGATGAAACCCAACTGATAACCACAGCTAAAAAAGCCCAGAAAGATTAATGCATAAGACGGGTCGCGAAACGCCTTTCCCAAGATTTGGCCCATGCTCTCTTGCAGTTCAGCCTTGCTGATCGGCTCAGGCGCTCTCATGAATGGCAACGTCATTAGCAGCGCCAAAATAGCAATGGCGAATACAATGAAGACCTGCTGCCAGGGTAGAAAACTTAACAGCCGTTCAGCCGTTGGCGCTCCAATCACCTGACCGAAACTACCCGCTGCTGTAACGATGGCCAGCGACATTGAACGGTTTTCGTCTGATGATGCCCGACCAACGACTGCCAAAACCACGCCAAAGCCCGTACCCGCGATTCCGAACCCAACCAACCATGCGTACATCTGATGCTCAAACGGTGTAACCGACCATGCCGACAACACCATACCCGCCGCATAAGTCAGTGCCCCTAGAACGATCGCTCGCCGATCCCCAACCTTTTCTGCGATAGCACCGAAAATTGGTTGGCCGATCCCCCAGGCCAAGTTCTGGATAGCAATGGCCATAGAAAAATCAGTGCGCAACCAGCCAAATTCTTCTGCGATGGGAATCTGAAATACGCCGAAAGAGGCTCGAACCGCGAAACTGACGGTAATTATGATACACGCCACGATCAGGATCGGGTTCATAAGGCGGGGGGATTGCTGCATAGGGTCCTCGAAGATTCGGACCAGACGTTACCGCGTTTCTCCTAAGGGTCAATTCAGTAGTTTTGACAATCTAGATTAGTAAAATTGATGGATGCGTAAAACCTTGCTTTTCAACGCGCAATCAAGGCGCTATGGCTCGGGTATGACGGATCTGGTTTCGCTTTACGAGGCGCGCGTTGCGAACGGCTCGTTGACCCGCGATGACGCGCAAGAGGCGGTGCTGCCCAATTTTGATCGAATCCGCAACGCACTTGCGGCGCCGATAAAACGAGGGCTTTTTCGAAAAGCGCCACCACCGCCTCAAGGCCTGTACCTGTGGGGCGGTGTGGGGCGCGGTAAGTCGATGCTGATGGACATGTTCGTTGAAACACTTGGGGACATCCCAGTGCGCCGCGTGCACTTTCACGCCTTCATGCAGGAAATACACACCGGACTACACAAAGCGCGCGCGGAAGGGGTTGAAGATGCCTTGGCGCCGGTTGCCCAAAACGTAATTAAATCTGCTCGGTTGCTTGCCTTTGATGAGATGCAGATCACCGACATTACCGATGCAATGATAGTCGGTCGCCTTTTCGACCAGTTGCATGCAGGCGGCGTCGTAGTGGTTACAACATCCAACCGGCATCCCGACGACTTGTACAAAGACGGGTTGAATCGACAACTTTTTCTACCGTTTATCCAACATATAAAAGATCAATTACAGGTATGGGAATTAGTCTCGCCTACCGACTACCGACAAAACCGGCTAGAGGGGTCACAGGTCTATTTTACGCCTATTGGTCCTGAAGCCCGTGAGAAAATCCAGTCGGTTTGGGATGATCTGTCCGGCGGGCCAGCGGAGCCGCTGTCCTTACTGGTCAAGGGGCGGGAGATCACCTTACCAGCTTTTCGAAACGGTGTTGGCCGCGCGTCCTTTTACGATCTTTGTGGTAGGATGCTCGGACCCGGGGATTATTTGGCTGTTGCCGATGCACTGAAAGTTTTAGTGCTCGAGGACATCCCACGCCTGTCCCGAAACAACTTTAACGAAGCCAAAAGGTTCGTTACCCTGATCGATGCATTGTACGAAGCCAAAGTCCGGCTGATTTGCTCTGCAGCGGCAGAGCCTGAAATGTTGTATGTCGAAGGAGAGGGAACTTTTGAATTTGAACGCACGGCCTCGCGTCTTCGCGAAATGCAGGACAAAGATTGGGGTAAGTAGCGATGTTCTCGCGCCGTTGTGGTCTCTCAAAAGAGCTAATTAGCCGTTTTTCCTGAGGACATTACCAGCCAGATAGAGCGACCCGCAAATAAGTACGCGCGCATCAGGTGTGTGTACCATGATCTTGTTTAGCGCATCTGCAACGCTATCCGCGGTTGCAGAAGGCAGGCTTACACTGGCCGCGGCTGCGGCGGTGTCAGCAGCGCTCAAGGTGTTAGCTTCCCCAGGAATTGAAACTGCTGTCAGGCTGGCGACCTGTTTAGACAGCGGAGCTAGATAGCCTGTAACATCCTTGGTGTTCAGCATACCGCAGATCATATGCGTCTGGCGTTCCGGCAGTTTCGCCAGAACATTGGCCAGAGCATTTCCTGCAGCGGCATTGTGGCCCCCGTCCAGCCAAAGCTCTGCCTGCGTTGCAGCCTCCACCAACGGCCCGGTTTTCAGACGCTGCATCCGGGCAGGCCACTGGGCATCTGTAACAGAGGCTTCATAAGAGTCGTCGCCAATGTTCAGGTGGCGTAAAACGGCGATAGCCGCACCCGCATTTTGATGCTGATGTGCACCCATCAGGTTCGGCAGCGGCAGATCACGTAGCCCTGTTTCGTCTTGGTAGACAAGTCGCCCGTTTTCTTCGTTCACGTGCCAATGCTGACCGTGAACTAGTAACGGAGCGCCAAGACGCGCGGCCGTATATTCTATAACTTCCAGTGCTTCGTCTTCTTGTGGGCCGACAACGCAAGGCACACCGGGCTTGATAATGCCCGCTTTCTCTGCCGCGATCTTGCCAAGTGTGTCACCAAGAAACTGTTCATGGTCCATCGAAATTGGCGTGACGACTGTAATCGTGGGTCTTTCAATCACGTTTGTGGCGTCAAGGCGCCCACCTAAACCGACCTCGAGCAAGGTGTAATCGGCCGCCGTGCGGGAAAAAGCCAATAGCGCTGCGCAAGTGGTAATCTCGAAATAGGTTATGTTTTCCCCACCGTTCGCCGCGTAGCATTCATCTAGAACAGCGGTCAGGTTTGGTTCCGAAATCAATTCACCTGCCAACCTGATGCGCTCGTGAAACCGGGCCAGATGCGGCGAAGTATAGGCATGCACGCGCAACCCTGCCCCCTCTAGCCCCGCGCGGATCATCGCCTGAGTCGACCCTTTACCATTTGTCCCCGCAATATGGATGACCGGTGGCAAATTGGTTTGCGGGTTGTCTAGCCTGCCCAATAGACACCAAACCCGATCCAAGGTCAGGTCAATTACTTTGGGATGCAGCGCCATCATACGTTCTAGGATGGCGTCCGACGACGTGTTCGTCATTTTTTGCCTGCTGCTTCAGCAGACTCTTTGGCTTTCGGTTCTTTGCTTGGTTCAGGGGCGGGTAAATCGCCCTTTACCGCAGGCGGCTGATTCATCAGCAAACGTGTGATTGTAATCAGTTCATCACGCATTTCAGTTCGCTTGGTGACGCGGTCCAGCATACCATGGTCCAATAGATATTCCGCGCGCTGGAACCCCTCTGGCAACTTTTCCCGGATTGTCTGTTCAATCACACGCGGACCAGCGAAACAGATCAGTGCATTGGGCTCTGATATGTGTACGTCACCGAGCATAGCATACGAAGCCGTGACCCCCCCTGTCGTGGGGTGGGTCAGCACGACGATATAAGGAAGATTGGCTTCCTTCAGCATTTCGACGGCTACAGTTGTGCGTGGCATTTGCATTAAGCTCAGAATACCTTCCTGCATCCGCGCCCCGCCCGCTGCAGAAAACAAAATAAGTGGCCGTTTTAGTTTCACAGCCTCTTGCGCAGCCGCGATAATGGCGTTTCCGACATACATACCCATCGATCCGCCCATAAACGAAAAATCCTGTGCAGCCGCAACAATCGGGGTACGCCCGATTTCACCAGTTGCCACCAACATCGCCTCTTTCTCGCCCGTTTTTTTCTGCGCAGCCTTCATGCGATCAGGATATTTCTTTTGATCGCGAAACTGTAAGGGATCATCCTTGGGAGCAGGCACATCTATTTCGTTAAAAATGCCCCCGTCGAATAGATGCTTGAACCGATCGCGCGGAGTGATCGGCATGTGGTGGTCACATTGAGTGCAAACGTTCTGGTTTTCCGCCAATTCGCGATGGAAAAGCATAGTGCCGCACTCATCACACTTGTGCCAAAGATTTTCAGGCACTTCCCGGCGCGAGAAGATCGAGTTTATCCGGGGGCGGACGTAGTTTGTGATCCAGTTCATGTCGGAACCTTAATAATGCGGCGTTGACGTCAAATAAGATGATGGCGCGAGAATTGCAATCAACGCCTAATCGCCAAACGTGCCGTCAACCAACCAACAATCATTACAGCAAAATCCACATACAGCCATTGCCTCAGCAGACCAGTGTCTGATGCATCGTACGGAATATGGAACAGCGCCAGCCCCCCAAGGTTGTCTGGTAGGGACAACAGCAGTAGCGCAGTTGCGTTATTAAAGAAATGCAGGGCTATAGCTGGTCCCAAGGTTCCTGCACGCGCGGTCAAATCTGCCGTTAAAATCGAAAAAATCCCGGCCCAGACCGTGACCAGCAATGCGTTGTCGCCCGCAGTGGCCGGCGCATAATGCCCTGCCGCAAACAAAATTGCGGGCACACCCATCCAAATCACGGGTGTTCGAAATCTAGCAGCTAGGCTTTGTTGCAGAAAACCTCTGAACAGAATTTCTTCGGCGCTGCTCTGAATCAGAACAGCGCCGACAGACAAAGGTAGCAACAAAAACCAAGTGCCAAATGACAGGTTTTGCTGCAACGGTGCACCCATATCGTAGGGCGGCAGCACAAACAGCGCGAGACTTAAAGCAATCAAAGCTATTAACACGCGCCAAAACTGCCTGAACGCCAACGACGGCTGCCCAACGACTGTCATTGGTGGACGATGTTGAAGACGACGCGCAACCAACGCAACGCTGAAAATCGTGAAAATGAAACTCGTCAATACAATAAGCACTGCAAGCGGCGTTGACCCGTGCTGAAGAGCGTCGCCCCAACCTAGTGGTGCAATACTGGCGATAGTCGAGAACAAAACCGCGTTCAGAAGCGTGACCACAATGACTATGATCAAAAGTCCGACCAGCAGGCGCCAAAGTTCAGGGTAACTCCGCACGGCTTTGACCAGCTGTTCATGGCTGGAGTATGCCGAATATAAACTTCTACCCGGCATGACCCGTCTCAACCCCGTCTGGTTCGACCTCTAGCTCGCTCTCAAGATCGGTCACACGTATTCTGGCGGTAATTGAACTTAGATAACCGGCAACGGTTTCCAACAACTTCATCGCAACGGTTGCGTCGCTTTCCACGACTGCGCGCAACTCTTCAGCACCAATACGAAGAAAGGTGCAATCTGTATTCGCGATCAGATCCAACTGCCGGGCCTCACCAGTGATGATTGCCAGATCACCGATCAAACGTCCTGGAACAATCGTCGAAATCAACCTCGTCTCACCATTCTCACCTTGCCGATAAAGGTTTGCCTCTCCGGAAATGCATAGATACGCTGCATCTGGTGCCTGACCGCGCGCAAATATCGTTTGTCCCTCGGCCACCTCATACCATTGGGCGGAAAAAGCCAGGAGCCGCTGGTTGCGTCCGTCCAGTCGGGAAAATAACTCTGTAGTAGATATGATTTTGAGCTTTCGGCTTAAATCGTCCGAGGCACTGTCCTCGGATTCGAACGACGTGCGTGAAACTCCGTCAATGCGCCCGTCTTTAATTTCGACAAATAGGTCATAAGCTTCGGGGTGGGCAAAGTGATCCTCCATGAACAACATTACGGAGTCGGGCAGCAACTCGCGCAATTTCAACCGCGTTCGCAGCCGGCTCTCTGTATCATGGCTCGCTAATGCCTTGTCGAGGATCAATACATCAGGGCGTTTGATCCCTGCACGGGAAAACGCAACACGTTCCTGAAAGACTGTCGGCAAGTTGTTCCCACCCAAACCCGCGGGTAAGTCATAAATTATGGCAGCAGCGCGGCGGCGCAAACCTGCCTCGTTCAGGACTTCAGACACTACATTTTCGATCTCTTCGGCTTTTGCTCCGGCCATTAATGATACGCGCCCATAAATTGCGTTTTCCATTGCGGTCAATCTCGGCAGGTACACATCTGGCATGACCGGAACAAACATCCCATCCATCGCGTCGCGCAAACGCTCGGCCTGATTGCGACGGATGGAAAGTATCTTCTCCTTGTATTCTTCGGGAAAACTCGGTCCTATCTGCTCGGCCGTCAGCATAAAGGGTACTGTCAACAAAAGCGCACGTTCAGTATCGCTGATTTCTGCATCACCTTTGGTTTGCCGCCGTTCTTCTATGTCCAACAGTCGATGATACATATCCTTGGACAAACCCAGACGCAAAAACAGTGGGTGATCTGCCCCATCCCGTCCAAAGGTTTGGTTCAGCGTTTCCAACACGGCTTCGGCTATGGCCAGTGCATCGTCGTCTAAACCGTGCGCCGCCAGCATCGACAGAAAACGGTCGTCACCAGCAAGTATGTCAGGCGAGATATCCCGGCTTGGCGCAGAAAACAGCAGGTTACCACCTAACGGAACCGCTGGATTAAACTGGTTGGGGTCAAAGCGATAAACGTATTCATCCAAACCTTCTTCTTTTAGGCGCGCCGCAACTTTTTCACGCAGCTTTACGATCGCCTCAGCAAGCACTGGGTGCGCGTTTGGATCGAACTGGGAGCGGAGTGTGCGGCGGAACATAAACTCGTCTATTCCCATTGCCTCAACGAGCTTGAACCACCAGTCGCGAATCTCTTCGATGTCGTCCAATCCTGCCAGACCGGGGTCGATCCATTCATCGCTCAGAGAATCCGGCGGGTTGCCCGCGCGCACAGCCTCGATTTGCCGACGAGTTGGCACTTTTATGGCCTCGCTCTCGTGCTGCGGATGAGTCCGCAAAGGCATCAACAAGTTATCTCCCAGCGTTCCGTCAAAGAGATAGGGCCGTGAATAGGCGTAACCGATCCGTGCAGCGATAACTTTTTGATGCAATTCATTCAGATTGTGTCCGGCTATGATCACTTCTCCCTGAACTGGGAGTACCTCACGTGTCAGCAGTTGCGCTAACGCGCTGCGCTCGGCCGAATGGACAGACTGAATAGCCACACGTGCACCCTGAGGGATTGTAAGATCAATATCCTCCAAGATGGTTTTGCCGTCATCGTCGCGCACCGTTACATTGCGCAGTTCAATATCTCCGGTCAGGCGGGGAATTGTCTCTGGTTCGCCTTCAAACAGTTCTTCGGGGATCATGTTTGACGGAGCAAAACGTTCGGTAACGATTTCCCACCGCAACGACATGTCCTGAACTTGATTGTAATAAGTCAGCAAGTCCTTCCATGGGCCGCTTAGGTCCTTATACGCACCCAATGCCGCGACCAAGGCGCCAACAGTAACCTCTCCTATGATCGCAAGGTAGCCACCAACCGAATAAAAAAGGAATGGCGTCATCTGTGTGATCAGATTGTTCAGAAATTTCATAAAGAACTTTTTGTTATAAATCTTGAAACGGATCTCGAACAAGGTCCCCAATCGATGGCTGAATTGCGCCAGCCTGTAGCGCCAGCCGCCATTGGTGCGAAGATCGCTAATGCCAGCGGCGCTTTCGCCTATTTCCGAACTAAGATGACGGACCTCTTGGATTCTATCCTTGTTCAACAAGTTGATTTGGCGCTGTAATTTTGGAATCAACCAAGCCTGCAGTGGGATCAGCGCGATACTGGCAAGCCCAAACCAGACGCTTTGCATGAACAAGAACGTCACGATCGTCATCATCTGACCAAACTGGAAAACGGGTTGCGCAATGGCGTCGCCCATCAAACCGCCCATTGGTTCAGCTTCGGACGTAATCATAGAAACCAATTCACCCTGGCTTGTGGCGGCAAAATAGGACTTGGGAAACCGCATTGACCGACTGATCAACGTATACCGCAGGCGACGAAGCATGCGTTCAGCCAAAACACCTTTCATCGTGTTGATGCGCATCTTCATCAACCCGCTGGCGATAACTGTAGCTAAAAAAGCAAAGCACAGGATCATCAGGTACTGCACCTGCGTTACCGTGAACCCTAGTGCTTCAACTGTTTTTGCGGGCGCGCCAATTGCATCGTTGATTATTTGCTTTGGAAGCTCAAGCGAAGCGTAAAGGAATGGAAAAGATAAAACTGTTAGTGCAAGCAAAACAAGCTGCTGCTTTTTTGAGTATTTCCAGATGAATGAAAATAGGGTGGGTTCCATGCCCCTGCCTTCTTTACTTTGGGTGTATTGCATTGTTTCCCAACAGCACGCTGCCTGCAGGCGCTGAAGGTACGCGGCAGCCTGACCTAATGCAAGAATGGTCAATTACAAGGCGCGCATTCTAACTCAATGCAGTTGAGGCGGTTCACATTTTGGAAAGATTGAACCTCAGATTTGCAAAGATGGCTTTAAATCCCCGGCTTTCTTTGACTAATGATGGTTCAGTTTCGGAAAATGAGGACATGAACAGAATTCTGGATCTTTACTTGTATCGCAGATATCTGGCGCGTTGGACACGAGCAGGTCAGCAAGCTGACCGTACACCCCTGCCGATCTTAAGGCATCAACGTGACCAAGCTCGGCAACTCCGGGCTCGTTTGGATCAGTTGATCCAAAAGGCGGATGGGCGGCTTGTACGCCCACTTGTTGGCTCTTCTCGCTTTTCAACACCTCTTGGCACTGATTGGTCTTGGAGACCCGACCTCTGGCGCGAACCCCTTGATCGCCACGGGCTTGCCTCAATTCCGCGCAAAGCGCGTGTAGATGGGCATGTCACGCTGTTTCATGATTGCCCTTTGGCCGAAATCGCATTTCGACAAGTGAGAAATCGACGCGACAAAGATCTGGCGCCATTCAGTCTTGTACTCGAAACGTTCGATTTCGCCGGATCTTTCTTTTCCGTTTCTGTGGAAATACCCTCGGAAGCCGCGGCTGACCTTACCAAACAGCATTTGATCCGGTTGGACACACTCGTAGAGCAGGAGCGACCTGTGCAATTGGTGGCACGACTGAACATTCAGCACGGCCCGAACACAGAACACGTTCTAAGGGAACTTGATACAACTGACGCAGCATCTTCTATCGATTTCGATCTGGCTCATTTAGAGATACATGAACGGCGAATTGAAAAACTTTGGCTGGATCTGATCATGGAAAGACCGTCGATGAATCGGATCGTGTTGCGAGATTTGACACTCTGCCGCCATCACCGCGCCGATCTGTAAAGGAACCTATATGAAAGAGATCACTCTCACACCAACCAGGTTCGAAAACGCAATTTGGGAGGGCCACATATTATCTGATGCCGAACCCAGTATTGAAGCTATTTATCTGGATGAGCTGCTTGAGGGCATCGAACTGATACCTGCCAACGGTGGCTGGAATCTACGAATTCCGGTGCCCATCGCGGCACTGTCAGACGGAGTACACTGCATAGCCATTTATGACGCCGACTCAGATCGGAAACTGAGCGATTTCACCATCATTGCGGGCACACCCGCCGCCGATGATTTGCGAGCCGAGGTTGCTCTGCTGCGCTCTGAATTGGACATGCTTAAACGGGCATTTCGCCGATCTATGGCCCCAAAACCATAATCTTAGACGGTTTGGACGGGTTCCCAATAAACTAAATTTTGTTTCTTTTCCGCCGTTGCCGTGCATCATTGGACCGAAAGACACGGCACGGATGACCCTTTGGACCGCAAGAGCATCATAAAAATCATCGCACTAATGGTGACGGCCTTTGGTATCGGGATCGATTTCACCGGGGCCCTGATGCTCGTGCCCGCGATCGAAAACAGCTTTGATGCCGACATTACCAGTACACAATGGGTGCTCAACATCTATGCCCTGTTCTTTGCAATGACGATGGTAGCTGGCGGGCGCATGGGTGATATGTTCGGCCATCGCAGGATGATGATTGTCGGCCTCTCGATCTTCCTCTTCGCCTCAATTCTTTGCTATGTTTCACCCGGGCTGGATTATCTGATCGGTGCTAGGGCCTTGCAGGGAATTGGAGCGGGTTGCGTGTGGCCATGCACTTTGGCCTACGGCGCCACCAAGGTTTCCCGCGAAGAACATCGTGCGCTGGTTATGGGCCTCATTCTGGCCGGTGTTACAACCGGCAATGTTTTTGGTCCAATGATCAGCGGGGCGGTCGTCAACTTTGGTGACTGGCGGCTATTCTTTCTGGCCAACGTTATCTTTTCCTGCATATCCATGCTTACAGCTGTTCTGCTTATGGAACGTGAGACCAAGCACAAGCAAGGTGAACACATTGATTTTGCTGGAATGGGGATTTTGTCATTTGCTGTTCTCTTGCTGCTATACGCGCTTGATGTAGGGGCAGACTGGGGATGGACTTCCGTTCCTGTGATGCTTTTGTTCCTTGTCAGCGCGACGTTATTTGTATTGTTCCCAAAAGTCGAAAAACGGGTGGAGGAGCCGCTTCTGTTGCCGCAACTCGTTCAAAATCGGCAGTTTTTGTACACATTGGGCTTGAATATGTTCAATGTAGCGGCGGTATTTGTTGGGCTGTTGTATTTTCCGCAATACATGCAAAAGGTCCTTGGCTGGTCAACATTTCAATCAGCGCTGGGTTTGGCGCCACTGACTGTGTTACTGGCCGTTGGGTCGATCGTCTCGGGCACTTTGTACAACGACTTTGGTCCAAAACGTTTGCTGACTTGGGGATACGTTTGCGCCACAATTGGCGCTGCCAGCATCGTGGTCCTGCCAGTCGCATTCGGGTATTTCCAAATCCTACCGGGTATGGCGATGATCGGCTTGGGTGCTACACTGACAGTTGGTCCATCCGGAACCGCAGCGGTTTGTGCGGTCAAGCCTGAACGTGCCGGTCTGGTTGGCGGGTTGAGTTTCATGACTCATCTGGTCTATGGCGCCATCGCTGTCGCCTGCGCCACCGCAATAATGTATGCCACCAGCCTCGCCAGCCTTCGTACAAGCCTTTCAGACGCTGGTGTAAACATGTCCGACGCGGACCAAAAGATAATCAATGGTGGGACACTGACCACTAAATCCGCTCAGGCGGTAATGCAAAAACTCGATCCGGGCGAAGCCGAGAAGGTCAATACGGCCATCGCAACGGCGTTTGACGCTGGTATGAACATGGCCTTTGTCTTCGCCACTATTTCCGTTTCGGCAGGTATAGTGCTTGCGCGGTTACTAGACGAGAAAAAGCTCCACAAAGTCGAAGGTTGATCCAGAAAAAGAAGGCCGCGAGAAACGCGGCCCTACTTCTTTTCATCTACCCGTCACTGGGACGGGCCACTGGGCCGAAAGGCTGACAAACCTTTGAGAATGTCGATGGCATAGGCTAGCTGGTAGTCCTGCTCGCGAAGTTCAGCGGTTGCTTCTGCTTTGGCTCGATCTTCCTCGATTTGGCGGATTTCGTCCTCGCTTAAACTGTCATTATTCAAGCTGCCCCGCAGATCGGCTTCAGACCGGGTGCGTGCGTCGCTTTCTTCCTCTTCTTCAGTTTCGGGTGCAGGGCGCGGCTGTTCAACGATGATGTCCGGGCTGACTCCAAGCGCTTGGATCGAACGACCCGATGGCGTGTAATAACGAGAGGTTGTCAAGCGCATCGCCCCGTCGCCCCGCAGAGGCATCACCGTTTGAACAGAACCTTTTCCGAAACTTTTTGTTCCAACGACGATAGCGCGGTTATGATCCTGCAGCGCGCCCGCCACGATTTCCGAAGCCGAGGCCGAGCCACCATTAATCAGAACAACAATGGGCTTGCCTGCTGACAAATCACCTGGCGTCGCATTAAACCGCTCACCGTCCGCAGGATCGCGACCGCGGGTCGACACGATTTCTCCCTCTTCCAGAAAAGCGTCTGAAACCTTTATGGCCTGGGTCAACAATCCACCGGGATTATTGCGCAGGTCAAGCACGATGCCGTTGACATTTTCAATGCCACCAACTTCTTCGATCTGTTCTTCCAGACCCTCCTTCAGGTTCGGATAGGTCTGATCGTTGAATGTTGTAACACGGAGTACAACACTTGTTCCTTCAGTCCGCGCGCGAACGGCGGTCAACTTGATGGTGTCGCGAATAATTGTAACGTCAAATGGTTCCGGCTCACCCTCTCGGACCACAGTAATAACAATCTCAGAGCCGACAGGACCGCGCATCAAATCAACGGCGGAATCCAGGGTAAGGCCTAGGATGCTTTCGCCGTCTACGTGAGTTATGAAATCACCCGCCTCGATCCCTGCCTCATCTGCAGGAGTATCATCAATAGGCGATACGACTTTGACAAAGCCTTCTTCTTGCGTGACCTCGATGCCTAACCCGCCGAATTCGCCGCGTGTCTGAACGCGCATCTGCTCGGCATCATCGGGCGAAAGGTAACTGGAATGCGGGTCCAAAGAAGTCAACATGCCGTCGATCGCAGCTTCGATCAACTCGTCGGTTTCAACCTCTTCGACATACTGCGCACGAATGCGTTCAAAGATATCTCCGAAAAGATCAAGCTGTTGATATACGTCGGCCTTACTTTCCGCCTCTTGCGCCAGTAACGGGCCTGCGATCTGAGTGGTTGCAACAATCCCTGCCACAGTACCGGCCAAGCCAGCAATCAAGAATTTTTTCATATTCCTTTATCCATCCTTATCCGTCCGAAACCATGATTCCGGATCCACGGAGTTGTTGTCTTGTCTTACCTCTATATAGAGCGTTTCTGACCAGTCAGTTCCAGTGCCATCACCGCTTGTTGACATAATAGCGCCGATTCCGGGCATTTCTCCGGGCATTAGGCCAACCGGAGAACCCTCTGGAATAACCTGACCGGTTTGACCAAACACGTCCTGCAGGCCTGAAAAGACGAATAACAAACCGGGTTGCGGCTCTAGAATAATCAGGTTCCCAAGGTCCAAAAGCGGTCCGCGATAACGGATCGTGGCTGCAGTCGGAGATACAACAAGTGCGCGAGGTCTTGTTCCCAAAACAATTCCAGGTCGCGACACACCCGCCGCGTCCGTTTCTCCTGCCCTGTGCAGCATCACACCTTGGGTCGGCAGTTCGATCTGACCTTTTCTGTCTTTGATATTCGAGTTTGATTCGATAATTCCGCTATCTGATATCTGCGACAGCCCGCTGGCGAACCCATCCAGTGTCTCAGTTGACGCGATAAGGATCGCGGTTCGCACAGGATCTTCGACAAACCGGCGGGGCAGATCCGTTCGATCAGCGATGGCTTCGCTCAACCGTGTGCGCGCGTCCTGAGCACCAGTAAGGCCTTTGGTCAGAGTCTCTGCAGCGTTTTGCTGCAGATCACGCAAAACCCGGACCTCATTCAAGTCTTTCGCCAGCGACTGAGCGCGAGCATGCAGTCCCGGAGTTACTTCAGACAACATCATGCCTGCACGTGCGGTACCTAACGGGCCCGAAGGATGCAGCATCAAAAGTGGCGGCGCCGTGGTCTCTATTGTCTGCAAGACACCTAGAAACTGGGCGATTTCATCTTCCCGAGCATTCAATTCAGCAGTCAGCTGTGCTTCGCGCAGCGATGCCCTGCGCAACCCTTCACGCATGGCCGATAACCCAGCCTCAAATGCCTGAATAGTTTCGGTCAATGCCTTTACCCTGTCACGCGTGTCTTCAGCCTCATTCAACTTAACCGAGGCCTGTTCCAGCATTTCCGCCGCCTCTAACGCCGCATGCGAAGGATCACTTTGCGCAAATGCCCAAAATGGATAACACACCACGGCAAGCAAGAGCGTGCACAGCTTCATGATATCAGACTTTCTCCTGTCATTTCTGGCGGTTTGGGCAGACCCATTAGGTCAAGAATAGTCGGGGCTAAATCCGAAAGGCGCCCTTCTCGCAATGATACGCCCAAAGGACCACCAACCAATGCGACAGGAACCGGGTTCAGGGTGTGAGCTGTATGGGGACCACCTGTTTCCGGATCCACCATAACCTCACAGTTTCCGTGATCGGCAGTAACGATCATGGCGCCCCCTGCTTTCTCAAGCGCCACAATCACCTTTGCCAAACCTCGATCCACTGCCTCACAGGCTTTGATAGCAGCCTCAAGATCACCGGTGTGACCCACCATGTCAGGGTTTGCATAGTTTGTTACGATCAGATCATAGCCTGCGTCGATAGCTTCTACGAATTTATCAGTGACTTCGACCGACGACATTTCAGGTTGTAGATCATAAGTTGCGACTTTGGGGGATTTCGGCATATAGCGGTCTTCTCCCAACTCAGCTTGTTCTTTGCCGCCGTTGAGGAAGAAAGTTACATGAGGGTACTTTTCAGTCTCAGCCAAGCGGAACTGACGCAAACCCTGTTTTGCCACCCATTCGCCCAACGTATTTACGATGTCACGCTTTGGGAACACCGTCGTCATATAAGCGTTATGCCCATCTGAGTATTCAACCATTCCCAAAATTGCCGAAAAAGACGGGCGCAAACCGGTATCAAAATCGGAAAACTTCGGCTCGGCAATTGCGCGCAGGATTTCACGGGCGCGATCAGCACGAAAATTCAGGCAAAAGAACCCATCGCCATTCATAGCACCGCTGAATGAACCCAAAACAGTAGGGATAATGAATTCGTCCGTTTCAGACAGATCATAGGCCAGCTCAACAGCCTCTGTGGCCGTTTGGGCAGTTCTGCCTTGCCCCTTGATCATTGCTTCATATGCTTGGGAAACACGTTCCCAACGGTTGTCACGGTCCATCGCATAGTAACGCCCACAAAGCGTCGCAATGCGCGCGCCTTCGGGCAAATGCCGCTCAAGCTCGGCAACAAATGTCAACGCCGATTTTGGTGGAACATCTCTTCCATCCGTAATTGCGTGCAGCGCAACCGGAACCCCCGAACCTGTGATCGCCTTGGCTGCTGCAATCATATGATTCAAATGCCCATGCACCCCGCCGTCTGAAACAAGACCCATAAGGTGAGCGGTTCCACCGACAGCCTTCACCTTTGCGATGAAAGTCTGCAAAGCGGCGTTTTCAAAAAAAGAACCGTCCTCGATAGCTAAATCGATCTGCCCCAAATCCATTGCAACCACGCGGCCTGCACCGATATTTGTGTGTCCAACTTCTGAATTTCCCATCTGCCCGCTGGGCAGTCCTACATCAGGACCATGGGTTATCAGCTTGGCGTGCGGTCCTTTGGACATAATTGAGTCAATAGTCGGCGTGTTCGCCATTAACGGCGCATTGGCTTCAGTGCTGTCTGATATTCCCCAGCCGTCGAGAATGCACAATACTACGGGTTTAGGGACAGTCATTTGAGCTCTCCGATAGCTGAACTTGGCCCTTCTTCTAACCTCAGCCTGCCCGGGGGTGAACCGCATTTTGGGCAAGGTTCAGAAGTTTTAATCTTCTTTGGGCATGTACTCCGCAAACGGTCTGGCCTTTCTGCCCCGGTACTTTACGGTCAGTTTCAGCGGTGCATCATTTTCGTCGTAAATTCCAATCATAACTCCGGTACCACCGCTTTTTGTCCGCATATCATTCAGCTGTTGTTCTGAGCGCGTTGTGCGCTGCGATGGTCGACGCGCCCACGCGAAGAGATTATCGTAAAGCTTTGCAATGATGTCCTCGTGTTCCGCGCTGTTGCCGAGATCGATCAACTCTTCTGGATCGGCGTCCAAATCGAAAAGGATAGGACGGTGACCGCCTTCGCAGTGGATCAACTTCCACTTTGGGGTCACAACCATGAACATAACCGCGTCGCGGACCGAAGTATTAAGTTTCTCAACTATAGACGAAGCGGAATAATCGTACTCGCAAATCGCGAACTCGCGGGGTGTTTCAGTCGCATCGCCATGAAGTATCGGCAACAGGGAATGCCCTTCAAGTATATGGCCCGCCATTTCTCCGCCTGCCACTTCAACAAAAGTCGGGGCCAGGTCAATCGACTCGACCAGCGCATCGCAGGTGGTACCACGGGTGGCATCCGCCTCGGACGAAGGATCATAAATTATCAGGGGCATCTTCGTAGAGGCATCGTGAAAGAAAGTCTTTTCCCCCAGCCAGTGATCACCAAGAAAATCACCGTGGTCCGAGGTCAGAACAATCATTGTATCCTGCATTCGCCCCGTCTGTTCCATCCATTCAAACAAGCGACCCATCTGGTCATCTGCTTGTTTTATCAGGCCCATGTAGGCCGGAATCACAGCGTCTCGAACATCCTGCCTTGAAAAGGCCTGACCGACCTTGGTCTCCATAAACGCCCTAAGTACAGGATGTGCGTCTTCCCGCTCAGCCTCTGATCGGACCGGTGGAACAACATGTTCCGGACCATACATCGACGCATACGGTTCAGGCACGATGTAAGGCCAATGAGGTTTGATATAGCTAAGGTGGCAACACCAAGGCCCGTCGTGGCTTTGCATAAACTCTATTCCCCGCGTGGTCAGGTACGGGGTTTCACTGTCTTCTTCTGCTATGTTCGCTGGTTCGGAGGAATATTTTAAGAACCAGCCAGAAAGAACGTTACCCTCGGCATCCAACCCGGAATTGGCGAAGTCGTGCCAGGGATTATCGCCCTCGTATCCTTTATTTGAAAGATACTGATTGTATTTCTTTGCGCCGTTCGGATCGTAAAACCCATCGGGCCCTTCTGCTCGCAAACCATCATCTCGCTCGAAAACGTCAAACCCACATTCGGCCACCCGAGCACCGATAACGCTGTCAGGTTCCAACCCTAACCGTGCCATGCCTTCAGCGTCCGCGGCCATATGTGTCTTGCCGACCAGCCAACAATCCATGCCTGCTTTCCGAAGATGGTCGCCCATCGTGATCTCGCCTACTTTCAGTGGAATGTTATTCCAAGACGCGCCGTGTGAATGCACATAGCGCCCCGTATAGGTGGACATACGCGAGCTACCGCAAATCGGCGATTGAATATACGCACGCGTGAATCGAACACCTTTCGAAGCAAGACGATCAATGTTCGGGGTATGCAAATGCGGATGTCCATAGCAGCTAAGGTAATCCCAACGCAGCTGATCGAACATGATGAAAAGGATATTCTTGGCTTTGGTCATGCCAAGAGTGGTATCCTAGCCTTCCATCCGCTGCAGCATCTTTTTCGCACGCTTACACTGCAATTGATCCCGCAGTGGGCTGTCTGGATCGATATCTTTGTGGCAGACAAGACATTTATCTGCGCCAGAAATCGCATTCAGGCCGCCGCAGCTTCCTTTAATTGTTTTGCCCATCAGCATTACACCCAACGACATACCGACCATGACAATGAGCAAAAGTACAAAAGCCAGAAGAAAAGTGGTCATCGCTGTTCCTAACTGTCAGTCGGAGTCGAGCACATTCGTGAACGCGCTGCTGGTTACTGTGATATAGGTTTCCTCGTCACCTGTCACATCCCTTGAGATGAAAAACACAGCAAGATCTTGCTCTTCCGCCAGCTTCAACCCATTTTCCTGACCTAACGCCAGCATCGCCGTAGCCCAGGCGTCCGCCATCATCGCATTTTCAGCCAGAACAGTGACCGAAGTAGTTCGATGCGTGATCGGACGTCCAGTCACTGGGTTTATGATATGTGAATACCGAACACCATCCTGCTCGAAGAAGTTCTTATAGTCACCTGATGTGGCCAACCCCAAGTCTGCTACAGGCACCACTAGCTGGATGGTCTGCGAGCCGGTTTCAGGTTTTTCTATACCTATCCGCCAGCGTTCGCCGCTTTCGTTTTCGCCTTTAGCGACCAAATCTCCGCCGATTTCAACCAAATAGTTTTCGACTCCTGCCTCTGCGAGAGCACCTGCAATAGCATCAATGCCGTAGCCTTTGGCTATTGCGGACAAATTTATCCCAACATTGGCATCGGCCTTTGCCAACGTGCCTGCGTTTCGGTCCAAAATCAGCAGACGATCTTGCCCGACAGCCGCCAGCGCCCTTTGAATATCAGAATTTGATGGAACAGGGTCTTCTGGTTTGCGTGGCCCGAAACCCCAAAGCTCGATCAACGGACCCAGAGTCACGTCAAACATCCCGCCCGACTTTTCGTGAACTTCGTTTGCCGCTTCAATTACAAGTGCAAATTCTTCAGAGATAGCAACGGGTTCCGTATTGGATGAAGCCGAGAAAACAGACACCTCGGAGTTTGGATCCCAATTGGACATCTTGGCGTTGACCTCTGCCAAAGTATCCTGCACGGCCGCTGCCAAAGTAGTTTCATCCAGTTCATCACCGATCGCCGTGATGTCAAAGGTGGTCCCCATCGTCTCACCAGACAGTCGAACCACATCTGGTTCAGTGTCGAACCAACATCCCGCTACAAGAAACGTGAAAGCCAGTGCAATCAGGCTGCGCATCGTATGACCTCATGGGATAACCGTGCTCGGCGTATGCCAGCGACCCCTAACAGAGTCAAATCTGACCTAAAGTTTCATCGGTAAAAACCCAAGAACGATCAGACCAATCGCGGCGGGAACCCCGAAAATCCAGGCTCTTTTCCGCCATCCGGGTGCCTGTTGCTTCCAAACCCGTCTAAAGTTGTGCCCGCAAATGACTACGCCCAGAAAGATCAATGCGGCTACAGGCGGTGTTAAGTAAAGTTGGCTCATGCGGCAGGAGCTTCCTGTAAGGCAGAGTTTAACCAGATTTCGAAATTGCACCCTATACAGGGCTTATGCCTGCGATAAGGTAGATAAGACAGTCCACACACATGCAGGAGGAGACCGCCCATGGCCCCAAGCTCTTACCAGCCCCCGACCCGCGGCGACAAGGTCACTACGGCCACACGCAGCCAATCGGTCGAATCGAACCTGTCGCAAACCAACACGACAGTGGCCAAGCTGCTGGAAGGTAAAGGAGACGCCGTATTCGCTGTTAGACCGACTGACACGATCCATTCGGTTGTCGAAATTTTGCGGGAAAAACGAATTGGCGCCGTTGTAGTGACAGATCAGAACGGAACGCTGCAAGGAATTCTTTCTGAACGCGATATCGTTCGTCGCATGGCTGAAACACCGGGACAGACTCTGCCGCAATCGGTCAGCGATCTAATGACCCGAGACGTGCAGACGTGCAAACCTGACGACCCGTTGAACGACGTACTCAAAACCATGACTGAAGGGCGCTTTCGCCACATGCCGGTGCTGAGCGACGGCATCTTGCGCGGGGTTATCACTATTGGCGACGTAGTGCATTTCCGTTTGAAAGAACTGGAATACGAGGCCCTTAGAATGAAACAAATGATCGTAGGCTAAACCCGTATTTGGATTATTAAGCTCTCACAACTGAGTAACCCCATTTCTGTCAGTGGACAAAAAACGGACCTGTCCACTGGATATTTCAGCCGCTGTAAGGTGGTTGGTCGCAAAGGCTCCGGTGTCAATTGAAATCACTTGGTTTTCGACCGTTGGATCAGTCACGATTGTATGGCCGTGCACAATCCACTGTCCGTCTTTGCGGCGCGGGCCAGGGAATTGCGGGTGCCCCCACAGGCAAACCTTTCTTGATTGCTTATCAACGGATCGATGTGGATCAAGTGCGGCATGCACAACGGTCACGTTTCCACTGGTCCAGGTAAGCGGTCTGTCCTGAATCCATTCCAAAAGCGGTTGGCCCATCTCGCGCCGCAACGCTTCGCCAATTTCATTCAACCTGTCCGTGGTCTCGGTTTCATCGGCAACGCCAAAGGAAGCTAGCGTCTGTCTGCCACCATTGTGCCACCACATTCGCGCCATTGCCTCTGGGTTTTTTAGAAACTGAAGCAACATGTCTTCATGATTTCCTAAAAGACAAATCACTTCGCGGTCCTTGACTCCGGATAGATGGTAAAGGTGGCGTAATACCTGTGCGCTACACTCACCTCTATCGATATAGTCCCCGACAAATACGAGCGGGCAATCTGCATCGAGCGAAGCGATTAGCCGTTGCAACAAGTCCAGACGACCATGGATATCCCCTACGGCATAAAATCGTTCTGCAGGGGCAAGCGTTGACAACGCCGAGCCCGATTTTCCTGAGCGCGACGCAGAGAAAAGATTTTTTATCCAACCATTCAGCATCTGCTCTGTTCCCTACCCTGCTGGACCAAGAGCAGCAATCCGGAAATCCAGCAGAACTTGTTGCAACATGCTCCAAGTTATTGCTGTCAGCTCTCTGCGGGGTCACAAGTCGCAGATGACGGAAAGCTGAATTCCGTTTCTTCCCTGTTTAATGTGCCCGAAGGAAATCTGAGCTGCCGACGAATTCTATACAAATAAGCAGGATTCAAACTCGGAACGTGATTGTAGAATTGCGACGCCCAACGCTTAGGCTTTCACAGTTCGCCGATTTGAGTTTCTTGGCCACACCAAAACAAACCGAAGCATTAAACTTCGGTTTTTTGACATATCAGCCACCAAAATCATCAAGCATGATGTCTTCACGGTCCACGCCAAGATCCAGCAGCATGTTTATAACAGACTGGTTCATGATCGGTGGTCCACACATGTAGAATTCGCAATCTTCCGGCGCCGGATGGTTCTTGAGGTATTCTTCGAACAACACGTTATGGATAAAACCTGTGTAGCCGTCCCAATCATCTCCAGGCTGAGGATCAGACAAGGCAACATGCCATTCAAAGTTTTCGTTTTCCGCCGCGAGCGAGTCGAAATCCTCGACAAAGAACATCTCTCGCTTGGACCTGGCCCCATACCAAAAACTAATTTTTCGTTTCGTTTTCAATCTTTTGAGCTGATCAAAGATGTGGCTGCGCATCGGTGCCATACCCGCACCTCCGCCTATGAAGACCATCTCCTTTTCTGTATCGCGCGCGAAGAATTCACCAAAAGGGCCGGAGATCGTAACTTTGTCACCTGGTTTCAAGTTGAAAATGTAGGACGACATCTGACCCGCAGGTATGCCCTCTGATCCCGGCGGCGGCGAAGCCACCCGAACGTTGAGCATGATCATACCCTTCTCTTCTGGATAGTTGGCCATGGAGTAAGCACGTTCAATCGGCTCGGCAACCACTGACTTGTATTGCCACAAATTGAATTTGTCCCAGTCTTCGCGATACTCCTCTTCAACGTCGAAATCGGTATACGCCAGCTGGTGCGCTGGCGCCTCGATCTGAATGTAGCCTCCAGCACGGAAATTCACATCCTCGCCTTCAGGTAAGTCCAGCGTCAGGGCCTTGATAAAGGTCGCAACGTTTTCGTTCGAACGAACGGTACATTCCCACTTCTTGACACCAAAGACCTCCTCCGGAACTTCGATATCCATGTCCTGCTTGACTGCCACCTGACAGGAAAGCCGATCCCCACAAGATGCCTCTCGCTTAGTGATATGGCTCTCTTCAGTCGGCAGTATTGATCCGCCGCCCGAATGAATGCGCACGCGGCACTGTGCGCAGGTTCCACCGCCCCCGCAAGCGGACGGGACAAACAGCTTCTCTGCCGCCAGCGTTTGCAAAAGCTTGCCACCAGCAGGGACCGAAATCGTTTTTTCACCGTTGATGGTGATGTTCACGTTACCGGTCGAAACCAACCGCGACCGCGCGGCCATGATGACCGCGACCAGCGCGAGAACGATCAAGGTAAATAGGATGACGCCTAAGCTGAACGTTTCCATCGGCCCCTCCTTAAAGCTTCACGCCTGAGAAGGACATGAAAGCCATCGCCATCAAGCCCGCCGTGATAAAGGTGATACCCAGACCCTGCAATCCGTCAGGAATATCGGAATATTTCAGCTTTTCCCTGACACCGGCCATTGCCGTGATGGCCAAAGCCCATCCAAAGCCCGAGGAGAGACCGTAAGTTGCCGCTTCAGCGAAGTTGTAATCCCTCTCGACCATGAACAAAGACCCGCCCAGTATGGCGCAATTTACGGTAATCAAAGGCAGGAAAATACCCAATGCGTTGTACAGAGGTGGAAAATACTTATCGAGGATCATCTCTAGGATCTGCACCATAGCCGCGATGACGCCAATATAAGAAATCAAACCAAGAAAAGTTAGGTCAACATCCGGGAACCCCGCCCATGCCAGTGCGCCTGGTTTCAGCAGATAATTCAGCAACAGATTATTTGTCGGTACTGTAATGGCCTGAACCAGCATCACTGATATACCCAAGCCGAGCGCAGTCGAGATCTTCTTCGAAACGGCGATAAAGGTGCACATACCCAGAAAGAAGCTGAGCGCAAGGTTTTCAACAAAGATGGCCTTTACGGCCAATGAGATAAGCCCTTCCATCAGTGCGCCTCTACCTGTTGAATTTTGTATTCACGCTCTTCGACTTGGCTGGGTTTCCAGGTTCGGAAAGCCCATATAATCAGCCCGATAATGAAAAACGCGGAGGGCGGCAAAAGCAACATGCCGTTCGGCACGTACCAGCCCCCGTTATTCACGGTCTGCAAAATTGTAATGCCAAATAGCGACCCCGCCCCAAACAATTCGCGGATGAAACCCACCAGCAGCAGGATCAGGCCATAGCCCATGCCGTTTCCCATCCCGTCGATGAAAGACGCGACAGGTGGGTTTTTCATTGCAAAAGCTTCGGCACGGCCCATCACAATGCAGTTGGTGATAATAAGGCCAACGAAGACCGACAGGGTCTTAGAAATCTCGAAAGCATATGCTTTGAGGATTTGATCCACCAAAATCACGAGCGAGGCAATGATCACCATCTGCACGATGATCCGGATTGAACCGGGTATCTGATTGCGTAGGCAAGAAATGAAAAAGGATGAGAACGACGTTACAAAGATAACGGCCAGCGCCATAACCATTGACACTTGCAGCGACGAGGTCACCGCCAAGGCCGAACAGATGCCGAGTACCTGTAATGTGATCGGGTTATTGTCGACAAGCGGGTCGACCAAAAGCTCTTTTCTTGTCTGCGACATCAGAACTCTCCTGCTTGCAGTTTGGCCAGAAACGGAGCGTAACCCGCGTCACCCATCCAGAATTTCACAAGGTTATCGACCCCAACCGATGTCAGAGTGGCACCAGCCAACGCATCAACATAAAAGTCGGGTCCGGCGGCAGGTTGTGTCTTTGACACCGTGATCTGAAGATCGCCTGCATCATCACGCAACTTTTTTCCGTTCCACAATGCTTTCCAACGCGGATTGTCGACCTCGGCGCCCAGTCCGGGGGTTTCGCCATGCTGATAAAACTGCAAGCCAAAAATATCGTTGCCGTTATTTTCCAACGCGATGAAACCGTAAAGCGTCGACCAGAGACCGTAGCCGTGCAGAGGAAGAACAACTTTATCCAATTCACCGGATTGATCGCGCAATAGATATATAACGCGGTAATTGGATCTGCGGCCAATCCCTGCCGGATCATTATCCAGCGCGACACTCAGGTCCGGGTCACTGGCAGCAGCGATATCGTCGAACGTCGTTGGGTCGAATTGATCATCGACGAATTCACCAGTCTCCAGCTCCAGCACATGCGGCTCGAACGCGGCAAAGGCCTCGGTGACGTCGATGCCGGGTTCATAGACGCCTGCCACCTGCAAAACGTTAACCTGCCTGTCCTTCAGGCGGTTGGCGTCCTGAACTGGTCGAAGGCTAACTGCAGCGGCCGACACCACCATCGAAGCAACTAGGCAAACGGCGACGGCCACAAAAATGGTCTTGCCAACCGAATCCGGCGAAGCCGCCAGGAATCGGGCGATTGCACCTTTTTGCTCAGGGGGTTGCGTATCAGACATGGCGACGCGCCCTCCGTTTAATGTTTGCCTGAACGACAAAATAATCAATCAGCGGCGCAAAGACATTGCCGAACAAAATGGCAAGCATCATTCCTTCGGGAAATGCCGGATTAACCACGCGGATCATTACGACCATCACCCCAATCAGTGCACCGTATATGTAGCGACCCACGTTAGTATGGCTTGCAGAAACAGGTTCGGTGACCATGAACGCTAAACCAAACGCATAGCCCCCGATTACTAGATGCCAGTACCACGGCATGGAAAACATCGGATTGGTGTCGGACCCAATCAGGTTAAGCAACATCGTAAAGACAATTGTTCCGCTCAAACATCCAACGATCAGCCGATAGTTTGCGATTCGTGTCACTATCAAGAAGGCAAGGCCGATCATACAAGCCAATGTTGAAGTCTCGCCAAAGCTGCCTTGTATCTGACCAAAGAAGGCGCTCCACCAAGTTATGCCATCCGCAGCGAGCACTTGATAGCCCTGAGAAGCTGAAACCGACAATGCAGTCGCCCCAGAAAAGCCGTCGACCGGTGTCCAGACCGTGTCGCCCGACATATTTGCCGGGTAGGCAAAGTACAAGAATGCCCGACCAACCAATGCAGGGTTGAGGAAATTTTTGCCTGTTCCGCCAAAAACTTCTTTACCGATCACAACGCCAAAGATGATGCCCAAAGCCACCTGCCAAAGGGGGGCGGTGGCTGGCATTATCAGCGTATAAAGCATTGATGTTACGAGGAAACCTTCGTTCACTTCGTGTCCGCGCACGGTAGCGAAGATAACCTCGAAGATGCCGCCAGCGACCAACGTGACGATGTATATCGGTAGAAAATACATCAATCCATGCATTACATTGGCAAAGATGCTTTCGGGGTTCAGAGAAATTCCAATGGCTTGCAGAATGGAGATCCGCCACCCGGTTGCGGAATCTGGACCCAGCATTTCAATGGCCGAATTCGCCTGATACCCGGTGTTGTACATCCCCCACAATATACAAGGGATCGTGGCTATCACGACGTAAGTCATGATGCGTTTCATATCGACATAGGACCGCGCATGTGGTGCGACAGTCGTCACTGTTTTTGGCGTGTAGATGAAGCTTTCGACCATCTCGTAGATGGGAAAGTACTTTTCGTATTTGCCGCCTTTGGTGAAATTCGGCTCAATCCGGTCAAAGAAGCTGCGCAAACCCATTCGGCTCAGCCCTCCTTTTCAATTTTTGTCAGGCAGTCGCGCAACGCCAGCCCGTATTCATACTTTGCCGGGCACGCAAAACCCACGAGACCCAGATCCTCTTCATCTAATTCCAATGCACCCAAAGCCTGAGCTGTATCAGTGTCCATAACCAATAGGGCGCGCAAAAGCTGTGTGGGCAAATAATCCTGCGGCATTAGTTCTTCGAATGTACCAGTCGGAACCATTGCGCGCCGCCCACCATTGAGATTGGAGGTGAACGCAAATAGTTTTTTGGCAAACGCCGAACCAAGCACAGGTTGCACTGCGTATTTGGACGGCATTGGCAGAATCCAGCCCAAGGTAATCTGATCGCGGTCTTCGCGGATAATCGCGATCTGCCGCGCGAACCGACCAAGGTAAGCTGTTGGACCGTCCGCATGGTGCCCTGACAGGATCGAGCCCGATATGACCCGGGCTGTGCCATCCACATTGATCTCATCCCGGGTCAAATCGTTGGTTGACGCACCCATAACGGTGCGGATCAGGCGCGGCATACGCGCCGCTGGCCCCGCCAACGAGACCACCACATTGGGATCAAGGTGCCCTGTCTGAAACAGACGCCCGATCGCTATTACGTCCTGATATCCGATTGTCCAAACCCGTTTGTCGGCAACCAACGGTTCCAGATAATGGATATGTGTTCCTGCCAGCCCAGCAGGGTGAGGACCAGAAAATGCCGCCACCTCGACCCCTGGTAGGTCGCCTCCGGGAATTGAATCTCCATCGCGCTGGCAAAGATAGGTCTTTCCATCCGTCAGTTGTGATACCGCAGCCAGACCATCAGCAAAGGCCTCTGGCGCATCGTTTATGATCACCGCGGCATCCCCTGCCAACGGATCTGTATCGATCGCAGTCACAAAAATCGCCGCGGGTATGCTTCCCGGTAAAGGCATCTTCGAATATGGTCGCGTGCGGAAGGATGTCCATAAACCTGCGGCGCATAACTTGGCCGTTACACCTTCAGCGCTTGTTGCGTCGCCAATCTCGGCAAAATCGACGCCTTTGTCATGGACATCGGAAACTTGGATGACAACGCTTTGTAACACACGGCGCGCACCCCGGTTGATAGCTACTACCCTTCCGCTGAGAGGGGCAACCATCAATGCTTCTGGAGCATCCTTATGACAAAACAACGGCGCGCCGCGTTGAATCTCGTCACCCTCCTGGACCAACATTTTAGGCTTTAGTCCGACGTAGTCACCACCCAAAACCCCTACAGTCGAAAATTCAGGTCCTGGTTGGATTTCCTGCGCCGGTGCGCCCTGAACCGGCAGGTCCAATCCTTTTTTCAGTTTGAAAGTTTGCATGTCGCTACGTTCTTCCAAGCCTTTTACTTGCACCAACAGTTCTCGATGATCCGAAGATAACCCCATCCGCTACAAATCATCGTATCGGAGGTGCCGCAATTTCATCAACAGCTAGTTGGAAACAGCTGACCTTAACCCGATTACGGCTCCTTTACGCGGGGACGAATGCAAACGCAAACCCGATACAGACCAAATCGCGACATCAATACCACATTATGGGTGGAATGCGGAAATTGAGTGCAAATACGCGTATCAAATTTGGCTGTCGCCCCCACCTCACAACCGGTGTAAGGAACCACGATGGAAGACACCGATGATCTTGAAATTTTTCTGGTCGCCACGCCCGGCCTTGAGGCACCGCTTTGCGCAGAAGCGATCCAGTTAGGATTTACCGAAGCACAGGCTGTTGCGGGTGGCGTTTTATGCCGCGGCGATTGGTCCGAAGTATGGCGCGCAAATCTGGTCTTGCGGGGCGCCAACAAGGTTCTGGTGCGATTGGGTGGTTTTCCAGCTGTTCATCTTGCGCAATTAGACAAGCGAGCTCGAAAATTTCCGTGGTTCAACGTGTTACGCCCGAATGTCCCTGTAAAAGTTGAAGCAATCAGTCGAAAGTCCCGTATATATCATGCCGGTGCCGCGCGGCAGCGGGTGGAACGCGCGATAACAGAATCGTTGGGCGCTCCCATTTCGACAAACGCCAAATTGCGCGTCCTTCTTCGGATAGAAAAGGATATCTGCACCTTCTCTGTCGACAGTTCAGGAGAGCCGCTCCACAAGCGTGGCCATAAAGTGGCTGTCGCCAAGGCGCCAATGCGCGAGACGATGGCCGCCATGTTCCTCCGAGAGTGTAGCTTTGATAGATCAGAACCTGTTTTGGACCCGATGTGCGGCTCAGGAACTTTCGTAATCGAAGCGGCTGAGATTGCACTCGGTTTACTCCCCGGGCGTACACGACACTTTGCTTTCGAGGAACTTGCAACTTTTGATCGCGCTCTTTGGCAGACGATGCGCAGCACCACTCAAGAATACAAGTCCGGCTTGACTTTCTTCGGCTCGGACAGAAACGCCGGAGCTGTTGAAAGCGCCAAGGCCAACGCGGAACGGGCAGGTGTCAACGAAGTTACCCAGTTTCTCCAAAAGTCTTTAAGCGATATTAAAGCCCCACCAGGCCCCTGCGGCTTGATCATTGTAAACCCCCCTTACGGTGGAAGAATAGGCGACGACAAGCGGCTGCGGTCTTTGTATGGCAGTCTTGGCAAAGTTCTGATCGCCCGTTTTTCGGGATGGCGAGTTGGATTGGTCACCAGCAATTCATCACTCGCTCGCGCCACCCGCTTACCCTTCTTGCCGCCTGGTCCGGTGGTAGATCACGGCGGCACAAAGATCAGGTTGTATCGCACCGATCCTTTGAGATGAGTGTTCATTTTTTTCCGGAAACCCAACAGATATTCCAATCCCGGCGAAACGGGTTTTTGTGTTTTGTTTGGGAAATCCCTCTTGCGCACCCACATCCCGAAGTATAGATCACGCGCCACGGTCGGAGTGTAGCTCAGCCTGGTAGAGCACTGTCTTCGGGAGGCAGGGGTCGGAGGTTCGAATCCTCTCACTCCGACCAAATGAACACGGCAACCTAGGGAAGAGCCGTGCCACTTTCGTACCCGCCATTTTTTGATTGAAACTGGATCAGGCCGCGCCAAGCGCGAGGGCTGGACCAAAGAACTCGTACCGTATTCGACTGTCTGCGACGCCTGCTGCTTTCAGCCCATTAACCGCCATTGTCATAAACGCCCGCGGACCGCAGATGTAATATTCTGCGCGATCAATTGCGGTGTTTGCCACCAGCCACTCTGGTGTAATACGGCCTTCGAAATCAAACGCTCCCGCCGTGCGGTCCTCAGTTGTCGGCGTTTCATAAAAAGTTACGCAATGCTGGGCCAAAGAGCGGGCAGCCTCCGGCATCACATGGGACTTCCCGTTCTGTGTGGCATGCAGAAAGGTCGCTGGACGGTCAAACCCCAAAAAATTCAGCATCATTAATTGGAGTGACGAGAATATCATTTTTGAAGTTCCAAGCGGAGTCACCGAAAGTAGTGGGGCAGGAATTTCTCTGTATCGAAATGCAGCGGAGTTTTCAGATAACAAACCCGCGGGAACTTCAACGACGCTGTACAAAACACCTACGACCTGACGACATCATCGTTCGGAAGCAAGAAATCACCGCTGTGAAATACGTTGGCTTTCTTTCGCGCATCAGAATTTAGCGGGTTTTATGGGGCGGACTGCTCATTCCTATGCAAACATTCAACTCACGCCTACTACAGCAACACAATCGCCAGATTTTATGAGGCCAGGAAAGTGGCGGCTGATCAACAGCCCTTCGCGGCGCGCGTAATATTCTCGAGGCGGCACCCCTGTACGATCCATCGGCCAAACCCGAGCAATCAACTCGCCTTTTTCCACCCGGTCGCCCAGATCAATCACCGCCTCGTGCAGTCCTTCGCCATCGCTGAACAAGAAACAGTCTTCATCGGGCATCGTCACATTTATTGTCGGGTCCAACTGCATCTCACCTTGCAGAATCCCGGCGTGGATAAGCACGTTGCGCAGACCTTTTTTAGCTATTGCGTTGGTCTGCGCAGTGGACGTGCCGCCGCCGCCCAATTCAGTTGTGACCAGAACTTTTCCCAGATTTTCGACGGCTGTATCGTACATTCCCAAGTTGTCGATCTCCAACAATTGTACGGAATACGGTGCGTTGAACGCCTTCATTGCAGCGAAACATTCCTTCTGCGTTTTCTTGTCATCCAAGATATGCGCTGCGGCAAATGGTACAAAGTCAAGTGTCTTGCCGCCGGAATGAAAATCAACCGCAATATCCGCCATTGGCAACAATGTGCGTTGAAAATAATCTGCTATTTTTTCCGTAACCGTTCCGTCAGGCCGCCCAGGAAACGAGCGGTTCAAGTTTCCTTTGTCAATTGGTGAAGTGCGGCTGCCCGACAGAAAGGCGGGATAATTGAAGGCGGGGACAACAATAAGCCGCCCTGATACATCTTCGGCCCGTGTCGTTGCAGCCAACTCGTGCAGTGCTATTGGCCCCTCATATTCATCGCCATGATTGGCACCGGTTAACAATGCGGTAGGACCCTTTCCATGCTGGATTACCGTCAGCGGGATCATGATCGAACCCCAAGCGCTGTCATCCCGACTATACGGCAATCTCAGAAATCCATGGTGAACACCATCTTGATCCAAAGGAATCGTCGGCGAGATTGGGTTCGCTTTCATCGGCTAGTCCTTAACCAACATTTTACGCGGCACGTTTGAGAGGCACTCGGGATTTGTCTGACCAATACGAATGGTCTCGGTAATTTCAAACCCCCAATCCTCCATCCAGAGTCCTGTCATAAAGTGGAAAGTCATATTCTCTTGCAAAACTGTTGTATCGCCGGGGCGCAACGACATCGTCCGTTCACCCCAATCTGGTGGGTAACTTATTCCGATCGGATAGCCGGTACGATTGTCTTTCTCGATGCCATGTTTCTTAAGAACTTTAAAAAACGCGTAAGCTATGTCTTCGCATGTATTTCCAACAATTGCTTTCTCGAGCCCCGCCTCCATGCCTTCCAACACCGCTTCTTCAGCGTCCAGAAATGTTTGTGTTGGTCTTCCTAGAAAAACAGTGCGCGACAGTGGACAATGATAGCGATTAACAGCCCCAGCAATTTCAAAGAATGTGCCCTCACCTGATTTCATTTCCTTATCATCCCAAGTCAGATGTGGCGCTGCCGCATCGGAACCAGACGGAAGAAGCGGTACAATCGCGGGATAGTCACCACCGAAACCCAAACCTTCGTCGTATCGCAATCCAGCATCATAGATTTCTGCAACAAGATCGCATTTGCGAATTCCTGGCTCGACCTTTTCGAATATCCGGCGGTGCATACGCTCAACAATCTTTCCCGCCTGCCGCATATAGGTCAGCTCGGCTTCAGATTTCACTGCGCGCTGCCAATTGACCAACGTGTTGGCGTCGTTGAATTTGGCGTCCGGCAAATTCTTTTGCAGCGACGCAAATGCCGCCGCCGTGAACCAATAGTTGTCCATTTCCACGCCAATTGAACCGCTACCGGCACCAAGATCTTTTAGCCGTGCCGATAAATAGTCCATTGGATGCCGCTCTGGGGATTGCACGTAGTGATCGGGATAACCAATGATATTAACCGGGTCCATAAAGCATGTGCGCAACGCGCCGTTGGCGTCCTGACTGCGTCCAAACCAGATCGGGTCATCGTTCAACCTCAGAACAACGCATTGATGCACATAAAAAGACCAGCCATCGTAACCGGTAAGCCAGTTCATGTTCGACGGGTCGGTCACAATCAAAATATCGATGCCTTTACGGGTCATCTCTGACCGGGTCTTTGCGATCCTGTTCTGAAACTCCTGCATCGAGAAATGCAATGTTGGTGCGGGCATTTTGTTCTCTACTGACGAAGTTGCTTCCCCAAGGACGGTTCTGAATTCCCTGCCTATCAGATTTGGCTATTACGGTATCCTGTGATCCTCAATTCTACCAGTACAGAGCTTTTAGCATCAGCAGAAAGCGCGCAACCGAATACACCCGATCTGGCACCAATGCCGAACTCGAAAATCTCTACGTCTGAATTTTCGATCTTGAATCGACCGCCATATCACATTGCAAGTTAGTAAACCCCGCTGAGCGCCTTAATCCTGATTTTGCGCGACTGTGTCCGATAACTCGAGCCCGCCAATCTGGGCCAGCAGATCCACAATGTGGTCAACACCCTCACCATGTCGCAAGGACGAGAATACAAAAGGCCTTCCCTGACGCATTTTACCTGCATCGCTGTCCATAACGTCTAAGGATGCCCCGACATGGGGGGCGAGGTCGGTTTTATTAATAATCAAAATGTCTGATTTGGTTATCGCCGGGCCACCTTTGCGCGGTATTTCCTCACCCGCCGCGACGTCGATTACATACAAAGTAACATCGGCAAGTTCCGGACTGAACGTCGCAGACAGATTGTCTCCACCGCTCTCGATCAGAACCACATCAATGTCCGGGTGACGGTCCTGCATTTCTGCGACAGCAGCTAGATTAATCGAAGCGTCCTCTCTGATCGCGGTGTGAGGGCACCCACCCGTCTCCACGCCTATGATCCGATCCTGTGGCAAAATCTGCATGCGCATCAGGGCCTCGGCATCTTCACGGGTATAGATATCATTGGTAATCACACCAATGGAAACTCTGTCTCGCAATGCTGTGGACAGTGCGGCCGTAAGAGTTGTCTTTCCCGCCCCTACTGGGCCTCCTATTCCAACCCGCAATGGTCCGTTCATTTTACTCATGTTCGGAATATCCTCGAATACTGGCGCTCATGTTTCATCGACGCCACATCGCAAAAAAATGCGGTCGACCCCAAAGCATCAAGATCGCTTTCCTGCGCCTGTTGAGCAACCTCGGCACAAAGAGGCGTCAGTTCTCGGATCAGATGCTGTCCTTCTGTCTGCCCAAGCGGTATCAGCCGCGTCGCGCAAGCCACAAGATTAGCCATAAAACTTTGCAGAAACATTTGACAAGTCAGCCCCGAAGGCAGGTTTTGACAATGGGCTGCGTATCCCACAGCAACCGGATAGGTGAGTTTAGGCATGTTTATTTCCCAAACATTAGCAGTCACTGAGCAAAAAGCAGTGCCCAGCAAAAGAGTCTCGGACAGCCTTTCAGATGATGCGCAAAAGGCGCGTGCCTTTGCGTCAACTTCCAACAGTTCTTTTTTGTCCTTAGCTTTGTATGCCGCCATCAAGAAAATGCCGTCATTTCGGCCGGAGCCATATTGCAATACGTCTGCAATCCACGCGCGCGTTTGCTGCGCATCCGTTACATCGGAACTTTCGATGGCCCATTCCAAACCGTGTGAATAGGCAAATCCTCCCACCGGATAGGCAGGTGAAAACCACTGCGTCAGCGTTAGGATATCTGAGTCAGTGGGCGTGACCATGTGTCCTGCCATGCCCATATGCTCCGCCTTCAGGCGTGAACGGCTCGATAACTTCACGCGTGCTGGCCCCTAATTTCACAAGCATATCGCGGATCACATGATCACGCTGAATTAGCAGTCTGCGCAATTCGATCTGGCAAGGGGTATGACGATTTCCGATATGCCAAGCCAGACGCAGTAAGTTTTCACCAGTTACTTCCAGCAACTCTTCTGGCGCTGCGACAATTTCGATCTCACGCCCATCTTCCAGAACCAAAACACCTCCGTGATCCAATGACTTGGTTTGGGCTAGATCGACTAGAAATGCCTCGCCGTCATCGGTAGCCAGCATTTTGCGGCGCAAAAAACGCCCATCATAATCAAGCGAAACTTGAGAATACACAGGAGCTTGCGGGCGGTCATGGTAAATTCGGGCCGTTTTGATAGCGATCGACATCTGGGGCCTCCTTATAATCTCAAAACATAAAATAGCGCTGTGCCATCGGTAGAATCTCGGCAGGCTGGCAGGTCAGCAGCTCGCCATCGGCGCGAACGTCGTAGGTTTCAGGATCCACTTCAATCCTTGGGGTCGCATCGTTTAGCAGCAGGTCGCTTTTGCCAATGTCCCTTGTATCGCGCACGGCGACAGTCTGTTTTGCCAGACCCAATGTATCACCAATCCCTTTAGCTTGCGCGGCTTCCGACACAAATGTGATCGCCGAGTTCTCAACCGAACGCCCAAAGGCTCCGAACATCGGGCGGCTGTAAACTGGCTGCGGCGTTGGGATCGAGGCGTTGGGATCGCCCATCTGAGCACATACAATGGTTCCCCCTAGAAGAACCATCTCGGGTTTCACCCCAAAGAAAGCGGGGTTCCACAGGACCAAGTCAGCGCGTTTTCCCTCTTCAATGCTGCCGATTTCATGGCTCAGACCGTGCGCAATCGCCGGGTTGATGGTGTATTTGGCTATATAGCGACGGACACGCATATTATCATTTTCACCGGTCTCTTCAGGAAGACGCCCTCGCTGTTTTTTCATCTTGTCAGCGGTTTGCCAGGTGCGGATCAATACCTCGCCTACACGGCCCATGGCTTGACTGTCTGAGGCTATAATACTGAAAGCACCCATGTCGTGAAGGATGTCTTCGGCCGCAATGGTTTCACGCCGTATTCTGCTTTCGGCAAATGCCACATCTTCAGGGATGGATTTGTCGAGGTGGTGACAAACCATAAGCATGTCCAAGTGTTCTTCGACCGTATTCACCGTAAATGGCCGCGTTGGGTTTGTCGAAGAGGGCAGAACGTGCTGCTCTCCGCAAATCTTTATGATGTCAGGCGCGTGGCCGCCTCCGGCACCTTCCGTGTGGAATGCATGGATTGTACGGCCCTTCATTGCGCCCACCGTGTTTTCCACGAAACCGGACTCGTTCAACGTGTCAGTATGGATCATAACCTGAACGTCCATCGCGTCAGCCACGGTGAGGCAACAGTCGATCGCAGCCGGTGTCGTGCCCCAGTCTTCGTGCAGCTTTAGTGCACAAGCTCCGGCGTTGACTTGTTCTTCCAATGCTGTGGGCAACGAGGCGTTCCCCTTGCCAGCAAAGGCCAGATTCATTGGAAAAGCGTCAGCCGCCTGCAGCATCCGTCCAATGTGCCACGGACCAGGAGTGCAAGTGGTCGCCAATGTACCGTGTGCCGGGCCGGTACCGCCCCCCAACATTGTTGTCAGACCGGAGTGCAACGCGTCCTCGATCTGTTGCGGGCAAATAAAATGGATATGACTGTCGAACCCACCTGCGGTTAGGATGCGCCCTTCGCCAGCGATAGCTTCGGTGCCGGGTCCGATGATTATATCGACCCCGGGTTGCATGTCCGGATTGCCGGCTTTTCCGATTTTGGAGATTCGACCGTCTTTTAAACCTACATCCGCCTTGTATATGCCGGAGTAATCAACAATTAGTGCATTGGTAATCACAGTGTCCACGGCGCCGCCCGCACGTGTCACCTGAGATTGTCCCATACCATCCCGAATAACCTTGCCACCGCCGAATTTGACTTCCTCGCCATAAAGCAACGCGTTTTCACCAGTGCCGCCCGAGCTTGCGGACCCGGAACTTTCAGCGGCCAGATCTCGCTCGACCTCGATTATCAAATCAGTGTCAGCCAGACGAAGTTTGTCTCCAACCGTTGGGCCAAACATGGCTGCAAAATCTGAGCGTTTGATTTTTGCCGGCATCAGAGTGACCCCATAACCTTTTGGTTAAATCCGTAAACCTTGCGCGCGCCACCGATTGGGATCAAGAAGACTTCGCGACTTTGCCCCGGCTCGAACCGAACGGCCGTTCCAGGGGCGATATCCAATCGCATGCCGTACGCGGCGTCGCGGTCGAATTCCAGCGCCGGGTTGGTTTCCGCAAAATGGTAATGCGAGCCCACTTGCACTGGTCGATCGCCAGTATTTGCGACCAACAAATTGACCGCTTTCGCATCGGCATTCAGCGTGATTTCACCTTTGACCGAAAACAACTCCCCGGGGATCATTTCGGCAGCTTCGACAGAAGAGTAATTGCGACCAATGCCGCAAAGACCAACCCGGTGCCCAACACTACATAATCAGTGCTATGGGCGTGGAAACTTGGGCCAGAATGGGCCATTGCCGGACCGGACAAAAAAAGAGCTGGAAACAGCAAGCGCGTCATGGGAGCATCCTTAGTTGGTTATCGGATTGGATTGTGGACGGTCACCAACTTGGTGCCATCCGGAAAGGTCGCTTCGACCTGAACTTCGTGGATCATTTCAGGAACACCTGCCATACATTGTTCTCTGGAAATAACATCTGCCCCAGCCTCCATCATGTCAGCCACAGAACGCCCATCGCGGGCACCTTCCACCACTGCGTCTGTAATAAGAGCAATTGCTTCGGGGTGGTTCAGCTTTACACCCCGAGCCAGCCGCTTGCGTGCAACCTCAGCCGCCATGGCAACTAATAATTTTTCCTTCTCACGGGGAGTTAGGTTCATGTCAAAGCATCCAACATCTTGGGAGAGTATTGTTGTTCAATTGCCGTAAAACTGGCAGTAAAGACTGTCGAAGATAATAACCGTTCTTCGCCAATAGGCGCACAGTCAGCAGGTTTTTTTGAAGCAAACTGGCACCACCTGTATCAGGCAACATATCGCAGATCGGGCTTAGTTGCCCTTCGGCCATGTCCGAGGCGAAAACTACCAGCGCCATTGCGCCGGCCCCCTGCGCGATATTGGGCCGGTCAAGATGTTCGTGCAAATTGCCTGAAAAAGATATCGCGTCCAGAAACGTGACCTTTTTTTCCTGCCAGATTTCTATCCGGTCTCGCAGCCGAATGGCATTCAGTATTTCCCCCATTGCAGGTCGGCCAAAAACAAGAGGCTCCACCATCAAAACGTGGCTCTTTGCTTCAAGGTCAATGACCAACCGCCGATCCAAAGCGCTCCCGTTGAACAGAAGCGTTTCTTGCGGCAACCAGTTTACCCTCGCTCCAGTTCGAACTTTTATCTGACTTCTGACTTTCCCGGTCTGGCTAGGTTTCGCCTTGTAGGCGCGTTCACAGGCTTGCGTCGTCAATGTCAGACTCGTTCCTGACTTTGCTTCAACGTTAAGCCTAAACCTGTCGCCCCCGGTGACTCCACCCGCTGTATTCAGAAGGACAGCATCTAAATCCTGTCTGTCCCCTCTCGGAAACAAACATTTGAAAGAACCTACTTGCCGAAATTTGTCGATCACACTACGCCCTCCCAAAGGTTTTATGCTGAGCTCGACAACACCTTCAGCGCGCGGTTGCACGGATAAATCTTCGGACGGTATGTGCGAAAACTGATTAATGACAGAGTCTTCCAGAGATATTCCTGTGAAACTTTTTCACGGCTTACCCGTTGAAACTCTATTGCCCACGCGCTCTTTTCACCAATCAGCCCAATGCTTGCACATTTTTTAATCATTTTAGCGCTGATTAGATTAAGACTCGTGCAAACAAGGCGGGGCAAAGCTAACGACTTACAGCGACCTTCCAGATCGGACGTAAACCAAATGCGCATCAGTATTTTGCGCCAGAACAGACAAGATCCAAATTTTGCAGGGTCGGTTGTAAACACCGGTTTCGCGCAATAACCGCAAGACAGTGATTAAAACTCGCAACAAAGCTCCTCGTCCGATCTCACCTTATTTTCAGCGATTTCAACGCTCGGTTTTTTTCGGCACTGAAATTTTCAAAATCATTTGACCTTTGAAATTTGTCGGGACCGCACAAAACAAAGACTTCAGAAATTCCCAGTTTCGCCTGTGACTAGTGAATGTTGCGTAACTGGGAAATCAACTCGGCACTAACTGCAACCCCGTCAGAGTCTGCAGCTGCACGATGCTTCAACCGACCGTCACCTGGGACGCGTGCATCGCCATTTCCCTCAATCTCGGCGCAAATGCGCGTAAGGTAGTCGTCAAAAGAAGCATTCCCAAACCGTGCCGGATCAATGACAATCAGTGTCGAGCCACCCTTGATGTTCAAGGCTCCATGCGCATCCCGGTCTGCATTGTCCACTGACAAGGCTCCTCCCGCCAAGGCTGCACCCAGAACCTCAACCAGAAAGGCGATTGCAGCCCCCTTGTGTTCTCCAAACGGCAAAAGGCTGCAAGTTTCTAAAATTGCCTTCGGATCGGTGCTAGGTTGTCCAGTGCTATCCAACCCAGCCGCCCTTGGCAGGTCACGCCCTTCAGCCGCAGCCAATTTGATATCCATCAATGCCATCATTGATGAGGCCTGATCCCAAACCACTGGAGCCATGCCTTTCCTCGGACATGCAAAGGACATCGGGTTGGTTCCAAAAACCGGACGCACACCCCCCTGAGGCACTACCATGGAAAGCGAATTCACCATCATCAAGGCGATCAAACCCGCTTCAGCAAATGACTCGGTATCGAAACGAAGCGCAGCCAGATGGTGACAGTTCGCGCAAGTAAACGCAGCTATCCCATTTTCTTGAGCAATTCCGGCCAGATCGTCTTGCGCTAATGCAGCAGCAATTTGGTAGTACCCGTTGTCGCCATCGCCTCGAAGAACACCCGGAGCGATCCGTTCGATTAATGGTCTGGCGACCGGGTTGGCATAGCCGGATTGAAAACTCTGAACATAGAACGGCAACATACGCAAACCGTGGCTGCGCAAACCATCGCGTTCCGACTGGGTGACAATGTTGGCAATCAAGGATCCGCCGTTCGCATCCATTCCAGCGGCAGTAAGCACGGTTATGGCAAGCTCTCTAATTTGATCCAAGGACAGGATTTCTGCCGTGATGTTTGCCATGGCTCCGACCTTTCATATTGTTTGGAATAATGTACGCCACTCTTTGTCTTCGCCTTGAGAAAACTATTCAATACTATTCTTTGATTGTGCCTACCGATTACCCGGACGACTGGGCCACATTTGGACCCTTCGCTAAGTCACCCAGGGCAGCGAGTACGTTTTAAGATTAGTGAAAAACTTCATAGCTTCGATAACGCCTTCTTTGACCCCGTTACCGCTGTTCTTGATACCGCCAAACGGGGACATTTCTATCCGGTACCCGGGCTGTTCCCAAATGTTGCATGAACCTACATTCAAACCGTTAATGAAAGCGATTGCCCGGTTTAGGTCGTTGGTGCAAACACCAGAGGATAGCCCATAAGCTGTTGCGTTCGAAATACGCATCACCTCGTCATCGTCGTCCGACACCCGGAGGATAGGCACAATCGGACCAAAGGTTTCCTCCACGATCAGTTCGCAGTTCAGAGGCACCTTGTCGACTACGATTGGAGGCAAAAGCGCACCTTGGCGCCCGGGATGATAAAGGATTTCGGCGCCCTCTTTTTCAGCTTGAAAGACACGATTCTCAAACAATTCGGCTGCTTTGTCATGGATTACACAACCCAGTTGGGTTTCTGGGTCCTGCGGGTCGCCAAATCTGATCGCTTTGGCCTTTTTAAGAACTAGCGGAACAAACCGATCGGCTACGCTTTGCTGAACCAAAATACGCTTAACAGCTGTGCAGCGTTGACCCGAATTTCCAATGGCCCCAGCGACGGCGATGGTCGCCGCGCGGTCCAAATCAGTTTCACCAAGGTCATTGAGCACAATCAATGGGTCGTTTCCGCCAAGTTCGAGGGCCAGACGTTTGTAGACCCCCTTGGCCGCAATCTGCTTGCCAACTGTCACGCCACCAGTAAAGGTAACGATGTCAACATTGCTATTAGTGACCATCTCATCACCAATATCCTGCGGCCAACCAGTAACCACCTGAAACATTTCAGGCGGCAACCCCGCTTCGTAAAGAATATCCGCCAGCGACAGGCAGGTTAACGGCGTCAGCTCCGTTGGCTTGCAGACCATACAGTTGTTAGTGGCGATAGAAGGCGCGACTTTGTGGCTTACCATGTTCAGTGGGTGATTAAATGGCGTGATTGCGGAAATTGCCCGAACCGGCTCACGCTGCGTATAGATTTTGCGCGCCTGGCCGTTCCGAGTTAGATCACACGAAAACACCTCACCATCATCTTTCAATGCCTCTGCTGCGGCAAACTGGAAAACATCCTGTGCACGCTTAGTTTCGTAAATCGCGTGCTGATGACAGATGCCCAGTTCAAGAGTCAGCCATTTGGCAAGGTATACGTACCGCTCACCAATCAGCTCTCCTGCGCGCTGCAAAATTTGACTCCGCTCATATCGCGTCAATGTTGGCTTGTACCGGGCGGCAACTTCAAATGCCGCACGCACGTGCTCAACCGATCCAGCAGGCACATATCCAATCACTTCATTGGTATAAGGGTAATGTACAGGAACCTTGTCTTTGGCGAAAACGACCTTTCCGCCAATCCGCATTCCCTCTTCCCGGACTTCAGTGTGTGACATCTTGTGCACCTTCTTAGCGTGACGTGAAACCGAGGTATTGGGCCGTGCCTAAGTAGCATTCGCTGTCTCATACTGAGGTTTCACGACAAAAATGCAAAGTCCGTCGGTCAACGTAAATTCAGGTTCCGTCCCGAGGTCAGATACCGTAGCAACAAGATGGGATTGCAAATCCCCAATTTTCTAAAAACAAGCTTCTAAAAAAAAGGAGAAGATCATGATCAGGCCCTTATTCATCTCAGGTCTGGTGTCCACTCTGACCTTGGGTTCTTTCGCTTTCGCACAGGACCCAGCCCCCGAAGAAGGATATGGATGGGCAGAAAAGAATTCTGTCATTGGATCCGAGTTTATGATTTCAGCGGCAAACCCAATTGCTGTGCAGGCCGGTTATGACATTCTGGCAAAAGGAGGTACTGCTGCGGATGCGATGATTGCCGTACAGCTGGTGCTCAATCTGGTTGAACCGCAATCCTCGGGTATGGGGGGTGGTGCATTCATGCTGTATTGGGATGCGTCAACTGGTGATCTGGTAACCTTCGATGCTCGTGAGACCGCGCCTGCCTCTGCAACGCCGGAACGTTTTCTGGACGAAAATGGTGAAAAAATCCCGTTCGTTCCGTCCGCGACTGGGGGACAGTCGGTCGGCGTTCCCGGCATTCTTCGCCTGATGGAGATTTCGCACAACCTCTATGGCAAACTACCTTGGTCTGATCTGTTTTCTTCGGCTATCGACACTGCTGAAAATGGCTTCGAAGTGTCCCCTCGCATGGCGAATTCGTTGCAAAGTACGATAAGTCGCAATTTCCCGTTGGATGTTTTTCCGGAGGCAAAAGAGTATTTCTTCAACCAAGATGGTAGCCCACTTAAAGCTGGCTTTTTGCTTAAAAACCCTGAGTTCGCCAACACGCTGCGTGTGTTGGCCGACCGAGGTGCCGACGCTTTTTACACAGGACCGATCGCCGAAGATATCGTGGCGGCCGTAGCCGCCACTTCGAACGTTGAGAACAACATCACCCTGCAAGACATGGCCGACTACCGCGTCAAAATTCGCCCCGCGGTTTGCGCTGATTATCGAGGTTATGACGTTTGTGGAATGGGGCCACCAACCTCGGGTGGGCTAACAGTCGGTCAGATACTGGGAATGCTGGACAACTTTGACGTCAAGAGCATGGGTTGGTCACCCGAGTTTGCTCATACTTACTCAGAGGCCGCCAAACTGGCTTATGCCGACCGCAGCCTTTACATGGCCGACAGCGATTATGTCGAAGTGCCGATAAAAGGGCTGTTGGACAAAAGCTATCTTGCTGACCGTGCCAAGCTTATCGACCAGGAAAAAGCCAGTGAGAAGCGCAAAGCCGGAGAGCCACCATATCAGGAATCCGCATTGAACTTGGCACCTTCACAAAACCCCGGTCGGCCCGGCACCAGTCACATTGTGATTCTGGACCGCTATGGAAACGCCCTGTCAATGACCACAACCATTGAAACATTCTTTGGCAGCCGAGTTTTCGTACGAGGTTTTTTGTTGAATAACGAGTTAACCGACTTTGATCGGGCACCAAAAGATGGTGATCGATTGGTCGCAAACCGGGTTGAGGGCGGCAAGCGTCCGCGCAGCTCGATGTCGCCCACAATCGTCATGAAAGATGGAAAACCATACTTTCTTGTTGGGTCTCCAGGCGGCAGCCGAATAATAAATTATGTGGCAAAGACGATAATCGCTGTGCTCGACTGGGATATGGACCCTCAGGACGCGATTGAAACTGGGCATTTCCTCCACCGGAATGGATCTACTTTGGATGTAGAACAGGGAACCAGCGCCGAGTCGTTCACCGACGCATTAACGGCTAAGGGTCACGAGGTCAGCGCGCGTGACCTAAACAGCGGATTGCATGCTATTCTAATCAAAGACGGTCAAATGATCGGCGCTGCTGATCCCCGGCGGGAAGGCGTTGCAATGGGTCGGTAAAGCGATGGGTCCGGGTTGTGAGGTCAGCTTGGACCCAGATCAGCTTTCCAGTCCAAGGCCATCGGTGGACAAATCATCAAGTTTGGGCATAAGGCGCAGCAACTCCCGCGCATATTCAGTGTGCGGGTTTGCAAAAAGATCATCCGTATCCTGAATCTCGACCATTCGGCCTTGTTTCATTACGGCAACGCGGTCGCACATTTGTCTTACAACAGGTAAATCGTGGCTGATAAACAGAATAGTAAGCCCGAGATATTCCTGCAGGTCCTTCAAGATGTTCAGAATTTGCGCTTGAATTGATACGTCCAGCGCGCTTGTCGGCTCATCGCAGATCAAAAACCTTGGCTGCGTCGCAAGGGCACGCGCAATCGAAATTCTCTGGCGCTGCCCCCCGGAAAACTCATGTGGGTATTTTAACCCTGCTTCCGCGCCCAACCCCACCTGATCCAACAGTTCATCAACACGGCGGTTGATTTCCTTTCCTTCCATCAGGCGATGGTGGCGGATCGGTTCTGCAACAATCTCGTCAACGCGCATGCGCGGATTCAACGACGAGTAAGGGTCTTGGAAAATCATCTGGATTTGCCTGCGGTACTCTTCTTGTACCGCTTTGTTGCTTAGATCACTGACCAATTGGCCATTGAACTTGATCGTGCCGCCGTCAACCGGGTAAAGACCGGCAATCATTCGAGCAACGGTGGATTTGCCCGAACCGGATTCGCCTACAAGTCCAAAAACCTCACCTGCCTGAATATCGAAACTTACGTCATCAACAGCGGTGAAGTAAGTCCGGTCCCAAGGCAACAAGCCACGTTTCAAAAGAAACTGTTTTGACAGGTTGCGAATTTCGAACACCGGTTTGGATGAGTCATTGTCAACAGTGGGCCAATGACGCGCCATGTCGTCGATGGCAAATCGCGTTTCACGCCCACCGTAGCTAATCTGAGGAAAACGATGCAATTTCAGTGTCGGCCGTGGTACTGCCGCAATCAAGGACTTAGTATATTCATGCTTTGGTTGCCCCATGACCTGTGCAGTCAATCCGCTTTCCACGACTTTGCCGTCATACATTACCGTTACCCGGTCCGTCGTGTCGGCAATAACGCCCATGTCATGGGTAATCAAAATGACCCCAACCTGCCTTTCGCGTGCCAATTCCTTGATCAAATCCAAAATCTGTGCCTGAACCGATACATCCAACGCTGTGGTCGGCTCATCTGCAATAATCACATCTGGCTCGGTGCAAAGAGCCAAAGCGATCACAACTCTCTGACGCATTCCTCCAGAAAACTGATGGGGATATTGATCCAGTCTGGTGTCGGGGTCAGGTATACCGACACGATCGATAAGATCGCGTGCCCGATTATTAGCGTCAGCGTCGGACCCGCCGATATGGGTCAAAATAGTCTCAGTAAGTTGTTCGCGGACTGTAAAAAGTGGATTCAGGGAGGTTAGCGGATCCTGAAAGATCATCGAAATCTTTTTGCCTCTTAACCCTCGCATATCTTCAGCGTCCAGACCGCTGATCTGCTCGCCGCCCAGTTTGATCTCTCCACTGGCAATCCGCCCGGGACGCTCAAGCAAACCCATGACTGCCGCCCCGATTGTCGATTTACCCGCACCGGATTCACCGACCAGCCCGTGAATCTCGCCCGGCTTAACCGACAGGTTTGCATGGTTTACTGCAGTGAACAGCTGTCTCCGAGTGGGAAATTCCACGGTGAGGTCTTCGATTTTGAGTAAGCTCATTTAAAATCACCGCAATTTCGGGTTCAGTGCATCTCGAAGCCAGTCACCCAGAAGATTAACCGACAGAGCAAGGGCCAGCAGTGTACAGGCCGGGAAAAACAGGATCCACCATTCACCTGAGAACAGAAAACCCTGCCCTATTCGGATCAACGTTCCCAACGAGGGTTGGGTCGGCGGCGCTCCAACCCCCAGAAAGCTCAAAGTAGCTTCTGCGATAATTGCCAGAGCCAAGGATATTGTGGCGATCACCAGAACTGGACTTAAAACGTTGGGAAGGATGTGGCGGAACATGATCGGCAGCGACCCGCGGCCGATCAGACGCGCGGCCTGTACATATTCTTTGTTCTTTTCGACAAGCGCCGCGCCCCTCACGACGCGCGCAAACTGCACCCAGTCAGACAGCGCTATTGCAATAATTAGAACATAAATCGCCATTTCATTGCGATATTCAGGCGGCGTAACACCCTTTGCGATACCAAAGATGAGCATGGCAACCAAAATGGCGGGGAACGTTAACTGCACATCGGCCACCCGCATGATAAAGGTCTCGATCCAACCACCATAGTATGCTGCGACAAGCCCAAGGATAACTCCGATAATCATTGCCAGCACCACAGCCGCCGTTCCAACAAACAGCGATATTCGCAAACCATACAGAATGGTCGAAAACACGTCTCGGCCCTGATCGTCAGTACCCAGCAGAAAAGTCTCCTGCGTGAACGCATTGGGCGTACCCGGCGGCGTAAAGCCATTCATCAGGTTCAAAGTGGCCGGATCAAACGGATTATAAGGTGCTATCAAAGGTGCGAAAATTGCCGCCAGAACTAAAACCACTACCACCAGAGACGCTACCAAAGCGACGGGAGAGTGGCGGAAGGACCATGCAAAATCACCGTCCCAGAACTTGGCGAAACGCGAATTCGGAGCAGTTTGTGGTGTTTCAACGGTTTCGGTCATGTTGCCCTCGCGTCGACACGCAGGCGCGGGTCAATTGCATAGTACAGAAGATCCACGATCAGGTTGATCGTAACGAACATCACCGAGATCAACATCAGGTATGCCGCCATAACAGGTATGTCGACAAACTGGATCGCGTTGATGAATAACAGGCCAACTCCGGGCCATTGAAACACAGTTTCAGTGATGATGGCGAACGCGATAATCGAGCCTAACTGAAGCCCCGTAATTGTGATTACAGGCACCAATGTATTCTTCAACGCATGGCGGAAATTGATCACTCGGTCCGACAGTCCACGCGCCCGCGCGAAGCGCACATAGTCAGCGCGCAAAACCTCAAGCATCTCGGATCGAACCAGCCGCATTATCAGGGTCATTTGATAAAGGCCGAGTGTAATCGCAGGCAAAATCAGTGCCTTAAGTCCCGAAGCCGTTAAGAACCCTGTTGACCAGTTACCAATCATAACCGTCTCGCCCCTCCCAAAACTGGGCAGCAGGTCCAACTCGACCGAGAAGATATAAATTAACAATATCCCGATCAGGAAAGTCGGCAACGACACTCCTATCAAACTGACGGTCATGATCACATTCGCAGCTATTCCTTGTCGCCGGATAGCAGTGAAAACACCCAGCGCAATTCCTAAAGTGATGGCTAGAAAACCCGAAACAAAAGCCAGTTCCAAGGTTGCAGGAGCACGCTCGGCTATAATTGTAGAAACTGGGCGTCCTTGCCGGTAAGACACCCCGAAATTACCCTGAACTGCGCCTTGCAGAAACTTGAAATACTGCACCGGAAAGGGTTGATCCAAACCCAATTCGGTCCGCAACCTGTCAATATCAGCTTGCGTGCGCTCCTGCCCCAGCATGTTGTCGATCGGATCTCCGACAAATCGGAACATCGAGAATGCGACAAGCCCCACGACCAAAAGCACGATCACGGACTGAAACATCCTACGGACGATATATGCGAACATTCTTTTTTCCCTGTTGGTCCGCCTGTCTATGCCTTCCCTGTCTGGACGGTCAAGATGTCACGGCAGGACTATTTTCGCGATTGTGCGGTGTTTCCCAATCCACGTCAGGACCCAAGGGAACAAGACCAAGCGGATTGCGCAACTCAGACGGTGAAAAATAACCGGTTTTGTATACTTCGAAAGCCACTGTGCCTTTAATTTCGGGCAGGGCATAGAGGTCGCGGGCGTAACCCCAAAGGTTTGGGTAATCAATCAAACGCCGAATATTGCACCGAAATGCATAATGATAGGCCACGTCAAAGCGTGCCAGAGTTGGGAAAAGTCGCAGGTCCGCCTCGGTAATAGCACCTCCGCAAAGATACCGGTTGCTGGATAAGTGATCCTCGATCTCGTCAAGCATTTCGAATACGTCACGGCATGCCGTTTCATAAGCCTCTTGCGTACGTGCAAAGCCTGCGCGGTAAACGCCATTGTTCAGACGAGGATATATTTTTGAGTTCCAGGCATCGATCTCGGGCAGTTTTTCTTGCGGAGCAAGGTTTGGTCCATGGTCAGGTAAAGTCCCTAGCATTCGGACCAGATCGGCAGATTCGTTTGAAACCGGGCGGTTCTTGACCTGGTCCCAGAGCAACGGGACGGTTATCCTCCCGGTATAGCGGGGATTTACCCGAGAATAGACCTCGTGCAATGCCGTGACCCTAAACAGCCCATCTGAATAAGGCCCGTCCGGATCGAATACCCAGCCTTCGGGTGTTCGTCGCGGTTTGGCGTAGGATACAGATACCAGACTCTCTAATCCTTTGATGGCCCGCACCAGCAAAACGCGGTGCGCCCACGGACAGTTCCAAGCCGCGTAAAGATGAAAACGCCCCGGCTCCAAATCACCCTCTGGAAGAAGGTTACGAATGGTTGAGGCATGACGGCGGAACTCTCCATCAAGCCGCGAATCCGGTGCGGGGTCGTCAACATGATAGACCCCGTCAATCATCATACCCATCAGGTCAGTTCACCGTAACCCAACGCAAGAGGAAGAAATTGTCCGGGCGCTGCGTTAGATCAACATTGCTGCGAGTACCCCAAACCAATGGTTGGACATACATTGGCACATATACATGCTCGTCCTGAATGATCTTGGCTACCTCATCCAGCATCTCCTGGCGTTTGTTCTGATCCAACTCTGACTGGATCAAGGGCAGCAACTCATCTACGCGCGCATTCGAGAACCCACCGAAATTCCAGCTACCCAGTTTTTTTTCCTCGTTCGGGGTTGCGACAAGAAAACGAACAGGGTGTTCGGCGTCAAACGTTCCGGGACTCCAGCCCAGAAGGTACATATCGTAGTTATCCTCGCGCAACTCGGGCCAATAGTTGCGTACAGGCATCGCATCCAGTTCGGCAGTCACCCCGATTTGAGCCAGCATACTCACGACGGCCTGACAAACTGCTTCGTCATTGAGGTAGCGGTCATTTGGGCATTTCAGGCCGAATGAGAAACCATCCGCATAACCCGCCTCTGCCAGCAGCGCCTTTGCAGCTTCAATGTCAAATGTGGGGCGGTCAGTGTTTGTCCGAGAATACCCACTCATCGCAGGGCTCACCAATTGCGATGCCGCCTCGGCACTCCCACGCATGATTGTAGCCAGAATTGCGTCGACATTGACCGCTTTAGCCACTGCTTGACGAACACGAACGTCACGGAAAGGGTTCGGCTGTCCTGCATCATCCGTGTACTTCAGTGCCTCAGCTTCATGATCAAAGCCCAACATGATAACCCTTGCTTCGATCCCTTGGATAACTTCGACATCACCGTTGCCCTGTAATCGGGCCACGTCCTGAATAGGGACCGGGTTGATCATGTCCACATCGCCGGACAGCAACGCCGCCACTGCGGTAGCCGGGTTTTGTATAGGATTAAACTCGGCGACGGTAATATTATGCTCCGCATTATCCCACCAACCTTCGAAAGGCTCCAAAACGGTGCGCAAGCCCGGTTCCCGAGCAGTCAATTTGAAAGCTCCGGTGCCGTTTGCGTTCAGGGTTGCGTAATTCCCCGTTTCCTTGTCAGGCACTGATGCATCATTTGCTTCGGCCCAACCCTGGTCTATGATCATCCAATTCGCAATCGAAGAAGGAAACAGCGGATTGGGCGCGGTCATCATAAAATCGATCGTATAATCATCAACAACGTTCACTTCGCTGACCGGTGCGAACCAACTGCGCGTATCGGCAGCTTCGCCAGACGCACGCTGATAACTGAACAAGACGTCTTGCGCGTTGAACTCACTGCCGTCATGAAAAGTGACACCTTCGCGCAAATTGAAACGCCAGCCTTCGCCATCCCCAATAGGTTCCCAGCTGACCGCCAGTGCCGGTTCCACGCGCATGTCTTTGCCACGGCGGACCAGACCTTCATAAACATTATTCAGAAAACCTAAAACTGGGGCTGAGTTAACCGCATGCGGGTCCATCGTCTGTGGATCGGTAGTCGACGCCCACTTAAATTCCGCGGCTTGTACGGCCCCTGCGACAAGCATAGCCAGACAAATGGCACTGTTTCTGAGGATCATGACGAATACTCCCTGTTTTTTTAAAGTTTCTTGATTTTTTTGAACTCGTAAAGCAAATCTCTTTATCGCCTCACGCGGCTGTGAACCATCAAAAAACCAACAAAATAAAACAGGGCGCGAACCCGCGCCCTGCCCGTCTGCTTTTCAAGCGATATTATTTCATCGTGAAGTATTTGATTTTCGGAGAATCTTCAGGCTCGACAACGGTCCCTACGTTGGATTTCATGCCCCAATTGAGAACCTGATGGTGTATCGGGATGTACAATTGCTCGTCCTGGACAACCTTCCAGATGTCCGCAATCTGTTGATCCCGTGCAGGCAGATCAGTCTCCGAGGCAAGCGACACGATCTTGGCGTCCAACTCTGGGTTGCTATAGCGCGTGCCATTCCACGAACCGTATTTTTCACCCTTGGTATGAACCAGGAAGTTGAAAATGTATTCAGAGTCATAAGTCGGAACGCCCCAACCCAGCATGTAGAAATCTGTTTCCAGATTGTTGATCAACGGGAAGTGTTGCGCCTTTGGCTTGGCATCCAGATTCACGGTGATGCCGATCTGTGCCAGCATGCCAACTGCAGCCTGACAAATCGCCTCATCATTGATGTAACGGTCGTTTGGGCAGTTCAAAGTCAAGGTGAAGCCGTCCGGATAGCCGGCTTCCGCCATCAGCGCTTTGGCTCCCTCAAGATCGGTCGAGGAAGAGGCGTCCATATCAGCGTCCCAACCGTTCACAAACGGTGGCGAGATCATTCCCGCGGGTGCAGATTGGCCGCGCATAACGACTTGCTTAATCGCATCGCGATTGATCGCTTTGGACATCGCCTGGCGAACTCGGACATCTGACAGCGGGTTCTTTCCATCAATATTGTCCGAACCCAGATCTGCATCCCCCATGTTCATTCCAAAGAAAATTACACGGTTCTGAGGCGCAGTGCGCACATCCAGACCATCCGTTCCGGCGACACGCTCAAGGTCCTGAACGGGAACATCCTGAATAAAGTCCACTTCACCTGACAGCAGCGCGGCAACGCGCGTTGCCGCGTTCTGAATTGGGGTGTAGATGATCTCGCTCACTTCCAATGGGAACTCGTCTTTTCCCCAATAATTTTCGTTGGCCGTCAAAACCGTTTTCACATCCGGCTCGCGGCTAACCAGCTTGTAAGGGCCCGTTCCGTTTGCATTCTTGGCCGCAAATGTGTCTTCGCCACCTTCGTAATCCTGAACCTTGACCGCGTTATTGGCCTCGGCCCAAGCCTTATCCATCATGAACATGTTCGTCAGGTTGTTAGGCATGATAGGGTTCGGACCATTGGTTTCGATCTCGACCGTATATTTGTCCGGCGCCCGGACCTCTTTGACAGAGGCTAACAATTCCTTGTAATCAGAATCCGGCGTCATCGCCCGGTTCAGCGAAAATACGACGTCTTCGCTGTCAAATTCCGCACCATCGTGAAAAGTTACTCCCTCGCGCAGTTTGAAAACCCAGACGTTCGGGTTTTCTTCGGACGGAGCCCACTCAGTTGCAAGCGACGGGACAAGTGCACCAGAGTGGTCGCGCATTACCAGCGTTTCCATGATCTGATGCGCCATTGCCGAAGTAGGCCCTTCGTTCTGCGCATGCGGGTCCAAGGTCAGCGAATCCCCTGCCCGTGCCCAACGCAGCGTTTCGGCCGAGGCACCGGCAGCAATCATCGCAGTCGCGCTTACGGCGACCATCAAAGATTTAAAAGACATATTATCTCCCACTTTTGTTAGTCCGTGCTTTTGCACGGTTGACCGGAACTTCCGGCCCTGGTGGCGACGATCATCCAGATCATTTTGAAACTTGCAACAACAGATTGAGTAAGAACGTCTGCGCTCGACTCAAGGAAAACCAAACCGTTACAACGATAGCCGACATAAACTAGTGCGGTGATCCACTGCGAGTCAGCCTCCAAAAAGGAGCTATGCCATCATGAGGATTGAAACACGCGGGTGCGTCGTCAGTTTCCAAGAGACTTTGCCCGGTTCTTCGGCATAGTGCGTCATCAATGGGGGCAAGTCGCGCCATATCAAACGGCTCTTTCTGCGGGTACCGCCAGCCGTTCTTCGACTGGTTCAAAAGCAGCCGCATGGCTTGGATCAACCTGTCCGCCGCGTCGCTGCTCCACGGGCGCAATCCGACTCCTTCTAGCAAATCGAATAAATTAATCCAGCTTTGAAGGTTGAACGCACAATAGTGCTGCGTCAACGTTCGGGTCAATTCATGCGGTTGTTCACCGTTCGAAGTAATTGTCCCAAGAATGCGTGCCTGTGCACGCAAATTCACTTCTTGCAATGTAGCGGTGTCCCCGACAAATGCAGCTAGGGCCGCAGCTTGTAGATCGAAGCAAGTCCCGTGGTTGTTTTTGTGCTTGGATTCCAACATTCCCTGTTTGCTGGTCTTAAACCACTCAAGAAACGCTAAACACCATTTCCTCACGCCTTCGGAAAGCTCATCGTCTTCCAGCAAACGCACAGCATCAAGGAAAAAATAAAAATCCTTAGTTTCAATTAGACCGTTTTCAGATCCACGGTCGCCGTTGTGACCCCGTCTGACCTGCGCGTAATCTAGATTCGGGTTCATTCGCGTCGCGGAGTCAATGAACCAGGTTTGGATCAGAGTATTGGCGTGCTCTCGATACGCATAGTTTTCAGTTAATCGTGCCGCCAATGCGAGAGCAATAGAGTCGTCAAAGAGCCTCTGCAATCGCGTGCGGTCAAATTTATCACTTTCCGGTTCATAGAGCTGCGTGCCCGGGACACGAAGACCATCTCGCCTCACATAGGGTGAACCGATGGTTTTTTTGGGATCCGGCCACCAATAAGGGGCTGGGTGAAAGTAATCATGTAAGTCACCACTTGGACCCGGATCTGGTTTGTCCACTACCGAATAGGGTCCACGGTGCATCGCCTCGTCTGCTGCGGCAAGGATATCTGGCCGTTCCAAAGATGAAGGGCAAGCAGCCAGCGCTTCTATACGGTTCAGATCATAGAAAACCGGCTTTCCGGATTCCAAACGCTCCTGTATAGGACTGGCTTCGAGCATATCCAACGTCGCGCGTATGGCCAGGTTTCTTGCAACGCCTCGATCTCGAATGGTGTTGTCAGCGTCCTTTTCCAAGCTCGTCTGTCCAGAAAATAATCGGGCAACCCATCCGGCTTGCCCCACACGATGTCCTTCGGGGGACACTTTGCGCGGCGGAATGTCAAACGTGAAATTTGACCAGTTTTCCCAAGGACCAGGAATGCCCAAATGCAAGAACAGTTCGACCTTGGGTCGACGCCCATATGGATGCGACACAGCAAACCGCAAAGGTGCATCGCATCGAAACGCAATCTGGGGTTCCTCGGTTGCGTTCGGTGCCAAGTCATCAAGTAACAAATCGCTGTTATCCAGCATTCGGGCCATCGGCACCGTAAAATATCTCTTGTCTCTGTGAGCAAGAATATCGCTGCGACAAGCTTCCCAAGCTTTTCGCGTAAAAAAACAATTTCCATCAAACGGCAACGCCCATTTTGCTTGCTTCAATGAAAACTCCAACGCAAAATTTCGTGCGCCATTGTTGTTCATGACGTAATTGTTTCGTCCACGATACACCTGCGAAGTGACCAATGAACGGAAATTTTCCTCCAATTGATCTGTGGATCCGTCAGCGAAGACAATCGGGTCTGAAATCGTTGAAAAATCATAACCAATATTCTGCAGCGCTTCAGGTTCAAATGGAATGCGTTCATAAATTTGGTCGTGTTGATCCAACAACGCGATTAGGTCGGCTTCGTTCTCCGGATCAAAAATTCGGTTCAAAACCCAAATCTTGATGCAGTCTTCCAGGTCAGGTTCGTTTTCAAGAATGAATCTGACATTCTCAAGCGATTGTCCGGCTTTGTGTCGCGGTGTCAGGTCATTTCCAATTACTCGACATAAGGCGAATGTGTCGGGCAAAGCGTCTATTCGCGCTTCTTCCGCCATATTTAACGGCGATGGCGGCACCGAACTGAGCGATCCCGCAAGGTAGCCCATTCGGCCAACCTCTTTCTTTACCAATGGTCCAGTCAGGCTTTTGCCAGAAAACAGGGGTTTTCCCTTACGTTTTCGGTAGATATAGTAGATAGGCAGCAAAATAGGCGACAGCAGCAAAAGCACCGGCGAAAGTATTAATAGAATACGGTTGCGCCACACTTTTTTATCTCGCGAGGACATAAATGCCCTCGGCGCGAGTCTTAGTTTTCTGGTCATCATTTTTACCCGTCACCGACCCGGCTCGACTGCGTGGCCCGCCCAAAAAATCAATTAATTCTATCTCACACAATATGAAGCAAACATCTACCGAATCCAAACGGACTTGCTATGTATGCACAACACCTAAATTGCGAGATTCGGGAAGCGGCGATTTCCAGCGCACAACGAAGAATGTGAAAATTGATAGAACGCCATCAGCTTTGAACCGAAACGCTGACATTCACGCAGAAAAAGCGCTTGAATACCGTTTGTTTCTAAGCGTATTCCGGCGCAATAGCCTATAAAAGGAATTTGAATATGCGCATTGCAATGATCGGCACTGGATATGTTGGCCTGGTGTCAGGCGTGTGTTTCTCGGATTTCGGCCATGACGTTATCTGCGTCGACAAAGCTACCGACAAAATTGAGATGCTGCAATCGGGCCAGGTTCCTATCTACGAACCAGGCCTGGATGTTCTAATGGCCAAGAATGTGTCAGCGGGCCGATTGACCTTCACCACAGACCTTGCCGACGCTGTCGACGGGGCAGATGCGGTCTTTATCGCGGTTGGAACGCCAACCCGGCGTGGCGACGGTCACGCGGACCTGACTTACGTGATGTCCGCAGCGCGGGAAATTGCGCAAGCTATCACCGACTATACGGTAGTCGTGACCAAATCCACGGTGCCCGTTGGTACAAATCGCAAAGTGCACGAAGTAATAGCAGCGGCTAACCCAGAGGCGGAGTTTGACGTGGCTTCGAACCCTGAGTTTTTGCGTGAAGGAGCCGCGATTGACGACTTTATGCGCCCGGACCGCGTTGTTGTTGGCGTGGAAAGCGAACGTGCGGCCGAAGTTATGGCCAAAATCTACCGCCCTCTATATTTACGCGACTTTCCAATACTGAATACAGATTTGGAAAGTGCCGAATTGATAAAATACGCGGCCAATGCGTTTCTTGCGACCAAGATCACTTTCATTAACGAAATTGCCGGGTTGTGCGAAAGGGTTGGCGGGGATGTCAAGGAAGTTGCACGCGGGATCGGATTGGATGGACGCATCGGAAACAAATTCCTGCGTGCCGGTCCCGGTTATGGAGGCTCCTGTTTTCCCAAGGACACGGCGGCCCTGGCCAGGATCGGGCAAGAACACGCATATCCAATGCAGATCACAGAAACGGTCATTCGCGTCAATGATGCCGTCAAGGCACGAATGATCGAAAAAATCCGCGAGGTCTGCGACGACAGGTTTAATGGAAAGACCATCGCTGTACTGGGTGTGACTTTCAAACCAGACACTGACGATATGCGAGATGCTCCGTCTCTGACAATTGTTCCGGCGCTGATTGGCGGCGGCGCTAAAGTGCGCGTTGTGGACCCACAAGGCCGCGCCGAAGGCGAAGCGTTGTTGCCCGGTGTGGAATGGTTGGACGATCCTTATATAGCAGCCAAAGGTGCCGATGCAGTGGTCATTATGACGGAGTGGAACGAGTTCCGCGCTCTAAATCTGACCGACTTGGCCAGCACAATGAAAACGGCGCGCATGGTCGATTTGCGAAATGTGTATTCTTCTGACTTGGCTTTGGGTGCCGGTTTCGAGACGTATATCGGCGTAGGCAGTTGAACCTTACAGAGGGCACTCGTCTTCAATGGCGCATTGGGCTCGCTACATCGAAACGGGAACTATGTTCTTTGATCCGGTCGGCGCAGCCACAAAAGCCGTATTGTTTCGGTGATTTTGACCACACGAATAACGTATTGCACACCCCAGACAGCAAATGCCTGACGTGTTTCTAGTTCAGGGTTTCTCAATAACTTTATCAATGTCTTGAAGGACGGGATAAGCTTGTGGATTGGTGGAATGTAATTCACCCATCCGCGGCTCGCGTTGCGACGCAGCCGCGCGCCCTCGATCCTCCGAGCCTTGGTAACATGGTCCCGCAGATTTCCTCGCGCTGGATGGCGGACGATAGCTTCAGCGGCAAACATGATCGGTGCACCCGCAGCTTTGGCCCGATCATTCCACTCCATGTCACCGCCAGACAACACGGTATCGTTAAACGGGCCTATCTTTTCCAACAAACGTCGACGAACGATTAGGTTTGCTGTGACCGCACGGCCCCTCTCGACCCATTTTTGTTGTTCCAACCCCAAAAACCGGTCATAGAGTTCGGCAGATGTCCAATCCTCACCATTCGGTACCAGCACAACCTCGCCGCCAAACCGCCCGACCTCTGGATTCTCATCAGCTATGCGCAAACCTGCTTCCAAATAGCCCGGTACTGGAAGGCAATCAGAATCCGAAAAGAACAGGAGGTCTGCAGTAGCGTCGCGAATACCGCAGTTTCGCGCTGCGTAAGACCCCGGCTTCGCTTCCTTCAGAAGCCGAGCATTCGCCGGCAATCTGAATTCCTGAGGAACAGGATCCGACGGGTCATTGTTAACCACTAGAATCTCGAACCTATCCGAACTTAAAGTTTGCTTTGCCAAACAATCCAAACAGGCTTGAAGTTGGTCCCAACTTCGATAAGACGGAATGATTACCGAGGCATCCATACAACTTCACCCTCGGTCATGAACCACAATGCCACTTGGCTTATCCTGCTTTCATAGCATCTGCGAATTGGTGGTCATAAAGTGTGCGGAATGGGCCCGAGTGCTCCAGCAGCTTTTTTGCGTTGCCTTCTTCGGCGACCTGACCGTTTTCTATCACCATTATTTTGTCAGCATGCAGGATCGTTGACAATCTGTGCGCGACAATGATGGTCGTTCGACCACTCGTCAAACGACGAAGTGCTTCTTGTACCAAATGCTCGGATTCCGAATCCAAAGCGCTGGTAGGTTCATCAAGCAATAAAATCGGGCTGTCACGCAATAAGGCTCGGGCGATCGCGAGACGCTGTTTCTGACCGCCGGATAGGAACGCTCCGTTTTCGCCCACCATTGTATCAAAGCCTTCGTTCAGCTTCATGATAAAATCATAAGCATTTGCCGCTTTGGCCGCCTGAATTACCTCGTCTTTCGACGCGCCTTCGCGTCCAAACCGAATGTTGTCCAAAATAGAGGCCGAGAACAAAAAGGTCTCTTGCCCGACAAAGGACAAGTTGCTGCGCAATGATTGGAAAGACGTTTTCTTGATGTCCTGACCATCGATCAGGACACTGCCGGATTGAGGGTCGTATAGCCGAAGCGCTAGATTAAGAATGGTAGACTTCCCGCCACCAGATAATCCTACCAAAGCAGTTGTTTGACCCGCTTCAAAAGTCAACGACAGATCCTTGAGAATGGGATCGGAACTTTTGTATCCAAAAGTGACACTGTCGAACACTAACTGACGAGGGCCTTCCGGGAGCGTTTCGGGATTTTCGTTTTCAGGTAGCGTCTCTGGTTCATCTAACAATTTAAAAAGCATACGAACTTGACGCAGTCCGACTTCCAATCCTACGCGCACCCTGGAAAGTCTTTTGGCAGGCTCATAAGCCATCATCACAGCTGTGACAAATGACATCAACTCCCCCGGAGTCGACCCGTTAGAACCAAACAAATTTCCGGCACTTAGGCCAATTACAGACGCGATCGCAAATCCTGCCAAAATATCCATCAACGGACTGGTAGCTGCCTGTAGACGGGCTAGCTTGTTGCGACGCTTTTCAACGCTTTTTACCGCGGAATACATCTGATTGGCCATGCGCTCTTCCAGGCCAAAAGTTTTAACGACGCGGATGCCACGCGACGTTTCCTGAATAACTTTCATAATCGCTGCCATGGATTGCAGTTCCATGTCAGCGATCTCCCTAACTTTTTCTAAAAGCGATTTTACGCCCCAAATCGCAAGTGGGCCAATAATCAGAGTAAACAAAGAAAGTACCGGCTGTTGATAAAACATTACCGCAACCAGACCAATAAGTGTGAGCGTGTCACGTACAGCGCTCGTGACCATCAATTCTATGACTTTTCGGGCCGCCCGAGCTGTCTGCGTAACTTTCATCAGCAGATTGGAGCTTTCAGTCAGATTAAAAAACGAGACACCTTGCCTCAGAAGCTTGTCGTAAAGTTTGATCTGCTGGATTGAAACGATCCTGTTTCCGGCCCGCGTCATTGCAACGACCTGAACGTAAGTTGCAATTCCCTTGATCACGAAAATTACAAAAACCGCTAATGACACTCCAGCGATCCTGGCGGAATTGCCGCTGTCGAAAAGAGAATCAACGACGTCCCGCATCATGAAAGCTACCGCAGCAGTGGTCGCCGCGACAAAAGCCATCGCGATCACGGCAACGGTGTACGGAACAACCTGCGCCCGCATGTTTTCCGACAACAGCCGCCACAGAACGGATTCATCCAATTCGTTGGCGAGTTTCTGTTTCAACTTGTTCAATGCGATTTTCCACATTCATTTGAATTGGAACAGGCGAAGGCGGCGCGCCACCGGCGATTGATCCATTTTTAGCTAGATAGTCGGCAAGACAATTTGGGGCAAGCCCGGTATCGGTTCCACCAAATTTTAGCCCAGACGCACTGATTAAATAACTCGCGAGCTGAAATTCAAGAGTATTTGTCGCAACGTCAATCCGTTCGCTGGTTGCATTTCACCTCAAGATATCATTTGCCAATACATCATTCAGTCATCTCGATCCTAACGGATCTAATGGTTGGGTCTATTCGGCCATAAGCTGCCAGCAACCGTGTTGTCCACTTTTGCGAAATGTAATCTGCCATAAACCTTGATGGCGCGACCAATGTGACACAGCCCCCTGCCCTTTCTGATTCGGTCAGATGCTGGAACCAGCTCGACCAGAGTTCTGGGTCTCTTTCATGCAGAAAAGCTTGCACTTGTGTCCAGAGATCATCCCCGTTTGCGTTGGCTGAAGCGGTTTTCGCCTGAAAGGGAATCACATTGGTCGTTGGTTCTGGGGCGGTCGACATTCTGTCCAGAAAGTCTGGTCCGATTAAAGGCCACGCGCTGGAACAATCCAGTAGAATTTGTCGCAGGTCCAACGCATACACTGCCACGCGCCCTCGGGCGGCAGGTCTTTTTACCGTTACCCATCCGTTCGTTCGGAATTTGGCCATTTCGCGCTTTACAGTTCTTTCTTCCACTGACCATAAACGGGCTATTTCTTCTCGACCTATCGAAAGTTCATTTTTGCGCCAGTTGTATCTTGTCGTAATCAGACAAACGAGCCGGAGTATGCGTCTCTGAAGATGTTTGTCACCAGACAGCGCGAAAACTGTCAGTGCGGATAAAATGTCGTATTTAATGGCAGGCGCGCTACGTCCCACCGGTATTGCAACCTGCATTGTCCTCCTCACCGCCCAATCTGCCTCTAGCGACATTTGCCGCCATATTAGCGCTGTTTGTCAACGCTTTTCCGATTTGTTCTCTGATTAGCGTCCATTGCGCCGATTCTGTCAAGTGCGGAGTAGAGTACACACTAAATTCATTCAATAAACTCAAATAAAAATGGTGAACTTTGGTGATGGGGGACAGCCTGAGTGTCCCCTTAAAGCACTTTATTGTCCCCCTATATTCTGATACAGTGCCTCTAATGTCCCCCTAAATCTTGTTTTCTTTCCTCTGCAGGGAGAATCAGTGGTTGCAGTCCCCGGCACTTCGTTTGTGGTTGCAATCTGCCTTAGTTTGTTACCCATGGGTAAGGTCTCAAAGTAAGAATAATTTATTTTGCTAAATTCGCAAACTGAGCGTAAATAATAAAGGTAGAACAATTTACGTCCAAAAAAGAGACCTGAGGCATGTACACGCACGAAGACCTAAACGCATTGCGCACGCAGTCCCTTAAACTGCAGGGCTGGATACGACGACAGACATTCAGTCCCGAGATGGAAAAGACGTTGCGCAGGTTCTCCAGTTGGGAAGTGGCTGAATTGATATTTCGTATTAACCAGTCGACATTTCGGGGAAAGTTGGCGGCAGACCCATCGCTGCCAGGGGGCGAGGTAGAGCCAGAGGGGAGGCAGCGATGGTTCAGTCTGGAGGAGGTCAATGAGTTACGCCGTCGGCTCAAGTTGAACCGCAAGGTACTAATGCCTCAGCGTCCGGTCGGCAAACGAGCGGTTCGGGCTGCGGTCGCGAATTTCAAGGGAGGTGCAGGAAAATCAACCGTGGCGCTGCACCTGGCCCATGCGGCTGCGCTTGATGGTTACAGAGTGCTTGTCGTAGATTTTGATCCTCAGGCCACGCTCAGCCACTCCATGGGCCTGACTGACGTATCGGAGGACTTTACCGTTTGGGGTATCATGGCCCGAGATTTGATCCGTGAGACTGAGCGGATGAACAGCCGGTCAGTGGCTGCTGAATCCGGTACTGCCCTGCCCCACCGTCAGCTTCCCCCATCAATAACTGACATGGGTTTGGGGGATCTCAGGATCTCAGATTTTATCAAACAAACGTCATGGTCCACCATCGACGCCATACCTTCTTGTGCGAATGCTGCCTTTGTGGAGTTTGCATCGGCTCAGTATAGGCATCTGAATCCAGAGTGGTCGTTCTTTGCTGCTGTATCACGTTACTTGGATCAGATACCAGATGATGCCTACGATCTGATCTTATTCGATTGCCCGCCGGCCATTGGCTATCAGTCGATGAATGCTGTCTTCGCGGCGGATATGCTCTATATACCGTCTGGTCCTGGATATTGGGAATATGATTCGACTACTTCATTCATCGGACAGCTGGCTGAAGCGTTGGAAGATTTAGCCTATGGGTTCGATAAAACGTTACCCACGGGTAAGATTAGTCTACCCAAAGCCTTCGCTGAAGTGCGTTTCCTTTTGACGCGATATGAGCCGGGAAATGCATTGCACTTGGCGATGTATGACGCCTTCCGTAAGGTTTTTGGTGATCATTTGGCTGAGCATCCGGTCGAAATGACCCGAGCAGTTGAGCAATCCGGGCGGTTCCTAAGTTCAGTCTATGAGATGGACTACCGAGAAATGACACGTGAGACGTGGCGTCGTGCCCGTTCGACTTTTGATAATGCGTATGAAGAGTTTCGGGGCGTGATGTTGTCGGCCTGGGACAAATTGGAGGATGACGCATGAGCCGCAAGCGCAGAATGTTTGATATCGATGTGCCGGCGATGGAAGATATTCCTGCCAGCAAGGTTCCGGAAAAAGCGTCGGAAAAAAGACGCGGCCCAATGGCGGCAGCTATTACGGAAAATGCAGAGGCTTTGCGGGACCAGCAGTCAACTCAAGATGCCATAAGAGAAGAGAATGATCGCCTCGCCCACGAGCTGGTACGGCTTCGGTCAGAAGGATTAGTTACCGAGCGAATTGCCCTTCATGACGTCGTTACTGAAAAACTGACAAGGGATCGGAAACCCGGACCGGATCCAGAGTTGGAGGAACTGAAGGCTTCGATTCAAGACATTGGGTTATCCAATCCGATCCGCGTCGAACGCCGAGCTGATGGTCGATTCGACTTGATTCAGGGAATGCGTCGACTATCCGCTTACCGAGATTTGTTTGAGGAAACAGGTGAGCAGGAATATGCGGCCATTCCAGCCGGAATTTCAGACGGAGCAGATCTGGGCGACAGTTACCGTCGTATGGTCGATGAAAATTTGATCCGAAAGGATATCTCGTTTGCGGAAATGGGTACCCTCGCCCTAGCCTATGCTGCCGAGCCGGACAATGACTGTGCAGATGTCGACAAAGCGGTGACAATCCTATTTAAATCAGCCAGTTACACCAAACGCAGCTACATACGAGCGTTCGCCAGTCTGATTATGATGCTGGGTGAAGATTTGAACCATCCCAATGAAATACCGCGGAATGTTGGGGTTGAACTCAAGCGTAGGCTCGATTCTGATCCTGGATTGGTCCATCGGCTTCGTGCCGCATTAAACGGCGAACCTGATAGGGACGGTGCACGCGAGATATCTATTTTGCGAGAATTTCTGAATTCGGCCGCCGCCCCGGAAAGGAAACAAAACGCTCAAGGCCAAGAAAAACCGCGCCGCGCCAAAACTACCTTTCAGGTTTCGGGCAGGGACGGAATTGCAAAGTGCTCGGCCTCAAGCGGACGGATCGAGTTGAGGTACAATCTGGATTTTACAAGGGTGGACCGCGCCAAACTGGAGCGAGCAATAGCAACTATGATCGATGAATTACGTGAAGAGGAAGATATTACCCACGGGTAAGATTTGTCGGAATGTCTTTAAAAGGTGCTGGGTGAACCTCGGCGCCTTACTTATTTAAGCAAGTCCGTCGCTGGGTTTTCAGCGATTTCGACGTCATCGTAATATTTTTGAGCTTGTGCCATTGATCGGTGCAGGGACAACCGCATGGCCGCTTGTATCGGGGCACCATCCAACGCAGCTTGCGTCAAAAACCCTGAACGAAGCCCGTGCGGTGAAGCAAACCCATCTGGCAGACCAGCTAAAGACAAGCGATGTTTAACGATTTGATAAACAGCATCGGGGCTAAGTGGACGCTTAAGAACACGGTCAGCTTTTGAGATCGGGCGAAACAGTGGCCCATTGTCGATTGCGCCCAGCTCGATCCAATGTATCAATGCTTGGGCTGAGCGACCTTTTAGAACCAACCGCGGTGTCTTTCCTTTAGCGGTCGTTTTTGTCTCTATCAGCGAAATCCAGATTAAACCGTTCTGGTGGAAATCTTTCAAAGAAACATCACTGCGCTGGAGTTCTACTATTTCGGACCGCCGTCTTCCGCCTGAGGCCCATCCCAACATTAGAAGGGCGCGATCACGACAATCGCGTCGTGTACCAGAGCATGTTGCTAACATTTGCTCCAGAATATCGCGAGTAATAGGGTTCGCTGATTTTGGAATAGGGGGGCGACCCGCAGCGCGGCGAGCTTTTGCCCGGGCTTGTTTGACACGTGGAGCATCAAAGGGAGAGCGCAGGTTTTTCATGCGATGAAATGCCTGCCACGAAGCTATACGCCGATCCAACGTAGATGGGGCAGGGCAGTTCAGAGTTCGGCGTAACCCTTGCGCAATAAGCTCTTGCGCCGCAACTCGTGCCGCTTCCGCTTCGGGCGCCTCATTTAGGCCTCGAGCGTGGTCGAGTATAAAGGCCAGGGCGGTTGGCTCAGTCTCAGGCCAAAGAAGGTCTTCTTGAAATCGTGCCAATTTCCAAGCGGTCAGGTAAACGAGGTCGCGTTCATAAGCGCGCAAAGTGTTTGCCGGGGTTCCCTCTATGTACAGGTCGGTCAGAGCTTCGTGATCTGCTTCTGAAAGGGCAGGGGTAAGATTGGGGATATAGGGCGCTGGAACTGACATTGAGTGCAATATGAACCGAAATCGTCAAGAATTCAATTAGGCACGATAACAGAAACTTATCAGGAGTAATTGAGAAATCTCAGTTTGACCTCAGTAACTCCCAAAAATGTAAAAAAACGAGCGTTAAAGGAGCTAGCAACATATCAGGATGGGAAATCCAAAAGGAAGTGATGCTAGCCTAATATTCAGCTGTCTGGGAACGCGAAACAGACGCGTTCCCATGTTGGACACCAACTTCAGGAGAGTTCGATTGATCTCGTTAACATCGCCTTGGCGCTGAGGCGGATGGTTAGCGGCGAACTCCGGTCTATCAGGAAATAGCTCTAAGTCGGAGATTTCGGCGACGTATGAAGTCTCAAACACTTCTGCTGCTATAGTAGTTATTACTATAGTTTGTGCCCACGTTTCTCACACAGCACTCAATTTTGCAGGAATTTATAAACGACTTCAGGCTGAAGAAACGGGAGTTCTTTTTAAACCGAGATAGACCTCGTGCGGCGAAACACCTAACGGGTCAACAACTTTATTTCAGTCATTGCTCAGAAGTCAAAAGGTGCAGAAGCTCAGTTGCTGCCCGAACAGGTATGTAGTCATTTCTCATGATGAGGGATGTCGAGACGTTGCAATACGGCTGCGGGAGAGGCGAGAGTTCCAAGCTCTGACTTGCTAACGAGTTTTTGAATGCGTTTCGAGGTGCTACCGCACAACCTATTTCCGCTGCAACGCACCCCAATATCCCGTCGAAAGTTCCCATTTCCAGAAGCTCCGTATCAGGTTTTCCGATAGACCTGAGCCAAGTCTCAGTGGTTGCGCGGTAGTGACACCCAACAGGAAAAACCAAATAGGGAGGATCTGACGGCAGGTTCTTGGAAGATGCAATTACCAGTTCTTCCTCGAACGCCGGTGTTGCCCGAAATCTGTTTTCATCAACAGGGCCTGCTACGAACGCGGCGTCAAGTTCACGTTTCCAAACCGCCTGCATCAGCTGGGCAGTTGGGCCGGTCGTCAGGGAAAGCCGAGCATCGGGACAAGCCTCTCGCAAATCTTTCAGCAATGTCGGCAATCTGGCTGACGCAGTAGTTTCCATCGCTCCCAGCCTAAGGTTGCCCGACCCATTTGCTATGTCATTCAGGTTGCTTTCAACAGACCTGATTTCTTCAGACAACCTGTCCAGATGCAGGTGCGCTATTTCTCCAAACGGTGTCAGTTGTGCGCCACCGCGACCGCGGGTGAATAGTTTTTGCCCGTATTGCTCTTCCATACGAGCAATACGGTGCGTCACGTTAGACTGCACTGTTCCGAGTTTTTGAGCAGCGGCAGCAAAGCCACCTTGTTCGGCTACAGCGAGAAATGTTCGAAGCAATGAAAAATCCATAGATCGAATTTACAGATATTAAATTCCACAATCAATCATTTTTTATAGCATCAATGGTTTGCTATATCGGGGTTAACGAGATTCTAAGGAATGAAGACGTGGAACAAAAACTTCAAACCCGCCTGACTGAGATGCTTGGCATCGAACATCCAATTTTACTGGCGCCAATGGATCTTGTTTCCGGGGGCAAGCTTGCCGCCGCAGTAACGTCAGCAGGTGGCTTGGGTCTGATCGGGGGTGGCTACGGAAACCTCGATTGGATGAACACGGAATTCGAAGAAGCCGGCAATCAAGCGGTTGGAGTAGGGTTCATCACTTGGAGCCTTTTGCAACAACCGGGCCTTTTGGAACAAACGCTAAAGCTTAACCCCAAAGTACTTATGTTATCTTTTGGCGACGGAACCGAAGCCGTCGAAAAGGCGAAAGAAGCTGGGGTGCCGACGCTTTGGCAGGTTCAGCGGCTTGAGCAAGCCAAAGCAGCAATCGCCGCTGGTGTAGATATCATTGTCGTTCAAGGCCAAGAAGGAGGCGGTCACGGGATGGACCGCGGGTTGACGGCCTTGCTGCCGGCTGTAAGAGATTTAGCGGGTCCGGAACAAGTCATCGTTGCTGCAGGCGGAATCGCTGATGGCCGCGGTCTGGCCGCTGCGCTGATGTTGGGTGCAGATGGAGTTATGATGGGAACGCGTTTCTGGGCCAGTAAAGAAGCAATTGGATCAGAGAAAGCCAAGCAGCTGTTGGTTGAAACCAAAGGAGATGACACTGTTCGGTCGAAGGTTTTCGATGTCACCAGAGGGCTGGATTGGCCCTGGCACTTCACCGGTCGCGTAGTTTCGAATGACTTTGCCAAAAAGTGGCATTCAGAAATAGAAGCGCTGAAGCAAGACGCCGAAAATCAGCGAGCGGTCTATGAAGCCTCGGATCCCAATGATTACGCAACGCGGGTTCTAATAGCTGGCGAGGCGTTAGATTTGATCGACACAATCGAAAGTGCCGAACAAATTGTTGAGAAAACGGTCTCTCAAGCTGCCGAGTTGCTAAAAAGCAGCGCAGGTGCGTTGGTAGCGTGAATTAAACTCTGCCAAAATTGATTTTGTACCCCCTCCTCCTCTCCCCCCCTGTCCCCTCTTCCCCTTTTCGTAGGGGAGGGGGGACACCTTTTTGAATAACTGCGCAAAAGAAACCGCAAAAGCATTCAACGAAATATCATAAAAAGAATAGCTTAGGTGCGCTTCAACAAACCGACACTCTAAATCTGATCGTTAGACCGCCCAACTTATTTTTTCATTCGATCGACAACTGCTGTTTCGAAGACAATTCACAATCTAAGTTTGTAGGCCGTATCGACCACAAAGGTCGTTTTTGGGTTTGTCGTTAACACTTTATAAAACCTTCTTGGCGACTTAGGCGCCTAGAAAATAGTGCCGGAGCCCTGACGTTAATGAAAGCGAACCGAAACGCGATTGGAGCTTTACTAAAACTGGCCCGACGAACTTCCGAGCACCTTCTCCTAAATATCGACAGCCAAACTTCAGAAGATCGAAAAGAACTGATTGCCATAATGTCGTCCGCAATCGACGGTATCGAAACGACTTCTGTTGATACTAAGACACCCTCTCAAACGAATGTCCGAGCGTTGCGCCATGCTCCAAAAGTTTTTGGGGCAAGCGTGCCGCCATCTTTGGATGGGCTGCGTCAGGCTGCATTTTCAGCCTTTGGGTATGTCAATTGGGCTGAGTTCTATGCCGAAAACAACTGGAGCAGACCATTCCTCTCGGAGTTCGCTAACGGAGAAGGCGTTGGGCCGGATGGGGTACTGACAAATCACGAAGTCATTTTGGGACTGTTCTTGATGGGGCCAAATACATATTACCCGCCACATGCTCATCCCGCAGAGGAATTTTATGTTGTGCTATCCGGCGATGCGTCGTTTCAGGTGGGTACTGGCGGGCAACCAAATCGAAAACATCAGGGCGATGTTGTTGTGCACCGAAAAAATGAGGTGCACGCAAGCCACGCTGATCATTTTCTACATGCTGTTTCACTTATTAGGTGCAATTCAATTTCGGCCTCAGCCGAAATAGGTTTCCAAGAACTTTAGGATCGTAATTCCGATGATCCCGAAAATGACGAAAGTTAAACCGACATTACATAGGAAATTCGCCTTGGTTGACGGTTTTCTACTCGTATTAATCTGCGAAGAAGATTCTTCAGCCTGATCCATGTCCGAGTGCATTGGTGTCGTCAAAAGTGCCGCTAGCAAAAAGGCACCGCCTAGTACTACGAAAAGTAAAGCAACAGCCAAGCCTATCTTCATTTTGGAAGCTCAACTTTTTAGTCGAAATGCCGGCGCTTTGGATTGGACAAATTTGTAAATTCTTTAATGTAAAAATTGGTCCCAAGCTCTTCCCGAGGATAAGACCCCGGGAAGAAATCTAAACCAGCTTCCTAACTTGGTTAGGTTGCCACGTCAAAATCGACGGCAGTGTATTTTTTGTCCAGATAGTCTTCCAGACCTTGGCTGCCGCCTTCCTTGCCCAGACCACTTTCCTTGACACCACCAAACGGCGCTTCAACCGTTGTGATCAGGCCAGAGTTTACGCCAATCATTCCGTACTCCAACCCTTCGTTGAGACGCATGATTCTGCCAAAATCTTTGGTATATGCGTATGCACAGAGGCCAAACTCAGTATCATTCGCCATAGCGATTGCTTGGTTTTCGCTGTCAAAGCGGAAAATAGGAGCGAGTGGTCCGAATATTTCTTCTTTCGCAACGCGCATGCTTTGATTGGCTTCAGTAACCACGGTGGGATGGAAGAAGGTACGGCCAAGCTCATGCCGGGTTCCGCCTGTCGCGACTTTTGCACCGCGGTCAACTGCATCAGCCAACAGTTCTTCTACCTTTGCCAGGCTGTCATCATCGATCAGTGGCCCTTGTTGAACACCTTCGTCAAGGCCATTACCAATTTTTAAGGCGTTGGTTTTTTCAACAAGCTTTTCAACGAATGCATCATATACGTCCGAGTGTACGTAGAAACGGTTGGCGCAAACACAAGTTTGTCCTGAATTTCTAAATTTCGAAATGATAGCACCTTCAGCAGCGGCATCCAGGTCGGCATCTTCAAAGACCAGAAACGGCGCATTGCCGCCCAATTCCATGCTGACTTTCTTGACCGTGTCCGCAGACTGCCGGATTAGTTCTTTTCCGACTTCGGTCGAACCTGTGAAAGTAACTTTGCGTACATCCGGAGAGCTCATTATCGCGCCACCAATTTGACGGGCAGAACCTGTCAGAATATTCACGCTTCCTTTGGGAAATCCGACCTCTTCGCAAAGTGCACCCCAGGCCAATCCTGAGTACGGCGTGGCAGTGGCTGGTTTTGCGACCACGGTGCAGCCAGCTGCTAGAGCCGGGCCGAGTTTGCGGGCCAACATCGATGACGGGAAGTTCCACGGGGTGATCATGCCAACGACGCCCACGGGGTGAGTTGTAACAAGGAACTTTCTGCCGTTCGTTGGCGAGGGAACAATCTCACCTTTGGTTCTGCGGATTTCTTCGGCGAACCAACGGACATAAGCAGCCCCAATGGTAATCTCGCCCAGAGATTCAGCGAGTGGTTTGCCTTGTTCAATTGTGAGAAGTTCCGCAAGGCTCTGTTTGTTGTCCAGCAGGGCGTCTTGCAGGTCCCAAAGAAGATTGACCCGTTCGAGCAGTGGCATCGATGAAAACTCAGGGAACGCTAGTTTAGCAGCTTCAATTGCGCGCAGGGTCTCTTCTGTGCCGCAGTTCGGAACAGTTCCGATCACTTCGCCGGTCGCAGGATTCTGGACGTCGATCAGAGCATCCGAGTCAGCGGCAATCCAGTCCCCGCCTACATAGCATGCTTCTCTCAAGTACTTTTGGTAGCTCACATATATCTCCTTAGTCTTCTTGTTGAACGCTTTCGGTGAACCTTTGAGGTCACCTGAGGCGTTAAAGAGTTTTTACTTCACTGTTAGATCGCAGTGTTTGATTCCGGGGCAGCGGCTCAATTTCTTTGGGCACCCAAGAGTATTTTGGAATAGGTGTCCACACCTTGAGCCCCGGAAACGGCAAAAGACGGTCGAATGACCACAGTTGGTACACTGCTGACCCTTAAATCTGTCCAGTAGCGTTGGCATGTGCGAACGGCCATGGCTCTGCTTTCTTCTTCAAGGACTTTACGCACGTTGTCGTCGGGCAGCCCTACAGAGTCTGCAATTTTGACCAGTATTTCAATGTCACTGATATCTTGTCTTTGACCGAAGAAGGCTTCAAACAGCTTGATCGAAACGTCCTGGGATTTGTCGTAGTCTCCGGCATAGTTAACTAACTGATGAGCTTTGAATGTGTTGTACATTCGCATTTCATCAAAATAGTCGAATTTAAATCCAAGTTCGGCTCCGATTGCAGATATCCTTTCGCGCGATAGAATGCTTCCCTCCAAAGTTGTCCCATACTTTTCGGCCATATGCGCCCGAAGGTTTTGCCCTTCTTTAGGCAATTTGGGGTTCAACTGAAACGGTTGCCAACTGATTTTGACGTCGACGCCTGTATTCTCGGACGCCGCCTTTAGTTGGTGGAATGCAATGGCACACCAAGGGCATACGATATCTGAAATAAAATCGATTTCGACCGTAGCCGGATCGGATGTTTTTTGAGTGAGTGGATTTGACATTAACAACTGCCAGTTAGAGTGGGATTCGATGTTTAAGGCACATGGTTTGTTCGCCGTCGCCGTCGTCGAAGGAAGTCGGCTGTATCCCTACCGAAAACCTAACTTAACGGTGATCTCGTTGGTTACCGCACGTTTTATGCGCCATCGAGAATAGGTTGGGTTTTAAAGAGTTGTGGTTGACTTTCCATCAGATGACGACGAGGGCAGTATTTCGCAGAATGGTTCCGATATACACTGCTGGGTTTGATTTTAACAAAGCATTGCCACCCATTACAGTGATTGTTAACGGAACTTATTATCTGAAAAAATGATCATATGTCCGACTTTTCCGCCACATCACAAATTCCCTGATTTAGCCCGCTTGGTTAACGTGAACCATTCCGGAAATGAAAATCGATAGAATATTGACCTAAGGAACCAATCCCAAACTACAGCGATGCGGTTCACACTTGTTCGTTTCGATCTATATCTTTCGCTGCCTTGATCTTCGGAGTATCGAGGTAAGATTTGACTAGATTGACCCAAAGTTGTGCTCCCGGAAGCAGGATCTCATCGTTAAAGTCATACTTTGGGTGATGCAGAGGGTGCCCGTTTTCTCCGTTTCCAATTAAGACGTAAGATCCAGGCTTGCGTTGCAGAAATTCTGAAAAGTCATCGCTGACGGTCATTTGCCGAACAATACCTTCCACGAGTGAAAGACCGGGTGACGCCTGTATCACGGAACGCGCAAAGTCCGTCATTTCAGGATGGTTGTTTACGGCCGGAGTGTGATGCCCAAACGTCAATTCCGCAGAGACACCAAATGATAATTCGATGCCCTTCACGATTTCGCGGATTCTTTTAATGATCTGGTCGCGGGAAGTTTCGGAAAAAGAGCGAATATTTAACTTTTACTCTGATTGATCTGGTATGACGTTGTGCGCCTCTCCTGCATGTATTGCACCTATGGTCAATACTGCGGGGTCAACAGGATTAAGTGTCCTTGAAACGACAGTTTGCAAAGCAACGCCAAGATTGCATGCGGCGACCACTGGATCTCGGGCAAGATGCGGAAAACCGGCGTGCCCACCAAAACCTTTAAGAGTGATCGTAACGTCGTCGACGGCGGCCCAGAATGGACCTTCAGCAAGTCCAAAATGTCCTGCTGGGAGACCGGGTATATTATGCAGTCCAAAATAGGCGTCGGTTGGAAATCTGCTCTCCAACTCATCTTGAAACATTGCCTTTGCACCTTCACCGACTTCCTCGGCGGGTTGAAAGATCGCTACAAAAGTTCCATCGCAAAACGGGCTTCGGGCAAGTTCATAACAGGCGGCCAGCAGGATCGCTGAGTGGCCATCATGACCACATGCATGCATCACACCGGGGTTTTGGCTTGCGTGTTCAAGGCCGGTTTCTTCCAAAATGGGTAAAGCATCGAAATCGGCACGCAAACCAACCGATTTGGACGCGGTTCCCCGTCGCAACACGCCAACGACTCCGTAGCCGCCTATTTTGTCGCAAACCTCAAATCCCCATCCATTAAGAAGTTCAGCAATTGTCGCCGATGTGCGTTCTTCTTTTTGCGACAGTTCAGGAAAAGAATGAAAGGCTTTACGAATTTCGACAAAGTAATCGACGCACTCCGCTAGCGGTTTCATGGAAGCCGTTCGATATGTGTGAGCATGCAGCCAGCCTTGGCAGTGTGAGCGTTGATATAGGCTACATCTGGGCGTTCAAAAATTTTCGCGATTGCTTCAGCATGCTTTCCATGTGGCTCGACGATTTCACCTGCGTCGTATACCGCCATGCCATTTTCGTCGAATGCCCTGTAGGAAACCAATCGGTTTTTGACGATCTCTGGAACGGTATTTTCTTCGTCAAAACGATCACAGTCATATGCAGAAACAAAGATCGCCATGGGATTCCCGTAAACGCTTTGGGGTTTGGGTGGCTTGTGGGCAAGCAGCAACATGCCATCCTTTGCTGACATTTCGCGGAGCGTATATCGGCAAGGATAGGTATCGTCCTCGAAGATCTTCTTTATAGAGTTTCCAACGTCATCCGACTCTGCGGTCTGATAATTCCTAAATGCTTCGTCAGACAAAGGGACGCATCTAAAGCCAGCCATATTTTTCTCCAGCAAAGTTATGGGGAAAGCGATTGGTTCTTTCCAAAATCCGCCATGCGTTCAATTTCTACAGAGTTACTGTCGATGCCAGCGACCCGTTTCTTGCGCAAAGGTAAGAGGCAGCCGTTAGGAGCTTCGTTTGAGACCTAGGCATAATTTCTTACGCTTCATTCAAATCTAATTTGAATCGAAGCAGGTGTTTGGAATTTTCCTTGTCGAAATAAAATCAACATTTTAGTGACCGCGGGGATCGGTTTATGGCCAACCCCCGCGATCTTGAACTTACCCGTCTTTGGTCTACGCCGACGACCGTTTCTTGCGAAACTCTTCGACAGGTAAGCCACCCAAGCCCCAGTCTTCTGTTTCAACCACATCAATAACGACCACTGTCGAAGCCGGGTTTTTGCCTAGCACGTCAACCAGTAGGTTCGTTACCCCAGAGATAAGTTTAGCTTTGTTTTCTGGGGTTGCGTTTTCGGGCGTGATTTTAACGTTTACATAAGGCATTCAATTTTCCTCTTAGACGTGTTCGTAGTGGAAAATTTTCGACATGATCTGCCAACGACCCTCATCTCGCACCAAGGTCAGAAAGTCGATGTATGACTTTCCTGCCAAGGTGCAGAGGTACTTAACAAACGCGGTTTTTGGGCCTGCAAAGTCAATCGAAACAATTTGATCAATGCGAGGTTCGCCGCGCTCCGAAGCAGGCTCGCGCTGATCAACCACTCCGAAATAGGTTGGCATATCCATTAATAGCAATTCCTCGTCGCTTGCTGTCGCATACAAGGCATGCTTGTGCAGCACTTTGCTCAGGCGCTTTGAGTCCGCGTGATACAAGGACTCAAAGTACTCATCGATCAAGTGCTCGATTTCTGCGATGTCGGACTTTGCCATATCAGATGAGTCCTTCAGCCTTCATGGCAGCCTGAACGCTGGGGCGGTTACGGATGCGATCAGCGAACTTAGACACATTTGGCCACTGGTTGATATCGATGCCAACCATTTGCAGCCAGGTCGAGACGGTGAACAGATAAGCGTCCACGATGGAGAACTTGCTGCCCATCAGGTATTCACGGCCGTCTTTGAACATGTCCTCTGCCATATCAAAGCGCGACACGACTTTTTTCTGCGCGGCTTCTTTCAATTCGTCCGTTGAAGAAGCGTCGAACAGAGGTGCAAAGCTTTTGTGTACTTCTGCCGCAACAAAGTTCAGTGCAGAATGCAATTTCGCGCGCTCGATTGTACCTGCCGCGGGGGCCAGTCCGGATTCAGGGAACTGATCGGCCAGATACTGAATGATCGCAGATCCTTCTGTGATCACGTCTCCGGTCGATACGCGCAGGGCAGGGACGTAACCTCTTGGGTTGACCTCTTTGTAGTCGCCACCTTTATCTGTTGTTTTTTCTGCCAGGTTCACCTGAGTGAGATCGAATTCAGCGCCAACTTCACGCAAGACGATATGCGGGGAAAGCGAGCAGACACCTGGTGTATAAAAAAGTTCCATTAGGTTCTCCGATGTTAAGGATCAGGCGAAATGCCTGCTTGCAATAGCTAATCAAGGCGATAACATTTGGTAACCAGCTAAAAACATGTTACTGCACTTTAAGGTAACGAGTTGGTAACCAAGTGACCAATTCGCCATGATGCCAAACAAGGAGTTGGAATTGCCGTTGAAGAGAAGAAAAAATGTTTCAAAAAAACATGATCCAATGTGCCCACTCAGCGAATGCATGCAGTTGATCGGAGGCACGTGGACACCCAATATCATTTGGTACCTTGCCGGAGGCGCCCGCCGGTTTTCGGAACTTCGTGCGGATATTCCCGGAGTTTCCGCAAAGATGCTGAGCTCACGTTTGAAACAGATGGAGGACAACGGCCTTGTACGGCGTACTGTAGTGGAAACGCATCCGCCGACAGTTGAATATGAATTGACTGATTTAGGCGCAGAGCTTTTGCCAGCGATTGAGGCGATTGTCGCCGTCGGTAGGAAACTCAAGGGTGAGGACGAAAAATACCAAGTTGACGAGGAAACGCAGCTTGTTTGAAACGTCGCGTCTGTATTTAGTCGAAACGTGGTCATTTGAATGGACTTGATTTCTGAAGATACTAATATTCTTGATAAGTTTGTTGGTGAGAACTCATTTCTGGACACAGAAATTGAAGAAATTAGGATTTTTGGTCACGGTAGCCTAGCCATAGTGGAAATTCAGCTGCTAATGCGTCCCCAGTCTGACTGGAAAAAGGTGCTTCTTAGGTTTTGTGGATGCGAAAGTTACAATTTCCACCATTCGTCTGACTGCGCGTTTGGTATTGTGGAACGCTTCAAGTTTATCGTTTTGGAAAACGATAACTTTTATATGTCGTTTGATCCGTATGACGATAGTGAGATAGTTTCGCCCGAGGATAACGATGTGGTCTATTCCCAAAGCATACAAGCTTACATTTTGGCTCGAAAGTAGAACAACCTTTTAAAAGACTGTTTCGATTCCCGTTAGCGCATTCAATTGCCTATTCGTGACTATAATTTGTCGCGAAGTTACAATAATCGACTTTTGTGAGCGACGTTGTTCAGTTGAGTTGTTGATTTCACTACCGGTTCATAACTACGCAACATGTCAGAGGTCTGCTTCGAAATGATAGCGAATAATTCCTCCGCCGATTGTTTTGTTCGACTGTTTCTCTGCTGTTTCAGTTTTTGTTTCTCGTAAGCCATAAGATCGATACAAATTTAAGGCTGGCAGCTGTAGCTCTGAGGTACTCAAAAGTAACTTTGTAAAACCCATTGAGCGAGCGGTGCGAATTGAATGATCGAACAACTTTTTGCCTAGGCCCATTCCTCTTGAATCAAGCCGCAAGTACATTCGCCGCAATTCGGCAACCCCGTCTCGAACCGTTTCAAGTCCGTACATTCCAATCACTCTATCACTCAATTCAGCGACAAAGAATCCACCGTTTCGATCGGAATAGTAACCTTCAATATCATCGAATTCCTTCTGCAGGCTTATGACAATATAATCCTCGAAAGCATCGGCCATGTCGTTCGGCGCGATATCACGGTTTGCTTCTATGAAGATGGACCTGACATCGTCTATGTCACCTTTTTCGAACCCTCGGATCACTATTTGTGCAACCATGGCTTCTGCCTTTGTTAACGTTATGAATTGGGAGTTAAGGAAATCGAGTTGACTGCCACCGACATAGTGCACCGTTACAGAAAATATTTCTGGGTCGGCTTCGGGTGCAAAAAACATTTTTCTTTGATGGCCGCTTAGGACATATCAAGTTTTTAATCCTGAGGCGTTTGGTTGGGCAATCAAAACGGTACAGTGACGAATTTCCATTATGGACTCATTCGATCAAGTCACGATTTAGGGGTTGAGAAAATCTCGGAGTTTACTCGCTCAATCTCTGTTTCGTACCAGGCAACCGCTCCGGAAAAATCTTTCTGCAATTCCTCAGCGAATGAGTTTGGCGCTTCGGTATTTTCATCATACTTCGTCGACCATAACATCAAGTTGAGTAGGGCAGGGAGAAGGTCCCGAGCTTTTCCCGTCGGAAAGTAGCAAATCCTGCTGGCTTTGCGGGGATCAACCTCTCGGTCGAATATTCCTTCAGTTTCAAGTTTGGACAGGCGATTTGCAAAAAACAAGAGGAATTAGCTAATACCTTCTCCTTTCGTATGGTTCGATAATGTCAGTACTAAACGCGCCAAGACAAATGAGTTTATGCAGCAGACTTTTGGCTGGGTACCGGACGACATTGGGAAAATGACGTTCTTGACGCTTAATGGACAAGACAAACCGTTTGCAGCCATCACGGATGAAATGGAATCGGTATCGGGCTGGGTGCCATTTTTGGAAGTCGATGGTTTGCCTGTGGCAGTTTTTGACGCCAAAAATCGCGGTGCGTCCATTATCGCAGAGGATCTTCAAGGCCCAGCAGGTGTAGCCACATTCATCCTTGACCCCGGTGGCGCAACGATCGCGCTGTGGAAACGCGCGTCCGGTGCATAGGGACTGGACGATGAAAACTTTTCTTTCCTCGATCGCCTATATTCTGGTGGTATTCCCGCTCGCCCTTGGGTGGCATGTTGGTTTGTTTAAAGAACAATACGAGAGTTTTGGTTATTTTGCTGGCGAACCTAACGTGTTCATCGGCTTGCTGACAATTGTGATTCAGGGGATCGCTCTCGCGTCGATTTTTCCGTTGTTTCACACCGGTAGCGTTGGAATGGTTCGCGCGTTTCAGTTTTCCTCGTTGATGGGGATCTTCTTTTGGACATCACATGTGCTGGCCTTTGTTGCGAAACAAAATGTGCCAAATGCTGGTGGGTTTGTTTTGTTGGAGACAGGGTATCTCGCGCTTCAATTTGGAATTTATGCCTTTCTATTGAGCCTTATCTATCGAGCTGAGATCTGATGCATTGGGATGCCGCAACCATGCAATTGGTTCCGTCTCCTCTTCGGATTGCCTGTAAAAGTTGACTCGGCCAGAGCGTTGACCGAGTCCTTGCTTTGGTCTGAGCTTGTTTGCGTCTTGGTGAAGAAGCCATTATCAGAATTTGCTGTTTTTCGTGAACGTTTCCGGGATGTCTTTTTTGTCCTCAAACGTCCTGCTGTCTGCTTCGATCAGACAAATCGGTTTACGTAGTTTTCCAAATACTCTTGCTGTCCCGAACACGGCTTGGGATTTATCCCTTGATCCAAAACACGAGCAGTAATTTCTTCCAGGCCAGACTCCAACATGGACTGAGCCTCGTCTGTTTGCCAACCTGAATATCTCTTCGCCAACTCCATTTCCAGGCCGCCGTCCTCGACCATTGCCGCTGCCGCCTTAAGCCCTCGCGCGCAGATATCCATGGCTCCAATATGTGCTGCAATTAGGTCTTGTGGGTCAATCGACTGACGGCGCAGTTTTGCGTCAAAGTTTGTTCCCCCTGTCGAAAAACCTCCTGACTTCAATATGTGATAGTAGGCTAAGGCAACTTCGGGCGTATTGTTGGGAAATTGGTCTGTGTCCCAGCCAGACTGATAATCGTTCCGGTTCATGTCGATGGAACCGAGCATTCCTTCTGCGGTGGCCACCGCTATTTCATGCTCAAAACTGTGGCCGGCTAAGATAGCATGGCCCTGTTCCAAGTTTAGCTTTACGTCGTTTTCCAGTCCGTATTTTCTTAGAAACCCGATGCAGGTTGCCGCGTCGAAGTCATACTGGTGCTTTGATGGTTCTTGCGGCTTGGGTTCTACCAGAATGGTTCCCTTGAATCCGATCTTGTGCTTGTAGTCGACAACCATGCTCAGAAAACGGCCCATGTGATCGAGCTCTGCTTGCATGTCTGTGTTCAAAAGGGTCTCGTATCCTTCACGCCCGCCCCACAGCACATAATTTTCTCCGCCGAGCTTATGGGTGGCGTCAATGCATGACTTCACGGTGGCAGCAGCAAAAGCAAACACATCAGGATCAGGGTTGGTGCTTGCGCCAGCCATCCAGCGGCGATGACTGAACATATTCGCCGTTCCCCACAAAAGCTTTGTGCCAACCGATTGCATCTTTTCACCGATATAGTCGGTGATTTCTTCAAGAGTCTTCAGGTTGGCAGCAAAATCCCCCTGCTCGGGTCGGATATCGGCATCGTGCCAGCAAAAATAGGGTTGTCCAAGAATTTCAAACATCTCGAACGCCACATCGGCCTTCATCTTGGCCCGTCCCATGTCATCCTGGGGATGCCATGGGCGTTCAAATGTGGCGCCGCCGAAAGGGTCTCCTCCCTCCCAAGCAAACGAATGCCACCACGCTACGGCAAATCGCAAGTGATCTTCCATGCGCTTGCCCAAGACTATCTCGTCCGGGTTGTAATGGCGGAAGGCCAGCGGGTTTGTACTTTCCGCGCCTTCAAATTGGGCTTTTTCAATCCCCTCAAAGAAATCACTAATCATAGTTGCCCCCTAATCTGCCGTTTGCCCGGGCTGCTTGCCGAGGATGATCATGGATAAAAGGTCATCGTCTGTCACATCGGCGATGTTCACTGTTCCTACCAGTTTTCCGTTCTTCATAACGGATGCCCGGTCACACAACTCCATAACGGCGTGCACATCGTGATCGATCAGAAAAATTCCTATTCCCTGTGCCTTTAACTGGTGGATCAAGTCGGCAACCATCTGTGTTTCGTGTGGCCCCAACGCAGCGGTTGGTTCGTCCATAATCAAAATTCGGGCGTTAAAATAAACCGCCCTGGCAATCGCAACCGACTGTCTTTGTCCACCGGATAGGGCTGAGACCGGATCGTTGAACTTTTGAAAGTTTGGGTTCAACTGAGCCATAATTTTTCGGCATTCAGCCTCCATCGCGGCGTCATTTACCAACCCCATCGGAGTGACCATTTCTCGTCCGAGAAAGAGATTGGATGTTGCATCCAAGTTGTCAGCCAAAGCCAGAGTTTGATAGATAGTTTCGATGTTGTTGGCCCTGGCGTCACGCGGGTTGTCAATGTCGACTGGCTTGCCGTCAATCAGAATTTCGCCTTGGTCCATTTGATAGGCACCAGACAAAACCTTAATCAGCGTCGATTTGCCTGCTCCGTTGTGGCCTAAAAGTCCAACAACTTCACCGGGGTAAAGATCGACCGAGACGTGATCAACCGCTTTGATACCGCCGAATGATATGGAAATGTCGCGCATTTCCACTAACGGAGGCGCACCTGACCCCCGGCCCATATTTGCGGTCGTATTTTTTGTGTCCTGATCTTGCATCACTTTGCCCCCAAACGCTTGCGGTAGACAATGTCGATATAGACGGCCAAGACCAAAACAGTGCCGACGACAATGTTCTGAAACGGTGCGTCGACACCTACCATGGCCATGCCAGATTGAAGGGCCTGCATGATTAGTGCGCCCAATATCGCGCCGTATATCGTCCCGATTCCACCTGACAGGGCTGTACCTCCGATGACTGCAGCGGCAATCACCCTTAGTTCGTCAAGCGTGCCGATGTCATTGGAATGATTGGCCAATCGCGCAGAGGCGACCACTGCTGAAACGGCACAAAGGAATCCCATAAGAGCGAAAACCTTTACGGTTAACCACCGGGTGTTGATACCGGAAAGCTCAGCGGCGTCGGGATTGCCACCAGTCGCAAATATATAGCGACCAAATCTCGTTTTACGCGCCACAACTGTCAAAATGACTGCCACAATGATCAGAATTAGAACCGAAATTGGAATGCCGTAGCCAACGACTAACCCTTCGGGCATTGTTTCGCCGCGTGCCTCAAACATGCGTTCCAATCTGCGGGTAGGTATTTGGTAGCTGTTTACAATGTAAACGTAACCCAGGATGGAGACTGTCATGATAGCTGCAAGGGTTGACTCCGCCCAAACTGGTTTGACGGGAAAACCGTGTGCAGCTTTTGCTCGCCTGCTGCTCCACAATGCCCATATTGCGACTGCCGCGGCCAGAAAACCAAACATCCAACTTGCCGTGGTGCCCAATGTTCCGTTGGTTCCGCCGAACTTTAGAAAGTTGCTGTCCAAGGGGCCGATAGTCTGTCCGCTGGTCAGATACCAAGCAACGTTTCGCCAAACCAGAAATCCGCCAAGAGTCACAATGAATGCCGGGATCGTAAGATAGCCGACCATCCACCCATGAAATGCTCCGATCAGGGTTCCGACCAAAAGTCCGATTACAATTGTGATTGCCCAGGTTGCCGGATTGTTCAAACCCATGCCCAACATGTGGGGCAATAACTCGGTCTGAGTCATTGCCATTACTGCAGAGGTCGTTGCCAACAGTGCACCCACTGACAGGTCGATGTGGCGTGTGACGATTATGAAAACCATTCCGCACGCCATAATTGCCACTGACACGGTCTGAATCGATAAGTTGAACAGGTTTCGCGGTGTAAGGAACCGCCCGTCTGTGACGATGTTGAAGCCAATGCAAAGGATGACGAACGCGCCGATCATTCCCAAAAGCCGCATGTCCAATTCCAATTGTTGGAATAGGCTGGCCTTTGCTTTTTGAGGAACCGGCTGAGACGAAGTTTCGGTCATTTCCGATCTTTCATATTCAGCTAGTGTCCCCGACCTGAGGGCCGGGGACAGCGTGTTTTAGTTACAGGGTGCAGGTCCGTTTTCAACACCCTGGCAAAGGTCTGCTAGTGGAATCCAACCGGCATCTACAACGACCGAAAGGTTGTCTTTTGTGATTGGTACCGGGGCAAGGAATACCGAATTCATCTCGGTGCCACCAGGCGATGTCCAGCTGACCGCGCCTTCGATGTCACCTGGGCTGGTACCGCCACTAAGAGCCACTGCGATTTCGCCTGCCGCTTTCCCAAGTTCGCGCGCGTCTTTCCAAACCGATACTGTTTGGGTTCCCAAAGCGACCCGGTTCAACGCCGCATGGTCGCCATCCTGTCCCGAGACGGGAATACCTTCCATGCCCTGTGCGGTCAGAGCAGCTACAACACCGCCGGCAGTTCCGTCATTAGAGGCAACAACGGCATCGACATTGTTTTCGTTCGCTGTCAGAATTTGTTCCATATTACGCTGCGCGTTTGCCGGAAGCCAGCCGTCAGTATATGCCTCACCGACAATTACAATGTCTCCGCTGTCAACTGCAGCCTGAATGATTTCTTGCTGTCCGCCCCGTAGGAAATCGGCATTCGGGTCGGTCGGCGACCCTTTGATCATGACGTAATTACCCTTTGGCATCGCGTCAAAGACTGCACGCGCCTGCATCCGGCCAACTTCGACATTGTCAAAAGTCAGATAGAACGCACGATCGTCTTCGATCAATCGATCATACGCTATGACAGGAATACCCTCATCAGCAGCGGCCTGTACTGCCGGGCCGATTGCTTGTGCGTCTTGTGCAAGAATGATCAGTGCGTCCACACCCTGAGCGATAAGGCTTTCAATGTCCGACAGCTGTTTTGCAGAAGACGATTGAGCATCCGCTGAGATGTATTCAGCGCCGCCTGCTTCTAATGCTGATTTGATCGCCGCTTCGTCTGTCTTCCAGCGTTCTTCCTGAAAGTTTGACCAGCTTACGCCAACAACGGGGTCTGCAAAAACAGCCGAGCCCATCAATGCAACCGCAGCCGAAAAGCTGAGAATTCTTTTCATGATTTCCTCCCAAATGCCGAGTCATCCTGTCGTGATTCGTGACTCTCGAATTTTGAGTACCATATTTATTTCAGCGGGTAAAATATTTAACCTATCGGGCGCGTGAATTTCCTAATAGATTGACCAAATGACGAGATTCGCGAGGAAAGAATGCTAAGCAACAAGGACTCGCCGGTTTCCTTGGACCAAAGGAATGCCACCCGCTTGCGGGTTCTCGAACACATTAGAACAAGAGGGGCGACATCGCGTATTGATATTGCCACTGCTTTGAATACCAGCCCTGCAACGGTTACCGCTGCTACCGCCGATCTAATTTCAGCCGGGTTGATCAAAGAGGTTGTAGGGGAATCAAAGTCGAAATCTGCGAAACGAGGCAGGCCAAGAGTTTTACTGCAACTGGACGGAAGCTCTTATTTCGTTGCAGGTTTGAAAATCGCACGACAAGTAATTTCAGTTTTGTTGGTCGACTTTGAAGGCAAAGAAGTCACCTTGCACACGCATTCCTTGAACAAAACCAGTATGTCGCCACGCGATTTGGTGAAAACAATATACACTGCACTGGAAGAGGCTTGTTCACGGACAGAAATGACGATTGGTGACTTGTCTGGTGTATCAATTGGGATAGCAGGACTGGTGGATGCAAAAAGGAATTTTGTTCATTGGTCGTCATCCTTGACCGAGCGAAACGTGGATTTTAGTCGATTGTTCAAGGAATATATTCCCTGCCCTGCGTTTATCGAAAATGATGCAAATCTGGTTGCAAAGGCGGAACAGCTTTTTGGATTGGGAATCGGGCTCAGGAACTTTCTTGTCGTTACAATCGAACACGGTGTCGGCCTTGGAATTGTGCTGGATGGAAAACTATACCGAGGAGAGCGCGGGTGTGGAGCTGAATTTGGCCACGCAAAAGTTCAACTGGATGGTGCTTTGTGCCAATGCGGTCAGCGAGGGTGCCTTGAAGCTTACGTCGGTGATTATGCTCTGATCAGAGAGATGACCGTTGCGACGCAAGATAGAAAGCCAGAAACGGTATCCGATATACACGAACGGGCCAACTCGGGTGAGCAAATGGCGATATCAGTACTGAATCGAGCCGGTCAGATGTTTGGTCTTGGGATCTCCAATTTGATCAACTTGTTTGACCCAGAGTGCATCATTTTGTCTGGCGCCCAGATGAGTTTTGAACATTTGTGTTCGGACGAAGTCATGGATCGGATTCAGAGCGGAGTAGCCAACGTAGATGCTCCTTTGCCCGACATAAAAGTACATCACTGGGGTGATCTGATGTGGGCCAAGGGCGCGGCTGCATACGGCATCGAACAGGTGTCGATTCTTAAAGTCAAAGAGTTGCCGACGAATGCGGCCTGAGCTTATCGTTTCGATCGTAGTCGCGACGGCTGCCGATGCCGAGACAAAAATCCCAAGTTTTGCGACAGTAGAAATTCCTGCACATGTATACGACGGTGGTTGGGAACATTTCGTCGGTGGAGGTGTAGCCGTTTTCGATTGCAATGGTGACGAATTGCCCGAGCTATTTGTGGCGGGCGGTTCCAATCGATCTCAACTTTTCAAAAACACATCCTCCGACAAAATTTCGTTTACAATCGATACACCTGATGAATTGTCACTGACTGGGGTGACCGGGGGTTATCCGATTGATGTCGATAGCGATGGCATCCTTGATCTTGTTGTCTTGCGCGTGGGCGATGACCTTTTGTTTAAAGGCAATCTTGATTGTGAATTTAGCCCATTCAGTGAATTTGATTTTCAGGCCGAGGATCATTGGACAACAGGTTTCTCGGCGACATGGGAAGGCAGACAAACACTGCCTACTTTGGCGTTTGGAACCTATGTTGATCGGTTCGATCCAAATGGTCCTTTCGGAACCTGCGGACCAACTGTTCTTTATCGCCCAGAGGAAGGGAAATACCGCAAGCCGGAACATTTGGAGCCAGGTCACTGCTCACTGTCCATCCTGTTTTCAGACTGGGCACGAAACGGCCGTGCAGACCTTCGGGTCAGTAATGACCGGCATTATTATGTCAACGATGGGCAAGAACAGTTATGGGCCATGGAACCTGCGCCACGGCTTTATTCGCTTGAAGAGGGATGGATGCCATACTCAATCTGGGGGATGGGTATCGCGTCACGTGATCTAAACGGCGATGGGTTTCCCGAAGTTTACCTTACATCAATGGGCGATCAGAAACTTCAGGTTTTCGACTCCGATGTCGATGGGCCAACATGGCGCGACGCAACTTATGAAAAAGGTACAACGGCCCACAGGCCACACGTAGGGGGCGACGGTCGCCCTTCGACTGGATGGCACGCCCAGTTCGGCGATTTTAACAATGATGGTTTAGACGATATTTTCGTAGCCAAAGGAAATGTTGAGCAGATGCCCGATGCTGCCCTTTACGATCCTAACAACATGTTATTGCAACAAAGGGACGGTCAATTCTTTGAAGCTTCGGTTGAAGCGGGCATCGCATCCATGTCCAAGTCCCGTGGCGCGGCAATCATGGATTTGAACAACGACGGCAAACTGGACTTGGTGGTAGTCAATCGGGGAAGTGAACTCGAAGTCTATCAAAACCAGCTCCAAACTGGGAACTGGTTGATGTTGGATGTCGTGCAGAAGCGACCCAATCGAATGGCGGTGGGTGGATTTATCGAGATCGAAACTTCGATTGGACGGCAAGTCAGAGAAATAACTATTGGAGGAGGCCACGCAAGCGGGATTGCAGGTCTTCATCATTTTGGGCTTGGTTATGACGAGCTTGTTACAGTTAGGGTCATTTGGCCCGATGGCGTCGAAGGTGACTGGCAGGCCTATACCCCAAACCAGATAGTCAGAGTAACTAGGTAACTAATTTTCAACTGGCAGACCGCTTGGAACCTCTTTCGGAACACCCAACCGATTTGCAGGGTCTTCCAGAGCGCCGAGAAAGGCCAAGATCGCGCTGATTTCTTTATTTGTCAGGCTAATCTCCGGCAGGTCATTGCTGTCCAAGATCGCATTTAGCTGAGCCGAGTCCAATAGCGACCGCGTGTCGTCAGATTTCGGGATCTCAGGTAACAGAGCCAATTCGACGGAGTACGTGCGTAAGGATGTAGAAGGGTCTAGATGATGACGTATGATGTCTTCGAGTTGTGAAAAAGCACCATTATGCCCGTACGGCGCCGTTAACGTGACATTCCGCAAAGATGGTGTGCGAAACGCAAATGCATCTTCCGGATTGCCGGTTACACGCAGTCGTCCATCATCTCTGGCATGGTTCTCAAATCGCGCCGCTTTTCCCGGCCCAATCTGCGGCATCGCTATAGAATGAAATTTGTGATCTGTCTGGAACCACCCAGAGTGGCATTCGCTGCACCCTGCCTTTCCGTAGAACAGCTTTAAGCCAAGGCTCGCTTCCTCGGACAATGCTTCCTCACCTCGCATTGATCTGTCGAAGGCGCTGTTGTCAGCGCGCCATTCAAAGACGATAAAATCAGCGATCGCATTCGCTATCGCGGTGAAGGTGATGTCTTCACCCGGCGAAATTTCTTCAAACCGCCGCTCGTATTCCGGAATTGCATCAACACGTGCTGCGATCAGATCCCATGCACCGCCTACTTGTGTTAGGAACCCCATTCGGACAGCTTTGCTAACGTCATTTTCTGAATAATGCCCTGCCATTTCATCCGGCGACAATACCGGGAACATGGCTTGTGCCGCCAAAGCAGATTTAAAACCCGGTCTCATGTGCATGCCCAAAGGCGTTCTTATACCATTCGGCTGCGCTGGATCTGTCTCAAGTCGTCCGTCATGAAAGAATGTCGTAAATTCCGTTGCGCCCAGATTCCAAAGACCAGGCGAATTGCGAGGAATTCGCTGTTCTGGAATATTCGTTAGGTCGATCAGTCGCTCGGTTCCCAAACCAATACCACCCTCTCCGATGCCAAGGGATAAGCCGTCTGATGTACCTAGTTTTGGGTGATGACAGGTTGCGCAGCTAATATTTTTGTTGCCTGAAAGTATAGGGTCGAAAAAGAGTAGTTGCCCCAGCTTAACACTTGATAGGTCCGGAGTGACGAATTCCGGGGTCGGTCCTAACGACTGCGCCCGAGCGCCAGATGACATCACCAGCAAAACACCTAAAATCGAAATAAGCAATTTGTAGATCATGTCTGGCACCCGGAAATTTCCAGCGTAAGTGTCTGACAGTAAGGATTTTCTGGTGTAGATATTACAGAGGGAAAGGATGGGATATTAATTGCATTGGGATATCCCGACGGTTCAATGCACAGCCCATCTCTGGGATAAAACGGAGTTTTCAGCTTGGCTCCAGAATAGACTTGGGCTCCGGGTTGATCTGAAAAAACACTTAAGGTCACTCCTGAAGGGGCGGCCAATTCTGCAACCAAGTTATCCGGTTTTCCATTGTTATCAAACAGGTAGTAATGGTCTAAGTCAGGTGAGGACGTTCCAATTACCGTTGCTGATGAAAAATCCAAACCCGTGCCTGCCGCATTCCAGATTTTACCAGATGGGACGTGTTCCTCGTCGAATTCAAGCAACTGATTTGAGTCGAGCATAAGTTTATGTTCGGAAATTCCCGTTGTACTGCCTAAAGAGTAGTAGTTGTGTTGAGTAATGCTAATAGGTGTTGGACGATCAGGTTGCGCGTGAAACGAGTACACTAGTTTTGGAAACTCAAGAGTTACCTGAACCTCAAATTTTACTTTACCAGGAAAACCGTTGTCCCCATCCGGTGAGGTCAAACGAAGCCGAGCTTCGGACGGCGAAATTCGTGAGATGTCCCAATACCGATGAGATAAACCAGCCGGTCCACCGTGCAGGGTATTTCGGCCCTCGTTTGCGTTTAGTTCAAAATGGGATGTCCCCAAAGAAAACTTGGCTCCTCCGATCCGGTTGGCGACGCGTCCAACAATTGCGCCCATGTAATTCTTGTCGGTCAAATACGCCTTTGGATCATCGTATCCAAGGATCAAAGGAATTTCGTCGTACCACCAGCCTTGCGTAATTGCTCCATAGCTCAACAAGGAAACGGTCATCGGACCGTCAGTTAGCAGAGTACATTCATCGGGGTCGCGATCTTCGCTTTGCAGTCTCATCGTGCGGCCAACGGTGAAAGCGCTGAATAATACTGAGTGTAGCGATGGTACCCGGTCTCATAAACATCGGCTAAGCCGCGTATTGGTTTGATAGTTTCTTGTTGCTCCGGAGGTGTCATGACGTCGGCAGGAGAGGAGCGGTTAGCGGCACAAACAGCTAATCGCGCCGCGCCTTTTGCTGCCCCGATTTCGCTTCCTTTAGGCAATGTCAACGGTGTGTTCAGCACCGTGGCAAGGGTTTCCAGCCAATACCGGGACCGGGCCCCTCCGCCGACAGCGAGTAAGTTGGACGGCTGTGTGCCAGTGTTCTTTAAAGCCTCAAGGCAGTCCCTCATTGCATAAGCAACACCTTCCATCACGGACTGGGTGAGGTCTGCCTGCTCGGTAGCAACATCTATTCCCATAAACGCGCCACGAATTGCGCTGTCGTTATGAGGAGTCCGTTCGCCTGACAAATACGGCAGAAATGTTATCGAAGACGGGCCAGTTATGTTTTGGGGCAAATCGGAAGCCAGCCTGCGAACTGGTTGGCCCACATTGCGTGAAAGCCAGTTCAAGCTGTTAGTGGCAGAAAGGATAACTCCCATCTGGATCCAGCGGTTAGGCACTGCATGGCAAAAACTGTGAACTGCGGTCTCTGGTGCAGGGCTGCAGGATTCCCGGGCTACAAGCAAAACACCCGACGTACCCAAGGACAAAAATCCATCGCCTTCGTTTATGCATCCGATCCCGCACGCCGCCGCAGCATTGTCGCCCGCGCCACCAGCAACAATGACAGGTTCGGACAAACCCCATTCTTGTCGCAGTTCGGGCCGAAGCTCGCCAGAAGACTCGCTCCCTTCAAGTAAGCGAGGCATTTGATCGAGACGCATATTGCTTAGTTCGAGTGCTGTATTCGACCAAGTCCGCGCGTTAACATCCAGCCACGATGTTCCCGCGCTATCGGACATTTCACTGACATATTCCCCGGTTAGCCAAAGTCTTAAGTAATCTTTCGGTAATAGAACTTTGGCGGTTTTGGAAAAGATATCAGGCTCGTGTGACCTAACCCATTCCAGTTTTGGAGCGGTGAAGCCAGGAAAGACGATATTTCCTGAAATCTTTCGCATTTCCGGATATTGGTCGAGCTTCTTCGCCTCGTCTGCGGACCTTGTGTCATTCCAAAGGATGCAGGGTCGCAAGGCATTGCCTTCACCATCAAGCAATGTCGCCCCGTGCATATGTCCGCTAAGGCCTATTCCTTTTAGCGCGCAAAATTCCTTGTTATTGGACGAGCGAAGATTTCCGATTACTTTCTCGCAAGCGGCCACCCAGTCCAGCGGAGATTGTTCGGACCAGCCGGGTTTGGGGTTCGAAGTTGTAATGGCAGCTTCGGCTTCGCTAATTACGACACCCGCTTCGTCCATAAGAATTCCCCTGAGCCCCGACGTTCCCAAGTCCAACCCAAGATACACTTTGCGCCCCTCTTTCGATTATTATTTCAGTGGGTAAAATTATTACGTAAAGACGTCTTGTCAACAAAAGTTTCACGAGTTTGGAACCTTTACCATACCTATCCCTGACTTCAAAAATGTGGCAGGTTCTTCCGCTCCTACGTATTCGGATTCGTATGTAATGTAGTAAATTCAAGCCCCTGTTTTACCCAAACTGACTTCGGAAAATACAAGGTCGCATTTTCAACAACATTCCTCGGTCAAGATATGCGGGGACTCGTCAGTAGGTTTTGTCAGATAGGATTAGATGAAGTTGGTTTTGGTTGTATTTTCTTCCAGTTCCTCCTAATCACAGTTTTACCTCGGGGTGCGCGGCAAGCCGCGCTGAGACGTCGTTTGACGAACCCGTTGAACCTGAACCGGCTAGAACCGGCGGAGGGAAAGGTGACGGTTTCATCCATCCTTGCCCTCTCGCCGCAATGGAGGATGACATGAAGCATCTGCTAATTGCTGCGGGACTTCTGAGTGCAACAGCGGCTTTTGCCGCCGACAAACCTCAGCTGACCGTTTACACGTATGACAGTTTTGTTTCGGATTGGGGACCAGGTCCGCAAGTGGAAACTGCGTTTGAAGAGGTTTGCGACTGCAAGTTGAACCTTGTTGGCATCGAAGACGGTGCGGCGCTTTTGTCTCGCATTCGTCTTGAGGGCGAAAACACAGACGCCGATGTCGTGCTTGGGCTTGATAACAACCTGATCACATCTGCAAAGGAAACCGGTCTTTTTGCCCCTCATTCGGTGATTGCAGAGTACAACCTCCCGATCGAGTGGTCGGACGAAGTATTTGTGCCATTCGACTGGGGTTATTTCGCGTTTGTTCTTAATGCCGATGCGGTAGCCCCTGCTAACTTCCGTGAATTGGCAGATAGTGATACTAAGATCATCATCCAAGATCCTCGCTCTTCGACGCCGGGTCTGGGCCTGCTCTTGTGGGTCAAGGCAGCATATGGCGAGGAGGCATCGGAAATTTGGGCGGGCTTGGCCGACAATATCGTGACGGTTACCAAGGGGTGGTCAGAAGCTTATGGACTTTTCCTTGAAGGTGAAGCTGACATGGTCCTCAGCTACACCACATCTCCCGCTTATCATTTGATCGCTGAAGAAGACGACAGTAAGGCGGCCGCGTCCTTTGACGAAGGTCACTACATGCAGGTCGAAGTTGCCGCAAAACTGGCGAATACCGATCAGTCCGAACTTGCTGATCAATTTTTGCAGTTTATGGTGTCAGACAAATTCCAACAGATTATTCCAACGACCAACTGGATGTTTCCGGCGGTAACTCCGGCCAATGGGCTGCCTAAGGGGTTCGAGACTTTGATTGTCCCCCAAAAGGCGCTTTTGTTTGAGCCGGATCAGGCCGCAACAGAACGTGAACAGGCAATTTCGGAATGGCTGAGCGCGCTCAGCCAATAAGCCCTCTACCCGGTGTCGGTGCAGCCACGCTTGTTGCTGCACTGGTACTGGGTACTTTGGCAGCAGTTGCCCTGCGTGCTGACTCTGGTGGGATGTTTGCGTTTTCCGACTGGGCTGCCTTGCGTTTTACGCTGACACAGGCAGTTTTGTCTTCGGTGATCAGCGCTGGCCTTGCCATCCCGACTGCACGTGCACTGGCGCGCAGGAGGTTTTTTGGCAGGCAGGTATTGATAGCCTTGTTAGGGGCTCCGTTTGTTTTGCCGGTCATTGTTGCAATACTTGGCATTCTACAAGTATTTGGAAGGGCAGGTTGGATTTCTGAAGCTTTGGGCTTCTTTGGTCTTCCGGCCATCCGTGTATACGGATTACACGGTGTGGTGTTGGCACACGTATTCTTCAACTTGCCCTTGGCGACTCGTCTTCTTCTTCAGGGATGGCAGGAAATTCCGGCTGAACAGTTTCGGCTAGCTGCGCAGCTGAACTGCAAGGGTATGGCAATGTTTCGATTGCTTGAGTGGCCGATGCTGAAGCGCGTTCTACCCAGCGTTCTGGCAGTAGTTTTCGCGATCTGCCTGACCAGCTTCGCTGTCGCGTTGACGTTAGGCGGTGGGCCGCGCGCAACAACGATTGAACTCGCAATCTATCAGGCGTTTACTTACGATTTTAATTTGGGTCGCGCTGCGCTTTTGTCCACTGTCCAATTGGCATTGACGGCTGCCGCGGCATTGGTCGCGTTGCGATTTACGCGGAAAGAAGGATTTCGAACAGGGCTTGACAGGGCAATTCGTCGATGGGACGGGGGCTCCCCAGCAATCGATACGTTTTGGATCTCCGCCACTGCGGCTTTTCTGCTGTTGCCCCTGTCGTCAGTGGTGATTTCCGGCGTTGTGGGGTTATTAGAATTGCCGACTCAGGTCTTCAAGGCGGCAGTTATTTCGGTTGCAGTGGCTGTTGCCAGTACTTCCATCCTTTTGTTCCTGGCATTGCCAATGGCCGCAGCTGTGGCAGTCGGGCGGCACAGCTTTGTTGAGCTGATCGGGATTCTCGGTTTGGCGGCGTCGCCATTGGTAATCGGCACGGGTTTGTTTATTCTGATCAGACCTTTTGTGAATCCAACTGCGGTGGCGTTACCGGTCACCGCGTTGGTTAACGCAGTTATGGCCTTGCCTTTCGCGTTGCGAATTCTTGTTCCGGCAGCGCAGGAAACTGTTACTCGGTACAGTCGGCTCGCTCTCTCGCTCGACATGAAAGGCCATGTATTTTTTGCGAGTGTCTTGCTGCCTCGCATGCGGGCACAGATCGGATTTGCGGCTGGTTTGGCAATGGCACTTTCAATGGGAGATTTGGGTGTCATCGCTTTGTTCGCAGATGCACAGGTGGCAACTCTGCCTTTGCAAATCTATCGTCTGATGGGTGCCTATCAGATTCAGGCCGCGGCCGGAGGCGCGCTATTATTGCTGATGCTGTCCATGGGATCGTTTTGGGTTCTAGATCGTGGAGGTCGATGGCATGTTGAGACTTGATGAATGCGTCATCGCAAACGGTGATTTCGTTCTAAGGGCAAACCTTGAAGTCGCAGATGCCTCGTGCGTAGCGATCATCGGTCCTTCCGGAGCGGGCAAATCCACCCTACTTGAAGCTATCGCCGGGTTTCGTAATGTGAAGGGTGGCAGAATATTCTGGGATGGAGAGGACCTGACAAAACGGCCTCCGGGGAAACGTCCGGTGGCCTCGTTGTTTCAAGACAACAATCTTTTTCCGCATTTAAGCGCTGAGCAGAATGTGTCGTTGGGTATTCGTCCGAACGGGCGTGTTTCTAAAGATGAACGCGCTTTGGTCGCCTCCGCGCTTGGTCGCGTCGGCTTATTGGGGATGGGCACTCGCAAACCATTTGAGTTATCAGGGGGACAACAAAGCCGTGTGGCCTTGGCGCGAGTGTTGGTTCAGCAACGAGACCTGTTGTTGCTAGATGAGCCTTTCGCCGCATTGGGTCCTGCGTTGAAGGCCGAAATGCTGGATCTTGTGGCTCAACTTATTTCGGGAACTAACAAAACATTGTTGATGATTAGCCACGACCCGCAGGATGCGCGGCGCATCACGAACAAGTCTATCTTGGTCGCGGACGGAATAGCCCATCCGCCAGAGCCGACGGAACATTTGCTGAATAATCCACCGACGAGCTTACGCGATTATCTTGGGTGAAGTCAGGTACTGTGTAGCCAGCTACTAAAAAATTTCACACAATCAGAAGAGTTCCTTCCTCTATCGACCTGATTTCAAAATCATTGGAGCGGCCTGACCTGTCCAAAGACGACTTTTGCCAGACGCCGATAGAGCCGGGACATTTCGAAGGCTGATTTTGAATATTCGTGAATTGCGAATAACCTGAATCAAAAATGTCAGTTTGTTTTTGAGAGCCCGGAATGGAATTTATTGTCGACGGATTAAACGGAATACTTTGGAATTATGTCCTTATCTACGGGCTGTTGGGCGCCGGGATATTTTTTACGATCCGGCTTGGCGCCCTTCAGTTTCTGCATTTCGGAGAAATGCTGCGTGTCATAACCTCGGCCCCCAGAACGGACAGGCGCGGAATAACGCCTTTTCAGGCACTGACCGTCAGCCTTGCTTCCCGCGTTGGGACAGGAAACCTCGCCGGTGTTGCAGTGGCTTTGTCGCTGGGCGGACCTGGTGCAATATTTTGGATGTGGATGGTGGCATTGGTCGGGATGGCTACGGCTTATTCCGAGAGTACCTTGGCACAGCTCTACAAAATAACGACCAAATCAGGCGATTTTCGTGGAGGGCCCGCTTTCTATATATCAAAGGGGTTGAATGCGCCTTGGGCAGGAGTGTTGTTTTCGATCTGCCTTATCCTGAGTTTTGGGCTGATTTTTGTCGCGGTCCAGTCGAACTCAATCGCAGAAGCCTTGTCCGGTGCCTTTGGCCTTGAAAAGTTATGGGTTGGAGCTGGCGTAGCCGTAATTGCTGCGATCGTGATTTTTGGGGGTATCAAGGCGATAGCTAGGGTCGCTGAAATCGTGGTGCCATTCATGGCAGGCGGATATCTTTTGATCGCCGTTGTCGTTATGGTCTTGAACTTCTCAGAAGTGCCGGGATTGCTCTGGCTCATAGTGTCTAGCGCTCTTGGACTGCAAGAAGCAGCAGGCGGTGTCGCTGGTGGAGTGATGGCCGCAATGTTGAACGGAATCAAGCGCGGTTTGTTTTCTAACGAGGCCGGAATGGGTTCAGCACCTAACATTGCCGCTGTCGCCACGCCGTCACCGCACCATCCCTCCAGCCAGGGAATGGTTCAGGCTTTTGGCTGCTTCGTCGACACGATCCTTGTGTGTACCGCCACCGCACTGATGATCCTTTTGTCAGGTGCTTTAGCCGGTGGAGAAGCTACCGGAATGCAGTTGACGCAAAACGCTTTAGACGTCCATCTTGGACCAACCGGGACCTATTTTATTGCTGTTGCAATTATCTTTTTTGCGTTCACATCGATACTCGGCAACTATTCCTACGCAGAAAACGCGATGGTTTTCCTTGGGTTAGAGGGAAGGGTGGCAATGACGATTTTGCGGTCAGGATGTCTGGCGATGGTCGTATGGGGTTCAGTTCAAACAGTAGCAACCGTTTTCAACTTTGCAGATGCTGCGATGGGCCTGATGGCTGTAATCAATATAACCGCGATTTTGTTATTGTCTGGAACTGTCTATCGCTTGACCAAAGACTATTTCGATCAGCGTAAGTCCGGGAAAGAACCAACATTTATTCTAGAGAACTTTGACGGAAAGCCAAAGGGCATCTCGAAGAATATATGGAATGAGACCGACGATGTTTCAGCCACCTGATCCAGTGCGTTTTCAAGAAATTCTTGACGACATCGTTGATCGGATGCGCTTTGAAACAGAACGGGGAGCGGCCGCCAGCTATATTCCTGAACTTGCTGATGTTTCCCTGAACCGGTGCGGAATTGCTGTGGCGCCGCTTGGTGGACCTGTGCTGTCGTCAGGTGACAGTGCGGTACCATTCTCGATCCAGAGTATCTCCAAAATATTCAGTTTGGTCTTGGCACTTGGTCACGTTGGAGCGGCACTTTGGCAACGCGTTGGGCGTGAACCTTCGGGTGATCCATTCAACTCTATCGTTCAACTTGAATTTGAACGTGGAAAACCACGAAACCCATTCATTAATCCGGGCGCAATTGTCGTTTCCGACATTATTACCCTGAAGTCGCGGGAAGCTGCTGAAAATCATCCGGTTTTGCAGCTGTGCCAAGATCTGGCCGACGACCACACGATATACGTTAACGAAAACGTCTTTCAGTCGGAGGTTGCAACGGGCGACAGAAATCGGGCGTTGGCCTATTTCATGCTGGCTGAAGGCAACATTGAGTGTGACGTGCGCCAGGTAACAGAAAGTTACTTTCGTCAATGCAGCATTGAGATGAGTTGTCAGCAGCTTGCACTTGCGACACGTTTCTTGGCCGCTGGGGGCAATGATAAGGGGGCATCACGTTTTGGTGTTACTCCGGAAAGGGCGCGGCGCATCAATTCGTTAATGATGACATGTGGATGTTATGATGCTTCGGGGGAAGTTGCATTTCGGGTCGGACTACCGTGCAAGAGCGGCGTTGGAGGCGGCATTGTGGCCATTGTACCCGGCGTCGCCTCGTTGGCTGCTTGGAGTCCGGGGCTGGACGAGAAGGGAAACTCTGTTCTGGCATTGAAGGCGATAGAAGAGTTGACACGTAGATTGGGGTGGTCCGTCTTTTGAAATTCCGGCAGCGTTGCGTGGTCAGAAAACGATCCTTGTTCGTAATCCAAAAAGTGTGATGTTGTCCTGATCAGGATTTAGCAACGGGTCCGAGATAAATTGGACCGACGGTGTTATTTGAAGCCCGGGCGATATAGAAAATCGATAGAAGGCTTCAAACGTAAATTGATCTCCGTCGACCCCTCGCGCTTCGGCCCAATTCAGGCCCAGTCCGGCCAGATCTGTGTTCCGACCATAATATCCTATGCCAGTTGAGACGGAACGGTCGTACAGAGCGGCCGTCCCCTTGGCAGCCCCTGCGCGAAAAAACGGCATCCACTGATTTCCTACAAACCACGCTGCTGAAAAGGCGGTGCCATAGTCTTCTTCGCGGCCTTGGTCTTCAGAGCCATCCGCGTGCCAAAGCGTAAGGTGGACGTTGTCGAGATAGATGCGGTCAAAGCCCGAAGTGTAGCCAATCTCTAAAGATTTGAAGAGGTTTCCATCGCTAAAAACATCAAAGTCAGGGTTTGAAGGATCAGCGTCGGCATCGGCCAAACTAGCTACGGCGTAAAAATTACTACTGAGCTTGAGACCTCCGGCGATGCCGATCCCTTGGTTCGGCGTGTTAATGGTTGGGTTTGTATTAAAAGACAGGTTTTGAAATCCGCTGTAGGGGCTGACAAGCCCGTAAACGTCAACAAAATCTGTCACATCGATCTGCCCGATTTGTAACGTCCAAGAACCATCTCCGGCGCGTTGGGTCCAAAACAGGTTCGTCAAAAGCAAGCCATTGTCATTGAAGGCGGTACCGGTAATCGATAATGCACCGCCGTCCAGACCAAGAAACTGTGGAGCCACATCAGTGTAGCTGTGCCGATCTTCAATCTTGAACGTCAGCGACCCCAGATCAGTTGCTTGCCAACTGCCAAAGAAACGAGCGATACCGCTTGCGGCCTCTCCCTCTCCTAAATCGGCGTCAGTCGTTTGTCCTAAGGCAAGATAATCGATCGAGAACCGAAAACCGTTTTCGCCAAGCTTGTCCTTCCACGCAAACCAACCAGGAGCTACGTTTCGTGGAAAATCTGAACGATATTGGGGATCGGTTAAACCATCACCTGGCTCTAGTTCGGCGACCACGGACGAAGGGCCCGACAATCCTTGAGCTACAGCGATTGAAGCACCAGCAAAAGATATTAACAGAGCGAGGCACCATTTCATCATTCTGACGCCTGTCTACCACCGGTTTTACGTGCGCCTGCGGCCCGTAATTTTTTGGCGGCACTTTCGCTCCACTCCAGTTGATCTTCGCGGCTCTCAAGCGTTTCAACTTTGGCTGCCTCAAGCTGAAACGTGGCTTGCATGGGCATCAGGCCGTCGACTACTACCATCTGGTGATTGGAAGGAGCAATCTCCAATTTTCCCGTCAGCCGAACGGGTTCGTGAAAATAAGCAGGCGTCCAATCACCGTTCAATTGAACTCGGATCATTTGGTTCGGTGGCGGCGGCGGCATGTGGCTGCACATCCCCCTTTCAGGGACCAGATATGCGATGGCTTTTCCGCTCGCGTCCGGCGGTGCCGGAATAGCAAAGCCGGCAAGCGTGACGGTCCGCCCGTCGTATAATGGATTGCCAGCTGTCGCAGCCTTTTCTCGCCGTTCTTTAACAACCTCGCGTTGGGACAGTAACCAATCGACGTCGACGCCATCGTCTGCCAAAACATCTTCGGTTTTGGTCAGTAATTCTTGCCACCTTAACCGTTCTTCCTCACTGCCTGCATTTTGCTGGAGACGACCGCGCAAACGCACAACAAGCAGCACGTCGTCGAATTGCTCTGGCGTCAGATCTCTATAGGGGTCTTCAAAGATTTGAACGGTGGGATCAGGAAGATCGACCCAGTCTACAGAGATGCCCGCAGAAACAACAGATCCGGCACCGACACAGAAGAAACAAGTCAGCACTGCGACCTTTATACGAAAAAACATGCCTAAGTTTCTCCCGATCTTTGGCAATCCAGGTGGAACCAGATACGACATTAATCTAGCGTGTTTTTGTAAACTACGCCGTCCTTCATGATTAAACGGATGGTTTCCGGGCTGTCCGGCCTCAGGTCGGCTCCGAACCATTGATCTCCGGTGCCGACGACCGAAAAATCCTCGAGCGGATTTCCGTCGATCAATAAGATATCTGCATAGGCCCCCTCTTCGATCACTCCCAATTTCCCAGCTGTGTAGGGATTCATGAAATCACCAGATAACGCGACGACCTCGCAGCCTGTAGAAGTCAGTGTAACCATCGAGGTAAAGGGTCCAAAGAACTCGTTATTGAGATGTTTTTCGTAGGCGATTTGTATGTTGCAAGCCTCAACCGACCCGACGCAATCGGTCTGAAACCCTCGTTTCACTGGGCATTCCTTCATGTTGTCGATGTAACCGGCAAAAGTGGCCGAGGCTGACTTGGCCTTTGCAAGGCTTGAAGGCACGTTTGCAACCGCAGGGATTTCCAGAAGACCCGGGTCAAAAGCCGTTAGGTTCGTGGTGATATAAGCACCTTTTTCGTTCATGACTTCGGCAATTTCGCAATCAAACGAAAACCCGTGTTCAATTGACATTACCCCGGCGTCGAGTGCATTCAGAATTGCTTCTTTTCTGTAAGAGTGTGCCATCACATAGCTGCCATACTCATTCGCGACTTGCACAGCGGCTTTTATTTCTTCAGGGGAGCCGGCCAGCAATTGCCAGGGATCGAATGCCGAGACGACACCGCCGGATTGCATGAACTTCAACTGCGTCGCACCCATGCGGAAGTTGTTGCGGGCGAATTTGTAGACATCATCAACACCGCTAACCTCTTGCGCCATGTTCAGTCGACCCATGTTTGTGCTTGAGCCCGGTGGCGCGGTGAAGTTTGCGAAATCGGCGTGACCACCGCGTGTCCCGATGAACGCGCCGGAAGGATAGTAGCGGGGACCTTCGATCTGTCCCGAGTCTATTGCTCTGCGAAGCCCACCATTCGCCCCTCCGGCGTCCCGCACCGTGGTGAAACCTTGCATAAGGTACATTTCGGCCATCCGGGCGCCATGGATAGCAAAGTCTTCCCAGGTGGTGTTGGCTTCCATTGCCGGCAGTGTCGGCCCCATCAGCATTAGGTGTGCGTGCAATTCAATAAATCCGGGGGTAAGGGTGCGACCGCCGCCGTCAATGACATTGGCGTTTGGGGCATCAATTGTATCTGTTGAAACAGTTTTGATTAGATTGCCTTCGACCAACACGCTGGCATTCTCGATCCTTTGTTCGTTGACGCCATCAAAGACATGCACGTTGGTGAACAAAGTCTGTTCAAGCGCTTCGTCTTGAGCAAGTGCAGATCCGCCCAAAGCCCAAACAGCCAACAGGCTATATGATATACTTTTCATTGCTCTCTCCGCTAGACCGTTTCAGTCAAAAATATTTTTCTTTGAATATGATAGGAGGAGAGACTTTGAGTCAATCTGGCAGACTTGGATGCATTGGCTTTGGATGCAAGTACCAACAAACCGGAGATCTTTTACTTGGCCCTAAGCGGGGTATAAACTTTATCTCCTAGCGTAATTACCAAAGTAGTCTGCCAAAATATCAAAGACAATCCGAATTCGCTGTGCGGTATGCAGCTCTGAATGAGTGGCCAACCAAATCGGAAAAGTGAACGGCTCACGTTCGGGCAGCACCCGTTCTATTTCTGGTGCCAGGTTCGCCACATCATCCGACATGACACAAACGCCAAGACCTTGTCGCACCATCTCCCACGAGACGATGCCGCTTGCTGAGGTCATACGAAAGTTTTGGGTTGTTACTGGAACGCCTGCAGGTTGCAGAAAGCCAATCATTGTATTGACATCTGAAAATCCAACAAAGTCCAGTTTGGCGAGCTCCGCCTCGGACTTTGGCCGCCCGACCTGATCCAGATAAGATGGCGCAGCGTAGAAGCTTGCAGTGCCCTGGGCCACCAGCTTGGCAATAAGATCAGGCTGTGTTGGGCGTACGTGCCGAATAGCTATGTCAGCTTCCCTTTGTCGAATGTTTCGGATGTCATTGGCTGCGACCACATCAATTTCCAACAGAGGTGCCGCACGGCGTATTTGTTTCAACGCGAATGGCAACTGGTAGGCCGACATAACATCTGAGGCCGTAATCCGTACTTGCCCTTCAATGGTTTGGGATTGGCTTGTTGCGGTCAATGAAATTTGGTTTGCGACATCCGCCATTTCCCTTGCGTGGGACAGCAGCTCATTGCCCGTGCTTGTCAACGTTAAAGATTTACCGGACCGCTCAAACAGCTTGACGCCCAGTTCCTGTTCTATGGCGGCGATTTGGCGTCCTATGGTAGGTTGCGTTTGCCCAAGTTCGCGTGCGGCCGCAGAAAATGATCCTTTCTCTGCAGTCACCAGAAATGTTCGCACGTGGTTCCAGTCAAAGTTGATAGCCTGCCAATTCATGCATAAATGCATATCATCTCTGCAGTAAGACGCAATTTCTCAATAGATGCGTTTAGGTTAAGCGTGCTGCCATCAAAATCCGAAAGGTTCACCAAAGATGGCTACAATATCCAAAGATGCTGCTTTCTGGAGCAAAATATCGAGGAAATACGCAGCGAGCCCGATTGGAAATATGGACGGGTACCGAAATACACTTGAACGTACCAAATCCCACTTAAAGCCTAGCGATAACGCATTGGAAATGGGTTGTGGCACAGGATCGACAGCGTTGCTTCTTGCTCCACACGTGGCCAATATAACGGCGACCGATATAGCACCGGGAATGATTGAGATCGCGCAAGAAAAGTTGGATCAGGGTGGTCCCGAAAATGTGAAGTTTAAAGTGGCGGAAGTACAAGACCATGCACGGGATAATGGATGCTATGACGTTGTTATGGCGCATAATTTGCTTCACCTCCTGCCAGATCTGGACGAAGCACTGACCGTAATATCTAAAATTACCAAAACAGAAGGATTATTCATTTCCAAAACTGTTTGCGCACCTAACAAAACAGGATTGAAGTATGGGTTGATCCGACATCTGGCGATTCCGGTCATGCAGGCCATTGGTAAAGCTCCGTTCGTAAAGTTCGTGTCCGCGAAGGAGCTAGAGCGTAAGATCGAAGATGCAGGTTTCAAAATTCTGGAGACCGGCGATCAAGCCGGGACGATGCTCAGTCGGTATATTATTGCTCGTAAAACCTGAAGTCCCACGAATTTTGGAAAATGGACACTTGGTTCACAATGATTATTCTCCGCCTTGGTGACCACCGGTGAAATAACTGCAGTCCCAGGTGCGGCAAAACCGCTGTTATGCCAATGACGCCCAGTTTCTCAAGTCGAGGTTTAAATTTTATCTCGGGTTTGCCATCCCAATAGGTTGACGCACGCAAATACAATCGCAGCAACGCAAACGATAGAAGGGCCGGCAGGTGTGTCAAAGACATAGGCCGATCTCAATCCAATCACAGCCGAGGCCCCTCCGATAACCGCTGCGACAACGGCCATGGCCTCGGGGGATCGGGCTAGGCTCCGTGCTGCGGCTGCAGGGATGATTAACATTGCAGCGATCAGCAACACGCCCACAACCTTAATCGCAACCGCTACGGTTACTGCCAGAGACAACGTCAGAATTAGCTGCTCGCGTTTTGGGTCAAAGCCGCTGGCATAGGCTAGTTCCTCGTTCAGTGTAGCAGTCAAAAGCTCCGACCATCGCCAGGTAATTAAGGCAACGACAAGCGCCGCTCCTCCCCAAATTATCAACAGGTCGGTGCGCGAAACTGCCAAAATGTCGCCAAAGAGATATGCCATCAAGTCGATGCGCACCCCCGATAAGAAAGATACGGCTACCAGACCAAATGCCAGGGCCGAATGGGCCAAGACCCCCAAAAGCGTATCCATCGCATAGCCGCGGCCACTTAGGACAGTAACTGTCAAAGCCATGATAAGAGCGACCGCAAGGGCGCCTGCAAATATCGACATCTGAAGCGTAAGCGACAACGCGACACCCAGAATTGCAGCGTGTGCTGTTGCGTCGCCGAAATATGCCATCCGGCGCCAGACAACAAAACACCCAAGAGGCGCGGCAGCTAGCGCCACTCCGACACCAGCAAGCGTCGCCCTGGTCATAAAATCATCAAGCATTATTCTGCGGCTTCCTGAGAACTCTTACTGTGATCATGATGGTGGTCATGTTCGTGACGATATAAGGCCAAAGCACCACCCGTTCCGGTGCCAAACAATGCTCTGTATTCCGGTGCCGAAGCGACGACGGCCGGAGAGCCCTCGCAGCAAACATGACCATTCAAACAAATGACCCTGTCCGAGGCACTCATTACGACATGCAGTTCGTGGCTAATCATCAAAACCGCACAACCCGTTTCCTTTCGGACTGCCTCGATCTGCTGGTAAAAAGCGGCAGAGCCACGCTGATCAAGACCCTGAGTTGCTTCATCCAAAAGCAGAATATCCGGTCGATCAATAAGGGCGCGTGCAAGCAGGACTCGTTGGAACTGTCCACCGGACAATCGCGACATCTGGTTGTTCAACAAATCCGGTACGCCAGCCGATTCCAGTGCTTTCACACAATCCTGACGCGGCACCCGGTTAGTAAGGCGCATAAAACGTTCGACGGTGATAGGCAATGTCGGATCAATATGCAGTTTTTGGGGGACATAACCTATCTTTAGCCCGGGGTTGAGAGTGACGCGTCCAGCCGAAAGCGGGGTGGCGCCAATGATGGCCCGCAAAAGACTTGTTTTGCCTGACCCATTTGGCCCGACTATAGTTACGATCTCTCCAGACTCGATGGTCATATCCACATGGTGCAAAACAGTATTTTCACCATATTGGACGCTTAAATCTTCCACAGTTACGAGAGCCATTACTGGGCCTTTTCGGTACAGTCAGGGCATATTCCTTCGGCTTCTACGACCGTACGTTCAATCTCAAAGCCCGCTGCCTTTGCTGCGGCACCAAGCACACCTTTTGCTGTGGCCGAGTGCGTTTCAGCGACGGCTTCGCACTTTCTGCAGATCATGAAGGCTGGAGAATGCGAAGCGCCCGGATGTGCGCAAGCGACGAAGGCGTTTAACCTTTCAATCTTATGCACAAATCCATTTTCCACCAAAAAGTCGAGCGCCCGATATGCAACAGGCGGCTGCGACCCAAACCCTTCTTCGCGCAAGCGATCAAGAATTGCGTAGGCGCCAAGCGCTCTGTGTTCTTGCAGCAGCATCTCCAACACTTTACGCCTGACGGGTGTCAGCCGCAAACCTTCGGCGCTGCATCGCGCCTCGGCGTTTTTAAGTCCGGTTTCAACACAGCTCTTGTGGTCATGTTTATGAAATCCAACAAGGCCGCCGTCATCGGCTTGCATGGGGCGTGTCTCACTTGTCATGTTATTCCATATCATATATGCCACTCGTAACGTTATAAAATCACATAGAGGGTCATATGTCCAGAAAGCTCCTTCCCGTTTCAATAACCGCTGCAGTGATGGGTGGAACGGCTATTGCGGAGGTTCCCAACGTGGCGGTGGACATCACGCCAGTGCATTCTTTAGTTGCGCGCGTGATGCAAGGGGTTGGCACACCAGACCTGATTGTGCAACCGGGTGCGTCACCACACGAATACAATCTGCGCCCATCAGAGGCAGCCGCGTTGCAAGAGGCGGACATAGTCTTCTGGATCGGTGAAGATCTGACCCCGTGGATGGAAGGTGCCATTGGAACCCTTGCCGAAGGCGCAACGGTAACGTCTTTACTGGAAACTGACGGCACCGTTTTATTGGACTTCCGCGAGGGGGCGTTGTTCGAAGCACATGACCACGGGCATGATGCTCATGCCGATGAAGAACATGTCGACCACGATGACCACGGCGATGAGCATGCGCACGACGACCACGCCAAAGAAAAAAAACATGGCGACCATGATCACGACGAGCATGCCGAGAAACATGAAGATGGTGATGATCATGCTGAGGGTAAAGATCATGGTCATGAAGATGAACATGATCACGACGAGCATGCTGAGCATGAGGACCACGACGATCACCACCATGGCGCGCATGATCCTCATGCCTGGCTATCTCCGGCAAACGCCGGGAATTGGCTAAACGTGATCGCGGCACAACTATCGGCAGCTGACCCGGATAACGCTGGCGCTTACTTCGCGAACGCGGCATCAGCGCGCGAGGAAATGGAGGCGTTGACTGTCGAAGTGGCGGGAATGCTTCAGCCTGTTCAAGGTGGTAGCTTTATCGTGTTCCACGATGCCTATCAGTATTTTGAAGACGAGTTTGGTTTGCCAGCTTCGGGTGCGATTTCCATTGGAGACGCTTCTGACCCGAGTCCGGCTCGTATTGCAGAGATTCAAGCGCGCATTAAGGAAGAAGGTATCACCTGCGTTCTGGCGGAACCGCAGTTCAATCCGGACCTTGTCGAAACGGTGCTTGACGGAACTGAAGCTAGTACCGGTGTCATTGATCCGTTGGGGGCGGAGCTTGAACCCGGAGCCGACTTGTACCCGCAAGTCATTCGTAACATGGCTAAAACCTTGTCCGATTGCTTGTAAGATAAACAGCCAGCCTGTTCGAAAGAAGCGAATGGGCTGGCCCATCACTACTGTTGCCCGCTCTTTTAGATGCAGCCCATCAAAAGATGACGCTAAAAATCTCCTGAGTTCTTCGACAACCATATGAACTCTCGATCTGGGCAGCAGGTCTAAGATGTTTTTGTAAAACCTGAAGATGCAACGGCACTCGAAGAAAAAGCCCGAGTGAGCCTATTTGCTTGTACTCAGACGAAACGTCGGGCTTCTGCTGAAACAGACGGTGTACTGTTCCCAGGAACGTCCAACGCGTTTATTCGCCTCTCACAAATTAGACGAGTTACCGCCTAATTCCGGCCACATGAATTGTTTAGAAGAAGGAAACAGTTAACGTTTGACTGAATTTGCTTCGCTGAATCGGCTAGTTGGGGTTCGTATGTTATGACCGGAAGTTTTTCGGCTCGGAGCGCGCAAAAGAACAAAAGGGATTTCCAGACCCCAAAATTGGTGTCGCTGGTTGTCCCTGTTTTTAATGAACAGGATTCCATAGGAAAATTCGTGGAACGCATTCACGAGGTTCTGGATCCGATGGCGCCGGCGACAGACTATCAAATAGTTTTTGTAAATGACGGTAGCCAGGATGCTAGTGAATTTGCAATTCGAAGCCTGATGAAAAATGACGCGCACATCGCTTTGCTTAACCTTTCACGTAATTTTGGCAAGGATTCAGCGTTGTGCGCAGGGTTGGAGCACGCAGTTGGGGACGCCGTAATTCCGATGGATGTGGATCTTCAGGATGCGCCGGAAGTAATCCCCGAAATGATAACGAAATGGCGCGAAGGTGCACAGATAGTGAATGCTCGACGAGTGGACCGGTCGAAAGACAGCTGGATCAAACAGAGGTCGGCTGCCGCCTTTTACAAAGTTTTCAATTCTCTGGCCGAAAGACCGATTCCAGCCAATGTAGGCGACTACAGATTGCTCGACCGTCAGGTCGTGGATGTTGTTCGGGAAATCGGTGAAAAATCACGATTCAACAAATCCATCTTTAGTTGGGTCGGGTTCGACACTGCAGAAGTGACATTTCAGCGCCCAGAACGTATCGCGGGAAGATCAAGCTGGTCTTACTGGAAACTATGGAACTTTGCGTTGGACGGGATTTTCACGAGCTCTACGGTTCCTCTTCGGGTCTGGAGCTATGTAGGTACGATTTTGTCACTCGCTTCGTTTGGCTACGCAGCCTTTATTCTTTTCTACACTCTGTTTTTAGGGGCAGATACTCCGGGTTATGCTTCGACGGTAATTTTGATCCTCTTGTTCGGCGGATTAAATCTGTTGGCGGTAGGTATTATTGGTGAATATGTAGGCCGGATTTTCAACGAAGTCCGGGATCGTCCAATTTACATCGTTCGATCAGCACATGGCCTGAAATCGGAGAAGTGACGTGGAACGCGGAACTTATGACCGAATGAGCCGAAACGAAGACGTTCATTGGTGGTTTGCCGGACGTCGAGATGTGATACGGGCGACCATCGATCGTTTGATCTCATTGCCGGAAAACGCGCGCATTCTAGAAGCGGGATGTGGAACGGGCGGCAACCTTGAAATGTTGATGGGCTTGGGCGAACTCGATGCATTCGAATACGACGCAGAGGCACGCGCTATTGCAGCGGAAAAGAGCTGTCTGGAAATAGCATACGGAGCGCTGCCAAATGATATCCCGAACCAAGATAAAAAATATGACCTAATCGCGTTGTTCGACGTGCTGGAACACATTGAAGATGACAGGGCCACGCTTGAAGGCCTATCGGGCTATTTAGCAGGTGACGCACGGCTCTTTGTTACGGTTCCCGCCTTGCCTTGGATGTGGTCAAGTCACGATGAGATGCACCATCACTTCCGCCGCTATACCAAAAATTCGCTGAAAGAGGTTTCTGAGAGAGCTGGGTTAGAAGTTGAGTATTCTTTTTACTTCAATAGCCTGCTGTTTCCGATCGCTGTTGGCCTACGCCGTTTTAAAGCTTTGTTCCATAAAGAAACAGCTGATGACGCAATGCCGTCTGATTGGGTAAACAAAATACTATATAGAGTTTTCTCGACTGAGAGGCATTTTGTTGGGCGCTTTCATGCGCCTATTGGTTTATCAGTTTGCGCCATTCTCAAACGAAAACAGGCCGGATAATGCTGACCCAGCTTACGAGATTTGCCGGCGTCGGTTTGTTCGCCACGATTTTGCATGTTTTGGTCGCCATGTTGGTGCGCAATTTGTTAGATTTGGATGTCCAAGCGTCAAATTTCGCGGGATTTCTGGCCGCGGTTTCTGTTTCCTATTTTGGCCATGCAGAGATGACATTTAAGGCAACGGGAAGCCATCAACAGCAAATGGTTCGTTTTGGGCTACTAGCTGTTTTGGGTTTGCTACTAAGTAGCGGTATCACCTATGTAATTTGTGAAGTGATGGATGCCAGTTTTGTTGTTGCTATGGCGATCGTTGCCGTCGTTGTGCCGAGTGTAACTTTTCTTATATCGAAATATTGGGTGTTTGCAGGTGACCAATCCAAAGTGGTTTACAAGGACTGGATCGGCGTCCTGTTCGCAATCGCGTTCGCGGGTCTTTACTTTGCCGTGTACAAGGACCGCCCCATCAATCACGATACAGCTTGGTATTTGGTAGCCACACGAAACTGGCTTTCTGGTGCTCAGCTGTATGTCGATATCGTCGAGGTTAACCCACCGCTTAACTTTTATCTGACGGTTCCGGTTGTTTTTCTGGCTGAATGGTTGAGCATGTCCGAGACAAACGCGCAGTATTTGACGTTGTCGATCTTGATGGCATTTAGCCTTGTTTGGGTATGGAACCTATTGCAACAGTACTCTGAGTTGGACTGGGGTCGGCAGTTCCTGATGTTGATCGCTGCAGCGGTTGCTATGGCTGTCCCAGCTGTTTCTTCAAGCGGCCAACGTGAACATCTCATGGTTATTTTCACTATGCCTTATCTTTTTGGGTACATAGTGATGCAGGGAGCAGGAACTGGCAAAGAGAGTGTCGGCCGCGCTGCTTTTGCCGCAATTGGTATTTGCATCAAGCCACACTTTGTTTTGATCCCGATCGCGCTCACGATAACTGAGATGTTTCTGAAGCGATCACTAAAGCCCGTGGTTTCAGCGTCAAACGTCACATTGTTCGCAATTGGGGGGGTATATCTGGTAGCGGCCGCAAAATTGCATCCCGAGTATTTCACCAAAATTCTGCCAATTGCGACATCTGTTTACGGGGCCTATCGATTTAACGATGCAACGGTAATTCGCCTTGTTGTGCCTGCCATTCCACTGCTATTTCTGGCGGCCTCAGTTTTGGCTGTGCTTTACGGTCGGGGTCGTATGGCGGCACTGCCTTTTGCGGCAGTTTTAGCTGGATGCGTAATATACTTTGTTCAGTGGACCGGCTTTGGGTATCAGGCTGTTCCGATCCACGCCTTTGCCATTGTCGGGTTTACGTGGTTGATTTTGCAAGCTCGGCTCAATTGGCTACTTGCCTCTGTGTCAGCTTTGGGTCTGGTCGCCTGTGTGTCGCTCGCGTTCCAAAAAGGGTTTTATCGCAACGATTTAACAGAGAGTTTTTTGTCGATATTGAGGGCAGAAACGCCCGATCCACGGATAATGGTGTTCTCTTCTTCGCTGGCTCCGTCTTTTCCGTTGGTGTTAGAATCTGATGCAGTTTGGACAAGTCGCTATCCCGCGTTGTGGCTCGTACCGGGTGCAGCGAACGGGTTGCGTGTGGAAAACTGCGAAGCGAACTCTGAGCGCTGCGCCAAGTTGAATAAAATCCAGAGTAGAACCCGCACCGAAATTGTTGATGATTTTGTCGGAAATTCCCCAAATTTTCTGGTGTTCGACAACACTCCACCCTTTGTATTTCAACCGTTCAACTTCATTGAATTTCTCGAAAAAGATCAGCGTTTTACTGAAGCGATGAACCGCTACGTGGTGATAGAGCAGGATTCCAGATTCACGTTTTGGGGACTTCGCTGAGACCACAATCATAGTCGCAAAGAGCGATCTGAGCATATAGCCATTCACATTTTGGGTCTGCATGTGTTGAAATCACTGCGGAAAGACTAATCAGGCGAAAGGGCTGACATGCAAAACCATGGATATGCATCGGGCAGGTTGAACTTACCGTTTGTTGGTATTTCGACATTTGCGAAATCCGTCTATGTCCAAGATTGGGATCAGATTGAGGCTGACGTTTGCGTTTTAGGTGCACCTTTTGATTTTGGGACACAGTGGCGGGCAGGGGCCCGGTTTGGCCCCCGCGCGGTTCGCGAGGCATCAACCCTGTTCAGCTTCGGTCATGCCGGCGCGTATGACCATGAAGATGATCTGACTTATTTGGATAGCTCGGTGCGCATTGTCGACTTAGGAGATGCGGACATCATTCACACCAAAACTGATGAAAGCCATAACAACATTGCCTTTGGCGTGCGCAAAATTTTGGAAGCAGGTGCTTTGCCATTGGTCATTGGCGGTGACCACTCGATCAATATTCCGTGCATATCCGCATTCGCGGATGATTGCGCGGAAAATGGTCCGATCCATATTGTTCAAATTGATGCGCACCTGGACTTTGTCGACGAACGTCACGGAGTCACGAATGGCCACGGCAATCCGATGCGGCGTGCGATCGAAAAAGACTATGTGTCAGGAATGACTCAATTAGGTATCAGGAACGTCTCTTCAACCGCGAAAGAGGGGTATCAGGACGCACGCTCACGGGGATCGGATATCTTGTCCGTCCGTCAAGTTCGTGAGCTGGGAACTAAGGCCGTTTTGGAACGTATCCCTTCTGGTGTGCGCTATTATGTTACCATCGACATTGATGCTTTCTGTCCTTCAATTGCTGCGGGCACAGGCACGCCTAGCCATGGTGGATTCCTGTATTACGATGTGCTCGAGATTTTGCAGGGTCTGGCAGGGCGTGGTGATGTTGTTGGGATCGACCTAGTGGAAGTGGCGCCAGCCTACGATCCAACTGAAAGCACCCAGATATTGGCAGCTCAGTTATTACTGAACTTCTTGGGCTTTATTTTTCACGAACGTGCACAACGTGGATAGTCGGCCATGGTGTGAGACTGAGGCCGGGAACATAATGCGTCCACAGACGTCAACTTTAGTCACTTATTTGATTGAAACTGTGTGCTAAAAAATTTGGAAAAAATACATCTGGAACCCGAGCGGTGATGAACTGCCGGGGCAATGTGCCCCGGCAGGTAATTTTATGCGTCAATAATGTTATGCTTTGGGCCATAAGGGAACCCGGTGATGTTCTCAGCTCCACTCTCACCTACGACCAGAATATCGTGTTCCCGATAGCCGCCTGCGCCGGGCTGTCCTTCGGGAATCCATAGCATCGGTTCGATTGAGACGACCATGCCTGGCTCTAGTACGGTGTCTATATCTTCGCGTAGTTCCAATCCCGCCTCTCGACCGTAGTAGTGGCTGAGAACACCGAAAGAGTGGCCGTAGCCGAAAGACCTGTACTTGAGCAATCCTTGATCGGCGAAGAAACGGTTGATCTCTGCAGTAATACCTGAACATGTGGCGCCAGGCTTGATAAGGCTAAGGCCCAATTCGTGCGCGGCGACGTTGGCTTGCCACAACCGCAGGCTATCTGGATCGGGTTCCCCCAGGAAAAGAGTTCGTTCAAGCGCGGTGTAATATCCCGAAATCATCGGAAAGGTGTTCAAAGACAGGATATCACCCTTTTGCAAGGAACGTTTGGTGACCGGGTTATGTGCTCCATCTGTGTTCAATCCTGATTGAAACCAAACCCAAGTGTCACGGTATTCGGCGTGAGGGTAAGCGCGGGCGATCTCAAATTCCATGGCGTCACGACCGGCCATTGCAACTTCGATCTCGGTCGCCCCTTCGCGTATCGCCGCCTGTACGGCTGCACCGCCAATGTCCGCCGTTCGTGCTCCGCCCTTAATCAGCTCGATCTCTTCGGCTGACTTGACCATTCGAGCGGCCATTGTGTCAGGTGCAACATTGATCAGCTCTGGATCACCGAGCATTTGCAGCGCCGTATCTCTGGCGGCAAGAGTCATGTGGTCGCTTTCAATTCCAACGCGTTTTGCATTGCCAATCAAATTGGCCACAGCGCGCCAATAATTATCCCGTTTCCAATCGGTGTAGATTACGTTGTCTTCGACAGAGCGTCGCCATGGCTGGCCAGCGTCGATGTTGGCCGAAACTGTCGTGCAACTGTCTTGCGTAACAACACATCCATAAGGGCGGCCGAACGCACAATAGAGGAAGCCCGAGTAGTAAGCGATGTTTTGCATCGAAGTCAGCAAAACCACTGGGATGTCCCGTTCGGCCATGATCGCTCGTAGCTTCGCGAGGCGGCGTGCATATTCTTGTTTGCTGAACGGTAGTGGGGCTTTGTCGCCATTATGGCAAGTGAAAAACTCTGGGCGATTTGAAGTGTCGGACATATTTGGCCTCTCTCATTTGCCGGGTATGCAATCCCCGGCCACATGTCCCGGCGTTCAGGACAAGCGGTCTCGGGTGCCGAGAGCCGATCAACCCGCTTGATCCGCGACGCCATCGCGGTCAGGTTGAACAGAAAAATCGTTAGATCACAAAATTTGGCCCGTCAAGCAGGGGAAAGTCCCCTTAGCCGCTCTGATCGACGTCGCAACAATTCCACTGTGGTAAGCAGTGCAATTGAAAGAACAACAAGGATCGTCGCCACCGCCAGAATCGTCGGGCTGATCTGTTCGCGTAATCCGGTGAACATCTGCCAAGGAAGTGTTTTCTGGCTAGCCGAGCCGACGAACAGAACAACGACGACTTCGTCAAATGAAGTGATAAAGGCAAATAGGCCGCCCGAGATAACGCCCGGCAATATCAGGGGCATCTGAATCTTAAAGAAAGTACGAACAGGGCCAGCTCCCATGTTCGCCGCAGCTCGGGTTAGGGACCGATCAAAACCGACCAACGTCGCGGTGACCGTGATGATGACAAACGGAATCCCAAGAACCGCATGTGCCAGGATCACTTTCAAGTAACCGACAAAGTTCTTGTTCATACCAAGCGTGCCCTCAAGGAACCGGCCAATATCGCTATAGAAGAAGAACATACCAGTCGCAGAGATGATCAGTGGTACAATCATTGGCGAGATCAGAATACCCATGATTGCCCGCCGCCCCGGCACGTGTGACTGGCTAAGGCCAATGGCTGCCAATGTACCCAATGTAACTGAAATAATTGTCGCAATCGGCGCGATGATCAGCGAGTTCTTGAAACTGCGTTGCCATTCATTGTTGGTAAAGAAATCCCGATAGTGTTTGAGCGAGTACCCTTCAGGATCCAAACGCAGCATTTCTGGGGTAAATGTAAAGAAGTCTTGCGCGTTGAAGGAAAGGGGTAAAACCACAAGAATCGGCGTGATCAGGAATACGAAGATCGCCCCGCAGATCACCCGGAACAGATAGTGGTAAAAGACCTGTTTCGCTGTCAGATAGGGCAAAAGTTTACGACGATATCGCCCTTCGTAAAGCCAATATATGAACCAAGCAAAGAACCATCCCCCTAGCAAGCCCAGCACGCCACCCAATGGGCCGGCAATTGCGAACCCGCCCGCGCCAAACCCGATGATGTTGATCCACCGCGCCATTTTTTCATTCTTGAGGACGGTGATGTAGAACCATGCCAAAGCTGCTATCAGTGCAGCGCCTGCCAGAATTCCCAGAATGATCGAGCCATTGCCGGCACCAACGAACATACCGGCGAATGCGCCAGCCAAAGCAACGCTGGGAAGAACCATCGACAAAGGTTTGCGGGATATCGGTGTCAAAGCGGCCATGTCGTTTATCCCAGCTTCACGTTATCGATGCCCACGATTTTGTCGTAGACCCAGTAGAGTAGCAGAACGACGGCAAGGAGGATCGTGCCCAAGGCCGCCGCCAATCCCCAGTTCAGCGAAGAGGAGATGTGATAGGCGATCCGGTTCGAAATAAAGACACCCTTTGTACCGCCGACGATTTCCGGGGTGATGTAGTACCCAATTGCCAAGATAAAGACGAGTATAGAACCGGCTCCAATACCTGGAATGGATTGTGGGAAATAGATGCGCCAAAACGTGGTCCAATTGGTTGCGCCCATGGATTTCGCCGCGCGGGTATAAGACTCGGGTATTGTTTGCATCACCGAGTACATCGGAAGGATCATGAACGGCAGCAGGATATGCGTCATAGCAACGATAGTACCGATCTGGTTGTTTATGATGACCAGTCTCGCATCGTCGGCGACAAGTCCGAGCCATACCAGTGTTTCGTTGATGACACCTTGTTGTTGCAACATGACTTTCCAGGCCGAGGTTCGCACAAGAAGCGAGGTCCAGAAAGGTAAAAGAACAAGTATCATCAGCAGGTTGGACACACGCATTGGCAACGTCGCCAGCAGGTAACTCACCGGATAGGCCAACAGAATACACGCGCCAGTAATTACTAGCGACATGAACAGCGTCCGCCCAAACAGTTTTATCAGAATCTGTTTGTCTTCGGGCTGCGGCTGAGCGCCTTCAGGAGTGCGGCGCATATCCACTGCGTTCAAGAAGTATCCATTGGTCACCTGCGGCGAATGCGTCTTGATTACCCGCCAGGTCTGTGGATCTCCCCAACCTTCGTGGATTTCGATCAGCTGTTCCTTGAACGGTCCGTCGGTTTCCGGATCTAGCTTACGCAAACCACGTCCAGACCTGCGAAACATCGAAGACATTCCGGTTTCTTCGTAGTTCAGGCGCGATCCCAGCCGCGTGTGTTCTTTGTTTTCGATCGCGACGACCATGTCGCGAACGAAGGCATCATAAACTTCTTCGCCGGGTAATTCGCCGCCTGTTTCGTCCCAGTTTCCAAGGGCTTCGACCGTTAAAGGCAGGGTGTCTGAAACGATGCTGTTTTCGACTGAACGGAATAACATCGAGGCGATCGGCACAATAAATGAAAACAGAACAAACAATAGAAGAGGGGCAACTAGAAGCAGCGCTCGTAATTTTTGGCGCCGTAGGGAACGAGCCAACGATTGCTTGAGCGGTGTTCCGTCCGCGGCCAGCATAGGTCCGGCGTTATCGCTTGCGTCAGTCATCTTTGCCCCTTGGATTTTTCTTGTCAGAGGGCGACGAACCGCCCTCTGACTTAATTTAGGCTAGGTGCCTGTATTATTGTGCCAACCAAGCCTGGAATTTGGCATCGATGTCGTCACGGTAGTCGGCCCAGAACTCGTAGTTATAAAGGAACGTGTTCTTGGCGTTCTCCGGATCGGTCGGCATGTGTGGCGCCATGTCGATGCCCAATTCCGCATGCTGACCAACCAGCGGTGCTGAAGAAGCACGGGCCGGGCCGTAAGAAATATACTTGGCCTGATCTGCAAGACGCTGAGTGTCTGTCGCGAACATGATGTAGTCCAGTGCGCGCTGCTGGCGCTCTTCGCTCAAGCCAGCTGGAATGATCCAGCCGTCCAGATCGAATACCTGCGCGTCCCACAACATTGCCACGGGCTGCTTTTGCTCTTCGATTACGCTGAACAAACGTCCGTTATAGGTCGAACCCATGACAACTTCGCCATCAGCCAGAAGTTGAGGGGTGTCCGCACCCGCGGACCACCACACTACACTGTCTTTAATGGTGTCCAGTTTAGCCAGCGCTTGATCCTGCCCTTCGGGTGTTGCCAGCACATCATACACGTCGTCTTTTGCCACTCCGTCGCACAGCAAAGCCCATTCCATGTTATTGATCGGACGTTTTTCGAGCGAGCGCTTACCTGGGTAGGTCTCAAGGTCGAACACAGCGCAGATATCTGATGGCGGGGTGTCACCAACAAGATCTGTGCGATATCCAAAGGTTGTCGAATAAACGATCTGTGGAATAAAGCACTCGCTTACCAACAGGTCGCCAAAGTCCTCGGATGCGGGCGTGCCATCAGGTGCCGGCGCCAGTTGCGTGTCTGGATCGATTTCCAGCGCCAATCCTTCGTCGCACAGGCGGATCGCATCCGCAGCCACAACGTCAACTACGTCCCAGGTTATGTTGCCTGCTTCGTTCATTGCGCGCAGTTTGGCAACCGCTTCGGCCGAACTGTCGTCGTTCAGGATAGTGACACCGGTCTTTTCCGAATAGGGCTCGTGATAGGCCTTGAGTTGCGACTTGGAATAGGCGCCGCCCCAAGAAACAATTGTCATTTCCTGTGCTGACACGCCGCTGGCCGCAGTCGCCAATGCAGCCGCAGTAAGCAGTGATTTAGTTGGTTTCATTTGTTACTCCCAGTACTTCCCGTTTATTTGTTTGATCGGCCGATGCACGGGTTTTCACCAGCCGGTCCCTCAGTACAGCCACGTCTGCTTTGCGTGACTTGGTCTATGCGTCGAGCGCACGACAATCCTGGGGCAACCACCCGATTTCGATTTCTTGCCCGGGTTTCAGCCGGACAGCATCAGGTGCATTGCGGGTTTTGACTATGAATTCGTCATTGCCAGCCACGGACATACGAAAACGGAAGACATCACCCATATAGATGAATTCTCTCACCGTTGCCTTCAGAGTGTGTGCATCGGCATGTAGACGATCCTTGTTGAATTCAACGCGCTCCGGACGAATGGACACTTTGGTGCGTTCACCAGCTTCGTGAACATTGATCGGCACAGCATCAATCTCCGATCCGTCATCCAACTGAACCAGACACGTGTCGCCTTGGATGGATTTCACTACACCTTCGAGAGTGTTGTTCTCGCCAATGAATTGCGCCACGAAACTGTTCTCTGGCTCTTCGTACAGTTGATCGGGCGGCGCCAACTGTTGAATTCGGCCGTCGTCAAAAACTGCGACGCGGTCAGACATAGTGAGCGCTTCGGTCTGGTCATGCGTCACATAAACCGTGGTAATGCCCAGTTCGTGTGCCAGACGAGTGATTTCGAACTGCATATGCTCTCGCAGCTGTTTGTCCAACGCACCAAGGGGCTCATCCATGAGCACCAGTTCGGGTTCGAACACCAATGCTCGGGCTAGCGCAATGCGCTGTTGTTGTCCTCCGGAAAGCTGGGCAGGACGACGACCGCCGAACGCTCCCATCTGCACCATATCCAGCGCACGGCTAACTTTCGCTTCGCGGTCGGATTTGCTCAATTTGCGAACCTCAAGCGGAAAAGAAAGGTTTTCGGCCACGGTCATGTGCGGAAATAGGGCATAGTTCTGGAACACCATGCCAATACCCCGCTTGTGCGGCGGAATGTTGTTGATCGGTCGCCCGTCGAGCAGGATTTCCCCATGTGTGGCTGTCTCGAAGCCAGCCAGCATCATAAGGCAGGTCGTCTTGCCAGATCCGGAAGGGCCGAGCATCGTGAGAAACTCACCTTTTGGCATTGCTAGATTAAGATCTTTAACGACGAGATTTTCGCCGTCATAAGACTTCTGAACGCGTTGAAATTCGACAAACGCGGCGTCGTTCGTTGTTTCGGCCACAAGACCCCCTGTTTCGTCAAATGATTATCCGAGAGTGTCGGACCTCATTGATCAATGAGAAGCAGTTAAGACCAAACAATACTTGGTTTGCAACATAGAATGCAAAAATCACGTTGTTTGACTTCTATTTACTATATCAATTGATACTATTTAGGCGTTGCATATGCCAGGCTAAGCTTTGGTTGCTGGACAGCACGGGTTTACCGGTTTTTTTACGAATCTGCGGAATTGCCGCATAAGTTCGAAGGTTGGTGCAACTCAGGAAAATTGCATCGACAGACGGGTCAGAGCCCAGGCGGCATGCTGCTTCAATGATCGATTGTTCGGAAATGCGCGCAACCTTGGCTTCTTCGGCTTCGCCAAACGTACCGAAGATATCCGTTGATATTCCGTTTTCGGAAAATGCCTTACGCAACGGTATGTTGACTTCTTCAATATACGGCGAAAGCAAAGCAAATTTCGAAACGCCCAATTCCTTTGCACAAGCCGTTGCCGCCAGCAGCGGGTTTGTGACCTCAGCCGTGTCGCAAGTCTGTTTCACCAACTGCGCAACCCGATCTGATCCGATGACCGAGCTGGCCGAAGTGCACCCATATCCAATAACACGATATGGTCGAGCACTAGGCAACAAGCGGGCCGCCGCAGGCAGAGCTGTTTCCATTTCAGCCAGACTGTCTTTGGTTACTTCGACACCACTTGGAATGCGGGTAACGTGGATTGGGAAAGCCCGGTCCGAGAAGTACTGGCTAAACTCGGGCTCCAGTGTTTCGTCCGTTTGCAATAGAATCAGCCCTATCGGCGAAGCTGCCGGATTATCCTGGTCGAGTGTGTAGGGTATTCGTGTCATAGCTCGATCAAATCTGGTCCAACTCTCGGGCTGATAAAGCGAGGACCATTATCGGTAATAACAATGTTTTCCTCATGCACCAGAATTTTTCCTCCGACAGTGATGCCAGGCTCGAGTGTCAGAACCATTCCCGCTTTCAGCACGGTATGATCCGTAGGGATGAGTGATGGCCACTCGGTCAGCGACATACCCAACCCATGCCCCAGTCGCCCCGCATCCGTGCCTTCAGATTGATTGGTCAGCACGTCGTTCATTACACTGAACAAATTTGCGGCTGTTGCTCCGGGTCTCGCAATCTCGAACGCGGCGTCCGAAGCTTCTATCAGCCTAGAATAGGCAGATTTAACATCAGGATGCGCGGCTCCTATCGACCAGTTGCGGTCGAAATCTGAAAAATAGCCATCCAAGACCAAACCGGTGTCCAGCATCAAAACATCTCCGGGCTCCAGCGGTGTCGGGTGTGCTGGTGAGATGACATCGGTATAACCGCCATGTTCTGCGCCTCCGGCAAGATAAGGTACCCAGTCAGCTCCTTCCTCCAGGCAGAGAATTTGAAACTTTCTGAAGATTGCGTCCAGCGGCACCCCGGGTTTCGCGATCTCGGGCACCCGAGCAAAAGCACGGCCCGCGATGCTGCACGCGGTTTCAATCTTTTCGATCTCGGCGACGGATTTGACCATTCGTAATTTGCGCAAAATGCCCATATCACCCGTGATGTGGCGAGTACCAAGCGCTTCTTTCAAACTCTGTATATCTGCCATTGGCATACGGGCGTGGGTCTCGTGCCCATCCGGCATCCCGATGTCGGCGTCAGCGGGTGTCAGTTCCTGCAATGCGTCAGCTAATAGTGAGACGCCGTCATCCTGCAAGTCTGGCGCGCTCCAGGTTCTGATATCGTCCAACCACGTCTGGCCCATAAGCGCGGCTCCGATAGACGGGATCACAGCTACGGGTTTTCCGGATGCAGGTAAGACAAGATACCAGGGACGCGTCGGACTTTCCCAAAACCGCGTCAGAAAACCGGTAAAGTACCTTACGTCAGTCTCGGTAGTCAGTAACAAAGCAGATAAGCCAGCTCTCTGCATCAAGTCTTGAGCTCGCATCACACGTGTCTGGAATTCGCTCGGTTCAAACCCCCTCATTCAGCGACCTCAGACAAAAAGCACAAAACACGAGAACGATCTTCGATCTCCATGGAATGCCGAGCCGCATCATTCATAACCGCAGCTACACCGGCACCGCCGGAAGCTGTGGTTTCCAGCCCTAGCGCAGCAAGCGCGCTAAGTTGTTCGGACACCTCGTCATCTGACAGGGTCAAAAACAAGTCCGCGTCACGGGCTAACCCATTTAAGGCGATCAGCGAAGGTTCCTTGCAGTCAAGCCGTCCCATGATGCTGTCTGGTCCGTCAGCAAAAACGCACATACCCGCAGCAATACTGGATTGCAGCGCAGGTGCTGCTTCGGGCTCGACAACGACTATCTTTGGGGCATCTCCCCAGACGGTGCGTGAGTAAGCCGCCACTGCGCCAGCCAATCCGCCCACACCGGCCTGCAATATTATGTGCGTAGGCGTCTCAGGACATTGCGCGACGGCCTCTGCCGCCATTTGTAGATACCCTTCCATCAGAGTGTATGGTATTTCAAAGTAACCTTCCCACGAGCTGTCCGAAAGTAACGTCCAGCCATTTTCGCAGGCCGCATTATTTGCCGCCTCCATACTGGCAGCGTAATCAGCACCACTTCGAACAACAGATGCACCCTGTTCACGTAACCGCTCAGCAAAGCTTTCGGGAACGGTTTCGGCGATGAAAACAACTGCTTTGGCACCGAATATTCTGGCACCTGCCGCTACGCTCATTCCGTGGTTCCCTGCGCTGGCAGTGACGTAAGTAGATCCGGTCAACGTATCGAACCCCGGTTCGTCTGATTTTTCGGCGGCGTGGCGTGCAATTACATATGCGGCACCCAATGCCTTGAATGAACCAAGGTTCATACGGGCTCTTTCGTCCTTGACCCAAAGATGCGCGACCTGAGCCAGATCCAAGGCGTCGACCAGTGGCGTTTCTTTGGCAGCTGGACACAATGAAAGAAGGTCTGCAACACGCGTGGCGTCGGTAGAGGGATATGGAGCAGATGGCGCCAGTTTATTACCCGCTCGGTGTGGGTTTTTGATAATGCGCATTTTGCCTCCGAATATCTGGTGGTCAGACGTGATCTGATTGTTGAAATTCTGTCAAGCTCTGCGGTGGTTGCGCGGCTTCAACCACTTCGTAGTTGAAACTCGCTCGTGCAGAACATCGTTGGTCCTGGCTTAGTGAACATTATTCGGGCGTGATTTCAGTTTGCCGGATGCCCTTCCGCGTGCGGCAGTCGTTCAATCGCGCTCGCGGAATCTTCAAAGGCTAAAACGGCAGCGTCTCTTTGGATGACGCAAAACTTCAAGTGAACACCGCAAAATTGCTGGGCGATGGCAATTACAATGTTCAATGATGTTTGAAACATTGGCGAGGCAGGAATGCGGTATTCTGGATTTCGAGTCATTAAGGAGGCCTTGACAGGCCACAAGGGCTGGACCCCCGCATGGCGGGATCCCGAACCCAAAAACGAGTATGATATTGTCGTTGTGGGCGGCGGTGGGCATGGCCTGGCGACTGCTTATTATTTGGCCAAGGAATTTGGTCATGCGCGTATAGCAGTTCTTGAAAAAGGTTGGATCGGCGGCGGCAATGTGGGTCGAAATACAACCATCATACGGTCAAACTATCTTCTTGATGGGAATGAGCCTTTCTATGAATTCTCGCTGAAATTGTGGGAGGGATTGGAACAGGACTTCAATTTCAACGCTATGGTCAGCCAGCGTGGAATCCTCAACCTCGTTCATACAGATGCACAACGTGACGCGGCAAGGAGGCGAGGCAACGCAATGATCCTAAATGGATCCGATGCAGAGTTGCTTGATACAGCCGGGGTAAGAGCGTTGTACCCTTTCCTAAACTTCAGCAATGCCCGTTTTCCGATTAAAGGTGGTCTGCTGCACCGACGCGGGGGCACTGTACGTCACGATGCTGTCGCTTGGGGTTACGCACGTGGAGCGGACCAACGCGGCGTCGACATCATCCAAAACTGTGAGGTGACAGGGTTTCGCATAGAGAATGGGAAGATTTTGGGTGTTGAAACTTCCCGCGGATATATCGGTGCGAAAAAGGTCGGTGTTGCCGTGGCAGGGTCATCCAGTCGGGTGATGGAGAAAGCCGGAATGCGACTGCCGATTGAAAGCCATGTGTTGCAGGCGTTTGTTTCGGAGGGACTGAAACCCATGATTCCTGGTGTCATCACTTTTGGCGCTGGCCACTTCTACTGTAGCCAGTCGGACAAAGGAGGATTGGTATTTGGCGGCGATATCGACATGTACAACACCTATGCCCAGCGGGGAAATCTGCCAGTGGTCGAGGATGTAATCGAAAGCGGTGTCGCTCTGATCCCGGCGCTTGGCCGGGTGCGGCTGCTGCGTGGATGGGGCGGGGTGATGGACATGTCGATGGACGGATCCCCCTTTATAGACCGGACGCAAGTCGAGGGCCTCTATTTCAACGGTGGTTGGTGCTACGGCGGCTTCAAGGCAACGCCGGCCTCGGGCTGGTGTTTTGCTCATCTGCTGTCCACCGATCGTCCGCATGAGGTGGCAACCGCCTTCCGATTGGATCGATTTCGTTCTGGTCGAATGATCGATGAAAAAGGTGTGGGCGCTCAGCCCAACCTGCACTGAAAGGAGGCCGCTAATGATAATTGATCACCCGCTTCTTGGCCCCCGGGACGCGCAGGAGTTTGTTTACCTAGGCGATGCCACCTTAATCGACCGTCCGGATTGGCAAGCAGAAAACGCAGCGGAGGCATTTCACGACTATCTCTATTTGCGCGATAATCCGGCTGGCGAGCATCGCGAGCTTTGGTATCACGAACAGGGCGACCGGTCGTGGTTGGTAGTAACGCGCAACACGCTGACGCATGAAATTACTTCGGTTGAACTGGCCCGTGACGTAGCCCGGGCACGGGGGCGCGGACGATGAACAAACAAATAAACCGACTGAACGGCGGTCTTATTGATCACGACCAAAGCCTGAGTTTCAAGTTCGACGGTAAACGCTTTCAAGGGCATCCGGGCGATACACTCGCCTCTGCTCTGCTGGCCAATGGCGTGCGGCTTATGGGTCGGTCATTTAAGTATCACCGCCCGAGAGGGGTATTGACGTCTGGTTCGGAAGAACCCAACGCGCTGGTTGAGCTGCGCAGCAGTGGTAGGCAAGAGCCGAACACAAGAGCGACCGTGGCCGAGTTGTATGATGGTCTAGCCGCCAATTCGCAGAACCGCTGGCCCTCGCTGGAACGCGACGTGTTATCGATAAACGACTTGTTCAGCAACTTTCTGACTGCGGGGTTCTATTACAAGACCTTTATGTGGCCCAAAGCTTTCTGGGAAAAGTTGTATGAGCCTATTATTCGAAATGCTGCCGGTCTTGGGAGCATTACAGGTGAAGATGATCCGGATGTTTATGACAAAGGTTTTCTGCACTGCGATTTACTGGTGATTGGGGCCGGGCCTGCGGGCTTGATGGCGGCGCTTACAGCAGGTCGTGCCGGTGCGCGGGTTATTCTGGCCGACGAGGATTTCGTACTCGGCGGACGGTTGAACGCAGAATCGATTGAAGTTGGCGGCGTTGCCGCGTCGGACTGGGCCGCGCATGCGTTGGCAGAGCTATCGGCGATGGACAACGTTCGAGTACTGCCGCGAACCACGGTTATCGGAGCATTTGACCACGGTATTTACGGGGCTGTTGAGCGTATTGCAGATCACCTACCAACACCCGCCAGTGGGCAGCCTCGACAGATCATGTGGCGCATCTATTCGAAGCGTGCGCTGCTCTGCGCCGGAGCAACAGAGCGACCGATTGCTTTTTCCAACAATGACCGACCCGGGATTATGTTGGCTGGTGCGATGCGCGCCTATGCTAATCGTTGGGCCGTGCGCGCTCATGAACAGGTCGCTGTCTTCACCAATAACGATGATGGCCATCGTACAGCTGCCGACCTAATCGCCAAAGGTGTGCATGTTACCGCTGTCATCGACACTCGGGCAGATGCGCCAAGTGTGGACGGAACGGAACTATTTGCTGGTGCGCAAGTAATTGGTAGCAAAGGAAGGCTTGGTCTGAACTCGGTTACGATCCGTACGGACAAAGGCTTTACACGAGAGATCATTTGCGGCGGGCTGGCTGTGTCCGGAGGCTGGAACCCAAATGTGCACCTGACGTGTCATCAACGCGGGCGACCGAAATGGGACGAAGATCTTGCAGCATTTGTTCCGGGCGATAATCTTCCTGTTGGTATGACAGTGGCAGGTGCAGCCGCGGGTGCAATGTCTACTTATGGCGCGTTGCGAACCGGCGCCGAGGGAGCGATTGCCGCACTGTCCGATCTGGACATCCCGGCAGGAGTACCGGAATTGCCCGAGGCAGAAGACTCTCCTGTGAAACTGCGGCCTTTTTGGCACGTTTCCGAAGGAAAAGGTCGAGCTTGGATCGACCTGCAAAACGACGTAACTGTCAAGGACGTGAAACTGGCACATCAGGAGAATTACGTCTCGGTTGAACACTTGAAGCGTTACACCACTCTGGGCATGGCGACCGACCAAGGAAAGACCAGCAACATGGCCGGTCTGGCAGTGATGGCAGAGTTGACAGGAAAATCAATTCCAGAGACAGGTACGACCATCTTCCGCCCTCCCTACACACCTATGGCTATGGGCGCGTTGGCGGGCCGAGCAGTTGGCAAGCATTTCCATCCTGTGCGCGAGACCCCCAGTCACAAGTGGGCAATTGAGCAAGGCGCGGTGTTCACTGAGGTCGGTGATTGGCTGCGCGCACAATGGTTTCCGAAAGAGGGTGAGACTCATTGGAGGCAGTCAGTAGATCGAGAGGTGTTGCAGACCAGAGCTTCTGTTGGTGTTTGCGACGTGACCACCCTGGGAAAGATTGATGTGCAGGGAGCGGATGCCGCGGAGTTCCTAAACAAGATCTATGCCAACGGTTTCGCCAAACTGGCTGTTGGCAAAGTTCGCTATGGCCTGATGCTGCGCGAGGATGGCATTGCATATGACGATGGAACAGCCGCACGATTGGCCGAGGATCACTTTGTTGTAACGACAACCACGGCGAATGCGGTTCTAGTCTATCGCCGGATGGAGTTTGCGCGGCAATGCCTATGGCCTGATCTGGATGTGCAGTTGATCTCCACGACCGAGGCTTGGGCGCAATATGCGGTCGCTGGCCCGAATTCCCGCAAGCTTCTGGAAAAAATTGTCGATGCCTGTTTCGATCTTTCGAATGAAGCATTCCCGTTTATGTCCTGCGCCGAAATCACCATTTGCGAAGGCTGCCGTGCGAGGCTGTTCCGAATCTCGTTTTCGGGCGAGTTGGCTTATGAGATCGCGGTGCCTACACGTTACGGTGACGCGATGATACGCGCGTTAATGGAGGCCGGAGAGGAATTTGATGTTGTTCCATATGGCACCGAAGCTCTTGGCGTCATGAGGATCGAAAAAGGGCACGCAGCCGGAAATGAGCTGAATGGAACCACTACTGCATTAAATCTTGGAATGGGCCGAATGGTCAGCAAAAAGAAAGATTGCATCGGCAATATCATGAGCGAGCGAGAAGGATTGAATCAACCCGATGCACTGCGTTTGGTTGGGTTCAAACCCGTCGACCCTGGTCAGCAAGTGGTTGCGGGGGGGCATCTTATGAAGGCAGACGGCCCAGTAGATGCAGCACACGATCAGGGATATGTCACATCGGCGGCTTTTTCCCCGGTTCTGCAAAGCTCGATCGGCATCGGGTATTTGAAAGATGGGGCAGAGCGTACGGGCGAAGTTTTGCGGTTGGCCAATCCGCTCGAAGGTACTGAGGTCAAGGTTGAAGTTGTAAGTGCTCATTTTGTCGACCCGGACGGAGGACGTCAGCGTGCATAAACTGAAAGCCATCACGCCACTTGGACGTACAGAGCCCAAAACCGATAACTTTACCGGGTTGTCGATCACCGAAAACCCTGCGCGGGCCTTGGCTACGTTGACAGCGCGCCTTGGGCATGAAACGGCTTGCACTGCACAAGTAAGTGCCTTTATCGGGTGCGATTTGCCGGGGCCGGGTAAGTCTGTGGTTGGTGAAACTTATGGTGCGATATGGATTGCCCCAAGCAGCTGGATGATTGAAGCGGATCACACTGGTCACGAATTGATTGCCCAGGAACTCAAGCCTGTCGCGGGTGAAACGGCATCGGTTGTTGAACAGACTGACGCGTGGTGCCGCTTCGATATCACAGGTTCAGCGGCTGACGACCTTTTCGAAAGATTGTGTAACGTGGACGTCCGGGCAATGAATTCCGACACAGCAACCCGAACGACCATCCATCACATTGGCTGCTATCTTTGGTGCCGCAAAGCAGGTTTCGAGTATTCGGTACTGGGTCCACGGTCATCTGCAGGATCTTTGCATCATGCATTGGTCGAAGTTGCTCAGGCTGTTTGTCCGGTCTAATTGTTGCTCAATTTAAATGTGTGTCTCGTCTGACCCGGAACCGGTTGTGATCTTGTCGGTCTTGCCGTGGCGAGGAACCAAAGTGTTCAACATAGTTGCGCGACATTGAGGTCGGGTTCGTATAGCCCACGGCGTGCGCGATCGAGGTAAGCGGGTCCTGGGTATAGATAACAAGCTGTCTTGCGGCACGTAGACGTACTAGCCGGTAGTAACCACCGGGGCTCTGTCCTGTGGCCTGCCGGAAACTGCGTTCCAGATGGCGCGCTGAAACTCCTACACGACGGGCTACCTCGCGTGTAGTTAGCGGAAACTCGAGGTTATCAGAGAACAACTGAATAGCTTTTGAAACCATGTCAGGCATATGGTCGGCTACGTCGTCCGTTTGAAATGCCGGCGTTTTTTGCCGGACCCCTGGGCTGCGGATTGACGGGTGCTGGAACCAACAGGCGACTTCAGTCATTGCTGCCTCGCCAAAGGCTAACTCGACCAGATGCAAAGACAGATCAAAAGCCGCTGCAGCGCCGGAAGCGGTACAACAGTTTTTGCCCAAAACAATGACGTCATCAGTTGTCTCGAGTTCAGGAAACTCCGCCTCGAACGCAGTTCTGTAGCACCAATGCACAGAGCAAGTCTGCCGATCTAACAGACCTGAGCGCGCAAGTGGGAAGATGCCGCCGCTTACGGCGCTGACGCAGGTTCCGTGTCTTGCCAGAAACCGCAGTCTGCCATTTGATGCATGGGGGTTTGCGAACTTCCCATCCGGTTCAGACAGCAAAAACAACATGTCTAACCGCTGGACATCGCACAATGCTAAGTCCGCCTGAAACGGAATTTGCGCGCTGGATGATGTCGATTCGCCTGTCTCTGAAATGACCTGCCATCTGAATACATCTCTTCCCGCAATTTCATTGGCGGCCCGCAACGGTTCAATGACCGAGGTGAGGCAGGCCATCGGGAATCCTTCAAACACAAGAAATCCCAGCGTAATCTGGCTGTTCTGATCGATGCCAAGTTCTGACAAAGGTGCTGAAATCTGGTGCATGCTAGCCTCTGCTTTCAGATCGTTGCTTTTTCAATCAGCGGAATTCGGGTAAGGGGTGTTTAGCAGGACGACCCCTGACAGGAAACAAATTTTCACTCTGTGAATGCTCGGCCATAAGGGTTGGGTATTGGAGGGCTTCTATGGCCAAGGCCGGCAAAGGCAAAAAAATGGGAGTTCTGTCACAGGACCCCCACAAAGTAAAAGACAGCGGTGAAAAGAACCTGGAAACCGCCATTGGGCGAGAGATCAAAGCTCTGAGGGTGCAACAGGGGGTGACTTTTGCCGAATTGTCCGGTTTGACTGGCCTGTCGATCAGCATGCTGTCAAAAATCGAAAATGGTTATACGTCGCCGTCTCTGACAACTCTGCAACTACTGGCCAACGCACTAAGCACACCGATTACGTCGTTTTTCCGTCGCTACGAAGAAACGCGGAACGCTGTGCATACCAAAGCGGGTCAAGGCGTCGAAACCGAAAGGGCCGGAACGCGGGCAGGGCATCAGTACAATTTGTTGGGGCATCTTGGTCCAAATGCAAGCGGTGTCGTGGTTGAACCGTACTTGATCACGCTGACCGAAGAGTCTGATACTTTCCCGACCTTTCAACACGACGGGATTGAACTGCTTTACATGCTCGAGGGCGAAATTGACTATCGGCATGGCGATGCCATCTATTTGTTAAGACCCGGAGACACTCTGTTTTTTGACGCAGATTCCCCTCATGGACCCGAGGTGCTTCGTTCACTTCCCGCGCGTTACTTGTCGATCATCTCGTACCCACAGACAAAGTGACGGAGGCATGGTCGGGTCGGATTCTGAGAGGGGAAACATGTGCCTACTTGAATAAGGGGGAACATCAAGCTCAAAAAATTTCCTAACATGAAAATAATTTTCCCCTTGTTGCCTTCGTGATAACCTGATGTTAGCGTCCGCCGCAAATCGTAACAGGAGATGTTCACTAATGTGTGGAATCGTCGGCCTTTTTCTTAAGGACAAAACATTAGAGCCGCAGCTTGGCTCGATGTTGACGGATATGTTGATCACTATGACAGATCGGGGGCCGGACAGTGCTGGAATAGCTATCTATGGCGGTACAGAAGATAAGGCTAAACTGACAGTTCAGTCCGACAACCCAGACACGGATTTTGCCGATTTGGATTGTGATTTGGGCCGGGTCATCGACGCCGAGGTGACGATGCGCCCCAATGATACGCACGCGGTTTTGAGCCTTGACGCAACCAAAGTAGATCAGGCGCGACAGGCAATTCGCGAGTTGCGTCCTGGCATGCGGGTGATGAGCGACGGCGACGTCATCGAAATTTACAAAGAAGTTGGCCTGCCCAAAGATGTGGCGGCACGTTTTGATCTGTCGTCAATGAGTGGTACGCACGGTATTGGTCATACCCGGATGGCCACGGAATCTGCGGTGACGACTGAAGGCGCACATCCATTTAATACAGGTGCCGACCAATGTCTGGTTCATAATGGTTCACTGTCCAACCACAACTCGCTGCGCCGTAAGCTGAAACGCGAAGGTGTTCGGGTGGAGTCGATGAACGACACCGAAGTGGGTGCCGCGTATTTGACCTGGAAGATGCAGAATGGAGCAACTCTGGGCGAGGCGCTTGAAAGCAGCTTAGAGGATTTGGACGGGTTCTTTACCTTTGTAGTGGGTACAAAGGACGGGTTCGGTGTAGTACGTGACCCAATTGCCTGCAAACCGGCAGTCATGGCGGAAACAGATCAATACGTTGCCTTTGGCAGTGAATACCGCGCCTTGGTCAATCTGCCGGGCATAGAAGAAGCCCGCGTTTGGGAGCCTGAGCCCGCAACCGTCTATTTCTGGAGTCACTGATATGCAGACCTATGATATTTCGGAAAAGGGTTTGCGTGGGTTGAACTCGACACTTCAGGCGCAACGTGACGCGACAAACCAGACCAGTTGGCAGGTTGTCAATCCCAAAGGAAGCCATGCGATTGCTGTAGGTTTGGATGCGCCAATTGAAGTGACGGTCAAAGGTTCGACTGGTTATTACTGCGCCGGAATGAACCAGCAGGCGACAATCAAGGTCGAAGGATCGGTAGGCCCCGGTGTGGCCGAAAATATGATGTCCGGCACTGTTGTTATCGAGGGCGACGCCAGCCAGTATGCCGGTGCAACTGGTCATGGCGGGCTGTTGGTGATCAAGGGTAATGCTTCGTCCCGTTGCGGTATTTCGATGAAAGGTATCGATATCGTGGTGCACGGCAACATTGGCCATATGTCCGCCTTTATGGCTCAGGCAGGCAATCTGGTTGTTTGCGGAGATGCGGGCGACGCGTTGGGAGACTCGCTGTATGAAGCTCGTCTTTTTGTGCGCGGTTCAGTCAAAAGTTTAGGCGCAGATTGCGTAGAGAAAGAGATGCGGCCAGAGCATATCGAAATTCTGAAGGACTTGCTGGAGCGCGCAGGTGCAGACGCCAAACCTGAAGAGTTCAAGCGTTACGGCTCTGCTCGTAAGCTCTATAATTTTGACGTCGACAACGCAGCGGCCTACTGACCAACAAGGGTATGAAAGACATGGACACCACCATCCCACGCACCCTGCCGATCCAGTCGGCGACATTCACCAACGAAATTAATGCCGAAATCCGGCGTGCCGCGGCGACTGGCATTTATGACATTCGCGGTGGCGGCGCCAAACGCAGAGTACCTCATTTTGATGATTTGCTGTTTCTAGGGGCCTCTGTCAGCCGATACCCTTTGGAAGGCTACCGTGAGCGTTGTGAAACCTCGGTGACGCTGGGTACACGTTTTGCCAAAAAGCCGATACAATTGGACATACCGATTACCATAGCTGGTATGAGTTTTGGCGCATTGTCCGGACCGGCCAAAGAGGCGTTAGGTCGGGGCGCTTCTGCGGCAGGCACGTCAACAACCACCGGTGATGGCGGCATGACGCCCGAGGAGCGTGGCCATTCCAGCAAATTGGTTTATCAATACTTGCCGTCACGCTACGGCATGAACCCAAATGACCTGCGCAAGGCTGACGCAATCGAAGTCGTGGTGGGGCAGGGTGCCAAACCCGGCGGTGGTGGCATGCTGCTGGGTCAGAAGATTTCGGATCGTGTTGCTGAAATGAGAACGTTGCCCAAAGGAATTGATCAGCGCTCCGCTTGCCGTCATCCCGACTGGACAGGGCCTGACGATCTGGAAATCAAGATCCTTGAGTTACGTGAAATTACAGATTGGCAGATACCAATCTATGTCAAGGTTGGTGCCACGCGGCCCTACTACGACACCGCTTTGGCAGTTAAGGCCGGAGCAGACGTCGTTGTAATGGACGGAATGCAGGGTGGTACTGCCGCAACCCAGGATGTGTTCATTGAACATGTGGGTTTGCCAACACTATCTTGCATTCGCCCTGCAGTGCAGGCGTTGCAGGACTTAGGCGTTCACCGTGAAGTGCAGTTAGTGATTTCTGGTGGTATCCGCACCGGTGCAGATGTGGCCAAGGCGTTGGCATTGGGAGCAGATGCGGTGGCTATCGGTACTGCAGCGTTGATCGCTTTGGGTGACAATGACCCGAAGTGGGAAGCCGAATATCAAAAATTGGGTACGACCACCGGCGCATATGACGATTGGCACGAGGGTTTGGATCCTGCGGGTATCACTACGCAGGACCTAGAATTGGCCAAGCGCTTGGATCCGGTCGAGGCCGGGCGAAGGTTGCGTAATTACCTCAAGGTCATGACTCTTGAGGCGCAAACAATCGCGCGCGCATGCGGGCACAATCACCTGCACAATCTGGAGCCTGAAGATCTGTGTGCCCTTACAATGGAGGCAGCGGCGATGGCACGCGTTCCGTTGGCGGGAACAGATTGGTACCCGGGCAAGGCGGGTTTCTAAAACAAAACCTCTTCAAAGCGTGGCCCAAATGGGCCGCGTTTTTTTACAAACGATATCAACAGGGAAAGGAAGGCCGCCCATGACGATAGATCTGGCTGCTTTCGCCAAAGAAAAAGGCGTCAAATATTTCATGATCTCGTTCACTGACTTGTTCGGTGGGCAGCGCGCAAAGCTGGTTCCGGCACAAGCTATAGCAGACATGCAGGAAGAAGGCGCCGGTTTCGCAGGCTTTGCTACGTGGCTCGACATGACGCCCGCACACCCAGATATGTTGGCAGTGCCAGATCCGTCATCGGTCATCCAACTTCCGTGGAAGCCCGAGGTCGCCTGGGTCGCTGCCAATTGCGTAATGGAAGGTGAAGACGTGGCACAAGCGCCGCGCAATGTCCTCCGCCGATTGATTAATGAAGCTGCTGGCGAAGGGCTTCATGTTAAGACTGGTATCGAAGCCGAGTTCTTCCTGCTCACTCCTGACGGTGAACAAATAAGCGACCCATTCGACACTGCGGAAAAGCCTTGTTACGACCAACAGGCCGTGATGCGCCGCTATGACGTGGTACGCGAGATTTGCGATTATATGCTGGAACTGGGCTGGGGCCCCTACCAGAATGATCACGAAGACGCCAATGGCCAGTTTGAGATGAACTGGGAATATGACGACGTCCTTCGTACGGCGGATAAGCATTCATTCTTTAAATTCATGGCAAAATCGGTGGCTGAGAAACACGGGTTCCGCGCTACTTTCATGCCCAAGCCTGTTGAAGGTTTGACAGGTAATGGTTGCCATGCGCACATCTCAGTTTGGGACGCGCCCGGAGCGGCTGCAAAAACGAATGTGTTTGCGGGTGAAGGCGACGGTCCAACCGGAGAGTTGGGACTAGCCGAGCAGGGCAAGCATTTTTTGGGTGGCATCATGAAACACGCCAGTGCGCTGGCGGCGATCACTAATCCAACGGTCAACAGCTACAAGCGTATCAATGCGCCACGCACAATGTCGGGCGCAACGTGGGCGCCGAACACAGTAACATGGACCGGCAACAACCGTACCCACATGGTTCGCGTACCGGGTCCTGGTCGGTTCGAACTTCGACTGCCAGACGGTGCAACTAACCCGTACTTGCTCCAGGCCGTAATTATTGCCGCCGGTTTGTCTGGCATCAGGTCCAAGGCAGATCCAGGTAAACGATACGACATCGATATGTACGCAGAGGGCCATAAGGTTCGCGGAGCGCCGAAGCTACCGCTGAACATGCTGGACGCGCTGCGGGCGTATGATAGGGATAAAGGTCTGAAGGCGATGATGGGCGAAGAGTTTTCGGCGGCGTTTCTGAAAATGAAACATCAAGAATGGAACTCGTTTGTGTCGCATTTTTCTCGTTGGGAGAAAGAGAATACTCTCGACATTTGATAAACGGGGTTAGCCTAACCCTCAGGCAAATGAATTGCCTTTTCGGATCACAATCCGGGAAGGCTTTTTTAAGCTGGTTACCAGCTTGACGTAGCCGACGAAAGACGCCCTTGTTTAAGCGGTGTATCAGTCAAACGTAAGCACACTGCCGAACGACCCTGCCCCTTTTAAATCGTCCAAAGCTAACCGCTAAATTGACGTTCGTTTGGCGATTTTTTCTTTGACTCATTCAAGTCCCCTCGCGTACCCAGGATGAGTTTCCCATCGCGCTGGCGGAAATTATTTGATTGCAAGTTCTTTGATTTAATTGAAATCAAACAGAATTTTTTAATAACTAATCAGTCAATTACCCGCTATTGACATTTTTTGTCGCGCGCAAAGAATACGTAAAGACGTGTTAAATTCGCGGTGGTGTTCACCCTAGGTAGATGGGCATGACAAAAATAAAGAATATGGAAGAGTTCGCCGCTGTCAGTGGTATCTCTCGTCCAACTGTATCCAAGTATTTTCACGATCCTGAAAGCGTGCGTAGCACGACTCGGGCTCGTATCGAAGAAGCATTGGAAAGGTTCGATTATCGTCCGAATATCTTCGCCGTTAACCAAAACCGTAAATTAACGAAGAACATTGGCATTGTTGTTCCCTATCTGGCTGATCCCTTCTTTGCGGAAATTGCCCGGTATCTTGAGCAGAGCTGCATTGCTGCAGGGTACCGCCCAACTTTGTTCAGTTCGCATGGTGAGCCAGAGTTGGAAGGCGAGATACTGGACAGTTTGAGGTCGTTGAAACCTGCTGGCGTTTTGTTGGCACCACTGGGGCGAGCATCGGATCGTTCCAAAATCGAAAATTTTAGCGGCACCGTGCCAACAGTTTTGTTTGATAGTAATCTAGAAGGATTGGGTGCTGCTTTCATTGGTTCGGATAACTATAGTTTCGTTTCCCAGACCGTAGAGTACATGACTCGGACCGGCGAACCGCCGTCGTTTTTTGAAATGCGGACCCCCGCGAACCCGAATGCGAACAAACGGCGCAATGCCTATATCGAAGTCATGCAGAGACTTGGGTTCGAGCCTCACATTATAAAAATCGACGGAGAGGGTTGGGGTTTCGAAGAGATTGGCCGCCAGGGTGCGATGAAAGCTCTGGAGGAAGGCGCTCTTAGGACTGACTCTGTTTTGTGCAGTAATGACCGTCTTGCAATTGGGTTTCTTGCTGCGTGTTACGAACGGGGGATTCGGGTCGGACGCAAAGCAGATTGCGCATTACGCGTGGCGTCAAATGACGACCACCCCTTTTCCAAATTCACGTGCCCGTCTTTAACGACCGCTGCGCATGACTACGACAATGTCGCCGCGCGCAGTGTCGAAACGCTTTTTGAACTTGTTGAAAACGGTGGGAAATTCGACAAACGAACGGAAACTTTGTTTCCGGCCCGACTCATTTTAAGGGAATCTGCCTGACTAAAAATTGACGCGCGTAAAGTTTTTATTGACGCCGCGACAATTTCTGATCTACCCTTTTCCTACAACATCCAAGCTCAGGGAGGACAGGGATGTATCTTAAGAACGCACTTCGTGCGGCGACTGCGTTGACTTTCGTCGCAACGGCAGCAGCCCATGCACAATCCATAACAATCGCAACTGTGAACAACGGCGATATGATTAGGATGCAGGGCTATACTGACAAATTCACCGAAGCGACCGGCATCGATGTAGAGTGGGTAACACTAGAAGAAAACGTGCTGCGTCAGCGCGTGACCACTGACATCACGACCAAAGGCGGTCAGTTCGACATCATGACAATCGGTATGTACGAGACACCGATTTGGGGCGCAAACGATTGGCTCGTTCCCTTGGATGGCATGTCCGCAGAATATGATGTTGGGGATCTTCTGCCAGCAATGGCAGGTGGTCTGAGCCACGAAGGTACGCTCTATGCAGCACCTTTTTATGGTGAAAGCTCAATGATCATGTACCGCACCGACCTGATGGAAAAAGCCGGTCTGGAAATGCCTGAAGCGCCGACATGGCAATTCATCCGCGAAGCAGCGGCCGCAATGACAGACCGGGACAATGATATCAACGGTATCTGCCTTCGCGGCAAGGCTGGTTGGGGCGAAGGTGGTGCTTTTATCACTGTAACCGGGAACTCTTTCGGAGCACGCTGGTTTGACGAGAACTGGAAGCCCCAGTTTGATCAGCCCGAATGGAAAGAGGCACTTACGTTCTTCGTGGACATGATGGGTGAATCCGGACCGGCGGGTTATGCAACCAACGGTTTCAATGAAAACCTATCGCTGTTTCAGCAGGGCAAGTGCGGTATGTGGATCGACGCGACCGTTGCGGCGTCTTTCGTGACTAACCCGAATGATTCGACTGTAGCGGACAAAGTTGGCTTTGCGCTGGCTCCAAATTCTGAAGGCGTCGACAAACGTGCCAACTGGTTGTGGGCGTGGGCGCTTGCCATCCCGGCGGGTACTCAGCAAGAGGATGCAGCCAAGCAATTCATAGAATGGGCAACGTCGAAGGATTACATCGAGTTAGTGGCCGAGAACGAAGGCTGGGCCAACGTACCTCCGGGCGCTCGGACATCTTTGTATGAAAACGACAATTACAAGGATATTCCCTTTGCGCAGATGACGCTAAAGTCAATCCTTGCCGCTGACCCGCAGAATTGCTGCGCGCAGCCGACGCCGTACACTGGCATCCAGTTCGTGGCGATCCCAGAATTTGCAGGCATCGCCACACAGGTGAGTCAGGAGTTCTCGGCGGTCTATGCGGGCCAGCAAACGGTAGATGAAGCTCTTGCTAAAGCGCAGGCCTTTACAGCTGAAGAGATGGAAGCCGCAGGTTACTAAGGCACACTCCCGAAGCGGGTGGGCAGGGGACTGCCCCCCGCGGCCTTCTTTCACAAACTGAATTTTTCTCGCAGGCTGCAATTGGCTTGAACAGAGAGGTTTTGCGTCATGGCTACTCAACATTCCCGATCCGTTGCACGCCTGATGATGGCACCCGCAGTGGTCCTGCTGCTTGGCTGGATGCTCGTGCCCCTGACGATGACGCTGTATTTTTCCTTCAAGAAATACCTGCCGCTGCGCGGCGGTGATTTAGGATGGGTCGGATTTGACAACTATATTCGTTTTGTCTCGTCCAGCGCATTCTGGCCTGCAGTACAAGCCACTTTGGTAATCGTCGGCGGTGTTCTTGTGATCACTGTCGTACTCGGCGTTTTGATGGCTATGCTGCTGGATCAACCGATGTGGGGGCAGGGTGTTGTTCGCATTCTGGTCATCGCCCCGTTCTTTGTAATGCCAACCGTGTCTGCGCTTGTTTGGAAGAACATGTTTATGGATCCGGTAAACGGCCTGCTTGCCCATCTATGGCGGTTCTTTGGAGCAGAGCCGATCTCTTGGCTGTCCGAAGCTTCGATGACTTCGATAGTCATGATCGTTTCTTGGCAATGGTTACCCTTTGCGACTCTGATCCTTCTAACCGCAATACAGTCTTTGGACAGCGAACAGCTTGAGGCTGCCGAGATGGACGGAGCCCCGCCGCTGAAGCGATTTTATCATATCATCTTGCCGCACCTGAGCCGCGCGATCACTATTGTGATCTTGATACAGACAATATTCCTGTTGTCGATATTTGCCGAGATTTTCGTAACCACAGGTGGTGCTTTCGGAACTCGGACGCTGACCTACCTGATTTTCCAACGTGTGCTGGAAAGTCAAAATGTGGGTCTCGGTTCAGCCGGCGGTGTTTACGCCATCATCCTTGCCAATATCGTAGCCATCTTCCTGATGCGCATCGTCGGCAAGAACCTGGACGCGTGAGGAGAGAAAATCATGGCCCGCGCAGTCACGACACGTCGCAAATCGTTTAACACCGCCCTAGCTTGGGCAGTTGGTCTGCTGATATTTTTCCCGATCCTTTGGACGATCCTGACCAGTTTCAAGACTGAGGCACAGGCAATCGCAAGCCCGCCACTGTTTCTTAACTTTAACTGGACCTTGGAAAACTATGCCATCGTGCAGGAGCGTTCAGATTACATGCGTTTCCTTTGGAACTCGGTAATAATTGCGGGTGGGTCGACCCTTTTGGGTGTTATTGTCGCAGTGCCCGCCGCATGGGCAATGGCCTTTGTGCCATCCAAACGCACCAAAGACATTCTGCTGTGGATGCTTTCGACGAAAATGTTACCAGCGGTTGGCGTGCTTTACCCGATTTACCTTCTGTTTATTCGGTTGGGTCTTTTGGACACGCGCGGCGGTCTGGTTGTTGTGTTGATGCTCATTAACCTGCCTATCATCGTTTGGATGCTTTACACCTACTTTCGCGAAATCCCCGGAGAGATTCTGGAGGCCGCGCGGATGGATGGGGCGACACTGAAGGAAGAGATCCTTCACATACTGACGCCTATGGCGGTACCTGGCATAGCATCAACTGTATTGCTGAACTTCATTCTGGCTTGGAACGAGGCGTTTTGGACCCTGAACCTTACCGCCGTGGACGCGGCCCCGTTGACCGCGTTCATCGCCAGCTATTCCAGCCCAGAAGGTCTGTTCTTTGCGAAACTTAGCGCGGCATCGACCATGGCGATTGCACCAATTCTAATCCTTGGCTGGTTCAGTCAGAAACAACTTGTCCGCGGCTTGACCTTCGGCGCTGTGAAATAAGGAACGAGACAAATGGGACGCATTCAACTCAAGTCCGTGACGAAAAGCTTCGGCGACGTCGAGGTCATTCCCCCTCTGGATCTGACAATCGAAGATGGCGAGTTCACAGTTTTTGTTGGCCCTTCGGGTTGCGGCAAGTCCACCTTGTTACGCTTGATCGCAGGGTTGGAAGACATCACCTCCGGCTCGATCGAGATTGATGGATCGGATGCTACGGACGTACCGCCCGCGAAACGAGGGTTGGCGATGGTGTTCCAGTCCTATGCGCTTTATCCGCATATGACCGTGCGCAAGAACATTGCGTTTCCGTTGCGTATGGCAAAGCTGGATCAGGCTGAGATCGACCGTCGCGTCGAAGGAGCTGCAAGTGTTCTGAACCTGACCGACTATCTGGATCGCCGACCCGGGCAATTGTCTGGCGGTCAGCGCCAGAGGGTCGCAATTGGCCGAGCAATTGTCCGGGAACCCGCAGCGTTCCTTTTTGATGAACCCTTGTCGAACCTCGACGCGGCTTTACGCGTTGGTATGAGGCTGGAAATCAGCGAGCTTCACGAACGTCTTGCGACGACCATGATATATGTCACCCACGATCAGGTCGAAGCAATGACCATGGCTGACAAGATTGTTGTGCTTCAGGCAGGTGTAATCGAACAAGTCGGCAGCCCTTTGGAACTTTACCGTACGCCGCGTAACCTTTTCGTAGCGGGTTTTATTGGCTCGCCCCGGATGAACTTCATCGAAGGCGAAGAGGCCGAAAAACATGGTGCGCATACCATCGGCGTACGACCTGAACACATCGCTGTTTCCGAAAATGAAGGAACTTGGAATGGCGTAGTAGGCGTTTCCGAACATCTTGGGTCCGATACTTTCTTTCATATTCACGAAACAGGCTTGGCGGAAACTATCACTGTGAGAGCTGATGGTGAGGTCGGTTTCCGACATGGTGACCGTATCCAGCTGACGCCGCGTGCGGATGTGATTCATCGTTTCGACGCGAAAGGCTTGCGAATCGAATGAACCGGTTGGCTGGTAAAACGGCACTCATAACAGGTGCTGCCCGCGGTATTGGACTAGCCTTCGCCGAGGCCTACGCCTCAGAAGGTGCGCGTGTAGCATTGGCAGATGTCGACGTCGCACGTGCGCAGGAATCTGCGTCAGAAATAGGGTCTTCAGCAATGGCTGTAGAAATGGACGTCCGCGAACAAAGCAGTATCGATAACGCAATTTCTGAGGTTTCTTCGCATTTTGGCCCAATTGAAATCTTAATTAACAATGCTGCGATTTTTTCAGCCGCTCCGATCACTGAAATCGAAAGACAGGATTACAATAGGGTATTTGAAATCAATGTCGCCGGAACTCTGTTCACGCTTCAGGCCGTTGCCCGGCACATGATCGAAAATGGAACCAAGGGCAGGATCATCAACATGGCTTCGCAAGCCGGACGTCGTGGTGAACCATTGGTGGCAGTGTATTGTGCCAGCAAAGCGGCTGTGATTTCGCTGACGCAGTCAGCGGGATTGAATCTAATACCGCATGGGATCAACGTGAACGCCATCGCGCCAGGGGTTGTCGACGGCGAACACTGGGATGGTGTTGATGCCTTTTTCGCGAAATATGAGGGTAAAGAACGCGGGCAAAAAAGGCGCGAAGTCGCATCAGCAGTACCCTATGGCCGCATGGGGCGTGCGGAGGATCTGACGGGGATGGCCGTTTTCCTGGCATCTGATGAAGCTGAGTACATCGTGGCTCAAACCTACAATGTCGACGGTGGAAATTGGATGAGCTGATGAACCCAACAGCAAAGGCGAATGCACCGGTAAAATTGCGGCGCGACCGATTAGATGATTTGCCCGCGCACGTCAAAACACCGAAGTATCGGCGCGAGGATTTGAAGCCTGGCATCGTTCATATCGGCCTTGGGAATTTCCACCGTGCGCATCAGGCTTGGTATATCCACCAACTAATGCAGCAAGGCGAGGCAAAGGATTGGGCGATCATAGGGGCAGGGGTTCGAGCCTATGACGCAGCAATGCGTGAGAAGTTATTGGCGCAAGACTGTCTCACGACACTGATTGAATTGGACCCATCCGGTACATCTGCCGAAGTCATCGGCCCAATGATCGGCTATCTTCCGATCGAGCCTGACAATTTGTCGCTGATCCGGCAAATGGCCGAACCGGCCATCCGCATTGTGTCACTTACTGTGACCGAAGGCGGGTACTACCTCGACGCGAATTCTTCAGAATTCGATATTCATCACGAAGAAATACTCCGTGATGCTCAAAATCCCGACCATCCAGGCACGGCATTCGGCGCAATTGTGGCGGCACTTGCACGACGCAGGTCGGCCGGGCTGAAACCCTTCACGGTTCTTAGTTGCGACAACCTGCAAAGCAATGGCGCGATCCTGCGAAACTGCGTTGTTGGGTTGGCAGGGCTATCTGACCCGGGATTGGCTGATTGGATTGATCGATACGGAGCTTTTCCAAATTCGATGGTGGATTGCATTGTGCCTGCCACAACGGATCAGGTGGTCGAACAAGCTATGGAACTAGGCATCAATGATCTCGCACCTGTAACGCATGAGAACTTTCGGCAATGGGTGATTGAAGACAATTTCTGTGGAGATCGACCCCCGTTTGAAAATGTTGGCGTAACAATAACGAAAAACGTTCACGCCTATGAGGTGATGAAACTGCGTATATTAAACGGCGGTCATCAGCTTCTTGCAAATGTGGGAGAGATCCTGAGTGCACCGACAATTTCATCCTGCATGCAGGATCCAGATATCTCGGAGTTCTTCCAGAAGGTTCAGGTTGAAGAAATTGTGCCTCTTGTTCAGGCTGTTCCAGGGGCTAGCCCAGTCGACTATCTTGCTTTGGTAAAGAGGCGGTTCTCCAATACTGCGATCCACGACACAACCCGCAGAGTAGCTTTTGACGGGTCTTCCCGGCATCCGGGGTTTTTGCTGCCGTCGCTGCGTGATGCTCTAAACGCTGGGACGCCTATCTCTGGCTTGGCATTGTCACAAGCGCTTTGGTGCCGGATGTGCACTGGCCTTCGGGAAGATGGGACCGAGATTTCCCCGAACGATCCGATCTGGAACGAATTGAAAGGTGCCGCCCTCGCAGCGCATGAGGGAGCGCAGGCGTGGATTGGAAAAGCCAACCTTTACGGCGAAATTGGTCACGACGAACGCTTTGCGGCTGAGTTCAAAGTTTGGTTAGACGAGATTGTTAAAAACGGTAGCCGTGCAGCGATACGTCGTTATTTGGCTTAACGGAACGGAGTGGTCCGAATTCTAACCAATTGGTGGCTGGAAAATCGGCTTTGCAACGCCGATTGTATCGGTAATGATCATCTCAATCAGTAACCATCATTGTGTGTGGGCAAACGCAAAACACGACCTTTGGGGATCATCCCGAATGAAAACTGATTGACATGTCGCGGCCAACTTCACTATTTCCCGGCTTACTGTTGGGGTGCCAAATTTTGGCTGAGACGCTTACGCGAACCCATTGAACCTGAACCGGTTAGAACCGGCGTAGGAAACAGTTTCAAGGTGGACCCCACCGCTGGTTTCCCTCGCTCGTTCTGACATAAGTCGAAGAGATTCTGGGCGTGTTGTCCATAAGATTTGCTGCAAATGATAAATTTGAAAACACCGGCAATTCTAAGTTGTCTGGCCTGTGTTTTGTCAGGGTAAAGAACGTCGGCAGATCTCCGAAATGTCCTGATGAGCTACTTTGTTAGCTTTTGTGAACAAGGAAACCAATTGTGAAACATCTGATAATGTGCGCGGCCCTCGTCCTGCCGACACCTGTGTGGGCAACTGACAAGATGACCATTCTACTTGACTGGTTTGTAAATCCTGACCACGGACCCATCATTGTCGCTCAGGAACTTGGGTATTTTTCCAATGCAGGGTTGGATATTGAAATCATTCCTCCGGCAGATCCATCAGCGCCCGCCAAGTTGGTTGCTGCAGGGAAAGCAGATTTAGCGGTCAGTTATCAACCTAATCATCACCTGCAGGTGGCAGAAGGTTTGCCTCTGGTCCGAGTAGGTACTCTGATAGCCACTCCTCTAAACTGTCTACTGGTTTTGAAGGACGGACCAGTAAAGCAAGTTTCAGACCTAAAGGGCGGCAAAATAGGATTTTCGGTTTCTGGTTTCGAAGAAGCATTGTTGACAACCATATTGAAGCGAAATGGCGTCAGCCTGGATGAGATCGAACTTGTGAATGTAAATTTCTCGCTGGGGTCGTCGGTTATGTCCGGTCAGGTCGATGCCGTAATCGGAGCCTACCGGAACTTTGAACTAAATCAGATGAAAATAGAAGGCGTCGAAGGGAGGTGTTTTTACGTAGAGGAAGAGGGAGTGCCGACCTACGATGAATTGATTTATGTGGCGAACGCTGATCGAATGGACTCAGATTTGGTTCGTCGGTTTTTGGGTGCTACCCAACTGGCCACTCAGTTCATTGTCAACAACCCGATCGAAAGTTGGAGCGTCTTCAAAAACTACGCTGCAGAGTTGAATGACGATTTGAACGCAAAGGCTTGGATCGACACGTTGCCAAGGTTTGCTCTACGTCCTGAGGCCCTGGACGAAGGTCGCTATGAACGGTTCGAAGCGTTCCTCTCGGATATTGGGCTGGTTGAGGGTACTAGACCCGTCTCGAAATTGGCGGTTGATTTAGGAGAGCAATAATCAAGCGACCATTAAACATGGTAAAAACCCAGCCATCGAATTGCAATTCGATGGTTGCAGGTCACAAAAGTTAAGATTGAATTTGCTATGTGCTGACGAACGCTTTGACGTGTCATCGCGCATATTACCTTCTTCAATGTATGCCCTAGGAGATTGCGTTGAGTCAGTTGAGGATGGTTCGGGGTTCACAATTGTAGCAAATGTTATGCCGACTCGCTTTCGATGACCGCCATAACCGACGAATAAGTTGAAACGCAGTAGGGCACGCAGTAGCTGACCATTGCCTTTATTATTTCCGGACGCGTAATCGTGCCTGCGATCAATTTATCTGCATAGTTGATCAAGAAAAATACGCTGCCAATTATTAAGGCTATGCGACCTGCGCGTCGCATGACCGAAGGCTGCATTGCAAGATTCAGAAATTTGGCCATTTGTGATCTTCACCTTTGAAGCCTAAGGAAACTGCTGGCGTCTCGCTCAGTTATTGCCTTGAAAGACCACAAGCAAGGTTGAAGAAGCAACTCTAAATAACAGGGACCACTTCCGCGGGTCGTTCATCTCATCTTAAATGGATCGGGGATGGGTGCGTCAGAGGTATTTATCCAGACAGTTTTAGCGCGTGTATAATCCAGAACGCTCTCCATTCCCCCCTCGCGACCCAGACCGCTTTCCCCGAACCCGCCGAAGGGTGCAATCGGCGAAACGACGCGGTAAGTGTTAACCCAAATAATGCCACTTCGTACTGCGCGGATCATGCGGTGAGCCCGGGCTAAGTTGTTTGTAAAGACGCCTCCTGCCAATCCGAAATTGGTTGAATTGGCCATTGCGATGGCTTCATCTTCGGTATCGAAGGTAAGAACGCTAAGTACCGGACCAAACAATTCCTCGGTAACCGAGTCCGCATCCTTCACATTTGAACAGTCCAGTATAGTTGGCAGGTAGTATTGTTTTCCCTGATACCCTTCAGGGCGTGCTCCACCAGTTATCAGTATCGCGCCCGCAGCGATACTGCTCTCGACGACACGTTCAACTTTGTCGATTTGTGCCTTGGTCGCCAAAGGACCGTATTCCGTAGCCGGATCCGATGGGTCACCGATCAGGATATCCTCAGCCTTGGCTTTGAGTCGGCCAATTAATTCGTCCTTCACTCGACGCTGAACTAAAAGACGCGACCCGGCAACGCAGCTTTGCCCGGCGGCGCCAAAAATTCCTGCCACAACACCATTGATCATGGAATCCAAGTTTACATCGTCGAAAACTATGACAGGCGATTTCCCGCCAAGCTCTAGCGTGGTGTATGCAAGGTTTTCTGCCGAGTTTTGAACGATTTGCCTTGCGGTACCAGGGCCGCCTGTAAAAGCAATGCGTGCAACGTCAGGATGCGATGTCAGCACTTGTCCGCATTCTTCGCCAAAACCCGTTATCACGTTGAAAACTCCAGGTGGAAAACCCGCTTCGTCTACAAGTTCTGCAAATTTCAGCAACGGCCCCGGTGCATCCTCTGACGCTTTCAGCACAATGGTGCATCCTGCCGCCAGAGCAGGGCCGAATTTGACGGCTGCCAAAAATAACTGTGAGTTCCACGGAACAATCGCGGCGACGACCCCGATTGGTTCGCGGCGTAAATAGACTTCAAGTTCTTCCTTGTCGATTGGTAAATGGCTGCCTTCGATCTTGTCCGCAAGGCCCGCAAAGTAACGCACATAGTCGGCGGTATAGCCGACCTGACCCTTCGTTTCCCGGATGATTTTACCCGTGTCGATGGTTTCAATCTCGGCTAAGTCCTGCGCATTTTCTGCCAATAAATCCGCTAGTCGGTACAGCAGCTTTCCTCGCGCAGTGGGTGTCAAGCCAGCCCATTCACGCGACAGAAAGGCGCGGTTAGCCGCCTCGACCGCGCGGGCTGTGTCTGCGGCACCAGCTGCAGGCATGATGGCCCATGTTTCACCTGTTGACGGGTTTATGCTTTCAAAAGTGGAACTACCTTCGACAAAAGAGCCGTCAATGTAGTTTCGAAAAACCGGAAAGTCTCCCATTCAGCTGGCCTTTCGAGCGGGGTCACCAGACATCACTGGAACGATGTGTTCGATAAACCTTATGAGAGATTTCTTTTTCTCTTCGTGCGGATAGCCATTGTCGATCCAATAACTGAACTGATCTACCCCCCAGGATTCGTAGAGTCTTAGTCTCGTAATCACTTCTTCGGGCGTGCCGATCAGCAAATCGCGGCGCATCACGTCCGGGGCGTACATTGGGTTGGCGGCCAGCTCTTCCTCGCTAAGTGGTTCGATGAACCCGTCTTGAATAGGTCGCTTATTCATGAACCAAGCGCCAAAGTAGTTGAAATACTTGTTAAATTGTTTTGCTGCGTCCTGCGCCTCTCGCTCATTTTTGACCATGTGGGTGTGTTTGCACAACATTACTTCGCGCCGGGGTTTTCCCGGATTCTTCGCCAAAGCTTCGTTGTACTTTCGCATCAAGTCATCGACTTCTTCGTCGCCTTTCCAAAGCGGCGTGATCATTACATTGCAGTCGTTTTCCACGGCAAATTCGTGGCTGGATATATCCCGAGCGGCAACCCAAATAGGTGGGTGCGGTTGTTGCAATGGCAGAGGGCTAGGTGTGGTTTCGGGGAAGTTCCATATTTCACCTTTATGGGTATAATTCTTTGACCAAAGGCCTTTGATTGCCGGGATAATCTCACGAAGATGAGCGCCGCCTTCGGGACCTGGCATTCCATCACATAAGCGGTCAAACTCAAACTGGTAAGCCCCGCGCGCGATACCTAGTTCCAGCCGCCCATCGGTGATAATATCGGTCAACCCAGCCTCACCTGCGAGTTTAAGAGGATGCCAAAATGGCGCGACGACAGTGCCGGTGCCGAGACGAATGGTTGTTGTTTTTTGCGCCAAATGAGTGATGTAGATAAATGGGTTGGGTGCGATGGTGAATTCCATGCCGTGATGCTCACCAACCCAAGCGATTTCAAACCCACCGGCTTCTGCAATTTCTACCAGTTCGACTAGTTCGTCTAGCAGCTCCGAGTGCGGCTTGGCTGGATCATTGCGCTCCATGTGCACGAACAGCGAAAACTTCATATGCTTATCCCCCGCTTTGCATTGATCGTTGAAGCGCGCCTACTCTACCCACGTTAGAGTCGCCAAAATAAACGCCGAACGCGTCCTGTCGGTGTTCCGCGATAAAGCGTTTCACCATACTGCGTACAGCCATGTCACTTATCTTGCCTTGATCTATGGAATCGATTGGAATCCATCTGCCGTTGCCGTCATTTAGTTTGCCAGCGGCAGAACCGCGGTAGTAGATTGCCGTTTGATCGGTTGTGTTGTCCTCGAAAACGGCAAAAACAAAACCTACTAATACTTCAAGGCCGCGCATTTTGAGCTTGGCTTGCAACCCGCTGGAACCACCAAGACGAGGCGCCGTCGGCAACATAAGACCGCCATCGGCACTCGTCTCAAAGTAAAGATGCTCATCTTGCTCAAGCAGGATGCCAACAGTGCTTGCATGTTGGGTGTTTTCGGATGCCGTGATTGCCTCTTGTGCCAAGCCAAAAGTGATATAGCCGCCTTTATGGTAAACCAGCGGATTTCCTTGATTGCCTCCAAACGCCTGTACTTTACCGATCAGGACAATGTGGTCGCCTGCGTCCACCACGTTGTGTGGTACACAATCGAACCACGCAGCTGTATCCGCGATCACTGGACTGGCGGTTGTTTCCCGGCGGGTTTCGATTCCTAAAAACTTGTCCGGCACTTTAGAAGCAAACTGGTTTGAGATGTGCTTCTGATCCTCAGTCAAAACGTTGATAACATAGGATGTCGCCTGTTCGAAAATTTCGAGGCTAGAAGAAGTTTTGCTGAGGCAGACTAATACCAAGGGTGGATCAAGAGAGACCGAGGTAAAGCTGTTGGCTGTGAAACCGCGTTTCTCTCCGGTTTCAGATTCCGTTGTGACGACCGTGACCCCAGTTACGAATGTGCCAAGGGCTCGACGAAACTCGCGTGGATCGAACTGAGGCATCTGTTGATCCTTCCAAAATTCTCGAAGCACGTTATTGACCCTGTCGGGTGCGTCAAACGTCATAACATGGCGCTCGCCATCCAAGCTGACGTATGTGCCTAGTGGTGCCGCCTTGGCCATTGCCGCGGACATTGCCGGAGTGGAATTTGGATCAAGTTCGCCGGTTGCGAATAACGCCGGGACCGTAAGTCTCTGCAACTTGCCTTCATGTGCCCGATCCGAGTTGGCAAACACCTTATAAGTTCGTGCATAGCCGATCTTGTCGGCCTCGCGTAGCCATATAGCAAGTTGCTCGGCGCACCGAGCGCGGGCAGGGCAGGGGTTTTCGCCAAACCAACGGTTTAGTGTTGGAACAATAAGGTCCTCTCCATTTCCTTGGCTCAACGAAACAGAGCGGTTTTGAACCGCTTTTTTTTCCTCTTCCGAACGACAAAATACACCGTTTAACGCTGCTACGCTTTGGACACGTTCCGGGCGTCTCAGTGAATATCCCAAGGCAATTAATGATCCTAGTGAATGTCCAACAAGTTGAATGCCGCGCGCATCCAGTCGAGTGATCAGGTGATCAAGTTGGTCAATGAAGTCCTCTAACGTTGCCTCTTCGGGCGGTAAGTCGGAGTTACCATGGCCAAGCAGATCATACGACAGTACCCGATATTTGTCGGAAAACGCAGTTACTTGAGGGTCCCAGGCGCGCAGCTGCATGCCGACACCGTGGACCAGAACCACCCAGTCGCCTTCGCCTCGGACTTCGTAAGATGTACCGCCGATGCGTTGGACAGTTTTTTTCGAGGCCAACACTTCAACCATCCAATGTTGTTGTGTTGTCGCCCAGATCTTTAAGGTCTTGGTAACGATCACCGATTCTGTGGTGTGGCCGTCCCCCAATAGATGCGGCCAACGCAACAATTATTTCGTCATGCGCAGGCGCATCAGGTACTGCAAATTGGGTGGTCAGATAATGTGAGCGCCGACCCGCATCGTGTTTGTCCATTAAGGGTATTACCAGTGTACCACCGGGGCCTGATCGGACGTTAGTAAAGCTGAGATAGCTTTTTGCACCTACCGCATTGCGGAAAAAGTTTCCGAACCGTAGCGTATGGATCAGGGCTGACGCGTGTTCCACTTCACCATGTGTACCCACCATAGCCGCTTTGCCATAAGCCTCGACGGCCTCTCCACCTCCGGTCAGTGCGAGTACCTCGTCTGTCAACAACTTACCGAGTGCCGGTGCAATCTCTTGAATTTCGGGTTTCAAGTCTTCGACAAAACCGCGCCCGAACCAAGGGTTTTTAACAATGGCCGCTGCAGTATGCAGTTGCAGAGGGAAACCAGCCGTTTTGCCGCCTTCGATAAAAGTGGTCTCAGAAAATTTGACCAGTTTTTGCAATTCAAGTGACATGTTTCGAAGATTTCAATCGATTTCACACTGCATTAGCTGACATGAAACGGGGATAACTGTCAACAGGTGGTATGCTGGTATACCATCCTATCGTCGTATTCGATCTTGCTAATCAGGCTGGATTGGTTAAACCAGAGCAAAAGCGGAAAACTCCGGGTTGTTCATGGAAAACACGCCACAGCCAGAAAGGGATCGCTCACCCGCCACGGCAGGTCTGCGTATCACTCAGGCTCCTAAAACTTTGAGGGAGCTAGCTTATGAAAACATGCGAACTGCTATTTTCACTAGGTATTTCAAACCTGGAGACCGACTCATAGAAAGGGCTCTCACCGAGGAACTTGGTGTCAGCCGATCCATTGTTCGCGAGGTGATACGCAAATTGGAAACCGAAGGCCTGGTCGAAGTTTTACCTCGCGTTGGGCCTATCGTGGCCAAGATCGACCGTGAGAAAGCTCGTCAGATTTACGAGGTTCGCGGTTCGTTAGAAGAACTGGCCGTGAGGGCATGTGCGGAAAAAATCACTGACGACAACCTTGATGTACTGCAAGAACTGCTGAAGCAGTTAAAAGAGGCATCGAATAGCAACGTGCCGCAAGAAGTTCTTGCTGTCACTACCGAGTTTTATCGGACCATATTCATTAGTGCAGGAAAGGAATTTGCTTGGGAGATGGTGCAATCGGTCAATGCACGTATCACACAGCTGCGCGCGATGACGATTTCTTCTCCGAACCGGTTCGCGAAATCCATCCCCGAAATGGAGAAAATCCTGAACGCAATTGCAGACGGTAATCCGGATGCTGCTGCTCGGGCCAGTTGGGAACATATTGAAGAAGTGGCCAAAATAGCGGAGCAAGTTTTACCGGACGATCCTTGAAATGTCATATAAGATCAGCCCAGAAACAAAATGCAGTAGGGCTGGTGCCGGTTAATTGCGTTTTACAAAGAGCTCGATGTCCCTAAGGTTTCACCTTAGACTTTCTGGTCTGAAATTCACTTGAACGTTTCGTATATGCAGGCGTGAATTTTTCATGCAAACATTAAAAATATGGCGGTGATAACCAAAGATACTCTGGCCGAACGTCGTTGCGAGGCTGAAAGTTGGGACTTTGGCCAAGTCTTCAAGTTCCAATTTAGAATGTCACAATCGAAAACGTCGCTCAGTTCTGCGTGGAGCAGCTCGCAGTTGAACGGTTGGGTGATCGAGCATTGTCCGGCGTTGCCAATCAGTCGAATTATTAGCTCGTCCGGCGAACCGATTGGTTTAGTGCTTGGGATCGCGATCTCGCCAGAGGGACAGTGCCTTGGGAAAGAAGTCATTCTCGATCAGGATTCGGAATCTGAAAGAGAACGATGGGTTGAGGATCTGGCAGGCAGGTTTTTTGTCGTGGTCAAACATTTCGGCGGCATGCGCTTATATGGCGATCCGTCTGGAAATCTTTCGGTTGTATTTAACAAAGAAAACAACGCCCTTGCCTCAAGCGTGGCTCTTGCAGTGGATGATGAACTTGATCCTGCCGAAAATGTGGATATCGAAAAGGTCGCAACGCGAAAGCAGTTTCTGCTTTTCGGGGATACAAGCGACCAGCGTGTAACCCGGTTAATGCCCAATCACTACCTCGATCTTTCGAACTTTTCGCAACATAGGTTCTGGCCCCGCGACGACACCCCTTTTGCCGAGCTCGAGACCGACCAGGACATTCTGTTTGCCCAAATGTCTGCTCGAATGTCCCGAAACGTCGCAGCGCTCATTTCAGCTTATGAGTGTGCCTTGCCGATAACGGCTGGACGGGATTCGCGAATAATTCTTGGCAGCGCGATACCGGTCCTGAACAAGATCAAAAGCTTTTATTGTTATCACTTGAATTGGGCGACCAAGATTGATGCAGAGGTGGGTCAAATTCTTGCCGAGCATTTAAGTGTGCCATTCCTTGTGCTTTCACGACGAGCATCCCGCGTACAGAAAGTTATGACCAAGAAGGAAATCATGGTTGAACTTGAAAGGACTCGGTTGCGCACAGGGTGGTGTTCTGCGCTACGAGCAGACTGGGTACGCTTTGTCGCGGCGTCGCCACGTGTTCAAGTCGTCTTGCGCGGAACAGGAATAGAAATGACCCGAGCCAACAAGTGGCGCCATGTTATAGGAAAACCAACAAACGCCATGACAGGTGTCGGGGCACTGCTTGGTCAATGGCAACGTGCTGATCGCACCAAGGACGAAACAGTTGAATACGAGCGGCAACTCGATCGTTACCAGAATTGGATGGACAAACTTCCTGAAAAGGCGCTGCCACGGCTTTATGATATTGCACACTTGGAACTGTGGCTCCCGGTCGGGGCAGCGCCTTTGGCCTATATTGGTGACTTCATAGTGAACCCATTCAATGACAGGAGGTTGTTTCATTTGGTGTCGGCGGTCTCGCCGCGGGTTCGATTGACCAATGCACTTGTCAAGAATTTGGTAGGTGCACACGATACGAGTCTGAGCGCCATTCCTTATCACAAGGAATACGTCAAGAACCGTAATCGGCCCAAAGCGGGTTAGTCGAAGCCTAAGGTTGAACTTCGATCAATTAAGTAAATGTCATGGCTGAATTGGTTCATGGCTTGAGGCGGCGCTAGATATAAAGTCAGTCCGAATACGGCTTCTTGCTCACTGACCTGCAGTTTTTGGTAAAATGGTGAAGAGTTAGGTCGAAATCGTTTCTGTCGGTCAGGTTCAATGGGGTGGTTCATGGCCCTTTGAACTAAGTTGGACGAACAATCGGAATTTGGATCAATCTTAGATGCAAACGGTAGAAGAACTGATCAATTGGTTGAATTCCGTAGGTCGGATTCTGGGCGATGAAACACTTGTCGTTTCACACTATTGCTCGGCCTTGAGGGAACTGGGCGTCCCGCTTTCGCGTGTGCGGATTGGGCAGAACTACTCCAATCCGCTCATAAGCGCTTGGGGGATCATATGGACGCCAAAAGGGACCCAGAAATATACTGTTCCGATCACTATCCGCCACTCAGGAGCTTGGCACGGCAGTCCATTTGAGTATGTGGTCAAAACCAGATCGTGTCTGCGCAAAAGGCTTGTGGATGTCGATCTGTCGAAAATGCACGAAGTCTATCGGGAATTGAAAGAGGGTGGCGCGACTGATTTTCTGGCGATGCCTCTCGAATATGGTGACGGATCGGTTCAGGGATCAAGCTTTTGCACCGAACATGCGGATGGTTTTTCACAAAACAATATTCGCACACTCGAAGCCACACGGCACGCATTGTCTTCGGCGTTGGAACCCATCGCAATGAGGGAATCCCAAAGAAGCCTTTTGCGTACGTATATGGGCGATGCGCCGGCGCGGGAAATTGACAACGGAAACATAAAACGTGGTGAGCATATTACCGTTTCTGCTGCGATCCTTTTTGCAGACCTAAGAGGGTTCACTGCAAAGTCGGATGTCTGGCCAGCGGCTAAGCTACTCGATATTATGGGCGACTATTTTGATATGGTGGTGAACCCAATTCGAGCTAATGGCGGAGACGTGCTAAAATTCATGGGTGACGGTGTTCTGGCGATTTTCGAGGCGACACCAGGCGCTGAAAATGCCTGCAATTCCGCGGTCGAAGCCGCGACCCAAGCCATAGCGAACCTCGATATTTACAACAGTAACGCATCTGAGGAAAAGCGGGAACAGATCGAGTTTGTGATCGGAATAGACCTCGGAGAAGTTACTTTCGGCAACATCGGCAGCCCGGATCGACTTGACTTTACGGTTGTCGGGTCGGCCGTAAACGTGGCCAGCAGAGTTCAGAGTTTGTGCAAGACCTTGGACGAGCAGATATTGATCACGTCAAATGTTCAAGGTTACGCGCCTGTGCGGGTGGAAACACTGGGGCTCCAATCGCTTAAAGGTCTCGCTGAGGAAGTCGAAGTATTTCGTATTCGCCGCCGAACTCATTGAGCAAAAGTTAACTGTGTTCTGGGAAGGAAAAACAGTCTTGGGCGCGTCTGTGAAGTGGTGCCACAAAGTAAGAGGCTGGAAATATCGCCTTACTAACTCGGGCATGCTGCCGTGAAATAGAATCGAATGGTATGTGTACTCAATATATTTGTTGTTTGTCGTTTGCCGTAGCTTTCAACCAGCTTTGTTGCATGTTTCAGGCCCAGAATCTCGCGGCCTAACTCTATCCGCGCTACGTAGTTTTCCAGCAAGCGTTGATCAGCGTGACCGAACAGCGATTATGATGCCAGCAAGTGCGATAAACGCGATACCCAGAATTTGCCAGCCTTGGACAGGTTGTCCAAATGCAAACCATGCATAGACTGGACCAAAAATCATCACCGAATACTCGAAAACCGAAACATAAGACGGTTCGCCAAGTTGATAGGACTTGATGATCATAAAAACCCCACAAATGGATCCAACGGCTTGTAACAATAGTAGTGGGAGGGCCTTCTGCATGGACCATTCCCAGGGGCGGGAAAAAAACTGCACCTCGTCACCCGGTTGCCACACTGGAAAAATCACCAATGTGATGCTGCCAATCGCCCCCAAAATACCCAGAGTAATCAACATTCCTGCCAACAACGCGACGGTGCTTTCACCGCTGCAAAGACTACGGGTTGAAATAGCTCCAAGTGCATAGAAAAAGCCCGCGCAAATTGGAACGAAAATGCTCCAATCGAAATCTGCGGGATTGGGTTGAAGCACAAGGATAATCCCGATGAACCCGAAGCCTACGGCTAGAACGCGCCAAGGACCTATTCGGCGTTTCATAATTCCGGACGTGATCAAAAGAATGAAGATCGGAGAAGTAAACAACCCTGCCAAGGCCTGTGCAATCGGCATCATTGCCAACGCCGAAAAATAGAACAGCATCGATATCGCAACAAGCAGGCTACGCAATGCCACCGCCCAAAATCGGTTGGGAAACAACGTGCCTAACCCCAAAAGCGAGAACATTGCAACAAGAGGAAGCGCAAACAGGGTACGAATAAGGTGAAACTGCCAAAGACCTATATGTTGCGACAAAGGAGCAATAAAATTGTCGATCACGCCAATGATGGCCATGGCACAAATCATGTATGCCGCCGCGGCGAGGGGGCGATCAGTATGAGTTGCAGGCGTGTTTGTTCCCAATGTCAGCGCACAATCAGTTTTCGTTCAAACGTCGATGCTAAATGTTAGATCAATAGGCTAAATGCGTACAACTCTCACCGTATTTAGGGCACTAGCCAGGCTGCCCGAGCAGGGATGAACCAAAGTTCGTCAGTCACGTATAATCAGAAACCAGCAAGAAATCAGGAGCTGTGTCTTCCTCAATTGTCGCGAAACGGGGGATAGGATCTTCGAAAACGTTGTCTGTACGATCATCGTTGACCGTCGAAACTTCTCCTATCAGACAATCGCCTTGTTCCGCCCAAAAGGCGTGCCAGATGCCGGGCATGAGTGTAACGCTTTGTCCTGGTTTTAACCGCATCAATTCTCCGGGCTGAATGGTGACTGGGCAACCATCACTTGGCACTACGATAGCGTTTTCTCTGTCGATACCTCCTTCGGGGTTCGAGGCGTAGATTTCCATCACCAAATCACCGCCGCCACGGTTGATGATGTCCTCGGCTTTGACGATATGTCGATGCATAGGAGACAGTTGTTTGTCGCGTGATATCAAAAGTTTCTCAGCGTATAGCATGCCGCGACCTTGGTTCAGATCATTGACGTCGCCGTTTCGCAATGTGAACAGAAACAGGCCCAGTTCATCAAAACGACCCCGTCCATAGTCCGTAATATCCCAACCCAATCCTCGCGCGCGAATACCTTCCGCTTTTTCGCTGCGCATCTGTTCCGGGGTCCAGTCTGCAAATGGTGGCAAAACAGCACCGAATGAGTTGATGAAGTCCTGGGCCTCGGCCTTAATACGGTTGATCTCGGATCGTTTCATAGCGGTCTCTTTTTGTCAAAGCTCATGGGCCCACGGCGGGTTCGCCCCGGCACGCGAGACAGTGATCGCGGCAACTTTTGCCCCTTTTTCCAGAGCGTTCCTAAGGCCGTCGTTGGATAAAGAACGCAAACCGGGTTTTGTCAGGCACCCAGCTTGATCCAGTTCAGCCAGCACTCCAGCGTTAAACGTATCTCCGGCCCCGACAGTGTCTACAACTTGCACTTTCTGGACTGGGACTGTCACCTTGCTTCCATCCGCCGTATATCCTGTCGCACCAGCACTACCATGGGTCAATATAACCAATTTCGGGCCAGCCTGCGTTAACAATGGGATCTTTTCAGAAAGGGTCTCGGGGCCAGGGATAATCCAGTCCAGGTCTTCGTCTGAAACTTTGACGATATCAGCTTGCGCGATCATTTTGTTAAGCCGGGTCCGATATTTGGTTTGGTCCTTGATAAAGTCTGGCCTAATGTTTGGGTCCAGCATGACCGCCCGATCAGCGCCATGCCGAAACAAAAGCTGCGCATACGCGTCAGCGCACGGCTCGCAAGCAAGGCTTATCCCCCCCAAATACAGTGCAGAAACACCTTGTAGCTGAACAGGCATTTCGGCAGCGGTCAGCATCCTTCCTGCTGTATTTTCGTCAACAAAGTTGTATGTGGCGTGCCCGTCCTTAAGCTGAACAAAGGCCAAAGTCGTGGGTCTGTTCGATTTAATAACATGAGTGGTGTCGACATGACTGATTTGTAGGCCAGCCGTTAGCTGTTGCCCGAACATATCTGACGACAGACCGGTGAGCATGCCCACTCTGGCTCCCAACCTTCCCAACGCAATTGCTGTGTTGTAAACCGCCCCTCCAGAATGGGGCACAAAGCCCTGCTGTCCCGACAACGTGGGTTCGGCGATCATGTCAATCAGGGCTTCTCCGCAGCACAAGATCATTTCGGAATCCCTTTCTCAAAATCGGCCGAACGAGGCCCTAGTTTTGCACCAACGCATTTTTGCAGAAGTTGTTAGCGCCAACAATGCCAAACTCTTTTTGCTCGGAAATGTAAAGGTTCATGCTACGTCGAATTTTTTTGAATCGTCCGCCTGCATTGAATGCATCCAGAAAATCCTGACCAAACAGCCAGCGGTTTTTTTCAGCGACACCGCCAACCAGAAAAACGCCCCCGACCGGGATCAGAGCCACAGCGAGATCACCCATTATCGCCCCAAGATGTTCCGTGAAAATGCGCGCAGCCTTAACCGCGCAAGCGTCGGTTCCGTCCTGTGCGGTTTGCAGAATATCCTTGGCACTTTTAACCTGACTGTTGACCTGACCTTCGACCACGCCCACCGCCTGATACAGAATAGGCAAACCGGTCCCACTCAGGAACATTTCGGCCTCCAGCGCGAGGCTGTTGTCAAAAAAACAATCCGGAGCGATATGTCTGGCCGCATCGAAAACGTCAACTTCGCCTCGATGGCGCGGTGACAATCCCATATGGCCGCCTTCCCCGGACACGGTATGATAACGTCCCTCTGAATACAGCAAAGCTCCTACACCCAAACCGGTGCCGGGACCCACAACCAAGCGGGTCCCGGCAGGAGGAGTATTTGCGCCTTGTAAAACCGCGACGTCTGCGTCGCTGATATCCGCGACTGACCACGCGGCTGCGGTGAAGTCATTAATTACAAAGGTTCTTTCCGCGCCAGTGGCGCGGGCAAGCTCGACCTCGGACAACATTAGGTTTGCGTTGGTCAAATGAATGGTTCCATTATGAACTGGCCCGGCGCCTGCTGCCACTACTGCGTGGGGGGCTGTCCCCACCTTTTCTCGCACACCAACTAGTGCCTCGCGCAAGTCCTCTAATGTGCCGGTCGGATATTTGTGCAACTCGGTCAAGGTTCCGTTGATGGAAATGCCCAGGCGGGTATTGGTGCCGCCGACGTCCGCGATGAGGTTCCAATGGTCGTGAACAGTGCCCGTGGGTTTTACCCATGGCGCAGGAAGCTCCGTTGATGTTAATGCAGCTTGCAACGCTTCAAGGACTTCTTGATTTTCCGCTTGGACGAAAAGCCCTGATATGGGCATCGATGCGCTTGAACTGAGAATAGCGTCAACGTGATTCACAAGATCTGATTCACTTTCCGCTAGAACCGAAACATAAATTGCTGTGTCTAGGGTTTCCGCTGCAATCAAGGGCGTAAGCGATTTCAGATCACGGGGTTCATGCACCGTGGTTCCAAGCCAATCAACGGGGGTTGCGATGGTGGAAAAATCCTGCTCCCATCCCGTTGGAAGATGTGCACTAAGAGAGGCGCGGAAGTCTTGTGGGTAGCTACCACTAAAAATGGCTGAGAGAAGCGTGGCATGCCCGGGCTCTTGTAAGTCAATTTCGACGCCCAAATTGCTCATGCCCAGGCTTCGCATAGCTCGATTGGCGCGGCCATTGGCCAACAATCGATGATGCAAGGTTCGGGCCAACGACCTGCTATCTTGCTTTGTCGCTATTTCCGCGGATACTTTCGAAACCGTGCTGAACAGGCGGTCCCCAATTTTTGTCGTTACGAGTTCGCTGAAATCGGCGTACCAATCCGCAGTATCGCGATTGCGCCAACCGCCAAGATCAGCCAATTCCGATGGGACCAGAGTGGCGTCGAGAACCGCGCAAGGTCGCATCCCTCGCTCTAGAACCGTTTCGACCAGTCTTTCAACACGGGCGACGCCGACACCATCAGGTTGCCCACGTCCCCTGGGCAGCACCTCGTGCCAGTGGATCGGGAACCGGAAGCTGTCAAATCCTTTGGTCTGCGTTTCAGCGCCAGGCTCGCTTGCCGAGAGACCAAATAGGAAAGACTCCGGGAAATCGGAACGAGTGTAGTTCATGCATGAAACCTGTTCGTGAACGAGACCAGCAAACCCGCCCCTAACAGCTTATGTTAGCGTTATCAAATTTTTTGATGTTCGCGTCGCTTTTCAGGCAGGATCATGAGATTCTGGCTTAATGATCGCGACATCGCAACCGTTAATGATTTGTCCATGCCATTCGACGGGGTGCGCGTTGTAATTCGTCAAGAAAACTGTGTCTGACGTTTCCCGTCGCCTTAACCCTTCCGGCATTTGGTGCAGGGTCAGGCCTGAATTTTGGGCGGCCAGATTGATGACGCGGTCCCACAACGCGTCATCCGGATTGCCGGCCAAATACCAAAGGCCACCGCCTTCTTTTAAAGCGGAAGTGCCGTCCTCAAAGCAAAGTAAATCCCGGGCCGATCCGGACAGACGTTCCACCCAATGTTGCATTGCTCCACCGCCCTGAACGGCACGGGAAATGTTGGGGGGCAGGGTCTCGACCAATTCCACTTGGCAGTCCAAACAATCGACACCTGGCCGACCGCGATCAGGAATCTGGAAATCCTTGGTAATGGCTCCTGTGCGGGGTCCCAAAATGCCAAGATTGCACACACTGGTTAAACGCTTGACTAATTCGTCATTCAGTGTGGCCAACCCGGGCGCTAGGATCAAATTATACGCGCCATGGGGAGTAATATCCGGTGGTATAAAATCCACCGATAAACCCGCCTTTCGTAAAGAACGATATGCGGAGAAGACAAGCTGGAAATAATCGAACCCACCGCCCTGTGGTTGTGTCTCCCAAGCCCAATTCGATGCATAGTCTAACACGATTGCAACCTGTGCCTGTTTCTGTTCAACCTCACCCAGCTCGGCCAGTTCGTCTGCAGTTTGGCGCACCTCACTCAGAGCCGGGGCTGCACGGTTATAAGGAGTCAGTAGCCCTGCATGCATCTGCTCCTGTGCCATGGGCGCCTGGCGCCAGCGGAAATAGCTTACGACTTCCGCTCCATGGGCGACCGCCTCCAAAGACCAAAGTCTAACCATACCGGGCAATGGCGCCGGATTATATGGTGCCCAGTTTACAGGTCCGGGCTGTTGTTCCATGACCCACCAGCGCCCGCGCCCCACAGAGCGATAAAGGTCGTGATGGAATGCCTGCATATCTGGGTCGCCTTGTTGCAGGTACACTGTTTTATGCTCGCTGTGGGCTTCCAAGCGGTCTGAAAGAAATCCAATGGGATAACTATCCCAAGTGGCAATGTCCAAGTCTTCGCCGACTTTGTAATGATCGAAATCCAAAACGCGTCCCATGTAGTTGTGGAGCAGCGGCGCTTTTGTGAATTTCCGCAGAACATCACACTGCGCTTTGTTAAACGCCGCCACCTGATCCGAACTGAAACGCTTGAAAGCCAACGCATGGGCCGGGTTAGGTTCGGTCACTGTTAAGTTGGGCAGTTCGATCTGCTCAAAACTGCTGTATTCCATTGACCAAAATACGTTCCCCCACGCAAAATTCAGTGCTTCTATTGTTCCATAATGGTCTGCCAACCAACGGCGGAATGCGTTTAACGCGGCGGCGCTATAGCTGATTGTTGTGTCGTGACAGCCGTATTCATTGTCGATCTGCCATGCAGCAACATGTGGGTTCTGGCCATAACGCTCGCCCATTATACCAGCTATCCGCGCACACTCTTCGATATAACCGTGGTGGCTGAAACAGTAATGGCGGCGCGATCCAAATTTGCGGGGGTTTCCCTGCGCATCGACGGCTAGCATGTCGGGGTGTTTATCCAGCATCCAGCGCGGCGGTGTCGCTGTCGGTGTACCCATGACAACCTTGAGACCGGCCTTTCCCAATGTCTCGACCGCTCGATCCAGCCATCCGAATTGCAGGTCGCCCGGCGCAGGTTCCATCCGGCTCCAACCAAATTCGCCCATGCGAACCCATGTCAGGCCAGACTGCACCATCTTTGCTGCATCTTTGACCCACATCTCCTCGGGCCAATGTTCGGGATAATAGCAAACGCCAAGTTCCGGTTTCATATGATAACTCTGTGTTCCGCTTGACCCCGGGCGACGTCTTGTTTCAAGAAGGTCATCCCGTTGGAAGGTTGTATTTTGATGGCATCCGTACTCAGCCCTTCACGGGCTGTCGTGCAGAACAGTGTCGTCAGGTCAGGACCGCCAAATCCGGGGCACGAGGGATGCTGCGCATCAACTGATACCGCCCGAATAAAGAGTCCATTAACATCGTACGCGGCGACGCGACCCGCACCCCACTGAGCGATCCAGATGTTTCCGTTCGCGTCAACGACGGCACCGTCAGGGTTCAGACCGTCATCCCGAAGGTCCAGAAAAAGGTGGCTGTCGCCCACGGGCCATCCTGTTTCTGGGTCAAGCGTCCACCTCATAACCTGTTTGGTGAACGTATCGCAGAAATAAGCGCACGAACGGTCTGGCGCAAAACAGATCGCATTGGAAATTGTCACGTCCGAAACTAATTGACGCAGTTCGCCGTGCCAAAATCGATATATCGCTCCTGCGCTCGGCTCAGCTTGTTTGCCCATAGTTCCAATCCAGAACCCGCCCCATGGATCTGCTCGCCCATCATTGGAGCGGGTTGTCGGATTGTCTGTCTCAATTTCAACGATTTGACTTTTTTGACCATTTTCTAAACCAAATCGCCAAAGGCCGGTTTCCGATGCTATCAGCAGTGTATTCCGATCCACCCAGCCTGCGGCAGAAACGTACTCGTCAAATTTCCAGCATTTTGGGTTCGCTCCTTCTCGGCTTAACATCCGTTTGGTCGCGATATCGAACCAGAATAGCTGTTGCCGTTCTGGATGCCAAAGAGGTCCTTCGCCCAGCTCGCAGGGTCGATCGTCGTAGACGCGGCTCACTAAATTGCCTCGTCATATGCTGAAACGATCTGTCGGGCACGTTCGCCGATCTCTTTGGGCGACATACCTGGCTTGTATAGGGCCGAGCCAATGCCGAATCCGTCAGCGCTAGCCTTTATCCATTCACCAAAATTTTCTGGGCCTGCGCCGCCAACGGCAAAAACTTGAGTGTCGGCAGGTAACACGGCGCGGATGGCGGCTAACCCCCCAGGTCCGGCCATTGTACCCGGGAACAGCTTTAAGCCGGTTGCCCCCGCTTGTAGCGCGGCAAAAGCCTCGGTCGGTGTAAAAATTCCCGGCCAGCTTTGGAGGTTTAACTCGACGGCGCGCCCGATAACGTCGGTATCACAGTTGGGCGAAACTATCAGTTTGCCACCTGCTTTGGCCACGGCATCGACCTGATCGCTGGTCAAAACGGTCCCGGCTCCAATCAAGGCTTGGTCCCCAAAATTGCGGGACAAAATACCAATGCTGCTCAACGGGTCAGGCGAGTTCAATGGAACTTCGATCCGGTCGATGCCAGCCTCGATCAGGGCGCGGCCCGCGGCTTCGGACTCTGACGGAGTGAGGCCACGCAGAATTGCAATTATTGGTCGGCTCATACGGTTTGCCTCGTTAAATTGCGGGCCAAGCTTAAACCGGCAAGCGTGACCATTGTGGCGTTGGCGGTTTCAACTGCGGCACCTTGCTGTTGCAGTGCTTTGGCATAAATATCAATCAGTGCATCCGACCCAATGATTGCCAATTGCTGGCCCAGCCAATAGGGGCGGGTTGCGGCAAGCTCGGCTCCGATCAGTTGTCCTGATAATCTTGCCCTGGCGGTTCCCGTATCCTGCCCATGCAACAAATCAGCTGCCCGCAAACTGAACAGACGCGCGGCTAGCTGTTCTGGCTTTGACAACCCATCTTCCACAGCATCTGAGAAAGCGGCATCATCCCATCCGTCGCTGGTCGAGTGTTTCAAGACTGATTGGCTGCATAACAGGTCGAAAATTTCTCCTGTCATAAATGTGCGGAAACTGATGACTTCACCCGCACTGACTTGTGCCCATTTCGTATGGGTGCCTGGCAGGCAGACCACTCCGTCCCAGTTGGGATGCTTTCCCAGGAAACCGGCAATCTGGGTTTCCTCACCACGCATAACATCCGGAGGGGAGTTCTGTTTCAGCCCCGGAACAACAAATGCTCTGACCCGTGGATCGGTGTCAGGCACCCGAATTGGCATATTTGGTATCGGAGCAGAGGGAACTGCAGAATAAGGGGCCTCGACCCACCCTTGTCGCGCACCTACCATTCCACAGGCAACAACATCGGTGGGCGTTGAGCCCAACCAGCTGTCGGTGATGCTTAACAATGCGGCCTCGAAACGCCCCTTTTCGACCCGCGCCATACCGCATTCAGATTGCACATGATCCAAAACGGTCTCGCCCTGCATCGCCCAGGCGCGCAAGTGGGAAGTTCCCCAATCGACGGCAATCCATTCTGTTTTCATCGACTTATCCTGATACTACAACGCCGCCGTCGACCGCCATGCACTGTCCGGTCATGGCTCGGCTTGCGTTTGAAGCAAGAAACAGCGTTGGTGCAATCATGTCTTCAGGCGTCAGGTATTCTTTCAAACACTGCCGTTCCAAATGGGCTGCCAAACCTTCGGGCGTGGCCCATTTGTCCATCTGTTTTTGCGTCAATACCCAGCCAGGAGCCAGTGCATTAACACGGATGCGTTGCGGCCCAAGTTCCCTGGCAAGGGATCGCGTTAAACCAGTTATGCCAGCATTCGACGTCGCGTAAATTGGATAACCCGCATTTCCCATCATATAGCTTATTGAACTGAAATTGACGATTGCTCCACCTTTGTCCCGCATTTGGCGTGCGGCTTCCTGACAGGCAAAAAAATAGGCCTTGAGATTGACTTCGATCATCCAGTCCCAGAACTCAGGTGTAGTTTCCTCGAGCGTGTGACGTTGGTCGTTGGCAGCATTGTTGATCAGCACATTGATTGGGCCATGCGCCTCGGCAGCCTTAACCATTGTAGCACGCAGCAGCTCTGTATCGGTCATGTCTCCCTGTAGAAACAAAGGTGTCCGGCCATGCTTATCGCGCATTTCTTCAACGAACGCACTGGCATCGGAACGTCCAATAAACGCAACGTTGGCGCCTTGCGCTAGGAACCCATCAGTCAGGGCTGCTCCGACACCGGATCCGCCGCCGGTGATGTAGACAGATGCGCCCTCGAGGTCGTGGAAAGTCGCAGGTTGTTCCATTTATAGCTCTCTCCTTTTGATGGCGGGCGTATGTGGTGACCGAAAGATAGAGGCTCGCGTTCTGGTTGTTTTCATTCTCATAGCTTTTTACCTTCGATGACCCAGATGCTTTGTGGAAAACTCCACGGCAACGTTAGCCCATAGTTCATTAGATATTGTCCGCTCAGCGTGACCGGTTGTTGCTTTAGTACCGGGTTGCCGCGCGACAACGTCGGAGGTGCCTCGGCAGTGCGTCGCAACCCAACTTGATAAAGTGCGTCTGGTTCCAATCGGGTCAGGCGTAACGGTCGAGGTGCGATCTGGGCCGAAGTATCTGCCTTTCCGGCAAAAACCACAAAACGAGAGCCATCGTTCGCCTGTTGTTGTTCAGCAATGACAGCCGGATCAGGAGTGTCCAACCGCAAAATATCGGCGTGATATAGCCAGTCGCGGTTGGCCTTCCACCACATTGTTACTTCACGCAGGACCTGAGCTTCTTCATTGGTCAGTTCGCGCGGATCCATCTCAAAACCCATGTGCCGCTGTGCAGCAATCCAGGCACGAAAACGGATGTCAAGAACCCTTCCCGAAGTGTGGCAAACGCGCGGCCCAACATGGCTGCCGGTAACCGCCATCGGCAAAAAGATTGCCGCATTGTGCTGTATACGCAGGCGTTCCAATGCGTCGTTACTATCGCTCAGCCACACACGCTGAGTGCGCTTGAGTATCCCAAAATCAATACGCCCGCCGCCCGAAGCGCAACTTTCTATCTCAACATTCGGGAAATCTGTCCGCAATCGGTCGATCAAAGCGTATGACCCGCGCGTTTGTGCGGCGTCGGGCATCGGCAAAACGCGGTTGTGATCCCATTTGATGTAGTCAATGTCGTGCGCAGAGAGAATCGCTGCCATCCGTTCGTAAAGAAACTGACGAACTTCGGGCAAGGCCATATTCAATGCCTTTTGCTGACGTCCCAGGATCTGATCTTCGCCTCCCAACGCCCATTCCGGATGGGCCCGGTGGATCGAACTGTCAGGGTTGATCATTTCGGGTTCAAACCAAATACCAAACGTCATGCCCAGTTCATGGACATGTGTGATCAGCGGATCCAAACCCTCTGGATACTTACGAGGGTCGACTTCCCAGTCGCTCAGGGAAGAGGTGTCATCATCGCGCTGACCAAACCAGCCATCGTCCAACACAAACCGTTCGGCCCCAAGATCCGCGGCGCGTTCAGCAATATCCTTCAGCTCTGGCAGGTTATGATTGAAGTAAACGGCCTCCCAGCAGTTGTAATGAACTGGACGGGGGTTTTCTGGTTTTGGAAAGCTTACAACTCGGTCCCGTACGTGGCGCTGAAATGCCACGGCACAGCCATTGATCCCGTCATTCGAGAACACCGCATAAAGCGGTGCGGTTTCAAACCTCGTCATTGCCTCGCGTTCCATCCGGGCAGCTTGCCCGAACTGAATCTGGCGTCGACCGTCTGGCAGTTCCTCAGCAACCATTCGGTGACCGCCGGACCAACCAAAATGAAAACCATACGCTTGACCTTGCGCATTGGTTGCGCCCCGCACAGGAATTATCAAACCGGGGAAATGTTCGTGCCCTGTTCGTCCAGTACGGTTCTCACGATATCTGATACCGGGCGACCATGCGGTGCTATTCATTTGGAATTCGCCGCACCATCTTCCGGCAAAATCGAGCATTTCATCGGACAGTTGTGGAGCCGGAAATACCGGTGCGCTAAGCCAGTGGAGAAGAACGGGGCGATCTGCTTCAAGTATTGCCTGCGCTTCAATGATATGCGTTTTGGGGTCGATCGAAAAGCGCGCCTGATAGGTCAAGCGATCAGTTTCATCTCGATAAGTCAGTACAATGTCCCGTTCCGTTACCTCTTCGCATTCATAACAGAACTTGGGAAGCAACGGCGTACCGTCGCCATCCCGGATGATTAGCCCAGGCTGCCCGGGGAAGCTGCGCGTGGCTTCGGGGCAAATTGATAATTCTGGGTTGGCATCCAGCATTCCGCCAGTAACATCCAACCCGTACGCCTTGAATAGAGTTTCGGAACTTTCCGCTTCTGGCAAACGGGGTCCGAAATAGACGACCTCCGGTAGGTGCTCGCGATGTGCGGCGAGCACCAAAGATTGTCGGTCGTCATGAAGCGACCAAGTTCTTATCATTACTTGACGGCTCCAAGGGTCAGACCCGCGATAAAATGTTTCTGCATCAGGAAGAACATGGCCACCGGAGGTAGCGCCGCCACGATGGAACCGGCGCTCATCAACTGATAAGCAGCCCTGAATTGAGCATTGAAACTGGTAATACCCGCGGTCACTGGCTGGCTTTCAGCGCCCTGTGTCAGTACAACTGCCCAGAAATAGTCATTCCAGATGAAAGTGAATATCAACACGCTGAGCGCGGCTATGGCTGGCTTCATAAGCGGTAACACTACGTACCAGAAGATGCGCCATTCGCTTATCCCCTCAACCCGCGCAGCCTCGATCAACTCAAAGGGCAGGGCGCGGATAAAGTTGCGCATGAACAACGTGCAGAACCCGGTCTGGAAAGCAATGTGGAACAAAACCAAGCCTGTTTTGGTGTTATATAGCCCCAATTGCAGAGTCAGATCGCGAACTGGAACCATCAGAATCTGAAATGGTACAAAGTTGCCCGCTACGAACATGAAGAAGATCCAAAGGTTCGACTTGAACTTGTAGATGCCCAAAGCGAATCCGGTCATGCAGCTTAGCGCGACGGCTCCAATGACGGTAGGTATCGTTATCAGGAAAGAGTTCAGCAGATAGCGGGGCATATCCGAGTTAAAGAAGACCTGCCCATAATTAAACGCGCCCTCAAAACTGGAAGGAAGACCCCAATAATTGGCGTTGGTGAAATCCGCTGCTGGTTTGACCGAGAACAGCGCAACCGCCAAAAGTGGTCCAAGCCACAATAGAAGAGCCAGCGGAAGCATTGCCTGATAGGTGATCTGCGCCGCTCGGGGTTGTTTTTCGATGGGTTTAGGAAACATCTTAGTGCCCCCTCTCTTCTCGGTACATTGACCAAAGGAAATAGGCGATAAAGCACAGCATTATCAGGAACAAAATTACTGCGATGGCAGCGCCATATCCCATCCGGAAACCGTATTCGGAAAGTGCCACTTCGAACATGTAGTAAGCTAACACCCGTGACGATCCGAACGGCCCCCCCTGAGTCATGATCGAAATCAGGTCAAACGAACGCAGGGCGCCGATGATTGTCACAACAAAGGCAATGAAAGTCGCTGGACGCAGTTGAGGTAGGATGATGTGCCAGAGCATCTTACCTCCCTTGGCACCGTCCAGACGCCCGGCTTCGATTTGCTCAGGGTCGACCGCATTCAGGCCAGTGAGGTAAAGGATCATGCAATATGCTGTCTGCGGCCAAAGACCGGCAAAGATGATGCCGTAGGTTACGAACCTCTCGTCCCCAAGAATATTGAGTGGGCCCATGCCAAAGAAACTCAGGAATTCATTCAATAAGCCGAAAGTAGGATCGTAAAACCAAGTAAATACAAGGCCTACGACCACCTGAGAGATGACAAAAGGAAAGAAAAAAAGCGATTTATAAAGGCGAATACCCCAGACGGTCTGGTTCAGGAACAGCGCAATGAACAAGCCGGCAGGAATCGCCAAAAGGTATAATATCAACCAAATCAAATTGTTTTTAAGCGAGATGTAGAACGCATCCCGGTCGACCCATTCCCAATATAGATCCTCGTAGTTGCGAATGCCCACGTATTCTGCTGCACCCAACCCGTCCCATTCATAGAGCGACAAGTTGAAAGACTGAAAAACAGGTATGATTACATAAACCATAAAGAACAGCAGGCCCGGCGCCAGAAACAGCCAGGGCGCAATACGCTGTTGGTTTCTGTGAAACCAGCTTTCTTGTTCGGGGACGTCTACGAGGGACATGATAAACTCGGAGTTTGGTCAAATTAGTAAGGCAGGTAAGCACCTGCCTTACGCAGGTCTTGGAGCAGGCCGGTCTGTGCCCGGCCTGACCAGATTAGTTATCGTAGATACGCTGACGCGCACGTTCCAGTTTTGCCAACACGCGGTCCGCATTATCTGGCTTGACCATGAACTCTTGGAAACCTTCCATGGATACTTTTGCCATTTCAGCTGGTGCGTCGCGGTCCCAGAACTGGGCGACACCGCCTGGGCTGTTGGATGACAACATTGCAAAGCCTTGCTGAAGGAACTTGTCATCGTCCACCGAAGATTGGGCGTTTACCGGCAACTGGCCGAGATTTGAGCCGTTGTTGATCTCGGTCTGCTCATCTGCCGATACAACGAAACGCAGGAATTCACGCGCTGCTTCCTTATTCGAGGCGTTCGCGGGGATGTGGAATGTATCCGTAGGCGCATCTTCTGCAAGTTCTACATCGGGGTTGATGGAAACGAACTGGTAGAAGTCCAGCTGATCATCCGTCAGGCCTGCTTCACGCAGCGGAGCGACAGCGAAGTTACCCATCAGATAAGCTGCGGCTTCACCGTTGACCATGAACGGCAATGCTTCCTGCCAGCTGTAGGTCTGGTGATTGTCGATGAACGCACCCATGTCGATCAGTTGCTTCCAGTTGGCGAAGGTCTGCTTGACCCGGTCGTCCTCCCAGCTAATCTCACCATTCGCAAGCTGGTTGTGGAAATCGTAGCCGTTAGTTCTCATGTTCAGGTAGTCAAACCAGCCACCAGCGGTCCAAAGGAATTTGGTCCCGATTGTGTAGCATGCACGACCCGAATCCACGATCTTCTGGCAGTTGGCCAGCTCTTCTTCCCAGGTGGTAGGTTCGCTTAGGCCAAGTTCATCAAAGATGTCTTTGCGATAGTAAACGCCCCACTGATAGTAAGTGTAGGGAACGCCCCATTGCTTTCCGTCTATGGTCATCGCACCTTTGGTCGAAGCCAGGTTTTCTGCGATTTCTGGCTCGGCCCACAGGTCAGAAACATCTTCGAACAGGCCGGCTTCGACATATGGTTTCATACGGTTTGCCGCATACCATGTGGCTACGTCCGGTGTGTCAGCTGTTAGAAAGTTCCTGATCTGCGTTTTGTACGCCTCACGGTCGATAACCGTTGTTTCGATTTCCAGACCGGGATGTTGCTCTGCAAACCGCTCGATCATCGCCTCCATGGTCGCACGCGGCGCCGGGTTTGACGTGTCGAGGAAGATTCGCAACTCACCGGTCAACTCAGCAGCAACTGGCGCAGCAAGTGCGACACTGGCCGCCAATGCGGCGGCAGTACGCTTGAACATGGAATGCATGGTTTCCTCCCTTAGCTTCCATTTAGTTCCAAATAGTGAAACTTGGTTTTATATATTGAAAACTACACATCAACTCGGTTAGTCTTGTCAAGACCCTCGTGCCTTTGGCCCGAGGGAATGGGAGGAGATAAGACAGCTGTGGCTGGTGACGGAACCATAGGTAAGGCATGTGACGTGCTGGATCAGGTGGCTGCTTTTGAGCGACCTGTTCGGTTTGCGGAGCTATTGGACCGCAGCAATTTTCCCAAGGCGACGCTTTACAGATTTCTGCAGGTTCTGACCAATCAGGGCATGTTGTCCTACGACCCTGAAAGACAAACCTACGCTCCGGGTATGCGTTTGGTCCGATTGGCACATGCGGCATGGACGCAGAGTTCTCTGGCGCCAATTGCACGACCTTTTTTGGATGCTCTTAGTAAGGACACCGGTGAAACAGTGCATCTGGCTCAGCTCGACTCAAGCCAGGTGCTGTACGTCGACAAGCGGAACGCCGCCCAGCCCATTGAAATGTATTCGCAGGCGGGCAAAGTCGGGCCAGCATATTGCACGGGTGTTGGTAAGGCGATGATGGCCTTTCTGGATGAAGACTCTCTGAATGAGGCTGTTTCGCAGCAAAGCTACCATCGTTTTACTGATAAAACCCTGACATCCGAGGCCGCGCTGCGGGCTGACCTCGACCTGATCCGTCAACGCGGCTACGCAATAGACGACGAAGAGCATGAGCCTGGCATCATTTGTGTGGCTTGTCCGGTTTTGACGTCCGGTAGCCGGATGCTTGGTGCAATTTCGGTCACAGGGTCGACCGAACGTATGGATTTCAATCAATTAGAGGCCTGGGTCCCCCGAGTTCGCCGAGTGGCAGAGCAGATAGGGGCCGAGGCTCAGGCATGGCGGTTCCCCGAGACCCGCGCAAAGGTAAGCAACGACAGGATGCAAGCGACATGACAGGTGTAACTCTGAACCGCGCAATCAAACGGTACGGCCAGACCCAGGTCATTCACGGTATCGACTTACAAATCGAGGACGGTGAATTTTGTGTTTTTGTGGGTCCCTCGGGTTGTGGCAAATCTACACTACTACGAATGATCGCTGGACTCGAAGAAACCTCAGAGGGTGAAATTCACATTGGCGCCCGTGATGTAACCCATATGGACCCTGCCAAGCGCGGTGTGGCGATGGTGTTCCAGACCTATGCGCTTTACCCGCATATGAGCGTCGCAGAGAACATGGGCTTCGGATTGCGAATGAACGGCGTTGCTAAATCGGAAATTGATCAGAAAGTTCAGGAGGCGTCGAACATCCTGAAACTGGACCAATATCTTAAGCGAAAGCCCAAGGCGCTTTCCGGCGGCCAGCGGCAGCGAGTTGCGATTGGCCGTGCAATCGTCCGTGGTCCGGAAGTATTTTTGTTTGACGAACCTCTGTCGAACCTGGACGCCGAGCTTCGGGTGGAAATGCGAGTTGAAATCGCTCGTTTACACAACGAAATCGGCGCAACGATGATTTACGTGACACACGATCAGGTCGAGGCGATGACGATGGCTGACAAGATCGTCGTCTTGCGCGACGGACGAATTGAACAGGTCGGCGCGCCTATGGATCTGTATAGAGACCCAGACAACAAGTTTGTCGCAGGCTTCATCGGTTCTCCTGCAATGAATTTTTTGGAGTGTGATGTTGTGGATGGCATGGTCCGCCATCCCGCGTTGACGGATGCGATACCGGTCACAAGCAGCGTGCCTACGAATGCAAGCCGCGTGACCCTTGGGATTCGCCCGGAGCACATTCAAATCGACCGAGCAAGTGACAGTTGCACGGTGGACCTGACCGAAGCGTTGGGCGGCGTGTCTTACTCTTACCTATTGACGCCGAACGGTGATAAACTGATCGTAGAAGAACGTGAAGATGAGCGTAGCGCGCAGGGTGAACGGATAGGTATATCGGTCAAACCCGAGCGCGCGATGCTATTTGATCCGGAAAATGGTCTTCGGTTGCGGTAGTCAGAAAGCTCTGGTTACTTGACAGTGTGCCCGATTGACAATCGGGCACAATCTTCTGACTTGCGGAAACTATGGATATTGTATCCAATATCCGATAATGAAATTCAATACGCTGAATTCTGGTTTGCCGGACATTGACTCACCGAGGAATAAACTATGGTTTCAAACGTTTTTACCGGCACTATGCCGGCTCTCATGACCCCTTGCACAGAAGGTCGCGTTCCGGATTTCGATGCGCTTGTTCGAAAAGGGAGTGAGTTAGTTGCGGCAGGTATGTCCGCCGTGGTTTATTGCGGTTCGATGGGTGACTGGCCGCTGCTGACCGATGCACAGCGAATGGAAGGCGTCGAGCGATTGACCGATGCGGGGCTGCCAGTGGTTGTTGGTACTGGTGCAATCAATACGAAATCCGCAGTGGCCCTTGCCTCTCATGCGCAGAAATGCGGTGCAGTGGGTTTGATGGTGATCCCGCGGGTTCTATCGCGTGGCAGCTCGGCTGCGGCTCAGAAGAACCATTTTAGGGAAATTTTGTCCGCTGCGCCGGACGTACCTGCGATCATCTACAATAGCCCGTATTATGGTTTTGCTACGCGTGCAGATCTGTTTTTTGAACTACGCGCCGAACATTCAAATCTGATCGGGTTCAAGGAGTTCGGAGGCGGCGAAGATCTGCGCTATGCAGCGGAAAACATCACCAGCAAGGATAATCAGGTTACCCTAATGGTCGGTGTGGATACCGAAGTCTATCATGGTTATGTCAATTGCGGAGCAACTGGTTCTATTACGGGTATAGGTAATGCTTTGCCTGCCGAAACGCTGCTTTTGGGTGCTTTGTCCGAAAAAGCGGCGAACGGTCATGCCGAGGCACGTCAGCGAGCGCAGGAATTAACCGAGGCAATTCAGGTGTTGTCCAGCTTTGACGAGGGTCCGGACCTTGTTCTTTACTACAAACACTTGCTTGTTCTGAATGGCGAACAGGAATACCGTCTCCATTTCAACGCCTCTGACTCTCTGACCGATGCGCAGAAGAATTATTGCGAACAGCAATATGACTTGTTTCGCAAATGGTTTGCAGATTGGTCAAAACAGGGTGGGGTCATTGCCGAATGCATGTGATTGACAGCCACACAGGAGGTGAACCTACGAGAGTTATCCTCACGGGTGCACCAGATCTGGGTTCTGGTACTTTAGCGGAGCGAGCGTTACGGTTGGCTGCAGATTACAAGGAACTTTATCGTTCGATCTTGTTGGAGCCGCGCGGCCAACCGGCGATGGTCGGCGCGATGCTGGTGGAACCAGTCGACCGTTCATGCGTGACTGGTGTCATCTATTTCGATGTCGACGCTGTATTGGGCATGTGTGGTCATGGCACAATCGGGTTGGCTGTGACGCTAGCGCATTTGGGTCGAATTGATACCGGAATACATCGAATAGAAACTCCTGCTGGGGTGGTAACTGTCGAATTGCACGACGAGAACACAGTTAGCGTGACCAACATCGAAAGCCGCAGAGTGCGACGAGCTGTGAATTTGGATGTGCCCGGTCATGGGTGCGTTGTTGGGGATGTGGCGTATGGCGGGAATTGGTTCTTCATTGTTGATCCCAGCCCGATACCAGTGGAAACCAGCAATATTGCCGCGATGACAAAGCTGACAATCGCTATTCGCAAAGCCGCGATGGCCAGCGGCTTAAAAGGTGCGAACTCGGAACCGGTGGATCATGTAATCCTACAAGAACAGTCCCCTCGCAAGGGGGTGAGCGGCCGCAATTTTGTTCTTTGCCCAGACAACAACTATGACCGATCACCCTGTGGCACTGGCTGTTCCGCTTGTTTGGCTTGTCTTGCGGCAGAAGGTGAATTGGCAGAAGGCGAGGAGATCATTCAGGAAAGCGTTATCGGCAGCACTTATCACCTGTCGTACAAGCTCGGGCCAAACGGAGGTATCATACCCAGGATTAAAGGTCAGGCATTCATCATGTCTGAGGCGAATTTGATGTTTGATGCGAATGATCCCTTCCGTTCCGGGATAGAGATTTAATGCCGATCATCCGTTTTCAGAAGGACGCGCCGTGCGAAGCAGCAAAACCATTCATGTGATTTCTGCCCATGCTGAAGGCGAGGTAGGAGATGTAATAGTGGGCGGAGTGGTCCCCCCTCCTGGGGACACAGTTTGGGACCAGCGGGGCTTTTTAGCAAATGACCAGACGCTGAGAAATTTCTTACTTAACGAACCGCGCGGAGGCGTCTTTCGCCACGTCAACCTTCTGGTCCCTGCCAAGAATCCTGAGGCCGATGCGGCATTCATTATTATGGAACCGGAAGATACGCCGCCTATGTCCGGATCAAACTCGATTTGTGTCTCGACCGTGTTGTTGGACGGCGGGCTTTTCCCAATGCAAGAACCAGAGACACATCTGACGCTCGAGGCTCCGGGTGGATTGGTGCGCGTAAGGGCAGAGTGCCGAAACGGTAAGGCAGAGCGTATCTATGTTCAGAACGTTCCCAGCTTTGTTGACCAACTGGACGCGCGGATTGAAGTGGCTGGTATTGGAACGTTGCGAGTAGACACTGCGTTTGGAGGCGACAGTTTTGTTATCGTCAACGCTGCGGATCTGGATTTTGAGTTAACTCCAGACGAGGGAAAAGAACTGGCACGAACAGGCGCGAGGATAACCGACGCGGCCAACGAACAACTGGGTTTCAACCACCCGACCAGAGACTGGAACCATATTTCGTTCTGCCAGATTGCCGGAGCGCTCAAGCGCGAGGGCAACGTGCTGACCAGCCGAAATACAGTCGCAATCAAGCCCGGAAAATTAGACAGATCACCGTGCGGCACCGGAGCTTCGGCCCGGATGGCCGTTTTTCTGGCGAAGGGGCAGATGCAACTAACAGATCATTATTACGCGCGTTCTGTCATAGACAGTGAGTTCCGGTGCCGAATTATCGACAAGATCGATCTGAGCGGGCGGGTTGCGATCACCCCGGAAATCTCGGGCCGAGGATGGATCACGGGAATTCACCAGCACATGCTGGACCCCGACGATCCTTGGCCGGACGGATATCGCCTAAGTGACACATGGGGCGCGTAGGATGTCGGCAAAACGCGCAATCCATCGGCAAAGCCTTCCAGACGTAATCGCGAGTGATCTGCGAGAGAGGATTTTGAGAGGCGAGCTAGTGGAAGGAGAAACGATTCGGCAAGAAGCGCTAGCTGATGAATATGATGTCTCGCGTATGCCGGTAAGGGAAGCGTTGAAGCAGTTGGATGCCGAAGGTCTGGTGCAGTTGGAAAACAATCGCGGTGCCACGGTTACGGAGCATTCGCTTGACGAAATTTCCGAGATCTTCGATTTACGAGCGCTTATCGAAGTTGATCTCTTTCGTCGTGCCATTCCGGCGATGACTGCGGCACAACTCCAAAAATGCCAGGGCATTCTGGATCAAATGGAGTTGTCATATGACGTTAACGACGTAAGCCAGTGGGGAATGCTGAATCAACGGTTTCACGCCTCGCTTTACGCGGCAGCCGGGCGCAGCTTGACAAATGACCTGCTGCATAAGGTGTCATTGCTATCCGACAGATATATCCGAATGCATTTGAGCGTAATGAAAAAGCGCAAACGGGCCCGAAAGGAACACCGCGAACTGCTGGAGCTGGCGAAAGCGGGTCAGGTCGACGCGGCATGCGGACTTTTGGCGCAACATATAGGACGCACTAAAAAACAACTGGTGGCCCTGATTGCAGATCGTCGCACTGATCGGCTCTAATTTAATCGAGCAGAATTAGAATGTTCGTCCAACCATGCAACTCGTGCGCGACCCGTATTACGCTTTCATTTAAAGGTAATATCAGGTTTGGCAGGCTAAAAGTGATTTAAGTGACTGCCAGCTTCAAACTAGAAAATCCCTTGTTAACGTTCGAAAATGTCCGAAGAATAGAGGGTATGAAGCCAATACCTACCTATCCAGATACTGATGAGGACAAAGCGGATGAAGGTCCGCGCAGTATCTATGATACAGATGAGGCCGACGAGGATGACCTATGGTTTATTCCACCTCCCGAAAATCAGGGACAGGATAACTTCCTTCCGCCTGGGCCTCGGGTTGATCGCCAAATGCTGTTCGACCCACGCGACTGGCGTACTGCACAGGCGGAGCTATCGTCGGAACTGGCAGAACTGGCGGTGACGTTCGGAGCATTGGACGAAAGGTTGCGGAACGGACCTAAAGGCTGGGTGCACCGATTAGCGTTGATGGACGTTTCGGATCTTGGTTGGTGGACCGGGGATCGTATTGGTGTAGACCGATTGGCTTTATGGTGTGGTTTACGCATCGGAGCTACGGCTGACGACTCGCAAGCCCTGTTTCGCGCTGGATGGGCGGTGCGTCGCCTTGCTCAGGGTGCAGGTCCCTCCGAAGGTGGCTGGAGGTCCGGTCTGACTTCCTTTCTGGACCGGCAGGCACAAGGTGTCGAAGACACCCCCGAGGCGGTTGCCGATCTCGCAGATGTAATGCATGACGCATTCAGTTTGCATCCGGTTACGCAGGCTGCGATTTCCTTTCACGCTTGGCGCGCATTGTCCGAAAGAGTCGGTCAAGATACCGAAGCGGCTGTCATCGCAGCCCGTCACAGTGCGACGATGGGGCGGGGTGGTGCCACGTTCATGCCGCTGGCCTTGTCTGGGCCCTCTGCGCTGCGCGGATCCGGTCAGCCACACGAGAGGCTGGCAGCCTGGATACAAGGCGCAGGACAAGCAGTGTTGGCCGCGTTGTTGCATCTTGAACGCGTAGCTGTTTGGGAGGATCGCGCGCGTGACTTGACGCGCGACCTGAGCGGCCGAACCCCGCCAGTTTTAGTCGACGCGTTGAGGGCATGGCCGATGGTGTCAGCCCCACTTGCCGCAGAGCTGACAAAGGCGTCCCGAGCTACAATCCAAAGAAACCTGGATTTGTTTGTGCAACGAGACCTTATCCGCGAGGTAACTGGTCAAGGACGTTACAGGGTCTGGACCGCTGATTTATCAGCCGCCGGGAGTGATCCGGTTTTGCGACAAGATTAATACCACCGGCCTAGGGCAAGAACTGTCGGGGCTGCCTCAGTGGCATCTGCGATGGTGGACAATACTTTGATAACTACCTGTGTCGTTGATGGTGCATCGCATCCAAGGAATCTTCCGGATACTCCTCCATTACCGCTGACCGCTGGAGTAGAATCAGCCGCGAAGGCCATGGGAAATGTCCAGTTGGATGTCTGGCTTGCAAAAAGGGAGCCTTCTGGCGTCTGGCAAGTAACGGCACTTAAACTCCCCGAGCAGATTTGTGTGCCGTCGGCGAAACGAACGTAATCGCCGCTTGCATTACCGCCGCGTTCGATCACTGCGCCTGTCGGCGCACCAGCAAGTTCTGAAACTGTTCCCAACAGATTTCCTGGTCCGAATCCGTAGTCCGCCCGCATCAGGCGTCCGGCTGTGGTGTCGTTGGCGCTGGCTTGAACTGCTGACCCGCTAGCCAGCCCTGTTGCGGGGTCGAACCGCAAGGCCTCATTCCAAGTGTCACCATCTGCAGATACCTTGACTGAAAATCCTGTGCTTCCTGACAAGCCCATTTCGGCATGACCTGTCCAGTTGGACTGAAACAACAAGGAGGCGGTCTCGCCCGCGTTCGCCTTGTTGATTTTCAATTGGTGACCATGGCCTTCGTGGCTGAGTAATGTGGCTGCTCCGCGCACTGACAGTTTATTTGTACTGTCATGGTCCGTTCCGACACCAACTCCGGGCAAGTTGTCCGTGGAGATAGGCGGGTCAATCCAAAGGGATCCATCCCAGACCTTGAGACTGCCCGACGAAAGATCCCATGCGAGCCATCCGGTTTCGGGTGCTACGAAATGCCAGGCTGTATCGATCCACGCAGCAAGCTTTCCGGCATGTCCCGTCCAATCGCCCGTTGGTGTTGCCCCAAGCGCGTGGATGTCACCCTGATTTGGAACAGCAGGCGGCGTGATGGAGTTCAGAGACGTAAGGGAAAGTTGCACGGTTAGATCGAGCTTGCGCAGGGCTTCGTTGTGCGTGACATGTTTCTGCGCCTGGGAAGGTTGTAGGAATGGTAGGTTCAATCTAGGTGTGTTCTGCGGCACGCGGCGTCCTCCTGTGGCTATGGCCAGACATTGATCTGTGCCAATTTGCCTGACATCGCGTGAATCTGGTCTGATTTGGCCGAACGCCTTGGGAAGATTTCGTTTACGTCTTAAGTGCAGAAATGAAGACAAAAACTTGATAAATTGCCCATTGTTTCCAATAGAGAAAATTGCCTCTAACAAATTGATTCGAATTTTTGGGTACTAGTTTCGACGGTATCAGCTACGAGCATATACGTCTTCGTATCGAATAATGTCGTCTTCACCCAAGTAACTGCCTGTCTGCACTTCGATCAGCACCATTGGCACCTTGCCTGGGTTTTTCATTCGGTGCTTGGCCCCAAGCGGGATGTATACCGATTGATTTTCCGAAACGAGCTGTATGTTCTCGCCGATCGTTACTTCGGCAGTTCCCTCCACCACAATCCAGTGCTCTGAACGGTGGTGGTGTGACTGAAGGCTCAATGCGGCGCCAGGGTGAACATGAATGCGTTTGACCTGAAAACGGTCGCCAATCACCAGGCTTTCGAACCAGCCCCATGGCCGATGATCCACTGGCAAAGCTTCGGCTTGTTTTGCACCTTTTGCCTTAAGGGCTTCAACGGCCAGTTTGACATCTTGTGCCCGATCCATACTGGCAACCAACACGGCGTCTGGCATAGCTACGGTTATCATGTTCTCTAGTCCCAGAGCGACCACCTCTTGAGCGTCTGATTCTGAACGAACCAAAACATTGCGGCAGTCAATCGTGGTGACTTCGCCCATGGTCGCAACGCCATCCGCATCCGGCTTGCCCAATTCCTGAACCGCCGACCAACTACCCACGTCGGACCAACCTGCCGTATAGGGTACCACGCTGAGATTATTGGACTTTTCCATTACCGCGTAGTCTATTGAGATGTTCTCAATCGTGTCCCAAGCCTTTTGGTCCAAACGTAAGAAACCCAGATCGGTCCGGGCATCTTCGACCGCCTGCCGAACTGGGTTAATTAGATTCTGTGCGTGCTCTTCATAGGCTGCAAGAATGTCCCTGACCGCGAACAGAAAGATGCCGGAATTCCACAAATAGGTACCATCAGCCACCATGGACTTGGCGTTTTCGGCATCCGGTTTTTCAATAAACCGTTCCAATGGAACTGCCGCGCCAGATTTGTCAGGAGCATGGCTGAGTTTCAGGTAACCATAACCTGTCTCTGGTCGATCTGGAGTGATACCGAACGTAACTAGTTCCTGACGTTCTGAAACGGCACGTAATCCTTCTTCAACGGCATTATGAAATGCTGATGTGTCTGGTAGAACGTGATCTGAAGGCGCAACCAACATGATTGCTTCTGGATTTTCAGCGGCAAGATACAAAGCTGCAGCTAGCACGGCCGGAGCCGTGTTGCGACCATTGGGTTCTATCAAAACCGGACCAGGATCAACGCCAACTTCAGCCAATTGTTCAGGAACAATGAACCGGAAGACTTCATTGGTTAAAATCAAAGGGTTAGAGTAGGGCTCGTGGTTTGGGCCTTTCAGCCGTTCAGCGCATTGTTGTAGTAGGCTCGTCTCGCCAATCAATGGAACGAATTGTTTGGGATAACTCTTGCGAGACAATGGCCAAAGGCGCGTGCCCGACCCTCCACACAGGATAACCGGGTAGACGTTACTCATAGTATCCATTCCCTTTGATCAACAATCCCTAGAAGTATCGCTATTGCCGACAAACAACTGAAGAAATTTGCGCTATTGAGCGGCTTTGTCCGAGGCGATGACATCTTGCAGATATTGATGCAGATCGTCGCGCAACTCTTCACGCGCTAGGGCGAACGCAACGGTTGCCTGTAGAAAACCCGACTTGGAGCCGCAGTCAAAGCGTTGACCATCAAATTTGTATCCAAATACGGGAACGCCGTTACTGATATCTTCCGCAATTGCATCAGTCAGTTGTATTTCACCACCGCTGCCTTGCTTCTTTTTATTTAAATTGTACAGGACAGACGGGCCCAGCACATAACGACCAATAACAGCAAGGTTCGATGGAGCAACTTTCGGGTCTGGTTTTTCAATCATATCTCTGGCCCGTACTACGGTGCCGACATTGTCGCCCACGTCCAGAATCCCGTAAGAGCTTGTTCTTTCGTTTGGAACTTCCATGGCGGCGACCATGTTGCCACCGGTTTCCTCATAAGCTTCTATCATCTGCTGTAGGCAAGGTTTGCTCGCTGCGATGACATCATCTGGCAACATGACTGCAAAGGGTTCGTCACCAATCAAGCGTCGGGCGCACCAAACAGCGTGACCCAATCCCAGGGCTTTGTGTTGACGGATGTAAGCGATGGCTCCGCTTTCCATATTCGTCGCGTTCAGGGTTTCCAGCAGTTCGCTTTTTCCCTTGGCCTTTAGTTCCTGTTCAAGGACCAAGTTGTGGTCGAAGTAATCCTCAAGCGCAGATTTTCCGCGGGACGTCACAAAGATAAACTCTTTGATCCCAGCAGCGCGGGCTTCATCGATTGCGTATTGGACCAGCGGCCTGTCGACCAACGTCATAATCTCTTTTGGCACAGATTTTGTTGCCGGCAAAAAACGCGTACCCAATCCCGCCACTGGGAATATCGCCTTGGTGACTTTGCGTGCCATGTGACCTCTCAAACTCGAACGTAATCCGGCATTTTGCAAAATGGCCGGCGCCCACTCATAAGACGCCCAGCCGTATCAATCAATCTCACTCGCCATTTCAGGCATCAACAGTTTAGAACCTGCCATCGCCCGCTATGCGAGTCAAAGGCAGATGTTGCGCCAAAATCCGAACTGCAGCCTTGGAAGAACTTGATCAGACGTGAGCAACAATCGTTTCATCGAACTAATGCTCCATGGCAATTGCGAAAGATGCAGGCTACCGGTTCCAGTATTTCTGTAACCTCCGGGTTTCTTCGAAACTCCATTCAGGTTTATGGGCCCGATATTAGGGAATTAAGTGGGCTTTCATTTCGATTTTTGGAAAACACGTGGGTTCCTGGCCAGTGGCCTGTTGCCACCGCCCGATCGATCGTCGGGTTTTGTATCCAGGTAGACCATCCACGCCACCGACATCATGCCCCATGTCTTCCAATGCTCTTTGCATAGCTGCAATGTCGGATCTGTAAAGCCCACCAACATTACCCCAATCACCGCTGAAATCGCCTACGCCAAATTCTATCCGGTCACCTACATGGCCCACGAAAAGAGCGTAAAGATCGCTGGTGTTGTAGTCCTTCAAAACATAAAAGTTCGGGGTAACTAAGAAGGCAGGTCCATTCCTGCCGGCTGGCATCATAAGATATCCTTCGGCAATCAATTCGTGGGCAGGAAACGGGCGACCTGATACCCTTTTTACCCCATCGGCTACCCAATCGCGGATTGGGCGACCTTGATCGGGACCTTCAAGCGCACATGTTACGTTCTCGGGCACCAATACTTCAAAACCCCAGTCCCGTCCGGACACCCAGCCGTGTTGCATCAGATAATTCGCGATTGAGGCTATTGTATCCTCGGGTGAGTTCCAGATGTCAGCGCGGCCATCTCCCGTTCCGTCCGCTGCATACTTGAGAAAACTTGAGGGCATGAACTGCGGCTGCCCCAATGCCCCAGCCCAGCTGCTTTTCAACCCGTGCGCGGGGGTGTGCCTATCCTCTGCTATTTTAAGCGCGGCGATCAGTTCACCTGTGAAATATTCCGCGCGAGTGCTCATGAATGCCTTCGTTGCCAGAACTTGAAACGCATCATGGCGAATTGGAACTTGCCCATATCCACTCTCTCGTCCCCAAATCGCCAATATGATACGTTCAGGCACGCCGGTTTGCCTTTCAACCCTAGCTAAAGTGGCAGCATGACGTTGAGCCATCTTTCTCCCGACCGAAGCTGCACCCTTAACCGAGTTTGCGTTAAAGTACCGCCCCGGCGAACCGAATTCCGCCTGTTTCTGGGTTTTGGGTGTTGTTGCCTGACTCCCGGGAGGAATCAGATCAGGCAGTTTCCAGTTCAATGTAATGCCTGCGAAGGCTTGGTTCAGCGTTCTTTCGGAAATCCCATTTTCCCTAGCTACAGGACCAATTGTATTTTGCAACCAAGTCTGGAATTGCCTTTCCACCGCGGTTCGATCCTGTGGGTAAGCCGTCGTAGCGCTAAAGATCAGACCGATGATAATCGCAAATAAACGCATGCTTCCGGTGTCTCTGGTGCGAGCCCCTATGTCAACTGATATGGTAAGATTTGAAAAATCCTTGAGAATTCTGCCAACTCTGTCGATAGTTGACCGAAATCGAGAACTCAGAGGGGCAGGCAGGCTTGCGGATATCCAAAATGCCCATTGCAATGGCGCTGATACTGGTTGCCGCTGCAGCATTCCTAGCATCGGTTCAAATAGCCGGCGCAAGCGATAGTTTCATGAAGCCGCAAGGGCCTATTGCGGCAGTACAAAAGACCCATTTGCTGCGTGCAACGGCACTAATAATGATAGCGGTTGTTCCAGTTCTGGTTCTTGTCCCGTTAATTGTGATTAAGTACCGACGTCGCAAGAACAGCACCTCTACCTACCGACCCGATTGGGATTTTTCGGCCGGACTGGAATTCATGATGTGGGGTGTACCTGTTCTGATAGTGGCCATTCTGTCTTATTATCTTTGGAAAGCGACGCACAGGCTGGACCCATACGCGTCACCCTTTGGTGAAGAACCGGCCCTGCGTGTGCAGGTCGTTGGGTTGGATTGGAAATGGTTGTTCATCTATCCCGATTTGGGCATCGCCAGTGTTGGCGAGTTTGGGATTCCGGTCAAAAAGCAAATAGCTTTGAGTCTGACGACCGATACGGTGATGCAGTCGTTTATGATCCCGGCGCTAGCAGGTCAAATCTACGCGATGCCGGGAATGACAACTCAGTTGCACCTCGTCGCGGATTCACCCCAGACAATGCAGGGAGAGAACACACAATATAATGGGCGCGGCTTTACCAAGCAGAAATTCGCTACTGTGGCGATGCAACAGGAAGACTTCAATGCTTGGGTCAACACTGTGAGGAGCAAGGGTATCTTGCTTGACGCGCCCACCTATCTGACGCTTGCAAAGCGAACGGACCGAGACGAGGTACAAGCTGATTTGGGCAATTCAGACATGCCCGACAATGCACTCTATTTCAGTTTAGAAGACGATGATTTGTTTCACACGATTTTGGGCCGCTACCACAGCGGGAAGCCCCTGCAGTTGAACCAGCAACCCGGGACCACTGCGTTCGGGGAGGAGATCAGCCAATGACTTCCACTGGTTCAGGCTTTTTTGGCCGCCTAAGCTGGGATGCCTTTCCGGTATCCGGTTTGATTGAAAACCCCAGCGCAAATGAAATCGTCGCGAACGCGGCAGCTGCCATCGTCGTAATCGGAGTCATCGTTGTGGTCGGGCTTTTGACCTGTTTTCGACTTTGGGGACCTCTTTGGCGAGACTGGCTGACAAGCGTCGATCACAAAAAAATTGGCATAATGTACATTGTCTTTGCGATTGTAATGCTTGCCCGCGGAGTACTGGAAGGTGTTGCCATGCGCGCCCAGCAAGCTGCCGGGCCAGGGGACGGGTTTTTGGAAGCTGAACACTTCGCTGAATTGTTCAGTACACATGGGACAATCATGATTTTCTTTGTAGCGGTGCCCTTTGTCTTTGGTGTCGCGAATTTTCTGATCCCCCTGATGATTGGCGCTCGCGACGTTGCTTTCCCTCGGATGAATCAGATTGGGCTGGGCCTTACTGTTTCCGCAGGAATGATGCTTATGGTGTCCTTGGTGGTGGGAGAGTTTTCTACTGGTGGTTGGACCGCGTATCCACCTTTTACCGGGGCGGCTTTCAATCCTGGCGTCGGTCCGGACTATTGGATTTGGGCGATTGTTGTGTCCGGTGTAGGCACAACACTTACAGGAATAAATTTTGCTGTAACTATTTACAAACTGCGGGCGCCCGGCATGAAGTTCATGCGTCTGCCAATGTACTGCTGGACGATTATCAGCAGCTCAATCCTTATTATCTTTGCCATGCCTCCCTTGGGTGTGGCGGCACTTTTGTTGGCGGCCGATCGTTATCTTGATTTTCATTTCTTCACCAATGATCTGGGCGGCAACATGATGAACTATGCCAACCTTTTTTGGCTGTTTGGTCATCCCGAAGTCTATCTGCTAGTCTTGCCGGCTTACGGAGTTTATTCCGAGATATTTGCGACTTTTTCAGCCAAGCGACTTTATGGTTACAACTCGCTGGTTATCGCGACGATGTGTATAGCTGTGCTGTCTTTTACCGTCTGGCTGCACCACTTTTTCACAATGGGACAAAGCGCCTTGATCAATGCTGTGTTTGGCATTGCCACGATGCTGATCGCGATCCCAACCGGGGTGAAAGTCTACGATTGGATGGCGACTCTTTATCGTGGAAGAATCCGGTTTTCGGTGCCGATGTTGTACAGCCTTTCATTTCTGATGCTGTTTGTAATAGGTGGGCTGAGCGGGGTCATTTTGGCTAATCCAACCGTCGACTACCAGGTTCATAACACTCTGTTCCTTGTCGCACATTTCCATAACGTGCTGTTGCCGGGCGTGTTGTTCGGAATGTTGGCTGCATATAATTACTGGTTCCCAAAAGCTTTTGGTTTCCGGTTGAACGAGTTTTGGGGCCGCGTTTCAGTTTTGTGCTGGACGGTCGGGTTCTTGCTGACTTTCATGCCTTTATATTTCGTAGGTCTGATGGGAATGCCGCGCCGGTCATTCAGTTACAGCGATCCTTCGTTTCAACCCTTTATGGTCGTAGCCATCATAGGCGCGCTTATCATTACCTGCGGTCTATTTTCGGTCCTGATCCAACTTTGGGTCAGCATCCGGGACCGTGATAAATCCCGGGTACCTGTCGGTGATCCGTGGGATGGGCGGACGTTGGAATGGTCGATCCCGTCGCCGCCCCCACCCTATAATTTCGCGGTAATCCCGCAAGTCGGGGATAGGGATGACTTTGCTGCAGCTAAACGCCGCGGCGTGGCTTACCCAACTCCGGATGCCTATGAGGACATCGATGTGCCTCGCAATACCGGGATTGGTTTCATACTTTGCGTGCTCAGCGGAATCTGGATGTTCGCTTTGGTTTGGTGGATCTGGTGGCTGGTTATCTTTACGACGATCTTGATGATCCTGGCGCTAATTGTTTGGAGTTTTGACACGAACAACGAAATCACCATCCCCGCAGAAGAGGTGCGCAAGGATCACGAAGCGTGGCTTGGGCTAGTCCATAGCACTGTCGCTGTTGATCGTGACCACGAGGTAGTATCAGAAAACAAGGGTCTTGCACGGCCGGATATGGAGGCGGCGGTATGAGACGCGCCCCACCACAAAGTTACCCCGGAATAAACCTCGGGCAGGATCACGCCAGCGCCGACAAGTTCGCCGAAGTCGTTACGTTTGGCTTCTGGGTCTTTCTTATGAGCGATCTGGTCTATTTTGGACTAATGTTTGCCATCTACATCACAATGATCGATGCGCAAGCGGGGGGGCCGGGTCCGCACGATTTGTTTGACCTTAAAAGCATCTTCGCCCAAACGATAATCTTGTTGACCAGCAGTTTGACTGTTGGGTTGGCGATGCTGGCGTTGAAATACAACTTACCCCGCGTGCGTATTGTGTTTTGGTTTGGGGTTACCCTTATTCTTGGTCTTACCTTTCTGGTGTTGGAAATCCGCGATTTCATGGCAATGGCCGATAAGGGAGGGGTTCCCCAGCGTAGTGGTTTTCTTTCAGCCTACTATGGGTTGGTTCCGTTGCACGGACTACATGTTGCGGCGGGATGTCTTTGGCTGATTGTCCTTGGAATTCAGTTGCGCATCATGGGTTTGACCGACCTACTGATGTCTCGCGTCGTGCGACTGGCTTTGTTCTGGCATTTTCTCGACCTGATATGGATCGGTATCATTACCATCGTGTATTTCGGAGGCCTTTCATATGGATAGACGTACCGAAATGCATCGGCGCGAACGTCGCCGCTATGTTATCGGATATGGCGGGTCGCTGTTGCTGACCCTGATTGTGTTTTCAATTGCCCATCTATTCGGGATTGAAACGCGCGACGTTTATCTTGCAATTGGATTGCTGGGCCTGGCACAGCTGATCGTGCAATTGGTATACTTTCTGCATATTGACCGTCGCCGTAGCAGCAGGGAGGATCTGGATCTGATCCTGTTTTCGACTCTGGTACTGTTAATTATCATTTTGGGCACCGTTTGGATACTTGGGAACCTTGCCATTCGGATGCACATTCACCCGATGTAACGCCCAACGCGCATCGTTGACGAAGGGAGAAATGCCATGCGAACACTCAAGGCAGTTGCCGTCGTCGCAATTTTGGGGGTGATTACAATCGCCCTACTACTGTTTTGGCGGCACGAAGAACGGTATCCTTCGACCAAAGATGCATATGTCGGTGCAAACATTATTTCTGTTGCACCGCAATTGACTGGGCAGGTAGCCGAAGTTCTGGTGGAAGAAAACCAATTCGTCAAAAGTGGCGACCTGCTGTTCACCATAGACGACACCCAATTCAGTGCTTCTTTTGATCAAGCCAGGAGCAATCTGGACGCTGCGGTTCAACAGGCACAATCTTATTCTACGCAGATTGCTGCAGCGCAAGCTTCGGTTGATAGCGCACTGTCAGCTTATGATACGGCACAAAACAATCTGGAGCGCGCCAAAGCCCTGTTTTCAAATGGTGACTTGGCACAGGCGACTTTGGATCAGACAACATCGGACTTCGCGTCGGCGGCCGCACAGCTTACTGCAAGTCAATCAAGTCTATTAGCCTTGCAAAGCGGTTTAGCAGCCAAGCAGGACGAAATATTATCTGCAAGGGCGCAGTTCAAAATCGCAAAATCCAATATTACTTGGACCAATGTTGTCGCTGCGGCCGACGGTTGGATCGCCAACCTGACCTTGAGACCAGGATCATCCGTATCAGCAAACGCCCCGCAGTTTTCCATCGTTGAGGCGGCGGGTTGGTGGATTGATGCGAACTTCAAGGAAACCGCTTTGCCCCGCATTCGACCCGGACAACCCGTGGTGGTAGAAATCGACATGTTGCCGGGAACGACTCTGACCGGAACGGTCGCATCCATCGGGCGTGGGTCCGGAGATACGTTTTCACTATTGCCGTCAGAAAATTCCAGCGGAAATTGGGTTAAGGTAACGCGCCGTTTCCCGGTTCGAATTCAACTTGATCCGACGGACGCGCCGTTACGAGTGGGTGGAAGCAGCAAGGTAGTCGTCGACACCACAGTGGCGACGTCCGAATAATGAACGTGGCGGCGGTTAGCCACGTCAATCCGGTGATAGTGGTCGCCGTTGTGCTAAGCGCAATTCTCGAGGTGCTGGACAGCACCATAGTCAATGTAGCGTTGCCGCACATTCAAGCCGCTTTTGGCGCTACAACTGATCAAGCAACTTGGATATTAACCAGTTATATCGTTTCCGCTGTGGTGATTATGCCCTTGACAGGGTTCGTAGCCCGACGTGTCGGGCGAAGGCGGTTGATACTTACTTCGGTGACTGGTTTTGCGACGATGTCTGCGATGTGTGGATTGTCGTGGAGCTTGGAAACGATCGTCGCCTTTCGGCTGGCTCAAGGTATGTTCGGTGCCTTTCTGATCCCTCTTTCTCAATCAATTCTGTTTGACGCGTTTCCCAGAGACAGACGAGGGCAGGCTATGGCCGTTTTCGGGCTTGGGGTTGTGGTTGCTCCTGTTCTGGGTCCCACGATAGGCGCAATTCTCACCGAGTATTTTTCTTGGCGAATGGTGTTTTTTGTCAACTTGCCGGTTGCAGCAATGGCATTGCTATTGCTGACGGGCGAACTTCCACAGGACGAAACCGAAGAAGTTGTCATCGATTGGACAGGGCTTGCTCTGTTGGCGGTTGGTATTGGCTGCCTGCAATTCATTCTGGATCAAGGCGAGACAAAAGATTGGCTGTCGTCAAGGGTGATACAGGTTGCGCTGATTGCTTCGGTTCTCGGAGCGATTGGGTTTGTGTACCACTCTCTCACGACAAAGCATCCAATCGTTGATCTTCGGCTGTTTGCGGATCGAAACTTTGCCTTGTGCAACCTTATTATTGCTGGATTTGCCGTGTCATTGTTCGGCGGCATCGCGATTATTCCAACATTTGTACAAACGCTGCTGAACTATCCAGTGATAGAATCTGGCCATTTGTTTATTCCACGCGGCGTCGCAGCAGGGATATCAATGGTAGTGACGGGTTCGGCTTTGGTTACCCGGTTTGACCCAAGGGTATTAGCCGGTATTGGGTTGTTACTGACCGCAATAGGCAATTTCATGGTTGGAACTCTCAATCTGAATGCGGGATTTTGGCAGTTGGCTTGGCCGGGCGCGGTAAGCGGCCTTGGAATGGGATTGGTATTTGTACCGATGTCAATTCTTGCCTTCGAAAGCATCACCAAACGTCGTCAGGACGAAGCCTCGGGTTTGTTCAACGTAACACGCCAGTTGGGCTCATCTGTTGGAATTTCACTGGTTGGAACTTGGGTGGTTCGAGGGCTGCAAACAAATACAGCTACGCTTAACCAAAATGTCACACCTTACAATCCAGCCGCACAAGCATATCTTCAACCTCTTGGTTTAACACCTGATAGTGCAGAAGGTGCTGCAATTCTAGGACAAGAGATTTCCCGTCAGGCCGAAATGATTTCGTATCTTACCGTGTTCAACAATCTTGGTTTCCTGGCTTTGGCGACAATTCCATTACTATTTTTCTGTCGTGCGCCGAAACCCGGGGCTTCAGCACCACAGGTGGCGCATTAGACGGTCAGAACCAAACCCAACCACAACGCGAACCAGCAGAGTCCGAGGCTCAGCAGGATGTTGCCCGCAGCCAGCGTTATTGTACGATTGCGGTGAAGTTCCAGCGACTGGTACGCAAAGCTGGAGAACGTCGTGAACCCACCGCAGAAGCCGAATACAAGGCGCTTTTCCTCTTCTCCCATCTCATTTGAACCGCCCAGATAACCAATCCAAAGTCCCAATATCAGGCTGCCAATAACATTTACGATAAGCGTTGAAAAAGGTAGGTCGTGGGTGACCCGTTGTGCCAGCCAATGGCGAAGAACCGCGCCCAATCCGCCACCAAGACAGAACATGGCATGCAGGTAAAACTCGGTCATTCGCGGACCCTCGTACTGTGAAACCGACGACCGGCGGCTTCGCCCAAAATGGCTGCGAACAATCCAACGGAAATCTCCGCTGCAATGGCAAATACCACGATTCCTCCTGCGTTTTCAGCCAGCCGCTCCAACTCGGCAACAAACGAAGAAAAAGTTGACAGCCCCCCACAGAACCCGACGGCGCCTAAGTGCAAAACGTGAGCGTGGACCTTGTTTCGGATGGAATACAACCAACCTAAGACGAAACAGGCGACGATGTTGATGCCGAATGTCGACGTTAAATACGGCGCACCGGGGATCTCAAGAGCAAATAACTCTCGCAACAAAGAACCAGCCGCCCCACCGACAAAAACGGCTCCGTACATTATGGCGCGATTCCCACTGGCAGGTGCTGAATTTGCCACTGTGACTGATCCTGCCCTGGCCTGGTTTTTTACGACATACAGGCTGGGTCTGTTCGGATCAACTAGCATAGGTCAAGCTGGTGCGGTTCACGTTTCGTCAAGATTGGCTTACGCGATGGACAAGGACTTGCAATTAAAAGGCAATCTGTTCCACGTTTGGGTACAACTATTGGATCCGTAAATCCGATATTTCCAGGCCTCGCCCGGACAGGCGAAAGCGAAGGAGACCAGGAATGATTGTCCGCAAGATTTACTACGTACTAACTTATATCGTACTGCCCTTGACAGTATTGGTGGGGTATTTCTGGCCACCAGCATATTGGCTGCTAATTATTCTGATCCCGTACGCGGTGATTGGCCTTTATGATATGCTGACTACTAAGCACAATGTGCTGAATAATTATCCGGTTCTCGGTCATTTCCGTTACATGTTAGAGTTTGTAAGCCCTGAAATCCGGCAGTATTTCGTTGAAACGAATGAAAGCGGGCGGCCATTCAACAGGATCATTCGTAGTTTGGTCTACTCCCGCGCCAAAGGGCAGGTCGATACCCAGGCATTCGGCACCCAATACGACATTATGACTGTCGGGTATCATCGTGCTGATCACTCATTGGCTCCTAAACATGTCGCTGAAAGCGAAGAGAGGGTAACCTTGGGAGGCCCACAATGCGACAAACCATATAGCGCATCTCGGTTGAACGTGTCCGCCATGAGCTTTGGCGCGCTCAGCGCTAATGCGATCCGCGCCCTCAATGGTGGGGCCAAGGACGGTGGGTTCGCGCACAATACTGGCGAAGGCGGATTGTCACCTCATCATCTCGCCGAAGGTGGTGATATCATTTGGCAAATTGGAACTGGCTATTTCGGCTGTCGGACGGCTGATGGTGATTTCGATAAGGACAAGTTTGCAGAAAAAGCGCAGAAAGAAGTTGTAAAAGCTATAGAAATTAAATTTTCTCAAGGTGCTAAACCTTCGCATGGGGGTGTTTTGCCCGCCGCCAAAGTTGACGAAGAAATAGCCAATATTCGCGGCGTCCCTGTCCATCAGGATGTGATCTCGCCGCCTATCCATTCAGCCTTTAAAGGACCGACTGGGTTGATGGAATTCGTGCAGCATCTGCGGGAAATGTCAGGTGGCAAACCAGTTGGTTTCAAGCTGTGTATCGGTAAAAAATCGGAATTTATGGCAATCTGCAAAGCCATACTGGAAACAGGTATTCTTCCTGATTTCATCACCGTTGATGGGGCTGAAGGCGGTACTGGCGCTGCTCCAGTAGAGTTTACCAACCGGCTGGGCGTTCCGCTGAATGAGGCGTTGATTTTCGTGAATAATTGCCTGCGCGGGATAGGTGTGCGGGACAAAATCCGCGTGATTTGTTCCGGTAAAGTGGCTACCGGCTTTGACATGGTTGAGAAATGCGCACTTGGGGCGGACATGTGCAACGCCGCGCGGACCATGATGTTTGCGATTGGCTGCATTCAGGCACTGCACTTTAACACAAATCGCTGCCCGTCCGGAGTAGCCACGCAGGATCCGGTGCGGGGGCGGGCGGTCAACGTTCCGCAGAAGCGCCAGCGCGTGCATCGTTATCATGACGCAACGCTTGAGAGCTTTCGCGAGATAATGGGTGCAATGGGTAAGGCGACGGTTTCCGAACTTGGACCTTCTGACATTCGTCGCCGAATGGCTGATGAAGGCGAACAGTCTTATGCGGAAATGTACGAATTTCTTGATGACGGAGCACTATTGGACAAGAAATTACCGCCGAGTTTCGCGTCGGATTGGAACGCTGCGACGGCAGCGCACTTTTAGTTTCTTAAACAATTTGGCGCCCTAATTGGGTAAATTTCTAGGATTGTTGACACTGTGATTGTGGATTCTACGAATGCTCCATTCTACCGCGTCACGCATGGTGTCGCCTAACGCTTCGTCGTAGGCGACAATCAAATCCGAAGTTTGATCAGATTTGGCCAGGACGTTTTCCTCGAAAGATGAAGAGGCGATTATTTTGTCGTCATATTCGTCGATGATTTTGATATTGATCCGAACTTTGATCTGAACGGTTTGGCCGTTTGCGGTCTCGCTGAGAACGTGCCCCTGAAATTCCCTTAGGTCAGGTGCAATAACATAGTCTGGTCGCAGACCAACTGTGGATCGCCCAACTGCAGCCACCTTGTTTGTGTTCTCGAAACTTTCAATTAGCAAGGACTGAACGATGATCGGGGCTCGATCCGCCCATCTGGCGCGAGGAAGATATTGAACCTGCAATGGGGTGGGCTGAACCGCAATCTGATCTGTATTAACAGCGGCAGTCGCAGTGGGTTCCTGTACGACAATCTGTTTTTGCACACGCGGCAGCGTTGATGAGAAAGTGCTTTTAGGTGTTAGCAAATACAGATCGTTTGGCTTTGAAGCTTGACGCAGAGTGCCCAGACCCGCACACCCCGACAGAAAGGCCAAGATGGCTATCATAAAAAATGGCCGGATCATTGGCGAAACTCCGATGCTTGCGTGCCTAACAGAAAACGGGCCGGGTCGCGTTCAACCCTGTCGACCAATCGGTCGAGGCTGACGACCAGACGTTGCGACTCTTCGACAAATCGGACGAATTGCGGCAGTCCGACTCGTAGAAAATCGGAAACTTGCCTACGATTGTCTTGCACAATGCCGTCCACGGTTCCCAACAATTCGGAAGCAGATTTAGATGCACTTAAAACGTCATCTGAAATCTGATCGATCTTGGCAGTGACATTTGAAACAGTGTCAGCAACCTGCTTTGCTGCGTTGCTGACGTCAGCGGCAACAGGTGCAATATCGGTATCCAATACCTGGTTAGCTGAATCGAAAGCCTTTTCAGCGGAAGATAACGTGTCCTCAGCGCTGTCCATCGCCGAGTTTATCGATTCAAGTGTGGAATTGGCGTTGTTAACCGTCTCCGTGAACACACCAAGCGCATAGCTGCCTTCATCAGACAAGGCCGACAACCTGTGGGCGAGTTGTGACCCTTTTTCGATGAAAGGTCGAACATCCTGTTGGATCACCTGATCGGCGTTGGCGATCGTAGTGTTCGCTGTATCCAGCGCTGTTTTTGCAGAGTCCGAAGCCTCTTTGATACTGGTGAGCGTTTCTGTGCCGGTCTTTAAGGTCGATTCCGCTGTGGCAACTAAAGGGTCGAGCTTTTTCGTGAATTCTCCGATATCGCTCGCAGCGTTTCCAAGGTCGCTGGAAAGGGATTCAAAATCGGCCAAAGTTTTGTCCAATTTGCCCGATGCATTGGCCAAGTTTCCAAGGATATCCGAAACGGCCTTGCGGTTTTCATCATCAACCACTTTGTTCAGGTCCTCAAGCAATGTAAGTGCTTTGTTAAGAACTTGGGGCGCCCCTTCCAGCAATGATTGAATCGGGCTTCGTTCGCTGGGTATCACGCTGTTTTGCGGAAGGCGTTCAGCATTTACTGAACCGCCCGACAACTCAACATATGCAACACCTGTCACCCCCAAGGATTGCAGTTGCGCAATAGTTTCCTTGGTAACGGGGATGTCAGCATCGACTTCCAGGCGCACACGCACCTTGGACGGATCGTCCTCGTCCAGCTTCAAGGATATGACTTGTCCAACCGGCAATCCATTATAATTGACGCCTCCAGCTGCCGACAACCCAGATACATTATCGAACAGCACGTCATAATAGGCGTATTGCCGCGTGACCTCGAACTTGGCAAGCCACAGGAAAAAGCCGAATGCACCAAGAATTCCTGCCAGTGTAAATGTGCCGATTAGAATATAATTTGCCCGGGTTTCCATTGCCTCTACCTGTCCTGCCCCTTCTGTTGCGCCGCACGCGCCCGGGGACCGGTGAAATATTCCTGGACCCAAGGATGGTCTACCTTGGTCATTTCTTCTATCGGACCTTCAACCAACACGCGTTTTTCCGCAAGCACGGCGATACGGTCACAAATGGCGTAAAGACTGTCGAGGTCATGTGTTACCATAAAAACGGTCAAGCCCAACGCCTGCTGCAACTCCCTGATCAGATCATCATATGCGGCGGCACCTATTGGGTCCAATCCGGCGGTAGGTTCATCTAGAAATACGATCTCCGGGTCCAGAGACAATGCGCGCGCCAGCGCCGCCCGCTTGCGCATCCCCCCCGACAATTCTGATGGAAACTTGCTGCAGCTTAACTGTGGCAGCCCAACAAGGCTGATTTTCAACCCGCCAAGAGCCTGCATCAAACTTTCGCTAATGCCGGTATGTTCGCGTAAAGGCGCCATCACATTCTGTAAAACCGTTAGCGACGAAAACAACGCGCCATCCTGAAAGGCCACGCCCCAGCTTTTCTCGATCCGCTTGCGCTCATCCTCTGGTCCATCCAGGACGTCGACCCCTAATACTTCAATGCTTCCCGCAGCAGGTCGATTGAGTCCCACAATGGTACGCAATAGAACCGACTTCCCCGTGCCCGAGCCACCAACGACACCCAGAACCTCACCCCGCCATACATCCAAGTTCAAGTTTTCATGCACAACCTGTGGGCCAAAGCGGTTGGTTAGGTTGCGTACTTTGATCACTGCCTCTCGCTGCGCGCCAGTCTGGGAGTCTTGCTGCAAGGTCGCACCGTCCATGTCAGATCCCCAGTTCCGAGAAAAAAATTGAAAACAACGCATCAATTGCAATAACCATAAAGATGGACTGAACGACCGAAGCCGTTGTGCGTTGTCCCACGCTTTCAGATGAACCTTTGACCTGCATGGCTTGCCAACATGCTATGACTCCGATCACAAGCGCAAAAAAAGGTGCCTTGATCAATCCGATAGCAAGTTGCCAAACATCGGTGTTTTCCTTCAAACGTGTCAGGAACATGCCTGGGCTAACACCCAAGTCGATCCAACTCATCAAAGCGCCGCCAACCAAACCCGCTATGTCGGCGACGAATCCAAGAATTGGAAGCATAATCAACAACGCAAGTACACGTGGAATTACCAGTACCTCAATGGGGTCCAAACCCAATGTCCGCATGGCGTCAATCTCTTCTTGTACCTTCATTGACCCAATAGATGCGGTAAAAGCAGAACCTGACCGTCCTGCAACAATGATGGCCGTCAGTAATATCCCCAACTCACGGAGGATAGAGATAGAGATCAGTTCAACGACGAAAATTTCAGCGCCGAACTGTTTCAACTGAGTTGCGCCCTGAAAGGCCAGAACAACACCGATCAGAAATCCCATCAGAGAGACGATGGGAAGAGCCTTGAAACCGGTTTGCTCCATCTGCGAAACCAGCGCCGCCCGACGCAGACGCCATGGCATGATCAGCGTCCTTACAAGGCGATGCAGGGTTAGACCAAGGAATCCGACAATCGAAACCGAATCCTTCCAAGCTCCAGCCGTGCGTTCGCCGACTCGTGCGACCGTTTCAACTAATCCCCTGGGCGGGGCCTGTTCGCCTACCGCCTCAGGAATGTTCTTCGACACCGTTTCGATCAGCGAGGCGTGAGCTTCTTGTAGGCCCTCAAGGTGAACTGTTGCTCCGCTGGTATCTATGCGTCGTTCCAAATCGGCCACCAGCCAAGCGCCGCCTGTGTCCATAGATTGAACACCTGACAGGTCGACAATTACATCCTTTCCATCAGGACTAATGGACTTGAATGCGCCTTCGATCTGGTCAAGCGATTGTGTCCTCAGATCGCCCGCAATTCGGATGCAGACGCCCTCGGCGTTCCGATCGGAGGTAACCGTTGGCTTTGTCATGGACTTATGTGATGGGAAAAGCACTAAGGCTGCAATGGGTTTATGCAACCAGGCCCAGATTTCATGTTAAAAAATTGCCTCAGCGATACAGTTTAGCCCGCTGTAGCCGTTTGCTGCGGTGCGCCATGTCCCATCCTTCTGAAATTGCTCACTTCAGCCTTATTAGGCACTCGAAACCAGCGACCCTCTTTGACAGCGCCTACAGTGATGCTAGGCAGGTATGCGGGGAGAACAGCATTGAACATTGTCGAACAACGCATCAAGGCTATGACTACAGCAGGCCTGAATTTGATCGGGCAGGCATTGTCTATCTATGACAGCTCGCTGAGACTAGTTCTGTGCAACGCTCGTTTTCAGGAAATGTTCGACCTACCCATTGATCTGGTGCAACCCGGTGCGAGTTTTCACGACACAATACATTTTCTAGCAAGTCGCGGCGAATATGGAAATGTGGAGAAAGTCGACGAGGTGGTCAGACAGAGGGTCGAACAAGCCCTGGCTTTCGAGCCGCATTATATGGAGAGAACCCGGCCAAATGGTCAGGTAATTTCAGTCGAAGGCGCTCCACTACCAACGGGTGGTTGGGTGGCGGTTTATACGGATATTACGCGAACCAAACAGGCCGAAGATCTCTTGCGGGCTAGATCAGAGGAGTTATCAGAACAACTACTTGGTCGGGCAGAGGAATTATCCGCCACCAACCGTAAATTGGCGGCCACAATAACCGCCCTGGAAGAGGCTAAGCGCCAACTAACAGAGATTGAGGCGCGTACGCGTTTGACGACAGAAATGATGCCTGCTCACATTGCGCATTTGGACGCTGACGGCCGATACGATTATTCGAACCGTCGCCTCAGTTCGGTCATGCCGGGCCGCCCGTCTGAGATACTTGGACTGCATATATCCCAAGCTTTGGGGACGACAGCGTTTCAGCGGGTCGAGCCCCATTTGCAGCGTGCATACGAAGGAAAAACTTCGGTTTTCGAGTTTACCGAAGACCAGGATGCGCGTCGTTTGCGTGTGTCGTTTACTCCGGATGGTGAAGGTGGGGTTTATGTGATGTCCGTGGATATCACCGAAGAAACTCAGGCGCGCGTCGCCCTGCAACAGTCCCGCCGTCGTGCAATGGCTGCCCAGATGACCAGCGGACTAGCACACGACTTTTCCAACCTTTTGACAATCATTCTTGGTATGCAGTCCCGGTTGGACAAAATGGATCTTCCCGCTGAAGCTCGTGAACTTGTGGCAGCAACGCAGACCACGGCCCGACGGGGTGGTCAGTTGCTGAACCGGATTGCGGATATGACGGGCAACCGTACGCCCCACCCCAAAGCCACAGACTTTTGCGGATTGCTTGAAGATCTGCGTGTATTGGCGTCGCCTTCGCTGCCACGGGGGGTAGGGTTGTCAGTTGTAAACACTCTTCCTGATGAGATGATTTTGATGGATTCCGGCATGGTTCAAGACGCGTTGCTGAACCTTGTTTTGAATGCCCGTGACGCTTGTGGTACGTCGGGCCAAATAACTGTCAGCGCTCATACAATTGGAACCATATGGGTGGAAATCACCGTGTCGGACACGGGAACAGGGTTTTCTCCTGAGGCATTGGAAAAGGCGCTGAACCCTTTCTACACCACCAAAGGCGCGGAAGGCTCCGGTTTGGGATTGCCGATGGTGTATGACACGGTCAAGCTGGCGGGCGGCGACTTGAACTTGCGCAACACACCTTCTGGGGCGTCCGTCGTTTTGCGACTGCCCTATAGGCCAGCCCCGTCCGTCCAAGAGGGGTTGGTTTTGCTGGTTGAGGACAATGATGAGCTGCGTAGTCAATTCCGCGAAATACTTGTGGATCTTGGGTTTGCAGTTATCGAAGCAACATCCGCAGAAGAAGCGAAGGCATTGGTTTCAGACATTGATGACATCGTTTTGGTTCTATCCGATATTAGGCTGGAAGGCACCGGGACTGGTCTGGACTTGATTGACTCGTTAGAACCTGGGTTGCATTGCATTCTAATGACGTCGTTGCCTTATTCCGACCCTTTGCATCGGCAGGCACTTGCTTTGGCACCTGTTTTGCGCAAACCGTTCACGCGGGCGCAGCTTTCCGCGCTTATTCAAACCGAGGCTGCTTGATGTCCCTACCTTTGGTGACCATTTTGGACGACGAGCCTGAGATACGTCGCATCTTAACTAATACTCTGGAAGAAGCCGGGTTTCGTACTCAGAGTTTTGCCCGGGCTCGCGAATTTGAAGCGTCGTTGAACCGAGTGACTCCGGACGTCTGCTTGGTGGATTTGTCTTTACCCGACACAGACGGTCTGGCACTGGTGCATCGCCTTGCGTTGGAACGCGGCGCAGCGGTTATAATCATTTCGGGTCGGGCGCAGGTGCAGGACCGCGTGACCGGGCTTGAGCTTGGGGCGGACGACTATATCACCAAACCATTTGATCCTGCTGAAGTGGTGGCCCGTATCCGCGCTCGTTTGCGATCAACGCGCCCGGCTCTTCAAAGTTCAGATGTTGCAAGTTTCAACGGGTGGGCCGCTCATTTCGATCGTTATGTTCTCGTGGATGATGCTGGGAACGAAACGCAATTTAGCCACGCTGAAGGCGAGGTTTTGCGCCTGTTCCTTGAAAGCCCGAAACGTTTGCTCAGCCGGGCACAGATGCAGGAAACGTTGGGCGGCGTTGTCGGCGACAGTTTTGACAGAGCGATGGATGTGCGAATTTCGCGACTGCGGACAAAACTGGGCGAAGATCCCAAGAATCCTCGCCTCATCAAAACTATTTATGGGGCTGGGTATATCTTTCTGGGTGATGTGGAGTGGCTTTGATAAACAGGTACGTTATTTTCACTCTCGAAAAGCACTCTCTTTGACCTTTAAGACTGGCTGGATCAGATAATCCAGAACGGTTTTCTGCCCTGACAGAATATCCACTTCGGCGATCATTCCCGGGATGATTTCAACAGCTTCGCCGCCCGCGTCAAGTATCGTGCTGGAAGTTCGGATTTCCACTACAAATACCTCTTCCTCACTACGTTCCGAACGAGTGATCGTGTCGGCGCCAATACGAATTATTTCGCCGTCGAGACTACCGTATCGCGAAAAGTCATAGGCGGTGATCTTGACCTTTACCGACTGACCTGCGTGCAAGAATGCTATGTCTTTTGTACTGTCAAACTCGTAATTCACATCGAAGTCCACCCCGAAGTTTGCATCCCGGGATCGGTCCTGGTTTGCAAAGGCTGAAACGCGAATTTCCGGACTTCGGCGCGCCAGTGCAGCAGATTGTTCTGCTTTTGCAGCTAGTAAGGCCGCTTCCGCCCGCTTTATCTGGGGGCTGTCCATAACTATCTGAGTGTCGGCGCGGTTCAAATCTGGAGCGGGAAGAGGGGGCGGCAATTCAAGCGGAGCCAAGCCAAACACTTCTTGATAACGTGCCTCGGCGCGGTCAACCCTGGCTTTCGCTTCGGCGTAGCGTGTACGAGCATCCGCCGCGCGCGATTGAGCGGTCAGAACGTCGGCGTTGGAATCCAGCCCACCGGACACACGTTGGGCTATTTGTAGTGCGATCTCTTCATGCACAGTTACATTACGCTGTGATATTTCCCGGATTTTCCGAAGATCTAAAACCTGAATGTAGGTCTCAATTGCTGTCAGTGCGGTAGCGGAGGCTGTTTGCAGCTGGTCACCGCGGCTCTCCAATATTTTGGCTCGGGCGGCAGTTAGCGTTCCGACGGCCGCTCCACCATCGTAAACGAGCTGCGATACTCTAAGATAGGGTGACACGTCGGCCAGGCCAACGCACTTGGAGAGTTTGATCTGGAAATGCCCGACGGTATTTTTTCGGGTGAGTTGGAGATCGTCAAATCCTACGACATCGACAGTTACAAAGTATCCTCTCTGGATGCCTTGCAAATTCTGAGGATCGCAGTTGGGCTCGATCCAACCTTCGGTCCGGCCACGCCCGAGAATTTAATCGCCGCCGATCTAAACCAGGACGGTATCGTTAGCTCAATGGATGCGTTGATCGTTTTGCGGAACGCTGTTGGCCTGCCGACGGAATACCCGGCAAGATGGGTTTTTTTGGACGCAGAAACGGATTTGTCAGCGATTTCCGAGACCAACGTTCGTTATGTTTCTGGCACTCAAGTGACCGTTACCGATGGAGAATTCGCAACAGAAATGACGTCAATTTTGTTGGGTAATATCGAGGTAATTTAAACAAGTCCGGCGTGTCCCAATTTACTCGCGAAACGCCCGGTAAAAGTAATCTGCCAACGGTTTGACCAAATAGGAAAGCGGTGTGCGCTCATCCGTTTTTATCATGGCTTCGACTGGCATGCCAGGCAACAATTCTTGCCCAGCCAATAGCTCTAACTGGCCGTCGTCTGGAACGACTTCGGCCCTGTAAAAAGTAAAACCAGTACTTTCATCGGTATAGGTGTCCGCCGAAACATTGATAACCTGTCCATTCAGTTCAGGCGTTTCCCGCTGGTTGAAGGCTGGAAACCGCAATGCGACTTCCTGCCCGCGATGCAATTGGTCCACATGCAAGGCATCCACGCGTGCGGCTACCAACAGGGGGGTATCTTGTGGGACCACATACATCATCGGTTCCCCCGGCTGGATAACAGACTGAAGTGCAAAAACTTGGCTGTCATAAACTGTTCCCGCGACAGGTGAACGAATATCCAGCCGGGACATGCGCTCACTCAGGGACAAACGTCGTTCGGCCAATTCAACAACCCGAGCTTGCACATCCCGCAATTGAGTAATTGCCTCTTCGCGTCGTGTGGCCTTCAGTTCTACAATCCGGATTTCGGTGCTTGAAATTTCTCCCTGAAGTCGCGCGACTGCGGATTCCAGCCGTCCGATTTCACCCAGAAGACTGGCTTCCTCCCTTTGCAGCGCTGACACCCGGCTGGCCTGGGTCAATCCGCGCTTCAAAAGCCCTTCTTGGTCCTCCAACTCACTCTTGATCAGATCCACCTGTGTGCGTAATGAGACCAACTGTGATTGAATGCCCTCAATCTCATTTTGGATCTGAATTTTTTGCTTACCAAGTTGTTCTGTTTGTTGCGCTAATGTGTTCAAGCGCGCGGCGAAAAGGCGTTCCTGCCCTGCCAAAAGTTCAGGCGAGATGCCTTCCCGGGCCTGCAGTTCCTTCATCCTCTCGGTCAGCCCGGCGGCATCGGAACCGTCGCGTTCAGCTTCCAAACGGACCATCCTGGCCAGCAACTCGAACAATTGAGACTCTACGATTGTCATTTCAGACGCCAGAAACGTGCCGTCCAGACGCAGTAGCATATCACCGCGAGCAACCGAATCTCCGTCGCGTACAAAAATCTCGCCAACTACCCCGCCGTCGGGATGTTCGACCACTTGCCTGTTGCTTTGTACTTCGACCACGCCTTGAGAAATGATTGCGCCCGCCAATTCTGTTCGAACGCTCCAAAGTCCCAGGCCCAAGACCAAAATAACCAGAGCCGCCAATCCGACGGTCGCGGGAATAGTAATGCTCCACGCTGGTTTTTTTACTGCTTGGGACATTATTCGCCCACCTTATTCAGGTGCCGTTTGATGACGTTGGCGTTCTGCACCATTGTGTTCAATACCTCGTCTCGGCTGCCCGCTTTGACGACCTGCCCTTTTTCCACCACGACAAGCTCATCGCATTCCGAAATGGCCTGCGGGCGGTGAGTCATGATAATCACTGATTTTCCGGCAGCTTTGAACTCACGCACTGCGTTATTCAGCGCCATTGTCCCGTCAGCATCCAACGCCGAGTTCGGCTCATCCAGAATTAGCAGAACAGGGTTCCCATAAAGCGCACGCGCAAGCGCGATCCTTTGTTTTTGGCCGCCCGACAATTGGCTGTCATTGCCTTCCAAAAATGTATCATAACCTTTTTCCAAGCCAAGGATCAGCTCGTGTGCGTTAGCCGTTTTGGCCGCGGCAACCACTGCATCGGGGTCCGGGTTTTCAGACATGCGAGCAATGTTTTCAGCAACGGTCCCATTAAACAAAGTGACCTGCTGCGGTAGGTAACCAATATGCTGTCCAAGCGCGTCAGGATCATATTGATCTAACGTCGCACCGCCCAGACGAATTTCACCAGCTGCTGGGGGCCATAGACCAAGCAGCGCCTTGGCGAGTGTGGTTTTGCCTGATCCGCTTTTGCCGATTACACCAAGGGCGGTCCCAGGCTCCAATCTAAGTGCTGCATTGCGTAGCGTTGGCGTGGAAATTCCTGGAGGGATCACTGTCAGGGATTTGGCTTCCATGAAAGCTTTTGGAACCGGTAATCTTGTGCGTTTTTGCTCCGGTGGGGTGGCGTCGAGAAACTTGTTCAGGTTTGTCCACGCCGTCCGGGCCCTTTCAATCATAGACCACTGACCAACTGCCATTTCGATTGGGGCAAGTGCTCGGCCCAATAGGATCGTACCTGCGATCATCGCGCCCGCTGTCATTTCATTTCTCAGCACGAGAAGGGCACCCAGAGCCAACATTGCCGATTGTAAGAAAAGTCGAAGAGATTTGGTGAGCGACGAAAAGCTGCCGGTCCAATCACTTGCCGAAATCGTTTGCGACAACGCTTCTGTTCGTTGTTTCAACCAACGGTTGGATACATCCGCTTGCATTCCTTGCGATCGAACTACTTCGGCTGCTTGTCGGGCATGTTCGGAAAATGAGTTCGCGCGGGCCGATGCGGCCTGAGCTTCCGCAACTTTGCGATGGGTCAGCATCTGGTTAAGTAAGGCGATGACGACCAATAGTGTGCCGCCCCCAACCGCTAGCCATCCAAGCAAAGGATGAAACAGAAAAATTGCCGCAATAAAGATCGGCGTCCAAGGTATGTCCATCACGGCAAGCAAAACGGGCGATGCGCACAAAGCGCGGATTGATTCCAAGTCACGCAACGCAGTGGCAGGAGCCGACCGGGCTTGCGGGTATATAGCACGCCGCATGGTCGCCTCGAAAACCCTTTCATCCAAAGAAGATTGAAAGCGGGCGCCGAAACGTGCCACGATACGTCCCCGGGCAAAGTCCAGCATCGCCATCAACCCGTAAAGCAGAGCGACCAACAGGAACAAAGCCGCCAAGGTTTCAACCGAGCGGGATCCCAGAACGCGATCATAGACCTGCAGCATGAACAACGGACCCGTCAGCATCAAAAGGTTCACAAAAACGCTGAACAAAAAGGCCAGGGAAAGGAAAGCCATCCCCTGATTGCGCGCCTTGCGCAGCTCGTTCAGAGAAGGAGCAGACATTCGGTTCTTCGATTTCACGAGCTGACGCCCTCAGTTGTACATCGGTAAATGCGTTAAAAGCCAAACGGGTAACGAAAACCGGACGGCTGCCCGCTGTTTGCCCGCTATATATCCACACGTTGATTTTTGAACAACGGGCGTTTCAATCTTAACGTTGAGTTTAGGCGGAATTTGCGTGCTGCCACAAGCAAGATCATGCCGAACTGTCTGCATGCCCTTATCCTGATTGAAGCCACTTCGCTTATTTCAACAGTCGAATGCGACGCCTAATTTGCGTTGCCGATGAGGAAATAGACAAGACAATCCCGATGACGCATCTCGGCTATAGCCCAAGGCGTTCGCGATTGGTTTGAATTAACTTTGAAAGTTCTGTCTTTCTCGCTGACAGCCTTAGAACAGCAGATTGAGCATCAAAAGCGATACCACAAGAAACAAAATCGTCATTACTCCGCCTGACCGAACGAAGTCCATGACCTTATAACCTGCCGGTCCCATAATTAGAGCATTAACCTGGTGGGTCGGGATAATGAAGCTGTTTGAAGTTGAAATCGCTACGGTCAAAGCAAAGAGCGCTGGATTAGCACCTGCAGCCATGGCGATTGAGACCGCCAAGGGAACAAGCAATACTGTTGCTCCTACATTTGACATCACAAGTGAAAATGCAGTGGCTAATATAGCGACACCTGCCTGAAGCGACCATATCGGCCACCCATCCAACAAGATCATGATCTGCTGAGCTATCCAAGCGGCAGTCCCTGTATTTTGAACCGCCTGCCCAAGTGGTATCAGGCAGGCGAGCAGGAAAACCGTGTTCCAACCAACTGCGCGATAGGCTTCGTCAACACTCAAGACCTTTGTCAGCATCATTCCGGCCGCGCCCGTCAAAAGGCACAGCGATAGACGAACGTCGGTAAACAATATCAACGAAAGTGAAATGACAAAGAAAGCAAGAGCCCAACCAACCTTCTGCGGTCGCAACTCGTCCTGCGGAAAGTCGGATGTCACGACAACAAAATCCGGATCCCGAGTTATTCGCATCAGGTTGTCCCATCGGGTATGGGCAACCAACATGTCGCCGGCATGAAATTTCTCAAGGCCGATTTGAGTGGATTCGTGCGTATCGGTTTCTACGTGGCTAAGCGTCTCCTCCCCCCGATGTATCGCAAGTAGCGACATGCCATAAGTCTTCCTGAACAACAGTTCGCGAGGACACTTCCCGATCAGTTTGCTGTCAGGCGTTATCACCACTTCGGCAATACCTGCATTTGTGGGTGCAAATTCTTCGACAAATACATCCAGCTCTGGAAGGACTTTCAATCCGAATTTACGGGCGAATTCTTCAACTACCCATCGGCGGCCAATAATCGCTAACCTGCAAGGCGCGGCTATCTCAGCAGTCAGAACTTGCACCATAGATGTTTTACCACGGTAAAAAGTCGAAATGATGTAAAGATGGTTTTCGTGGTTTATGTCAGCAAGGATTTGGCCAACCAAAGGACTGTTTGCTGGAACGATGACTTCGAAAACGTCTGCTTTCAGACCATACACACGTTGTAAGTATTCCTGTGTGCCTTGTCCTGTTCCAGTATTATCCGAACCGGTATCGTCAGGTAAAACCCAGCGGCCCAACAGCATAAAATAAAAAATTCCCGTCAGGATCAGTACGGCACCGACCGGCGTCACTGAAAACAAGCCAAACGGTTGCATTTTCTGATCGTCCGGCAATCCTTCATTTGCGGTAAGGATCAAGTCGTTTAACAGGATAAGCGGCGAAGAACCCACCATTGTCATGGTGCCACCCAATATTGCGCAGAATCCCATGGGCATTAGCAAGCGGGACAAAGCGATGCCGGACCTGGACGAGATGCGGCTGACCACCGGCAGGAACAACGCCGCGGCACCAACGTTCTGCATAAATGACGAAATGACCCCTACAGTGCCGGACACGATCGGCAGAACCCGGCTTTCAGACGTGCCGCCGTATTTCAATATGACAGACGCGACCCGGTTCATAATACCTGTCTTGTCTAATCCAGCGCCCACAATCATGACTGCGATAATTGAGATCACGGCGTTTGATGCAAACCCATCAAAAAGGTGCGGAACGTTTGCAAGATTCTCCAACCCGGGCGCATAGCTAAGGAGGCCAATCAGAACGAGGACCAATATAGCGGAGAGGTCAATTCGTACTACTTCCGAAACAAACAGGAAAACGGTGAAGGCCAGCAGAGCACATACCACCCCCATTTCGAAAGAAAACGTCAATTGTTCCACTAAAACCACCCGGATACCGAATTTGGAGGGTTAGAAGAAAGTTAAGGCACTAGCTGTCATTTTGTCATTACCTTTCACAAAAAAGCAAAAATCTGGAAAAAGTTTCAGATCGCCCACAGTATAAAAATGACAGATTTACGGGGTAAACCGAGCGAAATCTTTAACGTGGCCATTCGAAGAAACTTTAGGCCTTGGCGAATCAAACCAATTCGTGTTCTGTCGCCCGGATGGTTCCCGACCGCATTTGTCGGTTTGGGATAAAAGGGAACACGGTGCGGGCCCGCTTTAGTGTCCAAATCCGAGACTGCCCCCGCAACTGTAGGCGGTGAGCAACCCGAGATCGTCCACTGGGCTTGGCCTGGGAAGGATCGGGAAAGCGATGACCCGTAAGTCAGGAGACCTGCCATCATAAGTGGAATCAATCTGGGCGGGGTGACCCAGAGGGGGGCTAAGATGTTCACAGCGGTTAATGCCGTCCAAAGAGCTGAATTTGTTTCACCTGTCCAATCGACAGCTGAAAAGCGTGCTTGCATTTCAAACCCACTTTTTAGAACACGCGAGACCGAGCGGTTACTCTCTATGTCCTCTGCGAAAGGCGCATTTCGGTCTACCTTTTCAGAATGGTTCAATAACTAATGCGGCGCGTGAAAGAACTTAAATCTGACGGGGCCAAGAGCCGCTGCCTCACCGAATTCAGCGTTGTGAACTTGATCATAGGCGCGTTGTTATTTTCGGCCATGCTTTGGTCCGCGATTTTCGCGGTGCTTTGATGTCTACAGTCCTGCAACTCCGAAATCTTTCGCTCGGTTACCGCGATCTGACTCTGTTTCGCCGTCTGTCAATGGATATCGAATCTGGCACGACGCTGGCTGTTCTGGGTTCCAACGGATCGGGTAAAAGTACCTTTGTCAAAATGCTACTTGGTTTGATGGAACCACTGTCTGGAAACCTTAAGTGGCCCATGGGTAAACCGCGTGAAATCGGTTATTTGGCGCAGATGACGGAATTCGATCGGCGGTTTCCCTTGCGTGTTCGCGATCTTGCGGCAATGGGATCTTGGCGCGGATTTGGCCTTCGCTCAGGGTTGAACAACGCGTCCCGGGTTCGGGTGGAAACTGCGCTGGACGAGGTCGGTGTACTCGACATCGCGGATCGACCTCTGCACATGCTATCCGGAGGCCAGCTTCAGCGAACCCTGTTCGCGCGTGTGATCATGCAGGACGCGCCGCTGATACTGTTGGACGAACCATTTGCAGCGGTCGACCAAAGCACCGAGGCTCATTTGCTTTGGATAATCCGTCGATGGCAAGAAGAAGGGCGCGCTGTGGTATTGGTCGTTCACGATCTCTCATCTGTGCTGGACCATTGTAGCCACGCGCTGCTGCTGGGTAGGCAAGAGGCAACACACGGCACAGTAAACGATGTACTTACGCCTGACCGTTTAGTCGCTCAGGGCTATCTCTCGGAAAGTCAGGCATCTTGGATGTTCCGTAGTGCGCCTTCGATAGTGGAGCCCGCGAATGCTTGATCTTTTGACTGAGATGTGGAGCTTCACCTTTATGCGTCGTGCATTTGTTGCGACAACGATTCTATCCGCATCGGTTGCCCCGGTTGGTGCATTTCTTGTACTGCGGCGCCTGTCGCTTGCTGGCGAAGCGATGGCTCATGCAATCACTCCGGGAATTGTAATTGGTTTCGTGACAACTGGCCTTTCAGTTATGTCATTGCTGATCGGCGGTCTAATCGCAGGTGTTGGCGTTGCTATTTTGACAGCTTTTTTGGCACGCAGAACGATACTACGCAGCGACGCTAGTCTTGCCTCACTTTACCTTATCGCACTGGCGGTCGGAATTTTCATATTGTCCGCGGCCGGTTCTGCTGTTCCTTTAAAAAGTTTTCTCTTTGGTTCAATTCTGGGTATCGACGATGCATCTTTGATACTCGTCGGCGGAGTGGCGACCGTGACTTTGATTTCCTTCGCCATTCTTTTGCGCCCGCTTATCGTAAGCACATGTGATCCTGTTTTCTTTGAGGCGAGGACACGGCGACCTTGGTTGACAGAGCAGGGGTTCATGTTGCTTTTGGTCCTGAACCTGCTGGCAGCATTCAAAACTCTGGGTACATTAATGGCCGTTGGCCTGATGATTCTGCCTGCTACAGCAGCCCGTTATTGGGCCAACACAATCACAGGGCAACTGGTTCTGGGATTTGTTTTCGCCCTGTCCAGTTGCTGGATCGGGCTGACATTGTCCTATTTGTTTCCGGAAACCCCGTCAGGCCCGGCAATAGTCCTGGTTTCAGGCTGTTTTTTCTTGGTGTCAGCCGTATTTGGTCCACTCGGTTTTGGGAGACGAATGCGCAAATCGGCAGTTTCCAAAGAAGTCCCTCTGGCGCAAATTCCACAAGAAGAGAGAGCAAGATGACTCTTACTAAGTCCCTTTATGCCGGCGTAGTCTCGGCTTGCTTCGCATTGGTCGCATGGCCGGTGCCCGCTGATGAAGACGACATTAAGATAGTTGCCAGTTTCTCTATACTTGGTGACATGGTCGAACAGGTGGTGGGCGATCTAGCCACTGTCACAACAATCGTAGGTCCCGACGCTGACGCACATGTTTATCAGCCTTCAGTTGCTGACGCTCGCGCCGTGGCCGAGGCAGACATCATCTTTGTCAACGGCTTGGGATTTGAGACATGGTCTGACACACTGATCTCAGAATCTGGTACCGAAGCGGCCGTTCACGTCGCCACAGATGGTATAACTCCGATTAAAGTTGACGGTGAAACCGACCCTCACGCGTGGAACTCGCTTTCCAACGGTGTAATCTACGTGACCAACGTTGCGGCAGCTGTTCAAAAGGCATTGCCAGAGCACGCCGATGAGATTGGCGCCAATGCTGACGCTTACATCGCTAAGCTAACGGCGTTGGATACCGAAACGAAATCGAAATTGGCCAACCTTCCTGAAAATCGTCGAACGGTTGTGACGGCGCACGACGCGTTCGGCTATCTTGCAGATGCATACGGTCTGACTTTCCTCGCACCTGTGGGCATCGATACCGAAGCGGAACCATCGGCCAAAGAACTTGCCGCACTGATCGATCAGTTGAAGGCAGAAGGCGCTGCTGCGTTGTTTGTAGAAAACATCACCAGCCCTGTATTGGTGCAGCAGATTTCAGAGGAAACTGGAATTGCGATTGGCGGACGTCTGTTTTCCGATGCGCTTTCTGAACGTGGTGGCCCGGCCACAAGTTATCTTGCAATGTTTCAACATAACTTGGGAACACTTATGGATTCATTGGCGCGCGAACCTGCCACCTAGGCGAATTCTTAGACCTTGATGGTGCAACCCGCGCTGTGACAGGAATCTGTTGGTCAATCATGAATAAGTTATTCGCTTTGGTCCCAGAGCCAAGGCGAAGTTTTGGTTGGGAAATTTTCTGTCACATTGATGAAGTGAAACGGTGAACGCGACCTCGGTCTGCTAGTTTTTGGTTCAATTCAAAGGCTTCCTCAGCGCCAGATTCCAACGCGAATACAAAGGCTTGTGTTAGAAAAAAACAAGCTGCTCCTATATCCTGCTTTGCCTCACACTCCTCGGCCGCCAACGAGTAAAGACGTATCAATTCCGTGGTGTCGCGTCTTGCATGTGCTTCCAGTAAAGCGCGATCCAATAGATCAATTTCCATAATTTTACCTGTAGCGAGCGGTTTGCTATCAAAACATGTCTTCTGCAAATAACGTTAGGTGGACCTACCCTTTTCAACTTGGGACGCAACCCAGTGATGAAAGTTATGTGTTGGTCCGTCCATGACTGGTGAAAAGCGGCCACCGTCAAACAGTGTCCCATGGCGACCTTTCTGCATACCTTCCACCACGAATATGTCTTCTTCGAACACTGTTTTCCACAGCTGAGCATTCAACGAACGCAGCTCATCAAACTCAGGCGTCTCCTGTTCGCCAGCTGCGTAGTAAAGCTCAATATGCTCTACGGTGTGTTCCTGATCGACGGGCTCCAGAACAATAGCAAAGCTGTGGTCACGTTGAACACCTAACAGGACGTTGGGGTAAACCGCGATATACTCCGCTCCTTGATCCCATTTTTCACCAAGTCCCTGAAAATCAGGCATCTTGGAACCGACATCATCAGTTAACTGACGATAGACAATTGTCCCTTGACCAGAGTAAAGATCGCGTTCCTCGATATTGTAATGATCCTCCAACCGGGAATAACTATTGAGGCCAGGATGAACCCATGGCAGGTGGTAGCTTTCACAGAAATTCTCCACTGCGAGCTTCCAGTTCGTTTTGACTTCCAATTTGAAGGAGGAGAGCGCACCGCCATGGAAAATCGGTTGCTCAAATTCCGCCCACCGGGCCATCAGGTGGCCGTGTGCCTGTTCAAACTCTGGCGCCTGTCCGTCGATGTTTACAAAGATTACGTCCCGCCAAACATATGATCGAACACGGATAAGGCCTAAATCATTTGGGTCCACATCATCGTGTTTGTTCTGGCCCGGACCGCCGACGTGGGGTGTAGCGCGCAGTTTGCCTTTCAGGTCGTAACACCAACTATGATAAGGGCAGCGAATTGCGCCGCTGATTTTCTTAGGTTCGTCAACCAGTATCATACCGCGATGCCGGCAGGTGTTCTGGAAAACCCCAATTTCTCCATCACGGTCACGCACAACCAAAAGAGGCATACCAAGGAAGTCTATCGGTCTGGCATCCCCCACTTCCGGAACGTCTTTGCCAAATCCGATTCCTGACCAATTAGCAAACAAAACAGAACGTTTCTCTTCAGCGAAAACAACTGGATCGATATAATGCTCGTTCGGCAATCCATTGGCGGTATTCACATCGGACAATACCGAAGAAAGTACGCTGTGCTTGTTCATCGACCTCTCCTGCGGAAAAATTGCGCTGCATCATATTGACCGATCACCAGATGTTTTCTCAATATTAGAAAATCTCATCGAGAGTTGATCTGACCTAAATCTTGTCCTTTCTGAATTCTTCGATGATCCAGGATTTCAACTTGCGGGCATTTCCCGATAAATCTTCATCGGGTCGTCCCACCAGATAAAACTGTTCCGGCGCATCAAGTTTATTTGTCCCAATTGGCACAAGTTTACCGGATTCGAGCATCGGGGCGATCAAACGCTTCCAACCCAGCGCCAATCCAACGCCCTTACGCGCCAATTGCAGCGCGACAGAGTAGCTGTTGACGCTTGTTTCTACAGGTATTTGCTCAGATGAGCCGAGTTGTCGGAACCAATCCATCCAAGTCGTCCAAGTCCGATCTTCGGAATCCAGATGTATAAGGCGCTGGCGGGCCAAAGTTTCAAGGTTTGCGTCCTTCAGGTTATCTGCCAGCTCAGGGCTGCCGACCGGTACCAGCGTGTCTCGGTAGAGCGCTGTGTGAGACAGCTGAGGGTCAAAATCGCGTCCGTAACGAATAAAAAAATCGATATCTGGCCGATCCTTGAACGGTCGGTCTTGAGTTATCTGGTTAATGTTCAGATCAGGAGTATCCCGCCAGAACCTTATGATGGAAGATGATAACCACAGTGCCGCCACTGCCGTGGTGGACCCGACTGTTACCTTTTCGCTGGAACGGCGATTGCGGATTGCTTCAAGAGTTTTAGAGATACGGCCAAAAGAGGTTGATACAGCTTCATACAAAGCCTTGCCGTCTTCAGTCAGATCAACGCCACGATGCCGCCGCTCGAACAGGTTGGTCTTCAACTCTCCTTCTAACGCCTTGATCTGGTGACTGACTGCCCCCGGCGTCACCAGAAGTTCAACTGCTGCGTTTTTGAAACTCAAGTGCCGGGCGGCGGCTTCAAAAACAGACAAGGTGGAAAGCGGGGGGAAATTATAGTGGCGGCGCGACATGGCTCAGGTGTGGCAACTGATTGGAGTGGTGTTGAACTAGTTCTCCTGAGTTTAATTTTTTTAACGCTAAAATCCAGATATGATTGTTATTTCACCCAACTTTACCGCGCTTAAGTGAAGATGTTTCAATGCGTATAGTCGCAAATGCGTTGAAAAACGCGTTTCTGGCCGGATTGAAATCTGTTCGATCCGTTTACCTGTTTACTTGGACTGACCATGACCACGGGCTTTTCAATTACCTCGGCTGTTGCAGGGGCCGTTTTAACGATCTCAAAAAGGGTCCGGCGATCGCGCTCGCCAACGCGCAGTACAGGGGCGGTCATGGTTACGTCGCTGCAAAGGATGCCTAGCACGAACGGCCATTAAAATAGGCGCTGCCGATTTGGGTGCCGCCAACAACGTCGTCAAAAGTCTACTGGTGGGTCTATTTTCCTTTCCAAACCGGTTCACGTTTTTCAGCAAAGGCTCTGGCACCCTCTAATTGGTCTTCGCTGGCATATAAAACATCGACGCTTGTCAGTTTCCGTTTGGTGATACGGTTCATCATGTCCTGAAACTTGGCATCTTCGGATTCTCTCACAATTTCTTTGATCGCCGCAAACACAAGCGGTGGCCCTGAAGCAATCAGCCGCGCCAGTTCCCAGGCTCGGTCCATAAGTTGATCTGCAGGCAGGATTTCGTTGACCAACCCCCAACGGTGAGCTTCTTCTGCGTCAAACCAACGGCCGGTAAGCAACAGTTCCATCGCAATATGGTAGGGGATGCGCTTTGGCAGTTTGACGCTGGCTGCGTCCGCAACAGTTCCGGAACGGATTTCCGGCAGGGCAAAGGTTGCGTGTTCAGCGGCAAGGATCATGTCTGTTGACAGGGCTAACTCCAGTCCACCTCCGCATGCGATGCCGTTAACCGCAGCGATAACCGGTTTGTTCAAATCACGCAGTTCTTGCAGGCCGCCAAAACCCCCGACACCGTAATCGCCGTCTACCGCATCCCCTTCGGCCGCTGCTTTCAGATCCCAGCCAGGGCAAAAAAACTTTTCGCCGGTCGCGGTTAGGATTGCCACGCGAAGCTCGGGATCATCTCTGAATTTGGCAAAAATCTGACCCATAATCCGACTGGTGGCTAGGTCGATAGCGTTGGCCTTGGGACGGTCCAGAGTAACTTCGAGGATAGCTCCGTCACGTCTGGTTTTGATCGGGTTCATTGGTCAGGCCTTTCGAATAAGGGCATCTGCTGCTACGGCCTTTTCAGGCGTACAGAGAAGCGGGTTAATTTCAACCTCGCCGAGCGTTTCGGCGTTTTTTATGACATAGGATTGAACTGCCTCGACAGCTTCAAGAATCCCTTGTAATTGAGCCGCTGGCTGGCCGCGATATCCATTAAGCAAAGGCGCAATCCTCAAGTGTCCAAGTGCTGAACGAACTTCCTCGGAAGAACTAGGAACCAAAAGCGAAACTGAATCTCGTAGCAGTTCGGTAAGTGTCCCTCCTGCACCAAGGGTCAGGACAAAGCCATGAGCTGAATCTCGGATAACGCCAATCAAGAGCTCAGCAACAGCTCCATCGATCATCTCCTCGATCAATATCTCAGACGTACCTATCTCGAGCGCGATCTTTGGCACGTCTTCCGGCTGAACATTCAACCTTACGGCAGAGTGTTCGGATTTATGCGCAAGGCCAACACCTTTTACTGCAAGCGGTGCATCCAATTCTTGAATGGCAAGCGAAATAGCGTCTTCGTTAGTCACCGTTCGGCTTTGCGGAACCCGCAAGCCAATGGCGGCCAGTGTTTGCTTGGATTCCGCTTCGGTCAGGGTTTTGGTCGCGGTAGTCAAACCGGGCAAGCAAACGGGAACCTGTGATGGAGGCCTGATCTGCCCGGCGGCACGGGTTGCCGCCAGAGTTTCGCGCAGCCCCATCATGGGCACTACGCCTCCAGCCAAAAGCTCCTCGGCAATATCTTCCGGTAGCAGCTCTGGCAGAGTCGCGGCCACAACAAATCTGGCGCCAGTTTGCGCGCGCGTGTTCAGTGCTGCTTTGATTGTACAAACCCAATCGGTTGGATCGGTCGTAGGGTAATCAACAATGGCAATGGTCAGATCAATGTCTTCACCTGTCATGCCAGACCACGCTTTGGTCATGGCGCCTTCGTCACGCCAGATATAAGTGTGATAATCCAAAGGGTTGTTCAAGGCTACCATTGGCCCCAAAGCTTGGCGTAGTCGAGTTGATTTGTCTTCTGAGAGCGGGGGAAAAGTCAGCCCAGTTCCAATTGCCATGTCCGCGACCAGACTGGCTTCGCCGCCCGAACAACTAATCGCTGCAATGTTCAATCCCGGCAAGGGGCCATAGACATGCAGCAGTTTCAGAGTTTCCAGAAAATCGGGCAGCGCGCTGAGCCGGGGTATCCCCAACCGATTGAGCAGGGCCTGGGCACCAGCATCGCTGCCAGCCAGTGACGCAGTGTGGGACACCGTCGCAGATTGTGCATGTTCTGACGCGCCAACTTTGAGTGCTATCAAGGGAATGCCCTTTTGATAAGCCTTTGAAGCAAGTGCCTCCCACTCGCGGATGTCTTTGAAGCCTTCGATATGCAGGCCTATTGCTGTAACCCGTGAATCGTCAAGCAATGCGGTCGCTATTTGCGCCTGCGAGGTCTGCGCCATATTTCCGCAAGTTACCATATAGGCGATGGGCAAAGCCCGTTTGTGCATGGTCAAATTGATCGCAATGTTCGAACTTTGGGTCAGTATCGCCACGCCTTTGTCCACAGGGCTGGCACCGTGCTGATCGGGCCAAAGCAAGGCTCCATCCAGCGCATTTATGAACCCATAACAGTTGGGTCCCAGGATCGGCATTTCACCTGCAGCCTGAATCAACTGCTCCTGCAAAGAGCGCCCTGTCTCATCCTCTGCCGACGCCTCAGAAAACCCCGAGGCAAAGCATACAGCGCCTCCCGCATCCATTGTGGCCAAGGTTTTAATAAGATCGACGGTCAAATGGCGGTTAACGCCGATAAAGGCAGCGTCAGGTGCAGCGGGCAATTCATCCAAAGACGAAAAGGCAGCATGGCCAGCAATCTGTTCAGCATTGGGATGCACGGGCCAGATACTTCCCTGATAACCCATACGTTTCGACTGCGTGACAACTTGCTCGCACCACGACCCGCCGCCAACAACAGCGATCGACTCAGGCTGCAGCAATCGGGAAAGGTCTGGCGTCATAATTCTTACCGCAAAATTCCAGCTTACGCGCCAAGGGGACGCAAAAGGTCACGACTAATGATGTGGCGTTGAATTTCACTGGTGCCGTCCCAGATGCGTTCCACCCGAGCGTCGCGCCAGAACCGTTCAATTGGAAAATCATCCATCAAACCCATACCGCCGAATATCTGCAGCGTAGTATCAGTGACCCGCGCCAGCATCTCTGAGGCATAAAGTTTAGCCGAAGCGATCTCACGGTTGGATGGCAAGTTTTCATCCAAGCGCCACGCGGCAGACAGTGTTAACCAGTCGGCGGCGTCGATCTCGGTAATCATGTCGGCGATCTGAAAACTCACGCCCTGAAACTTGCCGATGGATTGACCAAACTGTTTACGCTCGGCCGAATAGTTCAGCGCGTAATCAAAGCAGCGCCGGGCGCGTCCGACTGAAAAGGCGGCAACTGTCAATCGCGTGGCGTACAACCACTCATTCATGACTGCGAACCCTCCATCAACTTCACCTAGCACCTGCGCATCAGGCAGGCGACAATTGTCGAAATAGAGAATGTAGTTCTTGTAACCCTTGTGGCTGACCGATTTGTATCCTTCGCGAACTTCAAACCCCGGCATTCCGCGGTCCACCAGAAAAGTTGTAATCCGCTTTTTTGGACCTTTGGGAGTTTCGTCTACACCCGTGGCGATGAACACTATGAAAAAATCGGCGTGTTCCGCGCCCGAAATAAAGTGTTTTGAGCCATTTACGACCCAATCCCCGCCATCGCGCATGGCCTGGCATTTCATACCTCGCACATCTGAACCGGCATCAGGTTCGGTCATAGCCAGGGCATCCATCTTTTCTCCACGGACGGCAGGCAGTAAGTACCGCTCGCGCTGACTATCCTTACAGGCCATCAAAATGTTTTGAGGTCGACCAAAGAAATGCGTCAATGCCATTGAGCCGCGGCCCAGTTCGCGCTCGACCAATGTGAAGTCAAGATGAGACAATCCGGCGCCGCCAACTTCTTCGGGAAAGTTGCAGGCGTAAAAGCCCAAATCAATGCACTTCTCCTTTATCTCTTGCCCCAATTCTTGCGGTACTTGCCCGTTGCGTTCTACCAAATTTTCATGTGGGTAAATTTCGTTTTCCACAAAACTACGAACGGTGGAGACGATCATTTCCTGCTCGTCGGTCAAACCAAAATTCATTGCGCGGATTCCTTTGGCACGGAGTTGACGAATGAAACCTCGGAGCCTATTCCAGTGCAATGCATAGTTAGTATTTTTTCATGCAGAGTTGGCAAAAATTTTGGGGCAGATCTTTAACTTTCTTTTATTTGATGGCTTTTCGAACCACTGTCTGGCCAACATGGTGGAGCCCTTGCGCGCGGCAAATACTTTGTCTCGACAAAAGCTTTATACGTGGAACTTTTTCTCTCCGGATGGCCATCCAGTCAAAAGTTCCAGCGGCTTACAGGTATCGCCAAATGGTGCGTTGCAAGACGAATCCGGTGACGTTTTGGTGGTGATGCCGTCCTATGGATTTGTTTCCCTTAGCACAGAAAAAACCGCTAAAATGCTTCGCGCGTCTTCGAGACGGCACGGAAAAATTGCAGGGTTAGACACCGGAAGCTGGTTATTGGCGCGCGCCGGATTATTGGACAATTGCCGCGCGACTATTCATTGGGATGAGTTGTCGCGTTTTGAAGAAGAATTTCCAAACGTGGAAACGGTTCAGGAAAGGTTCGTCATAGACGGAAATCTACTGACTTGTATGGGGGCCATGGCCGCCTTTGATTTAGCTTCCGCACTAATCCGCGAGGATCACGGAGCCTTGCTTTCAATGGAGGTTGCCAATCTTTTGATGAACCAGGATGCAGCATCTCAATATTCCGGTCCACTGCAGTCGAGGGATACGATCGTGAACCGGATTCTGACATTGATGCAAAACAACATCGAGTCACCTATGTCTATCCAAAGCATTGCGAAAACAATTGGATGTTCTCAAAAGAAGGTTGAAACCCGAGTTCGTGCTTCGCTTGAGACAACGCCACAGGCGCTTTATCGTCGGCTTAGGTTGAATCTGGCACGAAAACTAGCGAGTGAAACTGACCAATCTATAGCGGAAATAGCCAGCCGCTGCGGGTATGACGACGCAAGCGCGATGACGCGCGCGTTCAGGGCTGAATTTGGACAGACGCCGTCAGCAATTCGAAACGCGTCGCGATCCTAAACCCGTAACGCACCAATTGGCTTGCCAAACTCGCGCAGAAAAGACCGACCCAAAGATGATGCCCCTGAGAAGCCGCAGCGCATCGCTATCTGTTCCACGCTTAACCGCGTTTCCTGTACCAAATAACGTGCATGCTGAAGCCTATAGAGCCTATAGTATTTTCCGGGCGTCATCCCTAACTCAACAGAGAAAACGCGGTTCAGGCTACGTTCTGAAATTGCCACCTGACGCGCCAATTCAAATGTGGTTAGTGGTTGTTCGACGTTTTCAGCGATTACATTCAGTGCTTCCAACAGCTTGGGTGAGCCGCGGTCGCTCAATGGCTTTGCAACGTTCGTCGCAGTTTGTCGCCTGGCCGGGTCAAACAAAAACATGCTGTACGCGTCAAACGCGGCGGCGGGTCCGAACAATTCTTTGATCAGCTCAAGCATAAGATCCAACGCGGCACTTGCACCTCCACAAGTCAAAATATTGCCGGACTTAACAAAACGCGCATTTGAGACACTCACGTTGGGAAACGCCTCCTGAAATGCATCCAGTTCCTGCCAGTGAATCGTCGCATTGTGTCCGTCCAGGACGCCGGCCTCAGCCAATAACCACGCAGCAGTGTCCAAGGCTATCACGCGCTTTGCTTTGCGGGCTGCCTTTCTCAGTTTCGCGACCATTTGCCTGGTGATGTGCTCGCGAACATGATACCCGGCGGCAATCACAAGAGTACCGCTGGTCACTTCTGGGTCGAAAGGTCTATCAGGCGACACCCGTAATCTGGATGAGCTTTGTATTGTTTCGCCACCCAGGGTCGTAACTTCCCAATCCAAGTCTGCTGTGGTTGATCGTAGCCGAACGTCACGCAGCGGCTCTAGCGCGCTTGCCAGCACCATGTTGGAGAAACCCTCTAAAAGCAGAAATTCAAACTGTTCCGACATTGATGGCAAGAAATGTGAATATTTTGACGATAAAAGTATCGAGACTTTGCTAAGAAAAAAAGTAGCGTATTTCAACTTGTCTTCAGCAGCTCGCGGAATAATTCCGCGTATTTTGCCAAAACTCTTATGCCAAGGAGCAACCAGATGCCTCTGGAAATGAACCGCGATGTTTTTATCACTTGTGCAGTCACGGGTTCAGGCAGCACGCAGGACAGGTCTCCTCATGTTCCGCGTAGCCCTGAGCAGATTGCTAACTCGGCCATAGAAGCTGCAAGGGCAGGCGCTGCGATCGTGCATTGCCACGTTCGTGATCCGGAAACCGGCACGCCCAGCCGGGACCCTGCTATGTTCCGTGAGGTGACGGAACGTATCCGGGACGCCGATGTTGACGTGGTTTTGAACCTGACGGCCGGAATGGGCGGGGACATCGTTTTTGGGCCGACCGAGTCTCCATTGCCAGTGAACGAGTCCGGTACAGATATGGCCGGCGCCACCGAGCGCATGGCGCATATCGCTGAATGTCTACCGGAAATTTGCACTTTGGATTGCGGTACGATGAACTTTGCCGAAGCTGATTACGTTATGACCAACACACCCGGCATGTTGCGAGCGATGGGCCAGATGATGACTGACTTGGGGGTCAAACCTGAGATCGAAGCCTTTGACACTGGCCACCTTTGGTTTGCCAAACAGCTTGTGAAGGAAGGCGTTCTAGATAGTCCGGCCCTCGTACAGCTGTGCATGGGCGTTCCCTGGGGCGCGCCGAATGACCTCAACACATTTATGGCGATGGTCAATAACGTACCGGACGACTGGGTTTGGTCTGCATTCTCCTTGGGGCGTGATCAAATGCCTTATGCGGCGCAGGCAGTGCTTGCAGGCGGCAACGTGCGCGTTGGATTGGAGGATAACTTGTTTCTAGAAAAGGGAGTTTTGGCGACCAACGAGCAGCTTGTCGAACGGGCGATGGGAATTATCGAGAGCATGGGAGCCCGAATTGTCGGGCCGCAGGACGTGCGGGAAAAACTTGGCCTGACAAAGCGCGCACCGGTAACACGATGAGCGGCTTGGCGAAAAAGGCAGCAATTGTCGGCGGTGGCGTTATCGGTGGTGGTTGGGTCGCCCGATTTTTGCTTAACGGTTGGGATGTTTCGGTTTTTGACCCTGATCCACAGGCTCAACGCAAGATCGGTGAAGTTCTGGCCAACGCTCGCAGAGCGTTGCCGTCGCTTTATGACAAAGCATTGCCTCCCGAAGGGAAGCTGACCTTTTGTGACACCTTAGCCGATGCACTGGCAGGGAGCACTTGGGTTCAGGAAAGCGTACCCGAAAGGCTAAACCTTAAGCATAAAATTCACGCCCAAATTCATGAGCTTGCGCCTGCTGAAGCAGTGATTGGATCATCAACTTCGGGTTTCAAACCGTCCGAACTGAACGAACACGGATCGCGTGTAGTAGTCGCGCACCCATTTAACCCGGTCTATCTGTTGCCACTGGTTGAATTGGTAGGGGACGGCGACATCTGCGCACGAGCAGCGGGTGTTTTGCGGTCATTGGGCATGTATCCATTGATTGTTCGCAAGGAAATCGACGCCCATATTGCTGATCGACTGCTCGAAGCAGTTTGGCGGGAAGGGCTTTGGTTGATCAAAGACGGGATTTGTACCACCGAAGAATTGGACGAAGCAATCCGTATGGGTTTTGGCCTACGATGGGCACAAATGGGCTTATTCGAAACATATCGCGTTGCCGGTGGCGAAGCGGGTATGAAACACTTCCTGGCTCAATTCGGCCCGGCGCTTGAATGGCCATGGACCAAGCTGATGGATGTGCCAGAATTGTCGGATGACCTTGTAGATCTGATTGCCGAACAATCGGACGCGCAATCCGGCCACATGTCTATCCGCGAACTGGAGCGGCTGCGCGATGACAACCTTATCGGAATGATGCGCGCGTTGAAAAAATCTGGCAGCGGAGCAGGTGGTGTGCTGAACGCACATGAGGCAACTTTACCTGACCCAGACGCCACCGATCTACCAGTTACCGTTGATCGTGTAATCCCGCAGAGTTGGACTGATTACAACGGCCACATGAATGAGGCTTATTACGTCGAAGCATCAGGGTTGGCCACAGATAGGTTCATGGAAATGATAGGTGCAGATGCTGATTACGTGGCTGGCGGCAACAGCTATTTTACGGTTGAAAATCATGTCTGTTACCTGTCTGAATTGCTCGCTGGCGACCGACTGACGGTGACGACGCAGGTGCTAAATGGCGACGGCAAGAAAATGCATCTGTTTCATAAGTTGCATGGGCCACGCGGCGAAGTCGCGGCAACAGTCGAGACTTTGTTGCTGCATATCGACTTGAATTCCCGCAAGACTTCGCTTCCGCTGGAACAGGTCGCGCAAAAGTTGACCTCCTATGCAAAACAGCATGCCGATTTGCCTGAACCTGAAGGTGTCGGGCGTTCGATCGGTAAAAGGGATTAACAATCAAAATCCTCGGGGATTGCCATTACACAGGTTCAGTGCGAGGTGAAAAGATAGCGATTCCAAGTTTGCGTTCATCAAGAAGACGTTATTTGGCCCGGACCTCAAAAAAACAGATTATGCAGGTCGGGGCCAGACAAGTTAGCCCGATTTCTATATCTTTCGATCCGGAACCCTTTTCAGAAACGGATCTCCTTATATGAGCCGACCCACGCGAACTGAAACGCAGCTCTTGGAAAGCCGTGCGCTTACAATCGGAATGGTGGGAAATCTGTTCATGGCGATGGCTGGGATAGTCGCAGCCTATCTTTCCAATTCACAAGCTGTGCTCATGGACGGGCTTTTTTCGTTTATTGGGTTTACTGCGGCTTTTCTTGGTAAACGTGTGACCCGGAATGCTCAGCGCAAAGCAGACAAGTACAGACCGTTTGGTTACGCAAGTGACGAGGCGATTTTCAAAACGTTCCGTTCCCTGTCCCTTTTAGGTCTTGTTATTTTTGCGATGACCAGCGCAATTCTAAACATTGTCGGATACCTGAATGGTGAGCCTCAACGGCAGTTAATTTTTGCGCCGATGTTAGTCTACTTTGCGCTTGTTGGAATGACCTGTTTGATTCTTTGGTCGTTTCACCGCAGGGCATGGATCAAGTCCGGCAAGCAAAGCGACGTGCTTCAACTTGAACAAAAGGCCGCCGCCTTTGATGCGTTGATTACCGGTTCAGCGGCAGTCGGCCTTTTGGGCATTCACGCGTTTAGAGATTGGGTTTTGGCTCCGATTGCCCCCATAGGAGATTCAATTATTGTTCTGTTACTGTGTTTGTCTGTGACACTTCAGTATTACCGCGACTTCATAGCCGGGTTGGGAGAGTTGGCTGGTGTAACAGCCAGCCCGCAGCATATCGCCTCTGCTCGTCGGGCGATACGAGAATCCCTTAGAACCGATGGGGGGTTGTTGGTGGATTTATCTATCTCCAAACTCGGCCGATACTTTACGGTTATGGTGTACTACGATCCGCAGCGGCAAATCTCGGCGGCACAAATTGACGATCTTACCCGGCAGTTGCAGGCCGACATAGCGAAGCTTTTTGAGCATTCAGAGGTTTTCGTTGTTGTGTCGCAACATGGACGTGTTCTTAGCCCGGGTTAAAGCGCCCGATGCAGCAGTAAGGACTTGCAGGCTGGGTTCCGAGGTCGGACAAAACAATTTTTGGTTAGCAAAAGTATGATTACTTGCTATGGACCCTAACACGGGGATGAATGTCGATTCACCGCCTTTTCCTTTCGCTTGGACACCGTCGTAATGGTTTCCGATGTTGAACGCAGACCGCAAATTCCTTAGCGGGTCTGATGGCTAAAACACGTGTGATAAAGAGATACGATGCAAGACTCTGATTTTCTGATTTCCCTATTCCAGACAGCAGTACAGGCCGCCGATCCACTTACCTCGCTCGGGGCGCACATGCCGGCGCCGCCCAAAGGGCGCACAATTGTAATTGGTGCTGGCAAAGGAGCAGCTCAGCTCGCCCAGGCATTTGAAACATTGTGGCAAGGTCCTCTGTCGGGTGCTGTCGTTACCCGTTACGGTTATGGCGCGGAGTGCCAGCAGATCGAAGTTCTGGAGGCATCGCACCCAGTACCAGACCAAGCAGGTTTAAAGGCCAGCCAAATCCTTATGCAAAATCTCACTGACCTGACTCCAGACGATCTGGTAGTCGCATTGATCTGTGGAGGAGGCTCTTCTCTGCTACCCTGTCCACCAGACGGACTCGAGCTGCAAGATGAACAGTTGTTGAACTCGGCCCTTTTAGCGTCTGGGGCGCCTATTTCGGTGATGAATGCCATTCGCAAACACGTCAGCGGTATCAAAGGGGGCCGTCTGGCTAAAATGGCGCATCCCGCTCGTGTTGTATCACTGATTGTTTCGGACGTTCCTGGCGACGATCCAGCGCAGGTTGCATCGGGCCCAACAGTTCCGGATTCCATCGGTCGCAAGGATGCACTGTGTCTAATCGCTGATCACCACATAAGCCTTCCGGACAGGTTACTGGCACATCTTCAATCTGTTAAAGCCGATGCACCTGCTCCGGATGATCCTCGTTTTGATCAAAACGTTGTCCAAGTAATTGCATCCGCAGGATTGTCTTTGGATGCTGCGGCTCAAGAGGCAGAAAACCAAGGTATTCCCGCCGTAATCCTTTCGGACGCGATCGAGGGCGAAGCGCGGGATGTCGCACGTGTTCACGCAGCAATTGCGCGCGAGGTTGCCAAAAAGAACAGGCCGTTCCAAAAACCCGTGGTTATTTTGTCAGGTGGCGAGACTACTGTCACTTTGCGCGGCAAGGGCAGGGGTGGACGCAACACAGAATTTCTGTTGGCGCTTGCGCAGGAGTTAGACGGAATTGAAGGAATTTCCGCCTTGGCCGCGGACACAGATGGCATCGACGGTTCAGAGGATAACGCCGGAGCATTCGTTGACGGGACCAGCTGTGCCCGAATGCGCGCTGCAGGGCGAAACCCCGCCGCGGATCTGGCGGCAAATGACGCGTTCTCTGCGTTTGAGGCTATCGGAGATTTGTTTTCGCCGGGACCAACTGGAACAAATGTTAACGACTTTCGCGCCATTCTCATTCGCTGAAGAACGATCGTAGGAGATTTTTCAAAACCTTCACAGCCAAACGCAAATATCGATCGCTTGGTGCCACCTTCAGAATTTTTACAGTTCGGTTTTGTTGACAATCCAGTTGGATTCGTGGTTGTTAGCGATAACAAAATTTGGGTATCGCAGGCACTCTATGCTGCAGCGACGATTCCAACTGTATTCTGCTGGGAATTTCGCCAAGGAGGCAAAAATGACCGTAAAGGTTGCCATTAATGGATTTGGACGTATTGGCCGATGTGTATTGCGGGCTCTGGTAGAGGCTGGGCGCAACGATGTTGCGGTCGTCGCCGTTAACGATCTTGGGCCAGTTGAAACGAACGCACACTTGTTGAAATACGATAGTGTTCATGGCCGTCTAAATGCAGACATTCGGGTAGACGGAAACACCATGCTGGTTGGCGGGCGTGAGATTCGTGTAAGCGCGGAACGCGACCCTGCAAAGCTTGAATGGGACGATGTCGACGTGGCGCTGGAATGCACCGGCATATTCACTAAAAGAGAAGCCGCCGCCAAACATCTGGAGAACGGTTCAAAAAAGGTTCTGGTTTCCGCGCCAGCCAGTGGTGCAGACAAGACCATAGTGTTTGGCGTAAATCACAAAAGCCTGACTGGTGACGATGTCGTCGTGTCGAATGCAAGCTGCACGACCAATTGTTTGTCTCCGGTCGCCAAAGTGTTGGACGACGTGTTCGGAATTGAAACCGGATATATGACGACGATCCATTCCTACACTGGTGATCAGCCGACCTTGGACACCATTCACAAAGACCTGTACCGCGCTCGCGCAGCTGCGATGTCTATGATCCCCACTTCGACTGGAGCTGCCCGAGCTGTCGGGGAAGTTCTACCGCAGCTAAAAGGGCGGTTGGATGGTTCCGCCATTAGGGTTCCAACACCGAATGTATCAGCAGTAGATTTGTGTTTTATGCCCAAACGCAGCGCGACGGTTGACGAAGTAAATGATGCCATTCGAAATGCTGCGGGTGGAGAGATGGCGGACGTCCTAGCGGTAACCGATGAACCTTTGGTGTCCAGCGATTTCAATCACGACTCGCATTCGTCGATCTTTGCGATCGACCAAACTCGATTGACCGATGGCGGGATGATGCGTGTTCTCAGCTGGTATGACAACGAGTGGGGATTTTCAAACCGTATGCTGGATACGGCTTGTGCAATGGATTCTGCACGCTGATTGATCAAAACCAGTTTTCGGGAAGTGCGGACAGATCAAACAAGGTGCTCTGTCCGCCGAAACACTGAAACTTTCAGTCAGGCCGTTGCGTTCAATGTCGTCTTCAACCACGACTCCAAATCTGCAATTTGCGATTTAGACATGCGAAGGCCCAACTTACTGCGCCGCCATAAAATATCGTCGACTTCTCGAACATACTCATTAGTAATCAACCAGTTGACTTCCCGTTCGGTCAGCGTTGCCCCAAAGTTCCGGCCTAGGTCCACTATGTCTGAGCTATCTTCAAGTATCTCCATAGCTTCGGTTCCGTAGGCTTTAACCATGCGAGTGGCCCATCGCTCATCGAGAAATGAGAATTTTTCGCGAAGCTGCGTTATCAACTTAGACACGTCGTCGACGGGGAAATCTCCTCCCGGCAATGGAACACCTGCCGTCCATGGTCCGGGAATATCTGGTATCTGAGATGCAATCTCTTCCATCGCGCTTTCTGCAAGACGCCGATAGGTCGTGATCTTACCGCCAAAAACGTTCAGCGCAGGTGCACCCCGACTAAGGTCGACCTTTAGCACGTAATCCCGGGTAGCTGCCGTCGCGCTGCGTGCACCGTCATCGAAGAGCGGGCGAACTCCCGAATATGTCCAAACCACGTCATCAACTTTGATTGGATCGGCAAGATACTGGTTTATAAAGCCAATCAGATAGTTACGCTCTTCCGGAGTGCATTCCGGTTTGATCGAAGCGTCATTGTGATCCGCGTCAGTTGTTCCAATCAGGGTGAAGTCAGTTTCGTATGGAATTGCGAAAATTATTCGGCCGTCGGTTCCTTGAAAGAAGTAACACTTATCATGGTCGAACAAGCGCCTCGTTACTATGTGGCTACCGCGAACCAGGCGAACGCCATCTTGAGTATTGGTTTTTAATGTCCCGCGTAACACGTCCCCAACCCAGGGCCCTGCCGCGTTTACAACCATTCTTGCGGATCGTTCGGTGACCTCTCCGGTCTCCTTATTTTCGGTTTGCACATGCCAAACTCCATCAACAACGTCGGCAGAGATACATTTTTCCCTCAGCAGTATTTCCGCTCCGCGTTGTTCCGCATCCCGCGCGTTCAGGACCACCAACCGAGAATCTTCTACCCAACAATCTGAATATTCAAACGCTTGTTCAAAATGCGGCTTAAGGGGTTTTCCTTCCGGGCCGGAAGTCAAATCAAGACTGGTTGTACCCGGAAGTATTTTTCGACCGCCCAAATGGTCATACATAAACAAACCTAGTCGAATTAGCCATGCAGGGCGGCGACCTTTCATCCACGGCATGACAAAACTCAGCAGCCGCGATGTAGGCGTGGTTGAGTCAAAGCGCATACTGTGATGGTAGGGCAAAACAAAGCGCATCGGCCACGAGATATGGGGCATCGCCTGCAAAAGGGTTTCTCGCTCAATCAAAGATTCGCGGACTAGACGAAACTCAAAATACTCAAGATATCTCAGTCCACCGTGAAACAGCTTGGTCGAAGAAGCCGAGGTCGCAGAGCCAATATCGTTCATTTCGACCAGGCAGACACTTAGCCCGCGCCCTGCGGCGTCTCGGGCAATGCCGCAGCCATTGATTCCACCACCGATTACGAGAAGGTCATAGGTTTGTGACATCTTGTGGCTCCTACGCTTTGCACTAGCGGGCCACTCGTAAATGTCAAAAAACGCGCCCAAATAGAAGAAAAATATTTTCGTTTATGCTCTTTTTGTAGAAACATTGGAAATAAAAGAGGAAATCATCTACGAGAACTCGAGAATATTTAGCATTTTGGCAATTTATAACGTTAAACGAACATCATCGTTTGCGATTCCATTCCATTTGACACTATCTTCTTGCAACTGGCTTTTCAGGCGCGAGCGATGGTGCAAACACTTAGAAAACCCGAAATCATCAATATTGCCCGTCGTGAAGGCAAGGTAACCGTTGAAGGCCTGGTTTCATATTTTGGCGTAACTCCGCAGACAATTCGCCGCGATTTGACAGAGTTGGCAGAGTCAGGGGAATTGGAACGTGTGCACGGCGGTGCAGTATTGCCTTCAAACACCGTGAACATTGGATACGCCGAGCGTAGAAAATTAAACCAAGCGTCCAAAGTTGATATTGCGCGTAACTGCGTAAAGCATATTCCCAATGACTGCTCGCTGTTCTTGAATATAGGGACAACAACAGAAGCAATCGCTGCCGAACTGTTCAATCACACCGGATTGCTTGTGGTGACGAACAACCTCAACATTGCAGTAATATTATCCGGCCATCCTACGATTGAGGTGGTTGTTGCAGGGGGGCACTTGCGAAACTCCGACGGGGGCTTGGTCGGAGATCTTACACGTCAGGTGGTTTCACAATTCCGGTTTGATTTGGCCGTAATTGGTTGCTCAGCTCTGCACGAAGACGGAGATATTTTGGATTTTGATATGCGAGAGGTTGGAGTCAGCCAGACGATCATCGATCGAAGCGACAAGGTATTTCTTGTGGCCGACTCATCAAAGTTTGATCGTAAAGCGCCCGCGCGCATCGCCTCCCTGTCCGATATAGATACATTCTTTACCGATCAAGTTGTTCCGAAGCGCTGTGCAAAGCTGTGCGAGGAGGCCGGAACCAGAATTTCCGTCGCTGTTCCAGAGAGTAACCGCAGTTGACAGTATCCAAGCCTCGCTAAAGGCGTCTGCAGCTTAGAACCAGTAAGTAGAATTCAAGTTAAAAGCATATGGATGGAACGGCGTTTCCTGCACTGAAGTAAATTAGTCATGTCGCTTCTTGCAAATGGAATTCGTGAATCGTCAAACGCCTAGCTCCTGCTTCTGTAAAATAGACAGGAAAAATGGAGGCAATGATGACCACGCAAATCCAATCCCGGTCTCGGTCGGGTGGGCGTTCTGCCCGTCGCGCACTACGCACTATGCCCAAGTTCGATATGTTGCCTGGTCTAACGCGCAGCATTCCGTTGTGCGAAGTAATGGATGGAGCCCAAGTGGAACGCATCGACAACGCCTCAATGGACATACTTGAAAACGTCGGCGTTCAGTTTCGCGATCCAATTGCATTGGAAGACTGGAAAACAGCGGGTGCAAAGGTAAAAGGTGAGCTTGTTTATCTGGATCGAGGTCTAATACGCGAATTGATTGCGACGATACCGTCCGAATTTACTTATCATGCTCGTGATCCGGAAAAAAATGTCCGCCTTGGCGGAAAACATTCGATCTTTGTACCGATGACGGGCGCGCCATTCTTGCGGGATTTGGACGATGTTCGCCGAAATCCAACGCTGGACGATCTGGCAATGTTTCACAAACTTAGTCATATGTTGCCAGCTCTGCACTCCAGCGCACACCACATCGTCGAACCTTACGACCACCCAATTAGTCAGCGTCATCTGCAGATTACATATTCGTCGATGAAATATTCCGACAAAACTTTTATGGGAATGACAACGTCCCCAAAGAACGCTGAGGACGTCATGGAAATGTGCGCAATACTATTCGGCGAACAGTTTCTTGAAGATCATCCTGTTACAACTGGCAACTGCAACGGCAACTCCCCTCTTGTCTGGGATGAAACCATGCTGGGTGCAATGCGCGCGTTTTGCCGCCGCAATCAGCCTGTCTTGTGTTCTCCATTTGTCTTGGGAGGCGCAAACACGCCCGCCAGCGTTCCCGCGACAGTCGCACAGCTAAACGCCGAAGCGCTGAGTGCTTTGGCCTACACGCAGGTAATCCGCAAGGGCGCACCTGCAATCTACGGCCATTACCTTTCAACCGTTTCGATGAAATCCGGCGCACCAATGGCTGGAACACCTGAAATCAGCCTGATGAATTTCATGATCGGTCAAATGGCGCGGTACTATGACGTCCCCTGGCGCACGTCGAACACTTTGGGCGGGGCAAAAACATTTGATGCCCAAGCCGGTTATGAATCCGCGACCACACTTAGTGCCGTCATCCATTCGGGCGCCAATTATATTTGGCACAGTGCCGGTTGGAACGAAGCCGGAATGCACTGCTCTGTCGCCAAATTCATCGTTGACGCTGAACAATGTGCTATGGCCTATCGAATGGCCGAAGGACCAAAATGGGGTGACTTTGATCAGGCTTTGGCGGCTGTTCCGGATGTTGGCCCAGGCGGGCACTATCTTGGTCATCCGCATACTCAAGAAAATTTCCAAACCGCGTTTTTCATGCCGGAATTGTTCGACAATAATTCTATCGAGCAGTGGGTTGCCGAAGGAGAGGTCGAGATAACCGAGCGTGCCCTGAAACATGCGCGTAAATTGTTAACTGATTACGAGGAACCGAAACTGGATATTGCCAAGAACGAGGCGTTGTTGGACTTTATTGCGCGCCGTGAACGGGAGATTCCAGCAGCGGACGAACTAAATCAAAGTTTTTGAGTGCGTCGAGCCGACGAGATCCATCGATCGACGTCGACTGTTTCATATTTCCTGTCCCGTCATTCCTTACCCGAACGCCATTCTTTCCACGCCAGATAGCTGTTGGCACCAAGCGATGCGAGCGGTTCCGGCGGGAGGCGTGGCGGCATTGGTTGTTCCAGAAAATGATCGGCTATTTCTGACCCCCCATTCACCAACAGCTCGGCAACGCCCATGCCTTGCAACGTTCCGCGTGCAATGCCCAATCCGTTTTGGCAACAGGCCGAAAATACACCTTGTGCCAGCTCGCCGAATGCGGCGGAGCCGTTGCGGCTTAGGCACAACATACCTCCCCAGCGATGTTCCATGCGCACGTCTGGCAGATTTGGAAACCGTTCTAGGAACTTTAGGTCATGCACACGTCCGGCACTTTGCAGTCTCTTCGAGCTGGCCTCCATTGTCGGCTGAAAGCTGGAGCAGGTACGGATCAGAACTCGATCACCATAGCTACCAGATATTCGTCGAACAGAGGTACCCATTGGATCTGCCGGTGTCACGGACCATCGGCTTTGCCCGCCCAAAGTGCTAATCTGCTCGGGTGTAAGCGGTTCAGTCATCGACGCATAGAGACAGATGTGCATCAACCTGCGTTGAAAGAATCCAAAACTCTCCAAGTGACCATTATTAGCTAGGATGATGCGTCCAGTCGCAACCTGAGCAGCCGGTGTTTTGACCAGCCACCCCACGCCTTGTTTTTGGAATCCGGTCACCGGCGACTGTTCAAACAGATTTGTCAGTGTTGCCATATGCGAAGCCAATGCTCGGACATAACCCGCAGGCTGGATCATCACTGTGCCTGGTGCGTAAAGGCCCGAGGTATAATGTGGGCTTCCAGTGATTTCCCGCATCTCTCCTTGGTCCAACAACTTGAATGGCTCCCCCAGCCTTTCAAGATGCGTAGCGAATTCTCGATTGTGCTTATCCCCGGCACGGGTCGCCGCAGCGTTGAACTTTCCACATGGATCAAACATCTCGTCCGGCAGACCGTAATCCTGCGCAAAGTCGGTCGCGAACCCGATCGCTTTGCGGTTCAGAGCGATTGTTGCCCGATCCGCCTCAAGACCACCATGGCCCGCATAGTTTTCGGAAGCCAGATCATGCGGCAAATCGATCATAAATCCCGAATTTCGCCCCGCCGAACCGTCTGCAAAACGTCCAGCTTCCAAAAGAACAATTTTCAAAGATGGATCGAGTTGGTGCAATCTGCGAGCAGCGCTTAGCCCCGCAAACCCGCCGCCCACAATCGTGATGTCTGCTGAGATGTTGTTTTGCAATTGCGGCAGTATATTTCGCGGCTGCAGGATGGCATTCCATCCTGCTGGGCCGGTCTGCCTTGGAAGACGCCGTGCCGTGTACTCGGTCAATCCACGGCCTCATCCGTGTCATCGGCCAAATCAATCCAGATGGTTTTCAATTGGGTATATTGATCATGGGCATGAATAGAGTTGTCGCGCCCCCCGAATCCAGATTGTTTGAAGCCTCCGAACGGGGTCGAGATATCCCCTTCGCCAAAACTATTGACCGTGACAGTTCCTGCCCGGATCGCGCGCGCCCCCCGAATGGCTCGTTTGGTATTCGAAGTGAAGATCGAGGCGCAGAGACCGTATTCCGTGTCATTCGCAATGTTTATAGCCTCATCAAAGCCACTAACCTGAATCACTGAAAGTACAGGTCCAAAAATCTCTTCGCGTGCAAGTGCTACGTCGTTGCCACGGACCTCAACTACTGTGGCTTCGACAAATCCGTTGTCCGCCTTGCCACCTATTAGAACATTTTCGGCTTGGTCCAAATAACCGCACACCTTTTTGTAGTGACCGTCACTGACCAATGCACCCAAGCGCGTTTCAGGGTTCAATGGGTCGCCGACATTCCAATGTTTGACATGATGGGCTATGCGTTCCAGCAATTCAGCCTTAACATCCTTGTGCACTATTAGCCTTGAAGAGGCAGAGCAGTTTTCGCCCATATTCCAGAACGCCCCATTGACTACATGGGCGGCGACGCGGTCGAGGTTTTCGGCATCATCCATGACAATAGCAGGGTTCTTGCCCCCCATTTCCAACACAACTTCTTTGGCGTTGCTTTCTGCGGAATAGGTCAAAAACCGCTTGCCGGTGACAGTCGAGCCGGTAAAGGAAACCATGTCGATGTCCATATGCCGCCCAATGGGTTCTCCCACCTCTGCCCCACCGCCGGGCACAATGTTGAGAACCCCCCGCGGCAGTCCCGCCTCCATTGCCAGTTCTGCCATACGTAACGCGGTTAAGGTGGTTTCTGCGGCTGGTTTAACCACGACCGAACAACCAGCGGCCAACGCTGGCCCAATCTTCCAGGCCAACATCAGCAGTGGAAAGTTCCAGGGTAAAACCAGGCCAACAACGCCAATCGGTTCGCGTATGACCATAGCAATGTGGTCATCGCTGGCAGGTGAGACTTGATCATAGATTTTGTCGATCAACTCGGCATGCCATTTAAGACATTGGATCGTTTCAGGAACATCAACGGTTTCGCAATCGTAGATCGTCTTGCCGCTGTCGATGCTTTCCATCACCGCCAGTTCGCGTGCGTTGCGCGTCATAAGCTTGGTTAACCGGATCAACACGTCCTTGCGGTCCGATGAGTGCAATTTAGACCAGCGGCCGTCGTCAAATGCCTCTCGGGCTTTTTCGACGGCAAAGTCAACGTCTGCCGCTCTGCAGGCGGCTATTTCGGTCAGCTTTTCGCCCGTCGCTGGATTGATTGTTGTGAAAGTCTCTCCTGAGATCGCGGGGCGGAAGGCACCGTCGATGAAGGCACCCGTTGGCAGGGTCAAGTTTGCAGCAATGGACTTGTATTCGTCTTTCGTCAACAGATCCATATCTCTTACCCCTCAGCCACGATGTTGGAGATTGTTTTCTTTAGGACTCGCGTCACCTGTTCCAGTGCCCGCTTGTCATCTTTGTTCAGACCTTTGAGAGGGGGTCGCATCGCGCCCGCTTCGATCCCGTTCATTGTAACACCATGCTTAATGGTCTGAATAAATTTGCCACCCTGTTCGAGTACCCGCATCAAAGGCATCATTGCGGACATGATCCTGCGACCCTTTGCAAAGTCACCCTCAACAACGCAAGCCTGATAAAGCGCCACGTGCTCCGCTGGCAGGAAGTTAGACCCCCCGCATACCCAAAAAGGCGCACCCCAAGCGAAAAACTCCAACGCTTGATCGTCCATACCGCAACCAAGTTGTATATGAGGGTAGTCCCGGGCCAAAAGATGCACGCGATTGATATCACCAGAACTTTCCTTGATACCGCAGAAATTTCGGCTTTGCCCAACACGGTCCAGAAACTCCTCACCCATCATCGTGCCTGTCCGATGAGGATAGTTGTATAACATCACCGGAAGATCGGCGGCCTTGTCTATTGCCAAGGCATTCAATGCATTTTCTCTGTCGGTAGGCACCGAATAGGCCGGACTAGCTAAAAGAATGGCATCAGCGCCAATTTCACGTGCGCCTGCGGCCAGCGCAACTGAATCCGGGGTCATCATCGCCCCGGTGCCAATTACCAACGGCAATCGACCCTTCAGGCGTTCTTGTGTAAAGGCCGCCAGTTCCAAACGCTCAGAAACCGTCTGCGAGTAGTTCTCTCCGGTCGAACCGCCGGAGATAAGCCCGTGAACGCCGTTTACGACCAGAAACTCAATCACGTCGGATAGTGCGTCCCAATTGATGCTGCCATTTGTGTGATAGGGAGTAACGACCGGAGTATAGATCCCGTCAAATTTGAATAAGGGGGTCATTTGCATCCTCAAGCAGATGTCTTTCGCGCCATCGAACCCATTGGTACGTCCAGTGCTGCTGGTGTGACGTACTGTTCGATCTGGCCTCGAGACAGGTTCCAGTGATCGGTCGCCAACTGCGCAGCAGCAGCTTCGTCGCACGTTTCGATGGCGGCGATTATTGCGTCATGCTGACTGCTGGCCTCGGATAATTTATCGGCCATCAACTGATCCTGTGGACGGTAGAAGGTCATGCCTATTCGGGCGTGGTCGATCAAAAGACGCTTGAAAGACGGCAGAAGATACACATTGTCCGCCATCTCACCGGTGATTTCATGAAACTTGTTGTTGGCCATGGCGCGATCGGCAGCTGACCCTGACCTTAGCGTCGCCTTGAACGTGTCTTGCGCCAACTTGAGGGATTTAATTTGGTCCGGTTTGGCATTCGTTGCTGCCAACTGCAAAACAGCACCATAGATCATTGGCGCCGCCAGAAAAAAATCCCGCAACGTTGTGTAAGTCATTGCGGATACCCGAGCACCTCGGTTTTCGCGCAATTCAACAAATCCTTCACCCGCGAGCTGGCGAAAAACTTCGCGCAATGGGGTACGCGACAAGTTGAACTCTTCAGATAAGCTTACCTCATCAAGATCTTCCCCCGGGTTCAAGGCAAGCGTCAGGACAGCCGATTTCAAATGCTCGTAAAGTTCCGACTTCTTGCTTCGGGACGCATCTTTCATTGATTTACCTATGTTGAACCATGTTTTCAGCTTCAAGCTGTATATTGAAAATGCATTTTGTATACAATAAGAATCTATACTGTACGCAAAGAGGTGATCCTGCTTCTGAACAACTGCGCAGATTAGTAAAACTACCTAAAGTATGAATTAAGTTTTGTTAGTAAGGGTACCATGAGAGACACCCAGCATTTTACCTTTCTACTGATCGAAGAATTCTCGCACCTTGCGTTTTCCTGCGCCGTAGAACCCCTTCGCATTGCCAATCTAGTCAGCGGTGAGACCCTGTATAATTGGTCTTTTCTGTCTGAAAACGGCGAGACCGCTACATGTTCGAACGGCACGGTAACCTTGGTGAATGGCGGAATATCCAGTATTCCGAAATGTGACCGGCTATTTGTTTTGTCCGGGATAAATATGCGTGACTACGCCAGTCGCCCCCTGTTGGCAGCTTTGCGACGAGAGCGTGCACGCGGCACATCCATCGGGGCCTTGTGCTCCGGTGCATGGCTGTTGGCCGAAGCTGGCTTTCTCAATGGTCAACAAGCGGCCATTCACTGGGAATACCACGATAGCTTTATGGAGGCCTTTCCCGAAGTGAACCTCGTCCGCAGCGTTTTTGTGGCCGACGGCAAACATATCACCGCATCCGGAGGAACGGCGACTGCTGATCTGATCCTACACCTAATTGAAATTGATCATGGGCCAGATCTTTCAATCGCGGTGGCCGATCAAATGGTCTATAACGCTGTGCGGAATGCAACTGCAGAGCAACGCGTATCACTGCAGTCAAGAAATGGGATGCGAAATGCCCATCTCGCCAAGGCGATTCAAATTATGCAGCAAAGGCTTGAAGCGCCGGTTTCCCCTTCGGAGATCGCCAATCAGCTTGGTATCTCAACCCGACAGCTGGAACGCTTATTCGGAAAATACTTAAATGCATCGCCCAAACGGTACTTTATGGAAATGAGGCTGGAACGCGCCCGAAACCTGTTGCTGCAAAGCGAAGCTTCGGTAACCGAGGTGGCCATTGCGTGCGGGTTTGAAAACCCAGGCCATTTTTCTCGGGTCTACCGGGCCAATTTCGGGATCACGCCTCAGATGCAAAAAAACAAGATTGACTGATTTTTCGCGCCTCAATCCCATTGTACATAAAATACTTAACGCTGATTTCCTTTTAATGCGTTCGTCAAAGCATCACCTATCGCGTTGTTTCGAGTATTTTCGTGGGGCTTTCCGCCTTTTCCACCGCGGTTTTTCCCGCCATCTTTGGAAGTTCCGGAACTGCCCCTAGACTGGCCTTGTGGGGTCAAGGACCCACTACCTTTACGCATACTCAACCCAATCCTTTTTCGCGGCGCGTCGACCTCAAGCACACGAACTCTAACGACCTGACCTGTTTTCACGATTTCATGCGGATCCTTTACGAACCGGTCAGCCAGTTGGCTGACATGGACCAAACCGTCCTGATGTACGCCAATGTCTACGAATGCACCAAATGCAGCGACGTTCGTTACCGTTCCTTCAAGCATCATTCCGGGCTTTAGGTCCGATATCTGTTCTATGCCTTCGGTAAAACTGGCGGTCACGAAGTCAGGCCGAGGATCCCTTCCGGGTTTTTCGAGCTCGGCAAAGATGTCGCGTATGGTCGGCAGGCCAAATGACTCATTAACGAATTGTTCTGCGTGCAATCCGCGCAGCGACCCTTCTTTGCCCATAATCTGCCGGATATCTCGGCCGCATTCCGCCACGATTTTGCTGGCAACTTCGTACGCCTCTGGATGCACCGCAGAGGCGTCAAGCGGTTCGGAACCACCCCGGATGCGCAAAAAACCCGCACATTGTTCAAACGCATGCGGCCCTAGGCGCGCGACTTGCAGCAACTCGTTTCGCGATCGGAAAGCACCGTTAACGTCACGATGATCTACGATGGCTTCAGCGAGAGCAGGACCTAACCCGGAGACATGCGATAACAATGGTGCTGAGGCGGTATTGAGGTCCACGCCGACAGCGTTGACCACATCCTCGATCACTGCTTCTAGAGATCGGGATAGGCGGTTCTGATCAACGTCATGCTGATATTGGCCCACACCTATGCTTTTGGGCTCAATCTTTACAAGTTCGGCCAGCGGGTCTTGCAAACGCCGCGCGATCGAGACCGCGCCGCGCAGCGAAACGTCCAGCTCCGGGAACTCCTGCGCAGCCAGTTCTGATGCTGAATAGACCGACGCACCGGCTTCTGAGACTACAACCTTGGTTGGGCTTTTCATAGATTTGGGTAATTGCGCGAGTGTGTCGCTAACCAATCGTTCTGTCTCGCGACTGGCAGTGCCGTTGCCAATGGCGATCAGTTCTACTTCATGACTTGAGATCAGGTTCAACAGGGCGGCTTGCGCTCCACGCAGATCGTTTTTGGGTTGAAAAGGGTAGATCGTTTCCGTCGCCATCAACTTACCGGTTGCGTTCACAACTGCGGCCTTTACACCTGTTCGAATACCCGGATCCAAACCAAGCGTTGTGCGGGCGCCGGCCGGGGGCGATAACAACAAATCTTTTAGATTTCGGGAAAAGACCTGAATGGCCTCCTCCTGAGCCCGCCCTCTTAATTCCGCCATCAGTTCGACCATCATCGACAGCGACAGTTTCACCCGCCAGGTCCATCCGGCCACTTTACGTAACCAAGTATCGCCAGGTCCGGTTCCACGAGTATCCAGATGAGCGGCAACTATGTTTTCGGCGCGGGCCGTTCCTGTTTCCGGATCAGGGGCAATATCCAGCGAAACAATCCCTTCTTTCGAAGCACGCAGCATAGCCAACGCACGATGCGAAGGAACCTTTGACCACATCTCGGAATGATTGAAGTAATCGCTGAACTTGGCACCTTCTTGTTCTTTGCCTTCGATCACTTTGGCCCACAACCGGGCCTCATACTGCATAAAGCTTCGCAGTTCACCCAGAAGGTCAGCGTTTTCCGTCAGTTGTTCCGCGATAATATCCCGCGCCCCGTTCAGCGCATCTTTGGTCGACTCAACAACATCCGACAAAAAGTTCTGCGCAATGATTTCCGGATCCAACTCGCGATTATTCAGGATGGCATTTACCAACGGCTCCAATCCATTTTCGCGGGCAATCATTGCCTTGGTGCGCCGTTTGGGTTTGTAGGGCAGATATATATCTTCAAGCTGAGCCTTGGTTTCTGCTTGGGCAATAGAACGCGCCAATGAATCGGTTAACTTGCCTTGATCCTTGATCGCACTCAGAATCGTATCGCGGCGCGCCTCGAGTTCTCGCAGATAGACCAGACGCTCCGCCAATAAGCGCAGCTGCATGTCGTTCAGACCACCTGTAATCTCTTTGCGATAGCGGGCAACAAAGGGTACCGTGGAACCTTCATCCAAAAGACGAACGGCGGCAAACACCTGTTCCGGACGCGCATTGATTTCAGTAGCGATAGTTTGGGCGATAAGATCCAAAACACTCTCCTAGGATGATGTTGGAGAACCGTCTTAGCCAGCCTCACGAATGAGGGGAAGTAAAAATTGCTTTTGCGGTGAAGGGGTCTGATGAGAACGGAAACCCAAAGTCCTTTTCAGCGCTGGATGGCGGTAATCGCCACAATTTTTTTCCCTTCCCAAACTGCCGCCAGCGGTGACTTGAAGGTCGGCACCGGCTTGACAATTGCCGTCAATTTCTTGGGCCACATGGTGCCCAGGTTGCCCTCGGGTCGTCCAGGGCTGGAGCGCGGTTTGAAATTTCGTTTTCCATCGAAGGACATGTTCAGTGCACGAAAGCATACATACTAAGCTTAGTTGCGCTTCCTGAACCCGTGTCAATTTGCGCAACGCAAACCGATTGATCCCGAGGCAATCCTCATTTATGGGATGCCTGTCAAATCAGAGTCTCCCGTTGGGCCAATGGTCCAGTTACGGCTCGGTGCCGGGTGTAAGATGGCACAAACTCTTGGATAGCACGCTCCGAAAGGCTGAAAAAAGGTTAGGGAATATGGCAGAAAAATCGAACTTCGACATATTGTATACCATTGTAGACGAAGCGCCCGAACTGGCAAGCGCATCGTTTCTTCCCATCATCCGCAAGTTTGCTTCGGCCGCTGGAGTGAGTGTTGGCGCCAAGGACATCTCGTTAGCTGGGCGCATATTGGCGACATTCCCAGAGAACCTGACAGACGAACAGCGTGTCAGCGACGATTTGGCATCGTTGGGCGAACTGGTAAAAACGCCGGATGCCAATGTGATCAAATTGCCGAACATCTCTGCCTCTGTCCCCCAATTGGTCGCTGCTATCGAAGAGCTTCAATCGCAAGGCTACAACATCCCCAACTATCCCGAAGAGCCTTCGACGGATGAAGAAAAGGCGATCCGCACAAGATACGACACCATTAAGGGCTCGGCAGTGAACCCGGTTCTTCGTGAAGGCAACAGCGATCGCCGCGCTGCTCGGGCGGTGAAGAATTATGCTCAGAAAAACCCTCATTCGATGGGAGAGTGGAGCGCTGACAGCAAGACTAAGGTCTCATCAATGTCCAACAATGATTTCTATGCAAACGAGAAATCAGCAACGATTTCCGCCGCCCATGCAGGCGACGCAAAAATCGAGTTTGTCGGCAAAGATGGAAGTGTAACCGTATTGAAAGACTCTTGGCCTTTGGCCGATGGCACCGTAGCTGACGCCACATTCATGTCGGTCAAGGCACTTTCCGCATTCCTGGCGGAAGCAATCGAGGACACAAAGCGCGACGGCACTATGTTCTCGCTGCATATGAAGGCCACGATGATGAAGGTCAGTGACCCAATTATCTTTGGCTATGCCGTCAAAGCGTGGTTAGCCCCAGTATTCGAGAAATTCGGTGCCGAATTGGAAACTCTTGGAGTGAACCCAAATTCGGGCCTTGGCGATCTTTTGGATCGCATAAAGGGCAACGCCGATATTCTGGCGGCTATCGATGCGATTAAAGCGGATCGTCCTTCGATGTATATGGTTGATTCAGACCGCGGTATTACCAATCTGCACGTTCCGTCTGACGTTATCATCGACGCCTCAATGCCTGCGGTTATCCGCGCCGGAGGTAAAGGTTGGGATGAAAGCGGCGCAAAAGGGGACACCAACTGCGTCATCCCTGACCGCTGCTATGCGCCGGTTTATGACGAAACCATTAAGTTCTTTAAAGCCAACGGCGCGCTAAACCCCGCGACTGCCGGGGCTGTTGCCAACGTAGGCTTGATGGCGCAGAAAGCCGAAGAATACGGCTCGCATCCGACTACATTCCAAGCTCCTGCCGACGGCACCATCCGTATTGTTTTGGAAAATGGAGAGACTTTGCATTCGCATGAGGTTGAACAGGGTGACATCTGGCGTTCCTGCACAGTGAAAAAAGCGCCGATCGAAAACTGGATCCAGCTTGCGATGGACCGGCAGCGTCTTACCGGATCCGAAGCGATCTTCTGGCTGGATGCTAATCGCGCCCATGACGCTGAGCTTATCAAATACGTCAATCCGGCGCTTGATGCCGCGGGCGTTGCAGACAAATTTCAGATAATGGCCCCACGCGAAGCGACCAAACAATCACTGGAGACTATAACCGCTGGCAAGGACTCGATTGCTATCACCGGGAATGTGCTGCGTGATTATTTGACTGACCTTTTCCCAATTCTAGAACTGGGAACCTCTGCCAAAATGCTATCGATCGTTAAACTGATGAACGGTGGCGGCCTGTTTGAAACCGGGGCAGGGGGCTCGGCCCCAAAACACGTGCAGCAGCTGGTCGAGGAAAACCACCTTCGCTGGGACTCGATGGGCGAGTTCTGCGCGTTGGGGGAGTCGCTGAACTTCCTGGCCGACAGCAAAGGTAACGCCAAAGCAGGTGTTCTGGGCACGGCAGCCGAAGCAGCAACGCAGGGTATTCTTGATAATAACAATTCGCCCAGTCGCAAGGTGGGTCAGCCCGATAATCGGGACAGCCACTATTGGTTTGCCCGCTATTGGGCAGAGGCACTTTCAAAACAAACAGAAGATGCCGAGTTAGCCGCCGAGTTCGCACCGATTGCACAACAACTAGCCGACAGCGAAGAGCAAATCCTTTCAGAGCTTGCAGCCGCGCAAGGGGTAGCCGCCGATTTGGGGGGTTACTACCATACTGACCCAGCAAAGGCGGCAGCGGTTATGCGTCCGAGCGCAACCTTGAACGCAATTATTGGGTGAAACCTGAAACTCGAAAAATTGGATCACCCGCGCTGAGCGACAAAAGCCGACCCTTAACGGTCGGCTTTTTTACTCAAGCTGGAGAAAAGAGCCTGTTCCCATTGCAACACCTTTTTTGAGTGCGTGGTGGAGCAACTGCCCGCAGTTATCTTCCAGCAAGCCTTATAAAAAACAATACACCTTAGAACTGGGTTGTCCCTAAGTGAGCTGGTTATTGCATAGATAAATCTCTCGCTTCAGCAATAATATTCGCAACTAGCCATCGGAAACGGAACAAATTGTAGCGCGAACGTTCTCAGTTTTTTGAAACTGCTGGGTTTAGGAACTTTTTTGGATCCCTTCAAAAAAGGGGCCGGTCCTAAGACCAGCCCAGAAAGCATCCGTAAACCGAGGGATCAGTTCGATGCTGCATTCAATTTTTGGTTCTGTTCGCGCAACGTATCCGAGATGATGGCGTACCATTCTCCAGACTCGCGCATTTCGACCAAGCCCTTGTTCATCATCGCAATATATTGACGCGCGTAGGGGTTGGAGCGATGGGCAAGAAAGCTCATCGAAGACAATGTAGATACAAAGGGGTTTTCGGCTATATCCGCCGATGACAAACCCATTTCATTCATCGTTGCCGCGAACAGTTCAACTTCAAACGCAGCTATATCCGCTGTCCCAGTCAAAACTGCATCAAGGCATTCCCGCGCGGTCTTTGGTTTAACCATAGTGACATTGGAATCATTTAGACCAACTTCTTCGAGAACAACCATGCTCCACCCCTCCATACGACAGATCGTGGCACCTTTGAATTCTTCGAAGGTTGTCGCACCAGCATAAGCGCTTTCAGGCAAAGTGAAAAAGCCGCCAACAACATCATACACAGGTACCGACGCAACGAATTGTGTACACCGTGCCTCAGTTTCCTGAGACCATTCATACGAGCGATTTGTGCAATCAGGGATTGTCCAAGCGATCGAAATGTCAAACGCATTCAGAGGAAGCAAAGTCTGAAGGTGCGCGCTCCAATCATCCACAAAGCTTACCGAGAATTCACGATTGTTGCCGCCACGCTGAAGGCTGGTCGTGGCAAGCCGGGTCATGAACCCACCGCCATTCAAAGTTTCGTCTGTAAATGGCGCCCAGCCGTTGCCAGTAACCATTTTGATTGGCGGTTCATAGACATTCGAGCGCTTAACACTTGCTGCACGCTGTTCTTCTGCCGCAATCAAATCCTGAGCGCTTTGTCCATTTGGCAGGCTTCCGTCTTCACAAGGCAGTGCCAAAACCAAACCAGGCTCCAAGTTACCCGGATTGGTGATTACGTTACGGTTCGCGTTAAAGATTGGCTGATAATTCGATGTGCCATATGCAGCAATCGCGATTGTGGCCATCGTATCGCCGTCAGTCACAGTATAATTCGTACAAGCCTCTTGAGCAGCGGCAGCACCCGCGCCTAGCGCAGTGAACGCAGATGCCAAACGCATTGCTTTCTTGAGGTTCTCGTTAAACATTTCCACTTCCTCCAGACTTTGGTTTTATTAGGCCGTTTGGAGCCCTAGCCATTTTCCATTTGATAGCGCAGAGCGGTCGACACGATGTCGCGCCACTCACCCGATTGCTGCATAATCGCCAGTCCTTGATTGAGTGTCTCAAGCACTGCTTCCCCGTCAGGATTGTCTTTGTGTGTCATGACGTTGAGTGACTTGATCGCAGCAAGATTTGGGTTTTCGATAATCTGATGCTCATAACCCAGACGGCTGATGGCCTCGGCCGCCAAATGAGCCTCAACAGCGACAATATCTGCCTCGCCCTGCATGACAGCATGAAAACAATCATCGGGTGAGACCGGGCGTAAAAGGGTGATGACCGGCTCATATAGGCTTACGGCATCCATATGCGACAAAGACCACCCCTCGGGGCGGCAGATAGTTGCACCTGCAAAATCAGCGTAAGTGAGAGTTTGTTCAAAACCAGAGCCTTCGCGCGCGAAGAATGTATCAACTACCTCATAAAACGGATTCGAGAAGTTGTAGGTTTCGCAACGGTTGCGATCGCTTTCTGACAAAGCTTCAGCTTCTTCGCAATTTGGTCGCGACCACGGGAAAGTGGCGTCAAACGCCAATGTCGGCATCAGCAAATCCAAGTGCGAAGACCAGTCATTGACAAACTGTATCTTGTAGCCCTGTTCCGGAGCAGCGCGCAAAAAGGCCGTTTCAACAAGGTTCGTATAAAGGCCGCGATGCGGCAAAGCTTCGTCAGTGAACGGGGCATAGTTACCACCGGTGATCAGCAGCAGTTGTCGATCCCGAATTTCTGATTTCTCTTCGCCTTGAGATTTGCGGATCAGGGCGGCTGCTTCTGTTCGCGCTTCCTCAATTTCCTCACGCGCCGAAATTCGAGCCTCCACAACAGCTCGCTCGCTGGCCTTCTTAGCTTCGGATTTGGCTGCGGCAACTTGGGCCTCAGCATCAGCAACGGCTTTCTGAGCCCGCTCTTCCGCCGCTTCTACCAGTTCGGCGGCCATCTCGACTGCCATGCGCTCTGCCTCGGTTTCGGGCCGAGTAACGGCGCGTCCAATATCGTCTAGGCAAGGCATGACCAGTTTGTCGCCGACGCGTATGATATTTGGGTTGGACCCGATAACATTTCTATTCGCGTCATAGATGAAACTATAATCTTCGGTGGCGTAAACCTGTATCGCCAGTTCCCGAAGGCTATCCCCACGTCGGATTTCGTAGGTCGCGCATGCTTCCTGCGCCGATGCGGAACCTGCTAAGACTGCAAAAGCCAAGCCGGAAATGATTAGATGATTTCTCATGAGTGCTGAACTGCCTTAATTAGGTTCCTGCCGGTTTAACGACGGCAATAGCGATATTGTCCTGACCAGGGTCATTTTTGGATTTAAGTGCCTGCAACAAGGTATCCGCGATATCGCGCGCAGGTGACTGCGCGTGAACGCGCAAGAGCCCCTCAATTTCGGGGTCACTGAGGAATTGCAAGCCATCACTACCTAGGACGAGAAGGTCCGAGGCGACCAAATTTAACGCCTTTTCAGGACAATCCACTTGGCGGATTTCCCCGCCCATAATAACGGAGGTTAGTTGGTTCCGGTCCGGGTGCGCGCGCGCCTCTTCGGAGGAAAGTGTGCCCTCCGCAACCTTTGCGTCGATCGCTGGAGCCATGGAATGGTCTTCGTTGATCTGAGTCAGACGGTCATCTCGGAAAAGGTAGAGAGGGCTGTCGCCGATGGAAATCCAAAAGACACGCTGCCCAAGCATTAGAATGCCCAGCAATGTAGAGCCCAATTTGACGCGATGTTCATCGCCATGATCACCTACTGCGGTATTGGCTTGCATCGCGGCAATCGGCAGAGCGTCGAGCAGATCGCCCTCGACCGGTTCGGGCCCGTCAAGCTGGGCATCCATAATGTCGCACCATGCTGATATGACCAGCTCCGATGCGATTTCACCCGCATCATGCCCCCCCATACCGTCAGCAATGACGACGTAACCCGCACTAGCCGAGTCAAACACTCGTGCGGAAATCGCATCCTCCTGCGTGTCGCGCTGACCCTTGTCAAGAATCAGCGCAACATCATATGCAGGGCTTGCGAGCATTAATCGGCATCCCGCCAGTCAAATCCTTCATCGCAGAAGGCCTTGAACCGCATCGAGGTTTCACTGATGCGGATTATATCACCACACGCAATAGGCACTGTGCTGAGGACTGGTTTGCCGTTTAAACGAACAAGGTTAGCCTTGCCGCCGTGACCTAAATAGCATTTTCGGTCTTCGGGATCATAAGCGATTACCGCATGATTGCTGCGCGAAATACCTGTGTCTCCGAAGTCCAACTGAATAGCCTGATCGTCATTTCGGCCTATTTGCATCAGACCTTCGGTAACCGTTACGCAGGCGCCTCTACCCGGGCCGGAAGTCACGACCAACCATCCAACCGGGAATGTCTGCTGTGCACTCTCCGTCTTCGCGACAGGTTCTGCGGCTTCGATCAATTCCTGCGCATGCGTGTTCGCGCGATCAAAGCCGAGGAAAGTAGTTTTTACGCGGGCCCGACGATCCTCCGCTGGGGCTGGAGCCACAATTTCCTTTTCAGCAACTGGGATTGGTTCTGGTGAAGGCTCCTCCAGCTGAGATGGTTCACTTTCTTCTTCGGCTGCAAAATCGGGAGAAGGATCCACAGTTGGCTCAGTTGTGACTTCAAGCTCTGGTTGGACTTCGAGAGCATCTTCGGGCTCTTCCGTTGACGCTTCGGCAACTGCCGCGAGCATGGTTTTTTCATCTTCCGCCGCATCAGTTGATGCGGGGTGCAACGTCACAACTTGATCTTCCTCTGAAACTTCTGGGTCGACGGGCGCATCCGCCGTCTCCTCTTCCACAGTTTCGTCCTTGGACTCTTCATCTGTCTCGAAAAATTCAGGCATTTGGCCTTCTGGGATCAGATCTTCCGACTCCTCAAAGTTTTCGAAGCTATTGTTGCCGCCGGCTAGTGCCTCGCGCAGCGCATTGAAATCTGCGATTGGCTCAGGTTGATCTGCCTGCTCAAGATCGTTCTCGGCAATCACTTCGGTTTCGGCCGTATCTTCTTTGGATTTGCCGGCACCTTCTAGAAGCCGGCTCAGAGGGCTTTTGTATTTAAACATGGTGTCGACACCTTTTTCCATCTGATGCGGAGCACTTCCCGCGTGTTTGTTACAGATCACCGCGCATAAGGTTCGGTGAGACTAAAAACCAAAAATCACTCTTACGATCCGCAACGGGCCGGTCCCCGTTGGGTGGCTAACTGGGGGCCACCCTCAGCACATACTTGCCAGCGAATATCACTCGATCCGGGTTTCTCTACTCCTGCGCAAGCCGCATGGTAGCGGCGGTTTCAGATCCGTTGCGCAATACGGTCAGCTCGGCTGTGGGGCGGCTTTCGGCAACAAGATTTTCGAGGATCACGTCCAGACTTTCTGGACCATCGAAAGCAACGCTTTCCTCACCTTCGCGCAACAGAACGTCGCCACGTCTAAGGTCACTTTCACTGTCGTTCGGCACTGTCTGTACTGATGTTTGCCAGCCGTACCCGTCTACGTGGCGGATACTGAAGGTTAGCCCGTTCTCAAGACCCAGACTGCGGTATGCGGGCAATGCTAAAACAGCATTCTGCGCACGGGTTTTACCCAATGCGCGGTAACGGGCGGTAACCCGTACATACCCATCAGGTTCAACTGCAAAATTGCTCAATATGTGTGCTTCAAACGAGAGATCCGCGCGAATAGGTTCACCGTTCAGAGTAAAAATCGTCGTTCCACGCTGAACCCAATCGCCGACAACGGACATATCCTGATCAGCATCAATACCACTAATAGCAAGCACATTACCCGTCGATGCACGACGACGTGAAACAGTGAACGGTACATCCACGTCCCAGTGAGCGAAAGCCACCTGGTTGTCCAAGAGATTGATGAGTTCTTCCAAAGGTAAACCAATTTCAGACTCAGAGAGTGCTGCCTCGGCTTCCAGTTCGGGCTGCTTTTCGCCAACTTCCAGGATTGATATTTCCGCTGGCGGAATCTCTGAGGCGGGAACGGCATCGAGTGGCGGCTCTAACGTTTCTTTCGAATCTGGTTCCTGGATCACTGTCTGCTCGACAGGTTGCTCTTGCGCCACCTCGGTCTCGGGTGCCAAAGCGGGTTCGGCCGATTCCGGCTCTGCTTGGACTTCGACGGTCTGCTCGACCGGTTCCGGTACAGCATCAATCGGCGCTGGGGCCTCAACTGTGACCGGGGTTGCCTTGGGCGTGGAGTTTTCGCCCGACATCAGAATTATCATTCCTGTAACGACCGCCGCTAACGCGATCACGACCAATACAATTGACCTGCTTCCGCTTCCCGAACCGCTTTTGACTACTGTGTCAACGGTAACCGGTGCGTTATCTGAAGTTGCGAAATTCGCGTGCTCTTGTTCAGGTTTTTCTTCGTTCCCAAGCGTAAGGTCAGCATTGCCAGCAAGAAGGGCGGTCACAACAGCCTCGGCATTTTCAGTCTCGGCTTTTATGCGTTCTTTCTCGGCCTCGTGATCTTTGTGGTCCATGCCGACGATCACGGACACTGGACGGTAAGCAAACGTGTCAAAGATCACGTCTGGTCCGCGGAACATTCGCAACCAATCCAAAGCCGATTGAAGACGATCGGTGGTGTGTACCTCCAGCGCCTTGTCAATCGCATTCAGGAATTTGCTCGGATATCCCGAATAGCGCCCGGAAAGCGGAACATAAGGGTCAGATTGACCATTGTTGAACGCGTTCAGGCGGGTTTGCCCGTCGATTGGACGTTCGCCGGTTATGGCGTGATACAGGGTTGCGGCCAAGACATATAGATCACTACTGGGACTTTGTTCCGCGCCCCGAACATAGAATTCGTGCGGCGAGTAGCCGTCCTTTATTACCCGCAACGTCAACAAAGCAGTCGATTTGTGCGCTGCTTGCTCGCGTGCCGCACCAAAATCAATCAGAATAGGTTCACCATTCTCGTTGATCAGAATATTGTCTGGCGAAATGTCGCGATGCAACATTCCGCTTTGGTGTATGAAGGACACTGCGGACAGCATCTTCTCTGTGACCTGAACAATAAACTCCGGATCACCTCTGTTTTCGGCGTTCTCAACAAATTCCAGAAGGTCGCAACCACGGACAAAATCCATCGCGATGTAAGCGGTATTGTTGTCCTCGAACACTTGATGAACGTCGACGATATTTGGATGTACAAGACGGGCATGGTTCCTGGCTTCCAGAATAAACAGGTCGATGATTGCCCTAAGATCTTCGTTGAGCCCCGGGTTTACCGCCTCGACGAAATCTCCATTTCTACGACACAGGGCGCTGGGGTAACACTCTTTGATGACCACATCGCGCTCAAGGCTATCGCGGGCCAGATAGGTGATACCAAAACCGCCATTGCTGAGAAAACGAAGAATCTCATACTGACCGCGCAGCAACTTTGCCCCTGGTTGGAGGCCTTCTATCTGAGGTTCGTCGTGCGTCGCACCAACAGCCTGGTTGTGGCTCATTTCTTCCCGCCCATTCCATTCACTTTGCGGTAAAAACAATCGGACCTATCGCCCGTAAACTCACAACCAGACACAACCGCAGTACACTTGAGAACGGTTAGACGTTTCAAATTTGACTTTAATGGGGCCGCCTGATGGCTTCACTATGGATCAAATTTCATCAAATACTATATATAGTCTGTGGGCAGACAATACTCTATATATAGTGTTTTTCCTTTAAAAAAATACGAGCATATACAGCGAATTTTGACGATTGGTCTACAAATTCGAAACAATTGCAGCGTGATTCTGAACACTCCAAACCGCGATCCAGACACTCAATTTAAGCGTGAACGTATCACGTCCCGGTTTTAGTAGGCGCGGAAGCTACCGTACTTCCAGCCCAAGCCAGATTATCGCTAAGTTGTGCAAGGATACCGACTGCATCTCTTAACGGTGCATCGCCGCTCTCAAATTGCAATAGCATCAAAAGGTCCGTCGCTTTTTCAAATTCACCTGGAACCCAGTCCGCACTAGCATCAATTTCCGTGCCCGAATCCAAACGATCAGCAAAATCTTCGACAATTTCCTGACAGCTTTGTAGAAAACTCGAGGGCTCAATGTCCGCATTCTCACGAAGTTCGTTGCAGATCCCGGCAATTGCGACCAGCCAATCCTCTAGGATCGGGTTGTTCAGCGGAGGCAGCGACACGCTAAGACTGGTGTGAACATCTTGTCCATCTGCTCCCGATGTATCATGCTCAACTGTAACTGGAGCCTCGATATTCGCAAGGAAGGGATCAAAGTGGTCTTTCAGATCGTTACGAGCGGACAACAGATCGCTCTGACGATATTCGGAAGCCACCCGCAAGATTACTTCAGCGAGTTTTGAGCCGCCACAAGATTCCCAAAGTCTGAAATCAGGTTCAGGTTCCTGGGACATGGCTTTTACAGCCAGCGGCGTACCAATTGGAACAACCGTCTGGAACATATCACTATTTTCCTTTTCCAATCTCCGCAAAACGCGATCACGCGCTTCGTCGTCGGGTAAAAGATCGGCATGTGTCACGGCCAACAAACTGCTCTCGCGCAGCTTTTTCGGCACTTGCCGCCAAAGGTGGCGTTCAGTTTCCCGCCACGCGCTCGTGCCATTGGTGCACCAGATGGCGCAATCCACATAATCCAGCAGAGCCAAAGTTTGCTTATATGACTCGTCAAGAGCATCTGAACCAGGCAGGTCGAAAAGCGAAATATCCCGCAGAGCAGGGGTGTTAAGACCGACCGAAATAAAATCCGGATTGTCAGCGGCCGCTTTTTCCAATGTTACGCCAGAATAAACTTTAGGTTCCTTGCCCCACCAACCAACACTAGTTTCGGGTTCCTCAGCAAAAGCAACAATCACAAGAGGCAGTTTCTGTTGCTGCGGACCGGTGGGCAAAATGTCAGCTCCTGCCAGCATATTGGCTAAACTGGATTTTCCGGCACCAAACTCTCCGGCAAAACCGATAGCCACGGTGTTGGACAACCGCTGCGCATGCATAATAGCCCGTTCGCGTAGCTCATCCAATTCAATTGAGGATGGAGTGTTTTCGGTTGCCGTCAGAAAGCTTTCGAGTTTTTTTACTACCTGCTCGGTTCCGGGAAATTCAATCATTCTGCTGCCTCAGCGTGTAAAGCCTCGAACCGGTCGGGCCCAAGGACCGAGCTCAGTTCGTCCACTATACGTCGAGCACGGTCAACAGCTTGTTGCGCTTCGGCACGGGCATTGCCTCCATTCGGTCCGGCGCGGTGCTCCAAGTGCCCAGCCAATAGTGCCAAATAATGATCCACTACTGTTTGCATACGGTCTAACAGGTCACCGCGGGCAGTATCGATCAGATCATCCCCGATCATCTCAAATTCCTGAACGATCATTCGTTCAGCCCTATTCACAACGCTGCGCCTTGAAATCAATCGCGACAACCAGGTCACTCGAAGTTCAACGGTTATTCCACGAGTCAAAGCCGTTGTATCTGGGCGAAACCACCTTACTGCGCTGGTGTTCATTCGATTGTCCACAGGTTCCTTCCACCCGGGAAGGGCACGCAATGCTGAATTGCTTTGCATGTCCACGGCATAAAGCTCACTCAGCATGCGTTGGCGTATGACTTGTGTCGCACCCTGCACCAGTTCCCGCATCCTTTCACGTAGCGGACCAAAATTCAGTTCGGTTTCACCATCGCGACTTAGAAGTGGGGAATTCCCATCAGAACCACGGACAACGGTCGACACTGCCTCCGATACGGTGTCGTCCATTACACCACGCAAATTGGCCAGAACATTGTCCATGTCCTTGGTTATGGATTCGGATTTTTCAGCAATGAGGGTTTTCAATTCCGCTAGCTTCTTGTTGCCTTCGATAGCGCTTGGATCATCCGCGCGTTCCTCATCCAATGCCCGTAACCTTGCGGTGCTACGCTCCAAGTCACCCTGTGCAAATCCATTAAGGTGCTGCCAGGCCATTCGCATTTGTTCATTACGCGGGCCGTTGGCCAATGCTTGTGTTACATGATGGCGCAAGTCTGGCAAGCCGGACGCAATCATCGCGGCGTAACGCAAAATGGCCTCGCGACTGATGGGTCCGGGGCCTTGTTTGATCTCCTGCACACCAGACAGATACTGGTTCATCTGTTCCGGATGGGCACGCAGCCAAGCCAGAACCTGGTCATGGTCAATGCCAGATTCATCACCGGTCAAAGCGTAATGGGCCCATTGGGCACTGCCCACCAGCACATCGATCTCAGAGTTTCCAAGGGCATTTTCAAGACCTTCCACAACATCAGCCTTGACCTTGTCAGCATCCTCGGCACCGCCCCCTAGTTCATCAACCCGGTTGATAAATACAACGATCTGCCCCAACTCCAGCGCCTGCATGAGACGAAACAACTTCAGGTCTGCCCGCGAAAGGGCCTGATGGGCGGACAGAACCACCACAAAAAAATCAGACTCTTTAAGATATTGGCGCGATATTTCTTCCCGGATTAATAGCGGGTCATTTACACCCGGCGTGTCAGTAACTGTGACCGGAAACGGGAAATGGCCAATTTCGAAAAAAACTTCGGCTTTTCGGGTTATGTCGCTGTAAAGGCCTCGATCCGATCCGGGGTCGCGCTCTCCGTCGTCCTCTGGATCGTCTCCCGCACATACGTAACGAGCCAAATCCTCTGATGTCAGCTCCTCCAGGTCGTGACGTTGGCCCAGCAATTGTTCATAGCTTTCGCCCAGGCGCAACCGAGCGCGTGTTTTCATCGCCTCGACCTGTTCTTCGATCATCTCCCGCTTATAGCTGTCCTCGTCATCGGGGAACATGTTGCGCAGTTCTTCACCTTCGGCAATCAAAGCCTTCCACTGACGGTTGTCAAAGAAGTGAAACTCAGCCCCAGAAGTGCGACCAGAAGGGTGGCCGAAATGCATATCGGTGATCACTGTTGTCCAAGGGTTCACATCAGACGGAAGATATCCAGCTTGACCGGTAAAACCGTTAATTAGGCGCGACTTGCCAGCCTTAATCTGTCCGACAAATGCAATTGAGGGCTTTAGCTTTGAAAGGTCGTCTACAATACGAGAAATGAAATGACGGGTCTCGTCATTGCTTATTTCATTCATATCTTCGGCGATGCGAATTAGTTCGCGGCGGCTCAGCTCACTCATTAGTTTACCCTGACAACTCGCTTCCGAATCTAGATTAAAAAAGTGGACACTATTGGGCAGGATCGGGGTTATTCGGCGGCGTTCTTTGATGATTTCCACATCGATACAACAGCCTCAAGCTTACGAGCATCGTGTAAGGCCCCAGTCGTATTCTTGCCGTCACTTACAAACGCCACGCCTGTTCCCTGGCCGCCGGAAGGACGCATAACAACCATTTGCGGCAGGTCTGTGCTGCTGTCGGTTTGCCATCCGACGAGGTCGCGAATGATTTCAGATAGGACATCCTTATCTGGGTGCGCGGGCTGATCCTGTGCGCACAAGCCCTCGAACTGTGAAACCTCAATGCCATCACTTGAAATTAAAAAACGCCCCAACGCAAATCTGTCCATACCATCGTAAAACGTCTTGGCCGCGGCAGGCAGATCGTCAGAATTTGGGTCTTGCACGGACTCTGTTTCAATTGGGTTATCTGGCACCAGAGTTACGCGTGGCTCTTCAGGTAAGTCTATGTTGGCGCAAGCGGTCGCAACTTCAGAATAGGTCAAACCGACATCATCTGCCGCGAGCGAAGTATCAGGGCACAGAGACTCCAGTTGCAGTGGGCCAGGGGCAGATACGAGATCAGATATCAGGCGTGCCAATTGCTCAATCAATGACGCCCGAGTATCCATTTCAAAATCCGGCTTTGGGCCAGTATCGCATTCAAGAATATTCGTTACGCGCGAACTGCCGACATCGATTGACAAACGTGTGCCATCTGCGGCAACAAAATCCAGTCTTCGAGGCAATATTGTGCACCTGATAGCCTTCAGAACTTGGGAGCGCCTATCCTGTGGCCTCTTGCCGGCAAGGCAGATTGCAGGGGTCAGACGAGCGGTGGAGGTTCGCCCAATCTCTTCTAGTAGATCTAAAATTTCAGGGTCCATCATGTCATTATCCCCTTTGGGCCCCGCCTAAATTGCGGCGGCAACTAGTCCAAGGCTGAGATGTGATTTGGCTAACATCAGCTCGATATTGGTGCGGTCTTGACAGATAAAAAAAATAACATGGTCCGAGAGCTCTTGCATTCGCAGAAAAATGAATACCCGGTCGTCCGAGAACACCGCGACTTCCCCAAAAACCGAGCTAATCGTCTGATCTGCCTCGTCCGAACGCAACAGCTTTTCAAAGGCTGCGATGCCGCTCCCCTGAAACAGGTTAGTGGCAGCCAAAGCCGAACTTTTTAAGCTACTGGCATTGTCCTGATCGATAGCACTTGTACCTAACAGCATTCCCGTTTCCATATCGATATAACCGGCTGCCAAGCAGCCGGGTACAGCTTCGATTGCAGCTGCTAAAACCTTTTCGATTGACATATCTCAGCCTGTTCCTGCGATCGGTTACTTCAAACCCATTAATCGCAATTTTCGCTACAACACATGCCACTCCGCGCCAGCGTTGTCATTCGATTTCCGAACAGATCGTAGCGGATTTTTTTGCCCATGAGCGTTGTGTTCCAATGCGATCTGATCGAATTCCCGCAGAAACGCGGTAAAGGCATTTTTCAGACCTTTCGCGTCGTCAGGCAGAGGATCGTTTTCCTCAATCTCGCGCCACATCGACAAGGCGCTAGGCGGCGCACTAACTCGAGCGTCAAGCAAATGTTCGGAAGTTGGGTCCGTTTGGTCTGACATGTCTTCACGTGACATCGGCGTGTCGGGTTCAATAGATACAACTTCAGCCGCGGTCAGAACATTGCCTTCGGGTTCGGGTTCATAATCTTCCCCGTCGCCTTTCGTTTGTTCTGCAAGCAGGGCCGTGATCGAAGAAACGGACTGTCCTATGTCTGGCCCAGGTTTGGGTTCAACTTCCGAAGTCAGGCTATCTTCTTCTTCCTGACTTACAATGATCAGTTCGGGTTCTTCATTTACTTCGTCGCCCTCGGAAAACTCAAACTCATCTACATCTAGATCAGGGTTTGTCAGTCCACTTAGATGCGGAGAATCTTCCGTAGTCTCGCGAAAGTATGACCGCAACTCTTCTTTCGAGGTCGCTTCAACATCATTGACCATTTCAGCACGCATGCGTTCAGCCTCATTGGGGTCAATGCGAGAACGCTCTGGCTCTTCGGTGCGGCGTTCTACCCGAGCCGGCCTTACCGGAAAGTTAGTGATTACATTGCGATCCTCGCTTTTGAAGCCTCCGCTGAGTTCAACTAGTTTGACTTGCGAGTCTTCGGGTATTGAATCCGCTTCCTCTGCAGGGTGAACCAAGGTTTGACCAGACTGCGATTTATCGATTTGATACCGGGCCAGTTGATCAGCACGGCCATCCATTATCTGTTCTGTAATCTCCAAAAAGCTGTCGACCATTTTTCCACCGCCGCTGCGCGACCACAACTCGGCATCACCCGTCTTATCGCGCGCAGTTATAGCATCACGAGCCGAAAACAGTATTGTGCGATTGAAAAGGTGACCCGCCTCGCGGTTCACACGACGCAGTACTTTTTGCCTGTCTTTCGCACTCAGGGCATCGGCACGTGTAATCAACAGCAACGAATTATTCTGCAATCGTTCCGGCAACGATACCCAAGTCGCACGCTCGGTTTCACGCCAAGCCTGAGTGGAATGCGTACACCACAGTACGCCATTTGCCTGACCAACAGCTCGCTGCCAGACATCCGTTGAAATCTTAGGGTCCGAGATGCCGGGCGTGTCGATCAGATCAACGGCTTCCAAAATGTCAGCCTTGAGGAATATCCGGACGAATTGTGCATCATTGACAGCGATCGTTTCAAGTTCATCCAAAGTGATACTTTGTTTGCTGCCGTCGTGCCGTTTGACATAGGCCGGACTGCTTCCCCAACTGAACCATACGGGTGGCAGCTGTGTTGCTGTCACCTGCGTTGGCAGGGCTTGCTCACGCAAAAGAAAGTTCATCAGTGTCGACTTTCCGGCACTGAACTCTCCCATAAGCGCAAAAGCTGGCTTTCGACGGGACCACTGCTCAATGCGGTTCCATGCCATGGGAGAGACGAAGCGGGGATCTGTGTTTTTTACCATAACTCTTCTTATGCTGCTTCGTTACTGAGGTCTTTGAGGATGTCGCCGAGGATGTCATCACGCGACTTTTGTGGCTGCGTTCCGGAGTTCAACGCTGCTTGGGCTGCAGGATCGCGATTACCTGACTTTGAAATACTGAGAAGCGTGTCCTTTTGTTCAGCCAAGAAATCCGCCATGCCCGCACGAACGTTCTCTAGCACCGCCGCTATCTGATTTTCCTCTATGTCTTTTGTGATGGAATTCGCCTCAGACGAAATCAGACGCGTATAATCAGCGGCATAAGCTTCAAAGCCTTTACGTTTCTGCCACCACCGACGCCACCACGTACTTTGCAAATCCAATGCGATGGTTCGACCAATGCCCAAGGGAGGCGGAACACGCGGGACGATTGGGGCTTCGATGTTGAATTCACCCAGATGGTTGCCCAAAAGTTTGAGATACAGAGATTCAACGTCTGTAGCCGCCGAGGAATAAATAGCGCCCGCTTCCTTGCGCATGGAACGTCCAAAGCTAAAATATGCTGCTTTTTGCAAAGTCCGAAGACCCGCGGGATCGTATTGCCAAGTCCCCTCCTCACCATTTTGCTCTAGATGAGCGATCAGTGAGTCTGTTGCCCGTTTGACAAAATTCGCTTCGGCCGATGCCAGCCGCTCCAAGACCTTGTCCCGCAGCTTGGTCGTAAGTTCGCTTACCTTTCGTTCATATTCTTCCGAAACTGTCACAATTGCTTTTTCCGCGGACACGCCGTCAAGATCTCGGAGCACCCCGTCGTTGGTCGACAACGTCTTTGCCACCGTAGTAGCCCGAATTTGGCTGGCAATGTTACGCGCCCGATGACGCACACGATCCAATAGTCGGCTCCCCGCTCCTTCGGCGATTCGTTCATTCATTGCGAGCAAAAGGTCCGGAAGGCCCGAGAGCGCCCAGATTTTGTCCAAAGACGCCGACTGGTCCCCAAAACCTGCAGCGAGGTAGAATGTGTTCAGAGCCTGACGGGATTCTTCGGTTAGAATGTCGGGGTTCCCCGTCAAAGCAGCTTCGGCCCACTGGGCGCTCCCAAAGACAATGCTGGTTTCAGTGTCGATATTATTCTGTTTCAGAGTGTCCTGAATGCGGTCGCGAATCTCAGGAACCTGAGTGACGGGATCCGACAACTCGTCAATACGGTTCACAAAAAGGATTATCTGCCGGTTTTCGAACTGAGAAATGATCCTCATCAGCGCCATGTCCATTGTCGTCAGCGCTTGGCTGGCTGCCAATACGACGACGCACACTTCGGAACCACGCAGACTACGAAGCGTAATCTGCTCGCGCACCATAAATGTGTCATTTACACCCGGCGTATCGCAAAGCTTTAGCGAAATTGGATATTGCGGGATATCCATGAAAAGCTCTGCCGATTTCGTTACATCGGCAAACCGTCCCGTCTTGGGGTTGATGTCCGGATCATCCTCGTCACCTAAACAAACATACCGCTGAATTAATTCGTCATCAAAATAGTCATATTGGTGGCTTTGACCAAGAATCAGGTCAAAATGCTTGCCAAGTCGTTCTTCTGATTTGGCCTTCATTTCATTGACTTGACGACGAATATCATCCATCTCGTCATCGGCGCCAGCGCGATTGGCAAGTTCTCCTAACCGGCCTCCGCCGACCATAAGGTTGTCCCATTCTTCCTGTTCAAAGAACGTGAACTTGGAACGGGTGTCCCCCTCGGTACGTGTATTAATGTTCAGGGTTGTCACAACAGAAGTCCACGGATTCACATCTGACGGTAGAAGGTTCGGCCGTCCCGCCAGAATGTTGATTATCGAAGATTTTCCAGCCTTGACTTGACCTACCAACGTCACGCTGGCAGTAAAATTTTCCATTTTCGTCTTAAGCGTCGCCAAGCGTGCGGAGGATCGCGCATCCGCCACCTCAGTCAGTTGATCTATCTGTGTTGTCAGTGCGGACATTGCATCTGTCATCGGTGACAGGGCTTCGTTTCCCACAGACAGAAGGTGGTCATTGCGCGCCATGATCAGCCTCCGGTACCAGTTGCGGCTATGCGGTTGCCCGAACCTTTCGCCGACCGACTGGCCAACGAATCGATCCGCGCGATTAGGTCTAAAGCATTGCCCAAAATCGCCGCTTCGGTACGTGGCGAGATCGATTCATAAGCAAAGGAGTCAGCCAAGACTTCAATTGAGCGGAAATGCTCACTGTTCTCCAGACGCGCGACCCGGCGACCGGTTGGAAAGTCTTGAGATCTGTGTTCAGGCAGCGGCATTCTAGCGTTAGCCAGAAGATAGCGGTTACCCGAATGTGTTTTAAGCGAGATTCCAAACCCCGTTCCTGGGTGCTGGGAATTGAAGGTTTTAAGCTCGCCAATGAAACTTTTGCGGGCAAGCCCGACGATGTCTTGCTCGGAAGCAGCAGAATTTATCTGGTCTGTCACTATTAAGGCCCTCGTTCTGGAGATGAGCAGATACTGACAAGATGCCTGATGGCGAAAAGGACTCATGAAATCCCGACGTTCATCAACTACGATTACCACGGTGTTATTTTGACGTGATTAGGATATTTTGACGTTTCAATTGTGGCGCAATTGAGGAGGAGGTTCTTACTTGCGCTTCAACCCAAGCGGGTTTTGATTTGCAAACCATCAGTACAAAACCGTTCACAAGTACAACGGGGCCCGTGAACGAGTCGAAACCCTTTTCGCAAGATCATGTTATAAATATTTATTTTTTATAGTAATTTACAAAAACCGTATGTGACGTTTGTAGTCCAGAAAGGTTGCTTGGGCAGCCTGGGCCAGTGCAATCCGATCAAAACGGGGACTTGGGTTAACTAAGCAAGAACAATTTATACGGGTAGTACAAGTAATAGCTATCGGAGTTCCCAATTTGGAAACAGTTTGTTTACGTCGCGAGCGTTTCATAAGCGGAGTGAACTTCCAAATAGGAATCTCAAGGTGTTCTGAAGGTGACTCAAAACTTTGGACAATCAGGTTTTCAAAGGACGCTAACTTCCTAGCGGCGGCAAGAACTTCGATCTTTGTCTCCATCGTGAAAAATTTTTTGGGTTCGTCAATTTTACCACTCGCGCTCGCTTGTAAGCTTTGCTATTCACCGCGCTATGCTGGTGCAGGGCATCAGAAAGCGGGTGTGGCGAAATTGGTAGACGCACCAGATTTAGGTTCTGGCGCCGCAAGGCGTGGGGGTTCAAGTCCCTCCACCCGCACCATACTCAAACGAAGTCAACAAAAGACTTGTATTTGTTGCTGCTGGCTATGAACTTCTGAACCGGCCCAGTGAACGAAGATGTTCTGCCCGTCGCTCAAATGTCTTTTCAAATGCGTGCTCAGATGCGAACGAAACTGCCGCCTGAGCTTTTTTCAGAATTTCTTCTCTATTTTTATCAAGGGCGCCAATCAACTCGGCAAGTTTAGCAGGACGTCGCAACGGTGATGCCCAACCTCCGCCCGAGTTTTTCAACACACCTTCAAAAGCTTCGTTGGCATAACCGACTATTGGAACCCCGCATGACATGACTTCTGAGTAAGTACTGGACGGGTCACCCTGAACGTGCGGACACACAAATAGGTCGGCATTGTCACGCAGGAAAGGGATCCAACCATTACGAAAGTCCATAGGCGGAAGCAATTTTACGAAATTATTCAATCCAAAGAACGAGGCTGCGTCTTTTAGCGCGGATTCAAGTGGCCCGGTGCCGACAATTGTCATCTCGAAGGGAATGCGTCGGTCACGTAGCTCTCTGGCGATCTTGGGAAGCTCTGATACGCCTTTCATTGTGGAAAGCCGGCCTCCGAAAACCAACTTCAAAGGCCGCCCCGACAACAAGTCGCCGAACCGGCTTTTTACCTGATCAGTCGGAAGGATGTCTTTCTCATAAACTCTATTGTCAAAGAACAAGAGAGCACTCGGTACAAGATGGCGATACAAGTCGTATGTGGGCGTGCCGCTGCATTGCAGTCCCGCCAGCATAGGCAATAGCTTTTGGCGCCGCTTTTCCTCGGCATGTAGCCAAAGCAATCGACGGGCACGGCGAATATGGTCTTGCGGCAATTCGGCCGCTACAATCTGACGTTCTGTCCTTGGTGAATATTCGCTTGTGCATACAAGAGGCATTCCGACCTTGTTGCATGCCTTGGCTATCATGATGTTGTTGCCTGCAAGAAAGCCAAGGCCGATAGCCGAGTGTTTCAGTCGATTGGCAAACTCATCCTCGGATTTGGAGCGCTCTTCAATTTCGAAGCCGAACAGTTCTGGCCTTGCTTCTACACGGTCCATATCTTCGGTAGGACGATCATCGAGTTCGACCATAACGGTCACCGGACCTGGCCATTTGTCAACAAACCGCCCTGCTCCCTCCATGTACTTTTGGGTCATCACTAATTTGCCATTCGGCAAACGTTGCGCTTTCAGACTAGGGAAAAGGACAAGCTCATTGGACTCTGACATCGTGTATTACTCTGCTGACGCGTTATTCGTAGCAAGGTTCAAGTATCGTTGCCAGATTCCAATCAACTAAAAATCTCTAACGCTGACCCGGAATTAGCGCACTGAAAATTGCTCTTCGCACATGAGCACAAACGTCAGGAAGCTGATATTATCTGTCGCGATTTAACATGTGAATCGCGCAAATCGCGTTGCTAGTTCATCAATGCATTTCGCGCAGTCTTAATCACACGGTCGACCGTTTCCCCCATGTTATAATACAAGGGTAAACGTACCAACCTTTCAGCCAACTGCTCCGTAACAGTCAATGATCCTGAGCATTTCCCATATTTTCGTCCTGCAGGCGAAGAATGCAGAGGGACATAGTGAAACGGCGTGCCAATGCCAAAATTGTCCATATCAGCGATGAACTTGCGGCGCTCTGCTTCATCGCGAAGCAAAAGACAGAACAAATGGCCATTTCCTTGACAGTGAACAGGTCTGACCAACAGATCAATACGCCCCATCTCGGCCAAGTCCGTGAACGCAGATTGATAGCGGGCTGCAGATGATAGCCTGTCGGAAATCACAGCCTCCATCTGCTCGAGCTGTGCCAACAACATGGCGGCAGTTAGTTCAGACGGTGAGTACGATGAACCTATATCAACCCAAGTATACTTCTCTGCAAGCCCATCAAAAAACTGGGATCTATTTGTCCCTTTGTCGCGAATAACGTCTGCACGCTCCACGAGATCAGCCCGGTTAATTGCAAGCGCTCCGCCTTCCCCGGACGTTACGTTTTTTGTGGCGTGAAAGCTGAATGCGGCAAGATCGCCAAGGCTTCCAGCAGGTCGTCCGTTATACTTTGATCCCAACGCTTGAGCAGCATCTTCGACAAGGATTATGTTATGGGCTTTCGCAATTTCTGCCAACGCGTCCATTTCCGCCGGCACACCAGCATAGTGAACTGCAAAAATCGCCTTTGTTTTGGGCGTCACCGCTTTGGCAACCGCATCCGGATCAATGTTCAGAGTGTTTGGTAAAATATCTACAAAAACGGGAGTGGCCCCGCGCATAACGACTGCATTTGCCGTCGACACAAAGGTGAAAGATGGCATGATAACTTCATCGCCTGGACCCAAATCGCAAAGGATGGCCGCCATTTCAAGCGCGGCGGTACAGGAATGAACAAGCTGCACCTTGGGAGAACCGGTCATTTCCTTCAGTAGAGATTCACAAGCCACCGTAAAACGACCGTTTCCAGCGAAGAAACCTTCCTCTAGTCCCTGTTGAATGTAGCTTCGCTCATTGCCGATTAGCTTGGGCCGATTGAAAGGAATATCAAAAGGCTTCAAGCCAGAAACTTGATTTAGTACTTCCTCAGTTTCTTTCGGCATTCAAATACTCACTTACTTACTAGTTACTCACTTATTCCCCCACCATCAAAACACACGGCTGGTAGGTGCGGTCTTAGAAGCCCATCACAACCAAAAACCAGATGGGCTCAACATTTCGGCATTCCACTCTATCGCCTCCAGAAAAACTCCTTTCCAATGGCTGCGAAAACTTGCGGACTAGTTGCGCGTCCTGCATCGTCTTCCGACACACGGTAATCGAACCCAGCATTGAAACGCCAATCATCCGTAAGCTCATGACTGTAAACAGCGCTGAAGAATCCCAATTCGGTGCGTGGTTCAGTCACGGTTTCTTCTGTTATAGCATAGGTCGCGCGGAGGCCAAATTGAGAAACCGGCGTCAGGCGCCAGAGATACCCCAAGTCAACGACGTTCGAGACCGTGTATTCGTCATCAGTATCCGCGAGTATGTCACGGCTTATTCGTATACGCAAATAATTTGGACCGAAATCGCGATCAAACAACAGCGCGCCTATCGGATCAACTGAACCATCTGGTCGATGTGCGGCGCCAAGACTAAAGGCAAAATCGCCATCCGGAATGGGAAGCGTGCGTCCTACGATCAGGCGATCCAAACGACCAGAGGCATTCAGACTGGAGTCATATTCACCAAAAACCGTTCCGTTTGCGACGTCATGAAAAACACCCAAATTTCCAACGACACCGGATTCGTCCCGGTCCCCCGATACTTCGCGCCTTTCGGTTACGTCAGTGTACCCGATCGTTGCGTCAAAACGGGTCCGGTCAGAAGATTCGTGGGATACGCCAAATGCAATTGTATCAGTGTCCCGAACAGTCTGATCGATGTCGTCTTCTTCGAATTTCTCTTTAGTGTACGTCAGACTGGTGGAGGTCACTGGAGACAATGCAAAGGTAAGGCCAGCTTCACCAATGATTGTATCGCTGTCATCAAATTCGGCGTCTCCGGATTCCGAATAATTGATTCCGGAAGCAAACAAACCCAAATTGTAGCCGATTAGGTTTTCGCGCCCTCCGTCGAAGGCAAAACCTAGCGCGTAATCACTACGTGTCCCATCGCCGGTTAGGCTTGAGAAGTCTGCTGGCAGCGTAATGAACCCATCTTCATCTTCGAAATCCGTAAGTGAACGAAGAAATCCTATATCAAACCTCAAGTATTCTGCATCAAGTGCCAGACCTGAATTAGCCGCATCGCGTGTATAACCAAAGTCCAGCCGAGTATCCCCGACATTAAAAGTGTCAGAGTTGTTTGGCAGGTCTTGCAGGCGCAATCCTGTTACGACGTCCAATTCCAAAGTTTGGGTCCGGGTCTCGCTTGACAGACCGAAGGAAAGAATTGTCGAAGCTATAAAACCATTCCCCTCTTCGGGAACATCCAAGGCCAAGTTTCGACCATATTCCAGTCTTTCGGCAACTCCGAAACGCATCTGCAGTCCGCCTGGCTCTAGCGGCACCTCCTGCGCGAAGTTCATGCTTGCAAATGTAGATGCGGCAAAAACAGCACCTATTCGTATAGTTCGATGGGTGGGAGCCTGTATCACGTGTTGGTCACTTCCAGGTCATTCAAACAATCGGCGCTGAGGCACTACTATTACGTCTCCGTCAACCAGTCTCGTTGCGCCGCCTTGCCCAGCACCTTCGAGAATGGCGTCATAGTTAAACTTGTATACCCGCTCATTACCTGAACGGTCGGCCCGACGCAAAATAATGCGTTTGGTGGCCGCAAAGCGTGAGAACCCGCCCATTTCCGCAAAGAACTGGAGCAGCGTGGTGCCCGGTGGCACTTCGTAGCGTCCAGGTTCCCCCGCTTCTCCGACTGCGTAAACCAAGATCGGATCTGGGTCTGTGGGTTCGGCGACGGATCCAAGAGCGACAAAAACATTTGGCGGCGCAGCAAAATTCGGAGCCAGCAGATTGGTCAGGTCATTACGAACCTGCTCAACGCTGCGCCCGCTGACCGAAAGTGTACCGGCCAAAGGCATGGTTATACGCCCGTCGGGTCGTACAAGCACCTCTTGCTCGAGGCTTTCATCTTCCAGAACTTCAATGTTAAGAACATCCCCAGGCTGAATTCTATAACTGCTTTGAGCCATAGCTGGCGCAGCTAGTACCACGCTCAGCACAAGTGTAACGAGCAGTGCATAAACGGCTTTCATATTCCAAACTCCCGTACCAAGAAAATACTATGGCCCTTATTATTACCGCGGTCACATGACCCTCGGGCAAAAAGACCTTGATCTGCTCGACCCCACCACTTTGCGCATGATTCGCTTTCTAAGGCTACATTTTGATTGTCTTCGACAAAATTTTCTCTCAATTCCCGTTCTAAAACGCAACACTTGGTTTGCAATTAAGAATTTGTTCATACCTTAGGGCATAATTTTGCCTTGTTTTCAGGTTTCAATTTTTTTGGCCGTAGATGCGGTCGGCTTTGCAAAACAGGCAATGTGGAGTTGTTTCGATGATGGCTGGGCTGGTTCTTTCAGGTATGCTAATTGGTGCACTCGCGGCTGGGATTGGTTTGATTATGGGTACGTCAATTTGGATAGCCCTTTTAATTTATGCAGCGATAGGCGCTGCTGGCATGCTGGCTTGTGCTTTGATCATCGCGTATCGCTCGCCAAAGAATTCCTGCTCAGACGTTTCTGCTCCTCTGGCTAGAACTGACACCTAATCCCGGCAGCGTCGCGGTCCTTCACATGGACACGCGAAATTCCTCCGTAATAGTAAAAATCCCCACTGTTGCTGAAACCCGGACAATACCGGCACTTAAACTAAAATGTTCACGTTCCGATCGCAGGAACAGTTGGGGTTAAGCTGTGTGTCAAATTAGCTTTTGCCATCCATGCCTTGATGTGTAGACAAAAGGTGGATTATCGGTTTTCCAGATTCCAAGTTAACGGGACAAGCTAGTAGTTTGACAGTTTTGACGCTCTGAGTGTTTCGCTTTGCAGACGCCCGTGCTCCAGTGATGTAGTTTTAGGTTAAATGGTAATATGAACCCTGTGATGATGGAGACCAAAACTATCGGAATTTTTGCCACTAAGTTGCCGGCAGACGCAAATATTCATGCGGTGACGTTTCCATGGAACGACCCACAGGCTCGCTCTCGCCCTTGCAAGGTAAACTTTGGAACTCTGCCCGGAGATGCGAAATGATTATTTCCGGTGTACCAAACGTTGCAAACTCAGCTGAAAATCCCGCACTTCCGCGTGTTGATCTGCTGAATATTTACGTCCACGACGTGGACATGACCGACTTGGTTTCCAACTTTACACAGGGCACGATTCTTACGCTTCACACCGACATGGTAGCGAAGCTGCAGCGAGATACGGATTTTCTACACGTTTTCAAAAAGTTCGATGTAGTTACTTGCGACAGCCAGATTTTATACTTCGCTTTGCGCCTTATGGGCACACCAGTTCGCGAGCGGGTGTCCGGATCAGACTACTTCCCAAAGTTTTACATGCACCATAAAGACAATCCCGACGTCACCGTTTTTTTATGCGGCGGCAAACCAGGCGTTGCCGAAATCGCAGCTGATAAAATCAACGCAAAGACAGGAAGAAAAATCATTGTGGGCACCGATGCTCCGGCTTTCGACTATGAGCAAGACCCAGAGGAGGTCGACCGGATTATCGATTGCATCAACGCATCGGGCGCGACGGTCTTGCTGGTTGGATTAGGTGGTGGACGTCAGGAAAAGTTCATTATCAACTACAGAGATCGGATGCCAAACGTTCGGTTATTTCTGCCGTTAGGCGGAACAATTGACTATGAGGCGGGAACGCTTCCTCGGCCTGCCCCATGGGTCACAAAAATGGGTTTGGAGTGGTTTTACCGTCTTATGAAAGAGCCACGTCAACGCTGGCGGCGCTATCTTGTGGACGATCCGCCGGTTCTATGGGCGTTGCTTAAACAAAAGATGGGACTGTACCATGATCCGCTTTCCGGAAATTAATCATGACGACAGAATGCCACATATTGTCTGGAAATATTCAAACTGACACTGTCCAACATGATTTTCTCAGCGTCATAATCGCCGCCCATAACGAAGAGGACTACATCGCGGATTGCTTGGAGGCGTTATTGGAACAGGATAACTCAGCTGGGCTCGTTGAGGTCATAGTTGCGGCAAATGCATGTACGGATCGCACTGAAGACGTCGTTTTTTCAATGAAAACTGCATTTGAAGAACGCAATTGGCGTCTTGTCCTGCTCAAAATCTCCCGCGCGGGAAAGCCAAATGCCTTTAATCAGGGCGACGACGCGGCAATTGGGAATAACCGTATTTACTTGGACGCAGACGTACGATGTGACCCTGAAATGCTCGGTCAATTGCGTGCGGCGTTAAGCCAACAACATCCTATATACGCGACGGGAACAATACAGGTGGTGCCACCGAGCACGTGGATAACGAAACGTTATGCCGAATTTTGGGTGCGATTACCATTCGTGCAGAACGGCGCCGTAGGAGCTGGATTATTCTCGGCCAATGCCGCAGGACGTAAAAGGTGGGGGCAATTCCCAGCTGTCATATCAGACGACACCTTCGTAAGGTTGAACTTTGCTCCAGAAGAACGCATTGAAGTTGCTGCTCGATATCACTGGCCCATGGTCGAAGGGATGCGTAATCTGGTCAGGGTTCGGTGTCGGCAGGATGCTGGCGTTGCGGAAATCCGTCGTCTCTACCCAGAACTTATAAGAAATGAAAACGCGCAAAAAATATCTCTATCCAACTTGCTTCACCTGATGGTTCAGGTCCCGATCGGATTTTTGGTTTATGCGACAATTCAAACTCTGGTCCGCCTGCGACCAGGGTCGTCAGAATGGGTTCGTGGGAGATGACACAACATCTAATACAGACTCGGCGAATATTGTTGACCGGTGGTGCCGGCTTTATTGGTTCGCATACCTATGTCGCACTGGTTAGGGCCGGTTATTCGGTCGCCATTCTCGACAACTTTGCGAATGCGCGCCGTGATGTGCCGGATCGGTTGGCTCAGATTGTAAACGCTCCTACCACAGTTTACGATTGCGATATTCGTTCTGAAAAGGACGTCTCTCAGGTCTTCGATTCAGAACGTTTTGATGCCGTGGTTCACTTTGCAGCTCTGAAAAGCGTACCGGAAGGTCAGGCTGATCCGCTGGGTTATTACGAAACCAACTGCCGAGGACTTTTCAACATCGCTTCAGTCATGAAGGCGACCGGCGTTGAAAAAATGGTGTTTTCTTCCAGCGCTGCGATTTATGGCGAACCTGCGGAAATGCCCATACGCGAAGATTCGCGTCCTTCCCCGCAAAGCGTATACGCGCAGACAAAGCTGGTCGGTGAAGAGTTTTTGACCAGCCTGTCTGCGGCAGACCAAGTTTTGCAGGTCGGCATTCTTCGGTATTTCAATCCCGTAGGCGCGCATCCATCAGGACTGATCGGCGAAGACCCCAGTCAACCGCCGACCAACCTGGTACCAGTCATCGCCCGAGTAGCGTTAGGACTAATCCCATCGCTCACTGTTTATGGTGGTGACTATCCAACTGCAGATGGAACCGGTGTTCGTGACTATATCCATGTCCAGGATTTGGCGCACGGTCATGTTCTTTCACTAGACGCGCTATTTGCAGGTAGAGGCAACCACTGTGTCAATCTGGGGACAGGTACAGGCTACAGTGTTCTTGATGTCGTCAAAGCCTATGAACGCGCGTCTGGCCAACATATTCCTTATGAAATAACAAACCGCCGCCCTGGCGACCCGGCAGTATCCTGCGCCGCGACAGATTTGGCTAGAAAATTGCTGGGGTTCGAAGCGCAGCTTGGCCTGGATGACATGTGCGCGGGCAATTGGCAGTTTATTAAGGAGGCTTAGCAGGTGTCAGATCAAGCTACCTTGACAGACGAACAGGCGATGCAAGTCGCCGACCCAGTCCTGGTTGTCGATCTGGACGGGACCCTTATTGCGTCCGATATGCTGCATGAAACCTTCTGGTCCTCGTTGGCTCAAGACTGGCGCACAATATTTACAGCCCCAGCGGCGCTTGTTCGAGGGCGAGCGGCATTGAAAGCAAGCCTACAAAGAACCGCTAAGGTGGATGCAAACGCGTTGCCCTATAATCAGGCTGTCGTCGACTACATCAGGTCTTGGCGAGATGCAGGACGCCGGACGGCACTTGTTACCGCTTCGAATCAAAGGATCGCGGATCAGATCGCGGATCATTTGGGCCTTTTTGACGAGGTTCATGGATCGAACGGGGATGTAAACCTGAAAGGCGATAAAAAGGCCCAATTTCTGGAACAGCAATATGGCGATCACAGCTACACTTATTTGGGAGACAGCCGGGCAGATTTGAAAATCTGGGCAAAGGCCAAGAAAGCGGTTACAGTCAACGCGCCGCAATCCGTGCGCCGTGGCGTCGACAAATTGGATTGCGAAGCGGAACATTTAACCACCAAGGGGGTTTCGCCAAATTCCTATCTTAAGGCGCTGCGCCCTCATCAGTGGTTAAAAAACATACTGGTGTTCCTGCCTATGATCGCAGCGCATAATTTCGCGACGGGCGTTTTGGTACACAGCCTTCTAGCCTTTATCTCTTTTTGCCTGATTGCCTCCAGTGTTTATGTGGTCAACGATCTACTGGACCTGAAAGCTGATCGCGCGCACCCAAGAAAACGTAACAGACCCTTTGCGTCAGGCAGCATTCCCGTTTCTCACGGGATTTGGATGGCCATCGGGCTGCTGTTTGGAGGATATTTGGTCGCTGCGTTTACAGGATGGGCCTTTTTTGCTGTCATGCTTGTGTATTTCAGCATTACCACAGCGTATTCTATTTCGCTCAAACGGAAACTCATTGTAGATGTTTGTACACTCGCAGGGCTTTATACCCTACGGATAATCGCCGGGGCCGTCGCGACACAAATCGTATTGTCCGTCTGGCTGTTGGCGTTCTCTATTTTTCTATTCTTCTCGCTTGCCGCAGTCAAAAGGCAGGCGGAACTTGTTGACAGTGCCGCGCGCGGCAAGCTCGGGGCAACTGGACGTGGCTACCATGTCGACGATCTGCCGTTGATGACTCAGATGGCGATCGCGGCAGGTTATCTTGCAGTGCTGGTTTTAGCCCTTTATCTGAACTCACCCAGTGTGGTTGAGCTTTACGCACAACCAATCGTCTTGTGGGGAATTTGTCCGATCCTGTTGTACTGGATCAGCCGCATCATCATGATTACCCACCGGGGCCACATGCATGATGATCCCATCGTGTTTGCGGCGCGAGACAGGACAAGCCAACTCTGCTTTGTCTTTGTCGCGGTGCTCGCGTTCGGGGGAACCGTGCTGTGACGTTTCGAACTCTCTTACTGCGCTATTCGCTGTTTGCAGTACTGGCGACTGTGGCAAATCTTGGAGCTCAGCGCGTGGTGTTCGCCATAATCAGTGACGACGCGTTGATCCCTGCGCTGTTGGTTGGCACTGGGGTTGGTCTCGTCCTTAAATACATCCTCGATAAACGCTGGATATTCTACGATCTTGGCCAAGGGGTTATTGACCACAGTCGCAAATTTTCAGCCTATACAGCGATGGGAATTCTGACGACAGCAATCTTCTGGGGTACGGAAGCGGGGTTCTGGTTGATCTGGCGTACAGATCTCATGCGAGAGTTGGGTGCGGTATTAGGACTGACAGTCGGCTACATCGTGAAGTTCAACCTCGATCGTCGCTTTGTATTCACGGATTCCGCACTGACAATCGGAGAAGCTAGATGAAACTTTCTGGCTGGGGCAATCACCCCGTGGAAGATTGCAATGTGCAAAAGCCACGGGACAAAGCAGCATTGAAAGACGCGGTAATTGCGTCTAGTGCAATTGCCCGCGGAAACGGTCGCGCTTATGGCGACAGCGCGCTAAGCCGAACCAATACAATCGACATGCGCAGCTTTAATCACATGCTGGGGTTTGATCCTGAAACCGGCCAACTCATTGCCGAAGCGGGCGTGCTATTGTCTGACGTAATTTCCGCCTTTCTGCCGCAGGGATGGTTTCCTGCAGTGACCCCCGGCACGCGTTTTGTAACATTGGGCGGTATGGTAGCCGCCGACGTACATGGAAAAAATCACCACATCGATGGTTCATTTGGCAGTTTTGTCGATTGGCTGGATGTCGTCGGAACTGATGGCGAAGTAACGAGGTGCTCGCGCACAGAAAACTCTGAATTGTTCGAGTGGACCATTGGTGGGATGGGTCTGACGGGAGTAATCATCAGGGTCGCCTGTCGGCTACGCCCAGTCGAAACTGGATGGATAAGACAAACAACGCATGCTGCGCCAAATCTGGACGCCGCGATTGACTTGTTCGAAGAAGCTCTGGACGCGACTTATTCGGTGGCGTGGATAGACTGCTTGAGCAAAGGCGAGAATATGGGCCGCTCGCTGGTTATGCTGGGCGAGCATGCATCGCACTCGGAAATTCCTGAAAAGTGCCGCGCGACGCCCTACCCGACTGTTGCCAAGCAAAAGCTAAACGTTCCTTTTAACCTTCCGGGATTCTGTTTGAACCGATATTCGGTGCGAGCATTCAATGCACTTTACTACTGGAACGGCTCTCGAAGCGATAGGACCAGTTACGTCAATTGGAACAGCTACTTCTATCCGCTGGATTCAATTCAGAACTGGAACAGGATATACGGGCGCAAAGGCTTGGCACAATTCCAGTGTGTCATACCCTTGGATCAGGCCAGAACAGGTCTGAACGACATGTTGACTGAGATTTCCGAAGCTGGACAAGGCTCCTTTCTTGCAGTGCTGAAACGGTTCGGGGTACAGGAAAGTCGATTCTCCTTTCCGATGGAAGGATACACTCTGGCGTTGGACTTCCCGGTGTCCGAAAAATCGATCGCGTTAGTAAGTAAACTTGGTCAGATGACAGCAGACTATGCCGGTCGGGTTTATTTGGCGAAAGATAGCTGTCTCGCAGCCCAGGATCTTAAGGACATGGACGAAGTTCGGGTCGCAAATTTTTCTGCCATGCGGGAACGGACCGGCGTCAACAAACAGTTTTCCTCGATGCAATCTGAAAGGCTGATGCTGTGAGCGAAGGACCAGTGCTAATCCTCGGTGCCCGATCAGATATTGGGATGGCGGTTGCCCATACTTATGCCGCGCTGGGACATCCAATCCAGTTGGCCGCGCGAAATGCTCAGGATCTTGAAAAAGCAAAAACTGATCTGGAGATCCGGCACCAAGTTTCTGTGACTTTGCATGAATTCGACGTCGTTGATCTGGATAGTCACGATGGTTTCGTGGAAACGTTGCCTGCATCGCCAGAAATCGTAGTTTGCGCCGTTGGACTGCTCGGGCAGCAAGAAAACGATGAGCAAGACGCGAACGCGGCTGTTCTGGTTATGCGGTCCAACTTTGAAGGCCCCGCCAACATTTTGGGCGCGTTAGCGAACCGATTTGAGCGACGTGGCTCCGGCACTCTGGTTGGTATCAGTTCGGTCGCAGGAGAAAGGGGTCGGGCCACTAACTATATCTACGGATCAGCCAAAGCCGGGTTCACGGCATTTCTGTCCGGGTTGCGTAACCGGATGGCAAAGAAAGGTGTTCACGTTGTTACTGTATTACCAGGTTTTGTCGACACCAAGATGACCCAAGAATTGGATTTACCTGAAAAACTGACCGCGCAACCTTCCGAAGTAGCTGATGCGATCGAGCGGGCCGTACGTAAAAAAAAGAATATTGTTTACGTCAAGCCGATTTGGGCCATTGTAATGTTCGTGATAAAGGCGATCCCCGAGGCCATATTCAAAAGGATGCGGATTTGATCTGCATATGTCTTTCTGCGAGCCAACAGTTTCAGGGAATTGTTGGTCCTGAACCCACACGCACAGCCTTTTTCTGAGGCCAATTCTCAATGCCAAACGTAATCGCGTACATTGTGCTTTTTTCTTGGCCACTGGTTGTGGTTGTCCTGTTTAAGGTACTTGAAAAGCCCAGTGCGATTTCTGCTTCAATTATTGCGGGCTACTTGCTTTTACCTGGCCTACCGCAGATCGATTTGCCAATTTTGCCTGTATTGGACAAGACGTTGATCCCGGCCCTCAGCGCGACAATAATGTGTCTGCTGATACGCCCACCAAAACCAACATGGGCTTCGGGAAGCTACAATTCGCCCGATCATCTGAACAAACCAGCTAGTAGCCGCAAGAGCAAACAAGAGTCCGCAGGAGCAAGATTGGTCTTGATTTTGCTGTTGTTTGTACTGTTTGCATCAGGATTTGCAACAGTTCTGACGAACGGAGAACCACTGCAATTCGGTCCCGTGTCTCTACCGGGCATGCGAGTTTACGATGGGTTTTCAATAGGTCTGGAGGCACTGGTGTCTATTCTCCCGTTTTTTTTGGGAGCTAGGTATCTAGCAACCGAGTCTGGTCACAAAGTGCTGCTCGTAGTTTTGGCAATGTCGGGACTAGCTTACAGCCTACTGGCATTATTTGAAGTACGCATGAGCCCACAGCTGAACGTGTGGATCTATGGATATTTTCCTCACGATTTCTTGCAGCATGTCCGTGGTGGGGGTTTTCGCCCCATCGTCTTTTTACAACACGGTCTTTGGGTCAGCATTTTTTTGTCGATGGCCACTCTTTCTGGTGTCGCTCTGTTGCGCAGCAGCTCGCTTGCAGCAACCGACTCTTTTAGATGGATGCTGTTCCTCGGCTGGATGCTTATCACCATAGTTCTGGTCAAGTCGCTGGGGGCACTGGTCATTACGGTACTATTAATGCCTTTGATAATGTTCGGAACAAGTCGTTTGATGTTGCGTGCGGCATCAGTCGTGGCCCTAATCGTTCTCACCTATCCCATGCTACGTGGATTGGACTGGGTTCCCGTGGAGAGTGTTTCAGAATTGGCCTCCCAGATAAGTCCCCGACGCGCCGAATCATTTGATGTAAGAGTTGCAAGCGAAGACATTTTGCTTGCCCGCGCTGAGGAAAAACCTTTCTTTGGATGGGGAGGTTGGGGTCGTAACGAAAGCTACGACCCGGAAACCGGTGTCTATTCATCAGCTATCACCGATGGGATGTGGGTGATATTTGTAGGGATGTTTGGTTGGTTTGGCTACGTCGCTCGTTTTGGTTTGTTGACTCTGCCGCTCCTAACACTGAACAGACGGAAAAAGATACAAGACATCCCGCTAGCAACCGCTGGTCTGACGTTGGTCTCGGCTGCAAATCTTATTGATCTTATCCCCAACGCGACTCTAACGCCTGTGACTTGGCTAATTGCCGGGTCGCTTACAGGTTATGTGCTGCGAGCCCAAGTAAATACTTCGTCTGATATTAAAAAATCCGAAAGTTTCATCACGGACAGAGCCATAAAATCTTCTCAACCCAACCCGATCAATGTTCGGAAACCTCGTACTTGAGTATTAAGGTGGTCAACTCTTCCAAGGCATCAAACCCTAATGACCAAATAGCTGGAACAGTTTTCTCTACGCTCTGTGCTCAGACTGTAACAGTGTGCAAAAAATTGTTCGGCTGGCAGATAGACCATGCCAGCCCCACCACAACTCAGACACGATCAGCGCCCAAATTTGGAAACAATGAGATGTAGATTACAGAACTTAAAATAGAATAAGGCGAAAATTTGATTAGAAGATGGCACTGTTGGTTTGTTGTGTTAGAGTAAATGGTGTACTGTCATTGGGTGAAAGAGGGGGGCCGACGCTGTCGAGAGTTATTATCTCTTTCTTGTTGTGAGTAGATCTGAGGGTCGTTTTTTGGACCATCGGAAGTTTGTGTCGTAATGGTCAAGCCTTTTTGGCTTTGGTTTGAAAGTAAAAAAATGACGATTCAGGATACGAGTTTTCCAAGCGAGCCGCGGAAGCATCAAGCCGTAGCCCGAGTGAGTGAAAATAAAGCCAATTCAACCCGGCTTTATGGTAGAATTTTCAAAAGACTACTTGATGTCGCGTTCATTCTTTTGGCGGCACCGATTGTTTTACCCCTTATAATCATCTTGGCCGCTTTGATCGCGCGCGACGGCGGGAATCCATTCTATGGACAACGCCGCATCGGTCGCAATGGGCGCGAGTTCACGATGTGGAAATTGCGCACGATGGTAACGAATGCCGACGTGTTGCTTGAAGAGTATTTGTCAAAAAACACACTGGCCCGTCTCGAATGGGATGCGACTCAAAAGCTCAAGAACGACCCTCGAATTACTCAATTCGGTCGCGTTCTTCGCAAAACTTCGTTGGATGAACTGCCTCAATTGTGGAACGTATTAGTTGGCGAAATGAGTTTGGTCGGGCCACGCCCGATGATGCCGGAGCAACGCAAGCTATACCCAGGCGAAGCGTACTTTCAGTTGCGCCCTGGTCTCACCGGCTCTTGGCAAGTTTCGGAACGGAATGCGAGCACATTCGCCAGCCGCGCTGAATTTGACACATCCTATGCCGAGCACCTTACGCTTAAAACGGACCTCGGTATTCTTTACGCCACTGTCGGCGTGGTCGTACGCGCGACCGGATACTAGCAATTTTGGGTTACACTTCAGTTCGCACCGTCAGCTTGTAATGGGGTGCGGTATTTCTGGCGTGTTTTTCCCCAACGTTCGCAACGGGTCTATACTCTTGCTGCAAATCTCTGTTTGTTAGATGTAGCATCGCTACATCGCGGTGCTTGACCTCCGCCTCTATTAGAACAATGGCCCATGACCGAAAGAGATTAGGCATGCTCAAAAAACTAAAACGCGTTGGATCCCCACTACTATTACTTCTGCTTGCTGCTTGTAGTGGATTGACAAAATGCGGCGGCCCCAAACCCATCGACAAGTCAGAGTTCGAATCTCTTTACAATACACCGGCCCCTGCTCCGTCTGATGTACAGCGGGTTTTTCACATCGGCCATAGTTTGGTTGGACGTGATATGCCAGAAATGCTGGCTCAGTTGGCCGGCGAAGGTCACGGTTACAACAGTCAGCAGGGATGGGGCACCGCGCTAAAGGCCCATTGGGAAGAAGATGAAACCATTTACGGCTTTGAGAAAGAAAACGATCACCCAAAATATAGGGACGCCCACGAAGCTGTGTCCTCCGGAGAATACAACGTTCTTGTCGTGACCGAGATGGTCGAAATTCGCGACGCGATCAAGTACATGGACAGCGCGGATTACTTGCACAGATGGGCAAAAGCAGGGTGGGAGGCAAACCCAGAACTACGAGTTTACCTTTACGAAACATGGCATGAACTAACGGACGAAGAAGGGTGGTTGCAGCGCCTCGACCTGGATCTGGAGCGCTACTGGGAAACTGAAATTTTGAGGCGCGCATTAGCCTACGAGAACATGCAACACCCGATTTACGTAATCCCCGCCGGCCAAGTCTTTGCGAGGTTCGTACGGGAAGTGGATGAAAGTAACGGTATTGGACCGGTGAACGGGAAAGAGGACCTGTTTGCCAAAACTGAAGATGGCGAACAGGACAACATTCACTTTAACGACTTGGGAGCATATTTGGTGGCGCTTACCCATTACGCAGTGTTGTACCAGAAGTCACCCATCGGGTTGCCATATGAGTTAAAGCGCGCAGACGGTTCCGACGCGGACTCACCTGGACCAGACGCGGCGCGTGTGATGCAAAAAATCGTTTGGGACGTGGTCACCAATTATGCGCCAACCGGGGTACCCCCCCAATAGCTTCACTACAACTGTCACCGTTCGATTAGGTTGGACAGGTATTCGCCGTACCCATTCTTGGATAAAGTTTGAGCCCGTTTGGCGAGTTCTTCTCGGGAAATCCAACTTTTAAGGTAACCAATTTCCTCTGGGCATCCGGTCTGCAGACCTTGCCGATCCTGAAGGGTTCGCACAAAATTCCCTGCATCCAACAGACTGCCATGCGTGCCAGTATCCAGCCAGGCATAACCGCGTCCCATTCGCAGCAAATCCAATTGGTCTTCCGCTAAATACATCTCTAACAGACTAGTGATCTCCAGCTCTCCCCGTGCAGAGGGAATTACCTGACGCGCACGTTCCGGAGCAGTTCCATCAAGAAAATACAAACCGGTCACCGCATAGTTTGACGGCGGAACCGACGGTTTCTCGACAATAGCCCTGACGCGATCTTGATCATCAAAATCCACAACTCCATACCGTTGCGGATCATTCACGTGGTAGCCAAAAACAGTCGCCGCCAAAGACGAATTATCTGCCTTGGCTAGCAACTCTGGCAAGCCGTGGCCGAAAAATATGTTGTCGCCCAAGACCATCGCGCTCGGCGCACCGTCCAAAAATTCCTCGGCCAATATATATGCCTGGGCCAAGCCGTCGGGGGTGGGTTGAACCACATAACTCAGTGAAATTCCCCATTGGCTGCCATCCCCAAGTGCGCGTTGAAACTGAGCCTGATCCTGCGGTGTCGTAATGATGCAAATTTCGCGGATATCGCCCAACATCAGGACGCTCAGCGGATAATAGATCATCGGCTTGTCGTAAATCGGCAAAAGCTGTTTGGAAAGACCTTCGGTAATTGGGTAAAGGCGGGTACCGGAACCTCCGGCCAAAATGATACCCTTACGCTTGGTCACTGATAACATCCTTTTAGATCAATCAAAATTTCCGCCAACCCCAATTTCCAATCTGGTTGGGCAATCGACAAATCCCGCTCAGTATCCGCACAGTCCAGCCTCGAATTCAAGGGTCGGGTCGCGGGCGTCGGATAGTCTGAACTCGGAATGTCGTTGACCTGGCAGTCCAAGTTGGCCTGCCTGAAAATCTCGCGTGCGAAATCCGCCCAACTAACCGATGGCCGACCAGAAAAGTGATAGATGCCTTTTAAGTCAGGGTCCTCGCGCATTAGATGCGCAATGCGATGACACGCAATGGCTAAATCCCTTGCCGGCGTTGGGCCGCCGATCTGATCGGCCACGACATTCAGTTCGTCGAGGGTCGATCCAAGGCGCAACATTGTCTTTACAAAATTGCTACCATGCGCCGAAACAACCCACGAAGTTCGCAAAATCAACCATTGAGCATCAGTTGCGGCAACCGCTTTTTCACCGGCCAGTTTTGACCGACCATAAACGCCCAACGGGTGCGTTTTATCCTCGACACGCCATGCCGCCTGCCCGCTTCCATCAAACACGTAGTCTGTTGAAACACTCACAAACGGCACTTTCAGTTTTGCGCATGCAATAGCCATAGCCTGCGGCGCGTCGCAATTGATCGTCGTTGCCAAGTCAACTTCGCGCTCAGCGGTGTCCACGGCTGTATAGGCCGCTGCATTAATTACAGCGGCGGGTCGACTTTTCAAAATTACCGAAGCGCACATTGCGGGGTCGGAGAGATCCCCAGCCTCTCTCGACAAACATTCTGTGTCCGGAAGCGCCGCCAGTTCGCGCCCCAACTGACCCGAAGACCCAAAGACAAGAATCAATTTGCCATTCCCAACCTGTCTCCGACGCCGTGCCGACCCTGCAAAGCTTGCCACCAACCAGGATTATCCAAGTACCATTGGGCGGTCATTCGAAGACCCTGTTCCAATGTCACTGAAGGTACCCACCCCAGCTCGTCGCGAATTCTAGACGCATCAATAGCATAGCGCGCATCGTGACCCGGGCGATCAGGCACAAATGTGATCTGGTCCGAGTAACTGCCGCGGGGTAGAGGTCGCAAGTCATCCAAGATAGCGCAGAGGCTTTCGACCAATTCCAGATTGGAGCGTTCGTTGTTGCCCCCAATATTGTAGCAGCGACCGAGCAATCCCTTTTCAGCGACAAGCAACAAGGCATCCGCGTGGTCTTCGACAAAAAGCCAATCGCGTACGTTGGCACCTGTGCCGTAGATCGGTAGCGGTTTACCCGCCAGAGCATTCAAAATAACAACAGGGATTAATTTTTCTGGAAAATGATAGGGACCGTAGTTGTTACTACAATTTGTCAATACAACAGGTAGACCGTAAGTTTCATGCCAAGCTCTCACCAAGTGATCAGATGCCGCTTTTGACGCCGAATATGGGCTGCGCGGATCGTAAGGGCTATCTTCGGTGAACAGGCCCGTTTCGCCCAAACTACCAAACACTTCATCGGTTGAGATGTGATGAAACCGAAAAGTTTCAGGTTTGCCTGCCCGAGCCCAATAGGTTCGCGCAGCTTCGAGCAAACTGTAAGTCCCAGTAATATTTGTTTCTATAAACGCGTCGGGGCCATCAATGGACCTGTCCACATGGCTTTCTGCCGCCAGATGCATAACGATATCAGGCCGATGGTCCGAAATAGCCGCATTCATCGCCGCGCGGTCGCAGATGTCGGCATGAATAAATTTGTAGCAGGGACTGTCGGAAACGCTAGCCACGTTGTCTAGACACGCCGCATACGTCAGGGCATCGACATTCACCACTTCGTGCCCACGGGCTATAGCAAGACGCACAACCGCGGATCCAATGAAGCCCGCACCGCCGGTAACCAGAAGTTTCATCGACTAGCCCTCCCAAACAAACGGGCTGTCAAAATCGCTGAGACTTGGAGCCGCTGCATCTTTTCCAGACAAGACAGGAGAGCCGTTCAGACCCCAGTCAATTCCGATCTCACCGTCATCGAAGCGGATCGCTCCGTCGCAATCAGGCGCATAGTAGTCACTGCACTTATAACAAATTTCAGTATCCGGAGCGCGGGTTACAAACCCATGTAGAAACCCTCTGGGAACGAGAAGCTGCGTACCGTTCTCCTCACTCAACTCGATACCGAACCAGTTCCCGAATGTTGGGCTGCCCTTGCGAATATCGACTGCAACATCGAACAGAGCGCCGCGCGCACACCGTACAAGCTTGTCCTGTGCATGCGGCGGAGACTGGAAATGTAGTCCGCGCAATGTTCCGGTCTGCCGGGACAACGAATGATTGTCCTGAACAAACTCTATTTCTATTCCATGATGTTTCAGACGTTTAAGGTTCCAACTTTCACTAAAATAACCACGTTCATCGCTAAAACGCGTCGGAGTCAGGATCAGCAGCCCTGACAGCGGCGCGGCTTCCACCTTCATCTTTAGGATCCTTCCATTAACCCATTTCTGGCAGAAAAACCTAAACGCGTCCGCTGCAGCCTGCCACTCACATCTTGAATTTCTGCAACCTAAGTCAGTTTACCAAATTTCGCCATTAAATTCATCAAGGCATTGAGACCAAATTGCTAAATACGGATGACAAAGCAATTTAACTTGGCGCCTTGGGTTTTAAAAAAGGTTCAACTTAAGGGTGCGGGAAGTGCCGCAATTGGTAAACCACTTTGCCTGTAGAAATTGAAAAGTACTGCTTTTGGGAAAGCCATAAGCGGAGACTCGCCGGACGTCAGCAGCCCACCGCTCGTTTTTGACACCTGGCAACTTGACTCTGTTCCAGCGAGCCATGCATGCTTTTTTATAAATATCAAACTACTCTATCTTTGAGGCGGGAACTCGACTGTGTTAGGCGCTTTGTGTATAGCTATTTTCTGCGGCCTTCTCGCGGGTAGCTCAGTATTGCTGGCTGGGTTCGGGGGCTGGATCGCGCTATCTACTTATTCTGGTATCGGAATAGTTGCACTATTGGGCTTACTGGCCGCACGACCATTTTTTGCAAAGGCTGGTACGCTTCAACAGATGCATGTTTTTTCCAGCTCGGAAAAATCCTGATCTAGGAACATCAGTTCCACTTCCCCAGATTTTAGTTTGAAACAAATAGAATGCACCCGAGCCTTTTCTTACCCGGGCGCTTAGATTTCTGACCTAGAGATCGAAGACTTCTACTGTCACAGTTGCCTGCGAAAAGTCGCCATCCTCATCAGCTGCCCAATAGTCGAAGCTGTCTATGCCTGTGAAGTCAGGGTTGGGGACATAAAGCAGCTGCCCGTCGTCCTGAAGATACACATTCCCGTTGGGAGTCGTGGACAATCCGTCGACGCGGATATCGTCACCGCCAACGTGTGAGTCGTTGCTTAGTACATCGATAAGAACCGCATTACCGGCACTTGTAGATGCAAGATCGTCGCGAGCTGTCGGCGCCACATTGTCAAAAGAAATGATGCCGTTGTACTGAGCGCCCCCCCAATGGTTTATCGACCAGGAATTGGCAATCTCCGCATCAGTCATATCCAGCGTGATAACGTGGGCCATCTTCATTAATTGCCCAGTAGCACGATCAGCGACGAAATCTTCGATCAAAACAACATTCTGACCCGACTCGGTTTTATAGTAGCCGTCGTTCGCGATAATTGCCGCTATGTCTTCGTGCCAGTCTAAAATTTGCCTATCACCGGCAAACTCGCGGTCGCGACTACCGATCGAGTCAGTCTTTAGTCCCCGAAGGAAAAGGCTCTCGCCTTCGGACAGTACAGTGTCCGACTCCAACACGAAGCCAAGGCGACCTTCTACAAGATCGTCTGATGATATGACAGAATGACGAGATGAGTTGAAACCGACAAAGTTATTGTCGTTATCAACAAGTACAAGATCGATGAACACGTCGTCATAATCGGCGCCATCTGTGCCAAAGTGGAACTCCTGGTCCAGATCGACGCCTGTGCGGAAACCTTCCACACGCATACCATTAACTACGACATCAAAAGCATTGCCACCAAGATTAAAACCGACGCTGCCAAAGAGCAGTTCTTCGTTTTGTGTGGCCAAAATATCGAAGTCAATTAATGTGTAATGCGAGGTGTAGGAAAGGTTCACGCCCTCCCAGGTTTCCCAATTCAGGAAACCATCCATGACCGATCGAACATCGTGATCCTGATTGGGGTTGGCTTTGATAACAATCAAGCCAACCTCAGTGCCGAACGCTTCGTTGTTGTGAAATCCTTGAATTGGAGGAACATCCAGACGGATGCTATCGCTGCCATAAGCAATTTCCGGTTGGTCCAGATTATCGCTTAGGGGATCTCGCGGATGCTGACGAGTCATCCAGACGTAGCCATGGGTCGTATTTGCAGCAACATTGTCTGACGCTTCAACCAACCGTCCTGCAAAGAAGAACCCCTCACCGGTTCGCCCATTGTCATGACGTTCTACTGCAGGCCCGTCCTTAACTGCCGCATCTGTATAGCCAACACCAACGACATCGATCGCGATGTTATGCGACCAAACACCTGTTTCATTACCATCCTCTGCAACGAATGCTGCACCAAAGATATCGAACGCTACGTTATCAGTGAATATCGCATGGCTGTCATGATGGGCATAACCCCAGCCCGGGGAGCCGGTGACAGAGTTACCAATTGCGATTGCAGGGTTTTCCTGATCTTCTGTTCCTGTTCTGTGGAAGTGGAACGGATAGCGCGACTGGATATTTGAATCTGACTGGACGCTGTCAAGCGAGGTAACAGAAAATGCAGGTACAGATTTGTCAGTCCGCCCTAGATCATCAAATGCAGCATAGCGAACATCAACGTCGTCCGAATGCATAAACATCGTATGCCCACGGTGATGAACCGCAGTGTCTTCGCCGTCCTCGCTTGAAAATGTAACGTTACGCGATGTATTGGCCACATAAGCGGCAAGATCGTCCCGTGGCGTGTCGTGATCATATTCCAGGGCTCGATCCAGCGTGATTACGTTGCCATTGATAGCGGTAATTACAACCTCTTCATCCTGACTGTCGTGGCGACGCATTACCCCGGCATCGTTGTCCCAGTACCAACCTTCTTTATGGGTACCAGTTAGAACGATCGTGTCTCCAACCTGCCAACCTTCAGGAATCTCACTCAGGTTAATCTGAGTGTCGCCCCTCATCGGCGCATCGGACACCGCCAAAAAGCTCGTTTTCTCCGCCCCGTGAATTTCCACTTCACCGTGCGAAATAACGCCCCGAGACAAAAGCATCGGGTCCCAGCTTGTATCAATGTCGCCGTTATTCGCTATGACGATTTCTACGTCATAGTTTGCACCGATCGGGTTTTCCTCGGTACCGATTTCCAAACGGCCGGTCGGGGACACTACCATAGTATCGACCAGCATTTTTGAATTCGCGTTGTGGGCAAATGACAATTCACCATCCACACGAACAGTGAACAGCGATGCATCGCTCTGCCCCGAATACAGCACTGAAATCGACTCTGGGATGACAACCTGAGCACCTGCATCGGGAATGCGTCCTTCATGCCAGGTGTTTGGATCGAACCAGTCTCCATCGCGGACTGCCACATGCGTCGCCTCTGAGCGAGGCACAAGGTCCAGAACGGCCATGTGTTCGTTCGCAAGACTCGCATCGTCGCCATGCGCGTGCGATTCGGGCTGTGCCATCACAGCAGCAACATAGTCGTCAACTTCGGCTGGGCTTGTCGGCGGAGGCACATGGCCGCCGCTGTGGCTATCGTGATCACCTGAGCCATGATCCGAGCCATCACCGTGGTCGGGTGCGCCCGTGCCAGTATCGCCTCCAGATGTATCGTCACCGCCTGAACCGTGGTCGTGATCGCCCATTCCGGTATCACCACCGGATGTGTCGTCGCCACCTGAGCCATGGTCCGATCCGTCACCGTGATCGGGTTCTCCCGTGCCAGTATCACCGCCAGACGTATCATCACCGCCTGAGCCATGGTCCGATCCGTCACCGTGGTCGTGATCACCCGTCCCGGTATCACCGCCAGACGTATCATCACCGCCTGAGCCATTGTCCATTCCATCGCCGTGGTCGGGTTCTCCCGTGCCAGTATCACCGCCAGACGTATCGTCACCGCCGGAACCTTGATCCTTTCCGTCTCCGTAATCAGGATCACCTGAACCAGTGCCAGTATCATCATAGATGACGTGATTCAGGGCGTCGCCCTGAATTACTTCACGACGGCCTTCGCTGTCCGGACCGGACCATTCAAGGGCCAGTGTCGCGTCACCATAAGCTTCGAAAT
>NZ_WQHX01000005.1 GCF_013035425.1 Ruegeria arenilitoris | reverse complement strand
CCAAAAAAGAAAAATAAACGCAAAACTGCCCAAACAACACAAATCAAGCAAAAAATGGGGTTTCAGGTTGCCTGCGGGCATTGCGCATAAAGAATCGTCAATCCGCTTATTAGTAAGGCCAAACCAGCAGGAAGTCGCCGTTTTGGGTGCGTAAGCAATTTGTGGCTTCAAATTGTCCAATTATAGACAAATTTTCCTCTGACTATGTCCGCAGTTTGGAGGATCGGTGATGTCGGAAGCAAGTTCCCTTGAACGAGAAATGCTCAATCTGATTAATTCGGAGCGCGTTTCGCGTGGGCTTGATCCAGTGCAGTTAGAGCTCCGGCTTAACGCGGCGGCAGAAGAGCACAGTGATTGGATGCTCGAAACGGGCACATTTTCGCATACTGGGGAAGGCGATAGCTCAGCGACTCAACGAATTCGCGAATCTGGCTTCGTCTTGTCCGGGTCGTGGTCTACCGCCGAAAACATCGCATGGCAGAGTCAGCGCGGTGTTCCAGGTTTCAGCGATGACGTCGTTAATTTGCATGACGCGTTGATGAACAGCGATGGACATAGGGCGAATATTCTCAATCCGGCACTGGCTTACATCGGCATTGGGATCGAGATCGGTACCTTTCAGGGCGTGCCTGCCGTGATGGTGACGCAAAACTTTGCACGGACTTCAGCCGGTGTCCAATTGGACGAAGGTGGCAGTGCCGGAACGGACGACAGCCTACCGTCTGAGCAGGCAATCGCTCCCGAGGAAAACGCTGAAGTGGAAGCGACACCAACCCTTGAACAATTCACGCTAGAGAGTGAGAGCGGAGCGCTCAGGGGTACTCCGGAAGAGCTGGACAATGATGTAATAACCAACTTTGACGAAGGTAATCAGCTAATCCTCGAAGGAGTCCAACCAGGCCGATCCAATATTCACTTTAACAGAGACTCAGAGATCGAGGTGGATTTAGACGGCGATGGTAATTCAGATGTTACAATATCGCTCATTTCTGGGCGGTCAGAAGGCGACATTTTCGCAATCGCAGTCGACGGGAATACCATCATAAGTTACGCCAAGTACCTTCCTGACCTGTCGGATGGGGACAGAGTAAGCCGAGACCAGATCAACGGCGTGGTCAACAAAGAGTTTTTGTCAGGTGACGGTGCGACGGATTTTCAGGTTGAACTGCTCGATATTGGGCACGCAGGGTACAATAACGTGTTGGGGGTCTATGATATCCTCGACAATGGCGAAATCGCTAATGTGCGATTGTTGTACGACAACACCAACCGCGACACCGGCTCAGTTACCATTTCAGACGTGGCGGATGGCAGCAGACTCGGGTTCTTTGTTGTTCAGAATGCTGCAGATTGGGCAGCCAACGTGTCAAACAGCGACGTGTTGGAGTTTCGAGCCGGCAATGGTGCAGTTGCCGATGTGGACGACGACTTTGATCTAATACTTTTTGTCAATGGAAACTCAGCCAGTGTAAACACGTTCCATGCGGAAAAAGCCTTACTGAATACCGACGATGAACAACATGCACTTTCGGGAATTGCCGACGGTGGGAATGCAATGATTATCGGTTTCGAAGACCTTACCGGCGGTGGTGATCAAGATTTTGAGGACGTTGTATTTTCAGTCACGCGTATTGAAACCGACGCGTTATCAATTGCGTGAAAGCGGCCAACCTTCTTCACCGTGGGGACACACTGGTAGTTTTTCTTACCGCACCTGACCGCAAAGGTCTAATAGCTTGGTGTATGGCTGAAATTGGGTGTCCATCGCCAACCGCGACACCCATCACTTCTTTTCGAAGAACAAGACTACTTCACCCAGACGAACGCCAAAGCGCGAGACATAGGCTCGATTCAAAAGTCGGTCATCTGACAAAAGCCACATCCAATCATCAAAATTGACACGCATTGTGCCGTCTTTCACAGGCAGGTCGATCTTGTACTTCCAGTTGAATGTATCACCGCGTTCAATACCGGTTGCCGTACCCAATACACCGGGTGCTGTCCCGGTCCAAGTGTCGTCAGATGTTTTGTTCAACGTCCAAACGCGTTGTTCCGTTGCCCCGTCGTCGTACACAAAGTCTTCTACTAATGTCAGAGTCCGACCATCCCAAGTTCCGTCAATTTCAACGGTAAAACGGCGCGGGATGTTGCCCAGAACATCCTGAAACTGACCATACGCTACGGTTTTTCCTTCAAAGAACTCTTCTAGGTTCAATTGCCGGTCGGACAAAAATGTTTTGGGAACCCTCGGCTTTGCTGAGCAGGCTGCTAAAACTAAAAGTCCGGTTACCGCAAGAATTCCAAGAAGATAACGTCGAGCAATCATTGCAGTGTCCTCGGCGCTGCTTCTGCGTCAAAGCCGTTTGTTCCGGGTAGATGTTTCAAGACGGCCTCTGGCGCTGGTCGCATTGTTGCGACCAGCTCTGCGACTTTAATTCCGAATTTTCGCATCTCTGACCGGTTCATTATCGCCCCGTTTTCCGTCAGGTACATCCAATCGGTTACTTCCAGCGTGTGCCCCCCTGCATCCTCTGGCAAAATAATGCGATAGTTCAACTTGACCGTAGAGCCAGAAACTATCCCTCGACCTTCGCCGACTATGTCTTCTGCGGTTGCCGTAAATTTGTTTCCCGTTCCCAAAGTGAGGTGCCATTTCCTGGTCATTTGCTTGCCATTGGAATAGGTAAAATACTCTGATAACGTGCCTGAGTTACCTTCCCATTCACCGACCATTCGGGCAACAAAGCTGTTCGACATCTTGCCGTTGGGACCATAAATTAAGCCTTCTGACAGAATTTCTCCGTTCAGGTGTTTTGTGAGCGAAAACTGAGGTCCGGTATCAGCATAATCTGAAGGAGTCTGCGCACGAAAGCTGAGGAAACGACCTCGGACTACGACAAGCGCAATAACCACCAGCAAGAGTACTATCAGAAAGTTCATTTGACGGTTACCTCTGTAGGTAGGGTCAAAACCATTCCAAACGCGCCCAGCTTTAGAACGCAGGGCAATACGGCGTAGGCTAAGTTGAGTGTTTCTAAAGCCTGAACGGAATTGGATTGACCGGGATTGAAGCCACTGCGTTCAAGCAGCGGAAGAGTAAAAAATGCAGCCAGAGCCAGCCCCAGCTTGCCAGCAAAAGACCAAATTCCAAATGCTGCTGAGGCATTCAAGCCAGAACGTGTAAGAACGACCGAGAACATCGCCGGTAGTACAACCATGTCCGCGCCCAACGCCGCGCCGGAAGCAAAGCATATCACTGCAAAACCCGTAAGTTCGCCAGCCGGCAACATGGCGGCGCCGATGAAACCGGCAATCGACAATGGCATGGCGATGATCAGGGTCTGTTTGGGGCCTATTCGGTTTCCAAGCTTGGCCCACAGTGGAACGCTGGCACCTGCGCTGAGAAAGAAAAGTATCAGCAGTGGCCCGGCCTTCCCCGGTAATTGCAGTCGGTCTTCGACAAAAAACAAGAACAAAGTCGAGGTTATTGCGACTGGCAGGCTATTGATTAGAGCAAGCGTAAGTAAACGAAGGGCACCTGCCTGACCAAGCCCGGCAAAAGAAAGGCCCTGCCCTGTAATCGGAGTTCGGCGCCACATGGGGAACGTCAGCAGGATGGTAAAGATAGATAAAAGGCCAAGAAACATTCCGAACGCGGGATATCCTTGCGCTTCGGCGCCGATTGCCACGAACAATGCGGGGGCGCCTGCCGCGGCGATAACTCCCGCCAATTGGCCGCCTTCGCGATAAGCGGCCAACCTCATCAATTCAGCAGAGTTCGGTTTTTTGGCCAATGTCGCACTGCGACCATAAAGTAAAATTGTCCCAAGGCTGTAGGCGGAAAATAGCAGGATCAAGATAACAACAAGAGACAGAATGCTGGCGTCCTCCGGTAAAGAGAACAGCAGCGGAAAGCCGACGGCCAAGCCAATCGCCGCCATGATGGCAAACATCAATTGAGCGCCAGGCCAACGATCAATCGACCAACCGATCAAGGGGTCTTGTACCAAGTCCACCAACCGGATCGCCAACAATAAAGTCCCGATTACGCCAAGCCCAATTCCAAGATTTACCGAGGCAAATCGCGGAAGGTGGATATAAAGCGGGATACCCGCCGCAGCGAGCATAAGCGCGTATAGGCTGACACGCGGATACAGCATTATTGCCCCTTAAGCTGTCGCGTGAAGTTTGCCGATCTGGTGTCGTCCCCAAGGAAAATTGACATGAACGCCCGTTTGATCCCGGGGCTGGAAAGCGCACAGGTCTTGTTCCCGTTGCGCCAGAAATCGACTTGGTTTGGACCTTCGGAAATTGCCAGATAACTGTCGCCATTACTGACTGCCTGAAAGCATTGTTCCAATTGCGTCTGCGAAGGAGCTTTGTTCCCTTGGCGTTCAATCTCATCGAGCGTTGATTCAACCAAAGCCTTCTGTTTTAGGGACTTTCGGTAGGTCAGTTGCAGCCCGAAATCCTCGTTCCAACTGAAAGGTCCACCCCCAGGTGTAAACAGTTTTGCGTCATAAATAGGCAGGCCCAGATACCGAAAAGTGGAAGTCCCTCGAAGTTGCGCGTCTTTGAGTGCACCCGCCAGCGGCGAGGCCGCCAGCCAGGCTGGCGGCAACAACAAGGCAGTTACCAGCGCTACGCGCCAGATGCATTTACTCGGCCGCAACAGAGACAGCCGTATCTGGTTCAAGAATGCCATTGTCAGCTCCGATTCTATGCGGGGTGCGTTTCAGCAGATCGACGACATGCATCGCGCTCGCAATCCCGTCTTCGTGAAAACCGTGCCGGTTGTACGCTCCGGCAAACCACGTTCGGTTCTGTCCCTGCATCTCGCGGATTTGCCCTTGTGCTCGCAGGGCAGCTTTGTCGAATACCGGATGGGCAAATTCGACTTCATCATAGATTTTATCCGCAGCGATTTCTGATGATGCGTTCAGCGTTACGAATAGTGGATCACTGTCAGGAATATTCTGAAGACGGTTCATCCAATAAGTCACGCCAACATTGCCGCCATTTGAACGATAGGTCCAACTTGACCAGCAGGCCCGGCGACGCGGCATCTGGCCTGAATCACAATGCAAATAAGCTTTATTGGGCTGATATCGTATAGACCCGAGTGCATCCCTTTCGACCGATGTCGCTGAATCGCCCAAGATCGACAATGTTTGATCCGAGTGCGTGGCCAAAATAATCTCATCAAACAGGTCAGGCTGCCCTTGACTGTAGACGGTGACGCCCAGATCGCACCTTTCGATATGGTCAACCGGAGCGAACAAACGAATGTCTGAGCCACGGGTTCGCAAGGCTGCCTCAAGACGACGTACGTATTCGATACTGCCGCCTTTTACTGTCCACCACTGGTGCTGCTTAGAGCGATCGCCTGCCATCAAGGCATGATTTCGGAAAAATTGAACCAAGGATCGAGCTGGAAATTGATCAACAAACTCGGTTGGTGTGGACCAGATTGCGCCACACATAGGCATCAAATAGTTGTGACGGAACCAATGACCCAGGCGCAGCTGATCCACGAGCTCTCCAATTGTGGTGTCGTCATCCCGTGCCGCAGTCGGGGCCTCTTTGCCAAATCTCACTATGTCCGCAATCATCTTGTAATATGCAGGACGTGCAAGATTGCGCTTTTGAGCAGTCAACGTACGTAAGTTATTCAGGCCATACTCGATTCGACCGTTGTCTATGGTCGCACCAAAGCTCATCTCGCTCTTTGTGACAGGAACGTTCAGCTCTTCAAACAATTTGGTGAGATAAGGGTAGGTGACGTAATTGAAAACTATAAAACCGGTGTCAACGGGTTGATCACCGTTTTTGCCTGCCATCACCGTTCTGGCATGTCCCCCAAGGCGAGGCTCTGCCTCGAAGATGGTGATGTCATGGTCTTCTGAAAGATAGTAAGCTGCGGATAGACCTGAAATGCCTGCACCTACAATCGCGATTTTCTTGCGTACGCCTCGTGTCTCGTCGAACATATCATCCTCTTTGTGCGACATTTTACAAAGGGATACGCAGCGTTCGCTCGATTGGATCAGTCAAGTTAGATTATTTTCTCCAACGTTCTATATTTAGTTTCTGGCCTGATCTTCCGGATCGAGGATGATCCACACGAAGCATTGAGACGTAATATCCACAAGATGTCCAAAGCAACTTTTTTGAGACGTTGGATCCTAATGATCCAGGCGTTCCGGATAGCCCAACCATGAGCAGTTTTGACGGAAAAACATATTGGATTGTCGGGGCCAGCGAAGGATTAGGTCGTGCTCTGGCTGAGGAGTTAAGCCGTCAGGGCGCGCATCTGGTTTTGTCGGCCCGCAATTCAGAGCGGTTGACCCAGATTTGTGACGACTTAGCCAATGCAAAGGCGGTTCCGTGTGATGTGACTGATTTAGAGTCTGTCCAGAAGGCCTTGACCGAAGCCGGACCAATTGATGGGTTGGTTTACAATGCAGGCGCTTACGATCCGATGCGTACGACGGACTGGAATACCGAGTCAGCGTTGGTCATGAGCGATGTGAACTATCTGGGCGCCTTACGCGTGCTTGGTGAAGTTGTTCCGGGTTTTGTTAAAGCTGGTCGCGGTGAAATTACCCTGATCGGTTCGCTGGCGGGTTATCACGGGCTGCCTGCCGCGATTGGTTATGGTTCCAGCAAGGCTGCTCTGATTTCCCTGGCCGAGACTATGCGGCATGATCTGGCGAGCAGCGGCGTGACGGTGCGGATCGTCAACCCGGGTTTTATCAAGACGCGCCTGACTGAAAAGAACAATTTCAAGATGCCCATGTTGATGACGCCCGAGGATGCAGCGGCCCGGGTGGTTAAGGCGATGTCGCGCCGCCGCTTCCGTACGGATTTCCCGGCCCCATTCTCGTGGCTGATCCGCCTGATCGACTATCTGCCGGATTTTCTGGTTTATCGCGGAAAATAGAGTCTACCCAAACTCTCCCTGACAGAACCATCCCGCAGACATAGTGCCGCCATGGCCGTAAAACAGCCATAACCTTTCACCTTGTTCGGTTACTACCACCCAGTAATCGCGAACTCCGCTGCGCCAGTTTGGATCATCCAACCACCACTCTGGCGCAATCCGTTCCGGGCCGGTAGCTTGCGCCAGTTGCCACTCGCGCCCGCGCCAGCGAAAGGTATTCGGCACGTCTGGGGTTTCTGGCGCCATCACCGGTTCGGGTTGCCACATTTGCAAGGGTCTGGGACGTGGCGGGGCGGGCCAGTCGTGGGCGGGTTCTGACCATGCCGCGGCCAATGTCTGCGCGGTTTTTTCGGGGATATGAGAGGCTGCGGGATGCCGCCGTGTAATCACCTCAAGCCCTACTCTTGCGCCTAGTTTACCAATTAGATCATCAACAGCCGTATTTCCTTCAAGGCGATTGCGGGCTACGCGGCGTGCCTCGGCATGGCCTGCCATCGTACGGGCGTGGATGGGTTCAGTTTGCACTGCCTCAAGCCGTAGCATGTCAATGCCATAGCCCGCGTCGATCTTGTCAATTTTCATCTCTAATAAAGGACGAATGCGGTGTTTATCAAAGGTCGGTCGGGCCAGACCCACCTCGATAATCTCAGCCGCCTGATCGGCGCGATGCGCCTCAAGCCGCAGGGTACGGACGCCGCGGCTTTTCTCTTCCAACTTTGCGCAAAGTGTAGGCAGGACCCGGTCAATGGCGGCCATTACGTCTTCGATTAACCCGATTGGGTTGGGTAGGGTCATACGCACTGCAAAGTGATGCGGTGGGCGTGCGGGTGAGACTGGTTCGGGTGCGCTACCCATTGCCTGATCCAACCGCAGTACCAATCCCCGCCCAAATCGCCGCGCCAGAGAGGCGCGAGGTTGCCCCAACAGATCGCCAATCTGGCGCAGGCCCAAGCGGTTCAGCTGCGTCACAACCTGATCTTCCAACCGTAATGCTGCGATAGGTAGGGGGCTGAGTGAGCTATAGGCATGCCCCGGTGGCGCGATCCGAGCACCACCACCCAAAGCCGTCACTTGCGGTGCGGCTCCGCCTTTGGTCCAGTGTCGCCGCTTGCCCGCCCGGGCGCGGGTGGCACGGGCTTCTTGGCTGATTGCGTCGCCATTGCGGTCTGATATGACCTCTTGACCTGCATAACGGGCCAGCGCCCAGGCCGCACCCAGCGTGTCGGCAATACCCATCTGTACACTTAGGCCCATATCGGCGCAGTCGGTTTCTATGACGCTTAACAGCGTCTTTTCGCCCCCGAACAAATGGGCGCAACCCGACAGGTCCACGATCAGACCATCGGGTGCTTCTTCCGCTACCCATGGGCTGAATTTCCCCGCCCAACGGCGCAACGCGGTCAGAAAGGCCGCTTCGCCTGGTGCATTGCGCGGGCGCGTCACAAGGTCTGCACACATGGCGTGAGCATCGCGCACCGGTTGGCCGATACGCAGACCAGCGGCCTGGGCGTCGGCGTTCAGCGAGGTGACGACCTGCATGTTCGATTGTTCGGCCACCACGGCCAAAGGCCCGGCATGCAGGCCTCGCGCGGCGCGTACCAGCCGTTCAGCCCCCAGACGGGGGAACCACAGGGAAAGTATTCGACGGTTGGGCATCGGCAAGCATTAAATGTTCCTATTTTGTTCTTATTCGGGAATCATGCCCCGAGTCCATGCCTACCCGCAGCTCAGACGTTGAATCACACCGGAGCCGCTCACGTAGACGTTCAACCTGTCGATCCGGTAATCCTGCGTTGCGATGTCATCCGGGCCAAGTACACGCGATCGTTCCGGAAGACTCGCCTGAATGCTGGAAACGGGTTGACCGACTGAATCAGCAAACGGCTCGCCCTTGCAAAAGGCCAGATCCACCGGAGCGTTTTCTGAGATGGAAGAAACATCTTCAGGAATGCTGGTGTCAGCGCAGGCTGCCAGAAGGGCCAAGATCGGGATAAAACGGTGCATTAGCGTACCTCACTCTGACGATGCCGTTTCTGCAATATCAAATAATTAGCCAATCTTCCATCAAAGCGCAGTTGAAAACGCTCGGCAATTGACGCAGGGTCGGGCAAACAGACAGGGAGAAATTCAAAATGCGTACCCGCGCCGCCGTCGCCGTTCAGGCTGGCAAACCTTTGGAAGTGATGGATGTAAACCTCGAAGGCCCCAAAGCCGGTGAGGTTTTAGTCGAGATCAAGGCTACTGGAATCTGCCATACCGACGAGTTCACCCTTTCTGGTGCCGATCCCGAAGGCCTGTTCCCGGCTATTTTGGGCCATGAGGGTGCAGGCGTTGTGGTCGAGGTCGGCGCGGGCGTGACCAGTCTGAAACCGGGTGATCACGTAATTCCGCTTTACACCCCTGAATGTCGGGAATGCGAATACTGCTTGCATCCGAAAACCAACTTGTGTCAGGCGATCCGCGAGACGCAGGGACAAGGTCTGATGCCCGATGGCACGTCGCGTTTCACGACGCTGGATGGTGATCCGATCCTGCACTACATGGGTTGCTCGACATTCTCGAACCACACTGTCCTGCCTGAAATCGCGCTTGCAAAAGTGCGCGAAGACGCGCCTTTCGACAAGATCTGTTACATCGGCTGCGGCGTGACCACTGGTATTGGCGCAGTCATCAACACAGCCAAAGTCGAAATCGGCAGCCGTGCGATTGTTTTTGGGCTGGGCGGTATCGGCCTGAATGTGATTCAAGGCCTGCGTCTGGCTGGTGCGGATCAAATCGTTGGCGTTGATCTTAACCCTGCCAAAGTTGAGATGGCCACAAAGTTCGGTATGACCGATTTCGTTAACCCAACCGAGGTTGAGGGCGATTTGGTTCCCTACCTCGTGAACCTCACCAAAGGTGGTGCGGATTATACATTCGATGCCACGGGCAATGTCGGTGTCATGCGCGATGCATTGGAATCGGCGCATAAAGGCTGGGGTGAATCGATTATAATCGGTGTTGCGCCAGCCGGGGCCGAAATTTCAACCCGCCCATTCCAATTGGTAACTGGTCGTTCTTGGCGTGGAACCGCCTTTGGCGGCGCACGTGGTCGCACCGATGTACCAAAGATCGTCGACTGGTACATGGACGGCAAGATCGAGATCGACCCGATGATCACTCACACCATGGGGTTGGATGACATCAACCATGGATTCGATCTGATGCATAAGGGCGAAAGCATCCGTTCAGTGGTCGTTTATTAGTGAAAGAGGCTTTCAAGGCCCGGGGGAGCGGCGAACTCTGTCACGTTTTGAGAAGGTGGGGACGTTCCGCCCCCCCTCGTTTAGAAAGACGAGGCCGGCAGAAGGAACTTGAGAGGTTTTGTCTCAGGATTTTATTAGAATTTCAAAATCGAAACGGTTTGCTCGAATTTCCTTTGCGAGTTGCAGAGAGTGAAAACCCTGACTTCGTCTTGACTAGTCCGAGTTGTGAAAAGGGAATTGAAGTTGTTGAAGCCAGCGACCCGCGTGAGCAAGCAGAATGGACAGCATTCGAGAAGAAAGTTCAAGCCTCAGGTGGAGATGTTATCCGTCATATTGATTTAATGCATCCTGAAAGACGGCCTAAGTTTCGAAAGCTAGTTCAAAAGACGATTATTTCAAAGGCTCAAAAAGGCAGTTCTGGCGTGGATGAACTCCTGATTTACGCAAATACAGATTGGGACGACTTCGAAGACCTGGATTGGAAGAAGACCGCTTTAAATGGTTGCGGTAGTCTGGGATCTCGGTTTTCTCAAATCTGGGTTATAAGTGGAGGTGACGTTTTTAGTTTGCAGTCATGACCCCGGCCGTGTTGCCCCCGTGTCTGACCGCGGAGACCGGACTCGCAAAACAGGGGTGTTGGCCGAGGTGGTGTTACTTCGGCTTTCTCGCCAGACCACAAACACACCGGATGCGATGATGACGCTGGCGCCGACGGCGACCCAAACGTCAGGCTTTTCCCCAAAGAATGTCATACCAAATATCGTAGCCCAGATAATCTGGCTGTATTGGCTGGGTGCGACAACGCCAGCTGGCGCCGCGCGATAGGCTAGGATGATCAGGTGCTGTGCTATTACTGAAAAAACGCCAACCATGGCCATCATCCCCAAGTGCAACAGCGAAGGGGGCTGATAAACGGCGGGTTGCGCAAGACTCATTACGCCAATGGCAAGCAACATGGGATAGAGGATCAAAACTGCTGATCTTTCCTCGTTCCCGATCTTGCGTACCAAAACCGAAGCAAAGGCGCTGCAAAATGCAGCGGTCAGGGCAGCGACATGGCCAATGGTGATGTCGGTCGCACCAGGGCGCAGAACAATCAAAACTCCAATAAGGCCTACGCCGACGGCCGCCCAACGCTGAGCCCGGACCACCTCGCCTAGAATAGGGATCGATAGGACAGTGACGATCAGCGGAAACGAAAAAAGCAGCGAATAGACTTCGGCCAGCGGTAAAACGGAAAAGGCGTAAAATGCGCAGGACATGGCAGTAACCATCAGACCCGAACGAAGCAAAACCAGCCACGGGTGATGCGGCATAAAATTTCCTGTTGTCCGATCAGTCAAGATCGATACTGCCATGGGGACAAATGAAAATAGCGTTGCGAAGAAGATGATCTGCAGCACTGAGTATGTGGCGCCCAAAACCTTGATCAGCGCGTCGTGGCTAGCAAAAACAGCGAACCCTAAAAATGCGAATCCAAGTCCCCTGAGGATTGTATTTTGAGTGCTCATGTTCGAAGCCTCGGGCGATATATCGGCGTTACAGGCGCCTGCTCTAGCAGATCGTCGGATTTTCGGCTGTCTTCGCGTTTGCTTAAACCGATTTTGTCGAGGCGTGTAGCCCCTATTTTATCGCTAACATATCAAACCCGCTATGATCTGGTGTCATCACAGTATCGGTGGTGCGTCTTTGGGTTGTCGGGCGGATTGGACGCCGGCCTTCATCCCGACTCCGATCCGCCTGGCCAAGGCGACCCACGGTGTGGCAGTTTCCGGCGGTAGCATTTGGTTGGCGACCTCTTCGAACAGGTCTAGCCAATGGGCGAACATCTCGGGTTTCACGTCAGACCGTTCGATATGAACTCGTTGCGGGTTACCGTCATAGCTGCGCTCGAACAGGATGGCGTTGCGCCAGAAGGCGGCGATCTTTTCCTCATGCGCGTGCCATTCGTGAACATGCTTGTTGAAAACGGAGCCCAGCATCGTGTCCTCGCGTACGCGGGCGTAAAAGGCGTGGACCTGCGCGTTGATCTGTTCAGGCGTTGCCGGGAAGCGCGGAGTCAGGATGGGTCTGGTCATAATGGTACTAATTTAGGCTCTGTACTGGGCCAATACCTGGTTTTGATGCTAGGCGACAGGAGTGGTTTTGTCGCGCGGCTCGGGTGTCAGCAGGTGCCTTAGCAAGGCCACCGGGTGGGCCCGCAGGCTGAGGCGCGTAGCCACGTAATCCTCGACCACCTGTTCACCCAGCGTCATCTGGGGTAGGTAGGCTTCGGGCTCATCCAGCGCCTCGCCCTCCAAATCCAGCGAGAACAACGGCAAAGGTTTGGCGGTTGCTATCGCCTTGGCCTGCCACAAAGCTTCGCGCCGTGTCAGGTTGCATGCGGCGAAAGCATCGGCCTCGGCCAGCCGTTCGATCACCGGCGGCCCCAGCCCGGCGCGGCGCCAGACATCGTCGACTTCGGTGTAACCGTTGCCGCGAGCTGCGGTCAGCCAACTGGCATCTTCTTCGCTTAGGCCCTTGATCTGGCGAAAACCTAGCCGCAGGGCTAGCCCGCCATGGCCGTCGGGTTCCATCACATTGTCCCAGAAACTGGCATTGATACAGACCGGGCGCACCTGAACCCCATGTTCACGCGCGTCGCGTACGATCTGGGCCGGGGCATAGAATCCCATGGGTTGAGAGTTCAGCAGCGCACAGGCGAAGATGCCGGGGTGATGGCATTTGATCCAGGCCGAGGCATAGACCAGCAGCGCAAAGCTAGCCGCATGGCTTTCGGGGAAACCATACGAGCCAAAACCTTCGATCTGTGAGAAACAGCGCTCAGCGAATTCGTCGTCATAGCCGTTGCGCTTCATGCCGCGCAGGAACAGGGCGCGGAATTCACTGACATTGCCATGTTTCTTGAAAGTCGCCAGCGAGCGGCGCAACCGGTCGGCCTGTTCCGGGGTGAAACCCGCTCCGACAATTGCGATCTGCATCGCCTGTTCCTGAAAAAGTGGTACGCCCAGCGTTTTTCCCAGCACCTCGCCCAGTGCATCTGATGGAAAACTGACCTCCTCCTCTCCGTTCCGCCGTCTTATGTAGGGGTGGACCATGTCGCCCTGAATGGGGCCAGGGCGGATTATTGCGACCTCGATCACCAGGTCGTAGAAGTTGCGGGGCCGCATCCGAGGTAGAAAATTCATCTGAGCCCGGCTTTCCACCTGAAAAACACCAACCGAGTCTGCCTTGCAGAGCATGTCATAGACTTTGGGGTCTTCGGGCGGCAGCGTAGCAAGCGTATAGCTGGTCTGGTGGTGTTGCCCGATCAGATCGAAGGCCTTGCGAATGCAGGTCAGCATTCCAAGGCTCAGCACATCGACCTTCAGGATGCCCAGCGAGTCGATATCATCCTTGTCCCAACAAATGACCGTGCGGTCCTCCATTGTGGCGTTTTCTATAGGCACAAGTTCGTCCAGACGCCCCTCAGTGATGATGAAACCACCTACATGCTGAGACAGGTGGCGGGGAAAGCCGTCGATCTCATAGACTAGCATTAGAGTCTGTTTTAGACGACGATCTTCGGGATCAAGGCCGATCTCTCGCATCCTTTCTGCCTCAAGCCCTGAGGCTGAAAAAAAGCCCCAAAGCTGTGATGAAAGCGCCGAGATTGTATCTTCGGTCAAGCCCATGGCGCGGCCGACCTCGCGGATGGCGCGTTTTCCACGGTAGTGAACGACTGTCGCACAAAGGCCCGCGCGTTCCCGGCCATAGCGATCATAGATGTGTTGGATCACTTCTTCGCGACGCTCGTGTTCGAAATCCACGTCAATATCGGGCGGTTCGTCACGGGCCTCGGATACGAAGCGTTCAAAGACCATCGTTCCCATCTCGGGGCTGACCTCGGTGATGCCGAGGCAGAAACAGACGACTGAATTGGCTGCTGACCCGCGCCCCTGACATAGGATGTTGCGCGATCTTGCGAATTTGACGATGTCACGGACGGTTAGAAAATAAGGCTCGTATTTCAGCTTGGCGATCAGGGTTAGCTCATGCGCCAGCATGTTCCTCGCTTTTTCCGACGCGCCCGCAGGATATCGCCATTTAAGCCCTTCATGCGCCAGACGGCGCAGGCGTTCGGTCGGAGTTCCTTGTTCGCTACCTTCGCTCGGATACTCATAGCGCAGCTCATCCAGAGAAAAGGTAAGCTGTTCGCTGAGGTCATAGGCCCGGGCGACAGCGCCCTCATGACCCTTGAAAATGCGCAGCATTTCGGCCTTTGACCGCAGGCGCTGTTCGCCATTGGTCAGCGCCTCGCGACCCAAATCATCCACTTTACGTCGCAGACGGATGGCAGTCAGCACATCGGCTAGCTTGCGGCGGGAACCGTGATGCATCAGTGGTGCAGCGCTCGCGAGCGTTGGTATGCCAATATCCCTTGATTCAGTCTCTAACACAGAGAAAAACACCGCATCTGCGCCGTCATAACGGGGATGCATCAACAGATGTATCCGCCCAGAAAAGTGGCGCGCCAACTGTCGCGCTCGTTTCCGCCAAATACCCGCGCCGCCCGGTGATGGGGCAACCTGTGGCCAGAGCAGTAGGTGGAGGCCGTCTGAGAACTCTAGCAAATCTGCCAGGTGCAGGGTACAGTTGCCCTTTTCGGCACGCAGACGACCCTTGGAAATAATCCGGCACAGGTTGGCCCAGCCCTGCCGATTAAGAGGCAGGGCAGTGACGGTGGGTGCGTCAGTGAAGATCAGCCGCGCCGCCGGAATCAGACGCGGCACCGCATGGATAGGGAAAGAGGGCGGTTTGGGGATGTGACCGGGACAGGGTGGTCCGATCGGAGTATTCTGCGCCTCCCACTCAACCCGCTCGCGCACTTTGCGGGCAATCTCGCGCCCTTGAGTATGGGAACGAACGATTCCGGCTACAGAATTGTCATCAGCAACCGCGATGGCAGGCAGGCCCAGGGTGACGGCACGCTCCATGTACTCCTCGGGGTGTGAAGCTCCGGTGAGGAAGGTAAAGTTCGATGTGATCGACAGTTCGGCATACATACGATTCCATATTATATTCACGTTTTGTTCTTTTTCGAGTCCTTTAAAAAAACTGGTCGCTAAATGACGAACAAATCGAGCAGTTACGTAATTCGCTGCTTTGAAAGGTATCGGGCCGATAGATGAAAGCCGTCCAAATCGAGTGTCAATTGACGAATATCGTTAAACAGGTCGGAAGTTGCAAACGCGCTATCCCTTTTTTAGAGACTGAAACACAAACAATCCGCGACGCCTTATTTGCGGCCCTAAAGAACCGCCAAGCAGGTAGATCACGTCTAAAGTTTGACTCGATGCATCCCACGGCGCGGCCGATCCTGGTCATCGGCCGGGGGATCATCAGTGCGGCTGGAGGTCAGCGCAAGGAACACATCCTCAAGATCCGCTTCCTCGGTTCGGACATCTCGGATGCGGATATTCGCGGCACGCACAGACTCCAGAACTTGTTCTGCAGTGGTTTGAGCGTTGTGGTAGTGCAAAACGAGGCAGCCATCATCGCGCAGAGCCGGTTTAACGCCTTCCGCCGCAGGTAGAACTGTAACTGGACTGTCTGGGACGATCACCATCGTGCGGCTATCCATACGTCCCAACAAGTTCGCAGTGCTGTCCTGCGCGATTTTTTCACCGTGATTGATAATGGCGATTTCGCCGCACATTTCCTGGGCTTCTTCCAGATAATGCGTAGTTAAGATGATCGTCATCCCTTGTTCATTAAGTTTGCGGATATTTGTCCACAACATCTGGCGCAGTTCGATGTCTACACCAGCAGTGGGTTCATCAAGAACAAGTACTTTGGGGTGATGCACCAGCGCCTTTGCCAACAGCAATCGTCGCCTCATCCCACCGGAAAGCGTACGCGCATAAACGTCGGCCTTGTCACTTAAGCCAACTAATTCAAGAATTTCATCACTATGGCGTTCAGATTTCGGTACGCCGTAAAGACCGGCCTGGACCTCCAGCGCGCCGCGAGGTGTGAAGAAGGGATCGAGGTTGAGCTCTTGCGGCATAACGCCAATCGCTGAGCGTGACTGGCGCGGGTACTGATCCTGATCAAAGCCCCAGATCGATACGCGACCCGAAGACTTTACGACCAATCCCGCAAGAATGTTAATCAGTGTCGATTTACCTGCACCGTTTGGGCCCAACAGCCCAAAGACAGATCCTTTGGGGACTGTAAGATCGATACCCTTTAGCGCCTGTTTCTCAGGCTCGCCTTTGCTGCCGCGATAGGTCTTGCACAGTCCTTCTATCCTGATTGCCGCATCGCTCATGTGGCTCTTGCCCCCGGTTTGCTCATCGCTCATAAACGCACCTAAAGCATGCCTGTTAAGGCTACAACCAATGAAGGATCACCAGCCGTGACCATCGAAGCGCCGGAAACCAAAATCGTCGAAACTTCCCGAGTTGCCTGTGATGGTGGCGAGGGCGCATTGGGCCACCCGCGCGTTTGGTTGCAAATTCCCGAAGACACTGGTTGGGTCGAATGCCCCTATTGCGACTGCAAGTACGTGTTGAAAGGCCGCGAGTCAGCCTGAATGCACATTTCGATAGGGTGCTTTGCGCCATAATGACTGTTTCCTGACCGCGACCGTAAAAGGTCTGATCGGCTTGGCGGCCATTTTAAATAGCCGAATATCATCAACTTAACAAAGTCTTCGCCAAATTGGGCACGCCAAAGTCTTGCCGTGATTCAATGGTAACTCGACCCCATATCGATGTGAGAGAGTATGATGACTGAGGTTTCAATCCAAGGCAATCAAAGCCCCGTATTCGGCTGGTTGGGTTTTGGCGTTGCAGCCATTTCGCTTATAGCCGCGCTTTTCGTTTTCTGGGCCGGACCATTTGCGCCCCAGCAATCCACAGGCGTTTCACTAGGAGAGCTTGCGGCAGAGATCGGGAAATCCACCTTACGGGCAGCTGCAGGCATTGAACAACCTGAACCAATCGCACCTGCGCGTGATCTGGATGATTATCTTCGCATAGGCGTCTCGATGTTGGGTGCATCTGCGATTGTCTTGTCGGCCATTGGTCTGCTGCGTCACGAACGAATTCGCCCAGCCGTCGCCGGTATCGCGATCGGAACTGGTGCGATCCTCTTTCAGTTTTTCGCGTGGGCCTTTTTAGCTTTACTGGGAACGCTGGTTATTATGGCGCTTGTGAACAGTTTTTCCGACTTTTTCACCGACACTTTCTCTGGCCTGTTTGGTGGTTGACGCGCGTTCTTGACTAGCCACTTGCCCGACCCTGTGGCAGAACCATCCCTGACTAACAGGGAGAGCGTGTATGAGCAGTTTCGGAAAAGGATGTCACCTGCATCTGATCGACGGATCGGCCTTTATTTTCAGGGCATACCACGCGCTGCCGCCATTGACGCGGAAATCCGACGGATTGCCCATAGGTGCAGTATCGGGGTTCTGCAACATGCTGCAGAAATATGTCGAGGCAAATGACGGGCCAGACGCGCCGACTCATGTCGCGGTGATCTTCGACAAAGGGTCACACACATTCCGAAACGATCTTTATGATCTGTATAAGGCCAACCGAGAGGCTATGCCCGAGGATCTGCGCCCTCAGATGCCACTTACGCGCGAAGCAACGAGAGCATTCAACATCGCCTGCAAAGAGCTTGAAGGCTACGAAGCCGACGACATCATTGCGACACTGGCTGTGCAAGCCCGCGACGCCGGAGGGCGCGTAACAATTGTCAGTTCCGATAAAGACTTGATGCAGCTTGTCGGTGGCGGCGTCGAGATGTTGGATGCTATGAAAAACAAACGCATCGACCGCGATGGCGTCATTGAGAAGTTCGGAGTAGGCCCCGAACGCGTGGTTGATGTGCAAGCTCTGGCTGGAGATAGCGTCGATAACGTGCCCGGCGCACCGGGGATTGGTGTAAAGACCGCAGCTATGTTGATAAACGAGTATGGGGACCTTGAAACGCTGTTGGACCGCGCTGAAGAGATCAAACAGCCCAAACGCCGCCAGACATTGATTGACAAGCGCGATCAGATCGAACTTTCAAAAAAGCTTGTGCAGCTGGATGAAAATACCCCATTGGATTTCACGCTAGACGAACTAGAGGTAAGGGACCCAGAGCCGGATACGTTGATGAACTTCCTGGCCGAGATGGAGTTTCGCACCTTAACTAAGCGTATTGCAGACAAACTGGGTGTTGAATCGCCGGTAATCCCAGAGTTGCCCGTTGCCGAGGCGGAGGCGCAGGCAGAAGCTATTCCGTTTGACGCATCAAAATACGAATGCGTCCGGGACACCGTCGCTTTGCAAAAGTGGATCGATCAGGCTTACGAGCGGGGCTGGGTCGCCGTGGACACTGAAACGACTGGCCTGAACGAGATGACTGCCGATCTGGTCGGAATTTCGCTGTCTGTCGAGCCAGGTGAAGCTTGCTATATCCCGCTGACCCATCGTGACGGTTCCAGTGATGACCTATTCGGTTCCGATGCACTTGCCGACGGGCAAATTGCGCTGGATCAGGCTCTAACTTTAGTGAAAACGATGTTGGAAGACCCATCCATCCTTAAGATCGGGCAGAACATGAAATATGATGCCAAGATCTTTGCACGCTATGGCGTCAATGTTGCGCCCATTGATGACACGATGTTGATGTCTTACGCGATGCATGGGGGCGAACATGGGCATGGAATGGACACCCTGTCCGAACGCTATCTGAGTCATTCGCCGATCCCTATCAAGCCATTGCTTGGATCGGGTAAGTCAGCGATCACCTTTGACAAGGTCCCGATCGACGAGGCTATAGCCTATGCCGCAGAGGACGCTGACATAACCTTGCGTCTTTGGCAGCAGTTCAAACCGCAACTGCACCAGTCTCAGGTGACAACCGTTTATGAGACGCTTGAGCGTCCGCTGGTTGCTGTTCTGGCAAAAATGGAAATGTCCGGCGTCAAGGTGGACCGCGAAGTGCTGTCGCGCATGTCGAACGCCTTTGCACAAAAGATGGCGGCGCTGGAGGCCGAAATTCACGATCTTGCAGGCGAGAGTTTTAACGTCGGATCCCCGGCACAGCTGGGTGAAATCCTGTTTGACAAGATGGGACTTGAAGGCGGCAAAAAAGGGAAAACTGGAAAATACTCTACCGGAGCAGACATTCTTGAGGATCTGGCGACCGAGCATGAATTACCACGCCGCGTACTGGACTGGAGGCAGTTGTCAAAACTGAAATCGACCTATACCGACGCGCTGCAAACCCATATCAACCCAGAAACTGGGCGGGTTCACACGTCTTATTCCATAACCGGAGCAAATACAGGGCGTCTCGCATCGACTGACCCGAACCTTCAAAACATACCCGTACGCACGGAAGAGGGACGCCGCATACGCGAAGCCTTTATTGCCGAGCCGGGGAATGTATTGGTCAGTCTCGACTATAGCCAGATCGAATTGCGCATTTTAGCGCATATTGCCGATATTCAGGCTCTGAAGCAGGCGTTTTCGGATGGGCTGGATATTCACGCAATGACGGCGTCTGAGATGTTCGACGTGCCGCTTGATGAGATGACACCTGACATTCGCCGCCAGGCAAAGGCGATCAACTTTGGCGTAATCTATGGTATTTCGGGATTTGGCCTTGCGCGCAATCTTCGCATACCCCGGGCCGAGGCACAGGGATTTATCGACCGCTATTTCGAACGTTTCCCGGGGATTCGTCGGTATATGGATGAAACCATCTCATTTGCCAAAGAACATGGTTACGTACAGACGTTATTTGGGCGCAAAATTCACACACCAGAGATCAACGCAAAAGGCCCCCACGCAGGCTTTGCGCGGCGTGCCGCGATTAACGCTCCGATACAAGGATCGGCAGCGGATGTAATCCGACGCGCAATGGTAAGGATGCCGGCAGCAATTCAGGGACTGCCGGCCAAGATGCTTTTGCAGGTTCACGACGAATTGTTGTTCGAAGTGGCAGAGGACGCAGTTGAAGAAACCGTTGCCGCAGCACGAAAGGTGATGGAAGGCGCACCGGATCCTGCCGTCAAACTGGATGTAACGCTGACTGTCGATGCCGGACAGGGCGCAAATTGGGCCGAGGCACACTAGAAACCTGTGTTTATCAACCTCTTTTGGCCCTATTTGCAGCGGGTCAGGCAATCAGCTTGGCCCGTCAAAGGGTTTCTTTGGGCATCCAGCCTAACGTGGCCTGAGTTGCACGGTTTGATGGGTTATATTCTGCGCTGACCCAACCTGTGTATCCACTGGAGTCCATTAATTCGAACAAGGCTGCGAAGTCTGTCGTACCGCGACCGGGTTCTGAACGGTCCGGAGCGGCGCCAATTTGGGCGTGCGTGATCAAGTCCCTATAAGTATTCCAGACAGCGATTGCGTCCTCGTGAATCATATGGGCATGAAAACTGTCGTATTGTAGGCCGACATTTGGACGGTTGACGCGATCCAAAACTTCGGCGGCCAGATCGTAGTTATTGAGAAAGTACTCAGGCTGAGAAACCGGGTTTAGGGGTTCAATCGTGAACTTCTGCAGCGGAGCGTTATCTGCTGCCCAGAGCAAATTACGCACAAAACTGTCGAACGCATCGCTTCCGGATGCATAGCCAGACATGACATGAATAATCCCAGATCGCAATGTCTCAGCGTATCTCAGGACGCGCTTAATATCTGTCCTGAACCGGGCCTCGCCGCCCGGAACGGCCGCAAAGCCTGGCTGTCCACCGGTATAATTTGGTGGCGGCCCGTTTATCAACACCAGCTCTAACCCGTTGGCAAGTAGGGCGCGTCGTGTTTCTTTGGCGGCATATTCATATGGAAACAGGATTTCGACTGCGTCGAATCCTGATTGAGCGGCAGCCGCAAACCTATCAAAGTAGGGCAATTCAGCAAAAAGCAGCGAAATGTTAGCAGCAAATCTTGGCATAGACAGCCCCGGTAACAGTGAAGCGAACTTAGCGACATACCGAATTCCTTGAAAGGGCCTGAAAACGACAGATTGTCGAAAATCGACCAGATCAACGGATTGAAATCGAACACGTTCTGTTTATCGCGGCGAATCATTTTTTCGGCGCCGCGTTAGCAAAAGGTCTGACTTCATGGCGATGAGCCCCGACCCCGTTCGCGGGAACCCAGTTGGTTGGTCTGGCGTACGCAAGTCTGCTTTGTCAGGCAACAGCTTAGCTGTGGCATCCATGTTGACCTGGGCCGCTGGGTTTCCGGCGGCAGAGATCCTGTTGCAGACTTGGCCGCCTGTTGCACTGCTGGCTGCAAGGCTGGCACTGGCGGTCACTGTTATGATCCCGATTTGGGCGTTGATTGACGGCCCTGGCCGAGTTCTTGCCGCCCGTTGGGGCCATGCAATGTTTATTGGAGGATTTGGGCTTGGATGCGGAATGTATCTGATCATTCTGGCGCAAAAGCTGACTGACCCTGTCACCGTTGCAATAATAGCATCTTGCGCGCCTTTGACGGCGACTTTACTGGAACTTTTTTCAGGTACACGCCGATTAAAGTGGAACTTTGCGCTGGGCATGATTGTTTCGATTTTCGGCGGTCTGATCGCAACAAGTGCTGTAGCCCCGACACAATTGGGGCTAGGTGCTATTTGCGCGGTTGTGTCAACAGCATTATTTTGTTGGGCTAGTATGGCGACAGCTCGGGATTTTCCAGAGCTTAGCCAGACCGGCCGAACCACAATAACTTTTGTCGGCGGGTTATTGATGGCGTCTGCGCTTGTGTTTGTTTCGGCTTATTTCGGTTTTGATGTTTTACCTAAGACAGCTTTTGACGCACAGCAGGCCGGGATGCTGTTGATTTATGCATTGATATCAATGGGCCTTAGCCAAGTGTTTTTTATAGCATCCGTTGGAAAATTGGGTGTCGCCTTATCTTCGTTTCATATCAACATTGCGCCATTTTACGTGATGGTGATCATGGTTGTTTTGGGAGATGAGTGGAACTGGACCCGTGCCTTGGGCGCCGGCATTGTCGCGCTGGCTGTTGTTTTGGCGCAAGATCGGGGTGCGCGAGCAACGGTTTAGTCTGCTGCCGGCAGTTGATCAGACGGGATCAAGTCAAAAAAAGCACCATCGGACCAAACACCAAACCAGCCTTCGTTGTGAGTGCCGACTTCGACAAGTCTGTAAAAAGTCTTGCGGTCGATGCGTGCTTCGAGATTTGCGCGAACCAGAATATATGTCGATGGTTCTTCCGTCTCCGGATCAATGACAATTCGGATAGGATGATTGCTTCCTGCCCGGGCAGTGTCGCCAACTTGGGTTACGAAAGTCAGTGTCTGCGCCTCTCCTTCGCCGTTTCTGTCGAAATCAACGGCGATAAACGGCGCGTCCTCAACAGTGATTCCCACCTTCTCGACCGGAGTGACTAGGTAATAGTCGTTGTTTTCTTTCTTAAGAATTGAAGAAAAAAGCTTAACAAGCTCGAACCTTTCGATGGGCGATCCTAAATAACTCCAAGAGCCATTTTTTGCGATCCGAATGTCCAGATCACCACAAAACGGAGGATTCCATAGGTGAACAGGCGGTAAACCGGCGATTTTGGCCGCATTTACTGATGCCACAAGACCATCAGGCGAAGGTTTCACGGGTTTTTGTCCGCTCATTGCTTTTGCCATTTCCTCTCAGCGCGATACACTTCAATCATATTCGTCCACGGAAGGGAAACTCATGACCGAACCTGCCGACCTCGTAGCCGAGATCGAAGCGTTGGAAAACAAGTTGCAAGAGGCCAAGTCCTCGATCACCCGGCGCTTTATCGGGCAGGAAAGGGTCGTGGACCTTACCCTGACCGCTCTTTTGTGTGGGGGGCATGCGTTGTTAATCGGGCTGCCCGGTCTTGGCAAAACGCGACTTGTCGAAACGTTGTCGACTGTGATGGGCTTGAATGGCAACCGAATTCAGTTCACTCCAGACCTGATGCCAGCCGATATTCTGGGGTCAGAGGTTCTGGATACGGCAGAAGACGGAAGTCGACATTTCAGGTTTATTCCTGGCCCGATTTTTTGTCAGTTGCTAATGGCGGACGAGATCAACCGGGCCAGCCCAAGAACGCAATCTGCACTGTTGCAGGCAATGCAGGAACGCACAGTCACAGTCGCCGGCGAGGATCGGTTTTTAGGAGTACCATTCCATGTACTGGCTACTCAAAACCCAATTGAACAAGAAGGGACCTATCCGTTGCCCGAGGCCCAGCTGGACCGCTTCCTAGTGCAGGTTGACGTTGAATATCCGGATCGGCAGACCGAGCGAGATATCCTTTTGGCCACCACTGGGGTGGAGGAAGAAGAAGCGCATCAGATTTTCACCAAAGAAGAGCTATTGGCAGCGCAGGTCGTATTGCGGCGCATGCCTGTCGGGGAATCGGTGGTTGAATTAATTCTTGATCTTGTTCGCGCCTTTCGTCCCGAAGAGGATGGCGCGTCCGAGCGTGTGATGGAGACAGTGGCTTGGGGTCCCGGCCCACGTGCCGCACAGGCGTTGATGATGACCGTTCGCGCCCGGGCAATGTTGCAAGGTAGGTTAGCGCCCAATGCCGAGGATGTCTTGGATATGGCTCGACCGGTTCTAAGCCACAGAATGGCGCTGAACTTCGCTGCCCGAGCACGTGGTGACAGCCTTGCCGATCTAATTGAGTCAACCGCTGCCGGATTGGTACGCACCGAGGCAGCGGCGTGAATGCGGCCTTGACACTTCGCGAAAGGTCAGAGGCAGAAGCGTCCCGCTTGCCGCCTCTTTTGGCGCGAGCCGAGCATTTGGCCGGTACGGTTCTGCTGGGCGATCACGGTAGGCGTCGCGCAGGTCTGGGTGATGATTTCTGGCAGTACCGCCCGGCTCAGATCGGTGACAGCCGCAGGATGATTGATCATCGACGCTCAGCCAGAGGTGACCAGCAATTCGTGCGGGAAAGAGAATGGCAAATCGCCCAGTCGATCATGCTGTGGGTCGATCAGGGAGCGTCCATGCGGTTTGCTTCAGACAAAAACCTGCCAACCAAATCTGATCGTGCCCGATTGCTGGGGCTTTCCATTGCGATTTTGTTAGTGCGCGGCGGCGAACGAGTCGGGCTGACGGGCACTTCGTTGCCTCCGCGTCGTGGCAATGCTCAAATAATCCGATTGGCAGAAGCGCTTTCCGAGGACTCCGACGTCGATTACTCACCGCCGGAACACAAGGCCATGATCCCGCACGCCCGCGCTGTGTTCGTTTCCGACTTTCTTGGGCCAATGGCCGAGGTAGAGCTGGCCCTGACAAAGGCCGCCGATCGCGGAATGCGCGGTCTTTTGCTGCAGGTTCTGGACCCAAATGAAGAGTCCTTCCCCTATCGTGGCCGCACGATCTTTGAAAGCGTCGGTGGGACGACACGGCATGAGACACTCAAGGCCGGAGACCTGCGCGACCGCTATTTGGAGCGTCTCGCCCGGCGAAAAGACGAGTTGACCCGATTATGCCGCGCCACCGGTTGGCAGCTGGGTCTGCATCACACTTCTGACAGTGCGCAAGCGGCCCTGTTATGGCTTTACCGAGCTTTGGATGGGGGCCCGCGATGACCGTTTTGGCAGGGATCGGGTTTACAGCACCGTGGGTTTTGCTGGGTTTGCTGACCCTGCCGATTCTTTGGTTGGTCTTGCGCGCGGTGCCGCCTGCACCGGTGCGCAGGTTGTTTCCCGCGGTCACGTTGTTGTTGGGCCTCAAAGATGACGAAAGCGTATCCGACCGCACGCCGTGGTGGTTATTACTGCTGCGGATGCTGGCCGCGGCGGCGATAATTATTGGTTTGGCAGGTCCTGTACTCAACCCGTCTCGGGATCAGGCCGGATCAGGCCCTCTTTTGTTGGTTCTGGATGCGAGCTGGGCGGGTGCAACGCGTTGGCCATCAGTCTTAGACCAAATTGATGTTCAGCTTACCGAGGCCGGCCGCGCTGGTCGGCCCGTATCGATCTTGCGGTTAACCGAACCGGAGGCTCCAGTATTTCAGGCCGCTGAGACTTGGCGCACACGCCTCCCCGGACTGGTCCCACAACCCTGGCAGCCTGGCGCAACGCAAGTCGAGCAATCCATTCAGGCTTTAGAGCAGGTGGAAGACACTTTTGATACTTTTTGGTTCAGCGATTGGTTAAATTACCCCGGTCAAGAAGAGATTTTGAAGGTATTACAGGCAAGTGGAGAGGTGACAGTCTTTCGGCCGGCGGCACCGGTTACTGCGCTATTGCCTGCTACCTATCAAGACGGCTTGATCCAGTTGACAGCAATGCGGGCTGAACCCGGGCCGACTGCCAATATCACTGTTCTGGCGCAAGGCCGCGACCCGGCTGGTGCCATGAGAGTACTGCATTCGGTTGAAATGGTTTTCGAAAGCGGTGAAACAAAAGCGCAGAGCGAATTGGCGCTGCCGTCAGAATTGCGAGCCAGAATAACTCGCTTTGAAATTCAGGGCCAACGCTCTGCTGGAGCGATTACGCTAACGGACGACAGCTTGCGCCGACGTGAGGTCGCTCTGATTGCCGGGACACTTAATCGCGAAGGTTTGGAGCTGTTGTCTCCGCTGCATTACCTAACCCAGGTTCTGCGCCCGACGGCGGATTTCGTGGATGGCGGGTTGCTTGAGGTTCTGCCTGCGAATCCAGATGTAATTGTATTGGCCGATGTTACGCGATTGGCTGAACCCGAGCAGGAGGCTTTGGTCGAATGGGTCGAACAAGGCGGTTTGTTATTGCGGTTTGCCGGTCCCAGAATGGCAGCAAGCGATCTTGGTCGCGACGAAGAAGATATATTGCTGCCCGTTCGCCTGCGAAGTGGGGGCCGGTCTGTCGGCGGTGCAATGAGCTGGGGAGAGGCCAAGGGACTATCGCCCTTTCCCGAAAACTCCCCATTTTACGGGTTGCAGGTGCCAAGCGACGTGAACGTGTCAACTCAAGTCATGGCGCAGCCAGACCCTAATTTGGCTGATCGAGTAATTGCGTCCTTGACGGATGGAACGCCGTTGGTCACGCGAAAAGCGCTGGGCTTGGGTCAGGTGGTTCTGTTCCACGTCACGGCGGACGCGGAATGGTCAAGCCTGCCGCTTTCGGGTCTATTTGTCGAAATGCTGGACCGGCTCGCGGTTGCATCTGCTGCAAAGTCACGACAGGTGGAACAATTGCAAGGCACGACGTGGGAACCTGTTCAGGTTTTGGACGGATTCGGATCGTTGTATGATGCAGGAAGCCTGCCGGGTGTAGACGGCGCACAATTGGTTGAGGGGGAAATTGGTCCCAATTTGCGACCGGGACTTTACGAGAGCGGCAAAGAAAAAGTTGCCCGCAACGTTTTATCCGAAGACAGTGTTCTTCGTCCTGCGGTATGGCCCCCTGATGTTCCAATCAAAGGTCAGGAGGTAAGCTCTGAAACTCCGATAGGCGGCTTGCTGATGAGCTTGGCGCTAATCTTGCTTACAATCGATGTATTCGCTTCACTAGCCCTGTCTGGCAGACTTTGGATAGCGCGAACCGCGGCGGTCCTTTTAGGCGGAATCTTGGTTGTTTCAGAGGCGCACGCGCAAACCCCTGAAGAAACAGATTTCGCCCTTGGCGCAACGCAGGAATTGGTTCTAGCCCATGTCCTGACCGGAAACGGGCAAGTTGACGACATCGCTTTGGCCGGAATGAGAGGATTGGCTCAAACACTCTATTTCCGTACCTCGGTTGAACCTGCAGAACCAATCGGCGTGGACTTGGAGCGCGACGAACTTGCTTTTTTTCCGCTGCTTTATTGGCCGATCACCCCGGATCAGCCGCAGCCATCAGCTGAGGCATACGCCAAGCTCAACAACTATTTAAGATCAGGAGGGATGATACTGTTTGACACGCGAGATGCCGATATCGCGGAGTTTGGAGCTTCAAGCCCCAACGGACGCAAGCTTCAGCAGCTTGCGGGACCCCTGAACATCCCGTCGTTAGAACCTGTACCGAGTGACCATGTGCTTACACGGGCTTTCTATCTGCTTCAGGATTTTCCAGGCCGATATGCGGGTAACGGTGTCTGGGTTGAAGCTGCGCCGCCAGATGCGGAACAAATCGAAGGAATGCCCTTTCGCAACCTCAATGACAATGTCACCCCGGTCGTTATCGGCGGCAACGACTGGGCCGGTGCATGGGCAGTGGACCGAAACGGTCAGTCCTTGTTGCCAGTGGGTCGGGGATATGCTGGGGAACGGCAGCGTGAACTGGCGAATAGATTTGGAGTCAATCTGGTGATGCATGTTCTGACTGGCAACTATAAGTCCGATCAGGTGCATGTGCCCGCCCTTTTGGACAGGTTGGGACAATGACCGGAACCGTAATTTTCGATCCTCTGATCCCCTGGCCCGCATTGTTGGCCGTTGCCGCACTTGCGTTGACCGGTGTGACGCTGGCTCTGTTGCGTGGGTTGTCAGGATGGGCCTTGCGCGGATTGGCCGCCTTAATACTTGTCGCGGCTCTGTCTGGTCCGGTTTATCAAGTCGAAGATCGGGCCCCTCTGACCGATATCGTCTTGATGATCGAAGATCAAAGCGCCAGCCAAGCCCTGTCTGACCGCGCGGATCAAACTATACAGACAGCAGATGAGCTCGCAGCGGAGATCGAAATCCGCGACAATACTGAGCTGCGGCGCATTCGCGTAGGTGATGGGGACGGAGACGAGGGTACCCAGATAATGGCGGCGCTGAACGCGGCTTTGGCGGAAGAGCCGCGTGCCCGAATTGCCGGAATTATCCTAGTCTCAGACGGCATTGTGCATGATGTTGATCAAGCTCCAGATTTGCCCGCGCCGATGCACCTTTTGCAAACTGGACGTACAGGAGACTGGGATCGCCGTCTTATCGTGCGCAACGCCCCTGCCTTTGCCATTATCGACGAGCCGATAACTCTGACCTTGCGTATCGAAGACAGCGGAGCGGCACCTGCTGGCGCCGGTAGCGCCCCACTTGAGATTTCGGTGGACGGATCGGAACCGGAACGTTTCAACATCCCAATTGGTGTTGATGTCGAACTGCCAGTCACGTTGCCCCACGGAGGGCGCAACGTGATTCAATTCACTGTTCCCAAAGCCGAGGGTGAGCTGACCGATCGTAATAATACTGCTCTGATCCAGATGAATGGCGTACGCGACCGTTTACGAGTGCTGCTGGTGTCGGGCGAACCTCACCCGGGCGGGCGGACTTGGCGGAACCTGCTGAAATCCGACAGTTCCGTCGATCTTGTGCATTTCACCATCCTTCGTCCTCCGGAAAAGCAGGACGGCGTGCCAGTGGATGAGTTGTCCTTGATCGCATTCCCAACGCGTGAGCTGTTTTTGGAAAAGATCAACGATTTCGACCTGATCATCTTCGACAGATATAAGCGACGCGGCATTCTACCGGCAATTTACCTTGATAATGTGACCAATTACATCAACGACGGTGGGGCGGTTCTGATCGCGGCGGGACCGGATTTTGCGACGGCCGACAGCATCTTCCGATCGCCTCTGGCACCGGTTTTACCGGCGCAGCCTACAGCACGAGTTATCGAGGAGCGGTTTGTCCCGATGGTAACCGAAACGGGTGATCGTCATCCTGTAACGTCGGACTTGGGTGAATCCGATGACTGGGGCGCTTGGTTGAGGCAGATCGATGTAAGCCACCGTTCAGGCGAGCTGCTGATGACAGGTATCGAAGATCGCCCATTGTTGGTTCTGGATCGCGTAGGCGAAGGGCGCGTTGCGCTATTGGCATCTGATCATGCATGGCTATGGAGTCGAGGATTCGAAGGTGGTGGTCCGCAGCTGGAACTTTTGCGGAGGCTGGCTCATTGGATGATGAAAGAACCGGAACTTGAAGAAGAAGCGCTCTGGGCCGAAGCCAATGGTCAGTCCATGCGCATAATTCGTCAAACACTGAGTGAAGAGGTCGGCGCGGTGACTGTAACCCGCCCTAATGGCGAGACGCTTGAGATCGAACTGGAGGAAGTGTCTCCGGGAAGATTTGAAGCGTTGTATTTCGGTCCCGAGATTGGCCTGTACCGTCTTCAGGAAGGTGATCAATCGGCAGTGATTGGCCTTGGTCCTGCCGCGCCCAAGGAGTTCGAGCGAACCATCGCGACTGACGAAGTTTTGAGTCCCATTTTGGCCAGCTTGCGCGGCGGTGCAATCAGGGTCGAAGAAGGTCTACCCGTCATCCGCAATGTCCGTCTTGGCCGCCCAGCAGCGGGTCGCGGATGGATCGGTCTGACCCCGCGCGATGCCTATGAAACTCGCGACGTCACCCAAGCGGGGTTGTTGCCACCGTGGTTGGTCTTGCTGATGACGGGTGGATTCTTGTTGGCAGGATGGTTGCGCGAGGGTCGTCGTTAAGTTGAAAAAAGCGGCTTAAACACTTTTTCACAGTCTGATCGGATGCTGTGTTCGGAATATTCCGGGACAGGTGAATAATGGGTCTTGCTGAAAAACTCGCAAAAGAACGGCGTGCACGTTTGGCCGCAGAACGTTTGCTGCACCTCAAAGAGGCTGAGCTTTCGGCCGCCAACCGCAAGCTGGGTCGTCGCGCTATGGCATTGTCCCGGCAAATCGATGAAACACAGGCAGAGGTGGAAAATGTCCGGGGTGAAAATGAAAAGGTCAAATCTGACCTGACAGTTGCAAACGCCAAGATAGAGGTCGCCGAACGTCGATTGTGGCATTCAATCCAGACCATTCAAGACGGCTTTGCCTTTTTTGACGGGGACAGCCGTTTGATCAGCGCCAATGCCGCGTATTTGAGCGTATTCCAGGGGTTGGATGAAGTAAGATCCGGAATTTCATATCACCGAATTCTTGAAATTCTGACCGATGAAGGGATCGTGGATATTGGGCAGGAGGTTGCAGCGGACTGGCAGGCCAGGATGCAGCGTCGATGGGCGCGTCCGAATCCCGAACCAATGGTGATTCAGCTGTGGAATGGACAATTTGTTCGGGTCATTGATCAGCGCGGGCATGGAGGCGACGTAGTCAGTCTTGAACTTAACATCACTTCGTCAGTCCGGAATGAGGCCGAACTGCGCACAGCCCGTGAAAAGGCCGAGGCCGCAAACCGAGCGAAGTCTGTGTTTTTAGCCAATATGAGCCATGAAATACGAACACCGATGAACGGCATCGTTGGCATGAGCGAATTGCTAACAGAAACGCCGCTGAACGAGGAACAAAAGCTTTACGTGAACACGATCCGAAACTCGGGTGAAGCGCTATTGTCCATAATCAACGATGTACTTGATTATTCGAAAATCGAGGCGGAAAAATTAGCACTATATCAAGAACCTTTCGATCTGGAGCGCTGCATTCTCGAGGTGTCGATGTTGCTGCAGCCAAGCGTTCGTGAAAAAGGGCTCACGTTGCTTGTAGACTATGACCTGTTCCTGCCGACGCTGTTTGTCGGAGATTTAGGGCGTGTGCGGCAAATTCTGACCAACCTCATTGGCAATGCGGTCAAATTTACCTCGGAAGGTCACGTGCTAATCCGAGTGACTGGTGTACCAAACTTTGAAACGCAAAGTTGCGATGTTCATGTGGCAGTCGAGGACACCGGGATCGGCATCGAACCCGGCAAAATCCCGCATATCTTTGGCGAATTCAACCAAGTCGAGGACGAACGTAATCGTCAGTACGAAGGCACTGGGCTTGGACTGGCGATCACAAAACGACTGATTGTGATGATGGGCGGTACGGTCTGGGTCGAGAGCGAGCCGGGTAAAGGTTCGTGTTTCGGCTTTCGTTTGACGCTACCCACTGACGAGGGTTTGCAGCCTACTCTGCCACGTCTGAATGATCACCTTAGTCACGTAATGCTTGTAGAAGATCTTGAGGCCAACCGCGCAATTCTTACCAAGCAACTGGGCAGATTGGGCTTGCGGGTCACTGTCTGCGAATCCGGGGCAGAAGTTTTCTCGACACTTGATGACTCTGTAGATTTGGTGCTGTGTGATCAAGAACTTCCAGACATGGATGGACTGGAGCTTGCCAAAGCGCTGCGCAGCCATGGTTGGGCAGAATTGCCAATTGTGGTGATGTCGGCAAATCCCGGCGTCTTAACCGCCGACTCTGCTCATCATCTGATCCAGAGTGTTTTGCAAAAGCCCATTCCCCGATCCGAACTTGTAGCTGGCCTAATGGCCCTAAGTTCCTTCGACCGAGATTTCCGGGAAGAACAAAAATGGGAAGAAAACACAACTCTACCTAAGAAAAGCGCGTCGGTTCAAAGACGCATGCGCGTTCTGGCCGCAGATGACAACAAGACAAATCAATTAATTCTGAAAAAGATGACAAAAGATATGGATATCGACATTCGTTTTGTTGCCAATGGGTTAGAGGTTATTGAAGCCTATGACGATTTCGCGCCAGATCTGATCTTTATGGATATTTCTATGCCAAAGATGGATGGAAAGCAGGCCACAGAAGAAATCCGCAGGCGCGAAATAGCCACCGGACGCAGAGTGCCTATTGTGGCGCTGACCGCCCATGCCATGGCAGGCGACGATCACGGCATTTTGGCGTCTGGTTTGGACCATTACCTGACCAAACCATTGCACAAGAAGCGGATCGTGCAGATTATAGTTGATAAATGCCCTAAGGACGCTCGCCCCGTTTTAGTTGGAAACAGACGCAGGAAATGGGACTGACACATGCCAAGTGATCGAGGCTTTCGCACCCGTGCACTGGGAGAGGTCGCAATACGCTGTGCTGATATGGGTGCAATGGTCGAATTCTACGAAACCGTAATCGGGCTAAAACGTCTCAGTGGAGACCACAGCAGCGCTGTCACTTTCTTTGAAATAGCCAAAGGATATGGCGGGCACACCCAAGTGCTCGCCCTATTTCACCATTCAGCTGCACCGCGCCCAGGTTTGCATCCCTCAGGTAAGGAAAAACCGATAACAGGTCGTGGTTCATCCTTGCATCATATCGCTCTGTCGCTGCCCTTTTCAGAACAAGACGCGGTTATGCGTTGGTATGACAAAATCGGAATACCCTACCGGGTTGAGCAATTCGGCTGGATCGGATGGCGCGGAATATTCACCCAAGATCCCGAGGGTAATACAGTGGAGTTGGTAGCGTACGACCCTTCGATGCTGGATCACGCCGAATAAGGTCGAACAAAAACCGGCTGTTTTTTTTCGGACAGGTCTGGGCGGTATTCATATCCACCGGTGTCAAACTCCAGCAAACCTTCAGGATCGGTCAGACGGTTTTGAACAATGTACCTCGCCATTGCACCACGAGCTTTTTTTGCGAAGAAGCTGACAATTTTAGGGGTGCCCGTCTTATCTTCCATAAACACTGGCGTGATCACGTCGAGTTTGAGCGCCTTTCGGTCGATGGCCCCAAAGTATTCCTGACTGGCGCAATTAATGAGAACGTCCGAGTCAATATTCTGAGCCTGATCGTTCAAAGCTTTGCTGAGATGATCGCGCCAATATTCATAAAGGTTTTTGCCGCGACGGGTTTTCAGCCTGCTGCCCATTTCCAGTCTATAAGGTTGAATTGCATCCAATGGGCGCAACAAACCGTAAAGGCCTGACAAGATACGCAGATGATCCTGCGCCCAAGCCATTTCGTCGTTATCCAGCGAAGCAGCTTCAAGTCCCTGATAAGTGTCGCCTGCAAAGGCCAAAGCCGCCGGTCGAGTAGAGCAAATCTCTGGTGTTTCTGCAAATGCGCGAAAACGTTCCCGATTGAGTTTAGCCAGATCGTCACTGAGATCCATCAAACCTTTAAGGTTGCCCAGCGTCAGATTGCGCGCGGTCTTCGAAAGGCGAAAAGCATCATCCTGAAAAGCTGGTTCTGTCGGCGTTACGTTACGTTCCGACCAATCCAGCCGCTTGGCCGGGGAAATCACTATCAGCATATCCGATCTCTTTCTTGCCTGTCTTGCGGTATCTAGCCCGCTTGTCGCAACACGTCCAGAAATGCCAGGCCAAATCGTTCATGGCGTCTGTCGCCCAACACTTTTTCCATGCCCCGAATATCATCAGGACGCATCTGAGCCACCTTAGCCAGCTGCGAGGCAGAGCAAGTCAGTGGTTTATCTATACCCTCGGACCCGCGCGATAGCCGCGACTGAACTTCAAGCAGCTGATCATAGATTTCACCGTGGCCCCTGCTCGCCAGTTTGCGACGCGCGGGATGCACTGGTTGAGCCTCCCCAGCTATAACCTCGAGAAAGAAGATGCCGTAACGCTCGAGTTTCTTGGCACCCACACCGCCGATCCGCGCCATTTCGTCCAACGTCAAAGGACGTTTCTCGGCCATTTCGATCAACGTGCGGTCTGGGAAAATAACATAGGCAGGTGCTCTGGCGGCTTCTGCGAGCGCACGGCGTTTCGCCTTCAAAGCCGAAAGCAATGGTGCGTTCTCTTCCGATACCATCGCCTTGACCGCAGGTCGCCGTCCAGCTTTGCGGATAGTATCGCTGCGAAGATCGATTTGCGCCTCGCCCTTCAGGATTGGTTTTGCGGCCTCGGTCATGCGCAGCGCGCCATGGCGGTCCGGGTCCGGGCGGATCAGATCATGCCCCATCATCTGTCGAAAAATCGCCTGCCACTGGGCGCGTGACCAGTCCTTTCCAATGCCATAGGTGGAAAGTGCATCGTGACGGCGAGACAGAATCTTATCTGTTTCAACCCCTAACAGGATATCGATCAGGTGCCCTGCACCAAACCATTCTTCGGTACGAAGAATCGCGGACAAAGCCATACGAACTGCGGTGGTGCCGTCGAAAATCTCAGGTGGGTTGTCGCACAGATCGCATTTGCCGCAAGGTTCGGCCTGTTCACCGAAGTAACCCAATAGAGTCTGACGTCGGCACTTTAATGCTTCGGCCAATCCAAGCAGAGCGTTCAGACGCGCATGATCGGCCATGCGCCGCTCGGTTGAAGCCAAACCTTCATCTATTTGTGCACGTCGCAGGCGGATATCATCAGGTCCAAAAAGGGTCAGGGTTTCCGCAGGGCCGCCGTCCCGACCGGCGCGGCCGATCTCCTGATAATATGCCTCGATGGATTTTGGCAGGTCCGCATGCGCGACCCAGCGGATATCGGGCTTGTCGATCCCCATGCCAAATGCCACGGTTGCGACAACGATCAACCCGTCTTCGCCTGCAAAACGAGCTTCGACGGCGCGGCGGTCTTCTGCCTCCATCCCGCCGTGATAGTGGCAGCTGTTATGCCCTTGCGCGCGCAACGCTTGGGCCAGAACTTCGGTCTTGTTGCGGGTTCCGCAATAAATGATGCCGGGTTGACCTTTGCGAGCGCCGGCGAATTCCAATATCTGCTTACGCGGCCCGTCTTTTGCTGCGAAAGCCAAATGGATGTTGGGTCGATCGAAGCCGCGAAGAAATTTGCTTGGCGTTGTGCCGTCGAATAGCTTTTCAACAATCTCTTCCTGCGTCTCCGTGTCAGCCGTGGCTGTAAAAGCAGCCAGCGGAACTTTTAACGCCCGCCGCAAGTCTCCTATACGCAGATAATCCGGTCGAAAATCGTGGCCCCATTGACTGACACAATGGGCTTCGTCCACTGCAATCAGGTTTACATTGATCCGACGCAGCATTCCCAATGCGGACCCGGCTGCAAGCCTTTCGGGTGCCATATAAAGCAATTTCAGGCGTCCGGCGTCCAGAGCCTCCCACACGGCGTCGGTCTCCTCCGGTGTATTTCCAGAGGTCAGTGCCCCGGCGGTGACCCCTGCTTCTTGCAAACCGCGAACCTGATCCCTCATCAGGGCAATCAACGGAGAGATGACAACGGTAACCCCGTCTCGCATTAAAGCTGGCAATTGATAACACAGCGATTTGCCGCCACCCGTAGGCATGATCGCCAAAACGTTTTCACCTGCGGCAACGGCATCGACAATTTCTTCCTGCCCGGGGCGGAAGTCGTCGAATCCAAAGACATCTCGCAGCATAGGTGCGGCGTCGAACATGTGCGGGTTTGCCCTGTTTTATCTTCTATCTGCTCTTAAGACAGGACAATCACACACTCGGAATCTTCGAACAAGGGGTCAGTAAAAATAGACTGCGTTGTTTATCAAAATAATACGAAGCGCGTAGACTGCGATCAGCACCACCAATGGTGTCAGATCAAGCCCGCCCATGTTTGGCAGGAAACGTCTGATCGGGCCATAGATTGGCTCAAGTATTCGGTTAAGCCCATACCAGATTTGTGCGACCAACTGTTGATTCAGATTCAGAACCTGAAAGTTGATCAACCAGCTCATGATCACATGGGCCAGTATGATGAACCAGACAATGTCCAGTATCAGCAGAAGGATTTGGATCAGCGACAGCATGGGTACTCCGTTTTCACATTTGCTGAGACCTAAGCGCCTTAACCACAAAGAGCAAGTGTGAGGCAACAGAACGCTTGCGAATTGCATCAAAGACCCGTCTTATGAAACCCAGAAACCAGGGGCGGTTATGGCAGAGATTTCCAAGCGCAAGCGCATATGGGGCTGGTGGTTTTTCGACTGGGCCAGCCAACCATATCACACCCTGCTAGTGACCTTTGTATTTGGTCCATACTTTGCCGGGGTTGCCGCCGGGTATTTTTCAGGTACGGGTCTTGACGCTGAGGCTGCGGCCGCGCGCGCGCAAACTGTTTGGGCCAATTGTTTAACAATAACCGGTTTGATTATTGCTTTTGGCGCACCACTCCTGGGTGCGATGGCCGATGTTTCGGGTCGCAGAATTCCCTGGATTTTTGCATTTTCTGTCATGTACGCAGTTGGATCCGCGGCGCTGTGGTACACGATGCCGGACGGATCTAACATGTGGTTGATGCTTTCGGCATTTGGGTTTGGGTTTGTCGGCGCCGAGTACGCACTGATCTTTATCAACTCACAACTTCCTGATCTGGGCGACGACCGCGAAGTGGGCGAGATTTCCGGTTCGGGGTTTGCGTTCGGTTATTTTGGCGGGCTGATCTCGCTAGCGATCATGCTGACATTGTTTGTAGAACAGGCCAACGGCAAGACATTGATCGGGATGGATCCGATGTTCGGGCTGGATGCCATGTCACGGCAGGGTACACGATTTGTCGGACCGTTCACCGCAGGTTGGTTCATTCTGTTCATGGTGCCTTATTTCATGTGGGTTCGGGACGATTCACAATCCGAAAAAAAAGGTAGCGTCGGTGAGGCGCTGAGCCTGCTTGTCAAATCCGTGTCAAACCTGCGTTACCGGGTCAGTCTGGCCAGCTATCTGGGATCGTCCATGTTCTATCGCGACGCGTTGAACGGGCTTTATAGCTTTGGTGGAGTTTATGCCCGATTGGTTCTGGAGTGGGACCTGATCAAAATCGGCGTGTTTGGCATAGTGAGCGTTTTGGCGGCGGCTGCCTTTTCGTGGGTGGGCGGAAAGTTGGACAAGAAATATGGCCCAAAACCGGTGATCTTGGTGGCCATCTGGGTGTTAATCTTTGTCTGCACCACAATTGTTTCGATGAACCGGGCGCAAATTTTTGGGATCGCACTGCCCGAAGGCTCTGGCCTGCCGGATTTGGTATTTTTTGGCTGTGGCGTATTGATTGGTGGCATGGGTGGCATTCTGCAATCTGCCAGTCGATCAATGATGGTTCGCCACACAGATCCCGAAGCACCGGTTGAAAGCTTTGGCCTTTACGGTCTGTCGGGTCGCGCCACGTCTTTTGCCGCACCAATGCTTATCGCGATTGCTACGACAGTTACCGGCAGCGCACGACTGGGGGTGTCTCCCATCGTTGTGTTGTTTATTCTTGGTTTAATCCTGATGCACTGGGTTAAGCCCGAAGGGGATCAGAGCAGATGATTTTACTACGTTTTTTTGCAATACTGACGGCGGTTTGCCTGGCTGTCCCAACGGTGGCACAGCCATTAGCAAAGCAGTTGTTTGGTGCCCAGAAAGTTGGTTCCAACCAAAAGGCGGCGGCTTTCGGCAGTTATTCGCGCGGATGTGCGGCCGGGTCGGTCCAACTTCCCGAAACTGGTCCGACGTGGCAGGCAATGCGTCTTTCACGCAACCGCAATTGGGGGCACCCACAAACTATCGACTACGTGCAAGATCTCAGCAAGTTTGCAGCGCGTCAGCCGGGGTGGAGCGGACTCTACATCGGGGATATCAGCCAACCACGCGGTGGACCCATGACATCTGGACATCGAAGTCACCAGTTGGGTTTGGACATCGATATCTGGATGTTGCCGGCCGATAATCTACGTCTGTCGCGAAATGCTCGCGAAAATATTTCGTCTATCTCTTTGCGACGATCCAACGGAGCCTATGTAAACGGGAACTGGACCAAACAGCATCATGCTATTCTGCGCGAGGCGGCAAAAGACAAACGAGTCGCCCGGATTTTTGTGTTTCCCGGTGCCAAAGTTGAGATGTGCAAAGAAGAGACGGGCAACCGTGCCTACCTGCGCAAAATCAGGCCTTGGTGGGGGCATCACTATCATTTCCATGTCCGCCTGAAATGCCCGCGCGGGTCACGCGGTTGCATCAATCAAGATCCGCCACCCAAAGGTGATGGCTGTGCAGAGGCACAGCAGTGGGTACAAAATATTCTCAATCCCCCTCCCCCTGATCCGAATGCACCAGCGCCAAAAAAACGCGGTGAATATCGTTTGGCAGACCTGCCACAGCAATGCGCCTCAGTACTTCAGTCCAATTGATAGCCGCGCTACTGCTGGCCGGATCGGCCGGTGCGGTGGACGTCAAAACAGCAACCCATCAAAGCAGCTCGGTCTGGCGGTATAACGAGAGTTGGTTCGGTGGGTTTTCTGCCTTGCACATCTCGGACGACGGGAGCGAAATGATCGCTCTTTCCGATCGCGCAATGCTTGTTAAGGCTCGAATTCATCGGGATCAGGGGATTATGAGTGGCATTGAACTTCTCGAACATTGGCCTGTGCTGTCCAGCACCGGTGGATTGCTCAAGGGCCGAGCTGGTGACTCCGAGGGCATAGCGTTTACCCAAAATGGTAGCTTTTTCATCTCATTCGAGGGCGTCCACCGCGTTGCGCACTATCCGTCATCACAGGAAAAGGCGCATGTTTTGCCTCGACCGAATTTTTTTGGAGATCTGGAAGGCAACGGGTCTTTTGAAGGATTGGCAATCGACAAATTGGGGCGGGTCTACGCTGTGACCGAGACCAGTCGTTCGGCCCAAGGGGAAATACTTGTTTTTCGATGGGATGGGCACACCTGGGAGACACCATTTGGCCTGCCCCCCCGCGGAAGATTCAAACCGGTCGCAGCTGATTTCGGGCCGGATGGGCGCCTTTATGTTTTAGAGCGCAGCATTTCACCTATTGGGTTTAGATCTCGCCTTCGACGGTGGCAGTTAAAAGATGATGTTCCTATGGCCGAGGAAATTCTGTTTGAAACTGATAATGGTGCGCATGACAACTTGGAGGGATTATCGGTTTGGGAGGACAGCGATGGGCTGTTGCGGGCCACGATGATTTCGGATGACAACTTTCTAGCCCTGCAGAGTACTGAGCTGGTAGAATACCTGCTGCCGGATTGACAGGTGCCTGACAAGGGTCTAAACGCACGGCTTGCCTTGGGATGAGCCCGAGGCCAAGTCGCCGCTACCTTGTCAAAACGGGCACCAAAACATGCAACGCGCTTACATTCCCGGCATCATTGCCATGGCCTCTATCGTAGTGGCCTCAAACATTCTGGTCCAATTCCTGATCTTCGACGGGCTTTTGACTTGGGGTGCTTTCACCTATCCGCTGGCCTTTTTGGTAACCGATATCATGAATCGCGTTTACGGCGTGGGTCCGGCCCGCAAGGTTGTGTTGGCAGGTTTTGTCACCGGCATCGTCTGCTCGCTGATCGGCAGCCAGATCATGCTTCAGGGTGATGGCTTCACCTACGCCGCGGTACCTCTGCGGATCGCAGTTGCCTCGGGTACGGCTTTCTTGATCGCGCAACTGACGGACGTCACCGTGTTCAATTCGCTGCGCGCCGGCCGCTGGTGGCGCGCACCGCTTGTCTCGACGTTGGTCGGATCGGCGCTGGACACCGCGATCTTCTTCACTTTGGCCTTCTCGGCCTCGGTCACCTTCTTCGGCGCAAACGCTGATGCCGCGATTAGCTGGGCGTGGGAACCTATGCCGTTCATGCTGTCCGGCCCAATAGCGCCATTGTGGGTGACGCTGGCCTTCGCTGACTGGCTAGTCAAACTCTCGCTGGCTCTGATCGCCCTGATCCCGTTCAAAGTTATCGTTGGGCGGCTCACGGCTCAGCCTGCTTAAAAAAACGCTTTGAGAATGGCACAACTTGTGTCAGGCTTACAATTAACCGCAACAGATAGAAAAGGAGGTGATCCAGTGTCGAGAAAGAGATTGGAGAGAGGTGTCGGAACAACCGGGGGGATCGCCTGTTAGGGCAGCCCTTGGCGGAGCGCTCGCTCCGGCTGGTCGATTGATCTAACCGACCCGACCTCCTGAACTTTCGAAGGGCCGTCCCGTTGGGGCGGCCCTTTCTGTTTATGTCTGGCCCTTGTAAAGTCGCTCCAATGTTGCGCATCAATGACAATATCACACTGCAAGATTGGGAAATAACCGAGAGCTTTGTGCGTTCATCCGGTCCCGGCGGGCAAAACGTCAACAAAGTCTCGACAGCTGTTGAATTGCGGTTCGAAGCCGCGCGCTCACCATCTTTGCCGGACTCGGTTAAAACTCGGCTGAAACGATTAGCTGGGCGGCGCTGGACTAAAGAAGGCGCGATTATCATCCAATGTGAAGAAACCCGATCTCAGGCCCGTAACCGTGAGATTGCCCGCGCGAGACTGACCGAGTTGATCACCCGCGCGTTAGTGAAACCAAAGCGACGCATCGCCACCAAACCCACTTTCGGGTCTGTTAAACGTCGACTGGCGGCAAAAAAGGCTCGATCGGATGTGAAAGCGTTGCGCGGCAAGGTCTCGGAAGATTGATCTGGTAGTTTCGCTGTGCCTTGCTAGTCTGATCGCGCAAGGGAGAGCAAGATCATGAGGTTAGAGGGAAAAACCGCAATTGTTACCGGCGGCGCGTCCGGTTTCGGTGCTGGGATTGTGCAGAAGTTCCTGTCCGAAGGCGCGCAGGTAATGATTGCTGATATAAATCGCGACGCGGCCGAAGTTCAGGCAAGGCAACTTGGACCGAATGCAATAGCTCAGTTGGTGGATGTAGCGGACCCAGGTTCGGTGCATGCTATGGCAGACACAGCGCGGGATCGATTCGGTCACCTGGACATACTTGTGAATAATGCCGGCGTAACTCACCTGCCGATGCCGCTGGAAGAGGTCGACGAAGAAGACTTTGACCGCGTCTTCAACGTGAATATGAAATCCGTCTATCTGACTGCTCGTGCTTTTGTGCCGGCGATGAAAGCGCGGGGGGCAGGTGCGATACTAAACGTGGCCTCGACAGCAGGTCTGTCACCTCGCCCAAACCTAAACTGGTACAACGCCTCAAAAGGCTGGATGATCACAGCGACTAAAACGATGGCTGTAGAACTGGCCCCGTCAGGTGTGCGTGTGAATGCAATCTGCCCTGTAGCTGGGGAGACACCTTTGCTTAAGTCCTTCATGGGAGAGGACACGCCTGAAATGCGCGCCAAGTTTTTGTCGACCATCCCGCTGGGCCGGTTTTCGACGCCCGAAGACATGGCAAATGCAGCATGTTTCCTCTGCTCCGACGAGGCCAGTATGATCACCGGCACCGCACTTGAGGTCGACGGCGGTCGATGTATCTGAGGATAGGCGCAATATGACCCCGGGATCCAGAAACCTGATCACCGATGTTCCCGGCCTTTTAGTCGGAAACGCAGAAGACCACGCGCTGAAGTCCGGAACCACTGTTCTAACTGCCGCAGAGCCGTTTACCGCTTCTGTACATGTCATGGGCGGTGCACCGGGGACTCGGGAAACAGACTTGCTCGCTCCGGATAAGTCGGTGACACGCGTCGACGCAATTGCGTTGTCCGGTGGATCAGCATTTGGCCTGGACGCCTGTTCAGGTGTGTCAGATGCACTTTACACCCAAGGCCGCGGCTTCAATGTCGGGAACGCGGTTGTTCCAATTGTGCCCGGCGCGATCTTGTTCGATCTTTTAAACGGTGGCGACAAAAGTTGGACAGAAAACCCCTATCGAGCGTTAGGGCGCGCCGCGTATTTGACCGCTGCAGAGGACTTTCGCCTTGGTACCGCTGGCGCAGGTACCGGGGCACTGGCGGCGATGCACAAAGGTGGTCTTGGCTCGGCTTCCTTGCAGTTGGAAAGCGGTGTAACGGTTGGTGCGCTTGTGGCGGCTAACCCTTTGGGTAGTGTGACTACACCGGGGAATCGCCACTTCTGGGCCGCACATTTCGAAATTGGATCTGAATTTGGTGGTGTTGGCCCTGATCCGAGTTCAGGTCTGGGCCCAATTCCAAAAAGCCTGAAGGCACAGGCAATGCACCCCGCATCGCCGGAAAAAGCCAATACAACGATTGCCATCGTTGCGACAGACGCCGCCTTATCCAAACCGCAATGTCAGCGTTTGGCTATGGCGGCCCACGACGGGATCGCCCGAGCAATTGTGCCTTCTCACACTCCGGGTGACGGCGATCTTGTGTTTGGTATCAGCACCGGATCGCAAGAGGTTGAGGAAGGAGCCTTAGCTTTGATTGGGCATTCCGCGTCGCTTTGTCTGGCCCGTGCGATTGCTCGTGCTGTTTTTTTGGCGTCGTCCAGCGCAGGCGATCTGCTGCCATGCTGGTCCGAGATGCATGATAACCGCGAGTGACCGTCCATACACCGCTGTGACACAGTGACATCACGCGGCAATCTGCGCGTTGACTCTGCCTTAAACCAGCCTTCCATTCAGTGTAGAAAAAACGCATCGGAGCATCAGCTATGAAACGAATTCTAGCCACCGTGATTGTCTGCCTGCTGCCCTTTCCCGCCCTTGCAGAAGGCGATGCTGAGGCAGGTAAAAAAGGTTTTAACAAATGTAAGTCCTGCCACATGATTGCTGATCCAGCAGGTGAAGTCATCGTTAAAGGCGGCAAGACTGGACCTAACCTTTACGGTGTTGCGGGCCGCACCGCAGGCACGGTTGAAGGGTACAAATATGGCGACAGCATCGTTGAAGCCGGTGAAAACGGTCTGGTCTGGGATGAAGAAACATTTGTTGCCTATGCAGAGGATCCCAAGGCTTTTCTAAAGGACTATCTGGGTGAGACGGCGGCAAAATCCAAAATGACTTTCAAGCTAAAAAAAGGTGCAGAAGACGTCTATGCCTATATCGTGAGTGTGTCCGGAGAGTAGTGGCAAAAGAATATTCGACGACATAGACCGAAGTTTGGCCGCTATCCCTGCGGCCATTCGCACGATTGATTCTCGAACTGATCGGAACCACCTTTGTATCATCGGATGGTCCCCCGCTCACCTTCAAAAAGATCATCCAGAACGTCAGGCTGCTTTGGGCGTAGCTATCCCGTTATTACCGCCGCGAAATTGTTTCGGCAGCAGGAGAGAATAGATGGGTATCATGATTCCAGCATGGGTAAATGGCGTTCTGGTTCCCGTGGACAAGCTGGAAGCACATGAAAAGGGCCTTAAGCACAAGGCGGTTTCGGTCTTTTTGGTGCGCGGTACTGAAATTCTAATCCAGCGACGCGCGATGGGAAAATATCATACTCCCGGTCTTTGGGCGAACACCTGCTGCACCCACCCGGATTGGAACGAAAGCGCATCGGTTTGCGCAGTGCGGAGATTGGCTGAGGAGCTAGGGATCACTGGTTTGTACCCAGAATATCGACACCGTCTGGAGTATCATGCGGATGTTGGTAATGACATGGTGGAACATGAAGTGGTTGATGTGTTTCTGGCCCATGTGCGCGGTCAGTTGAAAATCGATCCTAATGCTGACGAAGTCATGGACATACGCTGGGTTGATTATCATGATCTGTTGGCGGAAGTGAAACGTCACCCGGATCGTTTTACACCTTGGTTGAAGATATATCTGCACAACCATGCAGATACGATTTTTGGGCCTGACTTGATCATTTCGGCTAATTCTTAGGATACCGAATAAAATCCCGGCCTTGCATGGTTTGCCCAAGCCGCCTAAATCAACGCCCCATGGCCAAGCAGAAGACAGACCCGAATTATAAAGTGATTGCTGAGAACCGGCGAGCGCGCTTCGATTATGCAATTGAGGATGATCTGGAATGCGGCATTGTGCTAGAGGGTTCCGAGGTCAAATCCTTGCGCGCAGGTGGGTCAAACATTGCAGATAGCTATGCCTCAGTGGACGACGGAGAGCTTTGGCTGGTTAACAGCTATATTGCCCCGTACGAGCAGGCCAAAGTGTTCAAACACGAGGAGCGTCGTCGCCGCAAGCTTTTGGTTTCAAAAAAACAGATGGCGAGTCTTTGGAACGCGACGCAGCGTAAAGGCATGACCTTGGTGCCGCTGGTTTTGTACTTTAACCACAAAGGCCGGGCTAAGATTAAGATCGGTATCGCCAAAGGTAAGAAGATTCACGACAAGCGTGAAACGCAAGCCAAGCGGGACTGGTCACGCCAAAAGCAACGTCTGATGAAGGATCATAGCTGATCCCTATTTCTGAACTGATGCGCGTTTTATGTTGAAGGCTTCGACAGCTGCTGCGGTTTCGGGGCGGATGTTTTCGATTCCTTCATAAGGCGGTCCATATGCAGGAGGTGTATCGGGGTACTTTTCCTTGCGGGCCAAATGGCGACCAAGGATGCGCACGAATTCCTGCCCTCCCCAAGCGCCGACCTCGGTTGAAACCGGATATTTTTCGTGAGTATCCCGATAGATGTCGTAGAACTCGGCAAGAATCGCGCTTTCACCAGCTGCGGGAAGATTCAGGCGCAGCTTGTCCTTCACAATGGCTTTAGGAGAGTCGATGGAATAGATGATCACGCTATCGCGTCGCCCTTTGGATTCATCTTCGAACAGAATCGATGCGGACTGATCAACACCATCAACCAGGCGGTCTGTAGGAATGCCGCCTTCGGCGCCAGCGAACCGAGATAGTGTCGTATAAAGGTCCGACACATGTATGATGTTGTTGATCATGGAATCAGCTCCGATCATTCCGGGCCAACGGATAAACGCATCGACGCGTACACCACCTTCGGTCGTATCACCTTTGCCGCCTCTGAAGATCATCGGCGAATATCCCGATTGTGGAGAATACTTTGTGAAATGGCCGTTATCGCCCATCACAACGATTATGGTGTTCTCAGTCAGACCCAGTGTATCCACTTCGGCAAACAGATCGCCAAGCCAAGTGTCCAGCAATTGCATTTTGTCAACGTAAAGCCCGCCGTTAGGGCTGTCCGGCCCATCGCGGCCAGCGCGTGTGTTGTCCAGTGGGATCATGGGCCAATACTGCAAAAAGAATGGGTCTTCACCGCTGGCCAGCCTCTTCAACTCGGACAGGGTTTTGTCCTGAAACGCCTGATTCATTTCGTCATACTTTCCAGCGTTCCAACGTTCGCCCGGTTCCATCCTGATTTCTCTTATCGGACCACCGCTTTCGCCTTCGATTACCGTCATCATTGCCGAAGCGTCGGGCCGGAAAAGATCGTCCAAAGTGTAAACCGGGTCAAAATCCGCAATGCCGACCGAAACCTGTTCACGGATGGCATCGTCGTGAAAAATGGTGAGCTGACCTTGTTGATGGATGGCATGTTGAGCGTAATCAAACCCCTGGTTCATCGCCCAGCTTTCGGCAATGTCGCCCATATGCCATTTTCCGACATGGCTGGTCGCGTAGCCTGCGTCTTTTAATACTTCGGCCAAAGTCACTTCGGCACTCGGCAGGCCAAACCCAGCGATGTCGACAGTCGTGTCACCCATACCCATTCGCACAGGTAACCGCCCAGTCATCTGGGCAACACGAGTAGGTGTGCAAGAGGGTTCTGTGTACATGCGTACCATACGCATGGCCTGATCGGAGAAATCGTTGATATTGGGCGTCTCGTATCCGCGAACCGCGTTCAGCTCGGGGATACCAAGATCACCAAATCCGATATCGTCGATCAAAACACTGATGATGTTCGGTGGTCTGCCGTCATTTTTTGCGCGGAACTCTGCAAGCAAGGCGTCGACGGCAGCGTCATCCTCTGCCCATTGTTCGGCATGCTGGGCTTCCAGAATATAGTACTCGGAATCATGCAGTATCGAGGCGTTTTGCGCCACGACTGCAGAAGCAGAGGTTCCAAGTACAGTTGCCAAGATAATGTATCTCATCCAAACTTCCCAAGCTTTTTGATCAGGCCGCTTTTGCCTGCTCAGATGTGCGATTGATGTCTGTATGGGGATAGAACTCCACCCAGACATGCCAAAACATTCCAGGTTTCAACGCCTCGACGCGTTCCAATTTGCCATTTGGCGTATTGCCGAAGAAATCTATCTCGGTAACTGGTGCACCCGTCGTATTATACCAGAACCCAAGGCTTTCGTATCTGGGGTGCCAAGCAATAACGATTGGGCGGCCCCCAACTCGCGTGTTAACTAAATTGCCCTGCTCGACAACAAAATCGTCGGTCCAGCAAACGGCATCGCCATCGATATCTACACCCCAAACATAGGTCTTGTTGTCCAGCCGATCATCGAAGTGACTCATATTATCCATTACGGGGGCAGCTTCGCGGTGGTGTTTACCGATTGACGCCGCAAACAGCATCTCCATGGCGCTATCAAAAAGGAACAAGAACGGATTGCTGGAGGGTTTGTTGAGAAACACAGTACCGTCCGGATAAGCCTTTTGAAATCCGCGAAACGTCATTCGGAATGTTGGCCAGGGTTTCATGGCAAGCGATGGTTTAAGAGGACAGACCGCGCCCGAGTCGGTTTTAGAGCTGTCTGCCTCGCGAAAACCGTAAATTTGTTGGATCGGCTCTCCTGTATTGTTGTCGCGTAAAATCAAATTGTTGCCATGCTGTGCAACAACCTCGAGATCCAAAGCTTTTCCTTCGACTTCGGGTGTATAGCCGATCCCAAGATTGGCCATGGCGCAGTAGGTCATTACAACGTTCCTGCCGCCCAGCCCTTCTTCATTTCCCGCAAGATGTGGTCGCATCAACTGCGCGTCGGGATGGGCGCGGGCAACTCCTTCGTTTTCATTGACCAGCACGGGGCTGCTTGGACTCACAAATTCCCGAGCTTCATCAATATCGAAGTATTGGGCACTGGATTTTTGATTGCGTAAACCGACATGCACCCAGACGTAAGGAAACCCGATCAGAAACAGACCCAAAATAAGGCCTATCCAATAAATCCAGCCTGGCCCCGACCCAAAGCCAAAGTGCGTTACAGTCATCAGCACAAGACAGCCTAATGCCACGACGATCAGGCGGTATTCGTTTCGGATAAAGCGGACCATGTTCTCACGTTTGACTTTGAGAACCATTTGGCTGACGTCACCTAAATCTCGAAAATACAGGAAACCAATTCCCAGAGAGATTAACAAGCTGAGATAAAAGACGATGGCTGCAAGCATTTAACCCCCCGTTTCCGCATCCATGTTAGGCACAGGGTGGCATTAATCAAGGCGTACAAACATACAGATTAGAATTTTCGAAATTACAGTGTGATCCCACAGTTTTTGAACCTTTTGAAGGTTCGGTCTGTCGATCCCCCCGGAAACCTCAAAATGCCATTGTAGCGGAAACAGCTCGTTGCCACCTCGTGTACGCAGCTTCGCAATCGTCCCGAGCCATTTCGGGCTCGAATCGCCGATCAAGCGACCAAGCGTCGGAAAAGCCGTCCTTATCCGGGTAAACACCTGCCTTCGAACCAGCCAGCCAAGCTGCGCCCAAAGCTGTAGTCTCTTGCATAACCGGGCGGTCGACCGGAGCACCAAGAATATCGGACAACCCCTGCATCGCCCAATTCGATGCGCTCATGCCCCCGTCAACGCGCAATACGACATTGGCATCATCTCCCCAATCACCTTGCATGGCATGCCATAGGTCCCGAGTCTGAAATGCAATACTCTCCAGCGTCGCGCGAGCGATTTCGGGCCGGCCAGAATTTCGGGTCAGACCGAACATGGCGCCGCGGCAGTCCGGTTTCCAATACGGAGCCCCGAGGCCGGTGAAGGCGGGAACCAGAACGACATGCTGATTTGGATCGGCCTGCGCAGCCAACTCACCGCTTTGAGGAGCTGAGTCTATGATCTGTAGGGCATCGCGCAGCCATTGAACCGCAGCTCCTGCGATAAAGATCGACCCTTCCAGAGCGTAGGTTCTTTGACCATCCAGTTGATAAGCAATTGTGGTCAAAAGGCGGTTTTTAGATTCGACAGGTTCACTTCCTGTGTTCAACAACGCAAAGCAGCCAGTGCCATACGTGGATTTCATCATTCCAGGGTGAAAACACGCTTGTCCTATGGTGGCGGCCTGTTGGTCACCTGCAACCCCAAGAATCGGAATGTCGCCACCGAATAATGCAGTGCTTCCGAAATCTGCAGCGCAGTCTTTAACCTCAGGCAGCATCGACATCGGAACGTCCAGCAGATCACAAATCTCTTCGCTCCATACACCGTTGTGAATATCAAACAACAAGGTGCGGGCGGCATTGGTTGCGTCTGTGGCGTGTATCCTGCCTTCGGTCAGGCGCCAAATCAGGAAACTGTCTATGGTCCCGAACAACAGTTCGCCAGCCTTGGCCCTCGATCGTACGCCGGGAACCGTATCCAGCAGCCACTTTACCTTGGTTCCTGAAAAATATGGATCCAACAGCAAGCCCGTTTGGGCAGTCACGTCATCCTCGCATCCGGCTTTGCGAAACCGGTCGCAGATTTCGGCAGTTCGACGATCCTGCCAGACAATCGCGTTGTGGATAGGTTTCCCTGTCGTGCAGTCCCAGATAACAGTGGTCTCGCGCTGGTTCGTAATTCCAATGGCAGCGATCTGATCAGCGGAAATGTCAGCGTCTTTCATAGCCTCACGGCATACACTCAGAACACTTTCCCAAATTTCCTCAGCGTCGTGTTCTACCCAGCCTTCCTGTGGGAAATACTGAGTAAACTCCTGCTGAGCGGTATTTGCGCGCTGCATATTTTCGTCAAACAAAATGGCCCGCGAAGACGTTGTTCCCTGATCGATCGCCAGAATATATGTCATGCCTGCTCTCTCCCCAAAACGTTTTGCGGGAGATTAGCGCAAACTGTCGCGCACGTTCCAGTACAGAAATCAGGCTGGCAAAACAGGAATATTATCGATCAAACGAACACCTTCTACCCATGCCGCGACAAAAAGACGGGCTGGGCGCCCCGCGTGGGTCAATAGTTCAAGAGTTTCGGCGCAGCGAAGTTCCATGTACTCGATTTCCGTGAAACCCTCATCCAACAGAACCGACTGCGCCTGCTCGACCAAGCTATCCATTGCCTGACCTGTCCGAAGCCCTTCGGAGACATGTTGCATCACCTGGTACTTTTTCGAGGCGACCACCATCCCGGCAGTGGACAGGCGGGCATTGCGCGAAGACATAGCAAGGCCTGAAGGCTCCCGCACTGTTTCACAACCGATAACCTCAACAGGAATGTTCAAATCACGGGCCATGCGGCGGACCACAAGCAATTGTTGATAGTCTTTTTCTCCAAAATAGGCTTTGTCTGCTTGGGTTTGCAGAAACAGTTTCGCAACGACCGTAGCGACGCCTTCGAAATGCCCAGGGCGGCCTGGGCCTTCCATCATGTCCGCAAGCCCCGCCACCGAAACCGTGGTGGAAAATCCGTCAGGGTAAATTTCCTTTGCTTCGGGAACATAGATTGCACCGATACCATAGGGTTCAAGTATATTGGCGTCCTCAGCCTCGGTACGTGGATACCTGTCCAGGTCTTCGGGATTGTTGAACTGCGTTGGATTCACAAAGATTGTGACGACGACCTGGTCGCATTCTTTCTTAGCGGTTTCGACCAGCGAAAGGTGGCCCGCGTGCAGTGCGCCCATGGTTGGTACGACGCCGATCGTTTCATCATCACGGTGCCATTGGGTGGTAAGTGCGCGCAGGTCTTTCAGACTGCGCAGGATTGGGGCGGTCATGCTGTTGTTTCCGCTGTAGTTGGCTGTTCGCTAAAGACGTGTGCATCCGTGGGAAATGCGCGCGCGCGTACATCAGAGGCATATTCTGCGATTGCAGCTTCAGCTAGTGGACCCAACTCGGCGTAGCGTTTCACAAACTTTGGTTTGAACGCTGTGAAAAACCCGACCATGTCTTCGACTACAAGGATTTGCCCATCGCATCCGGCCGAGGCTCCGATTCCGATAGTTGGAATATCGACCTCTTCAGTTATCCGGTCGGCCAAAACCTGCGGAACCTTCTCGAACACAACGGAAAACGCTCCTGCTTTAGCGACGGCTCGCGCGTCAGCAACCACAGCATCAGCGTTTTCGGCGCGACCCTGAACTTTATATCCGCCCAAAGTATTGATTGACTGAGGTGTCAGGCCAATATGCGCCAATACTGGAATGCCGCGATTTACCAAAAAGCGAATGGTTTCGGCCATTTCGACTCCGCCTTCCAGTTTGACGGCGCCTGCGCCTGTTTCGGCCATCAGCCTAGCGGCATTTCGGAAGGCTTGCTCAGTGCTTTCTTCATAACTGGCAAAGGGCATGTCGATTACCATCATTGCTTTGTTCAAGCCGCGCGCAACCGCCTGACCATGCAGAATCATCATCTCCATCGTCACCCCAAGCGTTGAGCTAAGCCCGTGCAGGACCATTCCGACGCTGTCACCTACAAGCACAAAGTCGCAATGGGCATCCATTAGCTGGGCCATTGGCGTTGTGTAGGCTGTCAGACTAACCAAAGGCGTTCCGCCCTTTCGGGCGCGAATGTCTTCGGCGTTTGGGGCTTTTTTGCGGGCCGTGGCGCTCATGCTCGCTCCTGCGGGTTCTTGTTGCAGCGCCGCATAGCAGAAGCAAACGGGGCAAAGAAACCCCGGTTGCGCCAACAATTCCTTGATTGACCCAAGGTTTAAAGGGACATTGGTCTCAGAACGATCCGCGAAACGCGGACCAATCCATTAAATGGGGAGTGAATTTTATGGGAATGCAGTCGGTTCGATCTTTCACCTCAGCCTTGGCGCTTGGCGCTATTCTGATTGGGTCACAAGCGTTCGCGAAGTCGGACATAACCATTGCCATGCAACTTGAGCCACCGCACCTGGATCCGACCAGTGCGGCAGCGCAAGCCATCGATTCGGTGGTTTATACCAACGTCTTTGAAGGACTGACCCGTTTTATGGGTGATGGTTCGGTTGTACCCGGACTTGCCGAAAGTTGGGAGATTTCGGATGATGGGAAAGTCTACACATTCAAGTTGCGCGATGGCGTGACCTTTCACGACGGCACCGCGATGGATGCCGAAGACGTTAAATTCAGCCTTGACCGTGCCACTGCTGAAGACAGTACAAATGCCCAGAAAGCTTTGTTTGCTGGAATAGAAAGCGTCGAGGTTGTCGACCCGTTGAACTTAAAAGTGACCCTAAAAGAGCCAAATGGAAACTTCTTGTTCAATCTGGCCTGGGGGGATGCGGTCATCGTCGCGCCTGAGAGTATTGAAAATATCAAGACCAATCCGGTGGGCACCGGGGCGTTTACCTTCGACAATTGGGTGCAAGGTGACAGCATCACTTTGAAGAGGAACCCGAATTACTGGGGTGAAGAACCAGCTTTGGAATCGGCAACCTTCAAGTTCATCTCGGACCCAACCGCTGCTTTCGCCGCGATGATGGCAGAGGATATTGACGCATTCGACAATTTCCCGGCGCCAGAAAACCTGCCTCAGTTCGAAGCTGATCCGAGGTTTCAGGTTCTCGTTGGCTCGACCGAGGGCGAGACGATCTTGTCCACCAACAACAAACAGCCGCCGTTTGACGATATCCGAGTGCGCCAGGCGCTTGCGCACGCTATAGACCGTCAGGCCATAATTGACGGAGCGATGTTTGGGTATGGAACCCCGATCGGTACGCATTTTGCGCCGCACAACCCAGCTTATGTCGATTTGACAGGAGTCTCCGCATATGACCCCGAAAAGTCACGGGCGCTGTTGGCCGAAGCAGGTTTTGAAGGCGGATTTGAGACTACCCTGCACCTGCCACCCCCGTCTTATGCGCGTCGAGGAGGGGAAATTATTGCGGCACAGCTGGCGGATGTCGGTATCAAGGCTGAGATTATCAATGTCGAATGGGCGCAATGGCTGGAATCGGTATTCAAAGGAAAAGATTTTGGGCTGACAATCGTCAGCCACACAGAGCCGATGGATATCGGCATCTACGCTCGGCCAGATTATTACTTTCAATATGACAGCACCGATTTTCAGGCATTGATGGACACGTTGAACTCCACTACCGATCCTGATGAGCGTACAAAGTTGATGGGTGAAGCACAGAGGTTGATCTCAAACGATTATGTTAACGGCTTCTTGTTTCAGTTGGCCAAGTTGGGTGTGGCCAAGGCCGGAATTCAGGGTCTTTGGGAAAACGCTCCGACGGCGGCCATAGACCTGACCGCAATCAGTTGGTCGGAATAACAGAAAGACGGGCCGCTTTGTGCGGCCCCAACAAACCTTTCAGTTAACTATCGGTCATGAATTTCCCACGATTTCTAACGCTATGCCTTTTTACTGTTTGGCTAATATCGCTGGCGGTTGGTCAGGCAAACGCACAGAACATCCTTGATAACCGGTTGGATGCTTTGGCAGGAACGCCAGAGAATCCACTGGAAGTCGGTATTGGCATCAAGATCGATCAAATCACAAATGTGGACCAAAAAGCCGAAAATTACGGTGCCGTCGTTGTTTTGCGTGTCGAGTGGATCGACCCTGCGCTGGCGTTTGATCGCGAAGAACTGAGGCGGGACATCAAGGTTTTCAATCCGCGGGCATTGGCGGATCATGCTGCTGAAATCGGGGCAGTGCTTCCTGCATTTGTCATCCACAATCAACAGTCAAATAAGTGGATCCACGAAGCGGCGGCTTCATTGCGATATGACGGGCGTGTGGTGTACGTTGAAAAATCGTCTCTAACTTTGCAGGCCCCTCATTTTGATTTCCGGAAATATCCGTTCGACACGCAGGAGTTCCACTTTGACGTGGTTTCGATTTTTCCGTCGGATTACGTGTCCTACTATCCCTTGGATGACTTCTCCGGCCTGGGGGATTTGTTGGGCGAAGAAGAGTGGATATTGGGCGGCGCAAGGCTAGAAGCGTCCAAGGTTGTTGGCCTGTCGGGTCGCGACAGTGACCAGGTCGCGCTGATATTCGAAGGAAGTCGTCACCTTACTTATTACATAATTCGTGTCTTTTTGCCGATGCTGGTTCTGATAACGGTCGGCTGGGCCCTGTTTTTTCTGGATGAGTATCGACGCAGGATTGAGATCGCCGGAGGTAATCTTTTGGTGTTTGTAGCCTTTAATTGGGCGATTTCCGCCGATCTTCCCAGGCTGGGCTATCTGACTTTTCTGGATTTTATCCTCCAATGCATGTTTCTGATGACCGGAGCGTTGATTGTGTTCAATGTAGCCCTGCGGAAACTAAAGGTGTCTGGGCGAGAGGGGACGGCCAGAGTTCTGGACAATTATGCGATCAAATGGATCTATCCTTTAGGCTACGCTGCAATCATCGCCTACGCGGTTTTCGCATATCTTTTGGTGCCTTAGGTTCTGGACCAGCGGAGTATGTGACTCTAACGTCTAAACCATGCTTCGCTACACTCTCAAACGTTTGATGTCGCTGGTAATCAGCCTTGTGGTTTCATCGGTTGTTATCTTTGCAGTAATCGAAGTTGCTCCGGGCGATCCGGCATCGTTCATGTTGGGTGTCAACGCCCAAGAAGACACACTTGCTGCGCTGCGGGCAGAACTTGGGTTAGATGTTTCCAAATTCGACCGGTATTTGAATTGGATTGGGGGAATGCTGGTCGGAGATTTTGGCACCTCATATACCTATCGCACTCCTGTTTCGCAAATGATCGCTGACCGGTTGTGGGTATCACTTCCGCTAGCGCTTTACGCTCTAGCACTTTCGACAATGATAGCTTTTCCAGCCGGAATTTATGCGGCAGCAAGACGCGGCAAGCCGGGGGATTTGGCTGTGATGGGCGCGACACAACTTGGCATCGCGGTGCCCAACTTCTGGTTCGCAATGATGCTCGTTTTGATTTTTGCGATTAATCTGCCTTGGTTTAACGCTGGCGGTTTTGCTGGTTGGGAGAGCGGGCTTTGGGTCGGACTGCATTCCTTGACCCTTCCTGCTATCGCCCTTGCCTTACCTCAGGCGGCGATTCTGGCCCGAGTTATGCGATCCGCGCTATTGGACATACTGGGGGAAGATTATATGCGCACCGCGCGTGCCAAGGGCCTGTCTCGACGTCAGGCTTTGTGGCGGCACGGTGTTCGGAATGCTTTAATTCCGGTGCTAACTATTATCGGGTTGCAATTTTCGTTTCTGCTGGCCGGGTCCATCATCATAGAGCAGGTTTTTTATCTTCCAGGGTTGGGGCGGCTGGTGTTTCAGGCGATTTCAGCCCGAGACCTGATTGTTGTGGAATCTGTTGTGATGTTACTGGTCTTTGCCGTTATCACAGTGAACTTTCTAGTTGACCTGGCATATGCCGCCGTTGATCCCCGGCTCAGGAGCAGGACATGAGCCGAAATCTAATCCTGGGGGCAGCGTTGTCCTCCTTGGTAGTTCTTGCGGCATTGGTTTCGTTCATTTGGACACCATATGATCACGCCGCATTGGATATTCCGTCCAAGCTCGCAACTCCGGACAATACGCATTGGTTCGGGACCGATCATTTCGGACGCGACATGTTTTCGATGATTATGGTCGGTGCCCGTACTTCGATTGCCGTGGCGCTAGTAGCCGTCGGAATCGGCATCGCGCTGGGCGTGCCACTTGGATTGACTGCCGCTGCGCGAAAAGGATCCTGGCTCGACGAAGTAATCATGCGTGGCAATGATTTGGTTTTTGCCTTCCCCTCTTTGGTCATAGCAATCCTTATCACTGCCGTTTTTGGGGCTGGGGCAATTAACGCAATCATCGCAATCGGCATTTTCAACATTCCTGTATTCGCCCGGATATCGCGCGGTGCCGCGTTATCGCTGTGGGAGCGAGAGTTCATCCTTGCCGCCCGCGTTGCGGGCAAGGGAACTGCCAGAATTTCAATTGAGCATATTCTGCCCAACGTTGCCAATTTGTTGATCGTTCAGGGTACCATCCAGTTCTCTCTGGGAATTCTTGCGGAAGCTGGGTTGAGTTATGTTGGTCTTGGCGCGCAGCCACCCACACCGAGCTGGGGCCGCATGTTGGCCGATGCGCAGACAATGGTCGGAATTGCACCGCATTTGGCTCTGATCCCCGGACTGGCGATCATTGTAACCGTACTGGGGTTGAACTTATTGGGCGACGGGTTGAGGGATTGGTTGGATCCTCGTATCCGGGTGGCGCGGGCATGAGCTTGTTGCAAATAACAAATCTCTCGGTTGAAATCGAAGATCGCCCGATACTCGAGCAAATTAACCTGTCCATAGATTCTGGACAGATCGTGGCTGTGACCGGGGAAAGCGGGTCGGGTAAATCCATGACAGCTCTGGCGGTTATGCAGCTTCTTCCAAGCGGATCCGTTCAAAAGGGTGAGATTGACTTGAACGGGCAGAACTTATTGGGACTGTCCGAAGCCCAGATGTGCAATTTACGCGGGGCCGCAGTTGGAATGGTGTTCCAAGAACCGATGACGGCCCTGAACCCGGTGAAGACTATAGGTGATCAAGTGGCCGAGACTATTTTGATCCACAAGGCCACGTCTCCCGACAAGGCGTATGAGAAAACCCGCGACGTTCTGATCCGGGTAGGCCTGCCACCTGATCGATTTCCGTTATCTCGCTATCCGCATGAACTTTCGGGCGGTCAGCGCCAGCGCGTTGTCATCGCAATGGCCATTGCGCTAAGGCCTAAGTTGCTAATTGCGGACGAGCCAACGACGGCACTGGATGTCACGACACAAGCACAGATTCTCGGGTTGCTTAAGGGTTTGGTGAAAGAATACGGCATGGGCCTGTTGATGATCACCCATGATCTGGCCGTGGTTGCGGATCTGGCCGACAGGATTGTTGTAATGCGCAATGGTATCGTGGTCGAAGAGGGGGAAACGCAACACCTGCTGAGCAATATGAAGCACCCATATACTCGTATGTTGTTTGAAGCATCCGGCCATCAGGTCGAGTTACCAAAAACACCGAAGCCACGGGTTCTGCTGGAAGTCGCTGATGTCGTGCGTGAATATCGATTGCCGCGAGGCCGCCTTTTCGAAAACCCAAAGCATCACAGAGCGGTCGACTCAGTCAGCTTTACATTAAACAGTGGTGAGCGTCTGGGGCTGGTTGGTGAATCTGGTTGCGGAAAATCGACCCTAACAAGGGCAATTTTAGGGTTGGAAGATGTCCAGAGCGGTCAAATTCGGTTGGATGGCCAGCCGGTCTTCACTGGCCACAAGCCTAATCTTGAGGTACGAAGAAAGTTACAGGTTGTGTTTCAGGATCCGTTCGGCAGCTTTAACCCCCGTCACCGCGTCGGGCGTCTGATTACTGAACCACTCCACCTCTTGGAAACACCTCCTACCCAAGCTGAAAGGCATCACCGCGTTGCTGAAATGTTGACGGCTGTTGGCCTTAACCCTGACGACGCGGGAAAGTACATTCACGAGTTTTCAGGCGGGCAGCGTCAGCGGATTGCAATTGCGCGGGCCTTGATAATCCGCCCCGAACTGATCCTGTTTGACGAGGCTGTGTCGGCCCTTGATGTTTCGGTTCGTGCGCAGATCCTCGATCTGCTGGCGAAACTATGCCGGGAGTATCATCTGACCTATTTATTTATCAGCCACGATTTGAGCGTTGTTCGAACCATTACAGACCGGGTGATGGTCATGCGGGCAGGGCGGATCGTCGAACAAGGAAAAACCGAACATGTTTTTTCAGACCCGCAACACGCGTATACTCGAGAATTGATTGCGGCATCACCGCGTCTGCCTGAAATAAAATTGGCAAAAACGTCTTATTAGAGCCTGAAACAGGAGCACCTTATGTCGCAAGCGCTTTGGTTTGATCCAAGTCTGGTTTTGATCGGTGGCGAATGGCTTTCCTCAGCGACTGGCAAAACCCTGGCGCTTAAGAACCCTTCTGATGGGACCGAAATATGTCGTATCGCGCGAGGTGAAACTTGGGATGTGGATGCCGCAGTAAACGCGGCCCAATCCGCCCGAGACGGCGATTGGGGCAGAATGACAGCGTTTGAACGGGGGCGTATCTTGTCGCGATTGAGCCGATTGGTTTCCGAGCGTGTCGATGAGCTGGCGCAGCTGGAGGCAGTGGACGTGGGGAAACCGTTAACCCAAGCAAAGGCAGATGCCGTCGCTTTAGCGCGTTATTGCGAATTCTATGGCGGTGCGGCGGATAAGGTTATGGGGCAGACTATACCCTATTTGGACGGGTATACCGTTTATACGCTGCGCGAACCGCACGGGGTTACCGGTCATATTGTGCCGTGGAATTATCCAATGCAGATAATTGGCCGGTCCGTCGGCGCGGCTTTGGCGATGGGAAATGCCTGTGTTCTGAAACCGGCGGAAGAGGCGTGTTTGACCGCGTTGGCTTTTGCCCACTTAGCGCTAGAGGCTGGACTGCCCGCTGGCGCGTTGAACGTCGTCACGGGATTGGGCGCCGAAGCCGGGGCAGCTTTGTCGTCGCATCCAGGTGTGAATCATATTTCGTTCACTGGTTCGGTCGAAACTGGGGCGCTGGTGCAGCAATCTGCAGGGCGCAATGTGGTGCCTGTAACGTTGGAATTGGGAGGCAAATCACCGCAACTGGTGTTTGATGACGCCGATTTGGATGCCGCGCTACCATTTCTCGTCAACGCGGGAATTCAGAATGCGGGACAAACATGCTCGGCCTCGTCCCGCATTCTTGTGCAACGCGGCGTTTACGATAAGGTTAAGTCCCGCATGGCAGAGGCGTATGCGCAACTGACGGTAGGCCCGGCTTTGCAAGACCTAAGGATCGGCCCCTTGATCTCGGATCGGCAAAAGGAAATAGTCAGTAATTTTTTTAAAATAGGGTCTGACCTGACGATTGCCGCGCAGGGTCAGATAGTTTCGGGTGCCCCCGACAATGGCGCCTATGTAAAGCCGACATTGTACTGTGATGTTCCGTCGGATCATGTTCTGGCGCGAGATGAGATATTTGGCCCAGTTCAGGTCTTGATTCCATTTGACACTGAAGAACAGGCTCTAACAGTAGCAAACAGCACAGAATATGGTCTTGTGGCGAGTATCTGGACTGCCAACGGGGCACGACAAATGCGGCTGGCGAAACGGCTGCGTTCCGGGCAAATTTTCATCAACAACTACGGCGCAGGTGGGGGCGTCGAACTGCCGTTCGGCGGTGTTGGTAAATCGGGTCATGGTCGCGAAAAGGGGTTTGAAGCTCTGTACGGCTTTTCGCAGTTAAAAACGGTTGCGGCCTTTCACGGCTAGCAATCAGACGATTACCTCGATCGAATCCTGCACTCCGACGCCGAAGACACGCTTGTAGCGTTTGATTTCGTCGGCGGGACCCATTGCCTTTTCTGGGTTATCCGACAGTTTAACTGTCGGGCGTCCATTGGCAGATACGGCCTTGCAGACCAGAGAAAATGGGGCCAACGCGTCGCCAGGTACAAGGCCGCGAAAATCGTTCGTTAACAAGGTGCCCCAGCCAAATGATACCGAGGTCAGATCGGCGAACTGCGCGTGCAGATCGCGGATCTTGTCCACGTCCAACCCGTCAGAAAAGATAATCCTCTTTTGCAACGGGTCCTCGCCGCGAGATTTCCACCAGTCAATCGCGATTTTGGCGGCCTTTGCCGGATCACCGCTGTCGATACGGATCCCGGTCCATCCTGCAAGCCAGTCTGGTGCGCGTTCCAGGAACCCCTTGGTTCCGTACGTATCCGGTAGGATGATGCGCAAGTTACCGTCATGTTCTTCGTGCCAGTCGCTTAGAACATCGTATGGTGCCTGAGCTAACTCTTCGTCCGTGTTTGCCAAAGCGGAATAGACCATGGGCAGTTCATGGGCGTTGGTTCCGATCGCTTCAACCTCGCGCCGCATAGCAATCAGGCAGTTCGAGGTGCCGGTGAAAGACCTTCCCAGCCCTTCGATCATTGCCTGAACACACCAATCCTGCCAAAGGAAGGAATGCCGCCGCCGCGTACCAAAGTCCGCGATCCCGAGTCCTTTTATCGTCCGTAGTTTTTCGATTTTTTCCCAAACGCGTGTCATAGCGCGGGCATAAAGCACCTGCAGTTCGAAACGGCGCATATCATTCAGAACCGCACGCGACCGCAACTCCATCAGGACCGCAAGTGCGGGAATTTCCCATAGCATGACCTCGTGCCATTTGCCTTCAAAGGTCAGTTCGTACTGATCTCCCTTGCGTTCAAGGTGATAGGGCGGCAATCGCAAGTTCTCGAACCATTTCATGAAATCCGAGCGGAACATTTGCCGTTTGCCGTAGAAAGTATTGCCCCGAAGCCAAGTGCTTTCTCCCCGACTCAGACCAAGTGAGCGGATGTGGTCCAACTGCTCGCGCAATTCGCCTTCGTCGATCAATTTTGCCAATGGAACGTGATTCGAACGATTTATCAGCGAAAAAGTGACATCTGTTTGGGGCTTATTTCGAAACACTGACTGGCACATCAGCAGTTTGTAGAAGTCTGTGTCTATTAAAGACCTTACAATTGGGTCGATCTTCCATTTGTGATTGTAGACACGCGTTGCAATGTCGACCATGGGGAACTCCTGCAATTTCCGCTGTTAGATCAATCGACGCGGTGATTGGCAAGGGTCGCCAAATAGGTAACAATGCTAAGGTCAAGTCGTATTACCGGCTTATTGTCAGTGCCCCTCGGAAGTTAGCGAGGGGATGGGTTAAAAAGAAGGTTGAAGTGAGTGAATGGGTCTCGAGTACGACTTTGATATAGTCGCGATCGCTCCCGATGAGGTTGATCCTGAGCACGCCCTGACGCCGGTCACGGGTGCCCCCCCAGTGCGCGCGCAATTTCGGGACATCAAAACCGCGGACGCATTGCGTGGGGCTTCGCCCAAAATCCGCAGAATATTTCTGGAGTCAGGATTTAGCCTGGAAACCGCAGGAAAGAATGCCACGCCCGGATTCTATTCACCCGAAGATTCCCGAAACCGCGAGCGTATCCTCAAACGATTATTCGCGAATATCCGAAACATGGGCGTTCAAGGCGAATACTGTGGTGAGTTTGACTTCTGGCAGTTCTTGCAACATGTCAGAACGGCGCGACCCAAAGCGGGTTTTGCCAGACAACTGAGAGATTCGCCGAAAGTTAACGCCTCGCCCGCGACGGATGTTTCAGAACGCCAATCGTTGATAGGCCGGATTGGGTTTGCTTTGGGTCTGGCGGTAATCTTCTTTGTTGTTATCAAATTTCTGGCCTCTCAGGGAACGACGCCTTAGCGATCACTCAAGCTTGACACCTGCTGCCTTCATGGCCTGTTTTGCTGCAGCCAGAGATCCTTCCATGTCGATGGCTCGGCAGGCATCAGTACGAACAGTCACGTCAAACCCTAGCCGCGCTGCATCAACGGCGGAATAATGTACGCAGAAATCTGTGGCCAAACCAACGATTGTCAGTTTTGCGATCCCGCGCGATTTCAGATAACCTTCCAGCCCTGTTGGTGTTTCCCGGTCATTTTCAAAAAAGGCGGAGTAGCTGTCGATGTCTTTGCGAAAGCCCTTGCGAAGGACCAAGTCGGCATGTGTATTCAGCCCGGGGTGGAAATTGGCACCTTCTGTGCCTTGTACGCAGTGATCAGGCCAAAGAACCTGTTCACCATAATGCAATTCGGTTGTGTCAAACGGGTTCTTGCCGTCATGCTGACTGGCAAAAGAGGAATGTACCGCCGGATGCCAATCTTGCGTCAGAATCACCGCATCAAAATCAGCCATCATCGCGTTGATAGGAGCGACCACTTCGTCTCCGCCGGGAACGGCAAGAGCGCCGCCAGGGCAGAAATCGTTCTGGACATCTATTACAAGCAGCGCGTGGGTCATGGGGCCTCCTATTGTTGACCTATCGGTATGGCTAGGTGAAGTTACCGTCAATCCGCTCTCTTGCGTCTTTGACGCGCTGGCATTAGATCGCGCGCATGTATACGATCGCTGCCCTCTATCATTTTACACGGTTCCCCGACCCAGACTCCTTGCGTCCCGCATTGAAGGAACTGTGTTGCGCGCACTCGGTTAAAGGAACCCTGTTATTGGCTAAAGAGGGGATTAACGGCACCATTGCCGGTCCGCGTCCCGGAATTGATGCGGTGTTGGACCATATCCGCAGCTTGCCTGGATGCGGGGATTTAGAATGGAAAGAGGCCACTTCGGACCACCCTCCATTCGGAAAAATGAAAGTGCGCCTCAAAAAAGAAATAGTCACGATGGGCCAACCCAACGTCGATCCACGTGCGACCGTCGGGAATTACGTCGAGCCGCAAGACTGGAACGACTTGATCCGATCTGATGATGTGGTGGTCATCGACACCCGGAATGATTATGAGGTGGCAATCGGAACATTTAAGGGCGCGATAGACCCTAAAACTAGCAGTTTTCGCGATTTTCCACGTTGGTGGCAGGAAAATAAGGAGCGTTTTCACAATAAGCGCGTTGCAATGTTTTGCACCGGAGGCATCCGGTGCGAGAAATCCACTAATTACCTTTTGGGGCAAGGGGTTGAAGACGTCTATCACCTAAAAGGCGGCATCCTTCGATATCTCGAGGAAATGCAGGAAAAAGACAGCACCTGGCAAGGCGAGTGTTTTGTTTTTGACAATCGTGTTTCTGTTGGGCACGGGCTGGTTGAGGGCCCGCATAGCCTGTGCCATGGGTGTCGTCGCCCGATCAGACCCGAGGACATGAAGCGACCGGAATTCGAGGTTGGAGTGGCTTGCCACCAATGTGTTAACGAAACTTCGGAACAAGACAAGGCGCGTTTTCGAGAACGTCAACGGCAAATTGTCTTGGCCCGGAATCGCGGCACAGAACACCTATTTTCCGATTGATCTCGTTTTTATTTTTGGTTGCGACCAATACTGGGAAACTGGATGATCGCCTGCAGGTATTTCTGTCGGAGGTCTAATGCGTCGCGACCCAACTACTTTGGAGGAGTGGAAGTCGACCTTGGTCGCAGCGTGCGGTCTAGTGTTAGCCAGCTTTTTGATCTGGATTGTTCTGTCGAATCTAAGCGAGGCTGCCGCAGGGAACACAATCGGGACTATAGCCACGGTTGGCCTCTTGATCTGGCTTGTGTCTCAGACGTGGTATTACATCACCCAGGTCAGATCTCCACGTCGCCAGCTTTTGTTGATGGGCATTTCCTTCATACAGGTTGTGCCTTTTCTTTTCGCTGCTGTTTACGGTTCTTTCGGGTATTACGATCTGTGTGTCGTGGGTGCCGGTGGTCCCGCTGATGTCCTTTATTTCTCTTATGTGACCTTTACCACCGTGGGCTTTGGAGACTTACGCCCTGCCGGGCTTTGCCGCGCATTGGCTGTTACCGAGGCAATAACGGGTTACATTCTTTTGGGTTTGTTTGTCGCTGCCGCCGTTGGTCTTTATGGCAGGTCCCATCCCAACACCAAATGATGCGTAAAAGCCGTTTATTTGAGCCTATTTGTTCCGGTCAATCCACTGAGACATCATTTGTTTGTTGCGAAAGCATTCGCTTGGAATTGGTCGGCGCTTGATACGCGATATCCTTTCGGCAAATGAAACCTGTTTTCCAGTCGGATAATTGGCGAAAGGCGAAGGGTCATGTGGTTTGTGTGCCGATATCCAAGCCGAAAGCGATTTACGATCCCGTTGCGCTTCTACCGGAATTTCCATTGCGGATTTCTCGGCAATTGCGCGGGCGTATCTCATTTGCCGGTCTGTTACAGGCAGCAGATGATAATCGTTGCTGGGTGCGTCGAACCAGTTTTGATGGGCGGCATTGGTCATTGCTCAAGAACCTCCGTTCCATTAGGGAACAAATATAGAACATTTTAGGAACTTTTTCAAGAATTCTGCTGGCAGGGTTGGTCTGCGTCCCATCGAAAATCCAGCCTGTCCCACCGTCATATGACCGGTCTCAGCGCTTATCGCGCTATCTTTACTTTCATCAAGGAACCGCAATGCCACTTTTCAACTTTCGGTCGATAACAATGGGGTGTTGAAAGGGTTTAATGGCAGTGTTTCGCTCATACCGAGCTCAATAAAGGCAATGCATATGCATTGTGACCCGTTCCCGACATTCTGCGTCGGGAACAGAGTATCAGCTGCTGGCGAGCTATGGCTGACTTTGATGCAACATGATTTGCACATTGGAGAAAGACGATGAAAACCCACGCGCAGGCCGTCGTCATCGGAGGAGGCCTGGTCGGGTGCTCGATTCTGTACCACCTCGCCAAGCTTGGTTGGAACGATGTCGTGTTGCTGGAAAGGGACGAGTTGACCAGCGGCTCAACTTGGCACGCTGCAGCTAACATCCATGGACTGCATGACAACAACAACATCACGCGCATCCAGCACTATACAATGAACTTATACAAAGAGCTGGAGAAAGAGACAGGGCAAGGCTGCGGGGTCTTTCAACCTGGGTCACTCTATCTTGCGCAGACCAAAGACCGCGAATACCAATTGCGGCTGCAAGAAGCAAAAGCTAGGTTTTATGGTCTAAATTTTTATGAAATAAGTCGCGAACAGGCGCTGGAATTGCATCCTCTGGCCCAATTCGATGACATTCGTTGTATCATGTATGAACCTGACGGCGGCAACGTCGACCCCTCGGGTGTTACGATGGCATATGCCGCAGGGGCTAGGCAGCTGGGCGCATCCATTGAGCGGTTTTGCCCAGTAATAGGGACTGATCTACAACCTGACGGGTCATGGATTGTCCGCACAGGGAAAGGTGATGTTCACACCCAATGGGTTGTGAATGCTGGCGGTTTGTGGGGGCGCGAAGTTGCGGCTCTGGCCGGTATTAAACTTCCTTTGCAGCCGACCGAGCATCAGTATTTTGTGACTGAAACAATCGACGAAGTTGCTAGCCTGGGCCGCCGTTTGCCGTCCATCGCTGATCGAGATGGAGAGTATTACTTTCGTCAGGAAGGTAATGGGCTGCTGATAGGAGCTTACGAAAAAGACATGCGGTTCTGGGCCGAAAACGGCACTCCGTTGGACTTTGCCCATGACTTGTTCCCTGACGACCTGGATCGGATTATGGAAAACGTGATCCGCGCGACTGAACGCGTGCCTGTTGCGGCGACAGCGGGGGTTAAGCGGGTGATAAATGGACCGATGATATGGTCGCCCGATTCCAACGCGATTTGGGGCCCCGTGCCTGAGCTAAAGAACTATTTTTGCTGTACCGGAATCATTCCCGGTTTTTCACAGTCAGGCGGTCTGGGCCTTTTGTCGGCTCAATGGATGATCGAAGGCGAACCGCAATATGACATGTTCGCCTGGGACCTTGCGCGTTTTGGCGACTGGGCCGATGAAAAGTTCACAAAAGCTAAGGTAGAGGATGTTTATACACACCGCTTTGCAATCCACTTCCCAAATGAGGAACGGAGTGCGGGTCGGCCTGCTCGGGTTCGACCTGCTTACGAGATGCAGAAGCAAATGGGTTGTGTGTTCGGTTTGAACTGTGGCTGGGAACATCCGCTATGGTTTGCAGACGAGCCTGAAACAATCGAAACTAACGGTTTTACTCGCCAAAACTGGTGGGAGCCCGTGGGTCGCGAAGTGCGGATGCTGAGGGAGAATGCCGGGGTCATCGATATTTCAAACTTCGCCAACTATGTGATCAAAGGAAAGGGCGCCTATGAATGGCTGGACAGGTTGGTCGCGAACCGTGTTCCCACGCAGATTGGGCGGTCTTGCCTGACGCCGCTTATATCCGTACGCGGTGGTGTTGCGGGTGATTTCACCATCACCAAGGTGGCCGATGACGAATACATGATGATCGGGTCAGGTATGGCCGAACGTTATCATCAGAGGTTTTTCGACATGGTCGACTTGCCTGCGAACACAACATTTGAGGTCGCAACCGATCGCGTCGCTGGTTTCAATGTTGCTGGGCCTAAATCCCGTGCAGTGCTTCAACGCCTTAGCAATTCGGACTTATCCAACGATGCCTTCCGTTTCATGCGTTCGGCGAAGATTGAAGTCGCCGGTGTGCCTTGCCTGGCCATTCGCGTCAGCTTCACAGGCGATCTGGGGTGGGAACTTCACTGCGCCGAGACAGACCAAGTCAGGCTCTACACAGCGTTATTGGACTCAGCCCGCGAATTTGGCGGCGGTCCGGTCGGTGGACGCGCGCTTGGGTCGCTGCGCATCGAAAAGGGTTACGGTTCGTGGGGTCGAGAATACTCACAAGAATATTGGCCCCAAGAAGTAGGTTTGGACCGCCTGATCAAACTGGACAAAGAATTCTTGAACAAAGAAGCTTATCTGGCAATCAAAGACTCACCGCCTCGCGAAGTTCTGTCGATCCTTTCTGTTCAAGCGGACATCGCGGATGCAACTGGTGGCGAACCGATTTTCACATCTGACGGCACGGCCGTCGGTCGAGTAACTTCTGGGGCGTATGGATATTCTGTCGGGGCATCGCTTGCCATCGGGTATGTTGACCCAAATGTTGCGATGCCAGGGGACCGTGTCGAAGTTTTTATCCTTGGCAAGTCGCATAGTGCGGTAATCCTTTCTGAGCCACCTTTTGATCCCGAAGGTCATCGGCTACGCGATGTCCAGACCGCCGAACCAGCGGTTGTTAAATGACCGGAACATTCGACCGAGTTGCTAAGTTTGTACTGTCCAGAACATCGGATGAAATGCCGGTTAGTGCAAAAGAATCCGCAGCGCTGATGATGCTTGATACAATGGGGGTATTGATTGGCGCCGGTCCGATGCAGGCAGGAATTATTGCCCGGGATACGGCCACAATGCTCTACGCCAGCTCATCGCCGGCTCACTCAGCAAGAATGCTTTTTGACGGGCGTAGGGTCAGCCTTGCCGGGGCGGCTTATGCGGTCGCGACTCAAACCGATAACCTGGACGCACATGATGGGTACAACCCAACCAAGGGGCATATAGGGGTCGTTGTGATTCCCGCGTTGGCCGCGTTGGCAGAACACTGCCCGGAACTCAGTGGTTCAGATGCGCTGGCCTCCGTTATCGTGGGTTACGAAGTTGCGGGTCGTGCAGGGTTGGCATTGCATGCTTCTGTCGAGGACTACCATACGTCCGGTGCATGGAACGCCCTAGGCGTCGCGGCGATGGCGGCACGTTTGCGCCATCATTCTCCGGATCAACTTCGGCAGGCCTTGGGAATTGCAGAATATCATGGTCCGCGAAGCCAGATGATGCGCGAGATTGCCAATCCAACGATGTTGCATGACGGTTCCGGTTGGGGAGCGATGGTAGGCCTATCGGCGGCAATTTTGGCGGAGCAGGGCTTTACTGGTGCACCCGCGTTGACGGTTGAAGACGATCAAGCCGCCCCGTTTTGGGCGGACCTGGGTTCGTTCTGGCAGATTGAACACCAGTATGTAAAACCCTACCCAATTTGCCGGTGGGCACACGCTGCGATCGACGGCGTTAGAATACTGATGTTACAGCACGAATTAAGTCACGATCAGATCGCGGCCATCCATATCAACAGTTTCCACGAGGCGGTCTGCTTATTCTCAGGAATCCCAAACACTACGTCGCAAGCGCAATATTCGCTGGCTTTTTCTGTGGCGACCCAGGCTGTTCACGGTCTGATCGGCGTAGAGCATATCTCGGGCGCGGGCCTTAAAGATCCGGTTGTTGCAGACGTTATGAACCGTATCTCCGTTACGGAACGCGAAAGACACAATCAGCGTTTCCCACAAGGGCGTTGGGCTGATGTAGTAATAGAGACAACAAACGGCCAGGTTCTAAAATCCGGCGATATCCACGCTCGTGGTGGTCCGGAAGCAAGGATGAGCCAGCAGGACATCGTTGACAAGTTCATGGAATTTGCCGCGCCATCAATAGGAAAAGCGCGCGCTACAGGCATTTGCAACGCGATATTGGGTCTTAACCGGCCAACCGCGCGCTATGCGGACTTACAACAGTACCTGTATGACGGTCCTTAAGAACTAAACCCCGAGTCGGACATCTGTCTTGGAATGCGGAACCACCACCGCTGGTCAATTCCGCACGAAACAACGCTAAACACGGTAAATTCATTGGCTCGATGTCACTCCTGCTGCACTCAACATGTTTGTGATCAATCCGCGCGTTTGTTCGCTTTGCTCTAAAAGAGCGGTTGCATCGGCTAACGGTTTGGCCGGGATGCGCTCAATTTTCCGACCCAACGCTTTGCCCAGACGGGCTAGGTCGCCAAATCTACCCGAAGCTTCCATGCTGGCTTCGTCTACCAACCCCGCCAGCCACAAGTATCTCGCAGCCTCGCCCGTTTCGCCCAGTTCGCTCAATATAGTCGCTGCCTGCGAAAACTCTTCAATCTTAATGTATGCATCGGCCTTTATCCGATTTGCTTCGTCAGAATCGTCCTCGGCCAACTCTAGAAGAGCCTGATGTGGACGACCGTTCTGGAGAGCTGCTTGCGCTCTCAACCGCGTCCGATCAACGCGACGAAGTTTATCTTCGGATCGGTTTGCCAGGTTAAATGCCTGTTGCGCGAACCCCAACTTGGCGAGGCGCTTGGACAGAGCAATGGCCGTTTCGGTGCTTAATTGGCCCACGACTGCCTTCGGTAGATTTAGCGCATGATGCAAATAGGTAATGTCATCAGCGCGCTCCGCTAGCAATTGCAACACCTGACTTTGCGTTCTGTCCCAGCCGTCATCTGTGGTCGATGATTGTATCAACGACAACGCTCTATCGAAGTCATGATTCAGACCCAAGGCAAGTGCATGAGCACGTTTCATCATTGGTCCGAATTCTGACCTGCGAAGTTCGACTGCGTAAGCTGCGGCAAGATCAATGTTTTGCTGCGAAACGGGTTTTCGATCAGACCACCGTTTTTCGATAAGCCTAGCCAGTGCCAGTGCCGATTCTTCAGCTGCCATCGCGGTTGCAGCGACCTCAGATAGCAGTGTTTCCGCCAGTGCGTCTTCGCCACCGGCATCGGCGATACTTGCCCGCGCCAAGTTCAGTTCATTGCGATCCTCAAGGTCTAGTCGTTCGACAGAGCGCATTACGCGTCTTGATTCCTCTAGTTTCCCTGCCTTGGCCAATGTACCCATCAACGTGGGGCCGAACTGACGCCTCAGATGATCCGGAAGGAGCGAGAAGGATTTCTCGATCGCGTAAAGCTCGGCTTCGGGATCTAATTTCTTTTCGATCAATACGGACCACAGCGCGGTGATTCCATCGCATCTTTGCTGGTGCGAAAACGGGTGAGACTCAAGGGCGGGTCGCTCATCCATGGCGTGGGCGATCGCTCGAATCCGACTCGTGATTTCCGATTGTTCCGGGAGCAGGTTCAAAACCTGAACGGCTTCAGCGCCAAATCCATGGTACGCATAGAGCTTGGCGAGCTCCAGTGCTCGCTCAGTGTTTATGTGGTCGAATTCTTCAAACAATTCAGATCGAAGATACGCGACTTGGTGCTCAAATTGTTGAGTACCATGCCATGCGTCGAAATCCAGTTCTGCATCAGTGATGCAGGCTGGAATTGAATTGAAAGGCGGCTCTAAAAAGCCTCCCAACCCTCGAAGTTCATCAAGGATGGAAGTAACTTGCAAATTTGCGGTTAGATCGCTTGCAATAACTTCAGGGTCAATCGCGGTCGATCGTCTGGGGCCCACATCGGAAAGGTCCAGATCCACGACTTCGCGGTCTGCGCCTTGCAAAGTGCGCGACATCATTTGCGCTTCCAAGTCCTGTCGACTCAGGTTCAATAGCGGTATTTCGAATTTTTTTGGTTGTAACTCGACTTGCTTTTGGGCTTTGAGCGGCCTCCTCTTCGCCAACTTTGATTGGATGAGCGCCAAGGGTGAAAGGAACTGACCAGGAGCGATGTCCACAACAATCATGGTCCCGCGGAATAAGAATGCCGTCGCGACACAATCACATCCGAAAGCAAGTTCCAAAGAGGACCCGGACCGTTTTTGCGATACCGAAGTCAGCCGATGTCCGTACAACCTGTCAAAGACGGTGTCTGTTTCAAATACAGCCCCATCCAATGCTACACTTAGTTTGGCGCCATTGTGCAATTGTCTAAGGTTCCACTCTGTTCCGAGAGGTATTTGCACCACTAGCCGGGTAAATCCGTTATGTTCGCCTGTACGAACGCGTAAACGTTCTGCGGATGCCGCCGTTACCGTTGTGACCAATGCACAAGCCAGTATAAGAGTTCTGATCATGCTGCCGCCTGCCTGATTTCTTTCAACGCATCTTCAAGATCTGAAAACCGGGGACGGTTGTGCGTTGGGGTATTTTGACGGCCAACTTCAATGCACATGGCGGCATTGTGGTTATGAAGGTTGGCGACCAGAACTTCCTTTATCAGTTGATAAAAATGGTTGTCTTCTTCGACCACCGCTTTCAACTTTCCAGCGAACGGGCCAACCAAACCGTAGGCTAGGAAAACGCCCAGAAACGTACCCACAAGGGCGCCACCAATCAGCCTTCCCAAAACTTCCGGAGGTTGATCAATTGATCCCATCGTTTTGATCACACCCAGAACCGCCGCGACAATGCCCAACGCGGGCAATCCGTCGGCGACTGTCTGCAACGCATGGCTGGAATGCATAGCTTGGTGGAAATTCGCCTCCATCCGTTTTTCCAGCACTTCTTCAACCTGGTGCGGGTCGTCGTAATTCATCGAGGCTGAACGCATCGTATCGCAGATCAGGTCTACAGCTTCTTTGTCGGACTGAATCTTGGGATATGCCGAGAACAACGGGGAACTGTCTGGCTCTTCGATGTGTTTTTCCAGATCGACCGGGTTTGATCGGGCAATCCGGATCAGTGAAAACAGAAGGCATAGCAGATCACGGTAGTCTACCGGTTTCCATTTTGGGCCCTTGAAGACTTTTCCGATATCTTTGGCGGTGTGCTTGACCGCGCTCATATCATTGCTGATCAAAAATGCGCCTATGGCTGCACCACCGATCATCATCATCTCGAACGGCAGCGATTTCATTATAATTGTCATCTTGCCGCCAGCGGCCAGATAGCCGCCGAACACCATCACAAAAATGCAAGCGATTCCAACTAGTCCAATCATGAATGATCTCCGGCGGTTGGGGGTCTTTTGAAGGGATTCACAGCGATTACTCCTGTGGAACCGAAGCGTTGCGACCGGCCATTACAACGCTAATCGTATACGCTATTTCGGGGTTGAGGCCGGCCATTACACCAGCAGCAGCTTTGGTTGGCATCCGTGACAGGAACCCAGCGGCAAAAACAGGGTCCATCGTTTCGAACAGAGCTGCCGCGTCCTTTGGCTTCATGTTTTGGTAAACATCCGTTAGCTGAGTTAGGTCGTTTTCGCTTGCCTGTTCTGCAATCGCCAAAGTTTCGCGAAGCGAGTTTTCAGCTTGCTGCAGAGCTGTCAGGCGAGTTTCGATCGCTTCCTCGGCAACCTCCAAAGCTCGTTCTTTTTCCAGAACCGCATTCTCGCGCTCCTTCAGCCTCTCTTCTCGGCGCAGCAGATCGGTAAGCAACATTTGTAGATCTGGCGAACTTAAGTCTGGTTCGACAGGCGCAGCATGTACCTCGTCGGGTTCCGTGCCACGAGCCAGAGCCGGACCGGCTTCTAGGCCGAGCCGGAGCGTGGCCGAGCCAATCATCAACAGCGAAATAACGGTTAAGACACCGCCGCGCTGTCGCTGAGGTGACTTTCTTGGTGTCGAACGCTTCACGTCGCTGCTCCACCATTTAGGCGGGCATGTCTAAAAAACATAAGCCCATCGGGTGCTTTGGGAAGATCGACCTCGTTATCTTCCTCGCGCTCAATTTTCGCATCGGAAGTGCTACTTTCTTCGGCTTCCTTTGATGAAGCGGCAGGTTCAGCCGTCGGCGTCACGTCCGTGTCTTGGTCAGCAGGGTTTGATTCTGTCGACGTGGAAGTTTCCTCTGACACGACATCATGCATTGAAGCCATCATCAGCTCCAGCCTTTGCGCTACAGATTCTGCCTTTTGGGTGAGGCTTTGCAATTCCTCTCCGGATCGATCGGAAGAAGCCCTTGCCGAATCCAGCGACGTTCGCAATTCGTCGGCCTGGGCTGACAATACGGAGACGGCGCCTCCAACTCCTCGTTCAAGGTCGGTAAACCGCTTAAGGCGCTTGGCCAGAACAAAACAATACAGACCCGCGCCCAACGCGCCTGCGACTAGCAATATATCCGCAATCAGTTCCAACGTTGCCTCCTAGTTCAATACGAATTCCGACACCAGCACGTCGCGCACACGTCCTTCCCCAGCGACGATTCCGATTCGCCGAAGCAAGTGTCCGCGGATACGCATAAGTGCTAGGGAATCCTCAAGATCGGTTAACTCGACTGCGCGCAAGTAGCTGTTCATTACGTCCATAATTCGTGGCTGCATCATTTCTACATCGGTGATGTAGCTGGCATTCACCTCAAGCTGAGCATGGAACTTCAGATGTCGCGAATCGCCAGCTTTGACCGAAACAATTACAGGCGGCAGATCGACAAAGGCGACCTCAGGCAATTCCTTTACTGGCTTGCTTTCCAAATCGATTGGATCTTCGTGCGAAGCTTTTTCGTGACCAACAGGAAGCATGCCGGAGCTGGCTGCATAATAACCGCCAGCAGCACCGGCAACGGCCAGAATCATCCACAGGAGAACAACTTTTTGTCCTGATTTTACAAAGGCTTCTGCCTCATTCGAAGTTGCGTCTGTCATGACGTCCTCATTCATCAATACGGTATCTGTCATAACCCCTGAGGGACTAACCGATTGTTAAGGGCAATCGTTCAAACAAGGGCGTGCCGCACAGAATGTCGGCGAGTCGGAGGTGAGCGTGCAGCAGATCGGAACTGTCTGGGCAAGTTTGGACAGGCGCAAACAAATCATAGTGGCCGGTGCCGTGGCATTGGTCTTTCTGGGTATCCTAGCAATGTCGCGAATTGCGACGGCGCCAGCCATGACCCTTCTATATGCAGGTCTCGAGAGTGGCGCTGCAGGCGACATAGTTCGCTCCTTGGAACAACGCGGAGTCGCGTATGAAATCAGGGGCGGTTCGATCTATGTCGCCGGGTCGCAAAGGGATGAGCTTCGAATGACCCTGGCCAGCGAGGGGCTGCCTGCCAACGGAAACCGGGGGTACGAGCTGCTCGATACGCTCAGCGGCTTTGGCACAACTTCGCAGATGTTTGATGCAGCCTATTGGCGGGCAAAAGAAGGTGAATTGGCAAGGACAGTCGTTGGCAGCCCTCACATTAGTCAGGCTCGGGTTCACATCGCTAACAGCTCGTCGAACCCATTCCAGCGTAGCGCCGAGCCGACTGCTTCTGTGTCTGTTGTACCTTCTGGCGCCCAGATTACGGGAGATCAGGCAAAGGCGATTCGCTTTCTTGTGGCGTCAGCGGTTAGCGGGCTGACTCCGGAAAACGTGGCGGTCATTGACTCCAACGGGGCCGTAATGGGTGCGCAGGAAAACGCTGTCGCGGCGGACACGGCCGACGACAAAGCGCGTCAATTGCGGGAACGTGTATTGCGCTTGGTTGAGGCGCGCGTTGGCGCGGGCAACGCGGTGGTTGAGGTGAGCGTGGACACCGTTACGGAAACCGAATCTATTCGCGAACGTCGCTTTGATCCCAATGGGCGCGTCGCAATCAGTACTGATGTCGAAGAACGGTCAGACAGTGCACGCAATCAATCGGCGGATGTGACAGTCGCGTCAAACTTGCCTGATGGCGATGGCGGGGGCAGTGATGAATCGAATTCGACGGCCACGCAAACCCGCGAACGTGTAAATTACGAAGTTTCCGAAACAGAGCTGGAAGTGCATCGTGCGCCTGGTGCAATCAAGCGTTTGACAGTTGCAGTTCTTGTAAATGGTGCCCGCACAATTGGTGAGGATGGCACCGAAACTTTTGTGCCGATGGCGCAAACTGAGCTGGATGCGCTGGAAGAACTGGTGGCGTCAGCTGTTGGGTATGATTCTGATCGTGGGGACGTAATAACACTTAAATCCTTGGACCTTCCCGTTGTTGAGCCGCAGGGAACATTGGTTTCCGCTTCGATCTGGCCAGATATTCATCTGGACGCAATGTCTCTGATTCAGATGGTTGTTCTGGCCGCCGTTTCGATTGTTCTCGGGCTGTTTGTAGTGCGTCCGATCATGGCCAGCGCAGTCACTCCCCCGACATTGCTGCCTGCCACAGCACAGCCGCCCGAGGAACCTGCGCCATATCTAGTAGGAGAGGTCGCAATAGATGATTCTGCCGAATTCACGGCGCTTGCGGAAAAAATGCAACCAGGCGTGCCCGCGATTGCAGGATCCACCAGCGAGGATGCGGTTGATCGCCTGCGCAACATGATCGGTGACAAGCAAGAGGAAACGGTCGAAATCCTGCGTAGTTGGCTTGAGGAAAGCGAGGAGAAGGTGTGATGCCGATTGCCCATCTCCTGGAAGACTTCTCTGACAATCCCGATAACGGGACGACGCATTTGCTTGATGAAGAAGCTTTGGAAGAGCATCGGTTGGAGTCCTTTGAGCGTGGGTACAGCGCAGGTTGGGAAGACGCAGTCGCGGCACAAGAGCAGCAGTTTGGCCAAATGAATACCGATCTGGCCGCTGCGCTGTCTGACCTGTCTTTCACTTATCAAGAGGCGCTGACCCGGATGACTTTGTCCCTGGAGCCCATGTTTGAAAGTCTGGTTCAAGTCGTTTTGCCAAAATTGCTCGACCGGGGGTTTGCCTCGCGTTTGACAGAACAACTGACCGAAATACGCAGGATCAAATCGGGCAGCCGATGCAAGTGATTGTGCCCAAAGGAACTGCGGAGCGAATTCAATCCATGTTGCCTCAAGATCTGTCCCTACCAGTGCAAGTAATTGAAAATCCGACGCTGGACTCAGGGCAAGCACGCCTACAGGTCGGCGTGGCCCGGCGCGAAGTCGACTGTAATGCCCTGCTGAGCACAATCGCCGGTGCCTTCGATGCCTATATCTTTGAAGCGAAAGAGGCTTTGTCAAATGAGTGACATCCAACCCCCAAAAACTGAAAAATCCAGCCCGTTTGATGCTGTCCCAATTGAGGTGACAGTGTCAGTAGGCCACGCACGTCCGCTTGTCCGAGATCTTTTGAACATGGGTGAAAATGCGGTTCTAACTCTGGACAAACGCGTTGAGGACCCTGTCGATCTTTACGTTGGCGACCAACTTGTCGCGCGCGGGTTATTAGAGGAGTTGGAGGGTGATCAGGCCGGGCAACTTGCGGTTCGCCTGACTGAGATATCCGATCTTCGAAACGGTATCGGGTGATGCGCTGTCTGCTTTTTTTGGCGGTTACGCTGCTGATGCCTTCTCTGGCGTCAGCGCAAGAAGTTTCACTTTCCTTGGGCGACGGCGACTCGCTCTCGGCCCGTTCCATTCAGCTCATTCTTCTGATTACCGTGCTCAGCCTTGCGCCAGGGCTTGCCATAATGATCACCTGTTTCCCGTTTTTGATTACGGTACTGGCGATTTTGCGACAGGGAATCGGATTGCAGCAATCACCTCCAAACATGTTGATTGTCGGTTTAGCTTTGTTTCTGACCTATTTCATTATGGAGCCTGTGTTTTCTGAAGCCTGGATGATGGGCATCCGCCCTTTGATAGATGAAACGATAGAGATCGAAGCCGCGCTTGAACGAGCTCTTGTCCCGTTTCGTGAATTCATGGCGGCCCGTCTTGATGCAGACACCTTCCAAGCGATGGCTGCCCTCCGTCCTGGTGTTGCTGAACTGCGCCCAGTACCCGAAGCGCCGCTATCGGTACTGATGCCTTCCTTTATGCTGTCGGAAATTTCACGGGCTTTTCAGATTGGGTTTTTGATCTTTTTGCCCTTTCTGATAATTGATCTGGTTGTCGCGGCAGTATTGATGTCGATGGGTATGATGATGGTGCAGCCAGCCACCGTTTCTCTGCCATTCAAGTTGGCTTTTTTTGTTATTGCCGACGGGTGGTCCCTGATCGCCAGTGCCTTGGTGCGCAGCTATGTTCCATAGAGGCAATTACGGGGGAAAAATTACTGGATCAAAAATATAAGCAATCTTCCGCAACACAGTTGGCTGAGCTATTTCGTGACCGAAAGCCAATGTGTCACTGTGGGCATTTCTTCATCGAATGCTAAAGGTCAGAATCCGAATGAATTTCCAATACATTCGTGGAGTTGTTATGTCCTAGCGGTGCTTCAATACACCCCAGCGCAGGACCTCAACCGCTTCGATTCAAGTCCTTGATCAGACGATTTAGGTCACCACCCCGGGCGTCCAGCATGGCGCCAATTTCGGTCCGTTCTGTGAGCAGCAAGTTCACGCCTTCGATGAACATGTTATAAAATTTTCCTCGGCCAGACTTGTCCGAAACCAGAAAAGTAACGTCAAATGGCGATGACCCTCGAAGCTTGACCGAGGTTCTGACTTCGTACCCGGCCTTGATCTTTCGCGCATTGCGAACCGTCACTTCCCCTCCAATAAATTCGCGGAAGCGACGACCGTATTTGCGTGAGATATAGCCCTGAAATGCCTTTGTGAACTGGCGCATCTGTGATGCAGAAGCAGCGCGCGCGTCCGCACCCAAAGCGTAACGCGCCATGATTGGAACATCTCCGTACTGCACAAAGATCTTCTCAAAATCACGTATCATAGCGTTTTCGGATTTGCCGGAGTCGATTACTCGTGTGATATCCGAAACGACGCTGTTAACCAGTTGCTTGGCACCTGCTTCGGTCAGCGCAAAAGCAGGGAAAGGCAGAGATGTCGCCAACACCCCGGCCAGTGCGGTTGCAAAAAATTTTCGACGGTTCAAAATGTTATTCTGCATAGGGGTCCTCGTAGGGGTCGAGATAGGGGTCCCTGACAGGGTCTGTCCCGGTTACGGCATAGGGATCATCATACAGACCCAAATAGGCCTCTTCATCGTCTCTGGCCAGTTCAAAGCGTCGATTTTGCAGGTAAATCAACCGCGCCTGAGCGTAACTATCAGCACTTTCATATAAAATCGAATCTACCGTATCCGAGAATCTACCTCGGTCTCCCATGCGGCGTACGACCTCGGCATAGACACCCAAATTGTCAGCAGGCCGTACGGGTGTGAAATTGATCGGGTTGGAAAACAGATTTATTATTACTCCCACGGCATCTCGTGTGGTTGACGGACCATAAAAGGGTAACTCCACATAAGCGCCTTCACCAAAGCCCCAGACATGCAGGGTTTCACCAAAGTCGGTATCCACTGGTGGCAGGTTAAGCTCATCCGCGGGGGCAGACAATCCAAACCCACCAACCGTCATATTCACGACAAATCGAAGCAGCGCATTGCCCATCTGTTTTGGATTGCCTTGTAAAAGATAATCGACGGCCTGACCGGGCAGGGAAATATTTTCCGCAAAGGTACTAAAGCTCGTTACCATTGGATCAGGAACAATTTTCACGTAACCTTTTGATGCTGGTCGAAAAAGAAACCGGTCTACGCCCAGGTTGAATTTGTGAATTGACCGGTTCGCGCCTTCGTAGGGGTCAAAAACTTCGCCACGCGCCGCTGCGTCCTGAGGCTGTGAGGCGCATGCTGACAAAATAGTCAGTGTGCACAAAACGATCAGGGGCTTAAAGAAGGCTCGGTTGGACACAGTCCTCGTTACTCCAATATTTCCCGGCCGGAATTGCCGGACTTTAAATCAACTTGTCATAGGCGTTACAGCGATGCAGTTCGTTGTCACATAACTGTTTCACATGGCATTTGAAACTCCTAGCGTTTAACCCGCTTGTCTTGCCATCGTAAAGTGACACAGCATGAACACATAAGAAACGAGAGAAGTATTGCTCAGATTGTTCGCAAAGTTCAAATTGCCGCTTTAGCGCTTTTCGACGCGGCTGTTCCCGGATAGCGTCCGCCTGAGTCGATCATACATTAGGAACTTCAAATGAGCATTGCAGCAAAATTGGAAAGCTTGGGCGTAACCCTTCCGGACGCTCCTGCACCAGCGGCTAACTACGTGCCTTTCGTGCGCGTTGGCAATTTGGTTTACGTATCTGGGCAGATTTCCAAGGACAATGATTTAATCACCGGAAAATTAGGTGATAACATGGATGTCGAAGCAGGCGCTGCCGCGGCAAAAGTTTGCGCGATCAATCTGTTGGCTCAGGTCAAAGCGGCATGCGGCGGTGACATTGACAAGCTTGTAAGGGTTGTGAAGCTGACAGGGTTCGTGAACTCGACCGCTGATTTCACGGCGCAACCGCAGGTCATAAATGGCGCGTCCGATTTTCTTGTGGAGGCCTTGGGAGAAGCCGGTCGTCATTCTCGTTCGGCTGTAAGCGCCGCGTCGCTGCCGCTGGGCGTAGCTGTCGAAATAGAAGGTATCTTCGAGATCCAATGACTCCGCCACTTCCGCAGGTGTTTTTGCAACGTCCGATCGCGCATCGTGCGTTGCATGATGTATCGGCCAAACGTCCCGAGAACAGTCTGTCTTCGATCCGAGCGGCGCTGGACGCCGAATATGGGATCGAGATTGACCTGCAATTAACGGCCGATGGCCGCGCCATGGTGTTTCATGATTACGACATGAGGCGGCTTACTGGGCAATCTGGACCGATCCGGCGGATCACCGCTGAGCAGGCCAATGCGCTTCCGCTCCTCTATTCGGAGAATGAAAGTATCCCCTCTCTGGAGCAGGTTCTGGATCTGGTCGATGGCAAGGTTCCTCTTCTGATAGAGTTAAAGGATCAGGATGGTGGGATGGGAACTGGGATCGGGTCCCTGGAACAAGATGCGGTTCGGGTTTTAAATGACTATGACGGTCCAGTGGCGGTTATGTCATTCAACCCAAACAGTGTCGCAGAATTAGCCCATTTAGCGCCTCAAATACCTAGAGGTATCGTTACCAGTTCTTATGATCCAAACAACTGGCCTCTGCCTGTCGAAACGTGTGACTACTTGCGTGGTATTCCGGACTTCGATCGCGTTGGCGCCAGTTTTATCAGTCATGAAGTTAGTGATCTGGATCGTCCCAGAGTTTCGGAACTAAAGGAGCGCGGTGTTCCCATCTTGTGCTGGACTGTCCGGTCGCCTGCTCAAGAGGCAGAGGCGCGTAAAGTTGCGGATAATGTGACGTTCGAAGGCTATCTGGCTTGATCCTGCCAAGAAAAGTCACAGGTTAGGATCATCGCGGAGGGCACATGGATCAGGCGCAGATCGAGGTTCAGGTTCTTGGAACACTTTCGCAGATTTCTGCGGCGGAATGGGATGCGTGCGCGTGCCCAGAGGCCGCGGATGGTGGCCGTCCGCTTGACCCTTTCACCACCCATCGTTTTCTTCTGGCGCTTGAAGAAAGTGGCTCGGTCGGTCGCGGCACCGGGTGGCAACCGCAATATCTGACGGCTTATCTGGATGGCATGTTGATTGGTGCGGCGCCTATGTATGCCAAATCGCACAGTCAGGGCGAATACATCTTCGATCACAGCTGGGCCCATGCTTATGAAAACGCTGGGGGGCGTTACTACCCAAAACTCCAGGTCGCTGTACCGTTCACGCCTGCGACGGGACGTCGATTTCTGGTGCGACCCGGATACGAGACGATCGGAATGTCGGCCCTGGTTCAGGGAGCTGTTCAACTTTCGGCCGAAAACCAGATCTCATCGCTGCACGTGACGTTTTGCACCGAAGATGAGGCATTGGCAGGTGAGCAGATGGGACTGATGGTTCGCAGTTCTCAACAGTTTCACTGGTTGAATCAGGAGTTTACCGATTTCGAAGAATTTCTCGCTGCTCTTTCGTCTCGCAAAAGAAAGAACATTCGAAAGGAAAGAAAACAAGCCAATGATTTTGGAGGTCAGATTCATACTCTCACTGGCTCCGATCTAAGACCCGAACATTGGGACGCTTTCTGGCGGTTTTACCAAGACACCGGGGCGCGAAAATGGGGAGCCCCGTATCTGACGCGTCAATTTTTTAATATCGCGCAAGAAAACATGCCCGATGATATGGTCCTGGTGTTGGCCGAGCGTAATGGATACCCCATAGCGGGGGCGCTGAATTTCATTGGGCGTGAGACATTGTATGGGCGTTATTGGGGCTGCATAGAGCATCACCCATGTCTGCATTTCGAACTGTGCTACTATAGGGCAATCGATTTTGCCATCTCGCAGGGTTTGGCCCGGGTAGAAGCGGGCGCACAAGGTGAGCATAAACTGGCGCGCGGCTATCTGCCGACCCGCACGCATAGTTTGCACTGGATCGGCGACCCCGGCTTTGCCGATGCGGTCCGGAAATACCTGGACGCTGAAGCCCATGCGGTAGGAGAGGAAATCGAGATTTTGACGGAATATGGACCGTTCAGAAAGTTGAACCAGGAGGAACAGCAATGACCGAATTATTGTCGACTGAGACCCGCGGCCCACTGCTGGACCCGCTGTTCAGGAATGGGTGGACCATGCTGGATGATCGCGATGCCATCACAAAGACCTTTATCTTCGAAGACTTTGTCCATGCATTCGGATGGATGACGCAGGTCGCGATATGGGCGGAGAAATGGAACCACCACCCTGAATGGTCGAACGTCTACCGCACAGTGGAAGTCGTTCTGTCGACCCACGACGTGGGCGGCCTGTCGTCGTTGGACGCCAAACTCGCCCGAAAAATGGACGGCCTGGTTTAGTCTCTGTTCTCGCGCGATCCCATGCCGCCCGCGAGCGAAGCAGTCACACCCAATTGCTTGAACTCCGCTGGTGTCACGGTGCCGCTGCTAACGTTGATATTGCTGGGAATGCCAGTTGTCCGGTTGCCGACTGACCTGACCGTGCGTGCCGCGGGATCAATATCCAGGCATCTCGTTTCATAGCATGTCAGGCCGCTGGTGTTGATCTGAATACGTTGCTGGCCATCTGGTCCGGTGGTTACCGGAGCCTGAGGAACATCGCAGGCGGCAACCAGTCCCAAAATTCCCAATCCGATCCACTTGTTCATTTCGCGCTCCTGGCGCTAGTCCAGTTGACCGTTTCCGTCTTTGTCCGCAGCTTCAAAATCAGCGGACATCTGAGCCTTGTATTCCGCTCTGGAAATGAGGCTGTCGTCGTTGCGGTCAACGCTTTGAAATTGCTTGATATCCAGAAAAGGTTTCGCCTCTTCCAACCCCAATGAGCCGTTCTTGTCCTCATCCATCTCCTGAAAGGCATAGTCAGAAAAGGCGTTGAATTCATCTTTGGAAAGAAAACCGTCATTGTTGGCGTCAATGGCCTTGAGTTCACTTTCGTTCAGCTCGGCAACGGTATCGGCATTGGCCGCGCTTGCCAAAATCACGAGTGCAATCAATAGAGTGTCACGTTTCATACTCTGTCTCCTCAACACGCGTATCTTTGGCCTTGAACTCCGCCCGTTGCGGCGCCAGCAGCTGTAAGGATCGTCTTGCCGGATCCTCCGCCAAACTGATTTCCGATCACGCCGCCGATTAATGCGCCTCCCAACGTACCACTTAGACACGCTATCTCATGTTGTCTCGCGGCTTGTTGTTGGGGTGTTGGTGCGGGTCCGCATGCTGTCAAAAACGCAGAAGCGACCAGAGCAATCAAAGCAAATTTCAAATTCATTAATGAACTCCCCTCATGTCAAAATTGACTATTCGCCGATTGGGGCATTGTATCAAGTTAATTGATGTTCAGTTGGCCCTGGCTAAGCCAGGGCCAACTAATGTTAGATAACTTCGAGAAGCCCCTCACCTGCAGAAGTTTCGCACGTGCCCGGACTTTCCTCCAGATTTAAAGCCACGACTTTCCCGTCGTCGACAAGCATCGCGTAGCGCTTGGATCGCGCGATCAAACCGACGGGGGGAGCGTCGAAATTCATTCCGATTGCTTTGGTGAATTCGGAACCAGCGTCAGATACCATTGTTATACCTGCTTCGGTCGCGCCAGTAGATTCGCCCCAAGCATTCATCACGAACGGGTCGTTGACTGATAGGCAAATAATCTCGTCAACGCCTTTGGCGTCAAACTGACTTTTGGTGCGGATGAAGCTCGGCACATGAGCGGTTGTGCAGGTGCCGGTGAAAGCGCCGGGAACGGCAAAGATCACGACTTTGCGGCCCTTTGTTTTGTCAGAAACACTCACCTTCTCGGGTCCTTCAGAACCCATTTGGATAAGTGTCGCTTCGGGCAGCACATTGCCGGTTGAAATCATTTCAATGCTCCTGTCGATTGAATTTGCAGAGTCGGGCTATGCCGCAATATAGGTGAGCAGGTGAAAGTGACCACGTGAATTCGACAGGGTGAGAGAAACATGAGCCATATTGTCGTGATTGGCGCCGGACAGGCGGGATCGTCCCTTGTTGCGCGGCTGCGCAAAGACGGGTTTGAAGGCGATATCACGCTGATCGGGGCTGAACCGCATTTGCCTTATCAGCGCCCTCCGTTGTCCAAGGCGTATCTATTGGGTGAAATGGAACTAGAGCGCCTGTTTTTGCGGCCTGAAAGTTTTTACTCGGAGAACGATATCACACTGAGATTGGGTGAGCGTGTTGCTGAAATAGATCCAGAGGCAAAAACTGTTACTTTGGGCAATGAGGTGATCCCATACGACCAATTGGCACTGACCACTGGATCCGACCCGCGCCGTTTGCCAGCATCGATTGGTGGTAATCTCAAGGGAGTTCATGTTGTTCGCGATTTAACTCACGTTGATGAAATGGCGCCTTGGTTAGAGGAAGGTGCCCGTGCGCTGATTGTGGGCGGAGGGTATATTGGACTTGAAGCCGCAGCCGTATGTGCAAAACGCGGGGTCAAAGTAACACTCGTTGAAATGGCCGACCGAATCCTGCAGCGGGTCGCTGCATCCGAGACCAGCGATTTTTTCAGAACACTGCATACCGAATATGGGGCAGATATACGCGAAGGTGTCGGTTTGGACAGGTTGGTTGGTGAAAACGGAAAAGTAATAGGTGCGGTGCTGACGGACGGGGTTGAGCTTCAGATCGACTTTGTGGTTGTTGGCGTGGGCATACAACCGGCGACCCAGCTGGCTGAAATGGCAGGTCTTGATCTGGAAAATGGTATTAAAACAGACGCCTATGGGCGAACTTCAGACTCTTCGATCTGGGCGGCGGGCGATTGTGCGTCATTCCCCTACAAGGGTCAGCGGATCCGGCTGGAAAGCGTACCCAACGCAATAGACCAGGCTGAGGTTGTTGCGCAAAATATGCTTGGCGCTGCCATAGAGTACATGGCGACGCCTTGGTTTTGGTCGGATCAATATGACGTTAAGTTGCAAATTGCAGGTCTCAATTCTGGATATGATCGTGTGATAACACGCAAGGGCGACGGGCAAACCGTGTCCTTTTGGTACTACAAGGGCGACCAACTGATTGCAGTTGACGCCATGAATGATCCCCGGGCCTATATGGTCGGCAAGCGTTTGATCGAGGCAGGAAAAACGGCAGATGCGGCCATTGTGTCTGATCCCGACGCGGATTTGAAACCGCTGCTTAAAGCGTGAGGATCATCGCTGGAGAATTCCGGGGCCGCACCTTGGCCTCGGTCGGAAAGGGCGACGCGGGGGCGCATTTGCGTCCGACGACAGACAGAGTGCGCGAAAGCCTTTTTAACTTGCTGTCTCATCAAATCGATTTTGATGGGTTGCGGGTTTTGGATATGTTTGCGGGCACGGGGGCATTGGGCCTAGAAGCGCTGTCTCGCGGGGCAGCCCATGTCACGTTCGTCGAAGATGGGCGGGTAGCACAGGGTATTATTCGTAAGAATATAGACCTGACCAACAGTCATGATCGCACCGATCTGATCCGCCGAGATGCTACTCGGCTGGGCGAAAACGCAAGTGCCGCTTATGACTTGATTTTCCTCGACCCACCCTATGGAAAAGCCTTGGGCCAAAAGGCCATCAACGCAGCTGTCCCCGGTGGCTGGATTGCAAACGACGCGTTGCTGGTTTGGGAAGAAGGAGCCCCTATGACAGCGCCGCAGGGATTCACATTGTATGACACCCGAGAATACGGCGATACCCATATCGCGTTGATGTGGCGCGATGTTTTGGACTGAACCAGGTTGTGCCGTCCGCCTCGGATGGGCAGATTGAAGTTGAACGGCGCTCAGCTTAAGGGTCAATGCCCAATACACGGAGTTTTTGATGCACGACCTTGTTATCTTCGACTGCGACGGCGTTCTGGTCGATAGCGAACCCTTGTCTAATCAAGTGCTGGTTAAAAACCTTTCCCGGCACGGTCTGGATCTTACGATCGAAGACAGCTTGGCCCTTTTCCTTGGCGGTACGATGGCTGGGGTCCACGTCAAGGCGCGTGAGCTGGGTGCAGACCTGCCTGATGATTGGGTCGACCAGGTTTATGCGGAAATATACGACGGTCTTCGCGGTGGCGTTTCACTGATGCCTGGCATTCCAGACCTTCTTGAAACGCTTGATGAAAACGGTATTCCATTTTGCGTTGCGTCAAATGGTAGCCCAGACAAGATGAAGATTACGCTAGGCCAAAACGGTATGTGGGAGCGGTTCAGCGAGGTGATGTTTTCTGCTCACGTTTTGGGAACTGCAAAACCCGACCCAGAAATGTTTCAGACAGCTGCGGAACGATTTGGTGCATCCAACCCCGTGGTCATCGAAGACAGCGCTAGCGGAGTAACAGCAGCAAAGCGCGCTGATATGCGATGTCTGGCCTACGTCCCTTCTGGCGATGGGGAACGACTGGCCGAATTAGGGGCTGAGGTGTTTGTTGATATGACCGACGTGCCAACGCTTTTGGGAATCTAATCCAGCCGTGCTAAGCTTTGGGTCATGGAACGTGCTTTGACCTCACCCATATAGACGCTTGCAAATGACGCAGAGGTCACAACAGGGCCCAAGACAAAACCAGCGCGCGCACCTTTGTTGATCCACGATGCTGTCACGCCGTGGGGCAACGAAACGCTGTTGTTGAAACTCCTGAGAGATCAGGCCGCCGATCAAGATGAATAAGTCGGATGAAACTTATCGCCGGGTGACAGGGTAAATATTTCGACCCCATCCGCCGTAACGCCAACGGAATGTTCAAACTGAGCTGACAGCGATTTGTCTCGGGTGACAGCCGTCCAGTCGTCGGATAGGGTTTTCGTTTCGGGACGGCCCAGATTGACCATCGGCTCGATCGTAAAAAACATACCCTCTTCCAGAACTGCACCTGTGCCGGGGCGTCCATAGTGCAAAACATTCGGCGGTGCGTGAAATACCCGACCCAGACCGTGCCCACAGAAATCGCGAACGACGCTCATTCGATGTGCTTCTACATAGGCTTGGATCGCATGGCCAATGTCGCCAAAGGTTTTGCCAGGTTTTACAGTCTCGATCCCCTTGAATAGCGCATCATGAGTCACTTGAATCAAGCGTTCCGCTTTGCGCGGCAACTTACCCGCCACATACATTCGGGATGTGTCGCCATACCAGCCGTCCACTATAACTGTGACGTCGATGTTTAGGATATCGCCGTCTTTTAGTTTTTTGTCGCCGGGAATACCGTGACACACTACGTGGTTCACACTGATACAACTTGCGTGCTGATAGCCTTTGTATCCAATAGTCGCCGATTCCGCTCCGGCATCCTCGACCATTTTTGTAATCAGGCGGTCGATTTCGCCGGTGGTTTGGCCCACAAAAACATGGTCGGCGATATCATCAAGTATACGCGCCGCCAGAGCGCCAGCCGCGTGCATTCCGGCAAAATCGGCCGGTTCGTAAATACGAATACCATCCTTGGTCAGGCGGCCACGATGCTCTTTCATCGACGGTATGCTCCAAATGTTTTGCGCAGCATTCCTTCTACGCTGCTTGTGCAGAAAGTTCCAGAGGGTGTGGAGTATGAATTCCGATGTATGAGATAGGGCTTTATAGATAGAAAAACAGGACTTGGAATGGATCAAATGCGCGCAGCCCAGCTGATTCTTCGCTGTTACCCACTGGGTTCGTTTCCGATACCAACCATCTGGATATCCGCTGATGTCACCCATATCCCTTTGGGCGAAATCCGCGTTCCGTATATCAGCCGCTCTACGCCTTTTTGCCGCGCGGCTCCGAACGCAGCGGCATAATCCGGGTCAATATCCGCCGCCAACGTAAAGCGATCGCAATCGGTGCGCTGCACCAGGTAAAGCATAATGGCGTGGTAACCTTTGGCTGTGATGGCGGCCAGCTCCTCCAAATGTTTTGTGCCTCTTGCAGTAACGCTATCTGGGAACTCAGCCAGACCAGTTTGGCGCGAAAGAGTTACGCTTTTGACTTCGACATAAGCATCGGGCAGGCCCGGCCCACTTAGCAGAAAGTCGATACGGCTGTTTTCGCCATACCTGACTTCGGGCCGAACAGTTTCGTAGTTGGCGAGTTCAGATATTTCTTTTGCTTCCAACGCCGCTCGCAAGGCCTTGTTTGGTACAGATGTGTCGACCCCGGTAAAGTCGCCGTTTTCATGATCGACCAGTCGCCAACCGTATTTCAGCTTTTTCTTTGGATCATTGTTCGGTTCTAGCCAAATTTTTTCACCGGGATTGGCCAGGCCCATCATCGAACCGGGATTTGCGCAATGAGCTGTAACTTCGCGCCCGTCTTCAAGCCTGCAATCGGCTAAAAAACGTTTGTATCGGCGGATCAGGCGGGCGGGAACAAGGGGGGTTTCAAATTGCATGCTCGAAGGCCTATATCTGCGCAAGCGTCCGATCAAGGGGAGAGCGCGAAATGACCAATCCAACCGCAGCGATGTTGGTCATCGGGGATGAGATTCTTTCTGGCCGCACCCGTGATGCAAATATGCATTATCTGGCCGGCGAGTTAACCAAGCTGGGTATCGACTTGAAAGAGGTTCGGATCGTTAGCGATGATGCGCCGGCAATCGAAGCTGCGGTTCTGGCCCTTTCCAATGTATATGACAACGTTTTTACCAGCGGTGGAATCGGACCCACCCATGACGACATTACTGCTGATTGTATTGCTCGCGCTTTGGGTGCGGATATTGATATTCGCGATGACGCTCGCGCCCTGTTGCAGTCGCACTACGAAAATTCCGGGTTGGAATTGAACGCAGCTAGGTTGCGCATGGCGCGCATTCCTGACGGCGCAAAACTGATCGATAACCCGGTTTCAACTGCACCAGGGTTCAGCTTGGGCAACGTGCATGTGATGGCAGGGATACCGGCGGTTTTTCAGGCTATGGTTGCCAGCGTGCTACCCACTTTGACAGGGGGGGCACCTTTGCTGTCCCAAACTCTTCGTGTTGAGCGTGGAGAAGGCGATATTGCCGCAAAGCTGTCATTGCTGGCAGAGGATTTCAGTGACCTGTCAATCGGGTGCTATCCATTTCAACACAAAGGTGTTTTTGGCGCAAACGTCGTCGTGCGCGGCACTGAAGGCGGGCGCATCGATGCCGCAATGACTCGGCTCGCCAAGGAACTGGAACTTTGAGCGCTAACTGGCCCGACGTCGTCGATGGCACTTGGCCCGCGGCAAGCTACATGAAGGTCGGACCCTTTAAATTGCGCGAAGGTCGCGGAGGCGGTTCCAGGGTGTCTGCAGCCAACCTTGTTGGCGAGGTTGAGGCAGGTGGCATTGACGCTGCTGAAAATGCGATGTTAACGATGGGACAGAAGCTTATTTTTTGCTTGCATCCCGGCGACGAAATGCTGGATGCGAGATTAGAACAGCGCGGTTACCGCGTTCTTGATCCTGTCAATATTTATTCATGCAAAATCAACAATTTGATGGATTCCCCGGTTCCCCGCGTTACAGTGTTTTCGATTTGGGAACCGCTGGCGATAATGCGTGAGATTTGGGCCCAGGGCGGAATTGGCCCGGAGAGGTTGGCCGTTATGGATCGGGTGTCAGGCCCAAAGACAGGTTTGTTGATGCGCCAGAGTGATCAACCCGCGGGAACCGGTTTTGTCGCTGTTCACGAACGTATCGCCATGGTTCACGCGCTTGAAATCCTGCCACAACATCGGCGTCAAGGTTTGGGGCAATGGGCCATGCGCGCCGCTGCCTTTTGGGCATCGGACAACAAAGCCGATACTCTCAGCGTGATTTGCACAAAAAGCAATTTAGGGGCCAATAGTCTCTATCAATCCCTCGGAATGCAAATCGTGGGAGAGTATCATTACCGCGTCAAAGGAGACTGATCTGTCGTGACTGAACTCACCAAAGCCACCGCGCTGAACTTGCCGATGGTCGATCCGCTGCCGCCGGAGACTCAGAAATATTTTGATATCTGTATTGAAAAACTGGGTATGGTGCCGAATGTGCTTAAGGCTTACGCGTTCGACATCGAAAAGCTCAATGCGTTCACTGCAATGTACAACGACCTGATGTTGGCTGACAGCGGATTGTCGAAATTGGAGCGTGAAATGATTGCAGTGGTCGTTTCGTCGATAAATAAGTGTTTCTACTGTCTAGTTGCTCATGGTGCGGCGGTGCGACAGCTCTCGGGCGACCCACAGTTGGGCGAAATGTTGATTATGAATTACCGGGTGGCTGTATTGGATGATCGGCAGCGTGCCATGCTTGATTTCGCTGCAAAAATGACAATGAGCAGCGCCGAAATCGAAGAAGGTGATCGCCAGAATTTACGCGACTCGGGCTTTACCGACCGAGATATTTGGGACATTGCAAATGTTGCAGGCTTTTTTAATATGACCAATCGCGTGGCAAGCGCAACGGGTATGACCCCGAACCCTGAGTACCACGCGCAACATCGATGATCCGAGTACTGAGTTTCCTTGCAATCCTCTTGGCCACAAATGCCAATGCGCAGGATCTGGCGATGCCGACTTCCGCTCGTCAGATCAGCGAAAGGATCAGTCCTTTGGACAGCTACGACCTTCCAACCGGGGCTTTCGCCAATGGAATAGTGCCTGCGCGCACAGTGGAAGGACGGGTCGAGCGGACGACATGGAGGGTGCAATCAGGCTCTAGCACAACGCTGCAAATATTGTCCCCTCTGCGCGACCAACTGGCGGCGCAGGGATTTGATATTATTTTCGAGTGTGACTCTCGCAATTGTGGTGGATTTGATTTTCGGTTTGGCACCGAGGTGGTGCCCACACCAGACATGTACGTTGCCATCCATGATTTCCGATTTCTATCTGCTACCCGTGGAAGCGACGTGCTGAGCTTGTTGGTTAGCCGAAATCCTCCGGATGGGTTCGTTCAGCTAATTCGCGTCGCGCCGGTCGAGGCCTCTAGCCCGCCGCCGCTTGTGATCGAAGAAGCCGTGGATGGAACGCTTGGGATATTACAGGTTCTGCAGCGCGACGGGCACGTAATCCTGGACGATCTGCATTTTTCAACGGGCGAGGTTGCGCTGGGCGATGGTCCTTTTTCTTCCTTGCGTCTGCTTGCAGCGTTTTTGAATGAAAATCCCAGAGTTAAGCTGGCTTTGGTTGGGCACACGGACGATACAGGTGATCTTCAGGCAAACGTAGCTGTCAGCACCAAACGGGCGCAGGCGGTAAGAAACCGATTAATAGAAACACATGGTGTCGCGGCAGACCGTATTCAGGCCGAAGGCGTTGGATACCTTTCACCTATAACATCGAATTCTACGTCCGAAGGGCGGTATACAAACCGGAGAGTTGAAGCAGTATTGCTGGTCAACTGAATTGCCCGTATAGCGAGATGAAAGAACCTAATTTCAGCCTCAGGAAGAAAACATGTCGAACATGAACGAGCTATCTCAGGCCTTGATCGTGGGTGCAGGAGCCGGGCTATCCGCATCGTTCGCACGCGCATTGTCAAAAGCGGGGTACAGTTTGCATCTAACGGCACGCGATGTCTCGGACCTAAAAGATCTTTCTGCGGAAACCGGAGCGGAGTTGCACAGCTTGGATGGAACTGACGCAGCTGGCATGGCTTCATTGATTGCTGATCTGCCTGGGAACTTGCGGATAGCCTGTTACAACCCATCGGCCCGTGTTCGTGGGCCTATCACGGATTTTGACCCGGAAGACGTGCGAAAATCTGTCGAAGTGACGGCGTATGGCGCTTTCTTAATAGGGCAAGCGGCCGCGCGGCGTATGCTGATGCAAGAAGCGCAGGATGACAGACGCGGGACGATCCTGTTCACTGGTGCTTCCGCTGGGGTGAAGGGGTATCCTCTTTCAGCTCCTTTCGCGATGGGAAAATTTGCTCAACGTGGCTTGGCGCAATCCATGGCCAGAGAATTGCACCCCAAAGGAATACATGTCGCTTGGGTCAATGTTGACGGAACCATTCGAAATCCGGATGTCCATGGGAATAGCGACGATCAAGGCAGTCTATTGCATCCAGACGCTATTGCGCAGGAATATATGAACCTGGTCCGACAACACCGTTCAGCATGGAGCAATGAGGTTACGATCAGGCCCTGGGTCGAAACCTTTTGACGGATGACCTGCTAGGTTACCCACCATAGGTACAGCGGCAATCCGATCGTTATATTGAAGGGGAAAGAAACACCCAAAGAGAGGGTCAAATAAATTCCTGCCTCTGCCTTGGGCAAGGCAATCTTCATGGCTGCGGGCACCGCTATATAGGATGCTGATGCAGAGAGAACCATGAAAAGAAACAGACTTCCTTGAGGCAATCCGATCAACGCGCCTACGGCCCATGCCATGAATGCGCCTAATAAGGGCATGACCAAACCAAAGGCGAAAAGACCGATCGATAACTTATCGCGGTTGCGGATCAGGCTGCGTCCCGCAGAAAGCCCCATGTCCAGCAGGAACAGGCACAATATGCCAGTGAATGGCGTAACGATGAAAGGCGCAATCATTTGCATTCCCTTGCCACCGGTGATCGCGCCAATCAGAAATGACCCTGTTAAAAGAACAATGGATCCATTGGCCAGCAAATCACGCCAAAGTCCTGCATCGCGGAGGCCACTGTTACTTGACTTGTGCGCGAGCCACAGAGCCGAAAGGATTGCTGGCACCTCCATCGCAGCAGCCACAGCGACCATGAAACCGTCGTAACGTAACCCGACCAGATCAAGAAGGCTAACGGCAGTTACAAATGTCACGATCGAGATAGATCCATAGTGGCCTGCCACTGCGGCTGCGTTCAGCGCGTCCAATCGAGTCATTATTCTTAGCAATCCGAATGCAACAAAAGGAATGGCAAACGACAGGGCAACACCACCCAATAGCGTAAGGAATAAATCCCAATGGATACCATGTTCAGCAAGACTGCTACCGCCTTTGAAACCTATGGCCAACAGCAGATAAAGTGACATAAACTTGGCTGCGCCTGTCGGTATCGACAAATCGCTGCGGGCGAAAGCAGCAAGCAAACCCAGAGCAAAAAACAGTATGGTTGGCACCAGTAGATTGCTGGAAAGCGTGTCTATTACACCTGGCATTTGCGGCTCCTAACATTGGTTGACGCTAGATGCCTTGCGAATTTCAATTAGCAAAATATTATCTTATTAACTTTTAATTAGTTTGAAACTATGAAATGCGCCCAACACTTCGTCAACTGGAATATATTGTGACGGTCAGTCGCCTTGGCCGGTTCAGTCAGGCGGCTGAAGTTTTAAACGTCAGCCAGCCCAGCCTTTCGGCCCAAATTGCCACCGTCGAACAAGAGCTGGGTATCCGGATTTTTGAACGCAGCCGTGGCGGTGTTCAAACCACAGCCAAGGGTGAGGATTTCATAGAACGCGCGCAGAAAATTCTGGTCGACGTTCAAGATCTAAGGCATGCAATGGTCAGCGACGCTCCTGTCGGTGGGCGTTTGCGCCTGGGTGTTTTACCGTCGATCGGACCGTATTTACTGCCCCAAGTTATCAAGGAAGTACATCATGCTCGTCCCGGATTACGTGTCGTGGTTCGCGAGGAAAACACACGCGACCTTGAACATGGATTAAAGTCGGGGAGGTTTGACCTCATTATCTCGACCCCTGAAGACCATCCCAACACTGTTCAGGAACGCCTTTTTAACGAACCTCTTTGGATAGCGACTGCAGTGGATGATCCGTTGGCACGGGACCTTCAAGGCGTGGGTGCAGAGGATTTGCAAAATAGAATTTTCCTGACTCTAGACCAAAGCCACCGACTATCGCGCATCGTTTTCGCCTTGGCGGCAGAGTGCGGAGGTGTCGTTTCTGATGAATACGAAGGCACTACCCTAGACTCCATTGTCCTTATGGCCGCCTCGGGAATTGGCGTTGCAGTGCTTCCTGATCTCTACGCACGTCGGCAGGGAATTTACCGTGATGAAGTTCGCTTGCGACCTTTAAAAGTTACCAACGCCAATCGTGATATTGCAATGCTTACACGCAGTACCGAAAGTCCTTTGCCGGGTCAAAGGGTTCTGACTCAGAGTTTGCGGTCTGTTGCGCGGGGAATGGGAATGTCCATTCTCGGAGATTAAAAAAAACCCGCGCCGTGAAGCGCGGGTTGGAAGTTGCCGTAGGGAGAATTTTACCAGTCCATCGGTCCTTTTTCTGAAAAGGAATCGACGAGAAAATCGATAAACGCACGCACTTTCGGTTGTGTGAAACGGCCAGGAGGATACACCGCAAATATACCTTGCACCTCGTCCGGCAGTGACGGCATCGCATCCACAACTTCGCCAGTTTTCAGGGCATCTGCATATAAATAGCTGGGCAGATACGCGATCCCAAGCCCCGAGATCGCGGCATTCAAAAGCGATTGACCGTCGTTTACGCTCAACCAACCAGCGGTACGTACCTGACGCTTTTCACCTGAGGGAGCTGTCAATTTCCAGACATTGCCCGAGGATTGGCTGGAGTAATGCAGAAGTTTGTGTTCATTCAGGTCGTCGATCTTCTGTGGATGTCCGAAATCCTCGATATATTTCGGAGCAGCGACCATACGCTTAACTGTTTCAGTTAATTTACGGGCGCGTAATGTGCTGTCTTCCAACTCGCCAATACGTACCGCGACATCGAATCCTTCAGAAATCAGTTCAACATAGCGGTTGTTCAACACCATGTTCACAGTAATGTCGGGATAGGCAGAAAGGAACTCGGACAGCACCGGCGACAAGTGGTTCACACCGAAATCTGTTGCCACACTGATGCGCAGTAGCCCTGACGGATCAGACTGCATTGAGGTAACAAGCGCGTCCGCCTCACCGGCGTCATTCAGTACGCGCCGCGCGCGGTCATAATAGGCCAATCCGATTTCGGTTGGTGAAACACGACGTGTAGTCCTGTTCAGCAACCGGGCACCCAATCTCGCTTCAAGGCTCGATACGTGCTTGGATACAGCCGATTTGGAGATTCCCATTTTCTTAGCAGCGTCGGTGAAACCACCTTGGTCCACTACATTGGAAAATGCCTCCATTTCGGTTAGTCGGTCCATTCTCGTTCCCCAAGTGTTCTGTTCGTTGTCCCAATATTGCGATCAATCTGGGCGAGAACTTGGCAGACATGGGATAATATCAGGGTTTTGAAAAGGATCGTTTGCGCTTAGGAAACGGCGAAAGTGGCAGGCCGATAACTCCTCGCCTCGCATAATATCTGAAGAATTCAAGCAGTTCGTATAATCGTGCTAGTATGAGAGTGGCTTTTTTGTGACCGAGGAGAAGAAGATGAAAACAATAACTTTGTCATTCGCACTGATCCTGTCGCCTCTAATTGGATGGGCTGGCGGCGAAACACCGTCCAACCCGGATGCGAAGGTCTATTTCGTCAATTTGTCCGACGGTGATACCGTTCAATCACCAGTAACTGTGGTCTTTGGTCTCAGTGGTATGGGTGTTGCACCAGCGGGAACCGAAGCCGAAAACACGGGTCATCACCATCTTCTTGTGGATCGCCCACCTCTTGGGCAGGGTGAAGACGGTGCGGATGAACTGGCGTATGGACTGCCCTCGGACGACAATCATATGCACTTTGGTGGCGGGCAAACTCAGGTGACGCTTGATCTTCCTTCTGGGGTGCACACCTTGCAACTGGTATTGGGCGACGCAGGACATGTGCCGCATTCTCCGCCAGTCGTTTCGGATGTGATAACAATAAACGTCGAATGATTGCTCATGCCGATCAATGGCTGTTACACTTTGAGGGTTAGGCAAATCACAAGGCAGTCACGACAGCATGCAAGCCGCCGCGTGAAATAGTGATTGCCGCCCAAACTACCTCGTTTCTAGGGGCAATGGCCGCGAAGAGAGCTTAGTCGGCAACGCGCTGCGCCGTAGGCGTGAAATCATCACTTCGATGGACCCCAATCAGAGCACGAGCCTGCGATTTTCATCAGTATTAAGGAAAGCACAGAAAACCCTGCCGCCGGATCACAGCGTCGCAGCCAGCCGCGTACCTTGATTGATTGCCCTCTTTGCATCCAGCTCAGCGGCGACGTCAGCTCCGCCAATGATGTGCGGTGTAATGCCCAATTCGATTAGTTCATCTGCAAGAGTACGGTCCGAGACTTGGCCTGCGCATAGAACAATAGTATCCGCAGCGATTAACGTCGGGTCTGTGCGTTCTTCACCAAAACTGACATGCAAACCATCATCGTCGATACGTTCATAGTTCACACCACCGACAAAATTCACGTTTTTCATTTTCAGTGCCGTTCGGTGAATCCAGCCGGTTGTCTTTCCCAGACCTTTGCCGTGGGCCTGCTTCTTACGTTGCAGTAAAGTTACTTGCCTCGCGGGTGCTTCGGGTTGAGGCCCTTCAGGAGCTAGTCCTGAACGATGTTCCGCGGGATCAGTGACACCCCATTCTTTCATCCAAAGCGGCAGGTCGGTGGTTGGGCTGTGACCGTCATCCAGCAGGAACTCGGACACATCGAACCCAATACCGCCTGCGCCTATTACAGCGACCGTGTCACCAACCGGGGCTTTTTCGCGTAAAACGTCTATATAGCTAAGGACACTCTCGTGCTCCTGCCCGGGAATCTTCGGGTCACGCGGGATGACGCCCGTCGCAATGATTACCTCGTCGAAACTGGTCAGGTCACCTGCGTTTACTACACGATTCAATTCGACCTTTATCCCAAGATCGGCAATCATAGTTCGATACCAGTCCACTAGGCCCCAGAACTCTTCTTTCCCCGGAATCTGTTTGGCCAAATTCAGCTGACCACCAATTTCCGCGGCCCGATCAAAGAGTGTCACGTTGTGCCCCCGTTGAGCGGCTGTCATCGCTGTGGAAAGTCCAGCTGGTCCCGCCCCTACAACGGCAATATTCTTTTTGGCGTCAGCCGCCCCGATAACCAGTTCCGTTTCATGACAGGCAAGTGGATTGACCAGACAAGACGTCAGTTTTCCGCTGAACGTGTGATCCAGGCAAGCTTGATTGCACGCTATACAAGGCGCGATTTTGGCTGCTTGGCCCGTCATCGCCTTTGTCACAAAGTCAGCATCTGCAAGCATGGGCCGCGCCAAAGACACCATGTCGGCACAACCGGTCGCCAAGACTTCTTCTGCAACCTCGGGTGTGTTGATACGGTTTGAAGTGATTACTGGAATCGATACCTTGCCCATCAGCTTTTTTGTCACCCATGCGAACGCCGCACGCGGTACGCTGGTGGCGATTGTGGGTATTCTCGCCTCATGCCAACCGATCCCAGTATTGATGATCGTAGCCCCGGCCTTTTCGACCTCTTGCGCCAATTGCACCACTTCGTCATGGGTCGAGCCGTTTGGTACCAGGTCTATCATCGACAAGCGGTATATTATGATGAAGTCGGTGCCTACGGCCTTTCGGGTGCGACGCACGACTTCAATCGGCAAACGCATCCGGTTCTCGTAAGAGCCGCCCCAACGGTCAGTGCGTTTGTTGGTATGCGTCACAATGAATTGGTTGAGGAAATACCCCTCGGACCCCATTATTTCGACCCCATCATAGCCCGCTTGCTGCGCCAGAACGGCCGCGTTCACGATGTCGCTGATCTGTTTTTCGATACCGTCTTCGTCCAATTCGTTTGGCGGAAACGGAGAGATTGGAGATTTAACCGGGCTGGGCGCCACGCATTTTGGTCCGTAGGCATATCGCCCGGCATGCAGAATTTGCATGGCGATCTTACCGCCCGCCTGATGTACCCGATCCGTTACAATGGCGTGATTGATAACATCCTTTTCGGTTGTCATCATTGCCGCACCTGGCAGCACTGATCCTTCCAAATTTGGGCCGATCCCTCCGGTCACCATCAACGCAACACCGCCACGAGCGCGTGAGGCATAAAATTCCGCGACCCGGTTCCAGTCGCCGGTTTCCTCCAGCCCAGTATGCATCGAGCCCATAAGAACCCTGTTCTTTAATGTGGTAAATCCCAGATCCAGCGGGGCCAACATATTTGGGTACGCAGTCATGGCGAAACTCTCCCTGATTCAGACCGGACAATCGCCCTGTCCGGCGCTGGTGTCACGCGAAACCTGACGTCACCCCCTTTGCTGCGGTTCTGTCGCTTGTTAGACGTTGGACAAACACAAGATGAGGCCGCGCATGACACGGGATGAAATCGCCAAACTTCCGTATCGTCCCTGCGTGGGACTGATGATGATGAATGCCGACCGCAAGATTTTTGTCGGCCAGCGAAATGATCGCCACAAAGACGCCTGGCAAATGCCTCAGGGCGGCGTGGACAAGGGAGAAGACCCACGTGAAGCAGCCTTGCGAGAGTTGTGGGAAGAAACCGGTGTGACTTCGGATCTGGTTGAGATCATCGCCGAGACAGACGGTTGGCTGCCCTATGATTTGCCGCATGATATAGTTCCAAAAATCTGGAAGGGGCGTTTTCGTGGGCAGGAGCAAAAATGGTTCCTTTTGCGTTTCTTGGGCCGAGATACGCAGATCGAAATCGAAACTGAACACCCAGAGTTCACCAGCTGGAAGTGGCAGGACCCTGAACGGTTGATTGAAGAAATCGTGCCTTTCAAACGAGACGTTTACAGGCAGGTTATAGCTGAATTTGATACGCATCTCAGATAATTTTGCCCAAGCATTTTCCGGATATCACAAGACGAGTGCAACACATTTAGCCTTGCCAATGTGTCCACTTGCTTCATGCCTGAGCTATTACTGCTGTAGCGCTGCCGATAGGTTGTGTAGCAATGCGCGAAACCACAACCGAAAAACTCAGTAAATAATTCAGCGCAGGCACCGCCAGAAACGGTGAGCAAAATACACTTACCGGTCTGCGAAGGTCCAGCTTAGAGCAACTCCTCGGCTCGCAAAAGTTCCAGCATGTTTGCCTCGGGTCGCGGGCCGATATGGCTGATGACTTCACGGGCGCAGACATTGCCAATTCGTGCGCAGGTTTCGTAATCGCGGCCGGTCGCCATTCCGAACAGGAAGCCCGCCGCAAACTGATCACCTGCACCTGTCGCGTCAACTGGCACGATCTTTTCAACGGGCACATCAACTCGCTTGCCTTCGTTCAGAACAGTTACACCATCGCCCGAGCGGGTACAGACGACAAGCGGGCATATCTGCGCGGTTTTAACTAAGGCCTCTTCCAAGTTTTCGGTTTCGAAGAGCGATTTGATCTCGGCCTCGTTACCTATGACAAAATCCAGTTCGTTCTCGATCAACAACAAAAAATCTACACGGTGGCGTTCCACGCAAAACGGGTCGGAAATAGCAATCCCGGTCTTGCCGCCACCTTTATGGCAATCGCGGGCTGCCTCAAGAAAGGCCGCCTTACCCTTTTCCTTATCGAACAAGTACCCTTCAAGGAACATGATCTGGCTATTGCCTGCGACCTCGACCGAGACATCTGCCGAAGAAAGCTCGGACGAAATTCCCAGGTAAGTGTTCATTGACCTCTCGCCATCCGGCGAAACAAAAATCATCGAACGAGAGGTCGGAAGCTCCCCACCCGGAACAGGTGGATTAACAAAATCGACGCCATCCTCGTTCATTGCTCGGGCATAGAACCGACCTAAGGCGTCATCATGTACGCGTCCGATAAAAGCCGCATCCAGCCCCAACGCGCCAGCACCGGCAATTGTATTCGCAACCGAGCCACCCGGTGTTTGTACGCGGCTTTCCATTGCTGCGTACAACACCTCGCCCCGATCACGTTCGATCAGTTGCATGATGCCTTTTTCAATTCCCATGAGTTCCAGGAAGTTGTCATCGGCCTGGGAAATCACGTCAACAACGGCATTTCCAATGCCGACAAGCTGGTAAGTTTTCATAAGGTTTTATCCTCAAAATCGCAAAGATCACGGATGATGCACGTTTGGCATTGTGGTTTTCGAGCTTTGCAGTGATAGCGGCCATGCAGGATCAGCCAATGATGTGCATGTAGCTGGAAATCGGTCGGTATATTGTCCTCGATTGCGCGCTCGACTGCTTCGACTGTCTTACCCGGGCAGATTCCGGTCCGATTGCCGACGCGAAAGATGTGGGTGTCCACAGCTTGAGCCGGATATCGCCACCACATGTTCAACACTACATTGGCAGTCTTCCGGCCAACGCCGGGTAAAGATTGCAGCGCTGCGCGAGAGTTCGGGACTTCGCCGCCATAGTCTTCGACCAAAATGCGGCTGAGCTTGATGACATTCTTGGCCTTTTGTCGAAACAAACCGACGGTTTTGATATGTTCAATCAAACCTTCTTCGCCCAGGTCCAACATTTTTTGTGGTGTATCGACAATTTGGAAAAGTCCCCGAGTGGCCTTGTTCACACCGGCGTCAGTTGCCTGCGCCGACAACGCCACCGCAACAACAAGAGTGTAGACGTTTACGTGATCCAACTCACCCTTAGGTTCAGGGTCGGCGTCGTGAAAACGCTCAAAGATCTCGCGGATCCGATGATATCCGAGTTGCTTGGTCATTCGGGCATTAATGACGTCCCTGAAGGGTTGATACAAGCATTAAGGTTTGCGCAACTTCCGGGTCGCGAACATAGAGCCGACAGGCTATGTTTTACCCAGTCAGAAAGGTAAGGCCCATGAACGTCCAGAACCCCGAAAGCGGCTATCACTATAACGTAATGCGACGCGCGATTGATTTAATCGATCAAGGTGGCGAGACACTGAGCCTGGAAGAGCTGGCCAACGAAATGGACATGAGCCCAGCTCATTTCCAACGGCTGTTTTCGCGCTGGACGGGTGTTTCGCCCAAGCGATATCAGCAATATTTAACCCTTGGTCACGCCAAAGCGTTATTGCGCGAACGTTTCACCACACTGGAAACCGCTCACAACGTCGGCCTGTCCGGTAGTGGGCGTTTGCACGATTTGTTTTTAAAATGGGAATCCATGAGCCCCGGCGAATACGCCAGAAACGGCGCGGGCCTGTCCATTTATTGGGGTTGGTTCGATAGTCCGTTTGGACCTGCTTTGGTTATGGGCACTGACAAAGGAATCTGCGGCATAGCTTTTGGCGCTGAAACTGGAGAAGAAGACGCGATGGCTGATATGCTGTCCCGTTGGCCATTGGCCGACTTTGTCGAGGACCCGATGCGCCTGCGCCCTTGGGTGTTAAGCGCATTCGGTGCGGCCAGCGACCGGCTTGAACCGACACCGCTCTATCTGATCGGCTCACCACTGCAGATTAAGGTTTGGGAGGCTTTGATGCACATTCCCTCTGGTCAGGTGACCACCTATTCCGAGATCGCACAGCGCGTTGGATCACCACAGGCGGTACGCGCGGTGGGCACAGCTGTTGGACGAAATCCGGTCAGTTGGCTGATCCCTTGTCACCGTGCGTTGCGCAAATCGGGTGGATTGGGGGGCTATCACTGGGGCTTGCCCGTAAAGCGGGCGATGTTGGCATATGAAGCCGCGCAGGCCGATGCCTGATTGACAGTAAGGCGATCCAATGCCAAATGGGGCAGCAGGTTCGGGTCCCCTGCCGCTCACGGCCTATGGCTTTGGTGAAACCCGACAAGCTGAACATCTGTTGTCTTTTCACGGCACGCGGATGGTAATGTGAGCCCCGTCCTGATTTCGTGCCCTCTATAGGAAAAGAGGCAGATGATGACGTCATCCAAGACGGCTCCTCAGATTGAGGAGCTCAAGACACAGGCCAAACGCTTGCGAGAGAAATTGCGAAGCGCCGGGGTCTCTCTCTCACATAGCGCGGCGCTGGAGATGCTAGCCCATCAACACGGTGCACGCGACTGGAATACGTTGGTTGCAAAGGTCGAAAACCGAATGCAATTTGGTGTAGGTGATCGGGTTGAAGGTCAGTACTTGGGGCAACCGTTCACGGCTGAAATTCGCGGCATTACCATGCTTGGCGACGGAAGCAGTCGCAGAATAACTCTACAATTCGACCAACCAGTCGATGTGGTTCGGTTTGACAGTTTTTCGTCACTACGACAGCGCGTAACCGGGAGTATCGGTTGGGACGGTCGGTCCCACCGGCGCACTTCAGACGGAAAGCCTCAGTTGTTGGTACGGCCAATCTGAGATAAGGCGAGGCATCAAAAATGCCTCGCCCGATCCCTGTGTTCAAAAGCTACTCTGCTGCCCAGCCGCCCACAGCTTTGACTTCCAAAAAGTCTTCCAGGCCCCAGACGCCACCTTCGCGCCCATTGCCCGACTGTTTCATACCTCCAAAAGGTGAACCAGCACTGCGCAATTGGCCGTTCATCTCTACCATCCCTGACCGCAACGCCCGCGCCATACGGTTTGCGCGTGCGCCGTCCTGTGTCTGGACATAGTTCGTCAGGCCGTAGGGTGTATCATTGGCTATTTCGATAGCCTCCTCTTCAGTTTCGAAAGGGATCATTGTAAGAACGGGGCCGAAAATTTCCTCGCGCGCGATGGTCATCTGATTGTTGGCGTCGGCAAAGACAGTGGGTCGCACATAGTAGCCCTTATTCAAGCCTTCTGGTCGTCCCGTGCCGCCCGCGACAAGGCGCGCGCCTTCATCAATACCCTTCTGGATCAGGTCCTGAATTTTGTTCCATTGGACCTCGTTAACTACGGGTCCGATATGCCGACCCTCTTCCGCGGCGCTGCCCACGGTGACCTTGTTGGCCACTTCGGCGGCGGTTTCGACCGCTTGATCATAAACCGGACGCTGGACCAGCATTCGACTGGGCGCATTACAGCTTTGACCCGTGTTGTTCATCATGTGCAGAACGCCACGCTTGATTGCCTTTTCATCGGCGTCGGCGAATACCACGTTTGCGCCTTTACCACCTAGTTCCAAATGCACTTTTTTCAGCGTATCTGCCGCGTTCTTGGAAATTGCAGTTCCTGCACGGGTTGAGCCGGTAAAGCTGACCATGTCCACGTCTGGATGCGCCGACAGCTGCGAGCCTACGCCCGCGCCATCGCCGTTGACCAGATTGAATACGCCTGGAGGGAAACCTGCTTCGTCCATCATATCGGCAAAAATCATTGCATTCAAAGGGCTTTGTTCGGATGGCTTCAGCACCATTGTGCACCCCGAAATCGCCGCTGCGCCGACCTTAAGCGTGATTTGATTCATTGGCCAATTCCATGGCGTTATCAGGGCGGCCACGCCGACGGCCTCGTAAATGATCCGGTCATTAGGGGCGTGATTGCCCAATGGACGCTCAAATTCAAATTCTTTGGCGGCGCGAATAAAGTTCTTAAGGTGCCATGTACCCGCTCCCGCTTGCTGCGTGCGAGCCATGTCAATCGGCGCCCCCATCTCAAGCGACATTGCCTGCGCCAAATCTTCAGTTCGGGACTGGTAAATGTCGACCAGCTTTTCAACTAAAGCAATTCGATCCGAGGCCGGGGTGGCCATCCATCCGGTCAGGGCGGCCTTGGCCGCAGCGACGGCTGCATCTGTATCAGCCTGAGAGCCTAAGGATATTGTGGCGCATGGCTCCTCGTTAGAAGGATTAATCACGTGAAAATCGTTTGCTTCCGACGGGGCAACCCACATGCCATCGATGTAAAAATTGCGTCTTTCGATCATGGCGCGTCCTCCTGAACATTTGGCCTCATGGCCAGTTTCCGGGTCACTTTGTCATCGGCCATAGGGTTGGGCAAGTGCATAATTTGATCAAATTATTTTGGAGATTTTTGGCGAAATACGCCCAGAAAATCCTTATGGACGCTTTAACCTCTGGACAAAGTGTTTAGGTTTACGCCATCCGACTCGGATTTTTGCAGGAAAGGAGATGCACCATGGGTTTGCGCATCAACGACACCGTCCCAAATTTTACCGCTGAAACAGATCAGGGCACCATTCAGTTTCACGACTGGATCGGTGACAGCTGGGCTATTCTATTTTCGCACCCCAAGGATTTTACGCCTGTCTGCACCACCGAATTTTCGGCGGTCGCGCAGCTGAACGATGAGTGGGCCGCGCGTAACACCAAAGTAATTGGTGTGTCTGTTGACGGTGTCGAGGACCACAAAAAATGGAAGAAAGATATAGAAGCCTATGGCAACGCCAATCCAGGCTTTCCGATTATTGCAGATGATGGCCTGGCAGTTTCAAAGGCTTTCGACATGCTGCCTGCCGAAGCCTACCTGCCCGATGGCCGCACCCCTGCTGACAGCGCCACTGTGCGTTCTGTCTTTATCATCGGGCCCGACAAGCAATTGAAGTTGTCGATGACTTATCCTATGACCGTGGGCCGAAACTTCGCTGAGATTTTGCGTGCTTTGGACGGCCTACAGATGAGCTCGAAAGGCGTTGCTACACCGGCGAACTGGGTGCCCGGTGAGGATGTAATCATTCCACCTGCCGTGTCTAATGATGAGGCGAAGGAGAAATTCGGCGAGTTCGAAACCATTTTCCCTTACCTACGCAAGACCAAGGCGCCGACCTGATAAGCGCGGCTTTTTTCGATAAAACATCCGCGTGTTTCTATCCAAAATGGAACGCGCGGAATTTGGCGAACCGGGGCTGTTTTCATGGGTTTCTCGGTCCCGAAACCGTTGCGCAGTCAAGTAAGGCTAACGTTGCTTAAAGACTCAATCCACATTTTCGCCTGATGTATCGTATTCTTTGGTGCAGCGGATATAGTTCGAACTGCATGTCAAACCGTGCTAAGGTGCAATCGGCAGACATTTATACAGGCCGCGACTGTCAAACATCGGGATTTCGACCGTGCTTTACAGGAGAAAGCCATGCCAATTACAGACTGGTACATTGAAGGAAATAGTTTTGGTAACTGCAATTGTGGTTATGCCTGCCCATGTCAGTTTGAAGAGTTGCCAACGAACGGACATTGCCGTGGCTTCGAGGTGCTTGAAGTCGCAAAAGGACATTTTGGCGACACGGATCTCAGCGGCGCGAAGGCTGCACTGATATATGCCTGGCCCGGCCCGATTTTTGAAGGCGGCGGAGAAATGCAGGTAATTATTGATCCAAAGGCGACCGAGGCTCAGCGCGGTGCGCTTGAAAAGGTCTTTCATGGTGAGGAAACCGAAGAAATGGCTACTCATTGGTTTGTATTCCGGGCGATGTGCAAGACCATCCACGAAACTCTTTTTTTACCCATTGACTTCAATATCGATATCGAAGGCCGTACGGCCGAAATATCTATTGATGACGTGCTGAAGTCGACGGGGCGACCGATTCAAGCACCGCACGGTGGAGGTGAACACCGAGTGCGCATCGATATCCCGGGCGGCATCGAATTTACAATTGCCGAAGTTGGCAGTGCGTCGACCAAGGCGGATGCGGCCATTAAGTTGGACCTTAACGACAGCTACGGACAATGGCATGTGCTGAAACATGGCCCGTCAGGGGTCGCCCACTAAAAACGGATCGTCAAGCTTCGCCAAAATCTACCAAGACTGGTGCAGTGTCGTAGATGATTTTGACCGACTTAAAGCTGCTGTGGTCATCAGTAAGTTCAAACAGGTCGACGCATTCGATGGTTTCGGGGTGCCCGTTGCGGATGGTTCGCGTGTAGTCGAAATGCACCGCCATCTGAGGGGCGCCCGCAGTGTCCGCAAAGGTATTCTTGTGAACTGTGGACCGGTTGCTCGTGATCTGCATCACGTTGGAATAAAAATCCCGAGCAGCCTGCATTCCGGATATCGGCGAAGTTGCTGTTGCATCGTCGGCGAATAAGCTCAGCATCTTGGAAAGATCGCCGCTTTCGATGGCCTGCAAATATCTCAGCGCAAGGTCATCGATCCGATCTGTATCCGTCATATCCATCTCTCCCTGTGGGCTCGACGGCATTGTAACATAAAGGAAGGCCCCGACATTGCGCCGGGGCCTTTGTTAGTTGAAAGCGGGGCAAATTACTCTGCGCTTTCTTCTTTCTTTTCTTTCTTTTCGGGAACGACCTCTTCGCCGGTTTCCTGATCGACAACCTTCATTGACAGTCGCACCTTACCGCGATCATCAAAGCCCAGAAGCTTGACTTTTACTTCCTGACCTTCCTTCAAAACATCCGACGGATGGTTTAGGCGGCGGTTTTCGATCTGGGACACATGCACCAGACCGTCGCGCTTACCAAAGAAGTTAACGAAGGCACCGAAGTCGACGATTTTGACGACTTTGCCGGTGTAAATCTGACCCTCTTCCGGCTCAGCCACGATCGAGTGGATCATTTCGTAAGCCTTCTTGATCGATTCACCGTCCGGAGACGCAATCTTGATCACACCGTCATCGTTGATATCGACTTTGGCACCCGAAGTTTCCACGATCTCGCGGATAACCTTACCGCCCGACCCGATCACTTCACGGATCTTGTCTGTCGGGATGTTCATGGTCTCGATGCGCGGGGCGTGGACCGAAAATTCGTTGGTCTCGGAAAGGGCCTTGCCCATCTCTCCTAGAATATGCATCCGGCCTTCTTTAGCCTGCGACAGAGCTGTCTCCATGATCTCAGGCGTGATGCCAGCCACTTTGATGTCCATCTGCAGCGACGTGATGCCGTTTTCTGTACCAGCAACTTTGAAGTCCATATCGCCCAGATGGTCTTCGTCACCCAGAATGTCTGTCAAAACCGCGTAAGAGCCATCGTCTTCCAGGATCAGACCCATCGCGACGCCGGCGACCGGAGCCTTTAGCGGAACACCTGCGTCCATCATCGATAGCGAACCGCCGCAAACAGAAGCCATCGAGGATGAGCCATTGGATTCCGTGATCTCTGACACCACGCGAACGGTATAAGGGAAGTCAGTAGGAGCAGGCAGAACCGCCTGCAGTGCACGCCACGCAAGCTTGCCGTGGCCGATTTCACGACGTCCCGGAGGTCCAACGCGACCAGCTTCACCAACCGAATATGGAGGGAAGTTGTAATGCAGCAGGAAGTTGGACTTGAAGTTGCCATGCAGCGCATCGATGAATTGTTCGTCATCGCCTGTACCAAGCGTGGTGACAGCCAGCGCCTGAGTTTCACCGCGGGTAAAAAGTGCGGAACCATGAGTCCGCGGCAACAATGAGGTTTCGACTTCGATTGCACGAACATCAGTGGTCGAGCGACCGTCGATACGCTTTCCGCCTTTCACAACGTCGCCGCGCAGAATGCCCGCTTCCAGCTTCTTCATTGCAGACCCAAGATTTGCGTCTTCCAGCTGTTCTTCGGTCAGAGCCTCTTTGATAGCTTCGCGAGCCGCTGCAACTGCGGCAGTACGCTCTTGCTTGTCGGTGATTGCGAACGCCGCGCGCATCTGCTGCTCACCTGCGGACTGAACGGCCGCGAACAGTTCGGAGTAGTCCGGCGCCTGGAAGTCAAACGGCTCTTTTGCAGCCTCTTCGGCCAGATCAATGATCAGGTCGATTACTGGCTGGATCTGTTCATGCGCAAAGGTAACTGCACCCAACATCTCTGCTTCGGACAGTTCGTACGCTTCGGACTCTACCATCATCACGGCGTTCTTGGTGCCGGCAACAACCAGGTCCAGACGCTGTTCCGGATTCAGGCGCAGATCCTGCATGTCGTCAACCGTTGGATTCAGAACGTATTCTCCGTCAACGAAACCGACACGAGCGCCAGCAATCGGGCCCATGAACGGCGCACCGGAGATGGTCAGGGCAGCCGATGCCGCGATCATCGCAACAATGTCGGGATCATTCACCAAATCGTGGCTAAGCACGGTGCACATGACCAGAACTTCGTTCTTGAAACCGTCTACGAAAAGCGGACGGATTGGACGGTCGATCAGACGCGCCGTCAGTGTCTCTTTTTCGGTCGGGCGCGCTTCACGCTTGAAAAAACCGCCCGGAACCTTGCCCGCGGCATAGTATTTTTCCTGATAATGAACGGTCAGCGGGAAAAAATCCTGACCTGCTTTTTGTTCTTTTGCGAAAGTCACGTTCGCCATGACGCTGGTTTCGCCCAGCGTGGCGATCACGCTGCCGTCGGCTTGGCGGGCAACCTTACCGGTTTCCAGTGTCAGCGTTTCTTCGCCCCACTGAATCGATTTCTTTGTTACATCAAACATATGCGTATCCTAGATGAGAGCACTCCCGCCCCTGCGGGTCTCCCGTTTGCGTGGCGGCCCCATTGCCGCCGACCCCATTTTATCTTCCGTTCGAGTGCCGGGGTCAGGGCACAACGTCTCAGATGGATGGCCCATACAGCAGTTTGATAGCTTTGGAAAGATGCGAGTTTCTTTGAACCGGCTATGCGCGATCAGCCCCGCCCGATAAACAGATACAGGCTGTGCCAGAGAGTGAAGGAAAGAGCGCTTCAAGTTCCAAAACGCCAAGTAGACGATACATCACAGCAGGACTCCGAACGACATTCTTGACCTGAAATTTCGACTTTATTTCCCCTCCAGTAGCGCCGCTAACATATCTAAAAATGAATGCATTTTGCGAAATTTGTTAGCCAGTGTAACATGTTGCTGTGCACCTCAGGGTCGAATTGACGAAAATACGTCAAGTTGGAAACATTCTTAACCCGTCCTTCGGCCTCAATGCTTGGCGTTTTGTTCAATGAAACAACAAGGGACAGTCGAATGGCACAATCCAAGAAAATGCTGGATCCGGATCCAAGGATCTACGACTTTGAAACCGAATATGAACTGGGGCAGGACAACGTAAGACCTTTTGGGCTGGACATTCACAATCCAGTTTTTCTGATCTCAAGCATCCTGATTTTTGCGTTTGTTTTGATTTCCCTAGCAAATCAGGAGGCGGCGGCCGCCTTTTTCGGGTGGCTCCGACCCTGGCTGACAAGCACGTTCGACTGGTTCCTTGTCCTTTCGGTCGACATCATCACTCTTTTCTGCCTTGTTCTGATCGTCCTGCCTGTGGGTAGTGTTCGGATCGGCGGCAAAGACGCCAAACCAGACTATTCATATGCCGGATGGATAGCGATGATGTTCGCGGCGGGCATCGGGATAGGACTGCTGTTTTTTGGCGTTCTGGAACCGGTATATTACAACTTTGCCGAAGACGGCGGAGCGCGCCCGCTGGGCATTGATATCGCGGTTCCGGGCAACGAGTATATCGGCGTTGTGGGCACCATTCACCATTGGGGGCTTGAGGGTTGGGCAGTCTATGCGGCTGTAGGCCTTGCGCTCGCGATATTCAGCTACAATCTTGGTCTTCCGCTAACCCTAAGGTCCGCATTCTATCCAATTCTTGGCGAACGAGTCTGGGGTTGGTGGGGTCACATAATCGATACTTTGGCTGTTTTTGCCACTTTGTTTGGCCTGACGACCTCGCTTGGTCTTGGTGCACAGCAAGTTGCGGCGGGCCTTAACGAAGTCTTCGGAATCGCACCAAGTCCGACAGTCGTTGTTCTATTGATCATAGGTATCACGATGATTGCATTAGGTTCGGTTCTTATGGGCATGGATGCCGGGGTAAAGAGGCTGAGCGAGATCAACATGATCATGGCCGTTGGCCTTTTCCTGTTTGTGATCGTGGTTACCGGTATTGGCACCGCCATCTCGCGTTACTTTAGTGTCATGACAGATTATGTGCGGTTGTTGCCAGCTCTCTCGAACCCGTTCGGGCGTGAAGACACCAGTTTCTTCCATGGCTGGACAACGTTCTACTGGGCCTGGTGGATTGCGTGGTCGCCTTTTGTCGGGATGTTCATCGCCCGCATTTCTAAAGGTCGCACAGTTCGTGAATTTGTGATCTGCGCCTTGTTAGCCCCAACTGCGGTTTGCGCCCTGTGGATGTCCACATTCGGCGGTGCGGCAATCGACATGCTGAATGCGGGTGGCGCCGACGGTGTCCGCGCGACGGTGATCGAAAGCTACGCGCCTGAGGGTGCGCTTTTTGGGTTCCTAAAGGAGCTGCCGTTGTACGGCATCATAGCTCCTATAGCGTTGATCCTGATCGTGGTGTTCTTTGTCACCTCATCGGACTCTGGCTCGTTGGTGATTGATACGATCACGGCAGGCGGTAAGATGGATGCGCCGGTGGTACAGCGGGTATTCTGGTGTACTCTCGAAGGTCTGGTGGCCATCGCGCTGCTGCTCGGAGGCGGCCTAAGCGCGCTACAGGGTGCGGCTGTGTCAACAGGTATCCCGTTCACATTGGTCGTTCTGATCATGTGTTACTGTCTGTGGCTAGCACTGAAATCTGAACGCTCCAAGATGTAGCGTAACGTTCAAACAATCAAGAACGCCCGTCAATTGGCGGGCGTTCTTTCTTTTGACTCAAGTTTTAAGGTCTGTTTCTGGACTTTCCATGAAAGCATAAGAGTGTGTGTTTATGTCGCCGCTCCAACGCCAAAGCGCCACGAAACCTTCGGGGCCTGTCCGAAAGGCATGTGGCATGAGACTGGGATGATGTATTATATCGCCTTCCCCGCGCACTCGGATGTCATCGCCCGCAGTCCAAATCGCTCGTCCTGCTATCACGACATAAGTTTCATCCGCATCATGGCGATGGAGCGGATAATAACTGTTCGGGCGCATATAAACCAATCCCAGCCGAACGTCCGGAGCTGGAATAGGGCCATCCGGCCCAAGCAGGGTGGCAACGCAAATCATCGCAGCGACACCCACCTCTGTGTTTCCTTCGACGGGGTTTGACCCCCACGGAATCAAAGTCTGAGCGCCAAGAACGGCAGCCGCCGCAAAATGCCGGCTTTCTGACAGCACAGTTCGGATACTTTCATCCATGAGACAAGGTAAAACTGGGTCATGCGTTATGGCAGCTGGCGCATCTAGAAGTCTCTGCGCAGTAAAAGAACCCATTGGATTATCCTCGGCCAAATAGACCTGAGAAATAGCCAGCAGCATCTCGTGAAATGGATTGTCTTGGTACATGGCGCACGACCCTTAATGACGTAACCATTTGACAATTCAAATTTTGAACTTCTGCAATTTTTGCGACTGGCACGGGTCGGAATCGTACAATCATAATAATCGAGGCGACACCGCAGGCACCACATTTAGGCCGGTTCCTAGAAGTGCCTGCGAGCAATCTAAAAATGGGTACAGTGCCATATAACCCCTAGGGCAAAAACAAACACGCCCACCTCAATGGTGGGCGTGAACTATGTAAAAGTTGGTTAGTAAACCAAAAATCGAGCAGTGCTCGATTAACGGCGAATACCCAGCTTTTGGATAAGGTCTTGGTAGCGCGCTTCTTCTTTGCCCTTCAGGTAGTCAAGCAACTTACGGCGCTGCGCCACCATCTTCAAAAGACCGCGACGACCGTGGTTGTCTTTCTTATGGGTCTTGAAGTGTTCGGTCAGGGTGTTGATGCGTGAGGTCAAGATAGCAACCTGAACTTCGGGTGAGCCGGTGTCACCCTCTTTAGTTGCGAATTCTTTCATAACGCGTGCTTTTTCAGCGGCAGTGATCGACATCGGGGTCTCCTTTAATGGTTAGAGTGAATGGCGCAGGCCGGGATGTCGTCCAGCGCAGGCCCATGGAGAAAACCGCACCGATTCCGATGCGGATGGGCGCGTATAGGCGCATTTGCCTCAAATGGCAAAAGGAATCTTTGAATGGTGCCCATGGCAACCAAAACCTCTAGGTGACGTTCGTTCGCGGCGTCCCAGGCAATCAATAGTTTGTCCTGTCCAACCTCAAAATCTATGATTTTGACCGAGTCGGCTTTGGGTTTTGAGGTCGAAATAAATTTCGGCGGCGCCTTCGCCTGGTATCACGAATACCGCGCCCGCTTTTACTGCCGGGCCAAACAAGCTGATCGGAAACGCATTCACCAGCGCTCGGGTTTTTGAGAGTATGCGACGTAAAGTGGATGCTTTGGGTGCCCGTCTTTGGTAAACCCAAGATGAAACAGGGGTTGACCGGTATCGCGCAGCAGGTTTTCGACAGCATAACCGCGATTCAGATGTGAGCCGTGTGTACCCCACGCGGCGATGACCTGATCGGCCCAATCAACACCGTTCAGAATGGCCTCGTCATTCTGAGGCCCAACTGGGTCGATAGCAGCTCGCATCTTGCGTGGATCGGTATCACGCCAGGCAAAAATGTTGGTCACTTGAAAAGCACCAAATCCAAGCGCACGCGCCCTTCGTTCGCAGCGTTCTACCGTAGGGTCGTTTTGAATTTCAGTTGCGGTTGATGGGTTCAGCATTACGAATAAAGCCTTACGCCCCCGCGCGTTCCAGATGCGGGTAAGACTATAACGATATTTCTCGCAGTCCGAATAAACTGCGGTCGAGGGTGCGTCGCCCTTTGTATGGGTTCGAGTGATCATGTCCTTTCGCGTAACATGGCTTTCATAAGACGAACACCCGGCTGGGATGCAATTCTCCGGATTTGTAGATGCCTACCGCGACGGCTTTGCCGTCCAATGAGGCCCAAGCCTCGCCGCCATATGCCACGTCAGATGCCATTACCATACCCGCGTTGCCATTGCGCAATCGTGCGGCACCTTCAGGTGTGCACTTAAGCTCGGGCAAATCTTTCAACCCGGTTTCCAACGGATGCAGATATTTCTCCAAAGCAGTGGTTTTGGCCAACCTGTCGATCTGCTCGACGCTCAGTCCATCCTCGGCCTCGAATGGGCCGGACCAGATTCGACGCAATTCTTTGACGTGGCCATGGCATCCAAGTGCCGCGCCAAGATCACGGGCTACTGAACGTACGTAACCGCCTTTACCGCAAGTCATCTCCAGAACCACGTGATCTGGATCAGGCCGGTCAATAAGCAACAGTTCCTCAACCCATAGCGGACGGGCCGACAGCTCCACATCCTCGCCTTCGCGGGCAAGTTTATAGGCACGCTGACCATCGACTTTGACGGCCGAAAACTTGGGCGGCACCTGCATTATCTCACCCAAAAAGGATGTGAGCGCCTGTTTGATTTGCTTATCAGAAGGACGCGCAGAGCTTTCGGCAATAACCTCACCTTCGGCATCGTCGGTATTGGTGGCCTGCCCCAAGCGCACGGTAAAAACGTAAGCTTTCAGGGCATCGGTGATGTACGGCACGGTTTTGGTCGCTTCGCCTAAGGCAACGGCCAGAACACCTGTTGCTTCTGGGTCCAGCGTGCCTGCGTGACCGGCTTTCTTAGCATCTAAAGCCCAACGAACTTTGTTGACTACGGCGGTCGAAGTCATACCCGCAGGCTTATCAACCACCAGCCAGCCGGAAATATCGCGCCCCTTGCGTTTGCGTCCCATCTTGCACCTTGAACTATTCTGAGGCGCGCGGCCTAACGGATCACAACTTGGCTGTCAAATTCAGGGTAAGTCTTCGACCACCCCAACAATTGGCCCCAACGAAAACCCAACGTCCGAGCGGTTCCCTGCACGGTCGTACATGCGTGAAATGTTACCGTCAAAGAAAAGCGCGTTAGGCGTTTCCAACACGTCGCGAAACAGGCGACCGAACTCGTGAAATGTTACATAGTCATCAGATATTGCGAACAAGACACGTGAGCCATCAGCGCTGGTACCAACCCCATTGCGAATGTACCGAGAAGTTGAGTCGGGAAGAAAGCGCGGATGAAGTTCACCATCAATCACCAGCATAGGGCCGGACTGACTGGCAAAACGACAATCGGGTGCCTGATCGACAAAGTTCAGAGTTTCGATCACATCGGCACGGTCCGTACGAATACAGAATACACCGTTTGGCAAGAGGCCGAAATTACCCGGACCAGCGTTTGGGATGACGCGCATAGTCTCAACGCCATTTTCTACGTAATGGCCAACAGGCGAGCGGTCTTCGTGATACATGCCCGCGTTCATCGCAAAAGTGAGGCGTTTGCCGCTCGAACTCAACGCTTCATTGACCGAAGAAAAATGGCCTAGCGGGTTGCCATCTTCGTCGTACAGAAACAGGCGTAAGTCGTCTGATGCTGCGTCTACCTCGCACACTGTATAGCGCTTGCCTTCGTGCGCCAGCTTTTCACAGCTGACTGCCGCAGCTTGAGTAGCCCAGAATAGAGCGATCAAAATGGTCAAAGTGCGGATCACTCTTTCAAATCGCGGCGTACCGCGTCCTGCTCAAACAATCGCCGGGTGTCGTCCATCCGATCGAATGTGTCGTCCAGACGAAACCGCAGATCGGGGGAGAACTTCAGCCCGACCTTCTTACCGACCATGCGCCGCAACTCGCCCTTGTTGCGGGCCAGCAATTCAATCACGTCCTCCTGCCCTTTGCCGCCTAGCGGCAACACATAAGCGGTGGCGATCTTTAAATCCGGTGACGTGCGGACCTCGCCTACGGTGATCGACATACGGTTTAGGTCGGGGTCATGGACATCGCCGCGTGAAAGTACCTCGGACAAGGTACGGCGGATCAATTCGCCGACGCGCAATTGTCTTTGGGAAGGCCCGGGGCCATCGTGAAACTTATTCTTTGCCATACCACCGATCTAAGCGCAAAGCAGGGCTTTGCCAAGCGGCCCTTAACCGGGTAGGAGGCTTTGAGCCGACTGACAGAAAGGACCAGCGCAATGACCCATATTCCCGGGATCGTTATCACAGGGGCCTCGGGCCGAATGGGGCAGATGCTGATCAAGACCGTTGCTGATAACGATCATACACGTCTTGTAGGCGCGGTAGAGCGTAAGGGACATGACTGGATCGGACAGGACGTAGGTCAGGCGATGGGCGGGCAAGCGCTTGGTGTAAAAGTGACGGATGACCCCTTGGAAGCATTTGCGCAGGCGCAGGCCATAATTGATTTCACCTCGCCCGAGGCAACGCTTGAGTTTGCAGCGCTGGCGGCGCAGGCACGCTGCGTGCATGTCATCGGAACTACCGGCATGACAGAAGAACAGATTGCTGCATTGGAACCAGCGTCGCGTCATGCCGTAATCGTACGCGCAGGTAACATGAGCCTCGGCGTGAACCTGCTGGTGCAACTGACCAAAAAGGTTGCCGCCGCGCTGGATGAAGACTTCGACATCGAAATTACCGAGGCCCACCATCACCACAAGGTCGATGCGCCATCGGGCACCGCACTGATGTTGGGAGAGGCCGCCGCCGAAGGACGTGGAGTTAAACTTGCGGATATTTCGGATCGAGGTCGCGACGGCATCACCGGTGCGCGCAAACGTGGCGACATCGGTTTCCACGCCATCCGAGGCGGAGACGTCGTAGGTGAGCACGACGTGTTGTTCGCGGCCCCCGGTGAACGCATTGTTTTGCGTCATCTGGCCTCAGACCGCGCGATTTTTGCTCGCGGTGCGCTGAAAGCCGCGCTTTGGGGGCAAGGCAGGGCACCGGGTCAATATGACATGGTAGATGTATTGGGCCTCTAACGTTTCTCTGTCATGGACGAAGCGTCAATCGACGATATGATCACAACATGTGGTTATCAAAGTCAGGCATTGTTACGGTCGTAATACTTACGGTTTTCTATCTGACCTTGCTGCCTTTTCTTGCGCATGCATTTGAGTTGATCACGGTGGGTCTTTCCGCCTTTCCGTGGCGACAAACCTATCTTTTTGCCGCCGACCAATCAGTCGGCAACGCTGCGATGATGTTGCATATCACTGCTGGGTCGGTGTTGGTGGCCTTGGTGCCGCTGCAGATGGTCGGGCGCATTCGGCTGCGAAATATTTCATTTCATCGCGGTATCGGCTCGCTGCTGGTTGTCTTGGCATTGACCACCGGGCTGGCTGGAATGGTTTATATTCCTCTGCGTGGGACCATTGGCGGACCGCTTATGTCTGCGGCATTTTTCATATATGGTTTTTGCCTCTTTACCGCCGCGCTGATGCTGGCGCGGATGGTCTTTATTGGAAATAGGCAGGGCCACTGGGAGTGGGCACTTCGCCTGTTTTGGCTCGCGCTGGGTTCCTGGTTATACCGGGTGCACTACACTCTGTGGTATTTGCTGACCGGAGGTCTCTGGTCCGAGCCCGACTTTTCAGGCTCATTCGATCTTATACAGAATTTTGCCTTCTATTTGCCGTATCTGGTGGCTGTCCAGTTCTGGATCGTGGCGCACCGCGATGCCCATCAAGGAACCTTGCCGAAGCGTCTGGGAGCCTGGTAATCACTATTGGCTGGTTTTCGGTACGTTGAACGGCAACCTTTAACCCGCGCCAAGATGCCTATCTACCATCCGCTGCACCATAGGCGCGAAATGGGTGAAATCCGGAGTCTTCATGTCGGCTATCTTGCCTGCCTCATCCAGATAGCGCACCTGAATGATTTCTTTAAGATTTGGGTTGGTTTCAAATTCTGCAACTTCTTCGGCGTTCATCGGTCCACCCTGAAGGTCCAGTGTATGGACCGAGGCTGAGGACAATCGGTTAAAGTACTCAGGTTTGGTTGCACAGAGATACCTTTTGGCCGCCACGTGAAAACGGCAACAATCTGTAATGACCGATGGAAAAAACTGTTCCAGAACCTGTGCGCCCGCGTCTTCATGGTGGCGGTCCTCTTTATCGTCGGGATGATACGTTCCGAACTCGGATGTGAAATGCCCAATGTCGTGCAACAATGCGCCTACGATAATTTCTTCGGACATACCGTTTTGTTCGGCGATTGTGGCGCCCTGAAGCATGTGTTCGGCCATGGTCACTGGTTCGCCGAGATATTCCTCACCACCTCGGCGTTCGAAGATGTCTGCAATAAAAGCTACGATGTTGTCGCGGTTCAGGTTCTGGAAATTAGGCTTCATTCTGCCGCCTCAGTCCGGGTTACCTGCAATGCGGCCAAGGTCGACAGCAAACCATCCTTGTCGGCATAGCACCCCTGTAACCAGCGAGACCCAGCTCCGGAGTAACCCAGGCGCGCGTGCAGAACGCGTGTGTTGTCAACGATAAAACTTTCGCCCGGTTCCAGCTTGAATGACACTCCCATATCCGGGTCATCAATGATTTCGCCCAACTGGCGGTAGGCGGCATAGTAACCCTCCATCTTCTCAAATGGAATGTCGATCAAAGGTGCGGCGGACCTATTGTTAAACCGGATAGCTATAAGTTCACCATCTGGTGCAAGTTCGATCATAGGGCGGCGCGACTGCAAGCAGACACCGTCGGATCCTTTGTATTCAAACCTTGCGGGATGGCTCGAAAGCAGGTTGAACCCTTCTGGGTTTTCATCGCGCAGGCGCTGGGCCGCACGAAATCCGTCTACAACGATCGAGTCGCCACCTTCGGCGCTGTTTTCAAGGCAATAAAGTATCTGCAAGGTAGGAACGGGATCGCGATAAGGGTTATCGGTATGCGCCTGCAGTCCCAAACCAGTATAGGCGAGGTTGGTAGGATTTACTTCGGTCCGAACTTCGAAATAGGGACCGTAATTAGTTTCACGCACGTACCCGAACAAGTCAGCGACTTTCAGCAAAGACTCGGGTTCAATCGGGCCGTTTGTCAGTTTTGCAAATCCAAACTCGGCAATTGCGGCCAGCCAGTCGCACTTGACGGTAGGATCGGTGTGAATTTCGATCCAATCGGCACTTGGCGCTTTGATCCCTCGTTGCCATGTCGTTATGCCGGGGGCGACCCTGCCTACGGTATTAGGTCGATGGCAGTCATAGACATGATTTTTCAACCAATCACTGGGGAAAATAACGGTTTTGCCTTCCGGTTGAAACGTGACCAATAAATTGCCGTTTTCAATATTAGCGTCTGCCACGCGCAAATTGGACGGTATATCTCCGATAGTGATCAGTCGCTGGCCATTGCCGGGCGCCCGGGTTTCCGGATCCAGCGCGTTGTCGCGCAGCCAAATGCCGTGAAAACGGGCTTGTTGCCCCTCAGAAAATTCAACGGTTACAACGGAGCCATCGTGAGTGGCATGGCGCAGCATCGGTATCTCCAGTTCAGTGCAAACTTTGGTTGAGGAAATAACCGGGTTATGACATTACGACAATTAATCCTTATTGGCATAAAGGCCAAGAAAAATTGATGGCTAAGAATAAGGTTGGCTTGCCGCCTCTGGATTGGTTGCGGGTATTCGAGGCGGCAGGTAGATTGGGTGGCTTTTCCGCCGCAGCGCGGGAATTCGGGCTAACGCAGGCCGCTGTTAGTCAGCGAATTGGCAATCTCGAGGCATGGCTAGGTCGCACCCTGTTTGTGCGTGAAGCCCGCGGCGTATCTCTGACTGTCGAAGGCGAAAGCTATTTGCCCTTGGTGCAAGACAGCCTTCAGGCGTTGGAACGAAACACCGAAGACCTGTTCGGAAAGTCGCCTCGCGAACTTAGGGTGGCTGGGTTGTCATCGCACATTTATGCGCTGGTTATACCGCGTCTTCCCAGCTTTCTTGAGTTGCGGCCCAAAGTCCGAGTAATGACGGACACGGTTGCCCGCCGTTCGTCATTGGAAGAAGAAAAAACCTGGTTACAGATCCGATATGGCCGTGGGGCTTGGGCGGGGCGCGAGGCGGTATTAATCGCACCTGAAGTTCTTACCCCAATGGCGGCTAATGGCGTTAATTGGGGCGCGCCGCTGGTCGAACAGCGCGGAGAGCGTCCGGGATGGCGCGATTGGGCAAAAGTTTCAGAGATGCAGGAGTTGCCTCAGGCCCATATCAGTTTCGATTCGATGGGCCATGCGATTGCTGCGGCACGTCAAGGGATGGGCGTTGTGCTGGGATCGGTGCCACTTGCTTCTGGCCACCTGCAGTCAGGTCAATTGCGAAAGTTAAACATGCCTGAATTGGAAACACGTGACGGTTACTGGCTGACGTGGCCAGAGGATAGAGCGAGATCCAAAAGGCAACGATCATTGATCGAGGATTTTCTGGAGGTACTACGTGCCCCTCATTGATCAGAAATCGATGGCAATGCCTTTCTTCTCCCAATCACCAAATCGGGCTGGGTCCGGCCCCTTGCGACCGCCCAATTCCTTCGGCTGAGGTTTTGCCTTTGTGTCAGCCTCGCGGCGGCGTTCTTCGGCCTCGGCCAAGGCGCGTTGGGCAGCAGGTGGAAGGTCTTTGTTGTTGTTACTCATACCATCGGGTTCCTTTTCAGGCATGGGCTTGATATACGCCCTCGTCCGCAGATGGCAATACGGGCAAAGGTTACACGAAAGGCAAGTCAATGTCCGACAGCGCAACTGCCGCGCGACGCAGCGCAATCTATTTGCTGGATCAAATATTGGGCGAAGGTCGGTTGCTTTCGGAATGTCTGAATGCGGGAATTCTTGACAAGTTAGGCCCGGAGGATCGCGCCCGTGCCCAACGGCTGGTGCTTGAAACATTGCGTGGCTTGGAGCGCGCGGATCGGTTGTTGGCCAATCACCTAAAACGTACGCCCGCATTAACCGTACATAACGCGCTGCGCGTTGGTACAGTGGAGCTGTGCCAAGGTGAGGCGGCCCACGGTGTTGTGAATTCGATGGTTGAAATCGTTGGACGCTCACGCAAACACGGACGGCTAAAAGGGTTGGTAAACGCTGTCTTGCGCAAGGTGGCGGCTGAGGGGCCGGAGGCTTGGCCGCGCATGCGGGTTCCGCGGTTGCCTGATTGGTTGCGCCAGCCTCTTGTCATGGCATGGGGCACGGGCGCTGTGAGTGCCATGGAACAGGCGCATTTTACCGGTGCTCCCCTTGATGTGACAGTAAAACCGGGCGGGCAAAGCCCCGGCGGTGAGACGATACCGACTGGGACAGTCAGGTTGCAGAATGCAGGGCAGGTTTCCGCGTTGCCAGGATTCAAGGGCGGGGATTGGTGGGTGCAAGACGCCGCTGCTGCTGTTCCAGTTCGCGTCCTGGCGCCCAAGGCCAATGAAGTGATTTTGGATCTTTGTGCCGCACCGGGCGGAAAGACACTCCAATTGGCGGCGGCCGGTGCCGATGTCACGGCGTTGGATGTCTCAGAAATTCGGCTTGAGCGGGTTAGGCAGAACCTTGTTCGTACAGGCCTTTCTGCCAATGTGATTACTGGCGACGCGCTTGATCATCATGGGCAATATGACGCGATTCTGCTGGATGCGCCTTGTTCAGCTACAGGTACGATCCGACGTCACCCTGATTTGCCCTATGCCAAGGACGGGTCCGAGTTTGATGCTTTGTTCGATCTGCAGACTCGAATGCTGGATCACGCGTGGACCTTACTTAAACCAGGTGGTCGTTTGGTATATTGCACCTGCTCATTGTTGCCGGATGAGGGCGAAGTACAGATTGAAGAAGCTTTGGAACGGCACGCTGATATGCAGGTGGATTCTGATGCGCTGAATGTGCCTGGTGTAGACCCCGAATGGATCACTGCCGAAGGTGGCCTGCGATTGCGTCCGGATTACTGGACTGACTTGGGTGGCATGGATGGGTTCTACATCGCATGCCTCAACAAATCCGTCTGAGTGCACTCTTTTCGATGACTTCACGTCCAGACCCGTCTATCGTTGGTTCAGACGCCGACAGAGCGTCAGGGGCAGAGTAACGAGCGGCATGTCAAAGTCGGACACCATGGCAAACCGATGGACGCGGTTTCAGAACCGTCTTTACGCACGGCTGAGCCAGAGGCGTAGAGCTGTTTCCGGGTTTGTCGGGCAACCAGAGCCACGTACCGTCGGGTCCTTTGCGCGTGGTCGACAACTTATTGCCGGAAATCTTCTTTTCGCCGGCTATCTGGTCGAGGCCGAAGATACAGATTTGTGGAACGTCCCCCCACCTAGCGCGGCGTTTGATGACGAACGGCATGGTTTTTCCTGGTTGGATGATTTGGCTGCCGTTGGCGATATGCGAGCCCGGGAAAAGGCACAGCGTTGGGTTTGGGGTTGGATCGAATCACATGGAAACGGCCATGGTTACGGTTGGGCGCCAGACCTGACCGGGCGGCGCGTGCTTCGCTGGATTTACCACGGTATGTTCCTTTTGCGTGGCATGGACGAGGCGCAAAGTAAGTTATTTTTCCGCTCGCTGACGCAACAGACATGGTTTTTGTCAAAGCGTTGGTCTGCAGCAACGCCGGGCCTGCCTAGATTTGAGGCCCTGGCCGGTCTAGTTCAGGCCGGTCTCGCTTTGGATGGACTGGAACAAATTGCCGATCCCGCTTTGCGCGCCCTTGCACGTGAATGTGACAGGCAAGTAGATGCTCAAGGCGGAATCGCCACCCGCAACCCGGAGGAGCTGTTGGAGGTTTTCACGTTATTGTCGTGGACATCCGCAGCACTTAGCGAAGTTGGCCGGGGCACTCCGGCCGCTCAGACGGATGCAATAAAGCGTATCGCTCCAACCTTGCGTAACCTGCGTCACGCGGATGGCGGTTTGGCGCGTTTTCACGGAGGTGGACGCGGGATAGACGGGCGACTAGATCAGGCGCTGGCTCAAAGTGGCGTGAAGCCTAAACCGAGTTCCGGTCTGTCCATGGGGTTCGCCCGAATGAACGCTGCCAGAACCACGGTTATCGTTGATGCAAGCACGCCGCCTACTGGTGCCGCATCGTACAATGCCCATGCGTCGACACTTGCTTTCGAGCTGACGTCGGGCCGTCGGCCTTTGATTGTGAATTGCGGATCCGGCAGTAGTTTCGGCCCGGAATGGAGGCGCGCCGGTCGGGCAACGCCATCGCATTCGACGCTAAGCTTGGATGGGTATTCTAGTGCCCGGCTAGCCGCACCAGCCCGCGGAACCATGAATGAAGCCCTAATTGATGGCCCTCGTAGCGTGCCAATTGATACTGAAGATGCGTTTGAAGGCTATCGGTTTATGGTGGGACATGATGGCTATGCTAAAGTGTTCGGACTGACCCATGCGCGCACTTTTGAGCTGCGATTTGACGGCCGGGAACTAACAGGTGAGGATATTCTGCTAACCGCAACGGACAAGGCAAAACGCCAGTTCGATAAGGCCTTGGATGCGTCCGGCCTGAAGGGAATTACTTTCGACATAAGATTTCACCTTCATCCTGATGTTGATGCTGCGCTGGATCTGGGGGGCGCGGCGGTGTCTATGGCGCTCAAAAGTGGAGAGATTTGGGTTTTTCGTCATGACCGCATAGGGAAATTGTCTGTTGAACCAAGCGTTTATCTTGAAAAAGGTCGTTTAAAGCCACGCGCGACAAAACAGATCGTTCTATCCGGCCGCGCAATGGAGTATGCGACGCGCATCCGGTGGACGCTGAGCAAGGCCCAGGATACAGCCTATGCCGTACGCGACCTGCACCGGGACGAGCCCGAGTTTGACTGACGCCAAAAGGACCTTTGGACCCATGACCGATCTTCACCCCGTGCGCCGCGCGTTGCTTTCCGTTTCCGATAAAACCGGGCTGATCGAGCTGGGCAAGGCGCTGGCTGAACGTGGGGTAGAATTGCTATCGACCGGCGGCACGGCCAATGCGCTGCGTGAAGCTGGACTTGCGGTGAAAGACGTAAGCGAGATAACAGGCTTCCCCGAGATGATGGATGGCCGGGTCAAAACTCTGCATCCTATGGTTCATGGCGGACTTTTGGCACTTCGCGACAATGAGACTCATGTCGCAGCCATGGAAGAACACAGCATCGGCGCAATCGATCTGCTAGTCGTGAACCTCTATCCGTTCGAGGAGACGGTGGCAAAAGGTGCGGACTACGACGAGTGCATCGAGAATATCGATATCGGAGGTCCTGCGATGATCCGTGCCGCGTCCAAAAACCATGCATTTGTCAATGTTGTGGTGGACGTTGAAGATTATTCGTCGCTGCTCGATCAATTAGAAGAAAACTACGGAAAAACGTCGCTGGGTTTCCGCCAATGGTTGGCCCAGAAAGCATATGCTCGCACTGCAGCGTATGACACAGCAGTTTCAAACTGGATGGCCGACGCCTTGCAGCTGGATGCGCCCAATCGCCGTGCATTTGCTGGCGAGTTGAAACAAACCTTGCGCTATGGCGAAAACAGTCACCAACAGGCGGCCTTTTACACGGATGGTACCAACCGCCCCGGAGTGGCCACTGCTGTTCAGCATCAGGGAAAAGAGCTGAGCTATAACAATATAAATGATACAGATTCTGCTTTTGAGTTGGTGGCAGAATTCGACCCGGCTGAAGAGGCAGCCTGTGCGATTATCAAACATGCCAATCCGTGTGGCGTGGCCAAAGGCGCCACCTTGTTAGAGGCTTACAAAGCAGCCTTCGACTGCGACCGGACCTCGGCCTTTGGCGGGATCGTGGCACTGAACCAACCGCTCGACGCCGAAACCGCACAGGAAATCACCGGGATTTTCACCGAAGTCGTGATCGCCCCCGGTGCTTCGGATGAAGCCAAAGCGATCTTTTCGGCCAAGAAGAACCTGCGTCTGTTGACGACCGAAGGCCTTCCGGACGTGACCGCAGCCGCAAAAACCGTGCGTCAGGTCGCAGGTGGTTTGCTGGTCCAAGACAAGGACAACGGTTTTGTCGGCATGGACGACCTCAGGGTCGTTACCAAGAATGCGCCGACCGAAGAGCAAATGCGAGACCTGCTGTTTGCATGGAAAGTTGCGAAACACGTCAAGTCCAACGCAATCGTTTATGTCAAAGATGGCGCAACCGTCGGCGTGGGCGCTGGCCAGATGAGCCGAGTCGACTCGGCCCTTATAGCTGCTAAAAAGGCTGAGCGCATGGCAGATACCTTGGGTCTGTCGCAACCGTTGACCATCGGCTCGGCTGTGGCATCTGACGCATTCTTCCCCTTCCCCGACGGTCTAATGGAAGCCGCTCAAGCAGGTGCAACTTGCGTTATCCAGCCAGGCGGTTCGATGCGCGATGACGAAGTGATTGCGGCGGCAGACGAGGCTGGGCTTGCAATGGTTTTTACTGGCATGCGGCATTTCCGGCACTGATGCGGTATAGAGTTCTTATCTGGGCTGGTCTGGCCACATTTCTGATCGATCAGATCAGCAAATATGTGGTTGTTCACATGATGCGCGTGGCCGATCAGCCCGGTGGTATCGATGTGCTGCCGCCGCTGCTAGTGTTTCGATACGGAGAGAATCGAGGCATCAATTTCGGCCTGTTTCAGGGAAACAGCGAAGCGGCGCGTTGGGCACTGATTGGTGTTTCATTAGCCATTTGTATTGGTGTTTTTGTGTGGCTTCGCCGCTCGTCGCCCTCAAGCCTCATGTTGCTTTGTGGCGGCATCTTGATTGGTGGAGCATTGGGAAATGTCCTCGACCGTATGATCTACGGCTATGTACTGGACTTTCTGAACATGTCCTGCTGCGGAATTGATAACCCTTTTGTTTTCAATCTGGCCGATGTGTTCGTTTTTGCAGGCGCTTTGGGACTTGTCCTGTTTGACGCGAAAAAGCCCTCGTGACCTGTTCGATATTATGCGATAAAAGCTCCTGAAACTTTCTGGAGAAACGAATGCGGACGCCGCACGCCATTATTGTTTTGACGCTCGCTGCTGCGGTGGCGGCGTGCTCCAAATCTGGCTTGCGGGACCTGCAACCACCGGGTCCGGGTCCTGATGAGTTTTCTGTGCTGCCGGTCAAGCCGTTGACCCAACCTCAGGATTACGCTTTTCTTCCTGCCCCTACCCCTGGCGGCGCAAATTTGACTGATCCGACGCCAAAGGCCGATGCCGTTGTTGCATTGGGTGGTAGCGAGTCGGCACTGAACCCGAATGCGGCGATACCGGCAGGGGACGCCGCACTGGTAACGGCGTCAAGCAGATATGGCGTTCCGGCAAACACAAGACAGCTGGTTAGGCAGGAAGATGACGAATTCCGCAAGCGCCGTGGGCGCTGGACGGGACTGCGGCTGTTCCCGGTCGATCGCTACGCGCAAGTTTACGAACGGCAGGCGATCGATCCCCATGCACAGACCCGAGCGGCAAGGCAACGCGGTATTGAGACGCCTTCGTCCCCACCGGATGAATAATTCTTAACTTTTCGTCATCACCCTTGAACCTGGACCGCCCCACCGTAGTTTGTGACCTGAAACGAAACGGAGGATGCCCCATGCTAAGGGCCCTTGCATTGTCAGCGGCCCTGATGGTCGCAACCCCTCTGGCAGCCGGCGAAGGACATGAGGCGGTCACGACATTCACGCTGGATAACGGCATGGATATAGTTGTGATAGAAGACCACCGCGCCCCTGTCGTACAGCATATGGTCTGGTATCGTGCCGGTTCCGCGGACGAACCTGTTGGCTCTTCTGGCGTAGCGCATTTCCTTGAACATCTTTTGTTCAAAGCCACGGATGACTTGGCGGCGGGTGAGTTCTCGGCAACTGTCGCGGCCAATGGCGGTAATGACAACGCATTTACCTCCTACGACTACACTGCGTATTTCCAGCGTGTTGCATCGGACAGGCTCGAACTGATGATGCAGATGGAAGCGGATCGGATGCGCAACATCCAACTGACCGAAAATGACATCGCCACAGAAAGGGATGTCATTCTTGAAGAGCGTAACCAAAGGACGGAAAATAACCCACGCGCCTTGTTTGGCGAGCAGATGAGCGCGGCGCAGTACCTCAACCATCGCTACGGTGTGCCGATCATAGGCTGGCGACACGAGATGGAGACACTGGACATGGATGATGCATTGTCGTTTTACGAAACACATTATGCACCCAACAATGCCATTTTGGTTGTTACCGGCGATGTCGAGCCAGATGAGGTAAAGGCGCTCGCAGAAAAACACTATGGTTTGATACCAGCTAATCCGAACCTGCCAGAGCGCATTCGTTCGCAAGAGCCGCCACAAACAGCCGAGCGTCGTCTGACGTACAAGGATCCCAGGGTTGCACAACCCTATGTACAGCGCAGTTATCTGGCACCCGAACGCAATCCGGGTGAGCAGGAAGAAGCGGCTGCATTGTTCCTGTTGGCTGAGCTATTGGGTGGCAGCACTACATCTTACCTGAACGAAAAGTTGCAGTTCGAGCAGCAGATGGTGGTTTACGCAGGCGCTTTTTATCGAGGCGTTTCTCTCGATAATACGACGTTCGACCTGATCGTTGTTCCTGCCGAAGGGGTCTCTTTGCAGGAGGCCGAAGACGCGATGGATCAAGTCGTCGCAGATTTCATTACCGAAGGTGTGAACCCAGTTGATTTAGAGCGGATCAAGATGCAGCTGCGGGCCGCACAAACCTACGCGCGCGATAACGTAGACGGGATTGGCAATCGGTACGGGCGTGCGCTTACTAGCGGGTTGACGGTCGAAGATGTGCAAGCATGGCCCGATATTCTGCAGGCAGTAACAGGCGAGGAAATCATCGCCGCTGCACGCGATGTGCTGCAACGTGAATCTTCGGTAACCGGATGGCTGATGCGCGATGATGAGGTGACGCAATGAAACGCTTAATAGCGGTTTTGGTCTCATGCCTGATTGCCCTGCCTGCGTTAGCAGAGATCGAAATAAAAGAAGTCACTTCGCCAAGTGGGATCAAGGCTTGGTTGGTCGAGGATCATTCAATACCTTTCACGGCGCTCGAATTGCGGTTTCGTGGCGGAACATCGCTGGATGAACCGGATAAGCGTGGAGCTGTGTATCTGATGAGCGGTTTGATCGAGGAAGGTGCTGGCGACATGGACGCGCGAACATACGCGCGCGAGCTTGAATCGCTGGCCGCTTCGTTTCAGTACAATGCCACGGACGACACCGTGTCTATCTCAGCTCAGTTTCTGACTGAGAACCGAGATGAGGTGATTGATCTGTTGCATACAACGATTCACGAGCCGCGTTTCGATCCCGATGCTGTGGAGCGGGTTCGCGCCCAGGTTTTGTCGGGGCTGAAATCCGACCAGACTGATCCTAACGACATTGCCGGTCTCAACTTTGCGAAGATGGCATATGGTGATCACCCATACGGCACTGAAGGCAAAGGATCGATAGAGAGCGTGTCGGTCCTGACACGAGAAGATGTGATCGCAGCCTACGAAGGCGTTTTTGCAAGGGATCGTCTGTACGTCGGAGCTGTTGGCGACATCACAGCCGAAGAACTAGGTGCCTTATTGGACAATTTGCTGGCAGACCTGCCCGCCGAAGGGAAGCCGATCCCTGCAAAAGCCGAAGTGACAATCGCTGGCGGCGTCAGCGTGGTAGACTTTGACACGCCACAATCCGTGGCTCTATTTGGCCAAAAAGGTATCGACCGCGATGATCCGGATTTCTTTCCAGCCTTTATACTGAATCACATTTTGGGCGGTGGCGGGTTCGAAAGCCGTCTGATGCAAGAAGTACGTGAAAAACGAGGGCTGACCTATGGAATTGCGACTTATCTGGTGCCCAAAGACTTAGCCTCGGTATATTTGGGTTCAGTCTCGTCAGCGAATGATCGGATAGCAGAGGCAGTTGATGTGATCCGTGCTGAGTGGGCCAGAGCAGCGGCCGAAGGTGTCACCCAGAAAGAGCTGGAAGATGCCAAGACGTATCTGACTGGTGCCTATCCGCTTCGGTTTGACGGTAATGGCCAGATTGCGGGGATTATGGTTGGCATGCAAATGGAAGATTTGCCGATCGATTATATATCCACCCGCAACGACAAAGTTAACGCAGTGACGCTTGAAGATGTGAACCGCGTTGCATCTGAGTTGCTCGACCCTGATGGTTTGCATTTCACTATAGTGGGTAAACCCGAAGGTCTAGATGGTTAAATCGGTCAGGCCGCGGCGGCGGCCCGGTTTTGCGCTGCTACCGTGTGTACGTTGCTATTGAGCAGTTTTTGCCGCGCGTGCCGGAAATGTGCCGCCTTCAAGGCTGCGTCTAGTTGACTGTTTCGCCGCAGCAATCGGATCAGGCGGGGACCGTCAAAAACAAGACAATTGGTCGGCTGTGTAGCAAGAACCGTTGCTGTAGCCGGAAGTCCAAGACCAAACGTTAGTTCCCCCAAAATTTCGTCAGCACTGCATACGTTTATGACTTTGCCGCCTTTTAGAATAGTAGTTCGGCCGCTGAGTAAAAAACCCAAGAAATCCGAAGTGTGCCCTTCTTCGATCAGGACGTCGCCGGGTTCGAATTTCATTACTTTGGAAGTGTTCAGAAGGCGTCGTGCCTGATGGGGTTTGATGGTATCCAGGTATTGCGAGATAAACCGCTTTTCCGGTTCGGAAAACCTGACAAAGTGATATGCGATAAATCCGCGGAGCAGTCCCATTACTGAAATCGCGATATAAGTGATTTGAATAATAACGCCGGCCAGATTGAAATCTTCGGACATGCTAACCAACACACAACCCGCCGCGACGATAACCATCAAGGGATAGGCAATTCCGGTGCCCCTGATAACGCCAATCTGCAGCAGAAAGTAATTCAAGATATACAGCCCAGCGCCGAATACGCCAATTGCGGTAATCAGCTGCATCAACGCGGGGAATTCTAAGGGAAAACTCAGCATTTCGTTTCCAGCCTGCCTCACATCAATTGAGTGACAAGCTGAGCGCAGCATGTGGTCATGTATATGAACAAGTTCACATGTTATCGGTGATTTTGACTAGGCTTTAACCTGCGCCCGCAGCATATCACCCATCATTTGACCAAACTTGCCAGACCCGCGCTGATACAATGCTCCGTCAACTGCAAGAACCGTGCCGCTTACATAGCTGGCCATATCCGAGCTGAGAAACAGGCATGCGTCTGCTACGTCTTTGGTCGTCCCCCAACGACCCAACGGCACATCTTTACGCAGTTGTTCTCCGGCTTGCGGCGTGGGTGCCAAACGTCTGGCGCCCTCGGTGCCTTCGATAAATCCGGGCACAACCGAGTTCACGCGGATACCTTCCGTGCCCCATTCCATCGATAGAGTGCGCGTGATCTGGTCCACACCGGCTTTGGCTGCACAGACGTGAGCCTGACCCTCATATGGTAAATAGGATTGTGGGGCTGAAATGTTGATGATGCTTGCACCGGGGCGTTTCAAATAGGGATAAGCACCTTTCATCACATGGATCGTTCCCATCAAGTCGATGTCAATCACAGCCTTGAACGCATTGACCGACATTTCCGCCGCCAATGCAGGAAAATTGCCGGCCGCACCCGAGACGAGTACATCAAATTCTCCGAAATCTTGGTGAAACCGCTTTAGGGCGCTGGCAACTGCCTCGTGGTCGCGGACGTCAAAAACCTCACCGATCGCCTCTTCAGCACCTGCAGCCCTTAGGGCTGCAACAGTGTCATCGACTTTTTCCTGCGATCTGCTCGCCACCGCGACCTTGGCTCCGGCAGCGGCAAACGCCTCCGCTATACCTCGATTGATACCGCTGGTACCGCCAACGACGACAACTGATTTTCCTGCAAAGTTCATAAAGACCTCCCGAAATGCGGGAACCCTACTCTCCGTAGGGCACCCAGACGTTCTTGATTTCAGTTGCAGCCTGCAAGAACCGGCGGGATTGGTCCACGCTCCAGTCAAATGTCGTCGCGTTGTTGACCCAGGTACGTTTCAAGTTTCCGGCCGAAACGACTTCGATCTCTTTCGACAAGTCTGATGACGAGAAACTCCAGACGGCGTCAACATTCAGATGCGAGGCGAGCGGCATTGCCAATTCGGTATGGCTACCGGTTAGGATGTTGACGACACCTGCGGGAACATCTGAAGTCTCTAAAATTTGGTAGAAGTCGGTCGCAGCCAGTGGGTAAGGTTCAGAGGCAACCAGAACAATCCGGTTGCCCATCGCAATCGCGGGTGCCATGGCTGAAACCAACCCCAAAAGAGGTGTCTCGTCGGCGCAAAGTGTGCCAATTACGCCCACAGGTTCTTTCATGGCAATGGCCACACCACGGATCGGGACGCCATGCACCTGACCGTCATACTTGTCCGCCCAAGCAGCGGCCGTGAACAAGCGCTGAATCGAGGCCTCAACCTCTTTTGCACCGTCTTTTTTGCCGGTCATTGAATCGATGCGGGCAGCGAATTCATCAGCGCGGGCCGAGAGGTTTTCGCCGATATAATACAAGATTTGCGCGCGCAGGTGGCCAGTGGTTTTCGACCAGCCTTTGGCACCTGACGCGGCCTCGACCGCGTTGCGCACGTCTTTGCGGTTGGCAAGGCCCACGTGGCCCAGCAAGCCGGACTTGCCCCAGACCGGTTTGGAGTAGCCGCCATCTGGCCGAGCTTGCTTACCGCCGACATACATTTTTGCGGTGCGGTCAATTGGGTCAATAGGAGCGCCTTCGCCAAGAATGGCTTCGATTTTTGTCAATGGTTTAGCCTTGCCCTTCGGCTTCGTGTAGGCCGTCAAGCCTTCCCAGCCTCCCTCACGACCAAACCCACTTTCACGAACCCCACCAAACCCGGCCGCTGCATCAAACAGGTTCGTCGCGTTTACCCAGACCACACCAGCAACAAGTTTGGGGGCGATATCCAAGGCGAGGTTCACGTTCTCGGTCCAAACTGTTGCGGCCAGCCCATAACGGGTGTTGTTGGCTAATTCTACGGCTTCAGCCGGGGTACGGAAAGTTGATGAAACCAGCACCGGTCCAAATATTTCCTCTTGCATCAACGGGTCCGAGGTCTCCAGCCCCGAGATCAACGTTGGTGGGTAGTAGCAACCATTCTCGGGCAGCTCGCAAGCCGCATGATGAATGTGACCGGCCGTGTTGCGATCCACCATGGCTTTGATGGTTTGTAACTGCACCGGGTCCACGACCGCGCCGACGTCGATGCATTTGTCAAGCGGGTTGCCGACACGCAGTTTATCCATGCGGGCGCGCAGTTTCTCGTGGAAGCGGTCTGAAATGCCTTCTTGCACCAATAGACGAGAACCCGCACAGCAGACCTGACCCTGATTGAACCAGATCGCATCGACCAATCCTTCGATGGCTGAGTCGAGATCGGCGTCGTCGAAGACGATGTAGGCGGACTTGCCACCCAACTCTAATGTTAGCTCTTTGCCCGAACCTGCGGTCGCTTCACGTATACGCCGTCCAACAACCGTCGAGCCAGTAAAGGCGATTTTGTCTACGTCCGAGGCTACGATCATCTCACCCACCGCGCCGTCGCCGGTCACAATGTTCACAACGCCCTTCGGGAGGCCGGCCTGTGTGCAGATATCCGCAAACAATAGTGCGGTCAGCGAGGTATACTCGGCCGGTTTCAGAACCACCGTGTTCCCCATGGCAATCGCCGGAGCAACTTTCCAGGCGAGCATCAGCAAAGGGAAGTTCCAAGGGATGATCTGACCACAAACTCCCAGCGCCCTTGCCTCAGGCAACTCGCTCTCCATGAGCTGTGCCATACCTGCGTGGTAATAGAAATGGCGTTGCACCAACGGTATATCGATGTCTCGGGATTCACGGATGGGTTTGCCGTTATCCATACTCTCAAGTACAGAAAACAGACGTGAGTGTTTCTGCAAAAGACGGGCGATGGCATAGAGATAACGTGCTCGGCCCGCGCCGCCTAGCTTCTCCCATTTTGGTTGAGCTTTGCGGGCGGCAGCAACTGCCGCGTTCACGTCCGTCTGTTTCGCCTGTGTCAACTTGGCAAGCACTTCTCCGGTCGCCGGGTTGCGGCTTTCAAATCCACTACCGGGTTTAGTAAACGTGCCATCAATATAGTGACCAAACTTGCCACCTTGATCGACTAACCAAGCAAGCGCCTCAGCAGCGCTTTCAGGGGCAGGGCCATAGTCCATGGTTTCGAAGATTTCTTTGACTGTCATTGTTCTTGCCCTCAGCCCATCGAATGCCTGTAGCCAGCCGAGTAAGCCCCGGTGACGTAGTGTTCCAACTGTCGCTCGATGTCCCCCAACAGCGAAGACGCGCCAAAGCGGAATAAATCAGGCTCAAGCCAACGGTCACCCAACTCATCTTTAATCAGCGACAGGTAAACCAGCGCGTCTTTAGCTTTGGAAATTCCTCCTGCAGGTTTGTATCCGACACGATATCCGGTGCGGTCATAGAAGTCCCGGATCGCCCTTATCATCACCAGCGAGACAGGCAGCGTCGCGTTGACGCTTTCCTTTCCGGTCGAGGTCTTGATGAAATCGGCTCCAGCCATCATGCACACCACTGAGGCACGGGCGACGTTTCGCAAGCTGCCCAACTCTCCCGTCGCTAAGATTGCTTTGACGTGGGCATCGCCGCAGGCTGCGCGGAATGCTTTCATTTCATCGTACAAAGCCTGCCAATTGCCCGACAGCACATGGCGGCGTGAGATGACAATGTCGATCTCTTCAGCTCCGGCATTTACGCTTTCTTCGATTTCAGCCACGCGCAGGTGGAACGGCGAAAGCCCCGCTGGAAACCCGGTCGAAACGGCAGCAACCGGAATGCCAGTTCCTTTCAGCGCATCAACGGCCGTCTCTATCATGTCGTGATAGACACAAACCGCACCTGTTGTGATAGGTGGCATATCCAAAGCGTTCAAAATCGAATTTGCCACTGGCTGTCGCGCTTTTGCACACAACCGGCGAACACGGCCCACGGTATCATCGCCTGATAGGGTGGTCAGGTCGATCATTGTGACCGCCTTTAGCAGCCAAGCGGCTTGATGCTCTTTCTTGACCGAGCGGCGACCAGGCAAAGTTGCAGCACGCCGCTCAATCGCCGAGGTGTTGGCCTGAACGGCGCGTACCCAATCCAAATCAAGGTCGGTGCCGGGGTTTCTGGGTTCCGTTACCTGCGGCAGATGCGCCGTGCGCACTGGGCTTTCTGAGCTCTGCGTATCCATCTTCACGTCCTATGGGAGGTTTGAGCCAAAATCGCATGGGTTTGGCTTAAATGGAAGACCACCGGCAGGATAGATGGTGATATTTTGACCAATTGGAAAAAATTATCTTCTTTCTTGCGAATAATTCTCAATAGCATTGACTTAGTTGCGAATGGTTCGCATATTCTAGCCTCTAGAGAACACCAGAATAGGATCACAGATGATTCGTCGCAGTTTTGTCGCCGCATTAGCATTTACCGCCGCCCTGCCGTTTGCGGTTTGGGCGCAACCGCCTTTGAAGGTGGTCGCAACGACTGGGATGATTGCTGATGCTGCGCGCCAGGTCGGTGGGGAGCAAATTGAGGTCAAGGGATTGATGGGCCCTGGCGTGGATCCCCATGCCTATCGCCAGACTCGCAGCGATATCGTCGCAATGACGCGCGCGGATCTCATCTTGTGGAACGGTCTTTATCTGGAGGCACAGATGGAAGACTTTTTTCACGACCTCGGACGCAAACGGACTGTGGTTGCTGTGGCAGAAGGTGTCGACCCTTCGAAACTGCGGGCGCATGATGACTATGCCGACAAATTCGATCCACATGTGTGGATGACGCCGGACTTGTGGCGGGATGTAGTTTTAGAGGTTCAGGCTGCGCTGACATTGGCCCGACCCGAGGCCGCGGAATCTTTTGCGTCCAATGCCCAGCTCCATTTGGCCGAACTCGACCGGTTGACGAAATATGCGCAGGATACCCTGGGTAGTGTCCCTGACAATAGTAAGGTGTTGGTCACCGCTCATGACGCCTTTGGCTATTTCGGCGACAGCTTTGGTTTCGAGGTTTTGGGTATTCAGGGCATTTCGACCCAGTCAGAAGCGGGGCTTAACAGGATTGGAGAACTGGTTGATCTTTTAGTTGATCGCAGGATCTCAGCCGTGTTTGTCGAAAGTTCGGTGTCTGACCGTTCTATGCGGGCATTGATCGAAGGTGCTGCAGCAAAGGGACATGCGGTTGCAATCGGTGGTGAATTATTCTCGGATGCGATGGGAGAGGCCGGCACGTACGAAGGAACGTATATCGGCATGCTGGATCACAACATCACAGTTATCGCAAGCGCACTTGGTGGTGATGTGCCGACGGGCGGTATGAATAACAAGCTGTCAGCGGGGTTCTGATCGATGTTAGACTTGGTTAGCAGTCAGGGAATTACCGTTGAAGACCGCGGCCCCGGTGACAGTCCGCTGGCCGTAAGGGGTCTAACCGTTTCCTATGGGCAGAAACCTGCGGTGTTCTCAGTGGACATGACCGTACAACCGGGTGCGATGACTGCCATTATTGGACCAAACGGAGCGGGTAAGTCGACCCTTTTAAAGGCAGCGCTGGGAATTGTTAAGCCGTTGTCCGGGCTGGTAACTGTTTACGGGCGGCCACTTGAACAGCAACGTACGAGAATAGCTTACGTGCCCCAACGCGCCAGCGTCGACTGGGACTTTCCGACGCGTGTTATCGATGTGGTCCTTATGGGTCTTTCCCGCGAGTTGGGTCTGCTAGGCCGCGTACGGGCGCGCCACAAAGCTCATGCGATGGACTGTCTTCATCGAGTCGGCATGCGCGATTTCGCTGATCGCCAGATTGGGCAATTGTCTGGTGGTCAGCAACAGCGGGTGTTTCTGGCCCGAGCATTGGCGCAGGAAGCAGATCTGTACCTGCTGGATGAACCGTTTGCCGGAGTAGATGCTACCACAGAAAAAGCAATCATTGATGTGCTTAAGTCACTCAAGTCATCTGGAAAGACAGTCGTTGTCGTGCATCACGACCTTGCAACAGTCACTGAGTATTTCGACCACGTTTTTCTGATCAATACGCGCAAGGTCGCAGAGGGGCCGGTCGCTGAGGCCTTTACCGCCGAAACACTCCAATCAACTTACGGCGGGCGGTTGGCAACAGCCCAGATCGATCAGATTTCGCGCGTACTGGGATAAATCATGCTTTGGGATGCTTTGGCCTTGCAGCTTGGCTATAACGCCACGCTGGTAGCCATCGGTTCGACTTTACTGGGCGTTGCTGCAGGGATAACCGGGACATTTTTGTTTCTGCGAAAAAGAGCGTTGGTAAGCGACGCGGTCAGCCATGCGACGCTGCCTGGCGTTTGTCTTGCATTCTTAGCTTTGGTCGTTTTGGGCGGAGATGGTCGCAATCTGATAGGGCTGCTAGCGGGTTCCGCAGTATCAGCATGGCTAGGCCTGCTTTGCATGAACTGGCTGACACACAATACACGTTTGGCCGAAGACGCAGCAATCGGCGCTGTTTTATCGGTGTTCTTTGGGTTCGGTATTGTTCTTCTAACTATCATTCAATCACTGGGTGTTGGCAGGCAGGCTGGGTTAGAGGGTTTTCTTTTGGGCACTACCGCAGGAATGCTCAGATTGGATGCGCTAATAATCGCGATCGGAGGCGCAGCGACTCTGATCTTGGTCACTATAATTCGACGGCCGATGATGATGGTCGCCTTTGACCCTGAATACGCTGCGGCCCGGGGTGTTGCGGTCAATCGAACCGATCTGGCGATGATGGGACTGGTCATGGCCGTAACTGTAATCGGCCTAAAGATTGTTGGTCTGATCCTGATCGTTGCATTGCTGATTATCCCGCCGGTGACGGCTCGTTTCTGGTCTGAGCGCTCGGATCTTGTCGTATTGTTGGCCGGAATGGCGGGTGGTCTTGCCGGATACTTGGGTGCTGCAATATCGGCATCAACTCCAGACCTGCCAACCGGACCGATCATTGTACTTGTCAGCTTTGGGTTTTTTGCCCTGTCACTGTTATTGGCACCGGCAAGAGGTGTATTGGCAGCCGTCTTGCGCCACGTGCAATTTCAACGCCGCATACACATCCGTCAAGGGTTGTTAGCGTTGGCACAAGGGCAAATGATTTACGAGCCATTAACGCTGCGATTGCTCCACCGTGCTGGGTTGGCCCGGGCAGACGGTGTTGCGACAGATGCCGGACGTGCGCGCGCAGCCAAGGCATTGCGCGACGAAAAGAGATGGGAAATTGTGCGTGCCGATCTGACCCATGAGGCGACAGCGGCGCTCTATGATGGGCTTAGGGATATAGAAACAGTACTGACAAAAGACCAGATAGAAGAGATTGACCTTCGAATTGGCGGTCCGCACGGGATACAGCCATGAACGGAGAAGAATTCGTAACCCTTTCCCTTACACCTTTGCTTATAGGCACATTTTCGGCAATCGCTTGCGCGTTACCGGGAAATTTTCTGGTATTGCGAAAACAGGCGCTGATTGGTGACGCCATCAGCCATGTTGTTTTGCCGGGGATCGTCGTGGGCTTTTTGTTGACGGGTGCGATTTCGACATGGCCAATGATGTTGGGTGCCGCAGGCGCCGCCATTGTGTCGGTTGTGATGATTGAAGCGATCCGTAGATTGGGCAAGATAGAACCCGGCGCGGCCATGGGTGTAGTCTTTACCTCAATGTTTGCTGCAGGCGTTTTACTGCTGGAACAGACCGACACGTCAACCGTGCACTTGGATGTCGAACATGCGTTGTATGGCAATCTGGAAAGTTTGATTTGGTTGGACGCAACAGGATGGCAATCCGTATTGGACCCTCAGGCGCTAGCGGGGTTGCCACCGGAACTTCCTCGTATCGCTATAACGCTTCTTGGAGTGGCTCTGTTCACATGGATATTTTGGCGCCCGCTCAAGATATCGACCTTTGACGAAGGTTTCGCCCGTACGATAGGGATTCGAACCGGGCGATTAGGTCTGGCGCTGGTTATAGCTGCCGCTATTGCCGCCGTCGCGGCATTTGATGCCGTTGGGTCAATTATCGTAATTGCGATGTTTATATGCCCACCTGCTGCGGCGAGGATGATGACAAACCGTCTGGAGACACAGGTCGTTTGGAGCGTTTTTTTTGCCACCGTTTCAGCAGTTTTAGGTTATGTGCTTGCGGGATACGGGCCGCTTTGGCTTGGCGGTCTTGATGCGGTCAGCGCGGCTGGCATGATTGCGACGGTTTCAGGATTGATTTTGATGATCTGCGCAATTTTCGGTCCGTGCAGAACTAGATCAGGGGCGCCAAACAGTAATTAGCTCGGCATATTCACGCCAAATCCAATGCTGTGGTTTAGGCTGAACTTCGCCAAACACAAACAATAACTAATTATTAATAAGATTTATTTCGAATCTCATGATAGATGAATTTAAATTGTTAACGGGATGACCACCACTCACGTTGAATTGTCCGGCTTTTTGTGATCACATTCGCTTCCCCCTTGTCGAAGTGATCACAAAGGCCGGACATTTTCGTTTTGGCGCCTTTGTTTCGTAAAAACGTCCGCTCAAACCTGTGGCAGAATCGCGTTCTGATATGCTAGGTCTTGGGGTATGGCGCAAACTAACCCCAATATCAACGATAACCGCCCAGTGATACGACAGCTTGACGATACTGCAATAAACCGAATTGCAGCAGGCGAAGTTGTCGAACGTCCTGCTTCGGCAGTCAAAGAGTTGGTAGAAAACGCTCTGGATGCAGGTGCCGACCGCGTTGCCATCGATATCGCCGATGGGGGCAAGACGCTGATTCGCGTCACGGACAATGGGTGCGGAATCGCGGGTAGGGACTTATCGCTGGCCCTGTCCCGGCACGCTACTTCAAAGATCGACGGATCAGACCTGTTGAACATCCATACGTTTGGTTTTCGGGGAGAGGCATTGCCTTCTATTGGGGCCGTTGGCCGCCTGACAATAACCAGCCGTATCGAAGGAGAAGAGGCGGCCTCGATCCACGTTGCAGGCGGCAGTATGGAAGCGATAAAACCTGCAGCGCTGCGCTCGGGCACAGTGGTCGAGTTGCGTGACCTGTTTTTTGCGACGCCCGCACGTTTGAAATTTATGCGCACCGACCGAGCCGAAGGGCAGGCGATCACCGATACTGTCAAACGCCTTGCGATGGCCGAGCCTGCCGTTGCGTTCACTTTGCGCGACGTTTCGGGCGGAGGCCCGGGAAGAGCGGTATTTCGCGTGGACCGCGAGAACGGTGATCTATTCGACGCGTTGCACAACCGCCTTGCGCGCATTCTGGGCGGAGAATTTGCCGAGAACGCCTTGCGAATTGATGCAACGCGCGAAGGTATCAGGTTGTATGGTTACGCCGCACTACCAACTTATTCCCGCGGTGCTGCAGTTGCCCAGTATCTTTTCGTCAATGGGCGACCCGTGCGTGACAAGATGCTGACCGGGGCATTGCGGGCAGCCTATTTCGATTTTCTTAGCCGCGACCGTCATCCTGCTGCAGCGTTGTTTGTTGAATGTGACCCAACCTTAGTGGATGTGAACGTGCACCCGGCAAAATCCGAAGTGCGGTTTCGTGATCCGGGTATTGCGCGCGGTCTTATCGTCTCGGCCCTGCGCCATGCATTGGCCGAGGCCGGACATCGCGCGTCTTCGACGGTGGCCACGGCAACACTGGGTGCCATGCGGCCGGAACCAATACCGTCTAATCCGGCTAGGGTCTACCAGATGGACAGAACACTCCCGGCGGCGCGACAGGTTGCTTATCAAGCGCAGGAATCAGGATTCGCTGAATTATCCCGCGACTACAGTGGAAGAGTTGTCGAGCCGGTAGGCGATCCTGAAGTTCATGAACCCACAGAGGATTTGCCATTAGGTGCAGCGCGCGGGCAAGTCCATGAAAATTATATTATAGCGCAGACAGCCAACGGTATGGTGATCGTCGATCAACATGCGGCCCATGAAAGACTGGTTTATGAGAAACTCAAACGTCAGATGGCCGAAAATGGTGTTACCGCGCAGGCCTTGCTGATACCCGAGATTGTTGAGCTGTCAGAGGCTGACTGCGCCCGGCTTTTGGCTGTGGCCGATGACCTTGCGCGTTTTGGTCTGACGCTTGAGCCTTTTGGCGGCGGGGCGATTGCAGTGCGTGAGACACCAGCCGTACTTGGGGAGGTCAACGCCCGTGCGATGGTTCTAGACATCTTGGATGAGCTGGCTGATCAGGGCGAAAGTCAAGCGGTGCAGGCTCGGATCGAGGCGATCCTTAGCCGGGTTGCATGCCACGGTTCTGTTAGATCTGGCCGCAGGATGCGGGCCGAAGAAATGAACGCACTTCTCCGTGAGATGGAGGCGACGCCGCACTCGGGCCAGTGCAATCATGGTCGTCCGACCTATGTGGAACTTAAGCTGAGCGATATCGAGAGGCTGTTCGGGCGCAGTTGATCTAAATGCCTGGTAGGGCTATGAAGAATAAAACAAGAACACACGAGTAGAGATGATTGAAATCGCAGGCACCGAATACTCATTGAATGACCCAATGGTAATGGCCTCCCTGATTGGTGTTGCGGTGACATTTTTGATTCTTGTTTTGCTTTTTCTGGCGCTGCGTGCTGCGAACCGTTCGGCCAGAAACATTGAACCGCTTACCCGTCAGATGGTACAATTAGGGCAGCACGTACAGCAATTGGGGCAAGGGCAGGAACAACTGCGCGGTGGATTGCAGCATGTTTCGGACACTCAGGCTACCGCACAGGTTCAGGTGATCCAAACGGTGGAGGCGCGGCTTTCCTCCGTACAGCAACAGATGAACGATCGGCTGGCGGACAACGCGATGAAATCCACCCGGGCTCTTGCCGAAATGCAAGAGCGTATGAAGGAATCGTTGCACGGATCGTCAAAACAGACTGCAACCTCCCTGACCCAGTTGCAGGAACGACTGGCCGCCATCGATAAGGCACAAGACAATATAACTAAGTTGTCCGGCGATGTTTTGTCTTTGCAAGACATCCTCTCCAACAAGCAAACCCGTGGCGCGTTTGGCGAGATTCAATTGAATGACATCGTTTCCAAGGCGCTGCCTGCAGATAGTTTCCGGTTACAGGCGACGCTTTCAAATGGCCGCCGGGCTGATTGCCTGATCAATCTGCCCAATCCGCCGGGCCCAATCGTGATCGACAGCAAATTCCCATTGGAAGCTTATGAGGCTTTGATCGGGTCCTCTAGCGACGCTGAATTTAAGTCGGCTGTACAAATGTTTAGGACCACGGTCCGAAAACATATTACCGACATATCAGAAAAATATATTCTGGACGGCGAAACGGCCGATGGTGCGCTGATGTTTTTGCCATCAGAAGCGGTTTACGCGGAACTGCATGCCAAGTTCCCCGAACTGGTGCAGGAGAGTTTTTCAAAACGCGTCTGGATTGTCTCTCCCACCACATGCATGGCTACATTGAATACGATGCGTGCAATTCTCAAGGATGCGCGGATGCGCGAACAGGCTGGTGCGATCCGAAAAGAGCTGGGGATGTTGCACAAAGATGTTGAACGTCTAGGTGAACGCGTCACAAATCTGGATCGACATTTTGGGCAGGCGGCCAAAGATATCTCGGACATCAAGATCAGCGCCGAAAAGGCCGGACGACGGGCACAGCGGCTAGACAATTTTGATTTTGAAGAACTGGTTCCAGAGGATCACAACAACGTTGTCCCGTTAGGCAAAACCGAAGTTTAAACTCTATTGAATCGACAGGTCCAGATTGTAGCCGACCGTTTTCCCAGTGTCCCGGTCGTTGCCCATAAGATAAACGCGAATCGTATAGTCCCCGTCTTCGGGCAGATTGATCCGGGCAGTATTTCCATCAATTGAGCCAATATATATCGCGGTCCCATCGCTGCCAGGTGGCAAGATATTGAAATAGATAACGCCATTTCCGTTAGTGTCGCTGACGCTAAGTTCAGCAAACATCTCCTGGCCGGCTTTTGCGCCCAACGTATAGTCGAAATACTCGTTCCCGGTGATCGTGCCGTTGACCATTGTGCCGTAGTTGCCAGGTTGAAACTTTACCTCAGCGGTAGACTGGGCTTGTGCCAACGCTCCTATGGTCGAAAAGACAATCGCTGCGCATAACCACTTCACACTTAGCAACCTCTTTGACTCGATCCGGACATGAACGTCAGATCCGTAGGAATGGCTGGAACAGACGCGGCATCAGCTTGTTGAACCTAAGTGGCGCATCTGTCACGGCTAGGCAAATGCAATCTTCTGACATATCCGCAACAGGCGTGTGTTCCAGATCTTCGTCCGCAATCTCAACGTCACCGCGCGCAAAATGGTCCACCTCATCCGAGAACGCGCCTTGCAAAACCATGGTAAGTTCCATGCCGTTATGACCGTGATCAGGTACCGCGGCCCCTGCGGGAATGAACAATAGGCGCGCAGTCGCCTCGCGCGTTGTCGGCAAAATTGCCTGTTTCACTCCCATACCAATTGATTTCCAGCGGATCGCGCTGACATCACCGCCGACATATTCCTGAAGCGGAGTCGGCAAGACGGAGCAAGATGGCCGAACAGTTTTGGGTGTCGGTTCACCTTTGGCAATTAGTGCCATAGTTGCAGTCAGAGACTCCTCACCCATTTGCAGAGGCATCTCGTGGTCGTCTAGAACGAACCCACCGACGGCGTCAAAACTTTCTGCCTGCGCACGGCAATGGTCACACAACGACAAATGCGTAGCGACCATCAAGTCGAAAGCCTCGGGTAGAGATCCTGCTGCATATGCCATCAGCAGGTCGTCGGTCAGGTGATGTTTTATATCCTTACTCATCTCATTCATCTCAATTCATCGCATGGCGCAAGCGGTCCAGCGCCAGCCTTATACGTGATTTGATAGTTCCCAAAGGCAACCCTGTCTGCGACGCAATCTCGCGGTGACTCAGGTCTCCAAAATAAGCCTTCTGGATCAGCTCTCTTTGCGCATCCGGAAGCGCCGCCATAGCGTCACGCAGCTGCGCGGTTTCCTGTTGAAGCGCGATCACATCGTCCTGATCAGGTTCCGCCTCGGGGCCCCAACCCAGATCTTCGGGTTCAGGACGGCGTTGTTTGCGCAGGACATCAATGCGCTTGTTACGGGCGATCGTGAACACCCATGTTGCAACCGTTGCTCGGGACGGGTCGAACAGATGGGCCTTATGCCACAACGTCGCCATTACTTCTTGCGCGCATTCTTCCGCCGTAGTTGCGTCCGACCCTGACTTAATCAGAAACGCCTTCACCCTTGGGGCAAAGTGTCGGAACAATTCGGCGAAAGCCAACTGATCTTTTTCGTCCCGAATGCGTCTAACGTGGAGAACCCACTCTTGCCGGACATCGCAGCTGTTGTTCGATCCGTTCACCGACTTGCCCCTGACACTTTTCGGCGCGAACTTGGATGGCACAAAATCAGGCTCAGCCGACGGTGTGTCCAAGGTCGCGATATCAGTTTCGGTAAACATAATCACATTACGCGCCGCAGCCCAAGTCGGATCACTTTATTTAATTGTTTTAATCCACACTGCGCTAAACTTCGTACAACTGTATGAAACACTATACGGAATATTCTGTATTTTTAGCAGGTTACGGTCAGAACGAAAATCGAAACTACATGAACGAAATAGAGCATATATCTGGCCATACTTATCACGGCCGAAAGGGTTCAATTAAAAACTCCTTTCGTTATTCCGTGGACTACATCCTATTCGACCCAGAAGGTCAGCCGAGAACGCCGTTTTTATTTTCCGTCAACAAGGCAAATATTACAAACTGGCGGGATCGCGATCATGGTGGCGATCCGGGCAAAGGCACCGGGGCCGCGTGGCTGCGGAACCGGTTTGATGAATTGCAGTTTCCCCAGCCCGCTCGGATTGTGTTGCTAACGCAACCGCGTGTTTTGGCTCACGTTTTTAACCCGGTCAGTTTCTGGTTCTGTTTCGATCATAATGACGGTCTATACGCCGTTGTGGCCGAAGTCACGAATACCTACGGAACCCGCCACAGCTATCTATGTCACAAACCAGACCTTTCGCTAATTCAGCCTTCGGATCGCATCGTCGCTAAAAAGCTGATGCATGTCTCACCGTTTCAAAAGATCGAAGGTGTATACACTTTTCGGTTTGACTATCGTTTGGAAAGGGTAGGCGTGTGGATAGATTACACGCGGGAAAACGGTGGTCTTATCGCGACCCTCACCGGGCCCCGAAATTTGCTGACAAATCGCACAATACTTTGGGCTTTGGTCCGACGCCCGTTTGGCGCAAGGCGGGTTTTTGCGCTAATAGTTTGGCAGGCCGCCAAGCTCTGGTTTAAAAATGCCCGATTCCGGCCGTTTCGTTCAGAACCCGTACCTTCCTGCCCAATCTCTCGCCCACGCGAGCAATAGGGGTTTAGTTTGCTCAAGATCAAAGACGCAAGCCTGAGATGGTGGTTTTGATTGATGGAAACCGCGGACACAGGAGTTGGTCATATGCTGGAGATTTCGGCTAGAAAAGTCGCCCAAGTTGCGATGATGGGGCGAGAACTGGAACGTGCAGAAGGCGAGTTGCGTGCTTTTGTTGACCGAATGAGTGAGGATGAACAAGCAGAGCTGGTCGCAATAATGTGGATTGGCCGTGAAAGTTTTTTTGCCGAAGATCTGGCTGAGGCCATTGTGACCGCTAAGACCGAGGCCTCGACCCCCTGTGCCGACTACTTGATCGGGACTCCACACTTGTCTGACCACTTGGAAAACGGGCTGGATGCGCTGGGAATTTCGGCGGAAGACGTGGAAAACGATCTCATGTGAAAACCATTCTGCTGTTCAAGGGGAGCATCCAATAGGGATGAACCTGTAACATGTCGCAGAACTCTTAGTTTTTGTGTAAGCTGGCACAGGATCATGTGATCGGCCTGTAGCTATCAGGCTGCGTTTTGGATAGAGCAGATTTATGCTTCGCACATTGCAGTTGGTAATAATCTGCGGAATTGTTCTGGTTGGGTTCTTGGCGCCTAGGCCTTCACTTGCTTGCGGGGTTTGCGTAACATTGCCGGAATACTCTCTGGCAGATCGCATTTTGTCGTCGCGCGTGATCGTTCTTGCCGCTCCGTCTCCTGACAATCCATTTAAGTTTGTTCCCGTGAAAGTCTTGAAAGGAACATCCGACCAACTTGCGAGGGCACCGGAAATTCCATTTTTGGTGGATAGCTCGACACGTGCAGCTTTTCGCGCTGATCCGAACCGAAGAGTTTTAATGATTTATGGATCCTCTTTGGTGGACAAAACAGGACGAGGCCTTTCAGCTGAGTGGTCTAAAGCCTTTTTGGTCACTCCTGAACGTGCAGAATTTTTGAGCCAGGTCCGCTCAAGTGGGCAAAGCTGGGGCATTGGACAGAGCGACTCGCGGGACCGCATCGAATTCTTTACCCATTTTCTGGAACATCACGACCGGGTGTTACGCGATACTGCGCTGTTAGAAATTCACCGCGCTCCTTATCCCATTGTGCGTGAACTGGGGATAACTGTTTCAACTGACGTGCTGCGGCAGGATCTGCGAACCGTTGGGCGTTATGCTTATGCACCTGCTGCAATCCGTTTGCTTGGGTTACAGAAAGATTCGCAAGCGCGAGAGTTTGTTCGATCCCAATACTCATCCTCTTTAAAAACCGGAGGATTAAGCCTTCGGGAATGGGCCGTTGCCGGAATAGAAGCAGATGGGTCAAAGGCTGTCGCCCAAATTGGAAACGCGATCGCGGAAAATTATGGAACGCAGGACGATCTGAAAGCTTTGATCCGCGCGCTTGCCGATGCAGGAGCTGTGGCACCGGAGCATCGAGAACAAATCTCTGAAGTCTTCAAGCAAACACTGGAAGATGATCCTGCGTCAGTTGTCTGGATAGCGGCTGCGGTGAATGTTTGGGAAGACGACACACTGAATTCGACTTTCGAGGCGTTGCTTGCATCGGACGAAACTCCACCGGCGGCGCAGTTCCTGATCAGAAACTTACTTGAAACCGAAGACCCAGGCTAATCGCGGATTGCATGAGTTGAATTGTGCCAACTGGCCGCCCAAACCCGCAATTCTTACGATGCAGACTTTCATTAACATAGCTTAATGAGTCGTTTTGGCGTCGTTAAGGCAGTGCTCCTTTATTTTAACTGTACAGAAAAAAGCAGTTAATTCTTGGAGGAGAAAAACAATGGAATATACCAATAAAGTAACGCCCCAAAGCAGTGTCTTTGCGGGCCTGTTTTCTGATTTTGCCGAAGCTCGGGTTGAACAATTCCGTCGCAGGCTATTCTCAAAAACCGTTAATGAACTCAGACGGCTGAGTGACCAGCAACTGGACGACATTGGTGTGCCGCGGGACCAGATCGAACGGAAAGCTTATGAAAGCGTCTACAATCACAGACCTTACCGTCATTGACCGCGATACGGGCAAAACATTCATCGGCCCGTCGGAATTCAAAAGCTATGAGGTATCCACCATGTTTGATGTAATACCACCGACCGACAACTCCCCCTTGGCCAGTGCCCTTTTGTTGTTTGATCGAGCAATGCGGATAAACGCTATCAAAGGGGATATTGTGTCTGCGGCCCAACAGTTAAACGGGTTGACTGATCATCAATTGGCCGAGCTTGGTCTGAACCGAAAAGATATCGAGGATACAATCGATCGGTACATCTAGAATTGCACCACTTATCCTTAACAAAGCTAATTATTTGATGGGCCGTTCAAAATACTTGAGTGGCCCATTCGTTTATTTGGATTGATACATTCGGTTGATCGACCAGACCTAAAGTCCCGATTTTTTGAACTCATCAGATGTTCGGTCAGGATTTTGACATTCGAAGACAATCACAATTGGAGAGAAAGCAGCATTCGGCAAATGGCCGAGGTCTGTTTCCATCTGGATCAACGAAATGTAGAATTAGTATTGATCTTTCACATGATCTACGATCTGCAATTGTTGTGCCAGTTTATCGACTTCCGCCATCCATTGGCTGACCAGTTTCGGATCACTGGGCGCAGCGTGTACCCCAACAGGAATTTCGCGGTTTAATACTGCCTCGACGGCCAGCGACACCGGGATAGACACCAGTCGTGCCATTGCTGTGCCACGATCATCGCCCCAAGCATCCATGACATAGGTTTTGTGCCAAACTTCTTGCCCATCCTTTTCAGCTTTTAGGCTTACGCACAGAACAACCCGATCAGGTTCGCCTTCGTCGTAAGCGTTTTCGCTCCAGAACTGGTCCGACATTTGTTTCAAACGAGTTTCGCCTTCGGGTCCGGACAGTGTTTCGATTTCGGAAAAAACATCTGACCAAGCATCCGCCCATCCGTTTAGTCGCAAGGTGCCGCGTACAAATTCCTTGACTGGCCAATGGTCTTCAAAATGGTACTGGGCCATGAAAGGGACGGAGTCACGGTTTGGATAAACTTCGAAACTTTCAGGGATTGGTAACGGAGCGATATAGCTGCTGATCGCATCCCAAGGGCGTGCGACGTCCAGCGTTGCGTAGTCTCGGATCGACTTCGAGGGGGACCGAAGCGCTTTGAGAACGCCTAGTGGCGACCAGCTGAACTTGTATCGGAATGGGTTGGGGTTTTTCGGGACGCCCCCGCAATAAGAAATAAAGCTAAGATGGTTTTGCGGATCGAATGCGCTCGCTGCTCGGTAGTCATCAACAAGTGCGTGGGCCATCAAGTGATCAATCCCAGGGTCCAGGCCGACCTCGTTCACCAATGCTACGCCAGCGTCACGTGCCTTATCGTCCAGCGCGCGCATTTCTGGAGCAATATAAGAGGAAGAAACGAAATTCGCCTGTTTGGAGATCGCCAGTTCCGCCAACGGGACATGCCAATCTCCGGGCAGCATGGAAACGATCACGTCACCTTTTTCAAGGACCGAACCCAGCGCGTCGATGTCAAAGGCTTGGATGTCGTTTGTTAAGTCTCCAACCTCAATTTTGGCTTTTTCAATAGTCCGGTTCCAGACTGTGACTTTGTGCCCGCCTTCGATCAGGCGGCGCAGACCTGGGATTGCCGACAGGCCAGTTCCACACCAATGAATCGTCATCGCTTAGATCCCTTTTACATGCGATTTGTACATAGTCGCCGCTCGACCCCAAACACCGCCATTGATATCCGATAAGGTTAGCAGAGAAGGCAGTAGCTGAGCTGCGTAATCTTCGGAACTTTCGACCGGTAGCATTGACGGCAGATTGTCGATTGCCATCACGTCCATCACCGGATCGGTGGCGACACGCACGGCCGGGGCGTCCCAGGTGGTCGCGTGATCGTAGACGGGAACAGGGTTGTAATCACTGTCCGGGTCGCAAGCTATGTCGCCAATTGCCGTAAGGTTGCGGGGAGAGCTCAGCGCAGCCCTTGGAACAAAAACTGGTGTTCCTGGGCGGGCCAGTATGCAGTTCAGAAACAAGTCGTGTTCAAGAATTTCCGGAAAAGGTCCACCGCTGGCGGTCTCGGCCATGTCCCACTTTGTAACCTGAACGCCCATCGCTTCGCACAGATCCGAAGCCCCCGCTCCAACACGGCCCAAAGCGCCGATGACGATTGCGCGAGGGCGCGAAATTTTAATGGAATCAAGTTCAGCCAACAACTCTGCATTCAAGGCGTTTTTGCTGGGATATACTCCAACCGGGGGGCATTCCTCGTCCCGTTGCTGCGCCGCCCATGTCTTTAGCGTGACTGCGGCCCCAGCGTAGCCCGCCCAATACCCAAATGCAGCAACACGGCGGCCGTTTTCATCCACCAGATACTCCAGATCGTATAGAGTACCGCCCCCAGCCTTGAACCTTCCTAACAGAGTGCGGCCAGAATGCTGACCCTTGAAAGCGTGGCCGAACATAATGTGACGGTGAGGCAGGGGTGTACCATCTTCGGGCAATTCCTTGAGGCCGAAGATGACAGCATCCAACGGTGCCTCCGGCCAGGAATTCTCGGTCGCGATTTCGCATCCAGCTTCTTTGTAGCCATCAATCGGAATGGCACGGACATGGCTTTCCTCGACAGTTACACGAATTCCGGCGGCGATCAGCGCGGCGGCACCCTTGGGTGTTAACCCAACCCTTTCTTCGTTCGGGCGCTGTTCAGCCCGGACCCAGAGATGTGTCATCGAGAATCCTTTGCTCAGAGCATTCCAGCGGCTTTTACCGCCTGAACCGACTTTCGTGCATCCATCGCCTGACGAAAGGCGACGATCTTGGGAAAGGCGGAGACATCTACGCCATCGCCTTCCAGCCAAGTGCAAACAACGTACAGGTAAGCATCGGCCAGCGAGAACGTCTCACCCAAGACAAACGGACCGCGTAACCCATTGGAAGAGATGTATTCACATGAAGCCGTCATCGTCTCGGCAACTTTTGAAGCCATATCTTTCCAGCTGTCTTGATTGTCGGCCCAGCGTTGTCCGCGAAACTTATGCGCATGATTCACATGCATTGTTGATGCAAGATAATACATTACTTCACGCATACGCGCGGCCAAGAACGGATCGTCCGGAACCAAACCGGCGTCGGGCGATTTAGCGGCGACAAACTCTAGCAGCGCGCCCGTTTCAGTCAGGATGCCGCCGTCGATCACAAGCGCTGGAACACGTCCCTTTGGGTTGATCTGACAGTAGGCTGGTTTGGTTTGTTCACCGGCGGCAAAGTCCAGGCGAATTGTTTCATACGGCAGCCCAGCCTCTTCCAAAGCGATAGCGACAGCGACGGAAATCGTACGCGGGGCATAGTATAGCTGCATCAAAGAAGTCCCTCAGGATGGTGGTTACAGATGCGTCTGGGCGAAGTGCCTATCAGGGGCTTCCAGATGCGGTACGGCATTGAAAAGAACGGGGCTGAGCTGAGCCCCTATAGGATGCAGACGATGTAACGATGTGTTCATGATGGCAAGGGCCACCCGTGCCATAGACGGTATGTCCAGCCCCATTGCCTGACGCACCGCCATTGAAATCAGGCCGCCTGAGGTCACAACAATGGCTGGTCCGCCCTCTGTTCCAATCTCGCGCAGCGCATCTGAAACCCGGGTTTCAAATTGATCGAAGGTTTCGGGCGCGTTCGCAATATCTCCGTTTGCCCAAGCGCCAAAAGTTTGCGGGAGATGCTCAACAAATCCTTCGCGGTCAGTTGGAATGGGCACGCCGTGCTGTTCGTGAAACAGTTGGGCCAAGGTGAAATACTCAATTTCATTCAGACGTTTGTCGAGGATTGGGGACGGCAGGCCCATACTGCTGGCAGTTTCCGTATGGCGGTTCAAGGTGCCGCAAAAAACGCGCGGATAATGCGCGTGGGTGTCGCGAAGATGACCGCCCAACCAGCGCGACTGTTGATGGCCCAGATCGCTCAGCCTGTCGTAGCTCGTTTCATCCCGCGCTGTTGTGTTGGCTTGTCCGTGACGCACCAATGTAATGTATGACATGTCGGTTCCTCTTGGCGAGAAGTCTTAGGGCAGGATTCGGACCGGGACCAGAGGGGTTTTGCCTGCTCAACCAGAAAAGCCAATATGCCGTTTCTACCGATACGGTGCGATACTGAAAGGTAGCACTGTCTTGCTCACTGCGGCGTTGAGTATAATGTTATCCTGACCACACGCAGGGGTAGCCTATGACAATAAACGAAAGCCGTTTTCTATCCGACCTGCATAAGCTGCGCGAATTTGGCGCCTCGGGCGTCGGGAAAGGAGTTGTGCGACCGGCCTATTCCGAGGCCGATATCGCCGCACGGAAATGGCTGGCGCAGAAAATGGCCGACGCGGGTCTGGCTCCGCATTTTGACCCAGTTGGAAATTTGTTCGGGCTGGCACCTGGGCGTTCTCTGTTATTGGGGTCACATTCCGACAGTCAGCCCGAGGGTGGTTGGTTGGATGGGGCGCTGGGCGTTGTCGCAGCGCTGGAGGTTGCCCGGTCCGTTAAACAACCAATTTCTGTTGTCAGCTTTCAGGACGAAGAGGGGAGATTTGGCGTCACTACAGGATCGGCCGTTTGGTCCGGTGGCTTGCCGTTGGATAAAGCGGATTCATTGACCGACGCGTCAGGGATTACTTTCGCCGAGGCAAGATCATCGATGTCTGACCTGTCTGACGATTTTGTGGACCCGGCCCGGTTCGAGGGCTTCATCGAGCTCCATATCGAACAAGGTCCAACGCTAGACGCGCAGGGCGATCAGATAGGCGTGGTCACCGATATTGTTGGTATTCGTGATGTGGTCATCACTTTCGATGGGCAGCAAAATCACGCCGGAACGACGCCAATGCATCTCCGCCGGGACGCATTTCAGGCGGTTTCGCAATTCAACGCGATGATCAACAATCGCTTTAAGAACATGGTCACTCCCCAAACTGTATGGACAATTGGCCGTGTCGATCTTCACCCCAATGCATCGTCAATCGTGCCAGGGCGCGCTCGCTTTTCCATGCAATGGCGAGACGGTGACGCAAATCGTTTGGAGCGAATGGAAGAGATTATCCGGGAAGCCGCGAAGGAGGTCGCAGAGAGTGTTGGCCTCGGCCTCAGTTTCGGCACGATGCTTGGGTTAGAACCAGTTTCCATGGATATTAAGTTGCGTTCTGCCCTTCAAATGGGTGCGGAAACAGTCGCGCCGGAACGGTGGCAAAAAATTCCATCGGGCGCGTTGCATGACGCAACTAACGTGGCCCGGCTGATGCCTGTTGCTATGCTTTTCGTACCTTCCATCGCTGGGATCAGCCACGATTTTTCTGAAGACACCGCCGAAAGCGATTTGGTTGCGGGTTTACGCGTATTGGAACACGCGGTTCTCAGTCTTAATGCATAATGCTCTTTAACTTGTGTGTTGCTTAACGGAAAAAAGTTTCCTATAGGAAATATTACCGAATGCGCTGGTGTACGATTGGGTTCGATGCAGTCCGCCGGGGCGTTTGCGACTACTGAAAACGACCGTCCCAAAAGGCGTGTGCCAGTGGGGTCTAATGTATTCGATCGTTGCAAAATGTCCGGCTTGCTTCAGACTGATTGGTAAGCGCGCAGACTGATAGGAACGAAAAGGTAATCGCCATGACCGACGCACCAAAGCGCACGCCCCTTTACGATCTTCATGTCGAACTTGGTGGCAAGATGGTTGATTTTGCCGGTTGGGAGATGCCCGTTCAATATCCGCTGGGTATTATGGGGGAACATAAACAGTGTCGCGAAAAAGCAGCCCTATTCGATGTGAGCCATATGGGTCAGGTGATCCTAATGGGTGAAAATGTAGGGGAAAAGCTGGAAAGCCTTTGCCCCCAGGCCTACGCGACATTGAAGGAAGGTAAAGCACGTTACGGGTTTTTCACGAACACAGACGGCGGAATTATGGACGATCTGATCGTGTCAAACGCAGGGGATCATTATTTTGTCGTGGTTAACGCTGCGCTGCGCCATCAAGATATCCCACACATGAAAGCCAACTTGGGCGGCGTCGAAGTGACCGAAATTTTCGATCGCGCGCTAGTTGCTGTACAGGGTCCCAAGGCTGAGGAAGTTGTGGGTGGGCTATGCCCGGCCGCGCGGGACCTGAAGTTCATGGAAACGGCCATAGCCGAAATCAAAGGCGTGGAATGCCGCATTTCGCGGCTCGGCTACACCGGCGAAGACGGTTACGAGATTTCGATCCCCGATGATAACGCAATTGAGATCACACGGGCGTTTCTGGCGCATGAGGATTGCGAACCGGCAGGACTGGGTGCTCGTGACAGCCTGCGGCTGGAAGCGGGCTTGTGCCTATATGGTAACGACATTGACCAGACGACTTCGCCGATTGAGGCCTCTTTGGGTTGGGCAATTCAGAAACGCCGCAAGGAAGAAGGCGGATTTCCCGGAGCCGAGCGTGTGCAGAAGGAACTGGACGAAGGACCATCACGCCGGTTGGTAGGAATCAAGCCCGAAGGAAGGGCGCCTGCCCGCCAAGGGGTCGAAATTCAATGTAAGGAAGGCAACACGATTGGTCACATTACCTCTGGCGGTTTCGGGCCCACCGTCGGGGGGCCGATTGCTATGGGTTATGTTGCCAACGGTCACGGCGAACCCGGAGAAACGGTTAATCTGATTATAAGGCGCAAGCCGCAGCCAGCGCAGATTGTGGCGTTGCCCTTTGTCACCCAGAACTACAAGCGTTGAAGTGAGGAGAGAGAAGAAATGGCGACCTATTATTCAGAAGAGCATGAGTGGCTGACAGTTGAAGGGGATACGGCGACTCTGGGCATTACGGCGCACGCGGCTGAACAGCTTGGCGATGTGGTGTTTGTTGAGCAGCAAGAGGTCGGCGACGAATTCGAAAAAGACGGAGAGATCGGGGTGATCGAATCTGTCAAAGCAGCTTCGGAAATCTATGCCCCGGTAGACGGAGAGATAGTTGAAGTGAACGAGACGCTTGCCGATAACCCCGGTGCACTAAATGAAGATCCAGAAGGGGATGCTTGGATCTACAAAATCAAGCTGGCGGATGCGTCGCAACTTGAAGATCTGATGGATCTGAATGGGTACAAAGCCTTCATCGGCTAACAATCTGGCGGAAGCCCGAGCGGCACCGCCCCACAAAACTTAAAAAACACTACTGTCGGTAGCTATTGCTAGATCAGCAGAGTGAGACATTCCTTGAGGAGCGCAATAATGGCCTTCAAACTGACCGATTATGAAGCTTACGATTTTGCCAATCGCCGCCACATAGGACCCAGTCCGACCGAGATGCGCGATATGCTCAAGGTGATCGGCTTCAAGACTCTGGATCAGCTAATCGACGCTACCGTTCCTCCGGCTATTCGACAAAAAGAACCGCTAGACTGGGGTCCTGCGATGACCGAGCGTGACGCGTTGTTTTACATGAAAGAGGTGGCGGGCAAGAACAAGGTTCTCACTTCATTAATTGGTCAAGGCTACTATGGAACTACAACTCCGGCTCCGATCCTTCGCAACATTTTGGAAAACCCGGCTTGGTACACTGCCTATACGCCTTATCAACCCGAGATCAGCCAGGGCAGGCTGGAGGCGCTGCTGAATTTCCAAACGATGGTCAGTGACCTGACGGGTCTGGATGTCGCTAACGCGTCCCTTTTGGACGAAGCAACTGCGGCCGCCGAAGCGATGGCAATGGCTAAGCGTGGTGGGCGGTCAAAGGCGAACAACGCTGCCTTTTTCGTTGACCGTAATTGCCACCCGCAAACGATTGAGGTGATAAAAACCCGCGCCGAGCCTCTGGGTATCGATGTAAAAGTGGCGGACCCGGACCAATTGGATGCTGGTGCAGTCTTCGGCGCAATATTCCAGTATCCTGGAACGCACGGTCATGTACGCGATTTCACTAATGAAATTGCCGCCCTGCATGAGCACAAAGCGATAGCCATCGTTGCGGCAGACATTCTCTCACTGGCATTACTTAAATCGCCCGGCGAAATGGGGGCGGATATCGCGATTGGCTCGACCCAACGCTTTGGTGTCCCAATGGGCTATGGCGGCCCGCATGCTGCTTACATGGCGACGACCGACAAGCTGAAGCGTGCGATGCCGGGGCGGATCATCGGTGTCAGTATCGACAGCCGGGGCAACAAGGCCTACCGCCTTGCACTTCAGACCCGTGAGCAGCATATCCGTCGCGAAAAAGCCAACTCTAATGTCTGCACCGCGCAGGCCCTATTGGCGGTCATTGCGTCGATGTATGCAGTTTACCACGGCCCTGACGGTATCAAAGCTATTGCTCAGTCCGTGCATCGCAAGACTTCGCGATTGGCTGCCGGTTTGGAAGAAGCTGGTTTCACTGTCGAACCAGAAGTGTTCTTTGACACCATTACTGTCGAGGTTGGACACCTGCAAACGACCGTTATGGAGGCGGCGGTGGCGCGGGGCGTCAACCTGCGCCGTGTAGGTCATACTAAAGTTGGCATCAGTCTTGATGAACAGACTCGGGCTGAAACGATTGAAGCTGTGTGGGGCGCCTTTGGTATCGACCGCGCGGATGATAGCTCGAACGTTGCCTATCGCCTTCCCGACTATGCGCTGCGCGAGACGCCGTACCTGACCCACCCGATCTTCCACAAGAACCGGGCCGAGGCTGAGATGACACGCTATATGCGCCGTTTGGCGGACCGCGACTTGGCTCTGGATCGCGCGATGATCCCGCTTGGTTCATGCACCATGAAGCTGAATGCAACTATCGAAATGATCCCGGTCACATGGCCCGAGTTCGGCAACCTACACCCCTTTGTTCCCGAAGATCAGGCACAGGGTTATCATGAGATGATCGCTGATTTGAACGATAAGCTGTGCCAGATCACCGGCTATGACGCAATCTCGCAACAGCCTAATTCGGGCGCACAGGGCGAGTATGCAGGTCTGTTGACCATTCGGAATTATCACATCGCTCGCGGCGAAGGGCACCGCAATGTATGTTTGATTCCGACTTCTGCGCATGGCACCAATCCTGCCTCGGCCCAGATGGTGGGTTGGCAGGTCGTGCCGGTGCAATCTGACGAAAACGGAAATATTGATTTGGCAGACTTCCGGGCGAAAGCCGAAAAGCACACCGATCAACTGGCCGGCTGCATGATCACTTATCCGTCCACCCATGGCGTGTTCGAAACCACCGTGCAGGAGGTCTGTCAGATCACCCATGACCATGGCGGTCAGGTCTATATCGACGGGGCGAATATGAATGCCATGGTCGGTTTGTCGCGTCCCGGAGATATCGGCGGCGATGTCAGCCACCTTAACCTGCACAAGACGTTCTGCATTCCGCATGGAGGCGGTGGCCCCGGTATGGGGCCAATCGGTGTGAAAGCCCACCTGACTGAACATTTGCCCGGCCACCCGGAATATGGCACCGCGGTGGGGCCAGTTTCGGCGGCACCATTTGGCTCCCCTTCCATACTGCCGGTGAGTTGGGCCTATGTTCTGCTAATGGGTGGCGCGGGTCTTACGCAAGCAACCAAGGTTGCGATACTGAACGCCAACTATATCGCTGCACGACTAAAGAACTCCTATCCAATCCTTTACACATCTGAAACGGGTCGCGTGGCGCACGAATGTATATTGGACACGCGTCCACTCGATGCCGAGGCACACGTAACGGTGGATGACGTGGCCAAGCGTCTTGTAGACAGCGGCTTTCATGCGCCGACCATGAGCTGGCCAGTAGCTGGAACGTTGATGGTTGAACCGACAGAGTCTGAACCCAAAGATGAACTGGATCGTTTCTGTGATGCGATGCTCTCGATCAGGGCCGAAGCGCAGGATATCATTGACGGCAAGATCGACGCGGAAAACAATCCGCTGAAGAACGCACCCCACACCGTGCGTGATCTGGTTGGCAGCTGGGATCGTCCGTACACCCGCGAACAAGCCTGCTTCCCGCCGGGTTCGATGGGCGTTGACAAGTATTGGTCTCCGGTCAATCGCGTCGACAACGCTTACGGTGACAGAAATCTGGTCTGCACTTGCCCGCCGATGTCGGAATACGAGGAAGCGGCTGAGTAAGTACCGAACCGCGCCACAAAACCGTGCCCGCGGAATGACGCTCGGGCACGATTTCTTTCGCGTGTGGAAGGTTTGCTCCTCTTAACTGGAGGCAGCTAAAATGACTATTCCGGGCGCGAAGCGGGCACTTGACCAGAAAAGAAATCCCCATGGAGGCAGAACCAACACACGCTGAGCATCTTGCAAGATGGCAAATAGAGGTGCTGCCGTAGCCAGTTGCGAGAACGTATATACGCCTTCATAGTTCTCGTTGAACTACTGATGGAGGAGCTGCCAATGCCTGCCCGTAACCGCTTTGCAGAGCTGCACGCCGAGATTACCGAGTGGCGGCAGGACATTCACGCAAATCCCGAGCTGCGTTTTGAGGAGCACCGCACTTCAGCCAAAGTCGCTGACTTGCTTACCGAGTTCGGTTGTGACGAGGTGACCACCGGAATCGGCCTCACCGGCGTTGTGGGGGTTATCCATGGACGCAAGAAAGAATCCGGCAGAGTGATTGGCTTTCGCGCAGATATGGACGCGTTACCCATTCCTGAAACCACCGGCGTCTCACATGCATCTACAAATCCTGGAACCATGCATGCCTGCGGGCATGACGGGCATACGGCTATGTTGTTGGGCGCAGCGAAGTACCTGGCCGAGACTCGAAACTTTGATGGCTCTGTAGTGTTGATTTTTCAACCTGCAGAGGAGGGCAGCGGGGGTGCGCGCGCAATGTTGGACGATGGGTTGTTGACCCGTTGGGGCATTCAGGAGGTTTACGGCATGCACAACTGGCCGGGAATTCCTGCGGGCCAGTTCGCTGTTCGCGACGGGCCGCAAATGGCCGCGACCGCCTTCTTCGAACTCACTGTGAACGGTCGGGGCGGGCATGCGGCTCTGCCACATAAGGCGGTGGATACAACCGTTGCAGCCGCACACGTGATCGTGGCGTTGCAAACTATCGCCGCGCGGAACATTGACCCATTGAAAACAGTGGTCGTTTCCACCTGTGGGATGCGCAGCGACAGCAACACCTTCAACGTGATTCCTGACGAGATCAAACTCCGTGGTACCGTGCGATACTTCGACCCTGAGGTTCACGAGACGGTGCAAAAACGACTGCGAGAGATTGCCGAACTAACGGCAAAGGCCCACAATGCCGAGGTTTATCTGGATTACTCTCCGCGCGTGCCGCCGACGATCAACAATCCCGAAGCCGCCGCGCGCGCGGCAGAGGTCGCTCAATACATTTCCGGTTCTGTCATTCGCGAATTTGACCCGGTTATGCCGGGCGAAGATTTCTCTGAAATGCTCGCCGAACGCCCGGGTGCCTATCTCTTCATAGGCAACGGCGACAGCGCTGACCTACACAATCCGTCCTATGATTTTAACGACGAATTGATACCGGTGGGCTGTAGCTGGTACGCCGAAATGGCCGAGCGGCGTATGCCGTTGGGCTGAACGCTCCGATGGCAAACGTCGAGAAAATCGTTGGAAGACTGTTTCCATCGCGACGCCTAACTTGTCGGAGCAAATTCCGGGAGGGTGAAAACCTGCGTTGATTGCGACATCCCCGCCAAAGTGTGATGTCCCAAAGGCTGCAGTGGGACTGAAACATCCGCTGCAAACTCCGAGGACAAAACCAACGGAGTTTCAAGTGACTTACACAAGCCTTCAAGACGGTTAACCTGGTTCACCGCGGGACCAATGGTGGTGAAGTCCAGTCTGCGTTCGGTGCCAACATTACCATACATTACTGAGCCGCGGTGGAGGGCAATCCCGAATTCTATTTTGCCGCCGTGTTTTTCCCACTTGGTGTTTTTTTCTTTCGCGCGCGACACGCAATCCAGCACTGAAGTCAGGGCAGCCCGACACATGTCGACTGCGGGTCTGGTTTTCTTGTCAATTGGGAAGATTGCCATAACTGCGTCGCCTATAAACTTCAGAACTTCGCCACCATGGTCTTCCACTGATCCTGCTGTGCAATCGAAGTAATCATTGATCAACGCGAGATACCGCTCCAATGGCATGTCTTCAGCCATTCGGCTAGAGTTTCTCAGGTCGCAATAGAACAACACACAGTCTATTGCGCCGCCGTCACCGCGTTCAATGACGCCGTCCAATACCCGGTTCCCAGAGTAGCTCCCCAGATACGCATCCAACAAACCCTGTGCCAGAAGACGTGATTTTGCAGTTTTTATTACCAGCGCGAGGGCGGGCATAAGCGCCTGGATGTAATTGATTTCAGAGTCGCTGAAACCGCCTATGCGCCGGGTAGTAATCGACATTACGACACCTTCCATCCCTGGTGGAAAGTCTGACCAACGACTGGTGTCATCGCGATGGTAACTCTCAAAAAGTGCGATGTAATCCGTTATGCCATCTGCACGAAGGTCTTCCAGGATCGGGAAATTTTGCCCAGCCTGTTCATCCTCCAGCTTGTAGCGCCGATAGATGTCTCCGCTGCACGCTAATTCAAAAAAGGGGGTATTTCGAAATCTGGGAGTATCCAGCTGATCCCGTGGAGTCAGCTCGGCTTTTGCCTGATCGTCGCGTACGGTCCAAAGAACGTTTAGGGCACCAAATATTGGATGCAGTACCATACCCCCAACGTTTATTCGAACAACAGGTATGCCCGCGGAAACAAGTCTGTTGCCAAACCCTTGTACGACTTCTTCAGCGGTAACGTCGCGAAGACCACACCTCATCAACCAAGTGGCGACGCTGTCTAATAGTGGTGACCTACTGAACTCAATCATACCGGAACGCCTTCTTATCGAAGAAAGGAGTTTTTAAATAGGTGGGCTATGGGGCCGCATACCGTCCCGAAACAATGAAAACGGAGCGCCTTGACCCGAGCAATTCTCCCTAATGTAGCATAGCACAAAGTATAACTTCTATAATGGGCCTCTGTCTTTATGTTTGCGAGGGAATGGGTCGTGGCGATCAGTCAATGCAGGGCTTATCACAACCTCGACAAGGCGTGGCGGTCCTGGGCTAGGGACGGTCTTCAAATGGGTGGTTCTGCATGCAGGGTGGTCAGATTGAATGAAATAAGCTTGCCAGCGCTGGGAATAATCAACTTGCGGATCTGGAATTTTACCCATGTAACTACTTCGATCGGTCAAACTTTGGGCTACAAAGCCGAGTAAAAGGAGAAGACTGTACAGATATCGGGTCCTTCGACGGTCATATAGAAAAACGTTGCTTTTTGACTGGTCGTACTGTGACTGAAGGGCCAAACGTGGAGGAAACGCATGCCAAAGTCAGATCAGATCAGGAAAATTCAGACCCAAGGTGTACATCACATCACGATCAACGGGGCTGACCGACAGACCTCGATAGATTTCTGGGAAGGCGTGCTGGGGATGCCTTTCATTTTCGACCAGCCAAACCTGGACAACCCCAATGAGGGACATCTTTATTTCGACCCGGGCGATGGCCGACTGATCACGATCTTTACAAACGAAGAGCGGACGCCGGATGCCAACCCTGTGCCAGAAGCCATAGGTTCACTGCATCACCTCGCACTCAACGTCAGCCAAGCAACGTTCTGGCAGGTCGCAGACCGTCTGGACGCGAGAGGCGTCAAACACTCTGGTCCAGTCGATCGCGGGTTCATGGATTCGATTTACTTCCGCGACCCCTTGGGTCTTCGACTTGAGCTCGCAAGCTACAGATTTGACCCACCCGAGGGTTGCCGCCACGCCGACGTGATGATCGAGGCGCATAAGATTCGCGTTGCCGAAGGCGATCACCACATCGATCGTGAACACCTGGCTGACGCAATTGCATTGCTGGTAGAACGCAGGCACAATTCATTATCCGGAGACAGATCACCACGTAACGCGTATTGAAGATTCGCCTGTTGCTCTTTCGTATGCAGGTCAGGCTGTACCGTTCCGCGCTTCTGCTTTGGTAAGGGCTTGTTTTGTAGAGGCTGTGGCCGGATGTAGTTTTCGCTTCGGTGGGTTCCCTCCCGGATACATCATCAACTGCTGCCGTTTCGCTTCTGTGAAATTTGAGCCAATCGGAAACACGCGATCCAGTTTGTTCGGATTCGGCGTGTCGTTTTCCAACGCCGAAGGTTCTTTTCCACTTGCCGTTCTTCCCTGGGGTACGTAGGCGTGTCGGTGGGACACCCCTCCCCAACGAGGGGCGTGTATCTGGAAGGGTAATACACATGGCTATCGAACAACCGGCGACGCGGCCGGCTAATCCGCGTTTCTCCTCGGGCCCTTGCGCCAAACCTCCTACATTTGATCTGACCAAACTGTCCGACGCCGCATTGGGCCGGTCGCACCGCGCTGCAATCGGCAAGGACAAGTTGAAAGCTGCCATTGAAGGCACACGTGAAGTTCTGGGTATTCCAGCTGATTACAAGATCGGCATTGTTCCCGCCTCGGACACAGGCGCGGTCGAAATGGCGCTCTGGTCGTTGTTGGGCGCGCGCAAGGTTGAGATGTTGGCTTGGGAAAGTTTTGGCGCTGGCTGGGTGACCGATGTAGTCAAACAGCTTAAAATTGACGCGGAAGTGAAGACTGCGGATTACGGACAGATCGTCGACTTGGCTTCGGTCGATTTTGCCAATGATGTGGTATTTACCTGGAACGGTACGACTTCTGGTGTGCGGGTACCTGACGGCGAATGGATTGCAGATGACCGTCAGGGTCTGACGATTTGTGATGCGACCTCGGCGGCTTTTGCAATGGACTTGCCTTGGGACAAGTTGGATGTGACTACGTTCAGCTGGCAGAAGGTTCTGGGCGGAGAAGCTGCCCACGGGATGCTGATCTTGAGTCCCCGGGCGGTGGAAAGGCTTGAGAGTTATACTCCAGCATGGCCGTTGCCCAAGATTTTCCGCCTGACCAAAGGTGGCAAATTGATTGATGGCATCTTTTCTGGCGCGACGATCAATACCCCTTCGATGTTGGCGGTTGAGGATTATTTGTTCGCGCTGGACTGGGCGCGGACTGTAGGTGGCCTGCAGGGTTTGATCGCCCGGGCTAATGCGAATGCTGGCGCGGTACAAGCGTTCTGTGACCGAAACAATTGGATTGCTAATTTGGCCGAGGACGTCGCGACGCAATCTAATACATCGGTTTGCCTTAAGTTCACCGATGCCCGTATTCAGGATGGCGCAACATTCGCCAAGGCCGTGGCCAAACGGCTTGAGGCCGAGAACATAGCCTTGGACATTGGTGCTTACCGCGACGCGCCTGCGGGTCTGCGCATTTGGTGCGGGGGTACGGTCGAGACTTCGGATATCGAAGCGATGCTGCCTTGGCTGGCTTGGGCTTTTGAGTCCGAGATCGCGGCGCAAGCCGAAGCCGCCTAATCCGTTTCTGTCTTCGCTGGGCCGTCTTAGGCCCAGACATCTCATTACATTCAAGGACCGTAAACATGGCCCCTAAAGTTCTCGTTTCCGACAAACTCAGCGAAACCGCTGTTCAGATATTCCGCGACCGTGGTATCGATGTCGACTTCATGCCCGATCTGGGTAAAGACAAAGAAAAGCTTGCCGAAGTGATTGGTCAATATGATGGCCTGGCCATTCGTTCGGCCACCAAGGTTACTCCAACCATTCTGGACAAGGCAGAAAATTTGAAGGTCATTGGACGGGCCGGCATCGGAACGGACAACATCGACAAGGATGCCGCCTCGAAAAAGGGCGTGATCGTGATGAATACGCCCTTCGGCAATATGATCACCACAGCCGAGCATGCGATTGCGATGATGTTTGCCGTGGCAAGACAAATCCCAGAGGCCAGCACCTCGACCCATGCGGGCAAGTGGGAGAAGTCCAAGTTCATGGGGATTGAGTTGACCAACAAGACCCTCGGCGTGATCGGCGCAGGCAACATTGGTGGCATTGTCTGCGAACGTGCCTTGGGCCTGAAAATGAAGGTCATAGCATATGATCCCTATCTGGGCGAAGAAAAAGCCGCGCAGATGGGTGTAGAGAAAGTCGAACTGGATGAACTGTTGGACCGCGCAGATTTTATCACGCTGCACGTTCCGCTGACAGACCAGACGCGAAATATCCTGAGTCGCGAAAACCTGACCAAAACCAAGCAAGGTGTGCGTATCATCAATTGCGCCCGGGGCGGATTGGTAGACGAAGAGGCGCTGGCCGAGATGCTGCAGTCGGGTCACGTCGCAGGCGCGGCGTTCGACGTGTTCAGTGCAGAACCTGCCAAAGATAACCCGCTGTTCAACTTGCCCAACGTGGTTTGCACGCCGCATCTGGGAGCGGCAACGACCGAAGCACAAGAGAACGTAGCGCTTCAAGTGGCCGAACAGATCTCGAACTATTTGCTGACCGGCGCAGTAGAAAACGCGTTGAATATGCCAAGTGTCACCGCAGAAGAAGCCAAGGTAATGGGCCCCTGGATCAAATTGGCGGGACATCTGGGCAGTTTCATCGGTCAAATGACGGATGAGCCGATCAAGGCGATCAACATCTTGTACGACGGTGTCGCGGCCGAAATGAATCTGGCGGCGCTTAACTGTTCAGTGGTCGCGGGGATTATGAAAAAGTTCAACCCCGAAGTGAACATGGTTTCGGCCCCAGTAGTCGCCAGGGAGCGGGGTATTCAAATCTCAACGACAAATCAGGACAAGTCGGGTGCATTTGAAGGTTATATCAAAGTCACCGTCGTGACCGAAAAGCGGGAACGTTCGATCGGCGGCACCGTGTTTAGTGACGGCAAGCCGCGGTTTATCCAAATCAAGGGGATCAACATCGATGCCGAGGTGGGCGCGCATATGCTTTACACCACCAACGAGGATGTGCCCGGTATTATCGGAGCGTTGGGGCAAACGATGGGTGCGCACGGCGTTAACATCGCGAACTTTACCTTGGGACGTAAAGAAGCCGGGGGCGAAGCTATCGCCTTACTTTACGTCGACGAGCCAGTTCCGGCCGAGGCTCGGGCAAAGCTGGCTGAAACCGGTTTGTTTACACAAATCAAGCCGTTGGAGTTCGATGTGGCATAAACGCCTTGTTGAATTTGGGAGACAGTTCAGGGCCTGCGTCAGCAATGGCGTGGGCTTTGGCTTTTTTGTTTCGCCCCTTTGGGACAAAAGAGCGGCAAGCACGAACCGATGGGTACTGATATGACCAGCCCAATTTATGCGATTGGCGACATTCACGGCCAATTGGACATGTTGCGGGATGCATTGAATAAGATTGAATTGGACGGCGGCCCAGATGCACGGGTCGTGTTCCTTGGCGATTACGTGGATCGCGGACCGGACAGCCGAGGTGTTCTAGACCTTTTGATTGAGGGAAAGCGCGAGGGGCGGAACTGGGTCATGTTGTTAGGCAACCATGATCGCATGTTTTCGTATTTCATGTGTGATTACCCCGTACACGACGCGCATCTTCTGGTTGGCTATCATTGGTTTCATGAACGACTGGGCGGCATCCAAACAATGGAATCCTACGGCATTAGCGTCTCGGATCAGGATCGTCTGTACGAGGTTCACGCCCGAGCCGTTAAGACAGTACCGCAAGATCACGTAGCATTTCTAAGAGATCTGCCTCTTTATCATCGAGAAGATGAGTTGTTGTTCGTTCACGCAGGAATCCGCCCTGGCGTGGAGCTTGCCGATCAGTCGGAGGAGGACTTAGTTTGGATCCGCCAAGAGTTTTTGGCCAATGCCCGCTCCTATCCATGGCTGGTTGTACATGGGCACACACCGGTTCAAACGGCCGAGCACTACGGAAACCGTGTCAATCTGGACGCCGGGGCGGGCTATGGACGGTTGCTTGCTACAGCAGTGTTCGAGGGGCGAAAATGCTGGCTTCTTACAGAAGCAGGGCGGGTGCCGTTAGAGCCTAGTCCTGTTTAAACAGTTCCTTAAAGTCGTCACGCAGAACATTTTTTTGCACCTTGCCCATTGTGTTACGGGGCAAAGCATCCAGCAGGACTAATTTGCGCGGATGTTTAAAGCGAGCTAGCTGATTTTTTACGGCAGCCAGGACAGAGGTAAGATCAGGTGACTTGCCTGGTTCTGGGACTAGAACGCCGACGGGGGTCTCACCGAAGTCGGGATGAGGAACTCCTATTACGGCACTTTCCAAAACACCCGGTTGATCGTCCAATAATAGCTCGATTTCCTTTGGATATATATTGAAGCCTCCCGAGATGATCAGATCTTTTCCCCGACCGACAATGTGAACATAACCGTCGTCATCCACGCGGCCCATATCTCCGGTAATGAAAAAGCCATCTTCGCGCAATTCGGCTGCAGTCTTATCCGGCATTTCCCAGTAACCCTGAAAAACATTTGGACCCCGCACCTCGATCACGCCGATTTCCCCTTGAGGGAGTATTGTGCCTGTTTCGGGATCGGTGACCTTCAGTTCGACATCCGGCAGCGCAAAGCCAACAGTGCCGGCTCTACGCTCGCCATCATAAGGATTAGAAGTATTCATGTTGGTTTCGGTCATACCATATCGTTCAAGTATTCTATGCCCGGTTCGATCCTCAAACCTTTCATGAGTCTCGGCTAACAATGGTGCGGAACCTGAAATAAACAGCCTCATATCTTTGGCCAGATCGCGCGTGAACCGATCATCCCCAAGAAGCCTGGTGTAGAAGGTCGGTACACCCATCATAGCCGTCGCTTGGGGCATTAGCCGCAAAATGTCGTCCAAATCAAATTTAGGCAGAAAAATCATCGCGCCGCCGGAAGCCAGAACAACATTTGTCGCTACAAACAATCCGTGAGTATGAAATATTGGCAGAGCATGCAGCAATACGTCATTTGGGGTAAACCTCCACTCATTCTTTAAGGTTTCGGCATTTGACAGCAGATTTGCATGCGTCAACATCGCGCCTTTTGAACGTCCTGTGGTGCCCGAAGTATAAAGCAGCGCGGCAAGATCGTCTGGGTCGCGATTTACGGGTGCAAAAGCGGGCAGCATGCCAAGTGCCCGTCGCATTAGGCTGCCGGTGCCGTCGCTGTTCAGGGTCTCGACCTTTGCGTTTTGGGCTTGTGCGATCGGCTTCAAATTCTCTCTTTGTGTTTCGTCACACACGACCAAAGACGCGGCGCTGTTTTCGATAAAGTAACTCAACTCAGACGTTGTATAGGCTGTGTTAAGTGGCAAAAAGACTATCCCGGCCTGGGCGCACGCAGCATACACCGCTAGCGCCTCGGGGGATTTTTTGACCTGCACTGCAACGCGATCACCGGGATTTAGTCCTAATCCCGTCAGTGCATTGGCGAGACGAGCAGCGATGTCGAGAAAGTCAGCATGTGTCAGGGTCTGCCCATTCGGAAGAAGCAAAAATGGCGTTTGCTTACCCAAGTGCCTTCCGAACAAGCGGTCATAGAGCGGGTTGCCCATTTTCTATCCTTCCAATCCGAACTGCTGCCCAGCTTTGAAATCTGTATTGGATTGCCCGGTGGGTAAAGCCCTTGAACTGACAAATCTAGAACTGTGTCGTCATTCGATACCCGGCGGCAAAATACATCTTGGCAAAAGTGACCGGTTGGCCTTGCAGCCATGTAATACGTTCGGCCGTGAAGACGGGTTCGTCTTTTGGAAGATCAAGGAAACCAGCCACTGTTTCGTCAGCGCGACTGGCCATGAACGTTAGCTCGACATTGGTAAAAGGCACTGTTTGCACCAGCCATTCGTTTGGGCCGATGCTCTTGAAATCGGCCTGTTCGACCTCTGGAACGCTTTCCACGATAATCCAGCGATCTTCGTATTGATAAGGTGTATTTGTCGAATAGTGCATACAACGCACGTGGGTCGCGGCCTGACCAGGGCGCAGTGCGAGCCGTGCAACAAGCCAGTCTGGTGAGGGAACGGTTTGTGCAGAAACCAGCGCATATCTATAAGCACCGCCCGATGCTTCAACCTCATCCCGGACCATGGGTATAGTGAAATTGGCCTTACGTTGAGGCGCACTCAGTACACGCGTTCCCGCCTTACGCCGACGTTGCAAGTACCCTTCCTCGGCCAGTTCTCGCATGGCCCGGTTCACAGTGGTTCTGGTGCACGAGAATTCGAGGGCAAGGTCTTGTTCGCTGGGCAAGAGAGTATCAGGTTGCCACTCGCCCGACTGGATACGGTCCAGTACGGTCTGTTTGATGTACCTGTATCCCATGGCGTCGTTGGATTTTGTCATTTCGTCTCTAATCCTGATTTTCCACGCTGAATTTATGCAATCAATGTTGCCATTGCGACTTCGTAGGCTGGAACAATCCGGTCGCGGGCAACATGCCTTCCATCTCGTACGACATGACGCCCAGCGGACCAAAGCTCAGATACCAAGCCATCAGGGGCGGAAAAACAGAAGCCGTCCAAGAGATGATTGTCATGCAAGGTCGACAAAGTCGTGTGCGAGCAATCGATCGCAACCAAGTCGGCCAACTTGCCCACCTCGATCTTCCCGGCGTCGCGACCCAGAGCTTGTGCACCACCGCGTGCGGCGCCAGTGTATAGCGATAGACCAACGGATACTTCGCCGCTTACCATCACATTGCGAGCCATGTCTCGCAATCTCTGAGAATACTCCAGCGTCCGCAATTCTTCGGGTAATGAAATCCTTACATTAGAGTCTGATCCAACTCCAAATGCCCCGCCAGCGTCGACATAGGTGGCGCCATCAAATATTCCATCGCCCAAATTAGCCTCGGTTATGGGACACAAGCCGGCGACCGCGCCGGAACGCGCCAGTGCCTTTGTTTCGTTGTGGGTCATATGCGTGGCGTGGATGAGGCACCAGCGCTCTGTGACATTCACGTTGTTAAGCAGCCAGTCAACGGGACGCTGCCCAAAGGCGTCTTTGACTTGAGCAACTTCTTCGAGTTGCTCTGCAATGTGCATATGGAACGGACCGGCTTTGCAATGGCCCAACAGTCCATTCAAGTCTTCTGGTGTCGTTGCCCGAAGTGAATGCGGTGCGGTTCCCAAAATCGAGTCCATGTGCGGCAATAATCTGCGACACTCGTCCTGCAGGCGCAAATAACTTTCGACGTCATTGCCAAATCGCATTTGGCCGCCAGTCAATTTTTCCTGAGCGACACCGCCGTACGTGTATAGAACAGGTAATAGAGTCAGACCAATGCCGGTTTGGTCAGCTGCTGCACAAATACGTCTGCTTAATTCCGCCCGGTCCTCGTAGGGTTGGCCTCCTGGTTGATGGTGGACATAGTGAAACTCTCCTACCGAAGCGTACCCGGCTTCTTGCATTTCCATAAAAGCTAATGCCGCGACGGACTGAATTTGTTCTGGTGTCATTAGATTCAGAAACTGGTACATGAGTTTCCGCCAGGTCCAGAAGCTTTCTTTGCCAGCGGCGCGAAACTCGGTTCTGCCAGCCATCGCGCGTTGGAATGAATGGCTATGCAGGTTTCCTAATGCCGGCAGTAACAAATCGACACAAATGTCTTCAGGTTGCGCATCGGCTGCGAATTGCAGTCCTGATATCCGCGTGCCTTCGATCTCCACCCGCAAGTTGCTTTCGAGCCTAGAGCCTAACAAAGCCTTTTTCGCATAGATCAGCATCAAGTTTCCAATTTGTGTAGACATGAACACGTTATACATATACGAAAAAAAAGATCTCGGAGGGAACCAAAAAGATTCGCCATGACGAAAAAACTTGTTCTCCAAAGTGCGAACATTGCGACCATGCAAGACGGCAAGCCATATGGTCTAATTCGAAGCGGATCGATCACCATCGAAGGCGAACAGATAGTCTGGGTCGGAGAAACAACGGACGAGCCGAAACAATATCGAGACTGGCCTCGCGATGATTTTGGAGAGCGGCTGATCTCACCAGGGCTGATCGATGCGCACACCCATGTCATCTATGGGGGGAACCGAGCGCGCGAGTTCGAAATGCGTCTGAACGGTGCAACTTATGAAGAGGTGGCGCGCGCAGGTGGCGGCATATTGTCGACAGTCAAGGCGACACGGTCGGCGACTGAGGACGATTTGCTGACCGACGCGTTACCGCGGGTCGACGCGCTGATCGCAGAGGGCGTGACCTGTATCGAGGTCAAGTCCGGTTACGGGTTAGATAAAGAAACCGAATTGCGAATGCTTCGGGCCGCACGGCGGATCCAACAGGTCAGGCCGGTTCGCATTAAGACCACGTTCCTTGGGGCTCATGCGATTCCACCTGAATACTCCGGCAATGGCGACGCCTATATTGCCGAGAGTTGTATTCCGGCGATGCACGAAGCCTACGACGAAGGTCTTGTCGATGCCGTTGACGGATTTTGTGAAACTATAGCTTTTACGCCAGAGCAAATTACACATGTATTCGAAGAGGCGTCAAAAATTGGATTACCGATCAAGTTGCACGCTGAACAGTTGTCAAATCTGGGGGGCGCAACACTGGCGGCGTCCTACGGTGCCTTGTCCGCTGATCATCTCGAGTATCTGGATGAGGACGGCGTTTCCGCCATGGCGCGGGCAGGAACGGTTGCGATGCTGTTGCCCGGAGCTTTTTACACATTGCGTGAAACACAATACCCGCCGGTGGAGTTATTTCGAAAATATAAGGTGCCAATGGCTTTGGCCACGGACTGCAATCCGGGTTCATCTCCTCTGACATCCTTGCTGCTTGTCATGAATATGGGGTGCACTCTGTTTCGTATGACACCAAGCGAGGCCATGGCTGCAGTTACAAGAAACGCCGCGCTGGGTTTAGGTATAATGGATACGGGGGTCATTGCACCAGGGAACCGCGCTGATCTGGCGGTCTGGGATGTAACTGATCCGGCAGAACTTTCCTATCGCGTTGGATTTAACCCTCTGCACAAACGAATTTTTGGAGGCTACGGATGACGGTTCTTTCCCTAGTCCCGGGCAAGGTTTCGTTAAATGAATTGTCTAGCATTTATTGGGACGAAACCGATGTGGAACTTGATCAGATATGCCGCCCTCAGGTCGAAGGTGCCGCGGCTCGGATCGTGCAGGTGGCTCAGGGGGCTGATCCTGTCTACGGTGTGAACACAGGTTTTGGAAAACTGGCCAGCCATAAGATTGAGCCCCAGGATACATCATCGCTTCAGCGCAATTTGATCCTCAGTCATTGTTGTGGGGTTGGTCCCGCAGTTCCGCGTCGTCTGGCAAGGCTCATGATGTCATTGAAACTTCTTTCCTTTGGTCGCGGTGCTTCGGGCGTCAGGTGGGCGTTAATCAGCCTTTTGGAGCAGATGCTATCCCGAGGGGTCACGCCAGTGATCCCTGCGCAAGGTTCGGTCGGAGCGTCCGGTGACCTCGCGCCGTTGGCTCATATGACTGCAGTGATCATCGGAGAAGGCTTGGCCGAGGTGAACGGCGTCGTGCAAAAGGGTGTCGATTCGCTAAAATCGGTAGGGTTAGAGCCTGTTCAGTTGGGCCCGAAGGAAGGCCTGGCCTTTATCAACGGAACGCAGTTCTCAACTGCTTATGCCCTTGCTGGTTTGTTTGAAAGCTGGCGCGCCGCTCAGAATGCTTTGGTTATTTCGGCTGCTTCGACGGACGCGATAATGGGATCGACGGCCCCCCTGCAACCGGGCATTCACGGCTTGCGTGGACACCGTGGGCAAATCGAAGCTGCCAGTGCCATGCGCGAGGTCCTGCAAGGTTCAGAAATTCGGGAAAGCCACCGAGATGGTGACACGCGTGTCCAAGACCCTTACTGCATCCGATGTCAGCCACAGGTCACTGGCGCAGCCATGGATGTAATCCGGCAAGCTGCAGGGACTTTGGAGATCGAAGCGAACGCCGCAACTGATAATCCGTTGATTTTAAACGAAACGGGCGCGGTGGTTTCGGGTGGGAATTTCCACGCCGAGCCAGTTGGATTTGCTGCAGACATGATTGCGCTGGCTGTCTCTGAGATTGGTGCCATTTCACAAAGACGCACGGCTTTGATGGTCGACCCGGTTCTCAGTTTTGATCTGCCACCGTTTCTGACGCCTGAGCCCGGGTTGAATTCGGGTCTAATGATTGCCGAAGTGACGACTGCGGCGCTAATGAGCGAAAACAAACACCTTGCCAACCCTTGCGTAACTGACAGCACTCCTACCTCGGCGAACCAGGAGGATCACGTGTCAATGGCGGCCCATGGTGCACGGCGTTTGATCCGGATGGTTAAAAACCTGAACCATATCCTGGGGATTGAGTTGTTGTGTGCTGCTCAGGGAATCGAGTTCCGCAAACCTTTGAAATCCAGCAAGCCGCTGCAACAGGTAATCACCCGCCTGCGTGAATCCGTTCCGCCTTTGGTTCAAGATCGCTATCTGGCACCCGAGCTTGAGACTGCAAAAGATCTTGTAGCAGGGGGCGAGATACTGCGCGCGGTCAAGGTTAAAATGCCGGAGTTGATCTGATGCAGGTTGTTGATGTCTGCCAAGGATACGGCCCGATTGTTCTGGCGCAACCTCATGGAGGAACATTCCTGCCCAAATCTGTTGCAGATCGCCTGAATGACAATGGCAAGGTATTGGCGGACACGGATTGGGAGATAAACAGGCTCTATTCTGGACTATTGCAGAATGCAACGGTGGTTAAATCGAACGTCCACCGATACGTGATCGATGCCAACCGCGACCCAAGCGGAGTGTCATTGTATCCCGGACAAAACACTACGACCCTAGTGCCAACGACGGACTTCGATGGTCGATCTATTTGGTTGGACGGTCAGGAGCCGTCTGTGGATGAGATAGAAAATAGGCGGAAACTGTATCATGCGCCCTATCACGAAGCACTGGTCAAAGAGCTTGACCGCGTAAAGGCAAGGCATGGGGTTGCATTACTGTACGACTGCCATTCAATCCGCAGCCGCATCCCCTTTCTATTTGATGGAATACTGCCGGACATGAACCTTGGTACGAATGGTGGCGTAACTTGCGCCCCGGAAATCCAGGCTATTGCCCATGAATTTGCTGATTCGTCGCCCTTTTCCGCTGTGTTGAACGGGCGTTTTCGAGGCGGTTGGACGACGCGTCACTATGGCCACCCTTCAGATGGCATACATGCAATTCAGATGGAATTGGCCCAGTCCACCTATCTGTCCTCTCAAACACCGCCTTGGGACTATGACAACAAGAAGGCAAGACGGTTGCGCAAGTGGCTGAAAGACATGTTGGAAGCTATCGAAGATACCGTATTGGAGCTGGTACAATGACCGATCCACGCAAGAATACTCGAGATATTTATCCGCCAACTGGCCCCGGACTGAACGCTAAAAGTTGGGTGACCGAAGCGCCTTTGCGAATGCTCATGAATAATCTGCACCCCGATGTAGCAGAGAACCCGCACGAGTTAGTGGTCTACGGTGGAATTGGGCGCGCTGCGCGGACGTGGAAAGATTTCGACACTATTGTTGCCAGTTTGAAGGACTTGGAGGAGGACGAAACGCTGATCGTTCAGTCGGGTAAGCCGGTTGCGATCATTCGCACCCACAAGGATGCGCCCCGGGTGTTGATTGCAAACTCGAACCTTGTTCCGCATTGGGCGACCTGGGATCATTTTAATGAACTCGATAGAAAGGGCTTAATGATGTACGGCCAGATGACAGCGGGTTCGTGGATTTATATTGGTACGCAGGGCATTGTTCAGGGCACTTATGAGACATTTGCCGAAGCAGGTCGTCAGCACTATGGCGGTGATCTTACCGGTAAATGGATTCTAACTGGAGGCTTGGGTGGCATGGGCGGCGCGCAGCCACTTGCCGCCGTGTTCGCCGGGGCCTGCTGTCTGGCCGTTGAATGCAACCCTGACAGTATCGACTTTCGATTGCGGACGAAATATCTGGATGAAAAGGCTGAAACGCTCGATGAAGCGCTTGCGATGATTGATCGCTGGACCAAAGCAGGACAAGCGAAGTCAGTTGGTTTACTGGGTAATGCAGCTGAGGTGTTCCCTGCGATTTACAGGCGCATGCAGGCCGGAGGAATGCGCCCAGATATTGTTACTGATCAGACCAGCGCACATGATCCTATCAATGGATATCTTCCGCTTGGTTGGTCAATGGCTGAGTGGCGCGCAAAGCGGGAATCAGAGCCTAAATCTGTCGAAAAGGCCGCCCGCTCTTCAATGAAACAGCACGTTGCAGCCATGGTGGACTTCTGGAACGCAGGGGTTCCAACGCTGGACTACGGAAACAATATCCGACAGGTGGCGCAGGATGAAGGGCTTGAAAACGCCTTTGCCTTTCCCGGTTTCGTCCCGGCTTATATCCGTCCGTTGTTCTGCAAAGGTATTGGTCCGTTCCGTTGGTGCGCACTATCGGGTGATCCCGAGGACATCTACAAAACCGACGCAAAGATGAAGGAACTTTTCCCCGAGAATGAGCACCTGCACCGCTGGCTGGACATGGCGCAAGAGCGTATAGCATTTCAGGGATTGCCTGCCCGTATTTGCTGGATCGGATTGGGCGACAGACATCGTGCAGGGCTTGCGTTCAACGAGATGGTCGCAAACGGAGAGTTAAAGGCACCTGTGGTCATTGGGCGTGATCATTTAGATTCCGGCTCGGTCGCCAGCCCCAACCGCGAGACTGAGGCGATGTTGGATGGGTCGGATGCAGTTTCTGACTGGCCACTTTTGAACGCCTTGATCAACACTGCAAGTGGCGCGACATGGGTATCTCTACACCATGGCGGTGGGGTTGGGATGGGATTTAGTCAGCATGCGGGCGTCGTAATCTGCGCGGACGGAACCGAGGATGCAGCACGGCGACTTGAGCGAGTTTTATGGAACGATCCGGCCTCGGGCGTTTGGCGCCACGCCGATGCGGGTTATGAGATCGCCAAAGATTGTGCGAACGAATATGGTTTGCGCCTTCCAGGTATTCTAGGCTGAAACGGATCAAACTGGCTCTGGCGAAAATGCTGCGCCTGCGATATGCGCAGTTCAACTTGTCGGAGACCAAATATGTATGTTGCCACCCTGCTGACTAACCCTGCAGCGCCAACGCTGGAACTGTCGCTGGTTGACTCCTTGCGTAACGCATGGGGTGGGGGCGAGATCGTTTGGCTTGGTTCCGATGAGGCTGCTGAGTTTACCCTGCGGGAAGCTCCCGACAATCTGTGGAGTGTTTGGGCTGAATTGCAAGCAATGGAAGTAGACCTGATTGTGCAACCTGTTGAAACGCGGCGTAAAAAGATGCTGTTGGCTGATATGGACAGCACAATGATACAGCAAGAATGCATTGACGAGCTTGCGGATGAGGCCGGGGTTGGCGAGCGGGTGAAAGACATAACCGCACGTGCAATGAACGGCGAACTGGACTTTGAGGGCGCACTGGTTGAAAGGGTGGGCCTTTTAAAAGGTTTAGACGAAGGCGTGATAAGCAAAGTCTTGAATGAACGGATCAAATTGATGCCAGGCGGCAGGGAACTATTGAACACGATGCGCACTAATGGCGCGTATGCAGTTTTGGTTTCTGGTGGCTTCACTGCGTTTACTGAGCGGGTGGCGGAAATGCTTGGGTTTGATGAGAACCGCGCCAATACCTTGTTGGCTGAACGAGGAAAACTGACTGGCGATGTCAAAAGACCAATCCTTGGTCGTCAGGCCAAAATCGAGGCTTTGGAAAGCATTACCAATCGTCTGGGGATTTCAGAAGCAGACGTGATTGCAGTAGGCGACGGCGCCAACGATCTGGGAATGCTAGGCAGAGCCGGGACAGGCGTGGCCTTGCACGCCAAACCCTCGGTCGCGGAAAAATGCAGTATTAGGGTCAATCACGGAGACCTGACGGCCTTATTGTATATTCAGGGCTATAGTCGTTCGGAATTTGCGGTCGCCTAAAGGTCTTTCCTTTATTTAACTTTTGTGTTAAATAAAGTGACATGAACACAGTTATTAATGCTTTTTCTGCTTTATCCGATTCCACTCGGTTCTCGATTGTTGAGCAACTGATGCAAGACGGAGAGCTGCCGGCAGGTGACCTGATCCTAGGTCGCGGCATGTCGGGCGCTGCAATCTCGCGCCACCTGAAGGTGCTGCGCGAGGCAGGTCTGGTGCAACAGCGCGTACATGGCACCCAAAGGATGTATTCGATTCAGCCTGAGGGACTGCGTGCAATTGCCGAATGGACCATATCGAAACGTCAGTTCTGGGAAGGCAGTTTAGACCGCCTTGGCGATATTCTTGAAAGGGAGAATTCATGGCCGACCTAAAGCTCGAACGGGAATTTCCCGTAAATGCGGATACCTTGTTCGCATGGCTCACCGACGGAGCAAAGCTTTTGCAGTGGTGGGGACCCGAAGGAATGCACGTGACCGAGAATAAGCTGGACTTCTCGCGCCTTGGACCTTGGTACTCGGTCATCGAGAATAGCGAAGGACAGAAGTACAAAGTTTCAGGTCATGTAACACATATTGATGTACCCAATTCGGTTGGCTTCACTTGGGCTTGGCATGATGATGAAGACACACGCGGGAATGAAAGCCACGTAATTTTTACTGTCACGACAACAGCTAGTGGATCACGGCTGGTTCTGGATCATCGTGAGTTGGCAGATGCCGAATCTGCAACGAACCATGAACAAGGCTGGACGTCTTCGCTGCGCAAACTCGAAGCGCGTTGTAAATAGATTTTCATTAGGGAGGAGCAAAATGCCCCAATATTTATTTGTATATCATGGTGGTCACACCCCAACCGACCCTGCAGAAATAGAAGCGACCATGGCCGCGTGGGGCGCATGGTTCCAAGGAATGGGCGATGCGTTAGAAATCCCTGGTAACCCAGTAGGCCAATCCTATACCGTTAGCTCTGGAGGTGTCATCGACAACGGAGGTGCAAACCCGGCCTCAGGCTTCACTGTCATCAAAGCCGATAGCATTGATGCTGCGACCGAAATGGCAAAAGGCTGTCCGATGGTTGTGAACGGTTCAGGCTCTGTCGAAGTAGCGGAAGTACACGAAATGTAAAACCCGGTCAGTCGGGGAAACCCGGAGCGGGTTTAAGTATACCGCATTCCAGCCCTCGTCGGCTGTACTGCGTAGCATTCATAAATTTGCGGGTGGCCGGGTGATCGGCCTCCAGCACCCCGAGGTTCACTAAAATGGCAGCGATGGCGCATTCGCTGGCGCGTGTGGCTCCATCGGCGATCTTCAAGGCCACGCCCAATCGTCTTTCCGGGATAATGGCCACAAAAACGGCTTCAGCCCCTGTTTTAATGGCCGCGCGCCCGTCCATTGCGCGCATCAGTTCTGTGCATGCGCGTGTCTCGCCCGCTACCAATTCAGGGTGTTTCACCATGGCTGCGGTTAATTGCAGCGCTGCATCGCTTGCCCGGTCTGACCGATCTGCGGCCGAGGCAAACCAAGCCATTGATCGTGCCAATCCAGCCAGCGAAACAGAAAAATTCGGTGCAGAACAACCATCAATTCCGTAACCCCGGCTCGTTTCGCCGGCAGTCTCTTCCAAGGCTGACAAACAGGCCTGCTGTACCGGATGATCAATTTCAAGGTATTCCGGTCCTGCACCCATGTGTTGGGACAGTGTAAGAAACCCACAGTGCTTTCCCGAGCAATTGTTGTGAATTTGACAGGGGGTATCGTCGGCTAAGATTAACCCATCTCTTGCCGCCATATCCTGCGGCTCTTGCGGTCCGCAGCGCAGATCGGGCTCAGCCAGACCCAAATGATCCAACCAAGCATATACACGATCTGTGTGAATGGCAGCCCCGCTGTGCGACGCGCAAGCCAACGCAAGATGTTCGCTGGTCAATCCGAACTTTGCCGCAGCCCCTGACGTGATCAGGGGCAATGCCTGTATCATCTTCGCAGAGGACCTAGGATAGACAACAGCCTCGGGATTTCCCCAACTACGCACGATCCGACCAACGTCATCACAAATCACTGCGTGGCCCAAGTGCAGACTTTCCAACATCGGTCCGCGCCAAAGTTCGGTCATCGGTACGGGTTGCGTCATCTGGACCTCCGGAATAATGCGCAAAATTCTGCCAATCGCCCTTTCGCCTGTGGCGAAACCTGCGTTAGTGTGTGTATGTCGGCAATCATCGGGATGCGCAACGTAGTACAGACGAACCGAAAGGGTTCGCAGCCATCTTAGATGTACGTGGGGTATTGGTCGAGCTAGGAGGCTGGACAGATGGGATCAAAACTCGCCTTTGTATTTGCGGGATTGTGCATGGCAGGGATGGCGACAACGGCCATTGCGCAACAAGCAACGAGCACCAATCGAGTTGCGGCAAAGACTGATTGGAGCGTTTTTGTAGAGGATGATCCAACGGAATGCTGGAGCGTTTCAGCCCCCAAGGAAACTGTTAACACCCGTGGCGGTCGGGTTGTTTCAGTGCGTCGCAGCGACATACTTTTGTTCGTGTTCTACCGCCCCAATGCCGAGGTCAAAGGTCAAGTGACTTTTACCGGCGGTTATCCTTTCGCATCCGGTTCCACCGTTAACCTGGTTGTCGACGGTAGCGAATTCGAGCTATTCACTGACGGTGAATGGGCTTGGCCGGCAACCGCTGCCGATGATGCCAAGATTGTCACGGCAATGAAGCGTGGGACCGAAGCGGTGTTGACCGCGCGTTCAGAACGCGGAACGCAGACCAAGGACACCTTCTCTCTGTTGGGCTTCACCGCTGCGATTGAAGATGCCGAGAAGCGCTGCACCAACTAATGATCAACTTCAGCTAAACACAGTCCAGCCACTTTTTGGGGCCTATTGGGTATGGTTTGAGCACGCTTCCACTTTTAGGTACGTCCGACGTCAAATTTGATCCTCGTCAAAGCAAGTGGTCCTATTGTCTGAACTAATCGGTTCAAGAGCTGGGAAGGAGCTTGCAAATGCTGAACAAAACTCTTGCTGCGTTATTAATGATTTCTGCTCTATTGCTGGGCGCTTGCGAAAAAGAAAGTGAAACTTACCCTGTCACCGGCGAGCAATGCGGGCCGGAAGACCCCGTACAGACCCTGGACGCTGCAGACTGTGATATCCTGCCAGCAGGCGTCTGATCAGCAACCTTATCACACGTCTCTGACCGGAGAGTGCAGAAAATCCCGGTCGCAAAGGAGCAATCCTTGCGACCGAACTTCAATTGGGATTATGGATTAACGCGTGCTATCGTAGATTTGATTCAAGCGTCTTTTAGCAGGTATAGAAAATGCGGCACGTTTTTTTGGTATTGCTTATTACGTCACCTGCGTTGGCTGACCCCACCTTAGAATGTGCAGACGCAAGTTCGCAGGTCGAAATCGGGTCTTGCGTTGGAGAGACGGAAGAACGTGTCAACCAAGCGATGGAAGCTAGTTATGGACTTGCTATCCAGGCGGCTAAAGAGTTGGACGACGTAACAGGTCGTGTTGAAGCCCAGCCAGCATTGGAAGCTTCACAAAGCGCTTGGGCTGGTTACCGGGATGCTCAGTGCGACGCCGTAGGAGCATCGTATGGAGGCGGATCAGGCACCGGCATAGCGATTACATCCTGCCGGATCGATCTAGGCCGAGCGCGAGTGGACGAATTGCTGCGTTTCGCGAACTAGGGCGAACGAATTCTTTTGATCTTTGAGAATGTTCCTATATAGAGGCGCATCCCGATCCAGAATACCTGAGATACGCCCATGTCGCCCAAAGCGCCGATCACTCAAGACGTTATGACAATCCCTCGCAAACTGCCTGAGGGAAAGATCAACCTCGTTGGTCTGACCCGAGCACGTTTACGCGAGGTACTGATTGAGCATGGTACACCAGAAAAACAAGCCAAGATGCGCACGGGCCAAATCTGGCAGTGGATATATCAATGGGGCGTGCGCAATTTTGCCGAAATGACAAACCTCGCCAAATCATATCGGGCGCAACTGGCAGAAAACTTCGTCATTGAAATTCCAGAAGTTGTTACGCGGCAGATCTCCGAGGATGGCACCCGCAAATACTTGGTTCGTATTGCCGGTGGGCACGAAGTCGAGGTTGTCTATATCCCGGAGGAAGATAGGGGTACGTTGTGCATTTCGTCCCAAGTGGGCTGCACGCTAACATGTTCCTTTTGCCATACCGGAACGCAGAAGCTGGTACGCAACCTGACGGCGGCCGAAATCGTCGGTCAGGTAATGATGGCGCGCGATGATCTTCAGGAATGGCCAACCCCCGGCGCGCCAAAGGATGAAACGCGTCTGCTTTCGAATATCGTTTTGATGGGGATGGGTGAACCACTTTACAACTTCGAAAACGTCCGCGACGCAATGAAGATTGCAATGGACCCCGAGGGGATTTCTCTGTCCCGCCGCCGGATCACTCTTTCAACCTCGGGCGTTGTGCCTGAAATAGCACGTACTGCGGAAGAAATAGGTTGCCTGCTGGCGATCTCGTTTCACGCTACTACAGATGAAACACGCGACGTACTGGTCCCGATCAACAAGCGCTGGAATATCGAAGAATTACTGCAAGCATTGGCGAGTTATCCAAATGCATCGAATTCGGAACGGATCACTTTTGAATACGTGATGCTGGATGGCGTCAATGATAGCGATGAGGACGCTCATCGTCTGATTGATCATATCAGACGCCATGACATCCCTGCCAAAATAAACTTAATCCCGTTTAACGAATGGCCCGGTGCCCCTTACAAGCGAAGCTCGAATAACCGCATTCGGGCCTTCGCCAACATAATTTATCAGGCGGGCTATGCGTCACCTATCCGCAAAACCCGTGGCGAGGATATCATGGCAGCCTGCGGCCAGTTGAAGTCGGCGACTGAACGGGCGCGTAAATCGCGAAAGCAGATCGAGGCTGAGGCAGGAATGAACGGTTAGACCTTCACGAAAGTCGTCAAACTTTAATATTTGGTTGGTGTTTTTGCATGCAAAATTTGTTATGTATGAACAAACTTGACCTCTGGTAATGTTGAGTAACTTTATGCCCAAGGTTGCTGACCTGCCAGAAAGAGTCTGGCGAATTTATTCAAGGCCGCTGCCATTTTTGTAAGAAAGCGGCGTTTAGGCAAACTGATCATTCAGGTGGGCCAGCACAATGATTACGAGACACATGCGATTTATAGGGGCCATAGGTGGGTTGACGCTCTGCACCCTGTTCTTGACGGTTGGTGTTGCGCAGACAACAGATCAAGATGCGCATTTGGCTATCGAGAATCCTGCGGATTTATCCAAGGAAGACGCTCTTGAGCATTATATGTCATTGTCCCGCCGGATGGACCGGGGATATGCGGCGGCACAGCTGGACTTGCTCTTAAATTATCAGGCATGGCCACTTTTCAACGATGCGCCTTATATCTCGGCTACGCATGGGCAGAGATATGTAAACAGCTACGCAAACCGCATGGCGCACAACTATAGTACTTTGCAGGAGGGCGAGGTTTTGCCCGTGGGATCCGTATTGGCCAAGGACAGCATGACTGTAACAGACGAAGGCCATGTCCACCCCGGAGCAATGTTTGTGATGGAGAAATTGGCGGCAGGGGCCAGCCCGGACACTGCGGATTGGAGATACATCATGGTAATGCCGGACGGGTCGTTATTCGGTGACACGATGGGAAGCCGCGCCGAAGCGGTGGCTTATTGCCATGATTGCCATGAAGCAGTCGCCGACCGAGACTACACTTTTTACGTGCCCGAAGAATACCGTGTCGGCAACTGATCCAGGCTCATTTGAAAAGGTTGCTTGGATGACGGCTTCGCCGCGCGGTCGAAGTTCGTCTTTGTGTTTACTTTGAAGAATTTTTTAGCTCGGATTATCTTTGCTGGAACCGTGCAGTGCCTATAATTTCGATCATTTTTTTGCGTACCGGCTCTGGCTGCGCATCGACAGCATTCAGAACTTCGCGCAATTCTGCGCGCAAACAGTGCATTTGGTCGATTAGCGAGATCATCATCGACAAGGCGTCTGATTCCATGTCGTATTGGTCATGCAACTCGCAGGCCAGCTCTAAACGTGCCACGTCGATAGTTTGGTAAACCAGCCCTTGTTCAGACTGTTCCGGGATTACAATCTCGGCTGCTAAATATTCACTTAACCGGTCCGACGTCAGGCGCGCGATGGCCCCAAGCAATTCGTCCTCTGTCAGCTTGCGGGTCATGATGGCATCCCCTTGCGTGGATCATAGCGGTGGGATTCACGCCATGTTTCCATGAATTGTTTCAGCGCGTCGTCGATTTTCTCCGGCATGGCGACAGTAAGTTCTATAAGCTGATCGCCACGGTCGGAAGATCCGCGTTTCTTCACGCCTTTGCCGCGCAACCGCAGGGTTTTACCACTGCTTGTGCCGGCCGGGACAGTAACGTTGACACCCCCATCTATCGTGGGTGCTTGCACCTTTCCGCCTAGAACCGCTTCATCAATTGTGATGGGCAAAGTGATATGGATATCGTCGCCCTGGCGGTCAAAAACCGGATGCTCGGTCACGGAAATGGTTACCAGTGCATCTCCGGGAGGGCCTTCGCCAAAACCGGGGGCACCCTTGCCACGCAGTCGAATTGCTTGTCCGCTGGTGATCCCGGCGGGGATCTTAACCTCAATTCGGTCGCCGTCTGGTAAAGTCAGTTTTTGGCTTGCGCCGAAGACCGCATCTAAAAAGCTGATCTGCAGAGTATAACTGCGATTGTGTCCGGGGGCGTGGAATTCATGTGTCCTTTGCTGGCCATAGCCTCCTTGCCCACGCATAAATTCGGCAAAAATGTCAGACATGTCGTCTGGATCGCCATAGTGGGCACCAGAACGATAGGGATTTCCCGCAGCCTCGGCGTAATCGCGGTAATACTGCTGCTGCGGGCGTTCCTGTCCAGAAGCATCGATCTCGCCGTTATCATAACGCGCGCGTGTTTCGGGGTCTTTCAGCAGATCGTAGGCCGCTGCAGCAGCTTTGAATTTCGCCTCAGCCTCTGCATCACCGGGTTTGAGATCGGGGTGGCAATCCTTAGCAATACGCCGATATGCTTTTTTAATTTCGGCGTCACTGGCATCTTTCGAGACACCAAGAACAGAGTAGGGATCGTCGCTCATCTCACTCTCGCGCATCAGGGTCAGGGCAAGGCAGGTTTTAATGAAGGTGTTTTATCACGTGATTTCAACAGGTCAAAGTTAGTGGAGCCCTGAAATTCCTCGCTAAATTCGAATTGATTGATAATATCTGCATAACTTGAGACGTTGAAACGAAAGAGGTCCTCGAAATGTCGCGCAGAATTAAGTCCGCTCTGGCCTTGCTGGCCGGTAATGCAATTGGATTGCTGCTGGCCTCGGTGCTGCTGACTGGTTTCTCAATCCAACCGATATCATTTATCGTGGTGGTAATTGTTTTTACACTTGTTCAGGTTGTGGCTGAACCTTTGATATTGAAGCTTGGCGAAAAGAAAGCTCCGGCGCTCAAGGGTGGTATAGCATTGATAGTGACGTTTGTCGGCTTGCTGGCAACTGACTTGATCGCTGCAGGGCTGACCGTTGGCGGGCTTTCCAACCTGTTGGCCGCTACACTGTTAGTCTGGTTGGGCGCATTGGTAGCCAGTGTAGTTTTGCCGATCTATGTGTTCAAAGAATTGCGTGAGCCCAAGAAATAGTCACGACGAATTCAGGCTGGCCTCGATAGCTTGCCAAAGTTCTTCGACAGGTTCGCAACCAACTGAAATACGGATAAAGGCTGGGTCGACGTCGTCACCCCAGCGGGCACGTCGCTCTGCTGAGCTGTGGACGCCGCCAAAAGACGTCGCAGGTCGCAGCAATGGACACGTATTTATGAAGCGTTCAGCCTGTTCTTCGCTTCCAAGTGTTATCGAAAGAAGAAACCCAAAGCGCGCGGTCTGCGCACCAGCCAATGCATGAGAGGGATCATTTGGTAAGCCCGGATAGCGGATTTGCCTGATCGCCTGGTGCTCGGACAGCCGTTCCGCCAGAACCTGAGCCGTTTCACACATACGATTGAACCTGACGTCAAGCGTCTCTAATCCGCGATGCAGCAACCAAGCCTCTTGCGGACCTGGGATTGAACCAGAAACACGGCGCCACTCTTCGATCTGTTCCATGATCTGCGCGTTGCGGCAGGCAACATGTCCCATCAGCAAATCTGAATGGCCACCAACTGCCTTGGTATCCGACGATATGACCACGTCGACGCCTAAATCCAGCGGTCGCTGGCCTAAAGGGGTCATAGTTGTGTTATCGGCGATGGTCAGGCCGCCCGCGTTTCGCACCTGCTGGGCCACAGAGGCCAAATCGATCATGTCCAAACCAGGGTTCGAGGGGCTTTCGACAAAAACCACATCGAATCCATCGAAACCGCCTTTCGTAAACGCGATGGTTGGACGTTTTTCCACAATTATGCCGAATTTTGATAGGAAGCGATCCGAAAGCAAACGAGTCACATAGTATCCATCAGCTGGGATCAACACCCGCGAACCAGCTGCCAGCGTTGCAAACAGAGCGGCCGTGATCGCCGCCATGCCAGACGGAAAAGTCAGGCAAGGTGCATCTTCCAAATGTGCCAGCAGACTTTCCAAATGCTCCCATGTCGGGTTGTTCACGCGGCCATAAGTGTCATGACCTTCGGGGGAACCGGGAAGGTGAAACATGCTGCTCTGGGTCAAGGGAAGGGCTACGGGTTCACCCTTGTTCAAGGAATTCCCACGCAGGTGGAGCATCTGGCCAATCTTAGGGGTCTTCATAACTCAGCGTCCCGGAATTTGATCGCGGGGCGGAGCTGGCTCCCAGTTCTCAATGATATCGACAGCCTGTTGCGCGGTGTCGACAAACCTGAAAAGGTCCAAATCCTCGTCCGAGATCGTACCGGCGTCTGCGAGGGCATTCCAATTGATTACTCTTTCCCAGAATTCCCGGCCAAACAGCAAAAATGGCACTCGCTCCATCCTTCCGGTCTGAATCAATGTCAGAGACTCAAACAGCTCATCCATTGTTCCAAAGCCGCCAGGGAAAATTGTAATAGCACGGGCGCGCATCAGGAAATGCATCTTGCGGATCGCGAAGTAGTGGAAATTGAAGCTGAGATCAGGCGTTACGAATAGATTGGGGGCCTGTTCATGCGGCAGAACGATGTTCAACCCGATCGAGCATCCACCCGCATCCTGAGCACCACGGTTTCCAGCTTCCATTACGCCTGGTCCGCCTCCTGTGACAATAACGTTTTCGCGGCATCCGGTCTGGTTTGACTTCTCGGTCATCAACCGGGCAAATTCCCGTGCTTCGTCGTAGTAAGTCGAAAGACCAGCCAGTGTTTGCGTCCGAGCTGTATGTTTTTGCGAAGGTTCCGGAATGCGGGCTCCGCCAAACATAACGATGGTTGAGGTGATCTGTCGTTCGGACATGATCATCTCGGGTTTCAGAAGCTCCAGTTGCAGACGCACTGGACGCAGTTCGTCCCGGCACAGGAAATCATCGTCGGCAAAGGCTAGGCGATAAGAAGGCGAGCGGGTCTGCGGCGTTTCCGGCACCTCGCGCGCTGTCGAGCGGTCGGTTTGCGCGTCGCGAAAGGGGCTGAGGCGGTCTTCTCTCATTTTGAACGATCCCTGCTTGCGTGTTTTCCAAACAGCTATAGGGTTCGCGGACAGAGTGCCAGTCATGGAAAGACAAGAATGAATTGGAAGAACGATATTTCGGCAGCGTCGGATCGAATTGCGGGACATGCTCAGATAACGCCCGTAATGCAGAGTGCTGCGTTCGAGCTTGGTTACCCTATCGAAATGAAGCTTGAGCATATGCAGCACACAGGTAGTTTCAAAGCCCGGGGGGCTTTCAATACGTTGCTAAGTATGAACGTTCCTGCGGCAGGCGTGGTGGCAGCGTCAGGTGGCAATCACGGTGCAGCAGCGGCTTATGCTGCCCAGTCGCTGGGATATCCGGCCAAAATTTTTGTTCCGGAACTCGCTGGGCCGTCAAAAATTTCATTGATCAGAAAGACAGGTGCGGACCTGAGCGTCGTGTCCGGAGAGTACGCTAACGCATTGACCGAGGCGCAGGCTTATGAAGAGGCGACCGGTGCAATGCAGATCCACGCCTATGATGCGCCGGCTACTGTGGCCGGGCAGGGCACGTGCTTTGCCGAATGGGACCGGCAGGGATTGGAAGCCGACACAGTACTGATCGCGGTTGGCGGGGGCGGTCTGATTGCCGGGGCATTAGCTTGGTATCAAGGCGCGAGGAAAGTTGTGGCGGTCGAGCCTGAAACTTCATGTGCACTTAACGCAGCTTTGAAGGCAGGCCATCCGGTGGATGTTACTGTCTCAGGAATAGCGGCAAACGCTCTGGGCGCGCGCCGAATCGGATCAATTTGTTTTGAACTGGCCCAAGGAATTTCATCGGTACTGGTTCCGGACGAGGCGATTACCCGAGCCCAGCAGATGTTGTGGTATTCGCATCGCATCCTAGTCGAACCGGCGGGTGCGACCGCTTTGGCGGCACTAATATCGGGCGCCTACAAGCCCGAGCCGGAAGAACGTGTTGCGGTTCTGATCTGTGGGGGGAACATATCGCCTGACCCGCTTGCGTCCTGAATATATGCTACTTCGCTGTAAACTTTGGCTCTGCATCGCATTGCAGCGGATCGTGCGCTTGCGTATAGGCAAGTCCAACGTGAACAAAGTCTGCAGGGAGCGACCCTATGTCCAACGCCCAACTGGAAGCCGCCATCGAAGCCGCGTGGGAGGCGCGCGACAGCATAACCCCCACCACCAAAGGGGAGCAGCGCGAAGCGATCGAGGATACTCTGAATGCGCTCGACAGCGGCTCGCTCCGTGTGGCGGAAAAGCTAGAGGATGGCAGCTGGCATGTGAACCAGTGGGCAAAAAAAGCGGTGCTTTTGGGCTTTCGTATCAAGGATATGGAAATCCAGTCTGGTGGTCCGCAAGACGGCGGTTGGTGGGATAAGGTGGACAGCAAGTTCGCCGGATGGGGCGAAAACAATTGGCGCGCTGCAGGGTTCCGCGCCGTGCCCAACTGTGTGGTTCGCAAATCGGCCTACATCGCTCCGGGTGTAGTGTTGATGCCTTCATTCGTGAACCTGGGTGCCTTTGTTGATGAGGGCACTATGGTCGACACATGGGCCACAGTCGGCTCTTGCGCGCAAATCGGAAAGAACGTCCATTTATCCGGAGGCGTTGGCATCGGCGGTGTTTTGGAGCCAATGCAAGCGGGTCCCACAATCATCGAGGACAATTGCTTTATTGGGGCCCGCTCCGAAGTGGTCGAGGGCTGCATAGTTCGCGAAGGTTCGGTCCTGGGAATGGGCGTCTATATCGGTAAATCCACCAAGATTGTTGACCGCGAGACAGGCGAAGTCACTTATGGAGAGATACCACCGTATTCGGTGGTAGTTTCAGGTTCGATGCCATCTAAGAACAACATCAGCCTTTACTGCGCTGTGATTGTGAAGAGGGTCGATGAAAAGACCCGCTCGAAAACAGGCATTAACGAATTGTTGCGAGACTGATTTTTCAGGGCCTTGCAATCGAACATTTTATTGCGCCGACAAATTCTATCAGGGCTGTTCTCATAAATTGTGGTCTTGATTTACTAATGAGCCTAGCTTGCAAGTGAAGCAAGATAGGTGCCGTTTAGAATACAGCCGTATGTGTATCCAGCCGCAATCAGGTCCGCTACTTCGGACTTGGTTGCGTTGCGCATGTCTAAGATTTCGTCCCCAGGCACATCGCGATCACGGACAAGGTAAACTAGGTGGTAACCTTCATCGGTGTAACGATCTTGCTCAATGCCCCAAGTCATTGACCCGGAACCGAATAAATGCGCGCAGATAATGTCGGGAGACCGTGAAAAAACAAAGTCAGGATCAAACTTGTTGTGTCCTGGGACAAAGCTATGCGCTTCGCTAAAAGCGATTTCACGTGTGTTAAGGCCCAGCATGTCGATCGTGTTCAGTCCGCTGAAATATGGCAACTTGCCGGCAGCCCCCGTTGCCAAAAGCGCATCAGGATGTTTGTCGGCAAGAAATTTTCCGAGAGTTATCCAGCGATCATATTTTGGTTTTTCAAATGCATAGTCCAGGCGCCGATCTGTCAACAATGCCGCCGAAATCTGCCAGAAAATCAGGAGCGAAGCAGAGGTAATAAGGGCAAAATTCCCAAAGTTCCGCGACACCAACTTAAAGAGTAACATAGAGCCGAGTGGAAACAACACGACAAGGAATCTTTCCCTGTAGATGTCGCCACCAACATAAAGATAGTACCCAACTAGCCCGCCGATCATCCAAAGCTCAAATGGGAGATCAAGAACAGATGACCTGTTTCGGTTTTTGAGTACACCGCTAATCCAGACAAGACCTGCAGACAATGCACCGAGCATTGGCAGAAACAAACCATTCTTCACAGAAATGCTAGCGAGTAGCCGACCAGCCACAACAAGCCGATCCAATAGTGGACCGCTTACTTTGACGTAAACGGGCAACGGAAGGACCAACCCGTAGTACCAGTACCGAACTGCAACTTGCACAGCGAACAGTCCCGCCGCAAAGGCTACAACAAGGAGTGCAGCTCGACGTTGCCCTTGCATTAGCAACCACAAGGCCGCCAAGACAGGAAAAACGAAACCATCCGTACGTAGCAATACCAATGCACCTGTCGCCACCAGCAGCCAAAAGAGACCTTTGTTGCCCTCGCTATCCTTGACGATCAGACACTGCAACCAAATCAGAACCTGGAAGAGCAAAACCCATGATGTTTCAAGGCCAGAGGTCCCGTGAATCCAAAATGGCGGGCAAAAAGCCGTCGCAAGCATCAATGGAACGGCCAATTCCCTATGGCCATGTATCTGCGCAATACGACTAAGAAGAACGATTGCCAGGCCAATTGAAGCGGCGCCAAGAAATGCCATAGCGGGATATAGTAAATCTGGTCCAGAGCCGACATATACCAGCGCGCTAACCAAAACGAAGAGCGGATTCGAAAAACCTTCGACCACCGGAGTGTCGGAGACATTGAAGGTCAGGACGCCATGTTCGATCAAGTTTTGAGCGTAACGATAGCTAATAAAGGAATCGTCATTTCCAACCGAGAAGCCAGCCTGTCCAAAAAAATAGTATCCGAAATGAAAGTGAAACAGAGCGAAACAGAAAAAAAACATCAGCGCAAAAAGTGTTGAAATGGCGAGGCTTTGTCGCATGGTGTGGTCTCCGATGACACGCACCCCAGAAATTTCAACTGGGTTGTTTTCTGAAATATCTACTGCTCGATACACCGCAGTTGCTCAAATGCGACCGGGCTTCGTCTTCCAAAGGCAGAGGGGTGGATTGTGAACGGTACATTGAAACAGGACACTAGTTGTAAATTCACTTCATGGTAGCGGAATACCGAGATTTTTCAACTAATTCATAGAATTGCTGCGCCTCGGTCTAAAATCTTGGGAATGCCAGCAGATTGTTGACTGACGGTTGGTCAGTGCGTATGGCAGTTTTATGAAAATGAAAAAGAAGCCTTCGCGCCAGCAAGTTTACACATTGTTGGTTCAGATTGGTCGCAAAGAAGGTGACGGCCTGCCAGAAGGTGCAACCGGAGCCGCGCTGATGTGTTTTGCAAGTGGCGTGGACGAGGCCGAAGCGGTGCGAGAAACAGTGGCTATCCTGAAACAGGCGGACACAGCACCGTTAGACGTCACCGGTTATGGCACTTTGGCTGAACGCGAAGCTCAGGGGCACGAAGTTGATCCCGAAGAGCGTGCGTTAATGCAACGAGCACTGGATGAAAACGCGGTAATCGTCGCGCAGATGACCCCATTTTTTGGTAGTGGAGACTAGGCTTAGTTCCGAGCCCCAAACCAAGTGCGATAAATCTGGTCGTAAACGCCTTCTTCCCGGAGAGCCAGTAACGCCTGATTTACGTCTTCGACCAAAGGCGAGCCGGTAGGAAAGACTATTCCATAGTTCTCGCGCATGAATACACCGCCGGTGATAGACGCTATTTTGCGCCCGTCGTGGTTAGCAAAATAAGATAATATCGGCGCATCGAATACAACAGCATCCAGTTCACTGTCGGAAAAAGCGTTTAACAGTCCTTCGAGGTTCTCGAATCCGACAAATTCAATCTCGCGCCGGTTCAAAAAATTTGCGGCGGTGGAGCCTGAAATCGTGCCTACCTGCTTACCATAAAGGTCATTAACAGAGTTCACATTGCCGCTGATTGCGTCCACCGTCATGACGGATGTGATACGAGCAGTGAAAACGGATACGATAAATAGCGAAGAAACAACCAGGATGACGCCCAGAATCCGTCCGAATGCTGTGCGTGGCATTCTTTCTTCAAAGCCGCCATTAACCACGAGGTTCAATGCCCACCAAAATGATGGAAACCACGCCTCATCTAATTTGCGATCAAAGTAGGGCTGCGCACGGCGTTCGAAAATCCACATCGTCATTCCGCCCGCTAACAAGATGGCGAAGGCTAGTCCGATTGCGATGAATAGCTCCGCAGACAGTAGAGCCTGCAAAAGAGATGGTCTGCGCACTGCGTCCGAGGGGACCATGATCTGCAATCCAGACTCAAATATTGGCTGGCTGAAGTCCATCTGGGTTTCGCGTGAAGCGGTAATCGAGATGTTCGCAATGGCCAGATCGGCAGTACCGTCCTGAACGGCACCCAGCATGTCGCTGAAGGTTTCCACCCGGTTGATCGAGTAGTCCCAGTCCAAGGACTCGGCAAGTGCTTCCAATAAGTCCATGGAAAACCCCACCTGTGCGCCATCTTCAACATATGAAAATGGGGGGCGGGTCACGGTCGTAACCGTAAGTGTCTGGGCCTGGCTTTGCTGGGTAAGAACCGAGAAAGCCAGTAAGATCAAAGCGAAGACTACACGCATAGTTTCTTTCTGTTTTGCGGCCCTGTAGCGCTATAATACAGTGGGCAGCAAGTCGAACACTTGGTCAACTAGCTCGATTTTCCAGATCCAGCAAACTGGAATATCTTTAAGAGCGCGAAAGAAAATTACGGCTGTGGGGTTGGCAATCATATCAATTCATTGAATCTGTGCGCGAACCTGGAAGGAAACCAATTTGCGAGGTGCCAAATGACCGATCCCGTCAGACTGACGGCAGACCTGATCCGTTGTCCGTCGGTCACACCAGCCGAGGGTGGCGCATTAGAATTGCTGGAGACTGTTCTTTCCGAGGCAGGGTTTGAATGCTTTCGTGCTGACCGAGGCGGTGTTTCGAACCTGTTTGCACGCTGGGGACAAAAGGGTCACCCACGCAGTTTTGGGTTCAATGGCCACACTGACGTTGTGCCCATTGGCGATGAAACGGCTTGGACGGCGCCTCCGTTCGGTGCTGAAATCCGCAAAGGCGTTATGTTTGGCCGAGGCGCGACTGACATGAAATCGGCGGTGGCTGCCTTTACTGCCGCAGCCGTGGATTTCGTGCGCGATGCCCCACCTGACGGGGCTGTTATATTGACCATTACCGGGGACGAAGAAGGCGACGCCTTGGACGGGACAATTGCGTTGCTGGATTATATGGAGAACGCCGGTGAACGTATGTCTGTTTGTCTGGTAGGCGAACCGACTTGTCCCAACGCGATGGGCGAAATGATGAAAATTGGCCGCCGAGGTTCGATGACCGCGTGGTTTACAGTGACAGGTGTTCAAGGGCACTCAGCCTATCCCCATCGGGCAAAAAACCCGTTGCCCGCCATGGTCCGTTTGATGGATCGTCTTGCAACGCACCAATTAGATCAGGGCAGCGATCACTTTGATGCAAGCACACTTGCGGTCGTGAACGTAGATACGGGCAACTCTGCCACAAATGTTATCCCGGCCAAGTGTCAGGGTGCGGTAAATATTCGGTTCAATGACCTTCATTCCGGCGCTAGCCTCAGCGAATGGCTGAACGCCCAAGCAACCCGCGTCGCGGAAGAGTTTGACGTCGATGTCGATACGCAGATCAAGATTTCTGGCGAAAGCTTTTTGACACCTCCGGGGCCACTATCAAAATTGGTCGCGAACGCTGTGGAGGCCGAGACTGGCAACAAGCCAGAGTTGTCGACGTCGGGTGGAACATCTGATGCGCGCTTTATAAAAGACCATTGTCCTGTGGTCGAATTTGGTCTGGTTGGCCGAACAATGCACCAAGTCGACGAATGCGTGGAAGTAGCGCAGATTGAACAGCTCAAGGCGATCTACACACGCATCCTAGCGGATTACTTCGCCTGAAAAATGCAACGCACACTTGTTATAATGGTCAAGGAACCCCGACCGGGAAGGGTCAAAACGCGGCTGGGCCGTGATCTTGGAATGATAAGGGCTGCTTGGTGGTTCCGACATCAAACGAGCGCTTTGATCCGACGGCTGCGAGATCCACGTTGGCAAATTGTCCTTGCTGTTTCTCCTGACCGTGAAGGCGCAAACAGCCGGGTCTGGCCGCCTGACTTGCCTAAAAAGCCACAGGGACCCGGGGATTTGGGGCAGCGAATGACACGGATGCTGCAGTCGGCGCCCAAAGGACCGGTTTGTTTAATCGGCGCGGACATCCCCGGGGTCACACGCAAGCATATTTCGGCGGCATTCAGGTCGCTGGGGTCTGCGCAGATGGTCTTTGGGCCCGCATTCGATGGCGGCTATTGGCTTGTCGGGGCACAGCGATATTGCGCATTACCCAGGGATCTGTTCCGCAACGTGCGGTGGTCAACTGAATTCGCACTTATTGAAACACTGGTGTCAGTAAAAAGTAGTCGAGTTGCTATGCTGGATGAATTACGCGACGTGGATACAGCGTCGGACTTGTCTAGTTAAAACGCGGTTGGGCTTTTTTGGTCATGACGCGGTCGTACACCCGTGCTAGGCCGAAAGTATGACTCGCATACCAACCAAGCAGGAGGTCCTAAACTGGATCTCGGCGAACCCCACCCTGACCTCAAAACGCGACATTGCCAAAGCCTTTGGCATCAAGGGCGCGGATCGGATTGATCTAAAGCGATTGCTCAAAGAGCTTGAGGCCGAAGGGCATCTGGAAAAGCGCAAGCGCAGCTATCGTGATCCGGATCGTTTGCCACCGGTCAGCGTTCTGCAGGTAAAGGCTCCGAATGCAGACGGTGACTTGTTCGCGCGCCCTTTGGAGTGGCATGGCGAAGGCGTTGAACCCATTGTGCTGATTGTTTCCCGAGCCAGCGACCCTGCTTTGGGAGAGGGTGACCGAATTCTGGCCCGTCTGACCGTAGTGCACGAGGAAGACCACAATTACGAAGCCCGACTTATCCGTCGCATCGGAACCAATCCGCGCAAGATCGTCGGTATCTTCCGTAAAGGGGCTGAAGGCGGACGGATCGTACCAATCGACAAAGCAGGCCAAACCGAATGGCTGGTTCACGACGGCTCTGTGCTGGGTGCAAAAGACGGTGAATTGGTCGAGGCTGAACAAGCCGGCCCAAAGAACCGCATGGGTCTGCCACGCGCACGTGTCGTTGAACGGTTGGGCGATCCTTCGGCGCCCAAGGCTGTGTCCTTGATTGCAATCCACCAGCATGGGATTCCGGATGATTTTCCCAACAAAGTGATAGAAGAAGCAGACAAGGCAAAACCAGTTGGTCTTAAGGGCCGTGAAGATCTGCGGGACTTGCCTTTGCTCACCATCGACCCCTCGGACGCGCGGGACCACGATGACGCTTGTTACGCCCACGCGGATGACGACCCCAAAAACCCCGAAGGACATGTCATCTGGGTGGCCATCGCAGATGTAGCCGCCTATGTACAACCCGGAAGCGCCCTGGATCGCGAAGCAAGAAAGCGTGGGAACTCCAGCTATTTTCCCGACCGTGTCGTGCCAATGCTTCCTGATCGTCTATCTGGCGACCTTTGTTCCTTGCACGAGGGCGTTCCGCGAGCGTGTATTGCTGTTCGCATACAGATCGACGCAACCGGCAACAAAATTGGCCATCGCTTTGTACGAGGTCTGATGCGGTCTGCGGCCTCGCTGAACTACGCAGAGGTGCAAGAAGCAATTGACGGCAACACCAATGATCGCACAGGTCCTTTGTTGCAGCCGGTAATTGAACCGCTTTATGCTGCCTATGCCGCGCTGAAAAAGGCTCGTGCGGTTAGGCAACCACTGGAACTGGACCTCCCCGAGCGCAAGATAGTCCTTTCGGATAAGGGCGAAGTGGAAAGTGTGGCGTTTCGTGAGCGGCTTGACGCGCACAGGTTGATTGAAGAATTCATGATCCTTGCCAATGTTGCTGCTGCGGAAACCCTGATAGCAAAGCGTCGGCCTTTACTGTTTCGCGTACATGAAGAACCTGCGCCTGAAAAATTGGAAAGCTTGCGGGAAACCGCGCAGGCCGCAGGTTTGAATCTTGCGAAAGGGCAAGTTCTACAAACCCGCCATCTGAACGATTTGCTCAATGCCGCTGCTGGAACTGAAGATGCGGAGTTGATCAATCTGACCACCCTGCGATCAATGGCGCAAGCCTATTACAACCCCGAGAATTTCGGCCATTTCGGGCTGGCGCTTAGAAATTATGCGCATTTTACATCGCCCATTCGCCGCTATGCAGATTTGGTCGTGCACCGTGCACTGATTTCTGCACATGGTTGGGGCAAGGATGGTCAGACTGAAGATGAAATTGACCGGCTTGAGGAAACTGCCACGCATATTTCGGATACCGAGCGTCGTTCGATGATGGCGGAACGCGATACAACCGACCGTTACTTGGCTGCCTATCTAAGTGAGAGGGTTGGCAACGAATTCACCGGCCGCATCAGCGGCATTGCCCGTTTTGGAGCTTTCGTAAAGATGGACGAAACCGGAGCTGACGGGTTGGTACCGGTACGTTCACTAGGGCGCGAGTTCTTTCATTTTGATCGCGAGGCGGGCACTTTGATGGGTTCCGATACGGGGCTATTGATCAGTATCGGGCAGCGCGTCACAGTTCGCTTGACCGAGGCGACGCCTGTGACCGGTGGGCTGGAGCTGGAGCTGTTATCAATAGAGGATAAAGCTGTGCTTCGCGGTGGGGGTTCCAAAGGGCGGTCGACCCGACGCAAGGCCGTCAGCGCAAAACGAAAAAAAGATAAGATTAAACGAAAAGTCGAACGCAAGCGCCGTCAAAGGTGATAGATAAGTGCGCGGGCAATCAACCAACCGTGTCGCGTTTCGTCGATTTGTTGGGGGTCGTCAAAAAGAATTGCACGATTACCGTCGATACGGTCCTCGCCGGGAAATGCGGCGGTAAATTCCGGCATCAATCGGCTTTGACAATGCACGAAAAGGGCAAATGGCGCCGATCTGTGCTTGCCCAGCCGAATTGTCGATCCCTTGGGCGCAAGATATGCAGGTTGCCCCCAGCGCAACGCCTCTTGCAGGGGAAGAGCAGATGGAATGGATTGTGCCGTATCTAGAATTAATTCACGCAGTGAGAGAGCGCCGGTACGAGTACTGACGGGAAAAGCGTCGAACGCGGCGGCGACGGAAGGATCGTCAAACGGTTTCATGACAAGGGAATAGCCTGCTGCATCCTATATACATAGCTGTTTAGCAGCCTATCCTGTTTGATCCGACGTGTCAGTGACGTTTCTGCGGGCGTGGCGCGCATCGCGGCCAGCATCGGCCCAACACTCATGTCTGCCGATGTCGGTTTCTCTCCCAACAAGAATTGCGAATTGCGCAAAAACTCTGAGATTGCCCTCAGGTCACGTTCGATCCGATCTGTCCGCTCAGCCTTTGAAAACCGCGAAACCCCTTGAGCCTCAAGTCCTCTCAATACTGATTTGCGAATTGAATTACTCACCAGTTTCCGAAACATGGCGGGTATCTCAGTGAAAAAGGTCTCCCGCAGGATTGGCCAAACAGTGTCATTACCCCAACGATCAAGTACGATCTGAAAGTACAGATGCTCCTCTGCCATTCGAACCAACGCCCGAGACTGAGCCTTTTGAACATCCGTTAGACCATGGTCAAAATCTGCGCCCTGAGCCTCTAACCAATCGCGGATTTGGTCACTGTCCGGAACCAACCGTTCAGGCGTTCGTAGGACCGGTAGTTTTCTATGCGGCATCTTCCGAGGATCCAGCATGTCAGAGCGCTGCCAATCTTGGCCGCAATGTTGAAGCATCAATGCAGACTTAACGCAGAACGGGCTTGCACTGAACAAGCCAAAGGCGGGTGGGTAGGTCAGAAGTGTCAGCATCGGGCGCTCCAGTTTTGGTGATGACAAGGGGATAAGCTGGACTAATGACAATTTCTGTCACTAGGCGTAGGTTATTTTATGTTATGTCCCGCACCGCACGCCTGTTTCAGCTTATGCAAGCTCTGCGCTCTGGCCCGTCGCCGAAGACCTCTGCGCAATTGGCGCAAGATCTTGGTGTTTCAGCGCGCACAGTGCATCGAGATATCGACACTCTGCGGGGTTTGGGAGCCGTGATTGATGGTGAGGCGGGATTTGGGTTTACCTTGATCGAAGACGCAACGCTGCCGCCATTGGGTTTCACTGACGACGAATTGGAAGCGCTGGTTCTGGGCTTACGAGAAGTTCAGTTGATTGGAGATCCGGCCCTATCTGAAGCGGCCAGTACAGCGTTGCGTAAATTGCAAGGTCGGTTGCCGCAGCGACAATCGCACCGGCTCAGCCATGCGGTGTTAACTGCGACGCGTTTTGAACGGCCTGCCGTACCGGGAATCGAAGTCTCTGAATTACGGCAGGCAACGTGGGACGAACGCGCCGTGGATTTCGCTTACACCGATGAAAAGGGTGATAAAACACATCGTCGGGTTAACCCGCTAAGCATCGTCTACATGGATCGCGCCAGCATGCTGGTAAGTTGGTGTCATTTGCGCAAAGATTTTAGGGTCTTTCGTTTGGATCGGATGCGCGAAATGTCTGTTACAGACCAGAGTTTCCGGCCAAACCGTGTTCCGTTGCTACGCGCTGCGCTAGTGCGTGTTCGAGCAGACCGCGAAGGAAAAGAGCAAGAAAATTAGATCTGAGGATTTTGCGAAACTTCAGTTTTGCGCTATGCTGAGGCTGAGCAGTAATCAGGAAAAATCGGAATGCATAAATGCGTAGGTGGCATAATGACCGTCGCATTGTGGGCATCCATCGTGCAGGCGGAAACAACAGAAAACGTGAAATGGCGGGTTCCCAAAGGGTTAGATACAGCGTTCCATTTGGCTTCGGCCGATGTGACAGTTTCCATCCGGCCGGTTGTAAGGCCATCGGAAAAGGTGCAACGCGTGTCGACTAAGGGAAATGCTAGATTTCAGGCTTGGCTGGGTGCCTTCAGGCAAAGGGCATTAGACCAGGGCGTTTCATCATACACTCTGGATAGTGCGTTGGCAGGCTTAACTTATGACACAGACGTTATCCGCCGGGATCGAAATCAGGCTGAGTTTTCCAAGACAATCTGGGAATATCTGGACTCGGCAGTATCAGACAGGCGCGTGGTCGACGGGCGTGCCGTGCTCGAAAAGTATGGAAATGCGTTAGAACGTATTGAAACAAAGTACGGCGTAGAAAAAGAGATCGTGGTTGCGATTTGGGGGCTCGAGACTTCGTTCGGAAGCTTTCGCGGTAACAACCAGACTATTCAATCTTTGGCCACCCTGGCCTTTGACGCAAGGCGGTCCAAGTTTTTTGAAACGCAGCTGATCGCAGCACTCCAGATTGTTCACTCGGGTGACGTCAGTCCCTCAAAGATGATCGGCAGCTGGGCCGGTGCCATGGGGCATACGCAATTCATGCCAACATCCTATCTGAAATATGCGGTGGATTTCGATGGCGACGGAAGGCGCGACATCTGGTCGGATGATCCAACGGATGCGTTGGCATCTGCCGCGGCTTATCTTTCGCGACATGGTTGGACGATGGGTCAACCTTGGGGTGTCGAGGTTCAACTGCCAGACGGTTTTGACTATTCCACCGCAAGGCGGGACTTCACTCAGATGCCGTCAGATTGGGCCGAGCGTGGGGTCGTTGGGCGAAATGGCAAACCCGTTCCGGACTATGGGCGTGCAGCGATTCTTCTGCCGGCCGGCGGCAAAGGGGTATCGTTAATGACCTTTGACAACTTCAATGTGATCGAAGCCTATAACGGTGCCGACGCCTATGTCATCGGAGTTGGTCATCTGTCCGATAGATTGGCGGGTGGTAGACCTTTTGACGCCTCTTGGCCAAGGGGCGACCGGGCGCTTAGTTTTACTGAGCGCAAAGAGTTACAAGAGCGTTTGACCCAAGCTGGTTTTGATACGCAAGGGATTGACGGACTGACTGGACCAAACACGGTTAATGCCGTTCGCGCATTTCAATTGGCGCAAGGTTTTTTACCGGATGGATACCCGACTCTGAAGCTATTGGAGGCATTGCGTTAAACGAACAAATCCGCCCATCACCTCAGGAGAAGGGATAAGAAAACGCGGGATTTTTTAAGCCGCGTTATTTCGTGATTTATGCACTTTCAGACGAGTTCTTCGATTGCGTTCATGACACGTTCAGAATCGCCAAAATTGACCGGTGAAAAGCCGCCAAAATCGTTGTCCCAGTATTTTCCGCTGTCATTGGCAAAGTCCTGGTCCAGTGCGAGGCGGCAAAGAATGTCTACCCCAATCTGCAAGTCGTTGCCGGCCACGCCGAAGCCTTCTTTGACCATCTTGGACGCAAGAAGTGAACCGGGATTGACGGCGATGATTACGGGACCTTCAGCAAGGCGACCGGCCAATTCATGCGACCAAATGGTGATTGCGCGCTTGCTCTGGGCATAGGCGGCCATGTCGCCCAAACGGGATTGACCTTTTAAGGCTGCGATGTCGACAGGTGCTTGGGCCGCTGATGACAGATTGAGGATTCTGCCTGCCTTTGGGATGATTGGCAGCAACGCTTTCGTCAAAGCGTACGGTGCCAGTGTGTTCACAACAAATCGAACATCCTGCCCGTTCGGCAAAATCGGGTCTCCAATTTTAAAGACACCCGCGTTGTTAATCAGAACATCAATACAATCATGGTCGGTACGTATCGACATCGCCAAGTCATATGCTTCTTGCAAAGACGATAGATCCGCCCTGTAAGTTGATATGCCCTGACCAATTTCAGAAGCGGCAGATGCGAGCTTGGCCACGCTGCGCCCATGCAAAATGACGTGGTGTCCACGATTGGCCAGAGTTTTTGCCGTCATCAGACCTATTCCGTCCGTAGCTCCGGTAACCAGTATTGTTTTAGTCATTGCGTTGTTCCTTGCGTTGGAAACTCTGTCAGTACTTCATCTGCCAGACGTTTCATGGTGTCTTCGACATCGCCGCCATTAAACCGGAGGTTCAGGGCCACATGGTTGATCCCGCAGTCTTGCAGATCGCGCAGGTAGGATTTCAAAAATTTGGTGCCAGACCGAAAGCCGAGATGAATTGGGCTGGGATCGGCCGAGGTATCTGCAACAAGGTCAATGTACAGCGATTGCATAACCGGTTTTGGAGGTTTGCCAATTGCTGAAGATTTTGCGCGATAGTTTTCGACAAGCTGCGCTTGCGCTTTGGCATCGCGCGGATATGTCATCCAACCATCTCCGTTAGCAGATATCCAATCCGGAGATTGTTGGCTGCCGCCGGTGATCAGAATCGGAAAGTGGCTGGCAACAGGTTTGGGCAACATATCGAACCGCCCATTCAGTTCTCCGTGGTTATTGGAAAAATCGGGATACTCAGTGGCCATTTTACGAATGTATTCTAGGCTTTCGCGGAACCGAGCACCTCTGTCAGAATAGGTCATACCCAGTGCCGGATATTCTTCGGGCCGATCTCCGGACGCGACACCCAACAGCAACCGCCCGCCGGAAAGTTGGTCCCCCGAAGCTGCGGCCTTCGCAACATGCGCTGGATGGCGCAGTGGCAAAACGATGCTGGCCACGCCCAGCGCAATTTCCTTTGTCAGCCCGGCGAGCAATCCGAGATAGACAAATGGGTCGTATATTTGCCCGGCATCGCCAAAGTTAGGAACGTTAAACGGAACGTCCCTTAACCAAAGTGCTGCGAAACCGAGTTTGTCCGCCAGTTGCGCTCTTTCCGTATGGCGAGACATGTCGGGAACCGCGTTGTGATGGTGAGCCTCCAGAGGGGCGACCAAACCAATACTCAACGCATCAGGTCGAAAGACCGAATTGTAACCCCGGTTCAGTTTAGGGAATTCAGCGATCACGTTTCCGTCTGGCATTGCAACCTCTATTTGCGTGGAGCGTCTATCAGTAACGGATCAGGGTGCGGCTTTCGATGCTCTTGCGTGGGATGGTCAAAGACAGGTCTTCAATCAAATCAAGCGCGCTGTGTCCGATGGAGGGTTTGCCATGGTTGTCGTAGATGTTGAATATGGCAACTTCGTTCGGGGTCATTCGAGATTGATAGACCCACTCATGATCCGGATTGGCCACCAAACCCATGATGTGCCCTTTGCGATCGGGATAAACCAAATCAATCTGCAGCCAGTCGGTTTCAGCCACTGTTGAGGGTCGTACAAACCCAAGCGGTGCCGAATTGATTGGGTTTTGAATCGGGCGCCACACGTTAACAAAGGCGTAATGCCCCTTTTCCCAAACAGCAGCCTTTTTTTCTCCCAAGACATCAATCAACCGCTGTTTTGCCCCTTGAGGGCTGTAATCGCTGTGCACATTACGAGCCGGTTTCCTGTTTGAATTCGGATCGTCAACGCGCACAGTGTGATCAAAAACCACCACTTCTTTGGCACCGAGATTTCTGGACAGAAGTGTATCGAGTTCCTGATCGTAAACGCGATGCCATTCGTCATCTTGTTCAAATGAATGCACTTCGGAAGCCGAAGTAACAAACCCAATGCTGTCGTCCGAAAAACTGACAGAAGTCTCTGCGCGAACGTCGTACAAGTTAACTTCTGTTACCGCATGAGGAGGAGAGATGATCTTTCCCTGAACCCCACCAGCGTCGATGTGATACGCTTGGCGCTGATCTGCAATAACGTGATAATTTACAATTGCTTTGCGTGGCATTGGTCTACTCTTTGAGCTGGGTCAGTTCGTTTTGGAATGAATTTCCTAGCTAAGATCGTCATTGCCATCGATGACGAAGTGATAGCTTTCTGAACCTGCAGTCCGCGCCTCTAGATGAGGTTTGTATTCGAGATCATTCATGAAGCTCATCGCTGCCTCTTTCGAGGGCCATTCAAGAATGATCCGTAAAGCAGCAGGCTGAGACGGGCCTTCAACCTGAGTGTGGGTTGTAGTTCGGGCAAGATATTTGCCGCCATGCTTTGCAACCAGTTTATTCGCCGTTGGAAGATAATCTGGGATCCAGTCTTCGTTGGTTGGTGTAACGGCAAGTACTGAATAATAGGCCATTTGTGTCGCCTCCAAGGATGGTTTCCTCGTTCTGTTCATATTTGCAGGATTGATTTTTCGAAATAAACGGGTCGATATTGACATCAGAATTCGGATTTTGGATATAATATGGACACGGATACCCTACGCCTTTTTGTGCTTGCAGCAGAAAGGCTGAATATTAGCGCCGCTGGCCGAGAACTTGGCCTCGCGCCTTCTGTCGCAAGCGCTTGGATGGCGAAATTAGAGAAAAGTATCGGTGCCGATTTGATGCACCGAACGACTCGTAAAGTGGCGCTATCCACAGAAGGCGCAGAGTTCTTGCCATATGCTCAGGAAATTATTGCCCGGGAAAACGCTGCGCGTGCCGCTTTGGGTCAAGGAACCGCCCGCGTTTCGGGCACGCTTAGGTTCACGGCACCAAGTACTTTTGCGCAACTTTACATTGCGCCAATCTTGCCGGTATTCATGGCAGAGCAACCTGATTTGACGCTTGACCTGAGGCTTTCGGACCAGCAGTTCAACCTAATCGAAGGCAGCTTCGATCTTGCTCTTCGTAACGCTGTTCTAGAGGATTCCAGTTTTCGTGGCCGTAAACTAGCTGACGATACACGTGTACTATGTGCTTCGCCAGAATACCTTGAAAGGCATGGAAGACCTGAGGCCCCGGACGATTTAAACAACCATCAGTTTATTGCGTTCGGCAACACCAACGAACTCAGGCTAATTGACCGGAATGGTGGCAAGCATCTGTTTGCGCCCCGGCGAGCGAAATGTCGATTGATTTTGGATGATGGTCGTAGCCATAAACTGGCGACTTTGGCTGGGGCGGGCATTTCAGCAAACTCACTTTGGAGTGTACACAACGAGCTTTCGTCGGGTGTGCTTGTTCGAGTGCTGCCAGACTACAAGATCGCCGAGGAAACAGTTCTGTGGCTGATCTATCCTCAGTCCAATGTGTTGTCGGCCAAGGTCCGGGTTTTCATGGATTTCTTGCTCGAAAGGATTGGTAAAAGGCCTCCTTGGTTGCGTTCCTGAGCATTTCTTGCTCCGGGAAGTCAGAAGTGAACGTAATTGAAAGGGCCACAATTACCGCTGTTGAGATCACGGAAGGGCGGTCCCAGACAACCGCCCTGCGTGACCAGAAAAGTAAATTTTAACCCTTACGAAGCTGCCTTCATAAGTCCTTTTTCGATGATGTCGGCCTGCGCCTCATCCAAAGACTTATGGATGCGTACGAACATCTCATCGATGTCATCGGTTGTAAGGATCAATGGTGGTGAGATGATCATACGGTCACCTACATGGCGCATTATCAGGTTATTCGCGAAACACCGATCGCGGCAGACATAGCCTACAGTGCCGGGATCGGACGCGAACTTGGCGCGGCTCGCTTTGTCGGGGGTAAGCGCAATTGACGCCATCATGCCGACGATCTTAGCCTCTCCTACCAGCGGATGATCTGCCAATGCTTCCCACTTTTTCTTCAGATAAGGGGCGGCGACATCCCGTACGTGATCCACGATTTTTTCTTCTTCTAGGATACGCAGATTTTCCAAAGCGACCGCAGCCGCGACCGGGTGGCCGGAATAAGTGTAGCCGTGATTGAATTCCGTTCCGCCGATCACTTCTGCAATCTCGTCACTGACGATCGAACCACCGATTGGGGCGTATCCCGAACTCAGGCCTTTGGCGATCGTCATGATATCGGGCCTAATTCCAACTGTCTGGGAACCAAACCAATTTCCTGTCCGGCCAAATCCGCAAATAACCTCATCCGCAATCAGAAGGATGTCATACTTGTCGCAAATGCGTTGGATTTCTGGCCAGTAAGAATCAGGGGCAACAATAACGCCACCGGCGCCTTGTACGGGTTCCGCGATAAACGCGGCAACGCGGTCTTCGCCCAGTTCCAGTATGGCCTCTTCCAGTTCACGAGCGCGCGCCAGACCGAACTCTTCGGGTTGCGAGTCGCCGCCTTCTGCCCACCAGTTTGGTTGATTGATGTGGTGGATGTTGGGAATCGGGATGCCGCCCTGAGCATGCATTCCAGCCATACCGCCCAAAGACGCCGACCCAACGGATGATCCGTGATAGGCATTCTTGCGGCTAATGATGATGTTCTTTTCCGGCTGACCTTTTTCAGCCCAGTAGGTACGGACCAATCGAATGTTGGTGTCGTTCGCTTCGGACCCGCCCGCAGCAAAAAACACATGGTTCAAATCACCGGGTGCCAACTCCGCTAACTTCGCGGCCAGCGCTATTGCGGGCACGTGAGTCGTTTTAAAAAACGTGTTGTAGTAGGGAAGTTCCCGCATCTGCCGTGCAGCTGCTTCGGCCAATTCGTCCCGGCCGTAGCCGATATTGACACACCACAGCCCGGCCATTGCATCGAGGATTTCCTCACCGTCGCTGTCAGTCAGGTAGATGCCTTTTGCCCTGGTGATGACGCGCGCGCCTTCTTTCCCCAGCGAGTTATTAGCCGAGAACGGGTGTATGTGATGCGCCGAATCCAGGGCCTGTAGTTCGGCGGTCGGCATGTGATTGGTAATGGTCGACATCAAAGAATCTCCTGCAAGAGCGTTCGGGGCTAGAATATGATCAAATTAATTGCTGTCAATCGAATCGCATTCTAAGTGCGGGTCGCCAGAGCGCCAGATATCAAATCCATGCCTTGTTCGACGTCTTGCGCCGTGGCCAACGCGGCCTTTTCTGAGTCCCGGTTACGAAGTGCCGAGATGATATCCTTGTGCCTGTCCGGCAAACTTTGGGTGCCGAATCGGCCGCAGACGACGCGTAAAGACGGCCCGAATCTCAGCCACAAACGCTCAGCCAGATCGGACAAGATCGGCGCGTCGGCAAAGGAGTAAAGGGTTTCATGAAAGGCGTGGTTCAAACGCAGGTAGCCGCCCACGTCCCCTTCCGAAATGGTGCGATCCAATTGCTTGTCCAACTGCTCCAACCGATCGATGTTCGCCTCGTTGAGATTTGCGATAGCTCGCTTGGAAAGCTCTGATTCTATGGCCTTTCTTGCAAATATCAACTCTTGCACATGAACGTCCGACAGCAGCGGAACGCTGACTCTGCGGTTGCCTTGAAACACCAACGCGCCGTCCGAGATTAACCTGCGGATGGCTTCGCGGACCGGTGTCATGCCGACGCCCAGCGAATCACTCAGGCCCTGAATTGTAACGGGCTGACCTGGAACAAGATCGCCAAACAGAATCTGTGCCTTGAGGGTTTGGTATACCTGCTCGTGCGCGGGTTGTTTCTCATTATTCATCTGAGCTGCGGTTGCCTTATTTTTGATCAAATCCAATTGGTTCATCCCGGTTCAGGCCCCTGTGACTTGTCAACAGTGAAGCCCCATGAAACCATAAGCTCGATCTCGGAAAAACGCAAAACTTGATCAAATCCTAAAAAACGGGAAAATACCCGTACATCTACAGGGAGAAGACAATGAAACTAAAAGCGCTGACGATGACAGCGATCATGGCACTGGGGACTTCGGCGGCTTTCGCTGAAGAAGTGCGGGTCTACAATTGGTCGGATTACATCGATGAAAGCTTGCTAAGCAAGTTTGAAGAAGAAACAGGATTGACCCTGATCTATGACGTTTTTGACAGTAACGAGGTTCTGGAAACCAAAATGCTGGCAGGCGGTTCGGGCTACGACGTTGTGGTTCCGTCGGGCACGTTTTTGCAACGTCAGATCCAGGCCGGAGCATTTCAGGAACTGGACATGTCACAGTTGTCTAATGCAGGCAACCTTTGGGATGTCATTCAAGAACGTACGGCCGGGTACGACCCAAATAACGCTTATTCGATCAACTACATGTGGGGCACCACTGGCATTGGTGTGAACGTCGGAAAGGTGAAGGAAGTGCTGGGTGATGACGTTGCCCTGAACAGCATGGACTTAGTGCTGAAGCCCGAGAATATGGAGAAGCTCGCGTCTTGCGGCGTGCATTTCCTTGATGCGCCTTCGGAGATAATTCCGATGGTTTTGCAATACATCGGCGAAGATCCTGACAGCCACGACACTGACGTGATTGGCAAGACAGAAGAGATTCTGGTTAGTGTGCGTCCTCATATTCAAAAGTTTCACAGCTCAGAATACATCAACGCGCTCGCAAACGGCGATATCTGTATTGCTGTAGGTTGGTCAGGTGACATTCTGCAAGCACGCGACCGTGCTGCCGAAGCTGAAAACGGGGTCGAGATCGAATACCATCCTTTTGCCGAAGGGTCATTGATGTGGTTCGACCAGATGGCGATCCCTGCTGATGCACCGAATCCCGAAGGCGCACACAAGTTCCTGAACTTTATTCTGGACGCCAACAACATGGCGACGGCTTCTAACTATGTGTACTATGCAAACGGCAACGAAGCCTCTCAAGAATTTCTGGAAGAGGACGTAATTGGCGATCCGGCGATTTATCCGGATGATAGTACAATGCAGAACTTGTATATCACGACGCCCTATCCAGCAAAAACCCAGCGCGTTGTTACGCGTCTTTGGACCAAGATAAAATCGGGCACCTGATCCGATTTTCCAGGCAAGGCGTTATGCGCGCCTTGCCCTTTCTCCAGACCGACGAACGGGGGCCGTTTTGAACTCTAGCGTCTTTGCGCCGTGGGATGATCCACAGGCGAAACCTTTGATCCAATTCCAGAATGTCACCAAAAGGTTTGGTGAGTTTACGGCTATCGACAATCTGTCTCTGGATATTTTTGAAAAAGAATTCTTTGCTTTGTTGGGCCCGTCGGGCTGTGGCAAAACCACAATGATGCGGATGTTGGCCGGTTTCGAAACCCCAACAGATGGGCACATCTTGTTGGGCGGGCAGGACATTGATCCGATCCCGCCCAACAAGCGTGCTGTCAACATGATGTTCCAGTCTTACGCGTTGTTTCCGCATCTCAGCGTTTGGGACAACATCGCCTTTGGTTTGCGCAGGAACAACGTGCCCAAGCACGATTTGGAAGATCGTGTCGAAGAGATGTTGCGGCTGACCCGATTGGAACAGTTTGCAAGACGGAAGCCGCATCAAATTTCCGGTGGCCAACGTCAGCGGGTGGCGTTGGCGAGGTCCCTAGCCAAAGCCCCTAAATTGCTACTGCTGGACGAGCCTCTGGGCGCGTTGGACAAAAAACTGCGCCAGGATACGCAGTTTGAATTGATGGATATTCAAGAAAAAACCGGCACCACTTTTGTGATCGTTACCCACGATCAGGAAGAAGCCATGACTGTTGCCAGTCGTGTGGCTGTAATGGATCAAGGCAAGTTGATGCAGGTGGCCACACCGGATCGAATATACGAAACACCAGCTTCGGTTTATGTGGCTGACTTTATTGGTGACGTAAACATTATACCGGGACGCGCCACCGCGAACGGGGATGACGCCTACCAAATCGATTGGGCTGAAGGGCAGGCGCCGATTACTGCAACCTCGGCTACGTCGTTCAGTAATGGGCAAACTTGTCATCTGGCGATCCGGCCAGAAAAGGTGACGATCTCGGCGGAACGCCCCGCAGAAGCAGTTAACGCGATTCAGGGTAAGGTGCATGACATTGCCTATTTAGGGAACCTATCCACCTATCACGTCCAGTTGCCGAATGGCACGATAATTAAGGCGCAGACGGCCAACACACGTCGAATTTCGCGGCGCTCATTTTCTTGGGAAGACCCGGTTTGGTTGTCTTGGACAGCCACTGCCGCGGTCCTGTTGGCCAGCTGATGCGGCGCGCTTTTCTGATAGCAGTACCTTATGTATGGTTGCTGGCACTGTTCTTGGTGCCCTTCTTCATCGTATTAAAGATTTCTTTGTCGGACACCGAACTTGCCATTCCTCCTTACACTCCTACGCTTGACCTGAGCCAAGGATGGGCAGGGATCAAAGAGTTTTTCAGCCAGTTGGATTTTGAAAACTTCGTCTGGTTGACCGAGGATGATCTTTACTGGAAAGCCTACTTATCAAGCGTCAAGATTGCGCTGATTTCAACGTTTTTCACGCTGTTGGTCGGCTATCCGATTGCGTATGGAATGGCCCGGGCGCCGCAAGAATGGCGGCCGACATTGATGATGCTGGTGATTCTACCTTTTTGGACGTCATTTCTGATCCGGGTTTATGCGTGGATGGGTATTCTCAGCAACGAAGGCTACCTGAACCAGTTGCTGCTTTGGACCGGTATCATCTCGACCCCATTGACCATTTTGAACACCAATACCGCGGTATATATCGGGATCGTCTACACCTATCTTCCATTTATGATCCTACCAATTTACTCGGCGCTCGAAAGGTTGGATGGGTCGTTGATCGAGGCTGCCGAAGATTTGGGGTGCTCTCGCATACAGGCGTTCTGGCTTATCACCGTGCCGCTTTCGCGACCCGGAATTATTGCAGGATGCTTTTTGGTGATGATCCCAGTCATTGGTGAATTTGTTATCCCGTCGCTGTTGGGTGGGTCCGGCACGCTGATGATAGGCAAAGTTTTATGGGAGGAGTTCTTCTCGAATCGAGACTGGCCAGTAGCCAGTGCTGTAGCAGTCGTCCTTCTGCTAATTCTGGTTATTCCGATCGTGTTGTTCCAGCGAAACCAGCAAAAGCAGACGGAGGCAGAACAATGACCAAGTTAAGCTGGTTCAATACTGTATCCCTGACGCTGGGGTTTGCTTTCTTATACATTCCGATGATCATCCTGATTATCTTCAGCTTCAACGAAAGTAAGTTGGTGACGGTTTGGGCTGGGTTCTCGACTAAATGGTACGGGGAACTGGCTCAGAACGAGGCTTTTTTGGATGCCGCTTGGGTCACTTTGCGAGTCGCGGTATTTTCCTCGACCTTGGCGACAGCCCTTGGCACAGCCGCAGCATACGTCCTGGTGCGCGGGGGTCGATTTTTTGGTCGCACCTTGTTTTCAGGAATGATCTACGCGCCATTGGTGATGCCCGAAGTGATAACTGGCCTTTCGCTTTTGCTGCTTTTTATCGGCATTGGTTTGGATCGGGGTATCTTGACCATTGTACTAGCACATACGACGTTTTCGATGTGTTTTGTTTCCGTGGTCGTATCTTCGCGATTGGTTACATTCGATCGCTCGTTGGAAGAGGCAGCTTTGGATCTGGGGTGTTCACCCGCTCAGGCTTTTCGGCTGGTTACGCTTCCAATCATAGCGCCAGCGGTGATATCGGGATGGTTGCTTGCCTTTACGCTTTCGCTGGACGATTTGGTGATCGCTTCATTCACTTCGGGCCCGTCAGCAACGACGCTTCCAATTAAAATATTCTCGGCAGTACGCCTCGGTGTAAGCCCCGAGATCAACGCGCTTTCAACGCTTATGATTGCCGTTGTCACTATTGGGGTAATTACAGCTTCACTTGTGACGAAACGTGCGATGATGCGGCAACGGCAGGATGAATTGGCTGCCGCGCGTGTGGAATGAAGCGCATCTTCCCAAACTATAGCTATGGTCCTGGACCAAGACAAAACTGTTGGTGGGATGAGACGACTCAAGCACCGGATTGGCCCATCCAAAGTGGCGAATCAGACGCTGAAGTCGCAGTCATCGGCGGCGGATTCACAGGTCTGTCCGCAGCCTTGCATCTGGCCGAAGAAGGCAGATCCGTTGTTGTGCTTGAGGCCGAGAAACCCGGTTGGGGCGCCTCCGGTCGAAATGGAGGGTTTTGTTGTCTGGGGGGGTCCAAGCTGAAGCCCGAGACTTTGGTAAAACGGTACGGAGAGGTTGCGGCGCAGGCATATGAGCAGGCGGAAGTCGATGCAGTCGACCTGGTTGCCGAGTTGCTGGCGCGGTATCGGATTGAAGCCGACACCCATTCCAAAGGTGAAACGGTGCTTGCCCATTCTGCGAAGGCAATGAAAAAGCTGCGGCAGAAAGGTGAAGCAGGCGGTGTATTGCATGAAGCAGACGATTTGCCGGCGCTAGGGCTGGGTGGCACTTTTTTTGGGGGGTATACCACTCCGGTCGGGTTTGGGCTGAACCCCAGAAAGTACCTTTTTGGTTTGGCGGCGGCGGCGCGTGATCAGGGTGCGGAACTATTTCAACGCAGTGCTGCGTTGGACGTTCGAAAGACTGCCGTCGGGTATCAACTTTCCACACCATTGGGCAGCGTGCGTGCGGAGAAGGTTTTGTTTTGCACAAACGGTTATTCCAGTGAAGACTTTCCACTTTGGATGGCGGGCCGATACATGCCTGCGCAATCAACGGTTCTCGTAACGCGTCCTCTGACGGACGTTGAATTACAGGCACAGGGCTGGTCTTCGAACCAGATATGCTATGACACACGGCACCTTCTGCACTACTTTCGCCTGATGCCAGACAAACGATTTCTCTTTGGTATGCGAGGCGGGCTGATATCCTCCCCAAAGGCCGAGGCGAAAATTCGCAAAAAGGTGCTCCGGGATTTTCATGTTATGTTTCCTGCTTGGTCGCAGGTAGAAGTCACGAATATCTGGTCGGGGTTCGTATGTCTTGCCCGGGACTTGTTACCATTTGTGGGCGCCGTTCCTGATCAACCCGGATGCTTTGCGGGGTTTGCTTACCACGGCAACGGCGTTGCGATGGGGTCGTATTGCGGTCAGGCACTCGCCCGATTAGCTATGCAGCAACCAGCGGAAATTCCCCTGCCGATTTCCACCCCTCCTCGGCGGTTTCCACTGGGTCGTTGGCGCCGCGCTTTGATGCCGCCAGCCTACGCGTTGATGGCGTTGGCTGATCTCTGAAAGTTTAGAGTGTCGCTATTTCCAGATCGAATCCAGCCGAGTAATCCAAAGCTCCGTTTTCAATTCGCCAAAGGCAATAGGCCGCCATGCGCCAAGCAAACCAAGCACGCAGTGCGTTGTAGCGCTCGGCAATTTTTGGCTGTCCGTAAGCAGTTAGGAACATGTCTGTTTCTGCCGTGGTTAGTGGTGCGCCACGGTAGATGTATTGCATGGCAGGTGATAAAAAAATTGCCAAATCCTCGCAAGGGTCGCCCCAGGCCGGGCATTGCCAATCGATTAGAGTCAATCCTGATGAAGATACCAGAATATTGCCCGGAACCGGATCGCCGTGAATCAAGCGAGTATCACGGGTCGGGGCAATATAAGTTTTGGGTTTGTAACGGTCCATGCGGCTTTTGGAGTTCGTTCGACATTTCGCCAAGATACGCAAAGCGTGCGCTTCAAGATCACCAGTACCGTTACACCCTGCAGGCGCATCTAATTTAATCCTGGATTCGTGTAGTGTACGTAGAAGTTGAGCAACTTTCTGAACACCTTCTTGCCAAGGTGTACCCGGTGCATGGTCGTAGAGCACCCAATTGGAACTCTCGAATGCTCCTGTCGCCCTTATTTTGGGGACAAACCCAGTACACTTGAGTGCCTGTAAAGTTTTTGCCTCAGATTCTGCGTCGTTCCGGAAAAGTGGATTGTCAAAAGGGGCGCGGTACAGTTTCAGAACCGCATCATTGTCACCGCCCAAAACTTTCCAAACCCGATTAGTGCGTCCGCCGAAAAGTGTTTCGAATCGTACCAGCGATGAGACAAGCCCTTGTGCCTCCAATTGCGCCACCAAGTTGGCCGGGGGGAAAAGTGGATCAGTCAGGTTGGTACCAGGTCATTGGGCGAGTCGCGGATACCCAAGCAATGGACCGCCCAGACCGCCAGATCAAGCGCCCTTGCGAATGCTCGTGATCGAGTCCGCTAAAACAATCGCACCGCTATCCAGTTTTAAAGCGACCTCGCCATCATGCATTTGTGCTTCCACTACCCTACTGTAAACCGCTGCCGGATTGTTCGAGATTTTGTCGCGACCCTTGTAGCTTTCCAACGTTGCCGAATAGACACCTTGGGGCAACTCCTCACCTTCACTGTCTTCGCCTGCCCAAGCATACTCGACATCTTCTACGGGTACAGGAACGCGAGCGACCACAACGCCGTCAGCGTCACGGAAAACCAGTTCCGCCCTGTCAGCATGTGGTTCTGCGTGCGTTTCAATTGCGACTGGTTCACCATCGTATCGAAAGGCGGTTGCTGCATGTACTTCAGTGCCGACCCAGTTGGACATCTTATCCAACTGGCTTCCACTTAGGGCGACAGCAAGCCCGGATAACAGCTCGTTAGCTTGCACCTGTTGTTCGACCATAGAAAACTGGGCCAACTGCGACGCATATTCTGCGGAATCCAATGGTTTTAATGGGTCCTGATAGCGCGCCTGAGTGGTCAACATCTTTATGAAAGTCTCGAAATCAGAGGTCAGTATCGATGCGCGCGGCTTGGAGTTGTTTTCTACAGCCGGTGTGGATTGAGACGGGAAATTTACTGATGTAGTCATGGATCAAAGCCTTAGATCAAGGCCGCGTTCAAGGCCTGCTGGTGTGGGTCGCGGTGCGGGTTCGGCCAAGTCTTCTGAATCGGTGTCATCAAAAAGAGCCTGCTGAGGTGAATCATTTGCATCTTGGTGAGAGCCCCAGGCCATGCTGAGGTCAAAGGAAAGGTCACCCAATCCCAGTTTCTGAAACTCGGCCGACAGAACGCCAATATGCCGTCGCATCAAGTCCAGCGTTTCCGGCCTTTCTGCCGAGATCATCAGATAAAAGCCGTCCTCCCGACCGCCCATGGATATCGAGACACGTCCCAGCTCTTCGGGATTGAGGGCGATTTCGACGTTTCCAGAGCCGGGTTTTGTTGTCACGACAGCGGCTATCTGTCCCGCGACGGCCCGCGCCGTTTCAGGACGCGTAAATACGGTCGCAGCTAGGGTCGAGCTGTCGCGGATAACCGAAGAACTTGGCCCGTCTCGAACCGTGGAAACAGTGCCGAGGTCACTGTCGAACATCGACTCGCCCAACTCTGTTGTCGGGTCCTGCGTAGGCGTAAATATCAAAGGCGTGGTGTTAACAGCAGGGGCTGAGAATGGAGCCACGTAATTGACCGCGCGGGCTTGAGGGTTCGAATTCATCGGCGCCTGATCGAGCTTTTCCGGAATGTCCGTCGGAAATTTGTCCTGTTTTGGGATTTCACCCGTCTCGCGCAAAATGGCGGCCTTGTGCGCAATCTCAATGGTGTTGATTCGATGGACATTCGGTGCGCTGTTGTTCTGAACAGGCAATTCGGCAGACCGATTAATACGTCTGAACTGAGGATCGTTGGCTCTACCGCCCGAAGCAATGGCTTCCGTCTCTGGATTATTCTCAAACAGTTCAGTCGTCTTAGACGTCACTTGTTCGATTGCGACGGCACTGTGCGTTGGTACCTTGGTGCCAGATTCTGCCGAAGGCTCCTGCGTTTCGGCCGAGGCTGTTGGACGAATCGGTTCTGCGTCGATGGCCAACGGCGCTCCGACCATCGGCACCTCGCCATCCAGATCGGGCAGCTCCGCTTCGACGTTTTCGGCTTCGATTTCTTCAGCCGTCGATGCCGAAATCTCAGTTTCGTCTTGGGTGGCTTGGTCCACCGGGGCGAACAGGTTCAATATCTCGAGGAAATCGGAACCTTCCTGTCCTTCCGGTTGGTCAGCCTGGGGTGCGCCAGCAGAAGTGCCAGCCGGGATTGAGGCCATAATGTTCATCAGCGGGTTGGGCATTTTGCTCCGGGCTCCGTTTGTATGCCGGATATCTGCCCCCAAGGAGGTTACATTTTTTTTAACCGCTTTCAGGTCTGCTTGAGAAAGTTAGAAACAAATTTCGGAGAACCCGATGAATATTCTTCCAATTGGCTCTGATGGGCAGGTCCCTGCGAAAGCCTCACGCATTCAGGCCGCCGCGGTCGAGCTGGAGGCCACTTTTCTGGCCGAAATGCTGAAATCCGCCGGATTGGGCAAAACCAGTGATTCCTTTGGTGGCGGAGCGGGCGAGGATCAGTTCGCATCTTTTCTGACACAACATCAGGCGCGACAACTGGCGCAGGCTGGCGGCGTTGGCCTCTCTGAAATCCTTGTAAAATCAATGATGGAGAAAACAGATGCCGAATGACCTTATCAAGTCTTTAGAAGACATGTTGGATCTGGAACGCGCCGCGTTGGTCGAAGGTGACCTTGACCGATTGGGCAAAATGAGCCCCGAAAAAGAAAAGTTGATTGACGATATCAATGAACTGCAAGTGCAGGACAGCGACGAATTGATTGCTGTTCAGAAAAAACTGGAACGGAATCAGGCTTTGTTGAACAGCGCGGCCGAAGGGATTCGCGCGGTGGCTGACCGGATGTCCGAACTGCGCCGCGTTAGGCAAGAGTTCACGACTTATGATGCCACAGGACAACGCAGCGGTTATCCGATGCGTGGTGAGGTCAAGCTGGAAAAACGCGCATAGCCCACGGTTTGATTCAAATCCTAGATTTTAGGGCAGGCCATCTTAGCACTCCGTTAGGGGATCAAAGGTCAAGGTGGTCCTGCACCTGAAACAACAGGTGGCGCGTCGGCTGAAAGGCAAGTCGCAAAAGTCAGAACGACAGAATGCCTGCTTAAGTGGCGGGACTAACATGGGCGTCAAACGCGCCCGATCAAAAAAGGATGACAAAATGTCCAGCATTCTGACGAACAACGGCGCAATGGTTGCGCTGCAAACCCTTAAATCGGTCAACAAGAGCTTGACTGAAACACAAAACGCAATCTCAACAGGTAAAACTGTCGCAAATGCCAAGGATAACGCTGCGGTCTGGGCAATCTCGAAAGTGATGGAATCGGATGTCAGGGGATTTGGAGCAGTCAAAGACAGTCTGGCACTGGGTGAGGCGACGGTCTCCGTTGCGCGCAACGCTGCGGAAACGGTCTATGACCTGTTAACCGATATGAATGAACATATCCAGTCTGCGCAGAATGAAAACGTCGATCGAGCAACAATCCAAAGGGATATCGACGCACTGAAGGTTCAGATTACCGATGTTGTCAGCGCGGCGCAGTTCAATGGGCTAAATTTGCTCGACAACGATGGCAACACGCAAATTCTGTCTTCTCTGGACCGGGACAGCAGTGGTAATGTGGCTGCGCAATTTATTACTGTTAGCGCAGCGAACATGGGAACCGGGGGTTATACTGCGCAAGACGTATTTGCGGACACAACAAGTGGGGTATCCACTGTTGGTGATACCTTCGGTTTTGCTTTGAACAATACCGCCGGCACTGGAACTATCACAATCGATGACACGGCTTTGCAAACCGGAGATACCCTTAGCGTTTCAATAGGCGAACTGACAGTAAGCTACACATTGTCTGCCGAAGATATTGCCGCGACCTCAACGAAGGATGTTGTGGCGATCGGCCTCAAGGGGGCGATCGAAAATTTGAATGTTCCGGACTTAACTGTAAACTACGACGTTGCAGCCCCAGGACAAATCGTTCTTACCAACGCTGGTAGCACCGATCTTAACGTTACGGGTCAGTATGGGAATGCAGGTTCTGGTAACTTGGGCGCTTTGGCCGCAATCGATGTGACGAGCAACAACGGTCCGGCCAACGCACAAAACGTAATCCACGGGCTTATGAATGCTGCGGCTGACGCTGCAGCTGGATTTGGTTCCGTGGAAGGCCGCCTTGAGACTCAGAAAGAGTTCATTTCAAAGCTGACCGACTCGTTCAAATCCGGTATCGGCGCATTGGTCGACGCCGATATGGAAGAAACCTCGGCCCGGTTGCAGGCGTTGCAGGTTCAGCAGCAGTTGGCGACACAGTCGCTGTCGATTGCGAACCAGGCGCCGCAGTCCATCCTGTCGCTATTCCGTTAATAACGGCACCAAACCGGGGCGCGACCATCGCGCCCCGGCTCTGATGACGAATTAGCGGACGATTGGAAGGATTTCACGTGACACCGCAATTAAGTGCCCAAAGGGCATACAGTCAGACGGCGGCCCCAACGCGGACGCCCCGGGACACAGAATTCGAAGCGATTTCCCAGATCACGCGCAGGCTCAAGGCCGCTGCGGCCCGCAAGGCAACCGATTTTGGTGAATTTGTCCGGGCACTGCATGAAAACAGACGCCTTTGGAACCTTCTGGCCAATGGCGTTGCAGACAAAGACAACGCGCTGCCAAATGAACTGCGCGCCAAAATCTTTTATCTGGCCGAATTCACCGACCAACACAGCAGCAAAGTTCTTAACGGCAATGCAGTCGTCGAGCCGTTACTGGAAATTAACATGGCCGTATTAAGAGGCTTACGTCAGATGGGGGGCACTTGATGAGTGGACTGGTTCTGAAACTGGCACCTAAAGAAAGGGTGCTGATCAACGGTGTAGTGATCGAGAACGGGGATCGTCGTTCAAGGTTTTCAATTATGACACCTGATGCCAACGTCCTTAGGCTGCGCGACGCAATCCATCCCGACGAGGCCAACACACCGGTACGCCGTGTATGCTATGCCGCGCAATTGGTTTTGTCCGGGGATACGGAACCTGATCGTGCCCGGCAACAGCTTTTGCGTCGTGTCGAGGAACTGAGCCAGATTTTCACAGATACGGACAGCAGGCGTGTTCTGACTGAGGCAACCGAGGCGTTGGTCGCCGAACAATATTACAGATGCCTGAAGTCGCTACGCTCTCTGCTGCCACGCGAAGAACGGCTGATGGCGTACAGCCAATGACTTATCAACCGGTTGTTCCACTTGGTGGCGTTGCCGGCTGGCGTTTTCTGCAACGTACCTATGACACGCAAATTCAAAGTTTCGAGGCCTCGAACGTAAATGCGCGTGAAAAGGCTTATTTTCTGGAAAACATCAGCAAAGTTCAAACCGCTGAGGAACTGGTTTCAGATCGAAGGTTGCTGCAGGTGGCGCTGGGCGCCTTTGGTCTGGAGGCGGATTTGAACAATCGCTTTTTTGTTCAAAAGATCCTTTCGGATGGTACCAAAGCGAATGATGCCTTGGCGAACCGCCTTGCGGATTCCCGTTATCGTGCCTTTTCCGAGGCGTTTGGATTTGGCCCCGGGGAGGTGCGCAAAACCGGCCTGATTACCAATATGGAGAAGGTTGCAGAGGATAACGTTGTCGCCCGGTTCGAAGCGGCGGTGGGTGAATCTGATGACTCGATGCGCATCGCGCTTTATGCACAGCACGAGTTGCCAGAAATTGCCAACAAAGAGGGCAGCGAAAGGCGGAAGTGGTATGATCTGATGGGAATGCCCCCATTGCGATCTATGATGGAAACAGCATTGGGACTGTCGTCGTCCATTGCGCAACTTGATCTCGACCGCCAAGTGGCCATTTTCCAGGATAGGCTTTCACGGGTCACAGGTTCCGACGAAATGTCGCAATTCTCTGATCCCGAAGCAGTCGCCAAATTGACCGACACATATATGGCGCGAAATCAGATTGCGCAGATTCAGGCGACTATTTCACCTGCGCAAACGGCCCTCATTCTATTGGGTGGTTGAAAACTAGCTTTCGTGCCCTCGCATGTTTGATTTCGCGAAACAAAACCTCTGATAATTAGCTGAGCGCGACAGAACCCTTTCCGGCCTGCAATGCATAAGCAGTTACTGGTTGCGATACATTGTGAAGCTTGATTTGCCCTAGCGGGATCGCTTGATTGCAGACCGGCTCGATATCGTTTGAAACGACAATCTTATGCCCCGTGGACTTGCTGAATTCGCCCAATCTGGCAGCGATATTGGCGGCCTGACCTATAACAGTGAAGTCCAGGCGTTCGCGGGATCCGACATTACCATATGTTACGCGGCCATAAGCAATGCCGATTGAGCAATCGCAGTCACCGGACATAACTGATTGGCGGTTTTCAGCTAGCTTTTCAACGATTTCAACGGCGCTGCGTTGCGCGTTCTCGCGGGCGGTGGCCGGATTGTCACTGGCCGGGAAAACAGCCAAAACAGCATCACCGATGAACTTCAGAACTTCACCGTCGTTTTGGTGCACTATGCCAGATACTGTCTCGAAGAATTCATTCAATAGGTTGATGTAGGCGCCCCGCCCAAGTTTTTCCTCAAGAATGGTCGAGTTTCGCAAGTCACAAAACATAATAGCCGCGTCGATGTCGTCACCGTCGCCGCGGCGAATCTCTCCACCCAAAACACGCGTTCCCGTCCGCTTGCCGACATATGTTTCCAGCAGAACCTTTGCGTTTTCGCGCTGCATAAACACTTCGTAGAACCGAGCAATAACAGCTGAGCATTCAAACACTAGCCCCAGATTTTCAGTGGTAAAACCCTTGGGATGGTCGCTGGTCAGTGTAAGTACATTGATGCGTCCATCCGAGAATGGCAGCGGCATCGCTACGTAATCAGTACCGCCCTTGGCGCGTAAGTCTTCCATGATTGGAAAGCTGTTGTTGGGATGCTCGACATTAAGACGTTGTCGTACTCCACCCAAACCATTCGAGACATGCCGCAACGGGCTGTTAATAAACGCAGGATGGTCATGAATTTCGTATGTTGGGACATTGGTCGAAATCTCTGCCGTATCCTTTTCCCAAATATGGTGTTTGCCGGCGATCAATGGGTGCAACGACCAAACCAAGACGCTAAGTCGTTGGAGAGCGATGCCATGTTCCAACATTTTTTCCGATAAAGCTTTGGTGAACTCTTCCGCTGTTTTTATGTCGGACGCACCGCGCATTAACCAATCGATCAATGGACCGCTAATGTTTCCATCTTCCGGATCGCGCAGGGTATTGTCGCCCAAATCAATGTGTGTGTAGGCACTTGGCAGGAACCCAATATGGCCCTGTATGGCTGCGCTCTCTGGCAGGGCGTCCTCGTAAGCCCAAATCGAGTTAGTAAGCCGTTCCCCCGATAAGTTGATATCGTGATAGGTGGCAGTGCCTTTGAACGGGCAAAAAGTCTGTAAATCGGTTTCAGCACTTAGTTCAACACAAAGGTCTGAGCGCGGGACATAGATCGCGGGTGGTAATCTAGTTTCGTACATTACTTTGGCATTGCTGCTTTCCGCCAGCAACACGTCTCCGCGATAGATCGCAATACGATCTGGCAGAGTTTCAACGGAAATCCCGTAGCCTTTAGTCCTTGGCGTGGCATGGACGTTCATCATCAGCCTCCACTGCTAGGGCATTATTAGGATGGGTTCTTTCAGGACCAATTCCAAGGGGCGTGACGTGGAATTTACCGTTTCGGGCAAGCTCAGATCATCTGGATCACATCTTTTTCGATCGACAGCATATAGCCCCTCTTTGCGATGTTCTTCACCAGCAACTCGCTGACCATTTGGTTTCCCAACGCATCGCGCAGGCGTTTTATTCGTGTGGCTCCAGCGGCTTCGTCACAATCTGCAGCGTCCCGGCCTGAAATAACGGCTTCGATTTGTGCGCCAGAAAGTACTTCGTCGTCCATACGAGACTCCGCCAAAACCGAGAGCGTTTCCATCGCCGCGGGGGTAAGGCGAAAATCCATGTTGTTCAGGTAAACCGTGTTTTCCTCGCGGCTAATTAACAACGATGTCACCTGAATACCGGTGCGTTCTATATGCGCCATGCGACGGTTCAACAGAACCAGCATAACAAGGAACACCAATGCAGTAATCAGCATGGCGCTGGCAAAGACCAACAGAACAAAAATCACCATCCGATAACTGGACAGAGTGTCCGCAAATGCCGTACCGGACTGCGCAAGTATCTCCAATAGGCGGATTTCGGCCTGCGCAGTCAGGTCGCTTTCTACAAACAGTCGTTCAACCCGTGCGTTAAAGGCATTGGCGTCAGGTAGCGTCCAAAATAAGAAGGCTGCCGCAGTGATCAGGATCAAAACGATCGCGGCGATACCTACCCCGACCAGTCTCACACCTGACCTGCGCGCATCAGTAACGGAGATAGTATTTTCCGGCATTTTCCTTCCTTTGATCCAAACCTTCCGTACCAAAAACAGACATCACGTTTAGCAAGGTCCAACCCGAAGATTTAAGCCGTTTGGAAACTTCCTTTGTCGCTTGTCCCTTGTCGCACGCTGACACTTTCATAATGCCATAGTGCAGGCGCAGAGGATCGTCCTGTTTGGCTTTGTAATCCGCGTAGCAGTCGGCGGCAGAAGCCGCGGTGCTCAGCGTTACCAAGGCCAAGGCGGCCAGAGAAGAGAGGATGTGTTTCATAGGCTGCATCCTGCGCATGCGCCCGGTCGATATTCAATATCCTCAATGACTTTTAGCTGCGGCTATCCGATATCAATCAGCTGTTATTGCGTGTCCAAAGGGGCCGGCCACAGAGTCAGAGCATCATTTACACGGCCCGTTGCGGGTCACTGGAACATCCGAAAGGACATGCACCATGCATCGTAAATTCATCGCTCTGATCGTCGCTACAGCCGTAATCGTCACGGGCATCTCAGCCTCCAAAGCACGGGCTGCCGACGCCAAGGATATTTTGGGTGGATTAGCAGCCATTGCCATCGTAGGAGCAGCCTTGCACCATTATTCCAAGCAGGAACGGCGGGAACGCAAACAAGCGATAACCCGCGCCCCGCGTCTTGAATACAATAAGCCCAGTAGAAGATATCCACGTGTACGCCCATTACCGGATCGTGTGGCGCGATACGACCTACCTCGGCGCTGCTTACGCACGTATGACAATTATTCGAATTCCCGGCCGTTGCTGGGGCCAAATTGCCTGAGCAAATACTACAAGCATGCAAAAAAATTGCCGAGCCAATGCGAGGTTGGCTTCTGGAACGGGAAAAAGGTAAAACGAGCCTACGAACCCGCCTGCTTGCGCCAACACGGTTATCGCGTCGTTTATTGAATGCGAATATCGAGCAGGAGCGACACCGCAGAAGCGTCGCGTCGGGAGGGGGTGGCTGTTGTCATCCCCTCTTTCGCCTTGCAGGTTTTGTTAAAACGCGATTTGCCTAGGTGCATGATGAAACCGAATTACGAGCTGGAACAAGCACTACTGGCGGGTGGGCGTGTCAGGATCGCTGGTGTTGATGAAGTAGGTCGGGGCCCTTTGGCCGGCCCGGTTGTAGCTGCGGCTGTAATTTTGAATCCGGTGGACATCCCCGAAGGTTTGAATGATTCAAAGAAGCTGACTGCCAAGCGTCGGGCCGCTTTGGACGCAGAGCTTCACAACCGTGCCCAAATTTCCATAGCCGAGGCATCTGTGACCGAGATTGATGAGTTGAACATCTTGCAAGCGTCACATCTTGCGATGGTGCGTGCTGTGAAAGCGTTGACCCCGACGCCAGATTTTCTGCTGATCGACGGAAACATGATTCCGCGCGACATTCGCGTTCCGTCTCAGGCGGTGGTTAAAGGGGATGCGCAATCACTCTCGATTGCGGCCGCTTCAATTGTCGCAAAGAACTGGCGTGACAAGCTGATGGTGGATTTGGCGCAACAGCATCCGGGTTATGGATGGGAGGCGAACGCGGGTTATCCGACAAAACAGCATCGCGAAGCGCTGCAAAATCTTGGTGCGACCCCACATCATAGAGTTTCTTTCAAGCCGGTCCACAATATATTGTATCAAGAGTAAATTGTAAGTCTCTGATTCAAAAAAGAAATTGACGGCGAATCGACTTTGACTCATCCTTGTCTCAACCAAATGAGCGCAAAAGCGCCGTGGAACTGAGGCAGTGAAATGACAACGACCAAGACAAAGGGCGCATCCGCGCTCCCTTTAAACTCGATTCTATCCGGCGACTGCATCGAAGCGATGAACAGTCTGCCTGCGGCATCGATTGACCTGATATTTGCGGACCCGCCCTATAACCTGCAGCTCAAAGGCCAGTTGCATAGACCAGACAACAGCCAGGTGGATGCGGTTGACGATCATTGGGACCAATTTTCGAGCTTTGCCGTTTACGATCAATTCACGCGAGAATGGCTGAAGGCTGCTCATCGACTACTCAAACCCGACGGCGCGATCTGGGTGATCGGATCATATCACAATATTTTCCGTGTCGGTGCGGCCCTTCAAGACGCGGGGTACTGGATATTAAACGATGTCGTGTGGCGCAAATCGAATCCTATGCCCAATTTTCGAGGCAAGCGGTTTACTAACGCCCATGAAACCATGATCTGGGCTTCCAAGCGCGAGGGAGCCAAGTACACGTTCAACTATGAGGCGCTAAAAGCACTTAACGAAGGTGTGCAAATGCGTAGTGATTGGGTGTTGCCAATCTGTACTGGGCATGAGCGGCTTAAGGATGAAAATGGTGACAAGGCGCACCCAACGCAAAAGCCTGAATCTTTGCTGCACCGTGTTTTGATCGGTTCGACAAATCCGGGAGACGTCGTTTTGGACCCGTTTTTTGGAACAGGAACGACCGGAGCAGTCGCCAAGATGCTGGGCCGCGAGTTTATCGGGATCGAGCGGGAAGAAAGTTATCGCAAGGTTGCGGAAAAGCGTATCGCCAAGGTTCGCAAATTTGACCGAGAAGCGCTTGAAGTCAGCGCCAGCAAACGTGCTGAGCCACGTGTACCCTTTGGTCAACTGGTCGAACGCGGCATGCTTCGCCCGGGCGAAGAGCTCTATTCTATGAACCAGCGCCACAAGGCCAAGGTCAGGGCCGACGGCACGCTTGTTGGCGACAACGTAAAGGGTTCGATCCATCAGGTGGGTGCGCATCTGGAAAATGCGCCTTCCTGCAACGGCTGGACTTATTGGTGTTTCAAGCGAGATGGCAAAACCGTGCCGATCGATGTGTTGCGCCAACAAATCCGAGCTGAGATGCACAACTGATTTCACCAATACCGCCGGTGCCTGTGGCCTGACACATGGCACTAAGCCTTGCCCCGCCGGCTACGGCGGGGTCTTTTGTTTTTGCGCCAGTGGTGGTTGCATAGTGTAGTAACTGAAAGCCCGTATGGGAGATTAAGGCAATGACCGACATAAGCGCCCGCCAATCCCGTATCGATAGGATATTTCTTACCCAGCCAGACAAGTTTGATCTGGACAACAAATATACCGAGGCCGCGCTGGAACGGCATAAGCAGGAAGGGCTGGAACTGGCGGTGCGGGCCAGATGGATTGCAATGGGTCTGACCGGTGTTTTGCTGATCTTTCTAAACCCGCATTGGGAAGTGTTGTGGTATCACTTCATTCTTCTGTTGATTTGCGCGAATGGATGGTTGATCCGCCGCGCTGGCCGGGTTGGACAATCAAGAACAGAGTTGCTGTTGATCTTTCTGGACCTTCTGATCATGACAACGGCCATGATCGTTCCCAACCCGTTCAGCGATGATGTTCGGCCCTTGGCCATGCAGTACAGGTTCGACAATTTCCAGTACTTCTTTATCATCTTGGCGGCTGGAACGCTGGCTTATTCCTGGCGAACGGTAGTGGCCATCGGAACCTGGACTGCAGGAATGTGGACGATTGGCTGGGTCATTGCCTGGTGGGTTGCGTCGCCAATTCCTGGAATCAGCGAGCGAGTGGCCGAAGCTTTGCAAGGATATCCTGACGTGGCAGAGATGCTTGACCCCAACAGCTTTATGGTGCCGCAGCGGGTTCAACAGGTCATAGTCTTTGTGATGGTGGCCGTGACGCTGGGCGTTTCGATGCAACGTCTCAATCGGCTATTGATGAGCAATGCCGGTCTGGAACGCGAACGGGCAAATCTTTCCCGCTATTTTTCACCCAACGTGGTTGATGCGCTGAGTCAGAACGACGAACCGCTGAAGCAGGTTCGGAAAGAAAACGTGGCAGTATTGTTCATCGATATCGTCGGGTTCACAAACTTTGCGGCTGGTCGCGATCCTTACGACGTGATCGAAGTTCTGCGCGGATTTCACGCAAGAATGGAGACCGAGGTTTTTCGTCACCACGGTACGTTGGACAAATATTTGGGGGATGGTTTAATGGCGACTTTCGGGACGCCGGTTCCAACGCCTCTGGATGCCAGTAACGCTATGGCCTGTGCAAAAGCTATGGTAGGGGTCATTGATCGCTGGAACCTGGAGCGCGTCCGCGCCGGGGAGCCTGAAATTGCCGTTGGAATTGGTGTCCACTATGGCTCCGTAGTATTGGGCGATATTGGCGCAAACCGTTTGGAATTTGCTGTAATTGGCGATGCGGTCAATGTTGCAGCCAAGCTGGAGGCGATGACGCGCGAGTACAGCGCCCGTGTCGTCATAAGCGACGCGGTTAGATTGCAATCATCTAAGGAAACTCCCAGTACACAACAAACAATGTCTGGTTTTGTCGCCTTGAATCAACAAACAGTCCGTGGCGTTAGCCTGCCGATGGATATCTGGGTTTTACGATCCGCTGACAATCCACCTGGGTGAAACGGGCTTGACCTAAGTCCTAGGTGCCGGGTTTTGAGCATTGTTGTAAGGGCGCCAGTTCGTGATCTCAGGGTAATATTGTTGCCTCCAGGCTTGTACCCTGGGGTTCATGACACGTCTCCAAAGTGGTGGGATCATAGCAGCGACTGTCATGACGGGATAACCGTAAGGGAGCTGCGGTGCTGCGTCCTGTGAATGGTGTTGCAACAAAGGAAATCTGCGGTTCGGCTTGTAGTGGTGGTCAGAATGGCGCTGAAGATTGATCAGTAGCCAGTTTGAGGCTTTTTGGGAAGAATTCCAGGAATGCCGCGGGCGTACATGTTCGTACTTTCCGTCGCCCAAATATTTACGAGTTAACCCGTAATGTTCGACGTAGTTAACCAATTCCAGTTGCCAGATTGCAGTGCCAGCCTGGACCAGAAACAGGCCTAGTCCGGCCCAGCCACCGACAGCAAGCGCCAACAAAAGCATGCTGCCCTGCAGAATCCAGTATCGCCAGAATGGATTAGTCTTGTCGGTCCAAGGCAAATCTTTCCGGGCCAGTTTTTGTTGCTCGGCTCGGAACGCGGAAACAAGGCTTTGCCTCAAGACACGAGGGTAAAAGCGGTGAAACCCTTCGTTGTAACGCGCAGTTACTGGGTCGTGTGGAGTTCCAACATAGCGATGATGAACCAAAAGGTGCTCGGACCGGAAATGAGAATAGAGTACCATGGCGAGCAGAATATCCGCCAGCCATCGTTCAAGCTTGTCCGATTGATGCATCAACTCGTGGCTATAATTGATCCCAATTGTGCCTGAAATCACGCCCATGCCGAAAAACACACCGATCTTTTCCAGCGATGACAGTGTTTGCGACCCGCTCACATACCAGATTAGCCCGTACAGAGTGATGAATTGAACAGGTGCCCAGGCGTTGGTTAACAGGATGTACCAGCGTAGCTGACCATCAGGTGTTTCAGGGATAGCGTTATCCAGATTCAGGCCAACAAAATGATCCAGCACGGCATAGGCCCACCAAGTGGACAGTGGAACCAAAAGAATCCACTGTCCCCCAGCAATTGCCGAAATCCAGATGACAGGAATCAGAAGGAACGAGGCCCAGAAAGGCAATGCAGTTCGCCAGCGTGACAATTTGTTCGGCTCGATCATCCTGGTGCTCCGTACCTGGAGTGGGCAGTCTAGTTCGCCGCAATTAATTCGCAGTGACCTATTGCCCGCGCCAAAGGGAATGGGCTTTGCGCATCACGGTAGGAAGATCATTCGGGCGAAAATTGTGTTTGTCCAGAATGATCAAACCTTCTGGAATGGTTCCGTCAGGTAAGTTTGCGGTCCAAATGCGCAGTATCAAATGAAAGTGCGTGAAAGTGTGGCGGACCTCGCCCCTCAACACGGTCCAATCTGCCGGAAAGGGTGGCGCAGGCACAGGGGTTTCTGACCAGTCTGATCCAGGCCATCCCAGCATGCCACCGAGCAAACCTTTTTCCGGCCTGCGTTCCAAAAGCAATGCACCATCGTTTCGCCGTGCAATGTACAGGTGGCCGTGCCGGGTCGGTTTTGGTTTTTTAGGGGACTTTTTGGGCAACTCGAATTGTGAGCCAGCAGACTGGGCACGGCACCATGTTCGAACTGGGCAAACGCCACAAGCTGGCGACTTAGGTGAGCAAATGGTGGCGCCCAAATCCATGACGGCCTGGGCATAATCACCCGGACGTTCATCCGGTGTAAGCTCGGCAGCCCTTTTCTTCAGTTTGGGCTTTGAACCTGGTAAAGGGTCATGAATGTCAAACAGCCTGGCCATAACGCGCTCAATGTTGCCATCCATTACGGTTTCAGGCCGATCAAATGCTATCGCGGCAATCGCTGCAGCGGTGTACGGGCCTATGCCCGGTAGTTTCGTCAAGGCTTCATAGCTGCTTGGAAATTTCCCGTCGTAGACAGTCGCTATGACCCGTGCGCATTTTAACAAGTTGCGGGCGCGGGCGTAGTAACCCAAACCAGCCCATTCAGCCATGACCTGATCGTCGGGAGCAGCCGCCAGAGCCTTTACGTCTGGCCAGCGCGTTGTAAAGCGGACGAAATATTCGCGAACGGCGGCAACGGTTGTCTGTTGCAGCATGACTTCGGATAGCCAGACCCGGTAAGGGTCGGGTACACATCCTGCCACACGATCCATTGGCGCAACACGCCACGGCATGGTTCTAGCATGGTCGTCGTACCACCTCAGCAAAGCGGTGCTTACGTCTGATTCAGCGGAGTCACGCAAGTTTTATCTATCTTCCTGTCGAGTTTCGCTGGCGCCGTGGCCATCACCCATTACAATAGGCGCGGAAAAGTTGGAAACCAGATGCAAAGCAGACGTTCTTCTACCCGCGGGTTCAAGCGCACCGCAACCTTGCTGAACGATCAAATTCGGCGCGCTGGCGAGAGCCGCGGGTTTGCCGTTTCGCGTTTGCTGACCCATTGGGCTGAAATTGTGGGCCAAGACATTGCCGCGATCGCCCGACCGGTGAAAGTAGGGTATGGCAATGGCAATTTTGGGGCTACTCTGACCGTGCTTACGACCGGACCTCAGGCCCCGATACTGGATATGCAAAAGGAACAAATTCGAGAACGCGTGAATGCGGTCTATGGGTTTAGCGCAATAACCAATATCCGAATTACCCAGACCGCTCCGACGGGATTCGCAGATGGGCAGGCCAGCTTCGACCACAAACCGAAACAGGAAAATCCTGAAATCGCACCTGAAATCGCAGCTGAGGCCGATAAAGTGTCGCGTGACGTAAATGATGTGGATTTACGCGCGGCCCTTGAACGTCTTGGCCGGAACGTTTTATCCAAACAGAAACACTAAGAAAGGGCTTAGAATGAGCCGTATTGCAACTGTAATTTGTGCGGTCGTAGCCGTAGCCGCGGGCGGCTATTGGTTAACTTTGCCGAATTCGACACCAGCGCCCACGTTAATTGGCAGTGCTGAAGCACAAGAGGCTGATCTGGATACTTCGACTATTGTCGAAATGGTTCAGGGGGCCGCTGACGCGCCCGTCGAGATAATCGAATATGCGTCCTATACCTGTCCGCACTGCGCGAATTTCCACCAAGGGGCGTACAAGAAGCTCAAGAAGGATTTTATTGACACCGGAAAGGTCAAGTTCACTTATCGTGAGGTTTACTTCGACCGCTATGGTTTGTGGGCCTCGATGGTAGCGCGCTGTGCCGGGCCTGAAAAATTCTTTGGCATCACAGACTTGATTTACGAAGGGCAGTCGGAATGGACGCGCGCAGGTGGACCGACCGAAATCGTGGATGAGCTTCGCAAAATTGGCCGCCTAGCTGGAATCGACAACAAGCAACTTGACGCTTGTTTGCAAGACGGTACGCGCGCTCAAACGTTGGTTGCATGGTATCAGGAAAACGCTGAGCGTGATGACATTCGGGCAACGCCGTCATTCATCGTCAACGGCAAAAAAGTTGACAACCAATCCTACGAAGAATTCAAAAAGCTGATCGAAAGCGAACTGGGCAGCTGAGTTCAAAAGTGGCTGCCCTTACCTAAGGGTCGCCACCCGACCTAAGACATCGTTACGGCGGCGGTGCAACACCCAGCAACATTTCCTTAACCTGTTCGGCTTCGTCTACCTGTAGCCGGACAGGAAGCGTTACGACTTTACTGCGAAAAGCGGCGGGCAGGCGTACCGCATCTTTTTCAGTTGTCACTAATTGCGCGCCGATTTCTCGAGCGTCATTCTCCAGCCGCCCCATCAAGGCCGGAGTTAGAAGTTGATGGTCATCAAGCGCTTCGGCTCGTAACAACTGCGCACCTTGCTGGCGCAAGGTCTGAAAGAATTTCTCGGGATATCCGATACCTGCAAAGGCAAGAACAGGAGTATCGGCCCAATCCATGCCTGTTTGCAACGGAGTCAACTGTCCGGTAGCGCGTGGAACTTTCACTTTAGCGTCCCATTGAGCAGAAAACTTTTCCTGAGCATTTGCCCCGCCCAACGACAGTAAGAGGTCCGCTCTTTTAAGCCCGACACTTACGGGTTCTCTCAAAGGTCCGGCGGGAAGGCACAGCCCGTTACCGAAACCACGTTCGGCGTCGACTACAATGATCGAGAAATCCTTTTTCACAGATGGGTTTTGAAAACCGTCGTCCAATACGATGACCGAAGCACCGGATTCTGCGGCTGCACGAGCGCCAGCAGCACGGTCTTTGGCGACCCAAACGTCGGCAAAGGACGCAAGCAACAGCGGCTCGTCGCCGACCTCAGCGACGCTGTGACGAGCTGGATCGACTTGAACGGGACCTTTCAATGAACCGCCGTAGCCGCGGGTGACAACATGGGGGTTGTGCCAGGCATCGCGTAATTGTTCCAGTACCCAGATCGCAGTCGGTGTCTTGCCTGTCCCGCCAGCATGCAAGTTGCCAATGCAGATTACTGGGACGCCTGGGGTTAGCCCTTGCTCAGACGCAATCCGGCGCGCTGTTGCTGCAGCATAAACTCGCCCAATTGGGGCTAGAAGACGGGCGCACACGTCAAGCTTGTCGGGGCTGGTATTCCAAAAATTAGGTGCGCGCATCTTGGGTTCTCTGCGAGTCCAGTTCATTTTGAACGAATTCTGTCAACTGGTCGACCTGTGGCGCCCCCTCCGTTACAACCGCCCAACCGGCCAGCGCCATTTCCGCCGCACGATCCGGTGCCATTAACGCGACGATACCGTCACCCAGCTCTGAGGCAGACGCGATCTTCAAAGCTGCGCCAGCCTTGTCCAACCTGTCATAAGCATCCTGATGTCTTTCCACATGGGGCCCGTGGATGACAGTGGATCCCAGAGCGACCGAGATCAACGGATCATGTCCTCCCATGCCCCGCTCAAGCGAGTTTGCCATAAAGGTCAACGACGATATCCGATGCCACAAGCCAAGGTCTTCGGGGTCCGAAAACAGGATGACTTGCGTGCTGTCTTCGATCAATTGGCCATCATCCCAATTGGCGCAACGCAGGTCCATAGATGATAGCCTGTCCGTAAGCTGGACCATTTCGGACCCGTCGGCGACATGAAGAACCAACGCCAAACGCGGGAGCATTCGCATTGCCTGACGGTGCGCAGTGAGAACGGAGATGAATTCATTGTCTTGAACCCAAGCTGCCAGCCAAACTGGGCGACCCGCCAATGCGTGGTTGGTTTCGATTAACTCGTCTTCAGGCCATGGTCGTGGGTTCGGGTTGATCCGAAGGGGTGGTGAGACAGCGATCTTGCTGTTTTGAATACCTAGCCGGCGAATTTGCCGTGCAGTTTTTTCGGAAGTCGCCAAAATTTTTGAAAAGCAGTTGAGAGTATATCGACTGATATCCGGTAACCAGCGCCCACCCGGCGCGACTTTCACGTCCACGCTCGCCTCGACAAGGATGAGTGGGACTTCACGTTCATTGGCCTGGGTAACGATATTGGGCGTCACGCCGCCACCGATCCAGATGCCCATATCAGGACGCCAATGGTCCAAAAAGGCACGAGCAGCCCCAGTCTGATCCGTTGGTAAATTAATCGGCGAAGCTATACAATCTTCCCAAGTGGAAACGTCGACGCCGGATGGAGCTGTCAGTAACAAAGATAACTCCGGCCGCAGCAACAATAACCTGCGACAAAAATCATCGACAACGCGAATCCTGCCGGGATCGTTCACGTGAACCCACAACAATTCACCATCGGGTCGAGGTGTTTGGGTCCCTGCAGTTTTAGTTGGCACACCCCAGGACAGGACACGATAGGCCGCAAGGCTGAGAGAGCGCGGTTTGCTCATCCCGGCAATCCCGGTCCCCTTGGGTCAAGATGGATGAAAATCTGACCATGCAGGTTAGGTCCCGCCGCGACTACTCCGTTTAGGCGGGGATGGGCGTTGTTGAAGCGCAGGTCTTGGCCAAGCCGGTCGGTGCAAAGGCCACCTGCTTCGCGTAGAATAAGGTCTCCGGCTGCAATATCCCACTCCCAACTTGGACGAAGGGTCAACATCCCGTCAAACCTGCCCTGAGCGACCAGTGCCATGCGATAGGCAAGCGAAGGGCGGTACGCTTTGACGAATACCGGAACGTTGCCGGATTGCCAGTGGCGTGGATCTAGATTGGGTTTTGCGGCCAGAATTTCTGCTTCATGCATAATGCCTGGGTCCGAGGTCTGTATGGGTTCCCCATTCAGGGTAGCGCCTTGGCCCTTGGCGGCAGCATAAATCAGATTGCGCATTGGCAGATAAATAACGGCAGCGGTGACTTCGCCGTGCTCGGCCACGGCAATGGAATGCGCCCAGGTTCGGGAACCTTCGACGAAGTTTCGCGTGCCGTCGATTGGATCGATGATAAATACCTTTTCGCGGTTCAGTCTATCGGACGAATCCTCAGTCTCTTCACTTAACCAGCCATAGTCGGGCCGATTTGATGACAGATCGCGTTCCAGCATCTCATTCACCGCAAGATCTGCCTCGGTCACTGGCCCCGCACCTCCGGGCTTATCCCAGCGCTTCGCGCGAGGTCCGGTATATCGCGTAGCGATTTTTCCTGCTTCATACGCCGCTTCAATCAGCAAGGACAAATCAGTTGCCGGCAAGAGTCATCCCTTCGATCAGAATAGAAGGCACAACCCGCGACAGGTAGCATCGTGCATCGTTGGCCGGAATGATGCGCATTAGCATTTCCCGAAGATTACCAGCAATGGTACATTCGTTGACTGGGTGACTAATTTCCCCGTTTTCGACCCAAAAACCAGACGCACCGCGGGAGTAATCGCCTGTATTAGGGTTGATCGTCGATCCAATCATGGAGGTCACCAAAAGACCGGTTTCCATGTCTCTCATCAAATCCGATCGGCTCTGGGTTCCCTGTGTCAGATTCAGGTTCCAGTTGCTGGGCGATGGAGGTCCGGATACACCGCGTGCTGCGTTTCCGGTTGAGTCCATGCCCAGTTTGCGTGCGCTGGACAGATCAAGTGTCCAGCCCGTTAAAATGCCATTCTCAACGATGGCCCGCTGTCGGGTTGGCAATCCTTCGGCGTCGAACGGGCGCGAGCCGGAAATGCGTGGGCGGTGGGGGTCTTCGACCAGCGACAGATGTTCTGGCAGGACCTGTTGTCCCAAACAATCTTTCAACCATGATGCCCCACGCGCAATTGCGGCACCATTGCAGGCAGCCAAAAGATGTCCGATTAATGAAGATGAAATACGTTCATCGAATAAAACTGGAAAGCAACCCGTCTCGGGTTTTCGCGCGCCGGTTCTTTCGACAGCCCGTTGACCAGCGGTGCGACCGATTTCGGCAGGATCGCGCAGGTCGGATTGGAAGCTTCGACTGTCACCGTCATAGTCCCGCTCCATCCCCGTGCCCTCGCCCGAGATAGCAACACAGGAGGTCGAGCGACTGCTGCGCATGTAACCACCGGAGAACCCGTTTGTAGCGGCCAGATGAACGCGGTGCGTCCCATAAGCCGCAGCGGCGTCTGATACTTGTGTCACTCCTGAAACTGCGCGAGCAGCGGCTTCGGCTGCCAATGCGTCCTTCAACAGAGATTCCGCGCTGGGTTCAAGAGTTGGATCAAACAGCTCCAGAGCGTTCAAATCCCAATTTGAAGTCAGCTGTGAAGGGTCTGCCAAGCCGGCAAACGGATCCTCGGGAGCTTCGCGGGCCATAGCCACAGCACGTTCGGCCATCGCAGCAATTGTTTCTGGACGGCTATCAGAACTGGATACAATGGCTTGTCGGTTACCCAGAAAAACCCTCAATCCCAAATCTGTGCCTTCCGAACGCTCGGCATGTTCCAACGCACCTTCGCGCACATCGACTGAAACGGAAGACCCATCAATAACAATCGCATCCGCGGCTTCGGCTCCGGCTTTACGGGCTGCATCCAGCAGATTAATGCTGATCTCTTCTGGTGTTTGGGTCATAAGGCCTCCGGGTGTGGTGTCATTGGACCTAGCCTTGGACTGACCAGCCTGCAAGACCTGCAAGCTAATTGTAGTTGGTGTCAGTGGCAGGAACCCTTTTTGATTTGCGTCAGTGTTAGTGAAATTGGACTCCAAAGAAAAAGCCGCGCCCAGGATAGGCGTGGCCTGTCACGAAGGGCTGTGTTTCAGTCCTTCCAAAGCTGAAAATCACTTGATACGCTGACCGTTAGCCAAGATTTGACCGTTTTCGGTGAATTCGATCTTTGAGTTCAGCGTATCCGGTTCCTCACCTGGAACAGCCATGAGTCCCATCATCATTCGGGCGCCCATTGCATCGCTCTCGGACACAAAGCCCATCGCGATAAGCTTATCGATCAAAGCGTTGGCGCCCACTAGTTGCAGGTTCAACTCTCCTGTCGGTGCAGGCATCCCACCGAATTCCTGGGTATTGGTGTTATCGAAGGTAAAATCCCCATCCCCGGTGAGATTTGCGCCCACCATTGAGATCAAAAGCTCTTTGATTTTCAGCGAATGTAGTTCTGCAGGCTCTAGCTGTCCTGATTCAATCTGTTCGCTGACTTCCGGGTCCATGAAGTCGATCAAAATCTTAGCAGTTCCCAAGGTATTTATGGCGATGGTCGCCGGGTCCCGTGGTAGAGCGCCGGTAGGATCAAACATGCCCCAAAGAACGTCCGACATGGTAAAATCATTCAAGTTCAGACTAAAAGCGAAAGGTTGAACTTCTTCCGTTGCCAAAACAGGTACTTCGATTACCATCGCTGTGTTGGCGGCATTGATTTCAACGGGCACAGGCAATTCCGACATGGTCATCGCGAGTTTCGAGCCTGTTTGCGACACTTCATAAGCAAGACGCTTGGCGTCTATGCTGCCGGAAAAGCGACCGCCTTTCGAAGAGCTGCTCATAGAGAAGGTCTCATCTTCGGAGACACCTTCAATATCCGTACTTCCGGAGGTGTACGAAAACGCTCCATTTACCGCAAAGCCGGCCTCGTAAATGGCTTTGATGTCCGCAGCGTCGAATATTGCTGGAATTATCGTCGTTCCGTCAAATGCCAACTGCTCTAACCTGCCGTTTATGTTGATATCGTGGCCGGTTTCCGGGTCTTGTACGACAAGTTTGTAAGCCAAGCCGGCAGCAGTAATGCTTTGTACAATGTCACGATTTTCGCCGATCTGCATGCGGGCATTGCCCGATACGTCAGTGATCTCAAGGCTTGCATCGACTGAGTCCTCAGGAATATCTTCTCCTTCGAGGTCCAAGGCATTCACAACAAATCCCATACTGGCGGCAGAATAGTTGTAAGCCATGTCATCGGGCGAGCCAGAAACGACTATGTTCAGGTTCTTGTTCGTGTAAAGCAAATCACCCGAAAAACTATCGCCTTCGCCACCACCAGAGATGGTAACGGGAAAGCTCTCTGGGTAAACGATTTGAACGGTGCCATCACCATTTTCGGTTAATGTCACTTCGGGAATGGTCATTTGCACCGAATCGGAAGACTCGGGAACAGCCAAGCTGATGATGAAATCTGTGATGGTTGTGACATTACCGGAAACGCTTTGATCACCTGTCACGGTGTAGCCCATTCCGCCCAAATAAGCCTGCCAGTCGGACCAGACATCATTAGCGGTTAAATCAGCGAATGCGCTTTGGGTCGTAATGGCATAAGCCAAAGCGGCGCCGCAACTGCGGCGAAGAAAAACAGACATAGGGGGTCCTTCATTTTTTAAATTTGCTGCATGGTCGTGCCTGTAATGGGGATCGTCAAGAGGCAAGGGGTGGACCCTTTCCCCATTTGCGCGGTAGGACTTTATGCAATTTCAAAGGATTGGGATTAGACGATGCAAATGCAAGGGAAAACCGTACTTATTACCGGTGCTAGCCGAGGGATCGGAGCAGAAGCTGGACGCGTTTTTGCTGCAGCCGGAGCCAACGTGGCGCTTGTTGCGCGCAGTCACGATCAGATTGATGCTTTGGCCTCGGCATTGGGTGACAATGCCATAGCTCTGTCTTGCGATGTCAGTGACTTTTCGCAAGTGGAACAAGCCGTTGCAGATTGCGTGGACCGATTCGGGCGTCTTGACGTTCTAGTTGGAAATGCAGGTGTCATCGACCCCATATTCCATTTGTCTAACGCAGATGTCGCGGCGTGGGGACAGGCCATTGATATCAACTTAAAGGGTATCTTTTACGGAATGCGGGCGGTTTTGCCGCTTATGCGAGCTGCCGGTGGGGGTACAGTACTGACTATATCATCAGGAGCTGCTTCGAACCCGGTGGAAGCATGGAGCCACTATTGCGCATCGAAAGCTGGGGCAAAGATGTTGACGGAATGCCTTCATCTTGAAGAGTCGCAGCACGGCATCCGTGCCATGGGCTTATCGCCGGGTACTGTTGCTACGGACATGCAGCGCGTAATCAAGGCAAGTGGGATCAACCCGGTCAGCCAGTTGGACTGGGATGTACACATTCCGGCGGATTGGCCGGCGCGTGCATTGCTATGGATGTGTTCCACGGACGCAGATGAATTTCTTGGAACGGAAATCTCCCTTCGGGAGGAGGAAATTCGCAAGCGGGTTGGTTTGACGTGATTGACCTGCAACAAGACGACGGGCTTTGGACCGTTACGCTGAATAACCCCGGAAAAGCGAATGCGCTGACTGGCTCAATGCTCGAAGAATTGTTGCGCATTGCCGAGGCTGCACAAGAAGCTCGTGCCCTAATCCTGACAGGAGCAGGCCGCGTCTTTAGCGCGGGAGCGGACATTGAAGAGGCGCGGGCAGGACTTACGACATCAGATTTGTGGGAACGCCTGTCCGGAACCATTGCAGACTTGCCTTGCCTGACAGTTGCAGCATTGAACGGAACTCTTGCCGGCGGGGCAAACGGCATGGTTTTAGCCTGCGATCTAAGGATAGCAGTGCCTGCGGCCAAAATCTTCTATCCGGTGATGAAGTTGGGTTTTCTGCCCCAGCCTTCGGACCCGAAGCGCATGGCTGCCCTGATCGGACCGGCTCGGACTAAGTTGATATTGATGGCCGGACAAAAAATAACGGCGGTCGAGGCATATGAATTCGGTTTGGTAGATCGGGTTGTCGACCCCGAAAACCTTTTGCCAACTGCTCGTGACCTAGTGGCCGACAGGTTAGTGGCTGACCCCATTGTCGCTTCGGGAATTGCCAGGTTGTGCCAATGAGGATTGCAGCATTGTGCCTGCGGGTGGCCGACCCGGTGAAACTGGCGGAGTTCTACCAGAATGCATTGGGCATGACCGTCAAGGCCGAGGGCGCCAATCGGCGAGTCGGCTATACCGGCCAAGACGCTGATTTATTACTGATACCCGGCGGTGGTGGATATAATCATGATAGGGGTCAAAGATACTGGAAGATTGGGATAACGGTGCCGGACGTGGACTTGGCGCAGGCTCAATTACGTGATCAGGGCTTTCAAGTTGGATCGCCACATCAGTTTCTGGACATTGGTTACATGTGCCATTTGAGCGACCCAGAAGGGTTTTCGATTGAGCTGTTGCAGCATGATTTCAAGGACAATCGACTGCAGGTGGCGGCTGATCCCTCTGCGCCTTTTGAAAAGGCGTGTATTGGTCAGGTAACTCTTCGCACTGGCGATATTGGTGCTGAGGATGCATTTTGCCGGGAAATGGGAATGCGTTTGTTGTCAATTCAAGACGTGGAACCTTATGGGTTTGACCTGCATTTCTATGCCTTCTCATCTGACAACCCGCCTGAACCCGATATCTGGTCAGTAAAAAACCGCGAGTGGTTGTGGAAACGTCCGTATACAACAATCGAGTTTCAGCACATACCGGGTGTTCAGTTTTCAAATGTGCCAGATTATTTGGGCATTGAAGTCGCTGGGTTGATGCAACCGACCAAAGATGCGTTTGGTGACCCGGTTTTGCCAGGTTGATCAACGCCCCCGTCGTTTTCCAGGTACTTTTGATCGGAACCCAGGTGGGCGTTTGCGAACCCAATTCAAGAATTTCGCCAAACGTGGATGGGCACGCAATGTTTCGACCGAGCTGAAGTCGCGTGCTAGTTCACCTTCGGTCAATGTGGCGTGAATCTCTTTGTGGCAGATCACATGTAACAGAACTGTGGGCCCGCCCTTGCCACCTTTGAGTTTTGGGATCAGATGGTGCAGGCTTCCGCCTCCGTCTGGTATTGGGCGGTCGCAAAGCGGGCAGATCGGATCGCTGTCATTCATGATGGAAAAATTGCGCTGATCCGAACAGATGGCAAGAGGGTTACAATGGCGCAAACAGTGGTGATCGGGGCGGGCCCTGCTGGATTGATGGCAGCCGAGCAACTTAGTCTTGCCGGTCACAATGTTCTGGTAGCCGAGGCAATGCCGTCTGTGGGCCGTAAGTTTCTTATGGCCGGTAAGTCTGGGCTGAACCTGACCAAGGACGAGCCATTTGAGAAACTAATGGGAGCCTACGGAGATTCTGCGGCATGGCTATGGCCTGTAATTTCCGAGATGGACGCCCTGGCCGTGCAGAATTGGGCGAAAGAGTTGGGACAAGACCTGTTCACAGGTTCGACCGGGCGCGTCTTTCCCAAGGTTATGAAGGCCTCTCCCTTGCTTCGCAGCTGGCTGTCCCGATTGGACGCAGCCGGCGTTCAGATTAGAACGCGTTGCCGTTGGACGGGTTGGGACGGTGAGAATTTGATTTTCGAAACACCTAAAGGGGTTCTTTACCTAAACGCCGACGCAACGGTTCTAGCCCTAGGAGGGGCAAGTTGGTCGCGGCTGGGATCCGATGGAAAATGGACCAGCCTGCTTGCCGGAAAAGATGTCTCGCTCAACCCGTTTACCCCATCTAATTCGGCCTTGTCGGTTGATTGGAGCCACCACATGCAACCGCATTTTGGCACAGCGTTGAAATCTGTACTCTGGTCGGCAGGCGAACTGCAAAGCCGGGGTGAAGCAATACTTTCCAACAAAGGCCTTGAGGGTGGCGGCCTGTATCCGCTTACGCCAGCCTTACGAAAAGGGGCGCCGTTGCGCGTCGATCTTCTTCCCGATTTCGATCCTAACGCTATCCAAGCACGTATTTCGGCCAGCAGGTCCAAGGCGACACTGACGCATTTGTTAAAATCCAAACTGCGGTTGCCTGCTCAAAAAATCGCCCTGTTCTATGAAATGACAAAAGCGGATGCACGGCAGCCTGATCGTCTGGTTGAAAATCTAAAAAAACTGCAAATTCATTACACTGCCCTTCGCCCAATGGACGAGGCGATCTCGACAGCAGGAGGGGTGAGTAGGGACGCAGTTAACGACGACCTAATGCTTAGGGGCCAGCCAGGGGTTTTTTGCGCAGGCGAAATGTTGGATTGGGAGGCCCCAACAGGAGGTTATCTGCTGACCGGGTGCTTGGCGACAGGACGCTGGGCAGGGCGCGCTGCTGCTGATTGGTTGGACCAGACCGACCGGAATTAGCTCGAACGGGCCAGCATCGCCAGACGGATCATAGCGCGCTCGACCAGCGCCATGGCAGGTGCAGTCTGACCTGCTGATCGCAGCGACAAGTCCGTGTCCGTCAACACAGTCAAAGCCGTTTGCAACCTGGGCGCTCCCCAACCCTGCGCCTGACGTAAAATGCGATCACGCCGCTTTCCGTAAACAGGAGGACGCAATTTGCTGATACCCTGCGCAGCGCCTCCGGGGTGGGATACGCAAGCGTAAAGCGTCCTGAAATGCCGAGTCGCGCCGATGCATAGCGTCACTCCGTTTGTACCCTGTGCCTGCAATTTTCTGATAAGAGGCCCAATCTCTGCTGCCCTGCCTTCGGCAACAACGTTTAGTACGTCATCAAGTGCCGCCTCTGTGGAGCTTGGGGAACATGCTTCGATGTCTTCGATGGAAAGACTGCCATCATCACCCCGTTTATAAAGCGACAACTTTTCAACGGTTTGGGCGAAATCTCCCGGGCTGAGTGCGGCGGCAAGTTCGGACAGCACCGACATCGAGTCGCGTGGGATGTTCTGCAAACCAGCCTGCATCAACACCCGCTCGACCTCTGCGCGGGACGGCGGGTCGTCATATATACCGATGGCATAGGTTTCCGGGTGTGCTTCGAACGCTTTGCGGATTTTCGAACTGGGCTTGAGCTGTCCGGCAGTGACAACAATCTGCGCGTCCCCTGCAGACCAATCTTCTAGCGCTGCGAGAATTGCGGCGGCTGCGGTATCAGTTGCGTCCTCTACAAAAACAGCGCGAACACCTGGAAAAAAGCCGACAGCTTTGACTGCATCGAGCAACATAGCTGGGTCACCACGCAGTTCTGCAGCAGGCATCCGGGTCAAACGCATTTCCTCTTCGGCACCCGGTCCTAGTAGTGCCGCCAGAACCTGCTGACGTTTCAGGGCAACCCGCATTGCATCGGCCCCATATATCAACAAACCCAGCTTATCCACGTCCGGTTTGGTGAAATAGCCGTCGGCCTCACGCGGGCTAAGCTTCATGCGGTGATATCCGGACTGGTGTACAGGCGAGTTACGATATGATCCGACAGAATCTCCATCAGCCGTTCGGTTGCATCACGCTCATCTGCCAACGTGGAAACAGTCGATCCGGCAGCTGAATAGGCAACGAAATCAATCACCTGACCAGATGCCACTACTTGGCCGGATTCTTCAGAAGTCAGAGAGTAATTTGCCCGGCCATCAATTGTGTAACGGTTGGTCTCGTTCGAGGTTGAGATAGACGCGGCACGTGTGGTTGTGGACACGCTTACAGCTAGCTTGTATTCGCTGCCGGAGGCCGCGCTGCGGCCGAGTTTCTGCTCAAGGTTCTGGACAAGCAAAAAACTTTTCACGTCGCTCGGAGCTGAGACAGCGACCCTGCCGTTTAGAGTCGCGCCAGTACCACCTGGTGCATAAACAGGCTGAAAGCCGCAAGCGGTCAGCGCAAGCGGCATAAGCAAAAAGGTTCTGCGATCAAACGACGACATTTACGATCCGGCCAGGTACGACAATGACTTTTTTCGGAACGGCGCCATCCAGCGCCCTTTGAACAGCTTCGGTGCTGAGCGCAAGTTTTTCAACCTCGACCTTGTCCAGGTCTTTCGCCACGCTGATTTCCGCGCGGCGTTTGCCGTTGATTTGAATCGGCAGGGTGATCGTATCGTCGATAAGCATCGCCTCATCCGCTTTCGGCCAGGGCGCTGTAGCAACCAAACCCTCACCACCCAGCATTTGCCACAACTCCTCGGACAAGTGCGGGGTCATTGGCGACATCAACTGGGCCAAAGTTTTGGCGGCTTCGCGTTTTGCCGCAGTGCCCGCTTTGGATTTGGACAAAGTATTGGTAAAGGCATAAAGCTTGGCGATCGAAGCATTGAAGCCAAAGGACTCGACGCCGCCGGTAACATCATGGATCGCTTTATGCATTTCGCGCAGTAGAGTTTCGTCATCCGAATTGGCCGGGACATTTGACTCCGAGATCTCGGACGCGATGCGATGCACACGGCTGAGGTGCTTGAACGCGGCCTCAGCCCCTGCCGCAGTCCATTCTACGTCGCGCTCAGGCGGCGAATCGGACAGTACGAACCAGCGGGCGGTGTCGGCGCCAAAGGCTGATATGATACTGACTGGGTCAACTACGTTTTTCTTTGATTTCGACATTTTAGCCGAAGGTATGATCTCGACCGCTTCGCCCGTTGTCTTGAGTTTGCCGTCCTCGACATCCTCGGGAAGGTGATAGACTGGGCGGTCCTTTTCGTCTCGCGTCTGGTAAATTTCGTGTGTGACCATCCCCTGAGTAAATAGCGCATCGAAAGGTTCAATTGCCTTCTTCGGCAGGTGGCCGGTGATCTGCATCGCCCGAGCAAAGAACCTTGAATAAAGCAGGTGCAGAATCGCATGTTCGATACCGCCGATATACTGGTCGACATTCATCCAGTACTCGGCCTCGGCCAGATCGGTGGGGGTATTGGCATGTGGCGCAGTGAACCGCGCGAAGTACCATGACGAATCGACGAAGGTGTCCATCGTATCGGTTTCGCGTTTGGCTGGACCACCACAAGACGGGCATTCGCAATCACGCCAAGTCGGGTGGCGGTCCAGCGGGTTGCCAGGCTTGTCGAAAGTAACGTCGTCAGGCAAACGGATTGGCAGGTTTTCTTTCTTTTCGGGAACTACACCGCAGGAATCGCAGTGCACAACTGGGATCGGGCAACCCCAATACCGCTGACGAGACAGCCCCCAGTCGCGCAGGCGATATTTTGTAACCCCTTCGCCCCAACCTGCTTTTTCGGCGAAATCAACGGTGGCGTTGATTGCTTCTTCACCCGTTGCCTCGGTGAGACCGGCGAAGTGGTTCACCCAGCGGACTTTCTCTGTTTTCGGAGGAACGAAAGCAATCTTGTCAACAGGTGTGTCATCGTCCAGCGCGAAAAAGGTATCGATAACCGGAAGGCCATATTTGCGGCAGAAATCCAGGTCGCGTTGATCGTGAGCTGGGCATGCAAAAATTGCACCAGTGCCGTAATCCATAAGGATAAAGTTTGCGATCCATACAGGCAGTTCCCAGCTGGGATCCAGCGGGTGCTTGACCTTTATGCCTGTGTCATAGCCCAGCTTTTCAGCGGTCTCGATTGCTTCTTCAGTTGTCCCACCCTTGCGGCATTCTGCAACGAAATCAGCTATTTTCGGGTCTTTAGCCTCCAGCTGTTTTGCAATCGGATGGTCAGGAGAGATTCCGACGAATGATGCGCCAAGCAGGGTGTCGGGCCGCGTCGTATAGACAGTAATCGGCTCACCTTCGTCTGTTCGTTCAAATGAAAATTGCAGACCCCGTGATTTGCCAATCCAGTTTTCTTGCATCAGGCGGACTTTGGCAGGCCAGTTGTCCAGCGTATCGAGGGCATCCAGCAATTCCTCGGAATAATCTGAGATCTTGAAGAACCACTGCGTCAGTTCGCGTCGCTCAACCAAAGCGCCCGATCGCCAACCACGACCGTTCTCAACTTGTTCGTTGGCGAGCACGGTCATGTCGACCGGGTCCCAGTTCACGACTGCATTTTTCCGATAGACCAGCCCAGCTTCGAGCATATCAAGAAACAGCGCCTGCTGCTGGCCATAGTATTCCGGGTCGCAGGTTGCAAACTCACGCGACCAGTCGATGGACAAGCCCAACGGTTTCATCTGCGCGCGCATGTCGGCGATATTGCCATAGGTCCAATCTTTGGGGTGCCCTCCTATCGCCATCGCAGCGTTTTCGGCAGGCATTCCAAATGCATCCCAGCCCATTGGGTGCAAAACGTTGTGACCGGTCGCCAGTTTTTGCCGCGCAATAACGTCGCCCATCGTATAGTTGCGCACATGTCCCATATGGATGCGGCCTGATGGGTAAGGGAACATCTCGAGCACATAGTATTTCGGCCCGTCCGCCTTGTGGTTGGCATAAAAAATCCCGGCACTGTCCCAGGCTTTTTGCCACTTAGCTTCGATTTCGTTTGCCGAATAGCGCGACATGGTGCGGTCCTTCGTGAATGAAAACGCCGGGTAGGAACCCGGCGTGGTAATATTGTGATTTTCGGCGGGTTGCTAGAACTTGTTGTCTTCAATGCGCAGCTGTCGGGCGCGCGAGAGAATCGCATCTTCGACTGCACGGGTGGTTGAGGCACTGACCGGAGCACCGCCGCTGGACTGTAAAGCCAACGATAATGAGCGCGCGGCCAGAGCAGGATCGCTGATGTGGACGGTGGCGCGATAGGATCGGCCTCCGCCGGGCGGTCTGCCGTAACCTGTTATTATGACACCAGTAAAAGGATCTACCTCTTGCACCGGCAGAAAACTAAGGACGTCGAGCGATGCGGCCCAGAGATAGCGGTTGACGTTGGTTGTTTGTTCGGCGCTTCCCCGGTCGAACAAGTCCCAGATCGTGGAACGATCAGGGTCGTTCAATTCGCGCTCATCCGTGGTTCCACCCACAAGATTGGGGTTGGCCGTCGAAGTGCTTTGATTCTGCCCGCATGCCGAAATGGCAGCGGTCAGCAAAATCAAAGACAAAATCCTTGGCAGGCGCATGGTAAGCGGGTCCTGTTATCACGTGTAAGGCATGTGCTGGGGCATACTCCTAGCCAAGGTCCCTGCCTGCAACAAGCCAATTCTTTCGAATTCTGCGCGTCTGGCCTGAAACTGGGGGCAAAACAGACTGTGGCATCCTTGCACCAATTTGGGCAGAATGACGGTTATTCGCCTATGCCAAGCTTGCACTTAGGGGGCAAAAAGAGCGACACGGTGTCCGTGCTGAGACGCATGTGTGCCATGTGTCGAGTAGAAAAACTTTGAAACCGAGGGAAACAAGATGAAAAAAGTTCTCTTCGCAACGGCAGCTACAATGGCGATCACCGCTGTTGCAGCTGAAGCCGCAGAAGTGAAACTGGGCGGTTATGGCCGCTTCGGTATTGGCTATTTGGAAGACCGTTCGGACGAAGATGGCGCGGATGATACCATCCTGGTATCGCGCTTTCGTCTGAACATCGACGGCATCACTGAAACAGATGGCGGGGTACGCTTCGAAGCTCGTGTTCGTATGCAGGCTGACGAAAACGCGTCGAACGGCGAAGCGGGATCAGCTGTCCTGAACGGACCACGCTTCTCGGTAATCTACGGCGGTCTGCGTGTTGACGCGGGTAACGTCGCGGGTTCGTTTGACAACTTGGCGAACTACTACGGTAACGAGCCTGGTCTGGAATCGTTCATTGGTCAGTACTCTGGTGTTGACTATGGCTTCCTGGGCTATTCGTCGACCGGAGCAGGCGCAAACGCCGTGTTCTTCCAGTATGCAGTTGGCGATTTCGCATTCGGTGCATCCTATGACACCGACGGTACCGGCGATCGTGATCGCTGGGACATCAGCGCCACCTACACCTTCAGCAACATTACCGCAGCACTGGCCTATGGTCAGACTGATAACGATGACGTTGTAGATGATGAAAGCCTGTTGGTTCTGACTCTGGGCGGCGAATGGGGCGACTTCGGTGGTACCCTGTTTGTTGCAGACGACGATGTTGATGACCCTGACCTGAACGGTACTGCATGGGGTCTGTCGCTGGCGTGGAACATTGGCGCGGCAACAACCCTCACCGCAGCTTACGGTGACGGTAACGCTGACAACGATAACCAACAGTATGGTATCGGCGCTATCTACGACCTGGGCGGCGGCGCGTCGCTGCGTGGCGGTCTCGGCCGCCAGAAGCGCGGTGACGAAGACGGACAGGTCCGTGCTGACTTTGGTGCTCAGTTCAACTTCTAAGTTGGTCTGAACCACATGTTTAAGGGCAGGTCTTCGGGCCTGCCCTTTTCTTTTTGTGCAACATGGTGTTTTTCTGCGGCGAAAGCTGGATGAGAGGCCCCATGTCCCTGCAAGACATCAAAACCCGCATTGCGAACGCTGAAACAGCTGCTGGACGACCCCAGGGTTCGGTCAAGCTGATTGCTGTGTCCAAGGTGCAACCGAATGAACGGGTTGAGGCAGTTCTGCAACAAGGGCATCGCTGTTTTGGCGAAAACCGTGTGCAGGAGGCCGCTGGAAAGTGGCCTGCGTTAAAAGAACGCTATTCCGGCATCGATCTGCACTTGATCGGGCCGCTTCAGACAAACAAGGCACGGCAGGCGATGGAACTGTGTAACGCCATACATTCCGTAGACCGCCCAAAGCTGGCAAAAACCTTGGCCCGGCTAACGCAAGAAATTGGAGCATGCCCAGACCTGTTCATTCAGGTGAATACTGGAGAAGAAGAGCAGAAGGCAGGTGTTTTGCCAAGCGGGGCGGACAGCTTCATTGCAGAATGCCGGGATCTGGAGCTGCCTGTACTGGGACTGATGTGCATTCCGCCCGTTGATGAGGAACCGTCGCTGCATTTCGCCCTGTTGGCTAAGATCGCCGACCGGAATGGGCTGGAAGGTCTGTCAATGGGTATGAGCGGCGACTTTGAGACGGCCGTTGCACTGGGCGCGACCCACGTTCGTGTCGGATCGGCCATTTTTGGGGAACGGGTCAAGTCGCAGGGATAATCAACCGGGTGCCCGGAACGATCTGCTGTGCAATCCAACGTAAGTGATCCCGGCGGAAGGCTACACAGCCCTCGGTCGGGTAACGTGGTCGCCGCCATTGGTGCAAGAAAATAGCGGACCCACGACCCGGTATGGCACTTGGCCAATTCCAATCGGTCACCAGCACGAGATCGTACAAGGGATCAGCGCGCCGCAACTTTTCGTGGCTGCAATTATACGGAGAGCGAACCAAGTGGTTATAAGCCTCATCGGTTTGATCGTCCGACCAAAGGTCATTGGGTCCAAGGGCCCGGGCCCAACGGGCAGGGCGCACCATGCGGTCAGGACGGTAAAACATACCTACAATGCAGTGTTCTCCGACAGGTGTCGCTCCGTCGCCTTCTCGCTTGTCGCGGCTCAGGCCGCCCTTGCCGATTGCGCAGGGAAAAACGCGACCAAGAAAACGAACGCCCTTCGGGGTTAGAACTAAATCTCCGGGAGTCACAACAAGTGGCCCGACTTGGCAGCTTTGGTCGCCAAGTACCCCCGGTTATGCGCTGTTTCACCGACTTTCAGCGGAACGCGTTCCGTTACAGCTATTCCAGTGCGTTCCATCATTGCAATCTTTGCTGGGTTATTCGTCAGTAGCCGCACTGAACCAAATCCCAGCAACTTAAGAATGTCAGAACCCACGCGAAAATCGCGCTCGTCATCCTCAAAGCCCAAGCGGTGGTTGGCCTCGACGGTATCAAACCCCTGATCTTGCAGGAAATACGCACGCATCTTATTGGCTAGACCAATTCCGCGCCCTTCTTGATTTAAATATAGAAGCACGCCCGCACCCTCGGCTCCCATCTGCGCCAGCGCCCCTCGCAGTTGTGGGCCGCAGTCACATTTGAGGCTGCCCATCAAATCTCCGGTGAAACACGCCGAATGCAATCGGGCCAACACTGGTTTGTCGCGGTCAGGGCGCCCGATTTCGATGGCATAATGCTCCTCGCCCCCATCTTCAGGGCGAAATACATGCAGCCGCCCGGCCTCGGAAACCTCCATTGGGAGGCGTGCAGCAACCACTTCGTGCAAAGTGCTGCGATCCGCCAAATGAGGCGCGGCGCGCGTGTGGTCTATGCATGTCAGGCCATGCGCAGTGGCGAACTCTCGGCCTTTGTCGATTGGGACAACAACGGCTGCCGGCAATAGTCGGGCGGATTTCGTCAATGCGATAGCGATTCGGTGCAGGTTGGCATTGCCATTGCGCTCGGTCATCAGCGGACCCTTCATCGGCGCACTTAGGTCCGACGAAGGATCGGCGACAGACTGAACCCAGCTGTGATCGGCGTCTGCCGGGATCACAACACGGGCGAGATCGCCATCATAAGCGCGGGCCTTGAGCGTTTCGGCCCGACGAACAGTTACGGCAATTGCCGGGTTTGCATCTATCCCACGCAGATCGGCCAGACGCTGAGGTGTCATTGTTTCGCATGCCATAGCCAAAACGCTAGCCCCGCCATCATCGATCATAACCACGGGCAGACCCATGCGTAAATCTGCTCGCGCGCGGGCCAAAAGCTCCGTGATATCAGGAATGAGGCTCATTTATGTTACCCTATAACTTTTCGCCCTTCTCCTACTCCTATCCTGACGAAATGTGAAACATTTCCTCCGCATCAGACACGAGGGCGTGAGTCGGTTGCAGCAAATCTTGTTGATTGTAACTTTTGAACGCAAGTGATGGAAAAGGTTTAGGAGGACCGGCGATGGCTCAGCTCAAGAAAATCCTGCTTGTAGATGACGACGAGGACTTGCGCGAAGCACTAAGTGAGCAATTGGTTATGACCGAGGACTTCGATGTTTTCGAAGCTTCTGATGGCCAATCCGCAATGGAGCGTGCGCGTGAGGCTATTTATGACCTGATCATTCTGGACGTTGGGTTGCCGGATACGGATGGACGTGAGCTGTGTCGCCTGTTGCGTAAACAGGGTGTCAAAAGCCCTGTCCTGATGCTGACTGGTCATGACAGCGATGCCGATACGATTCTGGGCTTGGATGCGGGTGCGAATGATTATGTGAGTAAACCCTTCAAGTTCCCCGTTTTGTTGGCCCGGATCCGCGCTCAGCTGCGTCAACATGAACAATCGGAGGATGCAGTCTTTGTTTTGGGCCCGTACACGTTCAAGCCTGCCATGAAGATGTTGATAACCGAGGATGACCGCAAGATTCGTCTCACCGAAAAAGAGACGAATATTTTGAAGTTCCTCTATAGATCGACTGATGGCGTTGTTGCCCGCGATGTATTGTTGCACGAAGTATGGGGATACAATGCGGGCGTAACCACACATACGCTGGAAACCCATATTTACCGGTTGCGCCAGAAAATTGAGCCTGATCCATCCAATGCTCGCCTTTTAGTCACAGAATCTGGCGGATATCGTTTGGTTTCTTGACTCGTGCTGGATTGGTTCGGATCAAAGTGATACTCTTGATCCAAAAGTGGGTTTTTCCCAACCCGCGCATGTCCGGGTTATGACATGCACCTCCCTGTTGGACTGCCGGGCCGCTTGGCCCGGCTCTTTTTTTCACCGCACTAATCTGAACCTTCCGCAGACCATCGAGAGCTATTGTGCCTTGCTAAATGTTCTTGTAATGTTCCTCAAGATTAAAATTGGAGTTCTTGAAATGATTGATGGAAGCTGTTGTTGCGGAGCCGTTAAGTTCAAGTTGAAGACCAAACCTTCTGTAATGGGTACATGCCATTGTTCTCGTTGCCGAAAAGCCGGGGCCAGTACAATTGTTTTTGTCAAAAAAGAGGATTTGAACTGGGTTGCCGGAAAAGACAAGGTTGCGACATATCAACCGGGCGCACCTTACAAGTATGGGAGATGTTTCTGTACAATTTGCGGATCTTCCTTGGGTGAAATTCTGTCAAGCGAAGACAGTTTTCCCATAGCTGCCAACGCGCTGGACAGCGACATCAGTTTGACAGTTCAGTTTCACGAATTCGTTTCGGAAAAACCCTGTTGGTATGAAATTTGTGATGATGCGCCCCAATCCACTGGGCACCCTTCATAGAAGAGCTTTTCCGATAGCACCTGATAATCTACCGCGTTAGTCTGTGCTAACTGCGACAGAGGAATCCCCCTAATGCCTTTCACACTTGCTACCTGGAACATTAACTCCGTGCGGCTGCGCGAGCCTATCGCTTTGAAATTGTTGCAAGAAGAAGCGCCAGATGTTCTGTGTTTGCAAGAATGTAAATCTCCGGTGGAAAAGATTCCTAGGGAAGGATTTGCTGCGCTAGGTTATACCCACATGATTGCCCGTGGCCAAAAGGGATACAACGGCGTTGCTATCCTGTCGCGGATTCCGATGGAAGAGGTGGGCGACAAGGATTTCGCTGGTCTTGGCCATGCGCGCCATATCGCTGGTAAATTAGAGAATGGCGTAACGATACATAATTTTTACGTTCCAGCTGGTGGTGACGTCCCGGATCGGGAAGTCAATGAGAAATTTGGCCAGAAGCTGGATTACCTGACCGACATGCGCGATTGGTTCCACGCGGAAAAGCCGGAAAAATCCATACTTGTCGGCGATCTTAATATTGCTCCGCGTGAAGATGATGTTTGGTCACACAAACAACTGCTGAAGGTCGTTTCGCATACACCAATCGAGGTGGAATATCTGGCTGAGACCCAGGATGCGGGCGGATGGGTCGACATAACCCGGCAGGACATCCCCGAGGGACAATTGTTCAGTTGGTGGTCCTACCGAGCGCGTGATTGGGATGCGGCGGACAAGGGACGACGGCTTGACCACATCTGGGCCACGCCTGACATCTCTAATTCGGGTCACTCCAGCCGCGTGCTTCGGGACGCGCGTGGATGGGACAAGCCCAGCGACCATGCACCGGTTTTTGCAACGTTTGACCTTTAGGCGATCAATAATCCTGCAATTCTGCCCTTGGTTTCTAGGTCTGGCGGTTGCATATAAGGCCCAAATCGAATCCAAAGAGTGATTGCCATGGATCTTCTGAACGGCGCGGACAGTACCGCAGCAACCGACCTGATTAAGGACGGAACTGAGGCCACCTTTATGGCCGATGTGGTCGAAGCTTCGCAGGAAGCTCCGGTAATTGTCGATTTCTGGGCGCCTTGGTGCGGTCCCTGCAAAACGCTGGGTCCGCTGCTTGAGGAGGCCGTAATTGCCGCCAAAGGTGCGGTGAAAATGGTCAAGATCAATGTTGATGAGGCTCAGATGATTGCCTCGCAAATGCGTGTTCAATCCATCCCAACGGTTTATGCTTTCTACAAGGGTCAGCCGGTTGACGGCTTTCAAGGTGCCGTGCCAGGGTCAGAGATCAAGGCGTTTGTAGACCGCGTTATCGAGGCCGCAGGTGGCGAAAGCCCTGGCGGACAGTTAGACGAGGCGGTTCAGGCTGCAGAAGAGATGCTGACGGACGGTGCAGCGGTCGACGCGGCTCAAACATTTGCAGCAATTTTGGGTGAAGACCCAAACCATTCCGGGGCATATGGCGGATTGGTCCGCGCGCATATCGCGCTTGGTGACCTAGAACAGGCCGAGGCCATCTTGAATGGCGCGCCAGCAGAAATCTCGAATTCACCGGAAATCGAGGCCGCGCATGCGCAACTGGAACTCGCTAAACAAGCCGCTGACGCCGGACCGGTTGGTGAACTCACCGCTGTGGTAGAAGCAGACCCGGATAACCATCAGGCCCGATTCGACTTAGCCCAGGCGCTACATGCAAGTGGTGAAGTCGAAGAAGCGGTCGCACAATTGTTGGAACTGTTTCGGCGCGATCGTGAATGGAATGATGGTGCTGCCAAATCTCAGCTATTCACCATATTTGACTCACTCAAACCCAATGACCCGATCGTGTTGAACGGCCGCCGCAAACTCAGTTCGTTGATATTTGCCTAAACGCCATTTAGAGCTAGACTCGGGTTATGATGCATCCCGCCGATTTGCCGGATACCGTTTCCATTTTTCCACTGCCCGGGGCACTCCTGCTGCCGCGGGCCAGATTGCCTTTGCATATTTTCGAACCGCGTTATCTGCAGATGCTGGACGACGCTTTGAAAACAAAGGAACGTCTGATTGGAATGGTGCAGCCGAACACCTGCCAAGGTGACGAAACCAAACTTCACCAAATCGGTTGTGCCGGACGTGTGACGCAGTTTTCTGAGACTGAAGACGGACGGTATTTAATTACGCTCACAGGCATCTCGCGGTTTCGGGTTTCTTCAGAGTTGGACAGTTTCACGCCGTACCGTCGTTGTGCTGTTTCCTGGCGCGGCTTTGATCGTGATCTTGGGAAGTCAGAAACAGACGATGGATTCGACCGGACGGCATTCTTGTCTTTGTTGGAACGTTTTTTTTCGTCCAGACAATTATCGACGGACTGGGAGACAATGAAAGACGCCGATGACGAACTGATGGTCAATTCCCTTTCAATGCTCTTGGACTTCGACCCGGAAGATAAGCAGGCTTTGCTTGAGGCGCCCTGTTTAAGAACGCGGCGAGAAACATTAGTTACACTGATTGAGTTCGCAATGCGCGGTGGTTCCAATGAGGAAAAGCTGCAATGACCAAACCTGAGCACGCCTTTGATCGCCATATGCTTGAAGCGTTGATTTGTCCGAAAACCCATACGACCTTGCATTATGACGCAGAAAGCCAGGAACTAGTGTCAAAAGCCGCGGGTCTTGCATTTCCAATCCGTAATGGCATCCCGGTAATGCTGGTCGACGAAGCGCGTGAGCTGGATTAAATTGCCCGGCCCTGTAACAGTTTAGGAAGATCCCCGGTCAATCCAGCAGCTTCCCGCACAAAACCACGGCGCAATCCCGGCAACGATCCCACGATACCCATGCCGATGTCGCGTCCAATTCGAAGTAACGAGTTATCGTTGGAAAACAGCCTGTTGAATGCGTCAGTCGCCATTGCCAATGTGGTTGTATCGAACCTCCGCCATTCCTGATAGCGTTCCAACACCAAGGCTGAACCGATGTCTTCACCGCGCCGCCCGGCCAAAGTCAGCACCTCGGCCAAAGCGCCAACATCGCGCAGACCCGCGTTCAAACCCTGACCGGCAATCGGATGCAGACCGTGGGCAGCGTCGCCTACAAGTGCCAATTTTTCGTCAATAAATGAATTGGCGACAGACAAGTTGAGCGGATAGGTGAAACGATCACCTTGCAGGCGGATATCGCCAAGAAAATCGCCAAATCGCGGGCGCAACACCTGGAGGTACTCAGCTTTAGGTAAATCGTTAATTCGTTTGGCGGTTTCCGTGCGCTCGCTCCACACAATCGAACTGCGGTTCCCGGTCAGCGGTAATATGGCCAAAGGTCCGGGCGGCATGAAGAATTGATGAGCGATGCCGTAGTGGGGCAACTCATGTTCTATGGCACATACCAACGCGGTTTGATCATAACCCCAACCCGTTCTCTTAATGCCCGCCCGAGTCGCTGTTCCGCTATTGCGACCATCACAGCCAATCAATAATTTACCTTGGATAACTGCATCATCATCCAATGTTATGGCCACGCCGGCCTCTGTATGGCCTTGAGCGGTGACAGACCTGCCGCTTATCCGGGTGATTGCCGCGAACCCTTGCATGGACTCCAAAAAGGCGCGTCGCAGATGCCGGTCCTCGATCATAAAACCCATCGGGCCCTCTTCGATCTCGGCATGATCAAAATGCATAAAGAATGGCGACGGGCCGAAACCTGCGTGCCCATCTGTCACTTTGATCTCAAGCATCGGTTGGGCATTCGCGACGACTTCTTCCCAAACACCTATGGCTGCCAAAAGTCGTTGCGATGCCAAGGCCAACGCGTAGGACCGGCCATCAAAGGCGGCATTCTTGCGAGTTGTCTCGGCTAAAGAGTCTATGATGGTGACCGAGTGTCCGGTTTGAGCCAACGCGAGAGCCAGGGCAGCGCCGTTCAGTCCACCACCGACGATTAAGATATCTGATGCCTCTATCATGATCCGCAATATGCGTGCCCTTTCGGGATTGTCCATGTGCGGTCCTGTCGCTACCGTCCCGAGAAAGCGTGATTTTGGGAGTTGCAGGATGCAAGACTGGTTAACCATGACGGCATGTGATCTGGGTCGCGGAATTGGTATGGGGCAGATTGATCCACGGGACCTGACTGAAACCTATCTGGCTGCGATTGACGATCACCCACACCGAGATGCGATCTATGCGCGGGTGACCCATGATCGGGCAAGGGCCGAAGCTAAGGCTGCAAAAGAACGCGTCAAATCCGGGTTGCGGCGATCACTTTTGGATGGTGTGCCGATCAGCTGGAAAGATCTGTTCGATACGGCCGGGACTGAAACCGAAGCCGGTTCGGCCCTATTGAAAGGACGGGTTCCTGAAGCAGACGCGCAAGTTGTGCGCAACGCAACGGCCATGGGCACGGTCTGTCTGGGGAAAACCCATATGAGCGAGCTGGCCTTTTCGGGACTCGGATTAAACCCGATTACGGGAACGCCACCCTGCGTCCACGACGAAGATGCTGTTCCCGGTGGATCATCATCTGGGGCGGCGGCTTCGGTCGCGTGGGGCTTGGCGGCAATTGGAATCGGGTCCGACACGGGCGGGTCCGTGCGTGTTCCCGCGGCCTGGAATGATTTGGTTGGTCTAAAAACAACTTCGGGACGGTTAAGTCTCGAAGGAGTTGTACCTTTGTGTCTTCGGTTCGACACCGTAGGCCCGCTGAGCAGATCCGTCGAGGATGCCGCGCAAATGCTGGCCCTGATGGAAGGCATCAATCCGACTGACCTGCGCGGCGCGTCACTGAAGGGTCGCCGATTTGCAGATCTTCAGACGGTTGCTCAGGATGATGTACGTGAGGCTCCAAGCCGAGCATACGCGGAAGCCTTGGACAAGATAAAATCTACCGGTGCTGAAATCGTACCCTTGGAAGTGCCCGAATTAGAGGAAGCAATGGGTCTAGCTGGCGTTTTGTATACGACGCAAGCCTACGGCTTGTGGCGCGACGTCATCGAGGCGAATCCCGACGCCATGTATCCCGAAATTCTGGAACGGTTTCGAACAGGGGCCTCTTTTTCAGGACCTGATTACATTGCGGCTTGGTCAAAGCTGAAAGCATGTCGCAGTGCTTGGGATTCGGCGACAGCCGGTTTTGACGCCGTGCTTGCACCGACGGCGCCGATTTTGCCGCCGAATCTGGAACGGTTGATGAATGACCACGAATATTACGTTACCGAGAATCTTCTGGCACTGAGAAACGCTCGGATCGGAAATCTAATGGGGTTGGCGGCCCTTACGTTGCCTACTGAAACGGCCAGCTGTGGGCTTATGCTGTTGGGTTATCCGGGTTCCGAGGAGGCCCTGTTGAGGCTTGGCGCAGCTGCGGAATTGGTACTGGCTTGAATGCCACAATCCCCTGATTCGGAACCTCTTTGTCTGGACGAGGGCCGGTTCGATCTGTAACCTGCTAAAAAACGGGGCGAAAATGACCCCGGCATTGAGGCACTTGGCATGAATTTCCCCGAGCGGTTTTCGAACCTACCGGCATATGCATTTCCGCGTCTTCGCGCTCTGTTGGATCATCATCAGCCGGGCGGTGAGATAATTCATATGACAATCGGTGCTCCCACCCATGATTTTCCATCTTGGGTTACCGATGTCGTGATGAGAAACGCGGCTGGTTTTCAGGGATATCCGCCGAACGAGGGATCGCCTGAGTTGCGCGAATCCATCGCTGACTGGATCGGTCGCCGCTATGGGGTGACGATGGATCCCGAGGCCAATGTGATGGCTTTGAACGGCACCCGAGAGGGCTTGTACAACGCTGCTATGGCCTTGTGTCCTGAACAAAAAAACGGTCAGCAACCTATCATTTTGTGCCCCAACCCATTTTACCAAGTCTATATGGTGGCTTCGATCTCGGTGGGTGCTCAACCATATTTCGTTTCTGCAACGGCTGCGACGGGTCATTTGCCTGACTATGCCAGCCTGCCTGAAGATGTGCTGAATCGAACCGCTGTGGCCTATATTTGTTCTCCCGCAAACCCTCAGGGTGCGGTCGCGTCGCGTGATTATTGGGCTACTCTGATCAGCCTGGCCGAGAAATACGATTTTCGCATTTTTGCAGACGAATGTTATTCTGAAATCTACCGTGACAAGGCACCAGTCGGGATTCTGACTGTCGCGCAAGAGCTGGACGCAGACCCGGAACGGATCACACTGTTCAACTCGTTGTCAAAAAGGTCAAATTTGGCTGGTTTGCGGTCTGGATTGATCGCTGGCGGCGCAGAAACGATTAAGCACGTAAAAAAATTGCGCACTTATGCCGGTGCGCCTTTGCCCTTACCCCTTCAGGCTGCGGCCGCAAAGGTGTGGGCGGATGAGGAACACGTCAGGGAAAACCGGGCTCAGTACCAGGAAAAGTACGCGATCGCGGATGAAATATTTGCAGATGTGCAAGGCTATATGTCTCCCAAAGCCGGCTTCTTCCTGTGGCTTCCGGTCGATAGCGGAGAAGAAACCGCTTTGAAGGTGTGGAAGGAAACTGGGGTCCGGGTCTTACCTGGCGCATACCTTTCACAAGGTGATCCGGGGCAAAACCCGGGCGAGTCCTTTATTCGGGTCGCATTGGTGGCCCCAAAAGCAGAGTTGCAGCGCGGGCTGACCACATTACGCGACTGCATCTATACGTGAGGTACGAGGGCAAAATGGCATCATTGAACGCGCGCAATCGCGACCCCTTATTGGACAGCACCACGCAGGCTGCGATCGAACGGCGTAGCAAGGAGTTGATCGGGATTGCCTTGGTCTTGCTGGGCATGGCCGCGGCCGCGATGATCTGGTCCTATACGCCAGATGACCCAAATTGGATGGTGTCCACCGATGCGCCGGTGCAAAATTGGATGGGCCGCATTGGTGCTTCTATTGCCGCGCCATTGTTCATGATCGTCGGATGGGGCAGCTGGGGTATTGCGTTGGTGTTGATTGGATGGGGGGTTCGCTTCACCGGTCATTTTTCCGAAGAACGCGCGATTGCCCGGCTGATATTTGCGCCGATTTGGATCGCAATCGTTTCGGTCTATGCGGCAACGCTTGTACCCGGCGATGCTTGGCGTGCAACGCATAGCTATGGGTTGGGCGGATTGTTTGGTGACACCGTCATGGGCGCATTGCTGACACTTTTGCCGATATCGTCTCAGCTAATGGTCAAAATGATGTCCTTGGCAATGGCTATCGGAATGCTGGCGTTGGGCGTATTCGTGTTGGGTTTCACCAAAGCCGATGTCAAACGCGGCTTCCGTGCCTTTTTGCTGGGTCTGGTAATGTCCTACGACCTTTTGATGAACATGCTGGGTCGTGGGGCATCGGCTACGGCACAGGCGGCTCGCGACCGCAGAGCTCAATGGGCTGAACGCAAGACCGATCGGGCGGAACCAGCACTGGCCGATTTCGAAGATGATCTTGCTTATGCGGATCCGAGTTTTGATGAACCCATGCCTGAAACATTGGAACCCACGCGGAAAACTGGATTACTGGCCCGTATGCCCGCATTGATCCGCCGCCCGGATCCGATGCCAGAGCCAGAACTTCTGGCCCAAGAACCAGTGCAAGGTTACGAAGATATGCCAGGGGAGGACCGCATCAGGTCCAAAATTTCGGCCGCAGTGCGTAGCCGCAAAGTGGCAGCAGGAGAAATGAGGCCGGAGCCAGATCCGAGTTTGCCTTTGACAAAAGGGCGCGGTCGGGGACCTGACCCATTGATCCTGAATGCTGAGCGCGCAGGGGACTTGCCGCCAGAACCTTCATTGACATCAACTGGGCTGCCTCCTGAGCCGCCGATGACTGGTTACACTCAAGACGACTGGCAAGACCCGCACGGTGATGAATTTGGGCACGATGAAGACGATTCAGTTTTTGAAGATGATTCTGCGGCGAACCCTTCACCACGTCAGTCTATGAAAATCCCCGTTGCCGAACCGCGCAAGCCCGTGGTGGCGCAACCGGTCCGCCGCACACCCATGCCGTCGCGCCGTGCGCAGGCCGAGGCACAACCGGCTTTGTCGTTTGAAGAAAAGCACTCTGATTTTGAGCTTCCGCCCCTGGGTTTGTTGTCCAACCCTGCCAACATTCTGCGTCACCATCTGAGTGATGAGGCATTGGAGGAAAATGCGCGGATGCTGGAAAACGTCTTGGATGATTACGGCGTCAAAGGTGAGATAGTCAGCGTTCGTCCGGGACCCGTGGTTACGATGTATGAACTCGAACCCGCCCCGGGTTTGAAGGCCAGTCGTGTGATCGGCTTGGCGGACGATATCGCCCGTTCGATGTCGGCCTTGTCTGCGCGTGTTTCGACCCTACCCGGACGATCGGTCATTGGTATCGAACTGCCCAATGAGAACCGAGAGATGGTTGTGCTCCGTGAAATCCTCTCAAGCCGCGACTTTGGTGACGGGAACCAAGCCCTGCCGTTGGCGCTGGGCAAGGACATTGGTGGCGAGGCCGTGGTGGCAAATCTCGCTAAAATGCCTCACCTCTTGATTGCAGGTACCACTGGATCCGGTAAATCAGTCGCTATTAACACCATGATCCTGTCATTGCTGTACAAGCTGACTCCGGACGAGTGTCGCCTGATAATGATTGATCCCAAAATGCTGGAACTGTCAGTTTACGACGGTATTCCGCATCTTCTGTCACCCGTAGTAACCGACCCTAAGAAAGCGGTCGTAGCTCTGAAGTGGGTGGTAGGAGAAATGGAAGACCGTTACCGCAAGATGTCCAAGATGGGTGTTCGCAACATTGCCGGTTACAACGGTCGGGTTAAGGACGCGCTGGCAAAAGGTGAGTTGTTCAGCCGGACTGTTCAAACCGGGTTCGATGACGAAACCGGTGAGCCAGTTTTCGAAACCGAAGAATTCGCGCCTGAGGCGATGCCTTATATCGTCGTAATTGTGGACGAAATGGCCGACCTTATGATGGTTGCTGGCAAGGAAATCGAAGCTTGCATCCAGCGTCTGGCGCAGATGGCGCGGGCCTCTGGTATTCACCTGATTATGGCGACGCAGCGCCCGTCGGTTGATGTAATCACCGGTACGATCAAGGCAAACTTCCCGACCCGGATTTCATTTCAGGTGACCTCAAAGGTCGATAGCCGCACCATCCTTGGCGAAATGGGTGCCGAACAACTATTGGGTCAGGGTGACATGTTATACATGGCCGGTGGTGCCAAGATCACCCGTTGCCACGGCCCGTTTGTTTCGGACGAAGAAGTCGAGGAAATCGTCAACCACCTCAAACAATACGGTCCGCCGGATTACGTCGGTGGAGTCGTGGATGGTCCGACGGAAGAAAAGGCCGACAACATTGACGCCGTTCTTGGGCTGAATACAGGTGGAAATACGGGTGGAGAAGATGCCCTTTATGATCAAGCGGTGGCCATTGTGATCAAGGATCGCAAATGCTCGACCTCTTACATTCAGCGAAAACTCGCCATTGGTTACAACAAGGCAGCGCGGCTAGTAGAGCAAATGGAAGACGAAGGTGTTGTTTCCTCGGCAAATCATGTCGGTAAACGCGAAATCCTCGTACCCGAGCAATAAGATATTCCATATCAAGGGTAGAGCGCCTATCTGGTAGAGCATGAAACAGATAGCCTTTGCCTTTGCTTTGACGCTGGCCGCACCGACAGCCTGGGCTGCTGATAAGCTGCCGCTGTCGCAGATATCCAATTACCTGAACAGTCTGAATACCGTTCAGACGACTTTTACTCAGGTGAATGACGACGGAACGCTGAGTACCGGAAAGCTGTGGCTGCAGCGGCCAGGTAAGATGAGATTCGAGTATGATGCGCCGAACGATGCGGTTGTTCTGGCACGTTCCGGATCGGTTTTAATTTATGATGCAAAGTCCAACCAGCCGCCGGAGCAATATCCGCTGCGGCGCACTCCTTTGTCCTTAGTTTTGGCAAGGAACGTTAACCTAGGACAAGCAAACATGGTGGTCGGTCATGAATTCGATGGGACAGCCACCGTGGTGACAGCGCAAGACCCCAAAAACCCGGAAAACGGGCGAATCGAACTGATGTTTACAAGTGATCCGATTGAGCTGCGCAAATGGGTGATACACGACAATGCCGGTACCCAAACCACAGTTCTATTGGGTCCGCTTACAGAAGGTGGCAGACTGGATCAAAGCCTGTTTTCTGACAACAAAAAACGCGGATCAGACGATCGCTGATCCGCGCGAATTCAGTAGCGGCAACCTGCTAGTTGCGACTGATAGAGCTGCGCACGCGCGTCCACGTCACTTGCCACGTTCAACAACCAGGACTTCTGATTATAGCTGCCGCGTGAAAATCCGTTGTGGCCTTCGTGGTATGCTAAGTATTGGTTACGCGTGTCGCTGGGGTGGATACCGTTCCGCTCATAGCTTTTGTTCATGTACCAGCCGATGAAATCTGAAGCATCGCGAATACGGTCACGTTTTGCGCGGCGCTTGCCAGTTTCTTGCCTGTATTCATCCCAAGTACCGTCCAGGGCCTGACTGAAACCATAGGCACTGCTTTGACGTCCCATTGGTATGACGCCCAGTACGTATTTATGCGGTGTTCGGGCATCGTGTTTGTAGCGGCTTTCCTGATAGATCGTCGCCATCTGAACGTGAACGGGCACGCCCCATTTGCGTTCCGTTTTTTCAAATGCTTTGATATAGTCCGGCCGCTCACGTGCAATGCTGCACGCGTCGTTCAATCTGCTGGGCGGCTTGTTCGACCCGCCCCCACAGGATGCCAAAAAAAGCACCCCAAAGAGTACGAAAAGAATTCTGCTCATGTGCCTCGTGCCTTTTTTCTTTATTCTAGCAAAGATTGAAGGCCGAGGAAATCACAATCGTTACAGAATAACCGCCAGAATAATAGGCAATACCGCGACGGACAGGGCTGTCGATACCATGACCAGCCCGGCAACGGCGTCTGCGTCCGCCTTAAACCGTTCGGCGAGAAGATACGATGTCACGGCAACTGGAGTGGAGGCTTGTAAAACCAAAACACCGAACGCAATCGGTTCCAAATTGAAAACTTCGGCCAGTACCCAGCCGAGGACAAAACAAACCATCAGCTTCAAACCCGAAATCCAGATTGCTTGTCGCAACTTCTTCGTTGTCAGGCGTGCCACAGCTACGCCTAAGGTAATAAGCATTAGTGGGATCGCCATTTGCCCCAGCAGATCAAGCGTGTTCGTCAGAAACAACGGTGTTTCCCAGTTGCGCCAGAGAAACACAGCACCAAGCAGTGTGGCCCAAACCATCGGCTCGCGCACCGCTTTGCCAAAGGCACCTTGTCCCGCCACCAGATAAATTCCGTATGTGAAGGAAAGCAAAACGGTAACTGCCAGAAAAATAACCGCGTACCCCAGACCGGCTTGACCGAATGCAAATATGCACAAGGGCAGCCCAAGGTTTCCGGTGTTCCCAAAAATCAGGGGGGCGAGATAAGTGCGTTTTTCAAGACCACTTATCCTTACAAAAACCCAAAACACAGCAGCTAATGCTACATGTATGGCGATTGAAGCGAGCGTAAACACGGTCAGATCCCCGCTGGGGATGTTTGTCTGCATCAATGCGACAAAGACAAGACTTGGTAGCGCAAGCGTAATTCCCAAGCGCGTTACAAACTCCAGGCGATATTCGAATCCCAGTTTGACCCACGCAAATCCGATCCCCGCCAACAAGAAGACAGGGGCCACAATTTCGAAGACTGTAGTTAAGAGGTTCACAGACTGTTTCCCGGAAAATGTGATCAAGGATTGGCATTTCAGTTCGGAAAGATGTAGTAAATACTTTGGGGGCTGAAACAATGTTAAAGACACAAGCTAAGTACCGCCTGGGCCAGGTGGTTCGACATCGCAGACATCCTTTTAGAGGGGTGATTTTTGACGTGGATCCGGAATTCGCGAACTCGGAGGAATGGTATGAGGCCATCCCCGAGGACAGCAGGCCTGTGAAAGATCAGCCGTTCTACCACTTGCTGGCGGAAAACGACCAATCCTTCTATGTTGCTTATGTTTCAGAACAAAATTTGATCGAAGACCAGTCCGGTGAGCCTGTGGACCACCCCGATATTCCAAATATGTTTGGCCCTTTTCAGGACGGATCTTATCCGCTGCACTTTCAATTAAATTGATCTTTGAGCTTTAATGGCCGAAGGGCCTAAGCTGTCAAAATCCAAGTGCGCACCCGTCCTTTCGCGGGTCGCTTGCGCCTTCCAGAACCCCGTCGTCGCGAATTCGTATCGCCTGGGCGCCCCCAAGCGGTGTTTTGGGAACTTCAACATTGTGGCCCATGTCCGTCAATTGTAGCCGAACACTGTCAGGGTAGCCTCGCTCGACTTTCAGAATGTTTCCATCGGCAAAGGCACGCGGTGCGTCCACGCTGTGCTGAACGTCAAAGCCAAAATCGGTGAGGTTCGATAGAAAGCGCGCATGACCCGTTGGCTGGTAGGCGCCTCCCATAACACCAAAGGGCATCAAAACCTTGTCGTCGTTGCGCACCATACCGGGAATGATCGTATGCATCGGTCGCTTTCCACCGCTAAGTTCGTTTGGGTGTCCGGGTGTCAGAGTAAACCCTGCGCCTCGGTTCTGAAATAAGATACCGAATTTCTCGGATGCGATCCCCGAGCCAAAACTGTGGTAGATTGAATAGATCAGCGACACCGCCATGCGGTCCCGGTCGACCACGGTGATATAGATTGTATCTTTATGTATCGCCTCGGTCAGCAGGGCCGGGGCCGGCATGGCACGTTTGGGATCGATTAGTGCTGCCAGTCGCGCTGCAGTTTCAGGGGCCAGAAAATGCTCGGTTCTCGCTGAATAGTCGGGATCAGCGATAAATCGATTACGTGCATCAAAGGCAAGTTTGGTGGCTTCAGCCTCCAGGTGCAGGCGTTCTGCGCCCCATGGGTCCATCTTTGACACATCGAAGTGGCTCAGAATGTTCAACAGCAAAAGCGCTGTGGCTCCTTGTCCATTCGGGGGATGTTCTAACAGTTCGAACCCACCATATTCGGTGCTGACCGGTACAGTTTCATCGCATTGAACAGAGACAAAGTCTTGGACCTGGTGTTTGCCACCTCGCGCGACTAGCGCGTCAACCATATCCTGGGCAACTTCTCCGGAATAAAACGCATCGCGCCCATCGCGGGCGATTCGGCGCAAAACTTCTGCCTGCTTTGGTGCGCGAAATAACTGACCAACCTTTGGAACGACGCCGTCCAGAAGATAGTATTTGCGAGCGACGCCCTGCAAAGTTGTTTCGGCTTGGGTCCAATCGAAGGCGACGCGTGGGGCTACGGGCACGCCTGTTTCGGCGTAGTGAATGGCTGGTTGAAGGATTTCATCCAAGCCAAGCCGCCCTTCGGTCTTGGATAGGTGGCAAAATGCATCCACAGCTCCGGGGATAGTTACGGCATCGGGTTTCGACAAAGGAACCGAAGTCATTCCGCTAACCCGCAAAGTCTCAGCATTTGCACCCGCAGGTGCCCGGCCTGAACCATTTAACCCGCGTACCGTGTTTTCGCCTGCACGGTTGAACAGAACAAAGCAATCCCCACCTAAGCCAGTCATCTGCGGTTCACAGATGCCCAACAAAACGGCGCCGGCGATTGCGGCGTCCATCGCATTCCCGCCACGAGCCAGAATGTCCAATGCCACTTTGGCCGCCAACGGATGCGATGTGGCGCACATCCCCTCAGTCGCCAGAACTGAGGATCGGCCCGGCAAATGCAAGTCACGCATGAAGTCATTCCCTTTCGTATCGGGCACACACTAAGACCGCGCAGAGGATTTTCCAATGATGTCGGGGGAGAGAGGTCCTCGGCGCCGTTCACTGGGTGGGGGCTGTGACGCTTGGCGCCGAGGGAAGCTATCTGAGCTACACCTTATTAATCGCGTTCGTTTGCGGCGCGACAATGGTGCGATCTGGGCGTTATTGTGACCATTTGAGGCCATTCAGGCTGATTTTGGGAAGTCGAACCAAAGGCTCAGCCGATTGTATCCTTTATGCCTTTCGTATTTGATTTTACTGGCCAGCTGGTGAATCAGGAACCAACCGAACCCACCTTCAGGCAAATCCTGCCGAATGTTCCCAATCACAGGTGGTTTTCCGTCAGGTGGTTTCAGTCCTGGCATCGGATGACCAGTGTCCTCGATACGAACCTCCAGCGTTTCCCGGCACATCATGCAATTAATACGTACTGTTTCTGGTGGCATGCCGGCATAGGCATGTTCCACTACGTTGTTAATTGCCTCTGCCAGAGCGATTTTGACATCGTCGGCGCGCGCCGCAGGCAATCCATGTGCCGTCAGTTGGTTACGTAGCTTTGCGATGCCAACACTGGCTTCGACCTCGGTCGCCGGGAAGCTTAGTTCCATGCTGTCTTGTTCGCAGTTATGCTTCACGACTCCCCACTCCTGACAGAGGTCAGTTTGAACCTGCCGACAGAGCTTCGTCCAAAGAATTAAAGAGTTTGAACACGGTATCCATGCGGGTCAATCTGAAGACTTTTTCAACAACAGGGTGCAGGCCTGCCAGATCAAGCCGACGTTCGTCACCCAATTGCTTCATCGACGCTACGATGGCCCCGAGTCCGCTGGAATCAATAAATTCCACATTGGATAAGTCCAAAATAACGCGTCGGGTGTCATTTTCGGTTTCCGCGCGCATGTCTTCTTTGAACTGGATGGCCATGGCGGCATCGATGCGGTCGCATTGGACAGTGATGATCTGTGTGCCTTCAGTCGTTCTGCTGCTGAGCCCCATGGATACCTGCCCTTTTGTTGGTAGCGGATCGTAGAAATACGCTAGACGGCAATTCTTACCATTCGGTATCCAAGAAGTGAAAATCGGAGGGAGGCATCAAATGAAAGACGTAGTGATTGCAGGAGCCGCGCGAACACCAATGGGTGGGTTTCAGGGCATGTTCGAAGGTGTTCCTGCGGCTGAACTGGGCGGGACTGCGATCCGCGCAGCGCTGGACGATGCTGGCGCACAGGTCGTTGACGAAGTTCTGATGGGTTGTGTTCTGCCTGCCGGGCAGGGTCAAGCCCCAGCTCGTCAGGCTGGGTTTGCAGCTGGTCTGACGGAAGAAGTCCCCGCGACGACACTGAATAAAATGTGTGGTTCAGGAATGAAGGCGGCCATGATCGCGTTTGACCAGATCGCGCTGGGACAGGTCAAAACGATTGTCGCCGGCGGAATGGAAAGCATGACGAATGCACCCTACCTCCTGCCCAAAATGCGCGGCGGTGCGAGGATCGGTCATGGTCAGGTCGTTGACCACATGTTTCTTGACGGACTGGAAGATGCATATGACAAGGGCCGGTTGATGGGAACCTTTGCCGAAGACTGTGCCGAGTCCTATCAGTTCACGCGCGAGGCGCAGGATGAATATGCCTTACGTTCCCTTTCAAACGCATTGGCCGCGCAAGAAAGTGGTGCTTTCGACCGTGAAATTTCCCCAGTGACCGTACGCTCAAGAAAGGGTGATTTCACGATAGATTCGGACGAACAACCCAAATCAGCACGGCCTGAGAAAATTCCCACGCTGAAGCCGGCTTTTCGCAAAGACGGAACGGTGACGGCGGCCAATTCCTCGTCAATCTCTGATGGTGCCGCAGCGTTGGTTCTAACCTCGGCGGAGACGGCAGAAACAAGTGGGCTAAGTGTTCGCGCACGTGTTCTCGGACATGCCAGCCATGCGCAGGCACCAGGTCTATTCACCACGGCACCAGTTCCGGCAGCAAAAAAACTTCTGGATCGCATTGGCTGGGACAAAGTGGACGTAGATCTATGGGAAGTCAACGAAGCCTTCGCTGTCGTCCCAATGGCCTTTATGCACGAAATGGGCCTGCCTCGTGACATAGTTAATGTGAACGGAGGTGCTTGTGCACTGGGTCACCCGATCGGAGCGTCCGGAGCCCGGATTATGGTAACTCTGCTGAATGCCTTGGAGTCGCACAACCTCAAGCGAGGCGTTGCCGCCATCTGCATCGGTGGAGGAGAGGGCACAGCAATTGCAATCGAACGCGTTTGACGCGTTAGGGGATTCAAAATAATGCGGTACGAGTGGCGCAGCACAATCGGAGCACTGCGTCCCGGATTTTTGAAACTGAGTGCAATATGAAAGTTGACTACGACACTTTGGCTAAGACCATAGCCGCTCTGACGGATGGTGAGTCCGACCAGATCGCCTTGATGGCAACGATCGCATGCGAAGTGCATCACTCTGATGACCGTTTCGACTGGACTGGGTTCTATCGCGTCACTGAACCGGAACTGCTGAAAATCGGCCCTTATCAGGGTGGGCATGGATGTTTGTTAATACCGTTTGATCGGGGTGTCTGTGGTGCGGCGGCACGAACTGGAAAGGTGCAACTTGTAGCGGACGTAGAGGCCTTTCCGGGACACATCGCATGTGCATCGTCGACGCGATCCGAGTTGGTTGTACCTGTGCAGAATTCAGAAGGGGACATCATCGCCGTGTTCGACATAGACAGCGACCAACCAGATGCTTTCACTGAGCAGGATGCCCGGTCACTGGATTTGATTCTCAAAGATGTCTTCGCAAGGTGAAATCCGGCAGCGCAATTGCCCTGCCGGATTTCGTTTGTTTATCCCAAAATTTTGGCTTTTTGAGAGGCGAACTCTTCTGCGGTCAGGACGCCCTTTTCCTTTAACGCCGAAAGGCGTTCAAGTTCGTCGGCCGCTGAAACTGAAGCCACAGAGCGGATGTAATCCTTTTGCGCCTGTTCGATGTCATTCATTGCTTGCACATTGTGTTCATGCATCTTGTCGCCGCGCACGATCAGGTACGCCAGGACACCGAGCCACGGGATCAGAATCACAAAAGCGATCCAGACGGCCTTGGCAAATCCACTAAGGTCTTTGGAGCGAAACACATCCGCGACCACGCTTATCATTACCCAGAACCAAGCGACCATCAGGAACAGCCAGAAGATCGACCAAACTATGTCAAAAAACCCGATACCATTGTCCATTTTTCATCCACCCCTCTATTGAGCATTGAAATCCCTGAAAACACAGAGATCACGCCATTGTAACAGCCGCTGCGCGCGATGGGGAAAAATACGGCAATCAACTGATTTGGGGCACGCCCTGAGTAATTAGTAGGAAGACCGCCGCGCCTTGAAAGACAACTATCATTAACAGAATCGCGGAGAATCCGCGTTTTCGTGTTTTGTGGGAGAAAATCCAACTTCCCAACAAAGCGGCCAAACTTCCTCCGAGGGCTGCCAACAATAACAAACGTTTTTCGGAAACTCGCCGTTTGCGGCGACGGGCACGTAATTTATCAAAGCCGAAAGCTAATAATGTCAGGCAGTTGATCGCCCACAGATAGGTTATCATAATCCACATACGCGACGCTTAGCTGCGGCAACCCGCGACTGCAAATGAAAAAAAGCTTGGATTTTTCAGCATTTCGCGCCATCGTGAAATTAAGCACAGTTTTTTCATGAGATTCGGAAAGCCGGTGAATAGTCAAGCGCCTCACAAAGCGACACTCGGGGCTGACATCCGCGCCCTGCGAAAGGCGCGTGGTTTGACGCTGACCGAGATTTCTACGCGCTTGGATCGGTCGGTTGGTTGGTTCAGTCAAGTAGAACGAGATTTGTCAGATCCTTCGATTTCGGATCTGCGCCAGATCGCGGAATGCCTAGATGTCCCAATGTCGATGCTTTTTGCCCATTCGGCTGCGCCAGCAAACGAGCAGGGTTATGTCGTTCGGTCAGGTACGCGTCGGCCAATGGGTTCGGGAAAAGAAGGACTAATCGAAGAATTGCTCTCTCCGGACCTAACTGACGATTTTGAAATGGTGCATTCTACCTTTGAGCCACATTCCAGAATGCAGACCCCGGCTGACAGGCCGACGCAGGAAGTGGGATACATGGTGTCCGGCCGTCTTGATTTGACCATCGGACAGCATCGCTTCACCGTTGGGAGCGGCGACAGTTTTCGAATAAAAAATGAACCCTATCAATGGGAAAACCCTTATGATGAGCCCGCTGTCGCAGTCTGGGTTATCGCGCCCCCGGTGTATTAATGAGTTTTGATGCCTGGACGATATTTGCGCTGTTCTGGGTGGTATTTGTTACGACCCCCGGGCCGAATGCAGTAAATTGCATATCGAATGGGATGAGCTTGCCCTTTTCAAAGGCCATGCTTGGGGTACTGGCGATCCTGACACAGGCTAGCGCGTTTTTGGTCCTGTCGGCGGTGGGTATTACCGCCCTGATTGCGGCCTCCCCAACTGGTTTTTTTATCGCCAAACTTGTTGGAGCGGGATTTTTGATCTGGGTCGGCATACGCGGTTGGATGAACGCGACTAAGCCCGCACCAGCCAGCGAACGACCAGCACGGCATGTCTATCTGCACGCGTTGGCGGTGGCGACGATAAACCCCAAAAGCGTTGCAGGATATCTTGCCGCCTTTTCGCAGTTTGTGCAGCCGGACGTCCCAATCTGGCAGCAGATGGTGGTGATCATGCCCACCGCGCTGGTCATTACAACGCTCAGCTACACGGGGTTTACTTTGCTGGGCGCTTTGATGGGCAAGGCAGCACTAGGAGCGGTGTTCAACGTCTGGGTCCGCCGGATAATGGCGGCCTGCTTTATTTTGTACGGCGTGTTGCTGGGTGCCAGTTCCGCGCCAGCAACAAGGGGGTAGCTTCATGCACAATGGATCTTGCCTGTGCGGCGCGGTTGCGTTCACGATTGACGGAAATCTATCGCCACCGTCAGTTTGCCATTGTGGTCAATGCCGCAAGCAATCTGGTCATGTCTGGGCCTCGACCTGGACTAATCAAAACAACCTGAACTTTACCGCGAATGACACGCTGCAGTGGTTTTGCGCATCAGACAGCGCCAGACGCGGTTTTTGCAGCGCTTGCGGCTCGTTCCTGTTTTGGCAGCACAATGACGAGGACACGATTTCAATTTCCATGGGCGCGCTTAGCGAGCCTACGGGCCTAATGCTCTCAAAGCACATCTTTGTCGCCGATAAGGGCGATTATTACGACATCACGGACGACTTGCCCCAACGGGCACACTAACAGGGATCAAAAGCAATGAGTGATTTTCCGACAAAAGCCCGCGTGGTTATCATAGGTGGCGGAGTAGTGGGTACTTCTTCGTTATATCATTTGGCAAAGAAGGGTTGGACAGATTGCGTTCTGCTGGAAAAGAACGAGCTGACCGCAGGCTCAACCTGGCACGCGGCTGGCAATGTGCCGACTTTCTCGACCTCATGGGCGATCATGAACATGCAACGGTATTCGACCGAGCTTTATTCACGTTTGGCTGAAGAGGTCGATTACCCGATGAACTACCATGTTTCGGGTTCGATCCGTCTGGCGCACAGTAAAGAACGAATGCAGGAATTTGAGCGTGCAATGTCCATGGGCCGTTATCAGGGAATCCCGATGGAGATGTGGACACCGGAAGAGGCCAAGGAGCGTTATCCGTTTCTTGAAACTCACGACCTTGAGGGCGTATTGTACGATCCCACCGACGGAGACATCGACCCCGCGCAGTTGACCCAGGCACTTGCCAAGGGTGCGAGGGATTCAGGCCAGAAAATTATTCGCTTTTGCCCGGCGACTGGCGTGACGCAGCATGACGATGGCACATGGACTGTTCACACGGACAAGGGTGACATTGATTGTGACTATGTGGTGAATGCAGCTGGTTACTACGCCCAGCGCGTCGGAGAATGGTTCAAGCCATTTGGCGGTCGCACCGTGCCCGCGATGGTCATGAGTCACCAGTACCTGCTTACCGACGAAATCCCGGAAGTCGAGGCGTGGTCAAAGGAAAATGGCGGCAAGCTGCCTCTGCTGCGCGACGTGGATATCTCGTATTACCTGCGGCAAGAGAAGAACGGCTTCAACCTTGGCCCTTATGAGCCCAATTGCAAAGGCCATTGGATGACCGACGATGATCCAATGCCCGACGATTTCAGCTTCCAACTGTGGAACGACGATCTGGACCGCATCGAGGACATAGTCACTGACGCGATGGAAAGAGTGCCGCTTATGGCGACTTCGGGCGTCGGGCGGGTGATCAACGGCCCGATCCCATATGCGCCGGATGGCCTTCCGCTGATTGGCCCGATGCCGGGTGTGAAGAACGCGTTCGAAGCGCACACCTTTACTTTCGGGATCGCGCAGGGCGGTGGTGCAGGAAAGGTACTGGCCGAGTGGATCGTCGATGGCGCGACAGAATGGGACATGTGGGCGGTCGATCCGCGCCGCTACACCGACTATACGGATCAGGACTACTGCAACAAAAAAGGCATGGAGGTCTATGGCAACGAATACGCCATGCACTTCCCCCATCATGAATGGCCTGCAGCCCGCGACAAGAAACTTTCGCCCGTTCATGACAAAGTCAAACAGCTTGGTGGCGTAATGGGCGCATATAATGGCTGGGAACGCGCCAACTGGTTCGCGAAACCGGGCGACGATACTTCGCTTGATGCGACGCATACCTGGGGTCGTTCAGGGCCGTGGGAACAGCGCATCAAGGAGGAGTGTGAAGCCGTCCGCGATCACTGCGGAGTTTTGGATCTGCCGGGTTTCTCACGGTTCATTGTCAAGGGAGAGGGTGCGGCGGAGGCTCTTCGATCTCTGGCAACGGGGGGATTGCCTAAAATTGGCCGTATGAACCTGATTTATATCGCTGATGAACGGGGCCGTATCCTGACCGAGATGTCCTGCATTCGACTTGGCGAAGATGAGTTCGTCATGATCACCGCTGCGACCGCTCAGTGGCATGATCGCGATATCCTTGCCGGTGCAATGCCTAAGGGCGTATCGATTGAGGATGTAACCACAACCCGGGACACTTTGATTGTCACAGGGCCCAAGTCCCGCGAAATACTATCGGAAATGACAGATGCCGATTTGACCTCTGGATGGTTGACGCACCAGTCGGCAACGGTTGCTGGCCAGCCAGCTTATCTGATCCGCGTTTCTTTTGCGGGTGAATTGGGTTGGGAAGTGCACGCTCTTAACGAGCATATGCCGGAAATCTACAATGAAATCATCAATGCGGGAGCCAAGCCTTTTGGAATGTATGCGTTGAACTCGTTGCGTATCGAAAAAGGCTACCGCGCGTGGAAAGGCGACCTGAGCACAGATTATTCTTTGTTGGAAGGCGGGCTGGAAAGGTTCGTAAAGCTGGATAAGCCGCAAAACTTCCCAGGCAAGGCCGCGATCCTGAACGAAAAGCAGCAGGGTGTGAAAAAGGCATTCGTTACTTTGACGGTGGACGCGGGTGATTGCGACGCACCTTACATGTCGTGCATCTGGCAAAATGGTGAAATCGTGGGCGAAACAACGTCTGGCGCATGGGGCTATCGTGTCGGAAAGTCAATCGCGCTTGGCATGATCAAGTCCGAGCTTGCAAACCCGGGCACTGAGCTTGAGGTAGAAATCTACGGCGAAAAGCACCGCGCTGTGGTAGAGCAGGATCAACCGCTGTGGGATCCTGAAAACGAGCGGTTGCGAGCGTAACCTCTCTCGGAGAAGGCCATGAGTAACAGATATGCGAAATTGGGACCCGGAGAGGGCCCCAATTATGATTGGGAAAACGACCACACATTTGTGAAGGTGTCGGGTCAGGATACCGATGGTGCATATACGCTCATGGAGGATAACCTGAAGGCCAGCTTTGCGCTGGGCCTTCATCGTCATGATAGCCATGCAGAAACCTTCTATTTTTTGGAGGGTGAGGTGGATTTTTATGTTGATGGCGACTGGCATCGATGCACGACGGGTACAACCATCCATGTTCCACCTGGTGTCCCACACGCGTGCCGCGTAGCTGGAGGGGCACCGGCAAGGATGTTGATGATATTTCAACCTTCTGGTTTCGATGGATTTCTTGCCGAGCTGGCGACTATGACCGAGACCGATTTTGCTGACGAGGCTAAAATGGCTGCGCTGAACGCACGCTATGACATCGTACCAATGGGACCGGTTCCGCCTCACCCCGACGATCAAGACTAAAGGTGTAACAATGGCAATTCCAAAAACCATGTCAGGTGTGTTCCTGACCCGCCACGGTGGTCCAGAAGCTTTGGAATGGCGCGACGACATTCCAGTACCGACACCGGACAAGGGGCAAGTGCTGGTTCGAGTTGTTGCGGCCGGAGTGAACAACACCGATATCAACACGCGGATTGGATGGTATTCTTCGGAGGTAACTGGCGCGACCGCAGATGTGGAACAGGACGTCGAGGTCGGCGGTTGGGGCGGTTCCCTTGACTTTCCGCGAATTCAGGGAGGCGATCTTTGCGGAATAGTTGAAATAGCCGGACCAGAGACGGGGTTCGAACCCGGCCAGCGAGTTACGTGCCCGATCAACTTGCCACGTTCGCGTCCCGGCAATCCTACCGGATTTATCGCGCTCGGGTCCGAGATGGACGGCGCGTTTGCCCAATATTGCCTGGTCGAGGCCAATGATTTGTATGACGTCAGTAGTTCCCCTCTTTCGGATATTGAAATCGCGGCAATACCGTGTGCGTTTGGTACCGCCGAGAACTTGCTTACGCGTGCCAGAGTTACTGCAGGGCACAAAGTCCTAATAACTGGTGCGTCCGGGGGTGTCGGTCTTGCCGCGGTTCAGTTGGCGACGCTACGGGGAGCAACGGTTTCAGGGGTAACGAGTTCGGCCAAAGCGAATGTGGTCAAGGATCAGGGGGCCATTGACACCTATGACCGCGACGCGTCTCTGCCAGCGGATGCTTTTGATGTCGTGATAGATGTCGTGGGAGGTCCAGCCTGGCCTGGCCTGATCCAAGCGCTTCGACCCGGTGGGCACTATGCCGTTTCCGGAGCAATCGCAGGTCCGATAATACAGGCTGACTTACGCGATATATATCTGCGGGACATCACGATTCACGGCTGTACGCATCAAGCGTTTGATGTATTTGGCCGCTTGGTTGAATTGATGAATTCCGGACGGGTAAAACCACTGATCTCAAAAACCTATTCGCTTCGGGATATCGCACTTGCGCAAGCGGATTTTCAATCAAAGACCTTGCCGGGAAAATTGGTTTTGGTTCCCTGAGGAGACGGACAAATGGCAGACATCACGCTTCTGGACGGCTCGATTGGGCAGGAATTGGTGAAACGCAGCGGGGACAAGCCAACGCCGCTCTGGTCCACGCGTGTGATGATGGACCACCCGGAGTTGGTGCGGGAAGTACACGAGGAATACTTTCGCCGTGGCGCGACGATTGCGACAACCAATACTTACGCAGTGCATCGCTCGCGATTGGAACGGGTCGGGCTGGAAGATCAACTTTCTGCGTTGGTTGATGCAGCGCTTTTGCAGGCCGAACACGCGCGTAAGGGTGCGAAGGCCCGAATTGCGGGCTCACTTGGCCCATTGCTGGCAACATATCGGCCAGATCTGAAGCCCGATCCTGATGAGGCAGCGGACAAATTTTCAGAACTGGTTCGACTGATGGTGGATCGTGTCGATCTGTTCCTCATCGAAACCGTGTCCTCTTTGCTTGAAGGCGAAGGAACATTGCGAGGTACAGCACGTTGCGGCAAACCTGTTTGGCTAGCTTTGTCAGTTATGGATGATGATGGCGCATTGTTGCGATCTGGTGAACCACTGGCCGACATTGCACCTTTGGTAGAACAATACGCACCACAGGCGCTTTTGATAAATTGTTCTCGTCCCGAAGCGATCCCCACAGCATTGGATATTCTGGCCTCTATGAAATTGCCATATGGTGCCTATGCGAACGGGTTCACCGGTATTTCTCAGGAATTTCTTCAGGACGCCCCAACAGTTGACGCTTTGGAACGACGTGTCGACCTTGGTCCGGAAACATACGCAGAGCATGCAATGAAATGGGTCGATCAGGGGGCAACCATTGTCGGCGGCTGCTGCGAGGTGGGACCAGACCATATCGAAGCAATAGCGAAACGTTTGCAAGAAGCCGGTCACAGGATCGTCTGAAGGGACCGGAATGCAATCCAACGCGACATCCGACAACCAGCAAGGACCCGGTGGACAAATTCACTTTGACATTATGGTCGCGCAGGGGTTCGTTTTGTTGGAGTTCGCGTCGCTGGTTGAGGTTCTTCGCCTTGGCAATCGCGTCTGTCCACATCCGCCTTTCAGCTATACCTATCGTTCGCATAAGGGGGGCCCGGTCGGAAGCAGCAGTAACGCTACCGTTCCGACAGAGCCGATTTCGAACAGGCCGAACGCAAATTATTTGTTTGTGATAGGCAATTCAGATCCGGATCAGCCAGAGCTGTCTTTGGGGCGCATAGTTTCGAATTACACTTATATCGGGGCACAGGTGTTTTTGCTGGCCGAAGCCGCCAGCCGGTACATCGATGAACACGGCACTGCTGAAATGGCAACTCATTGGGAGAACGCCTCTTTTCTTCGCGAACGAGGCTCCAAGTTTGAGGCTAAACTGTCGATCGCCACTGAACTTGGCCCCGTTGTTACATGTGCTGGAATGGAAGCGACAACCGATGTCGCTTTGGCCGTTATTGGCCGCCACATCTCGGGCCCTGCCAAAATGACAGTGGCCGATATTATGCTGCACGAGAGCATCCGGGATTTTTCTTCCCTCCAACCTTTTTCGGGCTTTAAAAACACTGCCACTGGGGATGCAAAACTGGATGAATGCATAAAGCTGATGCAGGCGAATATCGAAGATCCATTGGCAATAAATGAGATCGTTGACATGCTGAACCTGTCAAATCGGTCGCTGGAACGAAAGTTCAAATCCTTCTTTGGGACCACTCCGAACGGGTTCTACCGCGAAATGCGACTGGCAAAAGCCAACAACTTGCTTTTGAACACAACAATGAGCGTTCGTGAAATCGGCTTGGCATGCGGGTTTCCGAACGGGTTTTCGTCTGTTTACAAAAGCTTTTTTGGCGTGACACCTTTTGCCTTGAGGCGCGAAAAGCGACGGTCATCGCCAAGGTGATTTTCGCGACTTTTGTGACGCTTTCTGTACATCGTTTGTCGGCCTTTCATGTCAGTTTGGGCAAAACCTGAAAAATCGGAGTCATCAACAATGGCTGAACTTCCTCAAAAGGCCCGGGTGGTCATCATCGGTGGCGGTGTGATCGGATGCTCGGTAGCCTATCATCTGACCAAAAAGGGCTGGGATGATGTGGTTCTGTTGGAACGCAAGCAGTTAACCAGTGGCACCACGTGGCATGCGGCAGGTCTGATTGCGCAACTCCGTGCAACTGCGAACATGACTAAACTGGCGAAATACAGTCAGGAACTTTATGGCTCGCTTGAAGAAGAAACTGGCGTCGCAACCGGGTTCAAGCGATGCGGTTCGATCACTGTTGCCCTGACCGAAGAGCGTAAGGAAGAGATTTACCGTCAGGCTGCCATGGCGCGTGCGTTCGGAGTTGAAGTCGAGGAGATTTCCAACGATCGCGTACAAGAGTTGTACCCGCATTTGAACCTTGATGGTGTCAAGGGTGCCGTCTACCTGCCCTTGGACGGCCAGGGCGACCCAGCGAACATTGCGCTGGCACTGGCCAAAGGTGCGCGTCAACGAGGTGGGATCGTTAAGGAACGCGTCAAGGTCACCGATATTGTTAAGCAGGGCCGCAAAGTTACGGGTGTGGACTGGGTAGCGGACGATGGCAGCGCATCAGGCCACATTGAATGCGACATGGTGGTGAACTGCGCTGGTATGTGGGGTCATGAGGTCGGCCGGATGGCGGGGGTCAATGTCCCGCTTCATGCCTGCGAACATTTTTACATCGTAACCGAGAGCATTGACGGTCTTACGCAATTGCCGGTACTTCGCGTCCCCGATGAATGCGCCTATTACAAAGAAGACGCCGGTAAAATTCTGTTGGGTGCATTTGAGCCCAATGCCAAGCCGTGGGCTATGAAAGGTATCCCGGAAACGTTTGAATTCGATCAGCTACCCGAAGATTTCGATCATTTTGAACCGATACTCGAAGCTGCATGTAACCGTATGCCTATGCTTGCAGAGGCTGGTATTCACACTTTTTTTAATGGCCCCGAAAGCTTTACTCCAGATGATGCATATCACTTGGGGCTTGCGCCAGAGATGGATAATTTTTGGGTCGCGGCAGGTTTTAACTCGATTGGTATCCAGTCCGCAGGTGGCGCAGGAATGGCTCTGGCCGAGTGGATGGATACGGGCGCAAAGCCATTTGATCTGGGTGACGTGGATATCAGCCGGATGCAACCGTTCCAAGGTAACAAACAGTATCTGTTCGAACGCTCGAAAGAGACATTGGGTCTTCTCTATGCTGATCACTTTCCTTACCGCCAGAAGGTAACGGCGCGCGGTGTGCGCCGGACACCGTTCCACCACCACTTGCTAGAACATGGGGCGGTCATGGGTGAACTGGCGGGTTGGGAACGCGCCAACTGGTTTGCGAGCAAGGGGCAGAAGCCGGAATACCAGTACAGCTGGAAACGCCAGAATTGGTTCGAGAACTCGGCTGCGGAACACAAATCCGTGCGCGAGAATGTGGGCATGTACGACATGTCATCGTTTGGCAAGATCCGCGTTGACGGTCCCGATGCCGAAGCGTTCATGAACTATGTCGGTGGCGGCGATTATTCGGTGCCGAATGGCAGGATCGTCTATACCCAGTTTCTCAACCGCGCGGGCGGTATTGAGGCGGATGTGACCGTGACCCGCCTATCTGAAAACGCCTATCTGGTTGTCACACCCGCCGCGACTCGGCTGGCTGATCAGACTTGGATGATGCGCCATATTGGGGATTTCAATGTGGTTGTCACTGATGTTACCGCAGGCGAAGGAGTATTGGCCGTTATGGGCCCAAATGCCCGGAAACTTTTGGAAAAAGTTTCACCAAACGATTTCTCCAATGCGACAAACCCGTTCGGCACGGCGCAGGAAATCGAAATCGGCATGGGGTTGGCTCGTGCACATCGCGTGACTTACGTGGGTGAACTTGGCTGGGAAATCTATGTCTCTGCCGATATGGCGGGCCACGTTTTCGAAACTTTGCATCAGGCTGGGCAATATTTTGGGCTCAAGCTTTGCGGTATGCACATGATGGACAGTTGCCGCATCGAAAAGGGGTTCCGTCATTTCGGCCATGATATTACCTGCGAGGATCACGTCGTCGATGCAGGTCTCGGCTTTGCCGTCAAGGTGGACAAGGGCAGTGACTTCATCGGGCGCGAAGCAGTGATTTCCAGAAAGGATAGCGGGCCAAAAAACCGCCTTGTGCAATTCAAACTGACCGATCCTGAACCTTTGCTCTTCCACAACGAACCTATCATCCGAGACGGAGAGTACGTTGGTTATCTAAGCTCGGGAAATTATGGTCACACGTTAGGCGGAGCCGTTGGTCTTGGCTATGTACCATGCGAAGGCGAGAAGCCTGCGGACGTTTTGGCATCCACATACGAAATCGATGTGTGTGGTGTAAAAGTTAAAGCCGAAGCTTCGCTAAAGCCGATGTACGATCCGAAATCTGAGCGGGTTAAGGTTTAATCCAAGGATCGAAAATAAGGGCGGTGTTGCGCCCTTATTTACCGGCGCATCAAAATATTTGATGGGCTTGTTCACGGTTTTGGAGGTTTAATAACCTGCCTGAACTGACGTAAAGACATCCGGTATAAGCCGGAGACCCATTATGGCGGACATCACGACAAGCCCCCAAAATACGGATACACCAAAGGGGCTTGCTCTTGCGGTGACGGCTTACTTTCTGTGGGGTTTCCTTCCATTGTACATGAAGGCAATGGATCACATTGGACCGGTTGAAGTCGTGGCGCATCGGGTCATTTGGTCAGTTCCTTTGGCCGGGCTTTTGCTTGTGGCTCTTGGGCGGACAAAAGATTTGAAAGCTGCTTTACGAAGCCCGCGTATGTTGGGAATGGCTTGCCTTACAGCAACGCTGATTTCCATAAATTGGGCCATATTCGTTTGGGCGGTTGCAACAGGAAATGCTGTGGATGCTGCACTGGGTTATTATATCAACCCGCTATTTAGTATTGCGCTAGGGGCGCTTCTTCTGCGCGAGCCACTTAATCGCACGCAATTGGTGGCCGTCGGATTGGCAGCGACGGGCGTGTTGGTTTTGATACTTGAAGCCGGTAATATTCCATGGGCTGCACTAGGTATGATGTTCAGTTGGGGCTTTTACGCCTTCTTTAAACGCTCCCTTCCGATAGGTCCCAATCAGGGATTTCTTCTGGAAGTTCTGATCCTCCTGATCCCAGCGTTGCTATATGTCACATGGCTTGGCGCAAAGGGAGAAGGCCATTTCGGCCCTGTGGCTTCTGACACTATGCTTTTGGTGGGTGCCGGGGTTGTCACAGCTGTGCCGTTGTTAATTTATGCTAACGGAGCAAAAATGGTCAGGTTATCGACCATGGGAATTTTGCAATACATTGCGCCAACAATGATTTTTGTTACTGCTGTTTTCGTGTTTGGCGAACAAATCGACCGCGGCAGGATGATTGCATTCCCTTTGATCTGGGCGGCCTTGGTCGTTTACACGCTTCCTATGATCCGAAAGCTGCGGAATCAGGCTTGACGGAGCAGATTAGCAACTGCTTCCGCCCATAGTTGATAAGCCTTTGGGCTGGGGTGATACCCGTCAGCTGCAGCCAGTGTCGGGTCATCTGGAAAATCCAACGGTAAGTGAAGTGCACGCGGAAAATCCTTTATAAGACATTGTAGACTTTGATCGAGCCGCGACGACTGTCGTCCAAGAACCCAAGCCAGTGGCTGAGGTAGGGCTGGAAATCGCTCCATCCGTGGAACCGCGGTGACAACGACGTGACGCGCACCTAATTTTTTTGATAAATGGTTCAGCAAGCGGGTCTGTAGATTTGCAAACTTTCGCTGGGAAACAAGCCGCGTCACATCGTTTACACCCAAAGCCGTCACCACGACATCAAAGGTAGCGTCCAAATTCTGTAGCCTTTTCAGTGTGTCCTGTGTCGTATGTCCTGTCGTAGCCTCAAGCCTCCACTCGACACAGTATTGGCGGGCTAACCTGGATACCAGTTGACCAGAAAGCGCCTGACTTTGATAATCGACCCCAACCCCTGCGGCCGAACTGTCCCCAGCGATGAGCAACCTTAATCGCGGCCCATGACCTTGGCGCCCTTTGCGTGGTCCAATCGGTTCGGGCAGTTGTTGTGCATTGCGTCTGACATGCAAAGCCTGAACAGCCAAAACTGGCAGCAGCGGAATCCGCAAAATCCGGTCGGCATCCATGAGGCCGGGAACTTTCAACTTAGAGCATCTTTGAAATCTAAAAATCTGGGGTCTTGCATCACACGCGCCATCATGGCTTCACGCAACGCGCCGACAGTTTTGTATGGGCGCATGACGACTTCGAACGTTTGAATCAGGCCATCATCGTTGAGTGTGATAAGATCGACCCCGACTGCATTCAGTTCGCCAACCTTGCATTGGAACTCGAGCGCCCAGTCTTTGCCACCGCCCATAATCCGGCGATACTGAAAGCCCGAGAATACCTGACCGACATGGCTAAGCACAGCGGCAACTGGCACGCGTCCTGTCCAGGTTTTGTAATAAGTTGGCGGTAAAAATCGCACATCTTCCGCCAATAAATCTGCAATTTGGCTTTCATCGCCTTTTGCGACCACCACTTGCATTTGTTCGATCGTAGGGTGCATCTCGTCTCCGATAATTTTGGTGCCAGAGTTGCCTATGCCCATTGCGCAGGCAAGGACGACGTTGCGGGAGGTTGGTGCCTGCGATAGGCAGACAAGCATGAGCGAAACATACGATCCCCCGAATACGCCCCTGGACGTTCTGCATGAGGATTCGCAACTGATAGTGGTCAACAAACCCTCTGGTCTGTTGTCGGTTCCAGGGCGGGGGGAACATTTGGCTGATTGCTTGCTGACAAGAGTGCAGGCCGCTTTTCCCCAGGCACTGCTTGTTCATAGGCTGGATCGGGACACGTCAGGCGTTATGGTTTTTGCTCAGACGTCTCATGCGCAGCGCCATCTGGGGTTACAGTTCGAGAAACGTCAAACTCGAAAGACCTATATCGCACGGGTTTGGGGCCGTGTCGCCGAAAGGACAGGTACAGTGGACTTGCCACTGATCGTCGATTGGCCGAACCGCCCGCTTCAGAAGGTCTGCCATGACACCGGCAAACCAGCTGTCACCGATTGGCGTGTTGTTCGATACGAGGATGGCACCACCCGTATTCGGCTCTTTCCTCAAACCGGCAGATCTCACCAGTTGCGTGTTCACATGCAAGCTGTCGGGCACCCGATACTCGGTGATCCATTCTATGCAGAAGGAGCGGCGCGAAATTTCCCGCGCCTTATGCTTCATTCCGAAGAATTACGTCTCAAAAACCCCGAAGGCGGAATCGCAATGAGATTTCGGGCAACTGCCGATTTTTGACCCAAGGCCCAACCTGGCCAAATTGCCTTGAAATTTCTGAGGGAAAAGAGCCGCTTCCGCCTCTTGGGTTGAGTGTTTTCGCAATGCCGGACAGAAGCAATCTCGCTTTCAATTTCAAAACCTCGCGGTGCGCGATGTTGCGACCAACGGCCAAGTTTTAGTTTCATCATTACATGGTTGTCGCGGCTTGGCATTGTGGTCCTCCTTGATCTGACGTCAATTGGAACCTGCCGTAACCCTCCTGACACCCCGCTGTCAGGGGGTTGTGCTAAAGTGTCAGGAGATCGCAAGGAGACTGAGATGCGTCGTTCGACCCGTTTGTTTGAAATCATTCAAATTCTGCGCGTATCAAAAGGCCCGGTGACAGCGGAAGAACTGGCGGCAAAGCTGGAAATATCGGTCCGCACAGTCTATCGCGACATCGCCGCGCTGCAGGCCCAACGCACACCAATCGAGGGCGAAGCAGGCGTTGGTTACATGATGCGCCGCGGGTATGATCTGCCGCCGCTGAATTTCGATCCAGAAGAAGTGGAAGCGTTATGGGTGGGCCTTTCGATGCTTGCGCGCACCGGTGACAGCACTCTGCAAAAAGCCGCAGACCGGGTTTGCCGCAAAATCGAAGCGCTGCGTGCTCCATCAGACTGGTTGCAGGTTGCGCCTTGGGGTACGCCAATTGATGATCCTGCAAATGGGTGCGTCTCGGTGGCCAACTATCGCGAAGCTATTCGGAAAGAGCAGAAAATTCGGATATCCTATCAGAATTCCGATGAAATTCGAACGGACCGGGTCGTTCGGCCTGTGGCTCTTATTTACCATATCGAGTGCACCATTCTTGCGGGCTGGTGTGAGTTGAGAAATGGGTTCCGCCATTTCCGAACGGACCGCATTTGGTCTTGCGATCTTTTGGAAGATCACTTTTTTGGACAGGGTGAGCCGTTGCGCGCGATTTGGCAGGAACAGAATCAAACGACGAATTCTTCTGACGCTGCATAGTTGGCGGGTATTTGCCTATTTCACCGATATGTTGCTTGAGACCTAATGCGCCTGCGATGTTATAGTGCGGTCAACGAAACAAACCCGACGAACGGGTATCGGAGCAGAAGGTGAATTCATGACCATTTCCAAATTTGTCCTTTCCCTAGGACTGTGTTCAGCGATGGCACTTGGTGCCTGCACGGATCCGGGCACACTCAGTTTGCCCAGCGACCCTAATCAAAACACCAAACAAGGCGCGATTCTGGGCGGAATAGTCGGTGCTGGGGTAGGTGCAATCGCCAACAATTCAAATCCTCTGTTGGGCGCGGCGGCCGGAGGGGCCATAGGCGCAGCAGGGGGTGCTTTGATCGGCAACCAGTTGGATAAACAAGCAGCAGAGTTGAGGCAGCAGCTAGCTAATGATGGGATAACCATCGTTAATGCTGGCGACCGTCTGATTGTAACTGTTCCAAACGACATTACCTTTGACACCGACAGCTCGACAGTGCGCCCGGCGCTGCGTGATGATCTGGCAAGGGTCGGGCAGAATTTGGTAAACTACCCAAATTCGAACGTTCAAATTGTCGGCCATACTGATAGCGATGGCGAAGCGTCCTATAATCAGGATTTGTCGGTTCGCCGTGCAAATGCGGTGGCAGACGTTCTGCAAGCGAATGGTGTAAATTTTTCCCGGATCACTACGATTGGTCAGGGTGAGAATAATCCGATCGCGTCGAACCTAACACCCGAAGGCAAGGCTCAGAATCGTAGGGTTGAAATTGTTATTGTACCCAGCGGCAACGCGTGACTTGGGTTGGACGCAGCAGTAAGGTTCAGTTTTGACATTTCCTACGAGAATGTGTGGGTTTGAGTTTGGCAATGGCCAAACTCGAACTAAGTTTCCGCTGATACCAAGCCGGAGCCTACCCTATGCCTGAACCTATTCTACTTGGCCTGTCAGGATCGCTACGTCAGGACGCAACAAACCGCAAGTTGCTGCGCGAGGCTGCCAGATTGTTTCAACCCGGTCAATTTATCGAGGCAGAATTGAACCTGCCTCTCTATGACGGTGATTTGGAAGATGGCGACGGTATCCCAGCTGCTGTTCAAACTCTTGCAGACCAGATTTCCCATGCACATGCCGTGATAATTTCGACGCCAGAATACAATAAAGGCCCGTCCGGCGTTTTGAAAAATGCATTGGATTGGGTCAGCAGAACCGACGGCAAACCTTGGGCGAATAAGCCGGTGGCAGTAATGTCTGCCGCTGCCGGTCGTGCGGGGGGCGAGCGCGCCCAGATGATCCTACGGGCATACATGGTTCCATTTCAGCCACGCATTCTGCAAGGGCCGGAGATTCATTTGGCCAGCAGTTCCAACGAATTCGATGAAGATGGCAAATTGAGCAGCCCACGTTACGAAGCAAGCCTTCGAACCCTAATGGAAAAACTTAGGGCTGAAGCTGGCTTCTGAACAGACGCTTGTTCCCTCATGTGACGCTGCCTAGGGTGTCATTATGACCAACGAGCTGAAGACACAAACGCAAACCGACATGTTGGACCCGGCACGCGCAGCGGCGCTTCAAGCTACGCTGTCGGCAGAAGAAACGATTGCGTCCGGTTCACCTTTGCCGCCGTTCTTTCATCAAGCCTATTTCTGGTTACCAAGCCCCCCGACTGGATTGGGTCGGGATGGGCATCCCAAGGTTGGGTGCGGCTTGATCCCAGATATGGGATTACCAAGGCGAATGTGGGCAGGTGGCCGTTTGCGGTTTGATGTGCCCTTAATCGCTGGGGTCGAAGCGGAACGCCATACTGTTTTGGAAAATGTTCAATCAAAAACCGGGCGAACCGGACCACTGGGCCTTGTAACGCTCAGGCATGAATTGCGGCAGGCCGGAAAGCTGTGCGTGACCGAATGGCAAGACCTTGTATACCGCAACGACCCTGCGGATTCAGAAACCAAACCGACGCCACCCAAAGCCAGAATTGATGAAACAGATGGCAAGGATGTTGCGTTCGACTCAACGATACTGTTCAGGTACTCTGCACTCACGTTCAACGGCCATCGAATTCACTATGATTTGGACTACGCCAAGAATGTAGAAGGTTACGACGGTCTCGTGGTGCATGGCCCGCTTTTGGCCCAGCTTCTGATGCTGTTCGCGACGGAACTGATGGGATCATTGGTCGAGTTCTCATTTCGAGCCACGTCTGCATTAATGCATTTTGAATCCGCAACGTTGTGCCGTAACGACAGGAACCTATGGGTGCGTGGCCCTGACGGACGCCAGTGTATGCAAGCAGAGGCGGTCCCCCGGTCAGAGTGACGCCAGCGGGCGGAATTCGTCCGGGATTGAATCGTTATTCTCCAGCATCAGATCTGCCATTACCTCGGCCACTTTGGGGGCCATCCCAAACCCGATTTTGAAGCCGCCATTGGCAATGAACTGTCCCTTATGCAATGGATGCGCTCCCAGCATCGGCGCCCGGCTCTTACTTCGAGGACGGACACCGGCCCAGCGTTCGATAACCTCGGCCCCGTGTAAAACCGGAACGGCGCCCATGGCGCGGTCAATTACCTCATCCAAAAGTTCGTTGGTACTGTTTGGTTCGTCGTAGTCTCGTTCCGACGTCGATCCGACAGCCAAAGTTCCGTCGGCGTGCGGCACGATATGAATAGCGTCGACAAAAAGCTGTGGTGCATCGCCTGCATCGAAACGCAACAAAGCCGCCTGTCCTTTAACGCCATTGCCCACCGTTTTTCCAAAAACTTGACTGAGTTCCTCTAACCCACCAAGACCTGTCGAGTGAACAACTCGGCCCGCGTCTGGTGCTTCTGGCACGATATCAACACCCATGACGCCCAGTGCGGCCACTAGTGCCGAGCACGAGTTGCGCGGGTGGATGCGTGCGCTAAGGTTGTCGTGGATCACATATCCGGTTGGGCTGGACGGGCACCAAGTACCCAATTCGGTGACCAATATTACCTGCCATTCTGCGTGACCGCCCCAAAGCTCTTTTGCCGAGTTTTGCCGCGCGCGCGCAAGTTCAAGCGTTCGCTTGTCCTGGATGGGCTGAATTCGTCCCGATCGACTGTATCCTGCCGATACCCCTCCTGTGGCTTCAACTTGGGCCCAGAAAGCTTCGGCCATTATCAGGCTTTCGAACTGAAAGGCCTTTTTCGAATTCCAATTCTCCGGCACATGTGGGGCAAGCGCGCCGACCAAGCCACCGCTGGACCCGGACCCAGCGCCAAAGGGGTCGACCACCTGCACCTTTGCTCCGCGTCTTGCGCAAGTCCAGGCGATGGACAGGCCGAAAATTCCTGCTCCGCGCACAGTGACATCGACCATTGCCAAACCGCCTTTCCTTGTTCAGTGTCGCGCGGCCTAGTTACAGGAATATCCTATGGCAGACCAGCATGCCAAACTCACATGGACCGGGGATCGGGTCCCAGTATCGGATCAATTTAATGATCCCTATTTCTCGTTGCAAAATGGGTTAGAGGAAACGCGCCACGTCTTTCTGGGCGGGAACGACTTGCCTGCGCGATTTGTCCCCGGCTTTCATATTGCCGAACTGGGTTTCGGTACCGGTCTGAACATGTTGACAGTATGGTCCGAATGGGAAAAGTCGGGCCAGACAACAGCTTTGACTTTTACCAGTTTCGAAGCGTTTCCGATGGCACATGACGATATGGCCCGCGCTTTGGAGGGATTCCCGGCCTTGGCTGAGTGGAGCAGTCGGTTTCTTTCAAATTGGCAAGGTAAGGAATGTGATCTTGGTACGCTGCGATTGCACGTCATAAGTGGCGATGCGCGACAAACTCTACCCGAATGGACAGGAATTGCAGATGCCTGGTTTCTAGACGGATTCTCACCTGCAAAAAACCCAGAGCTTTGGGGGCAGGAGTTGATACAGCAAGTCGCTGATCACACTGCCTGGGGGGGTACAGCCGCGACATACACAGCGGCAGGATTCGTGCGCCGAGGACTGCAAGATGCAGGGTTCACCGTCAGTCGTACGCCGGGATATGGTCGCAAACGGCATATGACACGGGCTATTTTGCGATGACGCAGCAGAACAATGCTCGTGCAGGTATTGCGCTTATGATTGCTGCGACAGTTGTTTTTGCTTTGCAGGACGGTATTTCCCGTCACTTGGCCGGGGCCTACAACACCTACATGGTGGTAATGATCCGCTATTGGTTCTTTGCAGCCTTTGTGATCGCCTTGGCAATGCGCGCTTCGGGAGGAATCAGGGCGACGGCCAGCACGAACCAGCTGGGGCTGCAGATCACGAGGGGCGTGCTTTTGGCCGCGGAGGTCTGCGTAGCAGTTTACGCGTTTACAATTCTGGGTCTGATCGAGAGCCAGGCGGTTTTCATTTGCTATCCCTTGTTGGTTGCTGCGCTGAGCGGGCCGGTTCTCGGGGAAAGTGTCGGATGGCGGCGTTGGGCCGCCATCGGCGTTGGGTGCATAGGCGTTCTGATTATTCTGCAACCGGGTATTGGCGTATTTAACCCATGGGCTGTGATACCCCTGATATCTGCGTTCATGTTCGCGATTTACGGGCTGATGACCCGCTATGCTGCCAGACGTGATAGCACAGCGACAAGCTTTTTTTGGACGGGGATTGCGGGTGCTACCGCGATGACGGTTGTTGGAATCTGGTTTTGGGAACCAATGCATTTACACGACTGGTTCTGGATGGGTTTGCTTTGTCTTAGCGGGGTCCTTGGTCACTGGTTGTTGATCAAATGCTATGAGATGGCCGAGGCCAGCGCCGTGCAGCCTTTCGCCTATTTCCACCTGATTTGGAGTGCAATTTTGGGTATTGCGATCTTTGGTGAAACGCTGCGCCCAGCGGTGATTGTGGGCGCAGCCTTGGTGATCGCTGCGGGTCTTTTCACTCTATGGCGCGAAAGACGCCAAAGTCGAACCGGTTAGTTCTTGAGAGAACGGCACTGGAAGGGGCGGTTTACCTAACCTTGCACGATAAACTGGAAGGCTTTCAGCAACGCGCATTACATAGTTTCGCGTCTCGGAAAACGGAATTAGCTCAATCCAGTCGATTACGTCCACCTCGCCACGGCGTGGATCGCCAAACCGTTCCATCCAGGATATGGGACGCCGTGGTCCAGCGTTGTACCCAGCGGCCATCATGACCACATTACCATTGAAATCCGCGGCCAGCCCAGAAAGATAGTTCGCCCCCAGTTTGGCGTTATACTTCCAATCCGTGGTGAGGCGTCCAGTCTTGTGGCCGCTTAGAATGCCCAATTCCTTGGCGACCAGTTTCGCCGTCGCAGGCATAACTTGCATCAAGCCGCGTGCGCCCGCACCGCTGATGACAACGGGATCAAACTCGCTTTCCCGCCGCGCAATTGCCAGTGTCATCTCCTTGGCCATCGGCAGGCCCATATCTGCTACGGGGTGTACCGGATAATAAGCTGCGGGCAGCACGATCCCGGTGGTCGCTGCTCGTTTGGCAATCATTACGGCCAGATGAGGTTCCTTCAACTCGATAACCAAATCCCCCAACTGTGCAGCCTGAATGGGGTCAAGGCCTTCCACCAAATGGGTCAAATACCGTTCTGCAAGATTGTCTTCGCCCGCAGTTAACAATAACAATCCGGCTTCCAGCACGCTTGAGTTGGCGAAACCTGCCTGTTTCCAATGCGCTGCACGCCTTGGGTTGGCCAATTCTTCGTCGAAAGGTCGCCCGATCTGCTCGGCTGCCAGAAGGCCATAAAACGAGGTTTGGTAATCCGCGCCTGCCGCATAGGCTTCATAGGCCTTTTCTGCGTTGCCTTGTGCCGCATAGGCTCTGCCCAGCCAATAGCCGCCGCGCCCTTTGGATATCGGCGAACTCACGGCATCTGAAAAATTCTGGAAATGACGAACAGCTGTGTCAGGGTCGTCCAGTTTTCGAAGCGCCAAAAAGCCGGACAGCCATTCCAGATCTGCATAGGCATAGCCCATTTCAGGCGTCATGTGGTGGTTTGCCGCAACGTCATAAGCGCGTGACATGTTGCCCTGTCGCATAACCAGCCGCGCCAGTCGGCGGCGCCCTTCAGCCCATTTATCCGGTTCTCCTAATTCATCAGGTCCGGTTGAACGCGCCAACATCAATTCGATTGCGCTGTCGTCAAGTTCTTTGCGGTCACGCCAGACAAATCGGTCGAAGGCCAAACCCGGCGAGTCCGACAGCGATTTCGGGACGGCAGAGACCTTGCCATCGACCCCTGGTTGTCGTTTCTGCAGGGCAATCCGGGCTTCGGCCAACTTGCGTTGATCTGCACTGACCAACGGCAACATTTGATTCGCGCTGACAAGATGGCCGTCCCAAAGCATTCGGTCCAACCGCGCTTCGTGATGCGGTTTCAGCAGCTTGTCGAAGTTTTCCAGATAATTCTTTTGCAGACCCGACCCCATAGGCATCGTGCGCCATGCCGTCACGATATCTGCCTCGGCCTCGCCATTGCGGCCTTTTGCCATCAATGCCACAGCGTAGTTTAAGGCGCCTTCTGCGGTTTGCGGCGGTGTTTCGGCGTAGAAATTCACCACCCGATCTGCATCGGCACCCGTGAAGGCGGGTTCACTTTTGCGTCGCAACCATGCAAGACCGGGCCAATCCGGGCGGCGCCCCAAAAATACAAGCACATCTCCGGAAGTGCCAAATCCTTCGCGCAGCCAGTGCCAGACTATGATATCGCGCGACACTGAACCGCGCGCTCCGGATACTTGCAGTGCCTGGTTCCAATCGCCTTTGCGCATCGCATCAAGTCCGGCTTGCAAATCTGCCGCCGCGTCTGCGCGCGCAGACTGCGAGTTGACTGCGAAAATCATTACCACCGTCATCAAAACGGTTAGAAAGCGTGTCATCCCTTGCATTTCCCAACCAACCAAGGATAGAGCCATTCAGGATAAACCTTGCGTCACCGGGATCAACTCACAAACCGAAGATCGTGAGCGACCGCGGCGCAAAAACAGCAATTCGCACCCTAAGGAGCGCACCCATGTTCACAGGCTCTATGCCAGCCCTCGTCACCCCGTTCCGCAACGGCGAGTTGGACTTGGACACGCTCAAACAATTGGTGGAATGGCAAATTCAAGAAGGCTCTTCCGGGTTGGTGCCTGTTGGCACCACAGGTGAAAGCCCGACACTCAGCCACGAGGAACATGAGATCGTCGTGGCGGAGGTTGTCAAAACCGCCGCAGGCCGCGTGCCTGTTATTGCGGGAGCAGGATCAAACAACACGGTTGAGGCGATCCGGTTCGTGCGATTCGCGGAAAGGGTAGGTGCTGACGCTGCGCTTGTCGTGACGCCTTATTATAACAAACCCACTCAGAAAGGGTTGATTAGCCATTTTCGCGCATTGCATGACTGCGCAGATATTCCGATCATCATCTACAATATCCCCGGGCGTTCCGTAATAGACATGACGCCCGAAACCATGGGCGAACTGGCAAAATTGCCGCGCATAGTCGGCGTAAAGGATGCGACAGGTGATCTGGCACGCGTTAGTCAACAACGCGCAAGTTGCGGCCCGGATTTCTGTCAGTTGTCAGGTGAAGATGCGACTGCGCTGGGTTTCAATGCTCATGGTGGGGTGGGATGTATTTCGGTCACGGCAAACGTCGCGCCGCGGTTGTGCGCCGAATTCCAACAAGCCACACTGAACGGCGATTACGCCAAGGCCTTGGAATATCAAGATCGATTGATGCCACTTCACGAGGCTATTTTCATCGAACCGGGTTTGGTGGGCGCTAAGTATGCACTCAGCAAACTGGGGCGTTGCAGCGACGAAGTACGCTCGCCGTTGACAAGTTTAGAAGACAGTACAAAATCATCGATCGAAGCTGCGATGGCGCATGCAGGATTAGTTTAAGGCATACTTCATGAAATGCAAAAGGCGGCGCTCGTAAACCGGGAACCGCCTTTTTTGTACGAAACTCATCTTGGTTGAAGACTGTTTGCCGTAGTTTCGGCAGACTCGATACAGCTCACCTTTTGCCGTAGTAGATACCTACGACATGCTCAGCTTGCGCGAAGAAAAGCCAACGCGACGTCGCTACGCCAGCGAGATGTGAAAGTACAGCGACTGCGGCAAGGAAATGCTTAGTGGCGACAGAATTGACCGGCATGATCAGCAGAACGACCGGGATGAAAAAGCCTAGCGAAAACGCAATGATGCGTAGTTTCTCAGCGTGCTTCCGGCCCACCACATGGACAAATTCGCGCAACAGATAATTCGTGCCAGTGTGCGGAGGTTCGAAAGCGCGAACAGAACCGCGATCACCCAGACCAGTGGCAGTGCCAATGTTGGTGCCTGAGCGGGCCAAAGCTTGATCACCTTGCCTCCAGTACAGAATCTGAACCAATGCGGCGATCAACAATGAGATCAACGCCAGCGCGGTTTGTCCGGCCAGCAGTGCGCCGCCAGCCAAGCTAAAACTGAGGAACATTGCTGGGGTTAGATTCATATTCCAGCGCGGGATCGATTTGAGCTGTGTGTAGATCATTGAAGTTGTAAAGACCGTTAAGATCGAGAATAACGCCCCAACAAAGCCCAGCAGACCCCAACGTTGGGCAAAGAAAATTGCTCCGATGGAATATAGCCCCATGAGGATCAATGCAGCGACTGCGCACCATCCTTCGCGGCTGAGCCAACTTGATCGCCATTGAGTAAAGGCTTTTATTGCCCGCTCAGGACGACCCAGATGGAAAGTTGAAGCCAGCAGTCCCGCGACTGACAGACCAAAACCAATAACAAAGAAAGTGAATGCAACCCAGCCGGTTACATTTGGCAGGCCTAGTCCCAAAAAGAACAGCAGACCGAAGCCCAAGCCAGAAAGCGTGGTAAAAACGATTACGGAAGGTGCGGGATGCATCAGAGTTTCTCCAGCGCTTTGTCGAGCCAGCCCATGAAACCTTTTGGCTCTTCGGCAATAGGTGCAAGCAAAGGAGCCAGAACATCGATCTGGTCCTCGATTGTATCTTTGGGACGGGGCGGCAGGTATTTGTTCACGGGTTTTGTACCCTGTTCAGGCATCAGATCTATGCCGCCACGTTCTGCGACCAATTTACTGACATCGCTGTCAGGATCGCCCAGATCGCCAAAATGGCGAGCTCCGGCGGGGCAAGTACGCACGCACGAGGGGACACGATCAACTTCGGTCAGATTTTCATTATAGATACGGTCAACGCAAAGCGTGCATTTCTTCATTACACCTTCTGCGACGTCCAGTTCGCGCGCTCCGTAAGGGCAGGACCACGCGCACAAGCCGCATCCGATGCAGTCGCTTTCGTTTACCAAAACGATGCCGTCCTCGACCCGTTTGTAGCTTGCACCTGTTGGGCAAACAGTAACGCAGGGCGCATCTTCGCAATGCAGGCAAGACTTGGGGAAGTGAACAAGTTGCGCGTGCCCGTTTTGAGGCTGCACTTCATAAGAATGAACACGGTTTAGAAATGTGCCCGAGGGGTTGCCACCATAAGCGTCCTGATCAGAAAGCGGAGCGCCATAGTTTTCAGTGTTCCAACCTTTGCACGAAATGACACAGGCATGGCATCCGACACATGTGTCGAGGTCGATCACCAAACCCAACTTGCGTTCTGTTGAATGGGGGAGTTGGGTCATTTGCCTACCTTCCACGCCAGGTCCTTCGGGCCGGTGCCTACCGGTGAATTGATCGGTTCGAATTCAGGCTGGCTTTGCGCGTCGTCTGGAGCTGCGGCCTTTTCAATCTTCACTTTCAGGTCGAACCACGCGGCTTGACCCGTGATCGGGTCCGAGTTGGCCCAACGCAGCCCGTCACCCTTCGGTGGTAAAAGTTCATGGATCAGGTGATTGAGCAAGAAGCCTTTAGTGGCCTCGGGCGCGTCATCATGCAGGGCCCATGCACCTTTGCGCTTACCTATGGCGTTCCATGTCCAAACGGTATTATCGTTCAGTGCCGCCATTTCCATAACCGGAACGATGATTTGTCCATGGGGTGACGTGACCTTGGCCCAATCGCCGTCTTGCAGTCCATGCTCACGCATCAGCTTGGTAGGAACATACAAAGGGTTACGACCATGCAATTGGCGCAGCCACGCATTTTGGGTGCCCCAGCTGTGATACATCGCCATCGGGCGTTGGGTCAGGGCATTGACAGTAAAGCCCTCATTGCCGGTTTGATCTGTTTCGTACCAAACGGGCATCGGGTCCATCGTCGCTTTGATCCGCCCACGCAGATACTCGGGCGGCTGGCGCTCGCCATGACCCTCGGCGGCCAATTGAAACTTGCGCATAGGCTCAGAATACAGCTGGAACAAATAGGGTTGCGGGCTGTCATAAATTCCCATGCCAACGGCCCAATCCTGATAGGCGTTGTTCCAGGGTTTATAATAATCAGCGCCTTCAGGGATATGGGCCACAAAGAAGCCGCCGTTTTCAATATAACGGTTTAACTGATCCGGGTTGATTTCGCCGCGGCCTACCTTTTCACCGTTTTCACCACGATAGCCAGCCAATGGGCCGATACCCGGTTTGCGTTCGTGGTTCACGATGTAGTCGGCGTAATCAACCCACTTGGCGCTGCCGTCCTCGTTGGTGAAACCTGGCAAGCCCATCCTGTTGGCAAGATCAATCAAAACCGACTGGAATCCGCGCACGTCGCGGTCAGGCTCGATAACTGGCCACCGGATTGCATCGGCGGCCGCTTCTGCCTCGCAAATTGGGCGGTCTAGCAACGAGATACAGTCGTGGCGTTCAAGATAGGTTGTGTCAGGCAAAATCAGGTCGGCATAGGCCACCATCTCGGACGAGTAGGCATCCGAATAAATGATATGTGGGATCACATAGTCACCGTGTTCGTCCATATCCGTCAGCATATCCATGACACCCTTGGTATTCATGGTCGAGTTCCAGGACATATTGGCCATGTACATGAATAATGTGTCGATCTTATAGGGGTCACCCGCGTGCGCGTTAGAGATTACCATATGCATCAGCCCGTGGCTGGACATCGGGTTTTCCCATGTGAATGCCTTGTCGATCCGGGCAGGACTGCCATCCGCTTTCAGTGCAAGATGCTCGGGCCCCTGAACAAACCCCAGATGAGGTCCGTCCAATGGTGAGTTTGGCGTCACTTTGCAGTGCGGTGTCGGATGCGCTTCGACCGGTTTGGGGTAAGGCGGCTTGAAGCGAAAACCGCCTGGCACTTCCACCGTACCAAGGAGAATTTGCAAGACGTGTAACGCCCGACAGGTTTGAAAACCGTTTGCGTGGGCAGAAACACCGCGCATCGAGTGCATCGCCACTGGGCGACCGATCATCTTGGTGTGTTTCTCACCGCGAAAGTCGGTCCATTCATGATGCAGTTCAAAGGCTTCGTCAAAGGCCACGCGCGCCAGTTCGCCTGCGATTGCGCGGATGCGTTGGGCAGGGATACCACACTGATCGGCGACGTTCTCCGGCGCGTATTCATCGCTGAGATACCTTTCAGCCATCAGGTGGAAAACCGGGCGATGAGTAACACCGCCCCTTTCATAAACCGCTGAAAGGTCAGGACGCACACCGGGCTTGTCGAAAGCCGTCAACTTACCTGTTTCGCGGTCGACGACCAACGGTTTGCCGTTTTTATCTCGCAGGAACAGGCCCTTGGTGGGACCTTCGGACGCGTCGATCAAAACGGGCGCGTTGGTATAGCGGCTGAGATAGTCCAGGTCGATCTTACCTGCCTTCATCAGGACGTGAATCATGGACAAGATGAATAGCCCGTCGGTCCCTGGTGTTATGCCGACCCAGTCATCTGCCACTGCGTTGTACCCCGAACGGATCGGGTTGACGCCAATCACACGTGCGCCGCGTGCCTTGATTTTGCCGATGCCCATCTTGATTGGGTTCGAGTCATGATCCTCGGCCACGCCAAATAGCATGAACAGTTTGGTGTGATCCCAATCAGGTTGTCCAAATTCCCAGAATGCGCCACCCATGGTATAAATGCCGCCCGCGGCCATGTTGACCGAGCAAAAGCCGCCGTGGGCAGCATAGTTGCAGGTACCGAAATTCTGCGCCCAAAAACTTGTAAAGCTTTGGCTCTGGTCGCGACCCGTAAAAAACGCCAGTTTTTCCGGGTTGTCTTCACGGATCGGTTTGAGCCAGCCGACGGCTATGTCCAGCGCCTCGTCCCAACTGATTTCTTCAAATTCGCCTGACCCGCGGGGACCGACTCGTTTCAATGGGGCTTTCAACCGCGAAGGGGCATTGACCTGCATGATACCTGCCGAGCCTTTGGCACAAAGCACACCTTTGTTTACCGGGTGGTCGCGGTTGCCCTCGATATAAGCCACTTTGCCGTCTTTCATGTGAACATTGATCCCGCAACGGCAGGCACACATGTAGCAGGTGGTCTTTCGAATCTCGTCCGAGACTTTGGGACTGGTGTCAAGGATCGGCTGCTGATGAGTCATTGGCGGGTCCTGTCAGTTGATCCGGATACGGCTTTGGTCGGCCGGGCCGGAATGGGGTAGTCCGCGGCACCGGCCGCAGGTTTTAGTCTATTGCGCAGTTTGCGCCTGTAAAACGGTAACGGCGATGATCTGCGTTACATCATCCGCACTGCATCCACGGGACAAATCGTTCGCAGGCTTGGCGAGGCCTTGCATAACGGGGCCAATGGCTGCGTACCCACCCAATCGCTGGGTAATTTTGTAGGCGATATTACCCGCGTCCAGATTGGGAAAGATCATAACATTGGCTTGCCCGGCCACGGATGAACCCGGAGATTTTCGCTCACCCACTGTCGGCACAAACGCGGCGTCGAATTGAAGCTCTCCGTCGACTTCGAGATCGGGACGCTTTGCGCGAATGGTATTTGTTGCTTCGATCACCTTGTCGACGGCTTTATGGCGTGCGCTTCCCTTTGTGGAAAAACTCAGCATAGCAATTTTTGGCTCGACCTGCAGGAGAGAACGCGCCGAAGCGGCCGAGGTTTCTGCGATGTTGGCAAGCTCGGAAGCTGAAGGATCAATTACAAGCCCGCAATCTGAATATAGCATGGCGCGCGCATTATCGGGCGCGTCGTCGGGTGGATACATCAAGAAAAATGACGAGATCATGCCAGCGTCAGGTGCCATACCGATCACTTGGATAGCGCTTCGCACTACATCGCCCGTTGTGTGCACGGCGCCGCCGACGGTGCCTGTGGCTTGACCAAGCCGCACAAGCATTGCAGCATATATTAACGGAGTTTCAGCTGCCGCCCGCGCCTTTACTTCGTCGACACCTTTGTGTTTGCGCAGTGCAAGGAACTCTGCGGCAAACATTTCGGTCAATTCCGAGGTTGCCGGATCGTGAATTTCTATGCCTGCTCCGACGGATATGCCTTCAGCAGCAAGCGCCGACGAGACTTCGTCCTCGGGTCCGACCAGAATGATATCGGTCAACCCCGAGTTATGGGCGGCAAGCGCCCCCGCCACGACCCGGGGATCACTGCCTTCGCTCAATGCAATTACAGGACGGGCTGCCGGGGCGCTGTTGCGCAACAGCTCGATAGGTGTCTTTGTCATTCGCCCCGGTCCCTGTCTTGTGGCCTACACCTGTGTTTCAGCCATGTCTGCAGCGTTGATACCAGCAACACGCACAGGATTTTTCATCGCGTCGCGGCGGAACGGCTCGCCCAGCTCTTGGTTGATCAAGGCCTCAATCAGCGTTGTAATGCCGTTCTTCTGGTCGATAATTGCCTGATTGAGCGCTGCGGTCAGCTCTTCCTGAGTGCGCGCCTGTACACCCTTCAGGCCACAGGCGTTTGCGATTGCGGCATAAGACACGCCCTGGTCCAATTCGGTGCCGACAAAGTTGTCGTCAAACCAAAGGGTCGAGTTCCGCTTCTCAGCACCCCACTGGTAGTTGCGGAAAACGATTTGCGTTATTGCGGGCCATTCTTCGCGGCCAATCGCGGTCAACTCGTTAACCGATATGCCGAATGCTCCGTCGCCAGCAAAACCTACCACGGGCACGTCAGGGCAACCGATCTTGGCGCCAATGATCGCAGGAAGACCGTAACCACAAGGGCCAAAGAGCCCGGGTGCTAGGTATTTCCGGCCTTCGTCGAATGACGGGTAGGCGTTTCCAATCGCACAGTTATTACCAATATCCGACGAAATGATCGCCTCACGCGGCAGCGCTTGCTGGATTGCGCGCCATGCCATACGGGGGCTCATCCATTCGGGCTTGGCGGCGCGAGCACGCTCGTTCCAAGTGGTGCCTGGATCGTCGTCTTCATGGGTCATAGAGCTTAGTTCTTGTGCCCATGCGGACTTTGTTTGAGCTATTTTAGCTTTGCGTTCGTCTCGTCCTGCGTCGCCCGCGTCTTCTGTCAGCTGGTCCATAATACCTTTAGCAACCAGCGCCGCATCACCCACGATACCTACGGTCACGTCCTTGGTTAGACCGATGCGATCGGGGTTGATGTCAACCTGTATGATTTTCGCGTCTGTCGGCCAATAGTTGATGCCGTATCCCGGAAGAGTCGAGAACGGATTCAAACGTGTGCCCAAGCACAAAACAACGTCAGCTTGATTGATCAACTCCATCCCTGCTTTAGAACCGTTGTATCCGAGCGGACCGGCAAACAGAGGGTGGTTGCCCGGGAAAGCGTCGTTGTGCTGATAGCCAACACATACAGGTGCATCCAAACGTTCAGCCAATGCCTGCGAAGCTTCGATGCCTCCCTTCGACAGAACAACGCCTGCGCCGTTCAGAATAACCGGATTCTTGGCTTTCGACAAAAGCGCCGCTGCCTCGGCAACCGCATTTGCACCGCCGGAAGGGCGTTCAAAGTCGACAATTTTCGGTAGCTCGATGTCAACAACTTGGGTCCACATGTCGCGGGGGATATTCATCTGCGCGGGTGCCGAGGCGCGTTTAGCTTGCATGATCACGCGGTTTAGAACCTCGGCCACACGGGTCGGGTCACGCAGCTCTTCCTGGTACGCCACACAATCGGCGAACAGGTTCATCTGTTCCATTTCCTGAAAACCGCCCTGGCCGATGGTTTTGTTGGCAGCCTGCGGTGTGATTAGCAGAACCGGTGTATGGTTCCAGTATGCCGTCTTAACCGCAGTCACAAAGTTAGTGATACCAGGACCATTCTGGGCGATCATGATTGACATCTCGCCCGTAGCACGGGTGTAGCCATCGGCCATCATCCCGCCAGAGCACTCGTGCGCACAATCCCAGAAGGTTATTCCAGCCGCTGGAAAGATATCCGAAATCGGCATCATTGCTGAACCGATAATGCCAAAGGCATGCTTGATACCATGCATCTGTAGCGTCTTAACGAACGCCTCTTCTGTCGTCATCTTCATGTGAGTTCTCCGGGCTGATAGGAAGTAGCGGGGTATTCCACCCCGACGTTTCCATCTGGTTTTGGCGTATGGGTGTCTGTCGCGTTAGGGCCAAAACACAAGCCCGGGTAGGTCCAGTTTTGTTCAATACTGGCGAATGGTGTCGGCGATCTGGTGGATTCCGGCACGTATTCGTTCAGGTGCTATCGACGAGTACCCAAGCCGATAATAGTTCGTCGGTCGATTAGGGCCGGAAAAGAACAACTCTCCAGGTTCGATGTGGACAGATTTTTCCTGAAGGGTTTTGGCCAATTGCGTGGTATCTATGCCCTCGGGGGCTTGCATCCAAATGGAGGATCCGCCGAACACGCCACGCCCTGCGACGTTCAATCCATGTTCGGCGATAGCCTCTTCAATCGCTTCACGGCGTTGCTGTAACGCTTTGGACATCCTCCGTATCTGGGCATCGTAGTGACCCAGCGACAGAAAATACGCGGCGGTTCGCTGAATATGCCCCGGTGGATGCCTTAGGACTAACGATCGCAGAGCCCGTGCTTCACGAATGAAAGCTTCGGAACCGACCATGTATCCAAGTCTCAATCCAGGAAACAGTGACTTCGAAAAGCTGCCTACGTATATCACACGCCCTTCCCGGTCGATAGATTTCAATGCCGGAGACGGCGCGCCCAAAAATGCCATTTCAAACTCGTAATCATCTTCTACTATGACGGCATCCAATTCGCGCGCCCGTGCCAGCAAAGCGTTGCGCCTGTCGATTGGCATAGTCGCGGTGGTTGGGCACTGATGGCTTGGTGTGGTGAAGATGACGTCGGTATCCTCGGGGATCGCATCGGGCGGCAAACCTCGCTGATCCACACTTATCGGCGCCAATTCACATTCGGCATGGTTCAAGAGATCGCGAAGGGCGTAATAACATGGATCCTCGATAGCTGCTTTGCTATTGCGGTTCAAAAGAACGCGTGAAGCGAGCCACAACGCATTCTGCGCGCCAAGTGTGATTAAAATTTCCTCTGGTCGTGCCGAAATCCCGCGTCGTGGCAATGTGTGCCGGGCAATAAATTCGACCAGCAGCGGGTCGTCCCGGTCGACATAATCTCCGGTGAGTGAGTCAAAGTCCTTGTGCCCTAGTGCACGTACGGCGCACAATCGCCAATTGGCGTGATCGAACAGAGTTCTGTCGGCTTGACCGTAGATGAATGGATAAAGATATTCCTGCCAGTTACTGGGTTTCTGCAGGAAATCCCCCTCTGAAAATCGACGTGCAAGGGCGGCGTTCCAGTTAACAGTTTCAGCGCCGCGTTGAACAGGCGTGTATTGCGGAGGTACAGGCGCATTCTGTGACACGTAGTACCCCGAGCGGTCTTTTGCTGTCAGATAATCATTGGCCAGTAATTCTGTGTAGGCCAACGTCACTGTGATCCGACTGACACCCAGATGAGACGCCAGATTTCGCGATGAGGGTAGTTTTTCGCCCACATGGAATCGACCTGACAAAATGCCTTCGGCAATCATTTGTTGAATTCGGGCTTGCAACGTGCCCTGCCCGTTCGGTTCTAGAAAAAATGTGTCGACTGAGATGGCCATTACCAAGTTATAAGCTGGACTTAACCAGGGGGCAATCTGGACATAAGTTAGCGCGAGCTTTGTCTATTAATTTTTTGGTTGACCTATGCTTCTGAAAAGTTCATATAACTAGTAAATTAGTTTTATGGAGATAATATATGTGGGAAGCGGCAGCAGCTGGGTTTTCTGCAATGGGTTCAGAAGCCCGGCTAAAGGTTCTGAAAACGCTGGTTCGTGCCGGGGAATCAGGGTTGACAGTCGGTGAAATCCAAAACCGGACTGATATTGCGCCTTCGACCCTTGCACATCACCTGCGGTTTCTGTCCGCGGGCGGTGTTGTCGAGCAAGAAAAAATAGGGCGGAGTACTATAAATCGCGCCAATTTCGACGAACTTAGAAAACTGGCACAATTTATCCTGAGCGAATGTTGTGCGGACGAAATCGGGAAGGCTGCAAACGATGGCTGAATTGACTCAAAATCCAAAGATGGCACCAAAAGCCATCCTTGAGATGATAAAAACGCCATGGGCGTTGATCGTTGCGCTTTTGATGGCAGTCGCCGTACTTGACCCAGATAACTGGGTCGACGTGGTCACGTTTGCCGCCAAGGCGCTGGCCCATACGGGCCAATACATTTTGTTTGCCGTTTTGCTCTTGTCTTACCTAAAGGCCACCGGGGCCGAGGTTATGGTTGCGCGCGCTTTTGAAGGGCGCGAGACCCGGATGATCCTGCTGGCTGCATTGTTCGGTGGGTTGGCTCCGTTTTGTTCTTGCGAAGTAATCCCCTTCATCGCCGGCCTTCTAGCGCTTGGGGCACCGCTCTCGGCCGTGATGGCGTTTTGGCTCAGCTCTCCGCTGATAGATCCGCCGACATTATTAATCACGGCTGGTGCATTGGGTTGGCCTTTCGCAATCGGAAAGGCAATTGCAGCGGTGGCGCTTGGCTTGTTCGGCGGCTTTACCGTTCGGTTCCTGATGCGCAATGGCGCATTTGCCCAACCACTGCGTGAATACAAACCAGCAGGTTGCTGCGGTTGCGGACCCAAGCAGGATGATAGGCCGGTTTGGCGTTTCTGGCAGCAGCCCGAGCGCCGCGCCCGATTCCGTTCCGAGTTTGTGCACAACGGCGTATTTCTGCTGAAATGGTTGGCATTGGCCTATGTACTCGAGGCGTTGCTTGTCAGCTATGTGCCAGCAGACCTAATCGCGCGTGTTGTAGGTGGAGAAGGCGTCGTGCCCATCGTGATCGCAGCACTGGTTGGAATGCCTGCATATCTGAACTCGTACGTCGCACCGCCGCTACTGGCCGGGCTGATGGAACAAGGCATGAGCGCAGGCGCAGCGATGTCCTTCATGGTCGCTGGTGCCGTTAGCTCGATACCAGCAATGGCGGCTGTTTGGTCGCTCGTCAGACCACGGGTATTCGCAACCTATCTCGGCTTAGGCGTTTCCGGCGCGATCGTAACAGGTATTTTGTTCCAAACGTTGTAAAAGAAAACCGCCCGCTGACTTTAGCGGGCGGTTTGCCGTTAGCTTGCCTCGCAAAGCTGTGGCAATTTCAAACGATAGCGCGCCTCGCCACTTTTCACGAAGACACGTTTTTCCACACAAGCACTTGTCCCGACAGATTGCGAGATAAGCCCGTCTGTTGATGTGATCGAAGTCGCGGAACCGTCTGGCAAACGAACCGATGCGATTACCCCGTTTTTCAAATCGCCATTGATAGGGGTTGCGGACAGAACCGCGACCGTCAGGAATGAGTCGTGCTCGTGTTCGCCATCGTCACCGAGTACAAACAGACTGGTGACCAGCGCGATCATGATCAAACCGCCCAGAATGGCCAGACCCTTTGTCTTGAGAAATACATAGATTGATACTGCGCGGTGTGGTCCAAAAATAGCGGACAGTGCATTCAGCATGGTGTTTCCCGGGAACAAGCGCCCCGACTATGCTGCGTCGGGGCTACTAAGATCATTGGCGCAAGTCGTCTTCATCTTCTTCTTCGCCACTTCCTTTTGGAAGGTTGAAGAAGCTGTCCGCGTCCACGATGGGTTCCTCTTCTTCCTTGCTTTCTGGCTCTTCAGACAGCGAAAAGGTCTCCAAACCTTCGATCGCGGTTGGTATCTTGGGCGCATTTTCCATTTCGAGCGACTGTTCAGTTGAAACCAGTTTGCGCCGCTCATCGTCGCTCATTACACCGCCTTCGGCTGCCTTCTTGGCGGCGGCCTTTTGAACGATTGCGTCCAGCTCGGACTGCTTACATAGCCCCAGTGCAACGGGATCAATTGGCTGCATATTCGTTATGTTCCAGTGCGTCCGCTCGCGGATCGACTGGATCGTCGGTTTCGTGGTTCCCACGAGCTTGGCGATTTGTCCGTCGCTAAGTTCGGGGTGAAACTTGACCAACCAAAGAATCGAGTTCGGACGATCCTGCCGCTTGGACAATGGCGTATAGCGGGGTCCGCGCCGTTTCTCTTCGCCAGTTGCGGCCGGATTAAACTTGAGTTTCAGTTTATGCAAAGGGTCACTCTGCGCCGCTTCGATCTCATCCTGTGTGAGCTGGTTGTTGGCGATCGGATCGAAACCTTTGACACCTGCTGCAACGTCACCATCGGCGATACCCTGCACCTCTAACTCGTGCATGCCCACGAAATCCGCGATTTGCTTGAAGCTGATCGTGGTATTATCCACCAGCCATACTGCTGTTGCCTTGGCCATCAGGGGTTTTGCCATCAGCCCATCTCCTATACATACATCTATCCCGTCGCCGGAATTCGGCGGCCCCGTGGTCTTGGGGCAGGTTTCCGTTGTCGGGGAACTTGGGCTGTATATAGTCGCCGCAAGGCAAGAAGGGAAGAGGCGAATGCGTTGGTTGGTTCTTTGGGTGTTCAGCGCAATGACCGCGTATGCCGATAGTGAAACAGCGGGTGAGTTTGACTACTACGTACTATCACTCAGCTGGTCACCGAATTGGTGCGCACGCGAAGGCGATGCGCGGGGATCAGACCAATGTGATGTCCGGCACGATTATGGGTGGATTCTGCACGGCCTCTGGCCGCAGTATAATCAAGGTTGGCCTTCTTTCTGCCGTACCACCGAAGCACAACCTTCGCGCCGAATGACCCGTGCGATGTCTGATATACAGGGAAGTTCCGGGCTGGCGTGGCATCAATGGAAAAAACATGGCACGTGCTCGGGCCTTAGTGCGCCTGATTACTTTGCTCTTTCAAGACGGGCCTACGACAGCGTGAAACGTCCCGAGGTGTTTCGAAAACTTGACAAGTCTGTCAGATTGCCCGCCTCGGTTGTTGAAGACGCGTTCGTTGAAGCAAACCCAGATCTGTCGCGGGACATGATCACAATCACTTGCAAGCAGGGTTACATCGAAGAAGTTCGCCTGTGTCTTTCGCGCGCGCTTGAACCAGTGCCTTGCGGACGCGATGTGATCAGAGATTGCTCAGCGGAAGACGCTTTGTTTGATCCGATTCGCTAAAGTTTACGGTTCTGGCAATCCCGCGCGTATTCCAGCGCTTTGGCTGTTCCGTTCAGATCGATGGCCATCACCACCTCACCTAAAGGGTTATAGACGGTCATGGTTTTGTTTTGCGCGATAGCGTTGACAAAATTCCGGTCAGTGAAGAACACAGTCGCACCCGGTACGCGGTCTTGCCTAAAACCTATTGCAGTGGCGTCAAAACTTTTGCCATCCAGCTCGAACCGGATCGGATAGCTTTTACCGGGTTCGATTTCGCCCCACGCCTTATTGTAAACGGTGAAATACCCACGATTGCCCAGAGCATCATAACCCAAACGAACGACCGATAGATCCTGATATACGGTCTGGATCAGACATCCATTGCCCAAGGCTGGATCCATCATGATGTTCCAGCCTTGGACAAAACCTTTGTCTATCAATTCTTGTGAAAAGGCCGCGGTTGCCGTGAAGGCGGCGAAAGTGAGGGCTAGAATGCGGTTCATTGGAACTCCTGGGTCGGTTCTGGCGAAACTTACCGGTTTAAGTTGACCTTTTGTTCATGATTATATCGACGGCGGCCACGAGGGCGCTTCTCCAAACCTGTTTGCCTCAGCGTCGCTGGGTTGAACAAAAAAGTAGATGAGGATGAGAAACCCAATCAAAGGAATCAGGCCAATAAGCAACCACCAGCCTGAACGATCCGTATCATGTAATCGACGTGCGCCGACTGCCAAATTTGGTAGCAGTACCGCAAGGCTCGCCAAAAGTGAGAGCGGCTGCCCGGCGTTTTCGTCGCCCGCCTGAAAGCCTAAAAGAGGGGCTATGACGAATGCGTCCAGTACGCCCAGGATCAGCATGAAAATAAGTAGTGCAAGGAACCACCACCAATATTCCGACCTAGATGCGCGTCCGGAAAATGTCGCGTAGTTGGAAAAAACCTTCTGGACCGCCGACACCATATTTTCCACTGCCTAATCTCCCTAAATTTGTTTCCGGACGGCAACTAATGCAGCTGCCCGTCTGAATGGCCGAACTCAAATTAGCTTTCATTCGTATCTAGTTACAGGTGTGACCCCCTATATCACAGAATCTGGGTTAAGGTCTTTTATTCAAATATCAAAAAGAATCTTGTTTGATCGCGGCAATAGAGACCATCAAAATTGCTGGCCACAATCCTAAAGGGATTAAGTTTTTCAAATTTCTTTTCGCGCTCGCAGAGCGGCGGTAATCGTGCCGTCATCCAGATAATCAAGTTCACCGCCAATTGGCACACCTTGCGCCAATGACGTCAGGCGTACCTGGCCTTCCAACTGATCGGCAATGTAGTGGGCAGTTGTTTGCCCATCGACAGTTGCATTAAGCGCCAGGATGACCTCGCGAATCCCTTCCGCGATGACGCGATCCTTAAGGCGCGGAATCCGCAGCTCGTCTGGGCCGACACCGTCCAATGCAGACAAGGTGCCGCCTAGAACGTGGTAACGGCCCTTAAAAACTCCGGCGCGTTCCATCGCCCAAAGGTCGGCCACATCCTCGACCACGCAAAGTTCTCCGGTTGCTCGGGCCTCACTGTCGCAAATTTCACAGACGTCCGTCGTGCCGACATTGCCGCAGTTTAAACATTCGCGCGCTGTAGCGGCCACCTGTTGCATGGCATCCGAAAGTGGCGTCAGTAAAAGGGCGCGTTTGCGGATCAGGTGCAGAACGGCGCGTCGGGCCGAGCGAGGGCCAAGACCAGGAAGCTTAGCCATCAGGTCGATCAAGTTATCGATATCGCTATTTGAGCTCACGGCCTGTCCTGCACTTCTTTAGAAATGCGCCTCGTTGGGTAGATGGGTTCGGTTATTAAAAGGGCAGTTTGATGTCTTTCGGAAGGCCCATGCTTTCTGTTAACTTGCCCATTTCTTCCTGTGATCGCTGGGCAGCTTTTGATTGGGCGTCCTTGATTGCGGCAAGGATCAGGTCCTCGACCACTTCTTTGTCGTCGCCATTGAAGATCGACGGATCGATATCCAGGCTTTTCAGTTCTCCCTTGGCGGAAGCAGTTGCTTTGACAAGCCCTGCACCTGATTCACCTACGACAATTATGTTATTCAACTCGTCCTGCATTTCAGTCATTTTGGTTTGCAGGTCCTGTGCGGATTTCATCATCTTGGCCATATCGCCCAAGCCGCCGAGTCCTTTGAGCATTGCACTTCTCCAGAAAATTGGTTTCCCGCCTAAATACGAGGGGTGCACGCGTGGTACAAGGGGGGACAGTTACATGCGATGGGCGCCACTATCATTGTCAAGTCCTCACCAACAGCTTCAGAAATATCCCATGGCGCGGCTCAGACGATGCGCACCCTGTCTAACCCATCGTCATCGGTGACGGAACAACATATCGAGCGAAGAGTTCGTGGATAGCTGTAATCCCAGGGGCGCCCTCGGTGGAGTGTAGCGCGCTCGTCCCAAATCAGCACGTCGCCCACATTCCATTTGTGCGAGTAAACGTAATCAGGCTGCGTACAAAAGGCGATCGCCTCGTTCAGTATCTCTTGGCTTTCTTCATGGCCCATACCTTCGATCGCAAAGGCGTGCGATGCGATAAACAAGGCTTCCTCACCGGTTACTGGGTTTGGCCAGACAGCGCGCCACGGTCGATCGGGCCAACGTGTCATGTTCGGTAAAGCGGCAAGATCGGTCGATATCTTGGAGCGAGAGTGTGACAGGCGGTGCCAGATGACAGCATCCTGTAGAACGGATTTCAAATGCTCGGGCATCTCAGACCATGCGGCGCGAGTCGATGCAATTTCGGTTTCCCCGCCAGAGGGTGGAACGACATGAGCCGTCAGAATGTTGATAAGGGCAGGCACCGGTAAAAAAGTGCTGTCGGTATGCCACAACATGTTGGCCTGCAAATCCAGCAATCTGAGATCATCCTTCGCCCGTACGCCAGACTTGGTTTGATTTGTAAGCTCGGGAACGTGAAACGAAACGTCGCGCCCGGCAGCCATTGCTTCGCGGTTTTCCAGCGGACCAAACAGCTCTCCCAATCGAATATGATCGTCATCGGTCAGGGATTGCGCCGGAAACAATAGTGCGGAATTCGTTTCGAAAGCTCTTCGGATTTCAGGATAAAGATTGCCCTTGTCAACTTCCCTGAGGTCGACGTCATGGATAGTGAGTCCGAATTTAGGGTGCAGCGGGGTCGAGTGCATTAGGTTCCTCCGTCACATGCCTAACCACAGCATGAGCGACACGTTGTGGGGCTTTCCGCTTTGATCGAGCCAAAGTTAGTCTTCTTCGAACGGGTCCCATTCGTCTTCCACCTCTGGCAGAGCTTCGGTCTCGACTTGGGCTGCCTTTTGTTCTGGTGTTTCAATATTGGTGATCCGAGCCTTTGGGAAATGCGCCAGAACCGCTTGAACCATCGGGTGTTGCTCTGCCTGATTACGCAAGGCTAAGTCAGCAATGTCGCGAAGTTCCGCAATTGTAGGGGCCTCTCCCTCCGATACGATTGAGACGGCCCATCGATTTCCAGTCCAGCGCTGCAAAGCCGAACCCAGCCGGGCAGCCAAGTCAGAGGGTGCTTTATCGGCCGGTGTGAACTCGATCCGACCAGGCTGGTATGAAACAAGGCGTATGCCGTTTTCGACTTCGACCAGTAACTTTACGTCGCGGTTAGAACGGATCAGTTCGACAACATGGTCGAACGTCGGATACCGCGCCAGCGCGGTTTGAGTGTCTTGGGCCAAAGCAGCCGTCGGTGCGCCGGCGCTTCCACGTGGCGTGGCGGCATATGACGCAGGGGCCGACACATGCGTTGTAGTAACACTTTGGCCGCCATTCGGAATACCGCCGCCCGGGCCGCCGGGTGGCGGCGTCGGCGCATCTTGCAGACGTTTCACCAGCTCTTCCGGGCTGGGAAGATCGGCAACGTGCGTAAGACGAATGATTGCCATTTCCGCAGCCATCATACTGTTTGGCGCTGCGGACACTTCCTCCAACGCTTTAAGCAACATCTGCCACATTCGGGTCAGGACGCGCATAGGCAGCGTTGAGGCCATATCTTGACCGCGTGCCCGCTCATCCGGGGAAACAGTTGGGTCCTCCGCCGCGTCTGGTGTGATTTTCACAACAGAAACCCAATGTGTTATTTCGGCTAAATCACGCAGTACCGCCAATGGATCTGCGCCCTCAGCATACTGTGCGCTCAATTCCGTTAACGCACCTGCGGCGTCGCCCCGCAAGATCATATCCATCAGGTCCAACACGCGACCCCTGTCAGCCAAGCCCAGCATGGCACGAACCTGGTCTGCGGTGGTTTCGCCGGCACCGTGCGAAATTGCCTGATCCAGCAAAGAGGTTGCATCGCGGGCTGATCCTTCGGCTGCGCGGGTAATCAGCGCCAGTGCGTCATCTGCGATTTTAGTGTCTTCCGCCGCCGCGATCCGGCGGAGAAGTGCGATCATATCCTCGGGCTCGATCCGGCGTAGGTCAAACCGTTGGCATCGCGACAGGACGGTCACCGGGACCTTTCGGATTTCCGTCGTGGCAAAGATGAATTTCACATGCTCGGGCGGTTCTTCCAGAGTCTTGAGCAGCGCGTTAAAAGCGCTGGTCGACAGCATGTGAACTTCGTCGATTATATAAATCTTATAGCGCGCGCTCGCTGCGCGGTAACGTACGCTGTCGATGATTTCTCGGATATCGTTCACACCCGTGCGGCTGGCGGCATCCATCTCCATAACGTCAACATGGCGGCCTTCCATTATCGCTATGCAATGTTCGCATTGACCGCATGGTTCAGTCGTTGGTCCGCCTTCGCCGTCAGGGCCGATACAGTTCATGCCCTTGGCTATTATTCTGGCCGTTGTCGTCTTACCGGTGCCTCGAATACCGGTCATGATAAAAGCCTGCGCGATCCTGTCTGCTGCAAACGCGTTCTTTAGCGTCCGAACCATAGCGTCCTGCCCCACCAGATCGGCAAAGGTTTCGGGACGATATTTTCGGGCGAGAACCTGATAGGCGGGGCTGGGCGTGTCGGTCATGTCTGCTTTCGCGGATTCGTATTCAGACCGCAGCGTAGAGGCCCCTGTCGTCCGCGTCCACAGCGGGTAAGCAGGATTTTGTTTTGGAAACTGCGCTGGCAGAGTTAAAATCACCGAGTCTGATGTCACGCGTAAGACTTACTGGGTAACGTTTCGGGGGGAACGGCAAGATGTCTCAAATGGTGATTCATGCGTTGCAAGTGGGCGGTGGCACACTTGCGCTAACCTCAATGCCTGGGCGGAATGGTGATTATTCCGGTGATCTTGAGATGATTTCCGGCTGGCGTCCGGGTCTTGTGATCTCGATGGCGACCGAAGTTGAGATGATCATGGACGGCGCCCGCGACTTTGGACGTGACGTGCAAGGCCGCGCCAGCCGTTGGGTTCACCTTCCTGTCGAGGATTTTGGGGCACCATCGGCGGAAATCCGCAAACGCTGGGGTGTTACCAGCGCATCAGCGCGGCAAGCGCTCTCAGGCGGTGGTCGCGTCTTGGTTCATTGCCGCGGCGGGTGCGGTCGTTCGGGAATGGTCGTACTCCGATTAATGGTCGAATGCGGCGAAAACCCCGATACGGCGCTGACACGCTTGCGGGCCCTTCGTCCTGGTGCTGTCGAGACCGATGACCAAATGCATTGGGCGACAGCGCCGGCTGTCGTTTTCGCGGCGCAATAGCCCTAAAGGATCGCACAGAAATCTGGTTCAGCCACATCTATTTCAGATATCGTTAGCGCCTGGAGCATGGCGCATGGGGGATTGTATGTCGCACTAGATGGCAGGATACCAAAATCTGTCCCAAACATTAGCTCGGCAAAGGTATCTAACAGATCCATTTGGGCGTCAGTTTCCACTCCGCAATAAAGGCGCACTTCGTCCACCCGTGCTCGAAACTTTGCGGTGCATCCGTTTTTGCAATACGCCAGTTCAACGCTGCCTTCGATTTCGATATCGCGCGTTGCACTCCGTCCCGAGGCTAAGATGGATTTAGCCAGCTCACGGCCCGTGCGTGCCATCGCAGGGCACGAGGTGCCCGTGCGATGGCAAATCGTGGCCGTAAATTGATGTGTTTTCGTGTTCCAGATCATGATGTGCCCTCCGCACATTGGACGATGGGCTTTGTTCGGGAAGACCCGCGTATCACGGTCTGACCCCAACCGGACGCCCCGCCCGAGTTTCGGTTTCAATTTTTGATGGCAGGTCTCCTGACTTGCGGGTCGTCGCTTTGCCGACCTTCCCAGCCTGTAGGCCAGTGGTATCTCGGCATCGCTTTCCGCTTACAGTTGCGGGGGCAGTCTCGGACTTGAACCATTCCGGTATCCCGGGAAGGTCGCACCGTGTTCCCTTTTAATCCCGTCCTCAATCGAGGGCAGGGAAACCATCAGCCAACGGCTAATGGCCAAACCACACCCAAGTCAAGCTTGCTGTATTCTCGAGTGTGAGCTTAAGGCTCAAACTCAGGGAGAAAAACGCAAGGTAAATCCAAACATAGGGTTTTATCGGTTCACTCAGTTGGAACCTTTAGACTTCGGATTACGATAGATCGAACACCTAGTGGTCGTTGCATATGGAAATGCAGCTGTTTGTCCCCGGATGATACCGGCATGAATATTGGGCGCCGGTTGCGCGGCGCCCAAATTTTAAATCCGCTTTTGTGCCTTCTTGTCCAGCATAACGGACCTTACCATTTTGCCGAATGCCTTGTCTCGAGCGCGGGCTTGCGCGACGGTTTCTGAATTGTGCAATTCCTCACGTCGCAACTTGCGCCAACGATCAAGCCGTGCGGCATCCAATTCTCCCGCGGTGATAGCTGCCTGAATGGCGCAACCGGGTTCTGACAAATGTTGGCAATCAGAAAATCGGCACGCTCTCGCGAGGTCGATAACCTCCGAAAACACTTCATCTACACCCTCTTCGGCATTGAGCAACCGCAATGCCCGCATTCCAGGTGTATCGATAAGCCATCCGCCGTTTCGCATCTTGATAAGGGCGCGCGAGGTCGTTGTGTGCCGTCCTCGCGCATCATCTTCGCGGATACCAGCCGTTGTGTTGGACTGACCGGTCATCCCGTTTGCCAGCGTCGTCTTTCCAACGCCCGAGGACCCGACCAGAGCGCCAGTCTGACCCGTTGGGCACCATGACAGAAGATGTTGGATATCAGCCGCATCCAGCGCATTTACACTCAAGACAGTTATGAATGGAGCCAGGCTTTCAGCACGCGAACTATAGTCTACTACGTCCTCGCAGGTATCGGCCTTGGTTAAGACAATCACAGGATAACATCCCGCCTGATGTGCCAGCGCCAGATATCGTTCGAGCCGAGGCAAGTTGAAATCAGCGTTGCAAGAGCTGACGATGAACAAGACGTCGACATTTGCTGCAATTAACTGCGACTCGGCACTTGTACCAGCCGCACGTCTTTGAAGCAGGCTGCGACGTTCCAATAAAAGCTGAATGCGACCATGTTCATCGGCCAGTACCCAGTCGCCGACAGCAAAATCTCCGGTCGACTGATTTGGGGTCGTTAAAGGCACCTCGCCCTCAGGCGATAGGGCTTTAAGGCGATCTCGATGAACCGCTGAAATGCGATATGGATTCAGTGAGGCATCAACCGCGTGTTGTGCGGCAAAATGAGAGGACCATCCAAGGTCCGAAAGTGAAAAAACCATTGTTCTGCCTGTTTTCAGGTCAAAAGGCCTGGGGATGGCGAACGCGCATCCTCAGGTCGTGTGTTCAGGCAATGATCAGTTTGTGTGTTCTCAGAAACCATCAGCCCGAAGGGTCATTGCTACAATCATAAAGGCCCTCCTGCCGCTGAAAGAATTTACGCGCGATACACGTTCGAGAGTGAGAGGTTGGACATCGACCCAAGCGGGGCTCGTTGTGGCTGCTTCCTTCCGGACCTGACCAGGTTGGCGAGGCGCTCGCCCGCGCCAACCTCTCACCGTGTGATATAAGTGTCAGGACATAAAATGGCAACCCATCACAGCGTGAGTTGGATTTGCATAAAGCCTTCGTCATCAAGTCCCAAATCAATCGGTCGGTACTCTGCAAGTTCATCAATGTAATTCCGCGCATTAGGCCCGGTTTTGAGGATTGCAGTTCTGCTGCCCATAGGGGCAAAAGAGAACGGTTTTACTGTTTCAGCCAACAGGGTTGGCTGCAAATTCCCGGCCAGATAATCACGCAGTGCATCCTGAATGCGAAGCGATGGCAAAGAAATCAGTCGCGGGTTTTTCGCAACTGGAAAGTCGCCACCACCATTTGCCCGATAGTTGTTTAAAACGACGACAAAAATCTGATCCTCCGTGATTGGCGTGCCATTGAAGCTTGCGTCGAGAATGCGTGAATTAGCAGCGTCTACCAGGCTACCGTCACAGTGAAAACGGGCATGTTTTGAGAGGTCGATTTGCCAGGTCGCTCCGTAAAGGATGTCAAAGTTATGACCCGTCCAATGTGGATTAGTCAAAAGATGGGGGCCGTCTTTTGATAGCTGACTGAACAAGCCTGCAGACATTTCAAGCCAGTCCAGAATCTGTGTACCGTTTGCAAGGACGGCGCGAAGTTCGTTTGGAAAAACGTGAATGTCCGCAACATGGCGCATCGAAATTTCACCGGCAGGCACATCGGTGTAGTATCGCGGTCCTGCCCTGCCACCGAATTTGGCTGGTGCGACCGCTGAGAGTACCGGAATATCCGCAAATTGCGTGTTGGCTAGAAACGGCTTCACAGCTGCGGCCTGTGCCTCGGCCAAAAGACTCAGGCTCCTGTCGGACCCACAATAAGAGAAATAGCTGTGCAGGGGTTTCGTAATTCGTCCAACCGGCTCGGCAGACTGTGCCCTGGTCTCTACATGGCCGGCCGCGAAAAAAGCCGAGATTTCTGCGTCCTCCGCCACTGTGGATGCATCAACGTCCGATTGGATTGATCTTAGTTCGGCCTGGCTATTTTCGACCCGCCATTTTTTGTTCTGATCCCGTTTCAGGGATAGGTCAATGATCCCCAAATGTGATCCTGCCCATCCGGGCATAACGACGGGTTTGTCGTGTACAAGACCTCTTGCGTGGTCGACGTGTTTTAACCCCGCGTGCCCAGGACCTGGCAGTGTCAGGTGCGTGTGCCCTGCTATGATCGCATCAATGGCGTCTATTTCCGCCAAAGGTATTGCGGCGTTTTCCTGACCGTTTTCAAAAGTATCGGCTCCTAATCCGGTATGGGCCAGGGCCACAACCAAATCGCACCCCAATTGCTTCAAATTTGCGGCAGTGTGATGGGCAGAAGTGACAATATCCTCAACCTCGGCCTTACCTTTAAGTTTGTGGGCTTCCCATTGGAGTGTTTGCGGTGGCAACACTGATAAAACGCCGATGCAAATCGGTTCGTTATTGCCGTTTAAAACAACCGAGCGAGGAAGGATTGCATAAGGATGCCAAGGGCTTTTCAGGGCCTTGTACCGCATATTCGAACACAAAATCGGATACGTGGCCTTTTCAGCGATTTGTTCGAGAAATGCGACTCCGAACCCGAAGTCATGATTGCCCAGGCCTACGGCATCATAACCCAATGCAGCAAACGCCTGTGGTAGTGGATGGGCGTGTTGAATGGTTTGGGCTGCCCACTGACCGTAGGGTGTGCCCTGTAGGGAATCGCCGTTGTCAAACATCAAAACAAGGGCGTCATTCTGAACGGCTTGTTGCCGTGCTTCGCGGATCAAGGTTGCGGTTCGGGTGAGTCCGATCCGTGTGTCCGTGCAATCAGCGTAATAGTCGTAGCCAGTCACGTTCATATGGATATCGGAGGTGGCCAGAATCCGAATCATGGCGCGGTCGTCTTTGCGCTGGCCTAACGGCAGTTTTGGTTTGGTGATCAAGTTATGTGCTTCTTGCGGTCAAAATATTTGTTTGTTCATAATGTTCGGGACGATTGCGACTTCCGCGGCGATTGTGCGGTTTTTCAAACGCGACATTTGCATTTTGCCCGATGAACGCCCGTTGCACCAGAGGGCAAGACGTGGCAGCCCTTGGTTCGGACTTGAGGGAGCAAAATAGTGAAACGCGCGGAACAGGTAACATTCGGCGGTTCGGGTTTGGACCGCGCGGCGCATATTCGAGGTGACGCGAAAATGCTGGCCAAGGTAAAGTCTGGTGGGGCCGCTAAATGTCATTTGATTTGGCGCGGTAAGGTTCTTGTGCAGGGAGAGGGGTTGGATTCACTTGCATCGGTCCCAATGCATCATGACATAATAACAGAGGGGCCTGGCGGCGCGGTTGAACAACCTGTTTTTCTGGGTCTTGGCGATCAAGATGTGCCGCATTTTGCAATGGATATTTCAGGTTGGGACGCAGAAGGGTTGGACATTTCCGGTGTCGGCGCATTTGTAGATGGAAGTGAACAGCAGCATCCAGATTTGCCAACAGGCCATGTTTTTGCTGAGCTGCGTCGAATCATGACAAGGCTGTCACCGCGGGATGCGGAATTGGCCGCCTCGGCAAAGGCGGTCGTGGGGTGGCACGAAACGCATCGCTTCTGCGCCCGTTGTGGCGCGGGCAGCGAAATCTCGCAAGGAGGGTGGCAGCGCAGTTGTCCTGCGTGCGGGGCGCAGCATTTTCCGCGAACCGACCCCGTGGTGATCATGCTGATAACCCATGGAAATTCTGTGCTGATGGGACGGTCGCCCGGATGGCCGGAGGGGATGTATTCTCTGTTGGCCGGATTTGTGGAACCTGGTGAAACGCTAGAGGCCGCCGTCCGTCGTGAAGTGATGGAAGAAGCTGGAGTTCCCGTCGGCGCTGTGCAGTATTTGGCGAGCCAGCCTTGGCCTTTCCCGGCGTCGCTTATGATGGGGTGTTCGGGTCAGGCTCTGTCGCGCGACATTCAAATTGATCCGGTCGAAATTGAAGACGCCATTTGGGTCACCAGAACAGAAATGATGCAGGCTTACGCAGGTGAGCATCCAAAGCTGCTGCCTGCTCGAAAAGGAGCGATTGCACACTTTCTTTTGCAAAACTGGCTGTCAGACACGCTGGATTGACGAAAGCTTGGTTCGTAACAAAGACTAAAAAGGCAAAAATGAAGTTTTCAGCGCAGGAAGACATCGAAGCTCCAATCGATGAGGTATTCGCCTTTGTGTCGGATTTCGATAGATTCGAGCGTTTGGCCGTTCGGCGAGGCGCTGACGTGCGACGAATTTCTGCGCAACACTCTGCAATCGTTGGAGCCAAATGGGAGACCGTAGTCAAAGTGCGAAGCAAACCTCGCCAGATCATGGTTGAAATGACTGAATTTGATCGGCCTTCTGCGATAAAATTTAGGGCCAACAGCAAAGGAATGAAGGGTGAAACTTCGATCGAGCTTCTAGCACTTTCCAAGGGTCGCACACGCTTGAAAATCTCAATGTCGCTGGCGGCCAAGACCCTTACGGCGCGTTTGTTGTTGCAATCCCTTAAACTTGGGCAGTCACGTGTTCGGCGCCAGTTTCAATCGCGACTGAGTGACTTCGCCCGCGATGCGGAGGAACGTTACCGTCACAGCATGTAGCCCGTCCACAGGTGGGTTTGGGTGCTCAGTGTTTAGGTGGCGCTGATCGTTAAATCGTTCTTCAAGGAGTTTCGTTCGGCTGTAAGACAGTACTGGTGCAGCGCTTAGCGGGGGTCCGAGATTCGTTGGTATAAAAGTTCTAGCCTCTTGGCCGGGCCGCAGGGTACACGCCCAAAATTTCGACATTCGTTGTGAAGTGTTCAAGTTCGTCGAGGGCAAGTTGTACATTTCGGTCTTCTGGGTGGCCGACAATATCCGCGTAGAATTGCGTCGCGGTGAAAGATCCATCGATCATGTAACTTTCCAGCTTTGTCATGTTAACGCCGTTGGTGGCGAAACCGCCCATAGCCTTGTATAAAGCCGCGGGGATATTGCGCACCTGGAAAACGAAACTCGTGATCATTTCATGTTCGCCGCGTCGCGTCGTGTCGGCTTGCGGTGACATAACAAGAAAACGGGTGGTGTTGTCGCCGCGGTCTTCAACGTGCCGGGCCAAAACATTCAGACCATAAATCTTACCAGCCAATTCGCTGGCCAGGGCGGCCGAATGCTTGTCACCCAGTTCGGCGATCTCGCGGGCGGCGCGCGCATTGTCAGGGCTGACCCGGCCACGAATACCGTGTTCTTTAAGGAAACCTTCGCATTGTGGAAGCAACACTAAGTGGGAGTGAGCTTCGGTAATATCTTCTAACTTCGCGCCGGGCACTCCCAAAAGGTTGATATGAACCCTAACAAAGGCTTCTTCGATAATATGCAGCCCACTATGAGGAAGCAGTCGGTGAATGTCGGCAACACGGCCATAAGTGGAATTCTCCACCGGCAGCATCGCCAAATCCGCCTCGCCGGAACGGACCGATTCGATAACATCTTCAAAAGTTCGGCAGGGTAAAGCATCCATTTCTGGCCTTGCATTGCGGCAGGCTTCGTGGCTGTAAGCGCCGGGTTCCCCTTGAAAAGCGATGCGTTTGGTCATTTGATCGATTCCGTGCAACAAGTTCCCACATTGGGCGTTTCGTCGCGGTGTCTATACCTTGCCTCTTGCGAGGGGAAGCCTTAGACACCCCGAAGACAGCTGAAATGGACTCGCGATCAATGTTCGACACGATGACAGTTACCAAGGCCGCAGCCGGCCTGTTCGGAACCTTCCTTGCGCTTCTTCTGGCCAAATGGGGCGGAGATATCCTGTATCATGTGGGTGGCCACAGCGCGGAGGCTGCTTACGTGATTGAGACGGAAAGCGCCGGTGAAAGTGCTGATGGTGAAGAGGTTGTGTTCGAAGAGCTTTTAGCAGCTGCAGACCCGGAGAAAGGTGCCCGTGTGTTCCGCAAATGCACGGCTTGTCACAAGCTGGAAGACGGCGCAAATGGCACAGGTCCATACCTGTACGCTATCGTTGACCGGCCGGTTGCGTCGGCCAAGGGCTTTACCGGATATTCGGCGGCCATGCAGGCACATGGCGGCAATTGGACACCCGAAGCGCTTGATGCGTTCCTTGAACGTCCAAGCGGCTATATCTCGGGCACTTCGATGAGCTTTGCCGGCCTGAAAAAGCCGCAAGAACGCGCCGATTTAATTGCATATTTGCAAACCATCGGAAATTGATCCTGCTATCCCATCGCAAAGATTCAAGGCCGCCGCAAACCGCAGCGGCCTTTTTTTGTCTGATGAAATCTTCACAAAGCGTTCACGCAGTCTAAACTTGCAACAGGCAGTGTTGGACTTTTACCTAACATGAACGACATAAAAACCGTGATAGACACCAGAGGATGAGCACTATGATCTCCCTTTCGCCATCAACGCGCGTTTCAAAATTCCGGCCATGGGTGGCGGTTTTGGGTTTGTCTGCAACCGTTCTGTCAGGTGACCCAGCGCTGGCGTCAGAAGACAAGGTTACAAGCAGTCACGGATATTCCTATTTCGGGAATCTGGACTACCCGGCGGATTACACTCATCTGAACTATGTTAACCCAGATGCGCCCAAAGGCGGGGAGTTGTCTTTGGCGGCTTCGGGCACGTTCGATTCGCTCAACCCCTATTCCCGCAAGGGCCGCTCTGGTGCGTTGACGACATTGCAATACGATCGTCTGATCGAAAGTTCTGACGACAGCGTAGGGCAGTACTATGGGGTTCTTGCAGAAAGCCTGGAATATGATGAGGGGCGCAACTACGTCATCTTTCACATGCGCCCGGAGGCAAAATTCTGGGACGGAACACCGGTCACCGCCGAAGATGTTGTTTACAGTCATAAACTGTTTATTGAACAGGGCCTCCCTTCTTACGCGCAGGCTGTTGGTCGGATGGTCACCGGTGCCGAAGCTTTGGACGATCACACCGTCAAGTTCACATTTAACCCAGAAGTTACACGACGAAGCCTGATCGAAACGGTGGGTGCTACTCCTGTTTTCTCGAAAGCTTGGTTCGAAGCTGACGAATCTCGCAGGTTGGACGAACCTCGGCTCGAGGTTGCCGTTGGCTCCGGGCCTTACCAGCTGGATAGTTACGACATTAACCGACGCATCGTTTACAAGCGACGGGACGACTATTGGGGCAATGATGTTCCTTTCAATCGCGGGCGAAACAATTTTGACATTATCCGGGTAGAATACTTCGCGGATCAAACGGCTGCCTTCGAAGGTTTCAAGGCCGGAGAATACACTATGCGCATCGAGAGTGACCCAAAACTTTGGGCCACCGGATATAATTTCCCGAAGCTGAACGAAGGATCAGTGGTTCGAGACGAAATTCCTGACGGCAGCCCACCGACGCCTTCTGGGTTTGTGTTCAATCTTGGTAAACCTCAATTTACCGACAAGAACGTCCGCGAGGCTTTGGCTTTGGCATTTAATTTTGAGTGGACAAACGAGTCTCTTTTGTTTGGGCTGAATTCTCCTCGGAACTCCTTTATCCAAGGTACTCCGCTTGAGGCCACAGGTATTCCGCAAGGGGCCGAATTGGCTTTCCTGGAAGGTCTGGGTGATGTTGTTCCGGCGGATTTCCTAGCAGAAGAAGCAGTAGTCGTTCATGAATCGAACCCGGCGCGCTTGAACGATCGCCGGAACCTGCGCAAGGCGTCTAAAGCATTGGACGAGGCAGGTTGGCCTGTTGGCGAAGGTAATCTGCGTCGCAATGCCGAGGGGCAGACACTAAAAGTCAACATACCATACCCGTCCAACCTCCCGACCTCGACCGCGACGATGATCGAGACCTATGTTCAGAACCTTCAAGCTCTGGGCGTGGATGCCTCGGCAGAAAAAGTCGACCCGGCCCAATACACCTTGCGTAGCCGTGAGCGGGACTACGACATGGTTTACTCAACCCGCTATGGATCGTTTTTGTCCACGGGTGGAGGCCTGAGCCAAATGTATGGATCAGAGGAGGCGGCATTCAGCCTTTTCAATCCGGCTGGTCTGGCAAGCCCATTGGTCGATGCAATTATCGAAGCATCCTTCGAAACCGACAATCAAGCTGATCAAGATGCGGCCCTGATGGCATTGGACCGAGCATTGCGATACGAATTCTTCGTAATCCCAGTGGGGTACATCGCTGACTATTGGACGTCTTATTACGACATGTACGAGTATCCGGAAAACTTGCCCCCTTTCAGCCTTGGGTATCTGGATCTGTGGTGGATCAACCCAGAAAAAGAAGCCGCTCTGAAAGCCAAAGGCGCGCTTCGATAACATGGGCGCCTATATCCTAAGACGTCTGCTGCTGGTCATTCCGACACTGCTGGGCATTATGGTCGTGAACTTCACGTTGGTGCAGTTCGTTCCCGGTGGGCCAATCGAACAGATTATTGCGCAGATTGAGGGTCAGGGGGATGTGTTCGCCGGGTTTGCCGGCGGTGGCGATGCCGGTGCAAGCGCCGAACCCGGAGGTGGCGTCTTTGACGACAAATATGTCGGGGCAAGGGGGCTGCCGCCCGAGTTCATAGCGGAGCTTGAAAAGGAGTTTGGTTTCGACAAACCGCCCCTTGCGCGGTTTCTAAGCATGATGGGCAATTATCTAACGCTCGATTTTGGTGAGAGTTATTTCAGGTCGATCAGCGTGATCGACTTGGTTTTGGAGAAGATGCCGGTTTCGATCTCGCTGGGTCTTTGGTCAACCTTAATTGCGTATCTGGTTTCGATTCCTCTGGGTATCCGCAAAGCCGTTAGGGATGGATCGCGGTTTGACACCTGGACCAGTGGCACGATCATCGTTGCTTATGCAATTCCCGGCTTCCTGTTCGCCATTTTGCTGCTGGTGTTGTTTGCAGGCGGATCTTATTGGCAGATTTTCCCGCTGCGTGGGCTGACATCCGACAATTGGGACAGCCTTAGCCTTTTGGGCAAAATAGCGGATTACTTCTGGCACATTGCGCTGCCTATTTTCGCTCTGACAATCTCTGCCTTTGCTACACTGACCTTGCTGACCAAGAACTCGTTTCTTGATGAGATTAAGAAACAGTACGTTATGACCGCGCGTGCGAAAGGTTTGTCAGAGGGCAGAGTTTTGTATGGCCATGTTTTTCGCAACGCTATGCTGATCGTAATCGCCGGTTTCCCAGCGGTATTTATCGGTGTTTTCTTTGGCGGTTCGATCATAATCGAAACCATCTTCTCGCTTGATGGCTTGGGGCGGCTTGGGTTCGAAGCCGCGGTTGCGCGTGACTACCCGGTGATCTTTGGTACGCTTTTCATATTCGGTCTTATGGGGCTGGTTGTGGGGATTATCAGCGATCTGATGTATGTGCTGGTTGATCCGCGTATCGATTTCGAAAAGCGGGAGGGGTAGATGGCTCTTTCCCCTCTCAATCAACGCCGTTGGCGCAACTTTCGCCGCAATGGACGGGCTTTCTGGTCGTTGATCATTTTCTCAGTTTTGTTTGGCGTGTCACTCTTCGCGGAATTCATCGCTAACGATAAGCCAATTTTGGTGAAGTACAGGGGTGAGTTCTACACGCCGGTTTTCAATTTTTATGCGGAAACAGAATTCGGCGGCGATTTCCAGACCGAAGCGATTTACAGAGACCCCGAGGTTCAGTGCCTTATTGACAGCGGTGGGTTGGACCAATGTTTCGATGACCCGGAGGGGATCATTGAAGAAATCCAGCAAGGCACGTTCCAGGCCGAAGGATTTGAGCGAGGCTGGGCCATTTGGCCGCCTATTCCTTATTCCTTCAACACCAGTGTGGACCGCCCTGGGGCCGCTCCTTTGCCGCCCAACGGACAAAACCTGCTAGGGACCGATGACACTAAAAGGGATGTCCTGGCGCGTGTTATCTATGGTTTTCGCCTGTCGATCTTATTCACATTGATAGTCACGGGCGCAGCCAGCCTGATAGGAGTTTTCGCAGGCGCAATCCAAGGATTTTTTGGTGGTTGGCTGGATCTGATTTTTCAACGGATTATCGAGATATGGTCGGCGACACCGTCTCTTTATGTAATCATCATTATGTTCGCGGTTCTTGGGCGAAGTTTCTGGCTACTGGTGATCCTAATGATCCTGTTCTCGTGGACTGGGTTGGTCGGCGTGGTCCGAGCGGAATTCCTACGAGCAAGAAACCTTGAATACGTGCGGGCCGCACGGGCGCTGGGCGTGGGGAACATGACAATCATGTTCCGGCACATGTTGCCCAACGCGATGGTTGCGACTTTGACCTTCATGCCTTTTATCGTGACAGGGACCATCGGCGGGCTTGCCTCGCTGGACTTTCTTGGTTTTGGCCTGCCGTCATCGGCCCCTTCGTTGGGTGAATTGACCTTGCAGGCTAAACAAAACCTTCAGGCCCCATGGCTGGCTTTCACCGCCTTTTTCACCTTTGCCATTATGCTGTCCTTACTGGTCTTCATATTTGAGGGCGTCCGCGATGCGTTTGATCCCAGAAAGACTTTTTCATGAGCTTGCTGGAAGTGAATAATCTCAACGTCTCGTTTCGGCAGGACGGACAGATCTCGGCCGCGGTCAAAGGTGTCTCGTTCACTGTGGATCGTGGCGAAACCGTTGCGCTGGTTGGGGAATCAGGCTCGGGGAAATCTGTGACCGCTCTGAGCACCGTCTCGCTTCTAGGCGATAGCGCGGTTGTCGAAGGTTCGGTCAAGTACGATGGCCAAGAGATGATAGGTGCATCTGAAGACCGCCTCATGCAGGTACGAGGCAACGACATCAGTTTCATTTTTCAGGAACCGATGACGTCGTTGAACCCATTGCACACAATCCAAAAGCAGATGGCCGAGTCTCTGGCCTTGCATCAGGGCGTTTCGGGAGATACCGCGCGTGAACGGATTGTCGAGCTCTTGACCAAGGTCGGTATCCGCGATCCCGAAGAACGGCTGGACAGCTATCCACATCAGTTGTCAGGTGGGCAACGGCAGCGTGTCATGATTGCAATGGCCTTGGCCAACAAGCCGGACATTCTGATTGCAGATGAACCAACGACTGCATTGGACGTGACAATTCAAGCGCAAATTCTCGACCTGTTAGCCGAATTACAGAAATCCGAGAGTATGGGGATGCTGTTCATTACCCACGACCTAGGCATTGTGCGTCGGATTGCGGATCGGGTGTGCGTAATGAAGGATGGTGAAATTGTCGAAACTGGCCAAACCACCGACATATTTGATAATCCGCAGCATCCGTACACGCGTAAGTTACTGGCAGCGGAGCCTTCGGGCAGCCCCGAACCAGTAAACGCAGACGCAGAGGAGGTGACCCGGACAGATCACCTTAAGGTTTGGTTCCCAATTCAGCGCGGATTCCTGAAACGGACCGTTGGATATGTGAAAGCGGTCAACGACGCGACGCTGAGCGTGCGCGCCGGTGAAACGCTGGGCATAGTTGGGGAAAGCGGGTCTGGCAAGACAACTTTGGCATTGGCAATCATGCGTTTAATCGCCTCTGAGGGCGGAATTACCTTTCGCGATCAGGATGTTCGTAGCTGGTCCACGCGTGAGTTGCGCCGCCTACGCAAGGATATGCAGATAGTGTTCCAAGACCCTTTTGGGAGCTTGAGCCCGCGCATGACATGTATGCAGATCATTGCGGAAGGTTTGGCAATCCATAAGGTAGATCCGGGCCGCCAACCCCGTGAGTTGGTTGCGGACGTGATGACCGAGGTTGGTTTGGATCCAGCAACAATGGATCGTTATCCACATGAGTTTTCCGGTGGGCAGCGTCAGCGCATTGCAATAGCCCGCGCGATGGTGCTACGCCCGAAATTGTTGGTTCTTGATGAGCCAACAAGCGCGTTGGACATGACCGTTCAGGTGCAGATTGTTGATCTGCTGCGTGATCTGCAACGCAAATATGGTCTGGCTTATTTGTTTATCAGCCATGACCTTAAGGTTGTCCGGGCGATGTCACACAATGTCATTGTAATGCGGAATGGCGACGTAATTGAAATGGGCACTGCCGACGCATTGTTCGAGAATGCTCAGACTGAATATACTCGCGAATTGATTTCAGCGGCGGGCTGAACACGGCCCGCCAAACTGGGATCAAGCGCTGGCCATCTTTTCCTTTTCCGCCGATTTGGGAACAGGGCCGCGCAATTCTTCGTAATGATCGAATTGCAATTTAACCCAACCGGTTCCGCGGGTTGCGCTGGCTAGAGTTCGATGCAATTCATCTTCGGCGACAGCAGGAAGTTGCGCGTTGAAGATCTCCCAACCGGAAGCGTTCGGATTTCCTTCGAATCCCAATACCTGCCCTTGCAACGAACTGATGGTGGGCACGAGATCGCCAACAAAATCGGACGGCAAATGGATTTCTGCATTCAGAATTGGTTGCAACACAACAGGCTTGGCCTGCGGCAAAGCCTCGCGTACTGCGTTTTTACCAGCAGTCCGAAACGCATAGTCAGAGCTGTCGACATTGTGGTGTTTACCGTCACTCAACGTTACTTTTACATCCACCACTGGGAAGCCTTCGGGACCTTGTACCAGAGCGTCCTTGGCGCCATGTTCGACTGATGGAATGTAGTTTTTCGGCACCGCGCCGCCTTTGACTATTTCTTCGAACTGAAAGCCAGATCCGCGGGGTAGTGGAGCAATTGAGATCACGACATCGGCAAATTGACCCGCACCTCCTGACTGCTTGCGGTGGCGATGGCGATGTTCAATCGGCGCGCGGATCGTTTCGCGGTAGGCGGTTTCGACTGGATCTGCGGCAATTTCTATACCGAAATCCTCTGACAGTTTTGCGGTAACCCGGCGCATATGCTGAGGTCCCTGAGAACCTAGAACCGCGTGACCGCTTAACTCGTCTTGCTCAAGATACAGCCCAGGATCGATTTCTGCCATACGGCTGAGCGCGTTTGAAAGGCGAACGTCGTCACGCTCGTGCGCGGGCGAAACGACCTGACGGTGCGCAACCGGATGCGACGACGCCCATTCCGGCAACGGTGTCGCCGATTTACTGTCATAAAGATTGCCAGGGTTCAGGTGGTCCGACTTTACGGCCAACCCGATCTGACCTGCCTCAAGCGAGCCGATTTGAGTTTTGGCATCAAGTGTCGTCAGGTTACCGACTGTTTCACCGCCCAAAGACTCGTGTGCCTTGACACCATCACCCAATGCCCGAAGAACGATGATTTTTCCGATATGTTTCTTCACGTCGGCAAAACCAGCGATAGCGCGTGCGTTTTCTTCCGCTTCGTCGCGCCCTGCGGCGATGTCGAACTCAGGCGCCTCGTGACGCAATGCTTTCATCAGTCGCGTCAGACCATTGCCATGGCTTGCGGCACCAAGGCACGCTGGGATCAGCTGGTGCCTTTGCAATACCTGCGCAGCCAAATCGTAGACTTCGGCGCTGGGCGGTTGTTTGTCCTCGATCAGCTGTTCCAGTAAATGATCGTCGAAATCGGACAAAGTCTCTAGTAATTCTGTGCGGGCTTCCTGCTCGCGATCCTCGACTGATTTGGGCAGCTCGATCAAAGCCGAAGGCTGGCCCTCTTGATACTTCCAAGCGCGTTCCGAGATCAGGTCAACAGCGCCAACGATCGTGTCGCCTTCGCGGATTGGAACTTGCCGCAAGGCGATATGGTGCGTGCAGTATGTTTGGAGCGCCGCGATAATGTCACGAATGCGGCCGTTCGGATTGTCCATCCGGTTAATAAAGAGGAAGCACGGTATACCTGCCTCTTCCACCAACCGTAGGTAAGGAGCGCATAGAACTGCGGCATCCGGGTCAGGTGGAACGACCACTACAGCGGCGTCTGAAATGGCCATTGCAGGACCAACGTAGGCCAGCGCGTCGCCGCCACCGTCCACATCAATCGCGCACCAGGGCTCGTTCAAGTAAGAAAAACCGTGCAAGTGCACGGTTCCGGAAACATCGAATGTGGTGGGCCGCCCGTCGAGGCGGCTGATAGCCTCGACCAGAGTGGATTTGCCCGATTGGCTGGGGCCGAGGACGGTGAAAACGCGCATGAGTGCTGTCCCTCTTTCAAGTTGCATCATAGCTGCACGAAAAAGGCGGTCCGACACTGTGCGTCGGGCGGAACTGTCTGCAGATTTGCCTGCCTCAGGCCGTGGAATGTTGGATTTCCCACGTTCTGAGTGTGGAGAAAATCAGAGGTACACGTCAAGCCCCTGCAGATTAGGCGGTAAAACAGCTTTAAATTGCAGAACTATGGCCAGCTTTGCTTAGGTCATATGCGTCAAATTTACGGGCGATCATGCGGGTCAGTGCGCGAGCTTCGGGCGGAATGACAAGTCCTGCGTCACTAACATTTAGCAACCCATCAAATTCAGCGTTCACCGCATCGTACATCTGGATCAATTCAGAGCTGGTAACATCATGATCCCGCAAAATCTCGGTTGAATCGATTTGGAAATCGCACATTAATGCTTCGATCATGCGGGCCCGAAGAATGTCACGACCCTTGAATACATGCCCACGCGCTGTCGAAAAGCGTTCAGCACGGATGGCTTTGATATAGGCTGACGTGGCAGCGGCATTCTGTGCGTATCCTTGTGGAAAGCGTGAAATCGAGCTGGCACCCAACCCGATTAGAACCGGGGCATCGTCGTCCGTATAACCCTGAAAATTCCGTTTCAGGCGCCCGGCGCGTTGCGCACGGGTCAGGCCGTCGTCTTTTGTCGCGAAGTGATCTATCCCAATTTCAGCATAGCCATCCCATAAAAACAGGCGCCGCGCGGTTTCGAATAAATCCAGCCTTTGCTCGGGCGTCGGTAATGCGTCCGAAGGTATCATCTGTTGGCGTTTTGCCATCCAAGGAACGTGAGCATATCCATACAAGGCTACCCGGTCTGGTGACAGTGACAGAAGTTTTTGGACGCTTTCGGTCATCCGTGACTTGGATTGGTTCGGTAAACCAAAGAGAATGTCGGCGTTCAGGCTCGAAATCCCCCTCGCTCGGATCATGTCTACTGCACGGCGAGTGGTGTCATAACCCTGAATACGACCGATTGTCTTCTGAATCTCTTCATCAAAGTCCTGAATTCCTATCGAAGCGCGGTTCATGCCCGCTTCGGCCAGTGTATCCAAGCGGGCCTCATCAATCTCGTTTGGGTCGATCTCAACTGAGAACTCAGCGCCGCGTCCCAAAGGAACCGTTTCTTGAATGCGCGCCGCCAGATCTCGCATTAGCTCAGGCTTCAACAAGGTTGGCGTTCCGCCACCCCAGTGCAGCCGCGACAGTGTCACACCCTTTGGCAGCCGTGCAGCGAGCAAATCCAGCTCGGCTTTCAGAACATCCACATAGGCAATTACTGGATTGTCCGTTTGGGTTCCCTGCGTTCGGCAGGCGCAAAACCAGCAAAGCCTGCGGCAAAAAGGCACGTGAATATAAAGTGATATGGCGCTGTTCGGTCTTATGCCCGATATCCACGCGCCAAATTTGTCGGAATCCACGTCATTGCTGAAATGTGGGGCTGTCGGGTAACTTGTATAACGCGGTACTTTAGCGTCAAAAAGTCCAAGCTTTGCCAATTGCGGTTTTACTATCATGGCAATCCCGGTATACCGGAAGTCGCTCTGGTACTTTGACCGAGATCAATTGGGAATGTGAATGACACTCAAGGCCCTGTATGAGCATACAAATTGCGAAGAGTGCCCCATAAGGCATCGGGCCGTATGCGCGCATTGCGAAAAAGACGAACTCGAAGCTCTGGAAAAGATCAAATACTATCGCAGTTTTGAAGCCGGTCAGACGATTATTTGGTCAGGTGATCCAATGAACTTTGTTGGTTCGGTCGTATCTGGGATCGCCTCTCTGACACAAACCATGGAAGACGGACGCACGCAGATGGTCGGCCTGTTGCTGCCAAGCGATTTTGTAGGTCGTCCGGGCCGCGAAACAGCCCCGTACGATGTACAGGCAACTACTGATGTTGTGATGTGTTGTTTCAGAAAAAAGCCGTTCGAGGAGATGATGGCCAGCACTCCCCATATTGCCCATCGCCTGTTGCAGATGACATTGGATGAGTTGGATGCAGCGCGAGAATGGATGCTGGTATTGGGACGCAAGACCGCGCGTGAAAAAATCGCCAGCCTTTTGTCGATCATTGCGCGCAGGGATGCATCGGTTAACAAGACCGGCATTACTGGACCAATCGTCTTTGACCTTCCGCTAACGCGCGAGGCGATGGCCGATTACCTGGGCTTGACGCTTGAAACCGTAAGTCGCCAGATATCGGCCCTGAAGAAAGATACGGTTATCACCCTTGAAGGTAAGCGCCACGTCACCATACCCGATATGGGCCGCTTGATGGAGGAAGCGGGCGACGATGCCGACGGAGGTTTTCTAGTCTAAGGGCGCAGATGGGCGCTGCAGAGTTCAATTGCTTCAGGAGAGTTTCATGGAATTTTCTAGCGTTTTGGCGATGCTTTTCATCGGCGCTATTGCTGGTTGGCTATCCGGAAAGATTATGGAAGGACGCGGTTTCGGCCTTATAGGTAATATTATTGTTGGTATCGTTGGCGCGTTTCTTGCCGGCACCGTCTTTCCTGCGCTTGGATTTTCTGTTGGTGGCGGACTATTTTCATCGATCTTTTTTGCAACGATAGGAGCCGTGATTTTACTGTTCCTAATCGGGTTGGTCCGAAAGGTTTAAACGCGAAATGGCCGCTCAATCTGGCGGCCATCGAACGAGATCGGCACCTGCATCAGTGAGCCATAAAGATCGGGACAGCCGATTGTTCTAACATGTTGCGGGTTGCACCACCCAGAATGGCTTCGCGAAACCGAGAATGACCATAAGCTCCCATTACGATCATGTCGGCTTCTGTATCGGCGGCATGTCGGTTAAGAATGTCCGAAACCCGGGTCATCGTCTTGCTGAGCACGTCAATCTCGCATTTAACACCGTGCCGCGAAAGCATCTGTGACAGCATCCCACCAGGATCAGACCGATCTGGTCCGTGACGTGGTGGGTCGATCACGACAATCCGCGTTAGTTCCGCCTGTTGCAGAAAGGGCAACGCGCGGCGAATGGCTCGCATGGCTTCGACGCTTTCGTTCCAACCGACAAGAACCGTGCTGGGCGTTACAACAGGCTCAATGTCTTCCGGTACGATCAGTACCGGTGCATGTCCTTCGAACAAGGCGGATTCGACAATAGGTTCTGCTTCGGTCCCACAATCCTGTCCATACGGTTTCGGCAGTACGACAAGATCAGAAAACCGGGAGCGGTGGGCGACGTGGCGGCCAATATCTGCGATCTGCGCAACGCCATTTTCGGCCGACCATCTAACTCCGGTTTTGCCAAGATAGTCCTTTGCAAAAGCCAGCAAGCTGTCTGCCTCGGCATTTGCCCGGGTCAGTGATTCCTGAAGAATCAGAGCGTTTGCTCCTGCGTAGTAATATCCGGTCTGCGTTCGGTCGACGCCCAGACAGAGAGCTTCGGCATGTGCATCTTGCGCGTCCGCCAAAACGGCGATCTGGGCTAGTGCCGCTCGTGCTTTTTCCGTTTCGGTCATAACCGTGAGAAGAGATTTGTACGCCATCTTGACCTCATTCAATTGGGTAACTTGGATCGCGAGACCAGTTAACCCATTCAATTATTTATGCGTGTCACAGAATTCAGGTTATTGTCTTGATACAGATCAAAGCAGTATTGGCTGCCGTCCGACAGAACTGCAGCCAGTCAAATAAGTTTCGCACGGCACGAGAACCGGGCGAGGCACGGCAAAGGGACGCAACATGTCGAATTACATCAAGCTGATCGTGCTTGGTCTTGTGGTGCTATTTGCAGCCATAGGATCCAATTATGCACGGGATTTGGCGTATCAGGTGCATGCGATTCTGGTGATGCTAATCGCCGCAGGATTGTTCATCTGGACGCTTCGCAACACCGATGAACCAGATATTATTGTAGATCGCTCGGCGGAATACATGGATGACGTCATCCGGTATGGCGTGATCGCGACGGCGTTTTGGGGCGTCGTTGGTTTTTTGGCGGGTACGTTCATTGCGTTCCAGTTGGCTTTTCCCGGGCTAAACTTTGAATGGGCTCAGGGCTATCTGAATTTTGGCCGTCTGCGCCCGCTGCACACGTCGGCGGTAATTTTCGCATTCGGCGGAAATGCACTGATTGCGACATCTTTCTATGTGGTGCAACGTACCAGTGCCGCCAGGTTGTGGGGCGGTAACCTGGCATGGTTTGTGTTTTGGGGTTACCAGTTATTCATTGTTCTGGCCGCGACAGGCTATGTGCTTGGCGGCACACAGTCCAAGGAATACGCAGAGCCTGAATGGTATATTGATTTGTGGCTGACAGTCGTCTGGGTCGCATATCTGGCCGTATATCTTGGCACGATCGTAAAACGGAAAGAGCCTCATATCTATGTGGCCAACTGGTTTTACCTGGCCTTCATCGTTACGGTTGCAATGTTGCATCTGGTGAACAACATGACAATTCCGGTCAGCATCTGGGGATCGAAATCGGTCATCGTTTGGTCCGGTGTGCAGGATGCTATGATCCAGTGGTGGTATGGTCACAATGCTGTCGGCTTTTTCCTGACCGCCGGTTTCCTGGGGATGATGTACTACTTCATTCCGAAACAAGCCGAACGTCCGGTGTTTTCATATAAATTGTCCATCATCCACTTCTGGGCGTTGATCTTCCTGTATATCTGGGCAGGTCCACACCATCTGCATTACACTGCGTTGCCGGACTGGGCCTCGACGCTTGGTATGGTGTTCTCAGTCGTGCTTTGGATGCCGTCTTGGGGCGGTATGATCAACGGACTGATGACGTTGTCAGGTGCTTGGGATAAGCTACGTACCGATCCGATCATCCGAATGATGGTTATTTCCGTGGGCTTTTATGGCATGTCCACCTTCGAAGGTCCGATGATGTCGATCCGTGCGGTGAACAGCCTCAGCCACTACACCGACTGGACCATTGGCCACGTGCATTCGGGCGCGCTGGGTTGGAATGGTATGATAACCTTTGGTGCGCTGTACTTCCTGGTGCCTGTCCTGTGGAAGCGCGAGCGCCTTTATTCGCTGCAAATGGTCAGCTGGCACTTCTGGCTCGCCACCATCGGCATTGTGCTCTACGCCGCGTCGATGTGGGTTACCGGCATCATGGAAGGCCTGATGTGGCGCGAAGTGGACGCCAATGGTTTCTTGGTGAATTCATTTGCTGACACAGTTGCAGCCAAGTTCCCAATGTACGTGGTGCGCGGTTTGGGAGGAGTACTGTTCCTCGCTGGCTCGGTAATCATGTGCTACAACCTGTGGATGACCGTCCGAAAGGCACCGGCCAAAGAGGCCAGCCTGACCGTCGCGGTCCCGGCTGAATAAGGAGGGCCGGAGCAATGGCAATTCTCGACAAACATAAAATCCTCGAGACCAATGCGACCCTCCTGCTGATCTTCAGCTTTTTGGTCGTTACCATTGGTGGCATCGTTCAAATTACCCCGCTTTTCTATCTTGAAAACACCATCGAAAAGGTTGAGGGCATGCGTCCTTACACCCCGTTAGAGATGGCTGGCCGGGAAATTTATCTGCGCGAGGGCTGCTACGTCTGTCACAGTCAGATGATCCGTCCGATGCGGGATGAGGTCGAACGTTACGGACATTATTCGCTGGCCGCTGAATCGATGTATGACCATCCATTTCAATGGGGGTCAAAACGGACGGGGCCAGATCTGGCCCGCGTTGGCGGCAGATATTCGGACGATTGGCACGTTCGGCACCTGCGAGATGCCCAATCTGTGGTGCCGGAGTCGGTGATGCCAAAATACGGCTTCCTCGAAAACCGAAAGCTGGACGGTGAGTATATCGGCGACATTATGGCTGCAAATGCGGTTGTTGGAACGCCTTATACAGAAGAAATGATCGCGAATGCTCAGGCCGACTTCCGCGCCCAGGCTGACCCGGACAGCGATTACGACGGTCTGCTTGAAAGATACGGCGATAAGGTGAACGTGCGAAACTTTGATGGCCAACCCGAGTTGACCGAAGCGGACGCGCTGATCGCGTATTTGCAGATGCTGGGTACTTTGGTCGATTTCTCGACTTTCACCCCGGACCCGAGCCGCTAGGGAGGGTGCAATGGAAGAATACACAATCCTAAGGCAGTTTGCGGATAGTTGGATGTTGCTGCTGCTCTTTGCCTTTTTCATAGGCATCGTCATCTGGGTTTTTCGCCCAGGTGCCAGCAAAGAGTACAAAGACACGGCGAACATTCCATTCCGCCATGAAGACAAACCCGCCACATCCAAGGAGGCGCGGAAATGAGCAAGACACCTGAAAAACAACCGGGTGATCCGCAGACAACCGGTCACAGCTGGGACGGTCTGGAAGAGTTTGACAACCCGATGCCGCGTTGGTGGCTTTGGACGTTCTACGCGACTATTTTTTGGGGCGTGATTTACACGATCATGTATCCCGCGTGGCCTTTGGTTCAGTCGGCTACAGCTGGTGTCCTGGGGTGGTCTTCACGTGCTTTGGTACAAGAGGAGATGATCGCTTTCCAAGAGGCGAACGCGCCCTTGAACGCGAAGCTTGTAGAAACCCCGTTGGATAGTATCGCAAGCGATGCAGAGCTTCAGCAATACGCCGTAAATGCGGGCGGCGCGGTTTTCCGTACGTGGTGCGCGCAATGCCACGGGTCAGGCGCGGAGGGTGCTTCGGGTTTCCCCAACTTGTTGGATGATGCCTGGCTGTGGGGTGGTACGATGGAAGACATCGAATACTCGGTAGCCTACGGCATCCGCAACGAAGAAAGCGACGATGCGCGGTACTCTGAAATGCCTGCATTTGGCGAAATCCTTGAGCAAGATGAGATAACACAAGTTGTTCAATACGTAATGTCTTTGACAAATGCGCAGACAGATGACGGTGCAGCGCAAGCCGGCGAAGTCGTCTATGCGGACAATTGCGCGGTTTGTCACGGTGAAGACGGTAAAGGCGATGTTACTCAAGGCGCGCCGAACCTGACAGACGCGATCTGGTTGTTCGGCGGAAGTGAGCAGGAACTGACTGAAACGGTTACTTACAGTCGCTACGGTGTGATGCCCGCATGGGAAAACCGCCTGACCGAAGCACAAATCCGAGCAGTTACCGCCTATGTGCATCAGCTGGGCGGCGGCCAGTAACGATATGGGGATACCTTCGGACGGCTTTTCGCCCGAAGGTCTCGGCACCGGTTGTATCATCTGTTCGCGCGTTTCCTGAACAGCCGGTGCCGATTTTTCAAGAATATAACCTAGAACCGATTGGGTCCAGAAACTGGTTTGGTTCGGCAATCACAGGTGGCGCAAGTCGATATCGCGTTTTCTTTGCAGCCACCAGTGGCCATTGGGTAGCCAATGTCGTTTCGCACTCTTGCGTCGCGGCGCATCCACGATGGTCGGTGCGTTAATGCGCGTGGCGGTCATGAACGATTTTGCGTAGATCGATAGCATAGAAACTCTCCTGCATGTGTTTGACAACTGCTTTCAAGATTGACCTTTGACGGTAGAAATGCGACTCAATTACTATTTCGATATGTAAGTCTGGGTTACATATGAATTGGAAATCACTTCCGCCTTTGACATCGTTGAGAGCATTCTCTGCATTCGCAGAAAAGAAAAATGTTGTTCAGGCCGGAGCCGCGCTAAATGTTAGTCACGCTGCAATAAGCCAGCAATTGCGAGTTCTGGAAGAGCACATGGGAGTCGCGCTGTTGGATCGAAGCGGTAAGACCATGTCGTTGACCGCTGAAGGCGAACACCTCGCCCGCGCTTTGCATCTGGGGTTTGGGGCGATAGGGGCAGCGGTCGAAGAGCTCGTCCGATCAGGTTCAGACCGACCGGTGCATGTTTCCCTGACATCTTCATTCGCCGCATCTTGGCTAATGCCTCGGCTTCCTGCGTTTCGCGCAGTCCATCCCGAAATTGGCCTAATTCTGGATCCTTCCCCAGAGCTGGTTGAACTGCGCCCGGGCGGAGTTGATATTGCGATCCGTTACGGTGAAGGCGGTTGGTCAGGTGTCGACTCGCAAATGCTGCTCAGGTCTCCGATGGTGATAGTGGCTGCGCCGGAGCTTTTGGAAGACAAGTCCGACTGGACCCCTGCCGATTTGGCCGAGCTGCCCTGGCTGCAAGAGGTTGGTACAACCGAAGCGTCGATGTGGCTTGCTGGCCGCGGTGCGGAAATTGGGCCGGGTGCAGGCCGTATCGAAGTTCCCGGAAATTTGGTGTTAGACGGCCTAAGGGCAGGGCAGGGCGTCACTATCACTGTGCGACACTTTGTCGAACAGGACATTCTGAATGGTCGAATTGTTGAGCTATACTCAGAGCCAGACGCAGCCGGATACCATATTGTTACGGCCCGATCTCCGATGCGGGCAGAGGTCAAAACATTCGTAGGCTGGCTAAAACGGCAAGCTCGGCAGGTGTGACAAAAGGTGTCTTTGTGATGTGCTTTTGACCCAAATCAAAGTTCTTGGTTGTATGATCTGGAAGAAGTCGCCTGAAAAAGCCAGAACCGGAGCCACCTTGTGAGCGATTCCAACCCAGCCCCGAGCCTTTACGCGGCCAGGGAGCCGATCTTCCCCCGGCGCGTATCCGGGCCATTTCGCAACCTGAAATGGATCATCATGGCGGTCACTTTGGGGATTTACTATCTGACGCCGTGGATCAGGTGGGATCGTGGGCCAAGCCTGCCAGATCAAGCAGTGTTGCTGGATTTGGCGAACCGTCGCTTTTATTTCTTCTGGATCGAGATTTGGCCGCATGAATTCTACTTCGTTGCAGGGCTTTTAATCATGGCGGGGTTGGGGCTGTTTCTGTTCACTTCGGCACTGGGCCGGGTGTGGTGCGGATATGCTTGCCCTCAAACTGTTTGGACGGATCTGTATATTCTGGTTGAGCGCTGGATCGAAGGCGATCGGAACGCGCGATTGCGATTGCATCGGCAAAAGAAACTGGATCTTAGAAAAGCACGATTGCGATTGACGAAATGGGTAGTCTGGTTGCTGATCGGTCTGGCGACAGGCGGAGCCTGGGTTTTCTATTTCGCTGACGCGCCTACCTTGGCGCGCGATCTGATCACCGGAAACGCGCACCCGATCGCATATACGACCGTACTCATCCTAACTGGCACCACCTTTTTGTTCGGGGGGTTCGCCCGAGAACAGATTTGTATCTATGCGTGTCCATGGCCCAGGATTCAGGCTGCGATGATGGACGAAGACACGCTTGTGGTCGGATATCGTGAATGGCGGGGCGAACCTCGCGGCAAGGGTAAGAGAACTGCTGATTCTGAATTGGGCGACTGCATTGACTGCATGGCCTGCGTGAACGTGTGTCCGGTCGGGATTGATATCAGAGATGGACAACAGTTGGAGTGTATCACCTGCGCACTCTGTATCGATGCCTGCGATGACATGATGGCCAAGATCGGGAAGCCGCGCGGACTGATAGACTACATGGCACTGAGCGACGAAACGCGCGAACGTGCAGGCGAAAAGCCAAAGAATGTCTGGAAGCATATCTTTCGACCAAGAACTATCATGTACACAGCACTTTGGTCGCTCGTTGGGTTCGCTCTATTGTTTGCTCTATTCATCCGGTCGGATATCGATTTGACGGTCGCGCCCGTGCGCAATCCCACTTTCGTTACATTGTCTGATGGCACAATCCGAAATACCTACGATGTCCGTTTGCGCAACAAACATGGCGAAGAGCGTTCTTTCAGGTTGTCGCTGGTCGGCGATCCGGCAATGCAGATCGAAGTCGAAGGTGTTGAAGGTGACACCGTGATCGTCGCAGCGGACACCGCGCAGTTAACGCGGGTCTACATTGCTGCGTCCAAAGACACCGACCCTGCGGGAGCTGATACAACCTCGGTACGTATTTGGGTTGAAGATCTTGAAAGCGGCGAACGTGCATACAAAGACACAACGTTCATAGGTCGGGGGGACTAGGTATGTCGGAACGGCAGTTCACCGGAAAACACGCTCTGGCTATGTTTGTAGCGGCCTTTGGCGTGATTATTACGGTTAACCTTGTATTGGCCTATAATGCGGTCAAGACCTTTCCGGGACTCGAGGTGAAGAATTCCTATGTTGCTAGTCAGGAATTCAATGAGCGCTTACAGAATCACCAAGCCTTGGGTTGGGATGTTCGGGCGGAGTTCAAAGGCGGGCTTTTGATCCTCCATATCACGGACCAAACAGGATCTCCGGTAAAGGTATCCGATTTGCAAGCGGTTGTGGGACGAGCCACACATGTGAAGGAAGATTTCTCGCCCGATTTCACATTTGATGGATTAGCGTATGCAGCGCCTGCCATTCTGGGAGAGGGAAACTGGAATATTCGTCTTTTGGCCACAAACCATGACGGAACAGAATTCACGCAGCGCATTCCGCTGTATGTGAAAGGGTAGGTCGTTGACGGGGCAGACTTCCAGTAGCGCGGCAGCTTGTCCGGGTTGTATAGCGTCACCTGCTGAGCCTGCGCGAGTTACTCCTCGGGATGCACAAATCGCACTTTCGCTGCCCGGAATTCACTGCTCGGCGTGTATCGCAACAGTTGAACGCGAACTGAACGCATTTCCTGGTGTCGAAGACGCCAGGGTAAACCTGACACTGAAAAGGGCCATGGTTAAGGCTGCGCCGGATCTGAACGCTAGAGATTTGATACCGGTTTTGGAACGTGCGGGATATGAGGCACACGAATTGGATCCGGGCGCTCTTTCCGCCACGCAGACGGATAAGACCGGGCGGGAATTGCTGATGCGTCTGGCGGTCGCCGGGTTTGCTTCGATGAACGTTATGTTGTTGTCTGTCTCGGTCTGGTCGGGAGCGACCGACGCGACACGCGATATGTTCCACTGGATTTCGGCTGCAATTGCCCTGCCTGCAATCGCGTTTTCTGCCCAGCCATTTTTTGCAAATGCATGGGGTGCACTGCGTGTTCGAAGATTGAACATGGACGTGCCTATTGTTCTTGCTATTCTGCTGGCTTTGGCGACCTCACTTTCGGAAACCGCGTTAAGCGGAAAGCATGCGTATTTCGACGCTGCACTGACGTTGACCTTCTTTTTGCTTGCCGGTCGCTATCTGGACTACCGCACGCGCGCGATCGCACGATCTGCGGCAGAAGAACTCACAGCGCTTGAAGTGCCCAGAGCAACTCGGCTTGTTGGGGGGATCGAGGAGGAAGTCGCTGTAGCAGATTTGAAACTTGACGACCTTGTACTTGTCCGCCCCGGTGGGCGAATGCCTGTTGACGGCGAGATTGTCTCAGGTCGGTCAGAGCTGGATCGATCGCTTCTGACAGGAGAAACCACCCCGGTTTTTGCCCAAGAAGGGCTGAAGGTAAGCGCCGGCGAGGTCAATTTGACCGGCCCTCTTACTATTCGCGCAACTGCCGTAGGCGAGGATACGTCACTGCATCAGATGGCGGATTTGGTAGCCATCGCCGAGTCAGGGCGTTCACGCTATACCTCATTGGCGGACAAGGCCGCCAAACTTTACGCGCCGGGCGTGCATATACTCGCCGCTTTCAGCTTTCTAGGTTGGTATGTGTACTCAGGCGATATTCGAACAGCACTGAATGTCGCGGCAGCAGTACTGATTATTACCTGCCCGTGTGCATTGGGCCTCGCTGTTCCTGCCGTGACAACTGCCGCATCAGGTCGTTTGTTTCGAAATGGCATGTTGATCAAGCATGCCACCGCTTTGGAGAGGTTGGCCGAAGTGGATACTGTCGTGTTTGACAAAACCGGTACACTTACAGACGGCAAGCCGGAGGTCACCGATCTGAGTTCGCACTCTGAAGATGATCTGCAGGTTGCGCTGGCTTTGGCTGAAGCATCTGCGCATCCTTTGTCTGTGGCATTGGCCCGAGCCGCACGCGAGGCAGGAATTGAGCCAGCCAATTTGCAAGACATCAAAGAGGTGCCGGGTTTCGGAACCGAGGCCGCATACAATGGTCAGAGGGCCCGCTTTGGTCGTGCGGCTTGGACTGGCGGGGAGGCTGAAAATGTGACGGCGGCTTGGTTGGCAATTGGAGATCAAAAGCCGGTGGCGTTTTATTTTTCCGATAGTTTGCGCAAAGGTGCGGCAGAGGCCGTGTCAGCTTTCCAATTGGCGGGAAAAGATGTCATGCTGATATCGGGCGACACACAGGGTGCGGTGGAAAATCTCGCTAACTGGCTGGGAATTCATGCGTGGGAAGCGGAAGCATTGCCACAGGACAAAGCAGCAAGAGTTCAGGAGATGGGCGATCAGGGCCGCCGCGTTCTCATGGTCGGTGATGGCTTGAACGATACAGCAGCATTGGCTGCCGCACATGTGTCGATTTCACCTGCGTCGGCGTTGGATGCCGCTCGGGTGGCATCTGACATTGTGTTGCTTGGAAACGATCTTTCCCCGATTTCGGAGGCTTGCCAAACAGCGAATGCGGCAACACGACGTATTCGTGAGAATTTTCGGATCGCCACGGTTTATAACGTTATTGCTGTCCCGTTGGCTGTGGCAGGATTGGCAACCCCTTTGATCGCCGCTTTGGCTATGTCGGCATCTTCGATTACAGTATCACTGAACGCACTGAGGTTGAGGTGAACTGAATGGAAGTCCTGGCCTATCTGATCCCTATTTCCCTGTTTCTGGGCGGTATCGGTCTGGTTGCTTTCCTCTACACAGTCCGGTCAAATCAATACGATGACCCCGAAGGCGATGCTCAGCGCATTCTTAATAATGAATGGGATGACCACCCTAAGCCTTAACTAGCATCGTGGCGGCCCTTGAAATTGCCGCATTGCCCGGTTATGTCCGACCCATCCGCAAGCAAAGAGACGAAAGCCTGATGGCAACCACAAACCCAATACAGTTCATTCAGCAGGTTCGCGCCGAAGTGTCCAAAGTCGTTTGGCCTACACGGCGCGAAGTACTGTTGACCACGGTGATGGTCTTTATCATGGCAGCTTTGACGGCTGTTTTCTTTGCGTTGGTCGATCTGGGTATCCGCGGTGGCCTGCAGCTGGTTCTTGGCGCCTTCAGCTAAGACGGGTCGGGTTGAAACCAATCGCTACTGCCCCCTTGCACAGAGCGTCGTGTCAGAGTAGTTGACGCGGAACTATTCGGAATGGGCGTGCGGCGATTCGGGCTGTGCGCCGCTTTTTATTCCGGAGACGGTGATATAATTTCAACGATGGGCATGTCCAAGAATTAGGATATGCCGAAGGCAAACAAGGGCGACAGGTTCATGGCGAAACGGTGGTACTCGGTCAGCGTTCTTTCGAATTTCGAAAAGAAGATCGCAGAACAAATCCGTACCTCCGTCGCAGAGCATGGCCTTGAAGAGGACATAGACGAGGTTCTAGTTCCCACCGAAGAAGTGATCGAAGTTCGCAGGGGCAAAAAGGTCACGACGGAACGCCGCTTTATGCCAGGCTATGTGTTGGTTCACATGGAAATGTCTGATCAGGGTTATCACCTGATTAACTCGATAAACCGTGTCACTGGATTCCTTGGGCCGCAAGGCCGCCCAATGCCTATGCGAGATGCCGAGGTTAACCAAATCCTCAACCGCGTTCAGGAAGGCGAAGAAGCGCCAAAGTTGATGATTACCTTCGAAGTTGGCGAGAAGGTAAAGGTCAACGATGGCCCTTTCGAAGATTTCGACGGCATGGTCGAAGGTGTCGACGACGAGAATCAGAAATTGAAAGTCTCTGTTTCGATCTTTGGCCGGGAAACGCCGGTGGAACTGGATTTCACTCAGGTCACGAAACAATCCTAGGTTTGTTTGTTCGCCGGGAGTGATCGCGCTTGGCAAAGCGCGACCCGGGTCATAAGCTGCGCGGAGTATTTAGTGTACCCGCGCGGTTTTTATGAAAATTGTGGTGATTTCGACCAATGCTGGAACGGATATGGGAGGAGAGGCGATAAAAGCCTTTCAGTTCTTTCGGTTCCTTCTTGAAAACGACTACGACGCATATCTTCTGACACATGAAAGATGTAAAGCCTCGCTTGAGGGACACTTTGCTGATGACCGAGTGATTTTCGTCCGGGATTCTGCATTAATGGTTCTGTGCTGGCGCAGTCGAATTTTGGGCTCTTTAGTCGACACCCTGTTTCATCTTGAAATCAAGAAGATTTGCCGAGATTTCGACCCAACCATAACGATTTTGCATTACCTCTGCCCGATCTCACCTACGACGCAACGTTTTCCACCCGCGGGGTATCGTCACGTTGTCGGGCCGCTCTCGGGTAACATTTTCTTTCCCTCCGGGTTCAGTGATCGTCAGAGTAAAGGAAAGCGTGTTCAGCAACGTTTTTACAAACCAATCCAGAACTTTTTAGGGTCGACGTTGGGAATAATGAAGAAGGCCGATAAACTGCTGGTATCGGGAGGCGAACGTACCCGCAGAGCTCTTGGATGGGCAGGTTGCGATCGGGGGAAAATGATCTCAGTCGCAGATGCCGGGATCTCGGAAGAAATATTGTCCGCGCCGCCAATTACTCATGAAGGGTGGAATGGCGAGTTTGTCTGGATCGGACGGATGGTGAACTACAAGGGAGCGGACCTTGCAATTCGAGCTGTTGCCGTGTCCGAACAACCAGTCAAATTGACGATTTACGGTGAAGGTTCCGAACGCGCCAAATTGGTGGAGCTGGCTGAAAGCCTGGGAATCGCAGATCGCGTGACTTTTCCCGGCTGGTTGGATCATTCCAGTTATGTGAAGGACATGTCTCGATTTCGCGGGTTTATTTTTCCAACTCTGGCAGAAGCGAACGGTATTGTTATGCAAGAGGCGATGGGTCTTGGATTGCCGGTTGTCACACTTCGATGGGGTGGGCCGGTACAGTTGGCTACGGATGAAGAGGCTATATTTGTTGAGGCAAGTGACCCGGATACTGTGGTCCGCGGCGTCGCACGCGCGATGGATCAACTCTCCTCTGACGCTAGTTTCGCGCAAAAAATTTCTCAGAAGGCACGCTCTCGCGCTTTGCGGGACTACGCTTGGCCGACTGTCGCTTCGTCTTGGATGTCTGCTTACGAAGATCTTCTGAACACTGATTGAGAAGACAAGGCTTGATATCAGAGAAGTTTCGATATAACCCGCATCGTCGTTCGCGAATCCAATCGATAAGCGGATAATAAAGCGTGGGAGGCGCGCGCAACGCGATGTGCAAACCGGACCACACAACTTAAAACCCCAAAGACGCGTTTGCGGGGTGTTGGAAAAGGAGAAACCAGATGGCTAAGAAGCTTGCTGGTACAATGAAGCTGCAGGTTCCTGCAGGTCAGGCGAACCCATCGCCACCAGTTGGTCCGGCGTTGGGTCAGCGCGGTATCAACATTATGGAATTCTGTAAGGCGTTCAATGCCAAGACCGCTGATATGGAGCCGGGTGCACCTTGCCCGACTGTGATTACCTACTATCAGGACAAGTCCTTCACTATGGACATCAAGACGCCGCCCGCGTCTTACTACCTGAAAAAAGCGGCTGGACTGAAGCCGGTGGGTAAGCGCAATCGCCCACGCGGTGCAGAAAATCCCGGTCGCGAAACGGTGGCGACAGTTACCTCTAAGCAGGTACGCGAAATAGCAGAAGCCAAAATGAAAGATCTGAATGCCAATGACGTCGAAGGCGCAATGCAGATCATCCTGGGCTCGGCCCGCTCTATGGGCATAGAGGTGAAGTAAGATGGCAAAACTTGGCAAACGTACGCGCGCAGCGCGCGAAGCTATCGCCGGCAAGGAAAACCTGTCGGTTGAAGAAGCTGTTTCACTGGTCAAGGGCAACGCGACTTCTAAGTTCGACGAAACCATCGAGATAGCGCTGAACCTGGGTGTCGACACGCGTCACGCGGATCAAATGGTTCGTGGCGTTGTCGGCCTGCCTAACGGGACCGGTAAGGCAATGCGCGTCGCTGTATTTGCACGTGGACCCAAAGCCGACGAAGCAAAGGAAGCTGGCGCAGATATCGTGGGTGCAGAGGATCTGATGGAGACCATTCAGGGCGGCACCATTGAATTTGACCGCTGCATTGCAACCCCTGACATGATGCCAATCGTTGGCCGTTTGGGTAAAGTCTTGGGTCCACGTAACCTTATGCCGAACCCCAAAGTTGGCACTGTGACCATGGACGTAAAAGCGGCTGTAGAGGCGGCTAAAGGCGGCGAAGTTCAATTCAAGGCGGAAAAAGGCGGCGTTGTGCACGCTGGCGTTGGCAAAGCGTCGTTCGACGAAGCCAAGCTGGTTGAAAACGTCCGCGCCTTTATCTCGGCTGTTGCGAAGGCCAAGCCGTCGGGAGCCAAAGGCACATATATGAAGAAAATCGCGCTTAGCTCGACAATGGGCCCTGGCGTGACACTGGATGTGGCAGCCGCGTCGGGCGAATAAGCTCTGCGCATAAAATTTGAGTTTTGGTCCCGGATGGTGAAAGCCATCCGGGATTTTTCTTGCATAAAATTTATCGAAAGTTACCCTCGTCTAGTGTGTTTTTAACTGTGAAGATAGACGTACCCTGAACCTTTTTCTCAATCGAAAAAAATGATTGAGATAGTTAAGACGAGATTGGTCAGGGCAATGTTCGTTTTCACAAATGGGTGTTAGGTTCGCAATTATGCCGGAACTTCGAATGCTGATGCTTACGCCGGCGCCCGTGGTTGAGACAAGTCAGGGCTATGAACTGGATTCGAAGTTCCTAGAAGGCATGAAGCTTCAAAGCAGTATGTGGCCCGGTTCTTTTGATTGCCTAATGAGAGAAGGCGCGACAGAAATCCCGTTCGGGGCGCGTCCGTATCAACCAGAAACCGCGGGTTTCCAACTGCACCTCATATCTGAACACGAAGAGGTAAGACCGGAACATTTGAGCGGCTATGATTTGATTTTCTGCAGCGCTGATGACAAAAGAAATTTTAGTGTTCCTGATCTAGCCCGCTCTGTCGGAGCCAAAGTAGCAACGACACTGGAGTATAACCTCAATACGCGACTGCGGATTGCTTTTCTCGACCAAGACCGCAACGCTATTCGAAGGATATATACCGCGGCAAAACTGGTGCTGCAGGAGTTTCGGAGGCGAAAATTCCTTGGGAAAATGGATGCCATTCAGGCTAACGGGTATCCAGCTTTTGAAGTATGCAAGAAGTTCGATCCGAACACACTTTTGTTCCTCGACAATCGTATGACCGCAGACCTTTATGCGACACCCGAGGAAATGCAACATAGGCGCAACAGGTTGTTGGCAGGCGACCCCTTGCAATTGGTCTACACGGGGCGATTGGAAAAGATGAAGGGTGCCCACGACTTAGTTCCACTGGCGTTGGAACTACGGTCGTTGGGCGTACCTTTCATGTTGAAGATCTTCGGCACTGGCAGCTTGGAGGGTCAAATCGACAATGACATCGCGCAAAATAATCTTTCAGAAAATGTTCAACGCCTGGAACCATTGGACTTTAGTTCAGAGTTGGTTCCGTATCTCAGATCAAATTGTGACATCTATGTATGCTGTCACCGGCAATCAGACCCGTCATGCACGTATATCGAGAACATGGGATGTGGGCTCTCGGTGGTCGGCTATGGAAATGAAATGTGGTCGGACCTGCAAAAGGACTCTCGGGCCGGATGGGTCTCACCGATAGGTCAGGTAAAAAAGCTGGCTGCAGTCATCGCTCAAATTGAAAAGTCCAGATCAGATATTGCGCACAGATGCGAGCTTGCGGCAGCATTTTCCAAGCAGAACAGTTTTGAAGCGCTGAGCCGGGCCCGGATGCAACATCTTGAAGACTTAGCCCGCAGCGATACCAATTGATTGCCTGCTGCAAAGAAAATTGAGTTTTAGATTTCTTGGAACTGGGTTGGGCAAACAGCGACGGATACAAAGCGTCGTTCTTTCTAGCCGCAGAAAGCCCGAATTTACCCCTTGGAAACCTCGCCTAAGTGGCCTAAGTAGAGCTGCGGAATAAAGCGTGCGATTCGTCGTGCGCTTTATTTCGTTTCGTCCAAGACGGTGGGTGGGCCCGACCGGTCCCTTAATTTCCTGCCTGAGACGGGTAAGACCAAAGATTTCTGAGGGTCCTGACCCTTGGGCGCATTTTGGCTAATCCCGTAACAACGGACCTGAACGCCGGAGCTTTGGCTTTGGCAAATATGAGCCGGGGTGAAATATCGCCCCTAACTTGGAGAGAACTGTGGATAGAGCCCAGAAAGAGAAAGTGGTCGAGGAACTCGGCCAGATCTTTGAAAGCTCTGGCGTCGTAGTGGTTTCGCACTACGCCGGTCTGACAGTTGCTGAGATGCAGGACCTTCGCGCGCGTGCTCGTGAAGCGGGTGGTTCTGTGCGTGTTGCCAAGAACAGGCTCGCCAAAATCGCCCTTGAGGGTAAGCCTTGTGAAAGCATGGCCGACCTGCTGACAGGGATGACCGTTCTGACCTATTCCGAGGACCCGGTGGCAGCAGCCAAGGTGGCCGAGGACTACGCCAAGGAGAACCAGAAGTTCGAAATCCTTGGCGGTGCAATGGGCGAGAACGCTCTGGACCGTGCTGGTGTTACAGCAGTTTCGAAAATGCCGTCTCGTGAAGAGCTTATTGCTTCGATCGTTGGCTGCATTGGCGCACCTGCCTCGAACATTGCCGGCGCGATTGGCGCACCTGCAAGCAATATCGCAAGCATCCTTTCCACCATCGAAGAGAAGGCGGAAGCTGCGTAAGCGGTTGGCACTGAATGATCTGCGTGGGGTGAATACCCAGACGTTGGAACACATGATTGTAAACGGAAAGAGCTGATACAATGGCTGATCTGAAGAAACTGGCAGAAGAGATCGTTGGTCTGACCCTGCTGGAAGCACAAGAACTGAAAACAATCCTCAAGGACGAGTACGGCATTGAGCCCGCAGCTGGCGGCGCTGTAATGGTCGCAGGCGCAGCTGGCGATGCCGGCGGTGCAGCCGAGGAAGAAAAGACCGAATTCGACGTCGTTCTGAAGAACGCTGGCGCTTCAAAAATCAACGTCATCAAAGAAGTTCGCGGCATCACAGGCCTGGGCCTGAAAGAAGCCAAAGAACTGGTCGAAGCTGGCGGCAAGATCAAAGAAGGCGTGGACAAGGCAGAAGCAGAAGAGATCAAAGGCAAGCTGGAAGCAGCTGGCGCCGAGGTCGAACTGGCCTAAGTCAGTCCATTGGCGCATTAATGATGCGTCGAAATTTGGCTGGGCTCGAAGAAATTCGGGTCCAGCCGAACCTGTCTTAGAAAGGGCCTCAATCCCTGAGGAGTTTTCTAAGATACGGTTCGCGGATCGGGAGGCCGCCACTCGGGACGGTGGCCATGAATTGATCCGGACGTGTCGTCTCGAATGTGCAAGGCGCCGGGGCCCGACGGTGTCTTTGCCCGCTGAGAACATCGAAAGGTGACATCTGACATGGCTCAAACGTTCCTTGGCCAGAAACGTCTTCGTAAATATTACGGCAAAATCCGCGAAGTTTTGGAAATGCCAAACCTCATTGAGGTCCAGAAATCTTCTTATGACCTATTCCTTAGATCCGGCGATGCCGAACAGCCCACTGATGGCGAAGGAATCAAAGGTGTTTTCCAGTCGGTTTTCCCGATCAAAGACTTCAACGAAACCTCTGTTTTGGAGTTCGTGAAATACGATCTGGAAAAACCCAAATACGATGTCGAAGAGTGTATGCAGCGCGACATGACTTACAGCGCGCCGCTCAAAGTCACCCTGCGATTAATCGTGTTCGATGTCGACGAGGATACTGGCGCCAAATCTGTGAAGGACATCAAGGAACAGGACGTGTTCATGGGTGACATGCCTTTGATGACGCCAAACGGGACGTTCATCGTGAACGGTACCGAACGCGTTATTGTGTCGCAGATGCATCGTTCGCCGGGTGTGTTCTTCGACCATGACAAGGGAAAAACCCACTCTTCGGGTAAATTGTTGTTTGCGTGCCGCATCATCCCGTATCGCGGCAGTTGGCTGGACTTTGAGTTCGACGCCAAGGACATCGTGTTCGCCCGTATCGACCGTCGCCGCAAGCTGCCTGTCACAACACTGCTGTACGCATTGGGACTGGATCAGGAAGCGATCATGGATGCGTATTACGAGACGGTCTCGTACAAGCTGGACAAAAAGAAGGGGTGGGTTGCACCCTTCTTCCCCGAACGTGTGCGAGGCACCCGCCCATCCTATGATTTGGTTGATGCCAAATCTGGCGAAGTGATCGCCGAAGCGGGCAAGAAAGTTACTCCACGCGCCGTCAAAAAGTTGATAGACGAGGGCAGTGTTACAGAACTCCTCGTTCCGTTTGATCATATCGTTGGCAAATTCGTCGCCAAGGACATTATCAACGAAGAAACCGGTGCCATCTATGTTGAAGCCGGTGACGAGCTGACACTGGAATACGATAAAGATGGCGAACTGATCGGAGGAACGGCGAAGGACCTGATCGACGCCGGCATCACCGATATTCCGGTTCTGGACATCGACAACGTCAATGTCGGCCCCTACATGCGCAACACTATGGCCCAGGACAAAAACATGAACCGCGAGAGCGCGCTCATGGATATTTATCGTGTCATGCGTCCGGGTGAGCCGCCCACCGTCGAAGCGGCTTCGGCACTGTTTGATACTCTGTTTTTCGACAGCGAGCGTTATGATCTGTCGGCCGTTGGTCGTGTGAAAATGAACATGCGCCTGGCGCTTGATAAGCCGGACACGCAGAGAACACTGGACCGCGAAGACATTGTGGCCTGTATCAAAGCTCTGGTTGAGCTTCGTGACGGCAAGGGCGATGTGGACGATATCGACCATCTGGGTAACCGTCGCGTTCGTTCGGTCGGCGAACTTATGGAGAACCAGTACCGTGTTGGTCTGCTACGCATGGAACGTGCAATCAAAGAGCGTATGTCTTCGGTCGAGATCGACACCGTGATGCCGCAAGACCTGATCAACGCGAAGCCAGCTGCTGCCGCTGTTCGCGAATTCTTCGGGTCGTCGCAGTTGTCGCAGTTCATGGACCAGACCAACCCGCTGTCGGAAGTCACCCACAAACGCCGCTTGTCGGCGCTTGGCCCCGGTGGCCTGACACGTGAGCGCGCTGGTTTCGAGGTGCGCGACGTGCACCCGACTCACTATGGCCGGATGTGCCCGATTGAAACGCCGGAAGGTCCGAACATCGGTTTGATCAACTCGCTGGCTACATTTGCCCGCGTCAACAAGTATGGCTTCATCGAAACACCTTATCGTGTCGTTAAAGATGCCGAGGTGACCGATGAGGTTCACTACATGTCCGCGACCGAGGAAATGCGCCACACGGTGGCGCAGGCGAACGCAACGCTGGATGCTGATGGCAAGTTCATCAACGATCTGGTGTCAACCCGTCAGGCCGGTGACTACACTCTTGCCCCGCGTGAGAATGTGGACCTGATCGACGTGTCACCGAAGCAGTTGGTATCAGTCGCTGCATCGCTGATCCCGTTCCTTGAAAACGATGACGCCAACCGTGCTCTGATGGGTTCGAACATGCAACGTCAGGCAGTTCCCTTGTTACGGGCTGAGGCGCCGCTGGTCGGTACCGGGATCGAAGGTAAGGTTGCGATCGACTCGGGCGCTGCGATTCAGGCGAAACGCGCCGGTATCATCGACCAGGTCGATGCCCAGCGTATCGTTATCCGTGCCACCGAGGATTTGGAATTGGGTGACGCGGGCGTTGACATCTATCGCTTGCGTAAGTTCCAGCGCTCGAACCAGAACACCTGCATTAACCAGCGTCCGCTGATAAAGGTGGGTGACACCGTCCAAAAGGGCGAGGTCATCGCCGATGGTCCATCGACCGATATGGGTGAACTGGCGCTTGGCAAGAACGTGGTCGTCGCGTTCATGCCGTGGAACGGTTACAATTATGAAGACTCGATACTGATTTCCGAACGTATCGCGCGTGACGACGTCTTTACGTCGGTACATATCGAGGAATTCGAAGTTGCTGCTCGGGACACGAAACTGGGCCCTGAAGAGATCACTCGCGATATTCCGAACGTTGGTGAAGAAGCGCTGCGTAACCTCGACGAGGCTGGCATCGTTTACATCGGTGCGGATGTTGAGCCGGGCGATATTCTGGTCGGCAAGATCACTCCGAAGGGCGAAAGCCCGATGACCCCGGAAGAAAAGCTTTTGCGCGCCATATTTGGTGAAAAGGCATCTGACGTCCGCGATACCTCGCTGCGCGTGAAGCCCGGCGATTATGGCACTGTGGTGGAAGTCCGCGTTTTCAACCGTCATGGCGTCGAGAAAGACGAGCGTGCACTGCAGATCGAGCGTGAGGAAGTCGAACGTCTCGCCCGTGACAGGGACGACGAGCTGGCGATCCTTGATCGCAATATCTATGCCCGTTTGAAAGGTCTGATCCTTGGCAAAACCGCTGTAAAAGGCCCGAAAGGCGTTAAGCCGGCTTCGGTAATCACCGAGGACCTGCTGGAAATGCTGACCCGAGGACAGTGGTGGCAGTTGGCACTGGAAGACGAGAAGGATGCGCAGGTCGTAGAAGCTCTGAACGAGCAGTACGAAGTGCAGAAACGCGCTCTGGACGCCCGTTTTGAGGACAAGGTCGAAAAGGTTCGCCGTGGCGACGACTTGCCGCCAGGTGTGATGAAGATGGTCAAAGTCTTCATCGCGGTGAAGCGTAAGCTGCAACCGGGCGACAAGATGGCCGGTCGTCACGGGAACAAAGGTGTGATCTCCAAGGTTGTTCCGATGGAAGACATGCCGTTCCTAGCCGATGGTACCCCGGTCGACTTCTGTCTGAACCCGCTAGGTGTGCCTTCGCGGATGAACGTTGGCCAAATCCTGGAAACCCATATGGGTTGGGCTGCGCGTGGTCTTGGCCTGAACATCGACGATGCCTTGGGTGAATACCGCCGCTCCGGCGACCTGACCCCCGTTCGCGAAGCGATGAAGCTGGCTTACGGCGAGGATGTCTATGACGAAGGCATCACCGGTCTGGACGAGGAAGATCTGGTCGAGGCCGCTGGCAACGTAACCCGCGGTGTCCCGATTGCGACCCCGGTCTTTGACGGCGCCAAGGAAGCAGACGTTAACGACGCTCTGGTCCGCGCTGGTTTCTCGGAAAGTGGTCAGTCGATATTGTTCGACGGTCGCACCGGTGAGCAATTTGCAAGGCCGGTCACCGTAGGCATCAAATACCTTCTGAAACTGCACCACTTGGTGGACGACAAGATCCACGCGCGTTCGACCGGGCCGTACAGCCTGGTGACCCAGCAGCCGCTGGGTGGTAAGGCGCAGTTCGGTGGACAGCGCTTTGGTGAGATGGAGGTCTGGGCTTTGGAAGCTTACGGCGCCGCCTACACCCTGCAAGAAATGTTGACCGTTAAATCGGATGACGTTGCAGGCCGGACCAAGGTCTATGAGTCGATCGTCAAGGGCGAGGATAACTTTGAAGCGGGCGTACCGGAATCGTTCAACGTTCTGGTGAAAGAAGTCCGTGGCCTCGGCCTGAATATGGAACTCCTGGATGCGGAGGTTGAGGAGTGAGGGCGCTGCCCTTTCTCCCGTCCCCCCTTCCGCAAGATTTGAGGTAACAAATGAACCAGGAAATCACCAACAACCCGTTCAACCCGCTGACGCCCCCGAAGGTCTTCGACGAGATCAAGGTCTCGCTGGCGTCGCCCGAGCGGATCCTGTCTTGGTCTTATGGCGAGATCAAGAAACCCGAAACCATCAACTACCGTACGTTCAAGCCCGAACGCGACGGTCTGTTCTGCGCGCGTATCTTTGGCCCGATCAAAGATTACGAATGTCTGTGCGGCAAATATAAGCGGATGAAGTATCGCGGCGTTGTCTGCGAGAAATGCGGTGTGGAAGTCACCCTGCAGAAAGTCCGCCGTGAGCGTATGGGCCACATCGAACTGGCCGCTCCTGTCGCACACATCTGGTTCCTTAAGTCGCTGCCATCCCGCATCGGTCTGATGCTTGACATGACGCTGCGCGATCTGGAACGCGTTCTGTACTTTGAAAACTACGTCGTCATCGAGCCCGGTCTGACCGACCTTACCTATGGCCAGATGCTCACCGAAGAAGAGTACATGGATGCGCAGGATGCCTATGGCATGGACGCGTTCACCGCCAATATCGGTGCCGAAGCTATCCGTGAGATGCTGGCCCAGATCGATCTGGAAGCCGAAGCCGAGCAGCTGCGCGCTGATCTGGCCGAAGCAACCGGCGAACTGAAGCCCAAGAAGATCATCAAGCGTCTGAAGGTTGTTGAATCCTTCCTCGAGTCGGGCAACCGGCCCGAGTGGATGGTTATGACCGTGATCCCGGTCATTCCGCCGGAATTGCGTCCGCTGGTTCCGCTGGATGGTGGCCGTTTTGCGACGTCGGATCTGAACGATCTGTATCGCCGCGTCATCAACCGGAACAACCGTCTGAAGCGTCTGATCGAGCTGCGCGCACCTGACATCATCGTCCGCAATGAAAAGCGGATGTTGCAGGAATCCGTTGACGCGCTGTTTGACAACGGTCGCCGCGGCCGCGTCATCACCGGTGCGAACAAGCGTCCGCTGAAATCGCTCAGCGACATGCTGAAAGGTAAGCAAGGCCGCTTCCGTCAGAACCTTTTGGGTAAGCGCGTCGACTTCTCGGGCCGTTCGGTCATTGTGACCGGTCCGGAACTCAAGCTGCACCAATGTGGTCTGCCCAAGAAGATGGCGTTGGAGCTGTTCAAGCCGTTTATCTACTCGCGCCTTGAAGCCAAGGGTCTGTCTTCAACTGTGAAACAGGCGAAGAAACTGGTCGAGAAAGAGCGTCCCGAAGTGTGGGATATCCTCGACGAGGTGATCCGCGAACACCCTGTCATGCTGAACCGTGCGCCAACACTGCACCGTCTTGGCATTCAGGCGTTCGAGCCGGTCCTGATCGAAGGTAAGGCGATCCAGCTGCACCCGCTGGTCTGTTCTGCCTTTAACGCCGACTTTGACGGCGACCAGATGGCGGTTCACGTCCCGCTGAGCCTTGAGGCACAGCTGGAAGCGCGTGTTCTGATGATGTCGACGAACAACGTTCTGTCCCCTGCAAACGGCGCGCCGATCATCGTTCCGTCGCAGGATATGATCCTAGGTCTGTACTACGTGACCTTGGAACGCGAAGGCATGCCGGGCGAAGGTAAGGTCTTTGGTTCGATCGAGGAAGTTCAGCACGCGCTGGACGCGGGTGAGGTGCATCTGCACTCGAAAATCACCGCGCGGATCACGCAGATCGACGACGAAGGTAACGAAGTTCAAAAGCGTTACGAGACCACTCCGGGCCGTCTGCGTCTGGGTGCGTTGCTGCCGATGAACAACAAGGCGCCGTTCGAACTGGTCAACCGCCTGCTGCGGAAGAAAGAAGTTCAACAAGTCATCGACACTGTCTACCGTTACTGCGGTCAGAAAGAGTCGGTTATTTTCTGCGACCAGATCATGTCGATGGGCTTCAAAGAAGCGTTCAAGGCGGGCATCTCGTTCGGCAAAGACGACATGGTTATCCCCGGCGACAAGTGGGGCATCGTAGATGACACTCGCGATCAGGTGAAAGACTTTGAACAGCAGTACATGGATGGCCTGATCACCCAGGGCGAAAAGTACAACAAGGTTGTCGATGCGTGGTCAAAGTGTAACGACCGTGTCACCGAAGCGATGATGAGCACAATCTCGGACGTCGCTAAAGACGACTCTGGGGCTGATATGGAGCCGAACTCGGTCTACATGATGGCCCACTCAGGCGCGCGTGGCTCGGTTACGCAGATGAAGCAGTTGGGCGGTATGCGTGGTTTGATGGCCAAGCCGAACGGCGACATCATCGAAACGCCTATTATCTCAAACTTCAAGGAAGGTCTTACCGTTCTTGAATACTTCAACTCGACCCACGGTGCCCGTAAGGGTCTGTCGGATACCGCTCTGAAGACGGCGAACTCGGGTTACCTGACACGTCGTTTGGTGGACGTTGCGCAAGACTGCATTGTTCGCGAAATCGACTGTGGTACAGAGCGTGCGATCACGGCAGAAGCAGCAGTTAACGACGGTGAAGTTGTTGCCTCGTTGGCCGAACGTGTGCTGGGTCGTGTGGCTGCAGATGACATCCTGCGTCCGGGCACGGATGAGGTGATCGTGGCCGCAGGACAGTTGATCGACGAGCGTATGGCGGACGCTATTGATGAAGCTGGCGTTCAGTCGACCCGTATCCGTTCGCCTTTGACCTGCGAGTCCGAGGAAGGCGTTTGTGCCACCTGCTACGGCCGTGACCTGGCTCGCGGTACTATGGTGAACACCGGTGAAGCTGTTGGCATCATTGCCGCCCAGTCTATCGGTGAACCGGGTACGCAGCTGACCATGCGGACATTCCACATCGGTGGCGTTGCGCAGGGTGGTCAGCAGTCTTTCCAAGAAGCAAACCAGGAAGGCATCATCGCGTTCGAGAACCCGCAGATTCTGGTAAATGCCGCAGGCGAAAGCCTGGTCATGGGCCGGAACATGAAGGTTGTTATCAACGACGAACATGGCGAAGAGCGTGCCAGCTTCAAGCTGGGTTACGGTTCTAAACTGTTCGTCAAAGAAGGCGCCAAGGTTGCGCGTGGCGACAAGCTGTTCGAATGGGATCCGTACACCCTGCCGATCATTGCCGAGAAAGCCGGTACCGCGAAATACGTCGACCTTGTTTCAGGCCTTGCTGTCCGGGATGAAACGGACGAAGCTACCGGTATGACCCAGAAGATCGTGATCGACTGGCGTGCGGCCCCCAAAGGCAGCGACCTCAAGCCTGAGATCATTCTGGTCGGCGAAGATGGTGAGCCGGTCCGCAACGATGCGGGTAACCCAGTGCACTATCCGATGTCGGTGGATGCGATCTTATCAGTCGAAGACGGTCAAAAGATCGAGGCCGGTGATGTTGTCGCGCGTATCCCGCGTGAGGGGGCCAAGACCAAAGATATCACCGGTGGTTTGCCGCGTGTGGCCGAACTGTTCGAAGCTCGCCGTCCTAAAGATCACGCGATCATCGCTGAAGCTGATGGTTACGTGCGCTTTGGTCGCGACTACAAGAACAAGCGCCGCATTAGCATCGAGCCGGCGGACGAGTCGATGGAAACGATCGAGTATATGGTGCCCAAGGGCAAACATATCCCGGTCGCGGAAGGCGACTTTATCCAGAAGGGTGAATACCTGATGGACGGTAACCCGGCTCCGCACGACATCCTGTCTATCATGGGCGTCGAAGCCCTGGCGGATTACATGATCGACGAGGTGCAGGACGTCTATCGTCTGCAGGGCGTGAAGATCAACGACAAGCACATCGAGGTCATCGTGCGCCAGATGCTGCAGAAGTGGGAGATCCTGGATTCAGGCGACACCACCCTGCTGAAAGGCGAACATGTCGACAAGCAGGAGTTCGACGCTGCCAACGAGAAGACCCTCGCGCGCGGCGGTCGTCCGGCACAGGGCGAGCCGATCCTCTTGGGGATTACCAAAGCCTCGCTACAGACGCGTTCGTTCATCTCAGCGGCGTCGTTCCAGGAAACCACTCGTGTGCTGACCGAAGCCTCGGTTCAGGGCAAGAAAGACAAGCTGGTTGGCCTGAAGGAAAACGTCATCGTTGGTCGCCTGATACCAGCAGGTACTGGTGGAGCGACCCAGGCCGTGCGTCAAGTTGCTCAGTCACGCGATAACGTCGTGATCGAGGCACGCCGGGAAGAGGCTGAAGCCGCAGCTGCACTTGCTGCACCGATTATGGACGACGATCTGGTTGGTGGCGAACTGGATGTTCTGGTGGAAACGCCTGAAAGCCGCGAGTAAGGCTAAGCAAAACAAAAATCTGAAAAGGCCCTGCGGTTTCGCGGGGCCTTTTACGTTTGGGTTATGTAAAACTAGTCGGTGCCATCACAATCAGGGTTTTGATCGAACGAAGAGAACGAATCTTCTTAATCTGAAGGTACCTTGAGCTTCGATAGTATCGCACAGCAAACCGGACAGGACAGCGTTGTCCTGATTTGGTCAAAGCACGCGCTACCGGCGGCTTTCGAAATCCGGCGATTGCTCGTGAAACAAACAAAACGCTTAGAGCCGACCAATGCACGTTTTGACAATTCTGGATCACCCCAACCCTGCTTCATTCAGTGCGGTGGTCGCCCGAAATTTTATGGACGGAGCCATTTTGGCGGGTCATTCGGTTAAGCTGGCGGATTTGCACGCCGAAGGTTTCGACCCACGCTGGTCCATGGCCGAGATTGAGGCGAACAACCAAGAACAATCCTTGCCTGATATCGTCGCGGAACAAGCAAGGATCGCCTGAGCGGATGCGATTTGCATGGTATTTCCTTTGTTCTGGTGGGGTATGCCTTCGATGATCAAAGGCTGGGTCGATCGGGTTTGGAGTTGGGGATGGGCCTATGATCAGCTACACGACCCCGAGCTGTCACTTCAACGGCCACGGTCCGGGTTGCTTTTAGTCCCGGCAGGTGCGCGTTCCGACGAAATAGTACGCAAAGGGTATCTGGCTGCTCTGGAAACTGTTTGGATGAAGGAGACGTTTGGCTATTTTGGTTTCTCTCCTCGCAGACTGGAACTGCTTTGTGGCGCTACAGGTTCTAAGAAACGGCGACAGGAAATTTTATAGAGAAGCCATCAGATTGGCTACACCCTTCCGCCGCCGCGCCATGTGAGCCAAACAGATTAGGCGGGGTCATGACATGAGTTGACATTGTATTCACGGACGGGGCCTATGCGATGACTCGACTGTGAACGGGCTTTTAAGAAATGACACCAAACGCCAGAGGCGCTTTGCTGATGATGGGCAGCATGGCAGCTTTCACTGTAAACGACACGCTTGTGAAATCGGCGGGGCAGGATCTTCCTTTGTTCCAGTTGATAGCGATGCGAGGTGCAGTCGCCACTATCCTAGTCTACCTGTTGGCGCGGAATTTGGGTGCCCTGCATCTAAATTTTTCGCGTCACGACAAATGGCTTGTCGCCTGTCGCTGTTTGTCAGAATTGCTGGCTACTTTCTTTTTCTTGACGGCTCTGATGCATATGCCGCTGGCTAATGTCACTGCCGTACTGCAGGTACTGCCGCTGACCGTTACGTTAGGGGCTGCAGTGTTTTTTGGTGAGACCGTTGGCTGGCGACGTATCCTAGCCATTTGTCTGGGTTTTGCGGGAATGTTGCTTATTGTGCGGCCCGGTCCCGAAGGATTTAGCATATATTCCATTTATGCTTTGCTTGCGGTCGCTTCCGTCACGGTTCGCGATTTGGTCACCCGAAGAATGTCTCCCGAAGTGCCTACGATGATAGTTACGCTTGCAACGTCTCTGGTAATCACTCTGACTGCAGCAGGGGTTTCAGCATTCGAAGGCTGGGTGCCAGTTTCTCGAACGGCGGGTGTCATGGTCGGCTCGGCTGCTGTGTTCGTTCTTATGGGATATTTGTTCAGTGTTATGGTAATGCGCGTGGGAGAAGTTGGTTTTATCGCCCCATTTCGATATTCAAGCCTTCTGTGGGCTTTGGGCCTCGGCTGGATCGTTTTTGGCGACTGGCCAGACAGTGTCACCTTAATCGGCGCTGCATTGGTGGTAGGGGCGGGGCTTTTCACTTTGTTCCGGCAAAGAGCGGTTCAGACATCAGACTAAGCCTGTTCTAAAACGCCAATATCGATGGCAAAACGCTTTGCGAAGGTGGTCCGGTGATTGTTGGCTCGCGTCTCTAACTCCTGTCTTTCCCGGCATGCGTTTTTTGAATTGTTGGAACCGTTCAGGGTGCGTAACCACATAGGCCCATCGGGGTAACTAACGACAGGCATTAACCGACTCACATTTTGATGGGCAAAATTCATGACTGTCAGCTCGCAACCACCGCCCACTATTACAAGGTCGAAGACATTGATAGTTTGTGCGCGCAAACTGGGTAAAGTAACTCTTCCAAACAGCCGAAACCGCTTGTTCAGTCGGTCAGGGTTATAAAGGTAGAGCAGCCGGGTCTCAGTTGAATCGTGTTCTGGGGGATATGCTGAGATCATGCCGATGCAACGTAAACCCGGCAACTGCCAGACGGCATGATTTGTCTTACAAACGACCGCTTGCTTAGGTGCTGTTGACACTTAGGCCGACTCCCCCTATACGCCCGTCATCTCGGAACCGGGGGCCGCCCCGCAACCGATTTCAGTAATGAACTGGTCAAGGCCCGAACAATTTTGCAGTTCGCGCCCTCTGATAATCAACCGCGACGTTCACCTCGGAATGGGAACGCTCGCGGGTTTTGCGCTTGTGGACGCATAAGTGCAGCAAGTTTAACCGCACGCAACGCGCGTGCATGTCATGTGTGTTGCAAAACGGGGAAGAAACCGGAATGCCAACTATTCAACAGCTGATCCGCAAACCGCGGCAGCCAAAAGTAAAACGCTCGAAGTCTATGCATCTGGAGCAGTGCCCGCAAAAACGCGGCGTTTGCACCCGTGTGTATACAACTACACCGAAGAAGCCGAACTCGGCTATGCGTAAAGTTGCCAAGGTGCGCCTGACCAACGGATTCGAGGTCATCTCTTACATCCCTGGTGAAAGCCACAACCTGCAGGAACACTCGGTTGTTCTGATCCGTGGCGGCCGTGTAAAAGACCTTCCCGGTGTGCGTTACCACATCCTGCGCGGTGTTCTGGATACCCAGGGCGTCAAAGACCGTAAACAGCGTCGTTCGAAATACGGCGCGAAGCGTCCCAAGTAAGAAGGAGAGGCCGAGATGTCCCGTCGTCACGCCGCCGAAAAACGCGAAGTCCTGCCTGACGCCAAATTTGGCGACAAGGTCCTTACAAAATTCATGAACAACCTGATGATCGACGGCAAGAAGTCGGTCGCAGAGCGCATCGTTTACAACGCGTTTGACCGCGTTGAGAACAAGGTAAAGCGCGCTCCTGTCGAAGTATTCCACGAAGCACTCGACAACATCAAGCCGTCGGTCGAGGTTCGCTCGCGCCGGGTTGGTGGTGCAACCTATCAGGTTCCGGTCGAAGTGCGCCCCGAGCGCCGCGAAGCACTGGCCATCCGCTGGCTGATCACTGCTGCGCGTGGCCGTAACGAAAACACGATGGAAGAACGCCTCGCCGGTGAACTGCTGGACGCTGTACAGTCCCGTGGTACAGCCGTGAAGAAGCGCGAAGACACCCACAAGATGGCTGAGGCGAACAAAGCCTTCAGTCACTATCGTTGGTAATCCTAGAGGCTTAGACCAATGGCACGCGAATATCCGCTCGAACTATACCGTAACTTCGGTATCATGGCGCACATCGATGCAGGCAAAACCACCTGCTCGGAGCGTATCCTGTATTACACTGGCAAATCCCACAACATCGGTGAGGTGCACGATGGTGCAGCCACCATGGACTGGATGGAGCAGGAGCAGGAACGCGGCATAACCATCACTTCGGCTGCGACAACCACCTTTTGGGAACGCACCGAGGACGGTCAGACCGCCGATACCCCTAAGCACCGCCTGAACATCATCGACACCCCCGGCCACGTTGACTTCACCATCGAAGTTGAACGCTCGCTGGCGGTTCTCGACGGGGCAGTCTGTGTTCTGGACGCAAACGCTGGTGTGGAACCACAAACCGAAACCGTGTGGCGTCAGGCTGACCGCTACAAAGTTCCGCGTATGGTTTTCGTCAACAAGATGGACAAGATCGGCGCCGACTTCTTCAACTGCGTCAACATGATTGAAGACCGCACTGGCGCGCGCGCCGTTCCAGTTGGTATTCCGATTGGCGCCGAGTCTGAGCTGGAAGGCCTGATCGACCTGGTCACCATGGAAGAGTGGCTGTGGCAGGGCGAAGATCTAGGCGCAAGCTGGGTCAAAGCTCCGATTCGCGACAGCCTGAAAGACATGGCTGAAGAATGGCGTGGCAAGATGATCGAAGCGGCCGTCGAAATGGATGACGACGCGATGATGGAGTATCTGGAAGGCAATGAGCCGGATATTCCGACACTGCGCGCGCTACTGCGCAAAGGTACGCTGGAAATTGCATTTGTTCCTGTATTGGGCGGCTCGGCGTTCAAGAACAAAGGTGTTCAGCCGCTGCTTAACGCTGTGATCGACTATCTGCCCAGCCCGCTGGACGTTGTCGATTACATGGGCTTCAAGCCTGGCGACGAGGACGAAGTTCGTGACATCGCACGTCGCGCCGACGACAACATGGCTTTCTCAGGTCTGGCGTTCAAAATCATGAACGACCCGTTTGTCGGTTCGCTGACTTTCACCCGCATCTATTCGGGCGTCATGAACAAAGGCGACTCAATCCTGAACTCGACCAAAGGTAAGAAAGAGCGCATCGGCCGTATGATGATGATGCACTCCAACAACCGGGAAGAGATCGAGGAGGCGTTTGCAGGCGATATCATCGCATTGGCAGGTCTGAAAGACACTACCACCGGTGACACTTTGTGCGACGCCAAGGATCCGGTGGTTCTGGAAACCATGACCTTCCCCGATCCGGTGATCGAGATTGCGGTCGAACCCAAAACCAAGGGCGATCAGGAAAAGATGTCTCAGGGTCTGGCCCGTCTGGCCGCCGAAGATCCGTCCTTCCGCGTGGAAACCGACCTGGAATCGGGTCAGACCATCATGAAGGGTATGGGCGAACTTCACCTGGACATCCTGGTTGACCGTCTCAAGCGCGAGTTCAAGGTTGAAGCGAACATTGGTGCACCACAGGTGGCCTATCGTGAAACCATCTCGATGCCGGTTGAACACACCTATACCCACAAGAAACAGTCGGGTGGTTCGGGTCAGTTCGCGGAAGTCAAGCTGGAGATCCAGCCGACGGAGCCAGGCGAAGGGTACTCGTTCGAAAGCCGTATCGTCGGCGGTGCTGTTCCGAAGGAATACATCCCGGGCGTCGAAAAAGGCATCCAGTCGGTTATGGACAGCGGCCCGTTGGCCGGCTTCCCTGTTATCGACTTCAAAGTTGCGCTTTTGGACGGTAAGTTCCACGACGTTGACTCAAGTGTTCTGGCGTTCGAGATTGCGGGCCGTATGTGCATGCGTGAAGGTATGCGCAAAGCCGGCGCGAAATTGTTGGAACCGATCATGAAGGTCGAAGTGATTACCCCGGAAGAATATACCGGTGGCATCATTGGTGATCTGACATCGCGTCGGGGACAGGTATCTGGTCAAGAGCCCCGCGGGAATGCCATCGCTATTGATGCTTTTGTTCCGCTGGCCAACATGTTCGGCTACATCAACACTTTGCGTTCGATGTCTTCGGGCCGTGCCCAGTTCACCATGCAGTTCGACCACTATGATCCTGTTCCGCAGAACATCTCGGACGAGATCCAGGCGAAATACGCATAGCGAAAATTTGAGGGAGCTCGCGCCGCGGGCTCCCTTCATTACCGAAAAAGGAGGCCATCATGGCAAAGGAAAAGTTTGAGCGTACGAAACCGCATGTCAACATTGGCACGGTTG
>NZ_WQHX01000004.1 GCF_013035425.1 Ruegeria arenilitoris | reverse complement strand
GCTCGCCTTTCTTTCACCGAAGATCCAGGCTGCGATCCGTGATGGCACACAGCCGTCAGAGCTCACATTGAAACGCATTCTGGGCCGACCTGTTCCGCTGGATTGGACCCTTCAGGACCGGCTTTACGGGTTTTCCTGATCATCCCCGAACCTCTTGCAGATTTCCCTGCAAATTCCCTGCTCGACACCCCAGGGAATTGCACCCTAACCCATTGATCCAGTGAGAAATATCCGCGTCAGAGACAACTCAAAGAGCGCCAATGGGAGAAAATTCCCTGTAAATTCCCTGCTAGCAGGGAAATTCCGGGGCAAAACCGACCCCCGGTTTTTGCCGTGCAGAGACGCAGTAGGTCATACGAGAAAATACCGTCTCCGGGTGGCGTCTCCGCGCGTAGGACTACGGCGCAAGCCCCCGGAATAAAGGGACAAAATCCGAGGTCCGTATCAATGTCTCACGATGAATTGGGTCTGTGGCGGGGAGACAGGGATTCGAACCCTGGGAACGCTCTCACGTTCAACGGTTTTCAAGACCGCCGCATTCGACCACTCTGCCACCTCCCCGCTTGGAAGCCGGGTCTAAGGCCAGTTGCGGCCAGAGGCAACCCATAAAGCGGGAAATCTTGCCTAAGTTGCAGCAGATGTCTTTCCATGACGCCTTCCACAGGTTATCATCGGTGCAGAGACCGCATTGAGACTGGCACCAGAACCAGCCAACCAGCGGAGAGGCGCGGCCAGAATGGCCAAGTCAGGCAAGGGATGAAAAAATGAAGCGAGCGAAGGGTACACGCTTTGGACCGCAGCGGCTTGCGGTTCTTACTGCCGTTTTATTAGCACTTTCCGGTTGTGAAGAAGGTTTTGATTTGCAGGGCGCGGCAGCGTCGGGCGACGAAACTGATGCTGCTGAGAATGACCAAACAGTCGAGTTGTTTCCGCAGCCTGCGTCGGGTTCGCAGCGCGACGTCGAAGCCCCGGATGTGTTTCAGGTTACCGAGTCCGGATTATGGGATGGACGCCCGTCATTAGGTGGCATTTGGGTTGCACATCCTGACGTGGACCAACCAGAGCGTGTCGTGATCAAAAATACCACCAACAATAAAACGGTTACTGGTGCCCTTTTCCGCAGAGAACGAAATCTTCCCGGACCGGCGCTCCAGGTGTCATCGTCGGCAGCGAATGAATTGGGCATGTTGGCTGGTTCGCCCAGCAACTTAAAAGTTGTGGCATTGCGGCGCGAACAAAAGGAAGTTGCGCCAGCAGAAGAAAAACCGAAAGTCGATGGGATCGCCGAAACAGAAGTAGCCGAAAACGATTCAGCAACTTCTGAAGACACTGAGGCCACGACATCCAAGCGAAAGTGGTGGCAGAAAAAGCCAACGGACCAGGCTGGAGCGACAGCCGTGGCAGCCGGCGCTGCTGCTGGCGCGGTCGTTTCTGGCTCTGACGGGGCAGAAACTGATACTGAAACAGCGCCAAAACAAACCGCCGCTGCCGCGGAACCTGACGCAGAAACTCTGACAGAAACAGCGGAAAAGCGGAAATGGTGGCAGAAGAAACCCGTTGAAGAAACCGACGTGGCCTCCGGATCAGCGACTGCAAGTGGGGATGCAGTGGACCGACCCACCGAGTCGGCAAACCAGACAGCAGCGCTGGCAGACCCCGAAGTCAAGCCGCCCGCAGAGAACCCGAACCAGAGAAAATGGTGGCAAAAGCAAGATCCCAACGAAATCACAGAGACGCCACTTGATCCAATAGCGGGTGCGGCTGCGGCCATTGAGGCCAGCGAACCGACAGTGGCCGAAACAACAGCTACTGCTGCTGAAACAACTGCGACATCAAATTCCCTCTCTAAGCCTTTCGTCCAAGTCGGCACTTTTGGCGTTGAAGCCAACGCCAAAAGTGCCGCTGAGAAAATTCGCCGTAATGGAATGGACGCCCAGGTTCGCGAGCTTAAAACAGATGACGATACGGTCTGGCGCGTTGTGGTCGGCCCGGCGGATAGCAAAGCCCAGCGCAAAGCTATTCTGTCAGATGTCAAAGACCTTGGTTTCACAGACGCATTCACTGCAAGCAACTAAGATCAGGAGGCCAGGATGTTGCGAGCGATACGATCGACGACTTTGTCACTTGGCCTAGCATTGCTGGCCCTGCCCGCCCATGCGTTTGATACTACGGCCCGTGCAGCTTTCGTAATGGATCAGAAAACGGGCACGGTATTGCTATCAAAAGAGGCGGACCTGCCGTTGCCGCCGGCGTCGATGTCGAAACTCATGACGCTGTATGTGGCTTTTGAAGCTCTGCGTGACGGACGTCTCACACTGGATGAAACTCTACCCGTTTCGGAACACGCAATGAGCTATGGCGGTTCGACCATGTTCCTGAACACGCAAGATCGTGTTCGAGTTGAAGATTTGCTGCGTGGAATCATTGTATTATCTGGTAATGATGCCTGCGTGGTCATTGCCGAGGCTCTCAGCCCTGATGGAACCGAAGCAGGTTTTGCCCGTTTCATGACCCAACGCGCCAAGCAAATGGGTATGGACAATTCGAATTTTGCGAATTCGAATGGCTGGCCGGCGGCTGGGCACATGATGTCAGTTCATGATTTGGCGGTTTTAGCGGATCGTTTAATTTCGGATTTCCCTGAATACTACCCTCTGTTCGCTGAAGAAGTTTACGAATTTGACGGGCGCGCTCCATCCAACGCTCGAAACAGGAACCCGCTGCTGAAGCTGGATATTGGCGCGGATGGTCTGAAAACCGGCCATACGCAAGAGGCTGGGTATGGTCTTGTCGGATCAGCAAAACAAGGTGACCGAAGGGTTATTTTTGTGCTTTCCGGTCTCGACAGCACGGCACGTCGCGCAGAGGAGGCTGAGGCCGTGGTTAACTGGTCGTTTCGAAATTTTGTCGAGAGGACAGTTGCCAAAGCCGAAGAACCGATAGCCCAGGCCAAGCTTTGGATGGGGGCGGAAAAGACCGTAGGATTGGTTCCACAAGAAGATCTAACACTGTTGTTTCCTGTGCTTGGAAATGAAAATGTTGAAGCCGAAATTGTCTATGACGGACCAATCAATACACCGGTGGTTCAAGGCCAGCAGTTAGCTGAGCTAGTTATAAAACCCGAAGGATTGCCGGAAATTCGGCGCCCCTTGTTCGCAGCAAATAGTGTGGATCAGGGTGGATTTGTCGTCCGTATGATGGCCGTAGGCGGTATTGTTCTGAAAGAGTTCATTGATACGCCGCTGGGGCAATTGTGACGCGACAAGGTTTGTTTCTTACCTTTGAAGGCATCGATGGTTCGGGCAAGTCGACTCAAGCGCGCATGCTGGCCGACTTTTTGCGCAATGAAGGTCGCGAGGTCGTGTTGACACGCGAACCTGGCGGATCAGACGGCGCAGAAGAAATCCGAAATCTTGTCCTGCAGGGGGACCCTGACCGTTGGTCAGCTGAAACTGAAATCCTTCTGTTTACTGCCGCACGCCGGGACCATCTTGAACGTACAATTGAACCCGCGCTGTCCGCTGGAAAGGTAGTTATTTGCGATCGGTTCGCAGACAGCACCCGGATGTATCAGGGCCTGTCTCGCGGCGATCTGCGTGGACTAGTCGATCAGCTGCACGACCTTATGATTGGGCGTGAACCCGACCTTACCCTACTCATCGATATGGATCCGGACATGGGCCTTAATCGTGCCAAAAGCCGTCAAGGCGCGGAAGAAAGATTCGAAGACTTCGGACCAGAGCTGCAGCGTCGAATGCGGACGGGGTTTCTTGAGTTGGCAAAAGAATTTTCCGACAGGTTCAAGGTGATCGATGGCAATAGGGACGTAGACAGCGTCGCTGCCGATGTGAAAGATATCGTCTCAAGAGTTTTGTGACGAAAGATCTATGACCGAAGATGCCCCAGCCCCAGATCAGGCAACCGGAGCACCGCATCCGCGTGAGACTAAACAACTGTTCGGTCAGGTCGCGGCGGAGCAGGAATTTCTGGCAGCATTCAACTCAGAGCGGCTACACCATGGCTGGTTGCTGACGGGGCCACGTGGGACAGGTAAGGCAACGCTTGCCTGGCGCATTGCAAAATTTCTTCTCGCAACCCCGCCACGAGATGATGACGGACTTTTCGGCGCACCCCCGCCAGTGCACACACTGGATATCGATCCTGATCACCCGGTTTCGCATCGCATTCTTGCTGGGGCAGAGCCCGGACTGGCAGCCATCACCCGAACTGTGAACGAACAAGGCCGGTTGCGTTCCGAAATCGTTGTCGACGACATTCGAAAACTTAGCCGGTTCTTCGGAATGACGTCCGCAGACGGCGGGCGGAGGGTTGTCATCGTAGATTCGGCGGACGAGATGAACGTCAGCGCCGCCAATGCCCTTTTAAAAATGCTCGAAGAGCCGCCAGCACGTACGACCCTTCTTTTGATTTCTCACCAGCCATCGCGGTTATTGCCGACCATTAGATCGCGCTGCCGCACTCTGCGATTGAAACCGCTTAGCCCTGAGGATATGCGGCTTGCTTTGACGCAGGCTGGTGCAGAGATGCCTGACCAGGCTGATCATTTGGCAGCACTGGCTGAAGGTTCTGTAGGAAATGCAGTACGATTGATTAACCTCGGCGGTCTAGAGATTTATGCGGAATTAACTCGCATATTGGAATCGCTTCCCCGATTGGATCGTCAGCGCGCCCTCGCCTTGGCCGAAGCAGCAGCACAGCGTGGTGCGAAGGAACAGTTTGAACTGCTGCTTAACCTCATCGACGTTGCTCTGTCCCGTTTGGCATTAACCGGAGCAACGGGCGCCTCCCCAATACCAGAGGCCGCCCCGAATGAGGCGGAAATACTTGTCCGGCTATCTGGTACGCCGCAACAGGCCAGAAAATGGGCTGAGGTCGCAGCCACCGTCACCGCCCGTATGCGACACGGGCAGGCAGTGAACCTTGACCCCACCGCTTTGGTCCTAGATACGGTGTTCAAGATACAGGAAACCGCCGGCCAAAACAGATGAGCGATACCCCCCAAATTACCGACAGCCATTGCCATCTGGATTTCCCTGATTTTGAAGGGAAGCTTGATGAAGTCATCTCTCGTGCGGTCGAAGCGGGTGTTACCCGCATGGTGACGATCTGCACCAAGTTGCGAAATGAACCAAAAGTCCGATCCATTGCCGAAGCCCACGCGCAGATCTTCTACGCTGCAGGCACTCACCCTATGAGCGCTGCAGAAGAGCCGATGGTCAGTGTCGACGAATTGGTTGAACTTTCACACCATCCCAAGATGGTTGGAATTGGGGAAAGCGGACTGGATTATCACTACACTGCTGACTCGGCCGCTGTGCAAAAACAGTCACTGCGTATTCATATCGCAGCCGCACAGCGCACCGGTTTGCCTTTGATCATCCACTCCCGTGACGCTGACGATGACATGGCGCGCATTCTATCCGAAGAATTTCGTAATGCGCCCTATACCTGTGTGATGCATTGCTTTTCATCCACTGCAAGCCTTGCCAAGACAGCGTTGGATTTGGGTTTCTACCTGTCTATGTCCGGTATTACTGCTTTTCCAAAAAGCCAAGCGCTACGAGACATTTTTGCCGCCGCCCCAATTGAACGGATTCTGGTAGAAACCGATGCTCCTTACCTGGCCCCGCCACCTTACCGCGGAAAGCGGAACGAACCGGCATACACAGCTTACACGGCGCGAAACGCTGCCGATGTATTTGGTGTTTCGTACGCGGATTTTGCGGCTCAGACACAGAGTAATTTCGACCGGCTTTTCGCTAAGGCCGCCCGATACAAGGCTGCGGCATGAGTGAATTACGATTTACTATCTTAGGCTGCGGGTCGTCCGGGGGCGTACCTCGACTGGGCGGGCATTGGGGAGAATGCGACCCAAAGAATCCAAAAAATACCCGGCGACGTTGTTCGCTGCTTGTTGAAAGAGACAGCCCAGAGGGAACGACTTCGGTCTTAATCGACACCTCTCCGGACATGCGCAGTCAGCTGCTGGATACTGGCACCGGTCGGCTGGATGGCGTCGTATATACCCATTCCCATGCGGACCATACGAACGGAATCGACGACCTTCGTATGATCGTATTCAACATGAAGTCGCGCGTTCCAGTTTGGGCAGATGGGGACACTCAGAACGATCTGTTGGGGCGGTTTGGATATGCTTTCGTTCAACCCGAAGGTTCGCCGTACCCCCCGATCCTTGAACTAAAAACCATTGATGGACCTTTTCAGATAGACGGGCCCGGAGGAGCTATTCCATTCAGCCCTTTCCGCGTAAATCACGGATCAATCGATGCGCTCGGCTTTCGCATCAAGGATCTGGCTTACTTGCCTGATGTCGCAGAATTTCATAACGACACACGTTCAGAACTTGCTGGGCTGGATTACCTAATCATCGATGCATTGCGACGGTCACCACATCCGACCCATGCCCATTTGGACAGAACACTTGGCTGGATAGACGAGCTGCGGCCAAAGCACGCTGTATTGACGAATATGCATATCGATCTGGATTATGCCACGGTCGAGGCGGAAACTCCGGATTACATCACACCCGCCTATGACGGTATGGTGATCCGGCAACCGGTTTAGGCTCGAAAGTGTATTCGCCGCCAGACGCAGTCAGGACGACTTAATGTTCCAAAGTCTGATCGATGTTGTCCTACCGGTTTTTCTAGTAATCGGAGCGGGTTACGCCGCGACGTATTTCGGGTATTTTCGCGAAATCCACATCGATGGACTGATGAAGTTTACACAAGGCTTCGCAATCCCCTGCCTGTTGTTTCTTGCCATCGCAAACATCGATCTTAGCACAAGTTTCAATCCCAAGCTTTTAGCAAGCTTTTATACGGCAGCTGGTCTGTGCTTTGTCGCTGGAATGCTTGGAGCACGCTTTATTTTTGGCCGGGAATGGGAAGACTGCGTTGCAATCGGGTTTTGTTGCCTTTTCTCGAATTCCGTTCTTTTGGGCTTGCCGATTACCGAACGTGCTTATGGTCCTGACAACCTGACAGGTAATTATGCAATAATCGCCTTTCACTCTCCGTTTTGCTACCTCGTTGGCATTACGGTGATGGAGGTGATCCGCAACCGTGGTCACGGCAGTGCCCGAATGGTTAAATCTGTGCTGTCTGCCATGTTCAAAAACGCGCTGATCTTGGGGATCGGTCTTGGATTCATAGTCAACCTCTCCGGAATTACAGTGCCTGCTACATTGGATGAAGCTTTGGGTTTGATTACCAGGGCCGCTTTGCCGGGTGCGTTGTTTGCGTTGGGCGGCGTTCTGGTCATGTATCGGCCCGAAGGTGACCTGCGCACGATCGCTTTTGTCTGCAGTGTTTCGCTGCTTTTGCATCCAAGCCTGGTTTGGGTGTTCGGGACATCACTGTCGTTACCACAAGATCTGTTCCGCTCTGGTGTCTTAAACGCGGCTATGGCTCCTGGATTTAACGCATACATTTTTGCCAATATGTATGGCCGGGCAAAACGTGTAGCCGCTTCATCGGTTTTGGTGGGTACGGCGGTTTCGATTCTTTCCGTTTGGATGTGGCTGATACTTTTGGGTTAAGCGTTTTTTCGTTGTTCGGATTGACTCTGCCCGCTAACGCGACATCTTCCCCTCGAACAGTTTTCGGAACTAACGAATGCCACACGCCGTCATTGTCGCTCATGGTCAGCCATCGGACCCAACCCCAGCCGAAGTTTCATTGGCCGCGTTTGCACGGTCAGTCGGTGCTTTGACTCCTGATATTTCTGTCCATTCTGCCACGCTCGCCGCTCCGAATGCGTTGGAAAACTGCTTGGATGAACTTCCCGATGGAGCGACAATTTATCCGTTGTTTATGGCCAAGGGTTGGTTTGTGAACAACGCCCTACCCAAAAGGATCGGATCCCGAAATGTTAGCGTGCTTGATCCATTGGGGGTCGATCCAGAATTGCCGGCATTGGTCTGGGACGCGCTTCACAAGATTTTGGAGCTGAATAAATGGTCGGCGATAGAGGTTGATTTGGTAATCGCGGCACATGGGTCGGGCCGGAGCCAAAACCCGGCAAAAGTGGCGCAGGAGTTCGCATCGCGCCTGAAAAGTTTTGGGTCATTCAAATCGATCCGAACTGGCTTTGTCGAACAGCCGCCTTCGATCGCCGAGGCCGCTGCCGGAACCGAAAGCAAATCGATCTGCCTTCCGTTCTTTGCCTGCACTGGCGGGCATGTTCTTGAAGACGTTCCACAAGAACTGGCGCGTGCTGGTTTCAATGGTCATGTAATGCCCGTTGTCGGAGAATTGCCGAGAGTTCAACAGCACATTGCTGACAGGTTAAACCAGGTATCAGCTGAATAACGAACGAAAGTATTCCGATAACCGCGGTTATCGGTCTCCTTGCTCCACTCAATTACCAAGAGAATTGAGTTTAATTGGCTTTCGCTGGTTCTTCATAGAAAACGTGGCGGGATCTGCCATTTTTCTTAGCCTCATACAACGCCTGATCGGCAGCATTCAGGACCTTTGCCCATTCCTGTGTTTTGAATTGCGTCGACAGGGCCGTTCCGATGCTGGCTGATATAATACATTCCGTGTTGTCGAATGCGATCGGCTCGCGCAGTCTGGCGATTAGTCTTTCGGCAATGCCGGTCAGTGTTTTGCGATCTTTCAATCCTTTGAAAATCAGAACGAACTCATCGCCCCCAATACGCGCGACGGTGTCTTCGCTGCGTGTTTCTTCCATCATAATTCGCGCCGCCTGTTGCAGCACGTGGTCACCAGCTGCATGACCGAGACGATCATTTACTGACTTAAAGAAATCCAAATCAAGGTGCATCAGCGCGAAGCTTGATTGCGATTGTATGAGCTGATCCAGCATGTGATCCATAGCCCGCCGATTTTTGAGACCCGTAAGCGTATCCGTATAGGCCTGTTCTTCGGCTTCCAACATGGCGCCCTGCAATCGCAAATTCAGGGACCGGGACGCTTCCATCGCGGCTGATTTCGCCTCTACGAGATACAGTAATTCGATTGCCAGATCAGCCCCGGAAAAATCAGCGCTTGTCAGAGCATAGTCCCGTACCGCGTCTAGGATAGATATACCGAAGGACAGATTGATGACCGCGCCTGAACGGTTCCGCAGCGGAGCGACTAGCCCCTTGAGCGTTGTTCGCGGTTCATCGCGAAATCTAAGTTGCAACCGGCCGCAAGAAGCCACCATAAGACCCGAAACCGTTGTTACTGATTTAGGACGAATGAGTTCGAAGATATCAAGAAAATTTCGCTGAGCCATCGGCTGATCTGGACGCAACTTCTGCAACGTGTGACCGACGCTTTGAATTTGTCCTGTTTCGTCGACAATGACAAACATCGGACACAGAGTTTCCAGCAACTCAACCAGATCCGACATTGGTGTCATTGCGCTCGGGCCCCAAGGTCGAATCGTCGGCCTTCAGAAAAGGCACTTTCCACCAAAATTATCGAGATTACATCGTTTGCGCCCAGACCCTCATCATTGGAAAGCATGACCAAAGCACCGTAATCATCGGCCATGGCGCGCAACACCCCCGTCATGACACTGGAATATCCGGGCAACCCTGGTGAACAGCGCAAAGTATATTCCGTCGAAGATTGCTCGCGCAGTTCCAACACAGGCAAGTCTAGATCGGATACAGCCAGACGGGCCCGATCCGAAAGGTCATCCAAAGAATGCAGGAACTCAACATATGTCACGCCGCCAAAGCGTAGCAAACGGCGCAGACCTTCCATATTCGGGTGCGATACCAAGTAAGTTCCAAGGTCTTCAAGAAATTCTGATTGAGATCGACTCAGCTCGGCACACAACGCGTCCAGTACTCGTGTCGACACATCTGCATCGTATATCAGCATAGGCTCGAATTCGACAAACCCGAGATTTGCTTTCTCGGTCGCACGTTGCCAGCAGGACCACCCATAAGTGGCACAGACGAATGATTGAATCGCCCTGTTGATCAGACCGTGCATTTTAAGCCTCAGGTTTCGCGTACTGCATGATCTGACGGCAGAAAACTTAACAAACTGCCAAAGTTGGCCAGTTTTTCACTACAATGCCAGTCAGTTTGACTGTGACACAAACAGGGCAAACAAAGAGAATCGGCTTAAAAGTCTGTAGGTGCGCCACCTTCCGCTTTTCGGCGTTCCACAAACTCAGCCAGTTCTTCTCGGATAGCTTCTTCCATGGGTGGGGCTTCAAAACTGCCAACGATTTCCTTGAACATTCTATGCGCCCTCTCAGCAGTCCAGATACCACCGGCCGCGTCCCAGGCCTCATAATTCTTCCAATCGCTAAGAAATGGCTGGTAGAAGGCGGTAGAATATCTGTCCTGCGTGTGTTGAATCCCAAAAAAGTGCCCGTCATTGCCAACATCGCGAATGGCATCTAAGGCGATATCGTCAGGTCCGGTCGCGACCAGCTCTGGCTGCATATAGCGTTGAATATGCTGTAAAATTTCGCAATCCATGACGAATTTCTCAGGGCTCGCTATAAGGCCGCCTTCAAGCCAACCGGCCGCGTGATAGACCATGTTGGTGCCTGATTGCACTGCCGCCCATAAAGAGTTTGAAGTTTCCCAGATCGATTGTCCGTCCGGCACATTTGCAGCGCATACCCCCGACGAGCGCATCGGCAGGTTGTAAAAACGGGCCATCTGACCGGTCATCTGGGTCGATCGCATATATTCCGGCGTCCCAAATGCAGGAGCACCCGATTTCATGTCTACGTTCGACGTAAATGTACCGATTACACATGGAATTCCCGGCCGGACATATTGGAACAGAGCTATAGCGCATAATGCTTCGGCTAAGGACTGTGCAACAGCTCCGGCCATGGTAACAGGCGCCATTGCCCCGGCCAATGTGAATGGGGTCACCACAATCGCTTGCCCACGTCGCGCTAGGCGCAAACAACCGTCGATCATTGGGTGATCGTGCTTTAACGGAGAGGTGGAGTTGATATTCGTGTACATGCGCGGCGAAGCCTCGAATTCTTCGTGGCTTAGGCCGCTGGCAATTCGCACCATTTCCATGACATCTTCGACCCGCTCTTTGCCCAGTGAATAGGCATGCATGGCTTTGTCGGTCAGGGTAAGTTTATCGTAGAGCACGTCCAGGTGCCGAACACTCGCGTGGACGTCCACCGGCTCAACCGGGTAACCTCCTGCGAAATGAATACAGTTGAAAAATTGAGTCAGCTTCAGCAAATCCTGGCACATTCTACGGGTGCCTGGAACTTTCTTACCTATCTCCATGTCCCAGTAATTCGGTGGGGAGGACACGTTCCCGAAAAGCAGATTTCTACCGCCAATAGTGATTTGGTGGTCTGGGTTGCGCGGTGTAATGGTGAAACTGGATGGAGCTTTAGCCACCATTTCCATTACAAAATCACGCCCCATTCGAACGTTCGAGTCCTTGATTGTGCACCCTGCTTCGCGAAGAATACCAATGGCTTCTTCGTTGTAGAACTCGATTCCAATCTCTTCGAGAATGCGCATTGCACCGTCGTGAATGGCTTCGATTCCTTCTGGGCCAAGCGGTTCGGTTGGACGATCTGTGTTAACTGGCGGGTTCCATGGCATCTGGTCAATAACTGCGCTGCCACGCCTCGCGGCGGCTCCTGCGCGTCCACCACTGCGGCGTCGGGATGTCCTGGTTTCTGCCATTGGGTCCTCCGAGGGTCTGCTTTGTTCAAGCAAGCCCTGAAGTGCCGGTAAATGGCCGTTCTGTCAGCGACAACGGATGTCGGTTTTGTGGCCCTATTATGCTATTTTCCCCTTAATGTCGTCACTTGCTCGACAACCATCCGGCGATGTATCCGATATCGGGCAGAACTACATCTGCCAAGGGTTCCAAAACTTCCGCCGGAGCCACGCCAGTCAACACACCGATTGTGGTCATTCCCGCGGCCCTGCCTGCCTCAAGATCGTGACGGCTATCGCCCACCATAGCGATTTGTGAAGGATTGATCTTCACGTGATTGGCAAAAGCAAGCAATTGCCCCGGCCCCGGTTTAAATCCGTGCCCGCTGTCGTATCCAGCGACAAAATCAAAATAGTCTCGTATGCCCATAGACCGCAAATGCTGCACAGCAGGCATTTCTCCGTCATTTGTAGCAACCCCAAGTTTTAGTCCGGTCTGACGCAAATTACTCAGAAACGGGCCAAGGGGTACTGCTGGTACCTGCTCGGCCAGCGCGGACTCTCGATTCAAAATACCGACAAGTTCAGAATGATCATAGCCCTTCAGATGTGGTATCAGGGCGTCTGCAACTTCGCTGACTGTTCCGGCAATAACAACACTGTCGCCTTGATAACAGCCCTGCGCAAAGTCAAAACCTACTACCTTACCCAATTTGGCAGCCTGACTGGTATCTCCTTCAGAAAGGCGCAGTAGTACTGCGCGACCGAAAGCACCCCAAGTGGCCGCAAAATCAAAAAGAGTACCGTCTTTGTCGAAAATGAGCGCCTCAACTCGCACGCCACGCTCTCCTGTCAAGTCCAGTGCATTGCCGATTCGCCCGCCAAGACGGATCGAGCTTGTGCAGGAAGATCATAACTTTCTGAATTAGCGTCACAATATGAGACCACCCAGGAATCATCCAACAACAGAAAATCAAGCACTGACACCAAAAACTCGGTCTCTCCAACTCGGTTACGCAGATCCTGTTCCGAGGCTCCTGTTGCGCCTAAAAATATCGGCAGAAGCTCTTCGTTACCCACCAGCCAGCTCAGTGCATTCAGGGCCAGTGTTTCTGCGGAGTTCTTAGAGATCGACATAAACTCGCCTCGTTATTGAGCTTGGAAAGGGTTTGTTAACCAGACTCATAAAGACTTTGGCAACGCATGCAATCTAACGGTGAACGCCAATGTCTGTGCAAGGCACGATACTTGTCCTCGACGGGGTCTCGACCAACCGCATTATGCTCAAGGTGCAGTTGACTGCTGCTTGGTATCATGTCGTTCAAGGTGAAAGACTAAGGGGACTGCCGACTTTGTTACGCCGAAGCCAGCCCGACCTTGTTCTGGCGGCGCAAACTTTGCCAGACGGCAAAGCAGCGGACGTAAAGAAACTGTTGGCCGGCGATCCAACTCTTGCAGATATTCCCGTTGTCGCCATAACGCAGCAAAACGACAAGGCCGCGCGAATTCAGGCGCTAGCCGACGGTTTGGATGACGTCCTGGCATACCCGTTCAAAGACACCCTACTGCTTGCACACGTCCGTAGCCTTCTTCGCATACGTGGGAAACAACAAGAGTTGCGGATCAATGATGAACCCAAGTCTATTGGATTTGCAGAACCGCAAACCGCCTTTTATAAGCCTCCCCCCGCAGGTTTGGTGGCGTTACTTGCTCACAGCACTCGCACCAACTCGATATGGCGTAAGGCTTTGTCCAAGCAAATGCCAAACTCCATATCAACGCACACATTACCCAACCTGAAGGGTATACTTTCCGCCCCAGCCCCTGACGCGATTGTTGTAGAACTTGGACCCGGAGCAGCCGGACAAACAATTCTGTCGGACTTACGATCCAGGGCGACAACGCGCCATTCGGCGCTGATCGGAGTGATGCAGGGTGATAATGCGGACTTGGCTGCCGAAGCGTTGGATTGGGGAGCTGACGCCGTGTGCCAGGGCGGTTTCGAGACAGACGAGATTGTCCTACGATTGAAACGGCACATAGCCCGCAAGCAGACAGACGACAAGCTGCGCGCATCATTACGCAAGGGGCTGACCGACTCGCTGACTGACGCATTGACAGGGCTTCACAATCGCCGTTTTGCCATGTCCGCGCTTGACCAAATCGCGCGCAAATCCTTGAATTCAGGGCGTAGTTTCGCCGTTATGGTTGCAGATCTTGACCACTTTAAGTCGATCAACGACAGGTTTGGACATAGTGTCGGCGACCTCGTGTTGACCGAAGTGGCAGGCCGACTGCAGCGCACCGTCGAAAAAGCTGGGTTTGTCGCGAGGATCGGTGGTGAAGAATTCTTGATATGTATTCCCGATGTTCCGCAAGAAAACGCATTGGAAACAGCAGACTTGATATGCGACCGCATATGTGCGGAGCCGTTTCGATTGCCGGACTCCCAGTTATCGATCCCAGTCACAATCAGTATTGGCCTAAGGTTGTGCGAACCATGGAGCTTAAATCGAAGTGGTAGTCCATTTCTGGCTGGTGATTTATTAAAATCTGCGGATATAGCACTGTACGCCGCAAAGAAAGCCGGTCGCAATCAAGTGCAGATTAGGCCAGATGCCGCGTAGTTAACCTTCAGTTTTCCTTGGGCTTTCCATTTCGATGGCGGCCACGCTTGATTACCTCTTCCAGACGTTCGGCATAAATCTGTCGTTCACTATCGGTCATTTCGGAGACTTGAGTCAGCCACTCCTGATGCAAAGACTCCTGCAAATCAGCAGTGGCCTGAACCTGTTGATCCAAAAGCCCTTGAACAATCTCCGGCTCAAACGGGACTTGCAGCAAAGCCTTACGCAGTTCTTGAAAATCCTTCGAACGCCGTTCTGACCCTTTGCTGCGCAATGTAGCCAATTCGCCCCTAAGCACCTTTCGGTCCTCTTTAGGCAATGCGTGGTACAACGCTAGCCCAAAGCCGGGCGGCACCCTTGCCTGCTCTCCTCCCTTTATCCTCAGGGCCGTTCCGAGAATGATACCAACAACCAACAGGTTCACAGCCAATGAGACCGCTAAGAGGATCGGCATCCATCGGCGCTTTGATACGGGGATTTCACTCATTCCGTGCCCTCCAGATACTCGGTGTCCAAATTGAGTTCAGCCATCAAAAACGTCGCTTCTTGCGGCAGGAAGAGGTTGGCTGGATCAGGTAGAAAGGCAGGAGCAGAAAAGCCGATCCAGATCCCCGCTGCACACGCGGCTGCCAGCCCCCCCAGAACTCTTAGCCCGCCGATACCTTCAATTACCTTTCGCCACGCGCGTAATTCAGGTCGCTTCGCCGCTTTCAGCCTTTTTAACCGAACCAATTCAGCGTCGGTTTCGATCCGAACCGCCAAATCATCGGGCATCCCAGAGCTTTCCTGACGGGCCTGGGCAAACAGATTTTCCAACTCATTATCATCAGCCATTTTCGTACCCCAGTTCGTCGCGCCGCTTGGCCAGTATTGTGGCGAGTGATCTTTTTCCCCTTGCGGTCAAACTCTCGACCGCCTCTACCGAGATGTCCATGATCCCGGCGATTTCGGGATTAGACAACTCTTCGATATGCCGTAAAATCACGGCTTGCTGCTGTCGCTCTGGCAACTGCTCAAGCGCGTTCTGCAGCGCATCCGAGCGTGCCTCATCTTGTATCTGATCCACAACACTGGCAGAGATGTCCTGAACTTCCGGAGCGTTTTCAACAGTTTCAGGCCGTTTTCGTCGCCGTAGATCGATGCACAGATTCATAGTCACGCGGTATAACCAAGTGGAGACCTTCGCTTGCCCCGGCACCCATTCGGGTGCCATTAGCCAAAGGCGCATCATGGCTTCTTGCGTTACGTCTTCGGCTTCGGATCGATTACCTAGCATTCGAAGAGCCACCGAAAAACTGCGCGGCCCCAGACGATCAGTCAAAAGGCGCGCCGCCATCGCATCGCCATTGGCGAACTGGCCCAGCAATGACTCGTCGCTGGGCTCAGGTCCAATAGCGGACCCGACTTGCGACCTATCCAGGTGCGAGGTCAGATCCTCCATCCTGCATCAGTTGCTGTCAGTGTCGTTGTCGCGCATACGCTTGTGCTTGCGGCCCATTCTAACTTTTGCATCCGCATATTCCTGTTCCGAAATCGAACCGTTGCCATCAGCATCGATACGTTCGAACATTTTTGCGCCACGGCGCGGTTTCGGCAACTCATCTGTGCTGAGAAAACCATCATTGTTTGCATCCTGCCGTTCGAACATCTTCTGTACACGGTCGTTAGCCTTGGCCTGCGCAGCGGCTTGCATCTCGTCCAAGCTCAACTGCCCATCGCCGTTGCTATCGGCATCAGTAAATCGTTGCATACGATGTGTATCAATTTCAGCTTGTGTTATTTGGCCATCCCCGTTCGCATCCAGTTCTTGAAATGTCGGCTGTTGCCGGTCTTTTGACCCTTTAGCAAGTACAGCTGTACCGGTGACAGCCACAGCGGAGAGAACAATTGCTGAAATAATGGTTGCAGGTTTCATTTCAGATTTCCTTTGCTTTTGCAGGCCCAATGCCATTGTTGATACATTTTAAAACGCTGAAGGAATGAATTTCCGTCGAACTTTTTTGGGATCTCAAGTGCATTATTTAAGTTGTCGGCTCTGGATGCTATTTTGAGGCGACCGCCGCAAAGCGACGCACCCCCTTTTCCAACGGCTCGATAATGCGCAATATCCCGAACAACTGAATGCGCGAGTATCATTATGACAGATCACACTATTGACATGACAGCCGAGGATGACCGCCCGACACGCCCCGCGCTGATCCGAGGTTTTCGCGGTAAATGCCCCAATTGCGGTGAAGGTAGACTATTACACAGCTACCTAAAGGTCAGCGATGAATGCACCCATTGCGGGCAAGAGCTGTTTCACCATCGGGCAGACGACGGCCCTGCTTATCTGACGATTCTGATCGTCGGCCATCTGCTTGCCCCGGCACTGCACATTTCTTATGTACATTGGCGTCCCGAACCGTGGACAATGGCCATCGCTTTTTCAATTGGCTGTGTTGCCTTGTCGCTGTATCTGCTTCCACGGCTCAAAGGGGTTGTAGTTGCCTATCAATGGGCGCGCCGGATGCACGGGTTCGGAACCTCTGCATGAGTTTGGATAAATCCGCGATCCGGAATGCTTCTACCGTAATCGTGTTACGGGACCGGTTCGACGACCCGTCGATCCTGATGGGTCAACGCGGAGCGGCTGCGGCGTTTATGCCAAATAAGTTCGTTTTTCCAGGTGGTGCCGTCGACCCTGAGGATGCGGATATTCCGCTATCGGCTCCTTTGCCGGAGATTTGTCGGAACCGATTGTCCCATAGATCCGAAAAGGGCTTGGAGAATGCCCTGGCCACTGCCGCAATTCGCGAGCTTTGGGAGGAAACTGGCCTTGTTCTCGGCCAACCGGGTTCGTGGCCGGATAAACCTCCAAAGGATTGGCAAGCCTTTGCAAACATGGGGTTTCGACCTTCTGCCGATGCACTGCAGTTTGTTTTTCGCGCAGTCACACCCCCAGGTCGGCCGCGCCGGTTCGACGCCCGTTTTTTTCTGGTGGATTCCGAGGCGATTCAGGGGGATCTTGACGATTTTACGCATGCCTCAGACGAGCTATCGCATTTGCAGTGGGTAAAAATCCGACAAGCGCGCGAGTTTGATCTGCCGTTCATAACCGAGGTCGTACTGGCAGAGATTGCTGAACGCGCCAAGGACCGCAATCCACCAGACAGCGTTCCGTTCTTTTTGAATAACGAAGAGGCTAGCCTGTTTTTGCAGCTAAAAGGATTCTCGATGCCGCAACACGACTGAATAGCGTCATCTCATTCGGCTTATCACCACAGTCACTTCGGGTTTTTTGCCAAGCTCGACCCGCGCGCTTTGACGAACAATCCGCCTTAAAGCTTCCTCTAGTTTTTCATCATCGCGCAAGGTTTTGACCTCAGCACGCATCAAAAACTGATTTAGATCCTCTTCCAGTATTTCGGTCAAAGCCGCGTTCGACGCGCCGATTTCGGGTAAACCTATCGCATCGCACCATGGTTCGCCCAGTGGTTCGTCGTCCTCGTCAATAATGACTGTGACTGTCACATGGCCATTCAACGCCATGCGGATGCGATCGCGCACAACGCCATCCAAAGCACCAATTTTTACGGTACCATCCAGATAGGTTCGACCTGTTTCAACGTAATCAACAACTGTAGGTGCGTTCCCAGTCAGGTCCAGAATGGTTCCGTTCACGGCAAGAACACCAGTCCGTCCGCCAACCTTAGCCAGCTTGGCATGTTCGCGTAAATGCCGATGTTCACCGTGCATAGGGATAACCATCTGCGGGTCCATAAGAGCATGAATCCTCTCAAGGTCTGGTCGGTTTGCATGCCCTGAAACGTGGTAAAGACCAGAACTGTCGTCGACGACATCAACGCCTTTTTCGCTGAGTTGATTGATTATGCGGATTACACCCTTCTCGTTGCCAGGAATTGTTTTTGAGGAAAACAGAAACAGATCACCCTCTTTGACTTCCAAGCCACGATACTTCCCGCGGGCCAGCTGCGCACTGGCGGCTCTTCGTTCGCCCTGACTGCCAGTGACGATAAGCATCAAATTCTGACGTGGGACGTCGGCTGCCTCTTCAGCGCTGATTACGCGGGGAAAATCGGATAATATTCCTGTCTCAGTTGCGGCTTCGATCATCCGTCGCATGGCGCGCCCAAGCAACACCACCGATCGACCGGCCTTCTGACCCGCTTCGGCCAAAGTTTTTACCCGTGCCACGTTCGAAGCAAAAGTTGTCGCGATTACCATGCCGTCAGCATCCTGAACCAGCTTGGCGATCTCGGGACCAACCTCTGATTCCGAACGACCAGGATGGTCGGAAAACACATTGGTGCTGTCACAGACCAAAGCCCTTACCCCGGGTTTCGCTACCTCAGCCCAAAGGGTTTCCTCAAACGGCTCGCCCACGACCGGTTTCGAATCCAGCTTAAAATCACCTGAATGAACCACGCGACCAGCCGGAGTGTCTATTACAAGGCCAGCGCTTTCAGGGATCGAGTGCGACACCGGTAAAAAACCAATATTGAATGGTCCCACCTTGGTCTGTTCTGGCCAAGCAGACACGGTATGCACTGCCTCGGTCGGGTGGCCCTGATCCTCCATTTTGCGCCGGGCTATATTTGCGGTGAAGGGACGAGCGTAAATTGGCACACCAAGATCTGCATAACACAAGGCTACAGCGCCCACGTGGTCTTCGTGCGCATGTGTGACAAATATCGCCTCCAATTGATCCGCACGTTCTTTGAGCCACGTGATATCCGCAAAAATCAGGTCAACGCCCGGAGAAGAATCCATATCCGGAAAGGCGACCCCCAAATCCACTAGGATCAGCCGTTCTTGCCCCGGCTTTCCATAACCGTAGACATATGCATTCATGCCAATTTCGCCTGCACCGCCGAGCGGCAGATAAATCAGTCTTTCACTGCTCATGTTGAGCCATTATCCTTATTATAACTATGGATCACGGTCAGTCCGTGCATCGTCAAATCGTCTTCGATCACATCAAAGCCAACATCGGCCTGATCAAACAATGGCGCGAGACCACCTGTCCCTATGACCTTCATCGGCATCCCAAACTCAGCTTTAATGCGCGATATCAATCCTTCAATAAGCCCGGAATACCCCCAATACACCCCGGATTGAATGCAACCAACAGTGTTGGTCCCAATCACTTTTTCAGGTCTGGTAATGTCGATATGAGGCAACGCTGCCGCGCCTTGATGTAAGGCTTCAAGACTTAGATTGACCCCTGGCGCAATTATCCCGCCGACATATGCCCCGTCCGCTGCAACGACATCAAAGTTCGTGGCAGTTCCAAAATCGACCACAACCACATTTCCACCGTGGCGGTCAAACGCTGCAGCAGCGTTTGCAAGACGGTCTGGCCCTGGGATTGTTCCCTCGTCCACCCGGGGGTTTACCGGCAACAAGCAATCCGGCTTACCAACCACCAAAGGTCTGCATCCAAAGAACCGGTCGGCAAAGACGCGCAAGTTAAAAACCACACGCGGAACCGTCGACGCGATGATCACATCGGAGATGTCAGCCTCAATACCGTAGTGTTTCACAAGGGTGGAATACCAAGTGAAATAGGCGTCTGCAGTGCGGGCATGGTGGGTCGAGGTGCGAAGCGTACACAGAAACTTCTCGCCATCCCAAATCGAGAAAACCGTATTGGTATTGCCGCAGTCAATTGCCAAGAGCATCTGCGTCTCCTTCAGAAATATACATCCGCCGCAGGTATGCTGACGCGACCTCTGGCGGTGTTTAGGACAAGGTTACCGCCCGCGTCCACCGTTTCAAAAGTTCCAACTGTTTCCGAAGCCGTCGTACGCGCCGAAATAACTTCCCCCAAGCGGGCCGCACGAGACAGCCAGGCAGCCCGGATCGGCTCAAACCCATAGATAGAAAACTGGGTTTCGTATTTCGCGTATGCGACGGCAAGCTCGGACAGGAAATCTTCCGGGGTAACGTTGGTACCAGTTTCAGACAGCAAAGAAACAGGCCGCAACGCATCAGGCTCGACCTTATCGGCTCCGGGGGCTTGCGACAGGTTTACTCCAATACCGATCGCCAGATGGGTCACTTGGTTCGCTTGACCTGTGCTTTCCAATAAGATGCCTGCTAGTTTTCCGCCATTCAGCAAAACATCGTTGGGCCATTTTAGTGAAAACCCAGATGCCCGTCCTGTTACAGCCACACAAGCGTCAAACAATGCAAGAGCGGCGACAAAGCTGCGCAAGGCGGCTTGTTCCGGATTGCCTTGCGGTCTCATTAACAAAGTCGCAGCCAAATTTCCTTGTGGATTGGCCCAGGCGCGCCCTCTTCGACCGCGGGCCGCAGTTTGGTTATGTGCCATTATCCAAACAGGGCCTTGAGCGGAAGGCGCAATTCGGGCCGCTTCGTTCAGAGTGCTGTCAACTTCCTGCAGAACATGCAGACCATATCCCTGAGGCCAATCGCTCATGTCAAAAAGGCCCAGCTATACAGCCAGGCCCTGCGTCTTTCTTGGCTGAACATTCAATTGACAAGCGTGGCCGCAGCGGCTGCCGCTGCACCTTCAATACCAAACTGGTAGAAAACTCCGATAAGCATCAGTGCAGCCGATCCCATCAGCGCGCCCCACAAAACAGGCGATGAGTGGGTTTCAATCGGTTCGTCATTATCGGACCCGAAATACATGTAGAAAACGATCCGCAGATAGTAGAATGCGCCAATCACCGATGCGATGGCGGAAACTATCACAAGGCCAATTAGCCCCGCCTCGACACCAGCCTGCCAAACGCCAAACTTTGCAAAGAAACCCAGCATAGGCGGCACGCCGGCCAGGCTGAACATCAATATCAGTACCGCCAATGCTTTGCCCGGATCCCGTTTGGAATATTGCTTCAAGGCGTCGATGTTTGTGACCGGTTTCCCGTCTCGTTCCATCATTAGAATAAAGGCGAAGGTTCCGATATTCATCGTCACGTAAATGGCCAGATACATTAACATCGCTTTTATGCCCAACACCGTTCCTGCCGCCAATCCGATAAGCGCGTAACCCATGTGAGCAATGGACGAGAACGCCATCAGGCGTTTGATGTCGCGCTGACCAATCGCCGCAACGGCACCCAAAAGCATGGATAGGACGGACAACAGAACAATCACTTGCTGCCAATCTTTAACCACGCCCCCAAAGGCATCGTGCAAAACCCGAGCGAACAATGCCATTGCTGCAACTTTTGGTGCGGTTGCGAAAAAGGCAGTGATTGGGGTCGGCGACCCTTCATAAACATCAGGAGTCCACATATGGAACGGCACAGCGGAAACTTTGAAGGCAAGGCCAGAAATCAAAAAGATCAATCCAAACAGCAAACCAATTGAAACGTCTTCATGATGGACAGTTTGGATGATGCCAGAAAACAAGGTTGTTCCGGTAAAGCCGTAGACCAGTGACGCCCCGTACAGCAGAAGACCGGAGCTTAAGGCACCCAATACGAAGTACTTCAATCCGGCCTCAGTTGATTTGGCGCTGTCCCTGCGCAGCGCGGCGACTACGTAGAGGGACAGAGATTGCAGCTCAAGCCCCATGTACAATGACATCAGATCGCCAGCGCTGACCATCATCATCATACCGACCGCAGCCAGTGCAACCAGAAGTGGGTATTCGAACCTGAGCAAACCGCGGCGCGTCATGTAGTCCTGACTCATGACCAAAACAGCAGCGGCAGACAACAAAATCGCCACCTTTGCAAACCTGGAAAATCCGTCATCTACGAACATGCCATTGAACGCGATGTTTGTGCCGTCGCCGTTTGTCGCGATCCAGAAAGACAGAGCCGCCATCAGTCCGGCCGTGACCCATATAAGCGCCGGCGCTAGTCCGTCTTTGGTGGTATAAACAGCCCCAATCAGAGCGGCCATCGCATATACCGCAAGTACAACTTCCGGCAAAATTATCGTTAGATCAGCTTGGATCATGTCTCCAAAGCTCCCTTAATGCGAGGCGGCCGTCTGGGTCGCCGCCTCAGCCGCGGCCAAGGCCGTGTCATAGTTCGAAATCAACGCTGCAGTCGTATCCCCGATCACATCGGTCACCAATGAAGGATACACGCCCAGAAGGATGGTCATGATGATCAGCGGTGCGAAAACAAGTCGCTCGCGCGCGCTCATATCCGTGATCGATTTCAGGCTTTCCTTTATCAAATCGCCAAACACCACCCGACGGTACAGCCACAGCGCATATCCTGCAGAAAAAATCACACCGGTCGCAGCTACAGCGGTTACCCAAGTATTCACTTGAAAAGCGCCCATGAGCGTCAGGAACTCGCCGATGAACCCGCTGGTACCTGGCAGACCGACGTTGGCCATGGTGAACAGCATGAACACCAGCGCATAGGCAGGCATCCGGATTACCAGGCCGCCATATGCCTCGATATCGCGGGTGTGCATACGGTCGTAAATTACTCCGACGCACAAGAACAATGCGGCGGAAATGAACCCATGGCTCAGCATCTGGAAGATTGCGCCATCGATCCCTTGCTGGTTCGCAGCAAAAATACCCATGGTCACAAAACCCATATGCGCGACCGATGAATAAGCGATAAGCTTTTTCATATCCTCCTGCACCAGCGCCACCAACGAGGTGTAAACCACTGCAATCGCAGACATCCATAGCACAAGATCGGTCATCACCGCCGACCCTACTGGGAACATCGGCAGGCTGAACCGCAAAAAGCCATAGCCACCCATTTTCAACAGGATCGCAGCCAGCACCACCGACCCGGCGGTAGGTGCTTGAACGTGTGCGTCCGGCAACCATGTGTGCACTGGCCACATTGGCATCTTCACTGCAAATGAAGCAAAGAATGCCAGGAACATCAGCGTTTGCAGGCCGCCAACTACATAAATTCCCAGCACACTGAACCCGTCAGAGGAGAACTGATGGCTCATGAGAGCTTCGATATCAGTGGTACCCGCATCTGCATACATGGCTACCATCGCAACCAGCATCAGAACCGAACCGAGGAATGTATAGAGGAAGAATTTAAAGCTGGCATAGATACGATCTTTCCCGCCCCATATGCCGATGATCAGGAACATGGGGATCAGGCCCGCTTCGAAGAACAAGTAGAACAGCACCAGATCCAACGCCATGAAAACGCCCAGCATCAGGGTTTCCAATAGCAAGAAAGCAATCATGTACTCTTTGACGCGGGTTGTGACCTCCCAACTGGCGAGAATGGTCAACGGCATGATAAAAGTGGTCAGCAATACGAAAAGAACGCTGATACCATCCACGCCCATTTTGTACTTTAGGCCCATAAGCCACTGACCTTCTTCCACCATCTGAAAGCCAGTGTTGGACGGATCAAAGCCCGTGTAGATACCGATCGAGACCAGGAAGGTCACGGTCGTCGCGACCAAAGCCACCCATTTCGCATTTCGCTGCGCAGCCACATCTTCGCCATGAAGGAACAGCGCCAGAATACCTGCTGCGATTGCTGGGATAAACGTGACAATGGAAAGGATATTGTCCATTAGTTCGCGCCTCCGCCGATCGACATCCAGGTGACAAGAGCCGCGATGCCCAGAACCATCCAGAAGGCGTAAGTAAAGATGTAACCGGTCTGCGCCTTGCCCGCGAGGCGCGTAAAGAAGGGTACGACGCCCATTGCTACTCCATTCAGGAATCCGTCGATGGTGTTGCCGTCACCGCGTTTCCACAGGAAACGCCCAAGAGCGACGGTGGGTTTTACAAAGACGACTTCGTAGATTTCGTCGAAATACCACTTGTTCAACAGGAACAGGTACAACGGTCGTTGGTTCGCGGCCAGACGCGCCGGTAGTGAAGTGTTCACCATGTAGAACCAGTAAGCCACCACAAAGCCCAGCAGCATAGCGACAAATGGTGATACCTTTACCCACTTGGGGACCGCGTGTGCTTCGTCCAGAACATGATTGTCAGGTGCGATATAAAGCGCGCCTTCTCCTGGTTCTCCAACAAAAGCGTAGTGGTGATCCCCGCTGTGTCCTTCCGGTTTATCATGCGCGGCGTCGTTATCATGGCCTTCATCGGTGGTCGTACTGTCACCATGGTCGTCATCGGCATGCCCAGAGTCCGCATGAGCTACATCGCCGTGTTCGGCCGCCTCGGCGACGGGGATACCATAAAACTTACCCACCTTATCGGCATGACCAAAGAAGTTGCTGTACCAGATCATCCCGGCAAATACCGCACCCAATGACAGAGCGCCTAGCGGGACCAACATGGTCATAGGACTTTCATGCGCATGCTCATGAGTATGCTTGTCGCCTCGCGGTTCCCCATAAAACGTAAGAAAAATCAGGCGCCAGCTGTAGAATGAAGTGAATACCGCCGCAATAACCAGCATCCAGAACGCGTATCCTGTTCCGCCTGCAAACGCGCTCTCGATAATTGCATCTTTGGACAGAAAACCGGCGAAACCGATATGAGTAAGCGGGATGCCAACACCGGTGATCGCCAATGTTCCGATCATCATTGCCCAGAAGGTGTAAGGGATTTTCTTACGCAACCCGCCGTACTCGGTCATCTCTTGCTCGTGATGCATGGCGTGGATCACAGATCCTGCCCCGAGAAAAAGCAGCGCCTTGAAAAAGGCGTGTGTCAACAAGTGGAACATCGCGGCCGAATACATCCCGACACCCGCTGCCACGAACATGTAGCCCAACTGGGAACAGGTCGAATACGCAATCACGCGTTTGATGTCGGTTTGTACCAAGCCCACGGTGGCGGCAAAGAATGCCGTCGACGCTCCTAGGAATGTTACAAATCCAGTCGCACCCGGCGCGAACTCCATAAGCGGTGACATGCGGCAAACCAGAAAAACACCGGCGGTAACCATGGTCGCGGCATGGATGAGCGCAGAAACCGGCGTGGGGCCTTCCATGGCGTCCGGCAACCATGTGTGCAGGATCAATTGTGCCGATTTTCCCATCGCACCGATGAACAGAAGCACGCAGATAACCTCGACCGCAGTCCATTCTCCCCAAAGGAAAGACAACTGCGTCTCAGCCAGCTTAGGAGCCGACGCGAATACGTCTGAAAAGTTAATACTGTCAGTCAGGAAGAAGATCGCGAATATTCCCAACGCAAAGCCAAAGTCACCTACACGGTTCACGATAAAGGCCTTCATCGCGGCTGCGTTGGCTGACGGTTTGCGGTAATAAAAGCCGATCAAAAGATAGGATGCCACGCCGACGCCTTCCCAGCCAAAGAACATCTGGACAAGATTGTCCGCAGTCACCAGCATCAGCATCGCAAAAGTAAAGAATGACAGATAGGCAAAGAAACGCGGCTTATAGCTTTCGCCTTCGCGCCATTGCGGATCGTGATCCATGTAACCAAAAGAGTATAGATGCACGAGCGCCGAAACAGTCGTCACCACAATCAGCATAATTGCCGTCAGCCTGTCCAAGCGTATTGCCCAGCTTGTCGAGAGCGATCCGCTTTCAATCCAACGCAGGATTTCAATATGCTGCGTTTGGCCGTCGAATGACAGGAACACAATCCAGCTTAGCAAACATGCCAAAAACAACAGCCCTGTTGCGGTCCACATAGCAGCCTGCTCGCCAATGAATTTCCAGCCGAACCCGCAAAGCAAGGCACCCACCAAAGGGGCAAAAAGGATAGTCGTTTCCATGATCCCTTACCCCTTCATCATATTAACGTCTTCAACCGCGATCGATCCACGATTACGGAAAAAACAGACCAGAATGGCCAGACCAATCGCCGCCTCGGCCGCCGCCACGGTCAGCACGAACAGCGTGAACACCTGCCCGACCAGATCGCCGAGGAAACTGGAAAACGCCACGAGGTTGATATTCACCGCCAACAGCATCAACTCGATGCTCATCAGCAGGATGATGACGTTCTTGCGGTTCAGGAAGAGACCGAAGATGCCGATGACGAACAGCGTCGCCGCGACCGTAAGATAGTGTTCAAGTCCGATCATCTTTTCACAGCCCCTGCCCCGGTTTCACGTCTTTCAATTCCATTGCCTTGGCCGGATCGCGCATCATTTGGCCGACGATGTCCTGACGCTTGATATCCTGACGGTGGCGCAGCGTCAGCACGATCGCCCCGATCATGGCTACCAGCAGGATCAAGCCCGCCAATTGGAACAGAAGAAAATATTGGTCGTAAAGAATGACCCCCAGCGCTTCGGTGTTATGGCGATCCGCCGGAACTGGCTGCGCAAGATTGGCCGCCGCGTCCTGGGCACTGTCCCAGGCGCCAAATGCCATGACGAACTGCATCAGGATGACCAAACCAATCAGCAGGGCCAGTGGCATGTATCGTGCCATCTCGGCTTTCAATTCGGCAAAGTCGACGTCCAGCATCATCACCACGAACAGGAACAGAACCGCGACCGCGCCCACGTAGACGATGATCAGCAGCATCGCCACGAACTCGGCCCCCAGCAGAACGAACAGCCCCGCCGCGGACAGGAAGGAAAGGATCAGCCACAGCACCGAATGCACCGGCTGGCGGCTGATTACTGTGAACAACCCTCCGGCGATAGCGCTGATGGCAAACAGATAAAAGGCAAAGACGGTCATTGATCCTTATCCTCGTTGCCGCCCATGACCTCTTGCGCCAAATCCAAGGCGCGAGTCATGGCCGGGATGCCGGCAAAGACCGACATCTGTCCGATCGTTTCCACGATCTCTTGATTCCTGGCCCCGGCTTCAAGCGCGTGGCGCACAGTCTGGCGTACTGCAGTGTCCGCTTGTGCGCCCTGACATGTTAACCCCGCCAACGTCAACAGAAGACGGGTCTTGGCGTCCAAGCCGTCGGTGTTGACGGTGTTTCCAAACATCATCTCCATGACTTCTTTGGGCATTGTCGGCCAAAGCGCCTCGAACCCTTTGGGCGAGAAATTCTCCATCGCCGGGTTCATCGCCTTGGCCATGTCCTGAGCCTGCTTCATCATCAGCTCAAACGGATTTGTCGGGCTGTCGCTCATCGGTACGGCGCGTCCATTTCCAGATTGCGGGCGATCTCGGCTTCCCAGCGTTCGCCATTATCCAGCAGTTTTTCCTTGTCATAGAACAGCTCTTCCCGCGTTTCGGTGGCGAATTCAAAGTTCGGGCCTTCGACGATGGCATCGACTGGGCAGGCTTCTTGGCAGAATCCGCAGTAGATGCACTTGGTCATGTCGATATCATAGCGCGTGGTACGGCGGCTGCCGTCCTCGCGCGGTTCGGCGTCGATGGTGATGGCTTGCGCCGGGCAGATCGCCTCGCACAGTTTGCAGGCGATGCAGCGTTCTTCACCATTCGGATAGCGGCGCAGGGCGTGTTCACCCCGGAAGCGCGGCGACAGAGGACCTTTTTCGTGCGGGTAGTTCACGGTCGCCTTGGGCGCGAAGAAATACTTCAGCCCCAGCTTCATGCCAACCCAGAAGTCTTGCAGCAGGAAGTACTTAGCGGCGCGGGTGTAGTCGATTTGGGTCATGCTCAGCCTCCTACGCTCCAACGGGCAAACGCGCCCCAGAACCAGTCGAATTTCGCTGCGAAAGCCACGAAAACCACCCATGCCAGCGAAAATGGCAGGAACACCTTCCAGCCCAAGCGCATCAGTTGGTCATAGCGGTAGCGAGGTGTAATCGCCTTGACCATTGCGAAGAGGAAGAAGAAGAACGCCATCTTGCCGACCATCCACAACACGCCGTCCGGCAAGCCCGGGACTGGCGACAGCCAGCCACCAAAGAATAGCAGCGTGGTCAGTGCGCACATCAAGAAGATCGCGATGTATTCGCCGGCCATGAACAGCAGGAATGGTGTCGCCGAGTATTCGACCTGATAACCGGCGACCAATTCCGACTCTGCCTCGGGCAGGTCGAACGGAGGCCGGTTGGTTTCCGCCAATGCCGAAATGAAGAACAGAAAGACCATGGGAAAGTGCGGCAGCCAGTACCAGCTAAAGAAACCGAACCTACCATCCTGCGCATGCACGATCTCGCCAAAGTTCATCGAACCGGTTGAGATAATCACACCTATGATGATCAGGCCAATTGAGACCTCGTAGGAAATCATCTGTGCGGCAGACCTAAGTGAACCAAGGAACGGGTACTTTGAGTTCGACGCCCAACCGCCCATTATCACGCCATAAACTTCGAGTGACGAGACGGCGAAAACGTAGAGAATGGCCACATTTATGTCCGATAGCACCCAGCCATCGTTAAACGGGATTACAGCCCAGGCGATCATGGCCAAAACGAAAGAGGTCAGCGGAGCAAGGATGAATACCGTACGGTCTGCTCCCGCTGGAATGACCACTTCTTTGACGACATATTTCAATGCATCGGCCACAGATTGCAGAAGGCCATACGCGCCAACCACATTGGGGCCGCGCCGCATCTGGACAGCCGCCCAGATCTTGCGGTCACCGTAGACAAGGAACAACAGCGAGATCATCACAAAGGCTACAACGGCAAGCACTTGCGCGAGAATAATTATGGCTATTCCGCCGGGGGTGTTAAAGAAATCAGCCATTTGTCCTCACACCGTGGATCGTCGGAATTACATTTTGATCGGCATTTTTTTTCATTCTGCGGCGATCCTGTCTGTCTTGAGCGCCTTAGCCTGCGCTGAGAGTTCAGCCATCAGTTGTGAAGCGCGCGCAATCGGGTTCGTCAGATAGAAATCCTTGATTGCATAACGGAAGGTGGCCTTGCCAAGCTTCGCTGGCTTTAAAGGCTGCACCTTATTTTCGATCACTTCGTCTACCTGAGCCAAATGCGGGACAGCTTCGATCAACGCAGTTCTCAAATGCGCCAAAGTGTCGAACGGCAAGGTTGCGTCCAGCTCTGCCGACAGGGCCCGAAGAATCGCCCAATTCTCCTTGGCCTCACCTGGCGCGAACCCTGCCCGCATGGCGAGTTGCGGGCGGCCTTCAGAATTTACGAACAACGCGTTTTCTTCAGTGTATGCGGCACCCGGAAGGATCACGTCAGCGCGGTGTGCGCCCCTATCGCCATGGCTGCCCTGATAAATGACAAATGCGCCTTCACTGATCTCGACCTCGTCGGCACCCAGATTGTAAATCACGTCAGCCGAACTTATTGCTTCCATACCATTTTCGTTAGTCGCATCCACGTCCATCGCACCGACTCGCGACGCCGCTATGTGAAGCACCAACAGACGGCTTTCTGTATTTTCTGCAACTGTCTGAGCAGCAGCCAGAACGGCGTTACCATCAGCCTCTTGCAAGGCGCCCTGGCCAACAATGATCAAGGTCCGCTTGGCCTTGATTTCGTCGTCACCGCTCATATCGACAACCTTTTGCAACGCGGCACGGTCTTCGCCCATGTGGTGATAATCATAGGTCAGATCGACGGCAGGCCCGATCAAAGCCACTTCGGCCCCGTGGGTCCAAGCTTTGCGAATGCGGGCATTGAGAACCGGAGCTTCGTCCCGGGGGTTCGTCCCGATCAGCAAAATGCGTTCGGCTGTGTCAATTTCTTCAATCGCAGCAGTTCCCACATACGCTCCACGGTTGCCAGCAGGCAGCTTGGCTCCATCAGTACGGCATTCGACAACACCGCCCTGCCCTTCGATAAGTTGCTTCAGTGCAAACGCAGCTTCTGTTGGAGCCAAATCACCGACAATCCCGGCGGGCTTTTCAGCGCCTTTCAGAGCGTTTGCGGCTTTGGTCAGCGCCTCGGTCCAGGTCGCCGGACGTAGTTTACCGTTTTCTCGCACATACGGTTTGTCCAGCCTTTGACGCCTCAGGCCGTCCCACACAAACCGCGTTTTGTCACTGATCCATTCCTCGTTAACCCCATCGTGGTTTCGGGGCAGGAACCGCATGACCTCGCGACCCTTGGCGTCCACGCGAATGTTGGAACCCAGCGCATCCATCACATCAATGGATTCAGTTTTGGTCAGTTCCCACGGGCGGGCAGTAAAGGCATATGGCTTTGACGTCAACGCACCGACTGGACACAAGTCGATTATGTTGCCCTGCAAATTCGATTGAAGCGTCTGGTTCAAATATGAAGTGATTTCCGCATCTTCACCTCGCCCGGTCTGACCCATCTGAGTGATCCCAGCGACTTCGGTTGTGAAACGCACACAACGCGTGCAAGAGATACACCGTGTCATCGCCGTTCCAACGAGCGGACCAAGATCCAGATCATCCACCGCTCGCTTGGCTTCTTTGAATCGCGAGCCAGAGACGCCGTAGGCCATCGCTTGGTCCTGTAGGTCGCACTCTCCGCCCTGATCGCAGATCGGGCAGTCGAGCGGATGGTTGATCAGCAGGAACTCCATAACCCCTTCACGGGCTTTCTTTACCATCGGAGAGTTCGTTTTGACCACCGGCGGCTGTCCTTCCGGACCCGGACGCAGATCGCGAACCTGCATCGCGCATGATGCCGCTGGTTTTGGCGGGCCGCCCACAACCTCAACAAGGCACATCCGGCAATTGCCAGCAATCGACAATCGCTCGTGATAGCAAAACCGGGGCACTTCAATTCCCGCTTGCTCGCAGGCCTGAATCAAGGTCATGGCCCCATCGACTTCAATTTCCTGTCCATCGATGTTGATCTTGCGAAGGTCAGACATGGTCTAGTTCGCCCTCAAATAAACGCCAATGGCGCTGTTTCTTTCAATTTCCTTCCGACCCAGGGAACAGAAGGTTTTCGGGTTATCATAGGACACACCATTCTGAGCCAGATATGCCTCACCTTTGGCGCGCATTCTGTCTTTTTCAGAATCCGATTCCACGTAAGCGCGAATTTCCTGATCCGAGTAACCCAGACTGTTTGCTTTGGATTTCAACCCCCACATCACACCAATCGCTTTCAGGCGGCGTCCGCTGATTGACTCGCAATATTCAGAAATTTCGTTTGCAACTGCGATGTAGTAGAGTTCGTTGTCTATTTCTTTCACTTCGCGCAAAGGTGGTTTTGCCTCGGCCGCGACCGGAACACTAGCAGCTATTATCAATGGGAGCATTTTCAGAATGGACATAGGCTTTCCTTTCGTTCTGTGCAAAACAGAACGAAGCCTGAACCGAGTGCTATGCAATAACACCTTCATAGCCAACCTATTTTGAAAACCTTTCTCGATCATGGCCGCTGACACTTTCCCGCAAATGTCAGTTTGTCGTTTTCGATACGCAGCGTTTGCGGTTCGGAGTCAGGCCCCACTTTCCATTCGATTTTGGAAGACCCAAAATTCCGAATACAAAACCTAATTCCCTCATAGCGCCCAGCCTCACGAGCACCATCTAGCGAGGCACCGACGCCATTCACGGTAACAGTGAAATCTGCAGGCGACGCTCGTTTGTCTACCGAACGGGCGTTGGCACGAAAATATATTCCATCAAACAGGACACGATTGTTTGACGATTTTGCTCCACATCCGGACAAAATAGCCAAACAAAGGAAGGCAGAAAGAAGAACACGTAAGGAAACCCGGGGTTTCCTCATGCCAAAAGCGCCATAGCGCCATGCCTTCAACCTATGTCCCGCTTCACTGTTCATCAGAATGCAGCTACCAGCGCAATAAGTCCCAGAATGAACATGCATGCCCAACCCAGAACATAAAATATCGACCTCGGACCCGCATTCGGTTTGCCAATACCGCGCAAGTGGATGACCAGCATTACAATCCGAGCCACTAGAGCGACCGAAGCCAGCAAGTTCACCCAAAAGGGGCTTGCGCCCAAAAGAATCGCGGCGACCGTAACGGTCAGGAACGCAGGTAAGGTTTCAGTCCCGTTCAAATAGGCTCGGTTCAGTCGATACGCCTTATCAGAATAATCCTGCTCCGGCGTGCCCCCAGGAGCCAGCCCCTTTCCTTGCTTGGCCAACGCCGTGAAAGGCGACATGAAAAGGACGATCAATGTAAAGATCACCAAAGAGGCAATCGCGTGGGAATATTCAGCAAATACTTCCATTAGAATTACTCCGCAGCTATCGCACCAATACGGCCTGATTTTTGGGCCTTGATGCGGTCTTCGATCTCTTCGCGAAAATTGCGGATCAAGCCTTGAATTGGCCATGCCGCAGCGTCGCCAAGGGCACAGATCGTGTGACCTTCTACCTGTTTGGTCACATCAAACAACATGTCGATTTCTTCGAGTTCGGCTTCGCCTCGGACCAAGCGGTCCATAACCCGCATCATCCAACCCGTGCCTTCCCGACATGGTGTGCATTGTCCGCAACTTTCGTGCTTGTAGAACTTTGAAAGCCTCCAAATCGCCTTGATGATGTCCGTGGATTTGTCCATCACAATTACGGCCGCCGTTCCCAGTCCCGAACCCAACTCGCCGCGAAGATAGTCAAAATCCATTATTGCATCGCGCATGTTTTCGCCGCGCACGCAAGGCACTGAGGACCCACCGGGAATTACAGCCAGCAGATTATCCCACCCACCGCGAATGCCGCCGCAATGAGTTTCGATCAGTTCTTCAAACGAAATCGACATAGCTTCTTCGACAACGCAGGGGTTGTTCACATGGCCAGATATCGCAAAAAGCTTGGTTCCGGCGTTGTTCTGGCGCCCAAATCCAGCAAACCAATCAGCACCACGCCGCAGGATAGTCGGTACAACGGCAATCGACTCCACGTTGTTCACTGTGGTCGGGCAACCGTAAAGCCCCGCACCAGCAGGAAACGGAGGTTTCATCCGGGGCATGCCTTTTTTGCCCTCAAGGCTCTCAATCAGCGCGGTTTCTTCCCCACAAATATAAGCTCCAGCACCGTGGTGAAGGAACAGATCGAAATCCCATCCCGATCCGGCGGCGTTTTTGCCCAAAAGACCTGCGTCATATGCCTCGTCAATCGCAGCCTGCAGTGCCTCCCGCTCGCGGATGTATTCGCCACGCAGATAGATGTAACAAGTATGCGCATTCATGGCGAAAGAAGCGATCAAGCATCCTTCGATCAGGGTGTGAGGATCATGGCGCATAATCTCTCGATCTTTACAGGTGCCGGGTTCGGATTCGTCTGCGTTCACAACAAGATAAGCAGGGCGCCCGTCGCTTTCCTTAGGCATGAATGACCATTTCAGGCCAGTTGGAAAACCCGCGCCGCCGCGACCGCGAAGACCCGAGTCTTTCATCGTCTGAATGATCCAATCGCGTCCCTTGCCGATCAAACCTGCGGTACCGTCCCAATGCCCGCGGGCTTCCGCGCCTTTTAGCGTTCGCTCATGCATCCCATAGATGTTGGTAAAGATCCTGTCCTGATCCTTCAGCATCGCTCGCTTACCCTTGGTTGTCCTGACGCATGCGCCAGAGTTGAAAAATATTGACACCCGCGTAGATGAAACCTGCCAGAGCGGCAAAATCAAAAAGCAACGCATAACGCCCCGGCAATTCCATCGCGGGGCCAATAAATAGCGACATCGCAAGCCAGAAAAGCATAGTCACCGCGATGACCACGCCAATACGTCGGCCCTTTCGGGCTATTGCCTGTTCTTTGTCTTTGTCCATCTCACCCTGATGCCTTGCTGGGCACCGTTGTTCAGTCTTCGTAAATGCCATCTTTCTTGGCACGCTTCGCAAATTCTGTATCCTCGCCAGCCGCCAGTTTGACCGCTTGCTGAATCCAACCATCTCGCTCTATCCGACCCTTGAATTTCAACCGGGAGTCCACCCATGCGACGTTTTCCGGCGTCCATTTCGCTATCTGGTCAAAGTGGAAAAATCCGAGATCGTTTAGGGTCTGTTCCAATTTGGGACCTACGCCCTTCAAAAGTTTCAGATTGTCAGGTTTTCCATTTCGGGCGTCCGTCAGAATCTCTGGCTGGTCATCTGTTTCCTTGGCCTTGGCTTCGGCAGCCTGTCTTACAGCAGGCTTCCCCGGAGCCATCGCCTTTGGCGGTTTCGGTGAAGTCTTGTTAGCCGCCGCTTTGCCATCTTTACCAAGCCACGGAGTAAGGATCGATATTTCAGTTCCGTCAATTCTTTTGATCGTATCGCCCAGATCTGCGGCCAAAGCGACGCTTGCATTGTATTTCGGCTTGTCGCCTTCATGTTCCATTAGGCTGGTCAATCCGCCCAAAGGTTCCGCAGCGTAGCGTCCGTTCTGCGAACCAGGGGTCGGAACCTTACCCGCCGCCAAATCTTCAATGATGCTGGAAAAACTTTCGGCCGTCAGGTCTTCGTAGTAATCCTTGCCGATCTGAGCCATCGGCGCATTGGTGCAGGAACCAAGACATTCAACTTCTTCCCAGCTGAGCTTGCCATCTGCCGACAGCTCATGCGGTTTCGCCGAAATCTTTTCCTTGCAAACAGCGATCAAATCCTCGGCCCCGCATATCATGCAAGAAGTCGTGCCGCACACCTGAATATGCGCAATAGAACCAACGGGTTGAAGCTGAAACATGAAGTAAAAAGACGCAACTTCAAGCACGCGAATATAGGCCATGCCAAGCATATCGGCGACGGCCTCAATCGCTGGACGGCATAGCCAGCCCTCTTGTTCTTGTGCGCGCCAAAGCAGCGGGATAACCGCACTGGCTTGACGCCCTTCTGGGTACTTGGTGATCTGCGCTTCGGCCCATTGCCGATTTGCGGCGGTGAAGGCAAAGCTATCTGGTTGCTCGGGATGCAGTCGACGAAGCATTAGCGGTCTATCTCTCCAAATACGACATCCATCGTGCCGATAATGGCAGCGACATCGGCCAACTGGTGACCTCCGGCAACATGGTCCATTGCTTGCAAATGCAGGAACCCGGGCGCTCGAAGCTTGGCGCGATATGGTTTGTTGGAGCCGTCAGCCACCAAATAAACGCCAAACTCGCCCTTTGGTGCTTCGACAGCGGCATAAACTTCGCCCGCAGGTACGTGGAAGCCTTCAGTGTAAAGTTTGAAGTGATGGATCAGACTCTCCATCGAAGTCTTCATATCCGAGCGTTTTGGCGGTGTGATCTTTCCGCGCGCCAAAACGTCACCGGGGCATTCGCGTATCTTGGCGATTGCCTGACGAATGATAAGAAGCGACTGGCGCATTTCTTCCATACGCACCAGATAGCGATCATAACAATCGCCGTTCTTGCCAACGGGAATCTGGAACTCGAATTCGTCGTAGCATTCATAAGGCTGTGCACGCCTTAGGTCCCATGCCAGGCCCGATCCGCGCACCATCACGCCCGAAAAGCCGTATTTTTGGATGTCGTCTTCGGTCACAACGCCAATATCTGCGTTGCGCTGTTTGAAGATGCGGTTTTCAGTCAGCAGGCCATCAATGTCGTCTAGAACAGAGGGAAATTCGTGGCTCCATGTCTCAATATCGTCCAGCAGTTCCGGCGGCAGGTCCTGATGCACTCCTCCAGGACGGAAATAAGCAGCATGCAAACGAGCACCACACGCACGCTCGTAGAAAACCATCAGTTTTTCGCGTTCTTCGAAACCCCAAAGCGGCGGAGTCAATGCGCCGACATCCATTGCCTGAGTGGTCACGTTTAGCAAGTGGTTCAGTACGCGCCCGATCTCGGAATAAAGGACGCGGATCAATGAGCCACGACGCGGCACCTCGACCCCTGTCAACTTTTCAATGGCCAGGCACCATGCGTGTTCCTGATTCATTGGCGCCACGTAATCCAGCCGGTCAAAATATGGCAGGTTCTGCAGATAGGTCCGGCTTTCCATCAGCTTTTCCGTGCCACGGTGCAACAAGCCGATATGCGGATCGCAACGCTCCACGATCTCTCCATCCAGTTCCAGCACAAGACGCAACACACCGTGCGCTGCCGGGTGTTGTGGGCCGAAGTTGATGTTGAAATTGCGAATCTTCTGCTCGCCACTTAGCGCGTCGGCGCTACCGTCATCGTATCGAGAGCCGTCCATCATTACCGCCCCCGCTTTTTCTTGTTCGCCTCAGCCCGAACACGGACCTTTTTTGACTCAGCTGCTTTGGCCGCTGCACCAGCAAGCAATACGCCCAGCGCACCCACGAAAATTATTTCCCCCAGCATCTCAGCGACGCTCCATTTCTTGCAGCTTCATGGCCATCACCCAAAGCAGGACCAAGGTTCCAATCGGGACGACACAAACCACCACCCAGAATTTCTGGATTCCGAAATGCGGCAACAACTTTATCATCGGGATAATCGTTGCCACGGTTATGACCAGCCAGATCAGAAACTCCATAATTTACGACTCCTGCTTCTCGTCTCCCGGAAGAATGTAGTTCGCACCCTCCCATGGGGACATGAAATCGAATTGACGGTATTCCTGCACAAGAGAAACAGGTTCGTATACGACACGCTTTTGCGCCTCGTCATATCGTACTTCTGTATAGCCGGTGGTCGGAAAATCCTTGCGCAGCGGATATCCGCGAAAACCATAATCGGTCAGAATACGGCGCAAGTCCGGATGCCCTGAAAACAGAATGCCGAACATGTCAAAAACTTCGCGCTCGAACCAATTGGCCGATGGGTGAACTTCGGTAATCGAAGGCACCATGTCTTCCTCTCGGATCGAAACCCGAAGCCGAACGCGTTGGTTCCGGTACATCGACAAAAAATGGTAAACAACGTCAAACCGCTTGGCGCGTTCGGGATAATCCACCCCGGTGATGTCCACTAGAGTTGAAAACTGGCAGTTACGGTCGGATTTCAAATGCTCGACAAACTCGACCAGATTTGACGGGGCGACATCAATGTTCAGCTCCCCATGGGTAACATCCCAGGACAGAACGCAATCGGGACGCTTGAGTTCTATATGCGTGCCAAGTTCGTTGAGTGCTTCGCTCATCAACTTTCTCCTCAGCGCACTATGGTGCCGGTACGGCGAATTTTGCGTTGCAGCTGCATCAAACCGTACAGCAACGCCTCGGCAGTCGGGGGACATCCGGGAACATAGATATCTACCGGAACGATGCGATCGCAACCACGAACGACTGAGTAGGAGTAGTGATAATATCCACCGCCATTCGCGCAAGATCCCATCGAGATCACGTAACGCGGCTCGGGCATCTGATCATATACCTTGCGCAGAGCCGGAGCCATTTTGTTAGTCAGCGTTCCTGCAACGATCATAACATCGGACTGCCGCGGCGAGGCGCGGGGCGCAATACCAAACCTTTCAGCATCGTAACGCGGCATCGAAGTATGCATCATCTCGACCGCGCAACATGCCAGCCCGAAAGTCATCCAGTGCAGCGAACCGGTGCGTGCCCAATTTATAATGTCTTCGGTTGACGTCAGCAGAAATCCCTTATCCTGCAACTCGGCGTTCAGGGTCTGGGTCGCAACTTCTTTGTCAACACCAGCGGTATTGGCACCCGTCATCACTCCCATTCCAGCGCCCCTTTCTTCCATTCATAGGCAAAGCCAATGGTCAGAACGGCCAAAAACACCATCATGGACCAGAAGCCAACATCGCTGATGTCCTTGAACCCTACGGCCCAGGGGAAAAGAAATGCGATTTCAAGGTCAAAGATGATGAACAGAATCGAAACCAGATAGAATCGGACGTCGAACTTCATCCGGGCATCGTCGAACGCATTGAAACCACATTCATATGCGCTGACCTTTTCAGGGTCGGGATTGCGTACGGCAAGCACTACGGCAGCAAGAATCAGTACGATTCCCAAGCCTGTAGCAACGGCCAGAAACACCATAATCGGGAGGTATTCCCGCAACAGGTCTTCCACGAATAGCTCCTTTCCCGCGCAGGCCTCGAATGGGTGCGCCGTCAATTGGCAGTTTGACTGGACATTCTCTATCCGTGTGGGGTGATAGGGTCAACCGAACACAAACGCACAGGGGACGAATTCTCGAACCCAAACAACCCCGTATCTAACACGGTTCGCAGGCACAGTTAAAAAGTTGCAAGAACTAGCTAAGCCTAGCAATTCCAATTAGGTTTCCGTTGGTCGAAAAACGCGGCAATCCCTTCGCCGGCTTCGTCAGTTTCCCACCTTTCAACCAGCGCGTTGATGGTTTGATCGATCACTTTATCGTCGATTCTGGGTCCCAGCGTTCGGATCAACGATTTGGCCGATGCTACTGCACCCGGCGCACAGGCAAGATACGGCTCCACTTCGGCCTCGACCGCGTCTGCCAAGTGGTCAAATGGCACAGCCTTGGATAGCAGACCGAGGTCAACAGCCTCAGCGGCGTCAAACAATCGCGCCGACATAAAGACACGTCTTGCACGCGCTTCGCCCATGCGCGCTATCACATAAGGGCCGATGGTCGCAGGTATAAGCCCCAGCCGGGTTTCGGTCAGGGCCATTTTCAAATTGTCTGCACCAAGAGCAACGTCGCAGACCGCCGCCAAGCCTACGCCTCCGCCAAACGCATTTCCCTGCAGGGCGCCAATCAGAGGTTTGGGCAGTTCGTTGAGGCTCTGTAACATCTCGGCCAGTTTGCGTGCTTCGGCAAAGCGGGTTTTTGCATCTGCCGCCATTTGCTCCTGCATCCATCCTAGATCACCGCCGGCACAGAAACTCTTGCCCGTACTTGCAAGAACAACCACACGGACCGCGGGATCTTGCGCCAATTGGATCGCGGCATCAGTCAATTCCGCAATCATTTGCGCCGACATCGCATTATGTTTTTCAGGGCGGTTCAATGACAGCGACGCAACGCCCCGGTCGTCGGTCGCTAATGAAATTGTGTGGTACATTCCAACCCTTTCATCATTGGCGCATGGCACGGGCCATTTGCGCTGCTTCTTCCAGAACTGCTTCGTCCAGCCCTGTTTGATACCCTAACCTGTGCAGATGCGCGGCCACCTCCTCGGTCGCGACATTACCTGCCGCCCCGGGCGCATAGGGGCAACCGCCTAAACCACCGACTGCAGCATCGAAGACCCGCACACCCAAAGTCAGTGCAGCATCGATGTTGTCGATAGCCCTGCCATTGGTGTTATGAAAATGACCGGCTAACCGCGTGACTGGGACACGATCCCGTACGGCCAGCAGCATTTGTGCCACCGAATCCGGAGTACCCTGTCCGATCGTGTCTCCTAATGAGACCTCGTAACAGCCCAGGGAAAACAAACGGTCCGCGACCTCTGCGACTTTATCTGGCGGTGTTTTACCGTCATAAGGGCAATCCGTAACGCAGGACACATAGCCTCTCACAGGCAAGTCTATGTGTCGCGCGGCTTCGAGAATAGGAATGAACCTTTCAATCGATTCCGCGATAGTGGCATTGATGTTCGCTTTGGAAAATCCTTCGGACGCTGAGGCAAACACTGCGATCTCGTCGGCATTAGCCGCCAATGCATCCTCGTACCCGCGCATGTTTGGTGTCAGAGCTGCATAGCGCACTCCTTCCTTGCGAGTAATCCCTGCCAAAACCTCTGCGCTTCCTGCCATTTGCGGCACCCATTTTGGTGAAACAAAACTAGCGACTTCAATTCGGTGAAATCCTGCCTGACTAAGGCAATCGACCAATGCCACTTTCTCGGATACCGGAATTTGGCGCTTTTCATTCTGAAGTCCATCGCGCGGCCCAACTTCAAAAATCTCGACCGGTTCAGCCATTGCTAAGCCTTTCTTTCATTAAATCTGATCAGAATTCTCGGCAGCAGAACTACGGCCAAACTTTTCGAAACAGATCATTCCTCTTGTAAACGGACAAGCGCCGCCCCCGCTTCTACCTGTGCACCGGCGGAAGACAAAACTTCGGCAACAACGCCGTCTCGCGCGGCGAGCAAAGCATGCTCCATTTTCATAGCCTCTAGAATAACCAGCCTATCGCCTTTGCTAACTGTTTGACCCATCTCCACAAAAACGGCTTTTACGAGACCGGGCATCGGCGCTTCGATCAAGTTGGTATCACCGGCGGCGGCAGTGTCCCGATCAAGCGGGTCAACGACATCGAAACTGTGGCCGTAGTCACAAAAGACAGTGATCTTTGATCCGGAAACAGCCACATTCGGCATCGGAGTGTCCTCCAGACGCCAACGGCCATCAACGCGTTCAGCTGCAACCGTTTCGTCGTTTACGCTCCAGACTTGAATATCCGGTCCTTTGACTTGAACATCGAACACAATCTGTTGTCCGTCTTGTTCCAATTGAACCGAACGGCGCAAAGGCGACCACAGTGTAAACCCGACATCGTCACCTGGTTCGAACAGTTGAAGCGCCGCCATAGCTGCGGCTACTCCAATTTTTGCCGATCCCTGACTTTGACTGGTCAGGTACTCGATATCACGCCCTATTAACCCGGTGTCCACGTCACCTTTAATAAATTCTTGATGTCGCGCCAGTGCGCCGAGAAAGGCAAGATTGGTTACTGTCCCCGCAACTTCTGTTTCCTGCAAAACGCGGTCCAGCATTTTCAAAGCCACCCCGCGTGTCGGACCGTGAACTATCACTTTTGCGATCATCGGATCATACCAAGGGCTGATTGCGTCCCCGGCACGAACGCCGCTGTCAGCTCTGCAATCTGCGGGAAACTTTAGATGCGTCAGCATTCCCGTTGCGGGTAGAAATCCCTTTGGCACGTCCTCGGCATACAAACGCGCTTCAAAGGCGTGCCCAGTGATTGACAGGTCTTCTTGGCGCAGGGGCAGAGTCTCTCCTGAAGCCACCCGCAGTTGCCACTCCACCAAATCGACCCCTGTAATTGCTTCGGTTACAGGATGTTCCACCTGAAGGCGTGTGTTCATCTCCATGAACCAAAACCGATCAGGACGCAGGCCATCTGATGCATCGACAATGAATTCGACTGTCCCGGCACCTTTATATCCTATGGCTTCGGCAGCGCGAACTCCAGCTTGTCCCATGGCGCTTCGCATTTCTTCGGTCATACCGGGAGCCGGAGCTTCCTCTATCACCTTCTGGTGGCGCCGCTGAAGGGAGCAATCCCGTTCGAAAAGGTGAACCGCATGGCTACCGTCGCCAAAAACCTGAACCTCGATATGCCGGGGCTTGGCTACAAACTTCTCGACCAGCACAGCGTCGTTACCGAAGGCGGTCAGAGCCTCACCACGTGCACTTTCGAGCGCCTCGGAAAAGTCCTTGGGCTGCTCGACCAGCCGCATGCCCTTTCCGCCTCCGCCAGCGACGGCTTTTATCAAAACCGGATAGCCAATCGCCTCGGCAGCACCCGCCAAATGCTCAGGGTCCTGATTGTCACCATGATAACCCGGTACAACAGGAACACCCGTTTTCTCCATCAGAGCTTTAGCGGCGTCCTTTAGGCCCATCTTGCGGATTGCATCGGCCGATGGGCCAATAAAGGTCAACCCAGCAAGCTTAACCGCCTCGACAAAGTCCGGGTTTTCGGAAAGGAACCCATATCCTGGGTGTATAGCCTGAGCACCAGTATCCAGGGCGGCTTGTATAATCGCATCGCCTCTGAGGTAACTATCCGCCGGCGCTGGCCCGCCTATGTGCACGGCCTCGTCTGCCACTTGCACATGTTTGGCATTTGCGTCGACGTCCGAAAAAACAGCGACACAACTGACTCCCATTTTTTGCGCGGTGTGCATTACCCGGCACGCGATCTCCCCGCGGTTGGCAATTAGGATTTTATTGAACATCAGCGAATCCTTGTAATTCGAATCCCACCGCTTCAAATTTCAACTTATGAGCGAAAACATTTACGATCCCGACTTCGTAGCCGGCGTCTTTGATCGTTGTTCCAGTGCCTACCGAAACTGGAGCACAATTGCGTCTTTTGGGATGATAAGGGCTTGGCGCAAAGCCTGTGTAAAAGGACTTGAATTGCCTCCTGAGACCAATGCAGCGGGTGTCGATCTTATGGCCGGAACTGGTGAGGTCTGGCCGCACTTGTTCAGCAAATTTCCCAAAATCAGCAAAATCACCGCCATAGATATAAGCTCTGGTATGCACAAACAGGCGATAGACCGCCTTCACAAAAGTAAGGAAGACCGAATTTCTCACCACTGCGCAAATATGTTGACCACTGACCTGCCGAGTGCGACTGCCGATTTTGCAATCTCTACTTTCGGTCTTAAGACTTTCAACGCTTCGCAACATCTGACCTTTGCACAGCAATTGGAAAGGATCCTCAAACCGGGAGCGCCATTTTCTTTGATCGAAACAACAGATCCCGTCGAATGGCATTTGCGACCTCTTTACCGTATCTATTTGGACAGCGTTTTGCCGCAAGTTGAACGGTATTTTTTGAACGGCGCGCAGGACTTTGCCATGATCGGCACCTACACACGAAACTTTGGCAAAGGTTCCAGCGTGTTGAACGCGCTCCAAGCCGCGGGGCTTGAAATAAAAGTAAAGTTCTTTGTCGGTGGCAGTGCCGTTAGGTTCGCGGGGTTCAAACCAATCACAAATGGTCATGAATCACATCCTGAACACGCCAAAGCGCGTCTCCCCGATCGGCGCGTTCAATGCTGCTCTCAGCGATAATGCCAGCACATCGCGGCTTTTGCGCGGGTCAATTATGCCGTCATCCCAGAGACGCGCGGAGGCGTACAATGGATGCGACTGCTCCTCGAACATTTCCAAAGTGGGGCGTTTGAATTCAGCTTCTTCTTCTTCGGACCAGATCCCACCTTGCCTTTCAATCCCATCTCGCTTGACCGTGGCCAAAACACCCGCAGCCTGCTCGCCGCCCATGACTGAGATGCGCGAATTGGGCCAGGTCCAAAGAAATCTGGGCTGATAGGCGCGGCCGGCCATGCCGTAGTTGCCAGCGCCAAACGACCCGCCGACAAGCATAGTGATTTTGGGAACTGCAGTTGTTGCCACTGCGGTCACCATTTTGGCGCCATGCCGAGCAATACCCTCGCTTTCATATTTTTGCCCAACCATGAAACCGGTGATATTCTGCAGGAACACAAGGGGAACTTTGCGTTGCGAACAAAGCTCGACAAAGTGGGCACCCTTTTGAGCGGACTCGGAAAACAAAACACCGTTGTTGGCAACAATTCCAACTGGGCAACCTTTGACATGAGCAAAGCCGGTTACCAATGTCTCACCGAACCGTGGTTTAAACTCGTCAAAACGCGACCCGTCCACAAGCCGCGCGATCACTTCGCGTATGTCATAAGGCGTCCGCAAGTCTGAGGGGACTATGCCAAGAATTTCTTCGGGGTCGTATGCAGGGTCCTCGGGACTTGCCCAATTTGTTTTGCTGCCTTCGCCCAAATTCAGTGACAACACTGCACGGCGGGCCAGCGCCAGAGCATGCGTGTCGTCTTCGGCCAAATAATCCGCTACACCGGATAACCGGGTGTGAACATCGCCGCCGCCCAAATCCTCGGCGGATACGACCTCGCCAGTTGCGGCTTTCACCAAAGGTGGCCCGGCCAGAAAGATCGTTCCCTGCTCTCTTACAATGATCGTCACATCCGACATTGCTGGCACATAGGCTCCGCCCGCAGTACATGAACCCATCACGACAGCGATCTGAGCAATACCTTTGGCGCTCATCCTTGCCTGATTATAAAATATGCGGCCAAAGTGATCGCGATCGGGAAAAACCTCGTCCTGATTGGGTAGATTGGCGCCCCCAGAATCGACGAGGTAGATGCACGGCAGACGGTTTTCTTCTGCAATCTCTTGCGCGCGAAGGTGTTTTTTAACGGTCAGGGGATAGTAGGTACCGCCTTTGACTGTTGCATCGTTGCAGATCACCATGACGTCGCGCCCTTCTACGCGTCCAATACCGGCGATGACGCCCGCACAGGGTGCCGCACCATCGTACATACCATGCGCTGCAGTGGCCCCTATTTCGAGGAACGGGGATCCGGCATCCAACAGGTTGGCGACCCGACGACGAGGCAATATTTTTCCCCGCGATTCATGGCGCGCGCGAGACTTCTCGCCGCCGCCCATTCGGGCCGATTCAGCCGCCTCTGATATCTGCTTCAACGCATCTAGATGGGCGGCACGGTTCGCTTGGAAGACCGCTGATGTTGGTACGGCTTTGGATGTTAGTTTCATTGCATCTTTCCCAAATCGCGGAGTTCCAGCGCACGTTCGGCTGTTTCATTCAAAACACAACCGGCGTAGACGATTGAACGTATTGTTCCACCTGACCACAGGCTGTACTGCAACCCACACTCGGCATCCCGAAAACTGATCCACGCCCGTTGTGCTTCACGAAGCTCGTTCGCCAATTCTGCGCTCTCCTGTGCAAGCTCTGCTCTACGAAGCTGGTATTGCTCATTTAGAAACGCGTCCCAGATCAACGTTTCCTCTTGAATACATTCAGTTATTCCGAGTGTCGTACTTTGTCCCGGAACGGTTTGACATAAGTTTGCAGCTTGCCCAACGCATTCAGGCAAACTGTTTCCAACCAATTCTTGAGAAGAACACTGTTGAACATAACCTTTGTCCACAAAGGCTTGTTGGGCAGAAACAACAGTCGGCAATAAAGATAGTATTATCGCTGATCGTATCATTTGGTCTGTTCCTCTGCCGCCAAGATTCTGAGTTCTTTTCGAATAACCTTTCCCGTTACCGTCATCGGCAACGAACTCAAAAAGGCTACTTCGCGAGGATAAGAGTAATGGGCCAAACGATCTTTAACCCATTCTTGTAGTTCCGATGCGGAAGATTCCGCGCCGGGTTTCAGAACAACATACGCCTTCACGATTTCGGTTCGCAATGGATCGGGCTTGCCTACCACACCCACCGTTGCCACAGCAGGATGAGTCAGCAGGCAATCCTCGATCTCGGCCGGTCCAATCCGGTAACCGGACGAGGTAATCACATCATCGTCTCGACCAACGAAACGAAGATAATCGCCCTCCCAAACGCCACGGTCACCGGTGATCAGCCAGTCACCACGAAATTTCTCGACCGTTGCCTCGGAACGGTTCCAGTATTCCAACATCATCGAAGCCGAGCCGCGCCGGATTGCCACGTCACCTTCTTCGTCGGTTGCGTTGCCGTCAGCGTCTAAAACCGCAACCTCGTGCCCCGGCACCGGTTTCCCGATACACCCGGGACGCACAGGGAAATCAACAGCGCAGGAAGAAACAGCCATGTTGCATTCGGTCTGACCGTAGAACTCATTAATGGTTAAACCGAAAGCCCGCTCGCCCCATGCCAGCATTTCTGCCCCAAGCGGTTCCCCGCCCGATGCAACAGAACGCAGACCCGGAACCGCCTGATCCGCCGCCTTCAGCATCCGCAATGCGGTTGGAGGAAAGAACACGTTCCGCACATCGCCACGGGCGATCACATCGGCGCAGGCGTCGGGTGTAAATTTCTCAAGCCTCGCTGCGACCACAGGAATGCCAAGTGCCAGCCCGGGCATCAGCACGTCGAAAAGCCCACCGATCCATGCCCAGTCAGCTGGTGTCCAAAGACGATCGCCATCTCGCAAATGATTGTGGCTAATAGATACACCAGGCAGATGACCCGTCAGTACACGGTGCCCATGTAACGCGCCCTTGGGACGACCGGTTGTGCCAGAGGTATATATCAATACCGCAGGGTCCTCGGGCCCTGTGTTTGCAAACTGAAAGTCTTCATCCGAAGGCGCGATCTGATCAACCAAAACAGATTCAGCCAGATTGCCCAGCAGAGCAGCCCCTACTGCATCTGTAAGCACTATTCTCGCGCCTGCGTCGCCGACGCGCGTCGCCAAAGCGTCATGTTTGAACAGCTTGAATAATGGTACCGAGATGGCACCGATCTTCCAGATCGCAAGATGCGCAGCTGCGCACCAAGGGGACTGGCCGAGTAACACGCCGACGCGATCACCTGCTTTTACCGTTGGCAGAAGTGTTCGAACGATGCCGTCAGTCATCTTGTGCAGTCGATCGTAGGTGTATTCCTCTTGTCCCCTTTCGGTCAGACAAATGATCGCCGCGTTATCGCGTGGATGCGATAGACATTGCCGGGACATGTTAAGCCGTTCAGGAATCGCCCAGCCTCCTACTGAGTTCAAACCCGGTATGCGGCTAGTGGTACGCATGCGAAAGACTCATTAATTTTTGGGCGCTTGCCCGCTGGGTGGAACGCCAAAAAACCCAAGGAACTTGATACAGATCAGAGTTGGCCCGACCCGCTTTATGCAAAATGCCGCCATCAACCATTTCAAAGGCCATACAATGACTCAGAAACTCGCCGCTTTGACGCTTTCGGCTACTCTCGTCGCGTTTGCCGCTCCTGCCCTTGCTCAGAATCAGGGCGATTGGACAGTCGGTGTGGGTATTGGTTACCTCGACCCCAAATCCGACAACGGTACTCTGGCTGGCTTTGATGCCGACGTCGACTCGGATACTCGCCCGATATTCACTGTTGAATATTTTATACAAGACAACCTGGGAATCGAGTTGTTGGCGTCCACGCCTTTTGAGCATGACGTGACTTTGGGCGGCAGCATCGACGCTGGCAGCGTCAAACACCTGCCTCCGACCCTGTCGTTGAACTATCATTTCCCGACCAACAGCGCGTGGAAGCCTTATGTCGGCGCCGGGCTCAATTATACAATCTTCTACGATGAAGATTCCCCGCTTGGCGACCTGAATGTCGACAATTCCTTCGGCGTTTCGCTGCAGGCAGGACTGGACTATATGGTTACCGACAGTGGTGCAATTCGACTGAACGTCCGCTGGTTTGAAATCGACACTGACGTCGAACTTGATGGCACCGATATTGGTACAGCCGAAATTGACCCTTGGCTCATCGGTGTATCCTACGTCCACAAGTTCTGATCCTTGTTAGAGGCGCCCCTAGGAACTTCGGCCTGGGGCGGTTTCTTTAGAGCATATCGGCCATTAACTCGCGTCCGATCAGCATTCGGCGGATTTCGCTGGTGCCCGCACCAATTTCCATCAGTTTGGCGTCGCGAAAAATGCGGCTGACAGGAGTGTCCGACAAAAAGCCTGCTCCGCCCATTGCCTGCACCGCCTGATGCGCCTGAGCCATTGCCTGCTCTGACGCATAAAGGCAACAGGCCGCGGCATCCTGACGGGTCACATCGCCCCGGTCACAGGCCTTTGCGACCTCATAAACATAAGCGCGCGCCGAATTCATAGCTGTGTACATATCGGCGATTTTTCCCTGCATCAGTTGGAAGCTGCCGATTGGTTGGCCGAATTGCTTGCGTTCAGCCAGATAGGGCATGATCTCATCCAAACAGGCCGCCATTATGCCAGTGCCAATCCCAGCCAGAACCACGCGCTCATAGTCGAGTCCAGACATTAGGACGGCAACACCCTTACCCTCTTCGCCAAGAACGTTATCAAACGGCACCTCAACGTCTTCAAAGATCAATTCAGCGGTGTTCGATCCACGCATACCCAGCTTGTCGAAGTGTGGTGAAGTCGAAAATCCGGTCATTTCTTTCTCAATGAGAAAGGCTGTTATCCCTCTCGATCCGGCTTCGGGGTCGGTTTTGGCATATACGACCAAAGTGTCTGCATCCGGACCGTTCGTGATCCAATACTTATTCCCATTCAACCTGTAATGGTCATTACGCTTTTCAGCACGCAGCTTCATTGACACAACGTCTGATCCCGCCGAGGCTTCAGACATTGCCAGAGCGCCAACGTGATCACCAGCGATCAAACGCGGTAAATATTTCTGCTTTTGCTCTTCGTTTCCGTTTAGCTTGATCTGGTTAACGCACAAATTCGAATGCGCTCCGTAAGACAACGAAACTGAGGCAGAGGCGCGCGCCACTTCTTCAACGGCGATCGTATGCGCAAGATAGGACATACCTGCACCACCATATTCCTCTGGCACGGTTACACCTAAAAGGCCCAGATCGCCCATCTCGCGCCACAGTTCGTTTGGAAAGGCGTTGGTCTTATCGATTTCAGCTGCCAACGGCTTAACACGCTCCTGCGCCCAGCGGTGCACCATCTCGCGCAGGGCATTCACGTCCTCCCCCAAATCGAATTCCATCGTGGCCGTGAACATTCGACTCTCCTCTTTCGCGTTAATGAACAACTGTTCAATAACTGAATAACAGCCAAACCTCAGCCGGTCAATCTCTCTGCCTTGCAATAGACCCGAACGCAAAACGCCGCCCTTGGGGGCGGCGGTCAAAAGGAAAGTGCGTGCAGCGCAGGCGCACACCGATAGATCATGACTGGTACACTGACCCCACTTCAGCGCGAATTATCCGAGCAATCAAATCGCAATCCTCCAAAGAAAACGTCAGAGGAACCCGCATGTCCATGATCCCGGTCAGAATACGATCGCTCGCCGGCATCCGCTCACTTTCTGCATACCGCCAACTGTCATAGCGCGAAGTGAAACCAGTTGGCTCCGCACCTCCGAACCATTTCAACTCGACCCCGCGCGCCGCACAACGCCTTATGACTTCGGAAATACGTTCGGGAAGCCAGTCGAGAAGAAGAAACTGAATGGACGAGCCCACATATTTTTCAGTCTCAGGTCGTTCAACGATCGTCAGGCCCGGAGTGCCTCTCAATCCTTCTTCTATTGCCGCGTAACGCTCATTCCAACGGTCAACCTGTCGATCGAGATCGCGTAATTGCGGGCGCAGAATCGCTGCGCGCAAATTATCCATCCGACCAGATACATTGGGCGTCGTATATTTGATCCGCTCGAAGACCTCCGGATCAGGTGCAGCAAGATGACGTTCATAAAGCATGTAAGACCCGGACAGCATCGTGGCTTTAGCTGCCAGTTCTGCGTCGTCAGTAACTAGCAGACCACCTTCGCCTGAATTCACATGCTTGTATGTTTGACAGGAATAACAACCAATTGCCCCTTGGCGACCAGAAAGCTGGCCTTGCCATGTGGCTCCCATTGTGTGCGCGCAATCCTCGATAACTATGACGCCAGCATCGTCGCACATTTGCATCAATCGATTCATATCGCACAAATGTCCGCGCATATGGCTCAACATCAGTACTCGCGCCTGGTCGAGCTTGTTTTGCAAGTCATCCAAATCGATTGTCAGATTTTCCGTTACGCCAACGAATACTGGTTTAGCACCGACTGAAGCAATCGATCCCGGAACCGGAGCCAGCGTAAAGGCATTTGTCAGAACCGAGTCACCCGGCCGAACGTCCACCGCGCGCAAGGCCGTCGCCAAAGCGTACCCACCGGATGAAACCGCCAAACAGTACTTCGCACCCATTTGGGCCGCGAACTCCTGTTCCAGCAGTGCGGTTTCCCCCAATTCACCTGGTGCGGTATTGTAACGATGCAAACGACCATGGCGAAGAACCGCAATGGCGGCTTCAATAGCGTCTTCCGGGATGGGTTCCTGCTGCGTAAAGCTGCCAGAAAAAGTCTCTTTCATAGGCTCGTTCTTAGGGTCTTGAGGGATTGCGTCAAGGGATTATGCTGCCGCGCCGATCAGACCGGCCACCAATTCAGGCAAGTCTCTAAAGTGTTCCAGAAGAGCTTCTGGTTCCAAAGCTGCCATATCTGCGCCGGAGGGTCCGAAAGTGACCAATACAGACGGCACACCGGCCGCACGGGCTGTGTTTCTGTCCGTATCCGAGTCTCCGATCAGAATGCAAAGGTCGGGATTGCCGCCTGCCCTCCGCGCCGCCTCCCGCAGGGGTTCGGGGTCGGGTTTACGAACTGGCAGCGTGTCAGCCCCGACCAACGAAGCAAACTGGTCACGTACACCCATTCGCGTCAATAGCAAATCTGCAAGTGCCTCTGGTTTATTGGTGCAAATGCCAATGCCATAACCTGCAGCCTTAAGTGTGCCCACAGCTTCAATCGCACCGGGGTAGAATTGTGTGTGCGTGTCTATGGCCTGAGAATAAGCCTCCAGCAGTACCGGATAATACTTATTGACCGTTTCGTCCGCGTAGGCTCCTACCCGTTTTAGCCCGTGCGTCAGCATCATTCGACCGCCCCGCAAAGCAATCGCTGCGTCCTGGCCGTGTACCAGAACGTCACCATGTCCCATTTCGCGAAAACAGTGGTTGGCCGCAGCCAACAAATCGCCAGATGTATCGGCCAAAGTCCCATCCAGATCAAAGATGACTGTCCGCATGTATTCTCCTTGTTCGGCAGGTTTCCGCCAATACGTGTTGCAATCGGCAATCTTCTTTGATGGCCGCAGCGCTTGCGCCTTTAGCGTCAGCGGATAAAACGGACGGCGACAAAACAAAAGAGAAAACGATTTTATGAATACCGCCCTTGTCATCCTTGCCGCCGGAAAAGGCACGAGGATGAATTCCGATTTGCCAAAAGTTCTTCAACCTATCGCTCAAACTCCTATGCTGGTTCATGCGATGCGAGCAGGCGCGGTTCTTTCGCCAGAACGCACCGTTATTGTAGCCGGGCACGGTGCTGAAGAAGTGGCCAGGGTTGCAAAGGTCGAGGACGAATCTGTAAGCGTGGCGGTTCAAGAGGAACAGCTTGGCACCGCGCACGCTGTTGCACAAGCGCGGGACGCGCTGACAGGCTTCAAGGGCGATGTTGTTGTCCTGTTCGGTGATACTCCTTTCATTGAGCCAACGACACTGGAGCGAATGATTGCTGCCCGTAAGTCCTTTGACTTGGTTATGTTGGGCTTTGATATTGCCGAGGTTCAACCGCGCTATGGCAGGATGATCATGGACGGTGACAGGTTGCAGAAAATCGTTGAATACAAAGACGCAACCGAAGAACAACGCGCCATTCGCTTTACAAACAGCGGTCTTTTGGCCTGCAATTCCGATCTGCTTTTCGATCTAATTGATCAGGTCAGCAATGAAAACGCATCTGGTGAGTTCTATCTGACCGAACTTGTTGCGTTAGCCAACGCGCGTGGGTTGACGGCAACGGCGATCAAGTGCGACGAGGCTGAAACTCTAGGTGTGGATTCCCGTGCTGATCTTGCAGCTGCCGATGCCGCTTTTCAAACCCGGGCACGCAACGCTTTGTTGCAGCAGGGGGTTACGCTAATGGCGCCGGATACAGTCTATCTGTCCGCCGACACCGTAATAGGACGCGACACCGTCATCGAACCTAACGTGGTTTTTGGGCCGGATGTCACTGTCGAAAGTGGTGCGACCATCCGAGCCTTTTCCCATCTTGAAGGTTGTCACGTAAGCCGAGGAGCAATCGTTGGCCCATATGCACGTATTCGACCTGGCACGGAGTTGGCAGAAAATGCGCGGATCGGCAATTTTGTAGAAATCAAGAACGCTGTGATAGCCGAGGGCGCAAAAGTAAATCATCTCAGCTATATCGGCGACGCTTCTATCGGGGCCGCGTCGAATATTGGCGCGGGTACGATCACCTGCAATTACGACGGGATGATGAAACATAAGACGACAGTTGGCGAAAATGTATTTGTCGGTTCTAACACCATGCTCGTTGCCCCCGTCACGCTTGGGGATGGAGCAATGACAGCTACAGGGACCGTGGTAACCAAAGATGTTGAGCCAGACGCGCTTGCCGTCGCTCGCGCCAAACAACAAAACAAACCGGGTTATGCAAGCAAGTTTTTTGATATGTTGAGGGCGAAGAAGGCTCGCCGCGACAAAGGAGCCTGAGTAATGTGTGGAATTGTTGGCGTTTTAGGCAATCACGAGGCTGCCCCTATTCTGGTTGAGGCGCTGAAACGCCTCGAATACCGCGGGTACGACAGCGCTGGGATTGCCACAGTGAACGGTGGCACATTGGGGCGCAGGCGCGCGGTCGGTAAACTTGTCAATTTGAGCGATCTGTTGGTGCATGAACCTCTGCCGGGAAAATCGGGCATTGGTCACACTCGCTGGGCCACACATGGTGTACCTTCGATCACTAATGCGCATCCGCATAAGGCAGGCCCTGTGGCTGTTGTTCATAATGGCATTGTTGAAAACTATCGCGAGTTGCGCACCGAATTGGCGGAGCATGGGGTCGGGTTTGAAACCGAAACTGACACAGAGACCGTCGCCCTTTTGACGGAATATTATATGGGTACCGGACTGTCTCCAGCCGAGGCCGCCTTCCAAACCATCGACAGGCTTGAGGGAGCGTTTGCGTTGGCATTTCTGTTCGATGGTGAAGAAGACCTGATTGTCGCCGCGCGCAAAGGCTCCCCGTTAGCCATAGGGCATGGGGCGGGTGAAATGTACGTGGGTTCGGATGCCATCGCTCTGGCACCATTGACGGATCGCATCACGTATCTTGAAGAAGGTGACCGCGCAGTGCTGACCCGCACCTCGCTTGAAGTCCGCAACGAAGCAGGCGAGCTGGCCAACCGCCAAATGCGTCAGATCAAACTGGACAATGCCCGGGCAGACAAGGGTGAGCACAAGTACTTCATGGCAAAGGAAATCGCTGAACAACCGATTGTGGTGGCGGAAGCGATTAGATCCTATCTACCATCAGGTGGCGATCACGTGGTTCTGCCGGGCGATGACATCGATTTCACCAAGCTGGACCGCCTGACAATGGTCGCCTGCGGCACCGCATTTTATGCCTGCCTTACAGCGAAGTATTGGTTTGAAAAGCTGGCCAAAATGCCGGTCGAGGTCGATATCGCAAGCGAATTCCGGTATCGGGAACCTCCGGTCCCTGATCGCACCCTGGCGTTATTCGTAAGCCAATCTGGTGAAACCGCTGATACTCTGGCTGCGCTTCGATACTGCGAGGGCAAAGCAGATAAAATCGTTTCCGTCATCAATGTTCCTGAGAGCTCGATCGCTAGAGAAAGTGACGTAGCGCTACCAATTCACGCCGGCGTGGAAATCGGCGTTGCCTCGACCAAGGCGTTTACATGCCAATTGAGCGTTTTGCTTATGTTGGCTCTGAAGGCCGCTGTTGATCGTGGCACATTGAGTCCGGAACAGATCTCTGACCATGCAGCAGCCTTGCGTGGGTTGCCCTCGGTTTTGAACACAGCGCTGGATGAATTTAACACTATTCGCAAATCGGCCCAACGCCTGTCCGAAGCGCGCGACGTTCTTTTTCTGGGCCGTGGGCTGATGTACCCGCTGGCAATGGAAGGGGCGCTTAAACTGAAGGAAATCAGTTATATCCACGCGGAAGGTTACGCGTCGGGGGAATTGAAGCACGGGCCTATCGCCCTGATCGATAAGGATATGCCAGTGGTCGTAATGGCTCCTAAAGACGCAGTTTTTGACAAGACTGTGTCAAATATGCAGGAAGTCATGGCGCGCAAAGGCAAGGTCATTTTGGTATCCGATGACGAAGGAATTGCCGATGCTCAAGACGGGGTATGGAGCACTATACGGATGCCCCATGTTCATCCAAATCTGACACCGATCCTGTATTCCGTTCCTGCACAATTGCTGGCCTACCATACGGCCTTGGCCAAGGGGACGGATGTGGACCAACCGCGTAATCTGGCGAAGTCTGTGACTGTGGAATGACTAACCCGGTTCCTTTGGAATACTATTTGGATCAGATAAAATTCCATGCAGACGCCCATCGTGCAAAACAGGTGGCGGCCTATCACAAAGCTCAGCGACCATATCTGGGTGTGCCTAATCCGATTCTGAACGACCTAACAAAAGCTTGGCGCAAGGAATTGGATGTATCGGGCAGGGTCGCTCTCGCGGACGCATTGTGGCGAACCAATATCCACGAAAGCCGTGTCGCTGCGTCAAAACTTTTGACGCAGGCGCGCATCCGACCAGACGAAGCGGTCTGGAGCCTATTGCAAAGTTGGCTGCCCGAATTTGACGCATGGGCCATCGCAGATCATGCTTGCACGGCAGTCCAGAAACGCTTGATCGCAGACCCGAACCGGCTGGATCAGGTCGCTGAATGGACTGTTTCAGATCACATGTGGACGAAACGTGCCGCTTTGGTCTCAACCCTTCCGTGGACCAAGCAGAACCATCCAAAACCCGATGACTTAGAACGGCGTGATCGAATTTTGCAGTGGGCTGCTGGTTATGTCCCGGACCGAGACTGGTTTATCCAAAAGGCGATAGCCTGGTGGCTACGTGAACTGTCAAAACATGATCCCGAGCGCGTAATCGTATTCCTTGACCGGCATGGTGATGAAATGAAGCCCTTTGCCCGAAAAGAAGCAGGAAAATACTTGCGCGGCTAGTTGGAATATACTTCCAATTCAACCAATTCGTCATAGGGCACAAGTAACGCCCGCATCGCGTCCAAGGATAGTCGGCTACCGCCCCCCCCAGAAGCAGACACCGGAACCAGTGTAATGTAAGCCTGTGCTCCGGTCCTTGGAACGACCACCCGGCCTGTCATTTCCACTTCGACCAACGGCGTTTCCAGCCACCGACCAGGGGTATTCGGATCGCCAAGACCCGCAACAGTCTTTCTGGGTCCATTCCAACCCGCATTGGCAGTGGCCGGAGGCGGTGTTTCGGCCACGGCTTCAACTGTAGCAGGTTGAAGCTCGGGCTCAGGGCTTGAGCCACCAAAAATTCGATCGGATGTGGACCTCACAGCATCGCACCCACTGACCAGAATACATGCTATCAACAGCGTATATCTCATGCTGGAAACTTATCCGCCCTCGCCAATCTGTTCCAGCCTAAAGCGCAGTTCGCCCTTGCCGGTAAGCAATTGCCGCTTTACCTATGGCCTATGACTGCTCCGCTCATCGACCCGTTTGCCCGCGCCATCACTTATCTCCGCGTTTCTGTTACGGACCGCTGCGACTTCCGCTGTGTCTATTGCATGGCGGAAAATATGACCTTTCTGCCTAAGAAAGACTTACTGACGCTAGAGGAACTGGACCGCATGTGCTCTACGTTCGTCAGCATGGGCGTGGAAAAACTGCGGATCACCGGTGGCGAACCTTTGGTGCGCCGGAACATTATGAGCTTTTTCAACAGCATGACCCGCCACTTGGAAAGCGGTGCGTTGAAGGAATTAACTCTAACAACAAATGGTTCCCAACTACATAGATTTGCTGACGACCTGTATGCCGCTGGTGTCCGCAGAGTAAATATTTCGCTGGATACGCTGGACGAAGACAAGTTCAGCAAAGTGACCCGGTGGGGTCGCCTTAAGCAAGTCTTGAACGGTATTGATGCCGCTCAGAAGGCTGGCTTACGGATAAAGATTAACGCCGTGGCTCTCAAAGGGTTCAACGAAGAGGAACTGCCTTCGATCACAAAATGGTGTGCCCAACGCGGCATGGACCTGACCTGGATCGAAGTCATGCCGATGGGAGATATCGGTAATGAAGATCGCCTGGATCAATACTGGTCTTTGAAAGATGTTCGTCGGGAATACGAAAACCATTACACAGTCACTGATCTGGCTGAAAGGACTGGTGGACCCGCCCGCTATGTCCGGCTCGAAGAAACCGGTCAGAAAATTGGCTTTATTACTCCGCTTTCTCATAACTTCTGCGAAAGCTGCAACCGAGTACGCCTAACGTGCACAGGCCAGCTTTACATGTGCCTCGGACAGGAAGATATGGCGGATCTGCGCGGTGTCCTGCGCGACAACCCAGATTCCGAACGACCGCTTGAAGCGGCGATCCGTGCGGCAATCGACCTAAAGCCCAAAGGCCACGACTTTGATTACTCCCGTCAGGCTGTCGACGGTCAGATGAGCCGACACATGAGCCACACAGGCGGCTAAAATGCCGGTCCAACACAGCCAGCCTACGCTGCTCTATCACTTGTATTGCGGGGTTACTTCGATCATTGCCCCGTTTGCATGGCGAGTTGTCCGCAAAAAGCTGGAAGCTGCAAAGGTACCAGCTGAAAGACAAAGAGAGCGACTGGGTCACGCCAGCTTACCGCGGCCTAACGGACGCTTGATCTGGTTTCACGCCGCGAGCGTGGGGGAAAGTCTTTCCGTTCTCAGTTTGATAACAAAAATGGGAGAGCGATTGCCTGACGCTGAGTTTCTGATCACGTCTGGCACACCGACCTCTGCATTGCTGATTGAAAAAAGAATGCCGCCGCGTACTCGCCACCAATATCCTCCGCTGGACTCCGCCGACTCCGTTCGGCGATTTCTGAACCATTGGAGACCGGATGCCGGGATTTTTGTAGAAAGCGAAATCTGGCCACGCCTTATCGTCGAAAGTTCAAAGCGGAGCGTTGCCCTGGCCCTTTTGAATGCGCGCATGTCAAAGAAATCGGTAAATGGCTGGAAAAAACACCCCCAGACCTCAAGTTTCATATTGGCCCAATTTCGACTGTTTCTGACGCAGAATAGCAATACTGCAGCAAATTTGATTTCTATGGGGGCCGCTGCGGACCGCGTGCAGTCTGGTACAAACCTGAAATCATTTTCTGATCCATTGCCTGTGGATCAGGCGAGTCTCACCGACATTCGAAGACAGATTTCAGATCGCCCGGTGTGGATCGCAAGTTCGACCCATGCCGGTGAAGAGGAATATGTTCTGGACGCACACAAAGAGCTTTTGAAACGCTGGCCGGATTTGCTTTTACTGCTGATCCCACGTCACCCTGAGCGACGCGATGAAATTTCCGAGTTGATCAGGAAATTGGGGTTTTCCTATACGCTGCGTACTGCAAAAGAAGCCATCAGCACGGATACCCAAGTGTATGTTGCAGATACTTTAGGGGAAACCGGAACATGGTACGCCCTATGTCCGATTGTGTTTCTTGGTGGCTCATTGAAAGAAATAGGTGGTCATAACCCATTTGAACCGGCACAAGCCGGGGCAGCAATAATTACCGGGCCGGGTTTTTTCAATTTCGCAGAAACATTTGCGCCGCTTATTTCATTTGGTGGCGCTGTGGAAGTTAAGACAAGCCTCGATCTGTCACATGCAGTAGCAAAATGGCTGGGTGACCCGTCTGCACTGGCGGATGCGCAAGCAGCTGCCCAGTCTTGCGTAAATACTCAGAAATCGCAGTTAAATTCGATTTTGGACAGTCTTTGCAAAGCCCTAAACCTCGAAAGCTCTGGACCGGCCGTCGTTTCTAATTCAGAGTTTTCTGGGAAGCGTGGGGACTGAACCCCGCGCTCCAGATATCTTAAGCTGCAGGCATCCTCTGTTCAACAATCTCGGCCCACCAACTGCATCCTGCAGGTATGGCATCGTCGTTAAAATTATACTCCGGATGGTGCACCATCGCCGTGTCGCCATTTCCAACCAGGATATAGGCGCCCGGTCGCTCTTCGAGCATAAAGGCAAAATCTTCGCCACCCATAACAAGCGGTGCTTCTTCGCAAGCGCCCGAAACCGAGCGAGCCACCTCAGCAGCGAATTCTGTTTGCTCGTCACTGTTCACCATAACGGGGTAACCGCGAATGTAGGTAACGTTGGCCTTGCCGCCGAAAGTCGCAGCAACGCCATTGCAGATTTCGTTGATACGCTGCTCCGCCAGGTCTCGCATTTCTTTGCTCATGGTGCGTACGGTTCCTTTGATCTGAACCGTCTGCGGGATCACGTTGAACGCTTTGGACGAGGTTTCAAAAGAGGTTACCGACACCACAACCTGATCAATCGGATCGGCATTTCGCGATGCTATTGTCTGCAGAGCAAGCACAGCCTGTGCAGTCATCACAGTGGTGTCTATCGTCTCTTGCGGTTTGGCCGCGTGGCCGCCGCGACCCTCAAAAGTGATGTCAAACTGATCGGTCGCAGCAAAGAATGATCCGGGCCTGATCGAAAAACTGCCAGTTGGTTTGCCTGGCCAGTTGTGCATGCCATAGACCTCTTGAATGTTCCAACGGTCCATCATTCCGTCTTCACACATCTCTCGGCCGCCTCCGCCGCCTTCTTCGGCGGGTTGGAAGATGACCACAACCGTACCGTCAAAGTTACGAGTTTCAGAAAGGTATTTCGCAGCCCCCAACAACATGGCCGTGTGTCCATCGTGGCCGCAGGCATGCATTGCCCCATCAGTTTTTGAAGCATAGTCCAGACCAGTCGCTTCGTGGATCGGCAGCGCGTCCATGTCAGCGCGCAGTCCAATGACTTTGCCTTTAGTGTCTGCTTTGCCTTTGATGACCCCTACAACACCTGTTCGGCCGATACCGGTCACAACTTCATCGCATCCGAAATCTTTCAACTTATCGGCGACCAGCGCGCTGGTACGGTGCGTTTCGAACAAAATTTCCGGATTTTCATGAATATCGCGTCGCCACGCGGTAATTTCATCTTGCAGTTCAGCAAAACGGTTCTTGACTGGCATTTTTTTTCTCCTGCGATTTTTCAAGCGGCCGGCATGCGGCGTTCGACCATTTCAGCAAACCAAGAGCATCCTATCGGGATGATCTCGTCGTTAAAGTTGTATTCGGGGTGGTGCAATCCGGCGCTATCGCCATTGCCCAGAACGATAAAAGCTCCGGGCCTCTCCTCGAGCATGAAAGAAAAATCCTCGCCGCCCATGACCATCGGTGCCTCACCACAGCTGCCACCAACCGAGATCGCGGCCTGAGCAGCATAACCTGTCTGTTCTTCCGCATTTATTGTGACTGGAACACCGTGTGTGTAGGTCACTTTGGCGGATCCCCCAAATGTCTCGGCGACGGATTGAGCGGCCTCGCCTAGACGTTTCTCGATCAGATCGCGCATTTCATTGGAATGCGTTCTAACAGTCCCCCCCACACGCGCAGATTGGGGTATGACATTGAATGCATTTGAGGACGTTTCGACCGATGTCACCGACACAACTGCCTGTAACGTCGGATCCACGTTTCGCGACACAATAGTCTGCAACGCTACAATCAGTTGGGAGAGCATAACCGTCGTATCAATGGTTTCATTCGGTTCTGCGGCATGTCCGCCCTGCCCTTCCAAATTGATTTCGAACTCATCTGCAGCAGCCAGCAATGGGCCAGATCGAATGGCGAATTGCCCCATCGGCAGCCCTGGTACGTTGTGCATGGCATAAACTTCCTGAATCCCAAAGCGGTCCATCAGACCGTCTTGGCACATAGCCTCAGCACCTTTGCCGCCTTCTTCGGCGGGTTGGAAAATAACAACTGCGGTGCCATCGAAGTTCCGCGTCTCAGACAGATATTTCGCCGCGCCCAAAACCATTGCCGTGTGGCCGTCGTGACCGCAGGCGTGCATCGCGCCGTCGACTTTCGATGCGTATTCCAAACCAGTTTGTTCCTGCATCGGCAAAGCATCCATGTCGGCGCGCAACCCAATAACAGAACCTTTTGTGTCAGTCTTGCCTTTGATGACACCTACCACTCCGGTTCGACCAATTCCGGTCACAACTTCATCGCAGCCAAACTCTTTCAGCCTCTCAGCGACCAATGCGCTGGTGCGATGAGTTTCATAAAGAATTTCAGGATTTTGGTGGAAATCCTGTCGCCAACCAGTGATTTCCTGATGCATTTCGGCAAGGCGGTTTTTGATCGGCATTTGGGTCCTCAACTGTTGTTCAAACGATTGGCATTCGTCGTTCCACCAGTTCAGCAAACCAGCTGCAACCGGCGGGAATAGCGCCATCGTCGAAATTGTATTTTGGGTGGTGACACATTGATGTGTCTCCATTTCCGATAAAGATGTAGGCTCCGGGCCTTTCTTCAAGCATGTAGGCAAAATCTTCTGACGGCATGATCGGCTCCGCATTGTCGTTTACTTTGCCTGCAACTGCCATAGCTGCTTCCGCTGCGTAAGTCGTTTCAGCCTCAGAATTCACGGTTACCGGATAACCCGGCGTCCACGTTACCTGAGCTGCGGCGCCGAAAGCCGAAGCAGTGTCTTCCGCAATTCGGAACACGCGCTCTTTGGCAATCGCTCGATACTCGTGGTCCAACGTTCGCACTGTGCCCTGCAGTCGAACGGTATGCGCAATGATGTTTGAGGCGACGCTGTCGGTTTCAAACGTTCCGACCGTCAGTACAACCCGTTTGATCGGATCGACTGTGCGGGACACTACTGACTGAAGGGCCACTACGATATGCGATGCAACCAGAGTTGTGTCGATCGCCTCATGGGGCGCAGCCGCATGACCGCCTTTACCAGTAACCGTAATGTCAAACTCGTCGGAAGACGCCATCAGTGCGCCGGGCCGAATTGCAAACTCACCGACCGGAACGCCTGGCGCGTTGTGCATGCCATAAACCTCTTGAATTCCCCATCGATCCATCAAACCATCCTTGCACATGGCAAGACCGCCCGCGCCGCCTTCTTCAGCGGGTTGAAAGATCAACACAACGGTACCATCGAAATTCCGTGTTTCCGCAAGATACTGGGCCGCCCCCAACAACATCGACGTGTGGCCATCGTGACCACAGGCGTGCATCTTTCCTGGCACGGTTGAGGCATAATCGAGCCCGGTCGCCTCTTCGATCGGCAACGCGTCCATGTCGGCACGCAGCCCAATAACGCGATCCCTTGTATCCATCCGGCCCTTTATAACCGCAACAACGCCAGTTTTTCCGATACCCGGAGTGATATCGTCCACGCCGAAGTCCTTGAGGCGTTCAACGACAAACGCGGCAGTCTCATGAACGTCGTAGGAAAGCTCGGGATGGGCATGCAGATGGTGGCGCCACTCGGTTATCTGATCATGCATTTCAGCAAGCCGGTTTTTTACGGGCATCTGTAATCTCCCTCTACAACGATCCAAAAGCGGATCAAATTCTCAAACGGTCCACCAGCTTTTGCATAAACACGTGGCCCGCGTTGAATTGGTCGACCGTAATGAATTCATTTGGCTGATGCGCTTGTGCAATATCACCGGGACCGCAAATTACTGCCGAGTACCCCGCTTCCTGAAATTGCCCTGCTTCGGTTCCATAGCTGACAACATGGGTTGCATTATCGCCAGTCAAAGCACGCACTAAAGTTTCCGCCTCGCCGCCACCTTCGGGCACCAGCGCAGGCACGGAAAAACTGTTTGAAACTTCGATCCGAGCGTCAGGATGCACGGCTTGCATTCTAGTTTCTGCGAGACGTACCTGTTCCATGTAAGCGTCTTTCCACTGGCTGACCTTTTCACCCGGAACCACCCTGAAATCCATCATGAAACGGCAATCCTTGGCAGTGATGTTGTGCGCAGTTCCGCCCTCGATCATGCCAACATGACATGTTGTCCAAGGCGGGTTGAATACGGCAGCCAAATCGCTGGGAGGAGCGGACATGTTTTCCGAATTTCGGTGGTTGGCCCAATCGATCAAGGGAGCCGCTGCCATGATCGCGTTTACGCCCGTATGCATGATCGAGCTGTGAACTTCGTACCCGATCAAGTGCGTATCGAAACCAAAGCCACCTTTGTGGCCGGTAACGGCCTGCATCATCGAAGGCTCGCCCACGATCACCGCCGAACCTTTGGGCAATACTTTTTGCATAGCCTCAATCATCGGAGGAGCCCCCGTGCAGCCGACCTCTTCATCGAAGCTCAACGCCAATTGGAGCGGTCGCGAAACTCCCAAATGTTGCGCCTCGACAAGTGCCCAAATGGCGAGTGCGTCAAACCCCTTCATGTCACAAGTGCCGCGCCCAAAGTACTTACCGTCACGTTCCGTAACCACGAATGGATCGGTATCCCAAGGCTGTCCATCGATTGGAACAACGTCAGTATGCCCCGACAAAACCACGGCGCCTTCTTCATCAGGGCCTACATGCGCAAAGATCGCAGCCTTATGCGGCTGCTCTGGATCCGGCCAGATATGTGGTTCGATACCATTTGATTTCAGGTAATCCGCGACCCAGTTTACGAGAGGCAGATTGCTATCGCGGCTGACCGTTGGAAAAGACACAAGCCTGTCCAGCAGATCTTTGGGCGATAGTTTCATAGCACTCATACTCTTTTCTAAGCTACCCAATGCTCTTCGATCCATTTCGCTGGTTTGATGAAATGGCGCATATATCGTAAGCTGTTGCTTTCCGTAGATTTTCGATCATGCCGAGCGGCCCAATAGGTGCGGATCGATCCGGCAGTGTGCCGTCGGGTCCATCGGCCCTCAATCGCGTTTTCAGGATCGTTGGCCCCGGCAAAGATTACGACCCTGGCTTTCTTCGGCCGCCTTGGAGTCATCACGAGGTTCAGTGGAAAGGCCCATACGCAATCATGGCTGAACTGTTGCACGGCCCATCGTGGAAAGAACTTGACGCCACCTGGCGCATTTTGCGTCACATAGCGTTGCTCGAATCGAAACTTCTCGGCGATTTTCTGAGGATCCTTTCGAAACGCCTGCTGCATAGGCGCAAGCTTCCCAACTGGAAACCGAAAAAGCGAAGTTTGGCCCAAACGCTCAAACGGAGTCGTCGGATTTCTGGACATCACAACATCGTCTTCGTCGCCAATTTCGAAAAAGATGTCCAACGATCCGGTAATAACGATGTCGAGGTCGAGAAACAATACAGGTCCACTCAATGCGCCAAGGTTCTTGCCCCACAAACGGGATTTTGGCCATTTTCCAATGACGCCGACCGGCATATCGTAATCAACCTCTGGTAAGTCTTCGCACAAGACTTCGGATCGCACTCCTTCCCGGGAATCGGTGAAGCAAGTAAAGCTGAAAGGAGGTGTTATATTGCGCGCCACCATCCCATACAGCCGGTTGATAAAATTCGGACCGTATTTGGTGCCCCAATTAATACAAATTATTTGCTTCTTCATGGTGCCCTAGTAACCGCTATCGGTTTCCAGCACAAAGTGTCCAGGTTCAACCTCGCGATATTTCGACGGCTCGGGCGTGTGACCGATGGGGTGTATTGGCGACGGTATTGGCTTAAAGTTCAAATCTTTCTCAGATTTGCGCTTGTTCGGATCGGCGATAGGAACGGCTTTCATCAGCGCCTGAGTATAGGCGTGCTGCGGATTTTCGAAGACACGCGCACGAGGCCCTAGCTCTACGATCCTGCCAAGATACATGACACCGACCTGATGGCTGACCCGTTCAACCACAGCCATATCATGGCTGATGAACAGATAGCTGAGGCCAAGTTCGGATTGTAGCTCCATCATCAGGTTCAACACCTGAGCCTGAACCGATACATCCAACGCGGACACAGCCTCATCCGCTACAATCAACTTGGGATTAAGGGCTAAAGCGCGGGCAATGGCGATACGCTGTCGCTGACCGCCTGACATCTCGTGCGGAAAACGGCGCATAAAACTGCGCGGCAGTTGTACTTTGTCGAATAATTCGGCAACCCGATCCTGTAATTCAGACCCAGATGCAACACCATAGTTGCGCATAGGCTCGGCAACTTGGTCGACCAACTGCATCTGCGGGTTCAGTGACGCAAATGGATCCTGGAATATCATCTGCATGTCCAGACGTGCCTTGCGCAGACCTCTATGATCCAACTTCATGATGTCGACACCGTCCAATTCGACCTCGCCTGACATCGGTTCAACCAATCGCAGGATCGACCGGCCAGCCGAAGATTTGCCGCAACCGGACTCTCCAACTAGGCTAAGTGTTTGTCCCCTGTTAAGAGTAAATGACACGTCCTCGACCGCATGCACGTTCGAAATCGTGCGTCGTAAAAGACCACCTTTGACTGGAAAGCGCGTTGTTAGATTTCTAACTGTCAGCAAGACATCCTCAGTGCCGGGTATTGGAGCGATTTTCTGCCCCTCGACGCCAAGAAGTTTCATCGGTTCCGGCGCAGCTTTGCCTTGCATTTCGCCAAGCTTGGGCACGGCGGCCAACAAAGCTTTGGTGTAATCATGCTGCGGGTTTTCGAAGATTTCTTTTACCGGTCCTTCTTCAACTTTGTTGCCGCGGAACATAACGACGACCCGGTCCGCCATCTGGGCAACAACGGCCATGTCGTGGGTAATAAACATTACTGCAGTGCCGGTTTCGCGCTTCAACCTGTCCATCAGCGCAAGAATCTCAGCCTGAATGGTTACATCCAAGGCCGTAGTCGGCTCGTCTGCGATCAGAAGGCGCGGCTCACATGCCATGGCCATGGCAATTACGACGCGCTGGCGCATTCCGCCTGATAACTCATGGGGATATTGTTTGAGCCGACGCTCTGGTTCAGGAATGCGAACCTGGCGCAGCAACTCCAACGCGCGATCTTCGGCCTGCGATTTCGACAGATTCTTGTGAATGCGCAAGCCTTCGGTCAATTGTCGACCTACAGTGAAAACCGGGTTCAGGGCCGTCATCGGTTCCTGAAAGATCATTCCAATCTCGTTGCCACGAATCTGTTTCATCAGATCCTGGTCAGCTTTGGACAGATCCATTTCCTCTCCGTCACGGCGATCAAACAGCAATTCACCGCCTGCAATCTCGCCACCACCGAACTCCACAAGCCGCATCAAGGACAGCGAAGATACTGATTTGCCGGATCCCGATTCGCCAACGATACAAACGGTTTCACCCGGTTTGACCTCGAATGAAACGTCTTCGACGCCAACCACAGGGCCGTCTTTGGTCTGGAACTCGACCCGAAGTTTTCTGATCTGTGCAATAGGCTGGTCCAGCACGTACCCGCTCCCCTAGGCAAGCTTTTTACTCGAATGCCCGACGCTAAGGCCGCAACGTAGGCAAAGTCAAACCCGTAGCTAATTTTCCCTACGGCAACACTTGCTTTTTTCCGAAACTCTGTTTCGATAACTCGCGTAACCGTTTGGGGAAAACAAGCCATCAAAGAAATGCGCGCTGATTTTGCGATTCATAATCAGCATCTTAACCCGATTACGGCAACGCCAAATCCGCAGGCTTTGCGGAGATAATCGAGACACGTAAGTGTCCAACATGGAGTGTATTATGAAGATCAAAACCCTTCTGCTTGGTGCGATTGCAAGCACGGCGATGGCCCCGATGGCCTTTGCCGAGCGCGGATCGGACGGCAATGTCAGCATTATTTATTGGCAGGCGCCATCGATCCTGAACCCGTTTCTTTCCGGCGGCACCAAGGATGTAGAATCGGCTTCTCTGGTAATCGAGCCGCTCGCTCGTTATGACCAAGATGGCAATATGGTGCCGTATCTGGCCGCAGAAATTCCTACCGTGGAAAACGGCGGTGTTAGCGAAGATCTGACCTCGATCACTTGGAAGATTTCGCCGGGAATCACTTGGTCTGATGGCACACCGTTTACCTCAGCGGACGTTAAATTCACGGCTGATTACTGCATGCATCCCGAAGGTGGCTGTGCTCAGGTAACCAAATTCGAAGGCGTAACCGCGGTCGAAGCTGTGGATGATCTGACCGTCAAAGTTACCTTCGACGCGCCGACCCCCTTCCCTTACGGCCCGTTCGTGGGCGGTGAAAGCCCCATCATTCAGGCGGCACAATTCGCCGATTGTCTTGGTGCAAAAGCGCCCGAATGCACTGACCAGAACTTTAACCCAATTGGCACTGGTCCGTTCGTGGTCACCGAGTTCAAACCAAACGACGTGATCACCTTTGCGGCAAACGACAATTATCGCGATCCGGCTAAACCCGCGTTTGCGAGCGTTACTTTCAAAGGTGGCGGCGATGCAACAGCAGCTGGTCGTGCGGTTATGGAAACCGGTGAGTTTGACTATGCATGGAACCTGCAGCTCGCCCCTGAAGTGATCGCGCAGATGCAAGAGGGCGGCAAAGGTACTCCGGTCGCTGGCTTCGGTCCATTGGTCGAGCGCATCATGCTGAACCAGACAAACCCCTCACCTGACCTGCCGGAAGGCGAGCGTTCGACAGCAGCGCATCCGCATCCGTTCCTATCGGACCCTGCTGTATATAAAGCCATGTCGCTTGCAATCGACCGGCCACTGCTCGTCGAGATTGGCTATGGCCAGGCTGGCAGGGTCACCTGTAACTGGGTTCCTGCTCCTGCGGCGTTCAATTCGGAGTCTATGACTTGCGATACGCAGGACATCGAAGGCGCCAAGAAACTGTTAGACGATGCAGGTATTGTTGACTCTGATGGCGATGGCGTTCGCGAAAAGGACGGCGTTCCTTTGAAGATCGTATATCAGACCTCTACCAATGCCGTCCGTCAGGACTTCCAGGCATTGATAAAAGAGTGGTGGAGCCAGATCGGTATCGAAACTGAGCTACGTAACATCAACGCGTCCGTCTTCTTTGGCGGTGACCCCGGTTCGCCTGATACATTCCAGAAGTTCTATGCTGACGTTGAGATGTATGCGAACACCTTTAACGGAACAGACCCGCAGTCCTATTTGGGCAACGGCCTGTGTGACAAGGCTCCTCGCCCTGATACACAATGGCAGGGTGAGAACATCAGCCGTTTCTGTAACGAAGAGTTCGACAAACTGCACGGCCAACTGGCCGAAACCGCTGGTCTGGAAGCCCGTGCTGAGATCGCGAAGCAGTTGAACGACATCATGGTTCAAAATGGCGGCATGATTCCGCTTGTGCATCGTGGTCGTCTTTCGGCGCACGCAAACACGCTGGGTGGCGTTGTCCTGAACGTTTGGGACAGTGAACTGTGGAACATTGCGGACTGGTACCGCAAGACTGGTTCATAAGCGTTAATCTTGCGAAGCCGCGCCCCGACTCATATCGGGGCGCGGTCATTTGCACACCACTCCAACAAGAAGACGCATATAAAGGCGCCTCTTAATGCTCAACTTTACAATCAGACGTTTGGTTCTTGCAGTTCCCACGCTGCTATTTATCAGTCTCGTCATTTTCCTGCTGCTGGAGCTTGCCCCCGGCGACCCGATGGCGCAGGTTCCGCTTACTGTTCCACCCGAAGTCAAAGAGAAGATGCGCGAGGCGTTAGGTCTCGGCCAGCCGATGCATATTCGTTTCTGGAAATGGATCGTACAGTTCTTCTGGATAGAGCCACAGGTGCTGATTGACTCGATATTCGGCACAACGTTTTCCGAAGGCGATCTACGCGTGATTTCGTGGCAGACCCGTTCACCTGTTATGGACATCGTCGTTCAGCGTATCCCGCAAACCCTGTGGGTAGTCGGCACCGCTTACGTCGTTGCCATACTGATAGCCCTGCCAATCGGCATCTATTCCGCATATCGCCAGTATTCCTGGTTCGACCAAATGGGTACATTTGTTTCCATGGTCGGATTTTCGGTTCCGCCGTTCTTTTCGGGCGTCCTAGTGATTGTTATCTTTTCCGTCCAACTTGGCTGGTTTCCGTCGATCTATGACACGACCCACGTTGTAAACGACTGGGACAGTTTCGTCGTTCAATTGAAGCAGATGATCATGCCGGTGATGGTGCTGGCACTTCAGATCACCGCTCAGCTCAGCAGATTCATGCGCGCTTCGATGCTGGACAACCTTAACCAAGATTACGTGCGCACAGCCCGTGCCAAGGGTTTGAGTGAATACACCGTTGTAATGGTTCACGTCCTGCGCAACTCGATGATACCTGTTGTAACTGTAATCGCACTTGGTATTCCCGCCATCTTTGGCGGTGCGATTATCACCGAACAGGTCTTCAAAGTGAATGGAATTGGTCAGTTGCTGATTGGGGCGATTCAGGCCAACGACTTGCCCATGGTGCAAACACTGACCTTCATCTTTGCAGTGCTAATCGTGTTGTTCAATCTGATCGCGGATGTGCTCTATGGCATCCTGGACCCGAGGATTCGCTATGACTGATCATGATCGTACCGATACGCTCGTCCCGGACGAAGGGCTTGCCCCAGCCTCGACCGCCCTTCCAACAACAGATGTAATGGAGGAGTTAACTACCCCACCGCGCAGCCAATGGCGCGATGTTTGGGACCAGTTCAAAACCCACAAAGGAGCGATGATCGGCGCAATCCTCTTTATTTTCATCGTCGCCGCTGTTTATCTGGGACCTTACCTTTGGACAATCGATCCCACACAGATCGACATCCGCGCGCGCAATCAGGGTCCAAGCCTGGCGCATCCTTTCGGAACGGATCAGCTGGGCCGCGATATCATGGCGCGTATGATGTCGGGTGGGCAAACGTCAGTTTCTGTGGGGATCACCGCAATGCTGCTGGCACTGTTTCTGGGCTCATTTATCGGCGTATTGGCAGGGTTCTTCAGACGCCTGGACGGACCTCTCATGCGTCTGACGGACCTTTTTCTTGCGTTACCTCTGCTGCCCCTGCTTCTGGTGATGATGTTGTTATTTCGCGAGCCCTTGTCCGCTGCTTTCGGGCTGGAACGTGGAATATTTATCCTAATAGTTTGTGCCATCGGCATAACCTCTTGGATGCCCACGGCTCGCATCGTGCGTGGTGACGTTTTGGCCATCAAAGAGCGCGAATTCGTCCTAGCCGCAAGATCCATCGGGACAAGCAATTCTCAGATTATCACACGGCATATCCTACCCAATGTATTGTCGCCTATTATGGTTTCAGCGACACTTGGCATTGCTACAGCGATCATCACCGAAAGCGCCCTGTCTTTCCTTGGTCTTGGGTTTCCACCAGATTTCCCAACATGGGGACGGCTGTTGTTCGACGGAGTTGACTATCTCCAGCAATACCCCGAGCGCGTTTTCTGGCCGGGACTGGCGATCTCACTTACAGTGCTGAGCGTAAATTATCTTGGGGACGGTCTGCGCGACGCCCTTGATCCACGCATTCGGGGACGTTGATAATTAGTCGGCGCGCCTTAGCGCGCCGGCGCACAAAATGATCAGAACTGCCAATGGGATCAGCACCGCGAATGCCAACCGCAGGGTCAAAAGCTCGGCCAAAAACCCGATCAATGGCGGCCCAATCAAAAGACCTCCGTATCCCAACGTCGCAACGCTTGCGATAGCTTGACCCGGGGGTACATAAGGATCGTTGGCTGCGCGACTAAATGCCAAAGGCATGATCACTGCATAACCTACGCCCATCAATGCGAACCCAATCAGCGCCAACTCTGCACTAGAAGCCGAAACTACGGCGGATAAGCCGACAGCCGCGCTAAAGCCCCCGAATCTGGCAGATGCTACAGGGCCGAACCGAGCTATCAAAAAGCCACCGGCCAGTCGGAATGCCACCATGGTGACCGAGAATACCGCGTAACCCAATGTGGCCACGCTTTCAGTCGCTCCGGTAACATCACGCATAAATATCGCACCCCAGTCGGCAACGGCGCCCTCGCCAAGCGCCCCGCATAGCGCAGCAACACCGACAAGCACCAACGCCCCGGATGGGAGGGCGAACACCCTACCGTCTGCCTGTTCAGATCTCTTGGATTCCCAATGCACCCAAGACATGGTCAGAGCAAATGCCACGACAATTCCTCCGGCGAAAAGAAAGTGCTGCAATACAGTTAGTTGTACTTGAACCGCGGCGTAGCCGCTAAGCGCCCCAAGTCCGGCCCCAAGGCTCCACATTGCGTGAAACGAAGACATTAGCGGCTTATCATAGGCTTGCTCTGTTTCTGCAGCCCAAGCGTTCATGGCTACATCCATTGATCCGTGAAAAGCGCCAAACACGAAAAGAAAAATTGCCAGCGCCCAGAAACTGTCGGCATAGGCAAGAAGAATCAAAGATAATGTGTAAAGGACGGCAATCACCCGAGTAATTGCAACCGCGCCGAACCGATCGGTCAGCCGTCCAGTGACGGGGAATGAACAAACTGCGCCAGCTGCCATGAAAAGCAGGCCATAACCCAATTCTTCATGGCTTAGGTTCAGATGATCGCGAACCGCCGGAATGCGTGAAGCCCAAATGCCGAACAATGCACCGTTCAATATGAACATGGCCGACACGGCGCGCCACGCAGTAAATACACTGATCAATTTTTTCCCTCGCGTTACACGCCTGTCAAAAGTTATTGCAGCACATGTAAAGGTTGGTAAATGGGCTTTATTCCAGCCGACGGCGAATTCTACGAACCGCATACCAGACCACCAAAACAACCGGTACGGTTACCGCGGCGGTGAGCATCTCTTTACTGATCCCAGCCCGCGTCAGAGGGTACAGAAGGTAGCTAACGAGCGAAACCGCATAATAACTGATCGCCACAACCGATAGGCCTTCGACCGTGTGCTGTAATCGCAAAGCCAGATCAGCACGCCTGTCCATGCTGGTCAGCAAGGCCTGGTTCTGGGCACTGCGTTCCACATCCACCCGCGTTCGCAATAATTCTCCTGCCCGGATCGCCCGGTCTGACAAGGTTTGCAGTCGCCGTTCCGTTGATTTTACGGTCCGGATCGCGGGTTCGTACCGACGCATCATAAAATCGGCAAAGCTCTGCCCGCCATAAAACCGCTCCTCGCGCAGAACCTCGATCCGTTGATTGACTATGGCTTCATAGGCGCCCGTTGCGCCAAAGCGAAAAGCACACCGAGCCGAGACAGTTTCAAGCTCGGTCGAAGTTGACAAAAGCTGCGGCAACAATTTGTCTGGATGAATATCGTCATCCGTCATTTCAATCATCAGCTCGGTCAGCCGTTTATCCAACTCGCCTATGCGAGGCATCATCTGTTTGACCCTGGCAAAACCCAGCATCGACATCGCCTTGTAGGTTTCGATCTCGCACAATCGTTGAATGATGCGGCCTGTTCTGCGCTGACCAGCTTCGGGCGCGACGAACAGTGCGAACCGCATGTGTCCGGCTGGGTCGATGCGAAAATCGCTTGCGCAAATTGCAGAATTATCCAAAACACACGCCACAGCTAGGCTTTCCGGTTCGAACCAGTCGCTCAGTTCGGCTTTGACCGTTTCGTCCTGCGGGCGCTCAACAACCCGGACCATGGCCGAAGTCACTCGTTGACCAGGGCTGGCGGCCAGCCAATCCGAAGGGAACACTTCGAAGTCTGCGGGATTGAAAGCGCGTTCGCTGACATTTTGGGTAATTGCAGTATATGTCACGAATTCTGTGTGTTGTTCCCATTTAAGCCAATGCCGCCCAATCTGGCCTGCATAATGGGTGGCGCCGGGCTGCGGGTGCGGTGCGCCGTGTCGGTCAAGTAAATCGCTCAGATGAGCCAGGTCTTCACCCTGATCCCTGGCTACGGCTTCAACGGGCTTTTTGATTGCCAAAAACACCACAGTGCACGGCGCTTGAGCCACGGGAAAAGGTCTTGCGTGCAACTCGTTGGCCAGCGCATAGCGCAAAGGATGGTCCTGGATCGGTGTCATGTGTTACTCCGTGGAACTTAGCAAACTATACGCATCCTTTTGAATTCATCAATTCTCTATTTATTTTCATATACTTACATGAATACCACGGCATACATACGGCTATCTCATTGATTTGGCTCCCAGAGCTCGATTGGATTACCTTCAGGGTCATGGATTCGCGCGAATTTCCCAACCTCGCTATTCCATTCGGCGCGGGTCTCAACTGCGATTCCTGCTGCTTTCAGTTGATCAATCATCGCCTTCAAATCATCGACGCGGAAATTGATCATCCATTGCTGTTCTGCTTTGCCAAAATACTCGGTATTCTCGGCAAATGGGGCAAAGACTGTGTATCCCTCGCGCTGTTTCCAAGGCTCGGGGTCGTAGTGATTTACGCCAAGATGTTCTTCGTACCAAGCGCTTAATGCTTTTGGGTCGCGGGCCTTAAAGAAAATGCCTCCGATTCCGTTGACTGTTTGCATTAGTCACCTCCTGTTTCGCAAGGGTACTACGGACCCGCCAAAACAAAAAAGGCGCCCTTGACGGGGCGCCTTTCGGGATTTGGCTGAACCGACTATCAATCTATCATCGGCAACAGTTTATCGAGCGAGGCTTTGGCGTCACCGTAAAACATGCGGGTGTTCTCTTTGAAGAACAGTGGGTTCTCGATACCCGAATACCCCGTTCCCTGACCACGCTTCGACACGAACACCTGCTTGGCCTTCCAGCATTCAAGAACCGGCATCCCCGCGATGGGGCTGTTGGGATCTTCCTGAGCGGCAGGGTTCACGATGTCATTCGAGCCGATAACAATGGCCACATCAGTATCCGGGAAATCCTCGTTAATCTCGTCCATTTCCAGAACAATGTCATACGGTACCTTCGCCTCGGCCAGCAACACGTTCATGTGGCCCGGCAGGCGACCGGCAACGGGGTGGATAGCAAAACGTACCTCTTTGCCCTTTGCGCGCAGCTTGCGGACCAGCTCTGAAACCGACTGCTGTGCTTGCGCCACGGCCATGCCGTAACCGGGGATAATTATGATGCTGTCCGCATCGTTCAAGGCTGCAGCTACCCCATCAGCGTCAATGGCCACCTGTTCACCTTCTACTTCCATCTGAGCGCCTTGCGGACCGCCAAAACCACCAAGTATCACGCTGACAAAATGCCGATTCATCGCCTTACACATGATGTAGGACAGGATCGCACCTGACGAGCCAACAAGCGCACCAACCACGATCAGCAAGTCGTTGCCCAACGAGAATCCAATCGCCGCTGCCGCCCAACCCGAATACGAGTTCAGCATGGAAACCACGACTGGCATGTCGGCGCCACCAATACCCATAATCAAGTGATAACCGATGAACAGAGCTGCCAGTGTCATCAGAAACAGTGGGAAGAAGCCACCCGAGTTTGTGTACCAGATCAGGCATATGAACGACAATGCCGCAGCACCCGCGTTCAATGCATGGCCACCCGGTAGTTTTGTCGCGGCTGACGTCACTTTGCCCGCCAGCTTGCCGTAGGCCACAACCGAACCGGTGAAGGTAATTGCACCGATAAAAATGCCCAGGAACAGTTCAACGTGCAGGATCGCCAATTCCGCCGAGGTTTTCTTTGCAATTAACTTGGCAAATGCGCCCAGATCGGAAAGATCTGCTTCCTTCGCCGTATCCGCTATGGCCATAACTTGCGCTACGTTGCCGATCTCAAAATGCGCGTTAAAGCCAACGAATACCGCCGCCAGGCCAACTAGCGAGTGCATAGCGGCCACAAGCTGCGGCATCTCGGTCATTTGGACGCGCTGAGCGACGTATTGACCGATTAAACCACCGCCAACGATCAACAGAATCGATAGCAGCCACAGGCCGGACCCTGGGCCAACAAGCGTTGCGAATACAGCCAATGCCATGCCCACGATACCATACCATACCGCGCGCTTGGCGCTCTCTTGGTTCGAAAGACCACCCAGCGAAAGGATGAAAAGAACAGCCGCGACAACATAGGCGGCAGTGGTGAAACCAAATTCCATCTACCCGGCCTCCTTAAGATTTCTGGAACATGGCGAGCATGCGCCGGGTTACGAGGAAGCCACCGAAGATGTTGATCCCGGCCATGAATACCGAGAGTGCCGCCAGCAGAATAACCATAAATGATCCTGATCCAATCTGCATCAACGCCCCAACAATGATGATCGACGAGATGGCATTTGTAATCGCCATCAGTGGTGTGTGCAGGCTGTGTGAGACATTCCAGATCACCTGAAAGCCCACAAAAATGGCCAGCACGAAAACAATAAAATGCTGCATGAAGCTGGCCGGAGCGACCAACCCTACCAGCAGCATCAGCGCGCCACCCACGCCAAGCAGGGTAAACTGCTGCTTGGTCTGTGCCTTGAAGGCTGCCAGTTCCTGCGCCTTTTTTTCTTCCGGCGTCAATTCTTTGACTTCGGGTTTCGTTTGAGCAGCGATCGCCTGCACCTTGGGGGGCGGCGGTGGGAAGGTTATCTCACCTTCGTAAGTCACAGTCGCGCCACGGATCACATCGTCTTCCATGTCGTGATTGACCTTACCGTCCTTATCGGGCGTTAGGTCCGTCATCATGTGGCGAATATTGGTTGCGTAGAGTGACGAAGACTGCGCCGCCATCCGGCTTGGGAAGTCAGTATAGCCTATGATTGTTACGCCATTGCTTGTAATGACCTTCTCGTCCGGTACCGTGCCTTCGACGTTGCCGCCGCGTTCTGCTGCAAGATCAACAATAACCGAACCCGGTTTCATCGACTTTACCATATCCTCCAACCACAGCTTTGGTGCAGGTCGGTTGGGGATCAACGCAGTCGTGATGACAATGTCCATCTCCGGAGCCAGCTCACGGAATTTGGCCAATTGAGCATTCCGGAATTCTTCAGACTGAACCGAGGCATATCCGCCCGTTGCAGCGCCATCCTGTTGTTCTTCTTCGAAGTCCAGATATACGAATTCTGCACCCATGGATTCGACCTGCTCGGCGACCTCGGGCCGTACATCGAATGCATATGTGATAGCGCCCAAAGAGGTTGAGGTACCGATAGCCGCCAGTCCCGCCACACCGGCACCGACGATCAGCACCTTCGCAGGTGGAACTTTACCTGCGGCGGTCACCTGACCGGTAAAGAAACGGCCAAAGTTGTTGCCTGCTTCGATCACCGCGCGGTAACCGGCGATGTTCGCCATTGAACTCAACGCGTCCATCTTTTGAGCGCGCGAAATCCGTGGCACCATCTCCATAGCAATCACATTTGCGCCTTTGGATTTGGCCAGCTCCATACCTTCTTCGTTCCCAGCCGGATTAAAAAAGGAAATCAGGGTCTTACCTTTAGTCAAACGCTTCAGCTCTGTCTCTGTTGGCTGGCGTACCTTGGCGACAATATCAGCAGCCTTCCATAAGGAAGCTGCAGTTTTAACAACTTCGACACCAGCCTCTTTGTACAAGGCATCGGAAAAGCCCGCCGCCGCGCCAGCACCTTTTTCGATCAGGCATTCATACCCAAGTTTCTGCAATTGACGGGCCGAGTCCGGGGTCATTGCAACCCGGTTCTCACCGTCAAAAATTTCCTTTGGCGTTCCTATCTTCAACGGTGAATTCCCCCTAATTTTCGATTTGTTCGCGCAGGTGGTTGGTATTCTTCGTCAAGCTCTGATGTATCTCGCGAAAGATTATTTCGCAAGCGCAGCATTTTTTACGTCGTATAAAAACCCTCAAATGCTCAGATCCATCGGCGTGTTTGGCGCTCATAGCGGGCAAATTCCGACCGAAAAGTCCGTCGCAGGCGATCTTCCTCCGCCAATATGAAGCGGTGCTCCAGCACCCATACAAACAGTGGGACCAAAGCCAGAGACAAAACCGCATCGAACCTGATGATCAGTCCGGTCAGGATCAATACATCGCCAAGGTAAATTGGATTTCGGCTGCGTTTGAAAATACCTGTCCGGATTAACGATGTCGGCGTCTGGTGCGGTATCACTGTGGTCTTGAAACGCCGAAACTCCACAATTGCCATTAGGATCAAAATGACGCCTCCACCGATCAGCAACCCGCTGATAAGGTCGGTGAACCAACCCTCAAGCGATAATCCGAAGGAGAAGTAACGCGACTGCAACCAAGCGAGGATTGCAACACCCAGTAACCAAACCGGGGGGACATCAATATTGCGCATGCTTTGAAATTCCGTATTTCCAGAAACCCGGATACATGTCGTTTTCCAGCAAAGATGTATCGTTTTCCGGTGCTATTGGCAAAAACACAGATGGTCGCAGGTATCTAAAATACACCTTCAAACATGGACCTATGAGCGATGGACACGACCAGCCGTATCATCTAGCCACTTGGCATCTGAACCGAAAACAAACCTGACGGAAACTCAATGACAGACTTTGCCGCCACGAAAGCCAAATTTTACCTGCCGCACGGCATGATCTATCTGGACGGCAATTCGCTTGGACCAATGCCCAAGGGAGCGAACGCGCGAGTTAACAGCATGATTACTGACGAATGGGGGCAGATGTTGATAACCGGCTGGAACAAAGCCGGATGGATGGGCATGCCTACTGGATTGGGCGACAGGATCGGCCGCTTGATAGGGGCAGAACCGGGCAGTGTTGTGGTCGGCGACACTCTTTCGATCAAAGTTTACCAAGCGGTGGCTTCGGCGCTGGAGTTGCGCCCAGATCGCAAGGTCGTGCTTTCAGACAGTGGAAACTTCCCCTCGGATCTTTATATGGCGGACGGCCTGCTACGTTCACTTGGGCCAGACTACGAACTGCGTGTCGTCGACCCAAAAGTGATTGCAGAACACATCTCCGACGAAGTTGCCGTATTGCTTCTGACCGAAGTTGATTATCGAACCGGTCGTATGCATGACATGAAGACACTAACTGAACTCGCACATTCAAATGGTACGGTGACAGTCTGGGATCTTGCCCATTCCGCGGGCGCAATCCCAGTACACTTGGCCGAGTGCAATGCCGACTTTGCCGTCGGGTGCACTTACAAATACTTGAATGGCGGGCCTGGTGCGCCGGCTTTTATCTACGTTGCACCGCGTTTGGCGGAGAAAGTGCGGCCAGCGCTATCCGGCTGGTTGGGGCACGAAGCCCCATTCGCGTTTGATTTGGATTACCGCCCCGGCACTGGTATTGAGCGGATGCGGGTAGGCACGCCACCAGTCATCCAAATGGCGGCATTGGCCTCTGCTCTTGATATTTGGGACACAGTCGACATGACAGATGTTCGATCAAGATCTATCGAGTTGACGGAATTATTTATTAAACGGGTCGAGGCCACGTGCCCCGACTTAGAGCTCGCCAGCCCCCGCGATCCGAACGAACGAGGAAGCCAGATTTCATTCCGTTTCAAAGAAGGGTATGCTGCTATGCAGGCGCTGATCGCCCGTGGTGTGATCGGGGACTTTCGAGCTCCTGACATAATGCGGTTCGGTTTTACCCCTCTCTTTATCGATACTGCAGATGTCGAGCAGGCCGTTGAAATTATGTCGAAAATTATGAAAGATAAGTTGTGGGACAATCCTGAATACAAGATTCGTCAGCGGGTTACTTGACTTCGAGTCCGGCTCCAAACAAGGCTGCCACCTGTGCAATTCTTTTTTCAAATTCGCTGGCGCTTGAAGCGGTCAGTTTGATACCTTTTAAGGTGGCAGTGATTGTCCTGGCCGTCTCTTCAGCTTTGTCCGGCAGGCAAACACGCCCAGCAGTATCTTCACGCGCTAACCAATCTGCGTACAGCTGGGTCAGCTTTGCCTCGCCTTGTTCGACAATATCCGTGGACATCGATTTTGTGGCGTCCAACATCTCGACCCCATGGGGAGAAGCCAGAATTGCAGCCATTCCATCTGACTGAGCAAGAATAGCCCGGCTTACTATTTGCGATACGGCCCCTTTCGATTGCAAGGCCTTGAAAACGGAAGAAATCTTTTCTTCGTAATGCAACTGGGTCAGTTTGCGAACGATGTCTTGTTTGTTTTTGTAATGCAAATAGACGGCAGGTCGGGACATTCCCGCCCCTTTTGCAATGTCATCCATCGAAGTTTTTCGGAACCCGTAGGTTGCAAAGGCTTGAAACGCGGAACTTAGGATCGCCGCCTGCTTCGGATCGTCGATTACGTCTATCATAAACCAAGCCCTGACAGTTTTTGTTTATTTTGTCAATTGACATCCTGACATTTTACGACAACTATGTCATAAATCTGCCACGGAAAATGAGGCGCGCAATGGCGACCACCTTAAAGATCAACGGTACACCCCATCAGGTTAATTTGCCTGATGATGTTCCACTCTTGTGGGTTCTGCGAGACGAAGTTGGCCTGACCGGTACCAAATTTGGATGCGGTGTAGCCGCTTGTGGCGCGTGTACTGTCCATATCGATGGTGAGGCAGTTCGATCATGTCAGGTTGCCCTTTCTGACGTATGGGGAGATGTGACCACAATCGAAGGACTGGGAACGCCAGAGGCGATGGCCACGATTCAGAAATCATGGGTGGATCACCAAGTTGCCCAATGCGGTTATTGCCAGTCAGGTCAAATCATGCAGGCAGCAGCATTGTTGTCGGAAAACCCGACCCCTACAGACTCCGAGATCGATGATGCGATGCAGGGCAATCTGTGCCGTTGCGGAACCTATCCGCGTATCCGCGCGGCCATCCACGATGCCGCAGCCAAATTGAGGGAGGCCTAGACGATGGCAAGCATAGGTAAAATCCTGCGCCGTACCTTTCTAATTGGATCTGCCGCAGTAGTTGGCGGTGTCGCTTTCGGCGCGTATTACGTTTCTCGCCCCGCCGCAAATCCACTGAAGCCAGGCGAAGGCGAAACGGTATTGAGCCCGTTCGTCATGATCGACCAAGAAGGCGTTACTCTTTTCGCTCCGCGCGCTGAGATGGGCCAGGGTGTCATGACCACCTGGGCTGCGCTGATTGCCGAAGAACTGGATGTTGAATTGGACCAAATCCGTGTGCTGCACGGTCCTGCGGCTGCAGCTTATTACAACTCAGCCCTGGTTGGTGAGGGCTTGCCAAACAAAGGCTATGACATCTCGAACTTCCAACACAATCTAGGCGAAGCCCTAGGTGTGCTTGGCAGGACGCTCAGCCTGCAGGTCACGGGCGGCTCAACCTCGATGAAAGACGGGTTCGAGCGGATGCGAATGGCGGGTGCAACAGCGCGAGAGACGCTGAAGCAGGCAGCAGCCGAAAAGCTTAACATCGACCGAGATCAAATGACTACAGAAAATGGAGCAGTAGTTGCACCGGATGGGACGCGTATCCCATATACCGAACTCGCAGAAGCAGCGGGTCAGATCGATCCGCCCGAGGTTACCCTTCGCGATCCGTCTGAATGGCGCCTATTGGGTCAGCCACAGCAACGTCTGGATACGCCGGGAAAATCCACTGGTACGGCTGAATTCGGGATCGATGTTCGGCCCGAAGGAATAATGTTTGCCTCCGTGCGCATGAACCCCAAATTGGGCGGTGCGATGAACAGCTTCGACGCCGGTGCAGCCAAATCTATGCCTGGCGTAGAAAAGGTTGTCGATTTGGGCACAGGTGTCGCGGTTATTGCCACCAATACTTGGTTGGCTATTCAGGCAGTCGAAGCGATTGAAGTGGACTGGGGCGATGCTCCTTATCCACCCGAAAATGACCAGTTGTTCGCACAGATTGCCGCGGCGTTCGACGATCAACCAAATTCGACTATGCGCGACGATGGGGATGTCGACGCAGTTCGTGAAGGTGTCACTGAAATTACTGCCGAATATTCAGTGCCTTACTTGGCTCATTCCACTATGGAGCCAATGAACGCCACCGCTCTTTATTCCGGCGGCAAACTGGAACTTTGGTGCGGGAATCAAGCCCCAACTCTGATTCGAATGCGTGTGGCCAATATTGCCGGCCTTGATACCGAAAACGTTGAAATTCACACAACCTATTTGGGTGGAGGTTTCGGGCGACGCGGCGAGCTTGATTTTGGCGAAATCGCCACGAAGGTTGCCATGGCGATGCCGGGCACACCGATCCAGACCACCTGGAGCCGAGAAGAGGACATGCGCCACGACTTTTACCGCCCCGCCGCAATGGCGCGGATGCGGGGCGCGGTAAAGGATGGCAAAGCTGTTGTGATCGACGGCAAAGTTGCATCGCAGTCCTGTACTCATCAAGCTGTGCAACGGGTAACAGGCTTTGCTGGGGGTGGACCTGACAAGGTTTTGGTAGAAGGTTTTTTCAATCAGCCATACGCAGTTCCAAACTACCGCATGAGCGGTCACGTTGCCGATCTTGCGGTTCCTGTAGGTTTCTGGCGGTCAGTAGGCAACAGTCACAATGGATTCTTCCATGAAACCTTTATGGACGAAATGGCTCACGCCGCGGGGCAAGACCCTTTGGAGTTTCGGTTGGAACTAACCAAATCCGAACACGCCCCATCGGCTGGTTGCCTACAAGCCGTAAAGGAAATGTCCGGCTGGACAGGAAAGACCCCTTCGGGGGTTGGGCGCGGCGTTGCCCTGACCTATAGCTTTGGCACCCCGGTCGCTCAGGTGATCGAAGTCGTCGACGAAGACGGAACGATCCGGATCAAAAAGGCATGGATCGCCTGCGACGTAGGTCTCGCACTTGATCCTGCAACGGTACAGGCACAAATGATTGGCGGCATGATCTATGGCCTTTCCGCGGCTGTTCAGGGCGAAATTACATTCGCTGACGGCGAAGTCGAACAATACAACTTTCCAGATTATGACGCGCTGCGTATGCACAACGCTCCGAAAACAGAGGTTCGTATTCTAGAGACAAATAAACATTTGGGCGGTGTGGGAGAGCCCGGAACACCGCCATCCATGCCAGCACTAGGTAACGCTCTATTCGATCTTACAGGGCAACGTGCACGCAGCCTTCCGCTTAACAAGCAGTTCGATTTACTCGTGTAATTTAATCATTCAGCCCGGTCATCCACCGGGCTGTATCAGCTAGTTAACTTAAGCGGACTCTTTCAAATGCGTCGCCTTTCGGCTCGCCGACCAGTTGCGAACAGCTGCGCCAAATGCCTCGAACAAAGGGCGGGAGACCGGATCATTTGCAGCATCCCACTCTGGATGCCACTGCACGGACAAAGTGAAACCCGGCGCATCTTTTACATACATCGCTTCGGGTGTTCCGTCAGGAGCATGACCATCGATCACAACACCGCGTCCGATCGTTTTTATGCCCTGACCATGCAGCGTATTGGTCATTACTTCGGTTGCTCCGAAGAGGTCGTGAAACACTCCGCCTTCGGCAAGCGTTACAACATGGCGTAGCGCAAATTTCTCTTCCAGCGTTCCGTCTGGGGGCATTCTGTGGTTCTGGCGCCCCGGCAGGTCGCGGATTTCAGGATAGAGTGTTCCGCCCAGTGCGACGTTGACCTCCTGAAATCCCCGGCAAATTCCAAAGAAAGGTTGCCCACGCTCAACACAAGCCCGCACTAAAGGCAGCGTAATGGCGTCCCTCGCCCGATCAAAATCACCATGTGCGGCAGTAGCGGATTCGCCATATTCTTCTGGGTGCACATTTGGCCGCCCACCTGTCAGCAAAAAACCGTCGCAGACTTCCAGCAATTCTTCTACAGAGACAAAACGTGGGTCAGCGGGGATAAGCAATGGTACGCAATCCGAAACATTTGAAACCGCATCCGAGTTCATCGTCCCGCCCGCATGGGTCGGATATTGATCATTCATCAGATAAGAGTTGCCGATAATACCGACGACCGGACGCACCATTCATTCCTCGCTGCATTTTAGAACCGTTCGAACATTCATGCCAAAAATATCCGGACTTTCAATGTGCGAAGTTGCAGTTTGCACTGTGAATTTCTCAACATCTACACGCCGTTGCCACAGATAAGCCGCAGTTTTAGGTCAATCAAGCCTAAACCAATGGTACTGGGTCGCTGGCGATGACAACAACTGTTACCAATCAAAGTAAGACTCGGCTGCTCGCCGTGTCAGAATGTCTGTGCCGACCTGAATTCATTCTTGCCTGCCTGTTGGCTTTGATCATCGCTCTTTGCGTTGCGTTATCCATGATCAAGGCCCAGCCCATCGCCTGGGCTGGTTTCGGGCTTGGTTTGACGCCCACATTGGGTCTGTTCGCTGTGGGGGTTTATATTCGACAATTTAAAAACCAGCCGCGCATTGCACAGCTTGCCATCGCGAACAGCCTGTTTTTAGGATTTATGGGCATCACGACGTTGCTGATTTACCTGCGCTTCCCAATTTCAGAGTTGGTGTATGACCAATGGCTGATGCAGGCCGACGCAGCAATCGGATATTCGTGGCCCAATATAATAAAGACAGTCGCAGCTAATCCGGATTATGGGTACGTGCTGCGCTTTGTTTATCTCAGCTCACTGCCGCAACTTTTCATTATGGTAGCTTACCTAGCGTTGACCGGCAGGGCCGAAACACTGAACCAAGCTTTGCTGGCCGGAACCCTCAGCCTTTTGCTGACAACCTTAATCTGGTGGATCGCACCAAGTGTCGGGCCATCGGCATTTCACAGTCTGCCCGCCGGACTAGAAAGCCAGATAGGTCTTGTCACAAACAGTAACTACGCCGAAATTCTACGCAGCTTGGCCCATCAGGGGCTGGAGGTGATCAGACCGTCGGACATTGTAGGAACAATTGCCTTTCCGTCCTACCATACCGTTATGTCGCTTTTAGTGGTTTGGTATTTGCGTGGCACACCACTAATAATTCCAGCGTTAATGCTCAACATCATGATGATACCCGCAATACTGTCTCACGGTGGGCACCACTTGGTTGACTTGGCCGGGGGAATGTTAGTTTTCGCAGTCGCAGCTTGGTTTGCAACGCGATCATGGATGCACCACGCAAAAGGCTAGTTCAAACCTCTCCGATCAGACCTGCTGCTTCGATACCTTTAATCGCGGCGGCGGCGTCATTATCCGAAGTATCACCTGTAACTCCTACTGCACCGATTACAGCGCCCTTTCGGTCGCGTAATAATACACCTCCGGGTACTGGGATAACTTGTCCGCCATAGACGCCATTCACACAGGCCATGAAGTAGGCTTGCGCTTCGGCCCTTTGCATCTGCGCAGTACCCGCCATTCCCAACATGACCGAACCGTAGGCCTTGCCCTGAGCTATCGCAAAGCGACCCGGAGCCGCTCCGTCTTCACGTTCAAATGCGATCACATGACCACCAGCATCCAGCACAACCACCGATAAGGGCTTCATTCCGACCTCGCGGCCATGTTCCAACGTCTTGCGCACGATCGTTCGTGCCTTGCGTAGTGAAATCGACATTTCCAGCCCTTTCGCGTGATGGCTTTTTGTTAAAATGCAAGAACTGGCACTCTTGCCATAAAAGACCTAATTATTCTGTGCTTTCAGTTCCAAACGTCGAGCATGCAAGACGGGCTCGGTATAACCTGAAGGCTGAACACGCCCTTTAAACACAAGGTCACAAGCCGCCTGAAAAGCTATGCCATCAAAACCCGGAGCCATTGGGGTGTAAACCGGGTCATCCGCGTTTTGACGGTCCACAACGGCAGCCATCTTTTGCATGGCCGACATCGTCTCTGATTGGCTTACCACATCGTGATGCAGCCAATTGGCCAATGCTTGGGACGAAATACGACACGTTGCTCGATCTTCCATCAGGCCAATGTCGTTAATGTCAGGTACCTTTGAACAACCAACGCCCTGATCGATCCAACGCACGACATACCCAAGTATGCCTTGCGCATTGTTTTCGATCTCGCGGGCAATTTCTTCGTTGCTCAAATTGCGACCACCCAGCAACGGAATAGTCAGCAGATCGTCCAATGTGCCGCGTGCTCCACCAGCCGCGATTTCATCCTGCCGCGCCAAAACATCCACCTTGTGATAGTGCGTCGCATGCAAGGTTGCGGCCGTTGGTGACGGCACCCAGGCACAAGTAGCCCCTGCCATCGGATGAACGATTTTGGCGGCAAGCATGTCACCCATCCGGTCCGGCATAGCCCACATGCCTTTACCGATCTGAGCCTTTCCCTTTAGGCCACATGCCAGCCCGATATCAACGTTGCGATCCTCGTACGATGTGATCCAAGGCGTGTCCTTGATATCGCCTTTGGGCAACATTGGGCCAGCTTCCATTGACGTATGAATTTCGTCTCCAGTCCGGTCCAAAAACCCGGTATTAATGAACGCTACTCGGGATTTTGCTGCCCGAATACATTCTTTTAGATTTGCCGAGGTTCGGCGCTCTTCATCCATAATGCCAAGCTTCACAGTATTGCGGGGCAGACCGAGGATGTCTTCGACCATGTCGAAAATTTCCACCGAAAACGCAACTTCTTCCGGCCCGTGCATCTTGGGCTTGACCACATAAACCGAACCTTCGACCGAGTTGCCACCCTCTCTCTTCAGGTCGTGCATAGCGATCAGCGTAGTACAGAGCGCGTCCATCAAACCTTCGCCAATCTCGCTACCCTCAGCATCCAGAATCGCGGGATTGGTCATAAGGTGCCCGACATTGCGGACAAGCATCAGCGAACGACCTTTTAGCGTTGCTGATCCGCCACCAGCTTGGGTGTAGGTAACATCATCCGACAGTTTACGGGCAAACGTATTACCACCTTTAGTGACCTGTTCTACGAGGTCACCTTTCATTAGGCCCAGCCAATTGCCGTAGGCAACCACTTTATCCTCGGCATCAACACAAGCGACCGAGTCCTCGCAATCCATGATCGTAGTCAAGGCAGACTCAAGGCGAATATCTGAAATGCCAGCAGGATCTGACGCCCCGATCGCACTCGACGGGTCGATCATAATCTGAAGATGTAGACCGTTGTTTTTGAGCAGTATGAAATCGGGACTGTCTGCCGCTCCGCCAAAGCCAACAAATTTAGCAGGGTCGGACAAGGCCGGCACAAGGGTGCCGTCTGCGACACGCAATCCTACAGCGTTCGACCATGACCCGTCGGCCAAAGGCGCGACTTCATCTAAAAAAGACTTGGCCCAAGCGATTACTCGCGCGCCGCGCACAGCGTTGTAACCTGCGGCATCTGGCAGATCACCCATGGCATCTGTGCCGTATAAGGCATCATACAGACTTCCCCAACGAGCGTTGGCAGCATTCAGCGCAAAACGAGCATTAGTAATGGGCACAACCAACTGAGGCCCGGGAGTGAACGCTATTTCGGGATCGACGTTGGTGGTTTCGATCTGAAAATCGGGGCCTTCTTCGACCAGATAACCGATTTCGCGTAAAAATGATTCATATGCAGAAGCATCGTGTTCCTGCCCCTTTCGAGCCGCGTGCCAGCTATCTATTCGGCTTTGCAGATCTTGCCGTTTTGCCAGTAGATCGCGGTTCTTTGGTCCCAGTTCACTCACGAGTCGCGCAAGACCGTTCCAGAAGCCCTTCGGCTCAATTTCCGTACCGGGCAACGCGCGTTTTTCGATGAAATCCACCAGAAATTGATCAACCTGCAGCCCGCTCCGGTTCACTCTCCCACTCATTTTCGTCGTCTCCCGCCTTGTATTCTCTTCCGTCCAACTTCCATCAAGTAGGGCGAATGTTTCCGATAGGCAACTCGCCTCTTCAAGTTCGCGGAATTTAGCGGTCTACAGATGTTTCAAAAACTTCCCAATGATCCCGGCGCCGAACTGTGGACTATCTTGCGACATTGACGCGATAACCATAACGTCACGCCAAAATCAAACCAGCGAGGCCAAGATGAGCGACGCCGCCCCCACCACGATCTATCTGAAAGATTACACCCCATTTGGCTATTTGATTGACAGCGTGCATTTAACTTTCGATCTGGCTGCTCATGCCACACGTGTTACTTCTCGCATTGCGTTTCGCCCTAACCCCGATGCCCGTGACCGCAAGTTCTTTCTGCATGGAGAACAACTAAGGCTTATACGCGCCGCAATTGATGGTGCTGAAATCGCGCCAGAGGTAACCGACGAGGGTCTGACTGCCAATGTGCCCAACGCGCCTTTTGTTTGGGAAACCGAGGTGGAAATTGATCCGGGTAACAACACAGCGCTCGAAGGGCTGTATATGTCGAACGGCATGTATTGCACCCAATGCGAAGCCGAAGGGTTTCGCAAAATCACCTTTTACCCGGACAGACCAGATGTGATGTCCACTTTTACGGTTCGTATTAATGGCGATCTGCCTGTACTGCTGTCGAACGGCAACCCAACCGCCTCGGGCCAAGGCTGGGCTGAGTGGACTGATCCTTGGCCCAAACCCGCCTATTTATTCGCGCTGGTAGCAGGTGATCTGATCGCCTATCCAGACCAGTTTACGACCAAATCGGATCGCGGCGTCGAACTGAATTTATGGGTTCGCCCCGGAGACGAAGGCAAATGTGCCTTTGGTATGGAAGCCTTAAAAAAATCGATGAAATGGGATGAAGAGGTTTATGGTCGTGAATACGATCTTGACGTTTTCAACATTGTGGCCGTCGACGATTTCAACATGGGCGCGATGGAGAACAAAGGACTGAACATCTTCAACTCTTCCGCCGTTCTTGCCAGCCCAGAAACCTCGACCGATGCCAACTTTGAACGGATCGAAGCGATAATCGCCCATGAATATTTCCACAATTGGACTGGAAATCGTATTACCTGCCGCGATTGGTTTCAGCTTTGCCTGAAAGAGGGCCTGACAGTGTTCCGAGATGCGCAGTTCACTTCGGACATGCGTTCCGCCCCAGTCAAACGCATCCATGATGCAATTGACCTGCGCGCGCGGCAGTTTCCTGAGGATAACGGCCCATTGTCTCACCCAGTCCGGCCCGAGAGCTTTCAGGAAATCAACAACTTCTACACTTCAACTGTCTATGAAAAAGGCGCTGAAGTCATTGGCATGCTTAAACGTCTCGTTGGGGACGAAGCCTATTCCAAGGCACTGAACCTGTATTTCGACCGCCACGACGGACAAGCCTGCACCATCGAGGATTGGCTTAAGGTTTTCGAGGACACTACGGGTCGGGACCTGACTCAGTTTAAGAGGTGGTACAGCCAGTCGGGAACGCCGCGCATATCTGTCTCGGAAAGTTGGGATAGTGGTACCTATACTCTGACTTTAAGCCAAGAAACGCACCCGACACCGGGACAATCCGAAAAACTTCCGCAAGTCATTCCGGTCGCTTTCGGACTGCTCGGGCCAAACGGAGACGAAGTTCGCGGAACTCAGGTTCTGGAACTAACCGAAGCGACGCAGAGTTTTCAATTCACCGGGCTTGCCGCAAAACCTATACCTTCGATTTTGCGGGATTTTTCGGCCCCAGTTATACTTGACCATGGTCACTCTAATGCAGACCGCGCTTTCCTACTGGCGCACGACACCGATCCATTTAACCGTTGGCAGGCAGGTCGTTCTCTGGCCGAAGACAATTTATTTCGCATGATCACGCAGGATAGCGCACCTGATGGGCAATTCCTGGATGGGCTCTTGGCTGTGCTGCGCGACGGGGATCTGGACCCAGCTTATCGTGCGCTGATGTTGCAATTGCCCTCGCAATCAGAATTGGCCTCAACCCTTTATGACTCTGGTCACACGCCAGACCCCTTGGCAATATGGACTGCGATCGAAACTTTAAAACAGGCCACTGCTCAGCATGTGCAGGACCTGTTACCGCGGTTGCATAGCGAGTCGTTGGTTGACGCACCCTATCAACCAGATGCGGAACAGTCGGGCAAGCGTGCTTTGGGTAACGCTGCTTTGGCGCTGACGACCCGGCTGGACAGTGGAACTCAGGCAGCGGCTGAATATGACCGCGCAAACAATATGACCCAGCAGCTTGCTTCGCTTGCGTGCCTGCTGCGCGCGGGCAAGGGTGAGACACAATTATCTTCATTCTACGATCAATGGCAGCATGACCGGCTGGTTCTGGACAAGTGGTTTGGGTTACAGATTTCGCTGACCTCTCCGGATGCAACGCCTGCGGTAGCTCTGGGTCTGACCCAACACCCCGAGTTCAACTGGAAGAACCCCAACCGGTTCAGAGCTTTGCTGGGATCCTTGGCGACAAACCACGCCGGGTTCCACCACGCTGACGGCTCGGGTTATCAACTTTTGGCGGATTGGTTGATCCGCCTCGACCCGGTAAATCCGCAAACAACAGCGCGGATGTGCACCGCCTTTCAAACTTGGAAGCGATACGACGACAAGCGCCAAGCCCTGATGCGCGCGCAACTGACGCGAATTTCTGAAACTCCTAACCTGTCACGGGATACAACTGAAATGGTCTCACGTATCTTGGACGCATGACCACGAAGGCACCGCCCTTTACGTTCGTTCGTCACAACCGTTCCCAGCGAACGGTTGTGATACTCATCGTTGTTTACACCGTGCTGATCGGAATGGTGATCCTGTTCGACGCTGTCTGGTGGCTGATGGGAATTCTGGCCTTGGCGACGCTGCCAGCTGTGTGGGACGTGATGAAAAACACAAGTGCCGGAATGCAACTGGACGGTCAAAAACTTTATTGGCACACAGGCAACCGGAAAGGACAGTTGTCGCTTACCCAGATAGATCGGTTCCGGTTCGACACCCGTTGGGATTTCTCCGTTCGTGTATCGGCAATTCTGAACTCAGATAAGCGAGTGCGCTTGCCGGATGAGTCGCTGCCACCTCATCGAGACCTTGAAATGGTGTTAAAGGGCGCTGGGTTTGCAGTAGAGCGCCATCATTTTAGAGTATTTTGAAACGATCACCCTAAAAAACATGGGATTGATCTCAAAATTGCCTGATCATTTGCCCATTTCTTGATTTAAAATAACCGTCTGGACACACTGTTATTGTTACAAGTTTGTTCCAGTACGAGTTTTGCCATGGTCCGGTCAATTGGGTCTCTGTTCGCCCGTTTAACAACTTCAAACCGTCAGCCTGAACCGCAGCCATTTGCGGCGACGTCCGTCAGTCGAGTTGAAGATGACGCTTCGGGCAAACTCAATATTCCAATTGCGAATATGAATGAAGAGGAACAAATCGGTCACCGGGCAATTGAACGCGGTCGCCATCTGGCGCGTCAGGGTTTATGGTCACAATTGTCGTCGGAGATGCGGACGACGGACAAAGCTGGCGAAACCTATCCTCTTACTGAACTACTAGCTTTTGGCGCCAGATCCGACGTGGTACTTGCTGTCGAACACGCGCTATCCGGAGGCGCAGAAATAGCTGACTACGATCTGCTGTGCGGAATTTCGGAACTTGAAGGCGAAATGAATGATCATCCCGATGATCCCATGATCGGTCTGGTTGTTGCTCGGGCACATATTGATCTGGCATGGGCATGGCGCGGAAACGTTCCTGAAGCGAAATTGCCAAAGTTGCATCTGTCGCGCTGTACCGCACATTTCGACCGAGCGGCGGCAATCTTAAAAAAATGCCGTGAGCAGGCCAGCAACAGCCCAGCCATTGCAGCCGCGGATTGCGCTTTGCTGGCCGGTCATCGAACCGATGAAGTCAGAACCGGCTACAAATTTGAAAAACTGATCGAACTGGATCCTTACAATCACCGGCACATGCGCGCTTTGGGTACACACCTACTGCCCCGGTGGTTTGGCAGCTACGAAACACTTGAAAACTTGGCGTTGCGGGTAGCTGCAAGCACTCAGGCGATCTGGGGGGCAGGCGGATATACTTGGGTACAGTTTGACGCCATAGCACATGATGACGAAGCCTGCGCTCGAGTCGATGTCGAATATTTTCTGGACGGCCTGCGGGATATCGTAACGCGTAGGCCAAATCAGGACATGATAAACCTGTTAGCGGCTTATTGCGCGATCACTCTGAAAAACCAAATGGGACGTCACGCAGAAGCGGATGAAGTACGCCAACAGATTTGTGACGCAGCAGATTGGCTGATCAGAGATCATCTGACAGAATTGCACCCGCTGATCTGGGCGCACGCTGCGAATGGTTTCGATGACAGCCTGCGCATCAATTCAGCTGAGCGTTTCGCTGCCGGCGGGCACCGCGACGCACTGCGGGCGATAGGCAACTTGTTTCGCGACGAATTGCTTAGCGGAACAAGCGTAACCTTCACGCCAAGTGGTCTTCAATTTAAAAACAATTGACGAAGTCCCAGGCGCATTGCCCGGATTCACCTCATAAGACCCATTCCCCCTTGCCCCTAAGCCACGGCAGGCATAATACGCTGGTCTAGATTTCTTCGGATACGAGGCGCGCCATGCTCGACCTGACTTATGATATGCCCAAACCAAAGACCATTGCCGGGGCCAAGCACGATTGGGAACTGGTGATCGGGATGGAAGTGCATGCGCAGGTCTCGTCAAATGCAAAGCTGTTTTCAGGGGCATCCACCAAATTCGGGGCAGAACCGAACGCCAATGTGGCCTTTGTGGACGCGGCAATGCCTGGCATGCTTCCAGTTATTAACGAGTACTGCGTCGAACAGGCCGTGCGCACCGGACTGGGGTTAAAGGCGGAAATCAACCTAAAGTCAGCCTTTGATCGCAAGAACTATTTCTACCCCGACCTACCGCAAGGCTACCAGATTTCTCAGCTTTATCACCCCATCGTAGGCGAAGGCGAAGTGCTGGTCGAAATGGGCGATGGCACTGCCCGCGTGGTTCGGATCGAACGCATCCACATGGAACAGGACGCAGGTAAATCAATTCATGACATGGACCCGAACATGTCCTTTGTCGACCTGAACCGCACCGGTGTTTGCCTGATGGAGATTGTCAGTCGTCCAGACATACGTGGCCCGGAAGAAGCCGCTGCATATATCGCTAAATTGCGGCAGATCATGCGTTATTTGGGTACCTGCGACGGAAATATGCAAAACGGCAACCTGCGCGCGGACGTGAACGTTTCCATCTGCCTACCGGGCGCTTACGAGAAGTACCAGGAAACACAGGATTTCTCGCATCTTGGAACGCGTTGCGAGATCAAGAACATGAACTCTATGCGCTTTATCCAGCAAGCGATAGAAGTAGAAGCCCGTCGTCAGATTGCTATCGTGGAAGGCGGTGGAGAAATCGAGCAGGAAACTCGCCTTTATGACCCAGACAAGGGCGAGACCCGTTCCATGAGGTCAAAGGAAGAAGCGCATGATTATCGTTACTTCCCCGACCCAGATCTGCTTCCGTTGGAAATTGAACAGACATGGGTGGATGATATCGCGTCCAAGTTGCCAGAACTGCCGGACGACAAGAAAGCACGCTTTGTCACAGAGTTTGGCCTTACAGACTATGACGCGTCGGTTTTAACAGCCGAGGTGGAGTCAGCCGCCTATTTTGAAGAGGTCGCCCAAAACCGCAATGGTAAACTAGCCGCCAATTGGGTCATCAATGAGCTTTTTGGCCGGCTGAAGAAAGAAGACCACGATATCACAGACTCTCCCGTATCTCCGGCCCAGCTGGGAGGTATCATTGATCTGATCGCCTCGGATGCTATTTCCGGTAAGATCGCCAAGGACCTGTTCGAAATCGTCTATACCGAAGGTGGCGACCCAGCACAGATCGTAGAAGAACGCGGTATGAAGCAGGTAACCGACACCGGCGCTATCGAGGCCGCTCTGGTCGAGATTATCGCAGCCAATCCGGCTCAGGTAGAAAAGGCCAAGATTAACCCGAAATTGGCGGGCTGGTTCGTTGGTCAGGTCATGAAAGCCACCGGAGGCAAGGCCAATCCTAAAGCCGTAAACGAACTGGTGAGTCAAAAGCTGGGACTGTAGCTTCTTCTGTTCAGGCAACAATTTAAGTGTCAGGTCATCGACTTGACTCCTTTACTGTTTGGACCCTTTCTTTGGCGCCAGAGAGGTAAGGTGTCATGCAAAAAAGATTTGATCAGGAACTTCAAGCCCGTCTTGTGCGCTATGCGGCGGTTGACAGCCAAAGCGACGAGACATCTGCCTCAACCCCAAGCACAAAAACTCAGCTCGACGTGCTGAACCTGTTGCAACAAGAGCTTACGGAAATTGGTGCACAGAACGTTGAAGTAACTGATGACAGCGTTGTTGTGGCAACTATTCCGGGAACCGCTCCGGGACCGACCATCGGTTTTTTAGCACATGTCGACACCGCACCGCAGTTCAACGCGACAGGTGTTAAGCCACGCGTGATCAAAGGATACAACGGCGGTGACATTACATTTCCTGACGATCCAGACCTAGTGCTATCGCCCGATGAACACCCATACTTGGCCGAGAAAATCGGGCATGATCTTATAACCGCGTCTGGCACAACTCTGCTTGGTGCGGACGACAAAGCCGGAGTGTCGATTCTGATGACCATGGCGCGGCACTTGCTTGAAAACAAAGACATCTCTCATGGCCCGATCCGCATCGCCTTTACTCCGGACGAAGAAATCGGACGTGGCGTGACAGAACGACTGCCCAAGGATCTGGGGGCTGATTTCGCCTATACACTGGATGGAGAAGATGTGGGTGAAATCGTCTATGAAAGTTTTTCGGCAGATTGGGCTGTTATCAGGATAAAAGGTGTTTCGATCCATCCCGGCCTGGCCAAAGGTAAACTGGTCAACGCTACGCACTTAGCAGCCAAGATTGTGCAGACTTTACCCCAGGTCACAATGACGCCCGAAGTGACCGACGGACGCGAAGGTTTCATTCATATTGTCGGAATGAGTGGCGGTTCGTCAGAAATGGAAATCAAGTTGATCTTGCGAGATTTCGAGATGGACGCGCTTGAGGCGCAAGGTGAACTTGTTAGGCAGGTCTGTGCCACGGTGCAAGCCACAGAACCCCGCGCCCAAATCACCTGCGATATTTCACACCAATATCGCAACATGCGTTACTGGCTGGAAAACGATATGACCCCCGTCGAACTGGCCCGTGAGGCATGTCAAGATCTGGGAATTGAACCAATCTCTGTCCCGATCCGCGGCGGCACGGATGGGTCACGTCTTACCGAATTCGGCACGCCGACTCCAAATATTTTTACCGGGATGCAGTGCATTCATGGGCCACTTGAATGGATTTCCGTTCAGGATATGGCTATTGCAACGGAAATGTGCTTGTCGCTGGTCGGTAAAGCGGCGCGGAACCACGGCAACAGTGCGAGCTGAATTTTTCTAAAATACCAAGTTCGCTTTCCCCAGCCTGTTAAAATGTTAATTTGGCGAAACACGGCAGTCAGGAACGATTGATGCAGCGCTATGAGTACAAAGTTGTCCCCGCCCCTCAGAAAGGCACAAAGGCCAGAGGGGTCAAGACACCCGAGGGTCGGTTTGCGAATTCCATCGAAACATTGCTTAACCAATTGGGACAGGAAGGCTGGGAATATCAACGCGCTGAATTGCTGCCCAGCGAAGAACGCGCTGGTTTGACCAGTTCATCCGTGAATTGGCGCAATGTGCTGGTTTTCCGCCGCGCCTTGATCAGTTTGGACACTCAAGTATCAGAACCGGTGAAAAACTTGGAATCCGACATGGAAACTGATGCCGCACCGACCGCCCGCCTTGTGCCCGGGCCGGAAGAAACCTTGCAAGAACCCGTTCCATCGGCACCGGCACCAATTTCAGAAGAACCCCACGAACCGCCGTTGACGCTGAATGCTTCGGAAAGTGAACCGCAGGAAACCAGCGAAGATACACAGACTAAAATCTAGTATACAGTCAAAAAGCGAGTTCTGATCACAAAGGCATTCACGCTTCTGTGGCATGAAAGTGAGCGGCAAAACAGGCATTCTTGACGTGACTTCGAAAAGGAGGATGTCATGTCTTTTTCGCGCCGGAGATTTTCAGGGCTATTGGTTGGCGGGGTTGTATTTCCCGGGACGCTTTGGGCGCAGCAGGATCCAGTGCTCGAAGCCACCCGTTCCACCCTATTTGGCAGTTCGTCGGAATTCGAGAGCGGAATGGTCTATCTTCGACAACGTGGCAATAAGGATGTCGTACCTGCCTTACTTACCGCCATGCGTTATGCCAGACGTCGGGATGATCAAATTGCCGAAGTCATGGAGGTTTTGACAGGGCAAAGCCATGGAACAGACTGGTTTGAGTGGATGTTGTGGCAAGAACGTAATCGCCAGATCGTTCCGCACCCATCATTCATTCCGTTCAAGCGCGAAGTTCTGCTGGGTATAGACCAAAATTTTGATGTGTTCCTCAAGCCTGAATACTTGCAACGAGACAAGATGAAAATTCGACTGGAAGAGATTGCTTGGGGCGGAGTTACCAAGGACGGTATCCCCTCGCTTGACAACCCGGCCCTGCTATCGGCTTCGAAAGCAGATTATCTGAAAGGGGACGATCTGGTTTTTGGAATTTCCATCAACGGGGATGCGCGGGCTTATCCACTGCGGATCATGGGCTGGCACGAAATGTTCAACGAAGTGATAGGCGGCGTGCCTGTTGCGTTGGCGTATTGTACTTTGTGTGGTTCGGGAATCCTGTTTGAAACCCATGTAGCAGGTCGGCGAAAGCCCTTTGTTTTTGGTTCGTCGGGTTTCTTATATCGATCAAACAAACTGATGTTTGATCGGGCAACTAATTCCCTTTGGAACCAGTTCACCGGCAGACCCGTTGTTGGACCATTGGCCGATAGTGGGATTACTCTAAAGCAGCGACCTGTGGTTATTACCACGTGGGAAAGTTGGAAAACCTCGCATCCGACAACCAAGGTATTGTCCCTCAAAACCGGGCATAGACGAAACTATGGATCGGGAGTTGTCTATCGAGACTATTTTGCATCAAGCGAGTTGATGTTCCCGGCTCTGGTCAACCAGACGCAACACCGCCAAAAGGACTATGTTTTTACCATACGCCAGTTCGGTGCAGCGCGGGCATGGCCTTTGCAAGAATTTGCAAAAACACCCGTGATCAATGACGCAATCGCAGACAAACCCTTGTTGTTGATAGGCAACCCAAAAAATCGCAGCGTCCGAGCCTATGAACGCGCCAGACATACTTTCCGAATAATAGATGGCGGTTTACAGGACCAAGCGGGTAATACTTGGAAAGTGACCGAGGAAGCACTTGCCGGGCCAAACGGAGAACAGTTGCCGCGAGTAGCTGGGCACATCTCTTACTGGTTTGCTTGGGACAATTACATGGGAGACGCCGCAACCGTATACGAAAATTGAAATTACGAGTGCTCTTCTGCCGCTGTAGCCGCCAAGGCCCGATTATAAGCCTTTAGCGCATCGACGTGGTACAAAGCTCCTACCGGGTTTTCGACCCCATCTTGGCTTTTTATAACGACCGGAATGCAAGGGATGTCGCCCCTGTCGAAATACGGCATCGCGGCTTCGAGTGTGGCGCTGGCTTCAACGCAAAGACCCTGTTTTATCAGATTTTGCGCCTCTTCCTCACTGATGGACCGAGCATCATCGATAGGGCGCATTACGGTTCCGGCCCGAAGCATGGCAAGTAAATAGGCCTGCGGTCCTGCGGCCAAGTGTACGTTTCGACGTTCTAGTTGGGTCAGGAAGAAAGACCGGTCCACCAGTCGCGATGCCAAAGCAGTCGACATGGAAACCGATACCATAACGGCCAGACCGATCTGCCAGTCCCCGGTCAGTTCAAAAACGATCAGCGTGGTCGATATCGGGGCACCAAGCACGGCCGCCGCAACCGCCCCCATTCCCGCAAATGCGTAAAGCGTGTGAGTTCCGGATACCTCTGGCAGCAATCCTGTCGCAATCAACCCAAAGGCCAGACCTGTCAGTGCGCCGATCATCAAAGAGGGAGAGAACACGCCCCCTCCCATACGTCCGCCCATTGTAATGGCGACGGCCACGGTTTTGACCACTGCAAACACGATCGCCGTTGTCAGAACAAGATCGCCAGTCAGCGCACGGACAGTCGTTTCGTAGCCGACGCCGATAATATGAGGAAACCAAATCGCCAAAACCCCCAGCATCGCTCCGGAAACGGCAGGTCTCAACCACCTTGGCAGGGATAGGCGGGCCTGAATGTGACTTCCAATATCGTCGACAAAGAATATTGACCGCATGAGCAACAACGAAACCAGTCCGCAAATCAGGCCAAGAAGCAGAAAAGCAGGTAGCTCGACGTAGAATTGAAGCGATCCAGGTGTTTCCAGGATAAATTCAGTCACGTCCCCGCGCTCTAGCCGGCTGATAACCGTTCCCGCGACCGAGGCGATAACGATGGGTGCAAATGCGTGAACTGCAAAGTGGCGCAACACCACTTCAAGCGCGAACAAAGCCCCAGCAATAGGAGCGTTGAAGCTTGCCGACACCGCCGCGGCGACTGCGCATCCCAAAAGGTCACGCCCGGTGATTCCGTCCGCGTGGATACGATTGCTGACCCAAGTTGAAATCACGCCCGCCATGTGGACAACAGGTCCCTCGCGCCCTGTAGAACCACCCGTACTTAAAGTAATTAGAGACGCAAAAAACGATGCTATCCCAGCCTTGTTTTCCACGCGCCCGTCGGTCGTTGCCGCGCCCTCAATTACATCGGCAACTGATCGGACCCTTCCGTCATCGGTGAACTTGTGCAGGATGATTCCCACGATCAACCCGCCAATGATCGGCGTGATCAGAATCAGCAGCCACGGTAGCTTTTCAGCATGGCTGTGCAACATAAGTATATCATCGGTATCATAGATATACGCTTGCAGCGCTTGCGTCGCCTTTCGGAAGCCAAGCGCCATAAAACCCGCGGCTATTCCTATAACCAGCGCTATGAACCAAAACTGAACTTGGCTGGGGCCACGGCGCAACATCACCCGCCACGCATCTTTGACAGCCGCCACAGCCTGATTGAATTGGTTGCGAAGTAAGGTGCGGGTTGATTGGGTCATTGGCTTTCTGGGTCTTTTTTTTGGGCACTTAGTAAGTCAGTCAGCGCCTTTAGAAAAGTCGAATTACGACCCTAATTGATTCAGACCTGAAGCAATGCCCGGGCTGCCGCGCGGGCTTCTTCTGTGATAGTGTCACCCGCAACCATGCGCGCGATTTCGTCAACACGATCCAATTCTGTCAGATGCGAGACAGTAGACAGAGTCTGTCCATTACTTACCTGTTTTTGCACCCGCCAATGATGCGCGGCGCGGGCTGCAACTTGCGGAGAATGAGTAACAACCAAAACCTGTCCACCCAAAGCCAGCGACGCCAAACGTCGCCCCACCGCATCTGCTGTCGCGCCGCCCACACCTCGGTCAATTTCATCAAATATCATTGTCCGATTGGTGTTAGCACCAGTCAAACAGACTTTGAGTGCCAGCAAAAAGCGGCTGAGTTCGCCACCCGAAGCAATCTTGTTAAGCGGCCCAGATGGGGCACCCGGATTGGTGGCGACGCTAAAAGCGACCGCGTCGTTCCCCTCGGGACCGGGCTCAGATGGCGTGATTTCAGTCTGGAAAATAGCACGTTCCATTTTCAACGGAGCCAGCTCGGCCATTACCGCGGCGTCCAACTGTCCTGCCGCCTTGCGACGAATACTGCCGAGTTTGGCTGCAGCTGTATCGTAGGATATTTGCGCGGCTTCGACCATTTCGCGATGATTTGCAAGGTCGTCATCGCCTGCGTCAAGCCGACTTAGACGATCACGCAAAGTTTCTGCGAAAGCGCCTAAATCGTCCGGGGCTACGTCATGCTTGCGGGCCAGCGCCCGTATTGCGAACAAGCGTTCTTCGATTGCCTCCAGCTCCGCCGGGTTGAAGTCCAGCGCTTGAAGGCAGGAATGGACACCGTCTTGAGCTTCCCCGAGTTCGATCATCGCACGACCTAATGCGGCAATGGGTTCTTCCAATTGCCCACCCGCATTGTCCGATACACCTTCCAACCAGCGGATTGCTTCTGCCATCGTACCCTCGGCGCCTTCTCCACCCAAAAGAGCGAATGCGCGGGCAACGTCATCGCGGATGCGTTCTGCGCCTTGCATCATACGGCGACGGCCATCAAGCTCTGCATCTTCTCCCGATTGCGGGTCCAGCTTGTCCAGCTCGGACACGGCGTGGCGAAGGAATTCTTCTTCGGCACGCATTGCGGCAAGGGCAGTTTCAGTCTCAGCCAATGCCCTCCGAGCACGCGACATCTCGGACCACGCTGAGCGAACAGCGGCAAGTTGAACCCCTGCCCCCGCGTAGTCGTCCAGCATTGCCCGATGGCCGCGCGGATTCAAAAGTCCTCGGTCATCATGTTGACCGTGCAATTCCACCAAAGTTTCAGAAAGTGCTCTAAGAATTTCGCCAGAGCACCGGCGATCATTGACCCATGCGGTCTTGCGCCCATCGGCTGTATTTACGCGACGCAGGATTATTTCGTCGCCTGCGGGCAAACCGGCTTCGGCTAAGATGTGATGCGCAGGGTGGTCGGCAGAGAGTTCGAATTCTGCAATGACCTCGCCTTGTGATGCACCTTGCCGAACCAATTCGGCACGCCCTCTCCAGCCGAGGACAAAGCCCAACGAATCCAGAAGGATTGATTTGCCCGCACCAGTTTCGCCAGTCAAAGCGTTCAATCCCGGCTGAAACGACAGCTCCAACCGGTCAATGATCAACATGTCGCGGATATCAAGGGCGCGCAACATCGGGTCTTAGCGTCCCACGCCAGTAACCATGGCAGTTACAACCACTCACCTTTTATGGTCTGCCGATATATCGTGCTGAGCCAGTTGTTACCGCTGCTCTTAAGGTTCAGGCCGCGTGATGTCAGCAATGCATAGCTGGCTTCGTACCATTCTGTAGATTGATAGTTGTACCCCAATATCGCACCAGCAGACTGCGCCTCGTCATAAAGGCCCAGTGAAAGATAGGCTTCCACTAACCTGTGCAACGCCTCGGCGGTGTGAGAAGTGGTCTGGAAATCCTCAACTACGACGCGAAATCGATTGATCGCCGCCGTATAATGATCCTGCCGCAGGTAATACCGGCCAATTTCCATTTCCTTTCCTGCAAGGTGGTCAAAAGCCAGATCAAACTTCAATACGGCCGAAGTGGCATATTCACTGTCTGGATAGACTTCGATCACCGTACGCAGTGATTGTAACGCCTGAAAGGTAAGTCCCTGATCGCGGCCCACCTCGTCAATTTGGTCGTAATAGCTTAGCGCCAGCAGGTACTGAGCATAAGCCGCGTCTTCGTCGGTAGGATAAAAATCGATATATCGCTGCGCGGCTGCCCGGCTTTCTTCATAGTTCTTATCCGAGTGGAACGAAAAAGCCTGCATGATCAAGGCTCGCTTGGCCCAATCCGAATAAGGGTAGAGCCGCTCGACCTCGGAGAAATACCACGCTGCATCGTCCGAGCGATTTTGCGAGAGTTCATACTCACCACGGGTGTAAATTTGTTCAGGAGTAAATCCTTCAAGGTTCTGGGAGCGGTCCGCACCTTTTTTTCCAAAGATGCCGCCGGAATCGCCGCAAGCCGTCAAAGTTGCTGCCAGAAGAATCGCTCCTGCGAACCTGACTGCCGCTTTGATGCCAACCATACCGCACTTCCTTGTCGTCTTCCTGGCCGGGATTAAACCCTAATCGGGCCTTGGTCTAGCACATAAAATTCAGGTGCAAAACGCCTTATACGCACTCAGTGGGAAATGTCTTCAAAGTTGATATTTTCAAGCCACTTGCGGAATTTCGCTGCGGACCAGACCTTGACCTGGCAAGCGCGCGGCCTGTTCTGGTGTGCAAAGGACCGGACGCACAGCACCTGGTGTCTCAAAGAGTTTACGCAGCAAGGTGTTGGTCATTGAATGACCAGACTTATCACCAGTAAATCGTCCAAGAATCGGACCGCCCGCCAGATACAAGTCTCCTAACGCGTCCAGCATCTTGTGACGCACCGCCTCGTCAGCATGGCGAAAGCCACCAGGCGTTAGAACTTCGGCGCCTTGAACGACGACCGCGTTTTCCAAAGTTCCGCCCAGCGCCAGACCATTTTCACGCATCGCTTCGACGTCGGTGCGGCGGCAGAAAGTTCGGCTGTCGCAAAGCTCTCTCGCAAAAGATCCATTCCGCATATCCAGAACCTTGGTCTGGGAACCGATTGCGTCATCTTCAAAATCAATGTTGAATTCGATTACCAGACCTTCAGCCGGAGCAATCGTAGCACTCGCACCTTCACGAGAAACTGTCACTGGTTCGAGCACTTGATATGCCAACACCGGGCTGGCCTGACGGCGAACGCCCTTCGACATGATACCGCGTACAAACTCAATGGCCGACCCGTCCATGATCGGGACTTCGGGACCATCGATCTCAACCAGAGCATTGTGAATACCGCACCCGGCAAGAGCAGCCATAATGTGTTCGACTGTCGAAACTGACACGCCCGCGTCGTTAACCAGCCGCGTACACAGCTGTGTGCGTTCAACGACGTCATATATTGCAGGGATCAGAGCGTTTCCCAATTCGATATCGGTCCGCTTGAACCAAATCCCGTGACCCGCCGCGGCCGGTTTGACAACCATTTTCGCAGGCTTACCGCCGTGCAGCCCAACGCCTGAAAACGTGACCGAAGATTTGAGCGTATGTTGCAATTAGAACCTCAGATAGCAGCGTGCAGCCAGCTATGGGCTGCGTCGCACATCAGTTAAGGAACGGCGCCTCAAGGCTCAACTCACTCTTTGCAACTGAATGAAACATCAATGTGACAGATCGGCAAAACCCTGCTTACAGACATTCAGTGCATTGTTTTTAAAAGAAAAAGAGCCACCAGTTGGCAGCTCTCTTCAAAGATTTTGTTACCGCGATCAGTTGGCTTGTCGACGCAAGAAGGCGGGAATTTCAATTCTATCCTGATCCGGGTCAGCTGCTTCTTGGGCTGGTGCGGTGGCGTCCGACGCTCTGATTGCAGGCTGCTGACGGGCAGGTTGCGCAGGTGTATCCGACGCATGTCCAGTCATACGGTCGATCAATCTGTTAAAGCCGAAACGCGAGCGTTCTTCTGGTTGAGGCTGCTCTGGCGCTACTGCTTCCTGAGCTCGTGTGGAGTTGAATCGCGACGCGCCTGTTGGCACTTTTTGAACCGCTGCCTGTAGACGCTGCATGGCCGCAGGTGACGGCGTTCCGGGTTCCTGAGCGCGTGGCGCGACGTAGTCCTCTGCGGCCCGCTCACCAGAATCGGGTCTCGGTTCGAATTCTGCCACATGGGGTTGATAGGCGGGAGGAGGTAAACCGTCATCGTCCTGTTCAGCAGCTGCCGGCGGTTCGTTGTGCCAACCTTCCTTGAACTCTACATCTTCGATTGATTCAAAAAGAGTTGGGGCAATGTTGCCATCGTCTGCAGCCGATGTCCGAGCGGCGACTTCCAGTGATTGTTCATCAGCCGCTTCTTCGGCAGATACTGTTCGAGTAAGCGGAGCTGACATTGAGCGGCGCGCAACCGGGACGTCCGACTGAACGTCGCTAGCATCAATTCCTGTGGCCACCACAGACACGCGCATCCCGCCTTCCATCTCGGTATCAAGGGTAGAACCAACGATAATATTCGCATCAGGATCAACTTCTTCCCGAATTCGGTTGGCGGCTTCGTCCAGCTCGAAGAGGGTCAGATCATGCGAACCTGTTATGTTGATCAGAACGCCCTTCGCTCCCTTGAGGCTGATTTCATCCAAAAGAGGGTTGGCTATGGCTTTTTCCGCCGCCTGAATGGCACGATCTTCTCCAGTTGCTTCGCCTGTACCCATCATCGCTTTGCCCATCTCGTCCATGACGGCGCGAACGTCAGCAAAATCGAGGTTGATCAGACCGGGGCGGACCATCAGGTCCGTAACGCCTTTTACACCTTGATACAGAACATCATCAGCCATCGAGAACGCTTCGGTGAACGTGGTCTTTTCGTTGGCCAGACGGAACAGGTTTTGGTTCGGGATAATGATCAGCGTATCAACAACTTTTTGAAGAGCGTCCACACCGTCTTCGGCTTGACGCATCCGCTTTGCACCTTCGAATTGGAAAGGCTTGGTCACGACGCCAACGGTGAGTACACCCAATTCCCGCGCTGCTTGAGCGATAATTGGCGCTGCTCCGGTCCCAGTACCACCACCCATACCAGCAGTGATAAAGCACATGTGTGCGCCAGCTAGATGGTCGACTATCTGTTCGATGCTCTCCTCGGCGGCAGCAGCACCAACGGTCGGGCGCGCGCCGGCCCCCAAACCTTCGGTCACTTTGACACCCAATTGAACTCGTGCGGACGAGCTGCTTTGCTGAAGGGCCTGTGCGTCGGTATTTGCGACAACGAATTCGACACCGTCCAGCTGCTTTGCAATCATGTTATCCACGGCATTACCGCCAGCGCCGCCAACGCCAAAAACCGTGATCCGTGGCTTTAATTCATCGTGCCCGGGCATCGAAAGATTCAATGTCATGCTCTGTCCGCCTGTTTTATAAGTTGCCGCGTACTGCGGTGTTTTTCTGACCTATCCATCTTTCATTTTATCGTTCAAATCCTCAAACGTCACGTCCAAAATCGCCGCGAACCACAAAATATGGAGGAATCAAGGCGGAAATCAGCGGTATTTCGCGATATCCGCCACATGTTGCGACCAAACAACAACGCGACACAACGCAATAACACTTCGCGTCGCGGTTTTGGCGACTCGCTCTATGAAAGTACTTGGCTTCTTCGCGCGGGAAACTGCTCGTCTCCTGCCGCCGGGCCTCTACCGGACCCTGTGGACAGTTTTAGGGATAATTAGTTGGCACGCAACACAATTCTTCAGCTAATCGGGGCATTAGGGCAATCCAAGTTGTCGTTCGAGATCCGTCGTATTTCCTGAATCTCGGCAAATGCAAAACTTGATTCGCGAACCATCAGTCGGCCTTCGTGTTCGAATGGCCACCAACATACGTAAACGCCTTCGCCAATATCATCGTACTGAAAGCAAATTTGGCCATTCGAAACCGAGATTTGCCCGTAGACGCATCCCAATCCTGGCTGCCACCAAACTGACAACTTCGAACTCAGAAATTGTTCTATACCTACCAGCGCTCCGGTATGAATTTCATGGAAATCCGCCGTTTTGCCTTCGACCGCAGACAAAAAATCCTCAGGTGAAATCCGCGTCTGCGCGAATGCAACGGTCGGCTCCAGCGCACTTACCAACCCAAGAACAATGGTCTTACCAATTGTCACGGAACCACCGAACCGCTCTTTTGAAAGGTCGCGTTGCATATGTGTCGACTGGAATTTCGAAGTCCCACCATTCATCCTGCGGATGCGCAGCGAAAAGGCTTAGGCCTACCGCCGAAGAGAATGCAGGCCCAGTAGCAGATTGTGGCAGGCCATGAACACGTAATGGACGCCCCAAACGCACGCGCTGCCCCAGAATGCGCGTGGCCAAACCATCCAGTCCCATGATCTGACTGCCGCCCCCGGTCAACACGATCTGCTGACTTGGCAAATGATCGAAGCCCGCAGCGTCAAGGCAGGTGCGCACCTCCTCGAGTATTTCTTCAACTCTTGGACGCATAATACCAATTAGTTCCGCCCGACTGACAGTTCGTCGGTCATGTTCCCAGTCACCGGTGTCACCGCCGATATCAATCAAATCGCGGTCGTCTGCTCCGGTTGCGTGGACACCTCCATTGAACGTCTTTATTCGCTCTGCCACCGCTGCCGGAATACCAAGGCCCATAGAAATATCCGAGGTCACATGATCGCCGCCCATTTTGACACTATCGGCGTAAATCATATGTTTCTTTATGAAAATTGATACGCTGGTCGTGCCTCCACCCATATCTATGCAAGCCGCACCCAGCTCTTGTTCGTCTTCAACCAAAGCCGAAATGCCGGACACGTAGGCAGAATTCGCCACACCTGCGAGCTCAAGGTCGCAGCGTTTGATGCAACGCAAAATGTTTTGAATTGCCGCAGAGTCGACGGTGAGCATGTGCATGTCCACCGCAAGACTCTGTCCTTGCTGTCCACGCGGATCAATCAATCCTGATCGATTGTCGAGAGCAAAATTAACAGGTTGCGCGTGCAAAACCTCACGGCCCGTACCGTAATCAGGCACATCGCATGCATTCAGAACCCGCCCGACTTCGGCCTCAGTGACAAGTTGGCCTTCCAAGTCAACCTGCGCGTCAAGGCCGTAGGACCGAGGATTGGCGCCCGAAAAACACGCGATAACGTGATCGACCCGGATATCGGCCATCTTTTGCGCGGCTTGCAATGCCGTTCGGATGGCACGCTCGGTTTCCTGCATTGCGGTGATTTCACCAAATTGAACGCCGCGCGAACGTGTCGTGGCCGCGCCGATTACTCGGAACCCAGTCTGCCCCGCCATGGAACCGATCGAGTTATCCTCGCTTAGCCGTCCTGCCCCATCAAAGCGCAGCACAAGACAGGCGATCTTGGAACTTCCAACATCCAAGATGGCGACAACGCCTCTTTGAATTGCCTGTCTGCGCATCTGTCGCATCGCGCGCTGGGACTGATAAAGATCGGTCATCATTCGCTTATTGCCCGCCGTTTACTGTCACTTTTGTGTTCCACCATTCTTCGCTGGCGGCTTTATTCATTCTGATTGTCGGACGTTGTCCTAGTCGCATGTCAACCACGGTCACGTCCCGCTCAAGCAGGTCCTGCACCTCGTTCACGGCCAACACCCGCTCCAGGGCACGAGCCGGACGTTCGGTCGGCAGCATGATGCGCTGACCGCGATCCAAAACCAGATCCCAGCGCCGTTCGCCAACACGTACCAGGCCGCGCACTCTGTCGCCTAAACTGCGAGAAGTACTCAGAATTTCCAACGCTTCGGGCACGTGCTTGTCCGCGCCTTTGCCCGCGACCAACGGCAAATCAGCAAAATCGGCGCGTGCCGCAATTCTTTCGACATGGGCACCGGTTTCATCAAGCAACTCGACACCTCTGCGGGTCCGCCAGACAATGACCGGCTCTCGTTCAACAACGTCGACTTGCAAAATTCCGCCCGGTCGAATGCGCACAGTCGCGGATTTTACTGGATCCAACGCAATGATCGTGTCTCTTATCTTTTCGACGTCCATGTCCCAAGAGCTGAGCGGGAAATCCAGCGGCACGACTTCGCGAATATCTTCGGACAGACCCGTTCCCGCACCATCAATGGCCATCAGATTGACCATAAATTCCGGACGTTCTTGAATTGAAGTCTTAATTTCAACGACATAATCGGAAATAGCGTTACGCCGATCCTCAGACGAAAAAAATACCGCTAGCCCCATGGAAAGGACAAAAATTGGTGTGCCCAACCGAAGCGCCTTTCGAAAGCCGGGCGTCAACATCAATCGCTGGAACCGGTAACTCAAGCGGGACGGGGTGGGATCACCGCGACCTGCGCCACGACGTAATTGCCCCAACCCGCGTAACCGAAATTTTGATTTTGGTTGCGAGCTCCCACCGTTCCCAGATCCAAAATCGGCATCAGTAACGATCAGAGGCTTTGCCCTATGCTCCTCAAGTGCTCGAGTGGCAATCAGCGGTCGCATGATGCATCCTCCACCATCCAAGCGCAAAGCTGGCCGAAAGTCATACCCATATGCTCTGCCTGTTCGGGCACCAAAGACGTTGGGGTCATTCCTGGTTGCGTGTTGGTCTCCAGCAGGAACAAGCCGTCCAAGCCCATGCTGTGATCCCACCGGTAATCTGTTCTGCTGACCCCGCGACAGCCAAGGGCTTTGTGCGCGCGCACGGCAAAGTCCACGCAACGATCGAAAATTCCCTCTGGGATTTCGGCGGGCAGTACGTGCCAAGACCCACCCGGCTTGTACTTTGCGTCATAATCATACCAGCCGCCGTTTGTCATGATCTCTGTCACAGTCAAAGGTCGGTCATCCATGACGGTTACAGTCAGCTCACGACCTGGAATGTATTTCTCGACCATAACTTGATCGGGCATATCCTGGGAAAGCTGCGGTGGGCCATTGGCAGATTCATGCACAATGTAGATGCCAACGCTGGAGCCTTCATTGTTGGGCTTTGCAACATATGGCGGCTCCATCACGTGGGCCTCGACAACTTCGATCTTCGGCACAATAACGCTCGGGACTACAGGTAGCCCTTCGGCCTGATAAACCTCTTTGCTGCGTTGCTTGTCCATAGCAAGCGCCGATGCCAGAACACCTGAATGCGTGTAAGGTAATTGCATCCACTCCAATAATCCCTGCACGCAGCCGTCCTCCCCCCAGCGGCCATGAAGGGCATTGAATGCAACATCCGGTTTAATGTCGGCAAGGCGAGCGCAAAGGTCGGGACCAGCGTCCAGTTCGACCACTTCAAAGCCTTCTCCCCTTAGGGCGGCTGCGCATTCGCGCCCGCTGCTGAGAGACACCTCGCGCTCCTTCGAGGGTCCGCCCATCAAAACCGCCACTTTGGGGCTTGTCCTGCTCGACATACCCACCTTTGTGCGCCTCAAAAACATGGACCTTTTTGGTGGTCCGTATTGTTGTTATACCGTTGATCCGTCGCCTTAATTTGCCTGTTTTAGTCTGACGGTCAGGGCACTATTTTTCAAGCGGATCGCCGACCCGCATAATTTCCCACTCTAGCGTGATACCGCTTGTTTCGTAAACCTTTTTTCGTACCTCCTCGCCCAAACCTTCAAGGTCTGCGGCGGTTGCGTCACCAGTGTTGATAAGGAAATTCGAGTGCTTGTCACTCATCTGCGCGCCACCCACCTTCGCGCCGCGCATGCCAGCGTCATCGATCACCTTCCAAGCTTTTAGGTCGTGTACGTCATCAGCCCTTCCCGTCGAAGAAAAGCCGGCAGGGTTGCGAAATGTCGATCCGGCACTGCGATCTTTAGTAGGTTGCGTTTCGTCACGTTTTCTAAGTTGCGCTGCCATGCGCGCATGCAATTCTCCGGGGTCGCCCAGAGGTCCTTCAAAAACGGCTGAAACCACGACGGCCCCATCGGCCAGGTCAGTTTGGCGATAGCGGAAATTCAATTCTTCTGGCCTCAAATCAGCAATTTCACCTTGTCGCGTGACGATAGTTACTTTGCGCAGCACATCCGCCGTGTAACTGCCATAGCAACCCGCATTCATCCGGACAGCCCCGCCAATTGATCCCGGAATCGTCCGCAAAAAAGTCAGGTCCACGCCGGCATCCGCCGCCTTACGCGCGACATGTGCGTCAAGCGCGGCCGCACCGGCCGTGACAGTATTGTCGACAACCGAAATTCCATTGAAACCACGCCCCAGACGGATCACTACCGAACGCAACCCTCCGTCCCTTACGATCAGGTTAGAACCAACACCCATCGGAAAAACTGGCACATCCGCTGGCAAATCACGAAGAAATTCCCGGAGATCCTCGATATCCGCTGGTTGAAAAAGATAATCCGCCGGACCACCAACCCGTAGCCAGGTCAGATCATTAAGCGAGCGATTTTTAGTAAGCCTGCCGCGCGGCGAGGGAATTTTCGACATGAACGCTAGATCGCGGATTTGCGTCTGCTGTGCAAGTGTCGAAAGCCTTAAATCCATTTGCGCAGCCAGCGCCCAAGGTAAATCACCGGCCAACGCAGCACCGAAATACCTGCTGCCAGCACGATCAGTCCAATCCATGGCCCATTTTCGTAGGTGACGTATCCCAGAATGGGTATGCCCACAGCGATCAGGAAATAAGCGCGGGTCCAATGGTTGTCTTTGCTGGGGATCATAGCCATTACATTGGCAACAAGCCCCCAAAGACCTGCAAGAGCGATCGACCAGTTCATTCGACTTCTCCCCGGCCCGACCATTTTCGCCAAAAATAGCGCAAGGGATATCGGAACATGGACACAAATGCCGCAAGTGCCAAAGCAGAGACAAACCAGCCGAAATCAAACCCCAACCATAGGATCAGCGCCGGGGCGCATATCAAAAGGGTGACACCCGGTAAGAACTGATACTTCATCGGCAACATCGCCACGATCGTCGCGCAAATCACCCAAAAGGCGGACAAGACAACAGACAATTGCATGTGCCCCTCCTTGAGCATCGCGGACGCGCTTAATTGTCCGCTTTCATCTCGAAGCTGTGCGTCCAAGAACCCAAACCCTTCACACTGCTTGTTTTCTAAGAAGGCGCTCTGGCAATCCATTAGCCCAAGCGCTGATCGTACCAGCACCAAGACAAACAACCATGTCCCCCGACCGGGCTTGTTCGCGAACAAGGCGCTCCAGATCGGCTTCGTTCAGCAAAGCCCTGGCGTGACGGTGCCCGTGACGAATCAAACCCTGAACTAAAGAATCACGATCCGCGCCAGCGATAGGCTCTTCTCCAGCGCCAAATACATCGGCAATGGCGACAACGTCAGCGTCGTTAAAACAAGTGCAGAAATCGTCGAACAGATTGGACAAGCGCGAAAAACGGTGTGGTTGATGTACGGCAATAACCCTGCCGTCTGTAGCCTGACGTGCGGCCTTGAGAACGGCCGCGATTTCCACGGGATGGTGGCCATAGTCGTCGATGATTGTGACACCATCGACCTCCCCCACCTTGGTAAAGCGTCGGTTTACACCTCCAAAATTTGCCAACGCTTCGCGGATTTCCACAGCCTTCATTCCCAAATGCCGAGCAACAGCTACTGCGGCCAGAGCATTCGAGACATTATGGTCACCCGGCATAGGCAACGTGCATCCTTCGATGACCTTGTCTTCGTATTGGAGGTGAATGTCGAAATGCGCGACACCGCCTTTGTATGTAAGGTTCAGCGCCCGAACGTCGGCTTGTGCATTAAAGCCATAAGTCCGCACACGACGATCGGTGATACGTCCGACAAGGGTTTGCACCTCGGCATGGTCAGTGCAGCAGACGGCAAGTCCATAGAACGGCAGGTTTGAAACAAACTCGTAGAACGCATCACGCAGCGTGTCGAATTCACCCCAATGCTCCATATGTTCTGGGTCGATATTTGTGACGATGGCAATAGTGGCAGGAAGACGGTTGAATGAACCATCGGATTCGTCTGCTTCAACCACCATCCATTCTCCCTGCCCCATTCTCGCGTTTGATCCATAGGCGTGGATAATACCGCCATTGATCACGGTCGGGTCAAAGTCACCGGCAACCATCAGTTCTGCCATCATCGTCGTTGTAGTGGTCTTACCGTGCGTTCCTGCAATGGCAATGTTGGATTTCAGCCGCATCAATTCCGCCAGCATATCGGCTCGGCGGACAACAGGCAGACCTTGCGAACGCGCCTCATCCAATTCCGGGTTTCCTGGCTTGATCGCCGTGGACACGACGACGACCGCTGCGCCTTCCAGGTTCTCGGCCCTTTGCCCGACAAATACCTCTGCCCCCAGTTCAGCCAGACGGTCCGTGATCTTTGAGGCTTTCAAGTCGGAACCCTGAACGCGGTACCCGAGATTCAAAAGAACTTCGGCTATCCCGGACATGCCGATACCACCGATCCCGACGAAATGGATCGGCCCTACATCTTGCGGGAGTTTGGTTGCAGGGTTCATGCGGTCTCCTTCTGCGCCAGAGATTCAACAAGAGAAACCAAACGCTCGGTCGCGTCAGGCGCACCAGTTGAAAGGGCGGCATGGGCCATTTTTTGTGCGGCTTCCGGGTTGGTGAGGACTGCGGTGATTTGCTCTGTCAGCGAGGTAACGTCAAGCGCATTTTCGGGGATCATGATTGCCGCGCCTGCCTGAACAAGCCCCCGCGCATTGGCGGTCTGATGGTCTCCGGCAGCGGCAGCAAAGGGGACTAGAATTGAAGGGCGCCCGATGACCGAAATATCTGCTACGCTAGACGCCCCTGAGCGCGAGATAACCAGCTGAGCCTCAGACATGCGGCGGGGTACGTCATCAAAGAATGGTTGGACATCCGCGAGGATTCCGTTTTCGTCGTAAAACGCCTTAACCCTCTCACCGTCTTCGTCGCGAGCCTGATGGGCAACGCGAATGTTTTCGCGAAGTTCATCCGACAAGGCAGCAATGGCACCTGGCACTACATCGCTGAGAATGCGCGCTCCCTGAGAGCCGCCCATCACAAGGATTGACATCGGGTAATCGCCAGGTGGGATGTAGCCGGCAGCGGCTCGGTCCAGAACAGATGCGCGAACCGGATTGCCGGTGTGGATACCATGCGCTCCCTCAGGTAAATCGGTTGGCCATACGCCGCAGGCCACATGGCCCACTCTTTTGGCAAACAGGCGATTGACCCGCCCAAGAACGCCGTTTTGTTCGTGTATCATGCGCGGTAGGCCTAACATAGTCGCCGCACCAAGCGCGGGGATAGAGGGGTATCCACCGAAACCGACAACAACATCTGGTTTGTCGCGCGCCATTTGGAGCGCCATGCTTGTAATTCCACCGATGATTTTTGGACCAGCCAACGCTTTGGCAGCAAACCCTCCGCGCGCGAACGTGGCCGAACTGACTTGGAGGATCTCGGTAGAGTCGGGAAAGCCACCCGAGTATCGCGCACCGCGTGGATCGGTGGACAGGCGAACCCGCCATCCCTTGCTTAACATTGCCTCGGCCAAAGCCTGCGCCGGGAACATATGCCCCCCTGTACCGCCTGCCGCAATAAGAAGGTATGGTTTACCCATCAGCTTCGTCCGCGCAGTATTTCGCCAAGTTCGCCCTGTGGGCGGTTACGCGTAAAAGCCAGCAACATGCCAACCGCAATTCCGCCTGCAATAAGCGATGATCCACCGTAACTGACAAACGGCAAAGTCATGCCCTTAGCGGGCAACAGGCGTACGGCAACGCCCATGTTGATCATGGCTTGCACCCCAAACATGCAGGCCAGACCAGTGCCTGCCAATCGGATAAACATATCGCGTTCACGCATTAGGCGCAGCAATGACCGAACTACGATGATGGAATAAAGCGCAATGATGATCAGGACCAGAATCAGCCCATATTCCTCGGCCGCCACGGCTATTATGAAATCAGTATGCGCGTCCGGCAGTGACCATTTTACCTGCCCCTCACCAACACCTACACCAAACAAACCGCCCTCTCTAATAGCATTGGTCGCGTATCCAAGCTGGGTCGTAGGGTCGACTTCTTGATTCAAAAAACCGTCGATGCGGCGGGCAAAATGTTCCGAGTTTGAATATGCAAACATTCCAGCAAGAACGACAACCCCAGCCATTCCAACCAACAAGAACATGGGCGCGCCCGCCACGAAATACATCACACCCCATCCGAAAAGGATCAGGCAGGCCTGCCCAAAATCTGGTTGCATCACCAGCATGCCAACAATTGCCATACACAAAGCAAATGACCACAAACGCCCCGGTGGGCCATTGATCTCTTGCGAAGCAGCCAGCAGCCATGCCGCGACCACTACAAAACCGGGCTTCAAAAACTCAGACGGCTGCAGTGCTGCAAACCCCAGAGAGTACCAGCGTACTGCCCCCTTTCCAAAGTCGGTTCCAAAAACCGGCAAGAAAGCCAACGCTACGAACGCAACCAGAAATCCAAGTACCGAAAGTCGCCGGATGAGAGTGGGCGACATCATAGAAGTCAGCAACATGGCGATTAGCGCGAGTCCGCCAAAAAAAGCCTGCCGCTCAACGTAGTGAAACGGATCAAACCCGTTGCGGCTTGCCAGCGGCGGTGAAGAGGCCAGCCCCAACAAAAGACCAATTACAAACAGGATCAGAACACAAGACATTGTCCAGCGATCGATTGTCCGCCACCATTTTGGAAGGATCGGTTCACCGCGCTGGTCCTGGACCGCGCCATACACCATCTCAGTCATGAGATACCGCCACTATCTGCCTCGTAATCGCCCCGTTTTCGGGATCTAAGTGAGAGTCTACAGGGATTTTTGCATTGGGGCCAGTGAAATAAGGGCGATTCGACAATTCTATGTTTTGTGATTCAAATTTATTCCACTCGGCTCTGAAAGGGGCCCTTACCGCCTTAGACATCCAGAAATCGCGATTTCATGAAAAACTGGATCAATAACTATTCGGCCGACTTTTGGGGCTTTCGGCCTTATTCCGAGGGCGCTTTGAGTCTGCAAACTTAATTTCGGGAAGCCCAATTGACCGGACGTTCAGTTCTGCTTCGATTGCGTTGCCTCTTGCCATCGCTGCCAATCCCAGCCATGCGCAGGATATGAATTTCAACACCGTCATCCTTGGTGCCGGCGCCGCTGGCATGATGTGCGCGGCCCATTGCGGCGCGCGCGTTTTGGTGATCGATCACGCTAAAGCGGCTGGAGAGAAAATCAGGATTTCCGGCGGCGGCCGTTGCAATTTTACGAACTTAAACGCTGGACCGGGTAATTTCCTTTCACAAAACCCACATTTTTCTAAATCGGCGCTGGCGCGTTACACGCAGTGGGATTTTATCGACCTAGTAAACCGTTACGGGATTGAATGGCACGAAAAGACGCTGGGACAACTGTTCTGCAATGGGTCGTCCAAGCAGATAATAAATATGTTGCTGGACAAGATGGAACGGACCAGGGCCGAACTATGGTTACAAACGACGCTAAAAAACGCGCGAAAGACCGAGGCAGGTTTCGCGTTGGAGGTGGAGAGGGAAGGACGAAGGGTCACCCTGCATTGCGCCAATCTGGTGCTTGCCACAGGTGGAAAATCGATCCCAAAGATGGGGGCAACGGGACTGGCATACGACCTGGCCCAACAATTTGGCCTCAAAATTACTGAAACCCGCGCAGCGTTGGTCCCGTTCACCTTTTCTGACGGACGGTTCAAGGAACTTTCCGGTGTTTCTCTGCCAGTTCAACTGTCCAACGACCAAGCCATCTTCGATGAATCGATGCTATTTACCCATCGGGGCCTTAGCGGACCGTCCGTTTTGCAACTGTCATCCTATTGGCGCGAGGGTGAGGCAATACATGTCAATCTGATCCCGGATTTGCCCCTTTTCAATTTACTGCGTGAACAACGCAAAGAAGGCGGGCGCAAAGCTTTGACCACCGAGTTGGCGCGGCACATGCCCGCGCGATTGGTGGACTATCTAAGCCAGAAGCTTCTGATAGCGGGTAATTTAGCCGATCAATCTGATGCGTCTTTGTCTGACCTGGTCGCAAATTTGTCCGACTGGCAACTCCGACCCTCCGGCACCGAAGGTTATCGTACTGCCGAAGTGACACTCGGCGGTATCGACACCGAAAACCTGTCTTCAAAAACGATGGAGGCCAAGGACGTCCCTGGCCTCTTTGCGATTGGAGAAGCGGTAGATGTCACCGGTTGGCTGGGAGGCTACAATTTCCAATGGGCGTGGTCTTCTGGTCACGCCGCAGGAAAGGCCATCGCAGACCGGATCTAGCCAACCACGTTATAGCCACGTCCGCGCATACAGTTTCGCACAATGACTTCTTTATTCTGGTTCTTTGCGATGACATCGGCTCCAGCCCCAATCAAGGCACCAGCAGCGGCCGCGCGACCCAGATTGTCACTGCTGTCTTGAATAATCGCCGTTGTGGCAGCAGCACCCGCCGCTCCGATCGCGGCATTACCGGCGGTGGACCCGTCGACGCTGGCCTGAGACGCCGCCAACTGCTGACACTGCGCAAGATCGGCGCTGTAGTTCGGGCTGACAGGCCCATCGATTACTGGTTGGTAATTGGCGCCTGTGTTCGTGCAAGCTCCCACCACAAAGATGGCAGGAAGGATCAGAGCAAATTTACGGTGTGGCATTTCCATGACCTCGTTTTGAATTGTCGTAGAAGCAAACCCAAAAATTATGGCGCGTCAAACGGATAGGTTTAAAGCCTCGTCGAACCGGCGGTTATTTGCAACCGTTGCCCGATGACAGTCTTCTTTTGACCTCGGAAACGAAGTCGTCCCCCCTTTGTTCAAAGTTATCATATTGGTCAAAACTTGCTGCTGCGGGGGCCAACAATACAGTTTCGTTCGGCTGCGCATCCTCAATCGCTTGCTCGACGGCCCGCTCCATCGTTGTGCACACCGTGGTGTCGACATCCAGCTGCATGGCGAAATTGGCAGCCTCGCGACCGATAACATAAGCTTTTATCACCTGATCCGAGGCTTCGTTCAGTGCAGCCAGCCCACCCTCTTTTTCAAGACCTCCACATATCCACCGGATCTTTTTGAAGGCCCTCAAAGCCTTTGCTGCGCTGTCGATATTGGTTGCTTTCGAGTCGTTGACGTAAGTGACGCCATTGGTCTCAGCGATGATCTGACTACGATGCGGCAAACCCGGATAGCTATGCAAGGCCGCCTCGATCGCCTTAGGTGCAAGACCTAACGCACGACAGGCGGCGTAAGCAGAGCATGCATTTTGATGGTTGTGCGCGCCCGGTAGACCCTTAATCCCGCGCAGATCAATGGACGCTGTCTGACGTCCTTTCCGATATTCGGACAGAAAGCCCTTGCGCGCGAAAACCTGCCAGCCTGGGCCGGTTAACTTACGTTCAACGGAAACCCGGATGACGCGATCGTCGCTTCGCCCTTCGGCCAACTGCCCTGCAAGAAAGGAGCCTTCGATTTCATCTACGCCGACAATGGCGCGATCTGGTCCGCCCTCGGCAAACAGACGCCTCTTGGCTGCGAAATACCCACCCATTCCTGCATGTCGATCCAGATGATCCGGCGAGAGATTTGTAAAAACAGCAATATCTGGGGTTAGCGCGCGAGCCAGTTCGGTTTGATAGCTGCTGAGTTCCAAAACCACAACCGAGCCGTCACCCCCCGGGTCGATATCCAGCACACCCCGGCCAATGTTTCCCGCCAACTGTGACTGGCGACCAGCTTCGGTCAAAACGTGATGTATCAGGGCCGCTGTGGTAGATTTCCCGTTTGACCCAGTGACAGCAATTACACGCGGCGGAGTCTCAAATTTGCTCCAGTCTTGATCGGCAAAACTTCGGAAGAACAAGCCGATGTCATTGTCCACGGGCACGCCGGTTTCCAGTGCAGCCGCGATGATTGGGTTTGGCTCGGGGTAAAGGTGGGGGATACCAGGAGACACGACTAGAGTGGCGACATCGTCAAACTCTGATTGGTGTCGCAGGTCGACACAGTCAAACCCTTCGGTTTCAGCAGTCTCTCGTGCCGCAGGATTGTCGTCCCAACAAACAGGAGTTGCTCTGCCTGCTCTTAATGCGCGTGCCGTGGCCAACCCAGAACGACCCAGCCCCAGCACCGCAACTTTCTGCCCAGAAAAACCTTTGACCGGGATCATATAATACACCTTGCCGTCGTGTAATTCATCCGCACCCTGCACCTAAGAAATCACGAAAAGCAAGGGCGGCATCAAGCAAATACTTTAGAAGAAAGCAGCCGCCAAACAATTGAGGTTGGCCGCAAATCCGCTTGACCCGAGGAGACCTTACCGTACTTTTAACGTTGCCAGACCGATCATTGCCAGGATCAGCGATATGATCCAAAACCGGATAACGATTGTTGGCTCAGCCCAGCCTTTTTTCTCATAATGATGATGGATGGGTGCCATTAGGAAAACCCGCTTTCCGGTGCGCTTAAAGTACAGAACCTGAATAATCACGCTCAGCGCCTCAACAACGAACAGTCCACCAACGACAGCGAGGACCAGTTCGTGTTTCGTCGCCACAGCAATCGCGCCCAAAGCTCCGCCCAGCGCAAGCGATCCAGTGTCGCCCATGAAAACCGCTGCTGGCGGCGCATTGTACCACAAAAACCCAAGACCGGCGCCGAACAAAGCCGAAGTAAATATGAATATTTCGCCTGTTCCCGGAACGTAGTGCACATCGAGATATTCGGTAAAATCGACACGCCCAACGGCATAAGCAATCACGCCCAAAGTCGAAGCAGCTATCATCGCTGGCATAATGGCAAGGCCGTCCAAACCGTCGGTGAGATTCACTGCATTTGCTGCCCCGACAATGACGATTATCGCAAAGGGTATGTAGAAAAAACCAAGGTTGATGAGTGTGTCCTTGAACACTGGCAAAGCAAGTTGGTTCTGAAGGTCACCGGGATGATGCAATGTTGCCCACAACGCCGCAAGAACGGCAATCAAAACACCCAATGCCAGCCTCATTTTGCCCGGGACACCTTTTGTGTTCTGTTTTGAAACCTTAGCGTAATCATCCGCAAAACCGATGGCCGCATAAGCAAGGGTCACAAACAACACCATCCATACGTATGGGTTGTCCCAACGCGCCCAAATCAACGTAGAAGTGACAAGTGCCCCGACGATCAGCAACCCACCCATGGTTGGTGTTCCCGCCTTGGAAAAGTGTGCTTCTGGGCCATCGTCCCGGATCGGCTGACCTTTGCCCTGCTTCTTTCGCAGCACGTTGATCAGCGGCTTTCCAAAAATAAACCCAAAAACCAGAGCTGTCAGAAAGGCTCCGCCCGCTCGGAACGTGATATAGCGGAAGAGGTTGAAAAAATCCCCTCCATCCGAAAGCGCGGTCAACCAGTACAGCATTACAAAACCTTTCTCACACGAAATTCACGCGCGCATCATGGATCCAGCGCGCGCTCCTGCCCCATTTCCCGCAGGCCGTCAACAATGCTCGCCAACGCCATGCTAAGTGATCCTTTGGCCAGAACCGTGTCCCCATTCCGGATCAGTTCAGGCAGGCGAGCTACCATTTCCGCGCTGGTTTCGGACCAATGCCCGCGCTTGTTCTCTGGTAATTCGCGATGCAATTCGCGCATGAGCGGCCCAATGCAATGGACCTGATCAACATCCTTCATTGCCTCGACATTTGCCATGTTCGCGTGCATGGCCAGTTCTTGCGCCCCCAGCTCTTTCATGTCACCCAAAAAGGCAATGCGGCGAGCACCTTGCGAAGCTGCGAGAACGTCAAGGGCGGCCTCCATGGATGTCGGGTTAGCGTTATAGCTATCATCCAGCAATTCAATTTGGCCACCATGAGGCAGAGCAATCAACTCTCGCACTCCGCGGCCTTTGACAGGCGACCAGCGTCGAAGCCCCCCAACAGCCTGTTTCAGATTGACGCCTAAAGCGGCGCAAGCCGCAAGCGCTCCCAAGCCGTTCATGGCGAAATGCTTACCAGCAGATGCGACATCAAACGTGAATTGCTTGTCGTCAATGACAGCCTCAGCCCGCAGCGTGTCAGGCAAAGAAGTTACATGACCAAGTCGATAGTCAGACGCCTTTTGGCCAAAATCTATCACTTTGGCTGCTTGGGAAATTGCTCGGTCACGCAAAATGTCAGCGTGATCGATATCCGAATTCACAATGGCAATACCGCCATCGGTCAGACCGTCGAAAATAGATGCTTTTTCGTGCGCAATTGCAGCCACAGAGTCAAAAGCTTCCAGATGGACTGCAGCGACGGTTGTGACAAGCGCCACATGAGGCCTCGCCTGTTTCGCCAACGGCGCAATTTCGCCCGGATGGTTCATGCCTATTTCGATCACCGCGAACTTGGTGTCTTTTGGCATCCGCGCAAGCGTCAGGGGCACGCCCCAATGGTTGTTGTAACTGGCCACACTTGCATGGGTTTCACCTTGCGTTTCCAATATGTTAGCCAGCATTTCCTTAGTGGACGTCTTGCCAACGCTGCCCGTTACGCCAACTACACGCGCAGCGCATCGATCTCGCGCTGCCCTTCCCAAATCTTCCAACGCTCTTTGAACATCATCGACGATCAAAAGAGGCGCAGTTTCGTCAACACCGTCCGGAACCCGCGACACCAATGCGGCGCCCGCGCCCTTTTCAAGTGCCTGCGCTACGAAATCGTGCCCATCCCGCGCGGCCCTAAGCGCCACAAACAAGTCCCCTGGCTGCAAAGTGCGCGTATCAATTGAAACTCCGTCCGCCTTCCAGTTGGTCGTAGCTCGTCCATTGGTTGCTTTGGCAGCTTCCGCCGCGGTCCACAGCGTCATGCCACCCTCCCGTCCAAGGCAGCAACCGCAATACTTGCTTGCTCTGCGTCGTCAAATGGCAACACTTGATCTCCTACGATCTGCCCGGTTTCATGGCCTTTGCCAGCAATCAGTAAAGCGTCGCCAGGCTGCAGCGCGTCTATCCCACGCAAGATTGCTTCAGCGCGGTCACCGACTTCAGTCGCCTCGGGTGCACCTTTCATTACTGCTGCGCGTATTACCGACGGATCTTCGCTGCGCGGGTTGTCGTCGGATACAAAAACTGCGTCGGCATAGTTAGCCGCTGCTTGACCCATAAGGGGTCGTTTACTGGCGTCGCGGTCTCCGCCTGCGCCAACGATTGCTATAAGCCGACCCATTACGTGCGGCCGCAAAGCTTTTAACGCCGTTGCCACGGCATCAGGCGTATGAGCATAATCAACAAATACCGCCGCGCCGTTTTCGCGTGTGGCAGCCAGTTGCATCCGGCCGCGGACTGTTTTCAAATGTGGAAGCGTTTCAAAAACACGTTCAGGTTCGTCACCTGCGGCAATAACAAGTCCACACGCAAGCAGGATGTTTTCTGCTTGAAACCCCCCGATCAAGTTCAGACGAGCCTGATAAGGCTTACCTTTCCACGAAAACCGCAGATCCTGTCCAGTTTCATCAAATCGCTGATTAACAAGAACAAGATCGGCGTCACCTTGACCTACGGTTATTAAAGACTGCCCTCGCGCCTTTGCGATTTTCAAAACTTCCGCACCTTTAGGGTCGCTTAGATTAACTACCGCAGTTCCTTCCTCAGGCAATACCCGGTCAAACAGGCCTGCCTTGGCGTCAAAATAGGCCTCAAACGTTTCGTGATAGTCCAAATGGTCCTGGGTGAAATTAGAAAACCCTGCCGCCTTGAGTTGTACCCCGTCCAAACGTCGTTGTTCCAAACCGTGCGAAGACGCTTCCATCGCAGCATGTGTCACGCCATTTTGGGCAGCCTCTGCCAGACAGCGATGCAACGTGATTGGTTCAGGCGTAGTGTGCGCCAGAGGGGCTGCCCATGCGCCTTCGACCCCAGTGGTGCCGAGGTTGACAGCAGAGTGACCAATTTCGGCCCAGATCTGACGAACAAAGGTGGCAACCGAAGTTTTTCCATTTGTCCCGGTGACCGCAACAATGGTCTGTGGCTGCGCGCCGAACCAAAGCGCCGCAGAACCGGCCAGAGCCTGACGCGGATCTTCGACAACAATCAATGCAGCGTCTGACTCAACCAGTTCCCGGGCAGCCATTTCTGCGCCCTGCGCATCCGTCAGAATAGCGGCGGCTCCCATACGCAAAGCGAATTGGATAAATTCGCCCCCGTGCACGCGTGTGCCGGGAAGAGCTGCAAATAAATAGCCGTCAGCGACCTCTCTGCTGTCAACCGTCAGGCCAGTAATTTCAGGATTCGCGCCGCCGCGCGCAGTAAGGGCCAGCTGGTTGAGTTTTTTTGTCCCTTTGCCCATGACCCACCCTTGTTGGACAACCTAATTCGAGGTCAGCGTTATAGCAGCACCCGCTTCAGGCTCAAGCCGAGGTCGCAGACCCAACAGTGGAGCGACCCGGCCAATTAACTCAGCTGCCACTGGCACCGCAGTCCAGCCTGCAGTGCGACGTTTTTCGCCGTAAGCTAAGATCGTTGGCTCGTCGAGCGTTACGATCATTACATATTTCGGATCGTAGGCCGGAAAGATCGTGGCAAAGGTCGCAATGACTTTGTCATCGTAATACCCGCCTCGCGGCTTAGGCTTATCGGCTGTACCAGTCTTACCCGCCACTTCATAGCCCGCGACCTCGCCAAAGCTGGCAGTACCATTAGTAACAACTTTTCGAAGCATTCTTTGCGCTTGCTGCGCGGCATTTTCAGACAAAATCCGTCGACCGTATTGCGGGCCATTTTTCCTCAGAATAGTTGGGCTGACATAATGCCCGCCATTTGCAATGGTTGCGTATCCGGCTGCCAGGTGCATTGGGCTGGTTGAAAGACCGTGGCCATAAGAAATTGTTACAGTGCTCAGTTCGCCCCATTTTTTGGGCTTGAGCGGCACACCTCCTGCTGCTTCAACAATCTCGAAAGGGGTCGGTGCGAACATTCCCAGCGACTCCAGAAATTCCTGCTGCCGTTTTGCACCAATTTGCAAGGCTAAGCGACCAGTTCCGCGGTTCGAGCTGTGAACTATCACATCCGCGACGCTGATCTTGCCGTAGTTCTTGCCGTCAAATTCGCCGATCGGGAAACGGCCGATTTTCATCGGGCCGGATGTGTCGATGATGGTATTTGAATTCACCAGACCAAGCTGAACCGCCTGTGCCGCAGCAAATATCTTGAAAACAGAGCCCAGTTCGTAAACGCCTTGCACATAGCGATTGAACAAAGGACTGTCCGACGGGTCGAAACCCGATGTCGGAGGGCGCGGTCGATCATTTGGATCAAAAGACGGCAAGGACGCCGCTGAAATCACCTCACCAGTGTGCGCATTCATCAGAACCGCCGAAGCACCTTTGGCGTTCATGATTTTCATCCCGCCAAAAAGAACTTGTTCGACCGCAGCCTGAATCGTCAGGTCCAACGAGAGTTGAAGCGGCTTGTTACCGTTGGCCGGATCGCGCAGATAGTCGTCAAATTTCTTTTCGACGCCTGCAACGCCAATTAGTTCTGCCGCGCTTACGCCCTCGCGACCAAAGCCCGATCCGCCAAGAATGTGCGCTGCAAGCTTGCCATTAGGATAAAGTCGCATTTCGCGCGGACCGAACAGAATGCCGGGATCGCCAATGTCGTGCACAGCCTGTTTTTGCTCGGGGGAAATACGTTTCTTGATCCAAAGGAATTTGCGGTCACCTGTGAAGTCCTTGACCAAACGCTCTTTGTCCAAATCAGGAAAGATTGCTACCAGATGATCTGCCGCTGCGATCGGATCAATCATCAGCGGTGGTTGCGCATATACCGAATATGTGTCGAGGTTTGTTGCGAGAATGCGGCCTTCTCTGTCTACGATATTGGCGCGCTGCATCGCGATAGCAGCGCCTGGCGCGCTGGCCAATGGTTCCTGCGCTTCCGACGTGGCCAGCATGCCCATACGAAACCCTACGACCGAAAATGCGCAAAAAAAGAACAGCCCCAGTACCAAAAGACGCCCCTCGGCTCGTGCCCGAGCACGGTCTTTCATATCTTCATGACGCTGCTTAATGTTTTCCCGCTCGATCACTTTCGGGTTTTCACCCCTCGCGCGGGCATCCAGAATTCTGGCTAGTGGACGAAGCGGCTTGCGAGTCATGGTATCTGTACCTCGCCAAGGGCCTGTACATCAGTTATCGCCTGCAACTCGATTGGATCGACTATCGGCAGATCGGGGTCTTCGCCATAAGCAATACGATCTGCGCGTCCAAATTGTTCAGCGCGCAGCGGCAACAAACCCAAACGCTCGAAATTCAAGTCCGCGAGTTCGCGCAACCGGTCAGGACGGTTTAGATAGGCCCATTCAGCATTTAATACAGTCAACCGGGCTTGGGCCGCGCCGATCTGTTTTTGCAACGTCTGCGTCTCTTTGAGAACTTGCTGGGTTCGATAGTTTTCCTGATAAGCCCACAACGCCAATCCGAAAACAGCGAGAGCGGTCAACGCATACAGAATACTTTTCATTTCGACCTCACCCCCAATTGCGGCATTCCAATATCCCGTGAATCAATTTTCCCAGCTGGCGCATTTGTCCGAACAGCGACACGCAATTTAGCAGAGCGTGCACGAGGGTTTTCCGACAGCTCCCGCGCGTCAGGGCCGATCGCTTTTCGTGTTTTAATCACGAATTGCGGCAGATCTTCTTTCACCTCTGGTGCATAACGATTGGCTCGCCCGGTTTTGCCGGCACGTGCTTGAAGGAAGCGTTTAACCATCCGATCTTCAATAGAATGGAAGGTGACAACAGCCAACTGTCCACCCGGTTGCAAAGCTCGCTCGGCAGCCATAAGACCTTGAAACAACTCTTCGTATTCCGCATTCACCGCTATGCGCAGCCCCTGAAAACTGCGGGTTGCAGGGTGCGATTGTCCCGGTTTTGGTCGCGGCAGGCAGGATTCAATAATTTCGGCCAATTGCAATGTCGTGGTAATGGGCGCCTCGGCCCGTTTCCTTACAATGGCTTTGGCGATACGCCGGCTGGCACGTTCTTCACCGTAATGGAACAAAATGTCGGCGAGTTGCGTCTCGGTCGCAGTGTTGACCAAATCAGTGGCGCTTTCTCCCTCTTGGCTCATCCGCATATCCAGAGGACCGTCCTTCATAAACGAAAATCCACGATCTGCCCGATCCAACTGCATGGACGAAACGCCAAGATCCAGAACTACGCCGTCCAGATCCTTGGCAAATTGATCCATTTGGGAAAAGACACCCGGTTGCATCACCAATCGGCCCGCATAATCCTTTGCCCAGCCTTTTGCCATTTCGAACGCAAGTGGATCGCGATCGACTGCAATAACCTTTTCGGCGCCAGCCTCGAGCAATCCCCGAGTGTAACCACCCGCTCCAAATGTTCCGTCCAGCCAAACACCCGAAACCGGAGCGACACTATCCAGTAATGGACGCAGTAAAACGGGAATGTGTGGTTTCTCGGAAAGGGTCGGAGCGCCGGACATGCCGTCATCCGTCCCCGGTGCCGTCGAGGAATTCCATCGGGTCGAAGTCGTCAGGCAAGTCGTCCAGCCATTCCTCAGTGGTGGCCAGCTCTTCGGCCTCATAGGTCTCAGGCTTCCAGATCTGGAATGTGTCGCCAGCGGCAATAAAGAAAGCCTCGCCTTCCAGGTCAATTTTGTTGCGCAGCTTCACAGGCAAGACCAACCGTCCGGTTTCGTCCACGTTGGTTGGAAAAGACTGACCATGGAACATGCGCTGCAACATCTTGCGTTGCACTGATCCACGTTGCAAAGCGTCTATCTTGGCATCGACTTCGTCAATTGCCTCCATCGTGTAACATTCGAGATATTTTCGGCGATGATCGCCGTATACAATCACCAGCTCTGGGTTGTCTCCCGGTTGCCAGTTAGGGTCGGACGATTCAAGCACACGGCGAAACGAGGCCGGTATCGATACCCGCCCCTTCGTATCCACCTTGTGGTGGCTTTCACCTCTAAACCTGCGCGCCAAGACGACTGTCCCTTTCGCTTGCGCCCCACCTCGAATTTCACGTCCCCCCTGATGTAAAACGGCGGGTTGATCTGCTGCCACCGATCAACCCGCCGCATTGACCCGCTTTGCGGGATGTCCAGCTGCGCGCGCCACCTGGGGGGATGTCTGCTCGCCCGCGCGCCGGATCTCTTGTGTGATGAAAGCGAGATGCCTGTATGAAACCTACGTTGAATTCTTGGTTTGGGGTCGTTTAGCGCCCCTTACTGCCTCGTCCTCATCGGATGCATAAGGGATGACATGGGAAATCATGGAAATCAACACAAAAGTTGCAAGCTGTCGAGTGAATGGCGTGCGGTGTATACCAAAATTCAACAACAACACAACCCACTCATACCACAATTAGACTTTAAATGCACTTGATACGCAATATATGCCAACCTTGATTGCTCCCATGATTTCCCAAAAATTTTCTCTTTTTCCCAAAATTTGACCAACTACGCCTCCGAAAGCACTATAAATTCTCTCCGAATCGATAAAGGCTCGGGTCTTTGGAAGGCGACCGCCAACTTGACCCATGATTTCCCAATGATGTGGCTGAAACGGAAGTTGCTCGTTTATTTGATGGAAGGTATTGACGATACAAAGCTTGCTTCGACCTTTTTCGTGCTCAACTTGCAACCGAATGCGCCTAAATGTCAGGCAACCAAAAATTGACGCATGGCAACCCCAAGATGGACTTGACGACCATGCGGTGAAAAAACCTATGTTTTAAAGGCAAATTTACGCAACTTCGAAATTTCTGAACCAATCCATGCATTTGCTGCATAGCAGCATTGACTACGGCATCTATTGTGCATTCGCAGCAATCGCCTATCTTCAATCTCAAGCGAGCGCCGGGACACCTCGGCAGCGACTAAAATATCGGATCAAAACCATGGCAGTTGCGAATACACAGACTGAATTCAAAGGGAACCCGGATATCGGGTTTGCCCCATTGTACGAAACAGTAAAAATCCGTTTTCGGCGGTATCGCGTGTATCGGCAAACGGTCAATGAATTGTCGGCGCTGTCGAACCGCGAACTGGCCGACTTAGGCCTGAATCGTTCGATGATCCGCCGGGTGGCAATGCAGGCCGCCGAAGAAAACACAGCGCGATAGGCGCACAAGAATACCGAGATCAGGTCCTTCTCCTCCCTTTGGACCTGTATTTCAGCGGCAACGTCTTCCTCCTCCCTGACGTTGCCGCAATTTATACCGGTTTCGTACGCCGGAAGTGAATGCATCGGGACTTCCTCCTCCCTGTCTCGATGTTGAAAGCGCGCGGCGACGTTCTTCTCCTCCCTTACGTCGCCGCGTCTTACTCATTCCGGGGTAAAACCCGGGTTTGGATGCATCGGGCGCTTCTCCTCCCTGCCTTGATGTAGAAAAGAACGGCGGTTCCCCTTCTCCTCCCTGGGAACCGCCGTTTTTCTTTTTTTGCAAATGAACGTAAAACTCAGGTGGAATCGGAGCGTCAGGAGTTTCCAATGACCGCCTATTTTATTGCGCAGATTTCAATCCACGATCCAGATGGGTACCAAAAATATCTTGAGGGCTTTATGCCTATCTTTGACCGGCATGGAGGTCGTTTGCTTACGGTGTCCTCCAGGCCCGTCGAAGTGATTGAGGGCACATGGGTTGAAAATGGAATTGTATTAATGGAATTCCCGACGCTTGACGCCGCAAATGCGTGGAGAAACGATCCGGACTATCTCGAACTAGCGAAAATCCGACACCAGACAGCGACTACAAACATGGTTCTGGTCGAAGGTCTTTAGCGTCTCAGAACGGAACATCGTCCTTGGATGACAGGAAACGGGACACCACTTTCTTAATACCAGCCTTGTCGAAATCGACTTCGACCTTATCGCCTTCTATGCCGATCACCGCGCCATAGCCGAATTTCTGATGAAATACCCGCTCGCTCAGAGTGAAGCTGGCCACCGCCGTGGCGTCTATCACTGTGTTGCGACTCTCACGGGGTTGAGATGTCCCATACTGTCCTTGCCGCGCCTGCATACGCTTCCAACCGGGTGAGTTATATACATTCGCCTCTGCCGCGCGGGTTTCGATACTCGCGGTCGCCTGCCCACCACCATAAAGGCCCGGAGGCGTAAGCACCTCCACGTGATCCGCAGGCAATTCGTCAATGAAACGAGACGGCATAGAATTTTGCCATTGACCAAACACCCGTCGGTTGGCGGCAAAGGAAATCGTGCAGACTTCTTCTGCACGGGTGATTCCGACATAGGCCAGGCGACGCTCTTCTTCGAGACCTTTGACGCCCGTTTCATCCATCGACCGTTGCGATGGGAACAAACCATCCTCCCACCCTGGCAAGAATACGGCAGGAAATTCCAACCCTTTGGCCGCGTGCAACGTCATTATAGACACCTTGGCCCCGTCAGATTCCTGTTCATTGTCCATAACAAGGCTGACATGTTCCAGAAACCCTTGCAGATTTTCGAAGTTGTCCAGTTGGTTGACAAGTTCTTTCAGGTTTTCCAACCGCCCGGGCGCTTCTGGTGTCTTGTCGTTCTGCCAGTGACCGGTATAGCCAGATTCATCCAGAATGATTTGTGCAAGTTCGATATGAGAATGCTCCGGTTCACCATATCGAACAGGGGACACACCATCATCGATTACCGACTCGTCGTCGATCTCAATCCTTGGGCCCCGAGTCAGGGCATTCCATCGCGCCAGACCGTCGACCAATTGCCGCAAAGCTACTGCGCCTTTACCCTTAATCAGGCCATTCTCAACCGCTATCCGTGCGCCTTCGACCAGTGACACGCCGTTTTCGCGTGCTGACCGCTGTATAGTTTGCTGCGCTTTGTCGCCCAAACCGCGTTTTGGTGTATTCACGATACGTTCAAAGGCCAGATCATCTTCGGGACTGACGACCAGCCGGAAATACGCCATGGCATCGCGAATTTCCATTCTTTCGTAGAACCGGGGGCCCCCGATCACCTTGTAGGGTAGACCAATTGTAAGAAATCGGTCTTCGAACGCACGCATTTGGTGGCTGGCGCGGACGAGTATGGCGATTTCATCAAGCCCCATAGGGCGAACGCCGCGGGTACCGCCTTGCATCGCATCGATCTCTTCACCGATCCAACGCGCCTCTTCTTCTCCATCCCAATGGCCGATAAGCCGAACTTTCTCGCCCTCTTCTGCATCCGTCCACAGTTCTTTGCCGAGCCTGTTTTCATTGCCGCGAATTATATTGGACGCGGCCGCCAAAATATGTGGAGTCGAACGGTAATTCTGTTCCAAACGCACCACGTAAGCGCCCGGAAAGTCCTTCTCGAACCGAAGGATGTTTCCCACCTCTGCGCCGCGCCATCCGTAAATTGACTGGTCATCGTCACCCACGCAACAAATATTCTTGTGCCCTCCGGCCAGCAGGCGCAGCCATAGGTACTGGGCGACATTGGTGTCCTGGTACTCATCGACGAGAATGAAGCGAAACCAGCGCTGATATTGCTCCAGTACATCCGTATGAGCTTGAAAGATCGTTACCATATGAAGCAGCAGGTCGCCAAAATCCACCGCGTTCAGCTCTCTCAAGCGGGTCTGGTATTGCGCGTAAAGTTCAATACCTTTGCCATTAAATGCGCCAGCATCCACAGCGGGCACTTTGTCAGGGGTCAGCGCCCGGTTTTTCCAATCGTCGATGATGCCTGATAGCATCCTGGCAGGCCAGCGCTTGTCATCAATATTAGCTGCCTGAACCAACTGCTTTAGCAGGCGCAGTTGATCATCCGTATCCAAAATCGAGAAATTTGACTTTAGATCCACTAGTTCTGCGTGGCGGCGGAGGAGTTTCACGCAGATGGAATGGAACGTACCAAGCCAAGGCATTCCCTCGGCTGGCCGGCCAAGCATTCGCCCAACCCTATCCTTCATCTCTCGTGCCGCCTTGTTAGTGAAAGTCACTGCCAAGATTTCATTCTCTCGCACCCTGTGCGTTCTTAGCAGATGGGCAATGCGTGCCGTAAGCGCCTTGGTCTTACCAGTTCCTGCACCGGCCAGCATCAGCACAGGACCTTCCAGCCGCTCAACCGCTTCGCGCTGCGCCGGATTGAGGTCGTTAAGATAATCCGCTGACATCGCGGGCATCGCCCTCGCCGAAAGCGACGCGCCCTCAAAGGCGTCTGTTTCGTCAAAACTGCTCATAAGTCCAAACTACGCTTTAAGAGAGACCAGGGGAAGAGTTTGTTCACGGCTTGTTCGCAAGTTTATGCACTCTTTTTCTATGTTCAATTCTAAACAAAGACTTCGTAGCCAATTTGATTCGTTAACTTTCTGTAAAAGTTTGACCCGGATGCTTGCTCAACTGTTGTGGGAGCACGTGATCATGAAAATATCTGAGCCGGGGAACATGAGTCATCGGCTGAAATGGATCGGTATTTCGGCATTGCTGATAGCTTTGACCATTTCTGCTGGCTGGGGAGTATACAAACTCCCCGCGCCGGTGGTCGACCGTATGTTGCAAACGGACATTCTAAAACAAGCTGAATTGTGGAAACGCAGAGTTTCCTTGCATCTCGACGATCCAGAAAGAGCTTTGCGGACAGGTTATGTCGGCCCACGAGATGCAGAGTTCTTGTCTTCGATGCCGGAGGCTTCGGATGTCTATCGGTTCAAACTTTTAAACACGTCGGGACGCGTTGTTTGGTCCACACGACCGGATGAAATCGGCAACTATGAAGAACGCGCATTCTTTCGCAATGACGTGGCCAGAGGAATGAGTTACTATTTTCAGGAAGCCATTCCCCTTTCAGAAATCGATGGCCTGGACCTGCACTCAGACAACATTCAAAACGCCGTCCATCACCAAGTTGCTGAAATCTTTATGCCGGTCACAAAAAATGGACGTTTTTTGGGTGCAATTCAGTTTTTCACCGACATATCGGACCTTCGTACAACTTTCATTTCTCGACTGAGAATTTCACTAACAATTTTGAGTGGAATTGCCTTGATGGCGCTAGTTTGCGTGACGCTCGTTTCGTACCGGACCAACCGACTTCAAGTGCAGTCCTTGCGCAAACAATCCGCGAAGGAACGCGAACTGATGGATGAGCAATTGCGGCTGGCCCGCGAGGTCAGGCTGCTTGGCGAATTGAACGAATGGCTGCAATCCAGCCGTTCGCTCGAAGAACTATTCGACATGGTTTCGCGCTTCATGACCCACATCCTTCCTGACGCTGAAGGCAGCGTTTACGTCTACTCGAACTCTCGCGATGTTTTGGATGGATGCGCCAGTTGGAACGACGGCACCCACAAGGCGCACATTCACCCCGAAGGTTGTTGGGGTTTGCGCCGCGGTCGCACCTATGAGTTCGGGTCCTCGGAAATTGACTTTGTATGTGAACATGCCGAACCGCACGACGGGCGGCCCTATTTCTGTTTTCCCATCCTCGCGCACGGGGAAACCGTGGGGCTTTTGCATCTGCGCGCGCACGAAGGCGCTGGCGAGGAGTTTCATGCCAGCAAAAAACTGGCCCAGCTGTGCGCGGAACAAATCAGTATGGCCATCGCCAATGTACGGATGCGTGACCAATTGCATGACCAGTCAGTTCGCGACCCCCTGACCGGATTGTTTAACCGTCGTCATATGACTGAAACTTTGCGCAAATCAATCAGTCGAAGCCAGCAGACTGGATCAGCCCTAAGTTTGATTGCCGTAGACGTGGATCATTTCAAAAAGTTCAATGACACGCATGGTCATGATGCGGGTGACATGGTGTTGCGTGCGGTGGGTGCAGCGCTGGAACAGGGCTGTGACCGCGACGAAGTTGCCTGCCGCATCGGGGGCGAAGAATTCATGTTGATCCTGCCGGACAATACGCCTGACGAAGCGGTAATGCGCGCTGAACAGCTGCGACAGGCAGTCGAGGCCGTTACTGTACGCTATGGTGAGAAATCGTTGCCTCGTATCACTATCTCGGTTGGCGTCGCGCACTATCCGGCGCACGGCACCATGCCTCAGGATCTGATGAGGGCCGCTGATGACGCCTTGTACAGCGCCAAGGACAAGGACCGCAATCAGGTTCAGGTCGCCAGTCACACACCGCTGCCTGCTTTGAGACTAAGTGGCAAAGACGCTGTTGCCACGCACTCTGCCAAAGTTGTTAAGCCTGTTTCAGTGGCTTGAGTTAAGCAACTTCGGTCAAAAATGACTGCATTCGGCCCGACAAACGCCTGGGTGAAAGTCCACCAAATGAGTCGGGTCGAATGATCCCGAAGTCCATAAGCTGCTAACCTGTCTGCCTTGGCGATTGATGCTGCGGTGCAGCGCGTGTATTGTGCTAGCGCAAACATAGGCGTTTGCGAGCGTTAACATGCCGGTTCTACCCAGAACGACTGATATACGAGCGCATATTGTCCGCCTATGAACACGGCCAGACCAATACAGACCGGAACCTGAAATGACCGACTTCAAGAAAATCCTGATCGCCAATCGCGGTGAGATCGCAATTCGCGTTATGCGCGCCGCGAATGAGATGGGCAAACGAACCGTCGCTGTCTTTGCCGAAGAAGACAAACTGGGCTTGCACCGCTTCAAAGCGGATGAAGCTTACCGCATTGGCGAAGGGCTTGGACCTGTCGCAGCCTATCTGTCGATTGACGAGATCATTCGTGTGGCGAAAGCCAGCGGAGCAGATGCGATCCACCCAGGTTACGGACTGCTATCCGAAAACCCCGATTTTGTTGATGCTTGCGTGCAGAACGGCATTACCTTCATCGGGCCCAGGGCTGAAACGATGCGTGCCCTTGGAGACAAAGCAAGCGCCCGCAAAGTCGCAATCGCTGCCGATGTGCCTGTAATTCCAGCCACCGAAGTGCTGGGCGATGACATGGATGCAATCCGAAAAGAAGCAGCCGAAATTGGTTACCCGCTAATGCTCAAAGCTTCTTGGGGTGGCGGTGGACGCGGGATGCGCCCGATACTGTCGGAAGATGAGCTTGAGGAGAAGGTGCTTGAAGGTCGACGCGAGGCCGAAGCAGCCTTTGGCAATGGTGAAGGGTATCTGGAAAAAATGATCACCCGCGCACGTCACGTCGAGGTTCAGATTCTCGGAGACAAGCATGGACAGATCTATCACCTTTTCGAACGTGATTGCTCGGTCCAGCGCCGCAATCAAAAAGTCGTTGAACGCGCCCCTGCCCCATACCTCAGTGAAGCACAGCGCGCAGAGATCTGCGAACTTGGCCGCCGCATTTGCGCCCACGTGAACTATGAATGCGCCGGCACTGTCGAATTCCTCATGGATATGGAATCGGGCAAGTTCTATTTCATCGAAGTGAACCCCCGTGTGCAGGTTGAACACACCGTCACCGAAGAAGTCACTGGAATTGACATCGTTCAGGCGCAAATACTGATTGCCGAGGGCAAACCCTTGGCCGAGGCAACCGGCAAGGAAAGTCAGAAAGAGATACGCCTGAACGGTCATGCGTTGCAAACGCGCGTCACGACCGAAGACCCGCTGAACAACTTCATCCCAGACTACGGTCGTATCACCGCCTATAGGTCAGCTACAGGCATGGGCATCCGTTTGGACGGCGGCACGGCTTATGCAGGTGGGGTGATAACGCGATACTACGATTCGCTGCTGACAAAGGTGACTGCCTGGGCCCCCACGCCGGAAAAGGCCATTGCCCGGATGGATCGCGCCCTGCGTGAGTTTCGTGTGCGCGGTGTAAGTACAAATATTGCTTTTGTCGAAAACCTACTGAAACATCCGACCTTTTTGTCGAACGAATACACAACGAAATTTATTGACGAAACGCCGGACCTGTTCCAATTCAAAAAACGTCGTGATCGGGGCACCAAGGTTCTGAACTACATCGCGGACATTACAGTAAACGGTCACCCTGAAACGAAGGATCGTCCGCGCCCACGAGCCGATCTGAAAGAGGCGAAACCACCCGCACCCAGGGCCGAACCTCAGATGGGCACCCGCAATCTGCTGGAACAAAAAGGCCCTCAGGCCGTCGCGGATTGGATGAAAGCCCAACGGCAGCTTCTGATCACTGATACAACTATGCGCGACGGACATCAGTCGTTGCTTGCGACCCGGATGCGTTCGATCGACATGATCAAGGTTGCACCTAGCTACGCAGCGAATTTGCCACAGCTGTTCTCGGTCGAATGTTGGGGTGGCGCGACTTTCGATGTGGCCTACAGGTTCCTACAGGAATGCCCGTGGCAGCGGCTTCGTGACCTGCGTGAGGCAATACCAAACCTGATGACCCAGATGCTACTGCGCGGCGCTAACGGTGTTGGCTACACGAACTACCCGGACAATGTAGTGCAGGAGTTTGTGCGTCAGGCGTCGCAAAACATTGATGTATTTCGTGTGTTTGACTCGCTGAACTGGGTTGAAAACATGCGTGTGGCGATGGATGCCGTCGTTGAAAATGGAAAAATTTGCGAAGGCACAGTTTGTTACACTGGGGACATACTAGACCCGGGCAGGGCCAAATACGACCTGAAGTATTATGTTGGAATGGCGCAAGCGCTTCGCGACGCCGGTGCGCATGTTTTAGGCTTAAAAGACATGGCTGGCCTTCTGAAACCTGCTGCGGCACGAGTATTAATACGCGCGTTAAAAGAAGAAGTCGGCTTGCCAATCCATTTCCATACTCACGATACCGCCGGAATCGCAAGCGCGACCATATTAGCGGCATCCGAAGCCGGCGTAGACGCAGTGGACTGTGCGATGGACAGCTTCTCGGGCAATACGTCTCAGGCGACTTTAGGCACAGTGGTAGAAGCCTTGCGTCATACTGATCGTGACACTGGGTTGGACATCAAAGCCATCCGCGAAATCAGCGACTACTTTGAAGCGGTTCGCGGTCAATATGCAGCCTTTGAATCGGGGCTTCAGGCACCTGCATCAGAGGTCTATCTGCACGAGATGCCAGGCGGTCAGTTCACCAACCTCAAGGCGCAAGCCCGGTCCTTGGGGCTTGAGGAACGTTGGCACGAAGTCGCCAGCATGTATGCCGACGTGAACCTGATGTTCGGCGATATCGTCAAGGTAACACCGTCTTCCAAGGTCGTCGGTGACATGGCGCTGATGATGGTCAGTCAAGGCCTGACACGGGCGCAGGTGGAGGATCCTGAGACGGACGTGGCCTTCCCCGAATCTGTGGTGGACATGATGCGCGGTAATCTGGGCCAGCCTCCCAACGGGTTCCCGGACATAATCGTCAAGAAGGTGCTGAAGGATGAGGCTCCGAATACTGAAAGACCGGGAAAGCATGTCGAAGCCATTGATCTTGAAGCGACGCGGGCTGATCTTTCAAAGCAATTGGAAGGAATGGAGGTCGATGACGAAGACCTGAATGGCTATTTGATGTATCCAAAAGTGTTTTTGGATTACATGGGTCGCCATCGCAGCTATGGCCCAGTTCGCACGCTGCCGACGCGCACGTTCTTTTATGGAATGGAGCCGGGTGAGGAAATCACGGCCGAAATCGACCCGGGCAAAACATTGGAAATCCGCTGTCAGGCAATCGGTGAGACGGATGAAAATGGCGAAGTCCGGGTGTTCTTCGAGCTCAACGGGCAACCCCGCGTCGTTCGGGTACCTAACCGGTTGGTGAAAGCAACTACTGCACAGCGTCCGAAGGCTGAGCTTGGCAATGCCAATCATATTGGCGCTCCGATGCCGGGTGTTGTTGCCACAGTTGCCGTAAATCCAGGACAAGAGGTCAAAGAAGGCGACCTGCTGCTGACCATCGAGGCCATGAAAATGGAGACCGGCATCCACGCGGAACGCGACGCCGTAGTAAAATCAGTTCACGTTCAACCCGGCGGTCAGATTGATGCTAAGGATCTACTGATCGAACTGGATTAATCCGAATTTTATCGTAAGGTTTGTGTGGTCGCGCATTAAATTGCGCGACCTTTTAATTGAAACTGTGGAGCTGCCATGCTTGCCATCACACCGATTTACGCCGCATTGATTGCCGTTCTTTTCGTTTGGCTTAGCGCGAATGTAATTCGTCAACGACGGCGTGGACGGGTTTCAGTGGGTGATGGGGGCGATAAGGCCGTGCTCAAGGCGATGCGAACGCATTCAAATTGCGCTGAATACGCCCCATTTGCACTTCTGCTCGTTGCTATGGTCGAACTGCAAGGCGGCGGCGGTTTGTTGGTCAATCTTTTGGGGTTAACCCTGCTGGCAGGGCGCGTGTTGCACGCCTATGGCTTCGGAAAGACACCGCAGATCGTTGTATTTCGTCAGATTGGAATGCTGCTTACATTTGCCGCCATATTGATTTCTGCCATAGCAAACATTTTCCTAGCCCTGTAATTGGAATTCGAGGGTGCAACAGTTTCCGTCGGCGCGGTCTTTTGGTCGGCCTCTGGATTGGTCAAGTTCGAATAATTAACTGTTGTTTTTAAGTTTACCCAGTCCCAACAGTTTAGGGTAACTGCTAGGAAAACCAGTAATGCCAGCAAGACGATCTTTGCATTCTCAAACCACATTTCAGATTGATCCATTTGTTCTGATCTGCTCAGTTTTGCAGTTTTAACGCCTTAGAAGGACATTTCCGTCGCAAAGATTTTTTCGCTTTCTGCGTTTTTCCCCTTGCAGCTTTGCGTCAGAATTAATACTTCACGGCTCACTCAACGGCGCGGGCGTAGCTCAGGGGTAGAGCATAACCTTGCCAAGGTTAGGGTCGGGCGTTCGAATCGCCTCGCCCGCTCCATTGAGAGACCGACAGGTCACCGAAGTATCTGACGCGGGCGTAGCTCAGGGGTAGAGCATAACCTTGCCAAGGTTAGGGTCGGGCGTTCGAATCGCCTCGCCCGCTCCAGATACAAATTCTGAACACGCTGGTTCTTGCACACGCTATGCGCCATTGTGGTTTCAGATTAAGTTGTGTCGGAATTGTCTAATGTCGGATTACATCATTCGCCCACTTAAACTCACCGAAGTTCAGCACGCAGTTGATTGGGCTGGCCGAGAGGGATGGAACCCAGGCAAACATGACGCCGAATGCTTCCACCCGACAGACCCCGATGGGTTTCTTGGGGGTTTTCTCGACGGCGAGATGATTTCTTCTGTGTCCGCCGTGAATTACGATGACAAATTTGCATTCTTGGGTTTCTACATCGTCCGCCCAGAGTTTCGCCACCACGGCCACGGCCTTGAGATTGCGCAGCATGCTCTGGCCCATTGCAAGGGGCGCAACATGGGCTTGGATGGCGTGGTTGAACAGCAGGAAAACTACCGCAAGTCAGGATTCACCTTTGCATATAACAACTATCGTTTCGCGGGTACGAAACGTGAGATTCTGGACAAGCTTGGGCAAGCGTCGTCCCCCCAGCTGTCAGAGCTGAATAGTGCGACAGATGAACTATTAAGTTATGACCGGGCGCTCTTTCCAGCCTCGCGAGAGTTGTTTTTGCGGGACTGGTTGAATGCAGCCAGTCATGTATCTCGTAGCTATACGGAAAACGGTGTTCTGAAAGGGTACGTAACTTTACGGCCTTGCCAGACGGGGTACAAAATAGGCCCCTTGTTCGCCGACAACACCGAGATTGCGCAGCTACTTCTTGCGTCGGTTATAACGGATATTCCTGATGACCATCGGGAACATGAAATTTTCATCGATATGCCGCAACCTAACGCTGCAGCCTTTGCTTTGGCATCAGAACTAGGCCTGGAAAAAGTGTTCGAAACCGCAAGAATGTATTCCGATCACGAACCTGATATCGAACTGGAACGTGTCTACGGCGTCACCACGTTCGAATTGGGTTAGAACGCCTTGAACGTCATTGTGGTCAGTGACCGTTCGATATTCGGAATTACCAACAGGTTTTCGTCGATAAAATGGCCAACATCCTCATTCTCGGGAATGTAAAGTTTCAACAGCAAATCATATTCGCCGCTTGTCGAGTACAGTTCCGAGTGAATTTCCCGAAGCGCGATTTCTTCTGCGACTTTGTAGGTACTGCCGGGTTTACAGCGGATTTGGATGAAAACGCACGTGGACATGATTTGGCCCTGATGATTGTTGTTAAGTCAGGCTGACACGGTGGGCTTACATAGGCAATCCCCTGCAACAGTTTGGAGTGATTGGTGCAGCTGGTCTTTGAAACCCCGGCCAACCCTGTCTATAAGCGCGTCTGTAGTAAAAGGAACTCGCCCATGCGCAGCGCAAAAATAAGCCGCAGTACAGCCGAGACGGATATCTCTGTCGAAATCAACCTCGACGGAACCGGCGATTATGAAAACCAAACCGGTGTTGGTTTTTTCGACCATATGCTGGACCAATTGGCGCGCCATTCATTGATCGATATGACGATTAAAGCCAAGGGTGATTATCACATCGACGACCATCACACGGTCGAAGATACAGGAATCGCCTTGGGTCAGGCGTTGACGCAGGCGTTGGGCAATAAGAAAGGGATACGCCGTTACGGAGAGTGCCACTTGCCGATGGATGACGCCCAAGTGCGATGCGCGCTGGATTTGTCTGGCCGGCCTTTCCTGATCTGGAATATCGATTTGCCCACCCCCAAGATCGGATCGTTTGATACTGAATTGGTGCGCGAATTCTTTCAGGCATTCAGCACCCACGGCGGCATAACCCTGCACATTGACCAGTTGCACGGGTTTAATAGTCACCACATCGCCGAGGCAGCGTTTAAGGCTGTTGCGCGTGCGTTACGAGAAGCGGTTGAAACAGACCCGCGCAAGGCCGATGAGATTCCGTCGACCAAGGGCGCACTTTGAATGCTGACTGCTATAATTGACTACGAAAGCGGCAACCTTCACTCCGCCGAAAAGGCATTCCAGCGTATGGCCCAAGAGGTAAACGCTGGTGAAGTGGTCGTGACTTCGGACGCAGACGTCGTTGCACGAGCAGACCGTTTGGTTTTGCCCGGAGACGGGGCTTTTCCAGCTTGCGCAGCCGAGCTAAGGGGGCACAAAGGCATCTATGATGCGATGGTCGAGGCCGTAGAACAAAAAGGCAGACCATTTCTGGGTATATGCGTCGGCATGCAATTGATGGCGACAACTGGTCATGAATACAGTGAAACGGATGGTCTGGGCTGGATCGCAGGCGATGTCGTACGAATCGAACCCTCGGATCCGGCGTTGAAAGTTCCGCATATGGGCTGGAACGATCTGACACTGGAAAGCGGGCACCCAGTATTTGCGGGGGTAACCTCAGGCGATCACGTCTATTTTGTGCATTCCTATCATTTTCGCGTTACCAATCCGGCGCAGCGTTTGGCATACGTCGATTATGGCCAGCAGGTCACGGCTGTTGTCGGCCGAGACACTATGATTGGCATGCAGTTCCACCCTGAAAAAAGTCAGGACATAGGTTTACGAATGATTGGCAACTTTCTGACTTGGGCTCCGTGAAAAGCTATTGAACCCGTGTCCAGTCCTGCCCGCGGCAGACAAGGCCTCCGGCAACGCATCCCTTTACGGTCAGCTTGTTTTGTCCATCCAGCGACATTTTCGAATTATATGTCTTGTCTCGATCCGGCGCCCATATCTTGCCGCCATTGTAACTGCCGTCTCCCTCAGGGATCATATCCCAAATGATCTGTTTACCCAGATTTTCATAATCGAGTTGCTCGTTGCCATCCGCATCGAATGCCGTGTCGATCGTTCCGCAAATAGCGCTGCCGCATTCGGCGATGGATACGTGCAAATACCCTCCGGTGTCACCCGGAGCGGTTTTCCACAATCCATCAACCGGGTCAGCCGCGAATGCACCAGTGGCCAATACGGCAAAAGCCGCCGCAAGCTTGAACGTCTTCATGATATTCTCCCTGTTTTGTGGCCACTCTGGCCTGCTGAAACCCCATGAGCAAGATTGACTTAGCGTCGCGTTGCATCCCCTGCCCAGCATGTGCGATATCCCACGCGAACAAGTTCAATATAGGGCTGCATACCATGATCCTCTACCCCGCTATCGACCTAAAAGACGGTAACGCCGTTCGACTGCTGCGTGGTGAAATGGACAAGGCCACCGTGTTTAACGAAGATCCGGTAGAACAGGCCAGTGCATTCGTCGATGCTGGTTGTGAATGGCTGCATCTGGTTGACCTGAACGGCGCCTTTGCGGGCGAACCGGTAAACGCCGCCCCGGTCGAAGAAATCCTGAAGAATTGCGGGGTTCCAGCTCAGTTAGGGGGTGGAATCAGGGACATGACCACGATCGAAACCTGGATAGACAAAGGTTTGGCCCGGGTCATTCTGGGAACGGCGGCGGTCGAGAACCCCGAACTGGTGCACGAAGCCGCAGCGGCGTTTCCGGGCAAAGTCGCTGTCGGCATCGACGCCCGCAACGGGTTTGTCGCCACCAAGGGCTGGGCCGAGGAAACCAACGTAAAGGTTACGGACTTGGCCCGTAGCTTTGAAGACGCAGGTGTGGCGGCGATAATATACACAGACATCAACCGAGACGGTGCGATGCAGGGCCCGAATATCAAAGCCACAGCTCAACTTGCAAACTCAGTGGAAATTCCCGTTATCGCGTCCGGAGGCGTTTCTTCGATTTCTGACCTCATCGCGCTGCGGGATTGCGGCGCAGGTCTGAATGGTGCCATTTCCGGCCGTGCGCTCTATGATGGAGCAATTGATTTGAAAGATGCCCTGAAGACGCTCAAAGAATAGTTCCCTGTTGGACGAAAACGTCAAACGGTCACCGTTACCTTCACAAAGTATGCTTCACGAACGATTTAAGTCTGGAAATGTCTGGACTGCTTTTGTGTGGCATCTGAACTGCCACCTCGTGGGGCCGCAGGAAAAACCACTGCTTTTCCAGCATGGGTGACAGCGTTGGTACGCTTGCGAAGCGTTCTGGTCGACCCTATCGTCATCAGCAGAACTGGGCCGAAACCCCGGGACAATCTGGGAAATTTTCCAGTGGAACATGCTTATGAAACCGAGGTGACCGCAGGATTTGACGACCGCCATTTGGATTTTCGGGTTTCTATTCTATCAGGAACGGTCGCGTCTCTTTGCCCACATGGGTTCGCCGACATAACTTTTGCGGGCGTTTGTATTTAGCCGAAATTATGCCTTTCATATCTTGATCGCCCGAAACGCGCTTTCGCGTGTGAGCAAAGCCAGTAATTAGTCGTAGAAGGCTTATTCGGCGGCAGCAGAAGTAAGTTTAGCCAACGCACCGCGCATTTTGTCGATGACCGGGGATTTCTCCATTTTATCGAATTTATCCATGGTTTCCTTGGGGTCCTCGTATGCCAACCAGACCCGACCGCTGGCATCCTCATATACCTGAACCTTGAGAGGCAGAAACAATCCGGCACCCGGGTCGATCTGCATCGCTGGCGTCCCAAGCGCCGGATTGCCGAAAATCAAAACTTGGTTGGCAGGAATCGAAATTCCGACTTTTTCCGCTCCTGCAGCATGATCCACCCGGGCAAACACCGTGGCGCCAGCGTTATTCACGGCTGCTTCAAGGGCGTCCATCGCCTCGGTTACAGACTTGTCTGTGCCAACCTTTTTGATGTCGTCAGCAAGGGCCGTTACAGCATTCCCCAACGTCAGAAAAACAGCCAAAATCACACTGCGCATTTTGTTATCCTTTCGCTAAAATTTACTCAAAATTTCACAGGTCTTAGCCAATCTACAATCACAAGTCTGGCATCGGCGAGGCTTTGCCGTTACTGGTGCGCCAGCAAAGGACGCAGACATGCTGAAAACACGTATCATCCCTTGTCTCGATGTCGCAGACGGCCGAGTAGTCAAGGGTGTCAACTTCGTCGGCTTGCGCGATGCGGGCGATCCGGTGGAGTCAGCCAAAGCTTATGATGCTGCAGGTGCAGACGAAATCTGTTTTCTGGATATCCACGCCACTCATGAAAACAGGGGCACAATGTTCGACGTTGTACGACGAACTGCTGAACAGTGTTTTGTGCCACTAACAGTCGGTGGCGGTGTACGGACCAAAGAAGACGTGCGGGCCCTGCTGCTCGCAGGTGCCGATAAGGTTAGTTTTAATTCGGCCGCAGTAGCAAATCCCGACGTGATTGCAGAGGCCGCGGACCAGTTTGGCAGCCAATGCATTGTCTGTGCCATTGATGCCAAGACAGTCGGCCCAGGCAAGTGGGAAATATTCACCCATGGCGGACGCAAGCCGACGGGTATTGACGCAGTCGCATTCGCCAAAGAGGTAGCGGCCAAGGGAGCAGGAGAAATCCTGCTGACTTCCATGGATCGCGACGGCACTAAGTCCGGGTTCAATCTGCCTTTGACGCGCGCCATTTCCGACGCAGTTGATATACCAGTGATCGCCTCAGGCGGCGTCGGCAATCTGGATCATCTTATGGAGGGCGTCACCAAGGGGCGGGCGAGCGCGGTATTGGCAGCCTCGATCTTTCATTTCGGGGAATATACAATACGGGAAGCCAAAGAATACATGGCCGCCGCAGGCATACCAATGAGGCTGAAATGAGCATTCTTAACGATTTGGCCGCGACCATCGAGGCGCGAAAAGGCGCTGACCCCAAATCAAGCTGGACAGCGCAACTTCTGGCGAAGGGGCCTGAAAAATGCGCCGAGAAATTCGGTGAAGAGGCGATCGAAGCCATCATCGAAGCCATCAAAGGCGACCGTGATAATCTAACTAGTGAAGCTGCGGACGTGTTGTATCATTTGTTGGTTATGCTTGCGTCGCGGGATGTTTCACTGGACGACGTTTTGGCTGAACTGAGCCGCCGACAAGGCACCAGCGGAGTTACGGAAAAAGCGTCTCGATCGCAACGGTAACGTGCCGGGTTTCGTCAATCAACTTAACGTCTTATAGTGCCGATCCTAAGCGCCCGAAACACAGGACGGATCAAAGGACGAGGGAATGATCAAACCTCTTGCCCATGTGCTGACAATGCTTGCATTGCTGGCCCTTACCGCATGTTCTACGCCTCGTCCGGCCAATGAAGGCGATGTGCAAAAGCTTGCCATCGAGATTCAGGCGCTTGGGCCTGAAATTGATCCGCAGGAAGCACAACGCGCTGCCAGAGTCGCCTACGCCTATACTGCTCAGCTTGCGCAGGAATATCAGATCACTGACCCGCCTCTAATTCATAACGCCAAAGTTAACAAAGGCCTACGTCCCCGTGGTCTGTGCTGGCACTGGGCCGAGGATATCGAAAGGCGCCTCAGGCAGGAAAACTTTGAGACGCTGACAATGCATCGCGCTATCGCAAATGCGGATAACCCGTTCCGAATAGATCACAGCACAGCAATCATCAGTCGTAGGGGGGACTCGATGTACCAAGGGGTCATCTTGGACCCCTGGCGTTATGGGGGAGAATTATTCTGGGCTCCTCTGGCAGAAGACTCCCGCTACGAATGGGTGCCACGCGAAGTTGTACTGGAAAAACGGCGGCTGGACCAAGTAGCCCGACTTGCGCCGCTGGTCGTTGAGTAAAAGTTCATAGTTTCGAAGAGATCACGCCGGTTGCGAACCCACCCATTCGAAGTTCCCCGAACAGTCGTTGATATTCAATTTTAGGACAGTGGTTCATAATAACATCGACCCCACGTTCGCGAGCTGTATCCGCAGCTTCTGGGTGACTTATACCAATTTGCATCCAGATCGTTCTTAAATGTTGGAAGCAGGCCAGCGCCTCGTCCACAATAGGCGGGACTGCTTCGGACCTCCGAAAAATGTCCACCATGTCTACAGGCTGAGAAATGTCCGACAATGCCCCTTGCACTGTTTGACCGAATAGTTTCTTTCCCGCATGGCCTGGGTTTACCGGAATTACTGTGTAACCTTTTAGCGATAGATACCGCGCTACGTAGTAACTCGGCCGAACCGGGTTCATCGAAACACCGACCATAGCTATGGTTTTTGTGCGTTGCAGGACCCGTTTTAAAAACTCATCGGAATAATTTGTCATACCAAGACACTACGCGTTGCCATTTCAATAAAAAAGCGCTCAGGAGGTTCCTGAGCGCTAGTTGTTGGAACGAGGGACAGTGAAATGACCCGCGGCAGTTCCGTTCCGCGGTCACTGTGACATTTAAGCACGAGTTTAGTAAAAAAAAGAGGGCGCGCGCATTTTTGTGATGACAAACCGCGAATGGCGAAAAAACGCCTACCCCTGATACAGGACGGCGGGCCAGTGTTGGTCAGCCTGGCGGATATATCTTCCTACATTCTTTGCCCAAACTTTTTCAACCTTGGCAGAGTGAGTCAGATACAAACGGCCATTAATGATTTTCCAAGCTTTCGGGTCAGAACTCAGCAATTCTCCCTTGGCCATAGCATAGGCGCAATACCCGCCATATTGAGGCGCGAAAGCACGAGGATTGCGCTCAAAACGGTCACGATTTACCAAAGAATCAAAACGCCATTCAGCGCCTTTCCACATCAGCGAAAACCGCTTTTGCCCAATAACCGGTCCGGAAGTCCGGAAATAGGACACGGCATCATAGCCCGATACAGCGTATCCGTTACCGGCAAAAAACATAGGAAGAGTTTTAGCCCGCACCATGGGTGTAATTATCGAGCAAAACATTCCAGCAAGAAAAACTCTTCGTGGCAGCATATGCAAATCTTAGGCTTCTTATTGAAGGCTCTAACATGCCTGCATTACGAACTTACCGAAACCCCACCTGACAGGGTTGTGAACATCTGTGCCAACTTGGAGAGTTAGTCGAAGACATCCTCGATCACATCCCAAGCTTCATCCAGCACCCGCGAAAACAGGCCCTTTTTCTTTTTCTTAGGCTTTCGATGCCCTTTCTTTTGAAGATCCTGTCGCGTCGAAGCTTTCGCTAGTTTGGCTTTAGGCATCATCTTTAAGTCGTGCAAAGGCGCGCCGCAGCTGGCGCAGCTCAGCTCATGCTGTTTCTTGCCTCGCAGCACAAGGGCAGCTCGGGTACCGCAATAGCAGCAGGTAGCAATTTTATGAGGAGCGGAAATGGCGGCCTCCTATTAACCGTTTAACGACGTATATAGGGAAATTGCGGCGGCATTTGAGACATTCAATGATCCAAAACCACCGGCCGCGTCAATTTTGACTAATTGGTCGACGGTCTCTTTTGTTTTTTGCCTCAGGCCCGGCCCCTCGGCACCTAATACAAGCGCGACGGGAAGGTCGCGTTTTCCTTCCAAGGCCGCCTCGATTGTCTGTTCGGCTTCTCCGTCTAACCCCAACACAAAAAAACCCATTTCCTGCAATTCCACAATTGCGTCAGCAAGGTTGCGTACCCGTAAGTAGGGTTGCCGCTCTAACGCTCCGCTGGCAGTTTTCGCCAACGCCCCCGTTTCAGGAGCAGAATGGTGACGCGTCCCGATAACAGCGCTGGCCCCCAGCACTTCGGCAGAACGCAATATTGCGCCGACATTGTGCGGGTCTGTTACACGATCCAATAGCAATACCCGGGGGGTTTCTTGGCCAATACAGTTTTCAGCCAGCCCTCCCCAATCCAAGGGTTTAACTTCGAGTGCCGCACCTTGATGTACCGATGCCGGATCAATCGGCGCAGTGAACTTGCGGGGATCAGCCATTTCTGCATCGATGCCGGCGATCGCAATTGCCTCAGTCAGCTTGTCCCGCGCGTTCCGAGTCACGATCAGGCGCAGTTTCTGGCGCTTTGGATTCATTAGGGCATCACGCACGGCGTGCAATCCGAACAACCAGACCGTTTCTGAGGCGGCGGCCTTTCGTGCCTGTTCCTTCTCGACTACCCATTTGGGTTTCTTCATTTCTGGGCCTCCGGGCCGGGAAATACGTTTCATGCGTCTCAGCGGAATTTTCCTGTTGACGCTTCTTAGGCGCGCTAGTAATCACGCCTCCACGTCAGGTGCAACGCCTGATCGTGGGCGACAGGCCGCAAGGTGTGGCAGGGGACTGTAACTCCCTCGCGGAGACGCACGCCTGGTTCGATTCCAGGGTCGCCCACCATTTCACAACCTTAATATCCAAAAGTAATAGTTTCTTCGAAAACTTGATGGTTTGGTTTCATAAAGGCCGAGCAACACGCGCATCACGCGGCCGCGTTTCTCGTCCTATTGACACGTTCGAACCAGGCCACAATTGCATCCACGTTAGGCTCAAGCGCTTGTGCTGCACCATCAGTAAAATCTTTGAACTTTTCCTCGTTCAAACCGTTTACTCCGACCAATACCGGAATGTCCTGAGCTAGGGCCTCACCAATCACAGGTCGAAATCCGCGACCGTCGGATTCATGTTTTCCAAACTTGTTGATTATCAACAACTGTGGACCATCCGACAGTGAAGCTGTTACATACCCGACAGCCTCCTCAAGAGCAGCTGGATCCAGACGACACCCCCGCGACATCGTGCCCAGCGATTGTGAAATGCGGATCGTCGCGCCATCGGGCAGAACCCGCAGGTCCATGTCGCATTTTGTGTCGTCCGCGCATTCGGTGTTTGTCTGCACTACTCCTGAAAGTTGGGCGCCCTGGGCCAATAGTCTTTCTGCCACGGCACTGAGAAGCCTGTCAGTTGCTCCGCGATCAGTAGTGGTCACATAGGCCAAGTGCATTTGGTTGTCCTCTTAGTGCAGCATTCCAGCAATCCAGATAGCACGCATAGGCGTGCTCGGCCACTCCCCCAAGCTAAAGCAAAGTCGTTCAACTGAAAAAAGGTTCGTGCAAACCCTAGAAAATGCAGTGGAAAAAGGCGGGCCAAGCAAGCTTTGGCTCTGGTCCAAAGTTGAGGTTTTCGCAGAGGAAGACACCGCCAATAGCATTCATTTCAACGACGCGTCGATGGTCGTTGGACATCTTGCCAAACAAGTGCATCAGCTAACAAACCGAACAGAATAACAAACAATGAGCTTCTATTGATCAGAATGTTAGTGCGTGGTCACACTGTTACCTATGGGGAAATAGTTTACATAGGGTATGCCGACCCATCACACCTACTAGCGATCCACGCGTCTGGTACCCGTTGGTACGATGCAGCTGAGCACATGGGTCACTATGGAAGCTAGCAAGTCGTCCCAACCTGCTGCGGTCATATAAGAACAGAATGAGGCTTAGTTCAGAGTACGGCGTTCAGGCAATCTTTGCACCAAATAACGTGCTTGGAAGGGCTGATTTATCGCCGGACCAAGCTCTCAAAGCCCAAGAGCCTGACGCCGTTCTTCAGCAAAACCCTGTACTATTCGGTCGGCCACCAGTGCTAGAATCGCCATCGCTGCGCCAGCCGATATCCCCAACCCGACATCCGCCTGGCCCAGCGCCAAATAGATTGACTGGCCCAACCCCGTGGTACCGATCAAAGCTGCAATAACCAACATGGCAAACGCGTATAGAATGGTCTGATTCAGCCCCAATAGGATCGTAGGCGCGGCATAGGGTGCTCTTACGTCGCGCATGATTTGCCAATCGGTTGCACCACTTGAAATGGCGGCCTCCATCATTTCGTCTGGCGTGTTGACCAACCCGTGGCGAGTATAGCGTATCATCGGCACAATCGCGTATGCGCAGATCGCCAGAAAAGCCGAGAATTCACCAATTTGAAATACCATGAGAACCGGAATCAGGAACACGAACAAAGGAATTGTTTGCAGCATATCGCAGATCGGACGGACAATCTTCCAGATGGGTTCCCACACCGCACAAGCCAGACCGATCAGACCGCCAAAAACCGCACAGAAGAAAACCGCCGCCCCGCTGAGGTAGAGCGACAACAGCGCCCTTTCCCACAAACCCGACACGAGGATCGTGCTTAGTAACGCAACCACCAATACCGCAAGACGCGAACCGCCAGCAACCCAGCCAAGCGCTGCGGCACCGGTCAATACAAAGGGCCAAGGTAAGTTCGAAACACCGGTCTCGAGCATCCCAATCAGGATAAGCGCCACTAACCCACCTGTCAGATGACCACGCCAAGCAAAAACCAATGCTATTACAGCTCCAAAGACAAACAGGCCATAGCTCATCTGAGCGGTCCACTGAAAGCCCCAAGTAAACGGCAGCACGGCCTGATCCAAACCAATCCGAAGCGGTAACAGAACATAAAACAATGAGTTGTTTTTTAGAGCGTCCAGCCAAGGACCATTATTCTGGGTGAACGTCGTCAGTCCATTATCCACCGCTTGCGCAACCGGATCCAAAAGGGTCAAATCTGCCGGATTTGGAAGCCTCGCCCAGAAAACGGCCGTGAATGCCGCTGCAAAAGCCAGCATTGCCCAAACGACCTTTTGGTCGTACCTCTTACGCTCGGTCGCAAGGGTTCCACTCATCCGGTCGATTACCACCGCAAAAACTACAATGACCAAACCGGCCAGTAGCGACTCGCCGAACTGAGCCTTGCGCATGGTCAGCAGAACCTCCCAACCAATGTCGTTGAAGCCGCCAATCACGGCGGCAATAATCACCATCGAGAGGGCGGCCATCAGACATTGGTTCACGCCGACCATAATCTGAGTCGCAGCGGCGGGGATTTCGACCTGAAACAGCTGTTGGAAGCGTGTGCCACCTGACATAATGGCGGCTTCTTTTATTTCCGGTTCAACTCGCTCTAGCCCCAACATTACATTGCGAGCCATAGGAGGTGCAGCATATATGGCTGAAGCGATTAATCCGACAACCGGCCCGAATCCGAACAGTAATAAAAGCGGTGTCAGATAGGCAAATGTCGGCACGGTTTGCATTACGTCCAGCACCGCCTGAACAAATGACTTCACCTTTGGCACCTCGTTAGCGAGAATGCCTATTGCTCCACCCAGTATCAATGCAACTGGAACTGAAACGGCCACCAATGCCAGTGTGTTCATGCTTTCGGCCCAATATCCTGACGCCAAAACAAAGCTGAGACCCAAAAAGCCAAGTGCAGCCATCGGCAAGCCACCCAAATACCAGCCCAGCGCGGTTACAAGGCCTATCAGAATGGGCCAAGGAGTGTTGCTCAACACGAAATTGGCCCAGTTCATCGGATACGCCATTACGTCGGAAAACAGACGTGCAAAAGGTTTGATTGCATTTAGCGACCAGTCGAGAAAATTCCCAACCCATTGTGTAGCCGGCAATTCCCAGGCGGCTGGCCACTGGATCAACCAAGGCGCAAATCCTTCCAGAACAAGACAAACTGCACCAACGATTACAGTGATCAATGCCGCCTTCGCTCCGGCCGTCAAACGCGCGGAATCTTGTGCTGGAACATCCGTCAAAACTGTCATGTTTCGTCCACTTGCAAAGCAGCGGCTAAATCAGACGGATGTACCGTACCAACAACTTTGCCAGTGTCATCCCTGACCGGAACGGGTTCGTAAAGTTCCATGCAGTGCGCCAACGCCGCGTCAAGCGTCATCGCTGTGGTCAAACCCGGATCATCGGGGCCCGTTTCACTGCCTCTGTCGCGCATAACTGACCCAACTTTGGCGTGTTGGCCCTTTGCCACGTCCTTGGAAAACTCACGCACATAGTCGTCTACTGGGCGCAGAACTATGTCTGATGGCGTACCAATTTGAACAATTTTTCCATCGCGCATGATGGCTATTCGGTCAGCCAGCTTTAGCGCTTCGGCGATGTCATGCGTTATGAAAACAATGGATTTTTTCAAGGTCGCCTGAATGCGCAGAAATTCATCCTGCAACTGGCGGCGGATCAGCGGGTCAAGCGCCGAAAAAGGCTCATCCAGAAACCAGATGTCTGGGTTCACAGCCAAAGAGCGTGCGATGCCCACGCGCTGACGCTGACCACCAGAAAGCTGCCGAGGGAAACTATCTTCGCGCCCCTCGAGGCCGACGAGAGAAATGACTTCTTGAGCGCGGGCAAGACGTTCCTTGCGGCCCACACCCTGAACCCGCAGGGGATACGCTACGTTTTCGGCAACGGTCATGTGTGGAAACAAGCCAAAGTGTTGAAACACCATCCCAAGCTTTTTCCGCCGAAGATCGGTCAGCGCCTTCTTCGAGGCGCCTACCACGTTCTCACCCTCTACACGGATTTCGCCGCCTGTTCCCGGCAAAAGCTGAGAGATACAGCGGATAAGAGTGGATTTTCCTGAACCACTGAGCCCCATGATGACGAATAACTCGCCGTCGCGGACTTCAAAGTTGGCATCTTGCACGGCGGGTATGAAACCTGCATCGCGCAGGTCAGCTGCGGCCTGATCCGCATCATCCCCTGACCGAGACAGCGCTTCGGTCAGGGCTTTTTCAGCGCCTTGGCCAAAAACCTGCCAGAGATTCCGGCAGGCAATAGCTGGCGTATTCGTGTCAGTCACTTAAGTGAACTCACTGCGTTGCCGCGTCTACGACCGGACGCCATTTATCTTCATTTTCGGCCATCCAAGCGGCAACAACCTCTTCGACGGATCCACCGTCAACGTCAATTGCACCCATCATAGGCTGCTGATCTTCGACTGCCAGTTGATAGTTCGACAGGATTTCATAAGCAGCTGGCCATTTGTCAGCTATTCCGCTCCAACCTGCTTTGAAAATGCGTGAAGGTGCGAAGTCACAGTCATTCACAGCATTGGGGTTCGGTCCCCATGCAGGATCATTAAAGCAGGCCTCTTCACCCACCGGCAGGTCGACGAACTGAACATCATATGCAGACATTGCCCAATGTGGTTGCCAAAAGGTAATCAGAAGGGGAGATTTCCGCTCGGTCGACGCGCGGAGTTCCGCGATCAATGCACCTTCGGAGCCCGCTGGAACAGCCTTGAAAGGCAGATCGAGCCCGGTCATGCGATCCGCACCTGGGGTACCCCAGTCAGCCGGATAGTCAACCAAACGACCGCCTGGCAGCGTGTCGGCGGTAGCAAAAACTTGCGCGCATTCATTCAACGCTTCCCAAGCTGGCAAACCCGGGCAAAGTTCGGCTACATGCGCGGGATATGCGATGCCTTCCTTGGCATCCAGACCCAAATCACCCAGTTCAACAACGCCGCCTGCATCAACTTTTTTCGCATAATCGTCCGAAACGTTTGACGACCAGATTTCCATGGCGCCGTGGACTTCACCATCGGACATGGCCTGGTACATATTCATATAGCCCGCAGTAACATATTCGACGTTATATCCTGCAGCCTTGAGCATCTCACCCGCTACATGGGTCGAGATATGTTGACCGGTCCATTCATTGATCGCCAGTTTGATCGGTTCATCGACGGCGCCCATATCCGCTGCTGCAGCAGTGCTTGCCACAGTCATTGCTAAAAGGCTTACACCAAGTTTTTTCATGGAATATTCTCCCTGTCTTTTTTGATTGCCCCATGTGGCGAATTGTTCGCCCCAATGGCTTCACTTGCAGAAACTGTAAAGCAGAATGCACGAGTTAGTTCGGATGCAAAAGAGTGCACATAACGGTGTTATCGAATTTGTTGATCGATCAATCCAGCGAAACACCCCCACTCATAAGAACATCGCCCAAAGCTTCTGGTCAATTAACGGCGCTAGACTGCGGGAAATTGATTGACCAGTCAATTACAAAAGTGCGGGTCTGTGGTTCGATAAAACAAGCGACACCTTAGTTCCCGGGCTAAACAGGAAATAGGAACTTGCATACGTGAACAAAATGGCAACACTTGATGCAAGGAGGGTACGAGACATGCTTCATTTTGATGATATTTACAAATTGGCCGCAAACCGTCACGGCGGCTCGGACGCATTGGAAAGTAAGTTAGACAAGCCAAAGCCCTTGGCCGAACTGGTCGCCATGCCGGACGACCGTTGGCTTGCAACAATTACAAAGACGATCTTTCAGGCTGGGTTCAACTGGAAAGTTATCGAATCCAAGTGGGACGGGTTCGAGACCGCGTTTGATGGGTTCGACGTGGGGCGCTGCGCCTTCATGGATGACGAAAAATTCGACGCGCTATTGCAAGACACGCGTATTGTACGCAACGGGATCAAGATAGAGGCGGTCCGTGATAACGCAACCTTTCTGCTGGAACTGCGCCATGAAGGTGGGGTCGGTCAAGTACTGGGCGGCTGGCCGTCGACTGATTTCGCCGGATTGCTAGAGATGCTTGGCAAACGCGGATCGCGTTTGGGTGGAGCATCAGCGCAGTACGCGATGCGTTTTGCAGGACGTGACAGTTTCATTCTGTCCCGAGATGTGACTTCGCGACTGATTGCAGAAGGCGTGATTGACAAACCGGCGACTTCGAAAAAGGCGATGGCGGCAGTTCAGAGGGCTTTCAACTCGTGGATGGATCAGTCGGGTCGTTCGTTGACAGAAGTTAGCCGGGTTTTAGCTATGAGCCTTTGAAAACAGCTTGCAGCCCCTGCCTTGAGCATTACGGTCTAAGATATGGTGCGCCTCTTTCTAATTATTGTACTTTGTTTTTTCGCGTCCTGCGGTCGCCAACTGACCGAGCAGGAACGAGCATTTGCGAGCAACATCCAAGGAAACACGCTCGACTTGGACCGGGTTAGACTAGTCGAAGGTGCTCCGGTTGCCGCAGTCACCTATACCCGCAAGGCGCGGCCACGGTTGGCTTGTCGCGAACTAATACTTCCACCCGTTAAAACTGAGACCGTAACGGGCAGACCAGCGGCTGTCGCACTTTTTAACCGCGTTTATTTCACCAAAGACTGGTATCTGGACGATTACATGTCCAAATATCCCGACAGGGTGAACTTGATCGCCGCAATGCTACTTGCGCACGAATTGACACATGTCTGGCAGTGGCAAAATCGAGAGACAACCGGTTATCACCCTTTACGAGCTGCTGCCGAACATGGGCGCCAATCCGATCCCTATTTATTTGACCTCGATACATCCCCGGATTTCTTGGCATATGGCTACGAACAGCAAGGATCGATTGTCGAAGAATATGTATGCTGCCGTGCGCTTGACCCTGGTGCACCTCGCACGCAGCGGCTGCACGACATGCTCCAACCGCATTTTGACCTCGCATCTCTCCCCAACGGGCGCAGAGAAAGCGACGTCCTGCTTCCGTGGGATGGTGCCGAGATCGACGGTATTTGTCGCTGACTTTACTGTTCGCCTTGCAGTGTCTTGAGGTATGCAATTAAATCGGCAATCGGTTTGCTAGTCGGTATAGATTGCCCGGAGTCTGTTTTGATTGTGGTGTCCCGGCCCTCAAAAAACGGACCATAAACCGGCATTGGGCTACCATGGCTGACTAAAGGTTCTTGCCCGTCGATGCGCGCGACAACCCGCTCTGTGGGAAATTCACCGCCCGAAGTTACCAACTTTGTCAGATTGGTAGGTTGTATAACCAGCACTCCGGCCATTGGCCCATTTCCTATTGCGTCCAGCCCATGACAGGTCGCGCAATAATTCATATAGATTTCTTCCCCAGATTCTGCGTCCTGCGACCACGCTGGCACAGATATCGTAAGCGCTGCTGCTAAGGCAAAAATTTTACCTATCCAACCTGCCATAATTTCCTCCAACAAAATTAGATGAGTTCAAGCTTGCCCGACAGAGGCGATACCGCAATGATCCAGATCAACGAGATCAGCGCAGAGGTTCAACACATGGCACATTACGCGGCGATCATGCTAGCGGCTGGAATTGGTGTTCCAATTCTCGCTGCGCTGAACGCTACCCTTGGAAAAATGATCGGGTCGCCCAATGCGGCGGCTGTAATCCTGTTTGCCGTCGCACTTACCGCCTCTGTGATCGTTCTGCTCGTACTGCCAGCCGACCACGCATTCGCCAAGGCGGCAAAGGTTCCAAAACATCTGTTTCTGGGAGGTGTATTAGTTGCTTTCTACGTGCTGGCCATCACCCATGTCGCGCCTCATTTCGGGGTCGGAAACGCGGTGTTCTTAGTGTTGGTCGGACAATTAATCAGTACAGCTGTAATTGATCATTTCGGTTTATTTGGCGCTCAGGTAACGTCGCTCACTTGGATACGTGCAGGAGGTATCACCCTGATGACCATTGGCGTCGCGATCACACAGCTGGCTTAATCACTCCACTGTCCAAACGCACCGTTCGGTCCATTCGCGCCGCAAGCTCAAGGTTGTGTGTTGCGATGAGGGCGGACAGGCCTGCTTCGTGTACAAGATTCATCAAGACATCAAAAACCTGATCGGAGGTTTCAGGATCAAGATTTCCGGTGGGTTCGTCCGCCAGCAATACACGCGGCTCGTTCGCCAGCGCGCGGCAGAACGCCACTCGCTGCTGTTCCCCACCCGACAGGGCGGCAGGGCGATGATTGGCACGTTGGGCTATGCCTACCCGCTCCAACAGTTTCAGTGCGCGCTCATTCGCAGCCGTTTGTGCCACGCCGTTGGCCAGTTGAGGCAGGACAATATTTTCAAGGGCTGTAAACTCTGGCAACAGGTGGTGGAACTGGTAAACGAATCCGACATCCTTACGCCTGATCGCTGTACGAGTGCGATCTCTTTTACCAGTCGCCTCTTGCCCGGCAATCTGAACCGTGCCCGTGTCCGGTACGTCCAGCAACCCTGCAATATGCAGCAAAGTGGATTTTCCGGCTCCGGATGGCGCTACCAGCGCAACCGCCTCTCCGGCACGCAGTTCCAGATCGGCTCCGCGCAATACCTCAATTTCGCCGGGTGTTCCTTTGAGATAGGTTTTGCTGAGACCCTGCAACCTTAGAGTGACATCATTCATAGCGCAGCGCCTCAACCGGATTTAGCCGAGCTGCGCGGCGGGCCGGGAAATATGTCACGAAAAAGGACAATCCAAGAGACAGGGCGACGGCCTTAAGCACATCTGAAAGATGCAGTTCGGCAGGCAACGCATAGATTCCTCGGATGGCAGGGTCCCATACACCACCGCCCATCGCATAGTTTACGAAAGAAAAGATAGGATCGATGTAAAGCGCAAAAAGACACCCGAGGACTACGCCCATCGCAGTACCGATAATTCCGGTGAACGCACCGCAGATAAAAAACACGCGCAGAACCGAGCCCTCGCTCAATCCTATGGTTCGTAATATGCCAATGTCCCGCCCCTTGTTTTTTACCAACATAATGAGCCCCGACACGATGTTCATCGCGGCGATCAAAACGAGGATCGACAAAATGATGAACATCACATTGTCTTCGACCTCAAGCGCCCTGAGAAATCCACCCGAAGCATCTTGCCAGGTCCATACCCGTGATCGGCCTCCTGCGGCCTCGAGGATCGGTATCAGCACAGGGTTCATGTTCTCTGGCTGTTCCACCATGACCTCGATCTCGTCCGCGGCGCCTTCGCGGTTAAAAAAGCTCTGCGCCTCTTCAAACGGCATGTAAAGCCGTGTCCGGTCGATGTCATAACGACCAGAAGAAAACACATAGACCACGTCGTATGCATTTACCCGCGGGGATGTTCCAAAAGCCGTCTTCACCCCATTGGGCGAGGTCATCTTGATTTTGTCGCCGACCGTGGCACCGATTGCACGTGCAACGCCCGAGCCGATCGCGACGCCTTCCGCGAACTGCGAAAGATCCCCTATCGCCTTATCGCTATCAGCGATTCCGGGAAGAGTAAGCAGGTCGTCAGCACGAATACCGAACACTTCGACGCCGGTACTTCGTTCGCGCTTTGTTAAAAGTACTTGCCCTTTGACCAACGGCGCTGTGCGCGCAACACCCGAAACCTGGGCGATCCGTGCCGCCATGTCGTCATAGTCGGCGATGGTCCGGTCAACGCGGCCCTGTGCGTCGATTTCCCCAGACGAGTAGACTGTTACATGCGCATTCGCACCTAAAATCGTGCCCACGAACTCGGAACGAAACCCCGACCGCACCGCCAGCGTTGCGATTAAGGCAAATACTGCCAAAGTAATACCGATCAGCGAAATCCAGGTCATTACGCTTACACCACCTTCAGCGCGGCGGGCGCGAAGATATCGCCAAGCAATTTTCCACTCGAAAGGCGCAAAAGGAGGAGGGGTTTTGGTCATTCAGGCTCCGGGCGTTTTATGCTGTGGCGACCCTTTCGGCAATTTATCGGATGGTCAAGCCGATCATCATTTATTGGCAATCTATTTAACGTTCTCAGGCTCATAACCTCAGCCGAATCTATTGTGAAACGAATCAACTTTAAGCTTCATCGCCGCCGCTCTATCCATTGGCGAGAAACTGCCGGAAAAAATATACTCCAAGTTGTGACCCCCTTCACAGGCAAGGACTTATTGTTTCAGTAATGAAGTTAATGCGCGCAATTCGCGAGGTACTGAATTCTAAATGCAACATTAACTGAGCAATTTTATTCCACGTTTTGCTTATTTTTCGAAACTTTGACACCCTTTCATGGGGGAACACATTTTCAGAGCGGGGGTCGCTCATGAGTATTCAAGAAAACGTAGGGGGGAAGGGCCCGATACCGGCCCGAAAATCAACAACAGAACTGGATTGCGAATCCGCAGCGTTGTTGCGTGCGGCCATTCGCCCAATATTTGACAGCGCGGCGAGTTGGGGAAATCTGGCGGACTTGCTGACCCAGAAGGGTTATCGGCTAGCGTTCCGTCAAGGAATTCTTTGCGTAACCGATCGAACTACTGACGAACGCGTCTGCGGCCTAAGATTTTTGGGGTTCGAATTCCGGGAGCTTGTTCGTCGCATGGGGCGCCCGATTGTCGTGGCTCGCGGCAGCGAAGCAGACGGTGACGTGTTGGCCGCGCGGCCAACACAAAACGACACCTGACATTATTTATGAACTGAACCGCCCTAGCATCAGGCAATTTTTGCGTATATTTGAGCAACCTTGGCTACTGCTGCCTCGGGGCTAAGCTCTTCGCTTTCACCGGTACGGCGGCTGGTTAGTTCGACGACACCGTTTTTCAATCCGCGCGGGCCCACGGTGATCCGCCAGGGCAAACCGATTAGATCCATCGTTGCGAATTTGCCCCCTGCCCTTTCATTGCGATCATCATACAACGGCTCCAACCCCAACGCGGTCAACGCGTCGTAGATCGATTCACAAGCAGTGTCTGCTTCATCATCACCTTGCTTCAGATTCACAATCCCACAATGAAATGGGGTCACGCCTTCTGGCCAGATTATACCTTTGTCGTCATGGCTCGCCTCGATAATTGCGCCGACCAAACGGCTAACACCAATCCCATGACTACCCATGTGGACCGGTAACGGCTTACCGTCCGGCCCCTGAACCGTCGCGCCCATCGCTTCAGAGTACTTGGTGCCAAAATAAAAGATCTGTCCCACTTCGATCCCTCGCGCAATCCGGCGGCGTTCCTCAGGGACCTCATTAAACAAGGCCTCATCATGAGTTTCATCTGTGCGAGCGTATTTCGAGGTAAACTCTTCCAATATTGCCTGACACTGATCACGAGAATCATAGTCGATCTCGCGGTCACCAAAAGTCAGGTCTGTGACTGCGCTGTCGTAGAAGACCTCGGACTCACCTGTGTCGGCCAGCACCAGAAATTCATGTGTATCGTCGCCGCCTATTGGGCCAGAATCGGCGCGCATCGGTATGGCCTGCAGGCCCATGCGTTCGTAAGTGCGCAAATAACTAACCAAATGGCGGTTGTATGCGTGCAGGGCATCCTCTTTCGTCAGATCAAAGTTGTAACCGTCTTTCATATAAAACTCACGGCCACGCATCACGCCGAAACGTGGACGTATTTCGTCGCGAAATTTCCACTGTATCTGGTAAAGAGTAAGAGGCAGATCTTTGTAACTACTGACATGTCCGCGGAAGATGTCCGTCACTAGTTCCTCGGCAGTGGGCGTATATAACATATCCCGGCCATGGCGATCCTGCATTCGCAACATTTCCTGACCATAGTCGTCATAGCGCCCTGACTCGCGCCACAGGTCTGCGGATTGTAAAATGGGCATCTGGATGGCGATATGACCGGCACGCGCCTGCTCTTCGTGTACAATATTTTCCAGTTTGCGCAGAACTTTGAAACCCAACGGCAACCAGGAGTATATACCGGCGGCGGCCTGTTTGATCATACCAGCGCGCAGCATCAACCGGTGGCTGACGATCTGGGCCTCGGACGGGTTTTCCTTGAGCACGGGCAGAAAGTATCGGCTGAGGCGCATTTTTTGACCTTCAAAGGTAAGAATTCGACTTCAACCGTGATTATGCCAAAGCTACGCCGGGGGCAATCGCGCTTCGGTCTTTTTTGAGACCGGACGTCAGTGGTCATTCGTTCAACTTGGTCGGGTGGTATTTCGAGTGGAATGAGAATTTCAGAATTGGAACATCGAAACTTCAGGGAAAGAAGACGCCATGTGGTTCCACTCGAGCTGGCAAGTCTGGGTGCCAGCGCCTTTTAGGGCCTATGCTGCTAAATTGCGATAAAACGCATGCGCCATGAACCTCTTGCATCATACACTCCATTGCGCCAAGAACGCCTCAGGCCCCGCAACAAAGGAACGCGCAATGGCTTTGCCGGTTAGGGATCAGCTTAGGTATTGGGGCATTGCGGCTATTGTTTTTGTGTTGCTGTTGTGGCTGTTGGGCGATGTCTTACTACCTTTCGTAATTGGTGGCGCAATCGCCTATTTTCTGGATCCGGTCGCTGACCGGCTTGAAAAATTGGGCCTGTCGCGCGTTGCGGCGACCGGTATAATTACTGTCGTCGGTGTGTTGGGGTTCGTCCTCATGATCCTTATGGTGGTCCCCGCCCTGATTACCCAGATGTTGGACCTGGTCGACGTTCTTCCCAGCCTTTTCAAAGAGCTTCGAGCCTTCATCGAAAAGCAGTTTCCATCGCTTTTAGATAGAGAGTCGAACACTCATCAAATGTTGGTTTCATTTGGAGAGACGCTTAAGTCGAAAACCGGGGACGTCTTGCAAACGGTGTTATCTTCGGTGGGCTCAGCTATCAATTTGTTGGTCCTTCTTGTCATCGTTCCCGTCGTAGCCGTTTACATGTTACTCGACTGGGATCGTATGATAGCCAAAATTGGTGATTTGCTGCCCCGAGACCACGCACCCACGATAAAGCGTCTGGCCCGTGAAATTGATGATGTTCTGGCGTCCTTTGTACGCGGAATGGGTACTGTTTGCCTAATTCTGGGAACATATTACGCCGTCGCACTCATGATAGTTGGATTACAATTTGGCCTGATTGTTGGGTTTATTGCTGGTTTGGTCACCTTTATCCCTTATCTGGGCGCATTGATCGGCGGCACACTGGCGATCGGATTAGCGCTGTTCCAATTTTGGGGCGATTGGGCGCATGTTGCTTTGGTCGCCGCTATTTTCATGGTTGGGCAAGTCACAGAAGGCAATTTCCTAACGCCAAAACTCGTCGGCCACTCGGTCGGCCTTCACCCGGTCTGGCTGTTGCTAGCTCTATCTGTATTCGGTGCATTGTTCGGTTTTGTCGGTATGCTGATCGCCGTACCGGTAGCCGCCGCTATCGGCGTTCTGGCAAGGTTTGGCACGACGCAATACTTAAGCAGCCGCCTATATACAGGCCTGGATGGGTCGGCGCAGGACAACGAATGAATGGCCACCCAACTTAGTTTTGATCTTCCATCGAAAACCGCCCTAGGGCGCGAAGATTTCTTTGTCTCACCCACCAACGCGCTTGCTGTGGCAATGATTTCAGCGACTTCCTGGCCTGGCAATAAGCTCGTACTAAGCGGCCCTGCTGGGTCCGGCAAGACACACTTGGCTCATGTCTGGGCAGCCGAGTCAGGCGGGCGGATCATTCCTTCTGTTGATTTAGTGAACGAAGATGTGCCCAATCTGGCACGCACCTCAATCGCAGTAGAAGATGTGCCCCAGATTTCCAGCGACCCTGAACGACAGAAAATATTGTTCCATCTGCATAATATGGTGCTTGCAGAAGGCAACGACCTGTTAATGACTGGCCGGCGTACGCCAAATCTGTGGGCCCTTTCGCTGGCGGACTTGCAAAGCCGGGTCGACGGCGCTCACCATGTTGCGCTTGAAGGCCCTGATGACGCGCTTTTAGGTGCCGTGTTGGCCAAACTTTTTGTAGATCGCCAACTGAACCCCAGTCCAGACGTAATCGCGTATCTAGTCAAGCATATGGACCGCAGTTTTGAAACTGCGTCCAAAGTGGTGGGTCTTATTGACGATCTGGCTCTCCGCGAAAAACGCGAGATCAACCGCGCTTTGGCAGTGCGGGTTCTTACTAATTTACGCTCCGAACTCAATTCATATGATTGACCGAAGTTTAACGATTTCGCATCCTGCTAAGCAAAGGAATGGGGAATTCATGGAACAGACCGGCGAGACTGACACCGCGGACTACGGCCCGTTTGGAAGGCCTTTGTTCGACGACCCCGGTGCAAGGGCGCTGGCCCGTGTTGGGGTTGTTGACGTTGGATCGAACTCTGTCCGAATGGTTATCTTTGATGGTGCCGCGCGTTCGCCTGCCTACTTCTTCAATGAAAAGGTCATGTGCGAACTTGGCGCTGGGCTTTCAGATACGGGTCGCCTGAACCCACTTGGACGGGAACGCGCACTTGCGGCGTTACATCGCTTTCAAGTTCTTGCGGACGATCTCGGCCTGCCAGCCTTACACTCTGTTGCCACCGCCGCCGTGCGAGAAGCCAAGGATGGCCCGGAATTCTGCGAAGAGGTCAAATCCAAGACCGGCCTAAACATCAACGTCGTTGATGGCGAAGAAGAAGCGCGATTATCTGCCCAAGGTGTTTTGCTCGGCTGGCCTGGAGCGTACGGATTGATTTGCGATATTGGTGGTTCTTCGGTCGAATTGGCAGAAATTGGTGATGGTAAAGTTGGCCGCAGAATGACTTCGGCACTTGGCCCTCTAAAATTGCGCGACATCAAAGGCGGGCGACGAGCCAGAAAGGCGCATATCAAAGCAACTATGGAAGAAATGCGGGATCAGATGGGTCCGCAAAAGGACCGTCTGTTTCTTGTCGGCGGAAGTTGGCGGGCATTTGCACGACTGGATATGTTGCGTCGGAATTACCCCCTGAATGTACTGCATGAATACCGTATGAGTAACAAGGCGGTCCGCGATACGATTAAGTTCATTGAAAATGGGGACCCAGACAAGCTGCGCAGTCAGGCGGGTGTCTCAAGCTCGCGCATGGCATTAATGCCCTATGCGATGGACGTTCTTTCCCGATTAATCCGGACATTCAAACCAAAAGACATTGCAATCTCAAGTTATGGCATTCGTGAAGGGTTGCTGTTCGAACAAATGCCGCGACGTGTTCGCGACCGCGATCCCCTGATCGAAGCGAGCCGGTTCGCCGAAGCCAAGGATGCCCGCCTGCCCGGATTTGGAAAGCACCTTTTCGACTTCGTGATGCCCCTGTTTAAATCAGCGCCACCCCAAAAAGTTCGCCTGATCAAGGCGGCTTGTCTGCTACACGACGTCAGCTGGCGAGCCCATCCCGACTATCGCGCCGAAGCGTGTTTCGAATATGTTACCCGAGCCAACATGAGTGGACTGAAACATTCAGAAAGAGTTTTCATTGGATTGGCTCTGCAACACCGTTATCGCAACAAGCGCGAAGGAAACCGCTTTGCCCCATTGTACGAATTGCTGGATGAGCGCGGACAAAATGAGGCTGAAATTTTGGGTAAAGCACTGCGGTTCGGTGCGATGCTATGGATGCAACCTGATGCAGCGATGGGAAAACTCCGGTTTTTCCCAAAAAAGCAAGAACTTGACCTGATACTCCCCAAATCCGCCGCGCCTTTGTTCAACGAAGTGGCTGAGGCAAGGTTCAAATCTCTGGCAAACGCCTTGAACTCCGATACACGCATAATCATGCAGGGTTGAACTTGTCAGAACTCAGATATCAGTGAATTCTTCCGTTGAAGGTTCTTGTGCCCTAGGAGGCTCAGGTTCCTCGGGCTGAGGTTTTTTTCGAATTATGATGTCGCCATTAGGCAGCATTTCGGGCGTCTCGTATAACCCCCAATCCTGAACCTGAGCAGCGAGTTCAGCAAGCGCTGGTCCCATTTCCTGAATAAATGTTTGCATCGCGGGCCCGAACTGATCAGCAAAGCCTAGCAATTCATCAAAAGAGGGCTCCATTTCCTGCCGCAAACCTTCCAGGAACATTTCAGCTCCGCGTTCCATAAGCGATTTGCCATTATTTTCCTGCGCCTTTGCAGGCAATGCGGCAGTGACGCTCGCAACGCAGATCAATAGAATACGTGTCATGCTGGAAATATAGGACGCTGATACCTTTGTTGAAAGGTCAGAGATCAATATCCAGAGTGACCGGAAAATGATCCGAAGCATCCAGCAGCGCGTCGCGCAATTCCGTGTTAGACCAGCAGGCAGCATCCTTAAACGGATGCCAAATTCTCCAGCGAGGTTGAAGATCACGTAAATCCTTGCTGACCATTATGTAATCCAACAGCGCCTCAAGATACCTGCCCTCCTGTGGTAAAGCGAACCTTGCCGTTGAAAGAGAAACGTCTGGTCGCGGGCCATGCGTTTGTGCAGCGTGCGGGTCGTAAAGGCCCGCTTTGAGCAGGATTTCGACGGATGATCTTCCAAACAAATGTTCAAATTCATCCAGACCGGGGCCATCGTTCAGGTCGCCTAACAAAACGACGGGCTCGGATTTTTCTAAATGTGACCGTACCCGTTGAGCCAGCCACACGGCCTGCGCCAGCTGCTTTCGCCTGTTCGCAATGGAAAGTCGGATCGCTTCGTCCCGAGTGGTCGCTCCGTGCGGCGACTTTGATTTCAGATGCGTACCAATCAAACGGAATGTTTTCCCCGAGTTGGTTTCAATCTCCAACTCCAGCGGAGGTTTTGAAAACCTCACAATATCCTCAGTCGCGTCCACATCTAGATCGATACGAAAGAAGGTATCGAACCGCGGTGCATCCAGGCTGCCGTTTTCATCGGCTGGTTCCCCAATCGGATCATGCCTGAGTGTCATCACGGATGGATCATACAGCAGGGCCAACTCTTGATGAGTTTCATTTGGAAACCCCATCACCGCTTGTGAGGTTCTCAGGTTAAATGCCTCAGTAAAACGCAAAAGTGCACGCACGGTGTTCTGTGTTCTGCCTGTGTTGGGTGCTTCGACGATCAAAATTGCGTCGGCATCAATTGCCGTCAAAACCTTGGCGATAGCCTCAATTTGCTGAACTTTTGTTACGTCGTGCCGCCCAGACCAGCTATCATCCACGATAAGTTTGTCGTTGCGGTCGAACAGATTGGCAAACCACTCAATATTATAGGTGGCCATCCGCATAGTTCAGACCCTTGCGCCGTTGATTTCGTCCCAGGCGCGGTTGATATCTATCATTTTCTTTTCAGCGAGGCGCACGGCTTCTTCTGGAACTCCGCGCGCCATCATTGCGTCCGGATGCGTCTCGCGCACAAGCTGCCGCCAAACTCGCCTGATTTCCGGCAAAGGCATGTCGGGCGCAACCCCTAGCACTGTGTAGGGATCATTAGGTGCGTCCAGGACAAATCGCGCTCGAAGTGCCATAAACTGAGCCTCGGACTGACCAAAGATGCGGCTGACCTCTGCAAGAAATTCGTTTTCGTTGGGATGATAAAAACCGTCTGCCATTGCGATATGGAACAGTCCTTCCATCAAATCGCATAGCGTGTTGTTGTCGTCCGCAAACATGCGCGAAATTTTTCTTGCGTAATCCTGATAACCTGCCACATCCGTTCGCGCCATGTCGAACACTTTTGCCGCGCCAGCCTCATCTTCGCGAGCGATCTGAAAGACTTCGCGGAAAGCGGTGACCTCGTCGCGGGTCACATGTCCGTCGGCCTTGGCCATCTTGGCCCCTAACGCGATTACGGCGATTGCAAAGGCCACCGAACGCTCAGGCGGAGTACGCAACTTTTCAAAAACAGCAGTCAGACTTTCGCCTTTGGCTAGCGCGTTTAGTGCATCTGATATTCTGGTCCATATCGACATGAGCGCACCCTAACGCGCCGTGCTGCCGCTGTCAGGTGCAACAGTTCAGTTCGATGCAAGAATTTTCTGCATCAAAACCAAATCAAGCCAACGCCCCCATTTTCGTCCAACCTGCGGCATCCGGCCAACTTCGGAAAATCCAAGCGCCATATGGAAGGCTATCGCCGTAGGGTTTTCAGATGAAATACCCGCGACCAAAACATGGACATTATTTTCAATTGCCGCATTTTCCAAAGTAGTCATCAAAGCGCGACCTATTCCTCTGCCTCGCGCCTCAGGCGTCAGTTGAATTGAGTGCTCGCGGGTATGTGCGTAGCCAGGCCCTGACCGGAATGGGCCATATGTGGCGAACCCAAGGACCTTCCCTTCCTCCTCTGCCACCAGAAAATACCCGGATCGAGCCTCAATATCTGCTGCAATACTTTCGGGTTGGCGCTCCTCAGTTGTGAAGGTCGCAAGACTGTCTCTTATGATTGTGTTGGTGATCTGAGTAATAGAAGCCGAATCTGCGGGCTGTGCGTGACGGATTTTCATTCCAAGGTGCGAACGCCCCAGGGCGTTTCAAACTCTGCCCGTATCGCTGCGGGACCGGTATCGAACTCGATCAGTTTTATCTGTCCCAACAACTTTGCCAATTCCAAAGCGTCAGGGTGATATACAATCAGGCGCCGTAATCGAACACCGCTGGATTGCAACATTCGTGCAGGGTGCAAATCCCCCTGCCATTGGATTAGCGCCGGATACAGGTTGTCGTACGGCAACCTCCCCGAGGCGGGCACCGCCATACGCCACCGTAATGCACCTCGATCCAGATCTATCGGAGTTACTGGCCCGTCAGGCAAAGTTATGGCGTCAATGTCCGACACGCGGCAAATCCAGTTTGTCAGACGCGCAGGACCAGAGAAACGATCCAAATCAAACCAACGGGGTTGTTCGGGTGCAGGCGCATCTGGGTCGACTGCGATTGCCTCCAAATAAAGACCGTCTTCAAGCCCAAGCAGGCGATTGTAAGTACCGAATTTCGCGTGTTTGCCTCCCGGCTGCAAAGAAACACCAAGAGCTTGCTCGACGTGCGCAGTCGCGGCTTCCAGCGTACTGCCTGAAACCGCTATGTGATCCAATTGCATCTATAGCCTCCTTCAGAACATTGGACGGCATATTCAACACCGCACCTACGACAACATCTTTGTCGCAAACTTATTACACACGACATAACAAGAAAAACTTTGTTCGCCGCCATCAAAGCATTAGCGTTTGGCGACGGCAATCAACCGCAGAATGTCCTGGGCGGCTTCAGGAATATTAGTGCCCGGTCCGAATATCGCCTTCACGCCGTGATCGTAGAGGAACTGGTAATCCTGTTGTGGAATCACGCCGCCGCAAATGACGATTATGTCCTCTGCCCCTGCTTTCTTAAGCTCTTCGACAAGTTGAGGCGCAAGAGTTTTGTGGCCAGCCGCCTGTGAAGATATTCCAACCACGTGAACGTCATTGTCCACCGCATCCTGTGCAGCTTCGGCTGGCGTTTGGAACAAAGGCCCTACGTCCACGTCAAATCCGATATCCGCGAACGCCGTTGCGATCACCTTGGCACCGCGGTCATGGCCGTCCTGACCCATTTTGACAACCAGCAAACGCGGGCGACGACCTTCGGATTGGGCGAATTCCTCGATCGATTTCTGGATTGCCGCAAAACCTTCGTCGCCCTCATAAGCGGCACCATAGACTCCGGCCAGTGTCTTTACTTCGGCCCGGTGACGACCGAATTCCTTTTCCATTGCCATGCTGATCTCTCCTACGGATGCGCGGGCGCGGGCTGCCTCAACAGCGGCCGCCAACAGGTTGCCACCTTCGCGCGCGGTTGCGGTCAGATTGTCCAACGCGCGTTGGCACGCGGCCTCGTCACGGGTAGCGCGGATACGTTCTAGTCGGGCGACCTGAGCCTCGCGAACGGCAACATTGTCGACGTCGAGAATATCGATCGGGTCTTCCTGTTCCTTGCGGTATTTGTTGACGCCGACGATGACTTCTTCACCCCGGTCGATCATGGCCTGACGACGCGCAGCGCTTTCCTCGATCCGCAGTTTCGGCATTCCCGACGCAACAGCCTTGGTCATGCCGCCCATTTCTTCGACTTCCTCCATCAATGCCCAGGCTTTTTCAACCAGCTCATTGGTAAGGCTTTCTATGTAGTAAGAACCAGCAAGCGGATCGACCACGTCGGTAACACCGGTTTCTTCCTGCAGTACCAACTGGGTGTTTCGCGCGATGCGAGCCGAGAAATCGGTGGGCAGCGCAATTGCTTCATCAAGAGCATTGGTGTGCAGCGACTGTGTCCCACCCAGAACAGCACTCATCGCTTCATAAGCGGTGCGGATGACGTTGTTATAGGGGTCCTGCTCTTGCAAAGACACGCCCGATGTCTGGCAGTGGGTCCTAAGCATTTTCGACCGCTCGGACTTTGCACCGAAGTCAGTCATCACCCTGTGCCACAAGGTGCGTGCGGCACGTAACTTCGCTATCTCCATAAAGAAATTCATGCCAATAGCGAAAAAGAACGACAAACGACCTGCGAACTTGTCCACGTCCATGCCGGCCTCGGTCGCCGCTCGCACATATTCACGCCCATCGGCAAGCGTGTAGGCCAGTTCCTGAACGAGGTTCGCGCCAGCCTCTTGCATATGATAGCCCGAAATCGAGATTGAATTGAATTTCGGCATCTCGTTCGAAGTAAATTCGATGATGTCCGAGATAATCCGCATCGAAGGATCAGGCGGATAGATATAGGTGTTGCGCACCATGAACTCTTTCAAAATGTCATTCTGAATGGTGCCTGACAGAACAGATTTGTCGTGCCCCTGTTCTTCGCCTGCGACGATGAAACTCGCCAGAATGGGGATAACCGCGCCATTCATGGTCATGGAGACCGAAACTTTGTCCAGCGGAATTCCATCAAACAGAATCTTCATATCTTCAACGCTGTCGATAGCGACCCCTGCTTTTCCCACGTCACCGACCACACGCGGATGATCGCTGTCGTAACCCCGGTGGGTGGCCAAATCGAATGCCACGGAAACACCCTGCTGTCCGGCTGCCAGATTGCGGCGATAAAAAGCGTTTGATTCCTCGGCGGTAGAAAAACCGGCATACTGCCGGATCGTCCATGGACGCCCGGCATACATTGTCGCCTTCACACCGCGTGTGAACGGCCCGAAACCGGGCAAAGACCCCATATGGGGCAGACCCTCAGTATCTTCCTTTGTATACAGTGGCTTAACCGGAATACCCTCTAGTGTATCCTTAGTCAGATCGTCCAACGGACGTCCGCGCAGCTCATTCTCTGCAAGCGCTTGCCAGTCCTTCGCGTTGGTCATTGCATGTTCCTCTTGTTAATTCTGATCTCCGCAGAGTTGGAACTGCGGTTGAAAGTGTTCCGGGTGATCACCTGAATCGCAGTGATGCGCGACATTTTGAGCGCCATGTGAATTTCGCTGGTCGCATTCGTCGGTACACAGGCTATATTCATCTCAGCAGGAGGCCTTATGACACGAACGCTTGCCTTTGTTTTTGCGACACTATTCCCCTTGGCTGCGTGGGCGGCTGATGGCGCTGCGCCCGCGGACGATGATTTCATTCGTCCGGCAGGCGATAGCGACCTGAGCGAGTTTCTTTGGACCCACCGCCCAATTGTTGTCTTTGCAGACACGCCAGCCGATCCCCGCTTCCAAGAGCAGATCGACATGTTGCTGGACGGTGAAGAAGCCATGCGAGATCGCGACGTAATTGTCTTTACAGACACTGACCCATCGGCACGCTCTGCCGTTCGATCAAAGCTGCGCCCACGAGGGTTCCAGATGGTGTTTGTCGACAAAGACGGCGTGGTCAAACTACGTAAACCTTCGCCTTGGAGCGTTCGGGAAATCGGTAGATCAATCGACAAAACCCCGTTGCGCCAACGCGAAATTCGCGAACGCCGTGAAGGGGGATAAACCCGACATTCCGGTCGCCAAATACTAATGCCCAAAGCCGTCGAGATCCGTTTACTTGGCGACTGGGTCATCATGATCACTCAAACTCGATAATCACATCATCAACTGCGAGACTGTCGCCTGGACCCGCGTTGATTTTGGCAACAACGCCTTTCTTTTCAGCGCGCAGAATATTCTCCATCTTCATCGCTTCGACTGTGCACAGGGCCTGCCCCTCCTGCACCTCCTGACCGACTTCGACATCAATCTTCACGATCAGTCCGGGCATTGGGCAAAGCAGCATTTTCGAAGTATCAGGCGGCAATTTCTCCGGCATTAACCTGGCTAGTTCCGCTTGACGCGGACGCCGCACGTGCACCTTAAGGTCTGCCCCCCGATTACGGATCCGGAAACCGCCCGAGATCTTTCCGGCCTTAAGGACCAACGGGCTGCCGTCAACGTCAAGAACCGCTAGTTGATCGCCGGGCGTCCAGTCAGATGTGACGCGCAGGGTAGAACCATCTTCAAAACGAACGGTTGCGCCTTCTTTATCGGCTCCAACCCGAACCGCGAATTCATGACCCTGTAGCGTAACCACCCAGCGGTTGCCCACTTTGCGTTCATGATTGTCCATTCTTCCCGAGACACGCGTCCGGCGAATTTCAGCGACACGGTGCATTGCTGCGCAGGAGGCAGCGATGCGACGCAGATCAGTTTTGGGCAATACGACCCCTTCAAAGCCGTCAGGATATTCTTCGGCAATAAAGGCCGTCGTCATGTCACCACTTATGAATTTTGAGTGGTCCATCACCGCTGATAGGAATGGTAGATTGTGCCCGATACCTTCGACTTCGAAACTGTCCAGCGCGACGCGCATCGCCTCGATCGCCTGCTCTCGCGTTGGCGCCCAAGTGCACAACTTGGCGATCATCGGATCATAATACATGCTGATCTCGCCCCCCTCATAAACGCCAGTGTCATTGCGCACCGCATTTTCGCCACTAGGCGCATCGCCTTGCCATTTGTCATTTGCCAAAAGCGGACCAGCGGCAATCTCTTGCGGTGGGCGATAGCGGGTCAAACGGCCAATAGATGGCAAGAAATTTCGATAGGGATCCTCGGCGTACAGACGGTTTTCAATAGCCCATCCTGTCAAGGTCACCTCGTCCTGCGTAATCGACAGCTTTTCACCCGCCGCTACTCGGATCATTTGTTCCACAAGATCGACGCCGGTAATCAACTCGGTCACCGGGTGCTCGACCTGCAAACGTGTGTTCATTTCGAGAAAGTAAAAGTTCTTGTCCCCGTCAACGATGAACTCAACCGTCCCCGCGCTGGCATAGTCCACCGCTTTGGCCAAGGCCACTGCCTGCTCTCCCATGGCTTTTCGCGTGTCAGGATCAAGGAAGGGCGACGGTGCTTCTTCCACAACTTTTTGGTTGCGTCGCTGAATCGAACATTCGCGCTCACCCAAATAGACTCCATTGCCATGGCCGTCGCACAGCACCTGAATTTCAATGTGACGTGGCTGTGTCACGAACTTCTCAATGAAAATCCGGTCGTCGCCAAAGGAATTAGCCGCTTCATTCTTGGAAGACTGAAAGCCTTCTCGCGCTTCGCCGTCATTCCACGCAATTCGCATTCCCTTGCCACCGCCACCAGCGCTGGCCTTGATCATCACCGGATAGCCAATTTCGTTCGAAATTTTCACCGCTTCTTCGGCGTCTTCGATCAAACCCATATAGCCCGGCACCGTAGAGACGCCCGCATCCTGAGCGATTTTCTTTGACGTTATCTTGTCACCCATCGCTTCGATTGCGCCCTTTGGCGGGCCGACAAACGCGACACCTTCCGCTTCTAGCGCTTCTGCGAATTTTGCGTTCTCAGATAGGAAACCATATCCAGGGTGAACCGCCTCCGCCCCGCTTTGTCGGATGGCGTCCATTACCTTATCTATCACGATATAGGATTGATTGGCAGGCGGAGGTCCGATGTGAACAGCCTCATCAGCCATTGAAACATGCAGCGCGTTCTTGTCGGCGTCCGAATAAATGGCAACAGTGCCAATTCCCATCTTTTGGGCCGTCTTGATGACGCGGCAGGCTATCTCGCCCCGATTGGCGATCAGGATCTTTTTGAACATGAAACGTCCTTTGTCTTTGTATTCGGGAAACGCAAAGCGCCGTTGCAGGATCTGACCCCAGCAACGGCGTTTAGCTTGATATCGGAAGGAGCGACGGCACGCGCCCGCAAGAATTCCGGGTTATCTACAAGTGTTCTGTGTTTTGCAGTAAAGCACATTGCCTGCGGCGCCGACCACCGCGCCCAATAGCGGGTCGGCACTGACCACTGCTGCGCCCACAGCTCCCGCGCCGCCACCAAGCAGCGCCTGTTCACCGACGGTGTCGCCACACGCTGCGAGACCCGCGCAGGCCGTCGCAACAAACAAGAGTTTCGAGATTCGCATTTATTCTGCCCTTTACGCCTTCTAATTGTTGTCGGTGGCAAATGGTACAATCCATCGTTGTTATTCAATAACAACATCTGAGACATTCGATAATGCGCAGAAAGTTGCTGTTCGCGGTAGGAGAACGGCAAAAAGAAAACCGCGGACAGAGATATGTGGGGAACACAGACCTGCCCGCGGAAGGAAGGGGTACGGAATAGTAGGTGCATGTGCGACGCAGGCAAAGTTGAGCCGCACGGCACAGACAGCTTGCATGCTACATTTTCAGCCGCCAACAATGCACTTTTTCCAGTTGCGATTCCGGCTGAAACCTGCCCATCGGAATTATTGTCGCGCAGTTTTGCGCCTATTCCGGAATTACTCGATTCAGTAGCTTCATATGACGCCAGAACCCAGTTTGTGAGTAAATTTAAATGCACATGGCCTTCTTGGTTCCTATCGGACATCCGGAATTTTGGGGCAATTTTCGACTTGCGTGAGCGTACTCTCATGCCAGCTGCATTGGGCCTCATATTCCGTCTATCACGAATATGATTTTCAGCTGTCCCAGTCACCTTTACCGCACCCCATCCAATATATCGGCAAAAGACTGTCGTGCCGTGTCCACGTCAATTACCAACAAAGCTTCGTAGCTGGACGGATCAAAAGGGTCTTCTGCAGCGACGACTTCCCGTCCAAACAGCCAGCTCAGCCGACCAGCATCCAAATTGCCGCGCTCAAAAGGCTGATCGCCGAAATGCTGCCATAAAGCCTCGAAAAACGCAGCGTCAGCCCGCCGGTCAGCAGGTTTTCGATCGCGAAAACGTTTCCTGCGGGTCAAAGGTGTTACGCCTTTGGGATTGGCCCGGCGAATTGTGAACTGATAGTCGGTGCCGGCCAGGCGACCGGGAAATCCACGGTGCTTTATCATGATCAAAGCCCTTCCCAAATACACTGGGATTGTTCCAATCGGTAGGCTTCAAAAAATTGCGTCGCCTCGGGCGAAGAGGAGCCGAAATCGATTGGCCGATCCGAGAATGAGATAACAACCCGTGCTGGATCCAGTTTGTGCTGAGCTACATAAGGAACCGCCAAAACCTCGCAAAGGTGCGCCATATCGACAACAGCCACATCATAGGTGATGCGCCCGACGGTCGAACCGATTTTGGGCGCAACAAACCGAAACCGCACCCAAAGTTCGCCCGGATTGGTGTCTAGCAGAACGTTACTTAATTCAACCGGTTGCCCGGATGGCACTGGCAGAAGATTTTCCGCCATTGCTTGCCCTGGGAACCACGCCACAGACAAAACCAATGTCGACCATCCAAGTTTATCCCTCAGACGACTCATGCCTGACACCGAGGCTAAGCGAAAGACGCGGTTGGATTTCTTGCTGATATGTCTTTTGCGGCGGTTCATTGGTTAACTAGCGCAATGGCATCTAAGTGTTGAACGTGTCTAATCGTCAGGCAGTGTTACGCCCCGTTGCAGCTAGAGCGGAATATTGTCATGTTTTTTCCATGGGTTTTTCAGCTTTTTGTTTCGCAAGCTCGCGAATGCCCGAGAAACCCTACGACGGGTGGAATGAGGCATGATCACCTCGTCAATGAAGCCACGCTCTGCCGCAACAAACGGATTGGCAAAGCGATTCTCATAGTCCTGAGTGTGTTGCGCAATTTTGTCGGCATCACCAAGATCAGCGCGGTGAATAATCTCGGTCGCGCCCTTCGCGCCCATGACGGCAATCTCGGCTGTCGGCCAGGCATAGTTGAAATCCCCGCGCAAATGTTTTGAAGCCATCACGTCGTACGCACCGCCGTAGGCTTTGCGTGTAATTACCGTAACCTTTGGAACTGTTGCTTCTCCGTACGCGAACAACAATTTCGCGCCGTGCTTGATTACGCCGCCATATTCCTGCGAGGTCCCCGGCAAAAAGCCGGGCACGTCCACAAGCGTCAAGATTGGAATCTCAAAACAGTCGCAGAACCTTACGAACCGGGCTGCCTTTCGTGAGCTGTCGATGTCCAGACAACCGGCCAGAACCATCGGCTGGTTGGCGACCACACCTACCGTTTGTCCCTCCAAACGGATGAATCCGGTGATGATGTTCTTGGCAAAATCTTCCTGAATTTCGTAGAAATCACCCTCGTCAGCCACTTTTGTAATGAGTTCCTTCATATCATAGGGGGTATTTGGGTTGTCCGGAATCAAAGTGTCCAATGATGCTTCGATCCGGTCAGGCTCGTCAAAGAAAGGGCGAACAGGTGGCTTTTCACGATTATTCAGCGGCAGAAAGTCAACTAGGCGCCGAACTTCAGCTAATGCCTCGACATCGTTTTCAAACGCTCCGTCCGCAACCGAGGACTTTTTGGTGTGCGTGGAAGCTCCACCCAATTCCTCTGCGGTAACAACTTCGTTCGTCACGGTCTTCACGACATCGGGGCCCGTAACGAACATGTAAGACGTGTCTTTCACCATGAAAATAAAATCCGTCATGGCTGGGCTGTATACCGCTCCGCCAGCGCATGGACCCATAATAACGCTAATCTGCGGCACCACGCCCGACGCCATGATATTTCGCTGAAACACCTCAGCATATCCTGCAAGCGACGCCACACCTTCCTGAATTCGCGCTCCGCCAGAGTCGTTGATGCCAATTACAGGCGCACCATTCTGAATAGCCATGTCCATGATTTTGCAGATTTTCTGAGCGTGCGTTTCTGACAGGGAACCACCAAAAACGGTAAAGTCCTGCGAAAATACATATACCATGCGACCGTTAATCGTGCCCCAACCAGTAACGACTCCATCCCCTGCGGGCCTTTGGTTTTCCATTCCGAAATCAGTGCAACGGTGGCTGACGAACATGTCGAATTCTTCAAAGCTGCCTTCGTCGACCAATAATTCGATTCGTTCACGCGCAGTAAGCTTCCCTCTTGCGTGCTGCGAGTCGATCCGCTTTTGCCCACCGCCCAGCCGTGCATTGTTACGGCGCTCTTCAAGCTCGGAAAGGATGTCTTTCATGGCGATAATCCCCTGTCAAATTTGGCGCGACTTTATAATTAAGCCTGCACCGACCAAAGAGTTTTTCGGCAAATTTGCAAACTAGTAGCAATCCGCCCCTAGGAAAACGCAAAGTTGCTAACTCACCAAATCAATTGCAAAGACGAATAGTAATCGAACAAACCTACCTATACATGTGAACCATGCAGTTCAGCTCTCAATCATCGCATCGATCTCCGCCCAGCATAACAACACTTGTTTTACTTTCCGGGCTTTCCGCACTGAGCATGAATCTGTTCCTGCCCAGTCTACCCAACATGGCTCTTTATTTCGACGCTGACTACAAAGTCATGCAACTGTCCATAGCGCTCTACCTTTTGGTAAACGCAGTGCTCCAGATTCTTATCGGCCCTATCGCGGACAAGGCCGGACGCAGGCCGGTTCTTTTATGGGGGCTTGCCCTGTTTCTGCTTTCCACATTGGGCTGTATTTTTGCCCCCAACGCGCAGGTATTCCTAGCGTTTAGAATGTGTCAGGCCGTTATCGTAGTTGGCATCGTGCTTAGCCGAGCCGCAGTTCGTGACATGTACTCTCAAGATCAAGCAGCATCAATGATTGGGTATGTGACCATGGGCATGGCCATAGTACCTATGATCGGTCCGGCAATCGGTGGATTTCTGGAGGAAGGGTTTGGTTGGAAGGCTAATTTTTGGCTGCCCTTCGGATTGGCAGCACTTACACTCGGCTTAACTTATTATGACTTTGGCGAGACTGCAGCCAAGAGCGGCAAAACACTTATCGAGCAATTCCGCGAATTTCCAGAACTGCTGAGATCGCCTCGATTTTGGGGCTATTCATTGTCCTCTGCTCTTTCTTCGGGCGCATTCTTCGCCTATCTGGGCGGCGCCCCATTCATTGGCACTCAGGTTTTTGGATTGAGCGCATCTGAGGTTGGGGTTTATTTTGGCGCACCGGCAATTGGGTACTTCTTCGGGAATTTCATTAGCGGAAGATATTCAGTGCGCTTTGGCGTCAACAGAATGGTTTTTTATGGCTGCTGGCTGAACGCTATTGGGGTGATTTTGTCAGCCGCCGTGTTCTTGGCTGACTTGGGTACTGCCCTCAGTTTTTTCGGCTTTATGACCTTTGTCGGCCTCGGCAACGGGATGTCCATTCCAAATGCGACAGCTGGGGCACTGTCAGTGCGTCCACATCTGGCCGCGACGGCCTCGGGATTGAGCGGTGCCATTATGCTGGGCGGCGGGGCAGCCCTTAGCGCGTCAGCAGGTGCCATGCTGACCCGCGAGACCGGAGCAATGCCCCTGCTATGGCTGATGTTGGGCACCTCAGTTATGGCAATTATTGCCATCTATACTGTAATTGTGCGTGAACGGCAGTTGGGCCTGTAAGAGCTTGCGAACACCGGTTTGCAAAGTTAGCTTTCCGGTGAAGTAAATCTGCAAAGGCACTCAATGGCCACTCAAAAGCTATACGCAGGCGCGAAACTACGAGAAATGCGCACGCGCCTCGCCGTGACCCAAAAGGAATTTGCCGCCAAGCTAGGTATTTCCCTGCCCTACCTGAACCAGATGGAGAATAATAACCGGCCGATCTCGACCACTGTTGTTCTTGCCCTTGCACAAGAGTTCGGGATGGACGTCACCGAACTGAGTACCGGCGACAGCGAGCGGCTTGTTTCCGACATGCGTGAGGCATTGGCCGATCCTTTGTTTGCCGACAATATGCCGCCATTGGCGGATCTAAGGTTGACGGCTTCGAATGCCCCTGCCCTTGCCCGTGCATTTATCGAGCTGCATAGAACCTATCGCCAAACCCACGAACGGCTGGCGTCGCTGGACGAAGCTTTGGGTCGGGAAGATGCTCAGATTCAAGCAAGCCCGTGGGAAGAGGTTCGAGATTTTTTTCACTATTGTGACAACTACATTGATGCCGTCGACCGTGCAGCCGAGAGATTTGCTGCGCAAGCTGCAGATGTTGGCGACATTCGAAAAGCCGCGGTCGATAGCCTTTCAGCGCAGGGAATTCAAGTTAGTTTCGCCGATATTGAAACTCTCCGCAGCTATGATGTGGCAAACAAAACCCTGCGTTTGTCATCGCGTGCAGCGCCGCAGACACAGGTTTTTCAGCTCTTGCTTCAGGTCGCTTTGATAAACCAGGACAAATTGCTCGAAGCTACTCTGGACTTTGCTAAATTTCAAAGCGAAGAGGCGCGGTCCATCGCAAAGATCGGCTTGGCCAACTATTTCGCTGGCGCGTCATTGATGCCCTACGCCACCTTTCTTGCGGCTGCGCAAGAAGCTCGGCACGATCTAGAACTTCTTAGCAACCGTTTCGGCGCCTCAATCGAACAAGTTGCGCATCGGCTGTCCACCCTGCAACGCCCCGGCGCGAAGGGTATCCCGTTTTTCTTTGTGCGTGTCGATCAGGCAGGAACAATAACCAAACGCCATTCCGCCACTCGGCTTCAGTTTGCGCGGTTTGGTGGCGCTTGCCCGCTTTGGAATGTTCATCGAGCATTCGAAACACCGGGACATTTCCTGCGCCAACTGGCTGAAACGCCAGACGGTGTAAGGTATATTTCGTTAGCTTGCGATGTTTCGAAATCCGGCGGTTCTTTCGGGGCTCCTGTGCGCCGCTATGCAATAGCCCTAGGGTGCGAGACACGTCATGCCAGAGCACTTGTTTATGCTGACAACCTCGATATCGACAATGCGAGCGCCTATGAGCCGATCGGTATCTCATGCAGAATATGTGAGCGTCAAACCTGCCACCAGCGTTCTGTCCCGCCGCTGGAAAGGCGACTGACCATAGACGCGCATACCCGCGGAACACTACCGTATCAAGTGACTTGAAATGTGTTCTGGAACGACGACACTTAAGCCGGTTTAAGGGCGGGATGATCCCGCCCGTCAAGTTAAGCTTTCGACAAAATCCCCCAGATTTCATCCTTGAGGGCTGCACGCTTTTTCCGCAGCTCGACCTCGGCCAATTCCTCCATCGGTGAAACGTTGGTTTCGGCCCGATGAACAGTGCGATTCAATTCGTGATACTCTTCTGCCAGCCGAGCAAAATGTGCATCGGTTTGTTTAAGCTGGCTCATCAGTTCAACCTTGTCTGGGAATTCTTCGGCCAGTTCATGCGGGGTGTGAGACATCCTGTTCGCTCCTTTGTTTGGCGTTGCGTCCAAGTTTTATCGATGTCCAGAGGCCGTCACTTTGACCCCGATCAAGTTTCCGTCCAAATCAATTTTGACACCAAAAAGAATAATCCCATCAGGTTCGCCCTGACCAGAATTTTACCTTTGCTGCGATGCCCAGTTGGGATGTATCCAAGGCCTGTCATTTGCTTTTGGCAAAGGATCTTTGCCCAACAAGTGATCCGAAACTTTCTCACCCACCATGATAGAAGGAGCGTTCAGGTTTCCGTTGGTGATCTGCGGAAAGACCGAGCTATCTGCAACGCGTAACCCGTCGACTCCGATCACGCGCCCATGCGGATCAACAACGGCCTGTTTGTCGTCAGTCCGTCCCATTCGACAGGTTCCGCAAGGGTGATAGGCGCTTTCTGCATGTTCAGCGATAAAACCATTTAACTCTTCGTCGGATTGCAAAGACGCGCCAGGTTGGATTTCTTCCCCCGCGAAATGTTCGAATGCTTCCTGACCAAAGATTTCTCGTGTCAGTCGAATGCAGGTCCGGAAATCCTCCCAATCCTTTTCGTGGCTCATGTAGTTGAAACGGATCACCGGTGCATCTTCAGGTCGATTTGATCGCAACGTGACCGTACCACGGGACGGGGAACGCATCGGGCCAACATGTGCCTGAAACCCATGTCCTTCAGCGGCGGCCTGACCGTCATAACGTATCGCCATAGGCAAGAAGTGATACTGGATATCTGGGTATTCGACACCTGGTTGCGACCTGATGAACGCAGCGCTTTCAAATTGGTTTGATGCCCCAAGCCCAGTTTTGGTGAACAGCCACTGCGCACCAATCAGACCCTTACTGATGAGGTTCCAGTGTTTGTACAATGTAATCGGCTGCAAGGATGCCTGCTGGATATACAGTTCCAAGTGATCCTGCAGGTTTGCGCCGACGCCGGGTCGATCCGCAACCACGTCGATTTCGTGCTCCGCCAAGTGTGAGGCCGGCCCGATACCGGACAGCATCAGCAATTTGGGTGAGTTTATCGACGACGCCGCCAAAACGACTTCTCGATTGGCCTTGATAACCTCCTTCTTCCCACCGCGGATCAGTTCGACACCTGCTGCACGTCCCTCCTCAAAAACGACGCGTGCAGCCAGTCCCCTGACGATACTGCAATTCTCGCGCCTGAGCGCAGGCTTTAGATATGCGTTTGCTGCTGACCATCGTCGACCTTTCCAGACAGTCTGCTCCATCGGGCCAAAGCCTTCTTGCTTTTCGCCGTTGTAGTCGCCTGTTACCTCGTAGCCGGCTTGCCTTCCCGCGTCGACAAAGGCTTGAAACAAAGGGTTTTCACGCGGTCCGCGCGATACGTGTAGAGGCCCGTCTTTACCTCGCCACGTTGGATCCCCACCATGACCGTTGTCGTGCCATGTTTCCATGCGTTTGTAGTAAGGCAAGACATCGGAATAGGACCACCCGTTCGCTCCCATCTCGGCCCAGGTGTCAAAATCACGCGCGTGCCCTCGTACATAAACCATCCCGTTTATCGAGGAAGATCCTCCAATGACCTTACCCCGAGGGCATGCCAGCCGGCGATTGTTTAAATGAGGTTCTGGTTCAGACCTATAGCCCCAATCATAACGCGACATGTTCATTGGGTAACTAAGTGCGGCCGGCATCTGAATGAACGGCCCCGCATCGGTACCGCCATGTTCAATCACCAGAACCGAGGCACCCGCCTCGCTCAACCGATACGCCATCGCACATCCGGCGGATCCAGCGCCTACGATGACAAAATCTGCTTGCATTATTTAATCTCCATTGCCCGGGGGATCAGAGTTCTTAATGGCCTGGTCTCTACCCGCGGGATGATCTTCAGCGTTACTCGCCGCGAGGAAAGCGTTGGCTATCTTCGACGTCGTTTAAGTCCATGTGGTTGCGCATGTATCTTTCCGAGGCCTTTTGCAGGGGCTGGTAATCCCAAGGATAATAACCGCCCTGCCTAAGCGCCTCGTACACAATCCATCGTCTAGCCTGACTTGCCCGGACATCTGCGTCGTAGCGGTCCAGATCCCAACGAGCTTCGGACTTGGCTCGCAACGTCTGCAGCGTTCCGGCGTGCTCTGGCCTATCTGCCAAATTATTCAGCTCATGCGGATCGTCATTAAGATCGAACAGCTGATCAGGATCCAACGCACAACGATTGAATTTCCACTTTCCATACCGCAGAGAAACTAGCGGCGCATAAGACGCCTCTGCCGCGTATTCCATTGCGACCGGTGTTGTACGCTCAACACCTTGCGCCAACGGAACAAGGTTTTCACCGTCTGTCCAAGGCGCGATTTCCGCCATATCGACACCCGCCAAAGCACCCAGCGTCGGAGTGACATCGATTGTAGAAACGGGATCGTCAATACACCCAACGGGCAGCGAAGTTGCCGAAATCATGAGCGGAACCCGAGCCGAGCCTTCGAAGAAGTTCATCTTGAACCACAATCCTCGTTCACCCAACATGTCGCCATGATCCGAGACAAACAAAATGATTGCCTCTTGCCGAGTGTTATCCAGCACTTCCAATAATTCGCCGATCTTTTCGTCAAGATACGAGATGTTCGCAAAATAGGCTCGACGGGACCGGCGGATATCCTCCTCTGTAATGTCGAAACTCCGCCAGTCATTGGCGTCAAATATCCGTTGCGCGTGCGGATCCTGATTTTCGTAACCAATGTCGGCAATTTCAGGCAAAAGGTGTTCGCAGTCTTCGTAAAGGTCCCAGTATTTTCGCCGTGCGACATATGGGTCATGCGGGTGCGTGAAGCTAACGGTCAGGCTCCAGGGACGATCGTCTTTGCCTCGGGCCAAATCATAAAGCTTGGCCTTAGCGTGGTAAGCGACTTCGTCGTCATACTCCATCTGGTTGGTGATTTCTGCAACACCGGCACCTGTGACTGAGCCCATATTGTGATACCACCAATCGATCCGCTCGCCTGGTTTTCGGTAATCCGGAGTCCAACCGAAATCAGCCGGATAGATGTCCGTCGTCAGCCGGTCTTCGAAGCCGTGCATTTGGTCTGGACCAACAAAGTGCATTTTCCCGGACAGGCAGGTATAATACCCCGCGCGGCGCAGATGATGCGCGTAGGTCGGGATATCACTGCGAAATTCGGCTGCATTGTCATAAACCCCGGTTCGGGAGGGCAACTGACCCGTCATGAAACTGGCCCGGCCAGGCGCGCACAACGGAGAAGCTGTATATGCGTTTGCAAACCGTGTGGACCGTGCCGCCAGTTTTTTCAGATTTGGTGCGTGCAGCCAGTCTGCCGGACCATCGGGAAAGAGGGTGCCGTTCAACTGATCCACCATGAGGATCAGAATGTTAGGTTGGGTCATTCTCTGCCTCTAAAAACCTGGCGAGAACACGCAGGGCGTGATCCACTGCCAATTGCGGCTCTTCCGGTGCGCTAAGTGCAGCGCGGATATAAAGCCCATCTATCAATGCTATCATATCCTCTGCAGCCTCGACCGGATCGGACAAAGCAGGGCGCATCGCGTCAATCAGGTTTGAACGGATACGCGACTGATAGATTTGCCAAAGACGCAGCGCGTCCCCGTTGGTTTGCGCCAGCACATAGAAGGTCATCCAAGCTGCAATGACGTCCGGTGTAAAACACGCGGGCCCAAAGCACGCACGAATGATGGCATGCGGGCGTTCACGCGGCGCGGCCTGTTTCAGCTCTTGGCGTGCCTCTGCCCCGAAATCGCTTAAGATCTGTCGCATTGCGGCAAGAAATATTTGGTCTTTTCCACCGAAATAGTGATGCGCCAAAGCGCTGGACATTCCCGCGCGCTTGGCGATCTGACTGACAGTAACGTCCAACGATTTCTTTACACCCAACTCCGCAATTGTCGCTTTGACAATCGCGTCCCGGCGGATCGGTTCCATTCCCAATTTTGGCATAACCGCCTCTCAGCCTCACCTAATCCGTTCGAAGGCTAAGAGTATTTTATTGACTCGTCAATCAACAACCTTTCGCAAACGCTCGGGCGGGCATTCCGAACCCGAAGGCGGCGTGCCGCTTGAACGTTTTAGAACAGCCTCCCGCCACGCAATGAAACTGACGGCTGCCAGAATCAACGTTCCGCCCGCCACAACCCAGATGTCGACGCTTTCGTGAAAAACGATGGCCCCCAGTAATGTGGCCCAGATTAATTGCAGGAATGTGACCGGCTGAGTGACGGCAACAGGTGCCGCTTGTAGCGCAAGTGTCATGAAATAATGCCCGGCAGTGGCAAAGCTGGCTACTAAAAATAATACTCCAAGGTCACGCAGGCTCGGCGGTTCCCAAACGGCGACAGCAAAAGGTATAAGCGCAATTGTCACCCAGATCGAAAGATGAGCCACAACAACCGAAGGTCGGATATCACGCACCATTACCTTGGCCAAAAGGTAAGACCCCCCCAATGCCAATGATGTTCCCAGCATTGCGATATGCCCCGGTGAAACTTCGCGGAAACCCGGACGCAAAATGATAACAACACCGACCAACGCCACGCCAATCGCTGCAATTCGGCGAAAGGCAAGTCTTTCCCCAAGAAAAAGCGCTGCGCCCAGCGTGACGTATACCGGTGTCATGTAGTTCATCGCTGTGACCTCGGCCAACGGAATGCGCGTCATGGCGAAAAACCACAGCATTACCGCCGCTGCATGAACCACTCCGCGTAGGCCAAAAAGGGTCACATTTCGACGGGTCAAACGTGTAGCGACAATGGCGCGCAAAGCCGGAAGCAGAAATACCAACCCCAATGCGTACCGCAAAAATGCCGCCTGTATTGGGTTCATAGTCGATCCCAATGTCTTGACCAGCGCCGTCATGACCACAAAGGACATACCTGCGGCAAACATCCAAAACATGCCGGCAATTGGGCGCGATTGATCAGTGGCAATACTCATGGGTTTGTTGAACACCTAAACCCGGCACTCCACAACCCTTCACATGGCAACAAGTTTAAGTGCGACCCCCAGCATCACGATCCCTATAATTAGATCTAATACTTGCCACGACCTCGGACGCCTGAAAACCGGAGCCAAAATACCCGCCCCATACCCAAGCGAAAAAAAGAACACGAAACTGGACGTCATCGCGCCAATGGCGAAAGCCATCTGATCTTCGTACTGTGCTGAGATTGAACCGATCAAAACGACGGTGTCCAAATAGACATGAGGGTTCAGCCAGGTAAATGCCGACACGGTCAGCAATGCGGCACGCAAGGTCATGCTTTGGCCTGGCCCAGTTTCAAGGACCGATCCGCCCCGCCAGGCAGAATTGAAACTTCGTAGCGCATACCATGTCAAAAATACTGCACCGCCATAGCGCATCGCCGTTTCGAACCATGGCGCGGCCTGCGTCAGAGTTCCAAAGCCGGCTACCCCCGCGGCGATCAGAATGGCATCTGAGGTTGCGCAGATCAGGCACAAAGCAAACACATGCTCTCGTCTTAGGCCTTGTCTGAGCAGGAAGGCGTTTTGTGCGCCAATTGCCAGGATCAGGCTGAATCCCAAGGCGAAACCTGCAATCAGCGACGTTGTCATTTTGCCTCCATATTCGGAGGCGTTGACTAACCCACTTTGCTGGCTCTATCAAATTAAAGAAACTTCTCCTAAGTTAGAATCTCTAATGCGTTTCGACCCCCATCTACTGTCCGCTTTGTCCGCTATTTTGCGGCATGGGAGCTTTGAGGCTGCAGCTTCGGAACTTGCGGTGACACCTTCGGCCATATCGCAGCGGATCAAAGCATTGGAAGACCGTGTTGGCGCGTCTTTGATCCAGCGAGGCAACCCATGCTCCGGCACCCCGACCGGACTACGGATAGCGCGTCACGCCGAGGATATTGGACTTTTAGAGGCTCAACTGACCAGAGAACTGGCGCTTGAAACCAGTCCGGGCGCGGCACGCGTGAGGATCGCGGTTACTGCAGACAGTCTGGCAACCTGGTTTATTGATGCTATGGCTAAAGTTGACGGAATGCTCTTCGATCTGGTGATCGATAATCAAGATTACTCGGCTGCGTGGTTACGCCGCGGCGAGGTCAGCGCCGCCATTTCCGTAGGCGGTCATGCCGTAAGCGGTTGTGATACCTTTTCACTTGGGTCTCTACGCTACTTGCCTACTGCAAGTCCTGACTTTATTCGAAAATGGTTCGCAGTCGGCGTAACGCCCGTGACTCTGGCCAAGGCTCCTTGCCTGATATTCAATCCAAAAGACAAACTGCAGAGCACCTGGATCGAGGCGCAAACCGGCACCCGTATTTCGCCGCCTTCGCATTTTCTGCCTTCATCACAAGGTTTCGTCGACGCCGCCATCGCTGGCGTGGGTTGGGGGATGAATCCCGAAGTCCTGGTGCGACCCATGCTCAAAGACGGCAGGCTTTGCGAGCTAGTCCCCGGCAAGCCGTTGGACATTCCACTGACATGGCAAGTCGGAAGGATACTTGCCCCCGCCCTGACTTCGCTAACCCGGGCCGTCAGGCAAGCAGCGGCACAGATTATGGTTCCATCCGAATGAGGACTTAAGTTAAAGGTTTGCACCCTTTACCTCTTTAGGAATGACGACGCGGTAACATAGGACCGCCGCCAAAATACTTACCGCACAGATGAACATGATGGCCAAAGAAACTTCGTGCATGTGCGCGACCGCTGCCAGGACCGATGAGATAACAACGGCGGATATGCGGCATATGCTTTTGATTGCTGCCGCCCCTTGTACGCGTTGATCTTTCGGAGCCACATCAAGAAAATACAATTTCCGTGCACTACTGACACCAGTGACCGCCACGGTCACGACAAACAACGCGACGGCATGCAAATGAATGTCATGATCGGCACCCAGATAATGTACACTCAGCAACGCGATCCCTGTGCATGCTACCATCAGCGTGCCTGCAACCATGACGGCTCGATGGGATTTCATATTCACAACCTGCCACAACGGCGCAGATACAAGATATCCCGAAGCGGAAGAAACAATCATCGCGGTCAGTCCCTTTGCAGATGAATGGTGCGCTTCCGCAGCGATCAAAGCGAAGAAGGGTACCGAAAGTGACACCACAACCAAAGGCAGCCTCATGACCATATAGTGTCGGAACCATGGTTGTTCAAACATCTTGGAAATGTTGGTGAAATTCTCAACGAACCTCGTTTTTCCAACATCTTTTTCGGAGGTTTCCTTCTTCTTTTCCGCCTCGGCCATCGCCAGAATTGAAAGGCCAGAAAGAACGAAAAATGTTACAGAAACTGCTATGACAGCCGAGTGGCGCGAGAACGGTGGAGCGTCCTTCATGATCTGATGAATCAATAATGCCAAACCAATCGTAGCTAACCCTCCAGCCCCAAGCTGAAGGTAATGCAATGCCATCCGAGACTTTGATTTGACATGATCCCCAATCAGGTCCGTGTAAAGCAGTGACTGAACTTCTTCGATCAGACCAATCATCAAAAAAGCAGTCGCAAATGCCAAAGCAACAATCGGGACAACACCAGTAGCGGCCAAAGCCAAAGCGAGAACCAAACAGGCCCCGACCGCGATCTCGGTCAACGCAATCGCCCGTTTTTTTCGTTCACGAGCCGCTATCGAATGCGCAAGGAATACGTCAGCGACCATACTTCCAAACATACGTATCGAGACTAGAGCACCGGCGAGAAACATTGGTAGCTCAAGCGACACCGCCAGGAAGGGCAAAACGACCGATGGGCTTCCGAGTGTCCACGCGACCTGAGACAATATGCTTTGACCGGCCAGAACCGGGACATTCCGTCTTGCAAGATCAGGGGAGGTATCCGCCATACGCTCATTTCAGGAGTGACTTGAAGTCCAATCATCCCTCTTGTTTTGTGTGCTCTTTTCGAATGTACCGTCTTTGCACCGAACGGCCAAGTAGCCAATCACAGTACGAAAAACCCCAGCCATTCGGCCGGGGTTCAAAAGGTTTCAGGTCAGATGCTGTTCAGAGTTGCGCCATGACCTCGTCAGTAGCTTCGAAATTGGTTGTAACTCGTTGCACGTCGTCGTCATCCTCAAGTGCATCGACCAACTTCATCAGTTTCAGCATATCCTCAAGACCCAACTCCGTGGTCGTAGTGGGTTTCCAAACCAGCTTGGTGGATTCCGACTCTCCCAAATTGGCTTCCAACACGTTTGAAACTTCGTTCAGATCGGTATCCGCGCACCAAATAATGTGGCCATCATCCGAACTTTCAACGTCTTCGGCGCCAGCATCGATAGCAGCTTCGAAAATAGTGTCCGCATCGCCAGCAGAAACGGGGTAAACCACCTCTCCTTTACGTTCGAACATGAACCCGACCGAACCGGTTTCACCAAGGTTGCCGCCATTCTTGGAGAAAGTCGAACGGACAGTCGACGCGGTGCGGTTGCGGTTGTCGGTCATTGTCTCGACAATTACAGCTACACCGTTAGGGCCGTAGCCTTCATAACGGATTTCCTCGTAATCGTCGCCTTCACCCGCAACAGATTTCTTGATGGCGCGGTCAATCACATCCTTGGGGACCGAGTTCGACTTGGCCTCTTTCACCGCTAGACGCAGGCGCGGGTTCTTGTCAGGATCAGGGTCACCCATCTTGGCGGCGACTGTGATCTCTTTGGATAACTTGGAAAACAGTTTGGACCGCGCGGCGTCCTGACGACCCTTGCGGTGCTGGATGTTGGCCCATTTGGAATGGCCTGCCATATTGCGTCCTCGTCTTCGTAATTACGTATTTGGCGCTCATATAGACGTTTGCGCACCGTGTGATCAAGGGATCGGCTTGCCCGGACCGTCACGGTGGCTATGGTGTCGTTATGACAACTGACCAGATCATTCTTTTTAGCCTTTTCATCAGTGTGTTCGGAATGTTGCTGTGGGGGCGGTTCCGCTATGATCTGGTTGCGTTTGCCGCCCTTATGATCGGCGTCATTTTGGGCGTCGTACCCATAGACAACGCTTTTTCGGGATTTGGTCACCCCGCCACGATTATAGTTGCGCTTGTACTTGTGGTCTCAGCGGGCCTTGTACGGTCTGGAGCTGTATTTCTTATCACGCGCACGTTGGTAGATGCCTCGCGTGGGTTGGGGGCTCATATTGCCCTGATGGGAGGGATCGGAGCAATCCTGTCGGCTTTCATGAACAACGTGGCTGCACTTGCGCTCTTGATGCCGGTAGACATTCAAACCGCGCGCAAAGCTGGCAGGTCAGTTGGATTGAGCCTGATGCCATTGAGTTTCGCCACCATTTTGGGTGGCATGGCCACTCTGATCGGAACTCCACCGAACATAATCATCGCATCGATAAGAGCCGAAACACTAGGCGAACCGTTTCGCATGTTTGATTTTGCTCCGGTCGGCGGCCTTGCCGCGATTGTTGGTCTTGCCTTCGTTGCCCTAGTGGGCTGGCGGCTGATACCAAACCGTGGTCCACAGGTAGAAACGTCTGAGGCTTTGGCCGAATACATTGCTGAGCTTACAATTCCGCCAGAATCCGCCCACATCGGGAAGCGGGTCAGCGAATTATATGAAGTTGCTGAAAAATCCGACGTGGCGATCATTGGCCTGATCCGTGACGATAAACGGCGCTATGGCAGATCAGCTCATGCTACGCTGAAAGAAGGTGACGCATTGGTGCTGGAAGCCCGTCCCGAAGCATTGGATGAGTTTCGGGCGGCGCTAGCTCTGGATTTCTCGGACTCACGCCGTCAGGAGCTTTTGACTGCCGAAGGGGACGGTTTGGAGGTGACCGAGGTTGTCGTCACTGAAAACGCGCGTATTACCGGACGAACGGCCCAGGCAATTGGTCTGGCTTGGCGCCAGAGCACGGTTTTAATGGGAATTTCGCGTCAGGGGCGCAGCATAACAAGTCAGGTCCGAAAAACCGTGGTTGAGCCCGGTGACATCCTGCTCTTGTTGTGTCCGCGGGACCGCACCTCTGATGTGACCGAGTGGTTAGGGTGTTTGCCGCTGGCCGAACGCGGTTTGAACGTTACCGCAAACGAAAAAGCTTGGCTGGCAATCGGGTTGTTCGCAGCCGCGGTTCTGGCCGCCAGTGTCGGGATTATTTATCTACCGATCGCGCTGGGTCTGGTCGTGATAGCCTATGTGCTAACCAAGATCATGCCGATTGCTGATGTTTATAACCACATCGAATGGCCCGTTGTCGTTTTGCTTGGCTCAATGATTCCATTAGGCAGCGCCTTGGAAAGTTCCGGCGGCACAGAACTTATAGCAAATGCGCTGGTACAGCTCACCGATGGCTTACCTGCGTGGGCTATTCTAACCGTGCTGATGGTCGTAACCATGACCTTGTCAGACGTGCTCAACAATACGGCGACAGCCATTGTTGCGGCCCCGGTCGGTATTCAGATGGCGCGCGCGCTCGAGGTTTCGCCCGACCCGTTTCTGATGACCGTTGCCGTCGCGGCTTCGGCCGCGTTTCTTACGCCAATCGGGCATAAAAATAACACGCTGGTTCTTGGACCGGGCGGTTATCGTTTCGGCGACTATTGGCGCATGGGGTTGCCGCTGGAAATTCTGATCATTGCAGTTTCCGTGCCCGCAATCCTTGTCTTCTGGCCATTATGAGCGGTAGTAGCGCGGAATGAAACGATTTCTTATCCTTCAATTGCGACCGGAAACCGATGCGTCGGATGCTGAATTTGCATCGATATTGGACAAAACAGAGCTGTCGCAAGAACAGGCCCATCGCATCCGCCTGGACCGCGAGTCATTGCCTGAAAAATTGAACGTTTCAGAATATGCGGCTGTCATCGTTGGGGGTGGACCCGGGTGCGTCAGTGATGATCCAGACGAAAAATCCCCGTTGGATGCACGCATTGAAAACTCGATAATGGGCCTGATGCCGCAGATCACGGCAATGGACCATCCGTTTATGGGGTGTTGTTACGGGCTGGGAATTCTGGCCGCCCATTTGGATGGCAACGTGAGTAAAAAGAATTTCGGAGAGCCCGTAGGCCCGTCCACTTGCCGACTAACCCAAGACGGTATGCAAGATCCGTTGACGGCAGGCCTGCACACTGTTTTCGACGCCTTTGTTGGCCACAAAGAAGCTGTGCAGGAACTACCCGCCGGTTGCGTTCATCTGGTCGCCTCAGACCCCTGCCCGTATCAAATGATCCGGTGGGGGCAGAATGTATATGCCACGCAGTTTCACCCCGAAGCGGATGCCAAAGATTTTGAACAGCGCATCAACATTTACAAAGACCATGGATATTTCCCACCGGAAGATGCGCAGTCACTTATCGATCTATGCCACGCAGCTGATGTCACTCAGCCTGGTGAAATCCTGCGCCGTTTCGCGCAGCGTTACGGGTGACCTAACGGCGCGGTTGCTTGCAAGGTGGCGGCTCGCATAGATTGGTCCGAAGCGACTTTGGGAGGAGTTGTATTTGGATCTATTAATCAATGTGGGCCTGCCAATTTCCTTGGCGATAATCATGCTGTCTTTGGGTATCGGGTTGGAGATTGCAGACTTCCGGCGCGTTCTAAGCCGCCGTTACCCTTTCGCCATCGGTGCAATATGTCAGGTGGTTCTTCTGCCCATTGCCGCATTTGCAACCGTAAAGCTGTTCGCTTTACCACCAGAGATCGCCGTTGGATTCATGCTGTTGAGTTTTTGCCCTGGCGGCGTCACCAGCAATATACTGTCAAAACTCGCCAAGGCGGACGTTGCGCTGTCAGTCAGCCTTACCGCCGTGATAAGCCTCCTTTCAATTCTGACCGTCCCAATCCTTGCTGCATGGGCAATCGGCCATTTCATGGGTGAGAATGCCCCAGAGGTTTCCATCAGTGGATTGGCTGTGGCCATGTTTTTGATCACGACATTGCCAGTGGCAATTGGTGTCGCCATCCGAAACTTTGCCGAGGGATTTGCAGACCGTGTTGATGCGCCTTTGGCCAAACTTGCAACAGCATTGTTCATACTAATCGTCGTCGCCGCTTTGGCCGGAAACTGGCAGTTGTTTGTGGAAAATCTTGGCGTGATGGGGGCAGGCCTGATCTCGTTGAATGTGGCGCTGTTACTGATTGGATTGGGTCTAGCGCGTGTCGCGAACCTTTCGTGGAAAGAGAGCAAGGCGATTTCAATCGAAACTGGTATTCAGAATTCTACACTTGGAATCACACTAGCAGCCCTGATTACTGGAACGGAAAGCGGATTCAGCCCACTTGCATTGCCCGCTGCAGTTTACGGGATCACAATGTACGCAGTTGCGATCCCCTTTCTGATCTGGTTCCGAAGCCACTGAAAGGATGAACCATGGGCGAAAACAAGGCGGACGCGATTGTTGTTGGCGGTGGCCTTGCCGGTCTGGTTGCTGCGGCCGAATTGGGTGATCGCGGCAAAAAGGTCATTGTGCTGGACCAGGAACCCGAACATTTTCTGGGCGGTCAGGCGTTCTGGAGTCTTGGTGGCTTGTTCATGGTTGATACCCCAGAACAACGCCGGATGGGAATCCGCGACAACCGCGAACTGGCTCTTCGTGATTGGATGGGTAGTGCGCAGTTTGATCGCGAAGAAGACCGTTGGCCCCGAAAATGGGCCGAAGCTTACGTCGAATTCGCAGCGGGAGAAATGCGCCCTTGGTTGCACAAGATGGGTCTGCGTTGGTTTCCGGTGGTAGGCTGGGCAGAACGTGGCGGTTCGTTCGCTGATGGGCACGGCAATTCTGTGCCTAGGTTCCACATCACCTGGGGCACAGGTCCAGGTGTGCTTGAACATTTCATCCGCAGGGTAAAAGACCATGTGGCGGCTGGACTAATACAATTGAAGTTTCGGCATCAGGTAAGCCATATCATTATGCAAAATGGCTCTGCCAAGGGCATATCCGGTGAAGTGCTTGCGGACGACACCGCCCAACGCGGTGGCAAAACCAACCGTGACGAAGTTGGTGAATTCGAAATCTATGCACCATCGATAATTGTTACGTCGGGCGGGATTGGCGGCAATTTTCAGATGGTACGAAAAGCATGGCCGCGCGAGCGTTTGGGCGAACCGCCCCAAAATATGGTGGCCGGAGTACCGTTCCATGTCGATGGGCGAATGATCCCCATCAGCGAGAAAGCCGGGGGACACATTATTAATGGCGATCGCATGTGGCATTACACAGAAGGTGTGCGGAATTGGGACCCTATATGGCCTTCGCACGGAATCCGCATCTTACCGGGCCCAAGTTCGATGTGGTTTGACGCCTGCGGCAACCGACTGAAACCGCCTTGCCTGCCTGGTTTCGACACATTGGGTACGCTGCACGAGATCCTAAAAACCGGATACGATTACAGCTGGTTCATTCTGACGCAAAAGGTGATCAAGAAAGAATTCGCCCTTTCTGGCTCGGAACAAAATCCGGATTTTACCTCTGGAAGTTGGAAAGAGGTGATCCGCCAGCGCATCCTTTCAGGATCAAAGGCAACCGCCCCTGTCGAAGCCTTTAAGGAAAAGGGCGAGGATTTCGTCGTCGCGAATACCTTGACCGAGTTGGTAGGTGGAATGAACCAACTCGGAGCCGGCCTGATTGATGAAGCCCATTTGCGGGAACAGATTGAAGCGCGGGACGCGCAAATCGGCAATCCGTTTTCAAAGGACGCTCAAATAATGGCGATTCTCGCTGCCCGCAATTATCTCGGTGACAAATTAATCCGCACTGCCAAGCCGCACCGGTTCCTTGAACCTAAAAACGGTCCGCTTATCGCAGTCAAGCTGCACATCCTAACACGCAAAACTTTGGGAGGACTACAAACCAATCTGGACAGCCAGATGTTAGGCGCAGACGGAAATATCGTTCCCGGCCTCTTCGCTGCTGGCGAGATCGCCGGATTTGGCGGTGGTGGATATCACGGTTACAATGCACTTGAGGGCACCTTTCTAGGAGGATGCATTTTTTCAGGCAGAAATGCAGGACGCTCCAGAGCTGTAGCCTAGTGTGCCGCTGCGCTACGGTGTGCGGACGAAATTCACGACAGGTTCGCCAGCTTCATCAAGAAACACCAAACTGTTCCCTGAAACGGCGTAGGTCGTTACCTTTTGCAGTGCATCGAAGAACTGCTTTTCAACTTCTTCTATCGATGGCGGGCAAGCCATCAAGGTAGCGGCCATATTGTCAGGGAAATTTATCGAATTCCCTGAAATCTCAACCTGACCGGAAAAACGGTTACAACCGCCAGTACCACCAAAAGTTCCACCCTCGGCAAATTCGATCTGCGGTTGCCGTTCGGCATTCAGCACGTCTCCGTTCAAACCGACCGCTGTCCACTTGCTGTTCTCAAGGGAAGCAAGGCCCTGCCCCGCCGCTTGCACAAGAACCAAATCGGCTGAATTTCCTGCGCCGTTTGTTATGACGGGATAGGCCTGATCAGTGGTCATTAGCAATTTGTCTCCCTGATACATTGTGGCGCGCACCACATATTGCATTCTGTCGTCGATCAAAGCGTCATCATAATTTAACTCAAACGGCGCGGGCACGCCCGTTAAAGCGTACCTTTGTGCCGCAAGGGTCACCGATGATGCATCTGCTCGGGATACATCCTGAAGTTCCACAAATAATGTCGTGCCTGGCCGCACGGCTATTCTTTCGCGGTACGTTGCCGTGCCTTCGATCGTTCCTGCCAGTGCTCCGTTGAAAATGGTTGCCGAAGCCATCATGGAAAGCAGCGCGATCCGTCCTGTTTTGGCCATGGGTTCATTCCCTTTCGCAATATCGTGACTCAAAAGTCGTAAGTTCTTTTGAAATTACAAGGACATCTCCGAAAAATCAGCGGTTCTGTGCCGATATCAAAGGGGCCAGATGAGTGGGATCAACAAAGACGCTAATAATCCAACGGTTAGGTTAAGTGGCACACCTACTTTAAGAAAATCAGTGAACCGGTATCCACCGGGACCGTAAACCATCATGTTAGTCTGATACCCTATGGGTGTTGCAAATGAGGCCGATGCCGCAACCATCACTGCAACGACCAGCGGTCGCGGATCAATTCCGACAGCCTGCGCCAGACCAATCGCGATTGGTGTTACGACAACGGCAACAGCATTGTTCGACACAAGTTCGGTCAGAATAGAAGTCAATAGATAGACGGCCCAGATAATCAGGAATGGCGGCAGCGAACTTAGCCCGGGTGCGACGGTTTCGACAATCAGGGATACGGCGCCGGACTCTCCTAACGCCGCGCCAATTGCCAGCATCGCGAAAATCAGGGCCAACAAGCGACCTTCAACAAAGGAAAACGCCTCATCCGCGTCGATACATCGGGTTATTAAGACGATTGCCACCGCTACAATAGACAATAAAAGGATCGGGGCCACGCCTAGCGCAGCCAATGCTACGATACCAACGAGAGCACCGATAGCGATAGGCGCATGGCTGCGACGGAAAGCGCGCACCGAAGGTTGGCCCACGTCCACCATATCCATATCTGCCGCCAGTTTCTGAATGTCAGCGGCGGCGCCCTCTAGCAAAAGGGTATCGCCGACCCGGACAACCAGATCATCCAGCTGCCGCCCTATGTTCTGATTCCGGCGATGCACTGCAAGGACATAAACGCCATATCGGCGGCGCAAACGCATCGCACCCAATGTGCGTCCTACCATACGGCATCCCGGCGTGATCAGGACCTCAACCGTCTTGGTTTCGACCGCTGAAACCTGATCCACACGCTTGAGCTCTTTGTTGGTCTGCAGGCTTAGTAACTCAGTCATTTCGGTTCGCAGTACTACCCTGTCGCCGACGTTCAGTGTCACTCCTTTAAGGTTGCGGCGTAGCGATTCGTCTCCGCGGACAACATCAATCAAGCGAACGCCTGGACGTTTAAACAATTGCACACCAGTGACTTCGCGCCCAATCAGGTTGCTATCTGGTGGAATGACGGCCTCTGTAAAGAATTTCATCTTTGATTTGTCGCTCAGAAGGGACGCCAAGCTGTCGCGCTCCGGCAATAAACGCGGCGCAATAAAGCGCAGGTAAATCATGCCATAAATTACAAGGGCAATGCCCAACGGTGTGACTTCGAATATCGTAAACGCTGCCATTCCCTGCGTACGCGCAACACCATCAACTAACAGGTTCGTCGAGGTTCCGATCAGTGTCAGCGTACCACCCAAGATCGCTGCGTAACTGAGCGGTATCAACAACTTGGAAGCCGGCAGGTTCAACGTTCGCGCGATCTGTACGAACACCGGAATCATGACGACAACGACTGGCGTGTTCGAAACAACCGCCGAAGCGAGAATAACAAATGCCATCAGCAACCCAATTGCAAACCTTGGGTTTACCTGTGCTTGTTTTTGGGCGACAGATGTAAATGCATCCAAGGCACCAGTCCGGACGAGTGCTCCCATCACAATAAACATGGCTGCGATTGTCCAAGGTGCTGGATTGGAAAGAACAGTCAGCGCGCTCTGGTAGGGTAGAATGCCGGTTATTAGCATTAAGGCAACGCCGCCGATTGCCACGACCTCGGTCGGGTAGGCCTCGCGAAGGAACATTGCAAACATACCCGCGACAATTACCAGCGCCAGTATTGCGCTGGCCATATCTGTGAGTTGAAGGAATTGCATTACTGGTATTCTGTCCGAACCCTGGCCTGGCGCAGTTGCCTTTAAGACAGTGTCCCGCATTGGGCGCAACAGGGCAAGCCTGTCGTTTAGTTCAGGGTGCAGCCGGCTGCAAACACCCGCCAATCCGCACCATTCTTACGCTTTTCGCCTGCCCATCGCGATCATCTGTTTCAACAAAAACACCACTCAGGGTGGCTTCGCCACTGGCGGGCGTGAAACGAGCCTTTGGCATCCCGGTAATAAAGCGGCGCATAGGTTCCTGTTTATCCATCCCGATAACCGAGTCGTAGTCACCGCACATACCGGCATCAGTCAAATAACCCGTACCGCGGGATAAGATTTGCGCGTCCGCTGTCGGAATATGGGTATGGGTTCCAACCACAAGACTTGCGCGACCGTCGCAATAATGACCCATGGCCATTTTTTCCGAAGTAGCCTCGCAATGCATTTCCACGATGATGGCCTGGGCCTGTCCGCCACGAGGATGAGATTTCAGGATCGGCTCGATGGCCGAGAAGGGATCGTCGAACGGGCGTTTCATAAACACTTGTCCAAGCACCTGTGCCACCAGAACCTTTCGGCCACCTGGCGCTGTATAAAGTCGATGACCGCGACCCGGAGCGCCCTTTGCAAAGTTGATTGGGCGCACGATACGCGGCTCGTTTTCGATGAACTGCAGCATGTCTTTTTGGTCGAAAGCGTGATCGCCTAACGTCAGGCAATCGGCGCCCGCATCCAACAACAGCTTTGCGTGGTCACCACTCAACCCCATGCCGTTCGAAGCGTTTTCGCTGTTCACCACAACAAAATCCAGACGCCAATCCTCCCGAAGACGCGGCAGGAGCTCTTGAACCGCGGCGCGACCAGCACGCCCCACAACGTCACCAAGAAATAATATCCTCATGCAGTCTGTCCTAAGTGTGGTATCCCGTTAGCACAAGTGATTAAACTGCCGCCCTCAACTGCCAGATCGAATTCCATTGGAGTTTCAACATGCACCGCTTTCTCGCCTCGACCATAGCCTTGATGACAGTCGCAGCCTGTGACTCTGAGCCCGAGCAATCGACGGAATTAGCAAACCCTGCTGCGACTTTCTGTATAGAGAGCGGCGCGAAATATGAAATCCGCGACGGCGTGAATGGTCAATCGGGCGTGTGCATTCTGCAGGACGGCAGCGAAGTAGACGCGTGGGAATATTTCCGAGAAAACAATCCTGGCTGAAATCGGAGCCAGTCTAAGACTTGATCGAAATTACGCGGCTTTCCGTGACCACCATATCTAACAGCTGGTCAGTAGGCTCTAACGGCAGCTCCCCCACCTCCTGCCCATCAAAGGCAAATCCAATAGCGAGTGTCGGATTGTTGGCACGCAACCTTGCAAGGGTACGGTCGTAAAATCCGCCTCCATAACCAAGGCGTCCGCCGCTAGCGTCGAACGCCACCAAAGGTACGATCAAAATCTCGGGATCAAAGTAGTCCTCTATTTCCGGAACTTTCGCTCCAAACGGGCCATCCTTCAGCGTGCCTTCGGGCGTCCAGCGGGAAAACTTCAACGGTTGACCCGCGCCTTGAATAACGGGAACGCCAACCGGACCATAAGCAGCTGCTTCTGCCATTGCCGGCAGTGGATCAATTTCGGTTCGGATAGGAATGTATCCCGATAGGGGCACCCCGCGATACCCTGCCAACACCTCAGATAATCTACCGGCGGTTCCTGGCAACCTTAGATCAAAGCCCGTCTTACGGCGTTCAAATGCGGCTTTTCGCGCAGCGGCTTTTTTTTCGGTCAGATCGGTCAAAGTAGCACCACGCTTGCAAGTCCAAGGAAGATAAAGAAACCCATGACATCTGTTGTTGTGGTTACAAAGGTTCCAGATGCAAGCGCAGGGTCAACTCCTATACGATCCAACGCAACTGGAACAACCGTTCCGACAAAACCAGCTATGATCATATTCACAACCAATGCCGTGCCGATCACAACGCCCAGCATCGGTGAGGCGAACCACATCATTCCAACTATGCCCAATACGACGGCAAAACACAGCCCGTTCAGCATGCCAACCAATAACTCTCGTCGGATGACCCGTAGAACGTTTGATCCGGTAAGGTCGCGAGTGGCCAGCGCCCGCACCGCAACAGTGAGGGATTGCGTCCCAGCATTTCCGCCCATTGACGCAACGATAGGCATCAGAATGGCCAAAGCTACCAACCGATCAATCGCAGCCTCAAACTGGGAAATCACCAGCGAGGCACAGATTGCTGTACACAAATTGACCGCAAGCCAGGGCAGGCGTCGTTTGCTAGTGGCGGCAACGCTGTCGGACAACGAACTTTCGTTGCTCACGCCCGCGAGGTGCAACATATCCTCTTCGTATTCTTCGTCCAGAACGACCATTGCATCGTCGATGGTGATGACACCGACAATACGTCCATCCGCATCCACCACTGGGGCTGAAATCAGGTGATACTGATTGAACGCATAGGCTACATCCTCTTCATCCTGATCAACGGGGATGGTGTGGAATTCCTGTTCGGCGATATCGCGCAAGGCTATTTCACGCCGCGCGGCCATAAGTTTCCCGAGTGTAACTTGCGCAGTTGGCTTCAAACGGGGATCGATGAGTACCACGTGATAAAACTGCTCCGGCAGGTCGTCGTTGGCCCGCATGAAGTCAATTGCCTGACCAACCGTCCAATGCTCGGGCGCCATAACAATCTCGCGCTGCATAAGTCGGCCGGCCGAGTTTTCCGGGTAGGCCAGTGCCTGCTGTGCCGCATGGCGATCTGTCTCCTCCAGCGCGTCAAGAATGGTTTCCTGCTGTGGCTCTTCCAGATCTTCCAAAAGGTCGACGACATCGTCGCTTTCCATTTCGCGAACCGCCTCGGCAAGTACGTCGGGACGCAGTACAGCGATGACCTCTTCTCTGACGGCTTCATCCAATTCGGACAAGATGTCGCCATCAAATTCCTTGTCGTAAAGTCGGATAAAACGCGAGCGGTCGTAAGGATTAATCTGCTCCAGAAGGTCGGCAATGTCGGCTGGGTGCAGTGGCTCCAATAACTCGATCAGTTTACCGCGATCATCAACATCCACCGCATAAAGAATGGACGCCACTGTTCTGCGATCAAGCGCATAGGCGTCCTCCTCCCGCGGTTGGTCGGGTCCGGCTTCGTCTTTGACTGTAGTCATGCGCAACCCTCGCGTCGGTGATTTGCGTCTAAATAGAAGAAGCAGCTACCAGAAAACAATGACAATGCGCAGATTTACCCGCAACATGCGCCCGCTTATGCTGTAACGCAGCACAAAACTGGGTGGAGTATGGGAAACATGCCTCAAAAAACGTTACTGAAGGGGCGCGTTCTAAGCTTTTTGGAGTCACCTTTCGCCACCGAACCGACACGGGCGACAAACACTCATGAGGCGGTACTGATCGAAGACGGGAAAATAAAAGCACTGGGTTCGATAGCCAAATTGTCGCAAGAGCATCCAGAAGCGCAAGATGTGGAATATGGCCAGCACCTGATCATGGCAGGGTTTATCGACCCTCATGTGCACTACCCGCAAACGGCAATGATCGCCAGTTGGGGTAAGCGTCTTATCGACTGGCTCAATACTTACACTTTCCCTGAGGAAATGAAATTCGGTGATCCCCGATACGCGTCGGAAATTGCCAACCGCTATCTTGACCTCACGGCATCGCACGGAACGACCACGATGTGCAGCTTCTGTACGATCCACCCAGAGAGCGTTGACGCGTTTTTTGAGGCTGCACAATTGCGTGGGCAGCGCGTCGTGGCAGGCAAAACCTGTATGGATCGCAATGCCCCTGAAGGCCTCCGCGATACGGCTCAAACCGCCTACGATCAGTCGCAAAGCCTGTTGGAAAAGTGGCACGGGGTCAATCGGCTGTCCTATGCCATCACGCCACGATTTTCGCCGACGTCGACGCCTGAACAGCTTGAGGCAATGGGTGCTCTTTGGGCAAAGTACCCTCAATGCCTGATGCAGACGCATCTGTGCGAACAAACCGACGAAATCGAGTGGGTCCGATCTCTGTTTCCGAATGCCCGCGATTATCTGGATACCTACGAACAGTTTGGTCTGTTGGGCGGTAACGGGCTGTACGGACACGTCATTCATCTTGAAACACGCGAGCGTGACCGTCTGCGCGAAGTGGGCGCGGCCCTGATACATTGTCCGACCTCAAACACGTTTATTGGATCTGGCTTGTTTGAACTGGATGACCTTATGCGACAGGGGCACAGGATCGGTCTGGCCACAGATACGGGCGGCGGGTCCAGTTTCTCGATGCTTCGTACAATGGCAACTGCCTACGAAATCGGACAGTTGCAGGGAACGGCGCTCCACCCGGCGCAATTGCTATGGCTGGGCACGGTTGGTTCCGCGCAGTCACTTCGGATGGATGACTGCATCGGAAATATTGCGCCAGGATTGGAGGCCGATTTGGTCGTCCTTGATCTTGCGTCGACTCCTGACATTGCGCAACGAGAAGCAACGGCTGAGGACCTTTGGGAGGCTGTGTTCCCAACCATCATGATGGGCGATGATCGGGCGGTAGCCGATGTTTGGATTGGAGGAAACCGGGTCAGCCGAAAACCTTAATTCCGCAGAGCGCGGGCAAGTTGGTTCTGGCGTTCTATCGCTGTTGGCAAATCGATAGTTGTGACGTGACCACCACGCACGACTTGTCGTCCTTCTACAAAGAGATGTTTGACACGCATCGGGCCGGACAACAGCAAGGCCGCCGGGTCCCAACTGCCCGCGCTCTCAATACTCCGTGTATCCCAAACCGCAATATCGGCGCGTTTTCCAGGCATCAAACGACCACAGTCAGGTCGGTTCAGAACATCTGCACCGCCTCGTGTTGCGATCTCCAGCGCCTCGCGGGACGACATGGCGTCGGCCCCGTTTACAACACGCTGCAGCAACATCGCCTGTCGGGCTTCAAGCATAAGATTGCCATTGTCGTTGCTGGCAGAACCGTCGGCGCCAAGGCCAACGCTTACTCCTTGGTCACGCATTTTACGAACCGGAGCAATCCCCGATCCAAGGCGGCAATTTGAGCATGGGCAATGGGCCACTCCTGTTCCGGTTCTGGAAAATAGGTCAATTTCGACGCTATTCAGCTTCACACAATGCGCGTGCCAGACATCCGGTCCTGTCCAACCCAGATTTTCAGCGTATTGGCCGGGGCGACAGCCGAACTGAGCCTGAGAATAGGCGATATCTTCATCATTTTCGGCCAAATGGGTATGCAGCATGACGCCTTTGTCCCGCGCCAGCAACGCTGTGTCCTGCATCAATTCTTGACTGACTGAAAATGGCGAACATGGCGCCAATCCCACCCTGCACATCGCGCCTTCCATCGGATCATGAAACGCATCCACGACGCGGATCATATCCTCTAATATCACGGACTCTGGCTCGACTAAGTCGTCTGGCGGAAGGCCGCCGCCGCTTTCCCCGATACTCATCGCGCCACGCGTCGGGTGAAACCGGATGCCAACCTCGGCGGCCGCCACGATGGTATCGTCCAGACGAGATCCATTGGGATAGAGATACAAGTGATCAGAGCTGAGCGAGCATCCTGACAATGCCAATTCTGCCAGCCCTATTTGGGCCGAAGTAAACATCTCTTCAGGGCCAAACCGCGCCCAGATAGGATAAAGCGTTTTAAGCCAACCGAACAATAGGGCGTCCTGACACCCTGGTACTGCGCGGGTCAGAGTTTGGTACAGGTGATGGTGGGTGTTCACCAACCCCGGCGTTACGACACACCCAGTTGCGTCATGCACTTCGCCCGTGGTCTCTAACCCATGACCGATTTCTGCGATTTGCCCATCACGGATCAGCAGATCGGCCTGTTCCGGTTCACGCCGCTCGTCGTCCATTGTTAGAATAGTGTCAGCGTTACAGATCAAAAATTCAGACATTTTTCGCGCTCCTGCAATTGCCCGTCTCATGCAAATGGAGTGCGAAGCTGGTGGAAAACGGGCTCAAGAACCAGCACGTGAAAATGGTAATCTTTCACTACATCGACAGCAACAGAATTCAATATTGCTTTAAGATTTCCAAAGCCGCTGCATGCAGCTCGGCGTTGGCAGCCGCCAGAGCACGCCCCCCACCATGAGCTGGGTCGCCTTTCCAATCTGTCACAACCCCACCGGCTGCGTGAATCAACGCGATTGGGGCTTGGATGTCGTAAGAATTCAGCCCCGCCTCGATAACAAGATCGATCTGTCCAGCAGCCAGCAAAGCATATGCGTAGCAATCCATCCCGTATCGGGTCAGCTTGGCGTGTTGTGAGACAGCACGAAACGCCTCAGCCTCATTTGGAGTGCCGACTTCGGGAAAGGTGGTGAACACAATTGCTTCTTCAAGCGACTGCGTCTTGCGTGTCGTCAGTTTGCGTTGACCGGCCGGTCCCGTAGCAATGGCCAGTTCACCCTGTCCCATGAATCGTTCGCCAATATAGGGCTGATCAATCACACCCAGGCATGGACCGGTTTCATTACTAAGCGCGATCAGGACACCCCAGGTCGGCGTACCGCTAATGAACCCTCTTGTTCCGTCAATTGGATCCAAAACCCAAGTTCGACCGCTGGAACCCGCCGAATGTCCAAACTCTTCACCTAGAACGCCATCATCAGGTCTGTGTTCGGCAAGTACAGCTCTCATCGCCTTCTCAGCCTCACGATCGGCGATGGTCACGGGATCAAATCCGCCTTTGTTCTTGTTGTCGGTTTCCAAATCGGGCTGCCGAAAAAACGGTAAAATGGCCACCCGCGCTGCGTCGGCCATTGTTTCGGCTATTTCAAGATCATTGGATGGGCTGTGTCGCATGTGGTACCCGTGCGATCACTGCGCCCCATTGTCAAGTGGGTCGATCAGGCAACTTCGCTCAGTACGCGGGCGAGTTCGAAAAGCCTGCGGCGCTGATTTTCTGGAATGGCGTAGTACGAGCGGACAAGATCCAGCGCTTCCTTGTCCCCCATCAGATCGGCAGGAACCGACTTTTTGTCATTGTTGCCTTTGGTTTCGTCTTCCAGGCCTTCGAAGAAAAAACTGACCGGGACATCCAATGCCTCTGCGATATCCCAAAGGCGAGACGCGCTTACACGGTTGGCCCCAGTTTCATATTTCTGGATTTGCTGAAACTTGATACCAACCTGCTGCGCTAACTGCTGCTGGGTCATGCCAATCAGCCAGCGGCGATGCCGGACGCGTTTGCCAACATGAACATCGACGTGATGGGTCATTGGTACTCTCCTTTTTAACTCAAACAACCATCCGGGAAATCGCTACAACACACACCCCGGCACAGCAGCGGGATGCTGATTACAAACTCCCCAACTCGGATACTCCCCCCGAATGGCACCCTTAAGCACTATGACGCATTCCATCTATTTTTCAAGCGGGTTGTATTCGGTGTTGCGAATAGTTGTTTGTGGTTGTGTCAAAAAGTTCATCTGTGTGAGTTCGTTTTCAGATTGGAAACAAAATTCGGCACCTACTTCGCAGAACACATCGCACAGACTCTTTCGAATTGACATTCATTGCGCGTCTATTGCCTATGCCCAAGACGATCAGGAGGGCCCACATGCTTGCGTATTGTGTCGAGACTCAGGGAAAACCGCCAACGCTGACAACTTTGGCCTTACCGACGCCATCCGACGGGCAAATACGTGTGCGGATCAAGGCTTGCGGCCTGAACTTTGCGGATCTTTTGATGCAGAAAGGCACGTATCAGGATACGCCCGAAGCCCCTTTCGCTCTGGGAATGGAAGTCGCGGGCATTGTTGACGAAATCGGAAACAATGTTTCGACCATCGCTCCGGGTGACCGTGTGGCGGTTTATTGTGGTTTTGGCGGGTTGGCTGAATACGGTGTCTTTGACGCAGATCGGGCGGTTCCTCTTCCCGAAACAATGAGTTTTGAAGATGCTGCCGCCATTCAGATTGCTTACGGAACCAGCCACATCGCGTTGGACCATCGCGCGCGGCTACAGCCGGGCGAAACGCTGCTTGTAACTGGTGCGGCAGGTGGTGTCGGCCTGACTGCCGTTGAGATTGGCAAGTTGATGGGTGCCAAAGTCATTGCTCAGGCGCGCGGCGCCGAAAGGCTGTCGGTAGCCGCGAATGCCGGAGCTGACTATCTGGTCGACGCCAGTGAGGACCTGCGCGAACGCGTTCTATCTTTGGGTGGCGCGGATGTTGTTTATGACGTGATTGGTGGCGACGTTTTCAATGCTGCGTTTCGGGCCACTAACCCAGAAGGCCGCCTATTGCCAATAGGTTTTGCAGGGGGCGAAGTGCCAAATATCCCAGCCAACCATTTGCTGGTAAAAAACCTGACCGTGATTGGACTGTATATCGGCGGATATTTAAAGTTCCGCCCCCAGATTGTGCAGGAAAGTTTTTCGACTCTGTTTCAATGGCACAAAGCAGGGCGGATCAAGCCCCATATTAGCCACGTCCTGCCACTTGGACAGGTGGCCGAAGGGATGCAATTGCTAAAAGATCGGAAGTCGACGGGTAAAATCGTGATTTCACTTTGAACCCTAGGCGACAACTGCCTTAAGCGGTGAGCCCCCGAGCATGAGAAAGTTCTGCCTTACCAAAGAAGCAAGGGCGTCAACAACTGCGTCGCGTCCTTTATCAGCCCCATAAAGATTGATTCGGTGTGCAGGTAACTCTGGCAAGGCGCCACCCGATTCGATCTGCTCAAGATGGGCAGCCTCGGTACCGTCGAGCATCGCGTGAACGGCCAAGTCTGCGCTTACAGTCGCCTCGATGGTGCGGTCATTCTCGGTTTCAACAGACAATTCCCATGGAATACCTGCTGCATCCAAAGCAGCGATAACCTGAGGACGGAACAAGCAGCGTCGTCCAAGTGCAAGCGGAATTGGTCGCTTGCGCCATGCGGAACCGCCCGGCGCGCCGATCCATCTAAGTGGAAGTTCGGCAATAGTCTCGGCTCCGTCTGCTCCAGAAGCCTCCGTGGTAAGTATGAGATCGCATTCGCCGCGCCGGTACATCTCTTTCAATTGCATCGAGTAGGAAGAAACCAGTTGCACGCGTACGCGCGGAAAGTCGGCGTTGAAGCGCTGCAATACACGTGGGATAGCGGGATAAACAATGTCATGGGGCACACCCAGAACAACTTCGCCCTCAAACGCCTGATCCGTAAGCTTTGAAATAACTTCATCGTTTAGCGCGACGATGCGGCGGGCATAAGCAAGCAGTTGCTCGCCTGACGCAGTGAGCGCAATAGTCCTTCCGCTGCGATCCAAAAGCTCCAGTCCTAAAAGCTCCTCAAGTCGCTTTAGCTGCATTGAAACTGCTGACTGGGTCAGATGCAGAAATCCCGCAGCGCGTGTTACGCCACCGTGATCAGCAACGGCAATAAAGGATCGAAGAGTTGTAATGTCCAAATTACGCATATTCACGATTCCTTATGGATCACGTCATAAACATTCATTTTCATAATATTGCATGTTGCTCCATATATATCAACATAATTGATCTAATGAAAAAGAACCATCAAGGTTAAATGAAAGGGCAATCATTATGACCCAAATAGCTATCTCTCACGCTGGAAGCACGAAACGCGTCGCCAAACGCAAGATTTTTTGGAATTTGCTTAATCTTGCCCGACAGCGTCGCTCACTTGCCAGGTTGGATGATCATTTGCTTGACGATATCGGGCTGACCCGCCGCGAAGCAAACGTTGAGGCAACCCGCCACATCTGGGACGCACCTGATAACTGGGTAAAACAACTGTATTAATCGGACTGATCGTGTTTTGAGGCCGCCAGAAAAGGCGGCCCGAGCACATTACTGACAGTTTTGCTGAGTTTTAGGCGTAAAACCCTTGAATCGGCGGCCACACTCTCCGATATTTGCTTGGAAACCAGCCTGCATTCGCGGGCCGGGAACAGATGAATGAAGGGAGACCCTTTTAATGGCACAATTCGACACGATCCGGACGGCCACCGGTGCGCGCGCCGCCGAGATTGACGAGGGCCTACGCGCCCACATGAACAAAGTCTACGGCACAATGTCCGTCGGCATGCTGATTACATTTGCAGCCGCATGGGCAATTTCCGGGCTTGCAACAACAACCGATCCATCGGCGGCTGCCGCTCAACTAAGCGAAAGTAAGTATCTGACTTCGTTCGGATACACTTTGTTCGCGTCGCCGTTGAAATGGGTCATCATGTTTGCGCCTTTGCTATTTGTTTTCGGTTTCAGCGCCGGAATCAACCGCCTGTCCGCAGCGGGTGCACAGACAGTTTTTTATCTGTTTGCGGCAGTTATGGGTGTATCGATCAGCTGGATCTTCCTGGTCTTTACCGGTCAGTCGATAATTCAAGTGTTCCTGATCACGGCAATCGCATTTGCGGGACTGTCGTTGTACGGCTACACAACTAAGAAGGACCTCTCGGCGATGGGCACGTTCCTGATCATGGGCGTGATCGGCCTGATCGTAGCCTCGATCGTGAATATCTTCATCGCTTCTTCGGCTATGGCATTTGCCATCTCGGTTCTGGGTGTTCTGATCTTTGCCGGCCTGACCGCATATGACACTCAGAACATCAAAACCACTTACCTGCAGATGGCTCACTCCGGCGATCAAGAATGGTTGGGTAAAGCCGCGATAATGGGTGCATTAAGCTTGTATCTGGACTTCATCAATATGTTCATGTTCCTGCTACAACTGTTCGGCAACCGCGAATAAAATTCTGCAAATTAAAGCCTAGTTGGGCGGATCCGAAAAGGTCCGCCCATGTTTTTTGGTGGAAAGTCGAAAGCCGGGCCAAACGAAAACCCCTGCCGTTCAGGCAGGGGTTTGGGACTTGAGAGAGAAAAAGCTTAGCTACAGTTCAGTGGAACCGCAAAACCGGAACTCTTACCGGATGAACCTTTGCGATAGACTTGGCCGGCGGACAAACAGCCTGTGAACCGTTCAGTCTCGGATCCAAAAATTGAACCAACCGAGTTATCGACGCGGTTGCTGTTGCTTGGTGTGCGCAAGACGCCGAACAATTTCCCATTCACGGCGACCGTGCTAAGGAAAAGGGGTGTTGCGCTGCCCGACAGCTGCACCGCTGTCGTATCGCTGCGTCCACCGTTATCGATAGCTACACCAGCCATCTTTTCCAGTTCAGCTTTATCTGACGTGACTTGAATGGTCGGCAATTCAGCAAGCTCTGCCGGAACATTGGTTGCAGGCGGAATGAACGCAGCTGCGCCAGCCACTTCGGAAATCGTGCGCGGTTCTCCGTCTATTCCGGTGAACCCGACCCCTTGTCGGTTAAAGGGGTCTTCGCAGGCCGAAAGGGTCAGGGCGGCAAGTGCGGGCAATATGATTTTTTTCATGACGGTCAACATTTTGGGTCGGTTAGGCGAAGCGTAGCGGCAGGTGACGCGAAATTGCAACCCGCGCGAAAACAGAATACTTGAATGGCTGATGCGCCTCTGCAACGGCCTGATTTCCATCATCCAATGTTCGAGTGATTTTCCAATTGCCCAATGAGCATAAAAAAAAGGGCCCCTGCCAGTGCAAAGTCCCTTTGAAATTTCACCATTGAGGGCAGATTATTTTATCTTGCCTTCCTTGTACTCGACGTGTTTGCGAGCGACCGGATCGTACTTACGAATGGTCATCTTTTCAGTCATAGTGCGAGCATTTTTCTTGGTCACATAGAAATGGCCCGTGCCCGCGGTCGAGTTCAGACGGATTTTGATTGTCGTCGGCTTCGCCATGGTTATCTCCTGCGTCCGAAAAGGCAGGGGCCTTTCGGTTGAATCCTCTTGAGCGTGCGCTTTTACGCCTTGCACGGCCTATGTCAAGGGCAATTGCCTAGGGAGCAGCGGTTGCAGATATGCGCTAGCTGAACAATGTCGGCGCACCCATATATTCGTGAATTTGGTTGCGTTCAGAGTCCGACAGTCCCAAAGCTGAGGCCAATTGATGCAAATAGTCAGCTTCGCGCTCATTGTCCAAACGAATCGCCGCAAGGGACGTGGCGTAGATCTGAGCCCGAAGAGGCGCCCCGGAATCCGCAGCCAGCCCCATCACGTCGATCGGAGCTTCTAGTTATTCTTGAACAAAGGCGCGTTCTTCGTCGCTGATATCATCGCCCAATTCACCCAAGATGGTTTCCTTTTCTTGCGCATCCAATTCTCCGTCAGCCTTGGCCGCCTGAATCATTGCTCGCAGCATTAGCTTGGCATGCTGTTCCATGGCTGCCCCGCCCGGAGTGCCATTGAACACCGTCTCAAGCATATCAACAGTTTGTTGGCTACCAGTTTTGGCAGCCCCCTGCATTGCGTTCATCAATCCACCCAAACCAGCAGCACCAGCCGGGTCGGCGATTCCGAGTTTGCCGATCATCTCTTGCAACCCCGAAGCCCCACCGGGCATTCCAAGCTGTTCAGCCATCTTGCCAAGCTGATCTATTCCAAATCCACTGCTTGCGCTTTGCATTGCGTCCTGTAAACCAGCCATGCCGCCCATTTGCTTGTATTTTTCAAGCCCCTTTGCCGCAGCAAAACCGACAGCAACCGAAGCCAATGCTTTCATGAAACTCATTTCATTCCTCCCAATGGATGGCGCATTTTATGGGACACTATCGTAACACCTGCATGTATTCAGACAAACCAGCGTCCGATCTGAACACTTACCTGAAATTCGCTTTGTCATTCGGAGCAGTTGTCCACCACCATAACGCTTGAATCTGAACACGGGTTCATCCCAAGTTTGAAATGTGGCACGTTCAATTGAACGGATCACGAAATCCTGATATGTTCGGCGTAACCCACTAAGTTAAGAAGCCAATTGCGGGCTCGAACTTCGAGGCACCAAAAAACAGGCAAACCCTCTGTCGGCAGAGTTTATATGCATGACATTTTTTGGGGGCATCATGACTGAGTGGACTATTCAAGGTGAAGAGCTGGCAAACTGTAACTGCAATTTTGGTTGCCCATGCCAATTCAGCGTTCTTCCAACACATGGCAATTGCGAGGCAGTGGTTGTTTTCGATATCAAAAGTGGTCACTACGGCGATACTGATCTAGCCGGAGTTCGAGCTGCTGGCGTTTATTATTGGCCCGGCCCTATTCACGAGGGTAACGGCCAGATGCAGTTGATTGTTGATGAGTCCGCCAGCGCGGAGCAACGCGCAGCCCTTCAAGCAATCATGACCGGTGAAGACACCGATGAAATGGCGACGATGTGGTATGTCTACAGCGCCATGGCCCCAACAAAGCATGAAACGCTCTATGTCCCGATTGAACTTAGTTGGGACCGGGACGAACGCTCAGGCTATGCCAAAGTGCAAGGTATTTTCGATGTCGAAGTCAGCCCAATTCCGCACATTGTTTCAGGTGCAGCTCATCGTGCCTCGATCCAGTTGCCGAACGGTTTTGAGTATCGTCATGCCGAGGCAGCTTCTGGTTCCGCAAAAACGCATGGCGGCGAAATTAGCCTGACCTTTGACGCAACCCATGCGCATTTGGCCCATCTGAATATTTCGGGTCACGGTGTAGTTGGAGCCTGATCAGAGCCTTACGATGACCACATCCGATACTTCGCCGCGACCTGGAATGATTGAGCGGCTGTTGCGGCATGACCGCTATATTGTGCTGGGCAGCGTATCTCTAGTTGTTCTCGCCGCTGCTTGGTACACGATCACCGGGGTCGGCATGAACATGTCGGCGCTGGAGATGACGCGCATGGCCGGCCCAATAGGTGAACCGATGCAAATGGGCGGTCCGCCCATTTGGACCCTCAACTACGCTGTTCTGATATTCCTTATGTGGTGGGTCATGATGATTGCGATGATGACGCCTAGCGCCGCGCCAACAGTGCTGCTCTATACCGCGTTAAAGCGTGTTGGTCGCGATCAGAACGCCGCTGTTTGGCTCAGTTTCTGTTTCCTTACCGGGTACCTAATCGCATGGGCCGGATTCAGTCTTGTCGCAACAGGCGCGCAATGGGCATTGGAACTTATCGGTTTGGCCGACGGACCCATGATGACGATACGATCAAAGGTATTTGCTGGCTGTGTTCTGGTATCTGCGGGCGCTTATCAGCTGTCAGATCTCAAAACTGCGTGCCTCAAACATTGTCAAAGCCCGGCCCGCTTTCTATCAAAACACAATCGGCCTGGCGCTTATGGTGCACTGCGAACAGGTGCTTTGCATGGGGTGTACTGTCTTGGCTGCTGCTGGGCCTTGATGGCGCTGCTATTCGTTGGCGGCATCATGAACCTCTATTGGATCGCAGGGATCGCTTTGTACGTCGCCCTCGAGAAATTGCTGCCCCGTGCAAAATGGCTGCCGATACTTACCGGCCTTTGCCTGATTGCGGCGGGGCTTTGGCTTGTCCTAACGGCGTTTGTGACCGGTCTTTGATGGGTATCGATGGCTGTGGAACCGGCCAAATTTTGGGTTCCGATGCAAAAATTGTAGGAGAAACACAATGCCTGTTTTTATCACCTATGCTTCGTATTCCCAATCTGGCGTTCAAGGAATGTTGGAAAAGCCAGCAAACCGAACTGGGCCGGTAAAGGCGTTGCTGGAAAAGGTGGGCGGCAAGTTGCTGGCGTTCTACATGACAACTGGTTCGAATGACGTTGTCGTTATCAGCGAGGCACCAGACGGAACCGACGCGGTAGCGGTCGGTATGGCAGTGGCTGCCTCCGGAGCGGTAGATAAGATCGAGACTGTTCGCGCATGGACGGCAGACGACTTTGTTTCAATCGCGGAAAAGGCCGCTGCCTTAACCGGTGCCTACACACCTCCGGGCAGCTGACGGTATAACGCGCGGAGGGCCTGTAAGCCGGATCTTGTTCCGGGGTTGCCCCCTTCGATGACCATTCCTCTAGGCCGTACATTGCTGCACGGCTCCAGCTGCCAACCCGGTCCCTCTCGGCCAAGACGCGCTTAGCGGCGGTATCGGCTGGCGCCGACCGGCCCGCGCGGGGACCCTATTTGGCATTGCTCCCGGTGGGGCTTGCCGTGCCGCCACTGTTGCCAGCGGCGCGGTGGGCTCTTACCCCACCGTTTCACCCTTACCACACGAATGTGGCGGTTTGTTTTCTGTGGCGCTTTCCGTCGGGTTGCCCCGCCCGGGCGTTACCCGGCACCGTTGCCTTGTGGAGTCCGGACTTTCCTCTCGGGCGTAAGCCCCAGCGGCCATCCGGCCCTCCGCGCACGGGGGTGGGTATGCGGTGCGACAGACCACGTCAAGGGTTCAGGTGGCATTTGGGTTTGACGGCATTTTGTCACTCTAACCAGAAACGCTATGGCTCAACCCAAATTGGTTGAGCTGCCAAATGGCTCAAAATCTGCTGATTCAAGAGGACCATTGGCCCATGGTCGAAACCTCAGGCGTACGGCGGCAAGTAATGCTTCGTCATCCACATCAGCTGTGTAACCGGCATTTCGCGCAAGCGTTCGGAAAGTATGAAACTGCTCGTCCTTAGGGTCTTTGTTGAAACCAATAGTTGAAGCTATGCTTTGATGTTCCAAACGCGACCAGTCAAAACGCGGACCGGGGTCACTTTTTCGGCCTGGAGCCATATCAGAATGGCCTATAACCCCTGAGGGTTTGACAGACCAGCGCACTTTTATTTGACCCAACAGTTGTTCCAAGGTCGTCATTTGTGGTTCAGAAAACGGATGATTGCCGGCATTGTCCAGTTCAATGCCAATCGAGCGGGAATTTATATCGGTCTTATTGCACCAACTCCCAGCGCCTGCATGCCAGGCGCGGTCTTCTTCGCGAACCAATTGCCAGAGGGTTCCGTCAGATCCAATCAAGTAATGAGCCGATACCTCATGCACTGGATCACACAACCGTTCCAGCGCGGCAGCGGCACTTTGCATCGCGGTATAGTGAATAACGATCAGCGACGGCGTAAGACCATCCCGGCGCGGGCCGAAATTGGGGGATGGGCGCCAGATCGGCGTAAGTGGATCAGTTGTTGATGGCACTGCGGAACGGGCTTGGATCCCAACCGCACGCATATCCGTCTCCGTCTGGGTCAAGTCCTTTACGGTCTCGTTGAGGTCCGCCGCTTGAAAGAAACTCGATTTGCGCCTGATCTGGTGAAGTGAAACGGGAACAGTTTCGTTGCGCTTTGGCTTCAAGATTGAAACCCGCTCGACTATAAAGTTGCGTGCCAACAGGGTTTGAAGTGTTCAACGCATATTGAACGATGTTGGGTTGACCGTCCTGACCGCGCGCCGGAACCGCCGTAGGAGCCACGACCTCGTAAGTCTGGCGGTTCTGTTCTATCAGAGCGGCGTCGGATTCTATGCTGCGCCGACCTGAAACGGCAGTAAAATCCTGCTCGTCCGAAATTCCTGGATTGCTGATTGGTTGCACGAGCGCGGTTTGCGTAGACTGTCCAGATGTGCTGGCCAAAGCAGCAGCGGTCTGGTTGGCGATATCGGCACTGTCACCGCCCACTGATACGGCCCCTTGCGGGTCCTGTGCTGACAGCGGTTGTTGTGAAACTTCCTCGGGTGGCAACAGCGGATTTCCAGTATATCCCTGCCCGGTCAGTTCCGCCTCTCGCTGCGCCTGATACTGAGGCGTATTGAAACCCGTTCCCTCGACAGGTGCCACCGTGTTGCACGCACCAATCAATCCTATTACGGGGATCAGAAGCAAATTGCGCATTTGGCTTTTCCGTCTCTGTGCGTTGCCTGTACTGCCCGAAGGCTTACCACCAATTCACGGGCTTTGCCACAAACCCTGCTGCACTTTCCAACGAATAGGCGGTATTGAGCAGGTCGCCTTCATCCCACGGGCGCCCAATCAGCTGAAGACCCAGCGGAAGACCTTTCTTGTCAAGGCCAGCAGGCACCGAGATACCAGGCAATCCCGCAAGGTTTACCGTCACGGTAAAAACATCGTTCAAATACATTTGAACTGGATCAGCCTCGGTCATCTCACCCAGTCCGAATGCTGCCGAAGGAGTTGCCGGCGTTAGAATCGCGTCGATTCCGGCGGCAAATACGTCCTCGAAGTCTTTCTTGATCAAGGTACGCACGCGGCGCGCGCGATTGTAATAAGCGTCGTAGAAGCCTGCCGACAGAACGTAAGTTCCAATCATGACACGACGCTGGACCTCATGACCAAATCCCTCGGATCGCGTTTTTTCGTACATTTCAGTTATGCCGTCGCCTTGTGCCAATGTGGCGCGGTGGCCATAACGAACGCCATCGTAGCGCGCCAAGTTCGACGACGCTTCGGCAGGAGCAATAACGTAATACGCAGGCAAGGCGTATTTCGTGTGCGGCAACGAGATATCGACTATCTCGGCACCTGCGGCCTTTAGCATTTCAGCGCCCTCTGACCAGAGTTTTTCTATCTCGGCGGGCATACCATCCATGCGGTATTCTTTGGGGATGCCAATTTTCTTGCCTTTGATATCCCCGGTAAGCATACCTTCGAAATTCGGTACGGCCAGTTCGGCGCTAGTAGAATCTTTGGGGTCGTGACCGCACATCGTTTCCAGCATGATCGCCGCGTCCCGCACGTTTTTGGTCATCGGCCCCGCCTGATCCAACGACGAGGCAAACGCAACAATACCCCAGCGCGAGCATCTGCCATAGGTCGGTTTGATGCCCGTGATGCCGGTGAATGCAGCTGGCTGTCGGATCGAGCCGCCAGTATCTGTCCCGGTGGCCGCAAGACACAAATCCGCAGAAACAGCTGCTGCGGAACCGCCGGACGAACCACCCGGTGTCAGCTGCGCATCATCGTTACCGCGCCGCCAAGGGCTGACCGCATTTCCGTAAACAGAGGTCTCATTTGACGAACCCATAGCGAATTCGTCCATATTCAGTTTGCCCAGCATCACAGCGCCATTATCAGCCAACTGTTGAGAAACCGTCGACTCGTACTCTGGCTTGAACCCTTCAAGGATTCTTGAGGCGGCTTGAGAAGGCACACCCTTGGTGCAGAACAGATCTTTAATACCAATCGGCAGACCGCACATGGAAGGCGCGTTTCCCTTCTTGATCCGCTCGTCCGCGGCTTTAGCGCGTTCAAGTGCGATTTCGGGCGTTTTGTGGACAAACGCGTTCAGCGCGGCGGCTTCATCAATTGCCTTCAGGCAAGATTCAGTAAGCTCGACCGAGGTCACCTCACCTTTGCGCAATGCATCACGCGCTTCGGCTAATCCCAGCTTGTTAAGTTCGCTCATGTCTTACTCCACAACTTTGGGAACAGCGAAAAAGCCCTCGCGCGCGTCGGGCGCATTTGCCAGAACCTTGTCTTGCTGGTTGCCGTCGGTGACCACATCTTCTCTGCGCTTCAGACGCATCGGCTCCACCGACACCATCGGGTCGACACCCTCTACGTCAACTTCATTCAATTGCTCAATGAAGCCCAGGATCGTGTTGAATTCGGATGCCAGCGCCGGCAGCGCGTCATCCTCGACCTTGATCCGGGCCAGTTTCGCCACTTTGGCGGCGGTACTTTGGTCAATTGACATCGGCTTCCCTCAAATTCGCTCAGAGGGCATTTACCTGTCCGTCGCGGCAGTCGCAAGAGCACCAGATTAACGGGATCAATTTCCGCGCATTAAGCCGAAGAAAGTTCCCGTTTATGCGGTGTTCGGTTAGGTAAATCGAAATAACGAAAAAAGTGAACCGGTTAGTTCATTTTGGCTCTTGAAAAATGAACTAAACAGTTCATTTCAGTCTGACGGCGCAGCAAACATGGAGAAAGGCAATGAAAACCTTTTTTATAGCGTTCCTTATGTCCACTTCATTTCTGACGGCACAGGCACAAGCCTTTAGTCTTAGCATGGATAACCTAGTCCGCGATCTGAATTTCCCCGATCCAATCGCGGAGCCTGTAACCAAAGATAAAGTTCAACCAGAGCGATAAAATGGCCCTTGAGCCCGGGTCGGATCCCCCCTGACCCGGGCGCGTTTAAATTGAATGCTGCGCAGCTGTTCCCAACTCGTTAACATCGAAAAGATGATGCCCAACCTTGGCTCAGTGTAGTCGGCGCAACGGAGCTAATAATGACCGCTCGAATGCAACTTGTTCTGGACGCCATAGACGCGGCCAATTCACAAGATCCAAATCTGGAAAATGGTACGCCCGAGGCTTTGCTTTATGGTCAACGGATGACTGCAGAACTTGAAAGACTCTTCCCAAATGCTTCGGAAGAACTGCAGATTGCCGCGCGGGGGCAGCATGTTGAACGTTGGAAACTAAAACGGTCCGAATATCCTGAAGGTCGCGCAGGATATTTAGCTTGGCGTAAGGCGCAGGGCGAGTTCCACGCAAAGGTTGTTATGACTTATATGAAAGATGCGGGCTATGACCATGAGCAGCTTGAAACCGCGAGTCAAATGTTGCGCAAACATGGCATAAAGCGTGACGCCGAAGTACAGGCGTTGGAGGATGTGATCTGTTTCGTGTTTCTTAAATGGTATTTTCAGCCCTTTGCCGCCAAGCACTCCGCCGAAAAGATACAAAGGATCGTTGAAAAAACTGCGCGAAAGATGTCGTCAGATGGCCGTGCGCGAGCGTTGCGGGAGTTCGATTTGCCCGAAGTTCTGGCGGCAGCCTTTCAACCATGAAATTGTTAATTCCAACATACACCGGAGACTCAATCCGATGGATCAACTCAAACTCTTGGTGGATCTGCATATAAAGGGACAAAGGCAGGGCCCCGGCGGTAGGGACGCGACCCGGCGTGCAATCGATCTGGCTGGACTGAACAAGAAACAGCCTTTGAAAATCGCTGATATTGGCTGTGGCACTGGGGCGGCCAGTCTGATCCTTGCCCAGAACCTAAATGCCGAAATTTGCGCCGTAGACTTTTTGCAGGACTTTCTTGACGAACTCGATACTCAAGCCGTGAAGCTTGGACTTGCAGATCGCATCAAGACGCTGCTCGCGTCGATGGAAGCACTGCCATTTCAAGATGCCTCGCTGGACGTGATTTGGTCTGAAGGCGCCATCTACAATATTGGGTTTGAGAACGGGGTTCGGTACTGGCGTAAGTTCTTGAAACCGGGCGGTATCTTGGCAGTTTCCGAGCTCACCTGGCTCACCCGAAACCGACCAGACGCTTTGACCCGTCACTGGTGTCGGGAATACCCCGAAGTCGGACTGCCGTCTCAAAAGATCGGGCAGCTAGAAACACATGGGTACGAGGTTTTGGGCTATTTTCCTTTGTCACCAGATTGTTGGCGCGACAACTACTATGGCCCAATGCAAGGCAGGTTTGCTAACTTTTTGGACAAGCACGGACATTCAAGCGAAGCCATGGCGCTTGTCAGCGCCGAGCAGACCGAGATTGACCTTTACGAAAAGTATTCATCTTTTGTGAGTTACGGATTCTACGTTGCGCGCAAATTGCCGGACTGACCGTTACGCCTTAACAGCGATCGACGATACACCTCGATCATCCATCCCAACATCGTTGCATTCAGTATGTGCCACATAAAATGCGTGCCAACTGAAAAAGAGCCACATAGCGGTTCGTCTAATGCGCGGAAAGTTATAGATGCTATCAGGATGACAGCGCCCAACGCCAAGCCGCGTGCCGTACCTGGCGCTCGGTGGCGTAATAAGGCTGCGTAGATCAATATTAATAACGGAATAGGGGCATAACTCGCCGAGCCGCCAAGACCGGGTATCGTTTGAAACAATGGGAGTGTCACAGCGACGAAAGGGAAAAACAGCAGCGTGAGTGCTGCCGCGAGCCAGGGTTTCAACCCCCAAACATCCCGGTTTATTGCAAAAATATATACCAGCACAAACATCAGAATAGGTGTGACATCTGCGACCGCGGCCCAAACCTTAGCATGCGTGTGAAATAAAAAACTGCCAACACCGATTCCAGCCAGAATTGCAATCAAAAGATAGGCTAGAGGTGCCTTCTGACCGGCAACACGGCTCCACATAATGAAGGCCGAAATCAGAAATGCTAAATTCGTCACGGCATTTATTGGTTCGGCCCAATAAGCAGGCGACAGCCGCTCACAGTATCCATCAATATATTCTGACCATTCCATAGATTTTTACATAGCGGATGCTAGGCTGAGACCAAGCTGTATGTTGGAGGATTCTTGATGAATATCATTTGGCTGGGACATGGAAGCTTCAGAATTGAAACCGAAGGTCAGGTTTTTCTGATTGATCCATGGTTGACCGGAAACCCTTCTCTGCCAGAGGCGCAGCACGATGACGCAGTTGAAGGCGCGACGCATATACTTTTGACACATACGCATTTTGACCATGTGGTCGATGTGCTGCCACTGGCAAAGCACTTGGGCATTCCCGTGGTCGGCCAATACGACCTGATGGGCTATTGGGCCGAAGCCGAAAACATCGAAACCGTCGGATTTAACAAAGGTGGAACCGTCAACCTGAACGGCATAAAAGTTACCATGGTACCGGCATCACACAGTTCAACCTTTTCGACTCCGGAAGGATTGCGAACAGGCGGTTCAGAGGTTGGTTTTATTATCGCTGCCGAGGGACGTACGGTTTATGTTTCGGGCGACACAGACATAATGGCCGACATGGATTGGATGGGCGACTATTATCAACCCGATATCGGAATTTTGTCGGCTGGCGGTCATTTCACAATGGACATGAAAGGGGCTGCATATGCGGCTAAACGGTTTTTCAAATTCAAAACGGTAATACCCTGCCACTACAAAACCTTTCCGATCCTTGAGCAGACGGCTCAGGATCTGATTGATGGTCTGCCCGGTGTGGATGTGATCGAACCAGAAGTTATGCAGGCAATCAGGTTGTAGGTTCAGCTTTATGAGCAAGATAACTCCGTCGCCGGAACTGGCCGCTGTTGTGCGCAGATGGAACCTTGCCGTTCAGAACCAGGACCAAGCAGTCTTGATGAACATGTTGTCGAAATCAGAGCACTTGCGGTATCAGGGCTCTGCAGACGGTGAGTGTTGGTCCGGAACTGTGTTTCGAGACGGATTTGCAGATCATGTAAGGGAAATTCCGGAATTCGACTGGGATGAACACAGCTTGGAAGCCTTTGAATGTGGCGAAGTTGGCTGGGCCCATTGTTCTGCGACGCTCACTTTTGCAAGTAATGGAAATTCGACACCCCATCGGTTCACATTTGTGCTGAACTTAGAAGACGGCATCTGGAAAATGGTACAGCTGCATGTGTCCAACCCTATGTCCAATCTGGAGAAGATTGGTGTGGAACATGAGGCACTTAACGCCCTTGTCGAAGCTGCGCGTATCGGATTTCAGCAAGATCAGAGCGATGGTATAGCCTCAGTCATGTTTACCGACATCGCAGATTCTTCTGAACTGACACGCAAACTAGGCGACCATGAATGGGCGGATATAATCTCAAGGCACTTGGAACTGGCCGAAGGAATCATAGTTTCGCACCGGGGAAGATTGGTCAAATCGCTCGGTGACGGCACAATGTCTATCTTCACTTCCGTACAAGATTCGGTGGACGCGGCGGTGAACCTTCAGCGACGCAATGCGTCAATCGACACTGCGAAGATTTTGCGCCTAAGGATCGGCATTCACACCGGTGAAGTTATCCAAAAGGATGAAGATTTTTTTGGAACGGTTGTCAATAAAGCGGCACGCGTTACAGATGTCAGCGGTCCAAACGAAATTCATGTTTCGGATGTTACGCGCCTGATGCTTGATACAGATCCTAATGGGCGGTTCGGTCCACCAAAACCTGTCTTGCTGAAAGGGTTCGGAGGCCGCCAAACGGTGTACAGTCTTAATTGGAAGTGAACAGCTTTCACCTTTCAAGGAGCTTACTAGTTTTTTCCGGCGCGTTTTTCTGCAAAAAACGATTGGAGCAGTTTTTCACATTCCTTGGCAGCGATCCCGTCATAAACCTCAGGAACATGATGGGACTGAGGGTGTATAAACACCCGGGCGCCATGGGCGACGCCACCAGATTTAGGATCAGACGCACCATAATAAATACGCCTGATGCGTGCCGCCGCCATTGCCGCAGCGCACATAGCGCATGGCTCCAGCGTTACATAAAGATCGAAACCCGGCAGGCGCTCAGACTTAGTGACAGCGCAGGCTTCCCGCAGAGCAAGTATTTCGGCATGCGCAGTGGGATCCTTCAATTCGCGCGTCCGGTTTCCAGCCTTCGCCACGACGCTTCCACTGGGTGACACGACCACAGCTCCAACCGGAACTTCGCCGCGACCTGCCGCGGCACGCGCCTGTTCCAACGCCAATTCCATATGCGATCTGAACATCATGCTTCTGACTGCCTCAGAAACCTGGCTTTCGCAAGTCGTCGGGATAGGTTAAGGCCGGAGGATGAGAAACACCCCTCCTCCAGGCGACCGGATCGCCAAAGTCTTAGCACGCGCAGGCGTCGCCTCTCGTCGCGAGGCAGAGCGGATGATCAATGCAGGCCGCGTCGCCGTCAATAGCAAGACAATCGACAGCCCTGCACTAAACGTGACGGTCAATGACAAAATCATTGTCGATGGCAAACCGATTTCTGAACCGGAACCAACTCGTCTTTGGCTATATCACAAACCTCCGGGTTTGGTTACATCCACGCGAGATGAGAAAGGCCGAGCAACAATTTATGACAGCTTACCCGAAGATATGCCGCGGGTTATGAGCATTGGCCGTTTGGACCTGAACTCGGAAGGGTTGTTGTTGCTGACCAATGACGGCGGCATAAAGCGCAAGCTTGAATTGCCTTCGACAGGCTGGCTGCGAAAGTACCGGGTGCGTGTAAACGGCCGACCAAAAGACGAGGATTTCGCGCCGTTGCGTAACGGCCTGATAGTCGAGGGTGAGCGGTTTCAACCCATGACGGTGACTTTAGACCGACAGCAAGGGGCCAATGCGTGGCTTACTGTTGGCCTGCGAGAAGGGAAAAACCGGGAGATTCGACGCGCGATGGAAGACATCGGTTTTGCCGTCAACAGGTTGTTGCGTGTTTCATATGGACCATTTCAACTGGGCGCGCTGAAGGCAGGCGAAGTCGAGGAAGTTCGCCGTCGTGTCATGCGCGATCAGCTGGGTCTGGATGAAGGGGTAAAACCGGGAAACCCTTCAAAGCGTCCGGTCCGGCCGCAACGCAAACGTGCGACCGTAAGCAAGAAACATCGCAATTGACGACGGTTTGTAAACCTTCCCCCTAGCGCCAAGCCCTCGCTTCCACTAAATTTTCCTAGGAAACTGTGATGAGGGGGCATCATGTCCGGTTCCGGAGTTCAAAAATTCGCTTATGTGGCGTTGTTGGTGGTGATGTTTGGCGTTTGCACCGGCCTGCTGGGAGGCTTGTAACAGCATGGCTAAGCGGTATGGCGGGAAATTCAGCCCTCAGGGCGGGTCCGAGCCGGACGCACAGCCTCCGCGCGGACAGTTTGACGGTGCACGCGTCGAACCCGCAGGCGCACGCGCGAACGTCTTGTTCGTACCAGCTATTCCACTTGTATTTTTGTCCCTAAATGATGGTGCTATTGGCATGACCATCGGACTAGTGGCAGCAGGTTTGCTGACGGCTGCGGCTTTTCTGCTGCGCGAAGGATTGCGTGCCGAGGCAGCTTATAACGAACGACGGACGGCCCGGCGCCCTGCTTTTCCCCGAAAGATCAGTGCAAGTGTTCTGACTGGTTTGGGAGTTGCGCTAGCATCTTACCGAACTGAATTGATAAGCACAGACGCCGCCATGCAGCCGAGCTTGCTGGCTCCGATCTTGTTTGGTGGAGTCGCGACCGTTTTGCACTCGGTTTCGTTTGGCTTTGATCCGATGAAGGACAAGGGCATGGAAGGAATAGACACTTTCCAGCAAGACCGCGTAGCCCGGGTCGTTGAAGATGCGGAAACACATCTGTCTGAAATGACGGATGCCATAAAACGGGCCGGAGATCGTAGGATCGAAGCACGTGTAGAAAAATTTCAGACAACAGCCCGAGATCTGTTTCGCACGGTCGAGGAAGATCCGCGCGACTTGGCGGGTGCACGAAAATACCTGACGGTGTATCTGCAGGGCGCACGCGACGCGACGGTAAAGTTCGCAGATGTTTACGCCAGAACGCGCGACCCCCGAGCGTTAGCAGATTACTCGGCTTTACTGGACGATCTTGAACAGAATTTCGCGGCGCGAACCAGAAAAATGTTATTGGATGATAGAAGCGACCTGACGGTCGAAATTGATGTGTTGCGCGAAAGGTTGCAGCGCGAAGGAGTCCGGCTTGACTGACCGGCCAATATTTGAGCGAGGATTTACCCAATGTCCGAAGACATCAAGAACAAGGCCGTTGAAACAGAAACTCTGGTTCAGGAAGTGACAGCCGTCGCGCTGCCTGAACCAAAGGCCGAAGTCGTTACGCTGGAAGAGGCTGACGAAGCCGTCAGTGCAGAGATCCGAAAACGCATGGACGAGATCGACATGGACAACACGAACTCGATCGTTGCTTTTGGATCTTCAGCCCAAGCAGAACTGCAGGAAATCAGCCAGGCCATGCTGGCAGATGTGAAGAACAAGGATGTAGGGCCTGCTGGTGATAGCCTTCGTAACATCGTAACCACCATTCGGGGGTTTTCGGTCAGCGAACTTGATGTTCGTCGCGAACGCAGCTGGTGGGAAAAATTGTTGGGCAGAGCCGCTCCATTTGCCAAGTTCACCGCCCAGTACGAAGAAGTTCAGAACCAGATCGACAGGATCACTGACGATTTGTTGGGGCATGAACATACCTTGCTAAAAGACATCAAATCACTGGATTTACTCTACGAAAAGACCTTGGGATTTTATGATGAACTGGCGCTTTATATTGCTGCTGGCGAAGAAAAACTGACTGAACTGGACAGCCACGATATTCCTGAAAAAGAAGCTGAGGTCGAGGCCGCCCCAGAGGACGAACAGGTAATGAAAGCGCAGGAATTGCGCGACCTGCGCGCTGCACGAGATGATCTGGAACGCCGCGTTCACGATCTGAAATTGACACGGCAAGTAACAATGCAATCTCTGCCCTCGATCCGACTGGTGCAGGAAAATGACAAATCGCTTGTTACCAAGATCAATTCCACGCTGGTAAACACTGTTCCACTTTGGGAAACCCAATTGGCGCAAGCCGTGACGATCCAACGAAGCGCCGAAGCTGCGGCGGCAGTCCGGGATGCAAACGATCTTACGAATGAGTTGCTGACGTCCAACGCGGCCAACCTGCGGCAGTCAAACAAAATGATCCGAGAAGAGATGGAGCGTGGCGTTTTCGATATTGAGGCTGTCAAAAAGGCCAACGCCGACCTGATTGGCACGATCAACGAAAGCCTGGCAATCGCAGATGAGGGCAAAGCCAGACGAGCTGCTGCTGAGGAAGAATTGCAAAAAATGGAGGCGGAACTGCGCGATACACTGGCATCTGCCAAAGCTCGCAAGGACGGTCTGGGCGACACCGCCAACACAGCAGTCCCCAGCTGAGGTTGGGGGCCATGGTCCCGAAAGGACATCAATTTAGATTGACCTTTGGGGTCATTGCCCTGCTGGTGGTGGCAGGGTGCGAAGACGTGGTTCCAACCGTCACCGCGCCCCAACCTGAACCCGTCCAAACTGTTGAAACCGCCAATGCTTACGTGCCGCCATCGGCGGCCAGTCAGGATTTGGCAAGGTTCTACAAGCGAGTAGAACGCGATTTGCAAACGCGCGGACTGCTAAGGACCGACGGGGGCGGGCCTGACACACCGTACGAATCCGATGATCTGGCCAGAAACTTCGAAACAATCGCTTTTTACAGCGAATACCCGGACGATATTGCCTCGGTTGGCGCCCGGCGGACAGACGGGCAACTGAGCCGCTGGTCGAGCCCCGTGCGCATCCAGCCCGAATTTGGTCCCTCGGTCCCACCGGAAGTGCGAAACAAGGATCGGGAGGACGTTTCCAATTATTCCAAGAGATTGGCCAGATTGACCGGTCATCCTATTTCGACCGTCAGTCGAAACGGAAACTTTCATGTGTTTTTTGCGGGCAAGGATGACGGTAGCTATGTCGTTGGTCGCCTCAAACAGTTAGTCCCGAATATTGGACAAAGCACCTTGGACCTGATCGCTAATCCGCGCCCTTCTTTTGACTGTTTTGTATTCGCCTCTGCCACGAACTCGGCGCCGAACGTTTATGTGCGTGCTGTCGCTTTAATTCGGGCCGAACTACCCGATCTTGTGCGGTTAAGCTGCATCCACGAAGAAATCGCGCAAGGTTTGGGCCTGCCAAACGACAGCCCGGCTGCCCGGCCTTCGATATTCAATGACGACGATGAATTTGCGTTACTGACAAGTCATGACGAACATCTGCTGAAATTATTGTACGATCAACGTTTGCAACCAGGCGTCTCGGTGGAAGACGCACGTCCAGTGGTGCGGAACATTACCCGTGAATTGATGGGGTTATAACGTTGACCCCAAAAACAGGAGAACCCCAATGGGAATATTCGATTTTCTGACCGGAGAATTCATTGACGTCATTCATTGGGTGGATGACACGCGGGATACCATGGTCTGGCGCTTCGAACGCGAAGGTCACGCGATCAAATACGGGGCCAAGTTGACTGTCCGCGAGGGTCAAGCAGCGGTTTTTGTGCATGAGGGGCAGTTGGCGGATGTTTTCACTCCGGGCCTTTATATGCTCGAGACCAACAACATGCCGATACTGACTACGCTGCAGCATTGGGATCATGGTTTCCAATCACCATTCAAGTCCGAAATCTATTTCGTCAACACAACCCGCTTCAACGATCTAAAATGGGGAACAAAAAATCCAATCATGTTGCGGGACCCAGAGTTTGGGCCGACCCGTATTAGGGCCTTTGGCACGTATACGGTACGAGTGAAGGACCCAGCGAAGTTCCTCGTCGAGATCGTTGGCACTGACGGCGAATTTACAATGGATGAGATCAGTTTTCAGATCCGGAACATAATCGTTCAGGAATTCAGCCGAGTGATCGCAGGCTCCGGAATTCCGGTCCTCGACATGGCCGCAAATACGGCCGACTTGGGCAAACTCATCGCGGCCGAGGTGTCACCTGTTCTTGAGGGCTACGGATTGGAAATGCCCGAGTTCTACATTGAGAACATATCATTGCCTCCGGCAGTCGAAGCCGCGCTCGACAAGCGGACTTCGATGGGTTTGGCAGGCGATCTGGGCAAGTTCACACAATATTCTGCCGCCGAAGCGATGACGGCCGCGGCCAACAACACTGGCCAAGGCGGGGGTATGGGCGCAGGATTGGGAATGGGCATGGGAATGGCAATGGCGAACCAGATGGCAAACATGGCATCGGGCCAGCCAAGTGGCCCATGGGGTGCGGCGGCATCATCACAACCCTCCACTCCGACGACTCCACCGCCGCCTCCGCCCGTTGAACATGTTTGGCACATAGCCGTCGATGGCCAAACCAGTGGGCCGTTCTCCAAGGCCAAGATGGGTCGAATGGCGACCGAGGGAGAGATCACGCGGGACACACATGTCTGGACGGCTGGTCAGGACGGATGGAAAAAGGCAGGCGATGTTCAGGAACTGGCGCAACTGTTCACGATTCTGCCCCCACCGCCGCCCGGCGCGTAGACACGGATTTTCTGCCCAAAAAACAAGGTGATCCGCGCTATGAGCACTGAAGAACACCGTTTCCCCTGTAACCAATGTGGAGCGGATTATCGTTTTGATCCAGCCAACGGAACGCTGACCTGCGATCATTGCGGAAACTCGGAACCTATCGGTGACGGGCCTTGGGGTGGCGCCAACTTACGAGAGTTGGATTTTGACGCCGCAGTGGCGGATCGCTTACCTGACAGCGAAATCGAAGAAACTCGGATTCTGACCTGCCCCAACTGCGCTGCGCAGGTCGAATTCGACCCGAACACGCATGCAGCGGAATGCCCGTTTTGTGCCACGCCAGTTGTCACGGACACCGGCATCAGCCGCCATATCAAACCCCGCGGCGTCCTGCCTTTCGCGCTGGACGAGCGATCTGCAAATAAGGCCATGAGTGACTGGCTGGGACGTCTATGGTTCGCGCCAAATGGCTTGAAAGACTATGCGCGCAAGGGCCGGAAAATGCAGGGTATATACGTTCCATATTGGACATTTGATGCTGATACCAAATCGTCTTACCGGGGCGAGCGAGGGACGGTCTATTACGAAACTCGCACAGTCGTTAAGGACGGGAAACGCGTTCAACAACAGGTGCCAAAAATCAGGTGGTCACCAAAATCCGGTCGTGTGGCCAGATTCTTTGATGATGTTCTGGTTCTGGCTTCGCGATCTTTGCCAAAGTCCTACACCGATGCTTTGGAACCATGGGACCTGCCAGCGCTGGAACCTTATCAGCCAGAGTATTTGGCGGGTTTTCGGGCCGAAGCCTATACCGTCGAACTTCGCGAGGGCTATCAGGAGGCCCGGAGTTACATGGCACGCGTTATCGAAAGGGACGTTCGATTCGACATCGGAGGTGATCGTCAGCGCATCCATGCGGTCGAAACTGACGTTCGGGATGTCACTTTCAAACATATTCTGTTGCCGGTTTGGATGGCGGCATACAAGTATCGCGGACAAACCTACAGGTTTGTTGTCAATGGCCGCACCGGGCGCGTGCAAGGGGAAAGACCTTGGTCGGCAATAAAGATAACGATTGCGGTGACTTTGGGGCTAATAGTTGCCGCTGCGATTGGTTATATGGCAGCGACCGGTCAACAGTAATTTCTATGCGCTTGCTTGAGTTCGAAACGGAGTGCATCTTCCTGAACTGAAACAGGGAGTGACCGTTTGACCATCTCAGTTTTGAATCAATTGCTGCGGGGACGCTACTCGTGCAGAGCCTTTCGACCCGATCCAGTTCCTAAGACAGAGATTGAGCAGTTGCTCATTAGCGCGGGACGTGCACCAAGCTGGTGCAACGCGCAACCTTGGAAAGTAGTCGTTGCCACCGGAGATGAAACAGACAGGTTCCGTAGAGCATTGCAGCAGGAGGCGACCAACCGCCCACCTGCCCCAGATATGCCGTTCCCAACAAGCTACTCCGGAGTTTACCAGGATCGCCGGCGCGCGTGCGGCTGGGCGTTGTACGAAGCGGTCGGAGTCAAAAAAGGCGACCGCGAAGCGTCCCAACGACAGATGATGGAAAATTTTGCCCTGTTTGGAGCTCCGCATTGCGCAATTCTATCCAGTCCCGTTGAGCTGGGTTCTTATGGCGCCATGGACTGCGGAGGTTTCGTAACGGCCTTTTCCTTGGCCGCTCAATCGCTTGGTTTGGCATGCATTCCCCAGGCCGCCGTGGCTTCTTATGGGCCGTTTCTGCATCGCTACTTTGACATATCGGATGACCGGCTGATCCTTTGTGCTATTTCCTTCGGCTACCCTGACACTGACCATCCAGCTAACGGGTTTCGAACCGACCGCGTACCCTTGGGTCAATTCGTTGACTGGCGTGGCTAACAGATAAGACAGAGGATCATATCGTTCATGCGAGCATTGTTGCAAAGAGTGTCGAAGTCTTCTGTATGGACCGATGGTGCCTTGATCGGTCAATCCGGCCCAGGTCTGATGATCCTTGTTTGTGCAATGCACGGAGATGGTCCAGAGAAGGCCGCTCAACTGGCGCAAAAAATAGCTAAGCTACGGATATTCAAGGACGAAGTTGGAAAAATGAACAGATCGATCCTGGATGTTGGCGGCTCGGCTCTGGTGGTCAGTCAGTTTACCTTGGCCGCCGATACGACGCGTGGCAACAGACCCGGCTTTTCGGACGCGGCCCCTGCAGCGGAGGGTGAGCGTCTTTTCAATGCCTTCGTCTCAAACCTCGCTGACCACGGGATTCCTGTGGAAACTGGAGCTTTCGGAGCGGACATGTCGGTTGAACTCGTCAACGATGGTCCCGTGACAATCTGGATGGAAAACTGATGAGGGGCGAAAGCGCGTCACCCGACTTTGCCGCAGGAACTCAACCAACTGAAAGGAAGTCGACCATATGACTCCAGCTGCCAATTCGCTGCGCGACATCGAAGATCTTCCTGACATGGGCATCAAAATGTCCGACGGTTGCCGATTGTCAGCGCGGATGTGGATGCCTTTGGACGCAAAAGAGGACCCTGTTCCTGCCATTCTTGAATACTTGCCCTACCGGAAACGCGACGGCACGGCGACCCGCGATGCCCTGACCCATCCGTGGTTTGCCAAGCGTGGATATGCCTGCGTCCGCGTTGACATGCGCGGCAATGGTGACAGCGAAGGGTTCATGGAAGACGAATACACCCAACAAGAGCTGGACGATGCAGTCGAGGTCATTGACTGGTTGGCACGGCAGCCATGGTGCAATGGCTCGGTAGGTATGATGGGCATCAGTTGGGGAGGGTTCAACGCCCTTCAGGTGGCAGCGATGCAGCCTGACGCCCTGAAAGCGATCATAACCTTATGCTCGACAGCGGACCGGTACGCCGACGACATACACTACAAAGGTGGCTGCCTTTTGAACGAGAACTTGGGCTGGGGCGCAACGATGTGGTCTTATTCCTCTCGTGCGCCTGACCCGGCACTACGCAAGGATTGGCGCGAGATTTGGGAAAAGAGGTTGGAAGCAGAACCATTTCTGCCGTCAGTCTGGCTGCGCCACCAAACACGTGATGACTATTGGCGGCACGGTTCCGTTTGTGAAGACTTCAACGCAATCAGTGCTGCAACTTTGGCGATTGGCGGTTGGGGCGATAGCTATAAAAACACTGTGCCGTTACTGGTCGAAAGACTAGCGGCTGTTACAAAAGGGATCGTTGGGCCTTGGGTTCACAAATACCCTCATTTCGCAGTTCCCGAACCCAGGATTGGGTTCTTGCAGGAAGCTCTTCGATGGTGGGACCGTTGGCTCAAAGGTATCGAAACCGGCGTTGAAAATGATCCCGATTATCGGGCCTACTTAATGGATGGCGTTCGTCCGGCACGATGGTATTCCGAACGACCGGGGCGTTGGATCGCCGAGTCAAATGGCGCAACTGCGCATATAACGCCCTTAAAGATGACTTTTAGCAACCTTGGGCTCGACAAGACCGGTCCGCTGGACCAACGCGTTAGCTCGCCGCAACACTGTGGAATGGAAAGTGGAGAGTTCTGTGCCATTTGGCTAGGCCCCGACATGCCGGGTGATCAACGCGCTGATGATGCCCTGTCGGTTTGCTTCGATGGCCCCGGGTTGACCGAAGATCTGGACATAGTCGGCGCACCTCGGGTTCGGTTAAGTCTAAGTTCCGATAAACCGCAAGCACAGGTCGTGGTACGTCTGAATCATGTCCATCCCGACGGTGCCTCTACCAGAATAACTTATGGTGTGCTCAATCTGACCCATCGCAATGATCATGCACGGCCCAAGGCTCTAGCGCCCGGTCAAACTTATGAAGTGACGCTTGACCTTGATCATATTGCTTATCGCGTTCCGAAAGGCCACAGCCTGCGCGTAGCCATTTCCAACGCCTATTGGCCGTTGATCTGGCCGTCGCCCGAGGTTACCGAACTTCACTTAAGTGACGGCGATATCACCATACCGGTGAGACCGACCGCCGAAACCGATGAATGGTTATTTGCCCCGGCTGAAAGCGACGCGGAGCGCAAGCTTACGACTTTGCGGACTGCGACAAATTCAAGACGTATTGAAACGGACATGAACACAGGCCTGCTTCACCTGACACTTGAAGATGACTTCGGCCTTGCCCGAGACGACGAACACGGCCTGATCAGTGGAGGAAGCGCCAGCGAATCATGGTCGATCCATCCTGATGATCCATTATCAGCACGAGGCGAATGTACTTGGGTGCAGGAGATGGTCCGAGGGGACGTGAACCTCAGAACCCAAACCAACTGTGAAATGTGGTCAGATCGTTCCGATTTTCATCTTCGAGCCAGTATAATGGCCTACGAGAACGGCAAGGTAATCCATTCCCGCCAGATCGAAGACACGATACCGCGGGAACAAGTGTAAATCCGGCATGAAACTCGATTTACATTAAATCTTGCCCGATGAGCGGAAATGCGCAACTTTGACCCATGCGTCAATAAAAGCCCGTAAGTGGCTTGATCCAACCAATTGGGAGATTTTGGATGAACGAACAACTCACTCACATGACCAAAGAGGTGACGGCTGGTAAGCTGACACGTCGTGAATTCATGGGCAAAGCTGCGGCCTTAGGAGTTTCCGCTGCGATGGCCAGCACAATGTTCGCAAACGCCGCGCGCGCGGCTGGCCCGAAAAAGGGCGGAGATCTGAAGTTCGGCCTTCAGGGCGGTGAATCGACCAATTCTCTTGATCCAGCAACCTATGCAAGCTCAGTTCCGTTCCAGAATGGTAAACAGTTCGGTGACCAGCTGGTCGAAGTCGCGCCGGACGGAACGATTGAACCTCGGCTCGCAGAAAGCGTCGAAGGTAGCGCCGACGCCAAAGTTTGGACGTTCAAACTGCGCCAAGGGGTTGAGTTCCACAACGGCAAGACCATGACCAGCGAGGACGTGCTGAAAACAATGCAGCGCCACTCGAACGAAGATTCAAAGTCTGGTGCTCTGGGCATCATGAAGGGTATCGAGTCCATGAAAGCGGACGGTGACAACTTCCAGGTCACTCTGACCGAACCGAACGCGGATTTGCCCTATTTGATGGCCGACTACCACCTGATTGTTCAGCCAGACGGCGGCATGGACAATCCAGGTGCCGGCATCGGAACCGGTCCTTACAAGCTGGAGGTAGATGAGCCCGGTGTTCGCCACATGTACACCAAGTTTGAAAACCACTGGAACAGTGATTTTGGCAATTTCGACAGTGTCGAAGTCGTGGTCATCAACGACGCGACAGCGCGTACCGCGGCGCTGCAGTCGGGACAAGTTCACGCCATCAACCGGGTCGAACCAAAGGTGGCCGATTTGCTGGGTCGCGCGCCGAATCTGACCGTGCATTCGACCGCTGGCCGCGGCCATTATGTGTTCATCATGCATGTGGACACGGCACCTTTCGATAACAACGATCTGCGTTTAGCGTTGAAGTATGCCATCAACAGAGAAGAACTGGTTGAAAAGGTACTGCGCGGTTACGGCTCGATCGGTAACGACATGCCAATCAACGCAGCATATCCGCTGTTTGATGAAACTATCCCGCAGCGTGAATTCAGTGTTGAGAAAGCTGCAGAGCATTACGCGAAATCCGGCCATGACGGATCACCAATTATTCTGCGTGTTGCAGATGGAGCATTCCCAGGTGCCGTAGACGCTGCGGCGTTGTTCCAACAGTCCGCTGCGCAAGCTGGTATTCCGCTGGAAATCAAGCGCGAACCTAATGATGGATACTGGTCCGAAGTCTGGAACGTGCAGCCTTTCTGCGCCTCTTATTGGGGTGGCCGTCCGGTACAGGATCAAATGTATGCAACTGCTTACTTGTCGACCGCCGACTGGAACGACACAAGGTTCAAGGTTCAGGCGTTTGACGATCTCTTATTTGCAGCTCGAGCCGAGCTTGATCCGGAAAAGCGCAAAGGCATCTACAGCCAGATGGGAATGATGGTCCGCGACGAAGGCGGCCTGATCTGCCCAATGTTCAACGATTTTGTAGAGGGTATCAGCAATCAGCTCGACGGCTGGGAGACTGATCCGACACAAGAGATGATGAACGGCAACATGTCCCGCAAGATGTGGTTCGTCTGATACGGACGACAGATAATGCACCCCATCATCAAATTGGTTTTCCAGCGCCTTGCGCTGGGAATCCTCCTGCTCTTCGGTGCATCGGCTCTGATATTCGGCCTCACCGAAGCCCTGCCAGGGGATGCCGCCCAGGCTGTCCTTGGTCAAGCTGCAACCCCCGAAGCGTTGGCAAATCTGCGCGAGGAAATGGGCCTGGATCGCCCTGCCCTAACCCGCTATTTCGAATGGTTAGGGGGTATCCTGCAAGGCGATCTTGGCCAGTCGCTGACGAATAAGCTCGACATCGCGGAGTCTGTCGGCAGTCGATTAGGCAACACGTTGTTTCTAGCCTTTTGGGCAGCGATCGTATCTGTGCCTCTGGCTATTTTTTTGGGTCTTCTAGCTGTGCGTTACCGCGACCGCTGGCCGGACAAGCTGATTTCGGCAGTGACCCTTACAACTATATCTATTCCTGAGTTTTTGATCGGTTACGTGCTGGTCTACTTTATCGCGGTAAAGCTCGGCATGTTCTCGCCGCTTGCCATGATCAATGAATCAATGACGCTGGGACAAAAACTGAATTCGATTGCTTTGCCAGTCATTGTGCTAACCATGGTGGTTTTGGCTCATATGATGCGGATGACCCGCGCCGCAATCCTGAACGTTATGCAGTCGGCTTACGTTGAAACGGCCGAGTTAAAGGGCCTGAACAATTTCAAGATTATCTATCGCCATGCATTGCCCAACTCCGTCGCACCCATCGTAAACGTGGTGATGCTGAACCTCGCTTATCTCGTTGTAGGCGTCGTAGTTGTCGAGGTCGTTTTCGTTTATCCCGGCATGGGACAGTACCTTGTGGACCACGTGACCAAGCGCGACGTGCCAGTAGTACTGGCCTGCGGGGTCATTTTCGCGGCGATATATATCGGGCTGAACATGATTGCGGACATCGTTGCCATTCTGGCCAACCCAAGGCTGAGGCATCCGAAATGAAGAACATCCCAATTTCCGCAATGATCGGGCTGGCTTTTACAGCCTTGTATTTCGTCATCGCTATTTTCGCACCCTTGCTTGCCCCGTATGGCATGGCCGAAGTTGTTGGCGATGTCTGGGAACCTTCGAGTTCGGAATTCTGGCTTGGGACCGACAATATCGGCCGCGATCTGCTTAGCCGGATGATCTATGGCGGGCGTACTACGATTTTCATCGCGACGGCCGCAACGATCCTCAGCTTCGTGACCGGTTCGATACTTGGATTTCTAGCCGCAGTTCTTGGTGGTTGGGCCGATCAAGTAATGTCGCGTGCCGTAGACCTTGTCATGTCAATACCATCGCTGATCACAGCATTGGTTGTTCTTGCAATGGTACCTGTCACTATTCCGGTTCTTATCGTGGTGATGGGTCTGTTGGACGCAACGCGCGTTTACCGGTTGGCCCGTGCGGTTGCTGTCGATATCGCCGTTATGGACTATGTTGAGGCCGCCAAACTACGTGGTGAAGGCCAAAGTTGGATTATTTTTAGGGAAATCCTGCCTAATGCCTTGTCTCCGTTGGTTGCGGAACTCGGTCTGCGATTCATCTTCATGGTTCTGTTTGTATCGACCCTTTCCTTCCTGGGCCTGGGTGTTCAACCGCCACTGGCAGATTGGGGCGGCATTGTTAAGGAAAACAAGGATGGCATTGTCTACGGTATCGGCGCGGCCCTCTACCCTGCCGTGGCCATCGCCACACTGGCGATATCGGTTAACCTTGTAGCTGACTGGGTTCTGAACCGAACCACATCGTTGAAAGGAGGTCGGGGATGAGTGATACCCTTCTCAAGGTCCGCGACCTCAAAATCGGTGCCACGGTCTACCCGCCGGGTGAAAAACCACATGACATCGAAATCGTGCATGGGGTCAGTTTTGACCTCGAACGAGGCAAGGTTTTGGGCCTGATTGGTGAATCAGGCGCAGGTAAATCTACCATCGGTCTGGCCTCGATGGCCTACGGCCGAGGAGGTGTTGAGATCACAGGGGGCGAAGTTTGGGTCAACGGACGCGATATTCTAAAAACCTCTGTTGGTGACATTCGCAATTTACGCGGCGGTGAAGTTACCTATGTTTCGCAATCTGCTGCGGCATCTTTCAATCCTGCGAAAAAGATCATGGATCAGGTGGTAGAAGCTGCGGTCGAGCATAAAAAGTTTTCTCGTAAGGAGGCTGAACGGCGGGCGCGTGAATTATTTGCAAAATTGGGCCTGCCTGATCCTGACAACATAGGTGATCGCTATCCTCACCAGGTTTCGGGCGGACAGTTACAGCGATGCATGACAGCGCTCGCGCTCTGCCCTGAGCCCGACTTAGTAGTATTCGACGAACCCACTACGGCGCTGGACGTTACGACTCAAATCGACGTTCTTATGGCCATCAAAGAAGCCATAGCCGATACAGGTGTCGCAGCGCTCTATATCACGCATGACCTTGCCGTTGTGGCGCAGGTGAGCGATGACATCATGGTTCTTCGCATGGGTGATACGGTTGAGTATGGCGATACCGATCAAATAATTAATAACCCACAAGAAGAATACACCCAGGCTTTGGTCTCAGTTCGTTCCATCGAACACGACGAGAAAAAGCCTACGCCAGAACCAGTGTTGAGCGTCGACGGGATCACTGCACGCTACAAAGGGCTGAATTTCGACGTGCTACATAACGTCAATGTGGAACTGCACCCCGGACAAACACTCGCTGTTGTTGGAGAATCCGGATCAGGTAAGTCGACGCTGGCCCGCGTTGTAACGGGACTACTGCCGCCACGCGACGGCGATATAACGTTTGCCGGGCGCAAGCTCAGCTCTGATCTGAAAGGACGCAGCCGTGAGGATCTGCGAGAGTTGCAGATGATCTACCAAATGGCTGACGTCGCGATGAACCCGCGTCAGACGGTTGGAACAATTATCGGGCGTCCGCTGGAATTCTATTTCAACATGCGTGGTGCGGAAAAACGCAAACGGATTATCGAGTTGCTGGATGAGATCGAACTGGGTGAGAAGTTCATGGATCGCTATCCCGCCGAGCTGTCCGGCGGGCAGAAACAGCGTGTCTGTATCGCTCGTTCACTTGCTGCTAAGCCCAAGATGATCATTTGCGATGAGGTTACCTCTGCGCTCGACCCATTGGTGGCAGACGGCATTCTCAAGCTGCTGTTGGATTTGCAGAAGATTGAGGATGTGGCTTATCTGTTCATTACCCACGATCTGGCGACTGTGCGTGCGATCAGCGATAGTATAGCGGTCATGTATCAGGGACGCGTGGTTCGATATGGCTCCAAGAGCCAAGTGTTGAGTCCACCGTTTGATGACTACACCGACTTACTGCTCAGCTCGGTTCCCGAAATGCATTTAGGTTGGCTGGAAGAGGTCGTCGCGCACCGCAAAATGGAAAGCGCAGGAAACTAATCCAACGTTTGGAAGTCGCAAGAAACTTTAAATCCCGGCACTCTGCTCAAGCTTGTGTCGGGATTTTACTATTCAAGGCGTGAACAGGCGATCCAACATATATCAAACAGTTAACGTGCCAAGAGAAAGCCATCCGCTGGGAACAAGCTAATGAAACGTAAACTGCTGCTGATCATTCTGGATGGCGTCCCGTGGCGCAATTTCCGCCGTCTATTCGGGAACCTTGAAGGATGGGTCGATAGCGGTGAAGCCAGAATTTGGAAACACCGCTCGGTGCTACCGTCGACTTCCGCAAGTTGCTACGCTTCCATTCACACAGGTGTTTCTCCGCAAGAGCACGGTTGCACCGGAAACGCCAATGTCTTTCGCCTGAATCACAAGGACATCTTCAGTCAGGTGCGCGAGGCTGGTGGCGTCACCGGCGCAGTAGCGCACAGCTACTGGTCCCAGTTCTTTAACCGACACCCATACGATTACGTCCGCGACGTTGAATATGACGAACCCGAAAGCACGACGATAAACCACGGTCGGTTTCATTCGATGACAGGTTATGGCAAGGCCAATCAGATGACGCCATGCGACGTGGACCTGTTCGCTTCTCTAACCAATCTTTGTCTGCGGTTTGAACTGGACTACGGCCTCTTACACACCTGCACGCTTGACAGCATGGGGCATCGGTTCTTTCACGAAGGCGAAGAAATGGATCACGCCTGCTTTGTCATGGACGAGATGCTGGCGCCTTTTATAACTCGCTGGAGGAAGATGGGTTATGAGGTAATTGTGACTGCCGATCACGGTCAGGACGAACGCGGCCACCACGGGGGGCGCAGCCAGCTGCAGCAAGAGACGGCGCTTTATTACTTTGGTGACGCCGTAGGTCCTGAGCCGGACGTCGTGGTTGATCAGTTGCAGTTGGCGCCAACAATTCTGGATCGAATCGGTGCGCCACTGGCTGATACGATGAAGGCGGATACTTTTCTGCGCTAGTACTCAATCATAAGGCCAAAGGCCCTGTCCCAAGGCCTCGATTGCTACCGATATTCGTTCGAAACTGTCGGCTGCACGCTTCACTGATGTTCGGGCGCGCAAATAACCATGAATCAAACCGGATTCATTTATCCAACAGGCCGTCCCGCCTGCCGCTGTAATCCGTTTGCAGTAAGTGGCACCATCATCGCGCAGAGGGTCGCAATCGGCTGTTACAACGACAGTTGGCGGCAGCCCGACAAAATTAGTGTCATGTAGCGGTGCAAAGCTGGGGTCCCCTTCAGGGATATTGCCGCCACATCGAACCCGTTCATAAAACAGAACGTCTTCACGGGTCAGAAGCGGTGCGTGCGCGTGCTCGACGTACGACCCCTTTGATGTGTCACCTCCTAATCCGGGGTAGATCAGGACTTGTCCCAGAATGTTTTCCACTCGATCTCGTGCATAGTGCGCCAGTGCCGCAGCGAGATTGCCGCCGGCGCTATCGCCAACCAAGACAATGGGATCGCCAAACTTACGAACCACCCAATTAAGAGCGTCCCAACTGTCCCGGAACTGTGCGGGATGCGCGTGTTCAGGGCAAAGCCTGTATTCCACAGCAACGATCCGATAGCCGGTTTGCGCGCAAAATTCGGCGCAAACATCGTCGTGACTGTCCAACCCACCAACAACAAAACCGCCACCATGAAAATAGACAACTGTTCTTGTTGGAGTACCGGCCGTATAGACCCTGACGGGAACGCTATCGGCCGACATATCCTGTGTTATCACGCCGTTTGGTCTTGGTTGGCGAAAATCGGCGCACATCCGGTCATACAGGCGGCGCTGATCCGAAATAGACAACTCGACCGCATCATCGGGATAGCTTTCGGCAGTGCGGCGTATGAACGCCCATGTCTCTTCGTCGATTAGGCGCTCATAGTTCATTGTCCCTCCAGTTTATTCAGAACGCTCCCATGGTCGGGTGAACGACCCCAAAACTTTGGCAACATCGTCCTCGGAGGAGCCGTTCGCGTCAAGCTGTGCAACAAGGCCACGCTTTTTATCATCGACTACCGACACTACGCGGGCAGAAACACCCGCCGATTCCAAAGCCTCATTGTAAATGCGGGTGATGGCCTGTTTGCGCAAATCCGGTTTAAATACCTTACCCACAGCAGTTTTTGGCAATTCGTCCAGAATCGTCATGTGCTTGGGTTGCGCGGCACGTTCGTGCACATGGACCTTGCAGTATTCCATCAGCTCTTGTTCCGTTGCACTGGCACCGTCAACCAATTCGACAAAGGCGCACGGTACTTCGCCCGAATGGGAATCCGGCTGGCCAATGGCACCTGCGAATGCCACCGCGTCGTGACCCAACAATGCCTCTTCGATTTCCGCGGGATCGATATTGTGACCCCCACGAATGATCAGGTCCTTGGCACGACCGGTTATCCAGAGGTAACCGTCTTCATCAAAACGGCCCAGGTCCCCCGTCCGTAAGTACTTGTCGAAATGATACAGGTTCGTGTTCTTTTCCGCCTCGGTATACGTATTGCCTGGGAAAACACCGGGGTTTGAAATGCAAATCTCCCCCACTTGATCAGTATCGCACTCTATCGGTCCATCAGCGCCATCCTGTAGGATTTTCACGTCAGTGTACGGAAATGGAATGCCGATCGAGCCGATCTTCTTCTCTCCGTCCACCGGGTTGCACGAGACCAGACAGGTTGCTTCGGTCAGGCCGTAACCTTCGACGATTGTGACCCCCGTCGCCTCTTCGAAGCGGCGGAAAAGTTCGACCGGCAGAGGTGCTGAACCAGAGAAGGCCGTTTTCACACTCGAGATATCCGCGTCTACGGGTCGCTGCATCTTAGCGGAAATTGCTGTTGGAACGGTGATGATGAACGACACCTTCCAGCGCTCGATAAGTTTCCAGAAATTGTCGAATACGCCGTCTCCGCGATAACCCGCTGGTGTGGGGAATATTACATGCGCCCCCGAAGAGACGGCCGCCATGATGATCACATGCACCGCAAAAACGTGGAACATCGGCAACGGGCACATGATTACGTCGTTTTCGTCAAACAACAGCGTGTTGCCAAGCCAGCCATTATAAATCAGTCCAGAATACTTGTGCTGTGCCACCTTTGGCATGCCAGTTGTTCCACCCGTGTGGAAGAAACAGGCAACTCGATCCTCCTTGCTGTCTTCGAAGGTCAGGGTCGTCGGTTGCTTGGCAATTTCCTTGTTAAAGTTCAGGTAATCGGCGTGTGCCAATTTCTCTTTGTCGCCCATTTTGGGGCGAAGTAAGGGCACGAGCCACGATTTCGGCGGCGTTAAATAGCGGTTTAGATCGATTTCCAAAACGGTGTTAACGCTCGGCGCGTGTCTAACCGCTTCTTCGACTTTTTGTGCAACATCCGTTTTGGGGAAGGATTTCAACGTGACAACGACCTTTGCGTTGGTTTCACGCAATATGGCCGCGATCTGTTCAGGCTCCAGCAGCGGATTGATCGGGTTCACTATCCCGGCGACTGCGCCGCCCATCAATGTGGCAAGCGTCTCGTTGCAATTTGGCAAAACATAAGCGACAACATCTTTTTCCCCGACACCCAGCGAACGAAAGAGGTTTGCCGCCTGATTGACTTTGCCCAGAAGTTCGGACCAGGTCAGTGTCTCAGCCTTATCCGTCGGGCCAGACAAAAGCTGGAAGCTCATTGCGTTGTGATTCGGAAAATTAGCCGCCGTGCGCGTCAGCAATTGGTGGAAAGTTACAGGCACGTCCCTGTCTTCCCAAGCCATTTCCTGTTCGATACGCACTTTGTCTTCCAGTCCTACAAAGGCCATTTGGTTCCTCCCCGATTTTCTCCCCTAACGTGCAAGGGTGTTTGTTTGCCCCAAGATGGAAGCAAAACAGTGCCCACGCAAGCGAGGGCTTAACCGTGGAAGCCATTTAACTGTAGTATGACGCTGCGACGGTTCCCGACGTGCCGGTACGTCACATTACGACGAAACACCGCCATCAGTGAACTGAAGGCGGGCAAGCCTGGCATATAGACCGTCCTGTGCAACCAAATCATCATGCGTACCTTGTGCCGCAATACGTCCAGCTTCAAGCACCACTATCCGATCAGCCTTTTTTACTGTTGCCAACCTGTGGGCCACGATCAAGGTTGTTCGCCCGGCACGCATCTGATCGACGGCACCCTGAACAGCACGCTCGCTTTCTGAATCGAGTGCTGAGGTTGCCTCATCCAACAATAGAACCGGAGCGTCACGCAGGATAGCACGGGCAATGGCGATGCGCTGCTTTTGTCCACCGGAAAGCATCACTCCCCGCTCACCAACGAAGCTGTCGTAACCGTCCGGCAGAGCGGTAATGAAATCATGCGCGGCCGCAGCTTGTGCAGCTGCCTCAACTTGGGCATCTGTCGCGTCCAACCGTCCGAAGCGAATGTTTTCCCTTGCCGAAGCTGCAAAGATTACAGGATCCTGCGGCACCAAAGCCATGTGCTTGCGGAACTCGGATCGATCGAGATCGCGCAGATCGACTCCGTCCAAACTGACCCGCCCGGAATCCGGATCGTAAAAGCGCTGAATCAACTGAATCACAGTTGTTTTTCCCGCACCCGACGGTCCAACAAACGCTACTGTCTCTCCAGGACGAACCGAAAGCGTCAAATGGTTCAACGCAACCTGTTCCGGACGTGCCGGATAACGAAAGGTAACGTTTTCAAACCGGATCTCTCCGCGCACAGGCTGCGCTATTGTGGCTGTTTCCGGCAAATCGTTTACTGTATCCTGCGCGTTCAGCAACTCGACCAGACGTTCGGTCGCACCTGCCGCGCGCTGCAGTTCGCTCCAGATTTCCGAAAGGGCTGCGACCGAGCCTGCCATAATCACCGAATAAATTACGAACTGGATCAAAACGCCTTCGGTCATAACGCCATTGCGGACATCATTTGCGCCCATCCACAGAACGCCGACTATCCCAGAGAACACCAGAAAGATAACGATGACAGTCAATACCGCCCGAGTTTGAATGCGGCGTAGCGAAACTGAATAGGACGTCTCGATCATGTCGCCAAATTGCTCGCGGCTAGCCTGTTCATGGGTGAACGCCTGAACGGTCTGAACGGCGCCCAGCGCCTCTCCGGCGTTTCCTGAAGACGCAGCAATCCAATCTTGATTTTCGCGGCTGATAACGCGCAAACGGCGACCAAGCACAAGAATTGGAACAATCACGATCGGGATCAGCAATAAAACCAGTCCGGTCAATTTGGCCGATGTCAGCAGCATCAGCGCCAGCCCACCCACAAACATAAGTAGGTTGCGCAAAGCAATCGAAACAGATGACCCCAAAACCGATTGTATCAGCGTTGTGTCTGTCGTGATCCGGCTCAGAACTTCGCCCGTCATGATCCGTTCATAGAACTCGGGACTCATGCCAATAACACGATCAAACACTGCCTTTCGTATATCGGCCACCACACGCTCACCCAAGCGGGTCACAAGTGCATAACGAACGCCCGTACCGACAGCGAGTACCGCAGCAATTCCAAGAGCCGCCAGAAAATACCAATCAAGCAGTTCGCCGTCTTCAATGCGAAAGTTGTCTACAACCCTCCGAACTGCCAAGGGGAGCGTCAGAGTCATGCTGGCGGTAAGCACCAATGCGACCGTTGCACCAGCCATAAGCGCGCGATAGGGCCGCATGAACGGCCAAAGTGACGAAAGAACACCCAATTTTTTAGAGCTTGCCCGATCCTCCTGTGCACCGGGCGCCGAGTTAGCGGTAGGCGATCTTGCCATGTCTGGCCCTTGTTTCCTGATTACGTGTCCGTGGCGACCCCCACGTATCGATTCTTCTTGGCGGCAGGGGCACCCGGGGTCAAGGCGACAACGTTGCCCAGAGACCCAAAAAGGGTCATATGGCGCAAGAAAAGCGTTGTTAGAATGCTAAAAGCTGAGCTGGAGCGGGTAGACGGAATCGAACCGACATAGCCTGCTTGGAAGGCAGGGGCTTTACCATTAAGCTATACCCGCTCAACGTTGTGGCTGATTATTTTATGTGCCGCCCATCGTCAAGCGGGAAGTTCGATTTCTCCTCACGCTTCAAAGAGCGGCACCAATGACACGTTTGCCAACATTCTTTGGATTGGCTGGTCAAATCTTACAACTCTGGTGCCTAGGCTCCTAGATTACGGTGCAAAAGAAGTATTTTTGAAGGGCATGAACACCCGGATTGCAGGCTATGAATAACAATATCGCAAAGAATGCTGCGGCAATTTCGGTACCCGCGGTGTTTTTTCTGTGTGTTGCGTTACTGACCTTGCAGCAGCAGCAGAACATCTGGTTTCCGCTTGATGATGCCTACATCACTATCGGCAACGTTGACACCTTTTTAACTGACCGCACCGATCTATTCGGGAACGCTGCTCCAACCGGCGCGACCAGTTTGGTTCATTTTTTGTCAATGGCCCTGCTATCGCTGATTGTAGATACACCTGTTGCAAGTCTGACCCTGGGGTTCACCAGCGCCGCGCTGTATGCCGTAGGCCTTTGGATTTTTCTGTTCTCAGTGTCTTCATCCAGGATCATTGCTGCCTCGGGGACTGTCGCGGGTATATCTCTGGGGTTCGCGTGGTTTCAATTAATGAATGGCCTCGAAACCGGAATGGCCATGGCCGCGATTGTTTGGGCATTCTACTTCCGGCACACGCAAAAATATCTGGCACTTGCAATTCTGGTTGGGGCCATGCCGTTCATAAGGCCAGAGTTCTATGTTTTGTCAGCCTTATTTTTCGTATCTATTGTAGCTGTCCGTCCCATAGATCTTCGGTCGACAACTATTTTTTTTGCCACATCAGCAGTGACCTATGGCGTTCTGGCGTTAATAAGCTTCTTGACGCTCGGTGGCATTCTCCCGGACACGGCAGGCGCAAAAGAAGTTTTTTTCGCCGACAAAGGTGAAGTATTTTTTAACCGATTACTGATTGCATTGAGCGCCGTTTGGAAAAACGATCTGGTCCTGATTTTTGCAGGTTTGGTTTTTGCTCCACTCTTACGCGGAGGATGGGTCGCTTTGGTCTTTTTCCTGGCGGTCGCTTTATCAGCCGCACTTAAACTGCCGGGTGCGCTGAACCATAACAATTTTAGATACTTGTATCCGTTCCTGCCGGTCGCCATCATTGGATGGGCGGCTTTTCTGGCAAAATGGAAACGTGGCGATCTGGTCTTCGTGATCGCGACCGTGTTTTCCGTGTTGATCTTCGCCACGAGATTCTGGCCGAACTATGCTGATGGCTGGAGAAATGTGGGCCAAAAGAGGGAATTGGCTACCAACTGGATCGCCGAAAACTTGCCACCTAACTCCGTTATCGGAATTCACGACGCGGGTTATATTCCGTGGCGCTTATCGAACCCCTCGGTCCCCACCGAATTCAAATTCGTTGATCTTGTTGGACTGAAATCCCCTGATGCAATTTCATATCACGAAACTTACAGCGATCCGACAAACGGGGCGGAACGTTGGCGCGCCTTGGATGAAATTGCGCGGGTAAACGGGGTCGAATACTTGGTCATTCTGGACGAACACTATTGGAAGAATTTGGAAACCGAATTCAGATTTGCCGGCTGGAGCATCGACTTGGTTTTTGCCAACACTGGGTCTTATCAGGTCTATCGGGCTCACGCCCCGTAACTTGGGCGAAAGTTTAATTTCGGTCTTCGCTGCACATGTTGTAATTGGCAAGACAGCAGCGCAGGCAGCAAATACCTGTAACAAAGTCAGATGGGCGATAATAATCGAAGCCTGACAAAACGCTGACAAGTGCATTCACCGTGATGAAAGATGATAGCTGTTAACAAAGAGCTGAGGCGTGCTTTCCGCACGTTGGGAACGATATGTAAAGGAACGAACAGATGTCTGACAAAACAGAAAAGTCGCTCTCCCGGCGCAAGGCATTGACTAAAATTGGCGGGCTTGCGTTGGTGGCCTACTCGGTACCAGCGCTGACTCCGCTTTCTATGGCACATGCATCTTCGGGCTCAAGCGGTGGGTCTGGGGGTGGTTCAGGCGGCGGATCGGGAGGGGCATCCGGTGGCCGCTCAAGCGGTTCGAGCGGTTCCAGTGGCAGTTCAGGGTCGTCGGGTTCCAGTGGCTCCAGCGGCAGTTCAGGATCTTCGGGCTCAAGCGGAGCCAGTAAAGGAAGCGCAGCATCGGAGGCCAGTGCGGCATCAAAGGCCAGCGCTGCATCGGTTGCCAGCGCAGCATCGGTTGCCAGCGCTGCCTCAGTCGCCAGCGGGGCCAGCAGACCGAAAACAATCACCCGTGAGGAATGCGAGGGTGGCGGTGGAACAGTTGTTGACCGCGGCGACGGCGTTTCCGTTTGCAGCTAATAAGCTGATCGAAGTTTTTCTTACATTAACGTCGGTCTGCCCTTGTATGATACACGGGCAGACCTGATTGCATTGATGCATGGGGGAATTTCGCTAGCATGATATCCGGCAGCTTGGGAACGAAACGTGGTGGATACACAGCATGTGCACTTTGAGGGTTTAGATCATCCGATCGCGCTTGACGGTGCTTCAAAAATTGCGGCGACGATGTCGACAATACTGACGGCCTGGCCACACCATATGGAGCCCGCCAAATCCGACAAAGAGCCATTCGTAACGATACGCCCCGCCCCAAGGGAACGCTGGGAGGTGGTCTGCGCGGATGCGCCTGAGTCCCCCCGGATTTGGAATGAGGTAAACGCATTGTGCGATGTCGTAGCGGAGATGGCATGGGAGAGACTGCGCTCTGAACCCCGACTGTTATGCCTGCATACCGCCGCAGTTGATTTCGGTGGGCGTCTCGTGGTGTTTCCCAATGCACGTCGGGCAGGAAAAAGTACACTTGCGATTGCTCTGGCTCGCCTGGGATTGCCGATCTACACCGATGATTTTCTGCCAATCCGGGTGGATGATGTAACCCGTGAGTGCGTTGGCATCGCGAACGGAGTTCTTCCGCGCCTGCGCCTGCCCGTGCCGGAAGGGTTTAGTAACGCTTTTGACGAATGGGTTGCCAACAACAAGGGTCCTTCGAACCGCCAGTACAAATACCTTGCTGACCTTCCGATCGCACCCTGGGGCGCACAACTGCCACTTGGAGCGATAGTTGTGCTGGACCGTCGCGACGTGCCGACCCACCCTGAACTGGCCGCCATTTCACACGAAGAAGCGCTCGCCGGTCTAATCACTCAAAATTTCGCCCGAACGCGCCATTCTGGCGCCATCCTTCGCTCGATAGATTTGATTTCTCGGCATTTGCCAATCTATCGCCTTAGTTACAACTCCGCCGAGGAGGCTGCAGAATATCTCGCGTCACACCCCAAGCTTTCCGCCCTTCCAGTCGCACGGATTGCCGACACAATGCAGAACGCAAGGCAAGCTCCACTCGACATGTTGGAACGAGGCGCCGCGGATTTCTTGCGGGACAAAAACTATGTGCAGACCCCCGGCGTGACGCAAACAAAAGCCGGTGAGGACCGCTTTCTAGCTGATCAGGACGGGATCGGTATATTTCGCTTGAACCCCATGTCTTCTGCGATCTGGGGCTTATTGGAAGAACCAATTGAACTGGATGAGATTATTGAAATTCTGGCAGCGGCCTTTCCGGATGTTGCGAGGGATCAGATTCTCACCGACTGTGACCGTCTGATGCGTGAACTTGCGAAGGCACAGTTAATTATTCCTTTGGAGGAGGATGTGGTTGCTCAATGAGCAGAGCGAACCACATATCCCGTCGGGCGGCGCTGGTCCGCCTTGGCATTGGCGCCACTACAGCCTACATGGCCCCTGCATTGATTGGGATGAGCGAGGCCAGAGTGTCGGCGAGTTCAGGGACCAGCGGCTCCTCAGGGTCCAGCGGTGGTTCAGGGTCTAGCGGCTCGTCGGGATCCAGTGGTGCATCCGGGTCCAGTGGTGCATCGGGGTCTAGCGGTGCATCCGGGACCAGTGGTGCGTCGGGTGGCAGTGGTGCCTCGAGCGCGTCTGGTTCCAGCGCCCCCAGTGGCCCGTCACAGTCGGGCTCAACGCGAGACGACGACACTTCGGGCAGAAAGAGCGGACCACGCGGGCCCGGTACCTGTCGTTCTTCGTCCATGTCGGGTAGCGCCCAGATCTCACGCCAGGACTACAAGCGCGCGCAACGCGCCATTGCACGTGGTGATGCAAGACCTCTGCAGGAAGTTCTTGGTAAAGTTCAAGCCCGACGCCCGGGAAAATTATTGCAGGTCGGGTTTCCTGAAACGCGTGGCAGACCTATTTTTCAAGTGCTGATCGTTGACTCGAAGGGGGCGGTGGTCTCAGTCACTGTCGATGCGGGTTCGGGTCGCATCACAAACATGCAGGCATGTTGAATGCGTATTCTGATCGTAGAGGATGAACATAAGATCGCCGAGTTGATCGCGGATGTTCTGGAGGGCGAAGGGTTGATCCCAGAGATCGCCTGCGATGGCGAAGAAGGCTGGTTCCTGGGCAGCACCGAGAACTACGCTGCCGCGATTCTGGATATCGGCCTGCCCAAGCGCGACGGGTTGTCGGTCCTGCGGAATTGGCGCAATGAGGGGCTGGAACTACCCGTTATCCTTCTGACGGCGCGGGCAAACTGGAATGAACGTGTCGAAGGTATCGACGCGGGTGCGGACGATTATCTGGGCAAGCCATTTCAAATGGAAGAACTTGTCGCTCGTCTACGAGCACTATTACGTCGGTCCAGCGGGCAGAAAGTCACGACACTCGAGGCCGGGTCGCTCAGGCTCGACCTGCGCCAGATGCGAGTTACAGTTGATGGAAGACCCTTGAAGGTCACGCCCTTGGAATATCGGCTGCTGAGTTACCTGATGCACCATCGCGGTCAGGTGGTGACCCAAGAGGAATTAATCGAAAACATCTACTATCGTGATCAAGAACCCGACAGCAATGCGATCGAAGTTCTGATAGGTCGCCTGCGCCGTAAGATTGGCGGTGGCGTGATCGAAACGCGCCGAGGGTTCGGGTATATAATCGCCGAGGACGAAATATGAAGATGTCGCTGAGCCTGCGTCTGTTACTGGCGGCAGCGCTGACAACGACTCTGGCGCTGGCGGCAACTGCCATCGTTTTCAACATCCTTTTTCGACTCTATTTCGAACACCGTGCCCGTGGTGAGTTGGAGACATATCTCACACTGCTGAGCGGCAATGTAAGTGTGGACGAAGAGGGCAGCGTCGAGGTCGCACCCATTTCGGATCCCCGGTTCGAGCAACCAGTTTCAGGCTATTATTGGCAGGTCCTTGTCGACGACGGCGAACCTATCCTGTCGCCGTCATTCTGGGCGGCTCCGCTGATGCTGGATCGACCTCAAACACCAGGGGTGATTTCCTTTGACGATGTCACTACGGATTCTGGAGAAACGGTCGCCGTGGCCAGTTGGGTTATCACCTTAGGTGAGGCCGAGATACGCCGTGAGATTTTTCTGGCGGTTGCCATCGACCGGGCAGACCTGGATGTCTCGGTCTCAAGGTTCACGACAAATTCGATCATTTGGCTAGCGGTGTTGGGTCTGTTTCTATTGGCTGCAAGCTGGATTCAGGTCCGTTTGGGGCTGAACCCGTTACAAAAGGTACGATCCGAAGTCAGCCGTATCTCGAGGTACCCGGACCAGCGATTGTCTTCGGACTATCCCACAGAAGTTCTGCCGTTGGTCAAAGAGGTGAACCAGTTGCTGGATGCCAACGCCGAAGCTTTAGAACGCGCCCGATCCCGCGCAGGCAACTTGGCGCATGGCCTCAAAACCCCGTTGACAATCATGCACGGTGTGGAGCGCAAGATGCGGAAGTCGGGGCATAACGGTCTCGCCGACGACCTGATGACCGAGATCACCGCTATTCAGCACATTGTAGAGCGAGAGCTGGCATCAAGTCGTGACAGCCAGCAGGTGCTACGGCGCGCGGATGCTAGTGCGATCGTCGCGCGCCTGCAGAGGACGTTTGGCCGCCAACCCGGCGCGGAACACCTTCATTGGATTACCGACCTACCCGAAACGCTTCACCTGCCCTTCGACGAGTTCGATCTGACCGAACTCATGGGCAACCTTTTGGACAATGCAGTGAAATGGTCCAAAAGCAGAATTATCGTGAGCGGCGGGCAAGACGGCACAACCGCGATCCTGACCATCGAGGATGATGGCCCGGGCATACCCGAGTCAGAACATGAATCAGTGCTGAAACGAGGAAGGCGGCTGGACCCGGACCAACCGGGTTCCGGTCTGGGTTTGAACATTGCGCAACGCATGGCACGGGCGCATGGTTGCGACCTATCACTTGATCAATCCGCCCTTGGAGGACTGAAAGTATGCCTTACGTGGCCCTCGGCTCACCCCACGAATAGTGTTTGATCAACCGCCAGAAAAGAAAGGCATTTCCAAAAGTGCGAATTAGCTATTCAGCTAAATCTCAGCCAAAGGACCTGCGTACAATGTTTTCTGCCATTCAGCATCAGGGCGGCAACCGGCCCGATGGCGACACATCGCGTTCTTCAGTTATCGCGATCAAACGAGCAGATAACAGGTGAGCCTGCTAGCGACCGATCAAACGCAAAACGCTCCGCAGCACTATCTTTGGGGCGTTCTTTCGTTGTTGATCAAATGTCTTGGCCAGGCGGCTCAAGCGGCCCACCGGGTGCCATGAGATGGCGCTCCGACAGCCACGGATTTAGTTCCAGCGCCAATGACAAAGCGTCTCGCGCTTCATCAATCCGTTGAAGCCCCAAAAGCGTCAGCGCCCGACCGCTGATCGCCGCAACGTGATTGGGAGAAAGCTCTATCGCCCTATCCAAATCGACAAGCGCAGCTTGAAAGTTTTGCCGTAGGTAATTCGCAAAAGCACGCTGGTTGTAACCCTCGGCATAGGACGGGCAATAAGCGATAAGCTTGTCAAAGTCTTCGATCGCTCCCAACAAGTCCCAAGCATTTCTTCGAGTCATTCCACGATCCAACACGGCTTGAGCACTTTCGTCCGGCGCATCAGTCCAAAACTCCCAAAGCTGTTGGGACAATTCCCGCGCTGCAAGTTCATTTTCAGCTTTCCGGATCTCATCGATTATCCGATCAACACCAGCAGTGTGATCCGGGGCTGGCGGACACTCTTCAGAGCTTGCGGCAACTGTGGTTGCAAACATCAATGCTAAGGCTGTGACAGTTCTTTTCATGACTGTATGGTGATGCAGCTGAAGACTTCGTCAACCCTTACTTTCCAAACCACCCGATACCCCTGTCTCTTTAACGGCCTCCATCGCAACAAAAGTTGACGTGCTTGCAACATGCGGCAGAGAAGATATTTTTTCGGCCAGCACCGCCCTGTATTCAGACATAGAACCGGTTCGAACCTTAAGCAGATAGTCGAAATTTGACGCGATCATGTGAGCTTGTTCGATCTCAGGAATTCTGCGAACGGCGTCGTTGAAGTTACTCAAAGCTTTCTCTCTGGTGTCTGTCAGACGCACCTCGACAAAGGCGACATGATCTAGACCCAATCGGATTGGGTCTAAGATCGCTCGGTAGCCTTTAATTACGCCTTCGGCTTCAAGCCGCTTCAATCGTGCTTGAGTAGGCGATTTGGAAAGACCAATGCGACGGGCGAGGTCTGCCACAGAAATCCGACCATCTTCCGCCAGAATCGCCAACATTGATCGATCAAAGCGATCCAGCTCAAAAAAGTCGTATCGCATCGCAAATCCTTAAAATTTTGGTCCATTGACCTTTGTTATAACCAAAGTTGTTCGATTGTCCTGAAAAATTGCCGCTATACTGCACAAAAGACCGGAGGTTACATGTCTCATTCCTTGCGCACCCTCATCGACGCTCAGACCTATGCCGACCATGACGCTGTATTGGAGAAATTGATCGCGCAGGCTGAACTCGGCACAGACCAAAGAAAGGCAATCTGCGCGGCAGCCGCGCAATTGGTTCGCGACATACGGTCCAGTACATCGCCCGGGATGATGGAGGTCTTCTTGGCTGAATACGGCCTGTCCACCGACGAAGGCGTGGCACTTATGTGTCTGGCCGAGGCATTGTTGCGCGTTCCCGACGCCGACACGATCGACGCACTGATCGAAGATAAGATTGCGCCGTCGGATTGGGGCAAACATTTGGGGCAATCCTCGTCCTCTCTGGTCAATGCTTCCACTTGGGCATTAATGCTGACTGGACGCGTATTGGACGAAGGGCAATCTTCTCCGGTTAGCGCGCTGCGTGGCGCCATAAAGCGGCTTGGCGAGCCAGTGATCCGCACCGCCGTTGGACGGGCCATGAAAGAGATGGGACGGCAGTTCGTCCTGGGTGAAACCATCCAATCCGCCATGTCCCGAGCGCGTGGGATGGAAAGCAAAGGTTACACTTATTCATACGATATGTTGGGCGAAGCCGCGCGCACCGAGGCGGATGCCGCGCGTTACCACCTGTCCTATTCTCGAGCCATCGCTGCGATTGCAGAGGCGTGTGCGCATGATGATATTCGCGCCAACCCTGGAATTTCGGTTAAACTTTCAGCTTTGCACCCTCGGTATGAACTGGCGCAGGAACAGCGCGTCATGGACGAGCTGGTTCCGCGCTTGCGTGCGCTGGCACTGCTAGCCAAGGCTGCCGGAATGGGGCTGAACGTGGATGCTGAAGAAGCAGACCGCCTTTCCCTTTCTCTACAGGTGATCGAAGCGGTGATGGCTGAACCAGCGCTGTCGGGATGGGATGGGTTCGGTATAGTTGTTCAAGCCTACGGCCCACGTGCAGGGCTGGTTTTGGACACGTTGTATCAGATGGCCGAGCGGCACGACCGCAAGCTGATGGTCCGACTAGTGAAAGGGGCCTATTGGGACACCGAGATCAAGCGGGCCCAAATCGAAGGCGTCGATGGATTCCCTGTCTTTACAAAAAAAGCGGTGACAGACGTTTCATACATCGCAAATGCCCGTAAATTGTTGAATATGACCGATCGGATTTATCCGCAGTTCGCCACCCACAATGCCCATACCGTCAGCGCGATCCTTCACATGGCCGATGACCAGCCATTTGAGTTTCAGCGGCTGCACGGGATGGGTGAAACCCTGCATCAGATCGTTAAAGATCAAAAGAAAACCCGTTGCCGCATCTATGCCCCTGTGGGCGCTCATCGCGACCTGTTGGCTTATCTCGTCCGGCGATTGTTGGAAAATGGCGCAAACTCATCCTTCGTGAACCAGATCGTAGATGAGGAGGTGCAGCCAGAAGAGGTTGCCGCCGATCCGTTCGAAGCAATTCAAGAACCGCAACGCCATTTGCCAAAAGGTCCAGAGCTGTTTGAACCCGAACGCGCCAATTCACGCGGCTTCGACCTGCATCATACGCCGACACTGGACATGATCGACGCGGCGCGAGACGCCTATCGTAACCACCAATGGTCGTCTGGCCCGCTTTTGTCGGGTGAGTCACAACCCGAAGCCGCACAGATCGTGAGTAATCCGTCTAATCCGCAAGACAAGCCCGGTTCAGTCAAAACGACTAGTCATGAAGACATCGAACAGGCGCTTGCCTGTGCAAATCCATGGCGAGTCCCCGCGCCTGAACGTTCCCGCATTTTGAACAAGGCGGCCGAACTTTACGAGGCGCATTTTGGTGAGCTGTTTGCGCTGCTCGCACGCGAGGCTGGAAAGTCTGTTCCCGATGCAGTTGCTGAGCTGCGCGAGGCGGTCGATTTCCTACGATATTACGCTGCAAACATCCCAGATCGTGAACCGGCAGGTGTTTTCGCCTGTATCAGCCCTTGGAATTTTCCTCTGGCTATCTTCACCGGTCAAATTTCGGCGGCACTTGCGACCGGAAACGCGGTTCTTGCCAAACCCGCACCACAGACTCCGCTAATTGCCCATCGAGCAATACAACTGCTGCTTGAGGCTGGCGTGCCGAGCGATGCACTGCAACTATTACCAGGCGGGCCCGAGGTGGGGTCAGCATTGACGTCAGATGCGCGCGTGTCCGGTGTGGCGTTCACCGGATCGACTACAACCGCACAAAGAATTCGGCAGTCGATGGCCGATAACTTGCGCCCGGGCACGCCTCTGATCGCCGAAACAGGCGGCCTGAACGCAATGATCGTCGACAGCACAGCCCTGCCGGAACAGGTCGTCCAGTCAATAATTGAAAGCGCATTTCAGTCTGCTGGACAAAGATGTTCTGCGCTTCGCTGCCTTTATCTTCAGGAAGAAATCGCCGACGACGTTCTGACAATGCTGATCGGTGCAATGGACGCATTACAACTTGGAGACCCTTGGTTGCTTTCCACGGATTGCGGTCCAGTCATCGATAACCTTGCGCTGCAATCAATCGCGGACCATGTATCCAGCGCTCGCGCGGAAGGGCGAGTTTTGAAAGAATTGGACACTCCAACCGAAGGAAATTTTATCGCCCCGACGCTTATCGAAATTCCGGGTATTGCCGCCTTGGAACGCGAGGTTTTTGGTCCTGTACTGCATGTCGCTCGTTACAGGTCACAAGATATCGACAAAGTAATAACAGAGATTAATGCAACCGGTTATGGCCTAACCTTTGGGCTGCACACACGCATAGATGACCGCGTACAACATGTGACCGAATCAATTCACGCCGGAAACATTTACGTGAACCGAAATCAAATCGGCGCCATTGTCGGCTCGCAACCATTTGGCGGTGAGGGCTTATCTGGAACCGGGCCTAAGGCGGGCGGCCCGAACTATATGAAACGGTTCTGCGCCCCAGACAGGCAATCCGTTGCGGAGTCATGGCCCGGTGCAATGTCTGAAATTCCCGCGCCGACTGGACAAGCCGCAGAACCCAAGACACATACTCTGCCCGGCCCAACTGGGGAGTCCAACAGGCTTACAGAATTTCCACGCGCGCCACTGTTATGCCTAGGACCTGGAAAAAGCACCGTCCAAGAACAAGCAGATGCTGTTCAGGCGTTAGGGGGTGTTACGATTCAAACGACAGGTGAATTGGATCTGCATCGGTTGGAACACCTAGATAATTTTTCTGGCGTTTTATGGTGGGGTGACGAAGAAACAGCGCGTGAGATAGAACGTCACCTTGCACGGAGAATTGGTCCTATCTTGCCTTTGATCCCCGGAAAACCCGATCGAACTCGAGTTTTGGCAGAGCGTCAGGTCTGCGTCGATACCACTGCAGCGGGGGGCAACGCAGCATTATTGGGGGGTGCGAATTAAGCATGACTTGACGTAGGGCTTTGAAAAGCACAGCGTCCCGTCATGTTTCCTATACGCGACCACAACCCCTCAGGCCGTACGCCTTATGTCGTTTACTCTCTTATGGCTGCAAATGTTCTGATCTTCCTCAGCTATGTGGGGATTATGAACGACATTCAACTGATTAACCGTCTTTACTATGACTACGCAATCATACCTGCCCGCGTTTCGGACGGTGTCGCGCTTGAAACGCTGATAACATCAATGTTCTTGCATGGCGGCTGGATGCACCTGGCTGGAAACATGCTGTTTCTTTGGATATTTGGCGACAACATGGAAGACGAAATGGGGCACCTACCCTTTTTGTTGTTCTACTTGATGGCAGGGGTATGTGCTGGACTGATTCATGTGATTACCGCACCCCAGTCGGTTGTTCCTACTATTGGCGCATCCGGAGCAATTGCCGCCGTGATGGGGGGGTATCTATTGCTCTTTCCAAAGGCCCGAGTGGATATTTTGCTGATCCTGATTGTTTATTTCAGAATCTTTACGATACCAGCCTTTGTCATGTTGGGGGTTTGGCTTGGTATGCAATTTTTTGGAAGCCTGGCCAGCGACCCGGACCGTGGCGGCGTGGCTTATTGGGCCCATACGGGCGGATTTATTGTAGGGCTGATACTTTGCATTCCGCTTTGGCTGAAACGCGGTGGAACTGCATTCTGGAGCAGAACCCACGGCCATCCTCCACATCCAGAGCACAAATACAAACTCACGGAATCGCGCATCCCACGCGTACCGCGCAGGTAGTTCAGTTTCTGGTTGAGGGATTTATTTAACCCCTTATCACTTTGGTGAAACTGTCAAAGATAGGCTCATTAGCGCAGATCACTTCGCCATCTTCCAAGATGCTGCCTTCGGGGTTCAAAGCCTGAATAAGGCCACCAGCCTCTTTTACAATGATGATACCCGCGGCCAGATCCCAAGTATTGAGACGACGTTCCCAAAAACCCTCGTACCGGCCGGCAGCTACATATGCCATATCCAGCGCCGCAGCACCCCATCGGCGAACCCCAGCGCACACGGGCATCAAACGTGCCAAGTCTTGCAGCGTTTCCGGCAAGTCGGATCGCCCGCCATACGGAAGCCCAGTAGAGAAAACGGATTCGATCATGCGATGGCGGCCAGATACGCGGATGCGCATATCATTCATCCAAGCGCCTTCACCCTTTTCTGCAAAGAACATCTCGTCCTTGGCGGCGTCATAGATTACGCCAGAAACAATTTTGCCTTTGTGTTCCAACGCAATTGATATCGCCCAGTGTGGCAAACCGTGCAAAAAATTAGTAGTACCATCCAAAGGATCGACTATCCACCGACGGGTCGGGTCCTCTCCGTCAATCGCTCCGCCCTCTTCGGCCAGCCAACCATAGGTCGGACGTGCACCAAGAAGTTCTTCTTTAAGGATCGCTTCAGCGGCGATATCTGCCTTAGACACGAAGTCGCCTGCGCCCTTCATGGAAACTTGCAGGTGCTCGACTTCACGGAAATCCTTGACCAGAGAGCGCCCAGCCTTTCGCGCGGCTTTGATCATGATGTTGAGATTTGCACTGCCAACCATTGTTCCAAGGCTCCTGTCCGGTCAAACCGCGCGTATACTGGGGCAATGCGTCCTTGCCAAGAGGTATGATATGCATACCTGCCCCGCGTTTTTCACCTATTCTGCTTGCAACTTGCGGGCCTCGGTTCGAGCCAGCTTTACCAGCTCTTGCACAAAAGGCTTTTCCAGATCCTCGCTCCGCACGGCAGCATACAGCCGTCGCGTTATCCCGTCTTTTGTGAGCGGGCGCGTCACATAGTCCGAGTTGTATTTAACTTCGCGCACCACCCAGTCCGGTAAGACGGAGATACCGCGGTTGGAAGCCACCAAAAGCAGGATCACGGCCGTAAGTTCAACTTGTCGGATCGCAGACGGTTCCACACGCGCCGGGATCAGTAGTTGGCTGAACACATCCAGTCGGGTGCGTTCGACTGGATAAGTAATTAAGGTCTGCCCTCTGAAATCATCAGCTTCGATATATTTTTTTTGCGCGAGCGGGTGGGTGGAAGCGGCCACGAAAACTGCATTGTAATCAAAGAGTTCTACAAACTCGATTCCCGGCAAATCCTCAGGGTCAGAGGACACCACCAGATCAACTTCTTCTTTCTGCAGCGCAGGTAATGCGTCGAAGGCCAGACCCGGACGAATATCTACATCGACATCAGGCCAAGTTTTTCGGAAACTCTCCAGCACTGGGAACAGCCATTCAAAACAAGCATGACATTCGATGGCAATATGCATGCGCCCCGTTCGACCATCCCGCAAAGAAGAAAACTCGTCCTGCATCGCTTCGACTTGTGGAAGTATCTGTTCAGCAAGACGCAGTAGACGCAAACCGGCGGCAGACAACTTCATGGGTTTCGACCGGCGCAGGAAAAGCTCGACGCCCGCCTGATCTTCCAACCCTTTGATCTGATGACTTAACGCAGACTGCGTAATGTTCAGTTGATCCGCTGCACGCGCCAAGCCTCCGCATTCGTGGATCGCTTTGATGGTACGAAGATGCCGGAATTCAATGTGCATCCCAAACAGGCCTCATGTTGTTGTTGAATAATATGAGTTTGTTTCACCATTAAACCCGTGGCACAAAGAATGCAATGAAACCCCCAAGAGGCCACCATGACCAAGCCTGAGATTTCTTTTGAGTTCTTTCCCCCCAAAACTTTGGAAGCCTCGTTCCGGCTGTGGGATACCGTTCAAACGCTTGCCCCGTTGGAGCCTCGTTTCGTTTCCGTCACTTACGGCGCCGGGGGGACAACTCGGGAATTAACGCGGGATGCTGTGGCAACCCTTCACAAGTCGTCGGGCTTGCCTGTTGCCGCGCACCTTACTTGCGTGGACGCAACCCGGTCAGAAACACTTGCAATCGCAGATGGATTTGCCAAGGCAGGTGTGCGTGACATCGTAGCTTTGCGCGGTGATCCACCAAAGGGACAAAACAGTTTCGTTCCCCACCCTGATGGTTTCGAAAACTCTGTAGAGCTTATCTCAGCGCTGGCAGAAACCAATCGCTTCAATATCCGAGTAGGCGCATATCCGGATATTCATCCAGAAGCTCAAAATGCTCGCACCGATGTTGATTGGCTGAAAGCTAAGCTGGACGCCGGAGCAGATGAAGCACTGACGCAGTTTTTCTTTGAGGCCGAAACCTTTTTCCGTTTTCGCGACGCATGCGCAAAGGCGGGAATCGACAAACCCATCGTTCCGGGAATTCTTCCGATTGAAAACTGGAAAGGCGCACGTAATTTTGCGCTGCGCTGCGGGACGCGCATTCCAGCCTGGGTGGAACATGCTTTTGAAAAGGCGATTCGAGATGATCGCGAAGATTTACTTGCCACAGCACTATGTACAGAACTGTGTTCTGATCTGATCGACGGTGGCGTCGACAAATTACATTTCTACACACTCAACCGACCGGAACTGACGCGGGATGTCTGCTTTGCGTTGGGCATTACTCCGCGAGCGGAACTGCAAAACGTTGCGTAATCGCGTTTCGGTTGGCCATCGAAGCGCCCATGGAGACATTGGCGCGAGTTTCTAGATGCGATCAGTTCGATTGGGCACTCCGGACCCCACGTAAACCGGCAACAGTTAGTCAATAAAGTTGGGTATTGTCCCCATTTTTGAGACTTATGCGCGAAAAACTGGATGATCTGAAGACAATCACGCACGCCCAACGGTTACTGTAACCGAAACTGCGGCCAATAAACGCGCAAATTTGACAAAAAAACTAACCCGAGCACACTAGCCATAGTTCAAGTTTTAACGAGTTTTCCAGGTTATGGAACCAGTCGACAACATCAAGGCGCGGGTCGAAGCCCTTCAAGCACTTGGCCTATCACATGGCGCAAATGCCAGCGATATTCGCGACGCCTGGCGTGACATAGCCTTTCATTCTCATCCGGATCACACGGGTGGTGACTATTCTGGATTCTCGAAGGCGAAAACCGCATACGATTTCCTTCGCAAAGAGGGTCTGACAGCGAATAAGCCCGACAAGTCAAGTTTGCCCCGGCGACCACAGTTGAAAAAAAGACTGATCGATTTGGATGCCAACGAAATTGAGCACTGTCGGAGCATGCTGCGTCCGAACCAAGTTCTTCCTCATGCCGGGAACAAACAGCGTGCGGCAGAAGATAGCGACGCCCAGGGATTGGCCTCGAGCCATGTCCCAGAGGCAATAGGATGTTTCGGACGTGAGCTTACATATTTCGTTGCGACACCTGTTTGCGAGGGCTCAAATCGAGTTGTTTTGCCGACTTCGGTTTTGGCCAGTTGTCGTAAGGGCGAACCTGAAATTTTGACATTCCAGTCAAAAAGCACAGGGGCCGGAGAAGTTGTAGTTCCCGACGCTATTCGCGAGCGGAAGTTCCCTGGCGCCAAAAGTGTCAAAATTCGCTTCGAAGCAGATCAGAGCTCGCGTGAAACTTTTTGCCTTGCCTCCTAATAGCACGGTTATCGAAAGGCCGACGCCCGGACTGAAAAGCCCGGGCGTTTTCGCATATTTTGATGCGATCAGTTTGAGATTGGACCCTCTGAGGTGAACTTGGGAATAACGCTGGTCGAGGCTGCATCGGCTTCGATGTCGGGCCAGTTTCCTTCTGCCAAATTGATATTGCCCGGGACATCTTCTTCCCAAAATCCTACGACTACATCGGTGATGTTGAGGTACAGTTTATCATCGACAATACGCCAAAGATTTGGGTTGGCTGGAACTTTACCGCCGCGCGACACACCGTATGCGCAGTGACCATCGTAGGCCGGGGCATAATAGGCTGGATTCGCAAGAAATTTTTCTCGGTTTTCCTCGCTAGCGAATGCCCAAGTCGCACCGTTGTATTCGGCCGTAATGTCGGCGCGACCGCGAACAGGCTCGGGCTGAGCCTGGCCAATCGGGACCTGGTCGAGGCTTCGGTAAGAGACGACATCGTAGCCCGAGATAGCGAACCCAGTACCGTCGACGTATTGATCTCCGGCAAATGCAGGCGCAGCAAAGGCCAGAGCTGCAGCTACGGCAATCGCAAAATGTTTCATGTGACAATCCTCATATCCATTCGGTTTCAGGGCGCCCGATTTGCGGGTCTATCCGAACAATAAATGATTTCATGCAATCGCGAAGCACCGCTCGCGCCCCTGTGACATCCCACGAGAAAACGTGAGGCTGAGGGCATGGTTTGTTACAAAATCAACGAAAGATCAGGGGTTGGACTTTGCCACTTGCAATATTAGCTGTCACGACAGCGACCCAGCGACAAGGCAAGGATAAGGAACGCACAACATGAGCGAAGAATCCAACTATACCCCTCCAAAGGTCTGGACATGGGACAGTGAAAGCGGCGGTCAATTTGCCAAGATCAACCGCCCCATATCCGGGGCAACTCATGACAAGGACCTGCCAACCGGGAAACACCCGATGCAGCTTTACTCGCTGGCGACCCCCAACGGGGTTAAAGTAACTATCATGCTGGAGGAACTGCTGGCTTTGGGGCATTCCGGAGCCGAATACAACGCCTGGCTAATAAAAATTGGTGACGGCGATCAATTTGGGTCAGGGTTTGTGGAAGCCAACCCAAATTCCAAGATCCCAGCCCTTTGGGATCGTTCTGGGGAAAAACCTGTCCGCGTTTTCGAAAGCGCATCGATTCTTTTTCATCTGGCTGAAAAATTCGGTGTCTTCCTACCCGTGTCTGGTCCGGAACGGACCGAAGTGATGAATTGGGTTTTTTGGCAGATGGGCAGCGCCCCTTACCTAGGTGGCGGCTTCGGACATTTCTACGCCTATGCGCCAGAGAAGTGGCAATATCCAATTGACCGATTTGCGATGGAAACCAAACGGCAACTTGACGTTTTGGACCGTCAACTAGCTGACAAAACCTACGTTGCTGGCGAGGAATACACCATCGCCGATATGGCCATCTGGCCGTGGTACGGACAGCTAGTCCTAGGCCGTCTGTATGACGCTGCAGAGTTTCTGGACGTCGAATCCTATGAAAATGTGATGCGCTGGGCCAAGGCCATAGATGCACGGCCCGCAGTTCAGCGGGGCCGTATGGTCAACAGAACTTTTGGCGCACCGCACACACAACTGCACGAACGTCATGATGCCGGCGACTTTGAAACCAGGACACAGGACAAGCTAGAGCCCACCGGCTGATAGTTGGCTCCAGTCACTTTAAGATGGGGGGCCGCTCGGGATCTCTTCCCGGAGCGGCCCTTTCCATTTCAGTGACCTTAGGTTGCGGCAGATCGAATCGCAGTCCTACCTTGGCCAAAGCAATCGCTGCTGGGGACTCCGCATCGAAGAAACCGACGTCAAGTGCTCCGGCTTCAACTCCGGAAAACGTCAAAGCCTCGGACACCGCCCGCGCCAGCGCAGGTTCCGCGCCTTCAATAGCTGCCACAAAACCCAACAGGTGACCTTGACCACCTGCAGCAGTTTTTGTGCCTGCCAAATAGGCTGAGACGGCCAGACCAGTCGCCGACGCCAATTTAATATCTAATGCCTGCAATAGCCTGTCGGGTAAACCTTTTGGAGGCAGAAATTCCTTGAACCTTTGAAGAACTTCTTCCGGCCCATGTTTCAGCGTGTCGGTCAACCACGCCAATGCTTCGGGTGGTATTAACGTTGATGAACGTGCGACATCCAGATTCAGGCCAAGACCAATACCTCTATCGGAAAGCATCGTCGACAGCACTCGCCCGGACAAAGCAACATATGGAACAGGCCGGCCCGCAAAGCGCGCCAGACGGTCTTCGCGATCAAAGGCCAACACAAAGCGACCATCCGCAACGTCAAATAATTCGGGCGATATGTTTTCATCACGGGCCTCTTCGGTCAGCAACAGAAACAGCTCGCTGTCGGCAAGCCGCTCAAAAAATCGCAATCTTGCCTCGTCATTCGTTTCAGCGGATTCCATTTCCGCATGGGCTTGATCCAGTATTGTTTCTTCAGTCATTCAGAACCTCTTGCACCCGCTGACGCAAAACCGGCAACAAATCCGCCTCGAACCACGGGTTTTTCTTCAGCCATGCCGTATTTCGCCAAGACGGGTGTGGCAAGGCGAAGACGCGCGGCGCATAGTCTCGCCACCTGCGCACAAGATCCGTTACAGGTGTTTGGGTGCCAAGGTGATACTTGTGCGCATAGCCTCCAACAAGAACCGTCAGACGGATATCGCCTATCGCGGACATTACTTTGTCATGCCATGTTCGTCGGCAAATCGGAGGAGGCGGTAAATCTGCATTGCGCGAATTATATCCGGGAAAGCAAAATGCCATTGGAACGATTGATACCAGAGAACGGTCGTAAAACGCCTTTTCATCCAACCCCAGCCACTCGCGCAGACGATCACCAGAAGGGTCAGTAAACGGCCTGCCCGACTCGTGCACGCGTGCGCCGGGAGCCTGACCCGCGACCAAGATAGGTGTTCCGGGAGTGAACCAAACCACTGGGCGAGGTTCGTGGGCCGTCGCCGTTTTCGCAAATCGATCAGCGCACAACCTACAGTTTTCAATGTCTTTGATCAGGGTCCGCATCCATTTCCCAGAACGTATTTGCTGTTATTTAGGTTAAATATGTTCTGAATGAGGGTCGGCCAACAATAGGGTAACACTCGCCAATAGGTCACATATTAGGCAAGATCTGTGTATGCTCATTGATCATTTGTTTCATACTTCGGCATAATGTATCCAAACTAGATCGGTAGAAGACGCGCTTTCTAGCCGACAAAGAACGAGCGAATACAGGCTGCGCATGCTGGAATTTGAAAATGTCAGCAAGTCATTCTGGACCGGAACCCGCCGCAAGGTAATTCTGGACAGGGTTTCATTTCGCGTGGATCTGGGGTCTTCACTTGGGGTGCTGGCACCAAATGGAACCGGAAAAACCACGTTGATCAACATGATGGCCGGCCTTGAGAAACCCGATGAAGGCGTGATCCGGCGCGACTGTCGAGTGTCCTTTCCAATGGGTTTCACAGGAGGCGTGGCTAAGCGTTTGTCGGCATTGGAAAACGCGCGCTATATCGCAAATATCTATGGTATGGATCCCGATTACGTCGAAGCCTATTGCAGATGGCTATGTAACCTCGGCGAGTATTTCGACCAACCGCTTGGTACTTATTCGTCAGGTATGAAAGCTCGGTTCACTTTCGCCCTGATGTTGGCGCTGGATTTCGACATGTACCTTATTGATGAAGGGATGCCATCGACCACCGATGTCGAATTCAATAAAAAAGCCGGGGACATTCTTCGCGAGAGGTTACGCACCACGACTTTGGTGATCGTTTCCCACAACCCAAAGACTTTGGAAAAATTTGCCCGGCAAGCAGCGGTTCTTGTAGACGGGCAATTGTACATGTTTGAAACCTTGGAAGAGGCAAAGCAGCTTTATGACTACCAAACCCAAGGCTAAAAAGTATAACCCCAATCGATCGCCCGGCGGCGAAGGCACCGCCGAGGCGCGCTCGGACGCGATTGACCGGATTCGGCGCGCGACTCAAGGCAACGTAATAAAAGAAGATACCGGATCGTCCACCAATATTGACGAAATTAAGCGCGAAGGTTTGACTGGCCGGCAATTACGCGTCGCAAGGCGACTAGCGAAAAAGAACGGTCTGTCTGCCAACTCTGACTATGACGCGGTACGCTTGCTCAGGCAGATAGGGCTGGATCCTTTTCAAAGGGCTAATCTTCTGGAACTGGCCGCCAACGATCAACCCACACCGGATTCCGGTAAGGTTAAGGTTTTACTTCCGCAAATCACCGAGGACCCCAAAGACAACCTGCCCGGACCAGAACTTTCGCCCTCAGAGAGGCGGGAGTACGAAATCGGTCAAATTCAAAAAGACATTGCGCAACGCCGGCGGCGCAAGCTGCTTACTATGTTCGCTCGGCTGGCTGTCTTTGTGATGCTTCCTACGCTTTTGGTGGGCTACTACTTTTATCGCGTTGCCACTCCGATGTATGCCAGCTCGTCAGCATTTTCGATCTTGCAAGCGGACGGCGCAGCCGGGGCAATTGGCGGTTTCCTGTCCGGAACTCAATACGCCACTGCACAGGATTCGGTTGCGAGCCAGGAGTTTCTTGAATCCAAAGATGCATTGGAGCGGTTGAACCGCGACACCGGATTTGATGAGGTGTTCAAACAGGAATGGATCGACCCGATTCAACGCCTGTCACCTGATGCTTCCCTCGAGGAAACCCACAAGCTCTATAAAAAAATGGTGACTATTGGATATGATCCCTCGGATGGAATTGTCCGAATGGAAGTCGCAACGCCAGATCCTGAATATTCGGTCGAAGTGTCACGACGACTTATCCAGTATGCCGAAGAGACGATTAATGCGTTGTCCGTGCTCAAACGCGAAGACCAGATGCGCGAAGCTATGAAAAGCTTTGAGGATGCGCAAGATGCACGCAGGAGGGCGCAGGAGGATCTAATCGAATTGCAGCTCCAGGGAGCCGTACTAGACCCGCAAAGCGTAATCGCAAGCTTGCGGGCACGCATTGATCAATTCGAGATTCAACTTCAGGACAAAGAACTGCAACTTGCCGCATTGCTAGACAATCTGCGGCCCAATCAGGCCAAAGTTGAAGGCGTTCAGGCGGATATAGAGCGTCTGCAGGCGGTTCTGAACGAACTTAACGCCGAGATGCTGGATGTATCGGCCGGGGAAAACTCGCTTGCGCGCTTGAACGTTCGAATTCAAATGGCTCAGGCCGATCTGGCTGCGCGGGACATGATGTTGCAATCTGCCTTGCAACAAGTGGAAACAACACGCACCGAAGCAAACCGAAAGGTCCGTTACCTGACCGTGTCAGTGAACCCGGTGGCCAGCCAAGAGGCCGGTTATCCGCGGAAGTTCGAAAATACGATTTTGGCATTCTTGTTGTTTGCTGGTATCTACCTCATGATCTCGCTTACTGCGTCGGTCCTTCGAGAACAGGTATCTTCGTAAAACAAATGAAACATGTAAAAATCGCCGATCTTACCGTCGGTAACGACCTTCCACTGACCATTATCGCTGGCCCCTGCCAGCTTGAGACAGCGGACCACGCGCAGATGATTGCGGGCACCATGAAAGAAGCCTGTGACGCTGCGGGCGCGCAGTATGTATTCAAAGCCTCCTTTGATAAGGCTAACCGCACCTCTCTGTCCGGTAAACGCGGCATGGGAATCGATGCAGGGCTGAAGGTTCTGGACGACATCCGCAAGACCATCGGCGTTCCGGTTTTGACCGATGTGCATACCGAGGCCCAATGCGCCATCGCGGCTGAGATCGTTGATGTGCTGCAAATCCCCGCTTTCCTGTGCCGACAGACGGATATGCTATTGGCGGCAGGCAATACTGGGGCCGTCATCAACGTCAAAAAAGGGCAGTTTCTTGCACCTTGGGAGATGCCGAACATTATCTCGAAAATCGAGAGCACGGGTAATCAGAACATCTTGTTGACCGAACGTGGGACGTCTTTTGGCTACAACACCCTCGTTGCCGATATGCGGTCGCTGCCGCAGATGGCCCAGACCGGATACCCAGTTGTGATGGATGCAACGCATTCCGTACAGCAACCCGGAGGTCAAGGAGGTTCCTCCGGCGGCCAGCGCGAGTTTGCGCCGGTGATGGCCCGCGCGGCAGTATCGTTAGGAGTTGGAGCAGTATTTATCGAAACGCATCAAGATCCCGACAATGCTCCTTCTGACGGGCCGAACATGATCCCACTGGATCAGATGGGCCAATTAATTGACATATTGATGCGTTTTGATGCGCTTGCCAAAGCTAACCCTGTAAAAATTTAAAGATTGAGAATTGTTATGCCCAAACCAATACCCGAGGTGAGCCCAAACACCTGGAACTTTCTGCGCGACCCGATGATCAAACCAACCGGTTTTCGTGAATACGACGCGCGTTGGAAATACCCTGACGAAATAAACTTGCCCGGCATGACTGCCCTTGGTTTAGGGTTGGGTACCCAGATGCACAGACGCGGCATAGCCCCCGTCATTACAGTGGCTAACGATTATCGCGATTATTCTCTTTCTGTAAAAAACGCTCTTATTCTCGGGCTGATCCAAGCTGGAATCCAGGTCAAGGATATCGGACCTGCCCTCAGCCCCATGGCTTATTTTGCGCAATTCCATCTGGATGTGCCTGCGGTCGCCATGGTGACGGCCAGCCATAATCCAAACGGCTGGACGGGTGTAAAGATGGGGTTCGACCGACCATTGACCCATGGACCGGACGAGATGTCGGAACTGCGGGACATCGTCCTGAACGGAGAAGGCGTAGCCCGCGAAGGGGGATCTTACGAATTTGTCGATGGGGTAAAAGAGGCTTATATCGACGACTTGGTCGGAGATTTCAAAATGTCCCGACCGCTCAAGGTTGTCTGCGCTACAGGCAACGGCACAGCCTCGGCTTTTGCGCCTGAGATTTTTGAGCGGATGGGTGTCGAAGTCGTTCCCAGCCACAACCGGCTGGACTACACATTCCCACACTACAATCCAAACCCCGAGGCCATGGAGATGCTTCGCGACATGGCTGAAACGGTCAAATCAAGCGGCGCCGATCTTGCGCTAGGATTTGACGGAGACGGCGACCGTTGTGGCGTTGTAGATGACGAGGGCGAAGAGATATTTGCCGACAAGGTAGGTGTCATCATGGCACGGGATCTGGCCAAGCTGCACCCCAACTCAACCTTTGTGGCCGATGTTAAATCAACCGGATTGTTTGCGAGCGATCCTGAATTGAAAGCGAACGGAGTCAAAGCCGACTATTGGAAAACCGGCCACAGCCACATGAAGCGGCGGGTGAAGGAAATTGGCGCGCTGGCAGGATTTGAGAAATCGGGACACTATTTTCTGGCCGAGCCCATAGGGCGCGGTTACGACTGCGGCATGCGTGTGGCCGTTGAGATATGTAAACTTATGGATCGTAACCCGCACCAAAGTATGTCTGATCTGCGAAAGGCGCTGCCGAAAACTTGGTCGACCCCGACAATGTCTCCTTTCGCTGCCGACACCGAGAAATACGATATTCTGAAAAGACTGGTCGATAAACTCGTGGAAAAAGCCAACGCCGGAGAGAGTTTCGCAGGGCGCGGGATCAAAGAAGTCGTGACCGTAAATGGGGCTCGAGTCATATTGGACAACGGCAGTTGGGGTCTGGTACGTGCTTCGTCCAACACTCCGAACCTGGTTGTTGTTTGCGAAAGCAGCGAAAGTGAACAGGAAATGCGCGAAATCTTTGCTGAGATCGACGCTGTGATACGCACAGAGCCGGGCGTCGGCGACTATGATCAAAGCATTTGAAGCTGGCAAGCGGGGCGCAATTTGCGCCCCAATTGGTCATTAGTCGCCGCCCAGCAACTTCAAAAGCCCCTTCTTGGCCTCATCTTCTAGCTTTTTCTTGAGGGCGTCCTCAACCTGATCAGTTTCGGTGATTGTAGCGTCGAGTTCATTGCCCACTTTTTTTAGTACTTTTTGCTTAGCATCATCTTCGATTTCTTTGACCTTACCCTCGGCCGCGGCTTCGATAACTTTCGTCAAGTCAGGCTTGATCGAAGGGTCACTCCACGGTCCGACAATACGCACTGGCACCGAAATACCGTCGCCTGAATTTGCACGCAGGGCGACTGGAGTGAACACGTAGTCGATATTGCGAGCACCGAGACCCACTTGCCCTTTTCCGTCCGCCCTGAAGTTGTCCAGCTTCATCAAAAGGTCGTCGTTTTTAAGGTCCCCATCTTTCATTGAAAAACTTGCAGTTAAGCTATTGAAAACTGTGGTCCCCCCTGATCCACTCCCTCGCCCCATCAATCGGTCCAGATCAAGGCCGGATATGACGCCTTTTCCTACGTCAATATCGCCTTTGCCACTCAAGGATCGCATTATTTGTTCTTCGGTTTGACCGACGCCAAGAAACTGTAGCGAGCCAGATGCCTTGCCAGACAGGCGCTTGATGTCACCAAGCGTTTCCAACGCTTCTTTGAGGTCGATATTCTTGGCATTCAAATCGCCGCCAACCGACAGGCCATTGCGGTTGTTAGCAACGACTTGTCCGTTTAGCTGACCTGAGAACAGTGATGCGGGATGCATTTTCAGGACGGCGCGGGAGCGTTCAAGATCAAGCGTAAGATCGCTTTGGCCAAACGTCATGCCGGGGACGGCTATAGATTCCGCCTGTAACCGGATCGAGGCATTCGCCAGAGATAGTGCAGAGGCATCGATGGGGTCAGTAGACCACTTATCACTTGATCCGCTTTTAGATGCTGAACCGGATGTACTGCCAATGGTATTGGTGTCGCTGACCTTCGACAGGTCCAGATTGCGCGTATTCAGGCGCGCTGTCACTTGCGGTGGGTTGGAAATCACAATGTCTGCTTCACCGTTCAAGCGGTTATCGTCTAATTGTGCCGTCATGCCCCGCAGGGAAATCCGGCCATCGCGGGTGTAAGTCATCTGCCCGTCGATTTTCGCAATCCTGCCAAGGCCCTTAGGCACGACAACTCCACCCTGACCAAACGCAGCAAGCATCTTGTGGGTGTCGTTCGCAATAATGTCTACGTTTCCGTCCATTTCACCCGCAAGATTCACGCGCCCTCCGAAACCAATATCTCCACCAGGGGCAAGCAGGGCCACCTGCAACGGCGTGACAACACCAGATGAAAATGCTGGCAAGTCTGGAATCTTCATATCGACCTGAACAGCGCCGCCAGGAACCGGCATCTGGGCCTGCAAATCCATAGGTGCCGATACCTGTGGCCAGCTGGCAAACAGATCAACATCGACAAAATCCATACTCACCTTGCCATTCTCAAGGTAGATCAGCCTGGCGTCTGAAAACTCTAGACGTTCCAGCGTGATTGGCGCTGTTTCAGATTGTTGTGACGACCCTGTGCTGTCAGAGCCTTGTGTAGCCGAAGCGACATTCCCCAAAACCCAATTTCCTCGACCGTCAGATATTTCGAGCCGTATAACCGGGCTTTCAGCGATCACTCGCTTAACGCGCATTTCACCAGAAAAAAGTGCCGTAGCATCTACACCGACAGACAAGCTTTTGGCACTTAACATCGGCTCGGAGCCGGCCCAGGGGGCGTTGCTAAAGGTAACGGGACCGGTTTCCATCCCAAGTACAGGCCAGAAGGACAGATGAACATCGCCTGAAAGTGTCAGTTCACGCCCGGTTCTGGCTTTTACCTGTTCTGCGAGAATAGCTCCAAGTTTATCCGCAGGCATCAACAGCAGGGCACCGATGATCAATCCGAAAACTGCTACAAAAATGATAAGGAGTCTTACCAACCACTTCATAGCTGCCACCTGCCTTGTTCGGCTTTTCTGCTCTGATTTAAGTCAGCCCTCAAAAAGTGATATTTGCAAGGGGAAGCTTTCCCCTCTATACGCCGCGCCATGACCACAAACCCACCAAACCTTCGCCCCGACCTCGCGCCTGCTGCGCAGATCACTGACACTCCGCGTCGCGGTCAACCTACGCTTGGAATGGTGTCTCTTGGATGCCCCAAGGCCCTGGTGGACAGTGAACGTATTCTGACCCGGCTTCGCGCAGAAGGATACGGTATTTCCCCTGATTACGCAGGTGCAGATGCCGTAATAGTGAACACATGCGGATTTCTTGACAGCGCAAAGGCAGAATCCCTAGACGCCATTGGTGAAGCGTTGGCGGAAAACGGCAAAGTTATCGTTACCGGCTGCTTGGGGGCCGAGCCGGATTACATCCGGGAACACCACCCTCGCATATTGGCTGTAACCGGCCCGCACCAATATGAACAGGTGCTGGATGCCGTACACGCTGCGGTTCCACCGGACCCAAATCCCTTTGTCGATCTGCTTCCTGCCTCTGGGGTGAAACTTACACCACGCCATTACAGTTACTTGAAAATTTCAGAAGGCTGCAACCACAAGTGCAAGTTCTGCATTATTCCTGATATGCGCGGTAAGTTGGTCAGTAGGCCAGCCCATGCGGTATTGCGTGAAGCGGAAAAGCTGGTCAACAGCGGCGTGCGCGAGCTTTTGGTGATATCTCAGGATACGTCGGCCTACGGTTTGGACCGAAAATACGACATTAACCCTTGGAAAGATCATGACGTGCGCACCCATATCACGGATTTGGCCCGCGAGCTGGGTCAGCTGGACGCATGGGTGAGGCTGCATTACGTCTATCCTTATCCCCATGTACGGGACCTAATACCGTTAATGGCGGACGCGGGATGCAATGTACTGCCTTATCTTGATATTCCGTTTCAACACGCTCATCCCGATGTTCTGAAACGCATGGCGCGCCCTGCTGCAGCCGCCAAGACATTGGATGAGATTACCGCGTGGCGTGGGGATTGCCCGGATATTACGTTGCGATCGACCTTTATTGTTGGCTACCCAGGGGAAACAGAGGCCGAGTTTCAAACATTACTGGATTGGATGGATGAGGCCCAGTTAGATCGCGTGGGATGTTTCCAGTACGAAAATGTTGCTGGTGCCCGATCAAATGACCTCCCCGATCACATTGCACCCGAGGTCAAGCAAGACCGCTGGGAACGCTTCATGGAAAAGGCCCAAGCCATATCCGAGGCCAAGCTTGCAGCTAAAGTCGGCAAAACCGTTGAGGTAATCGTGGACGACATTGACGAAGAGGCCGCCACATGCCGGACCAAATCGGACGCTCCGGAAATTGACGGCAATCTTTTTATTGATGAGGGCTTCGGGTCGTTGAAACCGGGCGATATTGTAACTGTCGAAGTTGACGAGGCTGGCGAATATGACTTGTGGGGGCGGATTTCCCCAAAGTCATAGCCGCACCGATCAGATTAGTTGGATTATGGCTAGTGCCCAGGCGATTCCAGCTGAAACAGCCGTCAATGCCACTGCCGCGCTGGCGGCGTCCTTAGCTTGGCCGGCAAGTTTACTATGGTCAGTAGAAGTATGATCGACTGCCCGCTCAATCGCGGTGTTGAACAATTCGGACACAAGAACCATCAGTCCCAGCACAAGGATTAATGTCCGTGCACTGCTGCCAATCGGTAACCAGAAGGCCAAAGTCGCCGAGACCAGGTTAGCCCATACCCAAACCCGAAACGAATATTCATCCCGGTAAGTTGCAACAAGGCCCTGCCAGCTCCACCGGGTTCGGTGGTGCAGTCGCACAAAGAAGTTGCGCATGTACTGGCTCCCGCATTTTGAATTGGCGGAAAATCGCCTGTTCGGTTAAAAATGTGAAGAAAAAACCGCCCGTTGGGCGGCTTTACGATCCTAAGAAAACGGGCGGCCCAAGAATGGGCCGCCTGAATTAAAATTATTGCGTGACCGGGTTACATACGGTCTGACCAGCCTCTGTTGTGGCCAGGCCATAACCTGCCGGACAGCTAGGTGTGCCGTATTTATCATATTCAGGAGTGATATAAACCGGGGTCGGTTCTTCTTGCTGCGAGCAAGCGGTCAGAACTACAGCCGTGGCGCAGATAGCAGCGAATTTGAGTTTCATGTCCGTCAGTCCTCTATTACTTTTCTGATATTGCCCAGTTTTTCGGGGCCGAAATCAGGATACGGCTAAGATAGCGGTCTGGCAACAGCGTTGATAACGTATCTGTGATTTAAAGCGAAACAGCGCTGCAATTATGCAATTTGGTATGATTCACCGAAGGCAAGCTGCCGTTTGATACAGACTGCGTTAGGGTGTTGAAACGACATCAGCGAAGAACGGAGCAGCCATATGTCAGAATCCCCGACCATTGCCCAAAAGGCACCCTATCCCATCGAGGTAACTGAGGGAAAAACCTATTTCTGGTGCGCATGTGGCAAATCTAAACGGCAGCCATTTTGTGACGGTTCGCACAAAGGATCAGGCATTGAACCCGTCAAATTTTCAGCAGAAGCCACCAAGAAAGTGTTTTTTTGCGGTTGCAAACACAGCGCCAACGCGCCGCTATGTGACGGCGGCCACTCCAAGCTTTGATCTTGGTTAGTTCAGCGCGTTCAGATCCTTTGCGTTGATGCAAAATTCAGGCGCGGCCTTTGCCCGCGCCTGCTGCTTGGCCAGCCAGAAGTAGCACTTTTCGCTACAACCTGAATGTTGGCAGCGCGCCACCAATTCAGCAAAACCATCAGCCTTTAATCTGCCTTCCGCAATCGCATCGGTGAACGATACCCCCATGCAACGCGCAACAGAACGGGTAAGCCAAAAGTGTTTCTCGGCTTCATCAAGTGGACTGGGAACCATCAGTTTGCTTTCGATTTTTTGGATTTTAGTGCAGCCAACCTTTCCCGGTTAGGGCAAGTTTGAGGCGCTTGTGACGCTAAATCGTTTCGGTTCAACCATTCCGGACAGCCTGTCGCCCATTCGCATTTACGGCATGATTGCACCATTTCAGCCCAATCGTCGTGACCAAGAATTCCTTCACGATGAGCGGCAGCAAGGTCAATCCCGGTAGTTTGCCCCATACGCAATACTAAACGCAGGTGAGGCATGATCTGCCCGAGCTTTCGCATTTTGTCCGCCGACATCAGGGTTGCAACCTGCGCAGTAGATCGCGATTGCGACAGTATTCCGGCGAATGGTCTATATTGACAGACTGTGCCAAAAGACTTTCACAATGACCGGGGTTCGCGCATTTCGTGCACCTCAATACCGCATCAGAAATCTCATCCATCGCTACAGCGCCAGCGATAGCCGCCTCTTGTAGGTCCACCCCTAATCGGTCGGCCATTTGGTCAACAAGCGCTGCGTGGCGTTTCAACAGTTCGCGGTCCGACATGAGACCTCCTTTCCGTAACACGCTTTGGGAAAGGCTATTACTTTCAGTGTCTCGTGCCCTTGACACAGGTCAAAATCGTCATCCCAGGTTGTCCAGATAGGCGCGCGTTGCGTCCTGTACACGACGAAACCTGTCGCCGCCCAATTTTTTTCCTCCGTACCAGCGAGTTACGATGATCAAATGCTCACTGAGTTCTGCGCGCTCCATCATTCGAAGGATTACCATCCCCGCGCCGGCCTCGCCGTCGTCGGCTTTTAACGACCCTGCGGGCAATACCGCGGCCCAAGAGTTATGCGTGGCTTTTGAATACGCCTTGTCGGATTTGAGTTCGGCCAGCATCGCGTCGATTTGTTCACGGCTCTTCACCTTTCCGCCGGAAACCGCATATTTCGATCCACGATCAGTTAAAACCACACCCAGACACGTCAGCGTCGTCATCTGGTAAGCCCAAGTTTGGCAGACGTATCCAGAACGACCTGCACCCGTTCAGCATTTGGCGGGTGTGAGGCCAGGAATCGATCGCCCGGGTCCGGAATTCGTTGGAAGAATTTCAATCCAATCAAAGGATTATATCCTGCCGCATTTGTGATAATCGTTCCAAGTTGATCAGCTTCCAATTCGAAGGCCCGAGAATAATATTGCGCACCCACCTCTGCGCCCAATTGTTGGGCTCGTTCGATGCCTGCCGCGTCTTCGCCTTGACGTCGCGCAAGATCTCCAAAGATAATTGCGCTTTCCCGAGCGTTTTCAGCCTGACGGGCAATGTGTCCCAGAATATGATGAGCCGCTTCATGACCCATGACAAATGCAATCTCATCCGCGTTTTGTGTGGACTCAATCATGGCCTGAGTGAAAATGATCAATGGGCGTCCATTTTCGTCCAGCGTCTGAAACGCATTTGCCGACGCGCGTCGGTCCAGATCAATGAGAATCACGAAATCACAATTGACGGCTCGGGTCCGGCGGCGGCATTCGGTTCGCGAAGCTTCAGCCACTGACTTGCTGACTTGGTTGAACGACGCGGCCAGCTCCTGCGATTCTGAGGATTTTGGCGTCCATTCTGACGAAGGGATGGCTTCGACATAGGCAGATTCACATGCCGCCAGAGCAAGAACCAACGTCAGGGCGAGACGGCGCATGAGCAAATCCTTTCAGTCGATCTCTCCGGCAGGCTACTATAACGTTGCAATCTTTGTTGTTCCACTGGCGAAATGAAATACAACGGGTTGCAATGCCCTATTTGTATCGGCACTGTGGGGCCATGTTTTCAATTGAGCATGAATTCGACTCGACAGTCATCACATTGGTGGACGAAGGCCCAAAGCCTTTGCAAGAAGACATTGTCATCAACAGCTTTGCCGAGTGCGTAACGATTGAACAACTGGATCCAAGAACGGACAAGGTTCAAAAGATCACCCTTTCGCCTGAGCAGGTTCGTGACCTCGCTGCAGCTCTGGACTTGCCGGAGGGTGTTTATCAGATTCGCGAAACGGACCGTCAGGACATTTAGGTACAACACAAACTGGGCAAGATGTTCAACTCGAACTCCTGTTTTCCGGTTTGATGTTGCAATTGATTTGTCATTCCTACCAGTCTGCCCTTGAAAATATGACCCTACGGGCCGAGATAAGCACCGCCCATGTGAAGAAAGTTAACATATGTCCTTGAAGAACCCTGCAGCGTTGGACTTTCTGCAGTCGCGCCGGTCACGCCCGGCTAAGACGCTGGTCGCTCCTGCGCCTAACCGTGAACAGTTGCTTCCGCTTTTAACAGCTGCCGCGCGTAGTCCGGATCACGGCAAATTAGAGCCGTGGCGCTTTGTTGTTTTAGAAATTGGCGCTTTGCAAAGGCTTGCCGATCTGACGGAAAACCGGGCTGCAGCTATGGGTAAAAACGCAGAAGAGATCGCCAAGGCTCGCAGTCAGTTCGATATGGGTCTTCTGGCCGTGGCTGTCATCGAGGTTCAAAAACCTTCTGAAAAGATACCCGCGATTGAACAAACATACTCGGCCGGAGCCGTTTGTCTGGCGTTGCTGAACGCGGCTCTGGCCGCTGGATGGGGGGCAAATTGGCTATCTGGCTGGCAGGCACACGACCGGGAGTTTTGCAAAAAAGGATTGGGATTGGCTGAAAATGAACGCGTTGCCGGGTTTATCCACATCGCAACTGAAAGCGTGTCACCGCCCGAACGACCCCGTCCAGATGTTTCAGCACTCACACAGTGGGTGTCTGAATGATCATACTGAACGCTTTTATTTCGGCGCTTGGCCAGATCGGTGATCCTAGATTCCGGGGCGTCCTTATGCGGGGCGTCGGCTTGACCCTGTTATTGTTGATTATTGCTTGTGCCGGTGCAATCTGGTTGATCAATATCCGGTCAGGAAGCGAAATTTCCTTGCCCTTCATCGGAGCCGTGCCATGGCTAAACGATGTATTGAACTATTCTGGCATCGTACTGGTTTTGATTTTACCCATTTTTCTTATGGTACCCGTAGCATCTGCCATCACTTCGATGTTTCTAGACGAAGTAGCGCAAGCTGTAGAGGATCGGTATTACCCAAACCTTCCCCAAGTATCGCCTGTTCCCATCGGTGACGCCTTGTGGGACACGATAAGCTTTCTTGGCGTTTTAATCGTGGCGAACCTTTTGGCATTAATTTTCTATGCGATGTTCCCGCCATTTGCGCCTTTCATCTTTTGGGCTATGAATGGATTTCTTCTGGGCCGCGAATACTTCACCCTGGCCGCAATGAGACGGCTTGGACGCGAAGGTGCGCAGAAACTGCGCGCTAAACATTCTACGACTATATGGCTAGCGGGAACGTTAATGGCGATCCCATTATCCGTGCCGTTGCTGAACCTCGTGATCCCTGTCATCGGCGCAGCGACTTTCACACATATCTATCACAAGTTGTCGGACACTTAGGTCTAGGGCTTAATCACGTGGCTCAAGTTGGTTGAGCCAGTCGAAATCGCGAACAGAGATTAAACCGGACAGAATAACTCCGGTGATAATCGCCCATAACACCAATGAGATTCCAGTTGTGATCCAGATTTTCTTTTTTAGATGGTGAACTTCGGGTGCTCCGGCGTGCGTGCCAGGTACAATATCGCCCAGATCACCTTGTGTTTTGATCCGCACCGGCAAGACCACCAAAAGGGTCAGAAACCAAATAACAGCAAAAAGAACCAGTGCAGCGGTTATTGTCATCGGCCCACCTCAGACTTGCTCCAACTCGACCAAGCAACCATTAAAGTCCTTGGGATGCAGGAAGAGTACAGGTTTACCATGCGCACCAATTTTCGGCTCGCCTGAACCCAAAACGCGGGCGCCTGTTTCCTTCAAGTGATCGCGGGCGGCAATGATATCTTCAACTTCATAGCAGACATGGTGGATACCACCTGAAGGGTTCTTTTCAAGGAATCCGTTTATCGGGCTGTTTTCACCCAATGGATACAGAAGTTCGATCTTTGTATTAGGTAGCTCGATAAAGACAACGGTAACACCGTGATCAGGTTCGTCCTTAGGGTCGCCCACCTTTGCGCCCAGCGCATTGCGATATTGTGCCGAAGCTGCATCAAGGTCGGGGACGGCGATAGCGACGTGGTTCAGGCGACCGATCATGGATATCTCCTCTGTTCTGCGTTGCAGCGGTTATGGGCGCTGCCCGGCCAAAGGGCAAGTGCGCCAAATTGCCCGTTAACCCGGTGTTAGCTGAGAGTTCCTAGCGTGGGGCATCTGCTGATTAGGAGTTCTGCCATGGACGATTCGGGACAATTCATAACCCGCCCCACGCCCACTAAAATGCGGCCGCTTCTTGGCCAGACCGTACTTGTGGTCGAAGATAGCCGATATGTTTGCGATGCAATCCGCTTAATGTGTTTGCACAGCGGTGCGCGCTTCAGGCGGGCAGACTGCCTAAAGTCAGCGCGGCGGCATCTGCAGATTTACCGCCCATCTGTTATTGTCGTGGATATGGGCCTGCCTGACGGCATTGGGTCAGATTTGATCGCCGAACTGGCCGATGAAGTCATTCGCATTGACGTCATTCTGGGACTCTCGGGCGATGACGGGGCCGAGGCAGAGGCAATAAATGCAGGGGCAGATGGCTTTTTGAACAAACCACTGAAATCTCTGGCCCAGTTTCAAACCGCGATCTTGCGGCATGTTCCAGAAGATAGGCGGCCTGATGGATCTGACTATATCCGTGACGAAACAATACGACCCGATCCCTTAGCCTATCAGGATGATATGGCACAGATTGCCGATGTGTTGACTGGGCCGACCGACCACCGCAGCTTGGACTACGCAGCCCAGTTTTTAAGTGGTGTTGCACGGGATGCCAACGACACGGTTCTGGCCAATGCAGCGCAACAGCTGGCTTTGGTCCGAGCAAGTGGTACACCCGTGACAGTACAAGCCGCCAGAGTTGCTGGTTTGGTTCAGAACAGGTTAGAGCAGCACGGAGCCGTCTGAATTGGAGATTGCGTATTTCATAACCGCAACCATTCTGTGTGTCTGGGCCTACTTTCAAACGCGGCGTACGGCAAAGGCAATCCGATCCAGCCGAAAAAACCTCGACGAGCTGATTGAACGAGATTGAACCGCAAGTTCTGCACAAGCAACGCGAATTAGTACAGCAAACTCAAGACAGGTCGAGGTTCCGTTCGAACCTATGCCTATCGAAAAACAACAAACCGCCCTGACAAGTAAGGGCGGTTCGGTACTTAATCTTGAGGAATAATTCTCAACCCCAGTTCCATCAACTGATCCGGCGTCGGGTCCGAAGGCGCGTCCATCATCAAATCTTCTGCTCGCTGATTCATCGGGAACATCATGACTTCGCGGATATTTGCTTCGTCTGCCAACAGCATCACAATCCGGTCGATGCCCGCAGCACAACCACCGTGCGGCGGCGCACCATAGTGAAACGCGTTAAACAACGCACCAAATCGGGATTTGACTTCGTCTTCACCGTAACCAGCCAATTCAAACGCTTTCAGCATGATGTCCGGCTTGTGATTTCGGATTGCACCGGACACCAACTCGTATCCGTTGCAGGCAAGGTCGTATTGGTAACCGCGCACATCCAACGGATCGCCTTGTAGGGCTTTCATTCCACCCTGCGGCATAGAAAACGGGTTGTGTTCAAAGTCAATCTCACCGGTTTCTTCGTCCTGCTCATAGATCGGGAAATCCACGATCCACGCAAATGCAAAGCGATCCTTTTCGGCAAGACCCAGTTCATCGCCAATCACGTCACGCGCTTTACCCGCGACTTTTTCAAAGGCTTTCGGCTTGCCTCCCAAAAAGAAGGCCGCATCACCTTTGCCAAGTCCCAGTTGTAAACGGACGGCCTCGGTGCGTTCGGGGCCGATATTCTTGGCCAGCGGTCCCGCCGCCTCCATACCGTTTTCGCCTTCTCGCCAGAAGATATAGCCCATTCCAGGCAAACCCTCTTTTTGCGCAAACGCATTCATTCGATCACAGAACTTACGGCTGCCGCCGCCCGGCGCAGGGATAGCGCGGATTTCGGTTCCTTCTTGCTCTAACAATTTGGCAAAGATCGCAAAGCCGGATCCTCGGAAATGTTCCGACACAACTTGCATCTTAATCGGGTTACGAAGGTCCGGCTTGTCAGTGCCGTACCAGAGCGCAGCATCCTTATAAGAAATCTGTGGCCAGTGCTGGTCAACCTTACGACCACCTCCGAATTCTTCAAAAATGCCGGTCAGAACGGGCTGGATTGTGTCAAAGACGTCCTGCTGTTCAACAAACGACATCTCAAGGTCCAGCTGGTAGAAATCGGTCGGCGAGCGATCCGCGCGAGGGTCTTCGTCTCGAAAGCAGGGCGCGATCTGAAAGTACTTGTCAAAGCCAGACACCATGATCAACTGCTTGAACTGTTGTGGGGCCTGCGGCAGAGCGTAAAACTTCCCTGGATGCAGGCGCGAAGGGACGAGAAAGTCGCGCGCACCTTCGGGTGAGGACGCCGTAATTATCGGCGTCTGATACTCACGAAAGCCCTGATCCCACATGCGGCGACGCATCGAGGCGACAACATCCGACCGCAGGGTCATATTCTGCTGCATCGCCTCGCGACGCAGGTCCAGATAGCGATAGCGCAGCCTGGTTTCTTCTGGGTATTCCTGATCGCCAAACACCATCAGCGGCAGCTCTTCGGCAGCGCCTAGTATTTCCAACTCACGAACGTAAACCTCAATCTCACCTGTTGGAAGTTTTGGGTTCACCAGTTCCGGATCCCGAGCCTTGACAGTGCCGTCGATACGGATGCACCACTCAGAACGAACGGTCTCGAGTTCGGCGAAAGCTGCGCTGTCCCCATCACACAGAACTTGTGTCACGCCAAAATGATCGCGCAGGTCGATGAACAAGACGCCGCCATGATCTCGTACGCGATGCACCCAACCGGAAAGGCGGACGGTTTCACCAACATTGGCGGCGGTCAGGGCGGCGCAGGTGTGGCTGCGGTAGGCGTGCATGCAATATCCCTTCGGGCACAGAATTCGTCGCGCCGATACACCCCGTCGGGCGCGGAAAGTCAAGGCAGGTCGCACCGTCAGAACGGCCTGTTCACATTGCCCGAATAGAAATAGATGCCCAACCCGACAGCGAAGATTATGTTTCCGGCAATCGCGTGGAGTAAAACCGCGTAGAAAAAAGAACCACGCTTGCGGTATGCCCAAGAAAAAATCAGGCCACCGCCAAACGTCATAATGGCGACAATCCAGCTCCAGTACATAAGATGGGCAAGCGAAAAAAGCGCGGCGTTGATCAGGTAAACCTTTCGCCCTTGCGGAAGGATCGCATGATAACGTCGGTAAAACAGGGACCGGAACAACAACTCTTGTGGCAAGGCAGAGGCAATAGGATAGCCAGCCCAGATAAACGCCAGCAGCTCTGGCCTGTTGATCAGAAGGAAATATGCAGCTTCCGGTCGGGTCAACATAACAATGGATGTACAGATCGCGGTCATAAAAACTGAAAAGACCAGCAAATCCTTCCACGACCAATTTCGCCAGTTGTACCTAAGCTCTGCCCAGTAAAATCCCCGAGTAAAGTGCAACAGAACAATGCCTAGTGCGGTGAATGAAAAAAGCGATGGAAACATCCAGTCAGGCGGAAAGAACACAGCGATAATTACAGGGATCGCAACAAAAAATAGGCCGAACTCCAGCTTGAGCCTACTACGGCTTGGTTCAGTTACTGCCCAGTTTTCGTGCTTTTTCACGTTGTAACAAGCTCCGCCCGGATTAGCCCCCGTAGGGAATTGCCCGCATAGACATTTTTCGCCTTCTGCAAATCACTCAATCTCAACGTTGCGGGTCTGGCCTGACCTGTATCGATGAGTTCCTCACGAAGGATTCCAGGCAACACGCCGCTTGCATCCGTCGGGGTAAGCAGGCAACCGTCAGGCGTTTCTAGAAACAAGTTACTGATCGTACCTTCGCATAGCTCGCCCCGTTCGTTAAGAAAGAGCATTTCGTCCACGCCTGATGGCAATGATGCGCGGGCAGCGTCATAGATATGACGCCTAGTGGTCTTGTGGCGAAGCCAAAAGTCGGATGCGTTCAACCTTTCTTTTGAAATCGCCATCTGCCAGAAACATGGATTCCCTGCCAATGCTCCGGTCGTTAAACGAAAATTGCCTTTCGTATCTAGCGTAAGCCGACAGCGCAGTGCATTTTCCCCTTCCGCCTTACTCAATGCTTCAACCGCTGAAACTTTGTCGAAAGGTATTCTAAGCGTAGCCGCAGATCGTGACATGCGCGCAAGATGGCGGTCCCGTCGAATGAACCCCTCTTTTGGCCGAAAGGCCAGCGTTTCGATCAGGCGGAAATCAGGCTCAGCTGGCGGGCAAAGCGGGCTTTCCATAACGCCTCCTCATATTCGGATGGGGCAGTGCTGTCCCAAACTACACCTCCTCCTACATTCAAGGTTGCCAGGTTGTCTTCAACCATCAGGGTACGGATCGCCACGTTAAATTCGGACCGCCCATCCGGAGCGGCCCAACCAATGGTGCCGCAATAAATGTCACGCGGCCAAGGTTCGACTGAAGACAGAACTTCCATCGCTCGGATTTTTGGTGCCCCAGTGATTGAACCGCAGGGAAACAGAGCTGTCAGGATTTCAGACAAACCAATGCCCATTTGCAACTGCGCCTGCACCAAAGACACCATCTGATGGACAGTTGCATATGTTTCGACTTTGAACAGTTCTGGCACCTTAACCGATCCGGCAAGTGCAACACGGCTGATATCATTTCTTAAGAGGTCGACGATCATAAGGTTTTCAGCCAGGTTTTTTTCGTCTGCACTTAAAAAGGCGCGCCTTTGGGCGTCCTCGACAACGTTATCGCCGCGAGGTTGCGTACCCTTCATGGGGCGAGTTTCTATTTGCCCCTCTGCGTCAGTGCGAAAGAACAACTCAGGCGACCGGCTTAGCAAATCCGGTAACCCATCCTGCGCAACCCACGCACCATGTCCCACTGGCTGTCCTGCTGCCAACGCAGCAAACAAATTCCCGATGTCTCCATCAAAAGTTATGTCTATAGGAAAAGTCAGGTTAGCTTGATAGATTTCTCCGGCCCCGATGGCGTCATGAACTGCTCGAAAGGCTTCGGAATAAGTTGCATCATCCCAACGTGGATTGAAGTCCAACACCCCACCGGCGACCTTGGGCAACGGAGATTGATCCGGATCAGCATAGACGCCAAAACACAACAGCGGTAGGCGCCTTCCGTCAGGAATTAGGTTTGTCAGGCGCGGTTCCAAAGCATATCCCAGTTCGTAACTGGCGTATCCAGCCAGCCAAGCGCCACTCGCGCGCGCCTTATCCAGCGCCGCCATAGCATCGGGCACTTCGGCGGCTTGATCCGCACGGATAATGTCGGTGGGGCGCTGAAAACGGGTTCCTCGCCCAGCCGGTCCCTGATCAAAACGAATTTGCAATTGCGACCCCATTTGCCGTGATGCGCGATATAGAGAAAAAGGCAGCAAGTGAAAGGGGTGAAAGCGGCAAATTCGCCACTGTTTCCGATCCCTCTTGAACCTTTTGGCCCGGTCCCTATAACGCAGGACAATTTGGGCGCTTGGGCAGCGTCCGCGACTCGTGCAAAAGCGAAGGGGCCACGCCATGCCGAAGAGAACCGATATCCAATCGATTATGATCATTGGGGCGGGCCCCATTGTCATCGGCCAAGCCTGCGAATTCGACTATTCCGGTGCACAGGCTTGCAAGGCGCTGCGTGAAGAAGGCTATCGTGTCATTCTGGTGAACTCGAACCCGGCCACGATCATGACCGACCCCGGTTTGGCAGACGCGACCTATATTGAACCGATCACGCCTGATGTCGTCGCCAAGATCATCGAGAAAGAGCGCCCCGATGCCCTACTGCCCACGATGGGCGGACAAACCGGCCTGAACACATCGCTTGCCTTGGAAGAGATGGGGGTATTGGACAAGTTCGGTGTCGAGATGATCGGAGCTAAACGCGACGCCATTGAAATGGCCGAAGATCGCAAACTCTTCCGAGAGGCAATGGATCGTCTGGGCCTGGAGAATCCAAAAGCTACAATTGTTACCGCGCCGCGCAAGGAAGACGGTAATGCAGATCTGGATGCAGGTGTTCAAATTGCTTTGGGCGAATTGGAAGAAATCGGTCTGCCCGCAATTATACGCCCCGCCTTTACTTTGGGCGGCACAGGTGGCGGAGTTGCCTATAACCGCGAAGACTTCATTCACTTCTGCCGATCAGGCATGGACGCGTCACCGGTGAACCAAATTTTGGTCGACGAAAGTCTTTTGGGGTGGAAAGAATTCGAAATGGAAGTGGTGCGCGACACTGCCGACAATGCCATTATCGTTTGCTCCATTGAAAACGTCGATCCGATGGGCGTGCACACGGGTGACTCAATCACAGTCGCTCCAGCGCTAACTTTGACGGATAAAGAATATCAGATCATGCGGAACGGTTCGATTGCTGTGTTGCGTGAGATTGGTGTCGAAACAGGTGGTTCAAACGTACAATGGGCGATCAACCCTGACGATGGCCGGATGGTTGTTATCGAAATGAACCCGCGCGTGTCACGTTCTTCTGCGCTTGCTTCCAAGGCGACCGGATTTCCGATAGCCAAAGTCGCAGCGAAACTGGCCGTGGGTTATACGTTGGACGAGTTGGACAACGATATCACAAAGGTTACGCCAGCCTCGTTCGAGCCGACCATTGACTATGTGGTCACCAAGATTCCGAAATTTGCCTTTGAAAAGTTCCCGGGTTCCAAGCCATATCTGACCACCGCGATGAAGTCGGTTGGCGAGGCAATGTCCATTGGCCGCACCATCCATGAGTCCATGCAAAAGGCGCTGGCATCGATGGAGTCAGGACTGACAGGTTTTGATGAGATCGAAATCCCCGGACTGACTGTCGGGTCATGGGACGAAGCCGACGACAAAGCTGCAGTCATGAAGGCAATCAGCTTGCAGACGCCGGATCGTCTTAGGACCATCGCCCAAGCTATGCGGCACGGCCTGACCGATGACGAGATCTTTGGCGTGACAAAATTCGACCCTTGGTTTTTGGCGCGCATTCGCGAAATCATCGAAGCCGAACGAACCATACGCACAGACGGCCTACCCGTCACCGAAGAGGGTATCCGCAAGCTAAAAATGTTGGGCTTCACAGATGCGCGACTGGGCAATTTAACGGGTCGCTCGGAGGACAACGTTCGTCGTGCCCGCCGCAACCTGGGTGTGACAGCCGTATTCAAACGCATTGACACTTGCGCGGCCGAATTTGAGGCACAGACGCCATACATGTATTCGACTTACGAAGCCCCTATGATGGGTGAGGTTGAATGCGAAGCCCGGCCAAGCGACCGTAAAAAGGTTGTCATACTTGGCGGTGGCCCCAACCGCATAGGTCAGGGTATCGAATTTGATTATTGCTGTTGCCATGCATGTTTCGCGCTGACCGATGCAGGGTACGAAACCATAATGGTGAACTGTAACCCCGAAACAGTCAGTACAGACTACGATACTTCGGACAGGCTGTATTTTGAACCGCTGACTTTTGAACACGTTATGGAAATTCTGACCAAGGAACAGGAGAACGGCACCTTGCACGGTGTAATAGTTCAGTTTGGCGGTCAGACTCCGTTGAAACTCGCCAACGCGCTTGAGGCGGAAGGCATTCCGATACTCGGAACGACCCCTGATGCTATCGACCTGGCCGAAGATCGCGAACGTTTTCAAGCCTTGGTCAATGAATTGAACTTGAAGCAGCCAAAGAACGGTATCGCCTCAACCGATTTCGAAGCCATTGAAATCGCAAAAGAACTCGGCTTCCCGCTGGTAATCCGCCCGTCCTACGTGTTGGGTGGACGTGCCATGGAAATTGTGCGCGATATGGACCAGCTAAAGCGATACATTAACGAAGCCGTGGTCGTTTCAGGTGACAGTCCGGTATTGCTGGATAGTTACCTGGCTGGTGCAGTTGAGTTGGACGTGGATGCGCTTTGCGATGGAACGGATGTACATGTCGCCGGCATAATGCAACATATTGAAGAGGCCGGAATTCACTCGGGGGACTCCGCCTGTTCTCTGCCTCCATATTCACTTACCAATGAAATCATCGAAGAAATCAAGAACCAGACATTCAAGCTGGCCAAAGCCCTGAACGTCGTGGGCCTGATGAACGTCCAATTCGCGATCAAAGAAGATGAGATTTATCTTATCGAGGTAAACCCGCGCGCCTCACGTACAGTGCCATTTGTCGCCAAGGCAACGGACAGCGCGATTGCTTCGATTGCCGCTCGCATAATGGCGGGCGAGAAGCTTTCGAACTTCCCGCTGCGCCCGGCCTATCAAGAAGGCAAGGACACCGAGATCGCAGACCAGATGACGCTGGCCGACCCAGACATGCCTTGGTTCTCAGTAAAGGAAGCAGTTCTTCCTTTTGCCCGCTTCCCCGGGGTCGATACACTTCTCGGCCCTGAAATGCGCTCAACGGGTGAAGTCATGGGTTGGGACCGCGATTTCCCCCGCGCCTTTCTCAAGGCTCAGATGGGCGCCGGGATGGTATTGCCTTCGTCCGGTCGGGCGTTTATTTCGATCAAGGACGCGGATAAGACGCCGATGATGCTTGAGGCCGCGCAACTTCTGGCCGCGCAGGGATTCACGCTTGTTGCGACACGAGGCACGCAGTCATGGCTATCAGGACATGGTGTAGACTGTGAGGCCGTGAACAAAGTGTACGAAGGCCGTCCTGACATCGTAGACATGATGAAAGACGGCCAGGTGCAACTGGTGATGAACACTACCGAAGGTGCGCAGGCGGTTGAGGACAGCAAAGCCATCCGATCGATCGCTTTGTTCGACAAAATTCCATATTACACCACTGCTGCCGCCAGCCATGCGGTTGCAATGGCCATAAAGGCGCAAACAGAGGGCGATGTAGGGGTAAAATCCCTACAGGGCTAACGCATGATTTCAACAAAAGACTAGTAGGACCCCGGTGATTACCGGGGTCTCTTTTCTTTGAGAATCTGGTAACCTACTGCATCGTTGACCAGTCAGTCCGTGCAGGTGTCTTATGAATTTATTCACGACATACGGAACGAACGACCTTAGTCGCGCCATTCGGTTTTACGACGCGATATTTTCCGTCCTTGAGCAACCGCGCCTTCCCGGCTGGTCAAGTGGTTGGGCTGGCTGGGGAAAAAATGCGGACCAAGGAACCGGGTTTTGGATATGCCAACCATTTGATGCCCAGCCGGCCAGCGTAGGTAACGGGACGATGATTGCCTTTCCGGCCAAAAGCGCGGATCAGGTTCGACAATTTCATGCGGCTGGTATTAACAACGGCGGAATGAATGAAGGCGTCCCGGGTATTAGAAACCGCTACAAGCCCGACTTCTACGTCGCTTACCTTCGCGATCCGGACGGCAACAAGCTGTCATGCTTTTATTTTCACTATGACTCAGAGATGGATGAAGGCGGCTGAACCTACCGCCCTCGCTTAGTCAAACAGAAGCAAACTCTCGTTTCTCTTCGCGAGAGAAGAAAATTGAGTAAAAAACCGGTGCTGCGACCATTGTGAGGATCGTAGCAAAGGCCAACCCGCCCATGATCGTAACTGCCATCGAGACGAAAAATGCGTCGGTCAGAAGTGGGGCCATACCCAAAATCGTGGTTATAGCCGCCAGCATAACAGGCCTAAGACGTGACACGGACGCCTCGATGATAGCTTTGCGAAGAGGCTCACCCGTAGCACGAACCAAATCAATTTCCTCGACCAGCACGATGCCATTTTTGATCAACATACCCGAAAGGCTTAGCAACCCCAAAAGCGCCGTGAATGTGAAGGGCAGTCCAGTTCCCAGCAGGCCGATCACGACTCCATTGACGGACATTGGCACAAGCAACCATATGATGATCGGCTGCCGGATTGCATTGAACAAAAGGACCGATATCAGAACCATGATCAACAGGCTCAACGGCAATTGCCGACCCAGGCTTTGTTGAGCGTCACCTGAATTTTCATACTCGCCGCCCCACTCCATGTCGTAACCTAAAGGAAGTTCAATTGCTTCGACTGCTGCTCGGACTTCTGAATGGACCTGAGCTGCAGTCATGTCAGGCGGAATGTCTGCGCCAACGGTAATGGTCAGAACCCTGTCGCGACGATGCACCAGCGTATCTAATGATCTGTATTCGAACCCGTCTACCATTTGCTCGATAGGCAAAAAACGCTCGGACTGATCTGAATAAACAACTTGATCGACAATGGAATAGTCTCCATCTGCCGACCTACGCAGAATAATCGGAATCTGTCGGTCGCGCTCGCGTAGAACTCCACCCGTTATCCCGTCTGTCGAGAACTGTAGAGTCGCTGCAATATCCTCACGCGCGACGCCAGCCGTCTGCGCCCGTTCGGTGGCGTATATCGGCTGCACTGCCAATTCTTTTTCACGCCAATCATGATGCACATGCAATGCATTCGGCGAAGCCTGAGACATGACTTGAACAGCCTCTTCCGCAAGCTGACGAAGAACAACCGGATCACTGCCTGAAAAGCGCGCTTGAATCGGATCGCCACCGCCCGGCCCGAAAACCAACCGTCTTGTGCGGAACTCGCCTTCTGGGAATTGCGAAGCCCCAAATGCCGCTAAATCCGCCTGCAAACTTGGGATATCGTCAAGGCTCGCTGTTCTAATGACCATATGACCATAGCTTGGGTTCGGCTTTTCTGCCGAGTAAGTGAGCATGAAACGCGTTGCCCCCTGACCCACAAAAGTTGTGACCGATACGACATCCTCCCGTTCGCTAAGCCAGTTCTCGAAAACGGCCATGTCCTGCGCAGTACGTGCAATTGGCGTACCTTGGGGCAGTTTGTAGTGCACAAAAAACAACGGTGTATTTGAATCGGGGAAAAACTGTTGCTTCATCAGTCCGAAGCCAGCGTAGCATGCGACCGTAATCCCGATGAGACCAGCAACAACCAGCCACTTAAATCTCAGAGCCCAGCGCAGGATCGTCCCGTAGACGCGGAACAAAATTCCTCCATATGCATCGATCTCGCCCTCTTTGCCCTGTTTAAAGAAATAGTGTCCCAGCATCGGGGTCACGGTAATCGCCAAAATCCAGCTAAGCAGCAGCGAGATGCCGATCACAGCAAATAGCGAAAACAGGAACTCTCCGGTCGCATCCGGGCTTAGGCCGATACCGGCAAATGCCATTATGCCAATCACAGTGGCACCAAGCAGAGGTATTTGCGTTTTCGACGCGACATCTTCGGCAGCGTCGCGCGAGGGTTTGCCACGCAACATTGCGATCTGCATCCCTTCGGCCACCACAATGGCGTTATCCACCAGCATTCCCATGGCAATAATCAACGCACCCAGCGAGATCCGTTCCATCTCGATCGAAAACAGGGACATGAACAACAGCGTTCCGACAACGGTCAGCAGCAAGGTTGCGCCAACAACAACAGCTGCCCGCCATCCCATAAAAATGCCCAAAACAGCGACTACGATGGTCACTGACATGGCTAGGTTCACGAGAAAATCGTTCGAAGCCTGTTCTACCACGACATGCTGCTGATATATGGGAAGAATTTCAACGCCATATGGAATATCAGCATCAAGATCCGCGAACTTGGCATCTGCGCGTTTGCCCACTTCAACGATGTTTTCGGTCGCCAAACCAGCGATACCGAGCGTAAACGCTTCGACCCCATCGTATCGGATAATAACCTCGGGGTCGCTTTGCCGAGCACGGTAGACGTCGGCTGTGTCAAAAAGGTTGATGACCTGACCCTGTGATCCAACAGACAACCCAGCAATGGCCGAAACGCTGTCCGATCCTTCCGCTGTCAGAATTGTTGTTCGGTCACTGTCCGACCGCAAGGAACCCGAGGAGTTTACCGAATCTGCATTTGTTATCGCGTCAGTTATAGCCTGTAGCGGTACATTCTGGTTCACGGTTATTGCCAGGTTGGGTTCGATGAAGATGGCTTCTTCCGGCAGGCCTTGAACTTCGACATCGGCAACGCCTTCGACGCTTAGCAATTCCCGTCGCAAAAACGTTGCCAACTCATGCTTTTCAGAATCTGAAAAACCCTCGGCAGTCACAGCGTAGAACAACCCAAAGACATCGCCGAACCCATCATTGACGAAAGGCGCGCCAACGCCGGACGGCAATGCACGTGCCGCGTCCCGTATCTTGGCTCGTAAACGGGTCCAAATATCGGGGAGCTGGTCTCCGTCGTAGATGGACTTGACTTCTACCTCAATGATTGAACGGCCAGGTTGATTTACGGACGTAATGGTGTCCACCTCACCCATCTGCTGAATGGCGGATTCCAAAGGCTCCGAGACTTCCAAGGCGACCTGTTCGGCCGTCGCACCCGGGTATTCTGTAATGATGACCGCATTCTTAATGGTAAAGGCCGGGTCTTCCAATCGCCCTAGCGAAAAAAATCCCCAGATGCCCCCAAATAAGGCGATAAGAATAATCAGCCACGTGTAAATAGGCCGATCAATTGAAGAACGAGCGATATTCATTGATCAGAACCTTAGTTGGAAAGGCCGGTGAAGCGGCGGACGGTTTGACCGTCATCCAATGAGCTTCCACCCGCAACAACAATTTCGTCACCATCAGTGAGCCCCTCCAGAACGCGCACATCACCTGTTTGCGTTGGCTCGATCTTTACGGAAACACGGCTCACTGTTCCCTCATCTGCGCCGACAGGAGAAAACACCATAACGCCCAAGTCACCTTTTGCATCGGCAATTATTGCAGTTGCCGGAGCAACAATGCCAGTGCGGTTATCTTGCACCTTTGCAGTGACAGTCACGGACGAGCCAGGCAAGATTTGCAGGCCTTCTGGTGGTGTTAGGCCAAACTGAATGCGAAATGTCTGTCCCACGCTGGAAGTCTCGGCATCGAATTCGCGAATCTCCAGTGGAAATATCTCGTCACTGACAGGAAACTTTGCCGTGATTTCGATGTCGTCCTGCTGACCCGTGCGCTGGAAAAGAATCTCGGGCACATCCACTTCAATCCGCAACTCCGACATATCGTGAATTCGCACAATTGGCGTGCCTGCTGAAACTGTTGTGAACGCTTCAACTGCCCGGCTGGACACTAACGCGTCAAAAGGTGAGGTAAGTGTGGCGTGTTCCAGTTCATATTCGGCGTCCCGAACAGCAATAGCCGCCAATTGCGCCGCTGTCTCCGCGTCGTCCACGGCAACTTGACTGGCGGCTGTGCCACGCAAACGCGACAGACGCGCAACGGTTCGATCAGCTTGATCCTTTTGCAGTCTTGCCCGGTTCAGTCTTAATTCGAATGGCTCCTGATCAAGACTTGCAATCAACCCACCCTTGGGAATAACGAACCCTTCTGTTATCGGCATGTCAACTATTTGACCACCGACCTGGAATGCAAGATCTACCGTTTGACGCGCGGCGACCCTTCCAAAGAACTGACGCGAGAAGCCCGGCGTGGTTTCGCGAACCTGCATCAGTTTGACAGGTTTCGTTGTTTGATCGGCGAATACAGGTGTGGTGGCAATGGACATAAAAATGCTCAGAAAAATCAGCAACTTCATTTCTTCAACCCTTCGGGAATTCCAATTTCAATAATGTTATCTCGGATTTTTCTCGCCATACGAGCGAACTCGATTGTTTCCATGTCATTCAAGCCTGAGGCGCGGCGAAAGACATCGCCCGCTGCCGTTTCGAGCATGCTGCGTACACGCTTGCCCCGTTCCGTCAACACCAGCAACCAAGCCCTTCGGTCTTCGGGATCGCGCTGACGTGAAAGATGCCCCGATGCTTCCAAAGAATCCGCCGTTGCGGTGATGGTAGACGGGACTGTCAACATATCCGAGGCTAGTACGCCCATGCGTTTGGGTTCATCCAATTTAATCAACATGTGGCATTCCTGATGACTCAGATCGGTTTCGATTTGGTCAAAACTCTCTTCCAGTTTCCAGTACAGAGCATACACACCCATCATTGCCTGAATTTCAGGACTAAGGCGCGCCAGTCGGGAACTAATGTCGTCTGTCATACGGAGACTCCACGCTTCCAAAGCGATTTACTTCATTTTTTGAACCATTCAATATGTGAAATTAAAGATCTATTCAAGTTCCCTCGGGTCAACATCTCTTGATCAAACTCATGTGTGATTGCATTTTGTGCAGATCCGAAACATTCAGGACGCGCCATGTATACGCCCGCCATCACCGGTACCGGAGTCTTTACGCCCAAAAACGTCATAACAAATGCCGAGCTTGTCGAGGCGTTCAATTCTTTCGCCGACAGGAAGAACGCGGAAAACGCTAAAGCCATCGACGCCGGTGAGGTGGAACCGATACAACATTCGTCCGAGGAGTTTATCGTAAAGGCCTCGGGAATTGAGAGCCGCTATGTTATGGACAAATCCGGCGTTCTGAATCCCGAAATCATGCATCCGACCTTGAGGCAGCGATCGGACGAAGAGCCCGGGATAATGACCGAAATGGCTGTCGACGCCTGCGACAAGGCCCTGCAAAAAGCCGGGCGTTCGGCGCAAGAGGTGGACTTGGTGATTTGCGCGGCATCGAACCACGAACGCGCCTACCCTGCAATTGCAATCGAAATCCAACAAGCACTGGGAACAAATGGCTTTGGGTTTGACATGAATGTCGCCTGTTCGTCCGCTACCTTCGGAATACAGGCAGCTGCCGATATGGTACGTTCGGGTTCGGTCAGATCAGCGCTTGTTGTCAATCCCGAGATATGTTCAGGCCATTTGGAATGGCGGGACCGAGATTGCCATTTCATATTTGGCGACGTTGCAACAGCAACTCTGATTGAACGCATGGAAGACGCGAAGGGACCGCATTTCGAAATAGTTTCGACCCGTTGCGCGACCCAATTTTCAAACAACATCCGAAACAACAATGGATTCCTTCGCCGCTCGCGCCCCGACGGCCTGGTCGACAGGCGCGATATGCAATTCATGCAGAACGGTCGCAAAGTATTTAAGGAAGTACTGCCGCTGGTAAGCAAGCATATTTCCAGTCATATGGAAGAAGAATCGATATCCAGCAGAGATCTAAAACGCCTATGGCTGCATCAAGCAAACAAAACCATGAATGATTTCATTGGGAAAAAGGTACTGGGGCGCGAACCCGAACCCGGTGAGCAACCAAATATCCTGCAGGATTATGCGAATACGTCGTCTGCAGGGTCTATTATCGCGTTTTCCAAATATTCGGATGACCTGGAAGAAGGAGACGTTGGACTGATCTGCTCATTTGGCGCGGGGTATTCAGTCGGCTCTGTATTGGTCAAACGGCACGCTTGAGAAGACCGACGTAGTCGCTGAACAACATAGAAAGTGATAGGGTAAAAGCCGGTCGATTAGCTGACGCTTTCCTCTTCCAAATGAAGTTTCATCTCGATCAGTACTTGTTGTAAAAGACTGGTTTCCTTTAGCAGACGCTTTGCCTCGTTCATCGTTATTATGCCGTCTTCGATTGCGGCGTGATATTCCGTCATCAACATCGCAAATCGTTGGCTTAAAGCGATAACGTCCGCATTCACACCTCCGGTGCGCGGAGTATCCGAATTTCGGCAGTCGTAGGACAAAGTAATGTTTTGAAGGTCCGCCAACGCCGACGTCACATGCGGATAGGTCGCAACAGTTTCAAGCCTCGCCACCGCATCTACCGGCATAAACCGATCAGTGTGTTCCGCATTGTCCGAGTAATATCGCCCAAGTGTTGCCTTGGACTTGCCGGTAATTTCGCACGCGGCTTCGATGCCGACATCTTTCACCAATGCCTCCGTGTGCTTTTTCAAATAGGCCCCGATATCTGCCATGTGTGCTACCTTTGCTTCTTACGCAACCGCCCCAATTCTGTCCGTGTCGGGGAAAGGGTGGGCAAATTTCCCATATTTGTCTCACAAATGAAATGCCATAATTCAAGCATCCCTCAGATATGCAGGGATTTTGTGAGTGAGTGGCGGCCGTTCGAGCCGGTAAAGAGTAATGGTGGGGCTGGATTTTCGCCTTGCTACGTTCTGGCCAAATGTTGGCCTGCGGCGGCGCTGTTGTGGAAGCGGGGGTATCCATCCCCAAGAGCTCATGCTCAACCCCGGCAACTGCAATGGCGGCGTCGCGTATTGTACGCTAATTGTTGTCTTGCCCCTCGCGTCCGGGCGAATTAGACCCGCGCCATGGCAAAGTTGTATTTTAACTATTCAACGATGAACGCGGGAAAATCGACCGTATTATTGCAAGCATCCCATAATTATCGCGAACGGGGTATGGAGACATACCTACTGACCGCAAAAATCGACGGACGCGCGGGTTCGGGGCACATAGCATCGCGAATAGGGATCTCGGAACAAGCGGACACCTTCCGAGAAGATGATGATGTTTTCAACATGATTCAAAACCGCTTGAACGCGGGTTCTGTGGCATGTGTTTTTGTGGATGAGGCGCAGTTTCTGACCGAAGATCAGGTGTGGCAACTGGCCCGCGCAGTAGATGATCTAAACGTACCTGTGCTGGCTTACGGTTTGCGTGTCGATTTCCAGGGAAAGCTGTTTCCTGGATCGGCATCCCTTTTGGCGTTAGCCGATGAAATGCGAGAAGTACGTACAATCTGCAAGTGCGGACGCAAGGCTACCATGGTCATCCGTCAGGACGAGAACGGCAATGCGATAACCGAAGGTGCACAGGTACAAATTGGCGGAAATGAAACTTATGTTTCGTTATGCCGCAAGCATTGGCGAGAAGCAGTCGAAGGCTAGACAGGATTTGGCAAGCGGCGACCTACGGCGATTGTTGAGATATTGTCCAGTGCCACGTGCACCATTGTTGTGCGCATTCTTTCGGTTACTTTGCCCTAGTGCGGTATAGGGGCAGCCTAACCCATATCGCACAGCAACTAATGCATCCTGCCACCAAGCGGTACTGGTTGATCTGGACTGATCAGCACAACCTCTCCGTCTTTATCCGGCAATCCCAGAACTAACACATCGGACATGAACCGCCCGATCTGGCGCGGCGGAAAGTTGACGACGGCCATAACCTGTTTTCCGACCAAACCCGAAGGATCATAATGAGCCGTTACCTGAGCGGATGTCTTGCGCTCGCCGATCTCGTCACCAAAGTCTATCCACATCTTGATCGCGGGTTTACGTGCCTCTGGATAAGGTTCCGCACGAACCACCTTGCCGACACGGATATCGACCTTGAGAAAGTCATCGAACGATATCTTACTCACGCGACAGCTCCTTCGAACGTTCTGTCGCCGCCTGAACTGCTCGGTGCAAAAGGTTGGGGAAACCTTCTTCTGTGTGCATCAAAACCTCCAAAGCTGCTTGGGTAGTACCGTTTGGCGAGGTTACATTTTTGCGTAGTTGTGCCGGGTCTTCTTCGGCCGCCATCGCCAAAGCCCCGGCACCCGCAACCGTTGACTTAGCCAACCTCATCGCCAGATCAGGCGACAGACCCTGAGCCTCACCCGCTGCGGCGAGGGTTTCGATCAGGTGAAAGACATAGGCTGGCCCCGAACCGCTGAGGCCAGTGACAGCGTCCATCTGATGCTCATCTTCCAAACGAACAGTTTCGCCAATGGCTGACAGAAGGTTCTCCGCCAACGCTACGTCCGCGTCAGAGGTTTTTGAATTTCCGACCAGCGCCGTTATTCCCTGTCGGATGGCGGCCGGGGTATTGGGCATCGCACGAACGATTGGTGTTTCGCCACCTAATATCTGCTCAAATGTGTCGATCGAAGTACCGGCCGCAACGGATATGAACAGAGTTTCACCGCCGCCCAACGCCTGGATGGTTGGTAGAGCCTCGCCCATCATCTGTGGTTTGACCGCAACCAAAACTACGGCAGGTGCTTCAGGTAGAGCGGCATTGATTCTTACACCTTGCGATTTCAACCAATCCGAGGGGAATGGATCAATCACCCAAACCGACCTTGCGGGCAGACCGTGATCCAGCCAACCCGCCAACATCGCCGATCCCATCTTGCCGCATCCCAGAAGCACGAGTCCCCGTTCAGCAACATGCGACACATCCATCCTTGCCCCTCCCATGCGATGCAGTTCGGGGCAAAGCTTTACGCGCGGCCGTAGGCCTCTGCAATGGCGACTTGCATCGCTTCTTCCGGGGTTCGATTGCCCCAAGTAACCAGTTGGATCGCAGGATAATAACGCTCTGCGCTTAGAACTGCAGCGTTTATCATCGTGTCAATCTGCTCTGGGCTGGCTGCCTGGCCACCAGCCAAAACCAGACCATAGCGATAAACCATCAGTTTCTGATTAGCCCAGTATGTGAATGCTCCGGCCCAGCACTGGTCATTCATCTTATTGAGCAGTTCATACAGTTCAGCCTCACGGTCTGTTGGCGGTTCCATCTCGAAGGAACAGACCATACGCAGCGTTTCGTCATAGTTGGACCAAGCCAGTGTAATTGAATAAGTTCGCCACTGCCCCTCCACTGCCATGGCAATTTGATCATCACCGATCCGGTCGAAATCCCAGTCGTGATGTTCGGCAAGATGTTCAACAATGTCGATTGGATGAAGATCTTCTTCGAGATACTGCTCGGAAAGGGCCATTATGCCACCTCACTAATCTCTAGCAGTTGGGGGCTGGCAGCGCCCCAGCGCTAGTTGCCTGCTCTACAAGCCGGGCTTCCCCCTTGGGCCTGTACTAAATATGGTGCGATGTGGCAGAGTCTGTGGCAACCCCCATTTTTGGGGAAATGTGCAATAAGTTGTGGATAGTAGGCAACGCCGATCAAAATATTGGCAAAGATTGTAGCTTTGCCTTGATTAATTGCCGCGATGCGTCAAGATACACCGCACCGCAAGATCCCACGTATGGGCCGCGCGGTGTACATCTTTGCCATTTTTTTCTGAAGTCGACAGTAGCCTGCACGCTACTTGTTCAGTTGCGCCTCAATTTCCGCAAGACGCGCTTCTAACGCTGCATTTTCTTCGCGTGCTTTTTGGGCCATGGCGCGAACAGCATCAAATTCTTCGCGTGTCACGAAATCACGATCAGCCAACCAACGATCTATCATCGACTTCATCGCATTCTCGGCTTCTTCCCGGGCGCCCTGGGCAACACCCATAGCGTTGGTCATAAGTTGGGACATGTCGTCCAAAATTTTGTTACGGGTCTGCATGTCTGTACTCCGATAGCGTACTCAATTCCTATATGGGCAATGTATCGCGCAGGCTCAAGGTTGACTTGACCCGTGCACCCCGGGCAATGAGACGCACATGCAGGCTGTAATAGACTTCCCCGAATTATCCCCCGAACTTTTTTCGATCTCGATTTTCGGGATGGAACTTGCACTCAGATGGTACGCGCTGGCTTATATTGCGGGCATTCTGATCGCATGGCGCATGGCTGCTGGGGCGATTCGTCGGCCTACTCTTTGGCCCGCAGATACACCGCCCATCAAGCCCGAACAGCTGGAAGATTTCATTACGTGGATCATCCTGGGCGTGATTCTGGGTGGGCGTTTGGGATTTGTTCTGTTCTACCAACCCGGATATTACCTTTCGCATCCGCTAGAGATTTTGATGGTCTGGCAAGGTGGTATGGCGTTTCATGGCGGGCTCTTGGGTGTCGTGATCGCGACATATATTTTCGCGCGAAGACATGACATAGCAATTTTATCATTAGCCGATTTAGTCGCGTATACGGTTCCGCCCGGGCTGTTTCTTGGACGATTGGCAAATTTCATCAATGCCGAACTATGGGGCCGACCATCTGAGTTGCCTTGGGCTGTTATTTTTCCCGGCGCTGCTGCGCAGGACTGTCCCGGAGTTATTGCTGGCGTATGCGCACGGCATCCCTCGCAACTGTATGAGGCGATATTGGAAGGGTTGCTTTTGGGTGGGTTGCTTTTGTGGCTGGTTTATCGTCGCGATTGTTTTCGCACTCCCGGGTTTGTCATGGGCGTCTTTTTAGCGGGGTATGGCATTTCGAGATTCATCGTCGAATTCTTTCGCCAACCTGATGTGCAATTCGTTTCGGCAGGAAACCCACTAGGATTGGCTTTTCATATTGGCGGATACGGACTGACAATGGGGCAGATTTTGTCACTCCCAATGATTGCACTGGGCGTTTGGTTTGCCTTACGCGCCCGGCGAAACGCATGAGCTTAAAAGATATTCTTATCGCGCGAATTCAGCAAAACGGTCCGCTCACCGTGGCCGACTATATGACGGAATGCTTGTTACACCCAAAACATGGGTACTATACCAACCGCGATCCACTGGGTTCGCGGGGTGATTTCACAACCGCACCCGAAATAAGTCAGATGTTCGGAGAATTGATCGGGCTATGCATCGCGCAATGTTGGGTGGATCAGGGCCGGCCCGCACAAATTTGCCTTGCCGAATTGGGACCTGGGCGCGGAACGTTGATGGCGGATATTCTCCGTGCGACGCGACAAGTGCCCGGATTTCACGATGCCGCTGAAATCTTTTTGCTCGAAGCATCACCGACCCTGCGAGAAATTCAGCGTGAAACGTTGCGGGATTACTCGCCAAAGTGGAGCTCCTCAATCTCAGATTTGCCCGCACTTCCGCTATTCCTTATCGCAAACGAATTTTTCGACGCACTACCGATTCGCCAGTTCTTAAGGGATGGCGATGGATGGCGCGAACGGTTGGTTGGGTCGGACGGAAAATCCTTAAATTTTGGCCTTGGGACGCGGGCCGCTCAAACTTTGCTCAAGGACCGACTCACTGACACTAATGACGGTGATCTGGTCGAATGTTGTGCAGCGGCAGTTCCAATCATATCCTCGGCTGCGGAACGGATTGCGACCTGTGGCGGCATGGCCCTGATCGTCGATTACGGTGATTGGCGGGCATTGGGCGACACCTTTCAGGCCCTTCGGGACCACAAACATTCCGATCCACTTGAAGAGCCGGGAAAGGCAGATTTGACGGCTCATGTAGATTTCGAAGCCATAGCGCGCTCAGCCCAATCGGCAGGATGCAGTTTTTCGCGCCTCACCCCGCAAGGCGTGTATTTGGAGCGTTTGGGGATAACTGCGCGGGCACAGAGCTTGGCCTCGTCACTTCAAGGCCAGGCGCTCGAAGCGCATATCTTGGCACATCGACGGTTGACGCATCCCAATGAAATGGGAAACCTGTTCAAGGTGCTTGGTATTTACCCGCCATCTGCAGCGCCGCCACCGGGATTGGAGCCATGACCTTGGAAATTCTCACCTCGGAATTGCTATCGCCTGTCAAACACGGGTTCTTCAGCAGGCGTGGCGGCGCGTCTTCCGGGATCTTTGCCGGATTGAATTGTGGTTTTGGCTCATCAGATCTGACTGAAGCCGTGGCATTGAATCGCCGACGTGTCGCTGAGGCAATGGAGGTTGGGCCGGATGCGTTGGTTGGGGTACATCAGGTGCATTCCCCCGCTGTGCTAACTGTGGATTCGCCGATCGAAGGAAGTAAACCCAAGGCGGATGCCCTTGTTACTTCCACACCTGGTCTCGCCCTGACCGTCCTCACCGCAGATTGCCAACCAGTTTTATTCTCTGATCCAGATGCAAAAGTTATTGGTGCCGCGCATGCAGGCTGGCGTGGGGCACTGGACGGCGTTTTGGAAGCGACACTGGACGCGATGGAATCGCTCGGCGCCAGACGGAGTAATACTTCAGCCGTTATTGGTCCTACAATTTCGCAGCGGGCTTACGAAGTTGGCCCTGAATTTATGGACGAGTTTTTGATGGCATCGCACGACAATGCCAGATTTTTTGCCAATGGACAGGGCGACAGACTGCATTTTGACCTACCTGCCTTTGGCCTGCACAGACTTCGCGAAGCTGGCGTGGGACAGTCTGAATGGACGCGGCATTGCACATATTCTGACCCGGAAAAGTTTTTTTCCTATCGACGCGCCACCCACGCCAAAGAGGCAGACTATGGGCGCTTGATTGCGGCGATAAGACTTTAATTTCGGGCGTAAATATGGCAACTCCGCCACTTTTCCGCCACAATTATTGTGTTTACCTGACTCAGAATCGTTTCAATTTTTCACAAGTGGTCAGGGTGTTACCTTGGATTTTGGTCTGAGAGTACCCGTCAGGTTAACAAAGAGGTACACGAAACCTTCAATTTGTCCTCAATTCATCCCGGATCAGCCTTATCCCTGCCGCAAACCCGCGTCAGATTTAGTGTTGTAACGGAAACAAGGGCGCTAGCCCGATGCAGAGCAGGACAAGAAAATGAAGCCAAAATCACGCTTTCTGACCGCCGTTGTTGCGGCCGTAATGGCGCACGAACCGGAAATGCCATGGAAGCGGGTTTCAAGCCATTCTGCCAGAGTTGCGCGCCGCTTGGCAGGTCGGCTCTGATGCGGGCCCCTTCGGAACTAAGCTGTCAGTTCCAATGGGCAAAACGCACGCCAAACTGTGCTCCGGTCTGGTGTGCGACGTCGCAGATGGGTTTGCGTCGTTTTTTTTCGGAGCATGTGCGCGCAGGTGGTCAAAGCCTGCAGTTAAAGAGTTTGTCTGGGGAGTCATTAAATTGGCCAAAACAAAGTGTTTCTTTTTGCGGTTCGGTTTCACTGTGAAATCCGTTCTGCGGCTGCCCTGTTGATCGAAGGCAATGAACAAGACCGTCTGGCGGGTATGCGAGGGGTTCAGCCCGCCTGCACGGAAGTACAAGAGGGGACGGAATAAATGGCTATTCCAAATTCACTGGCCCGCGCGGCGAGAAACGCCGTCGAGACATCGCCTCTGCTGCGCGAAGCACCTCAGCCAGGGGCAAAGCAAAAACCGCAACTGCGGCGCTATGAAGTCAGTGCGTTACTGGAAAACGGGGACGTTTCGCAAACACGCCACATTGCACCCGCATTGCCAATGTTCGAAGATGCATTCTGTGCCTTCACGCGCGGTTCCTTAGTGGAAACGCAACAAGGGCCTATGGCTATCGAAGATCTGTTGCCCGGCGATTCAGTTCTGACGCATGGTGGATCATCTGAAACGGTGTTGTGGAAAGGCTCCGTTACGCTGATTCCGGGGCGCGAAGACTCACGCGGCCGAACTAGGCCTCTGACGCGAATCATGGCGGACACCTTTGGGATGCAAAAGCCGATGTCTGGCGTTATCGCTGGCCCAGCTGCTCGACTATTGAGCACACCGCCTCATCTGCGGCATTTGAATGGTGGTCAGCCGATGCTTACCCCAGTAAGCGAGTTTCAGGACGGAATGGGTGTAATCCAGACCCTCCCGCCGACGCCTGTCGAACTGTTTCACATCTGCTTGCGAAGACACTCTGTGATCCGCGTCGACGGACTGCAGTTTGAAACCTATCACCCTGGCTCAAATGCCGTTCGAACGATCAGTCATTCCTTGCGCTCCATTTATCTCAACTTATTTCACCACATAGATTCGTTGAGTGATTTCGGGCCGTTGCTGGTGCCGCGCGCCGGAGACGGCGAAATTGATGCAATAACCGCGTAATGCATTGATCATTAATGCTAGTGCGGGGGCATGATGCAGATTTTATTTAGTTGGGTGATCTATTTGACTGTGGTTTCATTGCTGCCGCCCTGCAAAGCTGACCAAACAAAAAACACGGTCAGGCGGTCCGGTTCATCCGTTCTTCCAAGACGTCAAATGGCACGCCTGGCTCGTCTTTTGCGCCTCGGATAACAAGTGACGTTTTTACGCTGGCCACATTGGGTGTCGTCAACAATTCACCCGTTAGAAACTGTTGGAAGCTGCTTAAATCTGGCGCTACGCATTTCAGGATAAAGTCCACTTCGCCATTCAACATATGACATTCCCGAACCAGCGGCCATGCGCGGCATCGTTCTTCAAAAGTGCTCAGTTCGGTTTCAGCCTGGCTCTCCAGTCCAACCATAGCAAAAACCTGAACTTCAAAACCCAATTCGCGGGCATCAACCTCAGCGTGATAACCACGTATATACCCTGCGTCTTCCAACGTGCGCACGCGCCGCAGGCATGGAGGTGCGGAAATACCAACACGTTTTGCAAGCTCGACATTAGTCATTCGACCGTCGGACTGCAGTTCAGCCAGAATTTTTCGATCGATCTCATCCAGCCGCGTCGTAACCATCAATGACTCCTGAAATGTACCAGTTCTTATAACAGCGCCCTGCTAATGCGCAATAATCTTTCGCCTCAGCGCAACATTCTGCATTTTGATCGCATTCCATCTCTTTTCTACGAAAACCTGGCATATCAACTTCATTGTTCAAAAGGGCTTTAAGCCCCCTGCTGCCGTCGCTATATCCAATCGCGGCGGGCTGCAGCCCGAGGCAGGCAGATTGAGTGGGGGCACCATGGCAGAGACACGACACACGAAGGTTCTGATTATTGGATCAGGGCCGGCCGGATACACCGCAGGCGTTTATGCAAGCCGCGCAATGTTGGAGCCCATATTGGTACAAGGAATTGAACCAGGCGGCCAATTGACCACCACGACCGAAGTGGAAAACTGGCCAGGCGACACCGAAGTCCAAGGCCCGGACCTGATGGTACGCATGCAGGATCATGTCAAGGCAATGGGCTGTGAGGTCATCGGCGACATCATCAATGACCTAGACCTAAGCAAACGCCCTTTCACAGCCACTGGTGACAGCGGTACGATTTACACTGCTGATGCGGTGATTTTAGCCACTGGCGCCCGTGCAAAGTGGCTCGGCTTGCCATCCGAAGAAAAATTCAAGGGCTTTGGAGTTTCAGCTTGTGCCACCTGCGACGGGTTCTTCTATCGGGGAGAGGAAATCGTGGTAATTGGGGGTGGCAACACTGCCGTCGAAGAAGCTTTGTTTCTGACAAATTTTGCCAGCAAGGTGACCTTAATACACCGCCGTGACGAATTGCGCGCCGAAAAGATCCTACAGGATCGGCTCTTGAAGAATGAAAAAATAGAACCTCTTTGGTTCCATGAGCTGGAGGAGGTCGTCGGCACTGATACACCGTTGGGTGTCGAAGCAGTTCGTGTGAGAAACGTGAATAGTGGGGAAATAACAGAGATACCCTGTAAAGGTGTCTTTGTCGCGATCGGTCACGCACCTGCGAATGAGCTGGTTAAAGACAGCCTCGAGACGCACATGGGCGGCTATGTCGTGACTAAGGCGGGCTCGACCGAAACATCGATTCCGGGCGTTTTTGCGGCGGGTGACTTAACGGATCATATTTATCGGCAGGCGGTCACCAGTGCCGGGATGGGCTGTATGGCCGCGTTGGATGCGGAAAAGTTTCTGGCGGAGCACGATTAAAAATTTTTCCTGCGCCTAATAGCAGGTTCACTGACCCAAGTGCGTCGGCAAACTGCGGTTGGGGTCTATTGACCCCTGCCCTTCACCATATCAGACTCGGCGTTAGTAGGGCACGATATGGATGATTTCATTGGAAAACGCACTTTGGCGCGGCGGATGGGCAACCCGACTTAGGATCGCAACTGGCCTGGTGCTGTTTGTGTTCGCGTTTTTCCACTTTATTAACATAGGCTTGGGACTGTTTCATACCGACCTGTTGCATGGGATGCAAGAAAGTCGTCAGTTGGTCTCGCGACATAATGTGTTCAGTGCCATATTTTATGTTGCTTTATTTATCCATGCTGCACTGGCTTTGCTATCTTTGGCCCAACGTCGGACGCTTCGGATGCCATTCAGTATGGCGTTGCAAGCTGTTCTCGGATTACTGATTCCCGTTCAGCTGATCGCGCATATTGTGCAAACGCGTTACGCTCATGAAATCTATGACGTCAATGACGAAATGGGATACATCATAATCTTGATGTGGCCCAGCACTGCCATCTGGATGCAGAGTTTGCTGATCCTACTGGTTTGGATACATGGGTGCATTGGCTTGCATATGTGGCTTCGTTTAACCGCTTGGTGGCGGGCAATTGTGCCATACCTAATTGGATTTGCCGTTTTTGTTCCGGGTTTTGCGCTCGCAGGGGTGTTGACCGAGGGGCGCCGATTGTGGGCAGACTTTGCCGACCCGTTATTACGCGAACAATATATTGAGCATTACAATTGGCCTTCTCCAGAAGAGTTCGATGCATTATTTGGCGTCACCGACACATCGATGACGGTATTCTGGTTGGCACTGGCTTTGACCGGATTGACTTATCTAGGACGCAAGTTTTGGCGCCGACGGCATTCCGTTCGGGTGCGTTATGTTAATGGCCCCGAGGTCGTTTCAGAAAAAGGCATGACCTTGCTGGAAATATCCCAGGCAAATGGCGTGCCCCACACGGCGTTGTGCGGCGGCAAGGGGCGTTGCACCACTTGCCGAATATTTGTCGAAGACGGCGGAGACCAATTACCGGCACCAAGTGACATTGAGGCCCGAAGCCTGTCGGCCGTCGGCGCACCAGATGGTATGAGACTGGCCTGTCAGGTACGCCCGACTGCACCTTTGACTGTGTTCCGAGTTTTTCGTCCTGACGGAGGGCGCGGCAGGGCTCATGCCAGTCAAGGGCAGGAAAGGCAGCTAGCGGTTCTTTTTTTGGATATGCGCGGCTTCACCGCCCTAACTGCCGGGCAGTTGCCATATGATATCGTCTTTCTGCTGAACCGGTTTTTCGACGCCATCGTACCTGCGATCACCGCAAATGGGGGCACAGTAGACAAGTACATGGGCGATGGTCTGTTGGCGATGTTTGAAACCCGAGACGCGGCCAGCTCCGCGTTGGCAGGCCTGAATGCCGCAGCGGGGGTTGGGCATGCCCTTGAGCGTTTCAATCAACAACTAAAGGCTGAGGGTAGTCCAGAAATCAGAATAGGCATGGGACTGCATTCAGGTGATCTGGTTCTGGGTGAGATTGGCGCAGCCAAACACGCGCCCCGAACAATAATCGGAGACGCAGTCAATGTGGCCAGCCGCCTCGAAGCAGAAACCAAAGCCCTGCGGGTCGAACTCCTCGTTTCCCAATCGGTCTTGCTTGCAGCTGGCCTTGATACAAACCCAGACGAACTGCGCGATTTCCAGCTTCGCGGCGTTTCCGAATCTGTGCCAGCGTTACCGGTAGAGAGGGCCTCGGATCTTGAACTACGATTAAAGCAAGAAGAACAAATTGCCTAACAGACGACCCCCAAGCTGAAAACAAGGGAAAATTCACCTGTCAAAAACTCCAGGTTTAGGAATTTTTCCCAAGTCCCGTAAAAACCTCATATTTCATCCTTTGTTTCGGGGGTTCTCTGGACTTTGTCGAAAGTCCGGGGCACATCGTTTGGCAACACTTCGAAAAACGTGAAAATCTAACAGATACGAGTATTCCTATGACGATGTTAAGCAACCTGGCACCAATCCCTGAGCTTTACGTGTCTTATGAGTCAGCTCAAAAACTTAAGGCCGAAGCAGCAGATCTGACAGGCTGGGATCTGACGCCGCGCCAGATCTGCGATCTGGAGCTGTTGATGAATGGCGGTTTCAATCCATTAAAAGGGTTCCTGAGCGAAGCTGACTACGACAACGTCGTAGATAATATGCGGCTTGCTGACGGTACCTTGTGGCCGATGCCAATCACGTTGGATGTCAGCGAGGATTTTGCCGAGCGGATTCAACTGGGACAGGACATTGCTTTGCGCGATCTCGAAGGGGTTATCCTGGGCACAATGACCGTGACCGACCGCTGGATGCCGGACAAGCATCACGAGGCCAAGATGGTCTTTGGCACAGATGACCAAGCGCACCCTGCGGTGAACTATCTGCACAATGCGGCCGGGAAAGTTTACTTGGGCGGCCCAGTTACAGGTATCCAACAGCCTGTCCACTATGACTTCAAAGCTCGCCGGGACACACCGAACGAGTTGCGTGCTTATTTCCGTAAACTGGGTTGGCGTCGCATCGTGGCATTCCAAACGCGAAATCCACTGCACCGGGCGCATCAGGAACTGACTTTCCGCGCTGCAAAAGAAGCTCAGGCCAACTTGTTGATCCATCCTGTCGTTGGGATGACCAAACCGGGCGACGTAGATCACTTTACCCGCGTGCGTTGTTACGAGGCCGTTTTGGACAAGTACCCTGCATCCACGACCTCAATGTCTTTGGTGAACCTAGCAATGCGCATGGCCGGCCCACGTGAGGCCGTCTGGCATGGCCTGATCCGCGCCAATCACGGTTGCACCCATTTCATCGTTGGCCGCGACCATGCTGGCCCTGGCAAAAACAGCAAGGGCGACGACTTTTACGGCCCGTATGACGCTCAGGATTTGTTCCGCAAATTCCAAGATGAAATTGGCGTCGAAATGGTTGATTTCAAACAGATGGTTTATGTGCAGGAACGGGCGCAATACGAACCTCATGACGAAATCCTGGACAAAGACCAGGTTACGATCCTGAACATCTCAGGCACTGAACTACGTCGCCGTTTGCGCGAGGGATTGGATATTCCGGAATGGTTCTCTTTCCCCGAGGTCGTACAGGAGTTGCGCAACCGCTTTCCACCACGCTCGCAACAAGGCTTTACCGTCTTTTTCACCGGTTTTTCCGGCTCGGGTAAATCCACTATTGCCAATGCGTTGATGGTCAAGCTGATGGAGATGGGTGACCGCCCAGTGACGCTGTTGGATGGCGATATAGTCAGGAAAAACCTTTCGTCCGAGTTGGGCTTTTCGAAAGAACATCGCGACCTGAACATCCGCCGGATCGGCTATGTCGCCAGTGAGATCACCAAAAATGGCGGAATTGCAATTTGCGCCCCAATTGCACCCTACGAGACCACCCGTCGCGCGGTTCGTGAAGAGATTGAGAAATTTGGCGCTTTCTGTGAAGTGCATGTTGCAACAAGCATTGAAGAATGTGAACGCCGCGACCGTAAAGGTTTGTACAAACTTGCCCGCGAGGGGAAAATCAAGGAATTCACCGGAATCTCTGACCCTTATGATGTTCCAGCAGATCCTGAGTTGCGCGTTGAAACAGAAAATGTCGAAGTGGACAATTGCGCCCATCAGGTTCTGCTTAAACTGGAGAGTATGGGCCTGATTGCAGGGTAAAATTAGGGTGGTGTCTTCATAGACACCCTTTTCAGGACAAAGCGACAGCATGGTACCAAGCGTTGGACATGCATCGGTGACTGTGCTGATGAAAAGGAACAGGCTGCTCTTGATATGTTGCCTAAACCGGGAGATCCACCTGCCCACGCATCAGGACGAATCCTTGACCAGCTACCTTTACGCCAGTCATTGCATCTGTTGGTCCTACACGGGTCACCGTTGCTTGCCCAGGCCGACCCATATCGTGTCCTTGCTCGGCTATGAAGGTATCTTTTTGCATTAAACCGTGACGCCAAAGATAGGCGGCCATGGCTCCAGTAGCGGAACCTGTAAAAGGGTCCTCGGGCGGGCTGGGCGGTACCATAAGAAGGCGTGAAAAGGTATCCCCTGCGATAGTCGCACCTTTCAGTGTCACCAGGAAAGGTTCGGCCAAATCCGAACCGGAAAGACCTACCGACTCTGCGATTTTGGACAATGGGTCCAAAGCAAGCCGCGCGGCGCGCAAGGCATCGTGGTCGCGCAGAATCGTGACGCAACAGGGCAGTCCGGTAGAAACAAATTGCGGTGGTGAAATTATAGCCTCTGCGGGTAGGCCTATCGCAGCAGCGACAAGATCAACCGGGACATAATCACCAAACTCGGGCGCGACCTGCGTCATCTCAATTTCATCACCTTTCAGGTGGATAGAGACGATTCCCGCACCTGTCTCCAGAGTTAAACTGTCGCCTGAAAACAGGTTACGTGCACGAAGTGCTTGAACCGTGGCAATCGTTGGATGCCCGGCGAAAGGAATTTCCCTGCTGGCCAAAAAATACCGGACACGAACATCAGCGATGTCGGATGGTCCGGTAAAGGTGCACTCCACCAAAGAGGTTTCGCGCACGAATGACGTGCAAACGTCATCCGGCAGATGCGCCGCATCATGAACCACGGCGCACCCGTTTCCACCAAATGGGCGGTCGGTAAACGCATCTACCCAATCAAAATCAAACCAGCTCATGATTATTCCCGCGTCTCCTTAAGTTGGCTCGGGGTCGCACCCCATCAGGGCACATCCATTGCCCGACCCGGCAGGAATGTCACGTCATTTATATAGTGAATTTTACCTCGTCGACGATTCAGTGTACCGGGACAGGAGACATATCATTCTGGCGCGCCAAAACGAATGCAAGCTTTCGGTCCGCTACCAGCGCCAATCGTTGTCCATCAGAATCGTGTACGGCATAAAGTTGGTCCAAATCGCCCGCCTGATCCCTAAGATCGCTTGGCAGGTCAGCAACCTCGACCGTTTTGACGTAAACGATGCGGTCACCTTCGGTGTTGAGTTCAATAGGTGTATTCATAGCCCTTACCCCTTTTTTATGTTGATTGTTTGCACCACGGTTTCAGGAACGGCGCGGGTCAGATCCACGTGCAACAGACCATTTTCCATTATCGCTTCGCCCACTTCGACCCCGTCGGCCAACACAAACATGCGCTGAAACTGACGTGCCGCAATACCACGATGCAAGAATATACGACCCTCGCTGTCGTCGTTTTGACGGCCACGGATCACAAGTTGACGATCCTCGATCGTAATCGACAGGTCCTCTTCGGCAAACCCTGCCACCGCCAGAGTAATTCGATATGAAAAATCAGAAGTCTGCTCGATATTGTAGGGTGGATATCCTTCGTTTCCGGCCTTTGCTGACCGCTCCAAAAGGCGTTCCAACTGCTCGAACCCCAAAAGATGCGGGTATGAGCCAAGAGTAAGTTTCGACACGTATATTCGTCCTTTTTTGCCAAAGCGACGTATGTGGCGGCCCCGTTCTGGCAACCGCTTGCAATAACATATGGGAACAATTCAGGATGTCCACAAGGGCTGGCCCGATTCAAATCAAGACACTATCTTGTGTGGGAAGCACCGCCAAAAACATGAGTCGCCCATGAATGCGCCCACTGACATTTCCATGAAGACTGACGAGGTTTTGAGGGTCGAACTCGAAGTATTTCGACGGCAACACCGCGATCTTGACGAAGCGATTGAAGCACTGCAGGCCAAGGGTACATCAGATCAATTAACAATAAAACGGCTGAAAAAGCAGAAACTTCGCCTCAAAGACATTATTAGATTGATCGAGGATCGTCTGACCCCAGATATCATCGCCTGAAAACCCTGCTCTACATTGCCACCAAGGTGGATTTGGCTATAGTGCGCGCTCTTTCTAAGGGCGGAGTGCTGGCGGATGGGCGAGATCAAAGTTGGAATCATCATGGGCAGCCAGTCGGACTGGTCCACCATGAAGGAAGCCGCCAATATTCTTGATGAACTGGGCATCGCTTATGAAAAACGCATTGTCTCAGCTCATCGTACCCCGGATCGGTTATGGGAATACGGAAAAAGCGCTGTGTCACGCGGGTTGCAGGTGATAATCGCCGGCGCAGGAGGAGCAGCCCATTTACCCGGCATGATGGCTTCGAAAACACGGGTACCGGTTCTCGGTGTTCCTGTGCAAACCCGCGCGTTGTCGGGCGTTGATTCACTTTATTCAATCGTTCAGATGCCCAAGGGCTTCCCGGTTGCAACAATGGCCATTGGATCGGCTGGAGCATCAAATGCAGGGTTGATGGCAGCAGGCATTCTTGCCTTACAGGACGAAGAGCTCGCCAAACGGCTGGACGCCTGGCGTGACGCGTTGTCCGCTTCTATTCCTGAGGAACCTGTTGATGAGTAAGGCACTGCAACCAGGGGCGAAAGTCGGGATTTTGGGTGGTGGTCAGCTTGGGCGGATGCTCTCGGTTGCTGCAGCCCGACTGGGATTTGCAAGCCACATCTACGAGCCCGGCCCTAACCCGCCTGCGGGCCAGGTGGCTGCCCATGTAACAACTGCCGCGTATGACGATGCCGATGCGCTGACATCCTTTGCTGCTTCGGTGGACGTCATCACTTACGAGTTCGAAAACATCCCGACCGAAACCTTGGACCTGCTGGAGGCTCACCGCCCAATCCATCCGGGACGCGAGGCTTTGCGTGTTAGTCAGGATCGTCTGACCGAAAAAGCCTTTCTGCAGGGTCTTGGGCTCCGAACAGCACCGTTCGCCGATGTCACCGATCTCGAAAGTTTGCGTATTTCAATTGAACAGATTGGTGCTCCAGCAATTCTAAAGACCCGCAGGTTTGGCTATGATGGAAAAGGTCAGGTCAGGCTGCTAAGACCCGAAGATGCTGAAACAGCGCTTTCGGAGATGGCCGGAGCGCCTGCCATCCTCGAAGGTTTCATCGACTTCAGCCATGAAATTTCAATTATTGCCGCGCGGGGATTGGACGGCCAAGTTTCATGTTTCGATCCGGGCGAAAACGTTCACCGCAATGGCATCTTGCATACGACGACAGTCCCGGCTCGTCTCCCACCCGCGATGCGCACAGACGCGGTTTTACTTGCGGCCAACATATTGAACGCGTTGGATTACGTGGGCGTAATGGGAGTCGAGCTGTTCGTGACAGCAGAAGGCCTGATCGTGAACGAGATCGCGCCTCGGGTGCATAATTCTGGACACTGGACGCAGAATGGATGTGCTGTGGATCAATTCGAGCAGCATATTCGAGCGGTTGCAGGGTGGCCTCTGGGCGATGGACAGCGTCATTCGGATGTGGTGATGGAAAACCTGATTGGCGACGACATGAATAGGGTGGCTGACCTTGTGCGGGAACGAGATGTGGCCTTACATCTTTATGGCAAGGCTGAGGTCAAGGCCGGTCGAAAGATGGGACATTTCAACCGCGTCATTCGCTGACGCGCCCTAAGAATACCCAGTAGGCCGTCATTGGATTTTAGGCAGCAAACCGTGTGGCAATGTCGCCCGACATATAACTTACCCGCCCAGCGGACAAAGTGGCCGCAACCCGGAACGTTTTGGAGTCCAATATCACCAAATCTGCACGTTTTCCGGTTGATAAAGACCCTCGATCAGTCTTTCCCAACACGCGCGCGGGGCCAGAAGATACGAGATTCCAAGCGCCAGCCAAATCCATAAGCCCGCTATTTGCCAACATCAGAGCCGCGCGACGCGGGCTTGGGTAATGGTAATCAGAAGCAAGGGCATCGCACAGACCCATCGAAATTAAGTCAAGCGCGCTCACGTTTCCTTTGTGCGATCCCCCGCGTACTACATTTGGGGATCCAAGTACGATGAAATCCCCTTCTTGCCGCGCCGCTTCTGCGGCAACAAGTGTTTCAGGGAACTCAGATATTCGTACTCCGCGCGTACGCCATTGCGATCTGGTTTCAGCGGTCGCGTCGTCGTGGCTACCCAATCGGACACCATTCGCGGCAAGGGCCATGCAAAGTTCATCCAATGCCGCAGGAACTTCGTTTCGGCGCGCATGTAAGGTCTTCAGCAACTCAAAGTGGTTCTCTGGACTGCGACCAGCTTTCAATGCTTGCCCGGTAAGTCGCGGTGGCGTGCGCCCTTCGGCCAGTCGGTCATGCGGCAAGTGATCATTGAAAACCAAATAGGGAACCTCCCACGCGGCGACGCGTTCAGGTAGTCCCGCGAAATCGTCAAGCATATGCGTTTCAAATCGCAACTGCGGGATCAGATCGGTAACAACACTATCTTTGACCTCAGAGATACCCCTGAAAACTTGATCAGCAAATTCCGGGCCGCGAACCCCGCCCTCCCAGCTGTGGAATTGGGCCAAGACAGCAGTCGTAATTCCATTTGCGGCCAGTTCCGCCTCAACCGAAAGTATGCCTTCGGCAATCTGCTTCATTGCTCCACGTCGCGGAGCAATATGGCGCTCGAACCCGTCACCATGCAGGTCAACTATTCCGGGTAAAACGATATACCCGGATAAATCTATGCAACGCCCAGTTTGTTTTGACTGCACCAAACCATCAGCAATGCTAAGGTCAGCGCGAGCTAAGCCATACTCCGGCAACAGCACATCTGCACCGGAAAACGTCAACTCCAGTGCCGTCATCTAGTCGAATCCGAAGCTGGTTCTGCACAATCTTGGCCAATACAGATTTCGTCGATCACGTCCAAAACCCCATCCAGCCAAGTAATTTGGGGGTCGAACTCTCCAAACTCGATAAAGTGAAGCGCTTGCGCCATCACACGTGGGTTATTCATCATAAAAGTATGTGTCACCGGCATTACGATGTGATCGGACATGCCGTCGACCTTGGTGGTCTCCACTGAGACTTTGCCATCATCTGGTCCATCAATCAGCGAGGAAAAGAAGGGATTCAGCGAGTTTTCACCGGCAATTACCCCGAGCTCAAATTCAACCGGCGGCAGGAGGCGTGGAACGCCTTCTGGACCGGTCCCCAATGCCAGCCCCGCAGGGCCGTGCAGCAGGCCAAAGACTTCCCAGTCCCCCAACTCGTCTACCAATTGACTACCCTGATTTGGCGGACCCAACATTACCACTCGGCCCAGATTTTCCGGCTGATTGTCTTGCATCCAGTAACGCAAAAGGATGCCGCCCATGGAATGCGCAACCACGTTGGCTTTGTCGTCCCCACAACCCATAAATGCTTCGGGCAACGTCTGGTTGGCCAAATCATATATCGGCAGGTCTGTCGAAGGATATCCGGGCCGCACAACTGTGTAGCCGTGCGCTTTGAAGAGCTGCTCCATAACAGAAAATGAAGCCTCAGTGCGTGCCAAGCCGTGCAACAGGACAACGCATTTCGCGCTGACCGCTGCCGGAACTAAAAAGAAACACGTGGCGAGAAGCAACTTCATGCCCGCTAGTTAAGGGCTGCGCCGTCCTGATGGAAGCCCTAGCGGCGCGGCAAGCGGCCCACCGCCAACCCAATACCGCCCAAAACCATGACTGCACCGAGTAACAGTTCAAAAGATGCGACCTCGCCTAACAACAGCACGCCTCCGATGATGGCAATGACGGGAACACTAAGTTGTACGACCGCAGCTATTGCGGGCGAAAGTCCGGGCAGAACACTATACCACAAGGCATATCCCATCCCAGATGTCACTGCGCCAGACAAGGCAGCCAGGACAAAACCCATACCTGTCATTTGCCAGTACATGCCCGAGATTTTCAAAGCGATGGCGGTCACTGGCAACGCCACGACAAAGTTTGCCGCAGTGCCAGACAACGCATCAGGTTCGGACCGCCCAGCCAACGAATACGCCGCCCATCCTATGCCAGCACTGGTCATTAAAAGAGCGCCTTTGGTGTCAACTTGCACAGCGCCGGTCGGCCATAGAACGTATGCAAGCCCGAACAAGGCTATACCCGCGCCGATCAGTTGACGGGACGTGGGCACCAGCCCAGTCAATGCCGTAAAAGAAAACATAGAAATCTGCACGACCCCAAACAGGATCAGTGCGCCCAGGCCTGCATCAAGCGTTACATAAGCCAATGAGAAACCGACCATGTAGACAGACAGCGCGCCTGCTCCGATCACGCGTCGACGATGTAGCACGGGCAGTTTTTTACCGCTCCAAAGCACCAACGCAGCAAGCGTCAACGCACCTGTAAGAACCCGAACCATCGCAAAACCAGAGGGATCGGCCGCCCCGCTGTCAATCGCCAAGCGATTGAGGATAGAGTTCGCCGCAAATGCACACATAGTCAAAGCGGTCAAAAGGAACAGTCTCATATCCACCACATATCGGTTCAGGCCACCTTTGCACACTCTGAATCGGCGGACAGCGATGCCGGTTTGATTGTTGGTATTTCGGAACTTAATCTGAAATCGGTTGTGCCAAAAACGAAACGGGGCCGCCCAAGGGCGACCCCGCGGACAAGTCTGAGACCTGAGCAGATTACATCATGCCGCCCATTCCGCCCATGTCAGGCATACCGCCGCCTGGCGCTGCACCTTCTTTGGCAGGTTTGTCTGCAACCATCGCTTCGGTGGTAACCAACAGGCCCGCAACCGATGCCGCATCTTCCAGAGCGGTACGGACAACTTTGGCCGGGTCGATGACGCCGAACGAGAACATGTCGCCATATTCTTCGGTCTGTGCGTTGAAGCCGAACGCGGCATCTGAGGACTCGCGAACCTTGCCAGCAACTACGGCACCGTCCACGCCAGCGTTTTCAGCGATCTGACGCATCGGCGCCTCGATCGCCTTGCGGACGATGTTGATACCAGCGTTCTGGTCCGCGTTTGCGCCTTCCAGTTCGTTCAGTGCTTTGCCTGCCTGAACCAGCGCAACACCACCGCCCACAACAACACCTTCCTGAACGGCAGCGCGGGTTGCGTTCAGAGCATCGTCAACACGGTCTTTACGCTCTTTCACTTCAACTTCGGTCATGCCGCCGACGCGGATAACAGCAACACCTCCTGCCAGTTTGGCAACGCGTTCTTGCAGCTTCTCACGGTCGTAGTCAGAAGAGGTTTCTTCGATCTGGGTGCGGATCTGAGCAACACGTGCTTCGATCTCGGCTTTCTCGCCTGCACCGTCAACGATGGTGGTTTCGTCCTTGGTGATTTCGATCTTCTTGGCAGTGCCCAGCATGTCCATTGTGACATTTTCAAGCTTCATGCCCAAGTCTTCGCTGATGACCTGACCACCGGTCAGGATCGCGATATCCTGCAGCATGGCCTTGCGACGATCGCCAAAGCCAGGTGCTTTGACAGCCGCGATTTTCAAGCCGCCACGCAGTTTGTTCACAACCAAAGTTGCTAGCGCTTCGCCTTCAACGTCCTCTGCGATGATCAGCAGCGGCTTTTGCGACTGGATCACCTGCTCAAGCAGCGGAACCATTGGCTGTAGCGAAGAGAGTTTCTTTTCATGCAACAGGACGATGCAGTCGTCGAGTTCTGAGATCATCTTGTCTGCGTTGGTGACAAAGTAAGGCGACAGGTAACCACGGTCGAACTGCATACCTTCGACAACGTCGGTCTCGGTTTCCAGACCTTTGTTTTCTTCGACGGTGATAACACCTTCGTTACCAACCTTCTGCATCGCGTCTGCAATCTGCTGGCCGATCTCTGCTTCGCCGTTGGCCGAGATGGTACCGACCTGTGCCACTTCTGCCGAGTCTTTGACTTCGCGCGAAGCCGCTTGGATTCCCTCAACAACCTTGGCGGTCGCCAGGTCGATACCGCGCTTCAGGTCCATCGGATTCAGTCCGGCAGCAACCTGCTTCAGGCCTTCTTTGACGATAGCCTGAGCCAGAACGGTTGCCGTAGTGGTACCGTCACCGGCTTCATCATTGGTGCGGCTGGCGACTTCTTTCACCATCTGCGCGCCCATGTTTTCGAACTTGTCTTCCAGTTCGATGTCCTTGGCGACAGTTACGCCATCTTTGGTGATGCGAGGTGCACCGAAAGACTTGTCCAGAACCACATTGCGCCCTTTAGGGCCCAGGGTCACTTTTACCGCGTCGGCCAGGATGTTTACACCCGCCAGCATACGGTTACGGGCATCGGTGTCGAACTTGACGTCCTTTGCAGCCATTTCGTTTCTCCTTGAGAAATTATGTTGTGATGAAGATCAGAGAAAGCATTCGGCTTACTCAATGATCCCCATGATGTCGCTTTCTTTCATCATCAGTAGCTCTTCGCCGTCGATCTGAACCTCGGTGCCCGACCATTTGCCGAACAAAATCTTGTCGCCAGCTTTAACAGCCATCGCGATCAATTCGCCGCTGTCCTTGCGTGCTCCCTCGCCGGTCGCAACGACTTCGCCTTCACTTGGCTTTTCTTTTGCGCTGTCGGGAATGATCAGGCCGCCTGCGGTTTTTTCTTCGCTTTCCACGCGACGAACCAGCACACGGTCATGAAGCGGTTTCAATGCCATCTTTGCAGCTCCTTGGGCTCAAAGTTTGTTTATCCTCCCCTCGCCAAAATGCGAGGCGTTAGCACTCGACGTCTCCGAGTGATAACGACGCATAGCTAGGGGTTGATCGGGGACGAGTCAACAATGTCAGGAAAATTTTTTAGTGTACGCTCGTCAACGGATTGCTCAGCTGGTTTCTTCCCAGCTATAAGCCCAGTGTTTCAAACCTTCGGACCCGGCGGCGGTCAGGGTATAGATGCCTATTTCTACCTTTTCAAACCATCCGTAGTGATTGTCACGCATCAACCGAGTCGCTCCACTTACACCGGTTGAGCCTGCGACTTCTGAGCCTTTTGTCGCCCCATGTTCGGCCAAATAAGCGGCGCACTTCAGAGCATCCTGACGATACGCCGTCACAATTCCATGCCGCGTTGCCCCTCCCGCGTTCGGATCGCCTGAGAGCCGGTCAAATTCGCGTAACAATCGGACAGACTTGCTTCGATTTTTACGCGGCGCATATGGTCCGGGGTCACATTGTACTTCGACCCTGCCATCGGGTTTAACTGTAATCAGCCCAAGCCCTAGTCGACGGCACAAAGACAGATTATCTCGGAGAGCACGCCGAGCAGTGCGACCTTTAGGTTTGCAAACCGCTATATATACCTGATCCGTTATCGTGAGTCGCGAAATTGCCTGATGAAACAAGGCCAAAGTGAACCTCAATTTCAACTCTACAATAATGGGCGGATCATCGCCCTTGACGGCGACGATATCTGCAGCGCCAACCTCGCCTTTAACTGTGTACCCCTGACGCTCTAACAGAGCCTTGACGGGGGGATAGAGATCCTGCTCGCGGTCCATGGGACCATGCTAGGCAGATTGGCAGGGAATGCCAGACCCGGTCCTGAAAACATATCGTCTTGCATGGATTAAAGTCAGGGGGCTAAAACCTCACTGTGACCATCGTGGACAAGGCAGAAAGATAACTATGCGCGTGTTGACTCTACTCACTTGCTTACTTCTGCCGATTTCGGCTTACGGAGCCTGCGAAGGACGCGATCTGCGGCTGGAAATGTCATCTGAGGAAAGGGCAGCATTGGACAAAGCGTTGTCTTCAATTGTCTTCCCCGAAGGCAACCATTGGATAGCTCGGAAAGACAATACGGTGTTACATTTGATCGGCACGTTGCACACCAATGACGAAAGGATGGGCGACGTGGTCGAAAGGCTGACGCCAACCTTGTCAAAGGCAGATGCCTTCTACTTCGAAATCACTCAGGAAGAAATGGACGCTTTCGAGCGGGATCTGGCGCAGGATTTTAGCCCAGTAATGATTACCTCGGGCCCAACACTGATCGATCTGATGGCCGAAGAAGAATGGGCGGCCCTATCCGCAAATCTGGCAGAGCGTGGAATTCCAGGGTGGATGGCCGCCAAAATGCGGCCTTGGTTCCTGAGCATGATGCTAGGCATTCCACCTTGCCTGATGGAAACACCGGATTTCGACCGAGGCATGGATGCCCGCCTGACTGAGATAGCCAAAGAGCACGCGATCCCAAGACACTCTCTGGAAAGCGTCGAAGAGTTAATTGCCATGTTCGACAGCCATTCACTGGAAGAACAGGTGCAGTCTTTGGTCAGGCTGGCAGGCGCGCTGCAGTCAGGTGATAACCAACTCATAACCATGGCAAATACTTATCTCGAGGAAAAGCACGCGGAAATCATTCAATTGGCGAAAATACAGGGACAAAAGGCCTCAGGCCTGACGCCCCAGGAATTTGAGGCAGAGTGGGAAGGTTTTGAAGACCAGCTGCTTGTGCAACGAAACAACAATTGGCTGCAAAAAATTCTGCCTTTGAAAGACCAAACAGTAGTCATCGCAGTAGGCGCCGGGCATCTGGCGGATACTCACGGCCTGTTGCGCCAACTTGAGTTGGCTGGATACAAACTGGAAAGAGCACCGTTCTAACCTGCGGTCCAAGCCAGACCAACCGTCGCAGCCCCGTCCTGTCACGTGACAACAGGTTCTGCCAGCCCTATAAGGCCCGCAAATCGTACATCCTCAGGACACTGATATGACAATCCAAGTTTTTGGCCATAAATCACCCGACACTGACTCGACTGGTTCTCCTATAGTTTGGGCTTGGTATCTGAACGAAGTAAAAGGCGAACAGGCCGAAGCCGTGCTGTTGGGCGAACCCAACACCGAAGCTGCCTTTATGCTGGATCGTTGGGATCTGCCAAAGCCACGCATTATCGACGAGGTTACCGAAAGCGCGCCTGTTGTCATCGTTGATACGAACAATCCAGCAGAGTTGCCCGACAACATAAACCAAGCTGATATCCGCGCGATCATCGACCACCATAAGTTGGTTGGTGGGCTGGAAACGAAGGGTCCGATCGACATCACCGTACGCCCACTGGCATGTACAGCGACCATTCTGGTTGATCTGATGGGCGAAGACGCGGCTAAAATGCCTGACTGGGCCAAGGGCGCAGCGCTGACTTGCATCCTGTCCGACACTCTGGAGTTCCGCTCACCCACAACCACCCCGCACGATCGTAAAGTGGCCGAGAGCCTTGCAGCGGAACTTGGATTAGATATCTCGTCCTATGCCGCTGAGATGTTTGCGGCAAAATCCGATGTCTCTTCTTTCTCGGACGCCGAGTTGATCCGAATGGATAGCAAGGAATATGAGGTCGATGGAACCAAGTTCCGAGTCTCAGTTCTGGAAACTACCGCGCCTGGTGTCGTACTGGATCGCAAGGCGAGCTTGGTAGAAACTATGATCGAGGTGTCGAAAGAAGACGGTGTCGATCAAGTCCTTTTGTTCGTTGTCGACATCCTGAATGAAGAGGCAACCTTGTTGGTGCCCAACGACGTGGTCAAATCAGTGGCTCACAAGAGCTTTGGCGTGACAGTGGAAGGCGACTCTGTTGTTCTGCCGGGCATCATGAGCCGGAAGAAACAAATCATACCAAACCTTAAAGTGTAATACGCGATCTCAAAGCGCCCTACATGGGCGCTTAGTCTTCTTAATGCATCCGCGCGCGAAAGCCTTTCAGCATGATGAAAAAAGATTTCTCGTGAGTCTTTCTGAGTGCCAAAAAATTTCTGTTGTTGTGCGGAAGATAACAAGGCCTCCTATAGCCAATCATAGAAGCCTCTGTCATAGGGATCGGTACATGATACGTCCCGCCCCATGAGGAACCCATGACCCAAATCATCTCCACGCTTTCGGAAATCTCCAATCGATACAAAGCACTCTTTGTCGATTTGTGGGGCTGCGTTCACAATGGTATTACAGCCTATCCCGAGGCCGTAGCAGCATTGCAAGCCTATCGCGCAACAGGTGGTCGTGTAGTTCTGGTGACCAATTCCCCTAAGCCCCGCGCAGGTGTTGCAGAACAACTTGTCCAATTCAATGTGCCGCGCGACACTTATGATACCATCGCTACAAGTGGCGACTCGGCGAGGTCAGCAATGTTTCGCGGCGCGGTCGGTGAAAAAGTCTATTTTATGGGCGAATGGGAACGAGACGCCGGTTTCTTTGAACCGCTGAAACTGCTGGATCATCCATTGCATATTGAACGCGTACCACTTGACCAGGCTGACGGGATCGTCTGCTGCGGACCTTTTGATCCAATGGCAGACCCGGCGGTAAACAGACCGGACTTCCTTTATGCCAAACAGAAGGACATGAAGTTACTTTGCGCGAACCCCGATATCGTCGTTGACCGCGGCGAGGTGCGCGAATGGTGCGCGGGGGCGTTGGCAAAGCTTTACACCGAGATGGGCGGTGAGAGTCTGTATTTTGGAAAACCACATCCGCCTATCTATGATCTGGCGCGGCGCAGGCTATTGGAACTCGGGGCAGACATTCCGGACTCAGATATTCTTGTGATCGGAGACGGGCCGCAAACTGATATTGCTGGCGGCATGGGCGAAGGCCTCGATTCTTTGTTCATTACTGGCGGATTATCCGCTGTTGAAACGAAAACGTCGCTCCACCCCAACGAAGATGCCTTAAGATCCCACAACGAAAAAGAAAATATCAATCCAACTTACTCGATTGGGCGTTTGCGGTAGATAAAAAAGACTTGATTTTCTGCAACTGCGAAGTAATAAAGTTGCCAACTGAGCGCAATTGACGGTCTTTTGTTGCTCAGACCATTCTTGATGAGGGCATCATGTTGGACAATCTTCCTCGCGGGACGATCTGCATAGAAGACATCGAAATGGGTATGACCCGGTACCTGCGCAAAGTAGTAACCGACGAAGATATCGAGATGTTTGCGCAGGTCTCGACCGACAGAAACCCTGTGCATCTGGACGATGACTACGCGCGCGACACGATTTTTGAAGGTCGTATTGCTCATGGCATGCTAACAGCCGGTTTGATCTCAGCCGTAATTGGCGAACAGCTTCCCGGCCACGGAACGGTGTATATGGGCCAATCCCTGAAGTTCCTCGCACCCGTTCGCCCCGGAGACATGGTTTATGCCGAGGTCAAAGTGATCGATATCGACTTTTCCAAGCGTCGGGTTAAGCTGGATTGCCATTGTTCGGTTGACGGTAAGAAGGTATTGGTTGGCGAAGCCATGGTGCTTGCGCCTTCTCGCAAGTTCGACTGATTTTCGTACAAAACAACTTTGTTTTGGGCGCTTTAGACCCCGCAGGTTTACCCATTGCGGATGGATTATCCTTTCAAAGTTGGTCGATAAGACAGATAGTTTGGGTTTTGCGCCACAAATGCAAAATTCGGAGTGTGCTCAGCGCAATGAGATGCTTGAACCCTGTTCTCAGTCCCGCTAGGCAGTCGTTATGCAGATCATCCGTGACTTTCAGTTTGTCGAGCCAGAGAATCGAGGCGCAAGCGTAGCGATCGGGAATTTCGATGGGGTGCATTTAGGCCATCGGTCAGTAATTGAAATGGCTCGCAATGTGGCGCCGGATGCGCCACTGGGTGTTCTGACCTTTGAACCACACCCACGTGAATTTTTTGCGCCTGACGCGCCGCCATTTCGCTTGATGCGTGGCAATGCCCGGGCACACCGATTGGAAAAGTTGGGTGTCCAAAAGCTGTACGAGCTACCGTTTAATGCTGGGCTCGCCGGGCTCACACCTAAAGAGTTTGCACAAAACGTGATATGTAACGGATTAGGCTTGTCGCACGTGGTCGTTGGGGCCGATTTCTGCTTTGGCAAGGCAAGGAGTGGGACAGCGGCCGACTTGGTGAAGTTTGGGCGGGAAATGGACTTTGGGGTAACCATTGCTCCGCTGAAAGAACGTTCGGAAAACGTTGTGTCGTCGACAGCAATTCGGGAGGCATTGAGCGACGGGAGGCCGCGTGATGCTGCTGCAATGCTCGGACATTGGCATCGGATTGAAGGCGAAGTAATCGGTGGCGAGCAACGCGGGCGTGAACTTGGATTTCCTACCGCCAACATGTCAATTGAAGGACTTCATCCCCCAAGGTTCGGAGTATACGCCGTGTTGGTCGACGTACTCGGCGGTCCGCATCAGGGCAGCTATCGCGGCGCAGCGTCCGTCGGCACGCGACCTATGTTCAAAGGTGAAATTCCAAATATTGAGACTTATCTTTTCGACTTCTCGGGCGATCTCTACGGCGCGACTCTATCCGTTGCTTTAGTTGAATATCTGAGGCCGGAAATGACTTTCGACGGGCTTGATAATTTGATCGCAAGAATGAATGACGACTGCGCGCAAGCCCAAGATATTCTGGCGGCTCTATGACAGCTGATCCGATTGATCGATCTGGCCTGACCCCAAAGTTTTGGGAGCGTAAGCCCCTGCAGAAGATGAGCCCGAAGGAATGGGAGGCGCTGTGCGACGGGTGCGGGAAGTGCTGTCTGAACAAACTTGAAGATGAGGATACCGGTGAGGTTGCGCTTACTTGCGTAGCCTGCCGCTTATTTGATGATGAGACCTGTCGCTGCACCCAATACGATATTCGGCATCAATTTGTACCGGAGTGCATCGTAATGAGGCCGGACAATATTGACGATCACGCCTACTGGCTGCCGCAAACTTGCGCCTACCGTCTTTTGTGGGAAGGCAGGCCCCTTTATGATTGGCACCCGTTATTGTCTGGTACGCCGAACAGCGTTCACAAAGCCGGAATCTCGGTTCAACGTCGCACTGTCTCGGAATTTGAGACCCCCACAGAGGAATGGGAAGATTACATTATTGAGGAGCCGACCTAATGCATTTCGCCTCTGACAATTCCGGCCCAGTTCATCCCGAAGTTCTGGTTGCCCTGGCCAAAGCAAATGATGGCTATCAGATGGCCTATGGCGCCGATACTTTGATGAACGAAGTTCGAGATCGAATTCGCGGGATATTCGAGGCCCCCGGCGCGGCGGTTTATTTGGTTGCTACTGGCACCGCAGCGAATTCTCTGGCTCTGGCCACTCTTTCCAAACCATGGGAGACGGTATTCTGCTCTCCCGTAGCTCATATACACGAGGATGAGTGCAACGCGCCGGAATTTTACAGCGGTGCAAAGCTGACCCTCGTGCCTGGCGGCGACAGAATGGCACCCGATGCCCTGCGCCAATCCATCACTGGCGAAGAAACCCGTGGCGTGCACGGGCCGCAACGTGGGCCGGTTTCGATCACTCAGGTAACGGAACGGGGAACGGTGTATACTCTGGAAGAGCTGCAATCACTTTGCTCGGTAGCCAAGGAATTCAACCTGCCCGTTCATTTGGATGGTGCCCGATTTTCTAACGCCTTAGTCGCGCTGAATTGCTCGCCCGCAGATATGACATGGAAGGCCGGAGTTGACGCGGTTAGTTTTGGCGGTACAAAAAATGGGCTGATGGGGGTCGAAGCCGTTGTTTTCTTTGACGAAAGTAAAGCCTGGGAATTCGAATTGCGCCGAAAGCGCGGGGCACATCTGTTTTCGAAACATCGCTATTTGTCGGCGCAGATGGCAGCCTATCTAAAAGATGATCTTTGGCTGAAGTCCGCGCGTCAGGCCAACGCCAATTGTAACAGGCTAGCAAATGGCCTACGCGACGCGGGTGCTGAATTTCCGTATGAACCGCACGCCAACATGATTTTTGCAAACCTTACTCGTAAACAGCACAAACGCCTTCACCAGGCTGGTGCGGTTTACCATTTGTGGGCCGGTACGCTAGATGGCTCTGACGAAGAAGAATTGCTGACATGCAGATTGGTTTGTGACTGGTCCAATACAAACGAACAGATCGATCAATTTTTGAGCCTGTTGCAGGGGTAAGGGGCTTTACCCCCTACCTGATCAGTTGTTCGGTTGAACACGTCCGAAAACAGGGACTACTTCATCTCGGCCAAGTGCCGGTCCAAATCGTCCAGACGATCCTGCCCCCAAAACCTCTGGTCATCCGGGGTGATGTAAAAGGGCGCACCAAAGACTCCCCTGTCTACAGCCTCTTCCAAATTGGCTGCATAGGTTTCCGCACCAACCAAAAGACCACTGTCGGCAAGATTCGGGTCAAAGCCTGCTTTTTCAAGGCAATCACGAATGACCGCGTCGTCGGCAATGTCTTTATCCTCGGCCCAGCACGCCCGCAAAAGCGAGTGGCAAAGTTTACCGACGTCGCCTGATCCATCCTTAATCGCGGCAATCACCGCATAGGATGACGGTGCAGCGTTGGTCGGCCAATGTGCTGGTTGCAAATTGAAATCCATCCCAAGATTTTTTGACTGACGCAATAACTCTTGTGCCCGGTATTCGATCCGCGAAATATGCCTGTCTTTGGGTGGGGTCCCTCCGGTGCGACCAAACAACGCGATGATATCCAGCGGTTTGTAGTTGATCGTCGCACCATGTTTTGCGGCAATTTCTTCCAGCCTTGTTCCTGCCAAATAAGTATACGGCGACAGTGTCGCAAAAAAGTAGTCAATCTGGGCCATGTTCAATTTCTCCGCTGCGTTATCTTTGCGGGACGGTAAGGCCATGCTAAGCGGTGTCAACATCACGAATCTGTCACATAGCCATTGCTGCCGGGGATAATCAGCCGATGCCGACACTTCACGAACCCAAGCTAATTGCTGGGAACGCCAATCTTCCGCTTGCCGAAACCATAGCACGACGTATGAGCCTGCATCGCGGCGTTGACCAAGGCCTAGTTGATGCAAGGGTTGAAAGGTTCAATGACGGTGAGATATTTGTCGAAGTTTTCGAAAACGTCCGCGGCGAGGATATGTTCATTGTCCAGCCGACCTCAAACCCGGCAAACGACAACCTGATGGAGCTACTGATTATCGCAGATGCCCTGCGCCGATCTTCGGCTTCGCGGATTACTGCTGTGATTCCTTATTTCGGCTATGCCCGGCAGGATCGCCGTACCAAAGCCCGAACACCAATCAGCGCCAAGCTAGTCGCGAATATGTTGACTGGCGCAGGAATTGAGCGGGTTTTGACCATGGATCTGCATGCGGCGCAAATTCAAGGCTTCTTCGATATTCCCGTCGACAATCTTTATGCGTCACCGATCTTTGCGCTGGACGTGAAAACTCAGTTCAAAGGCCGAATGGAAGACCTGATGGTTGTATCGCCTGACGTTGGCGGTGTGGCTCGTGCCCGCGAGCTGGCAAAACGGATCGAAGCCCCCTTGTCTATTGTTGACAAGCGACGGGAAAAAGCAGGGGAAGTGGCCGAAATGACAGTGATCGGCGACGTAAAAGACAAAATCTGCCTTATCGTTGACGACATGTGCGACACCGCTGGAACGCTCTGCAAAGCCGCTCAGGTACTAATCGATAATGGTGCAAGTGAAGTACATTCGTACATTACACATGGCGTGATGAGCGGTCCGGCGGTTGAACGTGTGACCAACTCGGTCATGAAATCTCTGGTTCTGACGGACACAATCCAACCTAGACCTGAAGTCGCAGGCGCCTCGAACATCCGCATTGTGCCTACTGCCCCGATCTTTACCCAAGCGATCCTCAACATCTGGAATGGTACGAGTGTTTCTTCGCTGTTCGAGGATAAGACGCTGACACCAATCTACGAGTCGCTGTATCATATGGATTGATCGTCGCAATTTGGCCGGCGGCCGCCGTTTGATGGCCGCCGACTGATTAAATCAATATGTTTCGAGCGAGACGTTCAAGTCCATTTCGGCCTCGGGGTCATAGTCGCTGAGGTCCATTACCGAAAAGAACTGTGCGCATACAGGTGACTCCATTTCCTTTTTCAGGACATCTTGGAAATCTTCCGAGCTTTTGAACTGTATGATTTCCAGATAGGTGCCGTCTGGTTTACGGACGAGTTCACGACGTAATACTCCGGGCTCGTGCGCGACGAATTCTTTCTGAAAAGTCTGGGATGCGGCCAGCAAATCTGCTTCTGTTTTACCCTCGGCGAGTTTGATTGGGACCAAAACTGTAACAGGCGACATAACACTTCTCCTTTGTTATTTTATGTCGCTTCCGTCTTAGGTGTATATAAGACGTTATACGTCTTATTTGATAATCAAAGTGATCCATTTCCTTCATCGATGATATCTAAGGTGTCATCGGATATTCACTTGAAACATCCTTTGCTTACAATAACTGCTCCCTTTAGCCGGAATCACGGAAATACCGGAAATGCGTAACCATTCCTGCGTTTTGTAGAGTCATTGCGTCTCAAATTTCGTTGACCCAACCAGTGAGCGTCCAACCGGCCTAGCCTAGTTTCGCGGAAACATCTCGACAACGTTCCAAGGCAAGGGAAACAATTTGAGTTTCCAGCGCGGCGTCGACATGCCTTCAAAACGACACCGAAACTTTTCCCACCAACGTGATCAGCAAAAAAGGGCCCCGCTATTGCAGGGCCCTTGATTTAATGTCCACTTTTTGAGTGCCTTTACAGGCTCATATGCGTTCCCAAGGCTTCCATATCAGCTAGCATCTTCGCAGCATCATCAACGATGGTTTGATCATCGCCATTCTTGGCTGCATCGTGCGACGCGCGCGCCTCGGAGATCAATTCATCCAGATGCGAGCGGGTCACTTCTGCAACCGGAATCGCTTTCTCTGCCAGAACCGAGAGGCCATCGCCATTGATTTGCGCAAAGCCACCGGTGACCAGATACTCGCTGGAACCTTCAGGTGCATCAACTTTCAGAATGCCAGGTCGTAGCGTCGTTATGGTGGGGGCGTGATCCGGCATCGCCGTCATGTCCCCATCCGCGCCGGGAAGCTGAACCGCTGTAGCCGCAAGCGAAGCAAGGCTCCGCTCTGGGCTAACAAGGTCGAATTGCATGGTGTTTGCCATCAAGGATTCTCCTTAGGCGGCTTCTGCGGCCATCTTCTCCGCCTTGGCAATAACTTCGTCGATGCCACCGACCATAAGGAAGGCCGCTTCGGGAAGGTGATCGTATTCGCCAGCCACAACAGCTTTGAACGAGGAAATGGTAACATCCAGCGGGACCTGAACACCAGGCGATCCAGTGAAGACTTCGGCAACGTCGAATGGCTGCGACAGGAAGCGTTCAATCTTACGGGCACGCGCCACGGTCAGCTTGTCCTCTTCCGACAGTTCATCCATGCCAAGGATGGCGATGATGTCCTGCAGTGATTTGTAGCGCTGGAGGATCTGCTGAACGTCGGTTGCAACCTTGTAGTGCTCTTCTCCAACGATCGCCGGGTCAAGCAGACGCGAGGTCGAGTCGAGCGGGTCAACCGCAGGGTAAATACCCTTTTCCGAGATCGCCCGGTTAAGAACAGTCGTCGCATCCAAGTGAGCGAATGAAGTCGCTGGCGCAGGGTCAGTCAAGTCATCCGCAGGTACGTAGATGGCCTGAACCGACGTAATCGAACCAGCTTTGGTCGAAGTAATACGCTCTTGCAGAGCGCCCATGTCCGTGGCCAGCGTCGGCTGATAGCCCACCGCCGAAGGAATACGGCCCAGTAGGGCTGACACCTCAGAACCTGCTTGCGTGAAGCGGAAAATGTTGTCGACGAAGAACAGAACGTCAGTACCGGACTGATCGCGGAACTGCTCCGCCAGGGTCAAACCGGTCAGAGCAACGCGGGCACGTGCTCCCGGAGGTTCGTTCATCTGACCGTAAACAAGCGCCACCTGCGATTCCGACAGGTTGTCCGGCTTGATAACGTTCGATTCAATCATCTCGTGGTACAGGTCGTTCCCTTCACGAGTCCGTTCACCAACTCCCGCGAACACCGAGAAGCCCGAGTGCACTTTCGCGATATTGTTGATCAGTTCCATGATCAGAACGGTTTTACCCACACCAGCGCCGCCGAACAGACCGATCTTACCGCCCTTGGCGTAAGGGGCCAGCAGGTCAACAACCTTGATACCGGTGACCAGAATTTCCGACTCGGTCGACTGTTCGTCGAACTCGGGTGCCGGTTGGTGAATCGCGCGGGTTTCAGTCGCAGCTACGTCACCCTTTTCGTCGATCGGCTCACCGACGACGTTCAGGATTCGACCCAGGGTGGCGTTACCCACCGGAACCGAAATCGGACCGCCTGTATCTGTCACGTCGGCGCCTCGAACCAATCCTTCGGTTGCATCCATCGCAATGGTGCGGACAGTGTTTTCACCCAGGTGCTGGGCAACTTCCAGTACCAGACGCTTGCCGTTGTTTTCGGTTTCCAGCGCGTTCAGAATTTCAGGCAGCTGATCTTCGAAGTGTACGTCGACGACGGCCCCGATGATCTGTGTGACTTTGCCTTTTGCATTCGCCATGTTTCGTCTCCGGTTTTCTTACAGCGCTTCGGCGCCGGAAATAATTTCAATCAACTCGTTGGTGATCACAGCCTGACGCGAACGGTTGAACTGGATCGTCAGCTTGTCGATCATTTCACCCGCATTGCGCGTCGCGTTGTCCATCGCGGACATCCGTGCACCTTGTTCAGACGCTCCGTTTTCGAGCAGAGCCGAGAAGATTGCAGTCGCAACCCCCTTGGGCAGCAGTTCGGCCAGAATGGCCTCTTCGCTTGGCTCGTAATCGAAAACAGCGCCACTTTCGTCCCCCTCAGTTTCTTCGAACGAAGCGGGGATGACCTGTTGCGCGGTCGGGATTTGGGTAACGACGTTTTGGAACTTCGCGTAGAAGATCGTTGCAACGTCGAACTCATCTCCGTCAAAGCGGGACAGAATGTCCTTTGCAATGTCCTGCGCATTGACATAACCAATTCGCTTGACCTCGCTCAGGTCGATATGTCCTACAAACAGATCGCTAAAGTCGCGCTTAAGGGCGTCGCGGCCCTTTTTGCCAACAGTCAATATCTTGACCGTCTTGCCTTTGCCGCGCAGTTCTTCTGCTTTGGCGCGGGCCAGCTTGGCAATGTTGGCGTTGAAACCGCCACACAAGCCACGTTCAGCTGTCATAACAACCAGCAGATGGACATCATCACTACCCGTACCACGGAGCAGCTTAGGGGCGCTGTCGCTGCCGCCAACCGAAGACGCCAACCCCGCCATCACGGCATTGAACCGCTCGGCATAAGGGCGCGAGGCTTCGGCAGATTCCTGGGCGCGGCGCAATTTTGCTGCCGCGACCATCTGCATGGCCTTTGTGATCTTGCGGGTCGATTTGACCGACTCGATCCTGTTCTTAAGGTCCTTCAGACTAGGCATCAGAACCTCCTCTTATGCGAAGGTTGCGGCGTATTCGTCGATCGCTGCTTTGATCTTGTCAGACGCTTCACCTTTTATCTTAGGATCTTCGTCAGTAATCCACTGAAGCAGGTCGGCATGCTTTCCGCGCAAATGCGCCAGCAAGCCGGCTTCATAACGGCCGACATCCGATACGTCGATCTTGTCGAGGTATCCGTTGGTGCCAGCAAAGATGACGCAGACGATTTCCGCATTGGTCAGTGGCGAATACTGCGGCTGTTTCATCAGTTCGGTCAGACGCGCACCACGGTTCAGCAGCTGCTGGGTTGCGGCGTCGAGGTCCGAACCGAACTGCGCAAACGCAGCCATTTCGCGGTACTGAGCCAGTTCCAGCTTAACCGGACCAGCTACCGATTTCATTGCGTCGGTTTGCGCTGACGAACCCACCCGCGAAACTGACAGACCGGTATTCACGGCAGGGCGGATACCTTGATAGAAGAGTTCGGTTTCCAAAAAGATCTGACCGTCGGTGATCGAGATCACGTTCGTCGGAATAAAGGCCGAAACATCACCGCCTTGGGTTTCAATAACAGGAAGGGCGGTCAACGAGCCCGCACCAAAATCCTCGTTCAGCTTCGCAGAACGCTCCAGCAGGCGGGAGTGGAGGTAGAAAACGTCGCCAGGATAGGCTTCTCGTCCGGGCGGACGACGCAGTAGCAACGACATCTGGCGATAGGACACAGCCTGTTTCGACAGATCGTCATAAATGATCAGTGCGTGGCGGCCGTTGTCACGGAAGTACTCGGCCATCGCGGTGGCGGCATAGGGTGCCAGGAACTGCATCGGCGCCGGATCAGACGCGGTTGCTGCCACGACGATCGAGTAGTCAATTGCACCGGACTCTTCCAGTTTCTTGACCAGCTGCGCAACAGTCGAACGCTTTTGACCAACCGCTACGTATACGCAGTACAGTTTCTTCGACTCGTCGTCGCCAGCTGCGTCGTTGTAAACTTTCTGATTTAGGATGGTGTCCAAAGCAACAGCGGTTTTACCGGTTTGGCGGTCACCAATGATCAGCTCACGTTGGCCACGGCCGATCGGGATCATCGCGTCAACGGATTTGAGGCCAGTCGCCATCGGTTCATGGACCGATTTACGCGGGATAATTCCAGGGGCTTTAACGTCTGCAACGCCACGCTTGGTTGCGTTGACTGGACCTTTACCATCAATCGGGTTGCCCAGGCCGTCAACCACACGACCCAAAAGTTCGTCCCCAATAGGAACGTCCACGATCGAGTTTGTGCGTTTGACCGTATCGCCTTCTTTGATGTCACGGTCTGTACCGAAGATAACGACGCCAACGTTGTCGCTTTCAAGGTTCAGCGCCATGCCCATGATGCCGCCGGGAAATTCGACCATCTCACCGGCTTGCACATTGTCCAGGCCGTAAACACGGGCAATCCCGTCACCGACGCTCAGCACGCGGCCGATCTCGGCCACTTCGGCTTCCTGACCAAAATTCTTGATCTGGTCCTTCAGGATTGCAGAAATCTCTGCAGCTTGGATTCCCATTTATCCGACCTCTTTCATTGCATTCTGTAGGGAGTTGAGCTTCGAGCGGATCGAGCTGTCGATCATCTGCGAGCCCACTTTTACGACAAGACCGCCGATGAGACTTTCATCAACGATCGCATTTATTGTGACTGATTTGCCCACACGCTCAGACAGCGTTTTGGACAGTTTATCCAACTGAGTCTTGGTCAAAGCCTTGGCCGAAGCGACATCCGCTGTCACTTCACCGCGCTCCTCCGCCAACATGTCCCGAAGGACCTGAACCAGCTGCGGTAACACAAACAGGCGCCGTTTTTGCGCCATCAGGCCCAGCGTGTTGCGTAGAATCGCGTGGAGACCCATTTTTTCGGCTATCGCGGTAATCGCGCCTTCTTGATCTGTGCGCGAGATCAGCGGCGAAGCAATCAGGTCGCGCAATTCTGCACTTTCACCCAACGCTGCTGCCAGATCATTGATGCCGGTTTCCAGACCTGCGAGGTCTTTGTTCTCTTTGGCGATCTGGAAGATCGCTGCGGCATAGCGCTCGGCAATGCCTGTGGAAATCGAAGCTGGTTCGGACACGTCCACCCTTCCGATATTTTAGGCCCCGAATTCGCGTTGCGGCAGCTACCCCGGGGGCGTGAAGACACCCCGTCCTTAAGGCCGGGGATCAAAATCACCGGGGATGTAGCAGAGCCGAACCAAGCTAGCAATATAATATAGTGGTATCGCATTTATCCACAAATACTTTATTTTCAATAAGTTACGATAAGTGCGACCCTTTGAGCCGCCTAGATTGATTGAAAAATGTCACGAAAGTGCAGCTTTTTGCGATTCCTGAGGCCTATTTCCCACAAATCCTAAGGCCATTTAACAAAGTTCGCTTTGCACAAATCAGGCTGGTTTCAGTAATCCATCCAGTGCCTTTATTGGACGCTTTGCAGCATCTTTGGTCACGCTTCCACTTGGCGGTCGAATATGCTTACTGGCTTCAACCATCAGCACCCCACCTGCCATAACAGTTGGAATCCGCTGTCCGGTCTTTTCAATAAGTCCGCCGGATTTCAGCCAGAACCTTCTGTAAGTTGGTGGCAGATACAATGCTGAAAAGTGTTTCTCTGGCGCAAAATGATGCTCGCGCAGCTGGCTTTCAAGTTGGCCAGCAGTATAGGGGCGACCAAATCCGAATGGCGTGCGATCGGACCGCGACCAAAATCCGGCGCGGTTCGGCACGACAAACAGAACCCTTCCTCCCGGGCCTAAAACCCTCCAACATTCATCCAGCAGTTGGCTGGGTCTTTCCGAAGTTTCCAGCCCATGCATCACCACGAGCTTGTCAATATGCCCTGTCTCAATAGGCCACATGGTTTCTTCGGTCAGAACCGAAACATTGGGCATGCCCGCAGGCCAGGGCATCACACCTTGAGGCCCCGGCATCAAACCGATTACCCGACGCGCATCTGCAAGATACGGACGCAGCAACGGGACAGCAAAACCAAACCCAGCCACTGTCTGGCCTTTGGCTTCCGGCCACAATTCCACCAATCGCGTGCGTATCGCCGCCTGTGCCGCTCGCCCAAGGGTGCTGCGATAGTAAAAATTCCTCAGATCCTGCACATCAAGATGCATTGCGGACACCCGATCAATCGGCTTAGCTGTGCGCAGTCTAGCAACGAAAGGGCAAAAGACCATGCCTCTTGAAATCATCACCATCCCATGCCTCAGCGACAATTACGCCTTTCTGGCACATAACGACGCAAGTGGTGAGACCGCATTGATCGACGCTCCGGAATCCGGCCCAATTCTTGCTGAATTGGCAACTCGTGGCTGGCAACTCAACCACGTTTTGCTTACGCATCACCACTGGGATCACGTTGACGGACTGTCTGATATTCTGGACCATTATCCAGCCCAAGTGATCGGTGCGGCTACAGATGCACATAGACTGCCCCCGTTGGACGTTCAAGTTTCCGAGGATGAGACATTGCAGATATGCGGCGAACGGGTGCACGTATTCGATGTATCCGGACACACAATCGGTCATATCGCATATTATTTTCCCGAAAGCAGCGCGGTATTCACAGCCGATAGCCTAATGGCTCTTGGATGTGGCCGGTTGTTCGAAGGCACTGCCGACCAGATGTGGGGATCCCTATGCAAACTTGCAGCGTTGCCAGATGAGACAATGGTGTATTCAGGCCATGAATATACACAGTCAAATGCAAAATTTGCGGTAACAGTGGACTCTGATAACCCGGCGCTCATTAAACGGATCGCTGAAATCGACAAAGCTCGCGCCGCTGGAATACCAACTGTCCCGTCACAATTGGCGTTGGAAAAGGCCACCAACCCGTTCCTGCGCGCGGATAATCCAGCGATTCAGGCTAAATTGGGTATGAAAAATGCCCGACCCGAATCTGTTTTTGCCGAGATCCGGTCTAGAAAAGACCGATTTTAGTGCCTATCTGTCGATCTTCATGGTCACGGTCACAAGAAATGTGACTGTCAAGTGAAAGAAAACCCTTGAAGCCGAGCCACTATCAACCAAACTCTAATAGTATGAGGACATGGTTGTAATGGGGTTGCGGCCTTTGCTGCCCTTTTCGACCCAATACAGAGGAGCACCCGCGTGCCTTCATTCTCGAGCACACTAGAACAAGCCATACACGCGGCCTTGGCGGCCGCGAATGAACGGCGACATGAATTTGCGACGCTGGAACATCTTCTTCTGGCGTTGCTGGAAGAGCCAGACGCCATTCGGGTTATGAAGGCCTGCAGCGTAGATCTGGACGAGCTACGTGGCACTTTAATCGAATTCATTGACGAAGATCTGTCAAATCTTGTGACCGACATAGACGGGTCCGAGGCAGTGCCTACAGCGGCTTTCCAGCGGGTCATTCAACGCGCTGCCATTCACGTTCAAAGTTCTGGCCGAACAGAAGTGACCGGTGCGAACGTCCTGGTCGCCATTTTTGCCGAGCGAGAAAGCAATGCGGCATATTTCCTGCAAGAGCAGGATATGACGCGCTATGACGCGGTGAATTTTATCGCCCACGGTGTGGCCAAAGACCCGGCTTATGGCGAAAACCGTCCAGTTACAGGTGCCGACGAAGCCGAAGAAGAGACGCAGTCCTCCTCTAATGACGCTGAACAGAAGGAAAGTGCGCTTGGAAAGTATTGCATCGACCTGAATGCCAAGTCACGAGCTGGCGATGTAGATCCTTTGATCGGTCGTGCGGACGAGGTGGAGCGCTGCATTCAGGTTCTTTGCCGTCGTCGGAAAAACAATCCACTGCTTGTGGGTGATCCCGGCGTTGGCAAAACTGCGATTGCTGAAGGTCTTGCGCACAAAATCGTGGCTGGTGAAGCACCTGATGTCCTGTCCAACACAACAATCTATTCACTGGATATGGGAGCCCTGCTTGCTGGGACCCGATATCGCGGTGATTTTGAGGAACGCTTGAAAGCAGTCGTTACCGAGCTGGAAGACCATCCAGACGCGGTTCTTTTCATCGACGAAATTCACACTGTGATAGGCGCCGGTGCGACTTCGGGCGGCGCTATGGACGCGTCCAACCTCCTGAAACCTGCTCTGCAGGGCGGAAAACTGCGCACCATGGGTTCGACCACTTACAAAGAGTTCCGTCAGCACTTTGAAAAGGACCGTGCGCTGAGCCGCCGTTTCCAAAAGATCGACGTGAACGAGCCTTCGGTTGAAGACAGCGTAAAAATACTGCGCGGTCTGAAGCCCTACTTCGAAAAGCATCACGAGATTAAATACACTGCGGATGCAATCAAAACCGCGGTGGAGCTGTCGGCGCGTTACATAAATGACCGCAAACTACCGGACAAAGCGATCGACGTGATTGATGAGGCCGGTGCGGCTCAACACCTGGTCGCCGAAAGCAAACGTCGCAAGACCATCGGCGTCAAAGAGATTGAAGCCGTTGTCGCCAAGATCGCGCGTATCCCACCCAAGAACGTCACAAAAGACGATGCTGAAGTTTTGAAAGATCTCGAAGCTTCGCTGAAACGTGTGGTATTCGGGCAGGATGAGGCTATCGAGGCGCTTTCCAGCGCGATCAAGCTGGCCCGCGCAGGTCTGCGTGAGCCTGAAAAACCCATTGGCAACTACTTGTTCGCAGGTCCAACCGGTGTGGGTAAGACAGAGGTAGCAAAACAACTGGCGGATACGCTAGGTGTGGAACTGTTGCGCTTCGACATGTCGGAATACATGGAGAAACATGCTGTCAGTCGCCTGATTGGCGCACCCCCAGGTTATGTCGGCTTTGACCAGGGCGGTTTACTGACCGATGGCGTTGACCAGCACCCGCACTGCGTGTTGTTGTTGGATGAGATCGAGAAAGCACACCCAGACGTGTTCAACATCCTGCTGCAGGTGATGGATCATGGTGAGCTTACCGATCACAACGGCCGTACGGTGAATTTCCGCAATGTCGTGTTGATCATGACTTCGAACGCCGGCGCTCAGGAACAGGCCAAGGCCGCCATCGGTTTTGCACGTGATCGTCGCGAAGGCGAAGATACTGCCGCCATTGAACGTATGTTCACACCGGAATTCCGTAACCGTTTGGATGCCGTAATCTCCTTTGCGCCGCTACCGAAAGAGGTCATCCTGCAAGTGGTCGAAAAATTCGTCCTTCAGCTTGAGGCTCAACTGCTGGATCGGGGCGTAAGCATCGATCTGACGCCAAAAGCCGCTGAGTGGTTGGCTGACAAAGGATATGACGACAAAATGGGCGCTCGTCCACTTGGTCGAGTGATCCAAGAGCACATCAAAAAACCACTAGCCGAAGAATTGCTGTTCGGCAAACTGGCAAAGGGTGGCGTTGTTAGGGTTTCGGTCAAGAAAGGCGAGCTGAACCTCGAAATTCTGGGCCCAGACCAACCGCGTATTCCGGGAGACAAACCACCGTTATTGACGGCGGATTAGCGACCACACAAAACCCGACAAAATAAGGCCCGCCAGGTTTGGCGGGCTTTTTTGTAAGGTAAAACGTAGTTACCGCTCTGTTAATTTGAGCTCAATCCGACGGTTTTGTGCCCGTGCCTCCGGCGTGTCTGCCGGATTTACAGGTTGAAACTCGCCAAACCCATTTGCTGCCAGCCGAGAGGGTGGAATGCCAAGCGCATCAACCATGTAACGCACGACGGACAGCGCACGCCCTTGGCTAAGCTCCCAATTGTCCCGATAGCGCCCCGCCCCGCCCAATGGCTGGTTGTCGGTGTGCCCATCCACACGGATCACCCAGTTCAAACCTTCGGGAATTTCTTCTGCCACGCTGCGCAAAATGTTGGCGACCTTTGCGACCTCAAGCTGACCTTCGCCCGAAAGAACCGCCGATCCCGTATCGAACAGAACTTCGGAGGAGAAAACAAACCGGTCGCCTTCGATTCGCACACCTTCCTGGTCACCCAAAACATCACGCAATCGGCCAAAGAACTCAGATCGGTATCTTTGTAGGTCTTCCGCCTGTGCGGTCAGTTCCTGATTTTGGCCTGCAAGCGCCTCGGCTTCCGCCTGCAAACGGATTCGTTCGGCTTCTTCCAGCAAACGGCGGCGGCGCTCTTCGGACGCTGCTCGAGCTAGCGCGGCATTCAGATCCTGACCCAGAGTTTGAATTTGAATCTCCGCAGCCGCGTTACGCTCTTCATAGTCATCCAGCAGAGCTTGCAATGATCCAAGTTGCCCCCGCAATGCCGACATCTGCTGGTTCAATAAGGCCGTTTGTCGTTGCGCTTCGGTCGATGCTTCTTTTTCTGTATCCAACGTGTCTTGAGCAATAGCCAGCAAGGCAGCTCGCTCTTCCGCCAGCGTGCGTTGTTCAGCAGCGTCCGCTTGCGCCTGGGACTGCGCCTCCAGCGCCGCCTGTAACTGCGCCTTAAGCTCATCGGGTTTCAATTCACCGAACTGTCTTTCCAGTTCGGCGCGGGCTGCCTGAGCGGCGGCAAGCAATGTCAGCGTCTCTTCAGCCTCTTTTCGTTGCGTTTCGAGAGCCAATGTCATGGCTGTCAGTTCTGCATCAGCATTTTTCAATCGGTCGCGCAGGGCCTCCGCGGCGGCGGCTTCGGCCAACCGTGCAGCTTCCTCATCCGAAAGCTGTTGTTCAAGTTCAGCAATCTGTGCAGTTTGCACTGTATCGCTGCTCTCAAGTTCAGCAATCTGTGCAGTCTTCGCTGCATCTCTGCTCTCAAGATCGGCTACTAACGCCTCCAGCGCCTCGCGTCTGGCGGCAGCAAGCCTTGCGGCCTCGGTCTGCGCATCGATCTCATCTCGACTTTGGGCAAGCGCAAGGTTCAACGCATCCTGTTCTGAAAGAAGATCATCCCGTTGCGCCTCAAGTTCTGCAATATCACCGCGCGCCTGCTGTTGTTCTGCCAGCAGAGCGGCGACCTGTGCCTCGAAATCCGTAATACGGGTCTGTGCCTGCGCCAGATCGTCCTCTACTCGTGTCAACGTAGTGTTCAATGCACCAAGGCGTGCTTGAAGGCGGCTGTTTTCCCGCTCTTCCAGTCCCAAAGCCCCAACAAGGGCCGCGACCTCGTCAGACAGAGCTGTCAGCTCATCTTCCTGCCCCGATATCGTTTCGCGCAATACGAATTGCACGATCATGAAGATGGTAAGGACAAAAGTCAGAACCATCAGCAACCCCGTCATCGCGTCGACAAAACCGGGCCAAACCGAGCCCTGAAAACGTTGGCCAGTACGTCGGGATAAGGCCATCCGTTAATCTCCTTCCGGAGGTGTGCGAACGGCGCCACGGGGAAGGGTCAGGGCCTTGACCAATAGCTCAAAGTCTTTTCTCAGCTCGTTCATGCTGTCTTGCCGACCAGCAGAGATCTCTTCGAGGATGCGAAGCAACTGCACGTCCATCGACCGCAAGCGCATACGGCTTTCCGCATCGATCCCTTCGCCTGCACCATGTTCGCGCATATGATCCAGCAGAGCGTCCTGACCCAAAGCTACGCGTTCAAGAGCCGCAGTAACACCTTCGCTTTCGGCCTGACGCCGATTCATATTACCAATCACATCAACAAGTTGACCCAGCTTTGCGGATACGTCAGCCCTTTCCGCTTCCTGAGCCGAGAACATATCTTGAAGGGCGTCCATTTGTTCTGCCATCGTATCCAAGACAGGCGTAAGAACAGCCAGTTCCGCGCCACCCTCTTCCGAAGCACCAAAACCAACACGGGTGATGCCTGACAACCACTCTTCCAACTCGCGATAAAATCTGTTCTGGCCGTGACCTGCAAAGAGTTCCAACAGGCCCACGATCAACGATCCCGCAAGCCCCAACAGAGACGAGCCAAATGCCACGCCCATTCCCTGCAATTGCGCTTCCAACCCCGTCATCAAGCGGTTGAAAACCGTCAGGCCTTCTTCGCCTTCCTGCGGGTTTAAACTGCGGATCGTATCGACAATGGCTGGAACGGTTGTTGCCAGACCAAAAAACGTCCCCAGAAGACCCAAGTAAATCAAAACGTTAGTGATGTACCGCGTGATCTCACGCTCTTCTTCTATTCGCTCAGCCACCGAATCTAGAATGGATCGACCCGAACTGGAACTGATGTGCGAACGGGCACCTCGCGACCTGAGCAAAGCGGCCAGCGGCGCCAATAATTGCGGCGGGCGAACGTCATCACGCTCGACACCGCCTGCAAAAGCCTCAATCCATCGAACCGATCCGATCAACTGCGTCACTTGATAAAAACACGCAAGCACACCTATGACGAACACAAGCAAAATGAATCCGTTCAGATACAGGTTCGCCTGAAATACAGGAAGGACATACGGCAAAGCCAGGAAAACACCCAGCCCTGACAGGCCGATAGCCACCAACATCAAAAGGATTTGACGGATAGGGTGCGAGAAATGCGGTCTCGCGCTTTGCTGTGCCTGCGCCATGCGCGTTTTTCCCGATTTTTGCCTGCTTTGCGCCAAATCTAACGAAAACCAGTCCAGGACGCCAAGGTTTTATGCGGTAAGACTGCGCACCCGTTGCGACAACCACTCAAGGTCAGGGTCACGCAGGCCGATTTCCGATAAATGTTCTGCTGTGTTGTAAAGATATTCTGTGTTTGGGCCGCGCCCGCCTATGGCGTAGGCAATAATTTGGGCCTGCTCCTCTAGCGAGATCCCACCGCAATATTGCACGTGGTGAGGATCAATTACATAAGTCACCGCGTTCACGATCCGACCGTCATCCAGATGAACATCCAACATCCGCTCGAGATATGCTGACGAGATAAGTTCTCGCTCTCGCAGTTCATCCAATGTCCGTTGTTCGTAACCAGCCTCGACCGCAAAGGCCAACCCCGTGCAACGTGCATTTTGCTGCTCGTCCAAAGCCAGTACCAGCCCTGGCTTCTCCTCGGTTCCGCGATGATGGATCGAGCTCATGCAGAATGACCGGGCATAACCCATCAATGTGGCGCGTTCGCTACTGGCAACCGGGAAACCAGGATTCCACAACAAAGACCCGTATCCGAAAACCCACATTGTCATTGCACTGGTCCTTGCCTGTTTGCGCCTATAAACATCAATTCCAAAGCAGGAAAAAGGGCATTTCTCATGCGCCGCCTTATACGAGTACTGATTTTTGTAGCCATTGCTTGGAGCGCTTATTGGTTCACCGCTGGATACGGCCTGCGTGCGGCGTTAACCGGATGGTTCGACCAACAGCAAGAACAGGGTTGGCAGGCCGATTTTTCCGGAGCTTCAACAGGCGGGTATCCGACGCATCACATCACACGGCTTACGAACCCTGCCCTTGCCGATCCTGTTAACGGAACAGCGTGGAGCGCGGACTGGATCGAGTTTCAGAGTCCTGCGGTTTGGCCTGGCAGTCAGCTTTTGCGGTTCGCAGAAACGCCACAGCGGCTGTCATACTTTGACCAAACGGCCACGATCCAAGCCGATGCGTTGCAAGCAGAACTTCAGTTGCAACCCGGTGTCGCGCTGGTGCTGGAGAAAATGGCCGTAACCAGCGGTGCATGGTCGGTTGCGGAAAACGGCGATGCCCAGGCCGGTGGCGATAATCTTTTCATGGTCATGGCGCAAACTGATTTTCCTGAGGCATACACTATTTCAGCCCGGGTCGAAGGGTTTACACCCGGCGACGACCTGCGAAATCTTATGCGATCGGCTACTACGTTGCCCCAGGCTTTCGATACACTGGAACTGGACATGGCGGTAACTTTCGACAAACCTTGGGACCGCTCCGCTCTGGAACAACGCAGGCCACAGCCTGTTGCAATCGATCTGCAGCTGGCCGAGATGAAGTGGGGAGAGTTGAGCCTCTTTGCAGCAGGAGAACTCGATGTTGATGAGCAAGGCATCCCAACCGGAGAAATCGCTGTCAAAGCCGAGAACTGGCGGGATATGATCGCTATGGCCAATGCTGCCGGAGCCCTGCCCGATCAAGCGGTTGATCCCGTAACACGGGCCTTGAACTTCCTCGCCGGATTGGGGGGTAATCCGAATGCGCTGGACCTTCAGCTCAACTTTCGGGACGGTTTTGTTGCGCTGGGTCCATTACCGCTAGGCCCCGCGCCACGGCTAATATTGCGTTAGCGGCAATACGGGCCGCTTCGATGACGGGCCGTATCCAGATGGAAATGGTCCCGGTGATATCGGTCCGAATTTGGACCCAATACTGTGCCAAACGGCCCGCAGGCTCCGCGCCAGACCTTTTTCAGTTGCTTTTGTGAAGGGTTTTTCCGCCAACCATCCAAGACTGTCACGACTTCTCCATCCGCCATTTTGAAGCCGGAAATGTCGATAGCCCTGCCTTTTCCGTGTTCGGAGATACGCGCCCCTTTTCGGTTGTTGCGGGTACGACACGCGTAATGCGCCGCAACCTGAAGTTCAACAACCGGACCACGTCGTTTGAAAGTTGGTTTGACTGATTTGTCTACCCATTTGTTCAGAGCGATGGCCGTGCCGCAATCCATTGTAGACGGGCGGCTGAGCACCACGCCAGAGACGGACGTAATCTGAACCGCATCTTTGATCCCACAGGCTTTGACCCGACTTGAGACCGATCCGACCGCTTTGCCCTGAATCTCAATTTCTCCGCATACTGATGATTTGCGTAGTTTGCGCTTTTTGAACAAGACCTGCTGTTCCAATGCTTTGGGTCTTTTAAAGGGTTTGGGCGATATGTCCGGCCCCAACAAGGGCAAGTCAGTTGCCCTTGCGGCAGCAGCGACTTCCTGTGGCGATGCGGGGCGCAATTGCGGTCGCATATTCGGTAGGGTCAAGGGCAAAGCTGCGGCAATGGTGGCAGCAGGAGTGGCGCTGGCTGTCCTGTCCGGTCGCGGCAACGGATGCAGCGACGTGGAAGGCGAAGCAGACTGGACAGGTTCACCGAACCAGGTGGCAAAACATAATATAAATGCCCCCCAACCCGTTTTCATACCGGCGCCTTTCCGCGACCAAAGTCCGGCGCGTCCGTGTCTTGTCCCGCGTCGATAATTCCACGACGAATAGCGCGAGTACGTGTGAAATAGTCGAATAATTGCTCACCATCTCCGGTGCGGATCGCACGTTGCAACGCAAACAATTCCTCGGTGAAGCGTCCTAGTATCTCTAGCGTGGCATCCTTATTCGTCAGAAAAACATCCCGCCACATAGTAGGGTCTGACGCGGCAATCCGTGTGAAATCCCGAAAACCGGCGGCCGAGTATTTGATCACTTCGGAATCCGTTACGCGGCGCAGATCATCCGCTACACCAACCATAGTGTAAGCGATCAGGTGCGGCGCATGCGAAGTAACTGCCAAAACAAGATCATGGTAATCAGCTTCCATTTCATCGACATTGGATCCCATACCCTCCCACAGAGCTCGCAAACGTGCGACTGCGTCAGGATCGGACCCTTTAACGGGAACAAGCAGGCACCAGCGATTGTCAAAAAGCTCGGCAAATCCAGACTCAGGCCCCGAATGCTCGGTGCCTGCCAAAGGGTGCGCCGGGACAAAGTGAACACCTTCTGGGATCGCAGGTCCAACATCCTGAATGACATGGCGTTTGACCGAGCCAACATCCGAAACCGTTGCACCGATTTTAAGGACGGGCGCAATGTCGCGTGCCACGGCCCCCATGGCACCTACAGGTACGCACAGCACTACCAGATCAGCGCCTTCAACCGCTTCTTGCGCCGTATCGCATATGCGATCACAAAGTCCGATGCGGCGTGCCGTGTCTCGGGTTTCCCTAGACTTTGCGTAGCCCGTCACTTCGCGAGCAAGACCTCCGCGTTTGATCGCCCAGAACATAGAAGACGCAATCAAGCCCAGCCCGATTAGAGCCACGCGGTCGTATATTTGGCTCATTCGGCGCCCCTCTTGAACTCTGAAATCGCAGCGACCACGCGGCGGCATGCCTCCTCGTCGCCCACGGTTATCCGCAATGCGTTCGGCAGGTTGTATCCCGCAACACGCCGAACGATCAAACCTCGAGTTTTCAGAAAATCGTCGCAAGCCTCAGCCTCGACCTGGTCGGCAAAGCGAGCAAGGATAAAATTGGTGCTGGAAGGATCCGAAGGCACGCCAACTTTTGCCAGTTCATCAGACAGCCACGACCGCAACCGCGCATTTTCTGAACGGCAGAAATTCAAATACTCTTCATCCTGCGCAGCCGCTTCTGCCGCAGCCAGGGCGGTCAGTGACAAGTTAAACGGTTGACGGACCCGGTTAAGCACTTCGATGATATCCCGCTGGGCGTAGCCCCACCCAACGCGCATGCCGCCAAGGCCGTATATCTTTGAAAACGTCCGAGTCATGATCACGTTTTGGTATTGGTCAACCAGCGCTGCACCGCCGTCAAACCCATCGACGAATTCGGCGTATGCGCCGTCAATGACCAAGAGGCACTCGTCAGGAAGATTGTCCGCCAAGCGCTTTAGTTCATTCTGTGAGATCATTGTTGAAGTGGGATTGCCCGGGTTGGTTACAAAAACAACCTTGGTACGTTTTGAAACCGCCGCAAGAATGGCATCCACATCGACTTTACGTTCACGCTCTGGAACCATCACGGGCTTTGCTCCGACCATGCGGGCAATGATTGGGTACATGGAGAATCCATGTTCAGTGTGAATGACTTCATCACCACAACCAGCATAAGCTTGTGCAACAAATTGCAGCACCTCGTCGCTACCGACGCCACAGATGATCCGCTCGGGATCCAGCCCTTGTCGCTCACCGATCACATGGCGAAGGCTTCGATGATCTGTGCTGGGATAACGATGCAGATTCGCTGCGCTGTCGCGGACGGCCTCAATCGCCTTGGGACTCGGCCCAAAGGGATTTTCATTGGAACTCAACTTGATAACGTGCTCCACGCCCGCCACATGCGACTGTCCGCCTTGATACAGCGCGATGTCCATAATACCGGGTTGCGGGGTGATCTTGTTCATGAGAGGCTCCGTTAACTGGGCCTCTCATACCTGTCTCAACGCGATGAGAAAAGCAGCAATTCCATTAGGCCGCTTTGAAGCGAGCAGTCGCCGGGTCAGCGTTATAGAAACGGACGAATTCTTCGGTCCTGCAGGACAGGTCGTTAACGCTGTCGATAATGAACTGAACCGTCTCCTCGCTCATCAGATATGAAAAGTTCAGGCGAACCCAACCTGGTTTTTTCATCTCTTCCCCAGCGGTCAATGCGGTGTGCAGGTTTTCCGAGGTTGAGCGGTCAATTCCCAACAAACGATGGGCATAGGGACCTGCGCAAGCACATCCGCCCCGCGCTTGAATGCCGTAAATATCGCTAAGCATCCGAGTGAACAGCTGCTGATGAACCGGTTGTCCCGATTGGTCACGAACAAGGAACGAAAATATTGGCAAACGATGAGAGTTTTCAATACCTAGCAAGGTCAAATGCGGGTTATCCCCCCACCCGGCCAACGCCATTTCGTTGTATTTGGCTTCGCGACTTGCGATTTCGTCTGTGCCTACAACGTCCTTAACGATAAAGGCCAAGGCAGCGCGAATATCACCGATTACATTCGGGGTGCCGGCTTCTTCACGTGTGGCCAAATCTTCGCTGTAGTCATGGCGCCATGGCGAGACAAAACTGACTGTGCCGCCTCCTGGCCAACTGGGGCTGGTGCGTTTCACGGTTTTTTCGCTGACAATCAGTATACCAGAAGCGCCAGGGCCTCCGGGGAACTTGTGAGGGGACACAACGACCGCATCTTTACGCGCTGAGCCGCTTCCCATGTCTAAAGGCAAATACGGTCCACCCCCCGCATAATCCCAAACTGACAACGCTCCGTACGATTTAAGCAACCTGGTAACAGGATCGGGATTTGTGACAATCCCCGTAACGTTCGACGCTGCCGAGAACGACCCAATCACCAAATCTGAATCCGCGTGATCTACCAATGCTTGTTCAAGTGACACCAAGTCAGGCCCACCATCTGCACCTTCTGGAATTTCGACGACCCGCGCCTTGCTTTCACGCCAGGGTAAAATGTTTGAATGATGTTCATACGGACCGATCAAGACAACCGGCCGGTCAGCCTCTTCCACTCCCATCAAGCTGACCAGCCGGTTGAGTCCCGCCGTGGCGCCCGAACCGGTGAAAATCACCGCGTCCTCTCCCCTTGCGCCGACGATACGGGCTATTTCTGCGCGCGCTTCACGGCGCAATCGCGTCATGTAAGAACCGCAATAGGAGGCCTCGGTGTGGCTGTTGGCGTAGAACGGCAAGACCTGTTGGGATATAAAGTCTTCGACTTGCCGCAATGCACGACCCGAAGCGACATAATCCGCGTAGACAAGCGGCACGTCCCCATGCAGACCAGGGATAAGAACGTTCTCACCAATCAAACCATCACACAGTTCAGAATTGCGAACGGCGGCTTGGATATCTGCACGAAACTTGGACAAATTCATTGCGTTGGCTCCTTTTGCAACACCAATGTGATTGATGGAGGGCCCATAATCATCACAAATTTTTGCCTGTTCGTTACGAAATTTGTGTCATATGATTAAGAATGGCCAAGAACATAGATCATATTGACACACGCATCTTAAAAGAGCTTCAAAAAGACGCGACTCTTTCGCAGCGTGAATTGGCCGATCGGGTCGGGCTTTCGCAGAATGCATGCTGGCGGCGACTCAAAATGTTAAACGACTATGGTGTTCTGCAGGGGTCAACAGCCCGGATAGCGCGTGAGAAGCTGGGGTTGTCCCTTGTCGTGTTTGTAATGCTTCGCACACGCCACCATTCTGCGGAATGGCTTCAGGCCTTCCGCAGTCACGTTCTAACAATTCCCGAAGTGGTCGATTTCCACCGGATTGGGGGCGATTATGACTACCAGCTTAAGGTGGTAACGCAGGATATGGCGTCCTACGACAAGGTTTACCAACGTTTGATCGAAAAGGTCGAACTGGACAGCGTGACCTCGTATTTCGCCATGGAGGCTATCGCCGAAGGGCGCCCTTTGCCAATCTAGGACCGACCGCTAAATCGGTCCAAAACGTTTCGCGTGATCATTTCGACCTGAAAATCTTTTCGGGCTAGCCCCATAACCCATTCACACGTAGCTGCATTGAAAATTTCACCTTTGCCGCGTTGCCAGTGGACCATGACTCCGTTACCCCTCAGGGCCGTATCGTAAGTTTCCGGGGTAAGCGAACCGTACATTGCTCGCGCCTTCCATTCCGCATCACTTTTGCCGATATATAGCGTTTCGCCGGTAACACCGTGATCTGTTTCGGCGTTTGTACCCAGACCCAATCCAATGATCTCGATATTCGTTGAGGCGCCGTCTTTACCGGTAGCGAAAGGCAAACCATCTCGGATCACGTGATCCAGCCCATCCACCTCATAGCCATAAATCCGCGAACTGGCGCCCAGAACATCGCCATACCCCAAGTGGGCGCCGTTCAAAGCCCAGTGACCGGGTCGGTATATTGTGAACCCCCCGCTCCCGCGTCCAACGCAATTGCCGAGGCCTGCATATACACCCTTTGAACCGTTGGCTCCGAAAGTTTGCGCACCAGGCCAATTCACCTCTGGTTGCTCCCAAGCTCCAGTCAGAAGATGGCTGTCATTAGTATCCCTGACAGGATCGGTTTCAGTTGCGATGTATTTGTAGCAGATTTGGGTACGTCCGTATTCCTCAAGACGAATCTGCCACAGAAAATTCCCAGCAAAACGCGCAACATGTCCGCCATTTTCGACATAAGTGTCGATGGCCAGTCGCATCTCGCGACTCCAATATTCGTCATGCCCCACACATACGACACATTCGTAGCCGTCAAGTAATTCTGGATCGTCGTGCAAATCGTGCAAAGTCGCGTAATCGAGTGTATAGCCCTGAGTCTCAGCCCACTTTGCGAAATGACGTTCGTAGCTTGCCCAACCAGCCGATGCGTATTTCTTGGAATACCCATAAGCGTACGCCCATTCCATGTAAGGGTATCGAACCATGTCGCCTACTCTTGGCGGAGCTTCCGGCAAGGCTCGTGGTGCGCCAGTGGGCAGCCAACAAAATCCCCGCGACCAAGGACGCTGTGACGAAAGTATAGGCGAAAATTGTTTTCCGTCTGCGCCGGTAATGCCTTCGTAGGCATTTGATCCCCCCCAGCAATTGTAGGCAACCCAGGTTCCGGTTGCGCACAACAAAAGGATCGGTGCTTGTTTCGTCGCCTGCGCACGTCGGACAAGAATAAGGTGGTGTTCTTGAACTTCTGCAGCTCCCTTTCGTCCAGTCAATTTGAATAGATAGCCGCCAGGTTTCCAATCAAGTGGAATTTCAAAACTGTAAGCCGTCGGCCAATCGCAACCCTTGACCGAGCAGTCCTCAGGCGTTTCGTGAAACACGCCGGGTAAGTTTTGAACCGTCAAAACCGACTGGAGTTTACCTCCATCCCTTGAAATTTCCATATCCCAGGTTTCTGCCGTGGTGCTAACACGCAAACCGACAGTTTCACCCGGTTCGTAACTGAAACGTTCTGTATAAGCCCAAATCTCAAGAATACTCGCGTCGCGTGCCGGTCCGATGTAATAGTTGTCCAGGATATGTCTGGCTCGCGCTCGTGAACGTGGCGAGGGGCAAGATTCCTTGGCGTTTGTTTCGTCCGACACACGAGTCCCTTCTTTGAGTTGTTTTTCAAACTGTCCAAGGGCTATTTGTTGATTGCAAGAAAAAAGGCCGCGCTAAATGCGCGGCCTTTGCAATAACTCGGTTTGCGAAGATTAGTTCTTGGCGTAAAATTCGACGACGAGGTTTGGCTCCATCATAACCGGGTAGGGAACGTCGCCGAAACCGGGAGTGCGCACAAAAGTCGCGGTCATTTTCGAATGGTCAGCCTCGATATAATCAGGCACATCACGCTCAGCCAGTGCAGCGGCCTCTAAAACGATTGCCAGTTGCTTAGAACGATCACGTACCTCAATCACGTCACCTTCTTTGACGCGGTAGCTGGGAATGTTCACCCGCTTGCCGTTCACTTTAACATGACCGTGGTTCACGAACTGACGTGCAGCAAACACTGTCGGTACGAACTTGGCGCGGTAAACGACCGCGTCTAGGCGGCGCTCCAGCAGGCCGATCAGGTTTTCACCAGTATCGCCCTTTACACGCTCGGCTTCGGCATAGATACGGCGGAATTGTTTTTCGGTCAGATCGCCGTAGTAACCCTTCAGCTTTTGCTTTGCGCGAAGCTGCAGGCCAAAGTCAGACAGCTTACCCTTGCGGCGCTGCCCGTGCTGGCCCGGACCATACTCACGGCGGTTGATTGGGGATTTCGGACGACCCCAGATGTTTTCACCCATCCGGCGGTCAATTTTGTACTTGGCAGACGTGCGTTTGGTCACGGCTGATCTCCTTCGCAAAGTCGAGGCCAGTGTTGGCCACTATGAAGGGCGTTGTCCTCTTGGGATTTCCCATGACAGGCATCCCCTTGCGGGGGCCACCAACACCAATGAAGCCGCGCTTATATATGTGCAATCGCTAGAGTCAACACGGCAAATCGGACCTGAACAGAATATTTACTTCCAATCAGCACACGAGGAATGTCAGGTTACTTGGCCAACGTCTCAGCCAGTTGGTCAAAATACTCGGGCTCGGCCTGAACAGCAACGGCCGGCACAGGAAAAGCAACGACGGTATCGTCAGTTCGTTCGAACGCCGAAGGCTTGGCGGCCAGAGTGACCGAACTTATCCAAAATTCCTCATCTCGCGGTGGGCATCCGTTTTCAAACATTAATACCAACCTGTCGTCACCATGTATCCAAATCAAATCCGCGGAAAAACTTTGCGCGCCATTCAAGAGCTCGAGGCTTGCATAAACCCTTGTCGCAATCACCGGCCGCGTAGCCGCGGAAACCTGTGCATTCAACATGTTTGTTTCTTGAAATCGATGGCTCTGGTAGCCCATATCAGCATCTGACAAGTAGTCGACGATGAAACCCCTCCAGGACCATGCAACCCCAACGCATAAATGGGATAAGGGTGCAGCCTCTAGCCCATCCAGTTCAGTTTGTGACCAATATACCGCTACTCGACCGTTTTGACCGGTTCTCATCTGTCTGCCCGCACTTTTGAACATCCCACCTGTAACGTGTTCTGTCTATCAATGGTGGCGTTGGCAGAAAAGAGAACAAAATACAGCATTCACGAACGTGTTGCATTCGAGTCAATCAAGGCACATAGGTGCCTTGATACGGGTTGCTAAATCTTGGGTGTCAACCACATTTGGAATGGCCGCAACTGCGACACGTCATACAACCTTCGATCATCACCATGTCATATTGACCGCAGGACGGGCAGGCTTTGCCGCGCGGGGCGTCGATGTTCACGACTTGGGCTTGTGGATCGGCCTTTAACCCCATTCCTTCGCCTTCCAGAAAGCCGATATTGATCATGTGTTGTTCAATGACGCCACCAATCGCAGCCAAGATCGAGGGGATGTATTTCCCTTGTACCCATGCACCGCCACGCGGGTCGAAAACTGCCTTCAACTCTTCCACCACGAACGAAACGTCTCCGCCCCGACGAAACACAGCCGAAATCATTCGGGTCAATGCCAGCGTCCACGCGTAGTGTTCCATGTTCTTCGAATTTATGAACACCTCGAAGGGGCGTCGACGGCCACCAATCACGATGTCATTGATAGTTAGATAGATCGCGTGCTCACTATCCGGCCACTTTAACTTGTATGTCGATCCCTCCAGAGACTGAGGGCGGTCCAGCGGCTCTGACATGTAGATAACTTCGCCACCATCTACGTCATGCGGTGCATTGGCGCTTTCTCCGGGAACTTTATCCTCGCTTTCTGAAACGGTCAGCACAGAGCCGGTCACGTCATTTGGACGATATGTCGTGCAGCCTTTGCAACCTTGGTCCCAAGCCTGCATATAGACATCTTTGAAGGCATCAAAACTGATATCTTCGGGACAGTTGATCGTCTTAGAAATCGAGCTGTCGATCCACTTTTGCGCAGCGGCTTGCATCTTGACGTGGTCGGCTGGGGGCAGTGTTTGCGCATTGACGAAATAGTCCGGCAACTCAACATCGCCGAACTTGTCCCGCCACATCTGCACCGCGTAGTCCACCACTTCTTCTTCAGTGCGCGACCCATCCTTTTGCAATACTTTGCGGGTGTAGGCATACGCAAAGACAGGTTCAATTCCCGACGAAACATTCCCTGCATAAAGCGAGATCGTCCCAGTCGGAGCAATCGAAGTCAGCAGTGCGTTACGAATGCCGTGTTCACGGATCGCTTCGCGCACGTCTTCGTCCATCTGCTGCATCGTGCCACTGGCCAGATACTTCTCGGCATCGAATAAGGGGAAAGCCCCTTTTTCCTTGGCTAATTCCACCGACGCCAAATACGCCGCGCGGGCGATTGCGTGCAGCCATGTCTCGGTCTGATGCGCCGCTTCGTCCGATCCATATCGCAGACCCAACATCAACAAAGCATCAGCCAGACCGGTTACGCCTAAACCGATACGGCGTTTGTCCTGCGCTTCCGCCTCTTGTTCCACCAAAGGGAACTTGGACGCATCCACCACATTATCCATCATGCGTACGGCTGTGGCCACCAATTGCTGCAGAGCGGTTTCGTCCAGATGCGCTGCGGCCTCGAATGGTTCTGCTACCAGCCGTGCCAGATTGATCGAACCAAGCAAGCAAGCACCATACGGCGGCAACGGCTGCTCGCCACATGGATTGGTTGCCGCAATGGTCTCTACATAATTCAGATTGTTGGCTTGATTGATCCTGTCGATGAAGATCACTCCAGGCTCGGCATAGTCATATGTCGCCTGCATAATCTTGTTCCATAAGTCGCGTGCCTGAACGGTGTGATAAACTTTGCCATCAAAAACCAGTTCCCAAGGACCGTCTGCTTTGACTGCCTCCATGAACGGATCGGTCACCAGAACCGACATGTTGAACATGCGCAGACGGGCCGGATCGGATTTGGCCGTTATAAAATGTTCGATGTCTGGATGATCACAACGCATAGTAGCCATCATCGCGCCACGGCGCGATCCGGCGGACATAATCGTTCGGCACATTGCGTCCCAAACGTCCATAAAGCTCAGCGGTCCCGAAGCATCCGCTGCGACCCCTTTTACATCTGCTCCCCGAGGGCGGATGGTCGAAAAATCGTATCCAATCCCGCCACCCTGTTGCATGGTTAAAGCAGCCTCTTTCAACATATCGAAAATTCCGCCCATGCTGTCCGGAATTGTGCCCATCACGAAACAGTTGAACAGAGTCACCTGACGCGCGGTACCCGCACCTGCAGTGATGCGTCCGGCCGGCAGGTATTTGAAATCTTCCAGCGCCTCATAGAATTTTTCTTCCCAATGTTCCGGGTCTTTTTCCACTCGCGCCAAATCCCGAGCGATGCGCCGCCAACTGTCTTCGACTGTTAGATCAATGGGCGTTCCATCCGCCTTCTTGAAACGGTATTTCATGTCCCAGATCTGCTCGGCGATGGGGGCGGCAAAGCGGCTCATTGGTGATTCCTTGTCTTGAAAGAGAAATACAGGATACCCTAAATCGCACCCTTACCACAACACCTTGATGACAGCGTTCATCAAGCTACAATATGAAGATGGGCTTAGGGACGACTCTGTGGGAAAGCTGTGGATAAGTACGTAAATCTCATAAAACTATCTGTCGGATCAGAGAGTGTTGACACGCTGATGGCTTGGCAGGACAGCCGTAAGCCTCTTTACCCAGACGGTTTACCGCGCCACGTAACCCGCATGTGGCCCAAGCGCGAATCCGAGATTCTTAATGGCGGATCAATCTATTGGGTGATCAAAGGCACTGTCCAGTGCCGTCAACGCATACTTCGTTTGGACGAGGTCAGGGGCGACGATGGTATCCGCCGTTGCGCGATCATTCTTGACCCCAAGATACACCGCACTCAAAACGCATTGAAGCGACCGTTTCAGGGCTGGCGTTACCTCAAACCTGAAGACACGCCTGCCGACCTTCCCAAGTCCAGATCAACAGACGATACCTTGCCGGATGACTTGAACCGCGCACTTGCCGAGATCGGTGTTCTCTAACCTGATTTCAGCCGATCCAAAAATTCCGACAGAAACGCCTTTTGTTGCGGTGTGTACGTCGCTTCGCGACTGCGCCACAACGTCGCTTGCGATTTAAGGACAAGGCCATCCGACAGTATTTTCAAGTGGTTGGCCCGCAAAGTCTCCCCAGTCGAGGTGATATCAGCTATCGCTTCGGCAGTTTCATTCACCACGGTGCCCTCAGTCGCGCCTTGACTGTCGACTAAAGCGTAATCAGCTACACCCGCATCGGTCAGAAATTCACGAACCAACCGATGGTACTTAGTAGCGATCCTCAATCGGTGCCCATGTGTCTTGCGAAACGCAGCAGCCACAGCATCCAGATCATCCAAAGTGTCCACGTCGACCCAACAAGCAGGGGCGGCGATGACCAAATCAGCCCTGCCAAAGCCAAGTCGGGAAATTTCTTCAACCTGTTGTTCCCAGCGCGGCAGTTTTTCCTGCACCAAGTCGATCCCAGTTACACCTAGATGAATTCGCCCCGCCGCCAATTCGCGGGGAATCTCACCTGCGGACAACAGGATCAGCGAGACACCTTCGATCCCTTCAACACGACCAGCATATTCCCGATCCGAGCCGCTTCGCGATAAAGTAATGCCGCGCTTTTCGAACCACGAAAACGTTTTTTCCATCAACCTGCCTTTGGAAGGAACGCCAAGTTTCAGGCTCATTGCGTAGCCTCCTCGATCTCCAGCATCAGATCTGGACGCAGAACGCCACCAACTGCCGGGATTTCAGCTCCGTTTCCTAACAGCCGCGTCAGCGCATCATAACGCCCACCGGTCGCAATAGGCGGCAGATCGGGGCGACCCTCGGCATAGAAACCAAAGACGAACCCGTCATAATACTCCATGGATGTCCGGCCATACGCGGCCTCAAAATCCAACCGCTCGACATCGACACCCCGCGTCTGCAAGGCAGCTACCCGATCCTCCAGCCGATCAAGAGCTGGGGCAATCTGGGGTAAGTCCACGGCAACATCCCGCAGCTGCTCCAGTGCAAAGGGCATGGTTTCACGTACATTCAAAAGTGTCTCCAGCCCCGCCAACTCTGTGTCGGTGATCGGAGGCGTTTCGCGGTCTTCGCGAAGCGCGTCAATCCTCGCTTCGATTTCCGAAGCGCGTCGTTTTCCAATCATTGGCACGCCAATATCCAACGGGCCTTTGGCGTCCAACAGAGCGTCGCGACCCTCGGGTCCGGGTTTTCGACCAGCAAACCGTTCGATCAATAGCCGAAACCGACGAGGGCGCCACAGATGCCGCATAAGCGCCGCCTTGCGCCGTTCAGTCGTTTTCATACCTTGAACCGCAGCCGTAAGGATACCGATGTCACCAGTTGCGGCCCGCAACGGCAAACCGCTAAGTTGCAGCGCAAAAAGTGAGAAAACTTCTGCGTCGGCGCCCGCTGGATTGTCTCGGTCAAATACCTCGTACCCAACCTGAACATATTCATTGGATCGTTCGGGGTCGTGCTCCTGACGTCGAAAAACCTCGCCTGAGTAAGTGTAGCGCGCTGGCTCGGCTCCATTGGCCATGTGCATTTGCACGACAGGCAAGGTGAAATCAGGGCGTAGCATTTGTTCGCCCCGCAACGCGTCCGAGGTCACATAGGCCCGTGCACGGATGTCTTCGCCGTAAAGATCAAGCAAGGTTTCTGCCGGTTGCAGCAAGGGCGGGTCAACGATCTGGGCGCCTGCGGCCTCAAAACGGACACGCATCATCGCAGCGCGGGTCAGTATCTGGGAACGGCTGGGCATAGATCAGTCCTGACTGTCCAGAATTTCACGCACCTTGGCGATTAGATCGCCGCGTGGCACTTCGAACTGGCTGGGGCGTTCTTTCCATTCTTGCACTGTCGCGCTTTCTGCAATCTTGGCGCCAAGAATCAAATCTTTGATCTGCACGACACCTTTCGCTTTTTCATCGCCACCCTCGATCACCGCGATTGGTGAGTTTCGCTTGTCTGCATACTTCAGTTGATTGCCAAAGTTCTTTGGGTTGCCCAGATAAACTTCTGCTCGAATGTCGGCGTTGCGCAGTTCAGCCACCATTGTCTGGTAATCGGCCATTCGATCACGATCCATGACGGTCACAATTACCGGGCCCTTGGCTTGAGTATGGATACGGCCTTTTTCGCGTAAAGCCGCCAACAGACGATCCACCCCGATGGAGATGCCAGTTGCAGGAACTTCCTGCCCGGTAAAGCGCTTTACCAAGTCATCGTAGCGACCACCACCAGCGACAGAGCCAAATTGTCGCTTGCGGCCTTTTTCGTCAAAAATCTCGAAGGTCAGCTCGGCTTCGTAAACCGGACCGGTGTAGTAGCCCAAACCTCTGACTACAGACGGGTCAATTTCAACCCGGTCAGAGCTATATCCACCTGCTTCCAGTAGCGCGCCTATTTGCTCAAGTTCAAGAATACCATCTGTACCAATTTTGCTGTCCCCGACGGCCTCGCGAAGGTTTGTCAAAGTTTGGGCTGTATCAACTGCCTTTGATGTAAGAAACGCGATGACCGGCTCGGCTTGATCTTCGCTTAGGCCTACGCCATCGATGAATGCGCCTGAGGTGTCCAGGCGTCCCGTTGTCAACAACTCGCGAACACCTTTTTCGCCCACCTTGTCGAACTTGTCGATGGTGCGTAGGACGTTGTTCCGTGCAGAAGCATCTTCTCCAAGACCCATCGCCTCAAGCACGCCATTAAGAACCTTTCGGTTGTTCACTCGCACAAGGTAATCACCACGGGGAATGCCCACTGTCTCAAGAGTGTCCGACAGCATCGCACAGATCTCGGCATCTGCTGCCATTGATGCCGTGCCGACAGTATCAGCATCACATTGATAAAACTGACGATACCGTCCCGGTCCCGGTTTTTCATTTCGCCAGACTGGCCCCATAGCGTAACGACGATAAGGCGTTGGCAGGTCGTTGCGGTGCTGCGCATACACTCGCGCCAAGGGAGCGGTCAGATCGTAGCGAAGGGCCATCCAGTCGCCCTTGTCGTTTTCATCCACTTCCTGCCAAGCAAACACGCCCTCATTTGGACGATCAACATCCGGAAGGAACTTGCCCAGCGCTTCAACCGTTTCGACTGCGCTGCTTTCAAGCGCATCGAAACCATAATGATGATAGACACCCGCAATATTCCGCAGCATCTCGGTGCGTTGCGTTACTTCCTCGCCGAAATAGTCTCGGAACCCTTTCGGCGTGATCGCCTTTGGGCGGGGCTGTTTCTTGGGCTTGGCCATATGGGGCGTCCTCGGGCGTGTAGTGTTCCGCGCGCGGTCTATCCCATGGCCTGTGCCGGGGCAAGCATGGTGCTTGCTTTCTGTTGTTAAGGGCTTGTAGGGCAACTATGACCCGCGCCACTAACAGGAGCCGCAATGCAACATCTGGAAGAACAGATCGCCCATCTATCCCGCACTGTCGAAGAACTGAACACGATTGTTACTCGCCAGCAGGACGAGATCGACCGCCTGACCCGCCGGGTCGAGATGTTGATGCAGCGAGAGGCTGAACGCGCGCAAGAGGGATCGGGAGGCGTCGTATTAGGAGACGAACGTCCCCCACATTATTGAGTTGGTTTCCGCAGCCAAAGAACCAAAAAGAAAACCTCGGCCTTTCATTACTGACGGCAATACCAAAAATTTAAAGTTTTTACCTCAATAGTTCTATTCCAGATTGCGCAGCGTCCTGAAGCCCCTTTTCGTGCTTGGGCAGATCATCGGAAACCTGTACCCAGGGCAGGCGCTCTGACCAGAAAATATGGGCAGTCGGCTTGCACAGATTGGTGTCCTCAAGTGTTGCAGCATATAAATGAACCTCCTCCGGAAACACTTCGGTTTCAAAGGACGCAGGCGCACCACATTCGCTGCAGAAACTACGCATCACCTTAGGCGAAGACTTGAAAAATGACCTTGGTCCTGACCACGTCAGCCCCGAGCGCAGAACACCGAACCAACTTACATAATCGGAAGAGGCGGCGCGGCGGCAATCTTCACAATGGCAGATTGCACTCCAAAGCATTTCGTTAACAGACTGCCAGGTCAGTGAACCACAGAAACAACGACCTGCAATTTTCGGCATAACGAAATTTCCAAAATAATGTTCTGTTTAAGCATTGGCATCACGATAAACACGCTGTTTTGTGGATGCATCCGGCCTGCATAGTTTTTTCACAAACCCAGCGTTGTCTTTACCGCGTTGTCAACAACCCCGCCAAGCAGAGCGTCCTTGTCCTCTGCACATCCTTCTGTCAAAGCAGTCAAAAATGCCTCGCGCAATTTGGCGTTTTCTTCATCCGAACTGGCGTGATCCTCGATGTTGACTTGACGATTGTACAACGACAGCGCTGTCATCTTACCTACCACTTCCAGAACGTACTCATCGTTCCCGTCGGCCTCCTCAATGACAGAGGCACAGGTGTGGTACATGACCGGCAGAGCCTCTTTCATCATTTGTTCGGCTTCCTCATCAGCCAGGGCAAAGTTTGAGCCGGCAAACAGGGCAGCGGTGGCAATTAACTGAATGGACTTCAAATTCATCGCTATTCCTCCGTCTACTTGGCATTGGCACCGATTAATGCGCCAACCACCGCACCCGCGGCGGCCCCCTTGCCATCGCCTACCAAAGCTCCGACCCCAGCACCGATCAACGCGCCTTTGACAGTGTTTTCTTTCTTTTTATCGTCCGCCAGTCCGGCCGTAGCCGTGGCCAAACCCAGCAACACAGTCGCAGCAAATGCAAACTTGCCGATTTTGAGAGCTGCAATCGTCATTTAAACGTCCTCCCGTGACATAACCCAAGAAATCTTGACGCTCCAAGCCTAGCGGGGCGGTAACCTTCTGGCAACAAAGCAAAGCCTCAGATCTCTTCAACGGTTATCACGCCATCAAGGGATTTTATCGCGCCCTTAATCTGCGGATTGATTGGGAAATCCTGCCCCAACTCCATTTCGACATCCCAGGGCAGGCTTGGATCCATCAGGCACAATTGAATCGGCCCTTTGGACGCGCCTTTGGCGGCACTGGTGGCATCTTCGAGCACCCTTGCAACCGTTGATAAAACTTGCGCCTCGTCAACAAATATCCTCAACCCGGTCGATCCTGCATCTGCCACGACTGAGTCTGCTGGCCCAACGGAACGACCCAGAAGTTTCAGTTGGTCAGCTTCCATTGTTGCCTCGGCGGTAAGCACCACCTGAGCGCCCGTCTCCAAGAATTCGCGCGATTTCTCCAGCGTTTCCGAAAACAAGGTAACCTCGTAGGCTCCGGAAGGGTCAGAGAGTTGCGCAAAAGCAAACCTGTTGCCACGCGCGGATTTCCTTTCCTGCCGCCCAGCTACCACTCCTGCCATCTTGGCGATCAAGGGTCCAGACCGCGCCCTTTCGGTTACCTCATCCAGGGTCAGCACCTGCTTTCGCTTCAAAGCCGGCATATAGTCATCCAACGGATGACCAGAGAGGTAGAACCCGATGGCTTTAAATTCCTCACTCAGACGTTCACCCGGCAACCAGTCCGGGCTGAGAGACAGACGCGGTTCAGGCAAATCATCTCCAGCTTCGCCAAACAACGAAACTTGGTTTGAGTGTTTCTGGTCATGTATCGCCGCAGAATATTGTGCCAGCTGATCAATGCTTTCGAACACCCGACGGCGGTTTATGTCCAGCTCGTCAAATGCACCCGCTCGGGCCAGCATCTCCAGTGGGCGCTTGCCAACTTTCTTAAGGTCGACGCGTCGAGCGAAATCGAAAAGGTTTACAAATGGTTTATCTCCTCTTCCATCGGTGACTAGGTTCATCGCCTCTACACCCACGTTTTTGAGTGCGCCCAGCGCATAAACCAAGTGACCATTCGCGACGTCAAAAGTAGATTGCGAGCGGTTTACGCATGGAGGCACGTAAGGCAGATCCAGCCCCTTGCGAACTTCTTCAAAATAAACCGCCAGTTTGTCGGTCAGGTGGATATCGCAGTTCATGACGCCCGCCATGAACTCGACTGGGTGGTTCGCCTTTAACCAGCCGGTTTGATAGCTGACCACAGCGTAGGCGGCAGCGTGGGATTTGTTGAAACCGTAGTTCGCGAATTTCTCGAGCAAATCGAAGACTTCGCTGGCCTTTTTGGCGTCCACGCCATTTTCGCCCGCGCCCTTTTCGAATTTCGGACGCTCGGCGTCCATCGCCTCTTTTATCTTCTTACCCATTGCCCTTCGCAACAGGTCTGCCCCTCCTAACGAGTACCCGGCCATAACCTGCGCGATCTGCATCACCTGCTCCTGATAAACAATGATGCCTTGCGTTTCCTCGAGTATGTTATCGATCAAAGGATGCACGGATTCGATCGGACGGAGCCCGTTCTTAACCTCACAATAAGTCGGAATGTTCTCCATCGGGCCGGGTCGGTAGAGCGCCACAAGGGCAACAATATCCTCGATGCAAGTGGGTTTCATGCGCTTTAGCGCATCCATCATTCCGGTAGATTCCACCTGGAAAACCGCAACCGTCCTGGCCGCTGAGTACAGCTTGTAAGTGGCCTCGTCATCCAGTGGAATAGCGTTGATCTGGTTCTCTGCGCCTTCGGCTGGTTCATACAGTCGAGTACCGTCTGCAGCTATATGAAGGTCCCGCCCGGATTTGAATATCAGCTCCATCGCATTCTGAATCACTGTCAGGGTCTTCAGCCCAAGAAAGTCGAACTTTACCAGCCCGGCTTGTTCAACCCATTTCATGTTGAATTGAGTTGCTGGCATATCCGACCTTGGATCTTGATAAAGCGGGACCAGAGCGTCCAATGGACGGTCTCCGATCACAACACCTGCGGCGTGCGTCGAAGCATTCCGCAAAAGCCCCTCGACCTGCTGGCCATAGTTGAGCAGTCGCTCTACGACCTCCTCACTTCGCGCCTCTTCGCGAAGGCGCGGCTCATCTTTCAATGCCTTTTCGATGGAAACTGGCTTAACGCCTTCAACCGGGATCATTTTTGATAATCGGTCCACCTGGCCATATGGCATCTGCAGGACTCGGCCGATGTCACGCACCGCGGCCTTGGATAGCAACGCACCAAATGTGATGATCTGTCCGACTTTGTCGCGTCCATATTTCTCTTGCACGTACCGGATCACCTCTTCGCGCCGGTCCATACAGAAATCGATATCGAAGTCGGGCATCGAAACCCGTTCAGGGTTCAGAAACCGTTCGAACAGCAGAGAATACCGTAGCGGATCCAAGTCCGTAATGGTCAGCGCATAAGCAACTAAAGAACCCGCGCCTGAGCCCCGTCCCGGCCCTACCGGAATGTCCTGATCCTTGGCCCATTGGATGAAGTCCGCAACAATCAGAAAATAACCCGGGAATCCCATGCCTTCAATGATGCCCAGTTCGAAATCCAGCCGCTCTTGGTATTCTTCGGGGGTCACGGCATGCGGAATCACGGCCAGCCGTTTTTGCAAGCCCTCATTGGCAATTCGGCGCAGCTCTGACACTTCGTCATCTGCGAATTTCGGCAGGATCGGGTCGCGGCGATATGCCATGAAAGCGCACCGTTTTGCGATCTCAACCGTGTTTTCGATGGCTTCTGGCAAATCTGCGAACAGAGTCACCATCTCTTGCGGGGACTTGAAATAATGTTGTGCAGTAAGGCGACGACGGCCATCCTGCTGATCGACATAAGCGCCTTCGGCGATGCAGATTAGCGCGTCATGCGCCTCGTACATATCCGAAGTCGGAAAATAAACGTCGTTAGTGGCGACAAGCGGCAGGTTTTTGGCATACGCCATCTCGACATGGCCGCGCTCGGTCAGGCGTTCTGCTTCGGGTTGTCCACCTTCTCCCGGATGGCGCTGAAGTTCGATATACAGACGGTCGGGAAACATTGCCGCCAACCGATCGATCAAAACCTCTGCTACAGCACGTTGACCTTGTTGCAACAGCTTCCCAACCGGGCCGTCGGGTCCACCTGACAAACAAATCAAACCTGCCGAATGCGCGGCAAGTTCATCTATGGTCACCTGCGGTAGTTGCCCGCCCTTGTCGACATAAAGACATGAGCTGAGCTTCATCAGGTTTTCATACCCGGCCTCTGATTGCGCCAACAAAATTAACGGCGCTGGTCCCTTTGGCTTTTCTCCCGGCTGAGCCTTAACGTATTCCAAGTCAACCTGGCATCCCATGATGGGCTGCACGCCTGCACCGCTGGCGGTGACCGAAAATTCCAGTGCTGAAAACATGCTGTTGGTGTCCGTCACTGCGACGGCTGGCATGTCCATCTGCTCGCAAAGGGCCGGCAGTTTTTTCAGGCGAACGGCACCTTCAAGCAGGGAATATTCGGTATGTACTCGAAGATGAATGAATCGGGGATTGCTGCTCATGACTGCCAAGCTATCGCAGCCGAGCCTTGGGCAAAAGCGAGAACAGAGGCATTTGAATGCCTAATAATGCGTCGACAATTCTTCGGCTTTTTCAGAAGGTGTTTCGATAATCAATCAGTGATCCCAGAAAAATTGTTTATTTTTAGACATTTAAATGAGTTTCGCTCGCCGATCAAATTTTTTGCTGCGCACAATGGTACACATATTAGGCAGTTTTTCTTGCAAGCTAATAGGTGCTGTTTCTAACATCTGACAGCATACTATACGCCCGCCGCTCTTTCTACGTCGCATCGAAGGAGGGCACCAATGGGCGCAACTGGGTAAGGCGACAGGTTTCACGTATGAATATCACGTTTCTTCTAAACGGGGAGACAGTGGCGTTGAAGGACGTTGATCCGACCGCGACCTTGTTGGACTGGCTGCGTGACGATTGCGGCCTTACCGGAACAAAAGAAGGCTGCAACGAAGGCGACTGCGGCGCATGTACCGTTATGGTTACTGACGAGGACGGCGCCAGGGCGTTGAATTCCTGTATCCTGTTCTTGCCGCAACTGCATGGCAAAGCGGTACGTACGGTCGAAGGCGCGACCGGACCAAATGGCGAGATGCATCCGGCACAGCAGGCGATGGTTGACTTTCACGGTTCGCAATGCGGTTTCTGTACGCCTGGCTTCGTGATGTCGATGGTGGCAAGCCATGCCAATGGCGCAACTGATCACGACACGCAGCTTGCCGGCAACTTATGCAGGTGTACCGGATACGCCCCTATCGTTCGTGCGGCAGAGTCCGTCGAAGATCAACCGGTTCCTGTCTGGGTAAGGGATGCACCGATTGCAACAGAGGCGGCGTCACCAAATTTACCTGAGTCATCGGATGAATTAGCCGCAATTTACGAAAGGCACCCTAGTGCCACACTGATTGCAGGTGCAACAGACGTTGGTCTTTGGGTAACTAAACAGCTACGTGAATTGGACCCAGTGATATTTCTGAACCGTTGCGATGACCTGAAAGAGATTCTCGTCACAGATGATGAGGTACACTTCGGCGCGATGGTCGACATGAATCGAATGAGCGAAGCGTTGACCGAGCTCCACCCGTCCTATGCCGAGATGATCCGCCGCTACGCCAGCGTTCAGGTTCGACACGCGGCAACGATCGGCGGCAATATCGCCAACGGCTCACCCATCGGGGACAATCCGCCCGCACTAATTGCGCTTGGCGCAACACTACACTTGCGGAAAGGCAATACACGCCGCTCTGTTGTGCTGGAGGATTTCTTTATCGACTACGGCAAACAGGATCGCGCACTTGGTGAATTTGTTGAAGCTGTCAGCTTTCCACGTCAGGCGGACCGATTGAAATGCTACAAACTCAGCAAGCGGTTTGATCAGGATATTTCTGCTGTTTGCGGGTGTTTCAACGTCGTTGTTGAAAATGGAACGGTCACGCAAGCACGCATAGCATTCGGTGGTATGGCGGGCATTCCGAAAAGAGCGGGAACGGTCGAAGCAGAATTGGTTGACCAACCATGGTCACAGAAAACGATCGAGAAAGCGAAGCTTGCTTTCGACAAGGATTTCACGCCAATGACCGACATGCGGGCCTCGGCGTCTTACCGACTGGACTCGGCCAAAGCGATGCTGGAAAGGTATTTTCGAGAAGATCATGGCGAATTGACCAACGTGTTGGAGGTTTCAGCATGAGTGTCGCAAGCCCTATGCCTCATGACGCCGCACCTCTGCATGTTACTGGTACCGCCCGGTATGTGGACGATATTCCAACACCTAAGGGAACGTTGCATTTGGCCTTTGGTCTTAGCTCGATTCCAAAGGGCAGGATCACATCTATGGATCTAACTGACGTGAAGGCAGCCGATGGGGTGGTCATGGTGTTGGCTGCCGACGATTTGCCATTTGCCAACGATGTCTCACCCTCAATCCATGATGAGCCGCTGCTGTCGGACGGTGTGATCAACTACATCGGACAGCCGATTTTTCTTGTAGTCGCATCTAGCCATCAGGCGGCGCGCAAGGCCGCACGTTTGGGCAATGTTCACTACGCTGAGGAAACGCCGATCCTTACTGTAGAAGAGGCCTTGGCGGCCGACAGCCGGTTTGAAGAAGGTCCGCGCATTTATGCTAAGGGTGATGCGGAAACAGCAATCGCAAATGCACACTGTTTGGTAGAAGACACTTTCGAAATTGGCGGTCAGGAGCATTTCTATCTGGAAGGTCAGGCCGCGTTGGCCTTACCCAACGAAGGCGACATGCTGGTGCATTCCTCAACCCAGCACCCCACAGAAATCCAGCATAAGGTCGCAGATGCTCTGGGCGTCCCGATGAATGCCGTCCGCGTAGAAACCCGCCGCATGGGCGGAGGGTTCGGAGGAAAGGAAAGTCAGGGAAACGCCTTGGCCGTAGCATGCGCCGTGGCGGCCAAGGCGACCGGCAAGGCCTGCAAGATGCGATATGACCGCGATGATGACATGATCATCACCGGCAAACGCCACGCTTTTCGCATTTCTTATCGTGCTGGATTTGATAAGGATGGACACATTCAGGGCGTCTTATTCCTGCATTACGCGATGTGCGGTTGGGCACAAGATCTGTCCCTGCCCGTCGCGGACCGTGCAATGCTTCATTCAGACAATGCTTATCTGTTGCCCCACGCACGGATCGAAAGCCATCGGTTGAAAACCAACACACAGTCCGCGACTGCCTTTCGCGGCTTCGGTGGTCCGCAAGGTATGGTCGGGATCGAGCGCGTAATGGATCACGCGGCATTTGAGTTGGGAATCGACCCGGTGGAACTGCGCCGTCGGAACTATTACGAGCCTGCGCACAGGACCGAAGATCGCGAACCTGACGAAGAACCTCTGAACCATCCGGACCCGCACGAGGATCTAACGAGTCGAGGTGCAGTTGAAACCGGTGCAAACCCTACGAGACCTTTACCCTCGGGCGGGAACACCACGCCTTATGGCATGGAAGTCAGTGACTTTGTTTTGCACGAGATGACTGATGCTCTGTTGAAGTCCAGCGACTATTTCGCCCGCAAAGCCGCCATAGCGAAATGGAATGCCGAAAACAACGTGATCAAAAAGGGTATCGCCTTTTCACCAGTCAAATTTGGGATTTCTTTTACACTGACTCACCTTAACCAGGCGGGTGCGCTGGTACATGTATATCAGGACGGCTCGGTTCACCTGAACCACGGCGGTACCGAAATGGGTCAGGGCTTGTTTCAAAAAGTGGCGCAGGTTGCGGCCTCACGCTTTGGAATCCCACTGGAAATGGTGAAGATTACGGCTACCGACACGGCGAAAGTGCCGAACACATCGGCGACCGCTGCATCCTCGGGCAGCGACCTGAATGGAATGGCGGTGAAGGCGGCTTGCGATACAATCCGCGATCGTATGGCGATTTATTTAGCCGAGCGCCATCAGGCCGATCCGACAAGTGTCATATTTGCAGATGGTCACGTAGAGATTGGTAAGAACCGTTACAGTTTCGCCGAAGCTGCGGCGATGGTTTATCAGGGGCGCGTTAGTCTTTCGGCAACGGGGTACTATAAAACGCCCAAGATTGAATGGGATCGGATCAAGGGCCAGGGCCGACCGTTTTACTACTTTGCTTACGGAGCAGCCGTCACCGAAGTGGCAATTGACACATTGACCGGAGAAAACCGCATATTGCGCACCGACATCTTGCATGATGCTGGCGCATCGCTGAACCCGGCGATTGATATCGGGCAAGTTGAAGGCGGTTATGTTCAGGGCGCAGGGTGGTTGACGACCGAGGAACTGGTCTGGGATGACAGGGGCAACTTGCGCACTCACGCACCGTCAACGTATAAGATCCCCGCCTGTTCTGATCGGCCTGACATATTCAATGTGGCCCTTTGGAACGGCAAAAACCGCGAGGAAACGATTTATCGCTCAAAAGCAGTAGGCGAACCACCCTTTATGTTGGGAATATCCGCGTGGCTTGCGCTGTCGAATGCAGTTGGAGCCTGTGGGGATAAATATCCTGCATTAAATGCCCCTGCTACGGCCGAAGAAGTCTGGCGCGGCATCAAATTTACAAGGGGCAACCCAGATGGGATTTGATCTGCAAGCTCTTGAACAGGCAGTAAAAGCACACGGAAAAGTGGTCCGTGTTGTTATCGCTGCAATCAAAGGATCCTCGCCACGTGACGTCGGCACAGCGATGCTCGTATGGGACGACGGACAATCCGGCACCATCGGAGGCGGAACACTGGAGTTTCAGGCGGCGCAGTCGGCCAGATTGCAAACCGTTCCTTCCCGCCTAACGCAACACGCGCTCGGACCTGATCTTGGCCAATGCTGCGGTGGCGCTGTGACGCTACTTAGCGAAGTATACGACTTAGCCACGCTTCGGACACTTGAAGACAATATTATCGCCCGGTCCACCAAGAGCGATGAAATGCCTATGTCTGTGAAGCGGTTAATGGCCACGGCACGAGGTCAAGGCGTAACGCCAGAACCGCAAATCGTCGATGGCTGGATGATCGAACCGGTGCACAATCCCACCCGCAATATCTGGATTTGGGGCGCAGGGCATGTGGGGCGTGCTCTTGTTGATGTCTTGTCGCCTATTCCTGAAATCGCAATTACCTGGGTAGACACAAATGTGGAGCGCTTTCCCGAAAATGTGCCCGAGAAAGTCACAGCCGTGACCGCATCGAAACCAGCAAATTTGGTGCGTCACGCTCCGCGCGATGCCGAGCATTTGGTGCTGACATATTCACATAACTTGGATTTCGAGTTGTGCAATCAGCTGTTGCTCAGTGGTTTTTGCTTTGCTGGCCTGATCGGCTCAGCTACGAAATGGGCGCGATTCCGTTCGCGGTTGGCGGCGCTGGGACACCCTCCTGAGCGGATCAGCCGGATCACCTGCCCAATTGGTGATCCGTCATTGGGTAAGCACCCTCAGATGATCGCCATTGGTGTAGCAGCCGATCTGCTGCGTCCGGCTCGGCAAAGCGCATTGAAAGAGGACCTGAGAGCATGACCATGCCTTTACTTAGCCTGCAGGATTTGACCAAAGCCTATCCTGGAGTCGTGGCCAATGATCATGTGACATTTAATATCGATGAGGGCGAGGTTCATGCCCTTCTGGGTGAAAATGGTGCCGGCAAATCGACTTTGGTTAAGATGATCTATGGGTTGGTTAAGCCGGACTCCGGCAAAATGATGCTGCGCGGACAACCCTTTATGCCACAAGAACCTCGTGCTGCGCGCGCTGACGGCATTGCGATGGTGTTCCAGCATTTCTCGTTGTTTGACGCGCTGAACGTGGCAGAAAATATTGCGTTGGGCATGGAAAACCCTCCGGCAATGAGTGATCTGGCATCACGTATTCGGGGCGTGTCCGAGACCTATGGCTTGCCGTTGGATCCTTACAGAACGGTTGGCGACCTTTCAGCAGGTGAACGGCAAAGGGTCGAGATCATCCGCTGCCTTTTGCAGGATCCCAAGTTGCTGATAATGGATGAACCGACCTCGGTTTTGACGCCACAAGAGGTCGAAATCTTGTTCGAAACGCTGAAGAAACTTCGATCGGAAGGAACCTCGATCTTGTACATCTCGCACAAACTCGAGGAAATTCGCGCGCTTTGTGACAATGCCACGATCCTTCGTTTGGGCAAGAATGTCGGTGAATGTGTGCCTGCTGAAACTTCTGCCAGGGAAATGGCCGAAATGATGGTTGGCGCGACGTTGCAAACGCCCCAACGAGCAGGGCGTGATTTCGGTGAGGTCGCACTGGATGTAAGCGGACTAACGGTTCCTTCGCCTTCAGATTTCGGAACGGCGCTGCAAAACGTCCATATGACGGTTCGCAAGGGCGAGATTTTGGGGATCGGCGGTGTTGCCGGCAATGGTCAGGACGAGTTGCTGGGCGTTTTGTCCGGCGAAATCCTTACAACCTCTGACGCGATCAAATTTAACGGACAGGCGATTGGCAAACTGGGGCCAACAGCGCGGCGCAAACTTGGTGTTTTGACTGCACCCGAGGAAAGATTGGGCCACGCGGCCGCGCCAGATATGAGCCTGATCGAAAACGCACTATTGACCGGATCCGTGCGCGAGAAGCTAGAAAATAATGGGTTTCTGAAGTGGACTGAGACCAAGGGCTTTGCCGAGAAAATAATCCAAGCCTTTGACGTTCGTACTCCCGGACCTGAGAACGCCGCCCGGTCGCTTTCTGGTGGGAACCTGCAGAAATTCGTTATAGGCCGCGAGGTCCTGCAGGATCCTGACGTCCTGGTCGTAAACCAGCCGACCTGGGGAGTGGACGCGGCGGCTGCCGCAGCCATCAGACAGGCAATTCTTGATCTGGCCGCCAAAGGCACCGCAGTGATTTGCATAAGCCAGGATTTGGACGAGTTGATGGAAATCGCCGACAGCTTTGCTGCACTAAACGAAGGACGGCTTAGCGCCCCGCGCCCCACTACAGGTCTGACGGTGGACGAGATTGGATTGATGATGGGTGGTGCTCATGGAATGGAGGTGGCCCATGTATGAAATATCGGTCCGCCTACGGCAGAGGCATCTAAAAAATAATAAGGACTATTGGGGGGTATATCTTTGATTGTTTTGGAGAAACGGCCACAGCCATCCAGGGCGTGGTCTTTTGCTACCCCCCTGGTCGCAGTTCTGGCTACGATGGTGTTTGGCGGTGTTCTGTTCGCGGTTCTGGGCAAGAATCCCGTTGAGGCTATCGGAACCATTTTTTGGGAACCTCTTTTCGGCGAGTTTGCGTTTTATTACCGCCCGCAACTTTTGGTAAAGGGCGCACCACTGGTCCTGATTGCCATTGGTTTGTCGCTGGGCTTTCGTGCTGGTATCTGGAACATCGGCGCCGAAGGCCAATACATCATGGGCGCAATCTTTGGCGCAGCCGCAGGATTGGCGTTTTACCCACTGGAAGCGTGGTACATCTTTCCGGTTATGGTCTTTGCAGGGGCCTTGGGCGGTTGGGTTTGGGCAATGATCCCAGCCATTTTGAAAGTGCGTTTTGGAACCAACGAAATTCTGGTCTCACTTATGCTCGTCTATGTTGCAGAACAAATTCTGGCATCTGTATCTCTGGGCCTGTTGAAGAACCCTGAGGGGTTCGGTTTTCCCGGTTCCCGCAACCTTCAATCCTATCCCAGCGCCTACAACTCGGAATTGATCACAGGTTCAGGTATGCACTGGGGTGTAGTAGCCGCCTTTGTCGCCGTGATATTCGCTTATGTTTTGCTTAACAGGCATCTACTTGGCTTTCATATCCGACTGACCGGAGAAGCCCCCCGCGCGGCCCGTTTTGCGGGTGTGAACCCCGCCCGTCTGATCCTTTTCTGCCTGGGAACTTCAGGAGTTCTTGCCGGGCTTGCGGGGATGTTCGAAGTTTCCGGCCCATCAGGCGTGGTCAGTATAGACTTTAACGTCGGATACGGCTTTACCGCGATCATCGTCGCCTTTTTGGGCCGCCTGCATCCACTGGGGATAATGCTGGCCGGGTTCTTGATGGCATTAACCTATATTGGTGGTGAAATCGCCCAGTCTCAACTCGGCCTCCCCGCCGCAGCAATTCAAGTATTTCAGGGGATGCTGCTGTTCTTCTTGTTGGCCTTCGATCTTTTGACCAACTACCGCATCCGTGCGGCCCGCAGCGAGGTGGCGTAAACCATGGACCTTGGAGAAATAAATCCCGTTCTTCTGGTTGCCTCGCTGATGGTCGCGGCGACCCCATTGCTGCTTGCCGCGATAGGAGAGCTTGTCGTTGAAAAGGCTGGCGTGTTGAACCTGGGCGTGGAGGGCATGATGATCGTTGGCGCGATCAGTGGTTTTGCCATCTCGGTCGAATCCGGTTCGCCATGGCTGGGTTTCATTGCGGCAGCTATCGGTGGTGCACTGCTTTCACTCTTGTTTGTTCTTCTGACGCAGATTGCATTGGCTAACCAGGTTGCAAGCGGTCTGGCGTTAACCCTTTTCGGGCTGGGCTTCAGCGCGCTTATGGGGCAGAGTTATGTTGGTGTTAAGCCGCCCGACATGAGCGAAATCCACATTCCAGTTATTAGCGATATTCCTGTAATCGGTCCGATATTGTTCCAGCATGATCCCATCCTGTATGTCGGCATAGCCTTAACAGCCGCAGTGTGGGCCACGCTGAAATACACTCGCGTCGGACTGGTCTTGCGTGCTGTTGGTGAAAACCATGATGCGGCGCATGCACTGGGCTATAAAGTTATCAAGATCCGCATTTTGGCTATTATGTTCGGCGGTGCTTGCGCCGGTTTGGGTGGCGCTTACATCAGTCTGATCCGGGTTCCGCAATGGACCGAAGGAATGACTGCGGGTGTCGGATGGATTGCGCTAGCCCTCGTAGTATTCGCCAGCTGGAAACCGTGGCGCGCGTTGCTGGGTGCCTATTTGTTCGGCGGTATCACCGTATTGCAGCTAAATTTGCAGGCAGCGGGCGTTGCCATACCTGTCGAGTATCTGGCAATGTCGCCCTATATCATCACAATCCTTGTGCTTGTAATCCTTTCGGCCGACAAGAGCAGCGCACCAGCTTCACTGGGCCGAACCTTCCATGCCTCACACTAGGGGCCAACTGAATCAACTTGGGGAGTAACCATATGAAATTCACTTCACTTTTGGCGAGCGCAGCCATTGCGCTGGGTCTTGCGACCAGCGCCTTTGCACAAGACAAAACCAAGGTTGGTTTTGTCTATGTCGGACCGGTCGGAGACGGCGGTTGGACATATGAACATGATAAGGGCCGCCAAGCGGTCGAACAGCACTTTGGCGACAAAGTCGAAACTGTTTTCGTTGAATCCGTTCCGGAAGGGCCGGATGCCGAGCGCGTAATGACGCAGATGGCGCTGGAAGGCGCGGATTTGATATTTACGACCTCGTTTGGCTACATGGACCCGACCATTAACGTGGCCAAGAAATTCCCGGACGTGAAATTCGAACACGCAACTGGATACAAAACTGCAGACAACGTATCAGTCTATTCAGCCCGGTTCTATGAGGGTCGCGCAGTACAGGGTCACATCGCCGGAAAGATGACCGAGTCGAACATCATTGGTTACATCGGCTCGTACCCGATCCCCGAAGTGATCCGCGGCATCAACTCTGCCTATGTTCACGCCAAGAAAGTTAATCCGGACGTCGAATTCAAAATCGTTTGGGCTTACACTTGGTTCGACCCGGCGAAAGAGGCGGATGCTGCCACTGTTCTTATTGAACAAGGCGCGGACGTGATCCTGCAACATACTGACTCGACCGCGCCGCAGGCAGCAGCGCAAGAGGCGGGCAACGTAATCACGTTTGGACAGGCTTCGGATATGAGTGAATACGCGCCTATGCCGCGCGTTTCCTCGATCATCGACAACTGGGCGCCATATTATATCGCGCGCACTCAGGCTGTAATGGATGGGTCCTGGTCCACTACGAACACCTGGGACGGTATCGGACCAGGCATGGTCGAGATCGGCGAGATTTCTGACGCTGTTCCGGCCGACGTAAAGGAAGAAGCCCTTGCGATGAAGGACGCGATTGCAGATGGCAGCTATCACCCATTCACTGGCCCGCTGAAAAAGCAGGACGGGAGCGATTGGCTGGCTGACGGCGAAACAGCTGATGATGGCACTCTTGCCGGGATGAACTTCTACGTCGAAGGCCTCGAAGGTGAAATCCCTCAATAAACCCGGTACGTTAACCTAAAGAAAAAGCCCGCATTTTCTATGCGGGCTTTTTTGCGGCCATCGCAATCTCCGCTTGGATACAAACAAATGCAGACAGAAGCTCCTGCCCTAACTCAGAGTGATAACGGTGCTTGTGAGTACCGCCACGAAAGTCAAACAAATACAAATTCTGCTCGTTTTTGGGTCAGGCAGGGTGATTGATTGTTTGGCAATCGGGAGCGAATCTGCAGAGCTCACCCTTAATATTCGTCCTTCAATTTTGTAGTGCTTGGGTGGGTTGAATTGCAAATTCAAGGCCGCTTAAATTCTGCGTATCGTTAGATCTGGTAGATGGATTTCCCAAATAAATAATGCTCAAATAGCGTCTGCTAATAAGAAGCTCTAACGGAACCCCTGAACATGATTGACTTTCTGGTTATTGGCGGTGGGATAGCTGGGTTGAGCGCGGGTGCGCGATTATCCGAGCATGGGGCTGTGGCGGTTCTCGAAGCGGAAGATGCACTTGGCTATCACGCTTCAGGGCGATCTGCCGCTATGTTCGAACAAAACTATGGGCCGCCTTCTGTGGTGGCTTTGAACATGGCCGGGGCGCGTTTTCTTGAGTCAGAAAATGGCGGCTATCTGACGCCGCGTGGCCTGATGCTGTTGGGTGGATCGGCTCAAGAGGATCAATTTTTGCTGGATAGGCAAGCCCTGGGCATGCAGACCATCTCAGTTTCTGAGGCGAATGCGAAAGTACCAATCATCGACCCGAACGCAGTGGCGTTTGCCGCCATAAGCACGAACGCTTTTGACATCGATACGGACCGCCTGCTTCAGGATTTTGCCAGAACTATTCGTGCCAATAATGGTTCGATTTTAACCCGCCGAAAAGTGACAGGGATTCGCAAAGCCGGTCATTGGATTGTCGAGGCAGGTGACCAGTTTGAAGCACGCGTGCTTGTAAACGCCGCTGGAGCTTGGGTGGATGAAATCGCCGCGTTGGCAGGTATCACCCCAATCGGTATTAACCCGCTGCGCAGATCGATGGCACGGTTACCCGCGCCGGGCGGGTATGATGTTACTGGATGGCCAATGCTGTTCGGAGCCGGAGAAAGTTGGTACGCCAAACCCGACGCCGGGAAGCTGCTAGTTTCTCCGTCCGAGGCTGATCCAATACCACCTCAGGATGCCTTTGCGGATGACATGGTGTTGGCAGAAGGTTTGGCGCGCTACGAAGCGATGGTTACCGAGCCAGTCACCAGGGTCGAGACAAACTGGGCTGGCTTGCGAAGCTTCGCCCCTGACGGCACTCTGGTTCTGGGGCCAGACCCATCAGATCCAAGCTTTGTTTGGTCGGCTGGTCAAGGTGGATACGGGTTCCAAACCTCCCCGGCCGCCTCGCAGTTGGTGGCGGATTTGACCGTCGGAAACCGCCCAGAGATGAACTCGACTGAAATCACCGCGTTGAAACCAGACAGGTTGCGGAATTTATGAAACGAACACTTCCATCAAACGCGAGTGTAGCGTTCAAATCCGACGGCGGACGCCTTGTTGCTCCAGCCGCCAGTCGTAATTCTGCAGTACTTTGCGAATTGCTTGAACGCGTCGCGCCTGCTTCGGGTCACGCGCTGGAACTGGCAAGCGGTACCGGGCAACATGCCGCGGCATTTGCCCAGCGCCTGCCTGATTTAGTTTGGCAACCCAGCGAAGTGGATCCCGAGCGCCGTATTAGCATCGACGCCTATACCAAGGGTTTGGCGAATGTGAACTTAGCCGTTGATCTGGACGCAACAGCGAAGGATTGGCACAAATCTTTTGGCGGTCAAGATCTTATTGTCTTGGTTAACCTTCTCCATTTAATCAGCTGGTGGGAAGTGAAAACGCTCGTATTTGAGGCAGCGCAAGCTTTGAACATTGATGGGCAGTTTGTTGTCTACGGCCCTTTCATGCGTGAAGGCCGCCTAACAAGCAAAGGGGACAAACAGTTTCACGAAGCACTTGTTCAGCAAGATCCAGAGATAGGTTACAAAAACGACATGGACATGCTGACCCTATTCCAAAGATGCCGCTTGGAAGTGACTGAAACCATAGAAATGCCTGCAAATAATCTGGCGTTTGTCACGAAAAAAGCCCGCCAAGGCGAGCTTTGATCGATTGGTGACGCAGTCAGTATTTTATCGCCCACCTAGCCATCTTTGCGGATAACTGCGTTCTTTGGGTCATAGGGGCTGTCGCAGGTAACAATCGCGTCCCACAGCTTGTCCTGCATTTTGACCTTTAGCTTTGTTCCTTCGACCGCGAGTTCGGGCGACACATAGCCCATCCCGATTGATTTTTCGAAGGCCACCGAATAACCGCCTGATGTAAGGCGGCCAACGCGCTCGCCTTCTGGGGTATAAAGCGCCTCGCGGCCCCACGGGTCTGCATCGTCTGGGCCGTCGATCAGCAGCGTGCAACATTTTACGCGTACGCCTGTTTCTTCCAATTTGACCTTACCGTGAAAGTCTTTGGACAGGTCAACAAAGCGTGGCAGATCAGCCTCCAAAGGCGTCGCGTCCCTGCCTAATTCGGTACCGAAAGCGCGATAGGATTTTTCCTGGCGCAACCAGTTTTGCGCGCGGGCACCGACAAGTTTCATTCCATGCTTCTCACCAGCTTGCTCCAGCAGATCAAACAGGTAGTTCTGCATCTCGATCGGGTGGTGCAGTTCCCAGCCCAATTCGCCTGTATAGGCCACGCGGATCGCGTTGACCGGACACATGCCCAGTTCGATCTGACGCGCCGACAGCCACGGGAAGCGCTTGTTGGACAACGCAGTTTCCGGATCGGCGTCTTTGATAACTTCTTTCAAAACGTCGCGTGACTTGGGTCCGGCGATTGCAAAGACACCCCATTGGCTTGTCACATCCTGGATTTCGATGTAGCCGAATTCGTCCAACTTGTCTTCGGCCGCCTTGCGTAAAAAGTCTGCATCGTACTCGGTCCATGCACCAGCGGAGACAATGTAGTAGTTGTTCTCGCCGTTACGGACGATCGTGTATTCGGTACGCGTAGTGCCATGTGCTGTCAGCGCGTAGGTCAAGTTTATACGACCGACCTTGGGCAACTTGTTGCAGGTGAACCAGTCCAGGAATTGGGTCGCTCCGGGGCCTTTCACGACATGCTTCGTGAAAGCAGTCGCGTCGATCAGCCCAACGCCATTACGTATCGCTTTGGCTTCTTCAACTGCGTACTGCCACCAACCACCACGGCGAAAGGAACGGCTTTCTTCGTCGAAATTTGACGGTGCGTTTAGTGGGCCAAAGTAGTTGGGGCGTTCCCATCCGTTGACCCAGCCGAACTGTGCACCGCGCGCTTTCTGTCGGTCATAGGCAGGTGCCGTCCGCAGGGGGCGGCAAGCCGGGCGTTCTTCGTCAGGGTGGTGCAAGATGTAGACGTGGTCGTAGCATTCTTCGTTCTTGCGGGCTGCGAATTCGGTAGTCATCCAATTGCTGGAATAACGCTTGGGATCCAACGAGGCCATGTCGATCTCGGCCTCACCGTCGACCATCATCTGCGCCAGATAGTAACCGGTGCCGCCCGCAGCAGTAATGCCAAAGCTGAATCCTTCAGCCAACCACATGTTTCGCAGACCCGGCGCAGGACCAACCAGTGGGTTGCCGTCCGGGGTGTAGCAAATTGGACCGTTGAAATCGTCTTTCAGACCGCTTTCTTCGCAAGATGGAATACGATGGATCATGGCCATGTACTGGCTTTCGATCCTCTCCAGATCAAGCGGGAACAGGTCAGCGCGGAAGCTGTCCGGCACGCCATATTCAAAGCAAGCTGGCGCATTCTTTTCGTAAACACCCAAAATCCATCCACCGCGTTCTTCGCGCACATAGGATTGAGCATCTGCGTCGCGAACAACAGGATGCTCTGCCCCGCCGCTGGCACGGTAATCCACCAAAGCAGGGTCTTTGTCCATTACGATGAACTGGTGTTCAACAGGGATTGCCGGGATTTTGATACCCAGCATCCTTGCAGTACGTTGGGCATGGTTACCCGACGCAGTTACGACATGTTCGGCAGTTATTACCACTTGCTCGTCACCGGGTACAAGATTTCCGCCTTGTTCGATCATCTTAGTGCAAGTGACTTCCCAATGGGCGCCGGTCCAGTGGAAAGCATCTGCCTGCATCTTTCGTACAATCTCGACACCACGCTGGCGTGCGCCCTTGGCCATTGCCTGCGTAACATCGGCCGGGTTAATGTACCCATCTGTGTTGTGATACAAAGCGCCCTTGAGATCCTCGGTACGGATTAACGGCCAACGCGCCTTGATTTCGTCGGGGGTCAGCCATTCATAAGGAACACCGCAGGTCTCAGCAGTCGAGGCATAAAGCATGTATTCGTCCATGCGCTCGTCCGTCTGGGCCATACGAAGATTTCCCACAACGGCAAAGCCAGCATTCAGGCCGGTTTCTTCTTCGAGCGTTTTGTAAAAATCGACTGAATACTTGTGAATATGAGTTGTCGCGTATGACATGTTAAAAAGCGGCAACAGACCGGCGGCGTGCCAGGTAGAGCCCGAGGTCAACTCGTCACGCTCAATCAGCATAACGTCATCCCAACCGGCCTTGGCCAGATGATAGGCGATCGAGGTTCCGATGGCGCCACCGCCAACGACCAGTGCTTTGACTTGGGTTTTCATTAGCCCGCTCTCCGGATTAAATCTGTTTGGCAAGGTTTATGCCGAACAGAACGCCGAACCGCCAAGTCCATCCGACGCTATTGCGCACAAAACCGACTTTCTGGGAATCGTTCGCATAGCAGTGCCAACGCTCAGCTTGTTCCGGCGACCTCAAATGATCTTACCGGGATTCATAATGTTGTCTGGGTCCAACGCGGTTTTGATCGCTGACATGAAGTCTATTGCCGGGCCAAGTTCTTTGACAAGATAGGGTTTCTTTCCCTGCCCTATCCCATGCTCTCCGGTACATGTACCGTCCATCGATATTGCGAGATCATTTAACCACCCGACAAACTCTTCGGCTTTTGTAACTTCGTTGTCGTTTTCCATGTCGAGCAAAACCAGCGTATGGAAGTTTCCATCGCCAACATGTCCTACTATTGGCGCCATCAAGCCAAGCTGCGCTGCCTTGCGCTGAGTTTCAGTCACGCATTCAGCCAGACGAGATATCGGCACGCAGACATCCGTAGATATCCCCCTTGCGCCAGGCCGTAACTGCAGGCTTGCCCAATACATATCATGTCGGGCTTGCCAGAGCTTGTTGCGTTCTTCGGTAGTCGATGTTGCTGCAAAATCGGTTCCACCGAATTCTTCGGCTATTTGGCCAAAGGTTTCGGCTTGCTCTGCTGCTCCGCTGTCAGATCCGTGGAATTCCAGCAGAAGCAGTGGCGTTTCAGGCAAGGTCAACCCGGAATAGGCATTTGCCGCGCGTACTGACATGTCATCAAGAAGCTCGATCCGCGCAACCGGGATTCCATATTGAATAGTCATTATCACCGCCTGACAGGCCGCATCAACCGATGGAAAGGAACACCTGGCTGAAGTTATGGCCTCAGGAATACCCTGCAATCGAAGTGTGAGTTCGGTGATAATGCCCAGCGTACCCTCGGCTCCAATCAAGAGACGAGTCAGATCATATCCCGCCGACGACTTTTTCGCGCGATGGCCCGTCCGAATGATCTGGCCGTTTGGCATAACTGCTTCAATGCTAAGGACATTATCCTTCATCGTGCCATAGCGTACCGCGTTGGTACCTGACGCCCGGGTCGCAGCCATTCCGCCCAACGACGCATTGGCGCCCGGATCAATTGGAAAGAACAATCCCTGGTCCCGCAACTGCATATTCAAGTCTTCTCGGGTGACGCCCGGCTGCACAACACAGTCGAGATCACCTGCATTAACCGACAAAACCTTGTCCATCTGGCCCAAGTCTACCGATATTCCACCTGCCGGAGCATTCACGTGACCTTCCAGCGAAGTTCCCGTTCCAAACGCGATAACCGGCACCTTATGCGCAGCGCAAGTTTTGACAATTTCCGAAACTTCCTCTGTCGAATGCGGGTAAACCACAGCATCCGGGCTTTGGTTGTCGATCCAGGTTGTGGTGTGACCGTGCTGTTCGCGGATTGCTGCGCCGGTTTGCAGCCGATCTGCGAAACGCTGTTTAAGTATGCCAATGACAGTTTCTATACCGGTTTCGTTGCGCGGAAGCGCTCGGGCGTGCACCATCCTGTTCCTCCCCAGATTACAAGTCGGCGTTACAGCATTGCGGGAACGACCTGATCCGGCGGGCGGTGGCCATCCTCGAAAGTTTTGATATTGATGATCACCTTTTCGCCCATCTCGATCCGGCCTTCCAGCGTAGCCGATCCCATGTGAGGCAAAAGAACCACGTTTGGCAGCTGTCGGAGTCGCGGGTTCACATCGGTGCCATGTTCATAGACATCCAAGCCAGCACCAGCGATCTCATTTGCACGTATCATGCGGGTAAGAGCGTTTTCGTCGATAACCTCCCCGCGTGAAGTGTTCACGATCACCGCTGAAGGCTTCATCAGCTTCAGGCGCCTTGCGTTCATCAAATGGAATGTTGACGGAGTTGAAGGACAATGGATCGAAATAACATCCATCCGCGCCACCATTTGATCAAGGCTATCCCAATACGTTGCCTCCAGCGCTTCTTCGATTTCAGCCCGAAGCCTTCGACGGTTGTGATAATGCACCTGCATACCAAACGCGCTGGCCCGCTTTGCGACGGCCTGCCCGATTCTGCCCATCCCCAGTATTCCCAAGCGGCGACCGCCAACCCGACCGCCCAACAAAGCAGTTGGCGCCCAGCCTGCCCAATCACCCTTTTGCATTACGCTCTGTCCCTCGGGGATCCGACGGGTGACGGCGAGGATCAAAGCCATGGTCATATCCGCGGTGTCGTCGGTCAAAACACCCGGCGTGTTGGACACAAGAATGCCGCGCTGACGGGCAGTCGATACGTCGATATTATCAACACCCGCGCCGTAATTGGCGATCAGGCGCAACTTTTCTCCAGCCTGCCCCAGAATACCTGCGTCGATCGTGTCAGTAATTGTCGGAACAAGCACATCTGCTTCTTTGACAGCAGCAATAAGTTCTTCACGCGTCATTGGCGCATCAGTGTCCCGCAACTGAACATCGAACAGCTCACTTAATCTTGTTTCAACTGCCTCAGGCAACCGTCGCGTTACAACAACACTCAGACGTTCTCTTGGCACCTCGGATCTCCTACCGCTTTGCAATCAGTTGCGCGCCATGGCATCGTGGCGCAGGATCACACGGGGCACAAGAACCCCATGTCCTTAGATGCGACCTTTTTTCGAAGCACCACAAACAGGCTTAAGAGCAGGCAGGCAGTGATTGCTAATTTTTCGATTAAACGCCTCGTTCCGGCGGTTATTTGTATATTGATTGTCGCGTTGAGCGTATCTGCCGCCAACGCACAGGACAGGCGCGGCCAAGTAACCAATTTACCACTGCCGCGCTACGTCTCGATGAAAGCAGCCGAGGGCAACGTGCGCCGCGGTCCATCACTGACACATCGAATCGACTGGGTATTCAAACGTCGCGGGATGCCACTGCAGATAACAGCGGAGTATGGCAACTGGCGTAAGGTTCAGGATCGTGACGGCGCTGGGGGCTGGGTGCATTATGCGCTGCTTTCAGGAGTGCGAACCGTATTGATCGAACCGGACTTGCTGCCGATTTACGCCACGCCAGACCCTAATTCACAGGTCAACGCGCATTTTGAGTCAGGAGTGGTGGCAAGGCTAGGCTCTTGCACGATTGATTGGTGCCGCATCTCCGCCGGGGGATATCGGGGCTGGACACTCAAAGCCAATCTTTGGGGTGTGGAACAATCCGAAGTTAGGGAATAGTGGGTATTTCTTAGAAACCGCGTTCAATTCCAATCCGTATCCCGTGATTTATTCGATATCATCAAACCGAAGGTCTTAAGTTTCGACATACGCAATAGTTGCCGTCAGAAAACGCCTACCATACGGCTCGCTCGATCCTTTGCGTGGAAATTTGAAGACTGACACCTTGCCCGTATCTGATGAAAGGTTGAGGGCTTGAAAATATTTCTTTAGCGGTATCGATTTTTACTGAAAACCTCTTGAACCTGATAAACATCAGTCGTAGATAGCCGCTCACCGTTGGGGTGTAGCCAAGTGGTAAGGCAGCGGTTTTTGGTACCGTGTATCGTAGGTTCGAATCCTACCACCCCAGCCACCACCTCCTAAGTTATTGATATAATGCAGATTTCTGCTTTTCAGCCCGTAGTTTCGGGTAGCTTCAGAGGTATAAAAATACCCCAGACCGACAGAACTACGATATCGTGCCCGTTTCCCCGAAAAGTCTGGAATCGCCATTTCCGCGGTAGCAGTTTGGGCAAATGTGATGGAGATAGCATCGCCCCTTATCGGGTAACAAATGCGACACGGGGCGGCTCAACGCACAAGTATCCGTTGGCCGGATACTGATTAGGATAACTGATTGATTATGGGAAGTATTACAGCGCCTCGAAGACTTGTCGCTGCTCTGTCCAGATCGGAGAGAAGGCATATCGTTTGAGCCAGTCGGATGTCATACCAACGGGCTGCCGGCCTTCACGAACTGCTCTGATCACGTCCGGCGCCAGAAACGCCAGCTCGATCAGTTGCTGAACGCGGCGTTTCGAGACACCTTCGGCCTCGGCGATCTCAGCAAAGGTTTTCCCCGATCGGACCAGATCGAAGTACCGATGCGCGCGGGCAATGTTGCGTAGCAGGGTTGCATCGATTTCCGGCTGCGTATCGCCGATGATAAGTTTGGTTTCCACGCCGCGCTTGCGATGTTGGAACGCTGAGGTGACGGTCAGCAGATCTCCCACGATGCGCGTCGCATTTACATCAAGACAATGTGCGAGATGTTCGCCTGACAAGGTGATGCGAATGTCGCCGGGCGCGATATCGATGCGGGCGACCAAATCAAGGCAGTGGCGCATCGTATCTTTGTCTGCGGCGGCGTCGCCCCTAAAAAATTCGGACAGGTGGGCTCCAATCCCGACAGTTTCTTCGGCGGTCGCGTCGCACAAGATATTCGCGAGGACCTCTGGTTGACTGAGGTGTCGCCGGATCAGATCAGCGACCTTGTCTTCCAATTCCGGTGCTGGCAACCGCCACCCCGATGGATCACGTGGCGCCGTACCCCGTACCAGCCGATGTGAGACGTAGTATCTGAGTTTGCGACCTTTGGCGGTTTTCGAATGGCTGGGCGTCAGGCGATCCCCAGTCTGATCGTAGATCCTGCCGGCCAGCGGCGATGCCGATGCTTTGGCGCCCTTGCGGTTCCGTTTCGAGAATGTCCGATCCTTCAACGCATCGGATCTGAGTTGATCCTGGATGCTGTCCCAGACCTCGGGTTCGATCAGCGGTGGGTGCTGGCCGGGATAGACTTTCGCGTGGTGCCGGATGCGACCGGCATAGACCGGGTTGGTCAGGATATAGTGTATATGGCCATAGCTAAATTGCGCGCCCCCTTTCACCCTACCCGAGATAAGTTTGCGCACCGGTGTCTTGAGACCGAGGGCATCAACCGCTTCCTTGACGACACGCGTGTTCCGATTCTCGAGATACAGATCATAGATCGTGCGGATCACCTCGGCGTCCTTCTCGGCAATCTTCAGCGATCGTCCATCAGCGGCGTAGCCCAGCGGCACCGTCGCACCCATCCACAACCCTTTTTTCTTAGAAGCTGCGATCTTGTCGCGGATGCGCTCGGCCGTCACTTCGCGTTCAAACTGGGCAAAGGACAGCAGCATGTTTAGCGTCAGCCGCCCCATGCTGGTGGCAGTATTGAAGGACTGCGTAACCGAGACAAAAGACGTGCCCGCCGCATCCAGCCGCTCGACCATCTTGGCAAAATCCGCCAGCGAGCGCGTGAGACGGTCGATCTTGTAGACGAGGATCTGATCCACAGCACCACGGTCGATATCGGTCAGCAGGCGCTGCAAACCCGGGCGCTCCATACTGCCGCCGGAAAGACCGCCGTCATCATAACGCTCCGGCGACAGCACCCAACCTTCCGCCTTCTGGCTGGCGATATAGGCGGCACAGGCTTCGTACTGCGCATCGAGAGAATTGAACTCCTGCTCCAAGCCATCCTCTGAGCTCTTGCGGGTATATATGGCACAGCGGATCTTATTCATGTGTTAGCCCCTGCCCTGCCGTTGAGGCCAAAGAACCGGGGGCCCGACCAGCTTGTCCCGGTAATCTGAAGCGCGATGGCCGACAGGGATTTGAAGTGGTCGCCGTTCATCACGAACCCGTCTTCACTTACCTCGACCTGATACCGCCTGCCGTTCCACTCCCGCACAAGCTGCGTGCCGGGTTTGATGACGGGTGTCGGAGTTCTGACCTGCTTGCCGCCTGCAGCGGATTTCAAAGCGCGCTTCACCTCTGTCGTCAGGCCCCCGAAGGCGTGGCATTGCGCGTGCCAGATCAGCGCCTTGCGCATGAAGATCGTCGACAGGAAGTGTGGCGGGGCGTCGCCAAACGCCTCCGCCCAGGCCACGCGCAGGGCCGCCCGGTCCATTTGACCAAGTTCTCCCCAGCGCGCGGCGATGTGATCATTGCCCGTCATCAGGCGGCATCCGCCGGCTGTGCCGTGATGCGGTAACAGGATGCTTTCCCATTCGCAGGTTTTTCCGCAACGATCTCGAACCCTGCCTTGCGCAGGCCCGTCAGCGCCGCTCGCGTCGTATGCGACTGCCAGCCGAGTTTTTCGCTGATCGTGGCAACATCCGCCCCGGCTTTGCGGGTCAGCATCTGGATGAGCCGCGCTTTCTTGGTTTTTGGTTTCGGTGATTTTGTCATAGGTCTTCTCCATATTGTTCAGACAGGTCGGAAATGATCCTGCTACTGACCAGAGCCCGGAGGCCCGGGCGGAGAAGGCGGCACACAGCGCCAGGTGCGTCGCGACACAGACAGTACCGCTCTATTTGGCGCACAAGTCCAGTGGAATTACGGCCGCTTAGCGCAGAAAAGCCGTCATCTGACAAAAATCGTCAAATGACCGCGTCGAGCCCGTTGCGGACTGTTGTTGCCGAAAGCATTAGAACAGGTTTTGGCCTTCTCATTCTTTCCTTGACGGACATCTATAAAACTAACCAATTGGAAACCTAAATCTGGTCTTCCATTGATAATCATGGCTAGTACATGAGATGAAAATTCGTCTACACATCGGCGTCGCGACGGTATTCACGCTACTTACATTGTGCGTAACCACGATGCTTGTAGCCATTCTGTATTTCGGTAACAAGCAACTTGCCGTTCATACGGCACAAAAACAGATGGCAGCGGCCAGAGCGCGGTCAGTTGAAGATATGCTGACTGTCATTCGCGGTGCCGGAAATGTCGTGTCTTCCGCGTCCGTATTTCTGTCGAATTTTCCTGAACAAGCAAACTCGCTTGTTGGTTTGGATGTTCTATACTCGCAGATCCAAGGTAAGGAGCACTATTACGGATTGTATTTTGCGGAAGAGCAATCTGGAGACTTCTATCAGAATATCAATATTCCGAGTGACTGGCGCGTTTTCGGCCCTGATCAAAGGCCGGTGCCCGAGGGTGTCAACCGCGTGCAGCGCATTATTTCGGACCAAGCGGACACTCGTTTGGAGACATATTACTGGTCAGAGAAACACGAACCCCCAAAACCATTTCTCAGCCGAGGCACCAAATATGACCCACGTTCGCGTCCTTGGTATCGCGGGGCGATAGAGCATTCCGAAATATACATAACGCCGCTCTACCTGTTTGAAAGTACAGGCAATGCGGGCGTTACCTTCTCTAAGAGCGTGTTTGACAACACAGGCAAACTGATGGGCGTGGTTGCGCTCGACATGACAATGTCGGCTCTTTCGCAAATTCTAAACGATATTCGGATTGGAGATCACGGCCTCGCCTTCATGATGGACCGAGAGGGCCGGCTACTCGCCTATACAAGCACACGTTCCGACGATGGGATGGCGCGTTTTGTGAGTGCCAATCCAAATGAGCAAATCGAAATGGACAACAGGGTTGTTGCCAGTGCTGTGAGCCAATGGCAGGCCAACCAACAAGAATTCTTCAACTTCGTTTCCCCCTCAGATGCGCGTAAGCACATAGCCTCTGTTGCGCCTATTCCAGAGATTTTCGGGGCCCAGCCGACGCTTGGGTTAACAGTGCCAGAGGAAGAGCTTGTTGGGGGCATACAACGAACGACAACGCGTGCTTTGCAATTCGGCGGGCTGGCAATGGTAGTGGCGGTAGCTTTCACTTTCTTTGTGGCTCGTGTTCTAAGCAAGAGCCTGGGTAGAGTTACAACAGAAGCTCGAAAGGTCAGCAATTTCGAACTAGGCGATGATCTGAACTTAAAGTCGAATATTCAGGAGGTTGCAGAGCTGGAAGCCGCGATTGCGAGCATGAAGGCCGGTCTGTCCAGTTTTGGCGCTTACGTCCCGAAAGAGTTGGTTCGTTCCATCGTTTCAAAAGCGGAGAGAATTGGGGTCGGGGGTAACTCGCAGGAAGTGACGCTCATGTTCACTGATCTTCAGGGATTCACCTCTCAAACAGAAGGGCTTGAACCGGAAATCCTTATGCCCGCGTTATCTGAATATTTCGAGGCTATGGAGGAAGAAATTTCTTCAAATTTTGGTACCGTCGATAAGTACATCGGAGACGCCATCATGGCGCTTTGGAATGCTCCAATTGATGACCCTGATCATCCAAATCATGCGTGCCGGGCGGCGCTGGCTTGTTTGCGCGCCGAAGAGCACCTCAACTCTGAACAAGGAACCTCACCTTTGCGTCCGCTCCATACGCGTTTCGGACTGCATACTGGTCCTGTGGTCGTTGGAAACGTTGGCTCACAATCAAGGCTGCAATATACGGCGCTGGGGGCAGCCGTGAACTTTGCTTCGAGGTTGGAAGGCTTAAATAAAGTCTATGGAACCAGAATACTTGTCTCGGAAGCCGTTGCTTGTCATGTCGAGAGCGAGTTCTTGTTGCGTGAAATTGACATTGTCATACCTTTGGGAACCAGCAACCCCAGCCGCATCTATGAACTCGTATGTGAAAACGGGGCCAATGTGAGTGACGCGCTGAAACGCGAAGTTGACAGTTGGGAGACGTGTTATTCTTTGTACCGGTCGGCAGCTTGGCAAGATGCATTGAACGCATTTGAAAAGCATAGACAGTTGGAAAAAAACGAGCTTCTCGTCGACACATTTATTGATCGATGCAATGGCTTCATCTCGCAACCTCCGGACTCAGACTGGGACGGCGTGTACAGATTTCAAAGTAAATGAACGAACGATTTGAAAACTTTTTGATTATTTCGGATCTGTTGCTCCATTGACCGACCGATTTATCCGCGAAGCGGTCGTTCATGCAGGTCAAAGGTGCTGCGGTGCGGCTAACGGCGGCTTCGTCCGCAACTCGGTCATTCCGTTAGTTGTCGCGAGTGTCTGCTCTCAATAGAAACAGCCTTTTCGGGACGCATTTTGTTCGACGGATCGCAGCAAAGCACTCTACTGTGGTTGTCGCGCCCAACAATCAATAAGACCACTCCATGCCTTTCCCCGAACATGTTTTTCAGCATACTCCTGCGCTTCGCGGTTTAATTACTCCTCCAGACTGCTCTGAGATGCGTTTCGGCCTTGAACGCTTCGCTGAACTGGACCAGCAAGCCGAGGAAGAGGGATGGCCTGCAGGATGGCGCATGGATCACGACGACAGGGAAGCCAATAGGCAAGCTGTGCTAGCTGGTCGATGGGATCAAGACCTTTGGGTTTTCGCCTATGGCTCTTTGATATGGGACCCAGCCGTTTATGTCGAAGAATACAGGCGCGGTGTTTTGTCCGGCTGGCGTCGCAGTTTTTGCATGCTTCTGGAAGGCGGACGCGGCAGCCACGATTGACCCGGGCTTATGGCTGCTCTTGATGAAGGTGGACACTGTGACGGCGTCGTCTTCAGGATCCGTGAAGGTCATCTGCGCTTGTTGGAAATCCATCAGAGAGATGTAGGTATCCGGGTCGAGCGCATCGCCGCAAATCAGACGGTGATCCCCAATAGCCCAAACGTCGCCAGCGCGGCTTGTCGCCGGGCGGTCATGTTCTGGTGCCGGAACCGTTTCGCCACCTTCTACGTCGCCGATCCCGAGGTGGATGTCGATTTCACCGGTATCAAAACCGGTGAGTTCAAGATCAAAATTGACGTCCAGATCAAGGATGCCGTTCAACTCGATCGTCAGCAGGTCTGCATCCCATGTGGCGTTCTCAGCGATCTTGTTGTCCGCGAGGCGATAAGCCCGCACTTGCGCTTCGGTCAAATGCTTCACGCGAGTGACAGGCACCGCTTTCAACCCAAGTTTTTTTGCTGCCCTATACCGTCCGTGTCCGGCAATTATGACGTTTTTGTCGTCAACGACGATGGGGACAATGAAACCATTAGCCTCAATGCTCGACGCTATTTGTCGGATCTGCTGTTTGCTGTGCCTTTTCGGATTGCGGCTGTAGGGCCGCAGATCGGATATCGGCAGCGGCTCTACCTTCAGGAGTTCGGGCTCAACTGCTAGAGTTTTTTCGACAGAAGCTGACTGGCAGTCAGTTCCCTGTTTCAGCCTATCTTTCATGGGACCTCCCAAGAAGAATTAAATTTACAGGCGCCTTCACAGCGCCCAAACTTTTTTCTCCTTGATCAGTGAAACACAACATACAGTGTTCATTAGTATTTTCAAATACTATATTTTCCAAATGCTGAGCCAGCTTACGCGGAATGAATTGGGTGTTTTTGGATTGCTCCCTGCTCAGCCAGCAAAATTCCCTGATTGCAGTTTTTTATTCCCTGCTAGACCGGAAAAATTCCCTGTTTTTGCCTTTAGGGAATTTTGTTCTTACGCATTGATATTATTGACCGAATTCACGGCCTCATATCGAAATTGCGCCGAAAACTTAACATTTTCCCTGTTAATTCCCTGTTAGCAGGGAAAATTGGCGAGACTGGATAGCTCAGGACTGCAAGCACAGCCATGATTTTTCCTAAAACCACGCACTGAATAATTGACCGCCGATTGTGGCTAATTTTCAGCAGCTTAGATTTTAGCGCTTTGAGCTGAGACCCGAACGTGAGCGCAACTATGGTCGATTTCCGGCCGCAGTCTCAGCTCGCGATTCCGACGGTACGAGTTTGGTGGCTCTGGAAGAGTCTGTAGATCAGATAGCAGAGAATTGCTTGTGCTGATCTGACCAGATCGCCGGGAATCCCGACTTGATCAAGTAGTCCGTTGTCAGGCCATCAGGTTGCTCGCCCGCAGCGACGGCATCCAGAATATCAGGCGCCAGCATTGCCAGATCGACTACATCCTGCACCCGGCGTTTGGAGGTGCCTTCCGTTTCAGCGATTTCAGAGAACGTTCTGCCATCCACAATCATCGCCAACCAATGACGCGCCTTGATGATGTTACGCGCTAATGTTTGATCGATCTCAGGCGGTGCATCGCCAAGATGCAGTTTCAGCTCCACACCTCTACGGCGCATCCGGAATGGCGCTTCGATCGATAGCTCCATTGCATCGACCTGATCCGCCCTGCAATCGACCATTCGGGCCAGTGCCAGGAGATCCAGTTGCATGGTCAGAGACCCCTGTCGTATGTCTGCCCGCGCAATCAGGCCCAGGCAATTCCCGACAGACCGATTATCTCCGAGATGCTCCGCTGCTGAAGCAATATCGGCCGCTGACATGCCCCGTGCCATTGATGCCACGGCGTCTGGTTGGCTCAAATGTTGTCTAACTACTTCGGCCAGAAGGTATTCGAGCTGGTCTGCTGGCAACCGCCACGCATCCGGATGCTTCTGGCTGCGGTCAGTCACCAGGCGTCTGGAGATGTAGTAACGCAGACGTTTACCATTCTTTCGGCTATGACTGGGTGTCAACCGATCTCCAGTCTCATCAAAGAGCTTTCCTGCCAGCAATGATCGCTTCGCCTTCTGCTTAGTGCCCCTCTCCTTGGCCGCCCCATCCATCAAAAGTTGTTGTACGCGGCTCCAGGTTTCCGGGTCAATGATTGCAGGATGCTGCCCCTCGTAGGTCTGAGCCTTATGTCGGATGCGACCAGCATAGATTGGATTACTGAGCAGGTGATGGATGTGACCGCGGTCAAAAAACGTACCGCCCGTCACACGCCCGCCCGGGCTTTCCCGGTGGCGTGAACGGAGCCCAAGTGCCTCGGCCTGTTCTTTCACATCACGAATGGATTGATGTTCCAGATAGAGATCGTAGAGCGCCCTGATGACCTCAGCTTCTTCATTATCGATTTTCAACGTTCGCCCATCTGCCTGATACCCAAGCGGAACATTCCCGCCCATCCACAGGCCTTTGCGTTTTGAGGCTGCGATCTTGTCCCGGATACGTTCAGCAGTGACTTCGCGTTCGAACTGAGCGAAGCTGAGCAAAACGTTGAGTGTAAGGCGCCCCATACTGGTAGACGTATTGAAGGACTGAGTAACGGACACGAAAGACGCGTCCGCCGCATCAAGGCGCTCGACCAGTTTGGCGAAGTCCGCCAGTGAACGCGTGAGCCGGTCGATCTTGTAGACAACAATCTGATCCACGTGTTTCTCGTCGACGGCCCTCATCAGCCGCTGCAACGCCGGGCGGTCAAGATGACCACCCGAGATGCCGCCATCATCAAAGTGATCCGGCAGAAGCTCCCAACCCTCGTGCTTCTGGCTGGTGACATAAGCTTCGCAGGCTTCCCGCTGGGCATCGAGTGAGTTGAAATCCTGTTCCAACCCCTCCTCCGAACTCTTACGAGTGTAAATGGCGCAGCGGATACGACGCATCACTGAACCCCGAAGAAGCGCGGGCCTGACCAGTGCGCTCCGGTAATGTGCTTTGCGATGGCTGACAGGGAGCGCCACATCTTACCGTCCATAAGGAAACCACCATCGACCACTTCAACCTGATAGGTACGCCCATTCCACTCCCGCACCAGATGTGATCCCGGTTTCAGAGCAGTTGGTGGTGCTTTTCCCAACGCGATGTTCTGCAGTCGACGTTCTGTCCTCACAGACAACCCACCCAGTTCCCGGTTCTGATGCTCCCAGATCAGTACCCGTTTCATAAATTGTGGGGACACGTATTTTGGCGGAGGTCGACCAAACACTTCCCGCCACTGATCAAGGCAGCCGGGGCGGTCCAGATGTTCAATGTCACAAAATACCTTCGCAAGGTCACTCTCCGCGTGCGTAGCATCCATGGCGATCACACCCTCTTCACGATCTGGTAGACCGTATTTTTGGCAGATCCTGATCGCTCGACAATATGTCCCGCCTTGCGCATCATCGAAATCGCTGCGCGCGCAGAATGCGGTTGCCAGCCAAAGGCGTTCTGAATCTGCGCAATCGTGGCACCAGACTTGCGGGAAAGCAGTTTCTGCAGCTGTTGATGACGCGTCAAATTGTTGCCGGACGGTTTGGTTGATGGCGATTCGATTCCTGATTCAGATGAAGTCGTCATAGATGTCTCCACTTAACGGACACAGGCTGTTCCTGCGCCCTGTACTGAGTGGAGCCCGGCTATTCCGGGCGAATCTTGACCGTCGTCAGTACCGCTTCCGAACAGCCCAAAGTCCAGTTGTTTACGGTAAAATGGACATATTTCGTTGAAAAACTCTGGTTTGATCGAGTTGTAAGTCGCTGATTCAATGCTGCCAACAAAGGGGAGGGTCAGACATTATGAGTAGATTCAACATAGTTTACCTTGCGGCTCTAAATCGCTCACAAGTTCATTCTGAATCCTGTTCGAAAACTATTCAACAGGAATAAACTTCAGATTACGCATGCCCATCAATTAGACCCGAAAGTTTGCGATACAAACCCTTCGTAGATATCCAATAATTAGCCATCGAACTTAAGAACGGCACGTGCGACGAGGCTGTAGTTGGAAACCACTATCGCTGCACCATCATAGAAAGAAACATCACTAAGCCGTTCTTGAGCGTTTAGCTCACCTTCGATCCAAAACGCGTCAAAAATTGATCTGAACTCGACACCCTTAGAATAAGCGACATGAATGATCTGATTTGGCGGCGGTGACGGCGTGTGAACGCAAGATCCGGCAACCGGCACCAGAAGAAACTCGGTAACCATACCGCCTTCGAGCGTGAGCGGAACAATGTAACCTGGGATCAGTATCGTCTTGCCCAGAATATGATGGTTTGGGCCACGACCACTTGTATTGTTTTGGGCAATGATCTTTCGGCGCTCTCGCATGAGGTTTTCCACATCAATCTTGTGTTTTGCGAGAAGGGCGGTTGCTGCATCGTGTTCCGCAATAAAGCTCTCATCTGAGCGCTTATGTGCGCTGGACGTCTTCCAGCGCACATGTGTTCGCATAGCTTCCAATTGTGGTGCAGACAGTGATGCAAACGGAGTTTCAAGCGATGTAAGCGGAGGCAAAAGTTCTTTCCAACTTACGACCAAGTGTTTCTGATTAGTCCCCCTTAAGCCGGAAACACCCGAGAATGCCGAGGCATCAATTGCGCGTGCGTCAAGATTGATCCTTGGTGCCCCTGAAGGGGCGCGTCCAACTGAAGATTCAGGCGTATTCTGAACAGCATCCGCAAAGCTGGTATGAGGGCATGTAATGATCGAAAGGCATGCAAACAGGGCAAGTACATTGCGTGTCATATCAGCGTTCCGGTTACATCCAGTCATTGTAGCTTCACCATGCTTTGATTGCGAGTCGGCCCTGCATATTTTCAAGCACACCACACATTGCAGCTTTTTCCGCTTCATCGCTTTGGAATCTGATCCGTTTTTAAATCCAGTGTTTTGTTGCCAATCAGAAAAAGAATGAGAGGCCAATTTTAACTTGTCTGTCAGGACCGCCTTCAGGTCTACGCTCTAAGAAATAGTACCCCAGGCTCACATCCATGGCAATTCCCTTGGCCTCGTTGATGATTGACGTCTTGCCCGCGGTCAAACCCAGCGGAACGGCCCACGCCTCGTCATTTCCCGGGGAATTCCAGTTGTAGGAGATGACGTTATTGTACCCAATGTACCAACCCTCGCCCAGCCCATAGTTCAGAATGGGCTGAAGGATACTTACGCTGAAATCGTCTTCGCCCCACATGTGGGCTACAACTGCACCCCATGAAAGTTCGCCTGCCTGCCCGAATACCACGAACGCGGGTCCCGCACCCCAGCCTGCACCTGCCAGTGCGTCATCCGTGTGGGTCGGCATGGACACCTGCACCCCATATCCCAATGCAATCCCGCTTGCACCGGGCGTCGGCGCATAAAATGCCTGTACCGTTGAATCGCCAATGCCCCAGGTCAGATCGTCGTCGGGAGATGGATCGACTATACCGGGCGGTAGCACCGCACCTGGTTGAACGCCCTGAATGGGAATGATCCCGCGCAGCACCAACGAGGCATTCTCTAGTGGAACCGAATATACCGGCTGCAGCTGAAAGTTATAACTGTCATCGTCATTTGTGCCGGTCCTGAATGCGATTGTGTTGTCCGTTATCAGCGCCTTTGTATCCGCAAGCGGATTTGCTGCCTTACGGGCTGCCTGACATGCTGCGTCACAGGCGAATACATGATCCGGATGCGTAAGCAGAACTCCGGTCAGGAACGCGGCGACGATGAAAACCCGATTTGTCATGAGCTATCCCTTTTGGTTTATCTTGGCGTTTGACTGATCTAGGTGCTTAAGCTTCGGGCTATTGGAGGCGGTCCTGGGCAACCCCTGCAATTGGTTGGCCAATCTCTGCGCCGATGCTTTCAAAGAGAGCTTGATGGTCACTGGAAAGCTGTGAAAGGGTGATGATTTGTTCAAACTGCGCCAGTTCGATCAGCTTAGGTAAATACGGCTCAATAAGTGTCTCGTGCCGTGCGTGGGCCGCGGCATCAATGTAGCGCTCATAGCCATAAACCGTCTCGCCAACCCGGGCGAACTCATAAACCAAAAGCCCGTCATCTGTGGCAGACGCCGCGACCATTTCCTTGGCAAGGGTATCGAAGGCCTGTGTGTTTTCATCAGGCACCTTAAGGATCGCAATAATGGCTACTTCTTCTGCGTTCGTAGCAGTTGCTGCCGCCAGAGCTACGACCATTCCCAAAGCAGTAATGTGGGGTCTTAAGTTCAATGCGGCCTCCATTCAATAGCAGCTGTTGTTCCCGATGAGTTGAATTCCGCACGGCGCACCCTGAGACCTCAGGATTGCGCTAAAGCAACTATCGGATTCCAATTCGGAAACCCGGTGGAGAGGTCAGCGCTACAATGACACGCTGACCACCATCACTTTGTCAGATCCCATCGCGATGAGTGAACCGACCGTCCATCAGCGTGCCCAGCACCTTGATGTTCGAGATTTCACGCGGTTCGACGGTGGTAATGTCCTGATCGAGAACGACGAGGTCAGCATACTTGCCCACTTCGATGGACCCTATCTTGTCCTCCATTGCTTGCTGCGCGGCAGGGTAGATCGTGACCGCTTTCAAAGACTCTTCCAATGAGGCCGGTTTGCGCGACAATGGGAACGGTTTGCTGTCCGGATTTAGTGGGTCCTGCAACGTCATCGCGATCTCAACATTTAGCAGCGGGCCAATCAGATCAATCGGCGCGGATGGCACATCCGAGGAGATTGATACGTTGTGTCCAAGCGCCATCAGCGAGGAATAGCGGGCAAAAATTGCTTCGACCTTTGCGCGCCCCAATAGGTCCAACGCGTTAACGTCCTGTGCTTCCCAGTCAACGTGGAAAAGCGGGGTCGTGTTCACCATGATTTCGTTTTCGATAACGGTCTCGTGGTCCTGATCGGATACCCAGAAATAGTGGTGCAAAAGGTTGTTCGGAACATCGTACCCCGCGCCGCGTGCCGTCATAATTGCGTCCACCGTGTTGCGCACTGTTTGTGATCCATCGACGTGAGTGCCTACCGGAAGTCCGTTCTGATTGGCCTGCAGGTAGACCGAAGTTATCATTGGGCCTTCAATGGCAGCCGCACCGCGCGTTGCAGACCCATCGGCGTAATCGTCCAGCATCCAGGCGGTTTTTGAACTCCAGTTCCCTTCCGGATGGATTTTAATGCCCCAGATGCGCAGCATGTCGCTGTTGTATTGCTCTCGTAATTCGAGTGTGTGTTCCACGATTTCGTCAGCAGTGGCGGTCGGGTCCTTGAACCCCGTCGCAACAAAGGTGCGGATCGTTAGCTCACCGTTCTTTTCCAGTTCGTGTAGGTGGGCCAGCGCGAGTTTCTCGTCATCTTTCACGAGGGACAGATCGGTAACTGTCGGCATAGCCATCAGAGGCACGTGAACGGCTGTAATTCCGGTTTTGACAGCCTGATCGTAGAGGTTTTTCTGGATGTCAGGAATTTCACCTGCCGGGTCCCAAGCACCTGCATTCCGAAAGGCCGCAGCCCACTGGAACTCAATGCCGATTCCCGTCTGATTTCCTTCAGCGTCACGCTGCCAGAACATAACGCCCGGCACCTGATCCTCTTCGTCAGGGCTGACTTGACCCGCTTCAAAGGCTTTGGAGTTCATCCAAACATCGTGGATTGTGAAGTCGAGGATAAAGGCCGGACGGTCAGAAACCACCGAATCCAGATCTTCTTTTGTGGGCCACCCGCCATAAGCCACTTGATTGAACCCATAGCCAAGGATCAACTCTTCGTCGGGGTTTGCATCGGCATACTCCTTGATGGCCGCCAAGGCCTCTTCAAGCGTTTCAATTCCAAACAGACTGACACCGCGCGATGTCCATCCTGACGCAACGATGTGATCGTGTCCCGACACAAACCCCGGCAACAGGGTATCCCCGCCCAAGTCGAGAACTTCGGTGTTATCACCTATCAGCGCCTCCGCCCCTGCGGCATCGCCAACGTAGCTTATCTGGTTCCCCGTGACCGCAACGGCCTGCGCGGTCGGCGCATCGTCGTTCATGGTAAGAACAGAGGCATTGGTAAAGACCAGATCGGCGGCCTGCGCATAGAGAGACGTTGATGATACCAATAGCGCAGCAAGGGAAAGTGTTAGCTTCTTCATGAGGCACTCCGAGGACATTGACAGGTTTCTGTGTTCGAGATCGATAGTGTAACCTGAGTTTAGGACTGGCTATCCGATTTGTGCAAACTATTATGAATAATAGAATTCATCTCGCAGGAATGGGATGAACACTCAGGGGTGTCATGTACCAGAAGGCCGAGATCCGCTCGATTGAAGAGTTGCCCGTCTATAATGACGTGGAGTTCAACGCGACCGCGCTTTGCCCCGCGGGACCACGAATGACCTGGCAAAGCGCAATGTTTGCAGAAGTGGGCATACATATTGAGACTATTTTCACACGCATGCGGTACCAAGAAATTCAGTACCGCGGCACAATCTACTATGGTCTTGTTCTCCCGCACGGTGATCCAGTCCGTTTTCAGGGGCTTTTGTACCAAACCCCATTTATTGTTTGCTGGCAGGGCCTGAGGCCAACAGAATTTGATTACGTGGTCGAGGCTGGGACGCAAATCTATGTGTTGGAGGTACCTCGGGCAGTTGCCGAACACCGAGGGTGGACAGAATTTGGTGCGCCCATTCGGCTGACAAAATCTGACGCCCTGAACAGCTATATACGCTCTTTGGAAACTTGCTTGATCCTGGGTCAGTCGAAATCCGCAACCAATCCAAATCCTGTGTTCAATGCACTTGCCCAAGAGCTTGAACGCCTGATGGGCGATGCCCTTTTCTGTTCGGGTCGTGAAGAGGTTTTCAGCAAATCGGATCATGGCCATTGGAAAATCGTCACTGCCGCGGAAGCGCTTCTGATGGACGATAACAATGCCGGAATAACTATTCAGGAACTTTGTCGCTTGCTTGGGGTGCCCAGGCGGTCGCTATACGCTGCGTTCGAAAAACAGATAGGGCTTGGTCCGGGTAAATTTCAGACACTTATTCGATTGCATCGCCTCAGATCGCTGCTTCTAAATACGCCATATGAGAAAGGTGTCGTGTCTAAACTTGTTGGGGAAGCAGGCTTCAATCACTTTGGTCGAACATCTGTTGCCTATCGTCGGTTCTTTGGAGAGTCGCCGATTGACACAGTTAAGCGATCCTGACTCGCAGAAAAAAGAAAGATCATAGTTATCAAACTATTAGCGTCTCTTCAAACTGTTATAATACCGTAAATTACCTGCTAATTGCTCCACTCTGTACCGATATCTGAATTGCAGAAACGAAGAGTGGAGCAATCAGATGTCCAACTACAAGAAACTTGTTACGCTGCGGGCTCTCTATCCCTCAACAACCGCAGCAGCTCAAAATCTGGTTATGCGGGCCGCAGAATTGAAGCGGGCGCGCGAATATCAAATCCGTATCGAACTTAACGGTACTTTTACTGCGCAAGTCGCCTTCGAAAACGCAATGAAGGAAACCCTGCTTTGGGCTGCGCGTGAATCCCGCGAACTCAGCTCTGAGCGACTGTTCAAGTTTACGATGAGTATTTTCGCACAATTCTCGTTGGAATACCCCAGCTGGTACAAGGTGCTCCCGGAAATATCGGATTATCTACTGGACCTCACCAGTTCAGAACCCTCGAAACTTGATGACACGGTGGAGCAGGTAAAAAGAGAACATTCGTCGAAAAAGCGGAAGTTGGAAGCATCGAAGGATCAGCATCTTGTCTTTCCTTTGTACGCAAACTCGCCTTCTTCCCCTTTCAACCATGCTGTTCAGTGAGGCAAACCGATGTCCGCAAAATACAATCATAAACACCGCATACCAGCTGCAATTCTGACAATTATTCTTGCAGCATTCACCGCGCCGGCCATGGCCGCCGATTGGAACAACAGCTACTTCGGCATGAAGTTCGGCTATGGAGAGCTTGAAAATGGCTTAAGCCATGACAATGGTCTTATCGGATTTCAACTCGGGCGAGATTGGGAAGCCTCAAACTGGGTGGGGGGCATCGCAATCGACGCCAACCATCTAAACTTCGCCTGTGATTGCGGCGATCCAGACACACTCACGCGTATCAGGCTGCGTGGAGGATATGCCTTTGGCAACACCTTGGCCTACGTGGCCGCCGGGCCCTCATATGTCTGGGGCGGAGACGTTAGTGACCGTTGGGGTTCTTCAATTGGTGCCGGGCTGGAACACCGCATATCTGACGACGTTTCGATATTTGGTGAGGTCACACAAGAAAGGTTTGACAGTTCCGATGGTCAGTACGACCTGGAAACTACTACTGCTACGTTTGGGGTCAACTACCGCTTCTGATACTCATTCCAGCACAACCTGACCCCGGCAATTCGCAATATGGAGTTTAGCCGGGGTGTAACAATCGAAAAACGTCTAAAGTGGCGCTCGAATTGCCGCGCACAAACAATCGAGTATGATCCCGCATCAGAACCGCTGCGCACTTTAAGGGGAATGCTCATGGGCGTCGATAACGCATGGCTACGGCATTTTGCCCAGATGCTCGAGGAACGGCTGTCAGATGCCCGTGCCTTTAAAAAAATATTACAGGACACCGGTTTGACGCGCAGCGATCTGAATGAGCCTTCGAAACTCATCGATCCTTACAAAGAAGGTCAGTTTGTCCGCCTGGCTTGCGATCACTTGAATATGCCAGTCTTTGCCACGATCGCCGGATTGGGTTTCAATTCTCCGCGTGACATCGTTTGGTACATTTTAAAGTATTCACAAGATCTAAGAGAAGCAATTGAAAACGCTTCACATTACGGCGCTCTGATTGACGACACTATTGACTATTCGCTGGTTGTATCGGGAAATCATGCCTCACTTCAGCTGCAAATTGTTGACGGTGGTCTCACTAAATTTCACCGGAGGACAGAATTCCTTATCTTCTCGGCGATTTCGCTGATGCGCGTTGTCGCGAACACCCAATTCTACCCATTGGAGGTTCGGTTTCAGCATGTGGTAAAGTCCGCAGGTATCGAAATTCAAAAAGCCGCTGGCTGCGCCATTTCCTTTGGTTCTGAAAGAACCGAAGTTATCCTGCCGCTTTCTTCTCTGGACCTACCCATTCCAAGCTATGACCCGGCTCTTAAAAAGCACCTGACCGATTACGGGGACAACTTGTTGAAAGACAGGGTCAGTCCAAAATCAGGAATCCGCAACAGGGTCGAGGCCCTATTATTGAACGAACTGCCGGGAAGGATCCCCAATCTACAACAGGTAGCATCCGATCTGAGGCTCAGCTCGCGATCACTATCGCGGCGTCTAAGCGAGCAAGGTTTGAAATTTCGCCAAATTGTCGATGACATCCGGTGCGATCTTGCCCAAACATATCTGAAAGACGGTTTCACCATAGGTGAGGTTGCGTTTTATCTGGACTTTGCGGGACAGGCGGCTTTCTCAACTGCTTTCAAGCGTTGGACGGGTTTAACGCCACGGCAGTTTCAACTGCAAAAAGGCTGAAAGACCAACCGTATTGCCTTCCTCATTAATTGGCGGGGCACGTCTGGGACGCGCCCCTGACAAGTTAGTGAATCGACGGAACCGGGGTGATCGCACAGTCTGAAATCTGCGGCGCTTTCCACAAAACAAATTCGTTCTGGTCGCAATCATCGATGACCAGAGCCACTGCATGTTTTGGAATTTTTGTTTCGAGAATGACCGGAGTTTTGTTTGTAAGACAACCAAACCTGGTCGCATAATCCAATGCAGCGTCAAAGCTGGTTGTCCAAGATAGTCCAACTTCTTTTCCAAGACTTTGCCCGCGAAATATCGAAATTTCCCTGGGAAGCAGACGCCACCCAGCTGTTGGCGTCCAACTTGATTTACGTTTTTCTGCTCCCATAGCGTGAACAAACATAGTGTGGTCTATTTTTTCAAACCCACCCCACAAAATTTGCAGCAAGGGCCAAAAGTCCCAGCTGGAGATTTCATTTTCAAGAAGCATTTCGACAACGGCATCTGCGCGTTGGTCGGCTTCATAATGTCTGTTCAAATGCATGCTGATTACTTCAACGGCACTGATCGCTTCGGTCTTCATGACTGACGCTCCGACTTTGTATCTGCAATTGGCAACGCACCTTAATAGGTACAGTAATCCAATATTGGAGGTAGCAATCCTGTTCCTCATTCGAAAATGAGCCAAAATTTTCGTTTTATCTGCCAAGCTGAGGTAAATCGCAAAAATTAACAAGATTTATAGATTTGGACTCCATCAGGGAAACTCACGTCCGAACATTGTCTTTAACTCAAAGTTGAGCGCGACGCTAAAACCTGAGGCCCAAGCCTATGGAAAATCCGTCAAAATCCTCGGCGATTACACCATTCAGCATGATCCGCCCGGCTTGTACCGATGGAATACCAACTCGGCTTGTGTCAAACTCGATGCCGACGCCGGCAGTTGCCAACCAATCAGTGTCCAGAACCTTTGCGGCATCCCCATGATAATACACCAGCCCAGCGTCCAGAACGAGGAGAGTGGCCAAGTTGAAGAACCTGACATCTTTCAAAGGATAGCGATGGCGAGAAAATAGCGTCGTTTGGTTGGAGTTGGCCTTGGCCCCACCGGCTTGTGGTTCGTCAATTGGGTGAAACTCCAGAAACGTTTGGCGCAATCGGTATTCTGCCTGCCAAAGGCCAATTTGTGCTTCCTTAAATACGGCGACAGATGCCCCTAGTCCCAGTGCATTCAGGTTTCCGTCAACTGAATCCGCCGACCCCGAATTGACTGGAAGCAACGGGAAGTCGATAATTGAAGCATCAGCCGTAACGTGGCCGAGTGATACATGCCCGACCGGACGAATGCGCCAGTCATTTTTCAAAGGAAATTCCCAACCGACGCCAATGGTTGCCGCTACGCTTGCCCAGGTTACGTCTACATCGACACCAGGTGCAATTTCTGGAAAGAAAAGCACCGGGTTGTATTTCTGATAAGCCACAAGCCCTTCAAGATATAGGCCATTTTCGAGTGGGTGATAGCCGCCTCTAAGCTGGGTTGACCTAAGGCTTTTTGTATCGCCAGTCGCCCTTAGAAAAGAAAAAGAAGACATTGTTTCGTTTGGTGTGGCAGCAATACTCAAAACTGACAATGCTGCGCGTGCCGCTGCTTCTGAAGCATCCGGATCAGTACTTTGCGCCGTCGCAGCACAGCCTACACCCATAGCCAAAATCGCCGCGCAGGCACGATCTTTTCTCATTTTGCCTTTGAAGGCAAACGTTTCACCGAATGATCCCATGCTCACCGGTTAAAATGCGTAGGCAAGCGACAGCAGGGTCGCGAAGCCTTCCGTCGTGTTTCGGTTGTCAAACTCCTTCCCCATGCGCAAGGCGATCTGAGCACCTGGAAGATCTTTGGGCTTCCAGACACCTTCTGCTCCAACCAAATTGATCTCATATTTTGAGGGATTACCTCCGGGTGTCCCGCTTTGCTTTGAAACCTGGAATGACTTTGCTGCCAAAAGCCCCAGATTGAAGCCCTGGACGACTTCTTTTCCGAAAGCAAACTCCAATGACAGGACGTCACCTGGGCGAATATCGGTGGTTTTCTGGCGTCCGAACGTTTCGTAACGTGCCTGAAACGTTGCCGCCCAAGGCAGGCTTGCATCCTGCTTCCATGTTGATCCTACGAACAGCATGTGGCTCCACAGACCCTTGCCGGTGTTGGTGCTTCCACCCGCTTCAAATTCTCCGGTTGGGACCCAAAAGGTGTAGGACGTTTGAAAGTGCCAGTTATTGTGATGCCACCCCAGCGCGAGCGGTGTGATAACTGTGTCTCCCAGATGATAATCTGTCCCTGATCCAGGTTCAGGCCGCAATACCTGATCTCTGTATGTCAGGACGACGCCTGCCCCATAATCGCCACCCAGTATTCTGACGTCCCGAAAAACATATCTGAAGGTCAACCGGGCCGCGTTGACTGTTGGCGTCGGTGCACCGATGTCATTTCCGTTCTCATCAACATATCGTTGGATGTCGTAGTTGATCCACCCATTTTCGATCACCCTAGTTCCCTGAGGAGGCAAAACAGCCGAAGATTGTCCCAGTCCGGCCCCTAGCCCGTAATTTCCTGCAATTGGAAATTGAGCCGCCGCCGTGCCGCCGATTATCGAAACTGCAATGAATGCCAAAACGCCAAGAACTGCTGAAACCTGTGTCGATACAGGGAAAAATGTATATGCTGATTTTGCAGGTGTGAAAACTTTCCAAAACCGCCTCATAAAGGAACACCCCGTCGCCCATCTAAGGCGATCATAATCAAATTTGCTTATTTGTTAACAGGCCGTGACTTGCTCCCAACGGTCATTAACTGCTTTCGTTAGAAACAGTTGGGCGGCACCGGCGACGGCCCCAACCATTTCACAGCGACATATGCGTATAAAAGGTCTAGGTTGTCATGCAAGGATTCACCTCCCCTGCCTGTCTGTTGGCCTCGCGCATGCGTTTTATTGTATGATCTAACAAGTATTTTGATACGATTGCCCTGTATCTGCGAAAAAACCGAACCACGGAGCCGCTTCCGTTCGCTCCCATTACAATCCCTCTCGATTTGGACCGATTGAATGACAGTCGCAAAACCAAAAAATAAAGCACCACGACGGGCAGCAACTTTGGTAATGGCCGTGATTGGGGCAAGCTTATTCCTGCTCTTCCTTTCTCGTGACCTTCCCGGCGGGTTGGGTGACGATTGGGCAAAACAGAACTTCGGGCTGGTGATACGCTATGTAACCGCAATGACCTTAGGTGGGGCATTAATGGGGTTTCTGCTTGCTCCGATGTTTGGTCGTTCAGGCGTTGGAGGATGGATAATTGCATTGGTTGGCGGACTATTGTCAACATTGATTGCAGGCGCATTCGGCAGCTTTTTTGGATTGTTGCCCGACCTGCTTTCCGATGGCTGGCAGGCAAGTGATCTCGTTTCAATACTATTTGGGTTTGCGGTATTGCCACTTGCCGCAGCCGAAAATCTAAGTTCGTCTTTGATATGGTTGGTAATGGTGATTGCAGCACATATTCTTTCCTTCCTTGAGCGAAGGAGAAGTGCGGCGTACCTTTGACGCTCGCTGATTCTTCAATGCTCAACGCATACCGTGCGTGAGTTCCCAGCAAATGAGCCGACTCATTCAAGGATTCCGGCCAGCAGTATTCAGCCAAGTGCCAGACTGATATTATTGCCGGGCGAATACTCTTGGAAGTTCTTAGGCAAGGCTGGAGATTTAGAACCCATCAGCGCCAAAACGGTTAATGCGGTTAAGTACGCCATGCTCTAAGCGCAAAGGCTGCTCACTTTGAACCCGCTCAATAGCATAATTCAGCAGGGGCCTGTTTTTGGTGCCCGTATTTTGCAGATAGTCGGTGATCTCTGGGAGGACATTCTTCCAATTTGGGCATGCCTGCGAAAATTGAACCAGAAAATTCTCGATAAAAACCAACAATTCTTCGGCGTTACGTACGCGCGTATCATATGCGGCACTCAGCAATGCTTCATGGAGCGCTTGTTCGAATGCTTGCTGCGCCCAGTTAGCACCATTCAGCTCAACCCAGGTATGGTCCCTCCTCGCCAGTTTCAGCTCCGTGGCTCGCATGACGAGATTGTGGACCGACGCTGTCGTCGAAGGATAGTTCTTTCTCAGTATTTTCAAATGGTTGAACAGTGGTATGTTTCACACCTCTCACTCTTGTTCACAACAGAAGTGGGAATGGCCACGCTCGTAATGCAGGTAAATTACAGTAGGAAAACAGTTACCGGCTTTAGCCTCCAACGGGATCCCGGGAAGACACTTAAAGCGAACACGCTAAGAGTTTTTGAGTATTTGTAGAGAAGCGTTGGGCAGAAGGGAGTTGACGCTGAAGTACTCGCAATGCCTTTATGGCATGGCCCTCATAGGCATTGGAAAATCTTACTCGAGGATCTTGGCCTTTGAGCAAATCTTGGGGTCTCTCCGGTTTCTCAACTTTGGGATAAGTCTCGGACCGTCGTCTGAAATTTTTTACGACGCTGCTGCGATAAAACCATAAGGCGTTAGCGGATGAATGATGTTTGGATCGTTGCAATACCTATATTGCTTGTTGACGTGGTCAGCCCAATCCTCTTGGCGGCGACCGCTATCGCGTTAACCGGCACGAAGCCGATTGCAAGCAGTCTTGCACTGATACTAGGGCATACGGCTGCATATTTTTTGGTTGGAGTTTTGATAGTTTACGGGTTGGCAGAGTTCATTGCTCCGGTGGTAGACTTTGTCATTGATACATTCGTGAATCCGATACCAATTTACTTTGTAATTGGGTTTCTACTGGGAATAGTCTTTCTTACACTTGCATTTACGTTAAGCATAAATGCTTCAATGAAGAAGCAATCGGGCAAGTCTGAAGCCATCCGGCAGAAAGATGGAGTTCTGCCGTCATTCGTCATGGGCGCAAGCATCTGCTTGGTTGGGATACCGTTCGCGGTTCCTTACTTTGGTTTCATCAATGAAATGTATCGTTTTAACGTTCAGTCCAAGCTAGTAGGATTGCTGATCTACAATATCGCCTTCGCCATACCATTTCTGTTGGTTCCGCTGGCTTACAAACTAATGGGGACTCAATCGTTGATAGTCTAAAGTCATTCAACCGATTCATCAGCACTACCGCATCTTGGCTTATACCCCTTTTGTTTGGAGTTTTAGGGTGTGCTTATATCGTTGATGCAATTAAGTATTTTTTGACCGGTTCCGGGCTGGTGTAAAATCGGGCACGAGAAACTCATAATTGGTTTCGCTCAATCAGCAGACGAAGTCTCATCTCCGGTGTGTATATGCACGTCCATCTGCGGATAAGCGATAAAGATTCCTTTGTTTTGTAAGCGTGTTTTTCCAATCTCTGTCAGATCCCAAAGAACATCCCAGTAATCATCAGTTCGCACCCACGGTCTGCAAAAAACGCTCACGGATGAAGGCCCCAGTTCACCGACAAACACCCGCGTTTCTGGGCTTTTCAGACAACGCTTGTCTTCTTCCACCATTTCGTAAAGGGTCGCCTTCGCGCTTTCGATGTCATCTTTGTATCCAATCCCAAATACAAGATCGACGCGCCGCACACGGTACTTGGTAAGGTTTTCCATAGACCCCTGCCAGATGGACTGATTTGGGATCTGAACAAGGCGATTGTCAAAAGTTCTGAGCTTTGTCGAAATCACATTCACGTCGATAACTGTTCCCACGATCTGATTGATCGAAATAACGTCGCCTTTTGAATAGGGATTAGTCGCTTGAAGCAAAAAGCCACCAATCACACTTTGAAAAAGATTCTGCATCATGAAGGCTATCAGAAATCCAAAACCACCGATAACGGCAGTTGTGACACCGATATTTACGCCGAGCCCCCACAGGGCTAAGAGAAATCCGAGTAGTAGAATGCCCCAGCGCACAACATTCGGCACGACGACTGCCGCAATTTCATTTTCTTCATCTCGATTTCGGAGCCATCTGCTAGAAACTCTTTTTAGAATGCTCCCGAGAATGAAAGCTGCGATAAGAACTGCAATCGCTTGAAATAGGCCGCTTAGCGCCCTAAGCCCCCCCTTACCAGATCGCACCCAGTCCCACGATAGATGTGCGATTGTGGCCCATTGGTACGACAGCATAAGCTCGCCTATGAAGCCTCTGATGAAGTCCTCGTGCTTTTTCACCTCCTCTTCCGGCCCACCTTTACGGGCCAAAGCGTAAACCACGATCATGTAATTTTGAAAGTAACCTATATTCTCTTGGTTTACCTCTTTGATTTCTGCAACAAGTTCAGGAGCTTGATCATCTGCCACGGTTTCCAATCGTGTTACGCCCTCGGCTATTCTAGCCAGATTAGTTTGGACGCGGCGCTGCCAAATGTCGGCAATTTCTGTAAGATCTTCTACGCCCAACGCAACCAAATGCCGAGCGAGGACTTTGTCGTGTACGCTTGGGTCACTCGAAATAGAAATTGAGTTCTGATACGGATCTGTGTGATCCAGCTGTTGTGCTCGTGCCACTCCCAAAAACAACGAGGAAAGCAGCGCAAAGGACAATACCGTTGCTACTATTAATGCCGTCGTTCTGACGGTATTCATGGAATTGAATTGCGTCATGTATTCGCTCACACGGGTTCAGTCCCTCTTCGCAATCAATGGCAGGCCTACTGCAGGATTTCCTGTCGCGTTGACTGGTTCATTGGCTAAGGTGCGAAGTGCATCGACCTATCAATACCTTACAATGAAAGAATACTTCCACAAATCTATTGTATAGAGTTAGCCCAAACCAACGATTTCCTTTGATTGATTGTCGGTGATGAAACCCGGTTTGAAAGGTCTGAATGAGCGACGGTGACAAGCTGCACTCGTCGTAAATGGATTGAAAACAATGTATTTTTTTGTGGACATCAATGTGGGTTACGGAGGACCTGGGATAACACCTTCCTCTTGTAGTACGTGCAGTATTCCTAGGATAGTATAAGTGCTGGTATCAATGGATCCTTTAAGATAGGCCCCTAAACCGCCATCTCCTATTTCACGTGGACCGCCGGATTCATAAACCGGGTCCAAAGGCTCGAACTCCTCGGGAAAAGCCGGGCAAAAAGGTCGTTCGCTTAAAAAGCGCCCAGCGACTTCCAATAAAATAGCTCGCAGCGCCTCGACATCTTCGACGAACCCCTCAATATCCCGCAATTGCTCAAGGGGTTGAACAACTGCGTCTACAAGCTCGTATGTGACACACTTGTCGCTAAACCGAGCTGTAGCTGAAGCCGAAAAACCAAAAATCCACCTATCTGTCGGATCGCCACGCGCAAAAATATTCTCTCTTGTCTTGGTGCATTCAAAGAACTGAGTATCAAGTTTCCCACTGAGGGAGACAACTTCATCTTGTGCCTCAACTACAAACCCACTGAGATCGATTCGGCTTCCGCAAGAGTCCAGGATCGACTCTTCAGCAAGCAGGTCGGGCAATCGGGCCTGTAAGTCGCTAAAATCAAGCACAGCTTCGACGCCAACACGTGTTGGCGAAACCGCCGTCATAATCAGGCTGAGACCATAATTAATCTCTGTTGCGCCGACGACCAGAGTGTCCTCAATGTCAAACTCTGCCTGCTGTGCCGCGGAAGGGGAAGCAAGGCTGATGCTGCAAAACAGAAACACTGCCAACTGTGCGTGTCTCATTGCTGCCCCTCGATAATATCGCTCAGTTCCATTACGCTGAGCAGGTTGACAAGTGTAGATGCGTCTGTGTCGATCGACCCTTGAATTTCGGCACCAATGCCACCTTCGCCAATTTCAATCGCTCGGACGAGTGTGGCTTTCGGTGAAACTGGCTTCAGTTCCTTCGGCACTGTCAGACAAATTGGATTGGCATCAAAATAGTTCTCGGCTTGTTCGAGAATTTCTGTGCGTGCTCCTTCGATAACACCAAAAAAATTAGCGATAGCGCCAGTAAATCCCCGAGGATTCAAGTCCAGTTCAACTACCGAAAAGCGTACACATTGTTCTTCGACATAAGCCTCCACCTTGGCACTGGCGTCGATTTCTTGCGTCAGCCAAAGACCGCCACGCAATTCGCCTGAAGCTTTCTGTTTACAGGAATAAAATCGAACAAACATTGATCCACGCAATTCGACGTGATTTTCGATCGCCTCAGTCTCTAGAATCTGAACCGACACTTCTCGGGCGCAACTATCGTCATAAATCCCTGAAGCCAGTTCCGGGAACCGTGCCTGGATTGCTCTCAGGTCAGCCATGGCATTCACTCGAAGACGAGTTTCGGTCGCTGGGCTCAACCCTGCATAAAATGCAACATTGAATATCTCATCGCCAATAGGGACTTCACTGGGCAGATGAAATTCGATGTCGCCTTTGTATTTAGAAGGATCTATTCCTTCTCCATTCTTTGCGGCGGCCAACAATACATGAGGGTTCAGTTCGCTTGATGGTTTCGGTCTTTCACGCTCACATGCGGCAAGTATGCTGAGCAGAAAAAGTACTAAAAATAGAACAGGTGTTGTTCGCTTCACTTTGTCGACAATGACCAAGTTAAACAACCGTCGTGATCCTGCCTGAAGTGAAAACCATTTTACAAGAAATAGTTGATAGACATTGGCCAGTCGAGAAAAATCGGCGAAACGCCTGAACCTTGAGCTTGCCACGACAAAGCAACAGCCCTCAAATCAGAGCAATTCCCAAAGCCCAAATCCACCCGTGAATGGGCGGCCTGAAGCGCCAGGTATTCCCGAACTGAGGAGGCATCCGTTTCCACCGCCCACATTCTCAGATGAGGGCACGCCACTCCAGTCCAGACGCCCACCATTCTTTTGGCTTGATACTATTGAAGCGTCTCAGACGTTCTGCCGTAGCCCAAACCACATCCGTGACCGCAACGATTGACATGTCGATGTCCCTGCCTATTCTCGTAACCCGACTTATCCCAAGGGATCAAGTTGATGGGCGCAGAACATTAATCTGGGGTGCTATTTGAAGAACGCGGAAGACACCTTGAGTTTGCAACCAGACTTACTTTCCGCCAACCATCCGGGCCTGATTTCTTCGAATCTAAAAGGTCAGTTCAACACCGTCAAGTTCGCGCCGCAGCTGCCACCGCCCAACAGGTATTACGTATGAGGGTCACACTAAAACTACTCCTTGGATGTTGTCTGCTGATAACCATTGGAAGTTGTACTTATGTTCCGTTCGATACACCAAGGGAGAGTTCCCGCGCTCTCCCGGCAGCCGGAACCCGAGCTCAGCAAGTTGTGACTGACCTAACTGGCCCGGACAGCCAATTAATGGCAATGGCTCCTTTGTTCGACGGCAATGATGCGCTCGGAGCGCGATTGCGAATGATCGAAACAGCGGAAAGTTCAATTGACTTACAAACTTTTCTGATCAAGCCCGATTTGGCCGGTTCACTTATGTGGCTTGCCCTGTATTCCGCGGCAGAACGTGGGGTGAAAATCAGACTGCTGTTCGACGATGTTTTCACGACGGCGCGTGATGATCAGATTGCATCCTTGAACGCACATCCAAATGTGGAAATTCGCGTTTTCAATCCACTGTCCCGGAACAGTACCGCGGCTGTTAATTTCCGGTTGGATTTTACCAGAGTGAACCGCCGAATGCACAACAAGGTGACGATCACCGACGGCAGTTTCGCGATTATCGGCGGCAGAAACATTGCAGACGAATATTTCAGCATAGGAACGCGATACGACTTTGCGGACTTCGATCTCTTTGTCGCTGGCTATCCTGTTCAAAAATTGTCCGAGACTTTTGACACTTATTGGAACGACACCTGGTCCTTGCCATTTACAATCGTCCACGATGGTGATGTCGCTCCTCTGAACGAAGCATATGAACAGTTTCAAGCACGCGCTCTTGACCAAGAAGTTTCTATTTATGAACGGGCGCTGGGTTCTGAATATATTAGACAGCTCGAGAATGGTCAGGTGCCCGTCCACTTTGGTCGCGCGCGTATCGTGGCCGATGATCCCAAGAAACTTCGTACGCCTTCTGGCATCGGGCCTTTTGCGGTAGGGGATGCCTTTTATAACAGCCTGAGGCGTGCGAAAAGTAGCGTCACGGTAGTGACCCCTTACTTTATTCCCGAGGAGTACGGCACGGAGTTCTTGGAGAAGCTGGTCAGAAAGGGCATTGATGTTTCGATAGTGACAAATTCTCTTGCCTCAACCAATCACCCCTACACCCATGGCCATTATGCAAGGTATCGCAAACGCCTGTTGCTGGCCGGAGTAAACTTCTTTGAAGTGCGCGCCAATACATCGCGTTCGAATGAGGGCGCGAAAATACCGCTAACCCTTCACACAAAAATTGCTTTGATAGATGGGGCTTATGTTTTTGTGGGTTCTGAAAATGTTGATCCAAGGTCCATTCGGCAGAACTCGGAAGTCGGAATGTTGATCCGCAGCCCTGGCCTTGCCGAAGAAATCCAAAAACAACTAGATGCGGCTCTATCGATCTACACCTACAAGGTGTCGTTAAGTGATGCCGGAAAACTTCAATGGGAAGAAACAGCGTCAATGAGCAGCAAGCTATTGCTCCAAGAACCGTCGGCAGGGATCTGGCGTAAACTGGTTGCTAAAGTGTCCGGTTGGCTTCCGATCGAAAGCCAGCTTTGATATCGGTTTCCAATAATCTTCCAGCTCAGACAGGTTCCAAAACCCTTCCCTGCTGGGATACGACCACGATAATATCCAGTGAATCGAAAATGGCCGAAAGGTCCGCTTGGAGTTGCAACGTAAGCTGGTCAATCTGCGCGGCCAGGCACGGATGCTGCGGATCATAATAGACCATGATGGTATAACCACGCCCCAGTTTCGATACGGACAGATCAACTAGTGTGCCGCCGTCATCACGTAATGTGCCACGCACGGTCCTGCGCGCCGCTGCAATTTGCTGAGGTGCCGCAGTCGCACCTGCAAGCTCTTGCACGCCTGACATAAAGTCCTTGATATATTGCACGATGACGGTTGCACAGAGAACAAGCACTATGATTGAGTCTCCTACGGGCGCAATAGGCGCCAGAAAACCATCTTTGAGGAAATGAATGCCCAAAAGTCCAACTGCAGCAGCAAAGGTGATGATGCCGTCAAATGCGGCCGCTTTCTTTTCCAGCCGCAGAACGTCACTTTGCTTTCCTGTCTTCAGCCACGACCGGGTGTGAAACCCCCAAAGCATCAGACAGGTAAGACCAACAACAACAAAGTACCCAACCATCGGAGCAAACACCAACTCCGGTTGGGCTTCTCCGTTCAGGTATCCCGCAATGCTCAGGGCGGCGTTGGAGATCGCAAAAACCACCAATCCTAGCAAAGACAGCGACCTAAACGTGGTAAACAGCGCTTCATCGCCAGCATAACCATAGGGGCGAAATTTGTCCGGTTTCTTTTGCGCACTGCGTGCCACCCGTTTTCCGAACACAGCAGCTGTAAAGCCGATAAGCGAAAACAGCCCGTCCACCAGAATGGCCTGAGAATGGGAATAATACGCGGCAACAATCCCAGCAGCAGCCATGAACAAATTTCCCGCCATTCCCACATTCATGGCGCGGCTTTCCAACTCGTGCCGATCTTCAACCGTCGAAGAATTCATAACCCGATCCTAAGTTCCCAGGCGCTGGACATCGTGCGACATCCGCACGTCAATGGTCCGGCCCTTGTGTCGATTCCGCCAGTATCACATCTCATCCGAAGCCAAATGCCTTGTGCCTCTCCGCAACAAATCCACAACGCCGGACGCATAAGGGAGATCGCTGAGATATTCGTCGAGCGTAAATTGATCGGTTGGAAAGTTCGACAGCGCATCGTCTGCCAACTCAGCCTCGCCTGCCAGTCCGTGAATAGCAGCAATCAACAGCCAATCACCTGCATGTTCACGTGCATCAATCAGGCGCACTTTTTCTGAGGCCGATGCGTAATCTCCATTTTCGACATCCTCGAGGCACAAGGTGATATTCGTCCAGATTGGCAACAGTGGATTAATGTCCAAAGCCTGCCGTACCATTTGGCAGCCCAACTTTATGTCGCTCACAAGCGCCAACCATGCACCTGCTAATGCGATCAACAAGGCACCGTTGGGATTGGCCTGTATCGCGGCGCCGATCAAGCGCTCAAACCGTGGACTGTCCCCACCCATCTGCGCGTAAATAGCCGCAGCAAACAAGGCTTCCTGACATTGTGGTTCAAGCGCAACGGCCTTTTCTGCATGGGCTTGCCCCTGCCCCAGAACCGCACTCAGGCGTTTTTGGCCGAGCGCAACTTCCTCCACGTATCCCAGCGCAATCAAGGCATGGGCCAATCCTCCAGAGTCATTGTTTTGGGTGGCATTCCGCGCAAGCTTCATCATTTGCTGTAAGCTGCCCGATCTGGATGTACGCAGGTGAGCATGGAAGGCCAATAAAGCCTGATATGCTCTTTGCCCGGATGTTGCGCGACTTGTGAAACGATCTGCCGCATCCGTGGCGACAACTCCGTAAGCGTCGGCAATTTTTACCGCGCATTTCTTTGCTACCTGTTCCTGGAATTTGAAGCTGTCGGCGTTGTCCGGATCGAAATCGCGGCGTTCGGACCACAAAATAGAGCCGTCCTCCGCCCTTTTGAGTTGCACAATCAGACGCAGGCTGGATTGGGCGTCCCTCACTGTACCATCCAGAACATAATCACAACGCGGTATGAATTGCGCTGAGGTTTCGTTCGAAGGCGTGTCATCGTACCCCGTTAGAACACGGATATGGGCAAATCGTGCAAGCTCAAGCCCCAGTTCCTCGGGAAATCCCTCACGAAAAAACTGGGCACGTATCGTATCTGATCCGGAAAAGGCACAGATGCCCAAAACTGGCCACCCAGCACCGTGTGCCAACGATTGCTCCTGCGGTTTTTCTTTAGCAGAATTTGCTTCAAACTGCGGGCGATATTGCCCCTTGGGAACGGCTATAGAAACCGGGTCATTGGCCCCCGAGGTCAGATAAAAATAGTCCAGCGCTTTGCGTAGTTTGACAGCCTCGATACGGACAATCGGATCCACATTGGGATCAAAGTCAGCACCTCGCCCAAAAACATCCATAGCCAGGGCGGTTCCCCTTAATTCATCGCCGCGCCCTTCAAGCTCACGGTGAACAAGGTGCTCAAGAAACGATTTTGTCCTCGCGCTGCCTTCAAAATCTTTGGATGTTACAATGCGATCCAGCTGTTTCAGGATATCCGCTTTGTCAAATTTTTCTGGCACGGCAATTCTCCTGCATTGTCACGTCATCAAGTTTGCCAATGTAAATTACTGTATTGCAACATGTTACTTCCTCCCACCAATCCCATCACGTTCCTAACTAAAAGCCATCTTGGAAAACGGGTAAGACCGAAGGAGGCTTTTGATGACGCACAGATGGACAATTCCGGTGATAGTCACCCTTGCGGTGTTGGTAACGGCTGTTTCAAGCGCACATTCCACAGACATGTGGCAAGACAATCCGGTTCAAACACACTATGGAAGACCAATCAAATCCGAGCGCACCAATCATTTCCCACCCGCAAGTGGCACTACTTCAGTGAGGTCCAGACTTCATTCAGCGGAATTTCAGAGTACGTCCGAGGGCCAGGTGCCTGATTTCAGAATTTTATGGCTACACCGACTGAGTAACCTTCAATATTGTCGCCTTTCGCAATACGAGCCATAAGGCGCAGCTCTTCGACCCAGGCAGAGTCGTTTTTGGACAGGTCCAGCTCAATCCCGGCGCCCAACTGGGCAAGCCACTCACTGTCCAAAACGATTCCCTGATCACCCGGGATATAAGAGGCCGAAACTTCGCCAACCCAACGCGTAGGCTGGGAGAACACCCGAACACCCGTTGGCACTCTGACCCGGGACCAGGCAACGGTTGATATCGCTTCGGCCTGACCAACAAGATCGGTGTCCAGCGGTTCCAGAATGATGTGCGTATGTCTAAATCGCAGATCGAGTTCATAGTCATTCGCCCAACGACGATTAAATTCGGCAACCAAGGATCCACCATATCCCAGCGCCGTTATGCCCCCGTCACTCAGAAAATCCAAATCGGCATCCAGGAGACTGCTGATAACCTGGGCTGCAATGGAACTGTCACTCTGAACCCGGCCAATTGAAAAATTGACCATGGGGCGAATTTTCCAGTTCTCGTTTACGTCAAATTGCCAACCTACTCCGCCGGTTGCGGCTACACTTGTCCAATGGGACAATATGCTTGTGCCGGTACTAGCCCCGGACAACAAAAACTCCGGGTCGTAATTGGTGAACCCAATATATCCTTCCAGGTAAACCGGAATGTCTTCTGAAACCCTGAAACCGCCCCCTAATTGGCCACCTCGAAGGTCATAGTCATCGCCGTTTTGAACATTTTTGTCCAAAAAAAGGACGCTAGCCGACTCATTTGGTGCAGCCGATATTCCCAGAATTGCAAGAGCTCCCTTGATGTTGTCGCGCACATCATATCCGCTTCCGTCATCGAGTGATTGACCCATCGAAGAGTTGGCTGCGACGCTGCAAACCAAAATTAGTACCGATAACCTAGCTATTGCCATGCAATCTTGCCCGCCAACACTTAGTAACCTACCCACTCCTTAAATTTGAGCTGACGAGAGATTGCGGCGATATTGCCGCGTGATTTCCGCGGCTTGGCATGAGCAATTTCTGACAGAGACACAGGATGCAGAGCAAAAAGGGCCGATTTCGGCCCTCAGTCTCTGTTTGCCATTTCGGCGGTACGAGTTTGGTAGATTGCAGGGAGGCTTTGCTCAGAGCTTCGCGAACTGTTCGCGTTGCCCGGACCACGAAGCCGGAACGCCGGTTTTAATGAGATAATCAGATGTCAGGCCATCCGACTGTTCACCCGATGCGATGGCGTCGAGGATATCTGGGGCAAGCATCGCCAGATCAACCACATCCTGGACACGGCGTTTGGATGTGCCTTCCGCCTCCGCGATTTCCGTAAAGGTCTGTCCACTCAGGATCATAGACATCCATCGCTGCGCTTTGACGATGTTCTGAACCAGAGTGAGATCCACCTCCGAGGGTGCGTCTCCCAGATGCAACTTCAGCTCGACTCCGCGCCGGCGCATCCGGAACGGAGCTTCGATACATAGAGCGGATGGGTCTAGCCGATCTTGGTTGCATTCAAGTAGCGCGGCGATTTCCCTCTGACCAAGAAGAACAGCGAGCTGTCCCGGCTTGAGATCCGTTCGCGCGACAAGAGCAAGGCACTGTTTCGCGCTTTGGACGGATTTCAATTTGGTGGTGATGCCAGGAATCTCTGCGGCAGTTACGTCCGGCATAAGGGCTGCAACAAAATCAGGACGGCTCAGGTTCTTTCGAATGACATCAGCGATCAACACCTCAAGCTCGTCCGCAGGCAACCGCCAGGCATCCGGATACCTCCGGCTGCGGTCTTTCACCAGTCGGTGCGAGATGTAGTACCGCAATCGCTTTCCATTCTTCCTGCTGTGGCTGGGTGTCAGCCGGTCGCCGGTTTCATCGAAGAACTTGCCGGCCAAAAGGGATCGTTGAGTTTTGCGTTTGGCACCTCGAGGCTTTGTTGCCCCATCTTCCAGCATGCGCTGAACCCGGTCCCATAGGTCAGGCGCGATGATGGCAGGATGCTGTCCGTCGTACACCTGGCCTTTGTGGCGGATCCGTCCGGCATAAATCGGGTTGGTCAGTATGTGATGGATGTGCACGCGCTCAAAACGGATACCGCCAGACACCCGCCCTTCCCCACGAACACGCCGTCGCGATCTGAGATCCATCCGATCTGCGTACTCTTTCACAACGCGGATGAGGCCATGCTCGAGATAGAGATCATAGAGACCTTCGACAGTCGCCGATTCCTCCGGGTCGATCTTCAGCGTCCGGCCATCTGCCTGATAACCAAGCGGAACGTTGCCCCCCATCCAAAGTCCCTTGCGCTTTGAGGCCGCGATCTTGTCGCGAATGCGTTCCGCCGTCACTTCGCGTTCAAACTGGGCAAAACTGAGCAAAACATTCAGTGTGAGCCGCCCCATGCTGGTGGCTGTGTTGAAGCTTTGTGTGACCGACACAAACGACGCTTCAGCCTCATCCAACCGTTCCACCAGCTTGGCAAAGTCTGCCAGTGATCGCGTCAACCGGTCGATCTTATAGACCACGATCTGATCGACGTGTTTGTCATCTACAGCTTGCATCAACCGCCGCAAAGCAGGCCTATCCAGGTGTCCGCCGGAGATGCCGCCGTCGTCATACCGGTCGGGCAGCAATTCCCAACCTTCATGCTTCTGGCTAGCGATGTAGGCTTCGCAAGCCTCTCGCTGTGCGTCGAGAGAATTGAAGTCCTGTTCCAGCCCCTCTTCCGAGCTCTTGCGGGTATAGATGGCACAGCGGATCCGGCGCATCACTGTACCCCGAAGAAACGCGGACCGGACCAATGCGCGCCCGTGATATGCTTCGCAATGGCTGACAAGGACCTCCAGGATCTGCCATCCATGACGTACCCACCCTCAACGACCTCGACCTGATAGGTCCGTCCGTTCCACTCGCGGACCAGATGAGACCCAGGCCTGGCGGTCGTGGGCAACACTTTCCCAGCCGCAATCTGCTTCAGGCGTCGGGTAGTTTTCGCTGACACACTGCCCAGCGCTTTGTTTTGCATATCCCAGATCAGCACCCGCTTCATAAACTGTGGTGACAGATACTTTGGTGGCGAGCGTCCGAAGGTCTTGTGCCAGTACTCGAGACAGACGGCGCGATCGAAAGTTTCGATCTCTGATATCAGGATCGACATTTCTTCGGTTTGCTTCGTTTTCATTGGGTGCCCTGCTCTTCAACAATTCGGTAAACCGATCCCTTGTCGGTCTCCAGTCTGTCGACCACACATCCCGCTTTGCGTTGCGCGGATATCGCGGCCCGTGCCGTGTGCGGTTGCCAGCCGAAGGTCTTTTGAAGCTGCGCGATTGTGACGCCGGATTTCCGCGTGAGCATTCTGTGAAGTTGCTTATGATGGGTCAGCTCTTTGGCAAACTTTGTGGTTCTGGCCGAACTTTGCGCTACCGCATTTGGTTTTGTCATCGTGTTTCTCCACTCTTGGGGCAAAGGTCCATCCCTCGCACCGTACTGAGTGGAGCCCGGTGATCCCGGGCGAATGCGACAAAGACAGTACCGCTCTGAACCGCCAGGAAGTCCAGTCCATTTAGGGGGAAAACCCGAATTTATTAGATCAGTGGTTATGGCTTCCGTGTCCGCTTTCCGACCACAAGCGGTCATCTGACAGAAAGACTCAGATGACTGCATCGAGCCCAAAACTGACGCTAATTAGGCTTGTGATCGCAGCTCCGCAACGAATGATTGCCTTGAGCCCATGATATTAGGTTTGGCAGCATTTAGCTAAAACGCTGGCTCTTAATGGTGCGGTTCTCCTAGAGTGTTCGAATTAGGATGAAACGAGGGAGGAAAATTATGCTCGATACGACATTGACGGGTCAAACACAGGCATTTCTCGATTCTTTTGGTACAGCCCTAAAGAACGAAGACATTGAAGCCGCTACTCAGATGTTTCAGGATGATTGCTATTGGCGTGATCTAGTCTCCTTTACTTGGAACATCAAAACCGTCGAAGGAAAAGATCAGGTGGCCGATATGTTGCGCCACCAACTGGCAACCATAAAGCCGACGGGTTGGAAGGTAGCCGAAGGCGAGACGCCGACTGAAGCCGATGGCGTAACGACCGCCTGGATAGAATTCGAAACTGAAATGGCCCGAGGCTATGGCCTATTGCGTCTCAAGGACGGTCTGATCTGGACACTCCTAACCACGATGGTCGAGCTCAAGGGACACGAAGAGCCAAAGGGATTTCAGCGCCCACTCGGAGCGAAACATGGCGCCGGCAAGCACCGCACCACATGGAAAGAAGAGCGAGAGAAAGAGGAGGCCGAGCTTGGCCATGAAACCCAACCTTATTGCCTGATTATCGGCGGCGGTCAGGGCGGGATAGCATTGGGTGCCAGACTGCGCCAACTAGGCGTGCCCACAATTATTGTCGAGCGTAACGATCGCCCGGGGGACAGCTGGCGCAAACGCTACAAGTCGCTCTGCCTGCACGATCCAGTTTGGTATGACCATCTACCTTACATAAAGTTCCCGGAAAATTGGCCAATCTTTTCGCCCAAAGACAAAATCGGTGATTGGCTGGAAATGTACACCAAGGTGATGGAACTGAACTATTGGACACGCACGACCGCCAAATCTGCCAGCTTTGATGAGAAAACCAAAGAGTGGACAGTCGTGGTGGACCGTGGTGGCAAAGAACTGGTGCTAAAACCCAAGCAGCTTATTATGGCGACTGGCATGTCCGGAAAAGCCAATATGCCTGACTTTCCCGGGATGGATAAGTTCAAGGGCGATCAGCATCACTCCTCACAGCATCCAGGTCCGGACAAGTACAAAGGCAAAAGGGCAGTTATAGTGGGTTCGAACAACTCCGCGCACGATATCGCCGCCGCCATGTGGGAGAACGATGTTGATGTCACCATGGTTCAAAGGTCTTCCACACATATTGTGCGTTCCGATACTTTGATGGAAATCGGACTTGGCGATCTCTATTCTGAACGGGCCGTAGAGGCTGGTGTCACAACAGAAAAAGCCGATCTGATCTTCGCGTCACTGCCCTATGCGATACTGCATGAATTCCAGATTCCGGCGTATGCCGCGATGAAAGAACAGGACAAGGAGTTCTACGACGGGTTGGAAAAGGCTGGTTTCTGGCTCGATTGGGGGGACGATAACTCTGGTCTATTCATGAAATATCTGAGGCGCGGATCTGGCTATTACATAGATATCGGCGCCAGTCAGCTGATTATCGATGGCGAGATCAAGATAAAGCGGGGACAGGTCGTTAAGGTCGACGAAACTGGTGTAATCTTAGATGACGGAACGCATCTCGACGCAGATGTCATTGTCTATGCCACTGGCTATAACTCGATGAATGGCTGGATCGCGGATCTGGCGGGTCAGGAGATGGCTGATAAAGTCGGCAAGGTTTGGGGATTAGGATCGGATACCACGAAGGACCCCGGTCCTTGGGAAGGAGAACAGCGCAACATGTGGAAACCCACACAACAGGAAGCTCTTTGGTTCCACGGCGGTAACTTACATCAGTCTCGCCATTACTCACAGTTCCTGTCGTTGCAGATCAAGGCAAGGATGGAGGGTATCGAAACCCCCGTATACGGGTTGCAGGAGGTGCACCACCTTTCGTAGGGATTGAGCCGGCCGAGGGCCGGATCCGCCCTTTACAGCATTTAAAAATCAATGTCTGTTTTGTTACGGAGCAGACATTCAGGTAACCTTTGGGTGCCGCATTGCCGCAAATGGCAGGTTAGTCCGCAAGGCAGTCATTCCCTATATCCGCTTCGAACGACCGTTCCGAGCCCAAAGCGGACCCATCGTTTTTTATTCTAGTGTGTTTTTGTAGATCACACCGTCCTTCATAATCAGGTCCATGGTGGAAATTTCACCAGCACCGCGATCCGGTGCGCCGTATTGATCTGAATTAGCTCCAAGGACGGCAATGTCTTCAAGTGGGTTGCCTTCGACCAGCAATATGTCCGCATATCTCGCTAGCCCGTATCAGTTTGTACCCGGGACGACCAAAGTGATGCTCGGAA
>NZ_WQHX01000003.1:75000-689452 GCF_013035425.1 Ruegeria arenilitoris | reverse complement strand
TCCGAAGCTTGTCCGACCCGTACGGATCCGTGATCGCCGCAACAAGCGGATCGCGGTATCTGTGATTTTGATGTCTGTCAGAAGTTGCAACGGGATCATCGACAGGCTTGCGGAGAACCGGTCGCGGAGAACGCTCGATCGGTGCAACAGAAGCCGTTCGGTAGGCACGATTTGAGTTTCGCTTGGCTGACCGGGTAGGCTTCTTGCCAAACAGCTCTTCTACGTCCCGCTTGAACTCTTTGCCAATTTTAGCAAATGCCGATTCGTTTGCCTTTTTGGGCTTGCCACTATTGCCGTTGGAATTCTGTTTAGTAGCATTTCGACCACTGAGGAATTTAAAGCCACCTTGTCCATTAGACTTTGTTTTGCGCTTCCCTTGGTTTTTGGAATTTCCGGATCCGTTAAATAAGGCCTGCAAACCTTTGGAATTGTCAGATTTGCCCTTGGCGGACTTGCCCCCACCAGACTGGCCTTTATCAGAATTGCCTTTGCCAGAATTGCCCTTGCCGGATTTCCCTTTACCGGAGTTGCCTTTGCCGGAATTGCCTTTGCCAGCGTTTCCGTTGCCCCCTCCGTTGCTTTTTCCTTTTTCGCTTTTGGCGTATGCAGCGTCTGGAGAAAGTGTGAAGCTGGCAACCGTTCCGTACGTAAGACATATCGAAGTGGCTGTCAGAAGCGACGTGAAAGTGGTGCGGATGTTTTTGCGCGTCATGTTCTTCCCCCAGGTCATCCCACGGCAACCTAACATCAAACTCAAGGAGCAACCAATAATTCGGAAACTAGGTTTCCAACGTGGCCTCAGCGGAGGGTAATACTTTCATTGAAGGCTTATTGTTTTCAAATTGGATACAGTCAACTAAGTGAAATTGCACTGAGGCTACCTATCGCGTCAGTTCCCGCATTCCCTGTTCAAGCCCGGCCAAAGTCATAGGAACCATACGATTATCAAAAATTTCCCGAATCATTGCGATGGAGTGTGTGTATTCCCAGTATTTTTCCGGAACCGGATTTATCCAGAGGTTTGAACTCCACTGCTCGCGTGCGCGCTGCAGCCAAACCTGCCCAGCTTCTTTATTCCAATGCTCATTGGCCCCACCGGGATAAGCGATCTCATATGGGCTCATCGACGCATCCCCAACGAAGATACACTTGTAGTCCCCACCATAAGTTCGCAGAATTTCTTGGGTTGCGGTCTGGTGATCCCACCGGCGGCGGTTGTCACGCCAGACGCCTTCGTACAGACAGTTGTGGAAGTAGAAGTACTCCAAATGTTTGAACTCGGTACGCGCGGCCGAGAACAACTCTTCCACCACTTTGATGTGAGGGTCCATCGAGCCGCCAACGTCCAGGAACAGCAGTACTTTGACAGCGTTGTGACGTTCAGGGCGGGTTTTAACGTCCAGATATCCATGTTCGGCTGTCGCGCGAATGGTTCCGTCCAAATCCAGCTCTTCCGCAGCGCCCTCCCGCGCCCAACGTCGCAGGCGTTTCAAGGCTACTTTGATGTTGCGGGTCCCCAATTCAACTGTGTCGTCCAGATTCTTAAACTCGCGTTTATCCCAAACTTTGACAGCACGCTGGTGGCGGCTTGCTTTTTGACCGATGCGAACACCCTCAGGATTATAGCCATACGCTCCGAACGGCGAGGTTCCGGCAGTCCCTATCCATTTGTTGCCGCCTTGATGGCGATCTTGCTGATCTTTCAAACGTTCGCGTAGTGTTTCCATCAGCTTTTCGAAACCGCCAAGCGCTTCGATCTCAGCTTTCTCTTCGTCTGAAAGGTGCTTCTCGGCCATTTTAGCCAGCCACTCTGCGGGGATATCGACGGCATCCAGGACTTGTTCGAATGTTATTTCGGACAACCCTTCGAAACTGGCGGAAAAGGCCCGATCAAACTTGTCGATGTTGCGCTCATCTTTGACCATAGAAACCCGGGCCAAGTAATAGAAAGCTTCAATATCGTAGGTGGCTAATCCTTTTTTCATACCTTCAAGAAAGGTTAGGTATTCCCTTAGTGATACAGGGATGCCAGCCTTCCGAAGATTTTTGAAAAATGGCAGGAACATCCGGCTAGGCCACCATCCGAGCGATGACCAGGGAAAGGACCAGCCCAATCAATGCAAAGGCGATTCCGTACCCAGCTGCATATTGCGCAATATCCGCGCCGCTACCATTGCGCTTTCGCGCAGCCCGGACTCCCAGTAATGCGCCCGCAACAGCCAACCCAAACACAACCAGCATTTGTCGTCATCCATCTGAATTTCGTGATACGCTCTGGCCGATCTCCTGCGTTACCGACCGCACGACCACATCTGAACCAAAGCCGTACCTTGCCCACCCGATACTGTCCAGCCTGACAGTACGTGCCTGGTCGAAACGGCCGGCCTGACGAAGTGCTTCGGATTTCAACAACATTAGCGTGGCGAGCAATGCTGCGTTCTCTGCTTGCGTCATAACGTCAATTGCCCGGTTTATTTCCGGCAAAGCATCGGGGCCTCGTCCTTGCGCCAACGCATAAGCTGCCGTCTGGGCTGTTATGTGAGCGCGATGAACCTCGGTTCCGGGGGTCGCGTTGAGATATTGTAGCGCAATCGCGTATTGCCGTCGGGCGCCTTCAGGATCATCAAACTGACTCATCCTGCCCATAAGGTAATGCGGATAGGCGCGGCGTTGATCTGTCCAGCCCTTGCTCTGCCCGATCCGGGCGGCTTCTTGTGCCGATCTGACACGGCGGGGCGAAGGTGATCCTGGACCAAGCGCCCGTTGAACCGCATCAATCCACTCCCTAGGGGTGTCAGACTGTGGCTGCGGTCGGATGCTTTGGCCTTTTGGGTTGAGTCTGCGCAATAGGTTTGGAAGGGCCGAGGTTACCTGTTCTTTAGTCATACCACTGCGAAGTTCAGGAGAGTATGTTGCGCGTAAGATCAACATATCGAAGCCGGTCAGAATGGTGTGGAAATTGTCATCGTTGAAGACAGAGTCCGGCAAATGATAAAGGTCGTTCAACGGCCCTAACGCTTGCGCCACCTCTTCGTGCAAACAATCGCGCACCTCTTGAGGACTGACGTCGTAGGGTATGAAGACCCCGATCCGTTCGCGGCTACGCAGTTCGGTCCAGTTGCTTTTGTTTTTGCGTCGGTCGCGTCGGTATTCTTCGAGGCTGGAGGAGTTTGGCACCACAAAACAAGCCGCTTGCGGCAGAATGCGGCGAATTTGCCTTTGGCTCACGGCTTCGATTGTGATGTTGGCCTGTCCTTCAGACACTTGTTCTATTTGTATTCCGGCTTCACGCCGCAATCGGGACAGAAGGCGTGAAAGATCTGTTTGCATTGACGCCGTAGGGGTTCCTGTCAGACGTACAGTAATTGGCTGATCGAAACGCGTGAATACTGGTAATTCAGCGCCGCTTTCTAGTGCAAAATGCAGCGCAACGAAGTCGGACGCGATGTTCACGTTTGATCGCACTGGGGGGATTGGCCGCGTCGAGGAAAAAGTTCGGGTTGGCGGCAATGCGGCTTCAACTATTTTTTCCCGGGTGGGCGGTTCAATTGTGCTGACCTGGCTGCACCCCGCCAGAGCTGCCGTCGCCAATGCTGCGAACAAGCGCATCATGATCTTTGATACTTGATAAATGGTGTCAGTTTGCCAACGCGATCATAGAGTTTCCGCGCGGTGTGATTGAATTCCTGTGTAAGCCAATAAACCGTTGGAGCGCCTAGCCGGTCAGCTTCTTTGTAAACCGCCTCGATCAACGCACGACCAACACCTTGTCCACGCGACTGGGGTCGTGCGTATAAATCTTGCAGGTAGCAAACGCTTTCTTCTTTCCACGCATGGCGGTGAAACAGGTAATGCGTTAATCCCAGTAGGTTGCCATCGGACTCGGCCACAAAGCATGAAAAGTCGTTTGGGTCATCCCCCAGCAGACGTGAAAACGTCGTGTCGTAAGTCGAGTCAGGCACGGTCGTTTCGTAAAATGCCAGATAGTCACGCCACATCCCGGCCCAATCACTGCGATCTTCGGGGCGCAAAGGGCGGATCAAGGGTGTGTCGGGCAAAAGGCAAATCCTGTACTCAGAACAAATCCCCGACGTTGCCGGAGCAATTAATTTAGGATGCTGACATTCGGTTTGGTCCAGCGCAAGTCATGTTCATGAATTGATACGCGGATTGTTGCGTGGTCACCGCTTGCTGCGGGCCATAAAGGCCAGCCTTTCAAAAAGGTGCACGTCTTGTTCGTTCTTCAGCAATGCACCGTGCAATTTCGGCAACGCGTTGACACCGTCGCGTTTCAAGTCCTCGGACGTCAGATCTTCGGCAAGCAGCAGCTTGAGCCAATCCAGCACCTCTGAAGTTGAAGGTTTCTTCTTGAGGCCCTGGGTCTCACGAATTTCATAGAACTGGGTCAGGGCGGTAGTAAGCAGTGCGTCCTTGATTCCCGGATGGTGAACTTCGACGATCCTGCGCATTGTCGACTCGTCCGGGAAACGTATGTAGTGGAAGAAACAACGGCGCAAGAAAGCGTCGGGCAGTTCCTTTTCGTTGTTTGAAGTAATGATAACGATTGGGCGGTGCTTTGCTTGTACTGTGTCGCCAGTTTCGTAGACGTGAAACTCCATCTTATCGAGTTCTTGTAGTAGATCGTTTGGGAACTCAATATCGGCCTTGTCGATCTCGTCGATTAACAAAACAACCTTTTCTTCCGCTTCAAAAGCCTGCCACAGCTTGCCTTTGCGGATATAGTTCGAAACGTCATGCACGCGTTCTTCACCCAGCTGACTGTCGCGTAATCTGCTGACGGCGTCATATTCATAAAGGCCTTGTTGGGCGCGCGTTGTGGATTTCACATTCCATTCGATCATTTTCAAACCCAGTGCGCCGGCCACCTGTTTGGCAAGCTCAGTCTTTCCGGTACCCGGCTCGCCTTTGACAAGCAACGGACGTTCCAGCGTGACAGCGGCATTCACTGCGATGTTTAGATCGTCGGTGGCAACATATTCTGCTGTGCCTTGGAAACGTGCCGTCATAAGTGCCTCATTCGATTTCGCATCTATCGCCTGCTGGGTTACAGTTGGACGGTCTCTTTTACAAGCGGGCCGCAACGTAGGGTTGCCGCTGATGATCAGGTTGTGCGCGCATACAATTTGATTCGCCTGTGATTTGCTCTTCTTTCGTTTTCAGTTCGCCTTGAAAACGCCCCGTAGATTCCACAGAAAAACAGACTTTTGTGTATAAAAGTCTCACTATTAGATCGGTTTAGGAAACGACGTGGTAGTCCTACGTTTGTGTAGTGACATTCCTACGTCCGTCAGATAAACGCTGCGCAGAAGGGGGTGCCAAATGTCAGGTGAAACGACCGCGACCGACGTTTCTGGCCATACCGAAGGAGCCAATATGAAGCAGGAAGTTTTTCTGCCGGAAGATTACCGTCCGGCAGAAGATGAACCTTTCATGAATGATCGTCAGCTTGAGTATTTCCGCCGCAAGCTGTTGGATTGGAAGAATGAACTTTTGGCGGGCAGCCGCGACACGATCGAAGGGCTGCAGGACAACACCCGCAATATTCCGGACGTTGCCGACCGCGCGAGCGAGGAAACCGATCGCGCGCTGGAATTGCGAACCCGTGATCGCCAGCGCAAGCTGGTCGCCAAGATCGATGCAGCATTGCGTCGGATCGATGAGGGAGAATACGGATACTGTGAAAAAACAGGCGACCCGATTTCGTTGAAGCGTCTCGACGCGCGACCCATCGCGACCATGACGTTGGAAGCGCAGGAGCGTCATGAGCGCCGTGAGAAAGTTCACCGCGACGATTGATTGCTGTATTGCAGGAATTGAGAAACGCCGGAGCCTGTGGCTCCGGCGTTTTTTGTGGGATACTTCAAATTTATGAACGTAGCTGATTTGAAATTTGCCGTAGTCGGGGCTGGTATCGGTGGTCTTGCCGCGGCAATCGCACTGCGTATGTTGGGTGCGCAAGTTGTGGTTCTTGAGCAAGCGCCTGAATTAACGGAAGTCGGGGCCGGGCTGCAAATCAGCGCAAATGGCATGACCGTGCTTCGCGCCCTTGGTGTAGTCAAAGAGTCACCTGAGCAGGCCCAAATCTCACACGGTACAGTTCTGCGTGATTATAAAGACGGGAGATTCATTAGTCTGATTCCCCAACCCTTGGCCGGACCGACTTATTACTATCACAGGGCCGATCTTATAGATTTGCTTTTGAAGCGAGCATACAAGGAAGATGTTGAGATCCGGCTGAAAACCAAAGTTCAAAATATAAATGAAAGTTCGGGGCCGGTTGAAATTCGTCTGCCGAATAGTCAGCCGCTCAGAGTCGATTGCTTGATCGCCGCTGATGGTGGACGCAGCGAAATCCGCGCCACTTTGAACGATCAAGAGCGTCCGAGATTCACAAATCAGGTTGCTTGGCGAGCCACCATTCCTTGGGATCGCAATCTCAGTTCACCGAAGGCCCATCTCACTATGGGGCCAGGGCGTCATATAGTGACCTATCCGCTGCGTGATCAGAGCCTTCTGAACATCGTCGCGGTCGAAGAACGTTCAGACTGGCGAGAAGAAGGGTGGCGTTTGAAGGGTGACCCGGACGAACTGCGTGCTCGTTTTTCCGACTTTGGTGGAAATGTGCGCGAGGTTCTTCAAAAGGTGCAGGAAACCTATCTATGGGCACTGTTCTTGCGTCCAGTTGCCGGGAGTTGGCAGAATGGGCGGGTCGCCCTTTTAGGTGATTCTGCGCATCCGACATTACCGTTCATGGCGCAAGGGGCTTGCTTGGCACTCGAGGACGCTTGGGTCTTGGCGCGATCTTTTGAACGGACCACTTTGGCTGAAAGTCTTGAAAAATACGAACATGCTCGATCAGCAAGGGCGCGCCGGGTTGTCGACGTGGCATCGGCAAATGCACGAAACTTCCACCTGAGCGGCCCTATGCGCTTGGCTGCACAAATACTTCTGAAAGCGGTGGGCCCTAGAATGGGTCGCCGTTATGACTGGATTTACGACTACGACGCCACGGCATAGAACGTTAAAAGTCCAGATCGACCCATACCGGTACGTGGTCCGAAGGCTTTTCGTGTCCGCGAATCTCGGCATCGATTTGGCAGTCGCGCATCAGATCAGCTGCTTGAGGCGTGAGCAGGAAATGATCGATACGGATGCCATCGTTTCGGTTCCATGCACCGGCCTGATAGTCCCAAAATGAATAGTGTTCGGGTCCTTGCGTCACAGCGCGAAACGCCTCGGTGAACCCGAGGTTCAATATCTTGCGGAAGGCTTCGCGGCTCTCAAGGCGGAATAGTGCATCCTCGCGCCAAGCGTCGGGGCGTTTGGCGTCTTCTGCCTGAGGGATAATGTTGTAATCACCGGCCATAAGAGCAGGCTCTTCCGCAACCAAAAGGTCGCGGGCCCGATCATACAATCGGTCCATCCACGCGAGTTTGTAGTCATATTTCGGTCCCGGTGCAGGGTTGCCATTCGGCAGGTAAAGGCCGCAGATGCGCAAAGCTTTCTCTCCCACAATGGTGGCCTCAATCCACCGCGCTTGTTCATCTGCATCGTCTCCGGGAAGTCCACGGCGGACATCTTCAAGTGGAAGCTTTGAAAGGATTGCGACGCCGTTAAAGCTTTTTTGACCATGGGTTTCGACGTTATAGCCACGCCCTTCGAATATCTCTCGCGGAAAGTTTTCGTCAACTGATTTGATTTCCTGAAGCAAAACCACGTCAGGCTGTGCTTCGTCGAGCCAGCGGGGTAGAGCCTCGGCTCGCGCTTTTATGCCGTTAATGTTGAATGTGGCGATTTTCATGCGCAATCCTCCGGCTAGCTACCGGTTGATCTATCTCTCAACCAAACGGTCAGGGCAAGATCACATTGAAAATGATGTACCACATCCGCAGGACGAAGTTGCGTTGGGGTTTTCAATAACAAACCGTGCGCCGATCAGTTCCTGCGTGAAGTCGATTACCGCATTTTCCAGGAAGGGCAGAGAAATTGAGTCGACAATGACTTTCTGGCCGTTACCTTCCAGGATCAGATCATCTTCCGTCGGTTCGTCCAGCGCAATTTCGTATTGAAAACCGGAACATCCGCCGCCTTCTACCGCGACGCGCAATGCCTGCCCTTGATCGGCTGCGCCAATTTCGGCAAGGCGATCAAAAGCGCGATCTGTAACTGTAGGAGGCAGATTCATGCCGGACTCCAAAGGTTTATTTCCTCTACTTCTTCCAATATAGAAATTGCAAGGACAGGCGACAAGGACAAGACCTTTGGACAGAGCGGGTTTTGCCTCGGACCCGGGTCGTTCGCGAGGGCGACTTGTGGCCGAGGAAGAAAGCAGTTTCCGGTCATGCTTTCAGCGTGATCGTGACCGCATCATTCACGCGAGTGCTTTTCGGCGCCTCAAACACAAGACTCAGGTGTTTGTTGAGCACGAAGGCGACAGCTATCGCACACGTTTGACTCATTCCATCGAAGTTGCGCAAGTTGCTCGTACTATTGCCGGAGCTTTGGGTCTGAACGTTGAGTTGACCGAAGCAGTGGCTTTGGCGCATGACCTTGGCCACACACCGTTTGGGCACACGGGAGAGGATGCGCTGCACGTACTAATGGAGCCCTACGGTGGGTTTGATCACAACGCTCAAGCCATTAGAATCGTTACAAAGCTTGAGCGTCACTATGCGGATTTCGATGGGTGTAACCTGACATGGGAATGCCTGGAAGGTATCGCAAAACACAATGGCCCTGTATTGGGTCAATTGCCTTGGGCGCTGGCTGAATGCAATTCTGACTTCGATCTGGAGTTGCACACACACGCAAGCGCTGAAGCCCAAGTTGCGGCGTTGTCCGACGATATTGCGTACAACAACCACGATTTGCTGGACGGGTTACGGGCAGGGTTGTTCACTGACAAAGAAATTCAACAATTGCCGATCGTAGACGCTTGCTATGCTAACGTCGATCGAAAGTATCCCGGACTGGACGATTATCGCCGCAGGCACGAAGCGCTTAGGCGCGTTTTTGGTGTGATGGTTTCCGACGTGATCGAGACATCGCGCGAGTTGATCGCGTGTTCCGGCGCGCAGTCTGTCGAGGATATCCGAAATCTGGGATATCCAGTGATTCAGTTTTCGAGCAACTTGTGGGCCAAGCTCAAGGAAATCCGCGCGTTTCTGTTTACCCGCATGTACAGGGCACCCAGTGTCATGGGTGTGCGAGCTGAGGTCAGCAAGGTCGTCCAAGACCTGTTTCCAATTTACCTAAACGATCCCAAACAAATGCCGTCGCGCTGGCACGGAGATATCGAAGCCGCTGGTGATGAAACCGCCCTTGCGCGGATCGTTTCGGATTACATTGCTGGTATGACGGATCGATTTGCCCTGCAGGATCATGCAAGACTAACCGGAACTTGATCATTCGACTTCCATACTGGCCGAAGTTACGCGAAGTTTAGGCGCGCATTGACCTTGCCGTGATGCGTGTTAAACCGCCGGGCAAGTAAAAGGACACCCGAAATGAACCTGTTTTCCGAGATCCGCGGCTTGGTGTTGGACGCGCTGGCGCAGATGCAGTCCGAGGGAGCTCTGCCCGAAGGGTTGAGCTTTGATAACGTGACGGTCGAGCCTCCGCGCGATGCCGCCCATGGTGACATGGCGACCAACGCTGCCATGGTGTTGGCCAAATCGGCCCGGATGAAGCCACGGGACATTGCGGAGGCGTTGGCAGGAAAACTGGCAGATGATGATCGTATCAGCAGCGCAGAGGTGGCTGGACCGGGTTTTTTGAACCTGCGGCTGACTGTTTCAGTTTGGCAAGCCGTGCTGGCAGCAGTTCTTGAAAAAGGTGCGGATTACGGTCGCTCCGTCATGGGGCACGGGCAAAAGGTAAACGTCGAATATGTTTCGGCCAACCCAACTGGCCCACTGCATGTCGGTCATACGAGAGGTGCGGTTTTCGGTGACGCGTTAGCAAGTCTTTTGGCCTTCTCAGGCCATGATGTGACCCGCGAATACTACATCAACGATGGCGGTGCTCAGGTGGATGTGCTGGCGCGGTCCGCATATGAACGTTATCGCGAAGCAAATGGGTTAAGCCCAGAGATCGCCGAAGGGCTATACCCCGGAGATTATTTGATCCCAATCGGCAAGGCGTTGAAAGAGAAATACGGTGATAGCCTGATCGACAAGCCCGAAAGCGAATGGCTGGAGCATCTGCGCGCCTTCGCCACCGATGCGATGATGGATTTGATCCGCGAAGACCTGAAGGCGCTGGGTGTCGAGATGGACGTGTTTTTCTCAGAAAAGTCGCTCTATGGCACCGGCCGTATCGAGGCGGCGCTGCAATCGCTGACTGAAAAGGGGCTGATTTACGAGGGTGTATTAGAGCCGCCCAAGGGCAAAAAGCCGGAAGACTGGGAGCCGCGCGAGCAAACTCTATTCAAATCTACGGAACATGGAGACGATGTCGATCGCCCGGTGAAGAAATCGGACGGCAGCTGGACCTATTTCGCGCCTGATATCGCCTATCACTATGACAAGGTGTCACGCGGCTTTGATGCGCTGATCGATGTGTTTGGTGCTGACCATGGTGGCTACGTCAAGCGGATGAAGGCAGCTGTTTCAGCTCTTTCCGATGGGAAAGTTCCGCTGGATATCAAGCTTACTCAGTTGGTGAAACTGTGGAAAAACGGCGAGCCGTTCAAGATGTCTAAACGGGCAGGAACCTTTGTCACCCTCAGGGACGTGGTGGATCAGGTCGGCCCGGACGTGACACGCTTTGTCATGTTGACCCGTAAGAACGACGCACCATTGGACTTTGATTTCGACAAGGTGCTGGAGCAGAGCCGCGAAAACCCTGTGTTCTACGTTCAATACGCCCACGCCCGTGTGATGAGTGTGCTGCGTAGGGCGGCGGAAGCCGGCATTGCCGCGGACGACGCCACGCTGTCTGCTGCGGATTTGAGCAAAATTGACCACGTTGCAGAGCTGACTGTAGCCAAAAAACTGGCCGAATGGCCACGTTTAGTTGAAATCGCGGCGCGAACTAATGAACCACACAGGATTGCCTTCTATCTCTATGAACTCGCAGGAGATTTCCACGCGCTTTGGAACAGGGGCAATGACGAAACTCAGCTGCGCTTTATTCAAGATGGCGATGTGGCCACAAGTCAGTCAAAAATCGCATTGACCCGGGCAGTTTCTGTTGTGATTTCAGCGGGCTTGGGTATTCTTGGCGTTACTCCGGCGCAGGAGATGCGGTGACAAACATCGCCCGAACCGTCGGTCTGAGGTAGGCAAGAAATGACCCGCGCGCCAAATTTTGGGCGCGAAACGGGCAGTGAGGCGGACATGGCGAGTTACGATTCCTCGGGGCAATTGCGTCCTGAGCAAATGAATTACCCGAATCAGTTGTATTCGCGGGATGCTCCGAACTATCCCGACGACTTTGATGGCTATGAGGAAACGCCGCGCGGGACAGGCAGTTTGGCTCGAATGGCCAACTTTCTGGGTGCAATGGCGTCTCTGGCTTTGGTCGCCGGGGTCTCGGTTTGGGGATACCAATTAATTATGCGGGACGTCAGCGGAGTGCCCGTAGTGCGCGCGATCGAAGGACCGATGCGTATTCAACCCGAAAATCCCGGTGGGTCACCAGCTGATCATCAAGGGCTAGCGGTTAACACGGTGGCGGCCGTGGGTTCGGCTGCGGCTCCTGCAGATCGATTGATCCTTGCCCCACGCCCTGTATCACTGTCGGACGAGGATGCTCCGATGGGCGATTTAAAGCCGACGAAAGCTGTTCATGTTGTCGAACAGGAGATTTCCAAAGAAGAGGCCGCCAAGCTGAGGCAGAACGCTGTTGACGCGCTAGTTGCAGAACTGGCGGGGAAGGTAGCGAATTCCGAGCCGTCAGCAGAGCAGGGCGTTCAAGTTGCGTCTTTAGCGACGCCCGAAGAGGAACCGGCCATCGATCCTGCAGATCTGGCTGCTCAGCTGCCTGACCCGGCGATTGCAGCCTTGCCTGGAGTGCGTAGATCATTGCGACCTCACTCTCGACCAGCTCGTAGTACGACGCAAGGCGGGATATCACCTAGCAGTGGCACCGAAACCTCGATTAATGCCGCTGTAAAGGCAGCAGCAGGGTTGGATGTTGATCCCGAATCTCTTGCCAAGGGCACGCGTCTCGCTCAGCTTGGTGCATATGAAAGCGATAATGTGGCTCGGGAGGAATGGAATCAGGCCGCTGCAAAATTTGGCGAGTATATTAAGGGGAAGCAAAGAGTTATTCAGAAAACTTCAAGTGGAGGGCGGACGTTTTATCGCCTGCGGGTTCTTGGTTTCGATGATCTGAGTGAATCACGCCAGTTTTGCGCAGCGCTAGTGGCGCAAGGGGCGGATTGCATTCCGGTTGCCGTGCGGTGAAATTTGGCGCTGCTATCACGGATGCTGAAGGCACGCGGCTAACGCCTGAAGAAAAAAGATTGTTTCGTCGGATGAACCCTTTTGGGTTCATCCTATTTGCTCGCAACATCGAAACTGCAGATCAAGTTCGCTCTTTGTGCGGCGATTTTCGAGAAGCTGTGGGACGAGATTGTCTCATAACGATTGATCAAGAAGGCGGTCGTGTACAACGCTTGCGCGCGCCCTTGGGTCGTGAATGGATGCCGCCTTTGGAGCACGCTAAAATTGCCGGCGACATTGCAGAACGGGCGATGTATCTGCGATACCGCTTGATCTCGCAAGAGCTTTTGTCGCTTGGAATCGACAGCAACTGCGCGCCCATGGTGGATGTCGCGCGGGCGGAGACTCATGCATTTTTGCGTAATCGTTGTTATGCTGAGGATCCGAAGCGAGTTGCTCAAATTGGTCGCGCGGTGGCGCAAGCCCATTTGGATGCAGGTGTTTTACCGGTGTTGAAACATATGCCAGGCCATGGGCGCGCGACTTTGGATAGCCATCATGATCTACCGCATGTCGACTTGCCTCTGGAAGAACTGCAAACGGATGATTTTGCGCCGTTCCGAGCGCTCAAAGATTTACCTTTGGGCATGACTGCTCACTTGGTCTACGACCAAATAGACTCTCAGCCAGCCACGCTTTCTGCTCGGATGATGGCAGTTGTCCGCGAAGAAATCGGGTTTGATGGGCTGATTATGACCGACGACATTTCAATGAAAGCGTTGCGCGGTACGCCCGCAGAAATCGCTGCTCAGGCAATAAGCGCGGGATGCGACGTGGTTCTGCATTGTAACGCTTCGCTGGCTGATCGAGAAGCAGTACTGGAGGCTGCGGGGGAAATGACCGGTGAGGCGCAGGCGCGTGCAGAACGGGCGCTTGCAATGCGATCACTGCCGCAGGCGCTTGACATCCAGGCCGCCGAAGCGGAACTATCTCGCCTAATGGGCGGGCAGGTATATGTCAGATAACCTTATCAGCGAAGACCCGATTTCGGTCGCCGATCGTCTTGCGGCCGAAGCGCTGATTGTGGATGTTGACGGGTTTGAAGGCCCGTTGGACGTGCTTTTGATGTTGTCCCGTACACAAAAGGTCGACTTGCGGAAAATCTCGGTTCTGGCGTTGGCCCAGCAATACCTTGCCTTTGTTGAACGCGCTCGCGCACTACGGATCGAATTGGCCGCCGACTATCTTGTGATGGCGGCCTGGCTCGCATTCCTCAAATCCAGGCTGCTTTTGCCTCCCGATCCCGACGAAGACGGACCTACGGGTGAGGAGCTTGCCGCACATCTGGCCTTTCAGTTGGAGCGTCTTCAGGCGATGCGGGACGCTGCCGCACGGCTAATGGCGCGCGACCAACTGGGACGCGATTTTTTTAAGCGCGGGCAGGGTGAGGACGTCACGCGTATTCGAACTGTGACGTATTCTGCGACGCTGCTGGATCTGATGCAGGGGTATGCCCGCATTCGCACTCGGGATGAATTTCGTCCTTTCGTTATGGATCGCGACGCTGTCTTCACCATGGAGCAGGCGTTAGAGCGAATGCGGCCATTGATAGGTTTTGCCGGGACGTGGACTGATATGGAGACCTATTTGCCAGAAGGATGGGACACCGATCCCGTACGCCGAAGGTCGGCAACTGCTGCTACATTTGCGGCCTCGCTGGAATTGGTGAAGGAAGGACATATGGAAATGAAGCAAAGCGACACCTTTGCTCCGATCCAATTGCGCAAGAGGACTGAAACCCGTGACTGAAGCCCCGCAGGACGAAGGCACTGGCACTCTTTTCGAAGCGCCTCCGCTTGCTGAACAAGAGCGCATGGTCGAAGCTGTTCTGTTTGCCAGCTCTGAACCAGTGACAATTGCTGATTTAGAAGCACGTATGCCCCACGGCAGCGACGCGGCGCAAGCGATAGAAATGCTTCAGAAACGTTACGAAGGACGTGGCGTGCGTGTGGTCAAGGTTAGCGAAGCTTGGGCTATTCGTACTGCACCAGACTTGGGTTTCCTAATGCAAAAGGAAACCGTGGAAACCCGCAAACTTAGCCGCGCAGCAATCGAGACACTGGCTATTGTAGCCTACCATCAACCGTGTACCCGCGCCGAGATCGAAGAGATTCGCGGTGTTTCAGTTTCGCGCGGTACAATTGATCAATTGCTGGAGATGGAGTGGATCAGGTTGGGTCGTCGTCGAATGACTCCGGGTCGTCCGGTCACTTTTGTGGTGACGCCACAGTTTCTTGACCATTTCGGACTGGAAAACGCTCGTGACTTACCGGGGCTTAAGGAGCTGCGCGCAGCCGGGCTGCTTGAAAACCGACCACCGCCAGGTGCTGCGCCGTTGGGTACGCCAGAGGAAAGTGAAGATGACGATCAATCGGAATTGTTTGAGGAAGATTGATCAACTCGCACCTTTTGAGCCGCAAAATCGTCTTTCTTGAGGTAAGAAACGGGAAGAATAATGAATGCCAATAGAATTATCGATATGATTGTGCGCCAAGTTATGCGACGCATTGTCAAAAGCGGGGTCGATAAGGGGTTTGAATGGGCAAGTAGGGCAACAGATGCCCGCGCGCATTCTAATCAAGATCAAGCGTCGAATGCATCTCGCAATGGACCGCACAATTTAAAACGCCAGAAACAGGTCATGCGGCAAACACAACGTTTGTCCCGCAATGCGCGGCGTTTCATGAAATTCTAAGGGTTAATCGACGGACCTAAAGTGCTTGGATAGCTTTAGGCCCTGTCCCTGATAATTCGACGCGATCCCCGCTCCGTACAGCTGAGTAGGTAGTTCGGCCATTCTCTCGTAAACCAATCGGCCCACGACCTGACCATGTTCCAAAACAAACGGAGCTTCATGGCAGCGCACCTCAAGAACTCCACGTGATCCGGCTCCGCCAGCAGCCGCGTGACCGAAGCCCGGGTCAAAGAATCCAGCATAATGCACGCGGAACTCACCCACCATCGCCAGGTAGGGGGCCATTTCTGCGGCGTACATTGGCGGGATATGCACGGCCTCACGGCTGACGAGTATGTAGAAAGCACCGGGGTCTAGGATGATGCGGCCATCATTTGTGCGTACTTCTTCCCAATAGTCCTGCGGATCATATCCGCCGATGCGGTCGAGGTCGATTACCCCAGTGTGCGGCTTAGCGCGATAGCCAACCAAGTCGGTATCTGGCAATTGCAGGTCGACAGAAAACCCCAGCCCGTCTTGAATAACTGCAGGGCCGTCAACCAATGGGGACTCAGCATGCAAAGTGGTTAGCTCATCGTCGCTTAGTACCGCCTGTCCTTGCCGGAAACGAATTTGGTTAAGCCGCATTCCTGGACGAACAAGAACCGAAAATGATCTTGGGCAAATTTCGGCATAAAGCGGTCCGGCGTATCCCGCCGGAACGCGGTCGAATTCAGTTCCGCCATCGGTAATAGTACGGGTCAGCAAATCGAGGCGACCGGTAGAGCTTTTTGCGTTGGCGACAGCGTTGACGCCTGGCGGTAGCGCGAGCGACTCAATCAATGGAACAAGGTAGACGCATCCTTTTTCCAGTACCGCGCCGTCCGCGATATCGATTCGATGCATCTCAAATTCGCGAAGGCTGTCTTCGACCGTGCGGCCTTCGCCAGAGAGGAAAGAGGCTCGGACCCGATAAGCTATTGTTCCAAGTCGTAAATCCAGGCTGGCTGGTTGGATTTGTTCGGACATGACTGCGGGGTTAGCGGTAATTTCACCGCAGTCTATCATCGCTTGAATCTGCTGGTTCGCGCACACGCCTGTCATTCTGATCCCTCCTTACACCAGAGTGGGACCTGGCCTGTGTGCCGTATACGCCGGTGTGATTTGGTCGGGCTAGCAGGACTTGAACCTGCGACCTTCCGTCCCCCAGACGGACGCGCTACCAGGCTGCGCCATAGCCCGACGATGGGGTGTACATAAAGACTTTCCCGGCAGGGGCAAGAGGAAAACATCGCCGTTATTGTTATCCCGCTGCCCGGCCATCGACCCGATCCAGCCAAGCGCGGAGATCCCGTGCAATGGGGGCGATCCGATTCAAAAGATCATCGTCAAACTCTGATCGATTCCAAGCAAGTGCTGCAACTCCACTTACTACCGGCGGGGCGCCGTCAGCGTCTTCCATAGGCGATGTGGTTGCATCAGCGCCAGGGGAGGTCGTTTCCTGCGATACAGCTACATTCGCCTTTCGGGATGGCCGCTGGCTTTCTGTATCCTGCAGGTCCAGTCGGATTTGCTCTGCAGAGGGTGATGGTTTGGTGGCAAAGGGTACCACAGTCGTATCTGCCGTAACCTTTTCAACTGCGGCTTCGTCGATGTCGGGTGAAAGTGCAGCGACGTGGGCGACACCCTCTTCACGCAGAATACGCTGTACGCCTTTGATGGTAATACCATCATCATGCAACAACTTCTTTATTCCGCCTAATAACCGCATGTCATTGGGTCGATAGTATCGACGACCACCAGCTCGTTTGACAGGTTTGACCTGTGAAAAGCGGCTTTCCCAAAATCTTAGAACATGCGCCTGTACGCCGAGCCAGTCCGCAACCTCACTTATGGTGCGAAATGCGTCGGGTGACTTGCTCATCTCTTTGGAACCTCGGGCTTACTTGCGGTTCCCAGCGGCGACGCGATCCTTCATCAGGTGCGACGGGCGGAACGTAAGGACACGGCGTGGTTGGATAGGAACCTCTTCGCCGGTCTTAGGATTGCGACCGATGCGAGCAGTTTTATCCCGAACGCTGAAAGTACCAAAAGACGAAATCTTTACCTGCTCTCCACGCACTAATGCGTCGGACATGTGGTTCAATACGCTTTCGACGAGTTGAGCACTTTCATTGCGTGAAAGGCCAACCTCACGAAAGACGGCCTCGCTTAGATCCATTCGGGTTAGTGTTTTGTCACCCATGCCAATTCCCCTGTTGATAGCAAATCATACGGCGATGCAAAATTCGCTGTCAATATCAATGAATTGCAGGTGGCTGTGTAAGCTGGTTTGTGCCGGTTACCAACGCAGTGCGATTGCACCCCACGCCAGACCGCCGCCAATCGCCTCAGTCACGATCAAGTCGCCCGGTTTTATCTGGCCCCGTTCTTTGCCAACCGACAACGCCAGCGGAATTGAAGCCGCCGAAGTGTTTCCGTGGTCCTGAACCGTTACCACAACCCGATCCATGGGTACGCCCATCTTTTTAGCGGTACCCTGAATGATTCTAATATTGGCCTGATGGGGCACTATCCAGTCGACATCGTCATTATTCAATCCCGCGCGATCCAGCGCGGTTTCCGCAGTTTTCGAAAGCTTTTCAACGGCATGTCGGAAAACCTGATTGCCTTGCATGCGAAGATGTCCGGTAGATTGCGTCGAAACTCCACCATCCACGTAAAGCAGGTCTTTGTAGCGACCGTCTGAATTCAGATCGATCGCAAGTATGCCGCGATCCTGCGAAGTTCCTTCCCCCTCCTGCCGTTCGAGAACCAAAGCGCCTGCGCCGTCGCCGAACAGGACGCATGTGGATCGATCAGTCCAGTCCATAATTCGGGAAAATGTTTCCGCGCCGATTACTAGAACGCGTTCCGCCTGACCCGACAGAATCAGTGCGTTGGCATTACTAAGAGCAAAAACAAATCCAGCACATACCGCTTGCACGTCGAACGCAAAGCCCCTGGTCATGCCCAAACGAGCTTGTACCATCGTTGCGGCAGACGGAAAGGTTAGATCGGCAGTGGAAGTCGCCAAAACAATTGCATCGATGTCGTCTGCCACAAGCCCCGCATCCTTCAGGGCGTTCTGGGCCGCGAATGTCGCTAGGTCCGAAGTGGTTTCGTCATCTGCTGCAAAGTGTCGGCGTTCGATCCCAGAACGGGTTCTTATCCATTCATCCGTCGTGTCCAAGGTTTTTTCAAATTCAGCATTCGGGACAACACGTTTGGGCAGGTAATGCCCAACACCTACAACAACTGAACGGCCTGCCATGCTCGGGTACTGCCTTTTTGTTATTCTTCGAACTGCGATGCAGATTGCGCGGCATCTTGTGCAAGCGCGGCTGTGGATGCAACCCGTGCCGCCAATTTTTCAGAGAAGCCGGATTCGGCCAATGTAAAGGCCAGCTTGATCGCGGCGGAAACTCCGGTTGCGTCGGCGCCACCGTGCGACTTGATCACGGTACCGTTCAAACCCAGAAACACGCCTCCGTTTACACGACGCGGATCAATCCGTTTCTTCAGGCGGTTCAGTGAAGTGATCGCAAGGATCGAAGCCAGTCGCGATAGCGGGGAGTACTTAAATGCCTCGCGCAGCAAATCGCCGATCAGGCTAGCCGTGCCTTCGCCAGTTTTAATCGCAACGTTGCCAGTAAACCCATCAGTTACAATGACATCGGCCTTGTCACCCGGAATATCACTGCCCTCGACAAAGCCGACAAAATCGAAATTTGCCTGCTCTGCAAAATCCGAAATCATGGCGTGCGCTTCTTTCAGCTCTGCCCGACCTTTGTGCTCTTCAGTGCCGACGTTCAACAATCCGATCCGTGGACGAGCCAATGACATGCCGTTTCTTGAATAAGAGGCGCCCATCAACGCGTATTGCAACAGGTCCTTGGCATCAGCTCGGACATCTGCCCCAACATCGAGCATCACATTGAACCCCTGCGGGTTGCGCGAAGGCCACAGTATGGCGATGGCGGGGCGGTTGACACCCGGTAGTTTGCGAAGGCGCATCATCGATAACGCCATCAATGCGCCAGTATTTCCGCAAGATACGGCACCATGCGCTTCGCCTTGCCGTACAGACTCCAGCGCGGACCACATGGATGTTTCCTTACCGCTGCGGACGACCTGGCTGGGCTTGTCTTCCATCGTGACAACATCTGGGCAATCACGAAAAACGACGCGCCCATCAAGAACACGCCGTTTTGAAACCAGTTTGCGCAAAACGCTTTCGTGACCGTGAAGTACGAACCCGATCTTGGGGTTTATGCTTGCAGACTTGGCTATGCCTGCAACAACGACCGCCGGACCGGAATCTCCGCCCATAGCGTCAACCGAGATGACTGTCCTTTCGGTTTGCGTGGGCTGGTCCGTCATACCTTGGCCGATGCTCTGTCGGGCTTAGGCCGCGTCTTCATCCAAGTCAATTTCATCAGCCTGCGCAACGACTTCACGATCGTCATAGTGGCCGCAGGAAGCGCAGACATGGTGCGGGCGTTTCAGCTCGCCGCAGTTCGGGCATTCGTTCGGGTTAGCAGCAACCAGAGCGTCGTGTGCGCGGCGGTTGTTGCGACGCGACTTGGAAACTTTGTTCTGTTGGACGGCCATGGTCTCAACCTTTGTCTGACTGGGGCCTGCAGATTCGCTGCTGGCCGGGTTTCGTTCTTCGTTTTTCTCTTGGTTTGACGCGCGTTTAGGCGACGAGCGCCGCGATGTCCAACCTAAATTCCGATGAGCGCGCGAAAATACTGCGATTCTCGGCATGTTCAAGCGATTTTTCTGAGCGACTGCTATGACAGGAAATCAAGGCTCTGTCACTCGTCTTTTTTTAAAGCATCGCGCAGACTGGCCAACCCAGCAAAGGGTTTGACTTCCTCGTCCGACATGACCTGCTTCCCAGGTTCTGTAAAGGAGCTTTGGCCAAGGGCGGCATCTTCTTTCCTTGGATATTGGGGCAGCGCCAGAGACAAGGCCTCGGCCATAACTGTTGCAAGGTCAATGTAGGGACCAAGTGCCTCGGTGTCGTCATCTTCGGGCATTTCGAATTCAGGTTCGTCCGGCTCGTCCCATTCAGCAAGAAATACCCGGTGAACCGGGGTTTCGATACGAGTCGTCACCGGTTCAAGGGTGACAACACAAGGTTGGGTCACTGTTGCACCTAGTTTCGCATTCAAAACCCAATCCCGTTTACCCTGCGTCCGTACGTTGCCGACAAAGGAAAGCTTTCGTAAACCCAAAAGGTCCAGATCCCGTTTCAGCCTTTCCAATTCGGTGGTTCCCGGGCGCAATTCAAATGGCGTGGGGGCGTTCTGCGGCAGATCGGCGACACGCAATGGGTTGGTTTCGGTCATTTGTGACCCTTTCCTGTGTTGAACCACGGCAATGGTTTCTGTAATCGGATAGAAGCCGTGCGAAGCCAAGGCAAGAGGGTGTGAATGTTGAAGGTGACTAACAAAGCGAAACCGGTGATCAGGGCGCTGGCCGTTGGCAGCGTACTGTTGACGGTTGCCTGCACCCCGATTGTAAAGAAGCACGGTTATGTCCCGCCACCCGAAGATTTGGCAGAAATCAAGGTAGGCGTCGATACACGAGACACAGTTGTTGAGACGATCGGTGCACCCAGTTCGTCCGGTGTAGTGCGGGATTCAGATTATTATTATGTGTCGTCACGCATTCGCCACTATGGTCCAAAGCGCCCCGAGGTGGTGTCGCGCGAACTGGTAGCGATTAGCTTTGACCAGCGTGGGATAGTCCGCAACGTCGAACGTTTCGGTCTTGAGGACGGGGTGGTCGTTGTGCTCGATCGTCGGGTGACCGATTCCAGTGTCCAAAACAAAGGTTTCCTTCGGCAGCTGCTGGGCAATATCGGCAACTTCAACCCAGCGAATATTCCCGGGGCTAACAACTAATTTTGCCCACTGGCTTGTGATTTCACAGGGTCGTCACATTTTCTATGTTAGGGACGCGACAAGGACAAACAGGTCAGCAACCGTGGGGAATGCGACCATGGCCACAGCAGATGTCTTGAACAAAGGTCGGTATCTTGCAAGGCAAGCGCAGTCGCCGCAGGATATTGCGGCAGCTCAGGAGTTGAGGACGCTGGCCTTTGCGACCAAACAAACCGACAGCGACGTTTTTGACGAAATGTGCGATCACATCTTGGTCGAGGATACGCGATATGGCGGGTGTTTGGTTTGTTGCTTTCGCATGCTGACAATGCACGAAGGCACGGAAATCACGAATAGCTATTCTGCGCAATACTACGATTTAACAGCGCTTCAAAATTTTAGAGGCCGAATGGTCGAGATGGGGCGCTTTTGCATTCACCCTGAATGGACCGACCCAGATATTATACGAGTCGCGTGGGGTGCGATGACTACCTTTGTTGATCAGAACGATGTTCAATTGCTGTTCGGATGTTCGTCGTTTGAAGGCATCGAAACTGATGAGTATCTGGATGCGTTCGCAATGCTCAAACAAAAGCACCTTGCGCCCAAGCGCTGGTTGCCGCGGGTTAAGGCGCCTGATGTGTTTCGTTTTGCCGCACGTTTGCGTCGGCTCCCGGACGCGAAAAAAGCTATGCTTCGAATGCCCCCCTTATTGCGCACCTATCTGATGATGGGAGGTTGGGTGAGCGATCATGCCGTAGTGGATCGGCATATGAACACGTTGCATGTATTCACTGGTCTCGAAATTGGGGCCATTCCCCCGACTCGCAAGCGCTTGCTTAGGGCCGTATCAGGTTGAACCCAGAATTCGGGAAAACGAGCCGCTCGGGACGTTGACGCTTTCGCTTTGCCGTATTAGCTGGCAGGCATGGCGAGAATTCCTTTGTTGCAGATGTCCGGCATTTCGCTGACCTTTGGGGGCGAGCCGTTATTTTCCGGTCTGGATCTGGTTGTTCAGCCCGGTGACCGCGTTGCGTTGGTGGGCCGTAACGGATCAGGCAAGTCAACTTTGATGAAAGTGATGGCTGGGTTGGTCGAACCTGATCATGGGCAAATAGTGATCCCTCCAGGAAAATCCGCTGGCTACATGGAACAGGATCCGGAGATGCAGGGGTTCGCGACGTTGGGCGATTATGCTTCCAGCGGTTTGGAGCCGGGGGAACTTTACAAGGTCGAACGGGCTGGCGAAGGCTTGAAATTCGAACCTTCTCGCGCGGTTGAAACGGCTTCGGGTGGCGAACGGCGACGGGCAGCACTGGCAAAGCTTATGGCCGAAGCACCCGATTTGATGCTTCTGGACGAACCAACTAACCATCTGGATATTGAAGCGATTGCTTGGTTGGAACGCGAATTGGGCGCATCACGCGCGGCCTATGTACTGATTTCCCACGACCGCGCATTCTTGCGAGCACTTACCCGTGCAACCTTGTGGATTGACCGCAGTGTCGTGCGTCGAAAGGAACAGGGTTTTGAGGCATTTGAGGCCTGGCGGGACAAAACTTGGCAAGAAGAAGATCAGCAGCGGCACAAGTTGAACCGCCTGATCAAATCAGAAGCCCGCTGGGCGGTCGAAGGCATTAGTGCCCGTCGCAAGCGAAATCAGGGTCGTGTACGCGCATTGCAGGCTTTGCGCGCCGAAAAAGCCGCACAGATCAAGCGTCAAGGGGCGGCCGCTATGTCTCTGGAGGCGGGGCCCAAATCCGGTCGCAAAGTGATAGAGGCTAAAGGGTTGGCGAAGAGTTTCGGCGACAAAAAGCTCGTCCGAAACTTTGATCTGTTGGTTCAACGCGGTGACCGCGTGGCATTTGTCGGCCCTAACGGAGTGGGGAAAACAACGTTACTGAAAATGTTGCTTGGGCAAGAGGAGCCTGATTCTGGATCAGTCCTTCTGGGCACCAATCTGGAGATCGCGGTTTTCGATCAGGCAAGGGCCCAGCTGGATCCTGAAATGTCGCTTTGGGATTCCCTGACTGGTGATCCGGAAATGCGGGTCTCAGGCAAGGCTGATCAAGTCATGGTTCGAGGGCAACCAAAACACGTCGTCGGTTATCTCAAGGAATTTCTGTTTGACGATCAACAGGCAAGGGCTGCGGTCAAGTCTTTGTCCGGAGGTGAAAAAGCCCGGTTGCTGCTTGCAAAGTTGATGGCAAAGTCATCCAATCTGTTGGTGCTCGACGAGCCAACCAACGATCTGGATGTCGAGACGTTGGATTTGTTGCAAGAGCTGTTGGATGACTTTGACGGCACCGTCCTTTTGGTCAGTCACGACCGGGATTTTTTGGATCGCGTTGCGACTACTACTATTGCGATGGAAGGTGATGGCCGCGCTACGGTTTATGCCGGCGGGTGGTCAGACTATGTCGCGCAGCGGGGTGACATTTTTCAGAAAACCACAGTTAAGGCAAAGTCTTCGAAGCCAAAGGTTCAACAAGAATCTAAACCCAAAGCAGGCTTGTCGTTCTCAGAAAGGCACCGGCTTGAGAAACTACCTTCCGAAATTTCTCGGCTGGAGGCAGAAATTGCCAAGTTGGAGGAGTTGATGTCGGATCCAGACCTGTTCAATCGTGAACCTGTGAAGTTCGAGAAGGCAACTGACGCACTGGTTGCGAGGCAAGAAAGACTGCTTGCGGCCGAAGAGGAATGGTTGACGCTCGAAGAAAAGGCCGAGGGTGCGTGAGCTTTCGATCTTAATGTCAGGCGATCACTGAGACGTTCCTTTTTCTGTCGCGACCAACTGTTTGGCAGGCCTAAAAAGGCCGCAGCGCGTGCTTTTCGGTCGTACCTATAAATATTTCAAGCGCCCAGCACTCTGCACTTTCGCGCGTAGCCAGTTGTTGAACATTATCAACGCATTCGCAGTGCGCCGTCTATGCGGATTACCTCTCCATTCAGATAACCCATTTCAACAATGAAAGCGGCTAAACGCCCGTATTCACGCGGGTCCCCCAACCGAGCCGGATTTGGGACGTCAGCAGCAAGCTGGGCCTGAATATCTTCTGGTAATCCGGCCAACATGGGTGTCATGAAAATACCCGGTGCAATGGTCATAACCCGTATCCCGCTGGACGCCAGATCGCGTGCCATCGGAAGCGTCATGCCGACTACGCCACCTTTGGACGCTGCATAGGCAGCTTGCCCCTTTTGGCCGTCAAAAGCGGCGATGGAAGCAGTATTGATAATCACACCACGAGCGCCGTCCGGGTCAGGGCTGTTCTTGACCATTTCGGCCGCAGCAAGTCGCGAGACGTTGAAAGTGCCCGCGAGATTGATGTCAATCGTTCGCTGAAATGCGTCCAAAGGGTGTGGCCCATCTTTGCCCACTGTTTTGATCCCATATGCGATCCCGGCGCAGTTTACTGCAGCGGTAATCTTGCCCATGCTCTCCGCAGCCAACGAAACAGCTGCGGCAACCGAAGTCTCATCAGTGACGTCGGTTTCGGCAAAATAGCCACCGATCTCGGACGCGACACTACTGCCGCGTTCAGCATCCCGATCCAGAATTGTTACTTTCGCGCCGTGTTCCGAGAAGTAACGAGCTGTTGCTTCACCCAGGCCAGACGCGCCGCCGGTGATGATCACAGCTGTATCGGAAAGTTCCATGTTTCTCTCCTTGTTGGATATGAACAGATGTTCATTAAATGCATCTTTTGGGGCGTGTCCACAAAATTGAAGCAAGCTTATCTTGAAGGAATCTTCAGCGATCTTTCATGTTTGCTTCACGCTCGGTCACCACCTCGGCACAGAACAGCCTGTCCCAGTCGGGATTTTTCAGCCAAGAGGTATGGAAATGTCAGAGAGTTACCGAAAGGTTCTGGGCGCAGCTATCGCCGCGCCAGCACTTGGCGCAATGATGCTCGGCAGCGCAGAAGCTGCACAAGACGTTTGCGATTGGCGAACCGCTCGTAACATCGCAAGCAGTGGGAATTACGCCGCTTTGTGTGACTGCACGCACGTAACGCCCAGCTTTATTAAGCGGTTGCAAAACAGGGCGGACTTCAGTGACACTTTGCAAGCAACGTCAGCGCAATGCCCGGGGCTTACCGAATTGTTGACTGATCTTCCAACAGCCAATCTAACAAATGCTCAAGCCGCTGGAACCGGCGGTGAAAACCGGGACTCTGACAGAGATGATGTCGAGCTGAGCGCTAATGGAGAAACCGGTGATGGGCAATACGTTGGCAACTCTGGTGGAGAAAGCTTCGGTGAGGGCAATGGTGCTGGTCCAAGCGACGGCGGCGCTAATAGCGGCGGGAATTCCGAAAACGACGGAGAAAATGACGTTGGGGGAAGCAACGAACCGGGTAACGACGACGATGGAACCGGTGAAACTGGAGATGGCACCGACAATGGAAACGACGGCCCCAGCATTGGAAACGACGGACCTAGCAAGGGAAAAGATGGCCCCGGCCAGGGGAAAGACGGACCTGGAAAGGGGAAAGATAGCCCCGGGAAGGGCGCCGGAAAAGGTGGAAATGGTGACAAGGGCGGCAAAGGCAAAAAATAAGATTTGCGACCCTAAGAAAGCACGCGACTCGCAAGAAAACAAAAGTGACCACCTCATTAAGTGGTCACTTGCTGTTTTAACGCTCCGGCAAGAAGCTATCCCAGCTGAACCAGCGCATGCCGTTTTTTACCGGCGCTTAACTTAACGGGTGAGGACAGAATTCCTTGATCGATCATCAAGCCGGCGTCAGTTAATGGAGCATCGTCAAGTTTCGCTCCGTTTTCGGCAATCAGGCGCTTGGCTTCTTTCCCAGATTTGGCGAGCCCCGATTTGACTATCAATTGAACGACCGAAATCGGTAACTCTTCTCCGGATAACGTCAAAGTTGGCAAGTCGTCTCCAACACCACCTCGCTCAAATACTTCGCGGGCGGTGGCTTCAGCATTGATTGCGGCGTTGGTCCCGTGCAGTAGGCTAGTAACTTCATTCGCCAAACGGATCTTTGCCTCGTTTATTTCTGATCCCGCCAGTGCCGCTAGACGATCACACTCGTCAACTGGCAACTCGGTGAAGATTTTCAGGAACCGACCAACATCAGCATCTGTTGTATTTCGCCAGAACTGCCAGAACTCGTAGGCCGATAACATGTCTCCGTTTAGCCAAACAGCACCCCCCTGTGACTTACCCATCTTGCGGCCGTCACTAGTTGTAAGCAGTGGAGTGGTCAGTCCATAGATTTCATGATCCAACACACGGCGTGTCAGGTCTATGCCGTTTACGATGTTTCCCCATTGGTCCGACCCGCCCATTTGCAGCACACAGCCGTAGCGGCGATTTAGCTCAAGGAAGTCATACGCCTGCAAAATCATGTAGTTGAATTCGAGAAACGAGAGCGACTGTTCGCGGTCCAACCTAGATTTCACCGATTCAAACGAAAGCATCCGGTTGACCGAAAAATGCCGTCCAATGTCGCGCAGGAAATCAAGGTAATTCAGATCGTCCAACCACTCGGCATTGTTGAGCATCAAGGCTCCAGTTTCGCTGTCGTCATAGGACAGGTACTTTGAGAATACTTGCTTCATGCCCTCGATATTGGCGTCGATCTGATCAGGACCTAAAAGGGGGCGTTCGTCTGAACGGAATGAGGGATCACCCACCTTTGTTGTGCCCCCGCCCATCAACGTAATTGGTTTGTGTCCAGTTTTTTGTAACCAGCGCAGAACCATGATGTTCATCAGGTGGCCCACGTGAAGCGACTGCGCAGTGGCATCATAGCCGATATAGGCAGTCTGTACCCCGCTTATCAGTGCTTCATCCAGGCCTTGATAATCGGTGCAGTCGGCAAGAAAGCCGCGCTCGATCATCGTGGCGATGAAATCCGATTTGGGGTGGTAGTTCATGACGCTCAACAGGCCTTTTGTTTTGGCCCTTTCGGCAAGGGCAGGTGGAAGTTATAGGTCAGTGGAAATCAAACCAGACCCGCCTGTCCACACGAATAGGGCAAAGTTTCGTTGGACATTGTTTCCTAATTCCTTATGTCTTCACGAATGTCCAGTCACTACTCGAGACATGTTGTCCAGTGTCAGATCTGGGGCAAGGAAATACCTAAACATATTCTCAAAGAAATAGTGGCAGTCATCACCCCCTAACACCCTTCCCGATCCTCGCCTAGGTGATTTACCAGAGCTTGAAAGGAAATTTGGGTGCAGTGGCTATGCAGAATATCCAAAGGTCACTAAACCCAACGGGGATTTGGGTTCTGGTCATGTCTTTATTAACTAGACTAGCGTTTCGGATGGAGGTTCCTGCCGCAAAGTGGGCGTTCACCGAGATTGAGTGAGCAACCGCCTTGAGCCCAAAAGCTGAAATTATCGGTTTCAACGGATCGCGGACACAGCAGCATGTAGGGTGAAAAGGCCCGAAAACTGTCCCACCTGGGCAAATCAAGCGATACACACGAGGCGCAAAGTTACCTGCAGACCTAGACTGGACAGATATTGGTGATTTGGACAAGTGAAACCTTCCTGCTTCTGGCAAAGGAAACAGATACATTCGTGTCGACAATTAGATCCTCGAAGTTACAGATGATCTCAACACAGTGGTTGAAGCCATTGGTATAGTAGATAACTTACTGAAATACGTAAGGTGGTCGGACAAAAAGTGGACTTCACCGATTGACGTACTTGCAGCGCGATTTTAGTGGAGAATATTTGCAATCTCCGGGGCCTTGGGTTCAAGGTTACTAATCCTCTTGATGTCGCAGTATGTTATCATTGGGTTGATGCAGACGTTCGCAGCGCCTACGGGCGTTTGATCCGAACGAACGACTACTGTGCGGGCAAAGCTGACGTTATCAATGATCAGCCAAAAGTTCTGTGCGAAATATAAATTTTATCAATAAGTTGGCGCGGGTATCATCCAGACTGCCGACGTGGTTCATCTCCATATCTTAGTGGACCCAACGTTGGGAAGCGTCCTCGTCCGCTGCGCGGATAAAGTGAGCTTTAGCAGCGCTTGTTCGAACGACGTTTTTACGCACGCGGGATGGACATCGCCTCTGCGGAGGTATTGCGCAGATCGCCTGCAAGGCTGAAGGTGCGAGCATGGCAACGGAATTAAAATTCTCCTTCGCTGCGCTGACCTTTCCAGCTAGACGGCACATCCGGGTGTTTCAGGTCCACCAGTTTCTCGATCGTTTTGCGATGGGTTTGACGGTCGCCGTTGTTGCACTGGCGTTGACCGATCGAGGCATGAATCTCTTCCAGATTTCGCTTCTTTTTGGGGTTTACTCACTGACAACCATGGCGATGGAACTCCCGTTCGGCGGATTGGCCGACAACATTGGACGAAAGCCAGTCTTTCTGGCCGCGGTCGTCGCCAGCGTGGTTTCACTCGCTCTCTTTCTCTCGACAAGCGATTTCTATGTTCTAGCGCTCTCGTTTGTCTTCATCGGTTTTGGACGCGCATTGCGGTCGGGCACGCTCGACGCTTGGTTCGTCGAAACCTTCAAAGCCGCTGCGCCGAATGTGGATGTTCAACCTGCTCTTGCAAAGGCGCAATGGGCCAATGCCATGGGCTTGGCGGTGGGGTCTGTTTTAGGAGGCCTTTTGCCCGATCTCTTTGGCTCGGTGGCAAAGAGACTGGGTGTCAGCATCTATGATGTGTCTTACGCGGCGAGCCTAGCAGTGATGCTTGGGGTGTTCGTCTATACCCTGTTTTTTATTGTGGAAAAACCGCGCCCGTTGAATCCTCATGCTCTGAAACAGGGGTTTGCCACTGTGCCCCTGGTGATCAAAGATGCAACTCTTCTCGCATTGAGACATCCGGCGTTGTCGGTACTTTTGGCAGCGCTGGCGTTTTTCCTAATGGCGACCAATCCAGTCGAGGTGATCTGGCCGACCCATGCCAAGCCAATGTTGGAGGAAGGCTATGCAAACACTATCATTGGTATCCTGACCGCTGCCTATTTCTTCTCAATAGCTTTCGGCGCGTCGCTGTCCCCTTACATCAGTCGGATTTTCAGACGGCGGCACGCAATTGCACTTGCGGCGGCTTTTGCTTGCATGGCGGGCGTTCAGATCGCATTGGCTTTACAGGACAGTATCGTCGGCTTTGTGACGGTTTTTATCATCTATTCCGTAGTCCTTGGTGTTTCTGAAACGCCAGCCAGCAGTATTCTTCATAGATGCGTAGAAAACAGCCAGAGATCTACAATGCTGTCTCTTAGATCGCTGATACAACAACTTGGAGCAGCTTTGGGCCTGATTTTGGCCGGCGCTATTGCTGAGGTCTACTCCACACCCACGGCTTGGATGTTTGGCGCTGTGTTTCTCGTCATGTCCGTGTTCCTAATCGGCATCTTAGCCAAACGGCTTACCGCCAAGATTGAATAGCCGCCATTTGCGCGACTTGCAGCATTCGACAATTTGAGCCCAATGCCAACGTTCAGTGAATTCGCTCTATGTCATCTTTGCGGACTTTCCTGCCCTTGGTGATGATCGATCAAACGTCTGCCTTGTAGTGCTTCAGAAACATCGTGACACAATCGTCCAGTACGTCCTTCGGCGTCGGGTTCTCGCCGAGGAAGAACTCAGGCCAGAAGAAGAAATTTTTCACAAGCGCAAGAAGTTGGTTGGTTGCAAAGGCCGGATCGGCCTTACGGATCACACCAGAATCCATTGCTTCGCTTATCAGCCTCGTAATTGGGTAATCATGTGTGGCGGTTTCTTTGAAGAATTGCCGAGATCGATCAAGGTCACGGATCAATTCTGAGATGACCATCCGATTTAGTCCGATGGCCGTCTCTTCAGTGATTACCCCAATGTAGCGCCACAAGGCCTCCTTCAATTGCTCGACGAAGTCGCGGTCCGGGTCATAGGGCACGGGCTCCATGCTCCGGTTCTGTTCCACCATGATCTGTGAGATCGCCTCAAACAGTGCTTCTTTGCTCTCGAAGTGATTGTAGAGAGTGCGACTCGATACGTTGGCTCTTTTGGCAATTGAGGTCGTCTTCGCCCCCAGAAACCCCTGCTCTTTGAACTCATCAATGGCCGCATCAATGATATCTTTTCGTTTTTTTTCAGTGCGTTTCAAGATTTCTACCCCAAAAAGTAAAAAGATTTGTTTACAAATGCCATCTTCCAACCATAAGTAAACACAACAATTTACTTTAGCAAGGCGCAAAGCTGCCTGACCCCGAAAGGACCAAGACCATGACGACCCAAAACCTCACCGCGGGCAAAAACAAAGTCACCTTCAAATCCTTTGGCGTGGATCTGGCGGGCGATCTGTACCTGCCCGAAGGCTTTGATGAGGCCAAGACCTACAAGGCCATCGTGGGGGCCAGTCCGTTCCCGCAGGTTAAGGACCAAATCCCGGCAACCTACGGACCGGAAATGGCCGCACGGGGCTTCATCTACCTCGGTTTCGACTACCTCGGCATGGGCTCGTCCCCTGCGCTGCCCGGGGAGCACAAGCAATCCCGTTACATGTTCCGGCTGATCGAAAACACTTGGGACGCCGTGTCTTACCTCGGCACACTGCCGTTCGTTGAAGAAGTTTACGGTCTGGGCGTCTGCCAAGGCGGTTCAATCATCGCATCGGCTGCTGTGACTGATCACCGAATTAAGAAGATAGCTATGGTGTCCGGTATGATGGCGGCGGACGCCTTCCAGTGGGCCGACCGTGATGCAGCGAACCAATTGATCGCTTCCGCGAATGCGTCAACGCAGAAGATGTATGAAACTGGTGAGCCGGATTACGTTGCGCCGTTCGGACTGAACGACGAAATGTCCCGCGAAGAGTTCGTTGACGCGGCCGCCTACCCTGCGATGGCTGGCGAGACCTATGACTACTACGGCCGTGATGGTGCAAAAGGTCCAGTTGCGGTTGCAAACTTCACGAACATGCACATCGGCGATCAGCCCATGCAGTCGCTGATTTCCATCGGTGAAGCCTATGCAGACAAGATTGCGCAGCCCTCACTTACCATCTACGGCACAAATGCCTCCACAGCGTCCTGCTCAACTCAGTTTGTAGAAAAGCTAACGAATGAGCACGAGGAACTGGCGTTTGATGAATTCTCCCATGTGGACTTCTACTACAAGCCCGAGGCAGTGAAGCTTTCGACAGATGCCGTGGCGGAGTTCTTAAACAGGTAAACAGTTGAGGCAGAGGTCAAAGATTGGTCTCGGCATATTCTGCGATAAGCGGACAATGGGTTCATCGCGGCATTTGCGAAAAAGGCCTCAATACGGACGCTCGATGCATTCGGCGAGAACGACTGCTGCGCGGACAAAGCTGCCTGATGGTGATGCAACGCAACCTTTGCGAACCCAACTAGAATCTACATTCCTACCCAAGCGACACCAGTCAGAGGGCTGCGTTTCGGTCTCGACGGGCCGGCGGGTGTGCATGCGGGCAACGTTTCTCATGTCTGCACCCAGAGTTTGTAATCGTCGGCTTTGAGTTTCGGGTGCCGCCCCCAATTGTACAAATGGTCGAACAGGTCATCCAAAGACGGATCGGGAAGTGCAACCTCGTTCTCAATGCCGTGGTAGAGAACACCGTCTTTCCAGTATCCCAAATCGTAATAGTTGGGACCTTCGTCTTCTTCATCTATACGCGGGTCATCGTTGTCACGGAACAGACCGAACACAGCGCCTGCCACTATCCGTTCCAGCATGGTATCGGTGTCATTGTCCCAGTTGGTTGGATGAATTGAGAAACGGTCGTGTTCGCCATCTGCTGAGTCTAACCGATATACTGGGTCCAGCGAGTAGGGGTCTTCCTCGTTAATTTCTAGTTCCTCTCGCCGCTTTCTGCATTCGTGTTGCAGTTTAACTAAAAGATCGATGGCGTAGGTTGCGGCAGCGAAAGCCTTACCCACTTCATCATCGTCCATTTTGTCCCACTTTGCCTTGTCGCTTGCGTCTTCGATAAAATCTGAAGCGAATTGTAACTTTCCTTCGAGAGTCTTTAATTCTGCCGCTTCATCGCCATAGTTATGGACAAAACCTACCAAGCGAGGTTTCCCACGGGCCGTCAATCCTTCGGCGCGGCGTTTATCGCGCAATGCCTGCACACGACATTTGCTGCTGCAATAGATGGCGCGGGCGTTGGTAATGGCGTTTTCGCATTTAGGGCAGGTTTTACTCATTACCCTTTACCTTTCAAGCGTTACACATCACGTGAAACGGTACGTAGTTTCCGTTTTTCGTTACACAAGAGCGCGCAACACTTCTATCCAAAAATCTCTCAAACTCAAAAGCGCGGTTTCCGCGTTTTTCAATGAGGGCAACAAAGTTGGTTGCGGAAGTGATGCCGTCAATCTTTGCGTAACCTTGGCCTGATACGCAGTTGTCAGGCTTTTTTGCGTCGACGGTATCCGCTCGCTAGTTCCTCAACTAAAAAAACTCTCGGCGTTTGTGAATAAAAGCGGGTAGTGGCTGTTCGATACCACGCCATCAAGTAAACGCGCCGCAAGACACATTTGGTTTTAGGGTTCCATAGTTTTGCATAAATGACTTTGATGCTGCTGCGCCTAACCTGAATTGTTAGGCGCCTGGTGAAAGACAGCTCCCCTTTTTTGGTAGGGCTAGGTTTCAAAACGTTGTTCGGTTAATTTACCAAGTTTCAGATTGCTTGCGACATTCATCGTGTTTTCGCTCTTTTTGCAATGGGCTAAGAGGTCCGAGGCACACTTTAACAGCCTTGAGCGAATCGAAGAGACGGCCCAACCACATCATCGTGGCGATGGAGCCCCCCACTTGGGGTGTTAGGTCAAATTGTGCCTCGGGATTGGTGTTTCTGGGCACTGTATGTGCGGCGAAATCACCAAGCAAAAGGTCCCAATTCGCAAATTCGAGTTGGTCTTGCCGATGTTCGATTGTTTTTTACAAACCACCGATTGGTAAACTGCGAAACAAATCTGTTGAACCCAAGCCGCGATCGAGAAAATATGTGTGATATTTGAGTTTAATCGCCTTGCATCGTGATCCTGCCAACGTGCAGTTTGTAAGCGCCGCGTCGTAAGGTTGTGTGCGTTGACGGCCGACAAAGGATATTGTCACCAGACATGCAAAAAAAACACATCAGATGGAACACCAAAGGTTCGGGCCCGGTGCGAGCATTGGGGGCTATGTCCGGTACCTCGCTTGACGGAGTGGACGCTGCGGTTGTCGTGACGGATGGTGAGTCGATTTTTGGCTTTGGCCAAACCGGCTATCGGGCTTATTCGGACTCCGAGCGAGCAACTCTTAGGGCCGCTTTGGAACGTTGGCATGGACCTGAAGTTGATGCTGCAGCGCTAATGGTTACACAGGCCCATGCCGAGGTGCTTTCGGAATTCGAGGATGTCGAGTTGATTGGGTTTCACGGTCAGACGCTTGCACACGAACCGCGCGGTCGTGGAACATTGCAGGTTGGCGACGGGTTGGGGCTTGCCCAGGCTTTGGGTCTGCCAGTTGTTTGGGACTTTCGCAGCGACGACGTTGCTCTGGGTGGCGAGGGAGCACCTCTTGCACCGTTTTTCCATTTTGCTTGCGCGAAATGGATTGGTGCCGAGGAGCCATTGTGTTTCCTGAACCTTGGTGGAGTCGCAAATCTCACATTTGTAAACCCGTCATTCGATAACCCAGAAGAACCCGGCGCTTTGTTGGCATTTGACACAGGGCCAGCAAATGCGCCTGTGGACGACCTGATGCAGAAGCGCCTTGGATTGCCCATGGACAGAAACGGCGAGACGGCTCGTGGCGGCGATGTAGAAACCGGCGCTTTGGAATTATTTCTAGCTGAGCCCTATTTTTCTCGGATACCTCCTAAGTCTCTGGATCGGAACGATTTTTCAGAAATGATTGAATTGGTCAAAGAGCTTAGCAATTCCGATGCAGTGGCTACACTCACAGCAATGTGCGCAGCGGCCGTTGTTCAGGGGATGGAGCATTGCCCAAAGGCACCCAAACGCGTGCTGGTGACAGGCGGAGGGCGGCACAACCCGGTTCTAATGGAAATGTTACGCGTGTCGCTGGATTGTCCGGTGTTGCCGGTCGAAGCAGTGGGCCTGGATGGAGATATGCTTGAGGCTCAGGCCTTTGCCTATCTGGCAGTGCGCGTCGCCCGTGGTATGCCAACCTCATGCCCGGGCACTACAGGAGTTAAAGCTCTGGTTGGGGGTGGGACCGTCAGCGCTCCAGAGCGTGCATATAATCAGCGGTAAATTCCGAATACCCATTAGACGTGGACTTCAAATGCTGATGCGTCCATTTGTGAAGCTCAGGCAACTGATGGAATGGAACGTTTGGAAACGCGTGGTGTTCCGCATGATAGGGCATGTTCCAGGCAAGAAAACGGATCACCTGATTGGTGAATGTGGTTCGGGAATTTTCTAGCATGTTGGCAACTGGCGGGCATAGGCCATGCTCTGCTAAAAGATAAATGCGTAGAAACGGCTGGCCGAGAAGTACAGGCGCGAGCCACAAATAAAAGAGCGCCGGTGAGAAAAACAAGCTAAAGCCCGCAAACACGTATAAGACCAAGATTATTCGGGCCTCGATCCTGATTTCGCGATAGCGACGCTTTGGCAGGTATTCAGTTTCTATCTGGCCCAACGCGTTCTTGGCGAGCGTAATCATCATACCAGACCAGTAGTGCCACCCGCTGAGGTAGACGAACATATTGCGCCAATTGTCAGGTCTGGGCTTGCCGCCCAGTTCCGGATCCTTTTGCGGATGGTTCGTCCACTTATGGTGCGCAAGGTGGAAATACCGAAACCATGTAAAAGGCAGGCAGATTGGGAAAGAAACAAAATGCCCCACAACTTCGTTGAACCATTCCGATTTGAATGGGGTTTTATGGGTACACTCATGGCTGAGCGTGAACAGAAACACCAAGAGTATTCCTTGAGGCAACATAAGCAGAGGCCAAAATGGTATTTCTAGAAAAATGCCGGTACTGGTTAAGCTCAGTAGCGCAAGGTAGGCAGCAAGGTGCTTTAATCCAACAACGTTTGAACGTAGCTGCAGTTGATCTTTCGCTTCGGCAGGAATTGCGGCTATCAGGGCGCGATGATCCATGGATTTAAGCACGCGGAATGTCAAAATCTGGTTTGGCCAGTTCGAAGCCGCCGAATTCGAATCCAGGCGAAACCGCACAACTGACAAGCGTATATTTCCCGGTGCTGCGTGCGGCTTGCCAATGACTTTTTGGGACAATCAATTGGGGGAACCCTTGGTCAAGGTCTGGCGTTAAAACGTGGTCATGTGCGGGGCCTTGACCCGTTTCGCTAATTGACAAAATCAACGGCGCCCCTACGTGAAACAACCAGATTTCGGTGGCGTCGACCTTGTGCCAGTGGCTTCGCTCGCCCGCCTGCAGCAGAAAATAAATACATGTGCCAGTTGCGCGACCGGGATTATCAGCTCTCCATGTTTCGGAAAACCAGCCACCTTCGGGATGACGTTGCAGGTTCAGACGTTCGATGATTTCTTGTGCTGTCATTTCGGGCTCTTTAGCATGGTCGCGTTTATACACGAGGCTGCATTATCAGGTATGGCATTTGTAGCCCCGGACCATATGTTTACTGCATGACCCTAACGATCCCATTTGACAACAGTTATGCACGTTTGCCGAACGCATTTTACGCGCGCCAAGCACCTGTGCCTGTCCAGGCACCCCGCCTTATTGCCTTTAACGCCGATTTGGCGCGCATCATGGGGGTATCGCCCGGGGACGTTCAGGAAATGGCCGAGGCTTTTGGTGGAAACAAAATTCCTGATGGTGCCGAACCTTTGGCCCAGTTGTACTCAGGACATCAGTTTGGGCACTACAACCCACAATTAGGCGATGGTCGCGCCGTGTTGCTGGGTGAAACAGTTGGATCAGACGGGGTTCGACGGGACATCCAACTGAAGGGATCAGGACCCACTCCGTTTTCCCGACAAGGTGATGGTCGAGCGTGGCTGGGACCGGTTTTGCGTGAATATGTTGTGTCCGAAGCAATGCACGGATTGGGTATTCCGACGACGCGCGCATTGGCTGCGGTGGAAACAGGCGAATTTGTGCTGCGCGAACGCCCGCTACCCGGAGCTGTTCTGACCCGCGTGGCCCAAAGCCATCTTCGGGTTGGTACGTTTCAGGTTTTTGCGGCCCGCGGGCAATTGGACAGTCTGCAAAAACTGACGGAATATGCCGTATCGCGCCACTATCCTGATGCCGACGGACCAATGGGGTTGCTGCGGTCCGTCCGGGATGCGCAGGTAAACTTGATTACACTCTGGATGGGCGTTGGCTTTATTCACGGGGTAATGAACACCGACAACTGCTCGATAGCTGGTGAGACAATCGATTATGGCCCTTGCGCGTTCATGGACAGTTACCATCCAAACACCGTTTTCAGCTCGATTGACCAAATGGGGCGTTATGCCTACGCGAACCAGCCGGACATCGCCGTTTGGAACATAGCTCAACTGGCGACTGCTTTGATCCAGCAAATGCCAGACAAAGAGGCCGCTGTTGAGGAGGCGACAGGTATTGTTCACGCTATGCCAGATTTACTCCAGCAAAAGTGGCTTGATCGCTTTCGTGCAAAGATTGGTCTGACGAACCAAAAAGACGGGGATTTGGAACTTATTTCCGGCCTCTTGACCAGGATGGCAAACAATCAAGCCGACTTCACCAATACATTCCGGGCGCTTGGCACCGAGCAAGCGCGCGATCAGTTCACTGACCCTAATGTTTTCGATGACTGGTCTGAAAGCTGGAGGCAACGAATTCGTCACGAAGAAGGCCCATCAAGCGTGATGTTGAAGGTAAATCCAGCGTTCATACCGCGCAATCACCGTGTAGAAGAAATGATCGAAGCAGCAGTGCAAGGCGACTACACTCTGTTCCACCGGTTAAATTCAGTTCTGGCTCATCCATACAGCGATAACCCTGAGGCAGCTGATCTAAAACGCCCTCCTACCGAAAATGAAATTGTTCAGGCGACGTTTTGCGGAACTTAGTCAGGGCTTCGGTTGGTATTCACTGCGGGGGTAAAATCTGCGACATTTTGTGGAAACTATTCAGAACGGAACTTGTGCCCAAATGACGTCTGCGCCGACTTTGCGACTGGCCAGCTACAATATCCAAAAATGCGTTGGCCTTGATTTTCGCCGACAGCCGCAGCGTATCATGCAAGTGCTGGATGGATTGCAGGCGGATATTGTCGTTCTGCAAGAGGCTGATAAACGATTACCCCCGCGTCCGGCTGCCCTTCCGCATTTCATGCTGGACGAGGCGGGTTGGCAGATCGTTGACCTGGGCGGGGCAGGCAGCCTGGGTTGGCATGGCAATGCGGTCATTTGGAGAGGGCAGGGCATTGAGGTGAGGGAAACCGGCCATCATGAACTGCCGGGCTTCGAACCTCGCGGCGCCGTGAGGGTAGAGTTTGAAACCCAGATAGGACCGCTGCGGGTAATGGGAATGCACTTGGGCCTGCTTCACGCGTCGCGCCGACAGCAAATCACCCATATCCGACGCTTTGATGCCGATTTGGATCAGATGCCGACCGTTTGGGCCGGGGATTTTAATGAGTGGTCGCGTCAACCCGTTCTTGATCATTTGGCCCCAGATATGCAGTTTCTGCCACCCGTACCCAGCTTTCCTGCGGCTCAGCCGCTTGGCGCTTTGGACCGCATAGCCTTGGGGCAGGGCCTAGAGGCCAGCGGACATGGCGTGCATGATGCCCGACCCGCGCATATCGCTTCGGATCATCTGCCAGTATGGGCGGATCTAAAAAGAGGCCCATGAACTTCTGGTGGACGCGATCGAAATCGACTGTGGTGAAACCAGAACATACATATTAAGACAGAATCCCGAATAATCCCGAGGATCCGAATGTCCGACACGATCATCGCCCGTTGCGAAGCCAAAGGCCTTCGTATGACAGGTCAACGCCGAACCATTGCGCATGTGCTACAGCAGAGCGAGGATCACCCGGATGTCGAGGAACTTTACGCCCGTGCTTCTGCTGAGGATTCAGGAATATCCATCGCGACTGTTTATCGCACGGTTAAACTGTTTGAAGAGGCAGGGATTCTCGAGCGCTTGGAATTCGGCGACGGTCGCGCCCGGTACGAAGATGCGGAACGCGATCACCATGACCATTTGATTGACGTGCAGTCCGGCGAAGTGATCGAGTTCGTGGATCCTGAAATAGAAGCCTTGCAGGAAAAAATCGCAGCCAAGCTGGGGTATAAGTTAAAGGGCCATCGGTTGGAACTTTACGGTGTACCGCTGGACAAGGATTGATTCATTGAGAAAAGCGATGGGTAGCATCATTTTAATTCATTGAGCTCGCTGCAATACCGCTTGTCGCATTTTGCCATATAAGGTTCTTGTGCCCCTGAGATGTCGGATTCTAGGCATAACAACTTGGGCACTTTGATGGACAATGTAAAAGGCATATTGCTGATCGTCGCTTCTATGGCGGCCTTTTCGCTTGAAGACATGTTTATCAAGCGTTTGCTGGATAGCGTTTCAACAGGGCAGATCATGGTTGTTTTGGGCGTGGTCTGTGGGCTTTTATTGACGGCATTGTCCATTGCGACACGCAAGCGAATCTTCGACCCTATGGCGTGGCAAGTTTTGCCTTTGGCCCGGGCGGCTTCCGAAGGCCTCGGTGCTATTGCTTTCGTGACCGCGTTGGCGGTGGTCGAACTGTCAACCGTAGCGGCGGTGTTTCAGGCGACGCCTTTAGCGGTAACTATGGGTGCGGCTCTTTTTTTGGGCGAACAGGTTGGATGGCGTCGTTGGTGCGCGATTGGTGTCGGGTTTATTGGTGTCATGATAATCATCCGACCCGGACTGGCGGGCTTTCAGCCCGAGGCTCTTTTCGTTGTTGCGAGCGTGGTCGCCATTGCCGCACGCGACCTCATCACACGTAAACTGGATAGTCGCGTGGCTACGTCTGTTGTTGCTTTGCAAGCCTATGTTGCAGTCGGTGTAATTGGTGTGATTTTGGCGACATTCTCTGCTCAACCATTCACTCCGATCCAATCTGACCAGATCGGGTTCTACATTGGCGCAATCGGGTTCGGAGTATTGGGATATTGCGGAATCGTGGTTGCCATGCGGACAGGAGAGGCCTCGGCCTTGACACCCTTCCGCAACACCAGATTGGTTTTTTCGATCGCTGCAGGAATGCTCATGTTTGGTGAGCGTCCGGATTTTCTGACTTTGACCGGTGCGGTGTTGATTATTGGGTCTGGGATGTACACGTATTTTCGCGAGCGCAAGCTGGCGCAAGCGTTCTTGGTTTCGGGCTGACGGCTCGTTGCGGGAAAGAGCAATCGGCATGTTGCTACCGCAAACGGTCGGAATGTGTTGATGTTAGCGATAACAAAGCTGGTTTACTTTTCGCCCGGTGGTGCTATGAGGCATGCAACCGAAGGCATCTTTAGGGATCGGGATCATGAGCACAATTATCGACATCCACGCACGCGAAATTCTGGACAGCCGGGGAAACCCAACCGTCGAGGTCGACGTGATCTTGGAAGACGGCACCATGGGCCGCGCCGCCGTACCATCGGGTGCATCTACTGGAGCTTATGAGGCGGTCGAAAAACGCGATGGCGACAAGTCGCGCTATCTGGGCAAGGGCGTGCTAGAGGCGGTGGCTGCCGTAAATGGCGAGATTGCCGAGGAACTGGTTGGTGTCGACGCCACCGAACAAGTGGCAATCGATACCGCAATGATCGAGCTGGACGGAACAGGGAACAAAGGCCGTCTGGGCGCCAATGCAATTTTGGGCGTATCGCTTGCGACTGCCAAGGCTGCTGCGGACTTTACGACTCAGCCGCTGTACCGTTACGTCGGAGGCACTTCGGCGCGTATTTTGCCCGTACCCATGATGAACATCATCAATGGCGGTGAACACGCGGACAACCCAATCGACATTCAGGAATTTATGATTATGCCGGTTTCGGCCGCGAATATCCGCGAGGCCGTGCGCATGGGGTCCGAAGTCTTTCACACCCTAAAAAAAGAGTTGTCAGCGGCAGGACTGGCAACTGGTGTCGGGGATGAGGGTGGTTTCGCCCCAAATATCGCCTCTACCCGCGAGGCTTTGGATTTCATCCTTAAGTCCATTGAAAAGGCAGGATTTAAGCCGGGTGAAGAAATCCATCTGGCGCTGGATTGTGCCGCGACCGAGTACTACAAAAACGGGAAATATGTTCTGTCCGGTGAAGGCAAAAGCCTGACTTCAGAGGAAAATGCGGAATATCTTTCTGCATTGGTCAATGACTATCCGATTATCTCGATCGAAGATGGCATGTCCGAAGATGACTGGGATGGCTGGAAAGCTCTTACAGACGCTATTGGAGGACAAGTACAACTGGTGGGGGACGACTTGTTTGTCACCAATCCGACGCGTCTGGCCGAAGGGATTGAACGTGGGTGCGCAAACTCGATGCTGGTCAAGGTTAACCAGATCGGTTCGTTGACCGAGACACTGCGTGCAGTCGATATGGCCCACCGCGCGCGCTTTACGAACGTCATGTCGCATAGGTCCGGCGAAACTGAGGATGCAACGATTGCGGATTTGGCCGTTGCAACTAATTGTGGTCAGATCAAAACAGGTTCTCTGGCGAGGTCCGACCGACTGGCGAAGTACAACCAGCTGATTCGGATCGAGGAGTCATTGGGCGAAGTCGCTGAATACGCTGGTGCTTCTATTCTGAAACGCTGATCTAATTTATTTCTCATCGAGAAACCGGCCCGTGCACGTGCGGGGCCGGTTTTTTATTGTTCGCGTCTCAGCGGAAATGGACCTGCAATCCCGAAAACTTCTGAGAAGATTGGCTGCTGCGGAAATATTTCGGTACACTTGAAGTTAGCCGCTTTGATATAGGAACCATTCTTACCTGGAACACGATTAACAATTCATTTCGAGGACATTTAGATGACTACGATGAAGCGAATATTGGGGTTTACGGCCCTTTACCTTCTTCCCCAGGCAACTTTGGCCGGCCCCCCGCCCGAAGCAGTATGCGAGCGGATGGTTGCGGATGATCCCAGCGGCCAGATCACGATGGAGGAGTGCCTGTGTACCTACCAGGTTGCCGATCAGGTTCTGGACGACGACATTAAAGAACTGCTTTTTGATGCTTGGTACACAGGCAACAACAATACCGAAAAGTTAAAGCAGCTACCAAATCCGGATCGCGTCAGTAAGCAATTCAGCAGAATGGAGCGGGCAATGAAGCAGAATTGTTTGTGACTTAGGCCAAAGAGTACGAATTACCGGATTTGTTCAAAATATTCTTCCTATCGAGCGATTATGTGTGAACTTGTTCCTATTTGACTAAGCTTGGATCGTTTATTCTGAATGTATTGCAGAAAGGAGAACGCGATGTCTGCTTCAAGAATCCTTCTCGTAATTTCAATGCTTTCCGTTGGAATTCTGACCGCTTGTGCAGGTCCAGGCACCTATCCGATAACAGGCATGGAGGTGTCGCAAAATGATCCAGTTCAGGAAATGTACAATCCGGGTCTAATATTCCGCGGTGAATCTCGCTAAAACCTTTTGCTCATTAGCATATAACGGTCACGAGGTTTGAAACCCGAACGTAGATAAAGGCTTTGCGCAGTTTCGTTGGCGCGATCCACTTCCAGGTGCAAAGCCGTCAACCCGGCTCCTGACAGTGCTTTGGGGAGGTCGTGCAAAACTTCGGTGGCGATACCGCGTCCGCGGACAGCAGGCCGAATGTAAATCTCGTCGACAAATGCATCCATTCCGCCAAATTCTACTGACCAGCCGAAAGTTATGATTATGTACCCTAGAGGTGCGCGGCTTGGACCGATCAAGTAGATGCATCCATGCGGAATACCTTCCAGTAAGGGCAGAATCGCCTTTTGCTGTTTGTCTTGGTCCTGGTCGATGCCGTGCTCGGCGTGGAAAGCTGTTACCAGGTCCATCAAGCGATTTAAGTCTTCTGGGCGGGCAAGCTTCAACGCGGCGCTCATAGTCGCGCCAGCCGTTCTGTAAGCAGTGCAAAAAAACCCTCGGCATCCACTTCACCCATGAACATTGCGTTCGGTGGATGTTTGGTTACGCGCCACCAGTCGGCCACTGTCATTCCCATCGTCAATTCAGACTGGGTTTCGATCTGCACATTGATATGTCGGCCCGAAAAAAGGTCGGGCCGTATCAGATAGGCTGTGACACATGGGTCATGTAATGGCGCCCCTTCAGAGCCGTATTTTTCCTTGTCGAACCTCTCGAAAAAATCGGTCATCTCAGCCACAGCGTGCCCGACTTTTGAATTCAAGGCGCGAAAGGCCTCATTTCGTTGTTGTGTAACCAGCGCATCGTGGGTGACATCCAGCGGCATGACTACAATGTGCGCACCTGAATTGAACACAACTTCAGCCGCTTCTGGGTCAACGTAAATATTGAATTCGGCGGCAGGGGTAATGTTGCCAACTTCAAAATAAGCCCCTCCCATAAGTACGATTTCCTGAACGCGGTCGACGATATCCGGGGCCTTTTGAAAGGCCGTGGCGATATTCGTCAGTGGACCCAGCGGGCAAAGTGTAACAGTCCCCGACTCATGCACACGCAGTGTTTCGATAATAAAATCAACCGCATGTCCATCTACCAGCGGCATCTGCGGATCTGGTAGGACTGGTCCATCAAGGCCAGTTTTGCCATGAACATGCTCAGCCGTCACCAACTCACGGTTCAGGGGACGATCGCACCCTGCATAAACAGGAATGTGGGTATGATCAGCAAGTTCACAAACAATTCGCGCATTCTTAGCGGTAAGTTCCAGTGGCACATTACCTGCCACAGCGGTGATGCCGAGAACCTCGATTTCCTCCGGGCTTGCCAGCGCTAAAAGGATTGCGACGGCGTCGTCTTGTCCGGGGTCGGTATCTATGATGATTTTGCGCGGTGCCATGCTTTGTCTCCGGGGTCTTGAAGGGCGGACACTCGCAAGTGCCATCGTTCTTGTCCAGTCTGTTCAAGCGTCGGATATCGCCTGCACAGGCGGGAGTTTGCCGTTGGCGCGATGCTCTTCGGTTTTCACCTCATCCCAAAGCGCATCCATTTCTTCTAACGTGCTGTCTGAAGGCATCTTTCCGTGATCGGCCAGTCTCGCCTCGACCTGTTCGAACCTACGGGTGAACTTGGCATTGGTTCGGCGCAAGGCCGCTTCGGGTTCGATCCCCAGATGGCGGCCAAGGTTCACAATTACAAACAAAAGATCGCCGAATTCGTCTTCGAGAGCATCCGAATCCATGCTGTTCCGGGCTTCCTCGAGTTCGGCTGCCTCTTCGGTGATTTTGGCCAGCACATGGCTGGTGTCTGGCCAATCAAAGCCCACACGCGCCGCCCGTTTTTGCAGCTTATGCGCTCGAAGAAGGGCAGGCAGATTGGCGGCGACACCGTCCAACGCGCCCTTCTGTTCCTTGCCTGCACGCTCCGCCGCTTTAATGGTTTCCCAGTCGCGCGTCTGTTGATCGGCAGATTTTTCTCGAGACTCATGGCCGAACACATGCGGATGGCGCGTAACCATCTTGTCCGACATTGTGCGCACGACGTCTTGAAAGGTGAAATGTCCCGCTTCTTCAGCCATTTGGGCATGGAAAACCGATTGGAATAGCAAGTCACCCAGTTCACCTTTCAGTTCGTCCCAAGCCTGCCGGTCGATAGCGTCTGCTACCTCGTATGCTTCTTCGATCGTGTAAGGCGCAATAGTGGAAAAGTCTTGTTCAATGTCCCACGGACAACCGGTTTTCGGATCACGCAGGCGGCGCATAATTTCCAATAGACGCTCGATACCTGCTTCGCTGTCGTGGATCAGCGGATTTTCAACCATTGCGAACCCTTTCGTTCCGGTGTCAGATGCATCAATTCCGCAGTAAAGATCAGGAGTCCAGCTTTGATGCCCGTCTTGAGCCGAATTGCAAACAACGCGGCCGTTTGTAGGTCATCGACATACCAGGATAACTCGCTAAGTTGCGTCGCCCCGGGATGCAACTTTTTCGATGAGGTCGAAGCCGTCGGTTTCAGAAACCCAACGCAGCTGGGCAAAAGCGTACAGCCTTCGGGCTGATTTCACAGATGAATAGGACCCTAGGGAAATGTCACTAGAAGATTCTAAGAAATTCGTGGACGAGGCATTCACCAATCCCGAGCTAAAGGGGTTGTCTCATGAAAACACGTTCGGCGGGGCAACTTCGTTTCTACGCCGCCTTTACACCAAAGATCTGGCCGGGGTGGATATTGCAGTTACAGGTGTGCCTTTTGATCAGGCCGTTACCAATCGCCCAGGCACGCGGCTAGGTCCACGTGCGATCCGTGAGGCCAGTACATTGCAATCGCCTGATGAGCCTTATGGCTGGCCTTTCAATGCTTTGAGCGACTTGGCAATCGTTGACTATGGCGACATCGCTTTCGATTATGCAAATATTCCTGACTTTCCTGACACTTTGACAAACCATATCCGAACCATATTGGAGGCCAATGTCGCGTCCGTCACCTTGGGCGGTGATCACTACATCAGCTTCCCGATTTTGAAGGCTTATGCCGAGAAATTCGGACCGATGTCCTTGCTTCAATTCGACGCTCATACTGACACATGGGCAGATGACAACATGGAACGTGTGGATCATGGAACCATGTTTTACAAAGCAGTTAAGTCAGGGATTGTGGACCCAGCCCGGTCGGTTCAAGTCGGCATACGGACCAATAATGAAGATACGCTTGGGGTGAATATCATCGACGCGCGTGAAGTTTATGAGGCCGGACCAGCCGCAGTTGCAAAAAAGATCAAAGGCATTCTAGGTGGCCATCCAGTTTACCTCAGCTTTGACATTGACTGCCTTGATCCAGCCTTTGCACCAGGAACCGGCACCCCTGTTTGGGGAGGGCTCAGTTCCATTCAAGCCCAAATCATTCTTCGTGACGTCGCTGGCATTAATATAAAGGGTGGGGACGTTGTTGAAGTCTCGCCTCCGTTTGACACATCTGGTGCAACCGCGGTTGCAGGAGCACATGCTGCCACTCAGATTATTTGCCTTCTTGGTTGGAACAAGCTGACATAGCGGCATAAACATTGACAATTTATGCGCTTGTTCGACCAAGCCTTAACTATTGGTTAGCCATGAGTTGGGTATCGCTGATGAAAAGCGGTCAGCCCGGACAGGAGAGATTATGACAACGACCAAATTCAACCAACCGATCAGTGGAAACGATTTGGCACGGTTCTCCGGGCCGAACACGTTCATGCGTTTACCGCAGGCTTCCTCGCTTTCCGGGCTGGATGTTGCAATACTGGGTATCCCGATGGATATCGGTACTTCATGGCGGTCTGGCACTCGGTTCGGGCCGAAACAAATTCGCAGTGAAAGCGCAATGATCAGGCCGTACAACATGGCTACTTCTGCTGCCCCGTTTGAAAGTCTGCAAATTGCGGACATAGGGGATTTGGCGATCAACACATTTTCGCTAACCGACAGTCTGTCAATCATAAAGGAAAGCTATGAAGGGATTCTGGAACAGGGCGTAATCCCTGTGGCCATGGGCGGGGATCACTCAATTACCTTGCCGATCTTGCGAGCAATTGCAGCCAAGCACGGACCTGTCGCATTAGTTCATGTAGACGCACATGCGGATGTAAATGATGAGATGTTCGGTGAAAAAGAAGCTCATGGCACCGTTTTCAGACGCGCTTACGAGGAAAAGCTGATCGACCCGGACAAGACTTTTCAGATTGGGATTCGCGGTTCCGGTTACGCGGCCAGCGACTTTACCGAGGCGCAGGGGTGGGGATTCCGCCATTTTCCAGCGTGGGAGTTGTGGCAGCAGAACCTGACGGAGATTGGATCACAAATCCGTAAGACAATCGGAGACCATCCGGTTTATATCACCTACGACATCGACAGTCTGGACCCAGCATATGCGCCGGGAACTGGAACCCCAGAGATCGGAGGGTTAACGACACCTCAGGCGCTGCAACTGATCCATGCATTGGGCGGAGTAAACGTTGTTGGGTGCGATCTGGTCGAAGTATCGCCTCCCTATGATCCGTCTGGCAACACCGCATTGACTGCTGCGAACCTGCTTTTTGAGCTCTTGTGCATATTGCCGGGAGTAACGTTACGATAAGGGTTGGTATTACTCCTTGTTCCGACAGTAATTCCCAATAGTTTTTTACAAAGCGTGCGACAGGAATGTTCAAGTTGGGCCTTTTTTTATTTGTGGGGTTAGTAGTTTTGGCCGGCGCTTACGTACGGTTGGCGCCCTCGCATCCGGACCGCTGGCACGTGGCACCGTTGGGTAAGGCTGACCGAAACAATCGGGGAAGCGTATTCCGCGTGATTGAAACCGGACCGAACGGGCTTGCGCGCTTGGATGCAATCGCCCGCGAAACGCCGCGTACTCGAGTGCTTGCCGGGTCGGTGGACGATGGGATGGTTACCTACATAACTCGCACCAGAGTGATTGGATTTCCTGACTACACCACCGCTATGCAGGATGGAAACACCTTACGCATCCGTGCACGGTTGAGATTTGGAAGATCAGATTTTGGAGTTAACCAGGCTCGGGTCGACGGGTGGTTGGCTTTGCTGCAACCCTGAAGACAAACACCCTTCCTGAACCTCGCGCCACATTGGGACGTTCAACGACATCTGGCATTGAGCGGTAAACATACGGCCATCAACCTGCAGACATATCAGTTCACCCAATTCGATACGGCTGCCGGATTTGTCGGTGCAATAACAGTCCTGAACTTTACCCCCTGGACCGATAACATCGGCAACCGCAGACGTCGCGAAAAGGGTCAAAAAAAGGACAAATCGTTTCATACCGCGAACCTTAGCACACTGACGGCACTTGACCCAAGCCCCCGAATGATAGACACCGCCCGGATGATCCCCGAAGAACGTCTTGAGCAGATCACCCAACGTTTTCAATACCTCGAAGCAGCCATGGCCGATGGCGCATCGGGAGGGGATATTGCAGTGTTGGCCAAAGAATACTCAGACCTCAAGCCTGTGGTTGATCAGATCATGGCGTGGCGGCAACTGGTAGCAGATTTGGCCGAAGCCGAAGAGATGTTGTCCGATCCCGACATGAAGGAATTGGCAGAAGAAGAAATTCCAGGCCTTCAGACTCGTATCCCAGAAGCCGAGCATGCTCTACAACTTGCGCTTCTGCCTAAGGACGCTGCAGACGCGCGACCAGCTATGCTGGAAATCCGCCCCGGTACGGGTGGTGACGAGGCAGCATTGTTCGCCGCAGATTTACTGCGAATGTATCAACGCTATGCGGAAAATCACGGCTGGAAATTCGAGATCATCGAAGAGCAGGCGTCAGATCTTGGCGGAATCAAGGAAGTCGTAGCCCATATCAAGGGTGACAATGTCTTTGCGAGGATGAAATACGAATCAGGTGTCCACAGAGTGCAACGGGTGCCGGAGACTGAAAGTGGGGGCCGCATCCACACTTCCGCGGCCACGGTTGCAGTTTTGCCCGAGGCCGAGGATGTGGACATCCAGGTCGATGCCAATGACATTCGTATTGATACGATGCGTAGCTCAGGTGCCGGGGGTCAGCACGTAAACACAACCGACTCGGCAGTTCGGATAACCCATTTACCGACCGGTTTGGTTGTAACCAGCTCTGAGAAATCTCAACATCGCAACCGCGAAATCGCGATGCAGGTACTCAAAACCCGCCTGTACGATCTGGAACGCCAGCGAATTGACAGCGAACGCTCGGCTGATCGCGCTAGTCAAGTCGGGTCGGGGGATCGGTCCGAGAGGATTAGAACATACAACTTCCCCCAGGGCCGTATGACGGACCACCGGATTAACTTGACGCTGTATAAACTGGATCAGGTTTTGCAAGGTGATTTAGACGAAGTCATTGATGCGTTGACCGCGGACGATCAGGCGCGGTTATTGGCCGAGATGGCGCAATGATTGCCGCCCTGACAGCAGCTCAGGCGATGGTTGCGGCAACGGCACGTCTGCGCGCTGCAGGTGTGCCCGATCCGGCTCGGGATGCTCGGCTTCTGCTGGCACACGCAGCAAGGATTGAGGCCAGTCGGGTTACGCTGATCGCGCCCGAAGAGCTGGCTCCGGATATAGCTGAACGATACGACACGCTGGTTTCATTGCGCGCGGTTCGGGTCCCGGTATCACATTTATTGGGTGAGCGTGAGTTCTATGGCCGCGACTTTCGTGTCAGCCGCGACGTTCTGGATCCGCGCCCAGAAACCGAAACGCTGATAGAGGCCGCGTTGAGCGAACCGTTTGACTACCTGCTTGATTTGGGCGTCGGTTCGGGCTGTATCCTGATCACGTTGTTGGCAGAGCGTGCCAGCGCGGTAGGTGTTGGCGTCGATCTGAGTGAGGCGGCTTGTCTGCAGGCCAGTGCCAATGCAGTATTGCACAACGTTCAGGAACGGGTCGAAATTCATCAATCGGACTGGTTTGCCGATGTCGATGGGGTTTTCGACCTGATTGTAGCGAATCCACCTTATATTTCGTCGGATGGGATGCGGGAACTGTCCCCCGAAGTCCGAGAGCACGAGCCGCGCATGGCTTTGACAGACGAAGGTGACGGATTGGGCGCCTATCGCATAATCGCCGCGTCGGCCCCTGATTATCTATTGCCCGGCGGACGGATTCTTGTCGAGATTGGGCCCACACAGGGGGCTGCGGTTTCTGCCTTGTTTTACGCAGCGGGATTGGCGGATGTTCGCGTGATCCCCGATCTGGATGGTCGTGACCGGGTAGTTGGGGCAAGATTACCTCATTGAATCGCCAAAGTGAGGCTGAAAAGCGCCGGTTCATGTAAAAAAGCTGCGAAATTTTTCATAAACCCCTTGTCTGAAAGCTCAGGACATGCTTACTCAGTGTAGTCGGAGAGGCCGACGCTTTTGCAGCGAGCCCCTGACATCAAGCCCAAAAAAGTCGACCACACGTCACGGCAAATGCCTCAGAATGATGTGAGTTAAGGGTCGGCAGACAGCGAATTGATAAGGCTGACGTAAAGTAAGATGAGATCCTCTAAATCCCGCTCGCGGGCCAAGAACAACCGAAATCGTCCATCTGGTGGCAATGTCGTAAACCGTGTTTTCGACAGCTCTGGGCCAGAAGGTAAGGTACGTGGTACCCCGCAGCAAATCATCGACAAGTACAATCAGCTTGCGCGCGATGCCCAACTGTCGAATGACCGTGTTGCTGCGGAAAACTTTCAACAGCACGCCGAACATTACCTGCGCTTGCTAGGTGAGGCGCAGCGCGAAATCGAAGCGCGTCGAGAAGAGCAAGAACGGCAGAATCGTGAACGTCAGGCCGAGCGCGACCGCGAACGGGCGGAGCGCCAGGAACGTGAAGCTGCGCGCCAGGCTGACCTGGCCGAAGCGCCGCAACCAGATGTCATGGACTTCAACGCTGAGCAAGCGGTACCTGAAAGCGGTTTGGTTGAAACGCCTGAAAGTCAGGATGCGACCCCGGCGGCATCTGAGGAAAAAGAGCGTAAGGAAAAACCAGTACGGCGACCGCGCGCTCGAAAGCCAAAGGCTACGCCAGAGGAGACCCCTGCTGACAACGGAGATACTCCGGAAGCGGCAGAGTAAGCCCGACCAGTTTATATGCTCGAATGACCTTGGTTTCCGTTCCGAGGTCATTTTGATTCATGATTTGCGGATTTCTCGCGCCAGTGCGCAAAAAGACTCCAGCGGGATTTGTTCTGCGCGATCGGTAGGTTTAATCCCTGCGGCGATCAGGCGGTCCTCGATATCAGGGGCCACGCCTTTGAGGGACGCACGCAGCATTTTGCGTCGTTGATTAAATGCAGCGGCGACGACTCGCGAGAGTGTGGCCGCGTCAGAAGGAAAGCGAGGTTCCGGCAGCGCTTGAAGGTGAACGACTGCGCTTGAAACCTTCGGTGGTGGAGTAAACGCAGAAGGCGGCAATGACATTGCAATGCGGGCATCTGTCCGCCACTGCGAAAGAATCGCCAGTCGACCATACGCCTTGCTGCCGGGTTGCGCTACAATCCGATCTGCAACTTCGCGTTGGAACATTAGCGTTAAGCTCTGCCAAAATGGCGGCCATTTTGGTGGTGTCAACCAGCGGACCAAAAGTTCTGTCCCTACATTATATGGCAAGTTGGCCGCGATCCGGACCGGCGGCCTAAGATGCGCCAATGGATCAATTTCCAACGCGTCTCCATTGATGACCTTTAATCGACCCGGATATGCTTCGGCTATTTCGTTCAACGCAGGAATGCAGCGGGTGTCTTTTTCAACCGCGACTACTTTACGGGCACCCTCGGCCAATAACCCTCGGGTCAGTCCGCCCGGGCCGGGACCTATTTCCAAAACATCACATTCAGCGAGGTCCCCAGCCTGACGGGCAATTTTGGCCGTCAGATTTAGATCCAACAGGAAATTCTGGCCTAAAGATTTTCGAGCCGACAGCTGATAGGTCGCTATGACGTCTCGCAGCGGGGGTAGGGTGTCGATTGCGCTCATGTTCGACTTACCTTTGCGCTGGGCTGAGCCATTGCGCCAGAAAGTCTTTGTCGCAGTAAAAAGATTTTCTGACCGGACGTAAAATCATTGGGTTTGCGACATCTTTTGTGCAAGACGCAGAGCTTCAATCAAACTGGTGGGGTTAGCGACACCTTTCCCGGCAATGTCGAGTGCAGTTCCGTGATCCGGCGAAGTGCGAATAAACGGCAATCCCAGCGTGACGTTAACACCGCGGTCGAAATCCAGTGTTTTGATCGGGATTAAGGCTTGATCATGGTACATGGCAATCGCTGCATCATATTTCGCGCGAGCGGCGGCGTGGAACATGGTGTCTGCGGGATGTGGACCGCTCACGCTGTAGTCGCCGGGGGCCAGCTCTGCCAATAATGGGGCAATCCAGTCCAGCTCTTCAGTGCCCATTTTGCCGCCTTCGCCTGCGTGCGGGTTCAATCCAGTGACGGCTATACGAGGATTTGGAATGCCGAACTGAGACTGCAGGCCTTTGGCGGTGATTTCAATTGTGTCAAACAACACATCTGGGGTGAGGGCATTGGAAACTTGAGACAATGGGATGTGGATCGTGGCTGGGACGACGCGTAGTTGGTCACTGGTCAACATCATTACCACGCGGTCACGACTACCGAGGGCCGCCAGAAATTCTGTATGACCTGGATAAGAAAACCCCGCGCCGTCAATGAGAACTTGTTTGTTGATAGGCGCTGTGCATAGCGCAGAAGCGGATCCGGATTGCACCAATTCGACGCCTCTTTGTATTGCTTCCACCACTCGGGGTGCGTTTGTTGGGTTTGGGTGCCCCAGTACGTTAGGTGCTGGGAAATCCATCTGCAGTACAGGCACGGCGTGTGAACTTACTTGTTTTGCATCGGCAATGTTGTCTAGGCGAACAAACGGGGCACCTTCAGGTAGATGGTCTGCATCACCAATATAGACAAATGGGCAGCTGTCTTTTAGTTCGCCCCACGCTTTTGCCACAATCTCGGGCCCGATCCCAGCTGGTTCGCCGCAGCTAAGTGCAATGGGGCGTATCATTGTTCTACAATTGTGGCATCTGCGCGAAGCTGTTGCAGAAGGCTGTCGGCAAAAGCTTCCAACCGTTGTTGTGTTAATGCGTTTGCTACGTCAGTACGCGAGGTTTCCTCGCCCATGTCTCGGGTTCGACTGCACAACATCAGAAAAACCAGCGATTGACCGTTGTTGCGGGTCAGCGTCGTAGATACCTCGTTCGCGTCAAGTTTTGCCAGCTCCAAGGAAACGTCTCGCGGGATTTCAGAAGGACTGGCTGAGATTCGTTCAAGCACCCCGGCTGGTTGCCCTTTTGCAATTCCATAAAGATCGTCGCAGGTGTCGATGTTTTCTTTCAGCTCTGCGGCCCGGGCCAGGCCTTCCGCTGTGCGGCCACCAGGCATGAAATACATCGCATAATCGATCTTGGAGTACTGCGGAGTGCCCGTTGCCACCTCGCGAATGCCGCGAAGCTGAAACAAGGCGATTGCATTGGGCAACGTCAAAGGATCGGTAATCTCGCCGTTTTGAAGACCCAAAATGACAGGTTGTAACGCAGGCGGCAGGCTTGTGATCGCCAACCATTCCAAACGACCGCCGTTTTCCCGAGTTGCAGCTGCAGAATATTGTGTTGCAGCGGCGGAAAACGCGTCTTGCCCAGAAACCTGCGCAATTTCTTCTGCCAATGCTTCGACTTGCGGCAGCGTTTGTGGCGTCACAGGGATAATTATTTCTGACATCAGCACCTGAAGCCCGCCGCCGCCACCTTGTCCCATTGCGCGATCGATTTCCTCGTCGCTGGGACGCGCCTGAGAAATAAATCGAGAACTTATGAAATCCCGCCACGAAATTTGATCGGCAATGAAGTCCCGTACGGTTTCCTGTGCGATGCCAGCATCACTCAGTAACCGCAAGAACTGTTCCGATGAAAGATTTCCGCGTGCTGCGAATTCGTCAATCCCGTTTTGAACATCTTCTGGGGCGGCTTGAATGCCTGCCTCACGCATCGCCTGTTTGCGCAGACGGTCGTCGATCAGTGCTTGACGAACTTCGTCATCGCCACTGCCTGGCACGCCCAAAATCTCGAGAAACTGTTGCCGCTGGTCCAGTTCATACCAAGTCACGATGTCCTGATTAACCCGTATCGCCGGAGAGAACAGGCTTTGGCCTTGCACCGGGTTGGCCGCAAAAGGCACTAGCACGGCGGTAAGCATTGGCAATACCGGAATGCGGCACCAAAGGCGAAGCGCTTCTATGAAACTTGAGATCAACTGCATGTCTTCTTGTACTTCTTGCCACCGCTTTCAACAGAGTATCCGGTCATGGCTAGGGTAAAGCCGAATTCCGTCGTAGGCTCAATACTCGATGTTGAGGTGAAACGTCGAGTCAGGGTCACGCCAAATTGCACGCATTCGTTACGGTACGTTACGCCAAGCCCAGCTCGGATTGGTTCGGACTCGCTGAAATCATACCGAGCATAAGCCGTGGTCCGCCAGTTTTGATCGATACGGTACCCACCGTTCAGCCAAAGCTCAGAGATTTCATCGCCACCGGTTTCCACCGGATCCGGTTCCAGCCAAACATAACTTCCGCTCAAAGAGGTGCCACCCTTTGACCAAGCCGTTCGAAGCTCTGCCTTACTAAAGCTTAGATCTGAGTTGAGTAGTCCGCGGGCTGCAACGGTCAAACCCTTGCCGTTTCGCAACTGCCCAGCCAAAAGCAGATCAGATGTTGTACCCTGTAAGCCAGAGCTTAGAGTAAAATCTGGATCGGCTTCTGATCGGAAGACCTGCCCGACTGTGGCCAGAGCCTCCCATCCGTTCGAGCGGTACCTAGCCCAATTCAATCCCACAACGGCCGTTGCCGAATCTTCTCGCCGATCCACGGCCGGAAAACGCGAAAGAGACAACAGGTTTCCCTGATCGAATTCCTGAAATGTACTTTCGTCATTTGGCACATCTGAGTCCGACACATTAGCCCATCCCAATTGGACTATCGGTTCCAGAAATTGCCGCGCGCCGTTTTGTTCGCGCCGAACCATCGGATACCGCAAAGTCAAAGCCGCACGAGGGGCCGTGCGGGTGACGTTGCTGGGAAACGCGCTGTCATTTCGGATATCGAAGGTGTCGATCGCTGCGCCCAAGCGAACGTCGGTTCTTAGGCCCGTTACAAAAGTCCAACTGCGAACCCATTCTGCGTCAAATGTTGCTCTTGCAATATCACGGCCAATTACGTCCTCGGTGCTGGTGCGCTGGTGTGCGTGACCTATAAAGGCTAGCTGAACCTCGCCGCCAACCGACTTAGGAAAGTAGCGCTTTCGATAATTCAGATCGAATACGCGGGATGGGATCTCATCCTGTGGTTCGCGATCACGCAGCGATTCATAGTGAATAAATCCTGTTCGAAATGCCGTATCGCGCCTGATCCGTTCCACGGCTATTTCGCTGCGCAGTCGATCAGGGTTGAATGGGGTATAATCTGCAAGATATGCGTCGTCCGACGTGGTTCGGATATCGAATTTCAGCCGGTACCCCTTTCCAAGGCTGAACTGGCCATCTGCAAAAAAGTAACCGCGATTTTCATCCGGTCGTAAATCATCGCGCGTGAAAGCACCACGCAGGCGAATTCTGCCTCGCTTAAAGGCCTGTCGATATCGAAAATACACTGTACGCGTATTAGACGATATATACGGGGTCAGCGTCAGATCTTTGTGATCCCCTAGCCGGATGAAGTAGGGAACACGAATCCCGGTTCCCAATTGCGAAGTAGTCCGGATCGATGGGGTAAGAAAACCTGTTGCACGCTCTAGCGTCGGGTCGGGCAGGCGCAGGACCGGAAAATAAAATACCGGTAAGTCCATGATGCGAAGCTGAGCGCCTTCAAAATATAGCTGACGCTCGACCTGATCATGGGTAACTTTGCGAGCCCTGATTTGCCAAAGTGGTGATCGACCGTCGGCACATACATGGCAGGATGTTGCTGCGACTTTACTGAACTGAGTGTATCTGCCAGCAGCGCGTACGGCTTGTACAGAAGCGATCTGTATCTGCTGGTCAAATACCATCCGTGCGCCGGTTAGCAGCCCGTTTTGAATCTCGCTATCCAGCTCAGCCGAGTCCGCGAGAAGGGTTGTCTCTCCAGCCTCATCAAGGCGAATTGGGCCAGTCAGCGAAAGAGAACCTGCCTCACGGTCGTAGACAACACTTTCAGCAGTCAACTTAATGTCGCCTTGATAGGCTTCGACATTGCCTTCGGCGACCAGTTTGTTGTCTGGCGTGATGAATATTTTGTCAGCCACCAGCAGCGCGGGTGTGCCCGCCGCGGTATCGGAGGTTTCCGGGTTCCCACTGTCAGATTGAGCCGACCCCTCTGTAGGCTGGGACAGGATCAAAACACCGCTGAGAAGCAGCGACAGCAATGAACGCATCAGCCGTCCTCCACATGCAGCAGCAACCCGAGTGAAAGAAAAATTCCGGCAATGGGTGGCGCCCAAGCCGAAATCATGATCGGCAATTGTCCGTTTTCGCCCAAAATTTGCGCAAAATTTCGCACGAAATAGACGGAAAACCCCAGTAGTACTGCTGTAAGAACGGCGATGCCCGTGCCGCCAAAACGCACGTGGCGCATAGTAAACGCTGCTCCGATAAGAACCATCGAAACCAAAAACAACGGTCTGGCCAACTGCGCCTGTAGCCAGACCTCGTACTGTTTGGTCGAAAACCCAGCTTCGCGAAGATCGCGTATCAGTTGGGGCAGATCATAAATCGAAACAGAGTCTTGCCGCCCCAACCTGTCTATGATTTTGTCCCGCGTTAAAGTGGTAGGCAGGTTCAGTGTGTCATGGGTGACCGAGGCCGCTTCGGGATTCAGATCGTCCTGAATTGTCCACACCTTTGCTTGCTGCAAGGCCCAGTGGCCATCTTCCAATACTGCCTGATCTGCGGTAATCTGCTCGGTCGGAATTCCGTTGGGTCCAAATGCAATGACTGTCACATCTCGCAGGCCAAGTCTTTCGCCGTTTAGTGTGCCCCGGGCGTGAATGACGGATTGCCCCGTATTTGTACCCTGCCGCAGCCATAGCCCCTCTCGACTGATAGACAGGGTCGAATCACCGTTGTTGCGATATCCGTCCGATAGTCTTCGAAACTCTTCAGAAGTGGCAGATGCTATTGGGTTCAGCAAGGCAACAGCAACCGCGCCGATCAATAGTGCCAGTACTGCTGGCGCAACGAGCACTCGGAGACCAGACCTTCCAATAGCCCTCGTAACGACAAGCTCCGAGCTGCGTGCCAAACCGACGAACAACGCAATGGTGGTCAGAATTACTAAAAGCGGAAGCATCTCACTTATCGCGGCGGGTGTATTCAGCAATGTAAGCTGGAGTAATTGCCCAAAGGACAGATTTGCATCGTCGAAACGTCGTACCTGCTCCACCAAATCAATCAGGATAATCAACGTGAGAAAAATGCCGCCAATCACAAAAAAGTTTTGCATGAAGCGGCGGGCAAAGTAACGGTCGAGGATCACGCCTGCGCCCCCGATCCAGCTTGAACATTGGCAAACGCCCGGCTCGCGTCCCGGCATAAAGACATGCGCGACGGCCTATTGCTGCCGATTGGTCTCAACTTTGTTCCCCCGAGCCTGCCGGTTATTTTCCGGAGACCTTAATGCAATTGCCGGGCGGGGAAAACTGCTATCTGGTCAACCGGGGCGGCGCGAGCTAGGTCTTGGTCAACACATTCTTGAGGAGCATGATATGAGCAGTCTGGTACCGGTGCGTTTTCAACCCTTCGACTTGGATTTGATGGCAGAGGCAAACGGGCGAGTTGTGGTGATCATTCCGTCCGAGGGGAAATTGGGGCCAGCCGCACGCCGGGCCAACCGTTTAACCAAGGGCGCGGTTGCCCGGATGGTGGCAAGCGAGCGCTTTGAAAAGGTGAAAAACGGCGATGTAATCACGCTGGCATGGCCAGGTGGTATGCAGGCCGAAGCGCTTGATATCTTGGTGTTGCCGCGTCGTCCGGAGCAAGCCGAAGCGCGCAAAGCCGGCGCGAAAGTCGCCAAACTGGCGGGCGCAAAAAGTGTGTTGGTCATGGCAGGTAACCAGATGCAAACTGACCAACTTGCACTTGGCATTGTTCTGCGAAGCTATGATTTCGATGCGCACAAAACCAAGGTCACCGAACCGGTTAAGGAAATAACCATCAGCCACAATAAACCCGAAGAAGTAGAAGCCACGTTTGAACCTCTGTACGCGGTAGCGGACGGGGTGCGTATGACTCGCGATTTGACCAATGAGCCAGCGAATATCTTAACCACCTCCGAATTTGCAAATCGCTTGGCTGAAATGCAGGACTTAGGCCTTGAGGTCGAAGTTTTGGAAGAAGACAAATTGGCCGATCTTGGTATGCGCACGTTGCTAAGTGTCGGTCAGGGCTCGGTCAGTCCTTCAAAAGTTGTTGTGATGCAATGGAAGGGCGGAGACACCGATGATGCGCCGCTCGCTTTGGTGGGCAAAGGTGTTGTGTTCGATACGGGCGGAATTTCGCTAAAGCCTGCGGGTGGTATGGAGGACATGACCATGGATATGGGGGGTGCCGGCGTTGTTGCGGGCGCTATGCGAGCCCTTGCCAAACGAAAGGCCAAAGCCAACGTCGTGGGTCTGGTAGGTTTGGTGGAAAACATGCCGTCGGGCAACGCAACGCGCCCGGGTGACGTGGTCAAATCAATGAAAGGCGATACAGTTGAGATTATCAACACCGATGCAGAGGGCCGCTTGGTCCTTTGCGACGTAATGTGGTACGCGCAGGATCGGTTTAATCCTGTGGGAATGATCGATCTGGCCACTCTTACTGGGGCTATCATCATTGGTCTGGGGCACGAAAACGCGGGTGTGTTTTCAAACAATGATGTGTTCTGCGACGCCTTTCTAAAGGCAGCCAAGGACGAGGACGAAGGCGCGTGGCGGATGCCGTTGGGCAAAGCATATGACGATTTGTTGAAATCCCGCATAGCCGATATGAAAAACGTGGGTGGTCGTTCTGCAGGCTCGATCACTGCCGCACAATTTCTTCAGCGCTTTGTGAAAGAAGAAACTCCTTGGATACACTTGGATATTGCCGGAGTCGCGTCAGTCAGCACCGAGACATCTTACGCTCCGAAAGGTGCAACTGGTTGGGGTGTTCGTGCACTGAGCCGTTTTGTCCAAGACAACTTCGAGTAACACGATGGGCGCCGTCTATTTCTATCACCTGACCCGACACCCGCTGGAAAAAACGCTGTCGGTTCTTTTGAACAAGGCGCGGCAAGCGGGGTGGCGGATCGCAGTGCGAGGGACAGACCCTTCGCGTTTGGATTGGTTGGATGAAAAGCTGTGGCTGGGTCCCGAAGAGACATTTCTGCCGCACGGTCGGGCAGGGGGGCCACACGATGCTGATCAGCCGATTTTGCTGACTTCAGATCAGAAGGCTGTAAACGACCCAACCTGCGTCATGACGGTGGATGGGGTTGATGTTGATCCAGGGGAGGTCAATAAACTTGAACGGGTTTGCGTTTTGTTCGACGGAAACGACGACGCTGCGGTGCAAAAGGCGCGTGACCAATGGAAAGCTTTGACCGAGGCGGGGTGTTCCGCGCAGTATTGGTCCGAGGCTTCGGGTCGATGGGAAAAAAAAGCCGAAGCCTAATCTATTTAGCCAAAAGTGAATTTTAGGAGACATTCTGATGGAAATGAAACCTCTGGGTCGCACCGGTATTATGGTGTCGGATTTGTGCCTTGGCACAATGACGTTTGGAACACAGACCTCAGAGCCGGATGCGCACCGCCAAATGGATATGGCCTTGGCCGCTGGGATCAATTTTATCGACGCCGCCGAGATGTATCCGGTCAACCCGGTCGCGAAGGAAACCGTAGGACGCACGGAAGAGATTTTGGGTAACTGGAATGCCGCCAATCCTTCGCGAAGGGGCGAATGGGTTCTGGCCACCAAACACTCAGGCGAAGGATTTATGCATGCCCGAAATGGCGCGCCGATCTCGGCCGAGACCATTCCAGAAGCCATTGAAGGCTCTTTGAAGCGGTTACAGACCGACTACATCGATCTTTACCAGTTTCATTGGCCCAACCGGGGCAGCTACATGTTTCGCCAGAACTGGCATTACGATCCTTCCGGAGGCAACCGGGATGTAGTGCTTTCGGAAATGCGTGGATGTTTGGAGGCGCTTAAACAACAAGTGGAAAAGGGGAACATCAGGGCCTTTGGCTTGTCTAACGAAAGTGCGTGGGGCACGGCGCAATGGTTGCGGTTGGCGGATGAAACAGGAGGTCCCCGGGTAGCATCCATTCAAAACGAGTATTCGTTATTGTGCCGGCTATTTGATACCGATCTTGCGGAACTTTGTTTGTTTGAAGACGTTGGATTAATGGCTTTTTCACCTTTGGCCGCAGGTTTTTTGAGCGGTAAATACCAAAATGGATCGGTGCCGGACGGTTCTCGAATGTCCTTAGTGCCTCAAATGGGTGGTCGAAAGTCTGAGCGAGTGTTTGATGCAGTCTCAGCCTACCTTGAGATCGCTGATCGCCATGGTTTGGACCCGGTGCAAATGTCTTTGGCCTGGTGTCAGGCGCGGCCCTTCATGATGTCGGCGATTTTCGGAGCAACTACCGAAAACCAATTACAGCATATTCTTAACGGCGCGGATCTTAAATTGTCGGGCGAAGTACAAGCTGAAATTGCCGAGGCTCACAAAGCGCACCCAATGCCATATTGAACCAGGCGACATTGGTGAACCCGGCCGGGATTGATATGCCCAACAGCGCGATGTGTTGATTGCGTCTCAGTGAGGCATCGGTTGGTTGCTTTCTTGTCGCAGGTCCCTTGCTGAAACACCATGTGCGGTACGAAACGCCCGGGCAAAGCTGGATTGCGAAGAAAAACCAGTTGCTTGCGCCACATCCATCAACGGCATCTGACTGTCGGTTACAAGGCGCCGTGCCTCCGCTAACCGTAGCTGCAGATAATGGTCTTGTGGCGTAGTATTATAGCGTAATCGGAACTGTTGTTGCAACGAGCGAGGGCTCGTGCTCAAAGCCGTGGCAATTTCCGCCAATGGTAAAGGATCGCTCAGCGCAGATTGCATCAGAATATTCGCCCTTGCCGTTAAAGTCGTATTCAGATTTTCTGCACCGACCTGTGCCACCGCTTGTTTTGGGTTAATCGCGATGTCTTGCTGAAACACGGCGGACACTCGACTGGCGAAACCAGCACCCAATCGGGCGGCCAAAATTTTTACAACTAAATTTATGGTGGCTATCGACCCACTGGAGGTCAAACGGCCAGGTGAGATTGTGAATGGATCGGTACTGATTTCAACCAAAGGGAATCGAGCGGCGAAAGGTGCTTGATCTTCAAGCCGAGGGGTCGCTGCGTGGCCATCCAGTAATCCGGCTTCTGCCATTAGCCATTGCCCACCATCAATTCCGGCTATCGTTGCGCCGGTGTCGGCAATGCGTTGCAATCCGGCCAACAGACTTGGGTTGGCCTGCCGAGCAATTTGAAAACCAGCAATCACTATCAACAAGTCACATCGACGCAAACGCGCCAACGGAACCCCCTGAACAGGCAAGGCGCTTGTCAACATTACGACCTCCGGCGTGGGTGTTACATAATCCCAGTCAAATACCGGGTGGTCTGCTAGCCGGTTGGCAGCGCGCATTGGGTCGACGACTGAGGCAAAGCTAAGCGTATTGCACTCATCCAAGACGAAAACGGCTGTCTTCAGAGCGCGATGTTCGGGTTCAAGGATACTTTTAGCGGATTTCATCAAGTTCGATTCGCATTTTGCCAAATTCTGACACCAAGGCTGCGTCGGATTCGGACGGTAAAGCAAATCGGAATCGGGGGAGAAACCTGGGGATAAGGTGTAGCAGAACACTGTATGTTTTGGGGATAACTAAATCGTAGAACAGTCAAAGCAACACGAACCGCGCGACCCCTCGGTCGCGCCCACTCTTTCAGTTCAAAGTGGGTGCGCGTTACCCTTGGTTGGGTCCACGAATCTGGCGAATAGTTTGGCGAACTGCCTGCCAATCCTTCGCTTCTTGTTGGTTTCCGGCAGCCTCACATTCGCGCATCTTCTTTGCGGCCTCAGCTTCGGCACGGTCGCCATGAGCTGAATACAATGCTCGCGCATATTCGGCGGTTTTGAGTGCGTCCATTTCTGTCATCCTCCGTTACTTGGGCGGAATACCCGAATGTTCACGCATGGCGATTATACTACAGGTGTGAAAGGATCGCATCATTTGGGTTTTGCTTCGGTAAATATCTTCTGGCGCAGCCGCCTGAGGTGGGCTGGGAAGTCCCTGGCAGTCATATCAGCTTCACGCACTAACGTATCAAAATGATGGGTAAAAACCTCGATCCTGTTGCGATCGCGAAAGGCCATGTAATGACCGCCAGTGTAAAACGCGCATAACATCGGGCCAAAGATTGTCATGGGTGCTGAATAGAGACGTTTGGCGTCAAAGAGATAGACGCGCAGTCGCGGATAAAGTTGTTCGCAAAGTTCCAGCATGTGATCAATTTGATCCAGCCGGTTATCGAGTGACAACCCTTCGTAATAACCTGTGGCATGCACCAAGCTATGAATTTCATACAAAGGCATGGCGATTTCATAGTCTGACTGAGCGCTGCGCATCCACTCCAATCTGTCGGCGGAAGCTCCGATCGCCTGATCCGCTGTACGGCCTAAATGAGGCGCATATTCCCACTCCAAAACCGCACGCGTTTTGAGCATATCAGGCATGTTTGCGGGTACATACCTGACTTTGTATCCCGCGGCCTCGCGGTGCCACTCGAAAATCCGTTCGTCGACAAGCGCTCGCGGGGCCTTGGTCAGCGTTAATGAACTTGCCAGTAATTCAGCGGCACTTTCCGGTCGGTCGGACAAGCTAAGCAGCCAATCTGCCGAGACTCCTAAGGCTGACGCGCAGGACCCCACCACGTGAGCATTTGGTAACCGAGCGCCAGAGTCAGTAAGTAGTTGCGAAACGGTGGACCGATCCACAGCGATGCTGCGGGCCAGAGCGCTTTGGCTGACATGTCGATTCTCCATGGCCCGAGCCAGCCGCAGGCGAAACTGCGCAGCACGATCGCGTTTGTCCACTTTTTCCGTCATTCGCAGATAAATATCACATTTGATTAGTTATGTTAATCATATTCAGAATATTCAATTTTTAGGGCGATATGTAACGTTTTAATTAACAAAACAATAATGGGGTCCGGAATGGAAACGCGTCGAAGATCGGTCGTGAAAGCAATCGTTTGGAATGCGATGGGATTGGTGGTCATGACCATTGTCGGCTTGATCGCCACGGGTTCAGCCGCCGTTGGGGGCGCTGTTGCCGTGGTAAATACGGCCGTTGGGCTGACAATGTATGTGTTCTATGAACGCGTCTGGGCGAACATATCGTGGGGGCGCAATGGTTGAATCTTCGACTCCAAAATCGCCAGAGTGGGGCACATTCGTCCTAATAGTTGCATGTTATTTGTCTTGGATGGCAGTCGTGTTTTGGCTGGCAGATTGGTCTCTTTTGCTGGCGGTCCCGACGATGGGATTAGTGGCGGCTATGCATTCTTCACTGACACACGAGGCACTGCACGGACATCCATTTCGAGCCAAGTGGATGAATGAGACGCTGATGGCTCTGCCGCTGACATTATTCGTCCCATTCAACCGTTTCCGTGACCTGCACTTGGCTCATCACCAAGATGCAAATCTGACTGATCCATATGACGACCCAGAGTCGAACTATCTTGATCCAAAAGTCTGGGCTTCCTTGTCCCAATGGCAACAGCGATTGTTCAAGATAAACAATACTCTGTTAGGGCGCATTACTCTTGGCCCTGCGATCGGACAATCGGCTTTTTTACGCGAAGAATGGAAAGGGTTTTTAAACGGGGATCGTGCAGTTCTGTTGGCTTGGGCCTTGCATATTCCGGGCGTAGTCATAGTGCTATCGATCGTGGCGTATTCATCGATGCCAGTTTGGACTTTTGTCTTAGCGGCTTATCTCGGCCTTGGATTGGTAAAAATCCGGACGTTTCTAGAACACCGCGCACATGAGAAGTCCCGTGCAAGAACAGTCATCGTCGAGGATAGAGGGTTTCTTGCTTTTTTGTTTTTGAACAATAATTTACACGTCGTTCATCATATGAATCCGTCCGCTCCGTGGTACCGGTTGCCTGCGTTGTACCAAACAGGCAAAGAAAGGTATCTGGCTTGTAACGAGGCGTATGTCTACCGTTCATACGGGCAAATTTTTCGCGAATACTTTTTGCGGACAAAAGATCCTGTGTCGCATCCTCTCTGGCCAAAGCATTGATTTGAGGACAAAAGGGTCTCCATGAGCTTATGGATTCCCGTCACAATCGCTGCAGCAATATTCCAGACTGTGCGCTTCATGCTGCAAAAATCTCTGAGCAGCGTGAAACTGTCAGCCGCAGGTGCGACTTTTGCCCGATTTGCCTATTCCATGCCCGTCGTCGTTTTGGCACTGGGTATTGCTTTGCTGGCGACCGATCATAGCATACCTGCTCTCAATACGAGGTTTTGGCTCTTTGCAGTAATAGGTGGGACAACGCAAATTCTGGCGACGATCTGTGTCGTGGCTTTGTTCAAACAACGTAACTTTGCTGTCGGCATCACTTTCAAGAAGACCGAAGTCATCCAGACGGCAATTGTCGGATTTATCGTTCTTGGGGATGAGGTTTCAGCAGCAGCGCTGTTGGCAATATTGCTTGGCCTTTTGGCAGTTTTGCTACTGTCGAAATCACCGGGCGGCGATTTGGTTTGGTGGAGGAACCTTACAAACCGCGCCTCGCGACTCGGTCTGGGTTCGGGGGTTTTGTTTGCCTTTTCATCGGTCAGTTATCGCGGCGCCTCGCTGGAGCTAGGGGAAATTGATGCTTGGTTTCGCGCTCTGGTCACTCTTGCCGTGGTCGTGACCTTTCAGTTTATAAGCATGGCATTGTGGATGCTGTGGCGCGATCGGGCCGAATTGCATGCTGTTTGGCAAACCCGAAGAACTGGAGTCTTCGTGGGACTGACCAGCTTAGCTGGGTCATTTTGCTGGTTTCTGGCGTTTACGCTTCAAAACGCGGCTTACGTCAAGGCGCTTGGGCAGATCGAACTGATCTTCAGCCTGCTCGCATCCATTCTGTTTTTTCGGGAAACCGTCACCCAACGAGAAATCGCGGGTATGTCATTGTTGGGTTTATCGATACTCGCACTAGTGCTGGCAATTTAGCTTGCGCGACGCTCGTCAAAGCTCAGCGCGATAAAACTTGGCAGGTGATCGCCCATACCGATAACTGCGGGTCCACTTTCTTCGCGCCTACCACGTGGTTTAGCCTCTTTATCTCTTTTTCGGTCACTCTTTTTGCTGTCAGAAGCTCGCGACTTCTTTTCGGTTTTTTGCGTGTCTTCCTTGGGCTCTTCGATCTTAACCGGATTGTCGATATGTGGAATTTCTTTCTGGATCAGCTTTTCGATGGCATCCAGTGCCTTTTCATCACGTTTCGAACAGATTGTAACCGCCTTGCCCTCGCGCCCTGCGCGACCCGTACGGCCAATCCTGTGCACATAGTCTTCGGCATGGCTGGGAACGTCAAAGTTGAAGACATGGCTGACCGAAGGGATATCCAGCCCTCGTGCAGCCACGTCCGAGGCAACCAGAAGGCGCAATGAACCGTCGCGGAAGCCATCCAATGTCTTCATTCTTTGGGACTGGTCCAGATCACCATGAATGGCAGCAGCATTGTATCCGTGTTTTTTCAATGACTTTGCACAGATATCTACATCTGTTTTGCGGTTGCAAAAGATTATAGCGTTCGTGCAGCTTTCACCTTCGGCATCGATCAACGCGCGCAGAACTTTGCGTTTGGCACTTGCTTCGCGGTCCCGACGGCCGCCTTTAAACATCACGACGCCTTGTTCGATAGTCTCAGATGCGGTTGCCTGACGCGCAACCTCGACCCGGGCGGGGGCAGAAAGGAAAGTATCGGTAATCCGCTCGATCTCGGACGCCATGGTTGCAGAAAAGAACAGGGTTTGGCGCGTGAAAGGAGTCAGTGAGAAAATGCGCTCGATATCGGGAATGAACCCCATGTCCAGCATACGGTCGGCCTCATCCACCACCATGATCTGCACACCGGTCAGAAGAAGCTTCCCTCGTTCAAAGTGGTCCAGTAAACGTCCGGGAGTTGCAATAAGAACGTCTACACCGCGGTCGATCAGTGCATCCTGTTCCTTAAAGCTAACACCGCCAATCAACAGCGCCTTGGTCAGTTTAAGATGTTTGGAATAGGTATCAAAGTTCTCAGCTACTTGTGCTGCCAACTCCCGTGTCGGACAAAGCACAAGCGAACGTGGCATGCGCGCGCGTGCTCTTCCACGAGCCAGCAACGTGATCATCGGTAACGTGAAACTGGCGGTTTTTCCTGTACCAGTCTGTGCGATGCCCAACACATCTCGCCCTTCTAGTGCGGGCGGAATCGCACCTTCCTGGATTGGTGTAGGCGTTTCGTATCCGGCTTCCTCAACGGCTTTGAGGACCTTTGGGTTCAGGTTCAGTTCGTTAAATTTTGTCATCTATGTCCGGTTCATGCGGACACTATACCTGGCCCGCGCGTCTGTGAGTGTGCCGGGCCCGGATGGCCACGTGCATTTTGCACGGTTCGGCTTGGGCGGGACATAACAAAATCGTCAGGAAGGGTCAAATGAAGTCATTTTAACTTGGCCGTGGCGCGGCCAAAACAGGATTTTTTGCAACAATTCAGGCGGTTCCGGGAAAATGTTTCTTGGCTTCTGCAGGCAAAAGCCGTGTCGCCGCACGCCCAGCGGCGTTCTTACAAATGTGCCTAATTCTGCCTTTCAAGGATTCCGTCGTAGCAACTGCTAAAATTCGCTGACGTGATCCAGAATACTATTTCGGTTTTTGTAATGCTGTATTCGACCGAAGATGCTGCGTGGATCGTACATTACCAATTTCAACATTCGGAAACCCAATGGACGCAGCACAGGATCGTTTTCAGCATACCGCCACAACCGCGCAAGCAATGTTCTGTCCAGATCACCAGTACGCAGCGAGTATCCCGGCATATCGAAAGCCAGAGGAAGCTGGTCGTGTTCTTCTCTGCCGATATCGAATGCCTTGTCGCAGGGTTGCAGGGATACACGCCTCTCGCTGTCATGTAGCTTAATAAGATCGAAAAGAAGGCTTAGGCTTTGCCCTCCGAGCCGTTGTTCGATAGTTTGGCCGTGATCCGCGAAGGTTGTCGCGCTTGAAATTAGCCACCGAACGGGCAGGTCCCCAGCCAAAACCGCACCTTTTTCCGACCAAAGTCTAAGAAAAAGGTCCCGTGCCTGAGTTGGAGCTGGCGCACGGCGCAAAAGCGCGACGCAAATCGCATGAGTTAGTAAAAGTTGCGACTGGCCCACAAACTCCTGTTGCAAAGAATGCAGCTTTTTACTCGCGTCCCTGCGATTGTCGAATATCGCTTTCGGGTCTGGTTCGGCCACACGAAGCTCACTTAAATTATCCAAGTCGACGTCTGGGACGGGCAACACCTTTTCAGGAAAGAGATAAGGCGCCTCCCGTCGTTCCAGGTGATGCATTATCGTATAGAACCCGCCGGGATAGTTTTCCTGATCGATGTCTTGCATGACCGAAACCTATATTCGAGCGCGCTGCCCTTGCAAGGTGGTTCAGGTCATCATTTCCTTGGTCGCAGTGAGGCTCAGCAGCGGAAAATCACGTTCGACTCGGTCGATATCCCATTGTAACCGTGTAAGATAAACGATGTCGCCATCGTGATCATGCGCTATGTGCTGTTTGTTGGCATTCACGAACTTCTCAACCTCGGCCTTGTCACCACTTACCCACCGGGCCGAAGTGAACTGAGACGCTTCGAACCTGACTGGCAGGCCGTATTCCATCTCGATCCGGCTGGCCAGAACCTCGAACTGAAGGGCGCCGACAACTCCAACTATAAAGCCCGATCCGATGGAGGGCTTGAATACCTTTGCAGCACCTTCTTCAGCGAACTGCATCAAAGCTTTTTCTAGGTGCTTCGCTTTAAGTGGATCGCCCGCCCGGACGCCTTGAAGTAGCTCGGGCGCGAAGGATGGTATACCTGTGACACGCAGTGCCTCGCCTTCTGTCAGCGTGTCGCCGATGCGAAGCTGACCGTGGTTAGGTATTCCGATGATATCACCGGCCCAAGCTTCTTCTGCCAGTTCGCGGTCCGAAGCCAGAAATAGCACCGGATTTGAAATTGCCATCGGTTTTTTTGACCGTACATGCGTCAGCTTCATGCCGCGTTTGAAGTGGCCAGAGGCCATGCGGACAAAGGCGACCCTGTCGCGGTGCTTGGGATCCATATTGGCCTGAACCTTGAAAACAAACCCCGCAACCTTCTTTTCATCCGGTGCGATCTGGCGGGGTTCGGCTGACTGCACCTGGGGTTGCGGTCCATAAGTTCCAATGCCCTCCATAAGTTCCTTAACACCAAAGGAATTGATGGCTGAACCAAACCATATGGGCGTCATATGACCTTCGAGCACGGCCTGCGGGTCGAGCTTGGGCAACAGTTCCCGTGCCATTTCAACTTCTTCCAGCAGCTTTTCCAAAAGGTGCTCGGGCACATGCTTTGCAAGCATTGGATCGTCAAGCCCTTCGATCTGAATGCTTTCTGCCACTTTGTTGCGGTCGGCTCGGTCCATCAGCTCTAGCCGATCGCGCAATATGTCATAGCAACCGATGAAATCCCGGCCGACGCCGATGGGCCATGAGGCAGGCGTGACATCGATTGCCAACATCTCTTGGATTTCGTCAATAATCTCGAAGGTATCGCGGCTTTCACGATCCATCTTATTACAGAAAGTTAGAATAGGTAGGTCGCGCAAACGGCAAACCTCAAACAGTTTTTGCGTTTGGCTTTCTACGCCCTTAGCGCCGTCAATCACCATCACCGCCGCGTCAACTGCAGTCAGGGTGCGATAAGTGTCTTCGGAAAAGTCACTGTGGCCTGGGGTGTCAACCAGGTTGAAGCGGAAGTTGGCGTAATCGAAAGACATAGCCGAGGCAGACACTGAAATGCCCCGATCCTTTTCCATTTGCATAAAGTCGGACCGGGTGCGCCGTGCCTCGCCTTTGGCGCGTACCTGACCGGCCATCTGAATGGCGCCACCATACAGAAGGAATTTTTCGGTAAGCGTCGTCTTGCCCGCGTCAGGATGGGAGATGATCGCAAATGTTCGGCGTCGGGCGATCTCGGGCGGTAAGACGGGTTGGTTCGGGGCACTATCAAGCATGAGCGGGCATATAGGCGGGGAATCCTGCCGAAGCAAGACAAAGGGGGTGTTCCGAATCAGATGGCTATGCGAAAAAGAACATATAGTGAACAAATTTTGGAGTAGGCTGATGAATTTGAAGGAAATCGCAGATGAACTCGTTGCTGGATGCAGGGAAAACCGGGCGAAAGCAAATTTGGACAAGCTATATGCCGTGGACGCTGTGTCGGTAGAAGCAGCGGACATGCAGGGCATGGGACGTGAGGCGCATGGTCTGGACGCGATACGCGGAAAACACGATTGGTGGGAAAACTCGACCGAAGTGACGGGAGGTTCTGTAAGTGATCCGTTTTTACACTGTGATGATCGGTTTGCGGTGATTTTCGAAGTGCAAGGCTCGATGAAGGAAAGCGGTGAAGCTTTCGATATGCGCGAAGTAGCGATTTATTATGTTTCCGACGGCAAGATCGTGCGTGAGGAATTTTTCTACTGATTTTTGAACAACTAACAACTCGGCCATTCTGGTCTTCGTCGTCGGGCCGGTGCTAGTGTCCGGCAAACAATGATTGGGAGGATCAGAATGGATTTGGGTATTCGCGGAAAACGAGCACTGGTTTGTGCCAGCAGCAAAGGTCTTGGGCTTGGTTGCGCAGAAGCGTTGGCGGCGGCGGGTGTTGATCTTGTTATGAATGCGCGAGGGGCCGAAGCGTTAGAAGTATCGGCGGATCGGATCCGAAGTGAACATGGCGTTACAGTTAAGACAGTGGCCTGTGATGTGACTTCTGCAGATGGGCAGGAACAAGTTATCCAAGCGGCAGACGGCGTCGATATTCTGGTAACAAACGCTGGCGGTCCGCCGCCGGGAATGTGGTCTGACTGGGACCGCGAAGACTTCATCATGGCTCTCGACGCCAACATGTTGACACCGATAGCATTCATGAAAGCGTTGCTGCCAAATATGATGGAAAATGGTTGGGGTAGGGTCGTAAATATAACCTCGCAGTCGGTGCGGGCACCAATCGCTGTTTTGGGTCTTTCGAATGCGGCACGTACCGGGTTAACGGGCTATGTCGCAGGCACCTCACGTCAAGTGGCGCCCATGGGCGTCACTATCAATAACCTTTTGCCAGGTATTCACGATACTGACCGGGCGAATTCACTGGACAGTGGCGTTGCGGCGCAGAAGGGGATTTCGATCGACGAAGCACGTGCCGATCGCGCCGCTACGATACCAACTCGGCGTTACGGGACGCGACAGGAGTTCGGTGCCGCTTGCGCATTTCTTTGCTCCAAACATGCAGGTTTTATCGTTGGACAAAACATCCTGCTTGATGGCGGGGCGACCAATATTACGATGTAACCATGACACAGAATTTCTCTCTAAAAGATCAATTATTTAATGCCGATACCACTGGGTATCTGGCCGGGCTATTCGCGGCGGCGGACCCGGCCTTTGATGCGGCGACATTTGAAGCACGGGTTATGTCGCGGCTAACGGAACTCGAGTTGAAAGAGCGGATGGTCTGGATAGCCGAGTGTCTGGCGGAAGCAATTCCAGGTGATTTGCCCGATGTAGCGAAAGTGATTCTTAAGGCACTACCTCCGCCACTGGACCCAAACAAGACGGACGATGACTTTGGAGATTTTATCTTTGGCCCGATTGGCGACTGGGTCGTTGCCGTGGGTTCGGACCACCCCGAACTGGCGTTGGATGTTTTCGAGGAGGTAACCCAACGTTTTTCAATGGAGTTGGCAATCCGCCCTTTTTTGAACAATCATCCCGATCTTGTTTTGAGGCGCATGCAAGAATGGGCTCAGCATAACAGTTATCACGTTCGGCGACTGGTCAGCGAAGGTACCCGTCCGCGTTTGCCTTGGGGGCAAGCGGTTGGGCTGGGCCTCTCCGATCCGCTACCACTGCTGGATCGCCTCCACAGCGACAACGCGCGCTATGTGACACGATCTGTCGCCAACCATTTGAATGACATAACAAAAAAAGACCCTGATCTGGCGTTGGATCGGTTGCAGGAGTGGCGTGAAGCGGCACGGCAGGACGATGATGAACTACAGTGGATGACTTCTCATGCATTGCGCGGGCTAGTGAAATCTGGCCATCCTCGTGCCATGAAGATGTTGGGCTTCGATCCTGACGCGGACATTTCTGCGAAAGTTCAGGTCGACGGTGAAGCTCGGATTGGCGGAGCGTTAGAGTTCACTGTAGAGCTATCAGGGGATAAGGGCCAAGGGGTTCTTGTTGACTATATCATTCATTTTCAACGCCCTGGTGGGAAAATCTCGCCTAAAGTTCATAAGCTGAAGCAAGCGACTTTGACTGATGGAAATGTGACATTGCGGAAAGTCCACAAACTGAAAGGCAATGCCAGTACTTTCACGCTCATACCCGGTGCGCATCGGCTGGAAGTTCAGGTCAACGGACGTATTCTAACTGCGGTGGATTTTGAACTTTTGGACTGATCCACATTATTTTTTCTAAAGCTTCTAGCTGCTTAGCGAGTTTTCGACCCTTTGGGGATTGTCAAAATCTGCAAAGCTTTACTATCTATTTCGCCCGGACCTTAGCGATACCGATTGCCTGCTGCTGACAACTTGCACCTGCGGGGCGGTGTTGCTATCCCCGCTCAAGCCCGATTGATTTGATCGGTAAATGCAACGGGGTCCATCGGTGACAGAGAACGCAGCTCCTCCTCGGCTGGAAGTCCACAATCTTGTTGCCCGTTTCGGTGGGCGGACTGTAGTCGATGGTGTGTCTTTAAGCGTGCACGCCGGTCAGGTGACTTGCCTGTTGGGGCCATCAGGTTGCGGAAAATCTACGACGCTACGGATGATTGCCGGTGTCGAGATTCAAAGCTCGGGCGAAATCTACGTCGACGGCAAGCTGGTGTGCGATACAGTTTTTCGCGTCCCGCCTGAGCGCCGTGAAATCGGATTGATGTTTCAGGACTTTGCGCTATTCCCCCATCTTAGCGTCGGCGACAATGTAGCGTTTGGTCTTTCGGGCACCAAAGACGCCAAACGAGCCAGGGTCGAAGAATTGTTGTCCCGTGTAGACCTAATGCGTTTCGTGGACGGGTTTCCGCACCAGCTATCAGGAGGCGAGCAGCAGCGAGTGGCATTGGCGCGCGCCCTTGCGCCACGGCCGCGCATAATGCTGATGGACGAACCATTTTCGGGTTTGGATAATCGTTTACGCGACGGAATTCGGGACGAAACACTGGCGATCCTGAAAGAAGAAGACGCGGCCGTTTTGTTGGTGACGCACGAACCCGAAGAGGCCATGCGGATGGCGGATGAAATTGCCTTGATGCGGGGAGGCAAGATTGTCCAACAAGGGGCGCCATATAACGTCTACACCCGGCCGGTTGATAAGGCGGCGGTGTCATTTTTCAGTGATATCAATGTATTAATTTCGAAAGTTAACGGCGCTTTGGCACAAACCCCGTTCGGTCAATTCCTTGCACCCGGGGTGCCTGATCAAACAGATGTCGAGATTGTTTTTCGTCCCCAACACGTTCGACTGGATTTCGACCGCAACGGCAAGGGTCCGTCTCCTACGCCAACGGACGGGGTCGCCGCCCGAGGTGTGGTTCAGCGAGCGCGGTTTCTGGGTAATGAAAGTTTGGTTGAGTTTCGGATGGACTACGACGGCTCGATCTTAAAAGCGACCGTTCCGAATGTGTTTGTGCCAAATCCAGGCAGGGTCATGTGGCTTACAGTCCCACGAGATCGGTGTTTCGTCTTCCCGGTTTGACGCGGCAGAGCGATGATTTCCTTCCAAGTGGTGCTTGAAAGCCTCAGATTGCCTGTGCGGGTCGCTTGCCGCGACGCTGGGCCGCGTCTATCAAGAGGAAAATTCGAGGCTGAGGCAGACACCATGCGTATTCTTCTAACCAATGACGACGGCATCAACGCGCCGGGTCTGACTGTACTTGAGGCCATAGCTGGCAATCTGGCGGGGCCAGATGGCGAAGTCTGGGTTGTTGCTCCTGCCTTTGAGCAATCAGGAGTGGGTCATTGCATCAGTTACACTCATCCAATGATGGTGGCAGAACTGGCTGAACGTCGTTTTGCGGCCGAAGGGTCGCCTGCAGATTGTGTGCTGGCTGGTTTGCACGACGTAATGAAAGACTGCCCCCCGGATCTGGTATTGTCAGGAGTAAATCGAGGAAACAACTCAGCAGAAAACGCTTTATATTCCGGTACGTTGGGAGGCGCAATGGAAGCTGCCCTTCAGGGCGTTCCGGCAATTGCCTTGTCGCAATATCTTGGTCCCCGAAACCGCGAGTTAGAAAATCCGTTTCAAGCAGCATCTTCCTTTGGGGTTGAATTGATCCGTCGTATTTTGGAAGCCACCCCTGCAGGACAAGAGGATTACCGCTTGTTTTATAATGTAAACTTCCCACCTGTTCCCGCCGACGAAGTCGTAGGGACACGTGTCGTACCGCAGGGTTATCGCCGTGACACCAGATTTGGCGCCGAACCACACATGTCTCCATCGGGCAGGCGATTCTTATGGATCAAAGGCGGAAATCAGCACAATCCAACCGCGCCAGGCACGGATGCAGCGGTCAATTTAGATGGTTATATTTCTGTCACTCCGATGCGGGCAGATCTGACGGCCCACGATACACTTGAGGTGCTTAGGGCAATAGAATGAGCGGACTCGACCCGGAAAAGACTATGCAGTTTCTGTTTTCACTGCGATCTCGCGGTGTAACGGACGCCCGCGTGCTGGCGGCAATGGAACAGATTGACCGGGGATTGTTCGTGAGAGGTTTGTTTTCCGAGCGGGCTTATGACGACACACCTTTGCCAATTGCGTGCGGTCAGACAATCAGCCAACCATCGGTGGTGGGGCTTATGACGCAGGCATTGAAGGTGAATCCCCGCGATACGGTGCTCGAAGTCGGGACCGGGTCGGGATATCAAGCAGCTATTCTCTCAAAACTGGCTCGCCGGGTTTATACGGTCGAGCGTCACAAGCGTCTGGTTCGCGAAACAGCCCAGTTGTTTCGCGAGATGGGCCTCACAAATGTGACTGCAATGTTGTCTGATGGATCCTTCGGCCTTCCTGAACAGGCCCCATTCGACCGCATTATTGTTACCGCTGCTGCCGAAGATCCGCCGGGGCCACTCTTGGCGCAGCTGAAAATCGGCGGTATCATGGTTTTGCCCGTAGGCCAATCGGACGCGGTTCAAACCTTGATCCGGGTTACCCGCACCGAAGAAGGTCTTGACTATGACGAGTTGTTACCCGTTCGGTTCGTCCCCTTGCTTGAGGGGTTGGGAAAGGACGAAGCATAAAGTTTGTTGGGAAATTTTCGCCAGAACCCCGGACAAAATGGGGCAGGTGTTGAGGACAGAAAAATGAGAGCAGTTTCCAAATCAGCTATGTGTCGCTATGCGATGGGTACAGCCATTCTAGCCCTGTTGGCTGCGTGCGAGGGGCCTTTCGACTATGATCTGCGCGGAAATGTTGGCGGTTTTTCCACCGCAGATGCGGCATTGGCAGCAACGGCAAGCCGTCCCGCTCCGGATTCGCGGGGCGTAATCACCTATCCCAACTATCAGGTCGCAGTCGCCAGATCGGGGGACAGTGTGCGTGACGTCGCCGTACGTATTGGCTTACCTGAGGCGGAGTTAGCGCGCTACAACGGGCTTCAACCCAATGATCCCCTCCGCGACGGCGAGGTTCTAGCGCTTCCGCGGTCAGTTGGGGCCAGCAGTAATGTCGACATAGCTGCAGTTGCCGGCACAGCGATCGATGAGGCGCCAGAAACTGGCGGGGTTCGAACAACTACGCTTGAACCCGCGCAGCCGACACCTGCTCCTGCGCCAGTACCGGCTGCAGGCCCTGAACCAATCCAACACAAGGTTAAACGAGGCGAAACCGCCTACACAATCTCGCGCCTGTACCAGGTGCCTGTAGAGGCTTTAGCCGAATGGAACGGGCTGGGGTCCGATTTCATGGTGCGCGAGGGGCAGTTTCTCTTGATCCCAATTAAGGATCAACCTGCACCGCGACGCGAGGCGGCTGCTCCGGCAGCGACAGCGACAGCGATTACTCAGCCTGGTGAGGGATCGCCAACGCCGACGCCACCCAGTGCGACCCAACCGTTGCCGGAAGAAAAGGTGAAGCCACTGGCGGAATCCACGCCGGCCCCTGACGTTACTGCGGATGCTCCGACTAATAGTGGATCATCGGCATTGTCGCTGCCTGTAACAGGCCGGATCATTCGTACTTATGAAAAGGGTAAGAACGAAGGCATTGATATCGCTGCAGCACCCGGTACATCGGTTACTGCTGCCGAGGCCGGAACAGTGGCCGCAGTGACAGCCGATGCGGATCAGGTGCCCATCATTGTTGTTCGACACAAAAACGATCTCTTGACTGTCTACGCTAATGTCGAAGGTATCACTGTTAAAAAAGGCGATCGGGTTAAGCGAGGCCAGAAAGTTGCTGCGCTACGTGGCGGAGAAAACGCTTACGTACACTTCGAGGTGCGTAAAGGATTCGAATCTGTTGATCCAGAACCCTACCTAAAGTGAGGCGAATGATCTGATTTACCATTAAGTGTTAAGGTGTTGATCGCTGATATTAAAGCTCAAACATTTGGATCATAATCGTTCAGACGTTTTCCGGGTTCGTCGGCGAATACTTCCTGCAAAGGTGTTATCGTTTCTATTAAGTCTATACGAAACACTCGGAAATTAGTCCTCAACTCGCACCATGCGGTCAAAGTCCACACGCGGCCCCAGTATTCCATGTGTAACGGTCTAATGGTCCTGTCAGTCAAAGCTCCGTCTATGCGGCGGTAAGATAAGCGTAGTTTTTGTCGGGTTTTTATTGCAGAACGGATCGGTGCCATATGTGCTAACCCGCGTGCTGCGTCCGCAAAGGGATAGACCGCAAACTTCCACGCATCAGCTTCGGCCACAACCTGCGTCGGCAAAACCGCATCAACCTTTTCCGCCAACGACTCTGCCGCAGCTTTTAGGTCCGGGTCGGCCGCCTCAGCCACGATTGCCATGCCGAGGTTGAGCGCTTCAAGCTCGGCAGGTGTCAGGTTTAATGGTGGTAGGGTAATTTGCTCGCGCACCATGTATCCCAAACCGCGCTCGCCTTCTATTGGAACACCAGAAGCTACTAGGGTGTCCATATCTCGATAAATGGTGCGAACCGACACCTCTAGCCGGTCCGCGATATCTTGCGCGCGGTGGAGTTTCCCGTTGCGCATTATCTGGATAATATCAAAAAGACGGTCAGTTCGACGCATCAGGCGCCTTTCCGATCGACGTTATGCGTTCATTTTCCATAAAACGTGCTCGTGTCGCATTTCCATATTTTCCGGGTCAATCGCTGCCATCATCGCGGCAGCACAGTCCTGATGCATAAATTGCTCGGCGGCATCTTTTGCAGAATTCGCATCCGTCCAGACGACATAGTCGGTCCATCGACCATCTGAACCCATGCTCAACTGTCGATGCACAAATCCAGGTGCGGCTCGCACAAATGCTTCGGATGCCTGACTGAGTTTGACAAATTCTTCCTGTGAAGTGCCATTCGCAAGTGAAAAGGTGACGATTTCTGCAACATGGGTCATTTTATTCTCCTTGGACCAGGTTTCGATGCCCTGTTTCTAGCCACACCCAACTGACATAAACCTGTCAGTTGGAAAAATCGAGTCCGTTCAAAATGTGGAATCAGGTGAAATTTGAGTGAGGATTCGCTCCTGTTCTCTTTCTTGAGCGTGTTTAGCGGCGTAAATACATGCAGAAATAGAATTTCCGACGCATCTTGCGTCGTCTGACAGGAGAAGAAAAATGCTCAACAATATAGGTCTTCCCGGAATCTTACTAATAGCCGTTGTCGTGCTGGTACTTTTTGGCCGCGGTAAGATCAGTTCCCTTATGGGCGAAGTCGGTAAAGGCATCACCTCTTTCAAGAAAGGTGTCAAAGAAGGTGCGGAGGAGCTGGAGCAGGACGCATCCGAATTGGCGAAGGATGTCACTCCAGAGACAGACAAAGACAAGGTCTAAGAGCTTATGTTTGATCTGGGCTGGACCGAGCTTCTGGTCATCGGCATCGTTGCGCTGATCGTTGTGGGTCCTAAGGATCTGCCGGTTTTGTTCCGCAATGTCGGCCGTTGGATGGGTAAAGCCCGCGGAATGGCGCGCGAGTTCAGCAATGCGATGAACGAAGCAGCGGACGAGGCTGGGGTAAAGGACATCAAGAAGGGCCTCAACGCTGCCACTAACCCCGTTGGATCCGCTGTAAGCAGCGTCAATGAGGCTGCAAGAGACGTCGCAAAGAGCTTGGATCCGACTAAGTTCGATCCCGACAGCGAAACTGGAAAATTGGCTGCCGAACGGGCTGAGCAAGCAAAGAAAATTCAGGCATCCACCGCCCGAGCTGCTGCAGAACGCAAGGCCAAGGAAGCTGCGGAAGCTCTGGCCAAAGCTGAAGAGGCTGAAGCCGCACTTAACAGTGAAAGCAAGTCATGAGCAAAACTGACGAGATCGAAGACTCCTCGGCCCCATTGATTGAACATCTGGCTGAGCTGCGGACGAGATTGATTCACTGCGTGATCGCATTCCTGATTGGTATGGTGATATGTTTCTCGGTGGCGACACCGATTTTCAACTTCCTTACCAATCCGCTTTGCGAGGTTTTGGCCGAACGTGGGCAGGATTGCGGGCTGATTTTCATCTCGCCACAAGAAGGCTTTTTTGTAGCTATCAAGGTATCGCTTTTGGGCGGGTTCATCCTTGCATTCCCATATATTGGGATGCAGATGTGGCGGTTCGTGGCGCCCGGCCTGTATCGCTCGGAAAAGAATGCATTTCTGCCATTTATGCTGGCCTCACCATTCATGTTCCTTCTGGGTGCAAGTTTTGCCTTCTATGTCGTGACACCGCTGGCTTACGACTTTTTCTTGGGTTTCCAGCAGTTCGGAGCCGAAGGTGAAGTTGTTGCCGACGGAACGAATGCTGCACCGTTGAGCGTGGTTTTCCAGGGTTCAGCACAAGAATACCTTAACCTTACTATCAAGTTTATCGTTGCTTTCGGCCTTTGCTTTCAGCTGCCGGTTCTTCTGACATTGATGGGCAAGGCCGGCTTAGTAAGTGCTCAGGGCTTGGGTGAGGTACGCAAATACGCCGTGATTGGGATTCTTGTTCTGGCCGCGGTGGTGACGCCGCCCGACGTCATTACACAAATAATCCTATTTACCGTGGTTTACGGTTTGTATGAGGTCTCAATCTTTTTGGTCGCGCGTGTAGAGAAAAAGCGCGAAGAGCAACTGCGCGCTGATGGCTACTACGATGACGAAGAAGCCGAAGCTGATGCGGACCTCATGCATAGCGAAGAAGACACCAAGTAATCAGCGAATTGATTTTTTTGCTGGCGCGCCGAATGAGGCGCGCCTTTTTCTTTTGCAAGTCTTGTTGCCCCGTCTGGAACGTGGTTTGAACTTAGCAAGACTGGACCGGAGAAACCCATGGACAACAAAGCCTTGAATCGCATCGCCGACGCGCTCGAACGGATGGCACCCGCACCTTTGGCCGCCCCAAGTTTCGCTACTGCGCCAGCGTTTGTCTGGCACGTTGATCCGGACCGCTTGGAACCTGTGGCAGACGTTAACCGGGTCGATCTTGATTTGTTAGTCGGCATCAACCGTTCACGCGACACTCTGCTGGACAACACGCGCAGGTTTGCCGCAGGATTCAAGGCGAACAACGCGCTTCTTTGGGGCGCGCGTGGTATGGGAAAATCAAGCCTTGTCAAGGCTGTACATGGCACTTTGCAACCTGAGTATCCGAGCCTGAAACTGGTGGAGTTGCAGCGTGAAGACATGAGTTCGGTCGCCCGCCTGCTGAACCATCTGCGTAACGCAAAGTTCCGTTTCATTCTGTTCTGCGATGATCTGTCATTCAGCCATGACGACCAGCACTACAAGTCACTTAAGGCAGTGCTGGATGGCGGCATCGAAGGGCGCCCCGAAAATGTGGTTTTTTATGCTACTTCGAACCGCCGCCATTTGATGCCGCGCGATATGATCGAGAATGAACGCTCAAGCGCCATCAACCCATCCGAGGCAGTCGAGGAGAAAGTCTCACTCTCAGATCGATTCGGCTTGTGGCTTGGTTTTCATCCATGTGACCAAGACGAATACCTATCTATGATCGATCGATATTGTGCTGCATATGGCGTAGCCGTTGATGCGGAAACACTTCGTGCTGAAGCTATCGAGTGGCAGGCGACGCGCGGTGCCCGATCAGGCCGCGTCGCGTGGCAATTCTTCGTCGATCTCGCAGGTCGTCACGGCGTTCACTTAGATTGAACAGGAACGTCACTTTTATGAACGACCAGCAAGGCTATTGTGATCTAATTGAGTGTCTTCATAACAAAGACAAAAGCCGATTGGCTTCTTCTGCGGTGCTACTCAACACATCACGATCTTCGCCCGGATGAAACCGCGCACGAACTGCCGTAGGCATCGGCCTCGGCTCGACAATCGAAACTCGGGGGCCGGTGCGCTCAGTTTCTAATGACCAACTACGCGCAAGAGACATCTGAGCGGCTTTTGTGGCCCCGTAGATGCCGTAAAATTTCTCGCCTGCTTTGGGGTCGTCGAAGAAAACTGCGTGGCCGCTTTCACCCAGCAGCGGTGCTACGAAAGGAATCAACACTGATGTCGCGGTGGCGTTGGTATTCAAAGCCTTGAACCATTCCTTGGCGTCGATGAAATGCGCTGGCGTCAATGCCGAGGTGTGTATTGCCGTATGCAGCCACAAATCAACTTTGCCCCAACGATCGTGAATACTGCGGCAAAGCGTTGACATCGCGTCTGGGTCGGTGATGTCCATTGGTGCCAGCGTAGCCGAGCCGCCCTTGGCTTGAATACGGTCATCCAGTTCTTCCAGGCCGCCGGTGGTGCGGGCCACCGCGACAATGTGGTATTCGGGCGCCAACGCCTCGGCCAAGGCTGCGCCCAGTCCGCGTGATGCACCCGTAATAAGGGCGATTTTGGTCTGATCTGTCATGGGCGGGGTTTGAACGCCCGCGCGAGAAGCGTCAAGACCGGATCAGCCTCCTGGGATAGCAATACGCTTAGTTTGGCCGCTTTGTCGCAGCATTACACCGTGCTCATCGATCGCCATTACCGTGCCAGAGGCGATGCGACTGCCAGTTTCGACCTCTTTCACACGGCCCGACGACAGGCGCACTAATGCACGCATATTTCTTGCAGGCCCAAAGACGCCCAAGACTGAGACTGAATTCTTTTTCAACGCGCCCCGTTGCGTGGCCGCGCTTTTGACGGTTTTGTTTGCCATGAACTGCCATCGGGCGGTGCCCGAACCCTTGAGTGAGTGGTTTCGGCGCATGCCGTATCAAAGGGCAAGGTGAAACAAAAGCCGACGGTATGAGAACAGATGCCGACACTTCAGGATCTGTCCCGAACACGTTGCAATTGCGTCGAGTTCACCGGAAAGGCGTAAGCGGATTGTCACCAACTGTTTGGTTTCGCGATGTCACATGTTTAGGTGACACCGGATAACCAGTTCGATCGATTCGCAAATGCGCAGGGTTAAATAACCATTTTAGCCCGAGACGAGGTTGGCGGCATTCCAGGATCCACCGAGGACCTGCATATCCTTCTTCTTTTTGCTGACGCGTGTACTGTTTTCCAGGTTGTCCAGATAATCGTCGCTTACGCTACCAGTGACGTAATTTCCGTCAAAACAAGAACAATCAAACGCCTCGATTTCTGGGTTGCCCTCCTTGGCGGCCCAGATCAGATCATCGAGATTTTGATAGAAAAGAGCATCAGCCCCAAGTTCCCGGCGAATATCCTCGATCTCTTTGCCATTTGCGATCAGCTCATGCTTGGTCGGCATGTCGATGCCATAAACATTAGGGTACTTTACCGGCGGTGAAGCGCTGGCGACGTAAACCTTTTTTGCACCCGCTTCACGACACATCTGGACGATTTTCTTGATAGTATTTCCTCGCACGATCGAGTCGTCGATAAGCAGTACATTTTGATCTTTAAACTCCAAAGGAATGGCGTTCAGCTTGCGGCGAACGGATTTCTGCCGTTCTTCTTGACCGGGCATGATGAAGGTGCGCCCCACATAACGGTTCTTAACAAGACCCTCTCGGTATGAGATGCCGGTTGCCTTGGCCACTTCCAAGGCGACCGGCCTTGCGCTATCGGGGACTGGAATGATCCGGTCGATCTCTAATCCAGCCGCTTCGATCTGCCTTGCAAGGGTTTGCCCCATGCGCATCTGGGTTTTGTAAACGGATACCCCATCCAGCAATGAATCTGGTCGGGCGAGATAGACATATTCAAAAATACAGGGCGTCAGCCTGCCTTCGACCGCCTGGAACTCATGAATGTTTCCTTCAAGGTCGATCAGGATCGCCTCACCTGCGCGGAGATCGCGAAGTTTTTCAAAGCCATTAATTCCAAATGCCACGTCTTCAGATGCAAAAGCGTAATCATCGCCGTCGCCTTCTGCTTCGCGTTTTGCAACCGATAAAGGGCGTATTCCATAAGGATCACGAAAGGCCAACATCCCAACGCCGGCGATCAGACATATGACTGAATAGGCGCCCTGAATCCTCTCCATAGTCATTTTGACACCCGCAAAGATGTTGCGGATTGGGTCGGAATTTCCGTTTACCTTGATTGCGTCGGCCACCTTGTCAGCCAAAACGTTAAGCAGGATTTCTGAATCGGAAGTTGTCCGAAGATGGCGGCTATATTTGCCAGTCACTTTTTCGCGCTGTTCTGCGGTGTTGGTAATATTACCATTGTGGACCAAGTAGATGCCGTAAGGCGCGTTCACAAAAAATGGCTGAGCTTCGGCTGCACTAAGCGATCCCGCAGTGGGATAACGAACATGGCCAATCCCAACCTTGCCCAACAGAGTCTCGGCATCCGTTGCGTTAAACACATCCTTGACCAGTCCATTGGCTTTTTTCTCGCGGAAGAACTCACCGTTGTAAGTCACAATGCCAGAGGCATCCTGACCACGATGCTGCAACATCAGCAGCCCGTCATAGATTTCCGCAAAGACATCATGCGTCCGGCTTGCGATCCCCAATATCCCACACATATACGGGCTCCAATTAAAATGACGGCTTTACGTTGATTTGGTTTGGCCTTCGGGGCCAATAGGTCTGTGCTGCATTTGTCAAAGTTCCGTTGGGCAGTCGCAAGTCGCAACATTGTGTACGCACAAGGTCAATCGCTCCGATTCCGTGGCGGTTTCGGGTTTGACATAATGCCAATCGCACCCAATGTCATCAAAGGATCACAATCATCCGTCGCTACAGCTTGTTGGCCAAGTTTTTGCCTGCTGACCGGTGGAGGTGACAAAACTCACTTCTTGTGCTGTCATGTGCTTACAAGTGCCGAGCAGTAACAGCCTTTTATTTAGGTGGGACACGAAAATGTGGCAGCACAAACAAGGCGCAAAGAAAGAAGAAGCAGTGAAGCGACGCTGTCATCGATGCCGAGGCATGGGCCGGGCACCCTGTGAGATTTGTAAAGGCGCCGGCGAGGTGGCCAAGAGCAGGGATATTTATGGCAAGCCCATAATGACACGATGTAACGGCTGTTTCGGGTTAAAGAGCATCCGATGCGCGGTTTGTGGTGGCGACGGGTTCGTCTGAAAATATAAAAAGTCCAGCGAGAACTGGGCTTTATTGGCTTTATTTGAACTATCTTTACTCGCTGGGCGTGCTTTCAGTCGCGCCTTCCTGGGGCGTTTCAGCTGCGTCGCTTTTTAGTCCTCCATCAGAGGTGCAGCTAGCCACCAACTCTTCGTACTGAGCGGTAATCCAGCCCAACGCCGCCTCGGGGTTTTGCTCTTCTATCTGATCGCTGAATTGTTCGAAAACCTTGGCCGATCGGCTTTCATCGACGATCGTATATGACTGACCGGTCATCACCGTGTCGTAGACGAAAAACGCGATTGCAACCAACAGAATGCCCCGGGCGATACCAAAAAAGAACCCTAGAGCTTGGTCCAAACCGCCAATGGCAGATCGCTGCACCAGCGACGAGAATAGGGGTGTAAATATGCTAACTACGATTAGCGCCACCGCAAATACAGCAGCAAACCCTGTTATGACCGACAGTTCGCAACTGTCACGAAGGAAATCGCCGACAACTGGAATCTCTTTAACCAGGGGAACGACCTGCGGCGCAAAGATAAACGCCAATACAGCAGCGGCTACCCAGCCAGCAATGGCAAGAACCTCGCGCAGGAAGCCGCGAGAATAGGCCAAAAGGCCCGACACCACGACGATCAGGGCAACGACCCCGTCAATAATTGTAAAACCTTCCATGGCCCTCGCCTGTTCGTTTTCTGCCCCTCAAGGCGCGACTTTAACCTGCTCCGAAGGTTTCGCCAACAAACCCAACCAAATCAGACGGTCGGGTGAGTGTCAGACCTGCCACAGTACCAGCTTTCCCGCCAGCCGGAGCAATTGCTGCTGTGAAACCAAGTTTTTGCGCTTCTTTCAACCTGTTTTCGGTCTGAGGAGCTGGTCTAAGTGCCCCAGATAGCGAGATTTCTCCGAAAACGACAGTATCTGATGGCAGGGCCTTATCCTCGCGGGCGCTCAATAATGCGGCTGCCACCGCAAGATCCGCAGCAGGTTCCCCAATTTTCAACCCGCCAGCAACGTTTAGGTATACATCCAGGCCAGCAAACGGGATACCACAGCGCGCCTCTAACACTGCGAGGATCATCGCAAGACGCCCACTGTCCCACCCGACGACTGTGCGGCGTGGTTGCGAGTGAGGCGAAGGCGCAACGAGCGCCTGCAACTCTACCAGGACAGGACGTGTTCCTTCGATTCCCGCAAACACAGCCGACCCGGGGCTTGGTGTGCCGCGTTCGGATAGAAACAGGGCTGATGGATTAGTTACCTGTGCCAAGCCCTTGCCAGTCATTTCAAAAACACCGATTTCGTCAGCGGGACCAAAGCGGTTTTTTACCGCGCGAAGAATGCGGAATTGGTGGCCGCGTTCGCCTTCGAAATAGAGTACCGTGTCGACCATATGTTCCACTACACGTGGACCGGCAATTTGGCCTTCTTTCGTGACATGACCCACCATGACGACTGAAACGCCATGGCGTTTGGCAAAAGTGGTCAATTCATGCGCTGCAGCGCGCACCTGACTGACCGAACCCGGCGCGCTATCAACATTGTCGGCCCACATGGTTTGGATCGAGTCTATGATGGCGAGACCAGGCTTCTCTTTCTCAAGCGTGGTAAGGATGTCGCGCAGGTTGGTCTCTGCTGCCAATTGGACAGGTGCGTCTTCCAAGCCTAGCCTGCGTGCACGCATTCGGACTTGGGCGCTGGCTTCTTCTCCTGAGACATAGATCGTTTTTATGCCGGCGCGGGCAAATCGTGCGGCTGCCTGCAACAACAGCGTGGATTTGCCGATCCCAGGATCGCCACCGACCAACAGCGCCGAAGCCGGTACCAAACCACCGCCCAGAACCCGATCTAACTCGTCCACCCCGCAAAGAGTGCGAGGAGGCGGTGTTTCCTCAGTCGACAAATCCGTGAGTGCAATAGACTGACCGCGTTTACCACCGAGTGATTTTTTTGTAGGGCCAGCTGAAAGTGGGGTGTCTTGAGTAATTGTGTTCCATTCGCCGCAGGCGTCGCAGCGCCCGGACCAGCGGGTAGACGTAGCGCCGCAGGCCGAGCAGGAGAAAGAAGTCGTTTTTGCCATGCGGCCCTTGGTGCCCGAGGACGGTCAGTTCTTCAAGCCCTAGCAGGCTTTCATAAACAACCAGTGAATCGCTTTTTCATTGCACCATTGGGGCCGAAGCGGATGCATCTATTCCGCTGCCCGAGGCGGGGACATTGCAATAACACTGGATGCACCTGAGTCTTGGCTATCGGGCGACGACTGTAACTGAGCAGAAAGCTCCGGAAGCAACTCAAACAATTCGTCTCTCAGGCGTTTCAGTTGCGACTTAGCAATTGATTCCTCGATCTCAACGTCGTGGGTCCACTGTCGCAATTCATGTTGTATGGTCTGGGCGTCCTCGATCCGCCGTTGAAATTGCTCTATCTCTTCTTGCCGCTGCTGCAGGAACGTACGGGCACGAGACACCTTGGCATCGCCGTATGTTTCGGCCAACTCCTGACTGACTTGGCTCATCTGGGCCGCCAATTCCAGAATTTCAGGCTCAAGCGATTGAAGATCAGGATGATTTCGCAGGAAAGCCATGCGCTCTTTTACTGCGTCGAACTCTGATCGCAGAGAAAATGCACCGCTGCGGTCAGCAGCGTGAGCCATCTGATATGCACCTGCAATATCATACATGTTCATTGCAAACTTGCGATGGTTGTTCTCTAAAGCCATCATCCGAGCATTTGCCGGAAGATAGAAGGCCAGCATCAGAACCAAGCAGGTCAGTCCAATCTGAATATAAACACCAGCGTCGATGGCTGAACCGACCCCAAAACCTGCGTGCATTGACAGCCATGGCAACACACCAAGTGCAGACAGCATGGTGACGGAAATTGCGAAGAACGCCGCCGCGCAAATTAGGAAAAATGTGAATCTAATAAAGATATGCTGACAACTTAAAGTAATTGCGTGGAGGGCCGACATTGCCGCATCTCCCTTTTAAAACCGTTACAAAACAGGTCAAAGCGGAGGCGACTTCAAACGCGCAGTTGATCCGCCAAGGACCCTTTAGTTACTAAAAACACTGCTGCTCGAAGTGGTGGAAGAATACTCAGTTCAGTGTTTTCAATCAATTAGGTCTGCACATTTCGTGAATTGGATGTCATTTCCGTAACGTAACCGAGCGCGATTGATGCCAGAATACACCCGGTAAACAGATACAACCCCCAAGCTGTTTCGATTGTGGCGTAAGAAATGCCCTTGGCCAGCGTGATATAAAGCGCAATGAGAAAAATATCTGCCATAGCCAGTTTTCCTAGGATATTGAGAGCTGGCTGAACACGTGCATCTAATAAATCCCATTGGATAAGTGCAGTGCCTATCGTTTTGATATAAGGAGCGAAAAGGGCAAAGACAGTTACGACCAACGCTAGGAATATGTCCGATTTCCACAAGGACTGAAGGCCAGTTATGACGCTGATTTCGCTGAGGCCAAATATCGGCAAAAGCCCTGCGCGCATCAGTGGGGCGAACCATGCGATGGGATAAAGGATCAGGAGAGAGAGGGTGGCGATCTTTAGGATTCCGCTTCTCCAGTTTTGTCTTCGATTTGTTTCGGGGGTGCTGGAAGTCCAAGCGGTTCGTCAGGCTCTCCTTCGGCTACCAGGAAAATTCTCTTAAACAAATCCACTACGGGATTCAGGTTCTTGGCGCTTTGACCTGCCACGGCGGTCACTTCAGTTACACCTGCCAACATGACATCCAAATCACTAATCTTCTTGTTGATCTCGGATTGGAGTTTCTCAAGCCGGTTTAGAAGCCTTCGCTTATGCTTCTCTTCGAATGCACTTGAGGATCGAATTTTCTGTCGAGCCTCATTTATGTGCCCTTCAATTTCTTCGACTTGCTCTTTGGTTAAGCGAACAAGATGGTTCTCATAATCGACTGAAACGCTTCTGGACCCCTTAAAAATCTTAAAGGTCAATTCTAACTGTTGGATTTGAAAAAGGACCCTGTCACATGCTTGTTCAACGCTTTCGGCTTTAGACGGGTCTAGAATTTGAATTGGTTGCCCCATTTGTTTTGCGAGCTCAATGGCTTTTCCATATTGCTCAAACAATTTTCCCGCAATCTGCGAAGCATGGGCATAGTCTTTTGTGCCGCCCAAATGTCCGCCGTTAATCCTCTTGATCTCAAGAATAACATCTTCCAAGTCTTCAAACGGATCCATCTACTTCCCTTAATCTAGCGAACCGCCTCAATCGGCCCCTCAGCACTGCCGCTAATGAATTGCTCGACATAGGGGTCGCCCGAGGCATCCATCTTCCCGACGGGTCCTGTCCATTGAATAACTCCACCGTGCAGCATTGCCACGTTGTCGGCGATTGCGCGAACCGAGCTCATGTCATGGGTAATTGTCATCGCCGTAGCGCCCATCTCCGTGACAATTTCGCGGATCAAGTCGTTGATTACCCCGGCCATTATAGGATCCAAACCGGTCGTGGGCTCATCAAAAAAGATGATCTCGGGTTCGGCAGCGATTGCGCGGGCAAGACCAACACGTTTCTGCATCCCGCCGGACAATTCTGATGGGAACCGGTCTGCTACGTCAGATTTCAAACCTACGCGGCGCAATTTATCGATGGCGATCTCACGGGCGTAGTCGGCCGGGCGTTTAAGTGGACCACGCATTAGCCGGAAGGCGACGTTTTGCCAGACAGGAAGCGAGTCAAACAGGGCAGCCCCCTGAAACAACATGCCAAAACGGGCCAGAAACGCGTCCCTGTCGCCTTTTTTAGCATCCTTACCATCAACATAGATCATTCCGCTGTCGGGTTGGATAAGGCCAAGGATGCATTTCAATGCCACAGATTTACCTGTGCCTGATCCGCCAATAATAACCATCGATGTTCCTTTGGGGATATCTAGGTCCATGCCTTGTAAAACATGATTGTTACCAAAGGCTTTGTGTACGTTCTCCATCCGGATCATAGCGAGAAGAACACTCCTGTGAGAACAAAATTGGCTGCAAGTATCAGCACGGCTGCGGATTCGACCGAACCTTTGGTGGCCCGGCCTACACCTTGCGCACCTCGACCGGAAGTCATGCCGTAGTAACAGCCCATGATTGCAGCGATAAGACCAAACGCCGCGCCTTTGACCAAAGACGAGACAATGTCGCGTGTTTCTAGAAACTCCACCGTGTTTTTCAGGTAGGTCGCCGGGTTGAAACCCAGATTCTGCGTGGCTACCGTATAGCCCCCAGCTATTCCAATTACATCACCAACCGCGACCAACGCAGGCACAGTGATCAGGGCGGCAAGAATACGCGGCGCGGTCAGATATTTCATTGGGTGGGTTGATAGGGTGATCAGCGCGTCGATCTGCTCGGTTACTTTCATGGTTGCAATTTCAGCAGCGATCGAAGACGTCACCCGTGCCGCGATCATCAACCCGACCAATACAGGACCCAGTTCCCGTACCATTCCAATTGCGACGATCTGAGGAACCACCGCTTCAGCATTGAAGCGCGCCCCACCAGCGTAGATTTGCAGGGCCAGCGCCCCGCCTGTGAATATAGCGGTGAGCCCTACGACCGGCAGGGACAGCCAACCAATATTCAAAAGCGCGATTGCGAATTCACGAGGGTAAAAAGGGGGTCGGAAAATATGCGAGATCGATGCCAGAGCAAATATGGTAACGCGCCCGAAAGCGGCCATCATAGTCAGAATCGCTCGTCCCAAACCGCCCGGCAGGGAGAGAAGATTCATTCCACATAGCCTCTGGAATAGCGGCTGCCCATAGAGGTCAGGATTTCATAGCCAATGGTTCCGGCAGCTTCGGCCAGGTCATCAACGGTCTGATGTCCATTTAGAATTCGAAGGCGATCAGGATTGTAGGGCAAATCAGTAACATCCACGGTGATAAGGTCCATTGAAATACGTCCTACCACCGGGCAGGGCTGATCACCAGCAAAGGCGTCAATTCCGCCGCCAATGGCACGATGCAGCCCATCAGCATATCCTGCGGCGACTGTCGCTATTCGGGATGGGCGGCGCGCAGTCCATGTGTTGCCGTAACCCACCGTCTCACCAACATCCACCCGGCGGGTCTGAATCACTGGCAAGTCGACTGTTACAACAGGTTTGGCTGCGGCAAAGGGCATCCCCCCGTATAACCCAATTCCCGGGCGGCAAAAGTCAAAATGGAACTCTGGCCCCAACAAGATTCCACCAGTTGCCGCCAGTGACCGAGGTGCCTTCACTCCATCTGTCATCTGTTTGAAGGTCAGCAGTTGCTGTTTGTTCATTGGGTGATCCGGCTCGTCTGAGCATGCCAGATGTGACATCACGACCTCGGGGTTCATCGCTAACGCCTCGTATCGCAGTTCGGCCCAATCGGCCGGCTCAAGCCCCAAGCGGTTCATGCCGCTATCCAACTGAATACCGAAAGGATGACCAGGCAGTGCCCCGGTATGCCGTTTGAATTGCTCGGGCGAGTTGATCAACGGTGTGAGGCGGTGGTTGCGCAACAGATCAGTGTCACGTTCCATGTGGCCAGAGAACACGGCGACCATAGCATCAGGTCCTACCGCTTCTCTTACAATTGCACCTTCTTCTGCGGCGGCCACGAAAAACTTTCTAACACCTTCCTCAGCCAAAGCCCAAGCCACCGGTTCTGCACCCAATCCATAGGCATCAGCTTTGACCACGGCTGCGGTCTCAACACCAGTCTTGGCGTCGAGAGCACGCCAGTTGCTCGCCAATGCGTGAAGGTTGATCGTAAGATGTGCAGTACTCATGGCCTCGTTCATGACATCGGAGTTGCGTAGGTCAAGAGGAAAGGCGGCGAAAATACTGACGATTTTCGGGTGGAATTTGAACGTTAAGACCCGATGTTTAAATGAAATAAGGCGCTTGCTAGGACCATGCCAAAAACCAGCTGATTTGCCGATTGTGCAAGCTTAATGATCAAAGGTGGAAAGCCACCATAATCGTTCACGATTCTTCAATATCGATATATCACAATTTAAACGTGTATTGCCGTAGGTTGCGACAACAATGGCTTGTTGTTGAACGCGTGCCGCTCCACCAGCTTTTTCTGGCGGCTTCCGTCTGGAATGTAACTGGCCGCGACCATGACCGAGCGTTTGGCTATATCGGGAAACAACAGCACAAGTTCGTGCCGAGCTTCTTCCGACACCGCTGCCATCACTAGAGGCCCGAAAAACAGGCTTTCAGTGGGGGCACCTTCAGCAAAAAGTGTAACGTGTTGGTCGAAAACCAGATGGTAATAGATTACCTCGGTGGCGGTAACGTCTAAGTAGATACCCGGCAAGGTCGTCAAACGGATCGCTGAAACCAAAACTTTCCGTGTTCCGAACATGCGTTGCGCGATGGGCGAGTCGGTCAGCATTCGGTGCTGGCGCGACACACGTAGATCGCGATGGGGCAGCCCCTTACCCAGCGCGCCTGCGACTATGCATACAGGACGCAGTTTGGGCGTCCTGATCAATTCAGAATGTCGCAATGAACGTGAAAGGTTCAGCCGAAGTGTGTGCAACGTGCCATCCGTTGCTACTACACGGTCGCCTGGCGTCAGTCTTTCAACCGGTACCTCACCATTATCGGTTAGAATAGAAGTGCCTTTTGTAAAGCATGGCGCGCGGGGATTTGGATTGGGATCAACAAAAAAATTTGTACCGTCAAAAGAACTGAGGGACGAGGTCGAGTCGTTTCCATTTGTTCCAACCTGCGTCGAGGTCTGACCGTCCGCAGGACCCTCGGTGGCGGTAACCTCAGCGTCCAAGGAAACAAAACTGATTAACGACTCGTCATCGGATAAAGACATCGCTCCAAACCGATTTATGCGAGCGTTGACGACATAGTAGTCAAAGCTTCCGACAGTGGTCATCGTGCCGTCGCTGACATCGGTTGAACTGCGCAAGGACCCATTTTGGTTGTAAATACCTACCGATAAATCAGACACGTCGGTTCCAGTTGGAACGCGTATCTCGACGAAGTCCTCATTGGGATTGAATCCCGGACCGTTTCTGTACCTGATTTCCGAAATGATGGCTGGCAAGTCCGTTCCGCCTCAACGGTTTCCGCGGTCTACACCGCAATTCATCGGCAAGCCTAACACGACGAAAGTTAACCAAATATAAAGCGAATTGTGCGCGTTGCTTCGCGCAATAAGCCCGGAAGTAACGAAACTAGTATCCCTCGATCTCTCCGCCTTGTTGCCACGGTTTGACCAGGTTACCGAACCGCGTGAATTGAGCCTCAAATGATAGTTCAACCGTTCCGATGGGGCCGTGGCGCTGCTTGCCGACGATGACTTCGGCCTTACCATGCAAGCGCTCCATGGCCTGTTTCCACTCTTCCATTTTCTCCAGTTCGTGGTCGCCTGGCTTTTCGCGCTCTTTGTAATATTCCTCCCGGAACACAAACATCACCACGTCGGCATCTTGCTCGATCGAGCCCGATTCCCGAAGGTCGCTGAGTTGAGGGCGCTTGTCGTCACGGTTCTCAACCTGGCGGCTAAGCTGGGAAAGCGCGATTACAGGAATGTTGAGTTCTTTTGCAATCGCCTTCATACCCATAGAAATCTCGGCGATCTCGTTGACGCGATTGTCGGACATTCCCCGACAAAGTTGCAAATAGTCGATTACAAGTAAGTCCAGCCCATGCGTTCGCTTCAGCCTTCGAGCTCGAGCCGCAAGTTGTGCAATTGGCAGTGCAGGCGTGTCGTCAATAAAAAGCGGGCAAGCCTCGAGTTCTTTCGCGGCATCTACGAAGCGGCGAAATTCTGCTTCGGTCATGTCGCCCTGACGAATTTTGTGACTGGAAATTTCAGACGCTTCCGCCAGAACCCGGCCTGCAAGTTGCTCGGCGCTCATCTCCAACGAGAAAAATCCGACAACGCCGCCGTCGATCGCGCCTTCGCTGCCGTCTGGTTTCGTGCCACGCTTATAGGCTTTGGCCACATTGAACGCGACGTTTGTAGCTAACGATGTCTTGCCCATTGACGGCCGACCTGCCAAAATTATCAGGTCAGAGGGATGCAAACCGCCCAACTGCTTGTCCAAATCGGCCAGACCGGTGGATATCCCCGCCATGCCGCCACCGCGCTGATAAGCTTCGTTTGTGACGTTGACGGCTTCTGTGACCGCCTTGAGGAAGGATTGAAATCCCTGTTCGGTCTGGCCCTGCTCGGATAACTGATAAAGCTGCTGCTCTGCCTCAACGATTTGTTCTTTTGGCTCGCTCGATACATCGACCCGGGCCGCCTTGTCCGAGATATCGCGGCCCAACCGGATTAACTCTCGGCGGATCGCCAGGTCGTAGATCATTTGGGCATAGTCATGTACCGCAAATGCGCTGATAGAGGCGCCGGCCAGCTTTACAAGATAGGCGGGGCCACCCAGCTCATTTAGGCCTTCATCCTCAGCCATAAATGACTTCAGAGTTACAGGTGACGCCAAAGCATTCTTGGCGATGCGAGTGGCTGCAACTTCGTAAATACGAGAATGAACCGGGTCAAAAAAATGCTCAGCGCCGATAACCGAGGCGACCCGGTCATACAGGTCGTTATTCGTAAGGATTGCTCCCAGAAGCTGTTGCTCGGCTTCTATGGAATGCGGCATAGTTTCCGGGTTTTGAATTTGCGCTGCCGCTTGTTCGATACTGCTGATCTCGTTCATTTTGTCCCCGCTGCCCACGGTGTTCTTTACACGCTAACATGGCGCGTCGGCTATCTGGAAATACCTGTGGCTAACTACGGATAAAGCCTTGGGATAACTTTTGTAATACCAACGGTTCCAGATTAGCTGTCCACCATTATGTAGCATGTGAGCCATATGTCACTACATATTGTTCGTTCGGTATCGATTCTAACCGCATTATCCCCAAACAATTCACAACTGGCTTAAGTGGATTTTTGCGCCTCTTGCCACGCGCGAGGGTCGTTAAGAAAGGCCTCGACGCCGCCAAGTGTTTCTTCGTCAAAGGCTTTCTGCTCTTTGGCTTCGGCCAGAACGTCCCACCAAGTGCAAAGGCTATGTAGCTGTATGCCGTGATCACCCAGCGTTTTCTCGGTTTCCGGGAATATGCCATAATAAAAGATGACGGCAGTGTGGCCGCAGGTTGCGCCGGTTTCACGGATCGCATCCACAAATGACAACTTCGAACCCCCGTCAGTGGTCAGGTCTTCGACCAGCAGAACGCGCTCACCTTCATTCATCGCGCCTTCGATCCGGGCATTGCGTCCATAGCCTTTTGGCTTTTTGCGGACATAGGTCATTGGTAAGGCCAAGCGCTCGGCAACCATGGCGGCAAACGGGATGCCAGCAGTTTCGCCCCCGGCAATATTGTCAAACGCCTCAAAGCCCGCATCACGCATGACAGTGACCGTCAAGAAATCCATAAGGGTCGAGCGTATGCGCGGATACGATATCAATTTTCGGCAATCGATGTAGGTCGGGCTGGGCAGGCCAGAAGCAAGAGTGAACGGCTCGCGTGCATTGAAGTGAACCGCTTTGATCTCAAGCAGCATCCGAGCAGTCAGACGCGCGATTTCGGTGCTATCGGGGAATGAACTGGGGATCATTGAGAAACCTCGAGATAAAATGACGTTGCGGGCAGATAGCCTGCCAGTGGGTCCAGTGTCGAGAGGGGTTAGGCCTAAAAGAAAAGCGGACCTGCAAGAGGTCCGCTTTGCCCTAGCGGGCGGACAAGCAGCCAAGGTGGGCTTAGCTGCTCATGTCATAGGCGCGCTCTCCGTGTACAGAGAGGTCCAGCCCGTTTGTTTCGGTTTCCGCGTCTACGCGAAGCGGGGTGATCAGCGCAACCAGTTTGACCAGCACAAAAGTCGCAATCGCGGTATAAACACCCACTATGACCAATCCACCCAATTGTGCGGTCCATGCCCCAAGGCCGAAAAGTGCGATCATTAATGTTCCAAAGATGCCACCGACGCCATGCACCGCGAATACGTCCAGAGTGTCGTCGATTTTCAGCAAGTTGCGGACCACATAGACCGCCTCCTGACACAGAATGCCAGCGACACCGCCGATGATCAGGGCCTGAACCGGACCTACATACCCTGACGCCGGAGTGATCGAAGCAAGTCCAGCAATCGTTCCAGTAACGAGGCCGACCATTGACGCCTTGCCAAATCGGATTTTTTCCCAAAGCGCCCAAGTCAGCGAAGCTGTGGCAGCCGACAAATGAGTTACTGTCATGGCCATTGCCGCGCCACCATCTGCCGCTAATTGCGAGCCGCCGTTAAAACCAAACCAGCCTACCCAAAGCATTGCGGCCCCCACCATAACAAAGCCGGGGTTGTGCGGGGGGGTCGTGCGGTTTCGGCGCGGGCCCAAGACTACTGCGATGATTAACGCAGCCAAACCTGCAGTTTCATGAACTACGATGCCGCCAGCGAAGTCACGCACACCAATTTCGCCCAAAATGCCGCCATCAGTCAGCATTCCGCCACCCCAGATCCAATGAACAACTGGCGCGTAACACAACAACATCCAAAGGGCTGAAAAGGTCAGGACGAACCCAAATCCGACACGTTCGACGTAGGCGCCGACGATCAACGCAGGGGTTATGATGGCAAAGGTCATCTGGAACGCAAAAAACAGAACCTCGGGAAGGGTGCCCGAAAGGCTGTCAGCATCAACACCGTTTAGGAAGGCTTTTCCAAAACCGCCCCAAAATCCTGATTCCCCCGGCCCAAAGGCAATTGAGTATCCTGCTGCCAACCAAAGGATACTCATCAAGCAAGCAATCGAGAAACAATGCATGAATACACTCAGCACGTTTCGGGCGCGGACGAGACCGCCGTAGAAAAGGGCAAGCCCGGGTAAAGTCATGAATAGGACCAAGGCGGTTGCAACTATGATCCAGGCGGTATCGGCTCCGTTCATGGGCCGCTCTCCTTTCCTCGTAATCAGCGCCGTCGCGCAGAAAATCCGCACCTAAAAACGGCAAGTGAGTGATTGAGCGGCTTTGAAGCGGAGTGAAGCCGGGGAAAAAAGAGGCAACGGCCAAAAAAGTCGCCTAAATTGAATGCTTTTTGCAATGTGGTGATAAAATTTGCGTCAAAGTGAAGTGTCTGCACTAATTTTGAGCAAAATGGGAAAGTCCAATTAGTAGCAGTTCGAGGGCGTGATCGCGGGCGCCTTTTCGTACGGAGGCACGCCCCAACGCGCCAAATTCAATCGTCTCTGTGTGTGTTGATTGGCCCCTGCGAGACAAACCAAAACATACTCGGCCCTCGGGTTTGAATTCTGATCCGCCCGGGCCAGCGATACCAGTAACGGAAACCGCAAGCTGCGCCTTAGAGTTTTGCATGGTGCCTTCGGCCATTTCACGTGCGACTTGCTCTGAAACGGCGCCGAACTTTTCGAGCGTTTCTGGGCGAACGCCAAGCATTTCTTGTTTGGCGACGTTTGTGTAGGTGACAAAGCCTCGTTCAAACACTGCTGAACTACCGGGGATATCAGTTAGCGCCGCGGCAACCATGCCTCCGGTACAGCTTTCTGCAGTGGCAATCATGACACCTAGTGCGTTGGCTTGGTTTAGAATTTCAACTGCGATCATAAGCCCAAAACTCCGTGCGCAACACCCGCAAGAAGTGTTACCCCGATTGCCGCAAATATGCCGGCAATCACGTCGTCCAACATTACGCCTATTGCATCACTCCGACGGTCGGCCCATCCGACAGGGCCGGGTTTCGTAATGTCAAACAGCCGAAACAGGACAAATCCCGCAATCCATCCCGGCCAAAGTTGTGTGATTTCTATCCCATGGGTCCAAGCTGGAAAAGAGATAGCCCACACGGCGATCAGCTGACCGGCAACTTCATCGACAACGATTTCTGAAGGGTCGTGATTTTCTTGCCCAGCCGTCATCTCACGAGTGGCCCAAATACCTGCCGCAAAAACGATAAGTGTCACCAGAGCCAACAGCGGAAAACCGCCCAACTCATGCATGGCCCAAGCCAAAGGCAATGCGGCTAAAGACCCCCAAGTTCCTGGCGCCGGTCGCAGATATCCAATCCCGCAAACCGTCCCAACCAGACGCGCGACGTTCACGGTTTCACCACGCATACGGTGGCTAATGCTGCGATGCCTTCGCCGCGTCCGGTAAAACCCAAACGCTCGGACGTCGTTGCCTTTATAGAGATCTTGTCCAATTCCAAGCCCATAATTCTGGACATTTCTTTTTGCATCTCAGGGGCATGCGGGCCGATCTTGGGGTACTCGCAAACCAGCGTACAATCCACGTTGGATAGTCGAAATCCCATCTGACCTGCCAATTCTACTGCATGCCGCAAAAATATCTCGCTGGCTGCACCTTTCCACTGAGTGTCTGACGGGGGAAAGTGACGACCTATGTCACCCTGCGCTAACGCTCCATATATTGCATCGGTTACGGCATGCATTCCGACATCCGCGTCCGAGTGGCCCTGAAGTCCGCGATCATGCGGAAGTTTTACACCGCACAGAACCACGTGGTCGCCGTCACCAAAACGATGCACGTCAAACCCGTTGCCCAACCTTACGTCCATAGCTGCTCCTAAAATTTGCTCGGCCCGGGCGAAATCCTCGGGATACGTAATTTTGATATTATCGAGGTCACCCGGCAATATGGCGACTTCCAAGCCTGCTGCGCGTGCAACTTCAACATCGTCCGCAGCGCTTCCGGAATGAGAGGCATGAGCTGAAACGATGGCGTCGTAATGAAATCCCTGCGGCGTTTGAGCCGCGTACAATCCGGTCCGATCCTGAACTCCGGTTACGACAGACCCGTCACCAGTCCAGAGTGCATCCGTCACAGCCAACCCAGGTGCAACTGCAATATGGGTTTCCAATGATGACAGTATGTTTGTTATCGTGTCAGGGCCGACACAAGGGCGCGCTACATCGTGGATAAGTACACGCTGAACGCCCTTATCGGAAAGTGCGTGTAGTCCGCTTCGAACAGAATTCGCACGGTCGTCTCCGCCAGCGGCGAGAATAATGTCGCTGTCCCTGAATTCGTGCCACGCACTTTCATCATCAGGCGATAGTACAAGTACAATGTGATCGACAAGGTCGGTAAACCGCTCGATTGTCCAATCTGCGACGCGCCGACCTGCTAGGATACGCCATTGTTTTGGCGTGCCGTCTCCTGCGCGTCGACCGCGCCCTGCGGCGACAATTATTGCTGCAGTTTTCATGCGCTCGTGGCCTCCTGATCGTTGGGAATGTTTAGGGCGCGGTGAATGCAGAGGCAATCACCTGCGATAATGTGATTAAAAATTAAGCAACTGATGATTTTGCGGGCTTGTAGCGCGGGGATTTATTGTTCATATGCTCCGATTTCTATATCAAAACTCCAATTGCTCAAGGATTAGGCACGTTGACACTGCGTCTTGCTGAAAAGGACTTGGCCTTCCCGGTGCTTCTGGCGCCCATGGCTGGAATCACCGACCGACCTTTTCGCGATCTCGTAATGCGCTTTGGCGCTGGACTGGTGGTGAGCGAAATGGTTGCAAGCCAAGAAATGGTCCAAGCGAAACCCGGTGTCAGGGAAAGGGCCGAACTTTCAGCCGATGTTGAAAACACCGCTGTCCAATTGGCGGGGCGTGAAGCGTATTGGATGGCTGAGGCTGCCCGACAGGTTGCTGACCGCGGCGCCCGGGTAATTGATATCAACATGGGATGCCCCGCAAAGAAAGTCACCAACGGCTATTCCGGCTCGGCATTGTTGAAAACGCCGGACCATGCACTGACGCTTATCGAAGCTGTGGTTTCGGCGGTTCAGGTTCCAGTGACTTTGAAAACTCGTTTGGGGTGGGATGATAATCTTTTGAATGCTCCCGATGTTGCACGCCGCGCACAGGATGCCGGAGTCAAAATGGTAACAATACACGGACGCACCCGCTGCCAGTTTTATAAGGGACGCGCTGATTGGAAAGCCATACGTTCTGTGAAAGATGCAGTTTCAATTCCGGTCATTGCCAATGGTGACATCGTTGACGCGGCTGCTGCGCGCACCGCGCTTTCACTCTCAGGTGCAGACGGAGTGATGATCGGTCGTGGGGCGCAAGGTAGGCCATGGCTTTTGGCTCAGGTATGCAATGAACTTTTCGGTGCGCCCGAGCCTTACATTCCTTCAGGCATTGAACTTGTTGAAATGGTTCAAGAACATTATTTGGCGATGCTGACGTTTTATGGTACCGAACTCGGTCTGCGCGTCGCACGCAAACACCTCGGCTGGTACATGGATGAAGTGGCCACGCCCGCCGGTCTACGTCGCGCCGTTCTGACCTCACGAGATGAAAAAGAAGTACTGAGGCTTTTGGTTGACGCGTTATTGCCCGACCGAGAGGTCGCTGCATGACTTCGGATCAAAGCATTTGGGCATCTCTTCCCGTCCCGGCGTTCATAATAGATGCCGAGGATCGAATTTCTGATGTGAACTCTGCGGGTGAGGGTTTTCTGAACGCCTCACGCAAGTCCGTTCTGGGGCATCCCGTCTGGGATCAGGTCGCCGTGGACGCTCCGTTGGAGGCCGCTTTTCTGAGGGCACGGCAGCAAAGCTCACCACTCTTTGTCAACGATGTGGATGTTGGTTCGGGTAACCGGGCGCCCTTGCAATGCGCATTGCAAATCGCGCCCCTGATGGGACATCCGGGTTCAATGATAATGATAATCTCACCACGCGAACTTGCGGGTCAGATGACCAGAGGGAACACGGTAAAGTCGGCGGCTCAGTCCGCGATCGGCATGGCAGAAATGCTTGCGCATGAAATCAAGAACCCCCTGGCTGGAATCACAGGTGCGGCACAGTTGTTGAGCATGAATATATCGGCTCAAGACCTTGAATTAACGGATCTTATTGTTGCTGAGAGCCGCCGAATCGTAAAGCTTTTGGAACAAGTCGAGCAATTTGGCAATCTGTCCGAGCCGGATTTCAAGCCTGTGAACATACATGATGTACTGGACCGCGCCCGCCGATCCGCTTTGCTTGGATTTGGCGCTCACATGACCATTATCGAAGATTACGACCCTTCGCTGCCTTTGGCTTATGGTGACCCGGATCAATTTCTGCAGGTAATTTTGAACCTGCTGAAAAATGCATCCGAAGCAGCCGATCCAAAGGGCGGAAAAATCCGTCTTCGAACGTATTTCGAGCATTCCTTCCGACTGCGACGCAGCGACGGATCGGGACATTCATTACCGTTGCAGATCGAGATTATCGACGACGGTCCGGGTCTGCCTGATAAGATCCGAAGCGATATTTTTGATCCTTTCGTCTCGGGCAAGGAAAACGGGACAGGGCTTGGGTTGGCATTGGTCAGTAAGATCATTTCCGATCATGACGGCTGGATTACAGCGGACTCAGTTCCTGGGCGTACCGTTTTTCGGCTATCGCTGCGCCGGGCGCCGCGTGATGAAAAAATTATGGAGAATAACTGATGGATGGCACAGTACTGGTTGCCGATGACGACCGCACGATCCGAACAGTTCTAACACAAGCGCTGACCCGTGCAGGATGTAAGGTTCACGCGACGTCTTCGCTGACGACTTTGATGCGTTGGGTCGGTGAAGGCAAGGGCGATGTGGTGATTTCAGATGTGGTAATGCCGGACGGTAATGGTCTGGAAATGCTGCCTAAAATTGCAGAAGATAGGCCTGGTCTTCCAGTCATTGTGATTTCGGCGCAGAATACGATCATGACCGCCATTCAGGCCGCCGAGGCGGATGCATACGACTATCTTCCCAAGCCGTTCGATTTGCCGGACCTGATGAAGCGCACTGCGCGCGCGCTAGATCAGAAACAGCGTAGTCAGCCTGAGATCACACATGATGGCGAGGATCGGCCTGATGACCTGCCACTGGTCGGTCGAACCCCAGTCATGCAGGCGTTATATCGTCTGGTTGCGCGCGTCATGAATACAGATTTGTCGGTAATCATTTCTGGTGAAAGTGGAACCGGTAAATCTTTGATTGCGAAGGCTATTCATGACTTCTCGGATAGGCGTACTCTGCCTTTTGTCACGGCAACGGCTGCGGATCTGAGTGATCTTGAAGGACCTGCCCGGGTGATGGCGCGAGTGCGCGGCGGAACGCTGTTAATCGACGAAATCACGGATATTGGCGACGAAATTCAGGCGCGTATCGTCCGAATGATGGATACACCCGGAGATCACGTGCCTCGATTTATGGCTACCAGCCAGTCAGACTTGGCCGACGCGATGGAACAGGGGCGAGTTCGGCAGGATCTTTACTACCGCCTGAGCGGCGCCACGATTCATGTGCCCGCGCTTCGTGAACGAGTTGATGATGTTACGCTGTTGGCAGACCATTTTTTGGCTCGCGAAGAAAGGGACAGTGGGACAAAGCGTTGGCTCAGCCCTGAAGCGGTGGAACTCGTCCGGCGTTACTCTTGGCCAGGCAACGTAAGGCAATTGGAAAACGCCGTTCGCCGTTTGAGCTTGACCAGCCGTGCTGACGAAATCTCGAAGCTGGAGGTCGAGATGGTTTTGGGTTCACAGCCCGAAGCTGAGCCGGTTTTGGGCGACGGTGAGCGCGAAAAACTTTCTTCTTCTGTTGACCGTCATCTGCGTCGCTACTTTGATCTGCATGGAAACATTCTGCCCCCTCCGGGCCTGTATCAGCGGATTCTGCGCGAAGTCGAGGCGCCCTTGATCGAAATTGCGCTCGAGGCAACGGGTGGCAATCAGGCAAAATGTGCTGATTTGTTAGGTATTAACCGAAATACTCTTCGAAAAAAGATTACAGACCTCGATATTCAGGTGACACGCCGCCGCAAACTGATGTAATATGGCCACACAAACCGTGGCATCCGGGTCCGACCCGGGCAACGACCACGAGATATGGCGGTTAGCTGCGCAAGCGGCACATCAGAATGAGGGCAGAAGGTGGCAACCCGGGCACACAGCCGGTCAATCCTATCGATCAATCAGTGGCGTAAGTCACGGAGATTGCGAAATATTGGCAGCCTCGGCCTGGTTATTCTGGGTCCCATCCTTACACTTGCGACATACCTTGTTATCGGTCCATTTGATCTTGGCGCGACGGCCCCAACACTCCGTCTGATTCTGTTAGCCGACCTTGTGTATGTGCTGGTTGTCGCCGCGCTGGTTTTAAGCCAGCTGGGGAGTCTAATCGCGGCCCGTCGGGCAAAATCCGCGGGATCCCGCCTGCATCTTCGTCTGATCGGAGCTTTTACGCTCCTGGCATTGGTTCCCACAGTAACTGTGGCCATCTTCGCTGGTTTAACAGTCAACATCGGCCTCGAGGGCTGGTTCTCTGACCGGGTTCGTCAGGTTGTTGGTTCTTCTCTTACTGCCGCAGAGGCATACGAGCTGGAACACAGACAAGGCCTGACGCAGGACGCTTCTGTGCTGGCCCGGTTTTTGGACAATGCGAGGGCACTGGATTTCTACATTTCCGACGCAGAGCTGCGTGAGGTTTTGGCGCAAGGGCAAGCACAGATTCAACGCGGTTTAAGAGAGGCCTATGTTATCGACGGCAGTGGCGAAATCCGGGCGCGGGGTGATCGTTCCTATTTATTCAATTACGAAGAACCTACACCTGAACAGATTGCTGAAGCCGACAATCAAGGTCTTGCCATAATAGATGATTGGAATAACAGCGAGTTTCGCGCCCTTGTTCCCCTGAGAGCTTACGCTGATCGGTATCTATATGTAAGTCGCGAAGTTGACGGCCAGCTTCTGACTCTTCTGGATGACACAAAGGAAACAGCCCAGTTTTACCGACAACTTGAAAGTGAGCGAGGCAGGGTACTATTCGAATTTGGGCTTTTGTATCTTGGTTTTGCGGTCATCCTTATTCTCGCGGCGATGTCTCTGGGGATGTGGTTCGCCGAGCGGCTGTCGCGCCCTGTTGGGCGATTGACCACGGCTGCACAGCGCGTGGGTGCCGGCGACTTAAGTGTTCAGGTGATTGAAGAGGCCAGCGACGACGAGATTGCGATGCTGGGACGCTATTTTAATCAGATGACCCGGCAGTTGAAAGGTCAGCGGGACACGCTTCTGGAAAACACCAGACAGATCGAGCGTCGCCGTCGTCTGTTTGACTCGGTCCTGAGCTCCGTCACCTCCGGTGTTGTAGGAGTGGACTCAGATGGGTGCGTGACTTTTGTGAATCGCTCTGCCGAAAGACTGCTTGACTGGTCCAGAGGAGAGCAACATTTGGCCATCGGAATTGCAGTCCCCGAATTTTTGCCTTTGTTCGAAAGCTTAAAAGACAGCGGGCAAGAATCAATTCAGGGTGAGATTAAGGTAACTCGAAAGGGGCGCTTAGAGAATCTGCTGGTGCGGATGGCGACCAGACGCGGCGAAGATGGTCGTCTTGAAGGCTATGTCGTGGCCTTTGATGATGTCACTGATCTGGTAAGCGCACAACGAATGGCTGCTTGGGGTGATGTGGCGCGCAGGATCGCACACGAGATCAAGAACCCACTCACACCGATTCAATTGAGTGCCGAACGGATAAAACGCAAATTTTCCCGCAAACTCGACGAAGAAGACTGCAAGAGCCTTGAGGCGATGACTGACGTCATTGTGCGTCAAACAAATGATCTGCGACGTATTGTGGACGAGTTTTCCAAATTTGCACGTATGCCTGAACCCGACCGGAATAACGAAAATGTGGTCGACCTTGTTCGCGAAGCCGTCTTGCTGCAGCAGTCTGGTCAACCGGGCGTACAAATCAAAGCGGACCTTCCAGATCAACCGGTGCAGGCTGATGTTGATGCAACGATGTTGAACCAAGCATTGACCAACGTGATCAAAAACGCGGGTGAAGCGATTGAAACACTGAAAGAAAAAGGTGCGCCGGAAAATCTGCTGCCGCAAATCAAAATTGCGATGTCCGTTGACGATAACGGGACACTGATCACCATCGCGGACAACGGTATTGGTCTGCCAGAAGACCGGGCCCGGCTGTTTGAACCTTATGTAACTACCCGCGACGAGGGGACGGGTCTGGGCCTGCCCATTGTCAAAAAGATAATCGAAGAACACGGCGGTGCGCTGACACTTGAAGATGCGCCCGTCTTCGACGGACAGGACCATTTTGGCGCAATGGCTGTCATCCGTCTTCCCGGGGTCGGAGAGACCCCGACCAATGCGCCTCAGAAACAGGCGAAAAAAACCAAACCACTGAAAGCAGGCTAAAAGATGAGTGACATTCTGATCGTAGATGACGAACGCGATATTCGCGAACTGGTGTCCGACATTCTGGAGGACGAAGGCTATTCAACCCGGTTGGCCGGGAACTCGGACGAGTGCATGACGGCCATAAATTCCGAACCCCCGGGGCTGTTGATCCTGGACATTTGGTTGAAGGACAGCCGGATGGATGGCATTGACATCCTGAAGGCGGTGAAACGCGATAACCCTGATGTTCCGGTTGTTATCATTTCCGGCCATGGCAACATCGAGATCGCGGTCGCTGCCATCAAGCAAGGTGCTTACGATTTTATCGAAAAACCATTCAACATCGACCAGTTAATGGTAGTTATTCGGCGCGCGATGGAAACGTCTCGGCTGCGCAGAGAGAACGCTTCGCTCAAGCGTAAGGAAGTCAGTAGTTCGGACATGATCGGAAAATCCGCCGCCTTCCGAGCAATGCAGAGCCAATTGGACAAAGTGACAAAGTCGAACGGTCGCGTGATGCTGAGCGGGCCGGCGGGGTCAGGCAAAGAAATCGCTGCGCGCTATATTCACGCGCACTCCAATCGCGCGAATTCACCCTTTGTTACTGTCAACTGTGCTGGGGTCGAGCCGGAGCGGATGGAAGAGGTTCTTTTTGGACGTGAAACCGCAGAACGCGGTGTGGAGTCCGGCTTGTTGGAAGAAGCTCATGGAGGCGTAATCTATTTCGACGAAGTGGCCGATATGCCTTTGGGTACTCAGTCCAAGATTCTACGTGTTCTTGTCGACCAGCAGTTTCAACGGGTCGGCGGCACCGACAAAGTGCGGGTCGATCTTCGCGTCATATCGTCAACGAACCGCAATCTCGAAGAGGAAATAGCGGCTGAACGTTTCCGAGAAGAACTGTATCACCGCCTTAACGTCGTTCCAGTCGCCGTGCCTTCGTTGGAGGAGCGCCGCGAGGATATTCCTGTGCTAGCGCAGCACTTTATTGGGATCTGTAATGAAACACAGGGCTTGCCGATGCGAGAATTGTCGGATGAGGCTGTGGCCTTGCTGCAGACGATGACTTGGCCCGGCAATGTTCGACAGCTGAAGAACCTGATCGAGCGCGTTTTGATACTGGGCGATGGTACAGGTCCGGTAGAAGCACGGGAATTGCCAAGCGAAGAGGAAAAGTCCGACGAAACAGGGCGCGTTGTTTTATCCGGAGCGTTGGCGACTTTGCCGCTGCGAGACGCGCGCGAAGCCTTTGAACGCGAATATTTGCTGACTCAAATCAATCGGTTTGGCGGCAATATAAGCCGCACAGCCAGCTTTGTCGGTATGGAGCGGAGCGCATTGCATCGCAAACTGAAGTCTCTAGGCGTTGTTACGTCGAATAAATCCGGTGCAAGAGTGGCGCAAATTGACGAACCGGAACCAGCAGAATGATCTATCGAAATTAACAATAGAGATTTTTGACGGAGTTTTGCGTCGTGACTAAATCAACCAGTTGGATGTCTGGTCGGTACGGTGAAAGTGAAGATTTGGTCAGCGACCATCAATTATCAAAAGGCCTCGTGCTAGAAACACGCGGCTATCCCGCATTCGGCTTGCGTTTGAAGCGATTGCGCAGATCTATCGGGTTGAAGCAATCCGCCCTGGCCGACCGGTTGCAGGTGAACCAAACCACTGTGTCGCGATGGGAAAGTGGATCACAAACACCGTCCCCGAAGACTCAACAATCAGTGTTTTCTCAGTTCGAATCGAGAAAGACAGAAGACGAAGTTTTGAGGCGACTTGTGATGAATTCGAAAGAGTGCGTGCATCTGGTGGACGAAGCCAGCCACAAATGCCTCGCTTATTCCGCCAGCCGTGCGCAGGACTGGCGGACGAGCCAGCACGCTTTGTTGGGAGTGTCGCTCTGGCAATTCGCAACGGATGAAATCCGCTTGGCTGAGACTGAGTTGGCCAACGAAGGATGGTGGGAACTTCACGCGCCGCTACCTAAGGCTTTCATAACATCTGAGGCGGTGCACGACAGAATACGCATCTGGGCCGGCGAAATCGTGTGGGAGCGACTTTACCTTTCTGATGGCACTCCGGTGCGGTTGGTAACTAGTTCCCGTGCTGCGTCCGCATAATTTATGCGTTCCCGAGGCTGCGCCGTATCGATAGAACCGCCTTATGGCACGTTCATTTAAAGTTCTATTTCAGGTCGTTCTGCTTTGGATGGCAGGGTTGGGAGCGGCCACGCAATTTGCCAAAATCGCGGTTCCGTTTACCGAAGTTGCGTCGCTGTATCCCGAATTTGGCGACGCTATTGGTTGGCTGTTATCGATCGTGAGCTTGATAGGCGTCATTCTCGGTGCCCTCTCGGGCTCAATAACCACCTGGATTGGCCCCTCGCGGCTTTTGATTTTTGGCCTTGTCCTAGGAGGGCTAGTTTCTCTTTTTCAAGCGACGGAACCCGGTTTTTACGTCATGTTGGCCAGTCGTGTCATCGAGGGGATGTCTCACCTGGCAATTGTAGTTGCCGCGCCAACGATCATGGCACAAATCACGGTAGGACGTGCACGCAACGCGGCGATGGTATTGTGGAGTACTTTTTTTGGCGTCGCTTTCGCACTAAACGCATGGATCGGTCTACAAATTGTCGATCAATTTGGGCTGTCAGTATTTTTCGCGTTGCATGGCGGTTTGATGATTTTAACCGCAGCAATCCTGGCGTTGTGCCGCATTAGAATCGATTTGGGAGAACCGGGCGAATTCAATTGGGGCTGGCGCGCTTTGTTAAGAGCGCATGCGCGGATCTATAGCTCTCCTCGGGTGGCTGCTCCTCCGATCGGATGGTTTTTTTATACCCTGACTTTTGTCTCGCTTCTCGCAATCTTGCCCGGTCAGTTCCAAGGAAATACTGGTTCAATAGTGGCAGGTTTGATGCCGCTGGCCGGGATTGTTTTGTCTTGGCTGGCTGTGCCGTTGATGTTGACCTATCTGACCAGCGTAGCTGTGATCAATTTGGGCTTTGCCCTTGGGATCGCCATAATCGGTGCCGCTTTTTTGGGGTCTCCGTTAACTTATGTCGCCATCGGTTTGTTTGCGGTTCTGGGTTTGGTGCAAGGTGGCAGCTTCGCTGCTGTCCCTGAATTGAATGGCTCTGCAGAGACGCAGGCTTTGAGTTATGGGGCGATGGCCCAGATGGGTAATTCCGGTAACCTGCTGGGTACGCCTGTCCTGTTGGCTGTTTTAGGACTAACCGGAGTGGATGGAATGCTTGTTGCAGTTGTTGGGTTTTACCTGGCCGCGATTGGTGCCCATCTTTGGCTGGCGCGTCGACGGATGGCTGCTTAGAAAGAACGGCCGCTACCCAGTTTGCCCTGGCGTGATGATCTGAAATGACCCGTCATCAAATTTGACAAAACACGATGCCGAGTTGAGCGGAGGCAATGTCGTTGTTCGTACCGCTGCCACCCTAGATTTAACCGCTTGTTTGCAGGGTGGGAGGCTTACCGGACGAAAGCCTTTCTTTGCCATACATTGGGCCTCGACCGTGTCGCGAAGTCCTTTATTTACGTCCACCGTGTAAATTCTACCCGGCTCCCACCAACCGGGAGTTCGATAGCAGCGTCCTCTGCCGTCGCAATAAGACCGACCCGGCCAATAGACTGGTGGGCTTTGTCGTACTTGGTTTGCTACGGGCGCGTCTTTTAAGGCCTGAACCCGGCATTCCGTCGTCTCAGATTGCATGCGTGAAACGCTTTCCCCTTCGCGGTAATACAACGACAACGGTCCGCAGGCCGACAATGTCAGCAGGCAAACAAGTGTGGGCAGCATTGATTTCATACACTTACATTGCCTCATCAAAGTAGCCATGACAATTCAATTGACCGCTATGTGGGCATCTGTCATTCAAAGATTTCAGGCAGAAGGGCCAGAAACATGAAGGTCATCATTTGCGGCGCTGGTCAGGTGGGCTGGCAAATCGCGCGGCACCTTTCGGGTGAACTGAATGATGTGACGGTGGTGGATAACAATCCCGATTTGGTGCGCCGCGCGACCGAAACACTGGACGTTCAGGGGATAGCGGGTTTTGCCAGCTATCCCGATGTGCTGGAACGGGCAGGGGCTCGCGATGCAGACATGATTATCGCCGCTACCCATTCTGACGAGGTGAACATGGTCACCTGCCAGATGGCGCATTCCGTATTTTCGATTCAGCGTAAGATCGCCCGTTTGCGGTCGAAATCCTATCTTCAGGCCATCCATTCTGATCTTTACCGCCGCGATCACCTCCCGATAGATGTGGTGATCAGCCCTGAACGCGAAGTAGCCGCCGCTGCGATGCGCCGTTTGTCCGCGCCGTCCGCATTCGATACCGAAATTTTCATGGACGGTAAGGCCCAGTTGCTGGGTATTCGCGTTGATGAAGACTGTCCAATCGTGAACACACCCTTGAGGCAGTTGACGGACTTATTCTCTACGCTCAGCTCGATAGTTGTTGGGATCCGGCGCGAAGGCTCGCTCTTTGCGCCAGAATCCGAGGATCAATTGTTCGTAGGTGACGAATGCTATGTCTTCACAAGCGTTCAGGATGTGGAGCGCACGATGGAGGTGTTCGGAAAACTTCAGGGTAAACAAGACCGCGTCGTAATCGTTGGCGGCGGGAATGTTGGGCTTGAGGTCGCGCGAACGCTGGAAGAACGCGAAAGTCGTGTAAGGGCCAAGATTATCGAACGTGACCGTGCCTGCGCCGAAATCGCCGCCGAAGCATTGGAACGAACAATTGTTCTGCACGGCGATGGTCTTGACTCTGCGCTTCTGCGCGAGGCTGGTATCGGGCGGGCCGATGCGATGCTGGCGGTTACCGACGATGACCGGACCAATATGCTGGCGGCTGTGCGGGCAAAAGGCGAGGGCTGCGCACTTGCCATAGCGTTGATTAATGACCCGAGCATGGTTGCCCTGATGGGGCCACTGGGGATCGACGCCTATATTAACCCCAGGGCGACAACCGTAAGCTCAATCCTTCGTCACATTCGTCATGGTCGCGTGCGGCAGGTTTATTCTATAGGCGATGCCGAAGCCGAAGTTATTGAGGCCGAAGTTCTGTCAACTTCCCCTATGGCTGGTCAAAGGCTACGTGACATAGATTTTCCCGAGGGTGTTTTGGTCGGTGCTGTACACAAAGGAGACGAGGTTTTACGCCCTACTGGCGGTCTTCGCATTGAAGAAAAAGACGTGGTTGCCATCTTTGCTCTGGCCAAAGATGTGCCAGAGGTCGAGCGCCTGATGCAGGTTTCGATCGACTTTTTCTGATGATCCGGGTTCGACAGCAACGGCACGGTGTTTTGCGGCGGTTGCCTCTTTTGCTGATGATTTGGGGTATCGTATCCTTTGCAATGTGGATTCCGGCCATTTATGCGCTTGCTCTTGATGACCACGATACATCGCGTTCGTTTTTTTACTCCGGACTGCTGGGTTTATTCATCGTTAACCTGATCGCCCTGGCACAGATGAATCGCAGACCTCGCCGCGGCACGCTTGGGCAATTGGCTGTTCTGCTGGCCTCGTTTACGATCCTGCCCCTTTTCCTCGCCATCCCATTCCATGATGCGTTGGGCACCACCAGTTTTCTGAACGCATATTTCGATATGGTCAGTGCATTGACTACGACTGGGGCTGATTTGTTTGGCGACCCGACCCGATTAAATGCGCCGCTTCATTTATGGCGGGCACTTGTCGGCTGGTTAGGTGGGCTTTTGATGTGGGTCGCAGCGGCGGCGATTTTGGCTCCTCTTTCATTGGGCGGGTTTGAGGTGACGGCAAGGGGCCAACCGGGGCGTCCTGTATCGGGCGTCGCGCAAAGCGAGAAAACGGATCCGCGCGGTCACCTCATCCGTGTGACGCGTACATTGACTCCGGTATATGCTGGATTGACCGGAGTGATTTGGATTCTTTTGCTGATAGCAGGCGAACAAGGACTGACCGCGGTTTGTCATGCTATGTCAATCATGGCAACGTCAGGCATCTCTCCGGTCGGGGGCTTGGAAGGGTCTACTGCGGGCATAACCGGCGAGTTAATCTTGTTCCTGTTTTTGTTTTTTGCCTTGTCGCGCCTGACCTTTTCGGCAGATACGGCCACGACTGGTTATGCGCGCCTTGATAAAGACCCTGAACTTCGCATTGGTATCCTCATCGTACTTGTCGTCGCGATGCTGCTTTTCTTTCGCGTTTTGGCTGGTGTCACGGAGATTGGATTGCAGATTACGGCTGGTCAGGCCTTGCATGTGATCTGGGGAATGCTGTTCACAGTGATGTCATTTTTGACCACGGCAGGGTTTGAAAGCGCCAACTGGAACGATGCTCAACAGCTTTCCGGTCTGGGAACACCCGGCTTGGTCCTGATGGGTCTGGCATTGATCGGTGGTGGAGTAGCCACGACAGCGGGCGGGGTGAAGCTATTGCGGGTATTCGCGCTATATCTAAATGGCAAACGCGAAATAGACCGACTTATTTATCCTTCGTCGGTTAGTGGAGAGGGTGGCGGTAATCGCCGAATTCAAAGCGATGGCGCATTCATCGCCTGGATATTTCTTATGCTATTCGCGCTGAGCCTAGCTCTGTTTGACCTTTTATTGGCAATCACCGGAGTCGGCTTTGAACATGCTATGGTACTCAGCGTCGCCGCGCTGAGTACAACCGGACCGCTGATTGAGCTTGCTACTGACGTTCCCATCCGCCTCATCGATCTTTCAGCCGGGGCCAAACTGACGCTTTGCGCGGCTATGATTATTGGACGTCTGGAGACATTGGCGATCATTGCATTGATAACGCCGACACTGTGGCGCGATTGACAAGGATTAGTGCCGCAATCTTCTTGCACAATTTTTCGTCTGGAATATCTGTGCTTGCCACTCCATACTCAGCCAGAGGGAGCGCGTTGGTCCGCAGCGCGTAGCAAGAAAAATGGCGAGATTATAAAAATATGGCTTCGGACAGACAGAATCTGCAGGACGCGTTCCTGAATAACGTACGGAAAGCAAAAGTCCCGGTCACGATTTTCCTGATCAACGGTGTGAAATTGCAGGGCGTGATCACTTGGTTTGATAATTTCTGCGTATTATTGCGCCGCGACGGACAGTCGCAGCTTGTGTATAAACATGCGATTTCCACCATTATGCCATCGCAGCCGATCAGCTTGTATGAGGGCGAAGACGCCTCTTGATGGAACATGACCGGGCGCGCACCCGAGCTTGGGTGTTGCATCCCGAAATCAAAACAGATGAACAACGCCGCATTCCTGAGCCCGCGTTGGAAGAAGCGGTTTCGCTTGCTGCCGCTTTGCCCGATTTAGTTGTAATCGGGTCCGAAATCGTGCGCCTGCAACGTGCCCAACCCGGTTTGCTGTTCGGTAGCGGCAAGATTGAAGAATTGGGCGAAACGTTTCGTGAAAGTGAGATCGAGCTTGTATTGATCGACGGCCCGGTAACGCCTGTGCAGCAACGCAATTTGGAAAGAGCTTGGAAGGTCAAGATTCTTGATCGAACCGGCTTGATCCTGGAAATATTCTCTGATCGCGCAAGAACACGCGAAGGTGTGCTGCAGGTCGAAATGGCCGCGCTTAGCTATCAGCGTACGCGTTTGGTTCGCGCATGGACCCACTTGGAGCGGCAACGGGGCGGGTTGGGCTTTGTCGGTGGTCCGGGGGAAACCCAGATTGAGGCTGACCGCCGTGCAATTGATGAGCAGCTTGTGCGACTGCGCCGTCAGCTACAGAAGGTTGTTAAGACCCGAACATTGCACCGGGCTGCGAGGGCCAAGGTGCCTTACCCAATTGTCGCTCTAGTCGGTTACACCAACGCAGGCAAGTCCACATTGTTTAACCGCCTGACTGGTGCGGAAGTAATGGCAAAGGATATGTTGTTTGCCACTTTGGATCCGACCATGCGTCGGGTTGAGTTGCCGGATGGGCCCGAAGTTATCCTTTCGGATACTGTGGGATTTATTTCTAACCTACCGACCGAGTTGGTCGCTGCGTTCCGCGCTACTTTGGAAGAAGTGTTGGGTGCTGACCTGATCGTACACGTTCGGGACATTAGTCACGAAGAGAGTGACGCTCAGGCGCAGGACGTGGAGACTATTTTAGACTCATTGGGCGTGGATGAAGGGCGCCCGAGGCTTGAGGTTTGGAACAAAATAGATCTGCTGAGCGAGAACGAACGCGAAGCCGCTTTGGCGCGGGCGGAACGCGATCAAAAAATTTTTGCCATTTCGGCGATCACTGGAGAAGGTCTCGAAACTTTACTGGCGGAAATCGCTACGCAATTGCAGGGTACCAGACACGAGAAAACATTAAAGCTTAGCTTCGCAGAGGGAGACAAACGCGCCTGGCTTTTTCGGCAAGATGTTGTTCGCTCAGAAGAACAAACCGATGATGGGTTTGTTATTAACGTGCTTTGGACCGATAAACAGGCGGCGAAGTTCGACGGTCTTTGATCCAAGGTGCCATTTTGAATTTATTGAATGCGAATGAGGATGGAATGGCAAAAGTATACCTTCAAGGGTTCTTGGACGTACCTGAAGATAAATTGCAGCAGGTGCGGTCTGCTTTGCCGCGGCATATCGAGCTGACACGCGCTGAGCCTGGGTGCATTTCCTTTGAAGTTGTCGAAGATACCGTTCAACCAGGCCGTTTTAACGTTTCGGAAGTTTTTGAAAATCAGGAAGCTTTTGACGCTCATCAGAGCCGAACCAAAGCTTCGGATTGGTTTACAGTCACCCAGGGTGTCCCGCGCGACTACACAGTGAAAGTGGAAGAGGGCGAATAGGATGCAGTCCAGCGTCCACTAGCCATCAATCTGTCGCTGGTGATCATCCGAGTCGAACCATCCTAGCGATGATTGGACCTTGTGTTCGGCATCGAGTTCCCATTCTTCCCATCCACGGGTAACAACGCGGTTGCCGGTCTTGGCGTGGTGTCCCTCCAACGTCCAGACGAAAATAGCGTGTGTGCCCGCCCAGCGCATCATGTCGCATCGGACTTCTAGATCAGGAAACTCGCTGTAAAACCCGCTCGCCATGTCTGCAATAGCCGCACGGCCTTTAATGGGGTCACCGCGATTAATCGTAATGTGACCATCTTTAGCAAAGAACGAAGCTACGGCCTCGGGATCGCCAGAACTCCAAGCAATGGCATAGTCCCTTGCCAAATTGTTCAGCAGATCCCGCATGCTGGCCATGCTCATTCCCCCTATCCCTCGTTGCGGTTAGACTAGGCGATTGGATGCGCTTTCGTCCACGACATAAGCTAAAAGGGGCGGGGAATTGCCGATTTCTTCAGCGTGGAGTCAGCAACGTGATTCCAACGGCCGCAGCACGTGCCAGTCCGATGTCCAGTGACATTGGAATATACTCTCCTCGCCGCCACAATTGAGCCTGATCATCGTAATAGCGAGAAAGGAAATGGCCGGATTGGCCCGTAGCCGTAATGAAAACCGAACTGTCAGGATCAGCAAAGTCGTACACGCCCCGATAGCCTGCACCGTGCACATTTTGAAATGGATCCGGCCCTCCGCCAGAAGTACGCCCTCGCAGCAAGGTGTTGTCTCCGCCGCTTGTGGACTGACGAATGTTGACGAAATAGCGAAGCAGCGGAACCTTTCCCAAGACGGTGTGATCGTGGGTTGCCTGATGCGCGTCGCCCCAACGAAGAGATTCCAGGGCGCTGCCATAGCGTTCGGATATCCAGATAAGTGCATCGTCCAATGCCAACCGAGCCATGTCGGTGCAATTCTCGATCGGGGCGCTTTGCTCTACATCGCACCAGACGGAGGCACCTTCGATGTCGCGATAGACGCGCTCGATGAACAGCGGCTCGACATGCTTGAATTCGGTGGCCAAAGGACCGAGCTCATCCGAGATCAACCGGATTTGAAGCGCACGAAGCCACGCTGCATAGATCAAAGGTTCGGGAAGGTGCTCATTCATCTCACCATTCCAATTTGCCAGCAAATCCAAGGCAATCTGGCGCTGACGTTCCAGGGTACCTTCTGGCGCGGACTCACCAGTGAACCATAAATCGGCGCCAACCAACGGCAACAGAGAGCGGGCGGTGAAGCTTACAGTATCCAGCTGCGCCTCGATAAAGCTGTCGCGTGTGTGTACTTCGCGGGATTGCATTAGCCTTTCCCAACGGTGAACCCGTTGTGAATCGCCCCATTCATAAGAGACGTGCAATGGAAACGGTCGGTCGATTACTTTGTTGTTTGTATTTCCCAGAACGCCACCGACGGGCGCAACAAACTCGGGATTGTCCGCGTAGGGCAGGCGGCCTTGCCATCGATTTCTGGCTAGCCATCCAGGGGTCGGAATGCGCCCCCGACTTTGGTTGTTAAGATCGCGCCGGGGCATAGCGCCAATCACCTTCATTCCGATTGTCTCCTTGTCCACCAGCGACAAGTTCTGCGAAGGCGCAATGAAATCTTCGGCAATTACAATAGCCTGACGCACTGAATCTGCGTTCATTAATGCCATGGACGCTGTCATTGACGTGTCCCTGGCGCTAAGCGCGGTCCAGGATAGCGAAGCGACGTGACCCGGCGGGGTGATAGTCTCAAGATCGTAATGGGTTCCTGGCAGTACCGGACCGTTTTCGGTCCAGCGTAGCGTTAGAGTAATCGGGGATTCGTCTTTGATTTCTATGATTGATGGACGGGCTCGAAACCGTTGATGGCCATTGGGGGTCAGGTATTCTTCGGGATTTTCGGGGTTTAGTTTTTCAATATGTACATCCTGATCGTCCAGGTAGGACGATGTGAGACCCCATCCCAGCCGGTCACTGCGTCCAGCCATGACGGCCGGAACGCCGGGAATTGTGGCTCCGATAACGCCTCCTTTGGCCAGTTCCAGCCGGGCCAGATACCAAACGCCCGGTGCCGTGAAACCTAGATGCGGGTCATTGGCAAGAAGCGTGCCGCCGCTGGCCGATCGAGAGGGCGCAGCGGTCCAAGCGTTGGAAGCACCAGATAGACCCCGGCCGGAAATAGGAGAGAGAGGCGTTTCCGGCAGAACCGTACCTGAGGCGAAACGGGGCAAGTTAGGAAACAGATGGGCATATTCCGGCAATGCGGCGATGCCTGGGCCGGGGACATCCGGCAGAACATCTGTCAAACGCTGAGGATCATCCAACATAAGCGACGTGCGCGCGCGCAGTACTTCATTCTGCAAGTGACCCGATAATTGCAGCGCCATTAGCTTAATTACTGCAATACTGTCGCCCGGTTGCCATGGCGATACTGGAGCGTTGAACAGGAACATCTCAGGTGCTCCGCGCCCCAGTGCCATTTCGTTGATTTCATCCAACCTCGCGTTTACTCCGGCGGCATAGGCCTGTAACGCAGCCTTGGTATAGTCATCTTGGACATCGAAGGACCTGTGCGCCAGTCCATAAAGATCAAGCCTTCGCAATAACTTGTCGATGTGAACTGTGCGTGCGCCGAAAACCTCAGATAAACGCCCCTGAACTGTTCGGCGCAACATGGTCATCTGCCACAGCCGGTCCTGCGCATGTGCGTAACCCAAACCAAAGAACACGTCCGGATCGGTTTGCGCCAAAATATGGGGAACATTGGCGGTGTCACGCACAATTTCAGCGGGTGCGTTTATTCCCGCTACTTCAACAGTCTTGTTGTAGGTGGGTAGGGACTGGCTGGCCAAAAAATAAACAAGACCTACGGCCGCCAATATCAGCAAAATTAGACCTGTCGCAATCCGTACTAGCCAACGAAAAACAAGCCCCATTCCTGCCCCACATTCCCAATCCGTTTTCGGTGGGTCGAAGATTAGTAGAACCCCGACTGAACCGAAAGAGTTTTACCGTTCGCATCGAACTCTGGACCCAAAAATTTGATGAACCCCGCCAAATAGTCCGGCGAGGCTCATCAACGAGGGGTCTTGCTGCTTGGGGTTATGGAATAATACGCGTATATTTGGTGCCTTCGACTGTGGCCCCGAACAACAGTCCGGCCTGACCGAATATCGCCGCAATAACGGGTGTTCTTAATGTTGTTGTGGTCGCTGACAATGTGCTGCCTGTTGCATCAACGACATAACCAATGTCTGCGCCAGCGGTCCAACCGCTCGAGCGACGAAAATCATTCAGTGCATCTTCGGTCATGAAGAAAAGTACATGCGCATATTGCTGCGCGCCAATCTGTAGACCGGCAGTGCCTTTGACTGCGGAATAGTAATCGACAGTTGCCCCCTGAATACGCAACGCGCCCTGGCCAAAGCCGCCGCCAAAGAAGAATCCAGCTTCGGTTATCAGAGGCATAACCAGCATGCCGTTCGATTTGTCGGCAATTTCGATTGTGTTCGGGTACTTGGTATACATTTCGTTCAACGTCGCATCGACGCGAGCGTCAATTTTGGCCGCATTGGAATTTCCAACGCCATTGCCACATGCGGCCGTAAATGTCAGACCTGCAATGCCTAAGGCAAAGCCACGACGGTTCAGTCGAGGGAAATTGGAACTGCTCATATTTTTTCTCTGTGTAACTGCCTGATTTGCCGGGTGATCCCGATCTTATGTGCAAGAGTACGCCGAATACTGCGCCATGTCACGGAAAAGCTGCATCCAGCGCCCAGTGAATCGGCGAAAAGTTGCGTGGCAATGGTGATTTAGCCTTGCAAGGTTCTGGCCGCTTCAGGTGCGAAATAGGTCAAAATGCCGTCGCAACCGGCGCGTTTGAAAGCAAGAAGGCTTTCCAACATTATTTTTTCACCGTCGATCCACCCGTTTTGGGCGGCGGCCTGAATCATGGCAAATTCCCCTGACACTTGGTACGCGTATGTTGGCGCTCCGAAGGTTTCTTTGACCCTTTGGCAAATATCCAAATAGGGCATGCCGGGTTTTATCATGACCATGTCAGCGCCTTCTGTCAGGTCACGTTCGATCAGGCGCAGAGCTTCGTTGGAATTGGCAGGGTCCATCTGGTAGGTTTTTTTGTCACCCTTCAACGCGCCAGACGCGCCGACGGCATCACGAAACGGTCCGTAGAAAGAACTGGCGTATTTTGCTGCATAGCTGAGAATCATAACGTTATGATGCCCTGCAGCCTCAAGCGCGCGACGCATCTCGCCTATTCGCCCATCCATCATGTCAGAGGGACCGATGATATCAGCACCGGCCTCGGCCTGCGCCAACGTCATATTGACCAAAGCTTCGATAGTTTGGTCATTCACGATTTCACCGTCAACGACATACCCATCATGACCATTGATATTGTAGGGGTCCAGAGCAACATCCGTCATTACGGCAAGATCAGGCGCAGCTTTTTTAACGGCGCGAATGGCTCTGTTTGAAAGGTTGTCTGGGTTCCATGCCTCTGCGCAATCCTCGGTTTTCAGAGACGCATCGGTATAAGGAAAAATGCAGATTGCAGGTATACCTAAAGCCTGTGCTTCCACAGCTGCCTTTGCGACCAAATCAACAGACCGACGCTTGACGCCAGGCATAGAATGCACTGGCTCCTCTACGCCCTCTCCGTCACGAACGAAAACCGGCCAAATAAGGTCATCAGTAGTCAGCGTGTTTTCCCGGACCAGCCCTCGGATCGCTTGTGATTTGCGCGCGCGACGGAAACGGGCCAGAGGATACGGTGCGATGGTTGGTTTCATTGCGCAGTCTCCTTGAACATTTTTGCATTGGGTGGCATGAATTCCATGCAGTCTCAAGGGTGCCAATGATCGCGTCGGCAAGACAAACCCTACTGAAGGCCGTGAATAAAGGGCTGACGCTTGGACATATACTCTTCGATCTTTGAACTCATTGATATGCGCAGCTTTTCGAATCTGTGGTTTTGGATCGCATTGGCTGTGCTATGGTCTTCCGTTAGTCATTGGATCATGGGCGTGCCCTACGATCTGGTCGTACGCGCGCGACGTGTCAAAGGTCAATCCGAACAAGACTTGTTGGATATCGTGCGCATAAATTGCAATCGGTTACTTTATGTAATGGAAGTTTCGGGCCTTGTGATACTTGCGCTCGGTTGTTTTGTTTTCACTGGTCTGGCGATATTGGGTTTTTACTACGGCGTTGAATTTGCGCAGGCGCTCTTTTTACTTTTGTTTCCATTATGTTTCGTGGGCGCAATCAACCTTTCGGCTGCTCGTAAGTTGAAGACGCTGGAACCAACACTCGAAAATGTGTCCAAAACCCTGACACGCTGCAGGGTCTTCACACAGATGATTGGTGTGGTTTCGATACTGGTCACATCGCTTTGGGGTATGTATCAGAACTTTTCCATCGGCGTTCTGGGTTGGTAGAATCGGAAAGGCATGGCAATGAAGGCTCCGATCCATGTGACGGTCGGCGGCGCTCCCGAAGGGTTTGACGCGCAACTTGTTCTAAAGGAAATCCATCGGTCAGGCGGCCCGGTCCTCCACATTGCCCGCGATGATAAGCGTATGGAGGCAATGCGGGCCGCGCTTGCGTTTTTTGCGCCGGAGATGCCGGTTTTTCTGTTTCCCGGATGGGATTGCTTACCGTACGACAGGGTTTCTCCCAATGCGGACATTTCAGCCGCCCGCGTTGCCACACTTGCCGCGCTCGTTCACAAAATGCCCCGGCAATTTGTTCTGCTGACTACGCTAAATGCAGCGACACAGCGAGTTCCCGCCCGGGGCGTTTTGCGCGAAGCAGCCTTTACTGCCCGAGTTGATCACCGCATTGACGAAGATGGCCTTCGGAGTTTTTTGGTGCGTATGGGGTTCACTCAGAGCCCAACAGTCATGGAACCTGGAGATTACGCTATCCGCGGTGGAATCTTCGATATTTTCCCTCCGGGAGAGTCTGGTCCGGTGCGGCTGGACTTGTTTGGCGATGTACTGGACGGTGCGCGTCGGTTTGACCCCGTGTCCCAACGCACGACTGAAAAGCTAGACGTTGTTGAATTGGCTCCTGTTTCAGAGATTATTTTGGACGAGACGGCGATAACGCGGTTCCGGCAGAATTATCGCATCGAATTCGGCGCGGCAGGTACCGACGATCCGCTTTACGAGGCTGTCAGCGCCGGTCGCAAGCACCAAGGGATGGAGCACTGGCTGCCTTTTTTTCACGACGGGCTGGAAACTCTGTTTGACTATCTTCCAGGAGCGACTCTGACACTGGATGACCAGGTCACACCAGCACGGTTAGCAAGATGGGATAGTATAAAGGATCAGTACGAGACGCGACGTATGGCGTTGGAGAACCGGTCGCGAATGGACACTGTCTACAAGCCGGCACCTCCAAATCTGCTGTATTTGGATGACGCAGCGTGGGAGGAGGCGGTCGGGGACCGACGTGTCATGCAGTTCAGTCCTTTACCACAGGCCAGTGGGCCGGGTGTGATTGACGCAGGTGGACGAATTGGTCGCAACTTTGCACCCGAACGCCAACAAGAGAACATCAGTTTGTTCGCTGCGCTGGCAAGTCATATCAAAGACCGGATGGTCCATGGACCGGTATTGATTGCGTCATACTCAGACGGTGCACGCGAACGTTTAAGTGGATTGATCGAGGATGAGGGGCTGGCCGAAACAATTCTGGTTTCAGACGGTTCAGGTGTGGGGAAACGCGGCCTTCATTTGGCCGTTTGGGCTTTGGAACACGGGTTCGAATCTGATGATCTGACCGTAATTGCGGAACAGGATGTGCTGGGGGACCGCCTGATCCGAGCACCAAAAAAACGCCGCAAGGCTGAGAACTTCCTGACAGAAACGCAATCACTCAGTCCCGGCGATCTGGTCGTTCACGTAGACCACGGTATCGGTCGCTATAAGGGAATGGAGGTTGTTACTGCGGCAGGTGCGGCTCACGAATGCTTGTTATTGGAGTATGCCGAACAATCAAAGCTGTACTTACCTGTCGAAAATATCGAGCTGTTATCAAAGTATGGCCACGAAGAAGGATTGCTTGATCGCCTGGGCGGCGGGGCTTGGCAGGCCAAAAAAGCCAAACTAAAAGAACGCATTCGCGAGATGGCGGACAAGTTGATCCGCATTGCGGCTGAACGCGCGCTGCGCAAGGCGCCGGTTATGGACCCACCGCCACACGCATGGGAAGAATTCAGCGCGCGCTTCCCTTATCAGGAAACTGACGACCAACTTCGTGCTATTGCCGAAGTTATGGAGGATATGCATTCCGGCGCGCCGATGGATCGTCTGATCTGCGGCGATGTTGGCTTTGGAAAGACCGAGGTTGCCATGCGTGCCGCCTTTGTCGCAGCAATGTCAGGTGTGCAGGTGGCAGTTATTGCTCCAACAACGCTGTTGGCTCGGCAACATGCAGCCAGTTTCTCAGATCGTTTCCGGGGTTTTCCGTTGGAAGTTCGGCAATTGTCGCGCTTTGTTTCAGGCAAAGCGGCCCAACAGACCAGGGATGGTTTGACTCGCGGCACAGTCGATATTGTCATCGGTACGCACGCTCTGTTGGCCAAGGGTATTAAGTTCAACAACCTGGGTCTTCTTATTATCGATGAAGAACAGCACTTTGGCGTCGCCCACAAGGAAAGACTTAAGCAGCTGCGTAGTGATGTTCACGTGCTTACGCTTACTGCCACACCCATCCCTAGGACCCTGCAACTGTCGTTGACCGGGGTTCGGGATTTGTCAATCATTGGCACCCCGCCCATCGACCGACTTGCGATCCGGACATACGTCAGTGAATTCGACGCCGTAACAATTCGCGAAGCGTTGCTGCGCGAGCACTACCGCGGCGGGCAGAGCTTTTATGTCGTTCCGCGTATTTCAGACCTGCCTGAAATCGAAGATTTTCTTAAAGAACAACTCCCTGAACTCACTTTCGTAGTCGCGCATGGTCAGATGGCGGCGGGCGAGCTCGACGATCGAATGAACGCATTTTATGATGGAAAATTCGATGTGCTGTTGGCGACGACCATTGTCGAAAGCGGATTGGACATACCCACGGCAAACACAATGGTCGTGCATCGCGCGGATATGTTCGGGCTTGCCCAGCTCTATCAAATACGCGGCCGGGTAGGGCGATCAAAGACGCGAGCGTACGCATATTTGACCACCAAACCACGCACACGTTTAACACCAGCTGCCGAGAAACGCCTGCGGGTTTTAGGGTCGCTTGATACGTTAGGGGCCGGATTTACGTTGGCATCGCAGGATCTGGACATTCGCGGTGCGGGCAATTTGCTGGGAGAAGAGCAATCCGGCCAGATGCGCGATGTAGGGTATGAACTTTACCAGTCGATGTTGGAAGAAGCTATTGCCAAGATAAAAGCAGGCGAAATGGAAGGTTTAAGCGATGCTGATGACCAATGGGCTCCGCAGATCAATCTGGGCGTTCCGGTATTGATCCCAGAGGAATACGTGCCCGATCTGGATGTGCGCCTGGGCCTTTATCGCCGTCTGTCTTCTCTTTCCACAAAAGTTGAGCTCGAGGGGTTTGCAGCTGAACTGATCGACCGTTTTGGCGCACTGCCAAAAGAGGTTAACACGCTTATGTTAGTCGTACGCATCAAGGCGATGTGCAAACGCGCTGGAATCGCCAAGCTTGATGGCGGGCCAAAGGGTGCAACCATTCAGTTCCACAACGACAAGTTTGCATCCCCCCAAGGATTGGTCGAGTTTATCCAGAACCAACGTGGTTTGGCTAAGGTCAAGGATAACAAGATTGTTGTTCGTCGCGATTGGAAAAAGGATAGCGATAAGATCAAAGGCGCTTTCGCCATTGCACGAGATCTGGCGGAAAAAGCGAGAGCTGAGAAGAAAAAGACAAAGACCTAGTCGCCAGTGACAAAACTACAAAGCTGCCAGTCGCCATCTTCTGATTTAACAATTGCAGCACGATAGCCGATCATGGACCAAAGATAATCTTTGTGCATGAAACCTGTGGTCCCATCGGTCAAAAGAACTTGCTGATAATCTGAGTCAGGCTGAAATTGCGGTACGATTATAACTTCATGACTAATAAGAGCGCTGATCGACGCGCCTTGAAATGCACCTGTACGAAGTGAAACATTTTCACCAGTCACAAAATAGGTAATCGCAGGATCTAAGCGGGCGGGGAGCGTGATTTGCCATTGATGCGGCATCCAGAATTCTCCCTGATCGTCAAAGTATCCCGGTTGCGACAACGTGTTTTGCAATGCAGTCCAATACGCATCGATTTGTTCGCTGGCTTCAACGCCAACCAGTCGATCTGCCCCTTCAGAATTCATAATCAAATTGGCGCGTAACTCGTTGGGTCCACCTTCGCCACCGTGACTGAGGTAAATTTCAGGACATGCCGATGCAACGACTGCTTCGATGTCGCGAGCTTGTATCTTTGCCAGCAATTCGGCACGGAATGCGACCAGAGTTGCATCGCGGTCTGCCTGGTCCACTGGCGGGAATGTCTGACGATCTGCTATGGCTGAAGTGCAAATCAAAGCAATCGCCACGGCAAATTTCAGTTTCATTCTGCGGCCTTCATAGCGGCCTGAGCGCAAAAACAAGAGGCTGCGACAGCGCGATCCGCGCGGGCAAGAGCAAGGTCAAGACGCTGCTTGATTTGCTTAATTTCAAGGTCCTCTCCTCGCGCATTAAGGCAATCATGCAGACCCTTTAAGCTCCAAACGTTGTCCGGGTGGATCGATGCACGGCTTAGTTCGCCGCCCAGCCCCAAATCCTCGCGGTAGACGATTTCAGCTTCTGCAAGGTGCCCTTGTTCGAATAGGAGTGCGCCCAGAGCGTGACGCGTTGGCTGCATCCAGCCCCACGGCTCGTCATAGGGCAAAGTATCGTCCAGTTCGACAGAACGCCGTAAATGCGAAAATGCGGACTCGTAATTTCCCTTTCGATACTCGATTTCACCGCGAAGCATTTCCGTAGCGATTTCAAGAAGATCAATGACTCTGTTATTGTGAAGTCGTCGCGTTTCGGGCACCCGAACCTTGGCGGCAAGGAACCGTTCTTCTTCCTCTTCTGCATCAGCGATATGACCCGTAGCGGCAAAGGCTACCGCCCGGGCATAATGTGTTGTTGCAGTCAGAGTGCGGTACAAATCTGGATCCGACGGTAGTTTCAACGCCTTTGCTTCGTCCCATCGACCAAATCTAACTAAGATATGGGGACCCATTGACATGTAGCTTTCAAAGTAATCTGCCATGGGTGGGCTTTCGATCTGCAACATCTTTTCCGGTGTCGTTTCCCAAAGGCCTTCATTGGCCTGCCAAGCCGGTTCGATCTGACCCAGAAACAGCGCACCGTAAATTGCAAAATGGTAATTGTGTTGGCGATACCCGGTGTAGATGTTGAATGCACCTTCGCGCTCATAATACTTCAAATCTGCCACCGAAGCTTTTTCGTTCCAGTAGACAACATCGTGGTAATGGCCGCATAAAACATCAATGTGTGTGGGCATATGAACCAGATGGCCCGCATCAGGCACCAATGTGCGTAGGACATCGCCGGCTTTAAGAGCTTTTTCTGGGGTCGGGGACATCTCCATCAGGTGTACGTACAAATGCAAAAGTCCGGGATGGGTCATGGCGTCGGGGTCGTCCGACATGGCCTTTTCCAAAGCATCTTGGGCCTCCAACGTAGCTGCGCCATCAGCTGGTTGGCCGGTTTTCAGGTCCCACATTTTCCAAGGGGTCAGATTCAGCAAAGCCTCGACATAAATCGTTCGTAGGTCCAGATGATCAGGCTGGGCGGAAAACGCAGAGCGCATGGCATCTGCATATTCATAATCCCATTGATGCATGTTCTCGATTGGTTCGCGCTGAGGGTAGCGGGACGGCAACGCCTGAATAAGCGCTTGTTCAACCGGTGAACACTGGTCGATCAGCCTCAAGGCCTGTTGAGTCGCATCAAAAGCGATGGCCAGAGCCTTGGCGCGGCCCTGATCATCACGCAAATCCCATGGTAAGTTGTAATTTGGGCCAGCGGCGTACGCTACACCCCAATGAGCCATCGCGCAGTCCGGATCGGCGTCAACTGCGCGTTGAAAGCATGCGACTGCCTCATCGTGGTTATAGCCATAGGTCCAAACCAGGCCTCGGTCGAACCAAACCTGCGCCTCAGACGAAGAGGTCGTTACGGGACAAGTGTAAGTCCCCAGATCATAATCGTAACTCATTACAACTCCCTCCCCGGAAAACAGGGTCAGGATAACGCGATTCCGCGTTCATGCACAGATCAGGCCAACAATCTGTCTTCTATCCGACCCATATGCAGCATCAGCACAAAACCGAAAACACACATGGTAAGAATCGCAATTGCCAACGGAGCGATCGATCCGTCGAACAGCAAACCGACTGGCGCGGCAATAGCGGCGGCTAATACTGTTGAAACTGCTCCGATTACCGAGGCTGCCATGCCTGCGATATGTCCCATGGGTTCCATTGCGATGGCGTTCAAGTTGCCCAAGGTTACGCCCGCTAAAAAGAAGACAGTCGTCTGCCAAAACACGAACAACGCAAATGAGCCTTCTGGAGTTAGTGCAGATGAGTTCAGCAGGATCACAGCCAGTGTGATGACCGCTTGCGACCCCAAAGCCCACGTCACGATACGACGCATCCCAACCCTGATTACAATTGCTGCATTCAGCAGGCTGGCTGAACCAGAAATCAAAGCGACAAAGCCAAACCAAAAAGGAAAGCTGTCGGCACGGTCGTGTATCACGTCATAGATTGGCTGGACCATCGTTAGCATGGTAAACAAAGTACCCAAGCACAACGTTTGAACAAAAATCGACAACCGAACCGTCGGGTGCAGAAACATTTCTTTTACTGCCGCTATGATCAAAGGCAGGCGGAAAGGGCGGCGGTTCTCGGCAGCAAGTGATTCTGGCAACCGCATGGTCATCCAGATCAGTATGATTGTGGCAAATAAGATAAATGAGACGAATATAGAGCGCCATCCGAACAGCGCAATCACACCCGCGCCCAGCATTGGTGCAATTGCAGGGACCAACGTAAAGATCATCATTGCTATCGAAACGATGCGCGCCATTTCGCGTCCCGAATACAGATCGCGAATGATCGCCATCGCGACGATACGGGGGCCGGCGGCCCCTAGCCCTTGCAAAACCCGGGCTGCCAGTAAAACTTCCAGTGAAGAACTGGCCCACGCAATGACCGACGCAACAACATAAAGCGACGCACCTGCGTAAATCACCGGCTTGCGACCAAGAGCATCCGAGATCGGACCGGTAAAGAAAGTGCCAATACCCATTCCTAAAACGAATGATGTTAAGATCAGTTGTGCCTTATTCAAATCAGTGGGGCTGAGTTGCGCTCCGATTTCCGGCAGCGCAGGCAGCATCGAATCTATCGAAAAGGCAATCGTGGCGAACATCATTGCGATAAGCGCAATGAACTCACCCCGTGACATGCGGCTGGTCATCAAACACTCCTTCCGGTCCGCGCTATCATGGTGAGGCGGGTGGAACTAGGTCGGAAAATGCACAGTGATATGTGTTATTCTGCAGATGAAGCCTCAATTTGAGACATTATCTCATCAATCACTTTCCCCCATAACTCAGGAGGTTGCGCACCTGGTACGGCATGCTGGTTCGCGACAATGTAGGTGGGAACCGAGTTTACGCCCATCTGCCGCGAGTGCTTGTCGCGATCACTAATGTCTTCGCGGTCGGCGTCTGATTTCAGCAGTTTTTGCACAACCGCTGCATCCATACCAACGCTGTCTGCCACATCGGCCAGTACCTCGTGATCGCCAATATCTCGGGCCTCGACAAAGTAGGCCTTGAAAAGTGCATCGACGACAGCATCCTGTTTGCCCTCGATCCCGGCCCAGTGGATGAGCCGATGCGCGTCCAGCGTGTTCGGCGTACGTTTCATGCCCTCGAAATCGATAGACAGGCCGGCTTTTTCGGCATGTTCTACAACGGGTGCATATGCCTTCACAGCGCCATCCTTGCCGCCGAACTTTCGTTCAAGGTATTCCCGGCGATCCATACCTACGGTGGGCATGTCGGGATTAAGCTGAAATGGGTGCCATTCAATTACAAAGGGGTGGTTAGGCACGGCGGCCAAAGCCTTGTCCAAGTGCGTTTTGCCGATATAGCACCAAGGGCAGATCGGGTCGGACATGATGTCAAGTTTGACGGTCTGGCTCATTCAACAGATGCCTTAAAATAGGCCGGCAGGGCGCGGCGCAGGAGTTTGCCATTGCCCCCGGTGGGCATGGCTGAGAGGTGAACAAAGGCGCGCGGCTGTTTATAGCGCGCCAGCTTTTCGGAGACATAAGTGCGCAACGCGTTTTCGTCCAGCTTTTCTGGTCCAGTATAGAAGACAGCGATAATGGCCGAGTCCTGCTTGACCTCAACCGCGGCGGCTCCAACTTGGGTAATGCCGGGATAACGCGCCAGAACAGCTTCCACTTCGACCGGCGATACGCGGTACCCACCAGCGTTCATCATATCGTCATCTCGACCCAAATAAGTGATCTGTCCGTCCACGGCCATCGCACCCTGATCTCCGGTTAAAAACCACTCGCCTTGCATCTTTGCTTCGGCTTCGTTGGGGGCATTCAGGTATGTAAGCATCAAACCAGGGTCTTCACGGTGAATGGCAATGGTGCCCTCTTGTCCTTGTGGAACGGGACCGTTCGGACCAACGATTGCAATGCGACGACCCAGTTGCGGCCGTCCAAGCGCTTCATCCCGGGCGGGGTGTGATGGGCTGGATGAGATAAAAGTCGAACACTCGGACATCCCGTAAGCTTCGTAGAGCTCCGTCCCTGTAGATTTGCTCCAATGTTCATGAAGGTGACGGGACAGCTTTTCGCCCGCGCATAACCCATGACGCAAGTCGGGCATTTCAGGCAGATTAGGATTCTGCAGGAGTTTCCTGAAAACTCCGGGTGCAGCAGCAAATATTGTGGCGCGATGCGCCTGCAACAGCCTAGGCAGATTCGTTAGATCAGTACCTGGTTTGGGGATCAGGGCAGTCGCGCCGATAGTCCACGGGTCCATTAGCCCAGTACCTAAAGTGTATGTCCAGTTGAACGCTCCTGCATGGCACAAGCGGTCCGTTTCGCTAAGACCGTACCAACCATCAACCATCATCTGCCGTGCCCAGATCGCCCGATGCGCATGGGCAACCGCTCGGGGCTTGCCCGAAGTGCCAGAGGTGTAGATAACATAGCAAAGTCGGTTCGGATCACCCATTTCGAATTCTGCTGGCGACAGGTCACGCATACTTGCGAGTTCGTCTAGTGTAATCTGGTAGGTATGAGGTGCGCAGGCAATTTCCGGGTCGCGTAGAACAGCGGTAGGAGAAAGATCTTCGATAATCTGTCCGGTCTCTGTCTCCGTTAACTGAGACGATGTCGGGATCGGCACGATCCCCACCGCGATGGCCGCAAGGTAAGCGATTGGAAATTCGACGCTGTTGCCTAGGCGCAAGAGCACCAAGTCGCCCGGGCGCAGCCCAGCTTTTAGTAACCCTGTGCCTGTTCCCAAAATCGCCGACTTTAGTTCCCGATAACTCCAGTCTTCAGAGCCGTCATTTCGCAAAATAGAAAGGGCCTTTTTCTCGGCATGTTCTTCGGCTTTTCGCAATACATGCGCTGCCATGTTGAATGGAGCGGGGCAGGGCTTGGCAGGACCCTGATCAAAAACAGAAAGCATGAGGTCTGGCTAACTCGGTAGCTGGCGCGTTGCAAGCACGTCGCGCTGGCCCTATAGAGTTGGCTATGACGACAAGTGATCCGAAATCCCTAATTCGAATTGCGCGCGACAGTGGCGAGCCGGCGCACATTGAGCCGCTGGATCTTGGAGCGCGAGTCCGCGAGCTTCGCAAAGCCCGCAACTGGACGCTGGAACAGGCGGCCAGCCAGGCGGGCCTTGCGCGTTCGACGCTTAGCAAGATCGAAAACGGGCAGATGTCGCCGACATATGACGCCCTGAAAAAGCTTGCTACGGGTCTAGAGATTTCAGTGCCGCAGCTTTTTACTCCGCCGCAGCGCGATCAGGTATTGGGGCGAATGGCTGTCACCAAGATGGGCGACGGAACTGCCCATGCCACCACCACTTACGAGCATGAACTTTTGGCCGAAACTCTGACCAACAAGCAAATGCTGCCATACCGCGCTCGTGTTCGGGCGAGGTCAATGGAAGAATTCGATGGTTGGGTGCGCCACGACGGTGAAGAATTCCTTTACGTTCTGACAGGGGTCGTCAGGCTGTATACCGAGTTTTATGAATCGGTTGAGATGCGACGAGGGGACAGCGCATATTATGATGCCAGCATGGGCCATAATGTCGTTTCCGTCAGCGACGAAGATGCCACCATCCTTTGGGTAACGTCGCTGGCTTAGCGAGCCGTAATCTCTCGCTTCAATCCCTCGGTATATAGAAAGTCTTCAAGCTCTTCTCGGGCTTCGGTGACTGTTAGGTGGTGACGCTCAGCCAAGTATGCTTCGAATTGTTTGCGATCCTTGCGCATTGTCGCCATGTCTTTGTCACGCAGGTTCGGAAACCTGAGTTTCGCGCGTGAATACAAAGCGCTCCAGTCTTGCGTAAGATCAGCCCAATTCAGCATTTGCGAGCCTTCCTTATGGCGGTTTTCAGGACTGCTCTCCCCTCAACTAGCGTACGAATGCGCGGACACTCCTGCTGACATGACAAAATGTCGCAGCTCTTTTCGTCTGCTAGGTCGACGAAATACCCCCTCAACATGGATCAAAAAAGCCGTATAAGTCTGTTTTTAGGTGAGCGGGTGTAGACCCCTCAATCCGCGGGATTGAATAGCCAGTTCAGGACTATGTGTCCGATAAACACCGCAAAAATTTGCATTAAAATGAACATTGGAATGTGACCGGGATATATGCCAGCAAAGGTGTCTGTAAGGCCTCTTGCGATTGTTACGGCCGGATTAGCAAAACTTGTGGATGATGTGTACCAGTAGGCGCCCGTAATATAGAGACCCACAAGCGCTGGTACCGTATCCGGTTTGTGCCGAATTCCGCCGAAAATTACAAAAAGAAGGCCCAGAGTCGCGATAATTTCTGAAAACCATTGATGCGAACCAGTGCGATGCAGTGTCTCCGAGGTTTGTAGGATTGGCAGGTCAAACATGTAGTGACTGGCCCAGACGCCGATGATTCCACCTGCCAACTGAACTAGAATGTAGGGGGCAACCGCTTTCCACGGGTGTTCACCTCGCATGGCAAAGGCCAATGTCACGGCTGGGTTGAAATGGGCGCCAGACACGGGGCCAAGGGTGGCGATTATCACAAACAGGATACAACCCGTCGCAATCGCATTGGCTAAAAGGGCCAAGGCAACGTTCCCTTCCGACAAAGTCTGGGCCATGATTCCAGAGCCGACCACGCCGATCAGCAGAAAGGCAGTGCCAAGGAATTCAGCAAAATACTGTCGGGCTTGCATTACAGATTTCCTAGGATTGCGAGTGTATCAATCGGTCATCCGGCCGATATCGTCCACTTTGTGTTGTAAAGAAATACGATCAAGGGTCTCAAATGGCAGGCTGACAAACGCTGTGATCCGATTGCGCAATAATCCGTAAGTTTGCTGAAAGGCCAGTTTCTTTTGCGCATCTGTTCCTTGTGCTTTGACCGGATCGGCCAATCCCCAATGGGCGCTCATCGGTTGGCCGGGCCATGTGGGGCACGTTTCGTTCGCGGCGTGATCGCAGACCGTGAAAACAAAGTCCATCTTTGGCGCGTCAGGACCAGAGAATTCCTCCACCGATTTCGAGCGCAAACTGCTTGTATCGATATCCTTTTGCTCCAACAGGTCCAAAACCGTAGGGCTTGGGGCATTTGAAGGAGCAGTTCCTGCGGAATAAGCGCGGAATTTTCCGTCACCTTCCGAATTTAAAATAGCCTCAGCCATGATTGAGCGGGCAGAGTTTCCGGTGCAGATAAACAGCGCGTTTAGTATGCGATCCTTGCTGGTCATTACGGTGTCTTTAGTTGCTTGGAGGCAGAGATCTGGGCGGTTTTGGCAGCAATTGCCTAGTAGTTGATCGAACAGACCGCGAATTGCTGGCAGGTTTGCGCTGTACTGAAGCGATGTGCCGTCGCGGGCCTGCTGGATAAGATCTGCAGACTTCAGTGCGTTGAGATAGGTTGATGTCGTGTTTGGCTTGAATGATAGCGCCGCTGCGATTTCACCTGCCGGCACCGAGTCTGGATAGCGGCGCATCAGCAACTGAAACAGCTCCAGCCGCTTTGGATGCGCTAGGGCGCCTAACTTGTCCTGCAATTTTACTTCCATATTTCACGAATTATGGAAGTAAGAGGCCGCTGTCAATCCTCGTACCACCAGACCTGAGGCATATATTCCGGTCCATCGCCATAAATTGGAAGCGTATCTGGAAATTTAAGTTCTTTGGCGTGGGCGATCCGACCGACGTCGAAGCTCCAGATCGGTATCACATAACGGCCAGTTGTAAGAACACGATCCAATGCTCGTGTCGCGGCCACGAAGTCTTCGCGATCTTCCGACGCCAACATTTCGTCGATCAGCCCGTCAACGGCCGATGAGGTCACGCCCATCAAATTCCGCGTGCCCGGCGTATTCGCGTTTTCACTCCCCCAATACAAGCGTTGTTCGTTACCCGGCGATAGGGAAAGCGCACGGCGGAATACTGTTATTTCAAAATCATGCTCAGACGTTCGTCCTGCAAATTGCGCGCTGTCGACCAATTCCGTCGTTACTTTGATGCCAAGCCGCTCCAAGGCGCGCGCATAGATTTCCACAGCTGTTTGATTGTCCGTATCACCTTGTTGTAGCAGAACTGAAATCGATAACGGGTCGCCGTTTTGATTGCGCAAAACTCCGTCTTGAATTGTCCAACCTGCTTCTGCCAACAGCTGTGACGCTTTCCTGATATTGGCCCGGTTTCTTGCCGATCCATCGCCTTCAGGCAATGAGTAACCCTCCAACGCGCCCGGCGGCAGGTCGTCGGCATACGGTTCAAGCAGCTCCCTTACGCGACCTGTGGCCGGACCAGGTAGCATGGCAAGATCAGATCCCGAGAAATACGAGGTGATACGGGGCTGTGCGCCTCCAGTGATCGTGTCGTTTATGAATTCAAAGTTGAACGCGAGCATCAATGCCTCACGCACTCGCCAATCGTCAAACGGAGCTTTTCGGGTATTCATCACAAAACCAGTCATGCCTGATGGTTTGCCATGGGGAATTTCGGTTTTTACGATGTCTCCGCGTTGGGCCGCAGGGAAACCATACTGCGTTTCCCATTTGTCAGCGTTGAACTCGCGCACAGCCGACAGCTCTCCGGCTTTGAACGCCTCAAACAACACGGTGCCATCTCCGTAAAACTCGATGCGAATGTCATCAAGGTTCATGGTGCCGCGGCGAAAAGGAATGTCGGCGCCCCAATAATCGGGATTGCGACGCAAGTTGACGTAACGCCCGGCCTCGTAGTCATCGATAACATATGGGCCAGTCCCGATTGGGACGTCATGCAGCTGAGCGTCAGCGAATTCTTTACCGTCCCATTGTTCCTTTTTCAAAATCGGGCGCAGTCCAGCGATCAGGGCCAGTTCCCTGTCCGGTTCATTGAAAGTAATTCGAACACTGCGCGGTCCCGTTTGTTCGATGCTGTCGATCTTGCCCCATAACCCGCGATAGCGTAGATGGCCTTGTGTGCCTAGCGTTTCATATGACCAGATAACATCGTCAATTGTAACAGGGCTGCGGTCCGAAAAACGGGCTTCTTCCCGCAGTGTAAATTCCACCCAAGACCTATCGGGTGCAGTATCAACTGATTCGGCTAACAAACCGTAAAGAGTGAAGGGTTCGTCCCAAGATCGGCCCATCAGCCCCTCGTGCGTCCAAAATCGCAATTGCCAGGGAGAGGTGCCTTTCTGGACAAATGGATTCAAACTGTCATACCCGCCAGTATTGCCGAACACGACCCTACCGCCCTTAGGCGCATCGGGGTTCGCATAGGGTAGAGACACAAAATCCGGTGGTAGGGCAGGGTCTCCATACATAGCTATGCCATGGGCCGAATCTGCGTGCGCGAAAGTCGCGGAAAAAATCGGTGCGATTCCCACGATCATTGATCGGACGCGGCAGAGAATATTGGGGCTCATTTTGGAAACAATCCTGCTCTGGCCTTATTTTGTTTGAGATTCATCGTACCCATGATTTTTCATATTATCAAACTTTTAGCTTGGATGACGGCGCGGAATTGCTTATAAAGGATGCACTGCTCGATAGGTTTCTTGCCTGTATGAAACCTGCCTCAATAACTTAACGCCCGCTTCGTGCGGGCGTTTTTTTTGGCAATAGGGTTGGTGCTGCATGTGGCAAACTGCGGCGACGTTTCCCCGTTTTCTTTGCAGGTGCAGCATGGCACTGTGTTAGTGAATCGACTCTGTGGGAGAGGTGGCATGAGCCTGTCAGGAAAAACTGCAATCATCACCGGTTCGAATTCGGGTATCGGTCTGGGTGTTGCGCGGGAACTGGCCAAAGCCGGAGCGGACGTGATCCTGAATTCTTTTACTGATCGCGATGAAGACCACGCACTGGCTGCCGGCATCGCCCAAGAAACGGGCACCAACGCGCGGTACATAAAGGCAGACATGTCCAAGGGCGAGGAATGCCGTGCACTGATCGAGCAAGCAGGTTCCTGCGACATCTTGATCAACAATGCGGGTATTCAACACGTCGCGCCGATTGACCAATTTCCAGTCGATAAATGGGACGCGATCATAGCGATCAATATGAACTCTGCCTTTCACACGGTGGCAGCTGCTCTACCAATGATGCGAGAAGCGGGTTGGGGGCGCGTCGTCAATATTGCCTCGGCCCATGGTTTAACGGCATCTCCCTACAAGGCGGCCTATGTGGCGGCAAAACATGGCGTAGTCGGCATGACCAAGACAATTGCCTTGGAAACAGCGCAAGAGCCGATTACCTGTAACGCGATCTGCCCCGGTTACGTCCTGACTCCATTGGTCGAGGCTCAGATCCCTGACACAATGAAAGAATACAGCATGAGCCGGGAGGACGTGATTAAGAACATCATGCTAGAGCGGCAACCATCCAAAGAATTTGCAACGGTCGAACAACTTGGCGGCACGGCGGTTTTTCTATGCTCGGATGCAGCTGCACAGATCACGGGTACGACGATCTCGGTTGATGGGGGCTGGACAGCTTTGTGACGATCTAAAGTTGCTTCCTGTGATCACTGTTTTTGGTTCCGACGGCGTATCCACAATCGAGCTTCCAATGGAATTTGGAATTGTTACGGGGGCGCGAAGTTGAAACGAATAAATCTGGCATTGCAGGGCGGCGGAGCACATGGAGCCTTCACATGGGGTGTTTTGGACCGGCTGCTGGATGAAGAAGACATTGAGGTTGCGGCTATCACGGGAACCTCTGCCGGTGCCTTGAACGGTGCTGCCTTTAAATCCGGAATGGTTCATGCCGGGCGCCAAGGCGCACGGGACAATCTGGACGGTTTGTGGAAGCGTATGGGAGCCATTGGCGACATGCGAATTGCCCTTTGGATGCGCGGCTTGGAACCTGCGCATATTGCGCAAGCATTGGAATATTCAGTTCCATTCTCAATGGCCGACACGTGGTCCCGTCTCGTGTCGCCGTACGCCTACGGTCCATTTTACCGCAATCCTTTAGAGCCGGTAGTAGACCGATTCAATTTCGATGAAATATGTGCAGAAGATGGGCCTGGCCTGTTTGTTTGTGCGACCTGTGTCCGGAGCGGCAAGATTAGGGTGTTTACTGGGCAGGAAATCTCGACGGATGCAATATTGGCGTCGGCTTGTCTGCCGAACTTGTTCAAGGCAGTTGAAATTTTTGATCCGAAATCCGGTAGAACTGAGGCATATTGGGATGGCGGGTATACTGGAAATCCGGCTCTTTACCCGCTGTTCAACGGGGACTTGCCAGACGATGTTGTTATCGTGAATATCAATCCGCTAGAGCGGGACGAGGTGCCAAAGACGCCGCAGCAAATTCAAAACCGCATCAACGAAATCAGCTTTAACTCCTCACTGTTCAGAGAATTGCGGGCAATTAGTTTCGTGCAGCGCCTACTACAAGACGGTAAGTTGAAAGCCGGGGAAATGAGCCGTGTTCTCATCCACATGATCGCTGATGATGCCTTGATGAACGACCTTTCGGCGGCAACCAAAATTGTGCCGAACCCAGTTGTGTTGCACCGCCTGAAACACGCGGGTCAGTCCGCTGCCGACGCCTTTTTGCGCAACCACAAATCCGACTTGGGCGAGCGCAGCACTGTCGACCTTCCTGCCATGTTCGGCTGATTATTCAGGCGGTTGCGTGGGGTCCTTGTCGTTGGGATAGACAAGCCCAGCCGAGATTACGAGTTTTGCCGCGTCTTCAATCGACATATCTAGCAGGATAACGTCTTCAGCTGGGAAAAACAGCAAGAAGCCGGACGTTGGATTTGGGGTGGTCGGGACGAAGACGCTTAACAACTCTCCACTGGTTTCTGCGCGTGTACTGACTTCGCCGCGGGCTGTAGTCGAAACAAAGCCGATGGCCCAAATTCCCCGGCGTGGATATTGGATCAGGCAAGCTTTTTCGAATGATCTTTCGGTCTGCGCAAATACGGTTTCCGAGATTTGTTTGATCCCGGAATAAACAGACCGGACGACAGGCATGCGATCCACCACACTTTCGGCAAAGTGTATTAGCGACCGGCCCAAAATGCCCTTGGCGATCCATCCAACAATTATCGTGAAGAAAAGGAAAATAATGACGCCGACGCCGCGCAGATTAATGCCGACATATTCCTCGGGTTGGAAACGCTGCGGGACCAGTGGCAGAACAGCGCTGTCAATCCATCCCACAACAGACCAGATTAGCCAAATCGTCAGCCAAACCGGGGCGATCACGACGATACCCGTCAAAAAAGACGCGCGAAGACCGGCTAACAAACCGGGGCGGCGATGAGGCTCTTCGTCGAATGGTGTGTTCATTATGTTTCTGGCTATGTAGTCCTGAGTGATTTGAGAATTTAGTTAAGCAGTTCCGGGCATCGGTACAATAGGGCAGACTTATGCGTCGTGCGCTGACAAAGCTGTCGCTATTCTGGCGGCAAGCCGCGCGTTGTTGCGGACCAGCGCAATATTTGCGGTCAGTGAACGTCCCTCGGTCTGCTCGAAGATTCGCTGCAACAGATAGGGCGTAACTCCTTTTCCCGTGATCCTGTGAGCGTCAGCATCAGCTTGTGCCGCCGCGATGATTGGGGCCAATTCCTTGGCAGGAATCTGATCAGCATCGGGAATCGGGTTTGCCACCAGTTGCCCACCCGGAATGCCCAAGGCGCGGCGCATGGCATGTGCCTTGGCGATTTCCTCGGTGCTGTCCATACGCAGTGGAGCTGCGAGGGGAGATTTGGCGGACCAGAACGCGGGAAACTCGTCCTGACCGAACGCGATGACCGGCACGCCTAAAGTTTCGAGAACTTCCAGAGTTTTGGCCAAATCAAGGATCGCCTTTGCCCCAGCAGCGACAACCGTAACCGACGTTTGTGCCAGTTCATGCAGATCGGCGGAAATATCAAAGGTCGTTTCCGCCCCTTGATGAACACCACCTATACCTCCGGTGGCAAAAACTTCGATTCCAGCGAAACGGGCAGCAATCATCGTGGCGGCAACAGTCGTCGCACCAGTCCCCCCACCGGACATGCATGCCGCCATGTCCGCACGCGAAATTTTGGCAACTCCCTGAGCGCGACCCAATTCTTGCAACTGTTCGGACTCCAAGCCCACGTGCAACTTGCCATTGAGAACGGCCATCGTGGCAGGCACAGCACCTGCATCGCGGATGTCCTGTTCGACTTGTGCGGCCACCTCGATGTTCTGCGGGTGGGGCATGCCATGAGTAATAATGGTGCTTTCCAGCGCGACAATCGGTTGGCCAGCTTCTTTGGCGGCTCGGACTTCGGAGGAATATTGAATGTCGATCACAGTGGTGTTTCTCCGGAAACGTAAGTTGCGGCGGCTTTCAAGGCTCGGCTTAGCGCCATGGCCTCATCTGCTCCGCCGGATTCGGCGGCAATATGAGCAGCCATGAAAGTGTCGCCCGCGCCGGTAACGCGGGTCACCAAAACAGACGGAGGTGTTTGGGTTAAAACTCCCGATGCTGATGCGACCGTTGCCGAGTTGCCGCCATCGGTAACCAAAACGCGTAGAGCGCCACGATCCAACAGACCTTTGGCCGCGCTTTCTGAATCGGTGAAGTCCCGCTGACACAGTAATCCCGCTTCCTCGAGATTTACATATAGCGTCGCTCGGGCGTGCTTCAGAAAAGGAAGCAAGCGCTCAGCCTTTCCCGGAGAGGCCGGAGCCACGCGTAGATCGGCCCGGGCAAAAGCAGCGCCTTGAGCGATTTCTTCAAGCAAGTCCTGTGTCAGATTACCGTCCAGTGCGATTTGGCCTTCGAATGGAGCGTTCTCATGTCCCAATGGTCCACGGATTACAGGATGCAAAATCTTCCGCCCCGCAGCCTCGAGCGAGTGCGCATCAGCAATCGCAGCAATTAGGCCGTTGGCGCCTTCGACAGCCATGTAACGATCGGTTGGCAGGTCTTGTGAGCGGTAAATGTAATCCGTCACCATGCCGAGACGGGAACAGGCACGGACCAATTCATCGCCCTCGGGATCGCGGCCCACATTCGTCAGAAGCGTAGGGGTCATTCCAAACCGAACAAGCGTCATTGCGATATTCAACGCCACGCCACCGGGTAGGCGGGTGATCCGACCCGGCACGTCCGATCCATGGCGCATGGCGCTGGCTGAACGGCCAATTACGTCCCAGAGAACGGAGCCGATACACAGAATGTTTCTGTTCTGTCTCATGAAGTTGTCATGCCGCAGGCCTGGTTAAGGCGCAAGTCAGAATGGATAATTTCAGGCTTGGTTCAGCCGATTGCTGCGATAAGCGTGTTCAATTCGATCAGCGGATCATCTTTAGACCAAATTTCATCCCCGATACCAAAGAAATCTGTGCAGGGTGCCAGATCGCGCATCAGACTCGGTGTAAGGCCGCCTTCAGCCACAACAGGAACTTCGATCATTTCCGACCACCAATGAAACAAATCGCGTTCTGCACGCGTTCCGTCGCCCAAATTTTCGCCGCCAACCGGACCAAATGCAACATAGTCTGCCCCGGCCTCACCTGCCGTAATGCCATCATGGTTGGATACGCCGCAGAAACTACCGACGATTGCGTCCGGGCCCAGCTCTTTGCGTGCCGCGCGTACGGATCTTGCACCGTCATCCAGATGCACGCCGTCCAAGCCTAATCTTTGCGCCAGCAGTACATGGTTTGAAATCACCAGCGCGACATCGTGGGCGTGCGCAACCTCGCGACAAGCATCCGCCGCCCTTGCGATCGCCTCTTCGTCATTGCCCGCCAGCGCCAAACGTATACAGGCGATTTCAGCCCCGTCCAAAACGCGCGCCAACTGGTCCGGGAAATTGCTTAGCGTTATCGCCGGAGGCGTAATCAGGTAAATCTGCGGCTGCTCGGGGGGTTCCATCGGGGTCCTTTGCTTTTTAGTCTCTGGCGGGGTTTAGCGGATTGCAGCGGCGAAGCAAACTTTTATGGCGATGTGTTTGTGAATTGCACTCTAAACGCCTTGCTCTGTTGCGATGCGCCGACTACAGCAGGCGTGGTTTTAATTAGGTGAGCTATGCCCAGCGACAAATCCCAGCCTTCATTCGTCCTTGTACGCCCGCAGATGGGCGAGAATATCGGTGCCGCTGCGCGCGCGATGTGGAATTTCGGGCTGGACAGGATGCGGGTTGTTGCGCCTCGCGACGGCTGGCCCAACCCAAGGGCAGTGGCAATGTCCAGCGGCGCAGGTCGACTGCTGGACGAAGCTCAGTTGTTCGATGATCTTTCCGGAGCTCTTGGCGACCGCACTTATGTTTTTGCAACGACTGCACGACAACGTGGTCTGACCAAGCCCGTTTTCAGCCCAGAAAAAGCGATGCGGATCGCGGCAGAGAAAGTGGCAGACGGTGAGAAGGTTGCGGTATTGTTTGGTCCTGAACGGGCCGGTCTTGAAAACGAAGATATTGCCAAGGCCAACGCGATCATCTCAGTACCCGTTAATCCGGAATACGCTTCGCTGAACTTGGGGCAATGCGTATTGTTGACTGCTTATGAATGGATGCGTCAGACGGGCAACGTGGTGCATGAGTCGACTGATTTGGGCAAAGGCGACTGGGCAACAGGCATCGAGGTCGAAAAACTGGTTGAACACTACGAGGATCGGCTGGAGGAAGCAGGGTTTTTTTACCCGCCTGAAAAGGCCGAAGGTATGAAGGTCAATCTTCGCAACCTGTGGTCGCGCATGCGGATGACCCGCGCAGACGTTCAGATGCTACACGGGATCATGCGTCAGATGGTCCGGTGGAAGGACAAGGGCTGAGGCTGGACCTCAGGCACCCTTGGCCCTAGCTTGCACAAAAAATTGTGACAGATGAGGACGGCATGAGCGGCAAGCGCAGCATCTTCGAAGAAGTCTCGGAAACCGAAAAACAACAAGCCGTTCAACCTGGCATGATCGACAGGGGACGCGGCGGAGCTAGGCAAGCCATCCGGGTCTGGTTGATGATCCTGTTCGCATTGGTCGTAGTGATGATTGCCGTGGGCGGCCTTACCCGCCTGACTGACAGTGGCTTGTCGATAACCGAGTGGCACCCCATAACCGGAGCGATCCCGCCATTGAACGAAGCCGATTGGCAGGCGGAATTCGAAAAATACAAACAAATCGACCAATGGCGTATTCAAAACCAGTGGATGGAACTGGATGATTTCAAATTCATCTACTGGTGGGAATGGGGCCACCGACAGCTGGGTCGCGTTATCGGCTTGGTTTGGGCAATTGGTTTTTTCGGGTTCCTTTTTGCGCGGAAAATCCCAATAGGTTGGACTGGTAAACTTTTGATTCCAGGAGCTTTGGGTGGTTTTCAGGGTGCGGTCGGATGGTGGATGGTAGCATCTGGTGTGACGCAAGGCGAAGGAATGATCGCCGTCGCAAGCTATCGCCTTGCTGTGCATCTGGGTTTGGCGTTCGTCATTCTCGGCTTCCTGGCATGGTACATCTTTGAACTTGGGAGGGATGAACGTGACTTGATGCAAGCACGTCGATCGAAGGAAACAAAGTTGTTTTCATTGTCCACAGGGTTGATGCACTTCGCTTTCCTTCAGATTCTTGTCGGCGCTTTGGTCGCCGGTATAGATGCCGGGCGAAGCTATACAGACTGGCCCTTGATCGGCGGCCAATTATTGCCACCGGATGCAACCATTCTGGACCCGATGTGGCGAAATTTCTTCGAAAGCCCTGGGTTGGTTCAGTTTGTCCATCGATGCTTGGGATACCTGCTTATTATTTTCGCGTTTGTGGTTTGGCGCAAAGGTAGCGCAAGCGCACATCTCCAGACCCGATTTGCATTTAACGCAGCCTTTGCGGTTCTGTCCCTACAAGTCGTCGTTGGTATTATGACCGTTATCTATGCAGCGCCGTGGCAGATCGCTATCTTTCATCAATTTCTTGCTGTCGTTGTTTGGACGCTAATATTGCGAGCCCGTTTCCTAACAGCTTATCCAATAGCAACTTCGCTTCGTGGAGCATAACCCAATGACAGCTTTTGAAGACCTGATGGCCTATCAGCGTGAAACTTCTGCCTTGAACCAAATTGCAGGTCGATTGGGGTGGGATCAGGAAACGGTTATGCCTCGCGGCGCCGCTCCGCAACGGGCTGAAGAGATGGCGGCGATCGAAGCGGTCTTGCACGCGCGTCGATCTGATCCGCGCGTGGCAGAATGGTTGCACGAGGCCAGAGCGGAAAGCGAAGCAGGTAAGGCTCAACTGCGGGAAATCCAACGGGCATATGACCGTGCCGTAAAGGTGCCCGCAGATTTGGCAACGACGATCGCACGCGTTACATCCTCGGCTCAGGGCACATGGGCGCAAGCTCGGGCGGATGAGAACGTCGGAGCATTTCTGCCAGTTTTGGAGGAAGTAGTATCGTTAAAGCGTGAAGAGGGCGCGGCATTAGCGCAGGGCGGAGATATCTACGACGCGCTTGTCGAAGACTATGAGCCGTATACAACTGGAAGTCAGATTGCGACAATCTTTGATCAGATGAGGCCGCGCCTTGTCGCTTTGCGTTCGGCAGTTTTGGATCGTCCTGAACCGCAATCACTCAGCGGCGGTTTCGATGAACTGGATCAGATGCGTTTGTCACAGAAACTGGCAATTGCGTTCGGTTACGATCTGAACAGGGGGCGAATAGACAAGGCGGTGCATCCATTCAGCTCTGGCAGCGGTTCGGACGTTCGTATCACAACCCGCACCAGTAAAAGTGACCCTTTCAACTGTTTTTACTCGACCATTCATGAGGTTGGCCACGCAGCTTACGAACAGGGTATCGATCCGGCTTTTGCGTTGTCCCCGCTGGGCCGAGGTGTCTCGATGGGCGTTCACGAAAGCCAAAGCCGTATATATGAGAACCAACTAGGGCGGTCGCGGGCCTTCACAGGATGGCTTTACGGGCAAATGGTCGAAGTATTCGGAGATTTCGGAATTGAAGACGCTGACGCGTTTTATGCAACGGTAAACCGCGTACACAACGGATATATCCGAACGGAGGCGGACGAGGTTCAATACAATCTTCACATAATGCTTCGCTTTGACCTTGAGCGGGCCCTGATGGAGGGCGACTTGCAGGTTAGTGACCTTGAAGCCGCTTGGAACGAACGCTTTCTGGCAGATTTTGGTTACGCAGTGGACAAACCTTCAAACGGGTGCCTGCAGGATGTGCATTGGTCGGTTGGCCTGTTCGGCTACTTCCCGACTTATTCATTGGGGAACGTTTACGCCGGGTGCCTATATGAGGCGTTACGCAACGCGGTTCCCGATCTGGATCTGCAACTTGCCCAAGGTGACACATCGGGTGCTACCGACTGGCTGCGCCTGCATGTTCAACGACACGGTGGGCTTTATGCTCCACGTGAAGTCATAACCCGGGCGAGCGGCTTTGAGCCGGGTCCAGAGCCATTAATGAACTATCTCGAACAGAAATTCGGAGAAATTTACGGGCTTTGAATTCGCCAAAAATTTTCGGTTGCATGACATGGTCAGCGCGCGTTGTGCTTAACGAATTCATGTGGGTTTAAGAATTGAATACGCGCGAGATGACTTCTTCGCACAGCGACAAATACGCCTTGCTTGCATTACAGTTGCGCGCAGTCACTGTAACAGGCGCTCGGTAAATTCCCATTCGTTCTACCTCCGACGCAAATGGGATTTGCGTTTTGAGGAATCGCTTTCCGTAGGTTCTTTTCATATCTTCAATCGTGTGTCGGTGCAGTGTTTTCGTCTTTTGCACCATAGAAAAAAAGCAAAGAAGTTTTTTTATTGAAAGATCGTTTTTTTTAAAGAACTTCACCAATTGGTGGAAGGTGCGCTGTGACAGGATCGATGGAATAACCGGTACAAGGATCGCGTCGGCCGTGCGCAATATGTGTTCGGCAAAAAGCGACAAGTTCGGCGGGCAATCCAGCACGACGACTTCATAGTCGAATTGGACGCCCGACAAAGCTCTATCCAAAGGGGATTTTCGCTCGCACATCTGTGACAAAAGGATGTCAAAGCCACGATAGCTCTGGTTCGCCGGTAACACATCAAGATTTTCAAAATCGCTTTCTCGAATGGCTTGATTCAGCCGCTTTGTGTCATCAAAGAACCGTGCATTTGTAAGTGACTTCGACGGCTTGAGGCGAAAATAAAACCCCGAAGCCCCTTGAGGGTCGAGATCACACAGTAACGTCCGGACGCCAGCCAAGGACAACGAATAAGCCAAGTTGACCGCTGTCGCAGTTTTACCTACACCGCCTTTGTTGGAATAACAGGCAATGACCTTCATGTCGGATCGCCTCTCAAACACCCCAAAACGAAACATAAATTAACTTAATGCCAGAGTTTCGGTGCGTATCGCGCGATATGTCAACGTGGTGGTTGTAAAAATCCGGTGTTTCTTAGGTATTCGACAAAGGTTTGCGCCAATTAGGATAAACCAACGCACCAAAATCGAATTTGTTCTGCTTCTGTTGCTTTATTCTTCCGCGTCCTCTTCGCCTTGATCAGCAATCCACGCAACGCTGACGACTTCTTCGCCTTTGCCAGTGTTGAATACCTTGACACCGCCAGCCGAGCGCGAACGGAAGGAAATTCCTTCGACGGGCACTCGGATCGACTGTCCTTTTGACGTCGCCAACATGATTTGATCGTCGATTTCAACAGGGAACGACGCAACAAGCTCGCCGCCGCGCATTGCTTTGTCCATGGCTGCGACACCCACTCCGCCGCGCCCACGGACCGGATAGTCGTGGCTGGAGCTTAACTTGCCCGCGCCGCCAGCTGTGATCGTCAGTATCAAGTTTTCGGCTGCGGACATTTCGGCATAGCGGTCTTGCGGCAATACGCTGTCAGCATTGCCTTCATCTTCATCAGTTTCGGCCTCGTCTGTCACTCCGGCCATCAAACGGCGCATTTTCAAATAGGCGGCTCGCTCGTCCGAGGAGGCTTTGAAATGGCGGATCACCGACATCGACACAACACGGTCGCCGTTAGACAGTTTTATTCCTCGCACACCTGTGGATTTACGCCCTTTGAAGACACGCACCGCAGTAGTCTGGAACCGAATCGCGCGACCCGAATTGGTGACCAGCATCACGTCGTCATCTTCGGAACAGATACGCGCGTTCACCAGTTCGACGCCGTCAGGCAAATCCATAGCAATTTTGCCGTTACGTTTTACATTAGTGAAATCACTTAGCGCGTTCCTTCGCACGTCTCCGGCGCTGGTGGCAAAGACGATTTGCAGGTTATCCCATTCATTATCCGGTACATCCACAGGCATGATGGCGGCGATAGAAACACCCGTGGGGATTGGCAGAATATTTACGATAGCTTTGCCTTTGCCGGTGCGCCCAGATTGCGGCAGGCGCCAGGTCTTGAGCTTGTAGACCATCCCATCGGTGGTGAAGAACAACAGCTGTGTATGGGTATTAGCAACGAAGAGGGTGGTGACCACGTCTTCTTCCTTGGTCTGCATTCCCGATAGACCTTTGCCACCTCGCTTCTGAGCGCGGAAATCTGCGAGAGGGGTACGTTTGATGTATCCGCCCGATGTAACTGTCACGACCATGTCTTCGCGCTCGATCAGATCCTCGTCTTCCATGTCGCCAGACCAATCGACGATTTCGGTGCGTCGGTCGACGGCGAACTGATCGCGCACGTCGCGCAGTTCGTCTGCGATTATTGACATAATTCTTTCGCGCGACGACAAAATATCCAAGTATTCTTTGATCTTGGCAGCCAGTTCTTCCAGTTCGTCAGTAACCTCTTTGACACCCAGTTGCGTAAGGCGCTGAAGACGCAAGTCAAGGATGGCGCGAGCCTGAATTTCAGTCAGGTTATAAGTGCCGTCGTCGTTCATTTTGGACAAAGGATCGTCGATCAGACGTAGATAACCTTCGATGTCCGCAGCAGGCCAACGGCGTGTCATAAGCTTTTCTCGCGCTTCGGCCGCATCGGCGGAAGAGCGGATAGTGGCAACCACTTCGTCCACATTCGAAACGGCAACGGCAAGGCCACACAATATATGGCTCCGTTCACGTGCCTTGCGCAGATCATACGCGGTACGACGGGCGACTACATCCTCGCGGAAATCAATAAACGAAGTCAGGAACCGTCGTAGAGTTAGCTGCTCGGGACGCCCACCGTTCAGCGCCAACATGTTGCAACCAAAAGATGTTTGCATAGGCGAAAAGCGATACAGCTGGTTAAGCACGACCTCGGGGGTCGCGTCGCGTTTCAATTCGACAACTACGCGTACACCGTTGCGGTCGGATTCGTCCTGTACATGGCTTACGCCCTCGATTCGCTTTTCACGAACGGCTTCAGCGATCTTCTCTATCATTGCGGCTTTGTTCACCTGATAGGGAATTTCATCCACGACGATGGCGTAGCGATCTTTACGCAGTTCTTCGACCCGTGTTTTTGAGCGGATGATAACACTACCGCGCCCCTCCAGATACGCCTTACGTGCGCCGGACCGGCCTAGCATCACACCCCCGGTCGGAAAATCAGGCCCGGGGACATATTCGATCAATTGTTCAGACGTAAGATCCGGATTGTCGATAAGAGCCAACGTGGCATCTATCACTTCACCAAGATTGTGCGGTGGTATGTTCGTCGCCATACCCACGGCGATACCACCTGCGCCATTGACCAACATGTTCGGGAAACGCGCAGGAAGGACAGTCGGCTCTTTGTCCTTGCCGTCATAATTGTCCTGAAAATCGACTGTTTCTTTCTCGATATCCGCAAGTAGAGAGGCCGCCGGTTTGTCCATGCGCACTTCGGTATAGCGCATGGCTGCGGGGTTATCGCCATCCATCGAGCCAAAGTTGCCCTGACCATCCAACAGCGGTAGCGACATCGAGAAATCCTGCGCCATTCGCACTAGCGCGTCATAAATCGCGCTGTCGCCATGCGGGTGATATTTACCCATAACGTCGCCGACTGGGCGCGCGGACTTACGATAGGCCTTGTCGTGCGTGTTCCCGGTCTCGTGCATCGCATAAAGAATACGCCTGTGCACGGGCTTCAGTCCGTCACGCAGATCGGGGATCGCGCGGGACACGATAACGGACATCGCGTAATCCAGGTACGATGTACGCATCTCGGATTCGATTGATACCGTGGGACCGTCGTAAACAGGGCGTTCCGGCGGTGTTTCATCCATGTTTTCAGGAATTTCTGGCGTATCGCTCACGTAAACTGCCCGTTCTTTGTGCAGGGTCTATATCTTGTGGATGCACCTTATCAGACCTGGCACATAAGGTGCAAGCAAGCAACAGTTCTGTGTGCAAAAAACCCCGTAACATCAGAGTAACATATTGTTAAGTAAGAATTAGGTGGTCGAAGTGTTACGCTAAAGGGACCTGGCAAAAAAATCGGAGGTCTGCATGCAGCAAAGCGAAACCGAATTGATGCTCAAAGGCTATGGACTGACGACAGCTGAATTTTTCTACCATATGCCTGACTACATTCATGTCTTGAACACGTTTGTTTGGCAGGAATACGATCTGGCACCTGACCACCCAAAACTATTCGATTTCATCGATTTTTGGCAGAGAGAGATCGAAGGGCCGCTGCATTCAGTGCGGTTTACACATCGCAAAATGATTGCGCCAGGCGAATGGCGAAATGTAGTGGGCGAATTCAGGGTCAACTGAACGGTCAACAAATGATATTTAGCCTGTGCTTTGCAAGGCCTGTTACCTTTTCACGGATGTGGGTTATTGTGTCGATCAAACCGATGATCCAGTCAGGAATCGTATCATGTACAGAGTACTGTTTCTTATCTTCGCAGCCTGCATCAGTAGCCCTGCATCCGGACAAGGCCTGCTAGACAAAATCAAAAAAGGCGCCGAAAATTCAGCCGATGCTGTAGGCCGCGGGGCGGAAACAGTCGGAAACACAATCCAAAAAGGTGCCACCGCCGTCGACCAGACAATCGACTCCACCACTGAACTTTTGTCAAACGAGGCGACACCGGAAGAAACGCGCGTCAAGTTGGACGCTATGGCCGACCAAATACTGAACCAGCTGCTTGCTGAAAACCCAGAAGCGAGCTCGTTGTATGAAATTGCTGCGGGGTATGCCGTATTCGACTCTCGCAAGGTTACGGTGTTTCCGGTCTCGGCTGGCTATGGGCGCGGCGTAGCTGTTTCAAAGGTTACTGGACAGCACACGTATATGAACATGGGTTCTGGCGGTGTAGGTGCGGCCGTAGGCATCGGCGGATTCGAATCAAAATTCGTGATCATGTTCGAAACGCCTGCGGACCTCGAGAATTTTATTACTTATGGATATGACGCGACTGCTGAAACGGGTGCGATGTATGGCGATGAGCGCACGGCCGAAACCGTAAGGTTCACTGATGGACGCTCTTTCTTTGTTTTGAATAAGAAAGGGTGGAGGGTTTCAGCGGGTGCCTCCGGAACGAAATTCTGGAAATCTCCAGAATTGAACTGATCAGCCTGAGCAGCTGGCGCCGCCCAATACGCAGAATTTGGCGCAATGCGGGTGGTTCAGGTGCACATCTTCTTCGGCTTCGGCCAGGGTTGTTCCCATCTCGAACTCTGGGGAATAAGGAAGCAGAGTACAGGCCGAAACTGTTGGCTTTTTTGCGCCTTTGCGTTTTATTACCATTCGTGAACTGGCGCACATCACCGCTTCAGGCGATTTCCCTAAAATACTCCAGCACTTGGTGGTGATTTCAGGGACTTCTACAGTTTCGTCAATCTCGGGAAAAAGAACTGTCTTCGACGGATCATTGGCATCGATAGAAAATCCGTATTCAGAGAAAAATTTAGCGTATCCGATTCGACTGTCTTTTTCGGAATCGCCCCATACTGACCGTCCTGCAACCGCCATATTAAAACCGTTGTCGCGCAGCCATTTCATTCCGCTAACCGTTTTGGCAAAACTGCCGCAGCCGCGTTCCTCGTCGTGAAGATCCGGCCTGTAGTGATCGACCGAAATTCGAAGTGTAAGCTTGGGGCCGTATTCACGACGCAGCTCCAGAAGACCGGTGCGCATCTTTTTTCGCATCATGGGTGCCATAGCGTTTGTGAGGATCAGCACCTCGTACCCGCGTTCTAACGCGGCTCGAGCTATTTCTATCATCTCAGGGTTCATAAATGGCTCGCCACCAGTGAATCCGATCTCACGTACAGGCCAGTTTCTGGCTTCGATCTGGTTGAGGTAGTCATTCACTTCGGCAGCGGAGATATAAACCAACGCGTCATTGGTTGGGCTACTGGCAATGTAACAATTAACGCATTCGATGTTGCAAAGCGTTCCGGTGTTGAACCAAAGCGTTTTGGGATTGGTCAACGCAACTGACGCCCTAGTCTGACCATCTGCAGTTACCAATTTGTTGCGAAATTTGCCAATATTGGCAGTCTGAGTGGCAGTGTCTTTCATTATAGATTCCGGTTCGTTGCAACGGTTCGACAGGTCTAATCGTTTGCTGCCTAAGGTGAAAGACAACTGCGCCGGTTCTGACAGAGTTTTGATGAGTGGGAGCATTAAATATGATTGCGCTAACATTGGACATGGCCAAGGGGGTAAGGTAAGGAAAAGTCATGGTTTCTCGCGTCATACCTGTCGACCCGTTCGATCTGATCATATTCGGTGGCACCGGCGACCTGGCGCAGCGCAAGATATTGCCGGCAATGTTTCGTCGTTTTTGTGCGGGGCAATGGCCAACTGACGCCCGTATCATCGCGATTGCGCGACGAAATCTCGATACTGAAACGTTCCGCGATATGGTGGCGGAACAGTTGCGGGGTTTGGTGCCTGCAGACGATGCGTCAGCGCTTAGCAGGTTCTTCGAGTGCCTTGACTACCTTCGACTAGATGCACACCGCGAAGACGGCTGGGATCAGCTCGCTAAAATGGTTCAGAGTGATCGTATTAGGGCATTCTATTTTTCTGTGGGACCAGAACTTTTCGGCCCACTGGCAGAAAGACTTCACAAGAACGGCCTTACCAACGAAACGACAAGGATCGTTGTGGAAAAGCCATTTGGTCACGACTTAGCCAGCGCCAGAAGCCTGAATGCGACGCTGGCGACGCATTTCAAAGAAAGTCAAATTTACCGAATTGACCATTACCTGGGAAAAGAGACTGTTCAGAATCTGATGGCCGTTCGGTTTGGCAATATGCTTTTTGAACCACTATGGAACAGCCAGTATGTCGACCACATTCAGATTACTGTAGCAGAAACCGTCGGAATCGATGGGCGGGAAGAGTACTATGAACACGCAGGGGCAATGCGTGACATGGTCCAGAACCACTTGATGCAATTGTTGTGCCTGATCGCAATGGAGCCACCTGCCAAGTTTGACCCTGACGCAGTTCGGGATGAGAAACTGAAGGTGATCCGCGCGTTGGATTTGGTAGAACCGCATCACATTGTGCGCGGGCAGTTTTTGGCAGGACCACAGGGGCCGGGATACCGAGATGTGGTTGGAAATCCACGCTCAACCACTGAAAGCTATGTTGCTCTGCGCACTCATGTAAGCAACTGGCGGTGGGCCGGGACTCCGTTCTATTTGCGAACAGGCAAAAGACTGGTTGCACGGTCCTCAGTAATCAATGTGATGTTCAAGGATGCACCGCATTCGATTTTTGGCGAAGACGCAGGGCGCCACGCCAACGTATTATCGATCCGGCTGCAGCCAAACGAAGGCATCACACTCAAAGTGACGATCAAGGAACCGGGTCCGGGCGGGATGCGTTTGGTGGATGTCCCTTTGGACATGAGTTTCGCCGAAGCGTTGGGGCCGGAAAATCAAGATCCTCCGGGCGCGTATGAACGGTTGATCATGGACGTTATTAGGGGAAATCAAACACTTTTCATGCGCGGGGACGAGGTTGAGGCGGCGTGGGCTTGGACCGATCCGATAATCGCCGGATGGCAAGCACGTGGTGATGTCCCTAAACCTTATGACAGCGGCAGCACTGGGCCCGGCGACGCCGAGTTGCTGATGAAACGTGATGGTCGCCATTGGCAAGGAATAAAGCCATGAATTTTCAGGAATATCCCGACCGCGACATGCTGGCAATAGATGTTGCCAACGCGCTGGCCGGTGACATCGAGTCTGCGCTTTTGCACAATGAAAAAGTTGCCTTGGCGGTTCCCGGTGGAACCACGCCAGGGCCGATATTTGACGTTTTGTGTGCCGCTGATCTGGAATGGGAACGTGTACGGGTAATGCCCACAGACGAAAGATGTGTGCCAAACGACGATGCACGTTCAAACGAAAGGTTGATCCGTGAAAGGTTGCTGACCAACAGAGCATCGGTCGCGGAGTATGTCCCACTCTATGTATCCGGACGGAACCCCGAAGATGCACTGGCCGAGATTGAAACTCTGATTGCACCGGTTCTTCCGCTTTCGGTTTTGGTGCTTGGAATGGGAGAGGATATGCACACCGCTTCGCTTTTTCCGGGGATGCTGGGCTTGGAAGCTGCACTGGACAGCCACGCGCCCATCCTTTCGATCGCTCGAACCGAGGTGCAGCCGGAGCCGCGCATAACCCTTACGGCACCGGTGTTGGATGGGGCTTTGTCCAAACACCTGGTCATCTTCGGCGCATCCAAGCGCGAAGCGCTGGACCGAGCAATGGGCCTTCCGCCCGAGGAAGCACCAATCGCAGCTGTACTCAGCGGCATGACCGTACATTGGGCGGAGTAGTAAACATGCAATTGGAACCCTTGAAAACTTTGGCAGCAAAACATTCAAACCGACGCATTCTGGATCTGTTTGAAACCAACGGGGATCGCGCTCAGAAATTCTCGGCTTCGACTGGGGAACTGCTGTTTGACTACTCCAAAACCGGAGTTGACGACGAAATCCGGGCTTCGTTGATCCGTCTTTGCGATGAGGCTGAGCTTGCTGAACGCCGTGATGCCATGTTCGCGGGCGAAAAAATCAATGAAACTGAGGGTCGGGCGGTGCTTCACACCGCACTGCGTAACCTTGACGGAGGTCCCGTCAGAGTTGATGGGCAGGATGTGATGCCCGGCGTTCTTGAAACGTTGCAACGCATGCGCGTCTTTGCGGAAGAGGTCCGGGGTGGCACGACAAAAGGTGCAGGGGGCAGCTTTACCGACGTCGTTAATATTGGGATCGGGGGTTCTGATTTAGGTCCTGTGATGGCTACTAACGCGTTATCACCATATCATGACGGACCACAGTTGCATTACGTCTCGAATGTGGATGGCGCCCATATTGCGGATACTTTGCGAGCACTTGATCCAACACGAACACTGGTTATCGTCGCTTCAAAAACTTTTACAACAATTGAAACCATGACCAATGCGCGCACGGCGCGCGCCTGGATGGTTGATGGGGGTGGCGATCCGGCACGTCAATTCGCGGCAGTTTCCAGTGCCTTGGACAAAACAGAGGTTTTTGGGATCCCTTCAAAGCGTGTCTTCGGGTTTGCCGATTGGGTTGGTGGCCGATACTCGGTTTGGGGACCAGTAGGCTTGCCGGTAATGATCGCTGTGGGCTCAAACGCTTTCGACTCATTTTTGCGCGGCGGACAGGCCATGGACCTGCATTTTCAATCGGCGGAGTGGACAGAAAATTTGCCGGTCATGTTGGCTTTGGTTGGCGTCTGGCATCGACAGGTATTGGGCCACACAAGCCGGTCAGTCTTACCGTATGACCAGCGCTTGCTGCGCTTACCCGCCTATTTCCAGCAATTGGAGATGGAGTCGAACGGTAAATCTGTCGCTATGGATGGAAGTACGCTGACTATTCCTTCGGGGCCTGTCGTTTGGGGTGAGCCGGGCACCAATGGGCAACATGCGTTTTATCAACTGATTCATCAGGGTACCGACACGATTCCGTGTGAATTCATGGTCGCGGCTGAAGGGCACGAGCCGGAACTGGCGCATCATCATCGCCTTTTGCTGGCCAATTGCCTTGCGCAATCCGAAGCCTTGATGCGCGGTCGAACATTGGATGAAGCGCGCGCCCAAATGATGGAAAAAGGTTTGCAGGGCGACGAACTGGAAAGGCAGGCGCGTCATCGCGTGTTTTCGGGTAACCGACCTTCCACTACCCTGATCTATCCAAAGCTCACACCATTTGTTCTTGGTCAGATCATTGCACTTTATGAACACCGCGTGTTTGTCGAAGGCGTCTTGCTTGGCATCAACTCTTTTGATCAATGGGGCGTCGAATTGGGCAAGGATCTGGCGACTTCGCTTGGTCCGATTGTGGATGGACAGGTTAGTGCTGATGGCAAAGACAGCTCAACTGCAGCATTGGTTGCTTATGCCTTGCGGCACCGCGATTGAGCAAAAACTGCAAAAGTTGGCAGCGATCAAGTAATTGCGCATTCTCTTATTGTCAGACAATTAATTCCTTGGCAGGTTCAATGCCAAGGAAACGCCTGTTGGTAGCTCGGAAATATTCGTGAACTTCACAGGCATAAGGTGTAGCGCGTTCGAAAGGACAATTGCGCCAACAATGGGAGGACGTCCATGCTGGGACAGATGATGACGCAGCCATTGCTGATTTCGTCACTGATTGATCACGCCGAACGCTATCACGGTGGCACCGATATCTATTCGGTTGAAGGGGGCGGAAATGTCACTCAGACCAGTTGGGCGCGAGTTGCGGAAAACGCCCGACGGTTAGGGTCGGCCTTGACTGCGCTGGGCCTGCAACCACAGGATCGTGTCGGGACGTTAGCGTGGAACAACCGGCGGCATCTTGAGATTTACTTTGGTGTGTCGGGCGCTGGTTTCGTTTGCCACACGGTCAACCCAAGACTGTTTCCCGAACAACTGACATATATTATCAACCACGCACAGGATAAGGTGCTTTTTTTTGACGCAACATTTCTACCTCTTGTAGCTGCGTTACATGAACAACTGAGCGAAGTTCAACATTTCGTTTTGATGGGGCCACGAGATGAAGCGGTCCTTACTCAGGTGCCTGACGTGAAATTCTACGACGAGTTGATCAGTTCTGGGGACCCGGGCTTTGAGTGGCCCACTTTCGATGAGAACACTGCGTCGAGCCTTTGCTATACCTCAGGTACAACTGGCAACCCCAAAGGTGTGCTATATTCACACCGCTCGACCTTGTTACACAGCTTTGCCTCAAACACACGGGATGTTATCGGGTATTCGGCTATGGACACGGTTATGCCGGTCGTCCCAATGTTCCATGTCAATGCATGGGGATCGCCGTATGCATGCGCCATGTCGGGTTCGAGGATGGTTCTGCCGGGTCCCGATTTGCATGGTGAGGCGCTGGTAAACCTAATCGACACCTATGGTGTCACCTTAGCTATGGGCGTACCGACCATCTGGCAGGGGCTTTTGGCGTTTGCGGCCAAATCCGGCTCAAAGCTGACGACTCTTGAACGGACGGTTATCGGTGGTGCAGCTTGTCCGCCATCAATGATCGAAACATTCCGCGAGAGATACGGCGTCGATACGGTTCACGCTTGGGGTATGAGCGAAATGAGCCCGCTCGGTACCACAAACTATCCGATGGCAAAGCACGATGATTTACCTATCGAAGAGCAGCACAAGCTGCGCGAAAATCAGGGACGTCCGCCGTATGGCGTCGAGTTAAAAATCGTTGACGATGACGGCAACGATCTACCGCACGACGGAGCAACACAAGGTGACTTGATGGTCCGAGGTCATTGGGTGTTGAACAGTTACTTCCAAATGCAGGATCAGCAATTGCTGAGCGATGGTTGGTTCGCAACCGGTGACGTCGCCACATTGGATTCTGACGGATACATGACTATCCGGGACCGGTCTAAAGATATCATAAAATCAGGGGGGGAATGGATCAGTTCGGTGGAGTTGGAAAACATCGCCGTCGCACATCCTAAGTTGGCAACTGCGGCGGTCGTCGGCGTACCGCACCCGAAATGGGATGAAAGACCACTTCTAGTTGCCGTAAAGGCAGAAGGTGAAGAGCCCAGCGAGGGCGAGTTATTGGAATTCTTCGACGGCAAGATTGCCAAATGGCAAATACCGGACAAAGTTGTTTTCGTGGATGCGTTGCCCCTGAATGCAACCGGAAAAGTCCTAAAACGCAACTTGCGCGCCGACTTTGAGGATGCCCTGAACGGGTAAAGTTGAAAGATGGCTCCGGCGGTAGGGATCGAACCTACGACCAATTGATTAACAGTCAACTGCTCTACCGCTGAGCTACGCCGGAACGGTCCGCGCCGTATAGCAATCCGGTTTGCTCGCGTCCAGAGGGCGTAGAGAATTTTAAAAGAAAAAGCGGCGCTTTTTTTGGTAAGAGAAACAACGTGGTTTTTTGATACAAGCTTGAAAATTGGCTCCGGCGGTAGGGATCGAACCTACGACCAATTGATTAACAGTCAACTGCTCTACCGCTGAGCTACGCCGGAACTGACGCGCGTATAGCAATCCGGATTCTGGTCGTCCAGAGGGGAAGCGCCTCAAGCGAAAAAAAACTTTAGGTCACGTCAACCTGTTGAAAACAGCGTTGACTGACAGCTCGGGTTCCGGGTTGACGATGGATCTTTCCGTCAAATCGACCAAATGCGCAAAGACATTTCGTTCTGCGGCTGGCAGAAGGGCTGCAGGCGTATCCAAATAGATGCGCTGGGCCAGATCTTTGGCCGTCGCTGTATGATCTTCGAGCGCCGCCAGTATTTGTTTCTCTCGACCCAATCGATGTTCGATCAACCAGTCTAATCGGGCGGCTGGATCAGTGACAGGTGCTCCGTGACCTGGATGAAAAACGGACCAACTTCGTGCTCTCAGCTTATGACATGATGCCATAAAATCCGTTAGATCCCCATCCGGGGGCGAGACGAGTGAACTAGCCCAACCCATCACGTGGTCTGCAGTAAAGCACATATCATCCAGCGCCAAGGAAATATGATTGCCCAGATGGCCGGGCGTGTGGATTACCTCGAGCGCCCATCCGTCGCCTTTAACAATTTCTCCGTCAGTCAACTCTTTGTCCGGGCGAAAGCTTGCATCAATGCCTTCACCCCCGCCAGCAAGCCACTGTTTGGCAAGCTGGGTCATGATAGCGCTACGTCCGGCCTCTGCTCCGCCGAACGCCAGAATCGGGGCGCCGGAGTGCCGAGACAGCGGCGCGGCCAAGGGTGAATGGTCCATGTGGCTGTGCGTCACAATAATGTGGCTAATGTGCTGACCGGGCTTGAGTGCGCCCAGAATCGATTTCAGATGGGCTTCACTTGGCGGGCCCGGGTCTATTACCGCGATGTCTCTTTCGCCAACTAAGTAAGTGTTGGTGCCTCGATAGGTCATCGGAGAGGGATTGGGTGCCAAAATTCGTCTTACGCCATGCGTCAAGGTGACAACCTCGCCAGGTTGGGCGTTGAAATCATCGGGAGCCTGCATTCTGACCTCTTTCTCTTACCCAATCGGCTCGTTAGGTTTAGCGCATGTCTTCGCACTGGCTCAAACCATATATGCCGCGCAGCCTATATGCCCGGGCAGCACTAATCCTTGTTGTGCCCGTTGTTGTAGTGCTTCTGGTCGTCTCTATCGCGTTCATGCAAAAGCATCTTGAAGATGTGACCGCCCAGATGACGCGAAATGCTGTGCGAGAAGTGAACCTTGTAACAGATGTCATGCAAGGTGCTGAAACTCAGCAAGAAGCGCTGGCAGCGGCACAGCCGGATATGGAGGCCCTTCAAATGACGGCCAGGTTCTTGCGTCCCAACGAAGAGCCTGAGGTCGGAAAGCGCCGTTGGTATGATTTCATTGCTCCGCAACTTGTGAATGAGTTGCGCGGTGCATTGCCTGAATTCGTTGCAATAGCATTGCCCCGGGGGCAGCCGGTGCGACTGTATCTTGCAACGGACCTTGGAATTCTGGAATTGGCGTTTGAGCGCAGGCGATTGTCGCCTGTGGCGCCCCACCAACTCATCGTCACAATGGTGTTCTTTGCCGTTTTGATGACTTCGATTTCGTTCCTGTATATGCGAAATCAGTTGCGCCCTATTACCCGGCTGGCGGAGGCGGCCCAAGCCTTTGGCAGAGGACGAACCGTGCCGTATTCACCCAGTGGTGCAATCGAAGTACGGGCAGCGGGCAATGCATTTGTGGACATGCGAACTCGGATTGAACGACAGATGGAACAGCGCACTCTTATGCTGTCTGGTGTCAGTCACGATTTACGCACGCCACTTACGCGGCTCAAGCTGGGTCTGTCGCTTTTGCCTGAGGATGAATCAGCGCCGTTGATGAACGATGTAAATGAGATGCAATCCCTACTGGATGCGTTTCTTGAGTTTTCGCGCGGCACAGCCGAGGGTTCTCCCGAAAACGTGGACCCGGCAGTTTGGTTGCGTCAGATAACCGAAGACGCTTTGCGGGTGGGTCACAGTGTAAAATTGGTATCTGTTGAAGGGCAGGGGACAGTATCGTTCCGTCCCATGGCAATGCGTCGTGCAGTTGAAAACCTTATCGGGAACGCCGTCCGCTATGGTACGTGTGCAGAGGTCAGTTTGAAACTGACGCCAAAATCCATGCGCATCCGCGTCGAAGATGACGGCCCCGGAATTCCAGTCGGACAGCGGACCGAGGCCGTCAAGCCGTTTACACGGCTGGATCCTGCCCGAAACCAAAATCTGGGCAGTGGTGTGGGATTGGGACTTGCAATCGTCGCTGACATCGCAAGAGCACACGGAGGCGCATTGAGGCTAGGTAAAAGCGAAAACCTCGGCGGTTTGTGCGCCGATATCATTATTGGCAGGTGATTTTTGAATCTTAGTAATGTGGTAGGCCCGGAGGGACTCGAACCCCCAACCAAAGCGTTATGAGCGCTCTGCTCTAACCAATTGAGCTACAGGCCCGCCTGAGCGCCCTGCGTATCACGATCACGGCCCGCGTCAAGCCTGACCGTTGCAACAAGTCGCACAATCGAATAACTCGCGCCCAACGTAAAACAAAGGGATAGGCCATGACAGCGGGCAAGAACGGAATAACCTATGCCGACGCCGGCGTGGATATTGATGCGGGAAACGCGTTGGTTGATCGAATCAAGCCAGCAGCTAAACGCACCAACCGCCCTGGTGTAATTAGTGGGTTGGGTGGGTTTGGAGCGTTGTTCGACCTTAAGGCGGCAGGTTATTCAGACCCAATTCTCGTCGGCGCCACAGATGGCGTTGGCACTAAATTGCGGATCGCAATTGATACGGGCTTGGTCGACGGTGTTGGAATTGACTTGGTCGCAATGTGTGTCAATGACCTGATCTGTCAGGGCGCTGAGCCGCTGTTCTTTTTGGATTATTTTGCTACCGGAAAATTGGACGCCGACACTGCGGCACGAATCATCGAGGGTATCGCCGAAGGGTGCGCGCAATCAGGATGTGCCTTGATCGGTGGTGAGACGGCAGAGATGCCGGGTATGTATCCCGAGGGTGATTTTGATTTGGCCGGTTTCTCTGTTGGCGCGATGGAGCGGGGGGCTGCTTTGCCCGAGGGTGTGAAAAAGGGCGACGCGCTATTGGGCTTGGCCTCTGATGGGGTTCATTCCAACGGATACTCACTTGTTCGTAAATTGGTTGAGATGTCTGGGCTGGATTGGACCGACCTGTCGCCCTTTGGCAGCGGGACGTTGGGCGAAGCGCTGTTGACGCCAACCCGGTTGTACGTGAAGCCCGCACTTTCGGCGATCCGGGCGGGCGGAGTGCATGCCTTGGCGCATATAACAGGTGGCGGGCTAACCGAAAACTTGCCCCGCGTTCTGCCTGACACAACGGGTGCGGAGATCGACCTTAAGAGTTGGGATTTACCGCCGGTGTTTAAGTGGATGGCCAAAATAGGTAGTATTTCTGAATCAGAAATGCTCAAGACATTTAACTGCGGAATTGGCATGGTCGTCGTTTGCGCGGATGAACGGGCTGACGCGCTTTCTGAATTGTTGTCAAGTACGGGAGAGACTGTGGTTCGCATTGGAACAGTGACGGATGCTTCCGGTGTTACCTACTCAGGCAGCTTGTCGTGAAACATAAACGTGTTGCCATCTTGTTGTCTGGTGGCGGTTCAAACATGGTTGCGCTAGCAGACAGCATGACTGGCGAACATCCGGCGCGGCCTTGTTTGGTATTATCCAACGATCCCACCGCAGCTGGTTTAAAAAAGGCGGCAGATCGGGGGATCCCCACATCAGCGGTGGATCATCGCCCATTTAAAGGTGACCGCAGTGCTTTCGAAGCCGAATTGCGGAAACCATTGCAGGATGCTCGCCCGGATATCGTGTGCCTAGCGGGGTTCATGCGAGTTTTGACCGGCGATTTCGTTTCCGAGTTTCAGGGCAAAATGCTTAACATTCATCCGTCTTTGTTGCCAAAATACAAGGGCCTCAACACTCATGTTCGTGCAATTTCAGCAGGCGATGCCGAACATGGTTGCACAGTGCACGAAGTAACTGCCGCGCTGGATGACGGTCCGGTTTTGGGGCAGGCGCGGGTGCCGATCAATGTCGGAGATACTCCCGAAACGCTTGCAGCTCGAGTTTTGGTTTGGGAACACAAGCTTTATCCGGCTGTCCTGAGACGCTTTGCCGTCGGAGATAAGACGCCTGTTCAAATGCCCTGAGGTCGTTCGGGTGATTTACACGGCCCTACTGTTCGGCCTATGGTCGCCGTCAACGCTCGGAACGAGGATAAACAGACGGGCAGTCACTAATAACAAGAGCAAGAACAGAACCGCGCATGAGAACATTGAAAACGACGCAAGAGTTGGCCGATTTCTGTGCGGTCGCTTCCAAGCACCCATATCTGACACTCGATACCGAATTCCTGCGCGAGCGGACGTATTATTCCAAGTTATGCCTGGTACAGCTTGCCTATCCGTCGGAAGACGAGGACAGCGCAGTTCTTGTAGATCCATTGGCGGAGGGCATGTCGCTGGAACCTCTTTACGAACTTTTCAAGAATGAGAAGGTCGTCAAAGTCTTCCATGCCGCTCGTCAGGATCTTGAGATTTTTTGGTTCGAGGCTGGAGTTTTTCCGACGCCACTTTTCGACACCCAAGTAGCGGCGATGGTTTGTGGCTTTGGCGAGCAAGTCGGTTATGAGACACTGGTGCGGAAAATTTGCCGAGAAGGTGTCGATAAAACTTCGAGATTTACTGACTGGTCGCGTCGCCCGTTGTCTGACGCGCAAAAGACATATGCATTGGCCGATGTGACCCATCTGCGCAAAATTTATGAACATTTGGCAGCTGAATTAGAAAAATCCCGCCGCAGTCATTGGGTTGCAGAAGAGCTGCGGATACTGACACAACCGGAAACCTACAACGTTCGCCCTGAGGATGCATGGCGTCGTGTAAAGACACGAACAAACTCCGGTAAGTTTTTGGCGGTGGTGCGCGAACTTGCCCATTTCCGTGAAGGTTATGCGCAAGACAACAACGTTCCTCGAAGCCGTGTATTTAAAGATGATGCCTTGATTGAGATGGCGTCAATAAAGCCAAGGACACCTGCTGATCTGGGTGGATCGCGACTTCTCTTGCGAGAAGCCCGCAAAGGACCAATAGCAGATGGTATTCTTGCTGCCGTGAAGCGCGGTATGAACTGTCCTGCCGACGCCTTGCCCAAAGTGGATAACAGTCGCGACAAACTAAAGGTCAATCCGGCGTTGGCCGATCTGCTGCGAGTGTTATTAAAGTCGAAAACGGAAAGTTCGGGCGTGGCCGCAAAGTTGATCGCATCCAGCTCCGAATTGGATCAGATAGCTGCAGGAGAACGGTCGTTGCCAGCGATGTCAGGTTGGCGGTTCGAGGTCTTTGGAGAAGATGCGCTGAAGCTTTGTGAGGGCAAGATTGCCCTTGCTGCAAAAGGTCAGTCAGTTCGAGTGGTGTCACTTTAACTCGCGTCTCAACGACGGCGAGACTCCAGCGCGTTTTGCTGCCCCACCACTCGAATCAAGCGTACCCCTTCCAGATCGCGTCTGCCGAGCGTGATAGCGTCAGACACCATTCTTGAACGTGGGGTTCCTTGAGCCGTCGGGGAGATGGGGTAATTGACCCTGAACGCAAATTCCAGGATGCCGTTCTTGACGTTTTCATCGTTGTCAATTCGTGTCAAACGAGCGTCGTAAGCGCCCTGCCGCGAGGCAGTGCCAGCCGCGTAGACGATGGCACCTGTTGGGGTTTGATCGATCTGCATTTCATCAACAACAGCAATCAGAACGCTTCTGTCATCCGGGTCATTTCCGGTGATAAACTCCTCGCCGCTAGCGTTGTCCGGGATCAGAGCGTATTCCTCGCTTGGTTCCACTGGTGGTGAAGAGGTTGTGCTGCTGCCAAACCAGTTTGAAGGGTTTGCGCGCGAATTCCTCCAACCGCTGCAGGCGGAAAGAAAAAGGGCAGAGACCAAAAGAACAGAAATAGTTTTATGCATGGGTCCAACATTTTGCGCGACTTGATTTGAAACGGGTTAGCGCAAATTCCAATGCTTGAAAAGCCACGGCAGGGGCTGGACAGCGGGTCAAGCGGGGCATAGGTCACAAATGTTACCGCGACACGCAAGGATAGCCCAATCATGGCAACAGCAGCTTTTGAAGAGATCGTTGAAGATTTCGAGTTCTTGGACGATTGGGAGGATCGGTACCGGCACGTGATTGATCAGGGCAAGGCGATGGAACCTTTGGATGAGGCCTTTAAGGTACCTGCCACCAAAGTAAAAGGGTGCGCAAGTCAGGTGTGGTTACACCCGGTGATCAACGACGGGAAGTTTCACTTTGATGGTGATAGTGATGCAATGATAGTTCGCGGACTAATTGCAGTACTGCGTTCCCTTTATAATGGATTGCCTGTTTCCGATGTTGCTTCGGTGGATGCAGCTGCTGAATTGGCGCGGTTGGGGCTTAACGATCACCTATCAGCGCAACGTTCAAACGGCTTGCGTGCGATGATTGAGCGAATTCGTGAAGTCGCGCGAGCGTACGTTTAACATCTTGCGAACTACTTCGGCACAGAGCGTTTTGCCCAATCAGAAAGTGTGGTTTCCAGGTCGCCGTAACCAGTCATCCGACGCTCGAACGCCAAGCCCATTTTGTCGGCACATTCCATCGCACGCCGGGTAAGGTCAGGATCTTCGGTTTGGGCCTGAAAAACTAACTTAGTATAGTTCCCAAAATACATGTCGCGAAGTTCTGGGTGGCGGTCCAATCCTAATGGTTTCCATACAAATGCGTCGAATTGGCGAGCGAGGAAATCTGTTAAATAAAAGGCGGTTGCTTCATCTTCCTGATGCTTGGAAAAGGTGTCATTTCCCTCGAAAAAGGAATAACAATGCGGGCCTTTTACCATCTCGACCCCTAAACGATCACAGGCCTGTTGCAATAGACCACCTGTTCCGCAATCTGCGTAAACCACAAAAATCTGGTCGTAGCTGTCGCGGTGTTTGCTCACCGCGTCCTCAACGGCCTGTGTGATTTTTTCTGGATGAATGTGTAAAATCGCGGGAAGGCAGGTCAGTGACATGTGGTCCCAACCGTTGCGCTTTTTTAGATCAAGAATCTCCCGTGCAAGGGCACCGCATGCCAGCAGCAATATTCCGCCGGGCCGCCCGTTGTCGGTATAGCCTTGTGTTGTCAGGCTTACGTCATCGGGCGGGCAGTGATTTTGCATGGTCTAATCCGACAATTGCTACAGCTTCAAATTACATACGCCGAAACCAGGCACATCCGGTTTCGGCGTATTTCGTTCGTCGGGTAGTGCACGAATTACGGGCGCACTTCGCGATCGAACTCGGTTAACCGGCCAATTGGTTATGCCTGCGCGACACAAACTCTTTGGCGGTTTCTACGGCTACGGCTGCATCGCGGCAGTAAGCATCCGCTCCAATAGCCTTGCCGAACTCTTCGTTCAGCGGAGCGCCGCCGACCAGCACGATATAATCGTCGCGCAGGCCCTGTTCCACCATAGTGTCTATGACAACCTTCATGTAAGGCATCGTCGTCGTCAGCAGGGCTGACATTCCAAGGATGTCTGGTTTTTCCGTTTCCAGGGCTTCAAGATAGTTTTCAACAGGGTTGTTGATACCCAGATCGACCACTTCGAATCCTGCGCCTTCCATCATCATTGACACCAGATTCTTTCCGATGTCGTGGATATCGCCTTTGACCGTTCCGATAACCATTTTCCCCACACGGGGCGCGCCTGTTTCCGCGAGTAACGGCTTAAGGATCGCCATTCCGCCCTTCATAGCGTTTGCGGCCAGCAAAACCTCGGGCACAAACAGGATGCCGTCACGGAAGTCGTGTCCTACAATGGTCATTCCGCCAACCAGAGCCTTGGTGAGGATGTCGTATGGCACCCATCCACGCTCTAGCAGAATGTTAACGCCTTCTTCGATTTCTTCCTTCAGGCCATCGTAGAGATCGTCGAACATCTGTTCGACAAGCTCGTCGTCATTGAGTTCGGACAGAACGATGTCATCTTCATCGGACATGGGGCAATTCCCTGAGCTGAGCGGGCCGGAGGCCCAAAGTGGCAATTTTTACTGTTTTGGCCATTTCGCCGCATCTGTACTGTGACGATTGCGACCTAGGTCGATCTGAGACCGACCTATACGGTAAATTGTGAACCAATGCAGTGGAATTTTGTGCATGGTTTTCGTGCATAGATTTCAATTTCTTCCGGAATGACATGCGGTTGGAACGACGTTCTTTTTTGCGCGAACCCGTTCCGACCAGATACTTGCGTGGCATGTCAGAATCGTCTATCAAAAAGAACAAAGAAAGAACATATGACAGCCTTCGCAAAAACCAATGGGCGTGGGACTGCCTCGAACCAAGCGGGGCGTTTCGAGCGCTATACTACGACTGCAGTGCGTGAAGATTGCAGCATCGAGGAAGACTTGCCAACATTGCGGACCGAGGTTCGTGACGAAACCGCTCGAAGCCTGATCACTTACAACAGATCACCTGATCTTCCTTTCGATCGGTCAATCAATCCCTACCGAGGTTGCGAACACGGTTGTGTTTATTGCTTTGCACGGCCTTCACACGCTTATTTGGGCCTTTCGCCCGGGTTGGACTTTGAGACCCGCCTGATTGCTCGACCAAACGCTGCCAGCATTCTGAGGAAAGAGCTTTCCCGGCGCAGCTACAAAGTATCCACGATTGCCTTGGGCACCAACACTGATCCGTATCAACCGATCGAGAAATCTCGAGAAATAACAAGGAGGTGTTTGGAAGTTCTAAACGAATTTCGACACCCGATCGGAATTGTGACAAAAGGAACTCTTGTCGAACGGGACCTTGATATAATCGCGCCAATGGCGCAAAGCGGGTTGGTTCGCGTGGGAATATCATTGACAACGTTGGATTCAGATCTGTCTCGGCAAATGGAGCCGCGCGCTCCATCTCCGCAAAGGCGGTTGAAAATGATCGAGCGACTATCGCGAGCTGGTATTCCGGTGCGTGTTATGACATCACCGGTCATTCCAGGACTGACAGATCACGAACTGGAAAAATTGCTTGAAGCGGGGCGGGATGCGGGCGCGGATGCGGCCAGCTGGATTATGTTGCGCCTTCCTCGGGAAGTTTCCGAGCTATGGCAACAATGGTTGCAAGAGCACGTGCCGGGCAGCGCTTGCAAAGTTATGGCTCGGCTGCGGGAAATGCATGGCGGCAAAGACTATGATCCGCGTTGGGGCCATCGCATGAAAGGTGAAGGCGAGTATGCCGAGGTCATTTCCCAAAGATTTTCTATGACTTGCAAAAGGTTGGGGATAAAAGTTAAATCGTCACCGCTAAGATGTGATCTGTTTTCGGTTCCACCGCAGCCGGGTGACCAGATGGCTCTGTTTTAAGGGACCGATTTAGAAGATTATACCAACTCCGGCAGCGAACCCGTTCACTGTGTCACTTCCGTAATAGCGCACCATTAAGCGGGTGGTGGAAACCCACGGAACTAATCTGTACGACAGGTCAACTTCGATCCCGCCGCCGACACGCGCCAGCCAGTTTGTTCCTAACACCATGGATTGGTTGCCGATCAGGTAGAAATAAGAAAAATCGCCCACCAAACGCACAAGGCAATCAAACATGCGCACGCCCGTTGGAAAACGATGACGAGCCCAGAACACGGCATTAGATGCAGTTGATTGCACTAATAGATCTTCGTCATCGCCGATTGGCCATTATTCAATATCGGTATAGCGAAAGCTGGCCTCGAATTCGCGTTCATTTGAAAGTGGTCGGTCATAGTCGATCGTAAAAGATCCGCCTGCGCCGCCAGCCCAAAGTCCACCGATTTCGAGGAAATCACCCTCTATCCCCAACCTGTCTGCGACGACCTAAGTCACAATAGTTACATCCGATTGCGTTCGCCCGATTGTGATATGTGCCATTGGCACGAACCGCCAGCGTTCGCTCAGATCAAATTTGTAACCTGTGCCGCTCTTCGCAGCTGCGCTCGTCCATTTAAGAGGTAATGTCGTTGTTTCTCCCGCAACTGAAAAGAAACAGTACCGGATCATGCTTTGCGCAGCCGATATAACCCTCAAGATAAATTGTTACGCCCAAACTCAAACGAAAACCGCCCCCAATATGGACAGACTCAAAATCATAGTCACGGTTATCCATGTTGGACTGAAGTGAAATTGCGTTGGCAGAGTTGTCCAGAATGCCGGCCAGTCGCAAAATAGCTAAGGAGCCAGCAGTATTTTCCCGCGGAAACTCCTTAAATGCGCTCTCAATAATTTCCTGAGCACCCGCGATACGGGTTAACCCCAATGCGCCCATCACGGCAAATATCAATGTTTGATATTTCATTGCAACACGGGACTTGGCTAAGGCCGTTACCATGTGCAGGATGCATCGTTCGGCAAAGCGGCTGATTTGGCCGATCGCAAAAATTCAAGTCTCAGACTGCAATTTGGTGAATCAAGGCGTTGAAAAGAAAAAAAGACCTCGAGAAAATCGAGGTCTTTTTGGTGCCTAATCGGTTGGGCCAATCAGCGGTTTTCAATATCCACATAATCACGCAGCGTCTCGCCAAGATACAGCTGACGCGGGCGTCCGATCTTGTTCTGAGGGTCCGCAATCATTTCTTTCCACTGGCTGACCCAGCCAACTGTGCGAGACAGCGCAAAGATTGGCGTGAACATCGATGTGGGGAAACCCATCGCCTCTAGGATGATGCCTGAATAGAAATCCACATTCGGGAACAGTTTCTTTTCGGCAAAATACGGGTCCTGTAAAGCTTCTTTTTCAAGTTCCTTGGCGACCTGCAGCTTTGGATTATTTTCGACACCCAGCAGGTCAAGAACCTCGTCGGCGGATTGCTTCATAACTTTGGCACGCGGATCAAAGTTCTTGTAAACGCGGTGGCCAAAGCCCATCAGGCGGAATGGATCGTTCTTATCCTTAGCGCGGGCGATGTATTCGGGGATGCGGTCAACACTGCCGATTTCTTCCAGCATTTCCAAGCAAGCTTGGTTCGCGCCGCCGTGGGCCGGACCCCACAGGCATGCGATGCCCGCAGCGATACATGCGAACGGGTTCGCGCCGGACGAAGATGCAAGGCGGACAGTCGAAGTCGACGCATTTTGTTCGTGGTCTGCGTGCAACGTGAATATACGGTCCATTGCGCGGCTGAGGATTGGGTTGACCTCGTATTCCTCGGCCGGCACGCTGAAGCACATGCGCAGGAAGTTTGAAGCATAGTCCAGATCGTTCCTCGGATACACGAAAGGTTGCCCGGTGTGGTATTTGTACGCCCAAGCAGCAATCGTCGGCATCTTGGCGATCAACCGATGCGAGGCGACCTCACGCTGTCGCGGATCCGAGATATCAGTCGAATCGTGGTAAAAAGCCGACATGGCGCCGACCACACCAACCATAATAGCCATAGGGTGCGCATCCCGGCGGAAACCGCGGTAAAAATACTGCATCTGTTCGTGCAGCATTGTATGTCGCGTAATGGTGGTTTCGAACTGTTCCAGATCTTTTGCTGCTGGCAGTTCCCCATAAAGAAGGAGATAGCAGACTTCGAGGAAATGTGATTTTTCAGCTAGCTGGTCAATCGGGTACCCACGATGCAACAGCTCACCTTTTTCTCCGTCGATATAGGTAATTGTGCTGTCACAGCTTGCTGTAGAGGTAAAGCCCGGGTCGTAAGTAAACACCCCCGCCTGACCATATAGTTTGCGGATGTCGACAACATCTGGTCCTGCTGTGGGCGAGTGGACCGGAAGCTCGTATTCTTTGCCATGGACAGTCAGTGTGGCGGTGTTTTTGCTATCGGTCATAATGTCCCTTCCTCATTCATGCGCGGATCGGATCGCTGTCCGAACTTGCGGGCAACGGCTGCGCTTGGTCACGCAGTCCGGGTGTTAACGAGGCAGCGTTACCCGATTGTGAAGATCAGGTTTAATTTGCTGCGTCAGAAAGCCGTGCCAAGGTTTCTTCCTTCCCAAGCACGAGCATCATGTCAAAAACCGAAGGTGTAACAGTCCTCCCAGCTAGCGCAGCCCGCATGGGACCCGCCAGCTTGCCGAACTTTACCCCTTTCGCTTCGGCGAACGCGTTGAGGGCTTCCTCCAGTGTGTTCCGGCTCCAGCTAACATTTTGCAACTGCGGCGTCAATTCTTCCAGTATACCATCGGATACATTCACTAATGCCTTTGCCGCTTTTTCATCGGGAACAATCGGCCGCCCGGTTAAAACAAAATGCGCTTTTTCAATAAGTTCAGGAAAGGTGCGTGCGCGGTCTTTAAGGCAATACATTGCCCGTTCCAGATCACTCGATTGTGTCTGAGTAAGAGGCGTAAGCCCCGCGGCGGCAAGATAAACTTCCAATTCTTGCCGCAACGCAGCATCATCCGAAACGGCAATATGCTGACCGCAAAGATTTTCAAGCTTTTTCAGGTCGAACCGAGCAGGGCTTTTGCCGATTCCGTCCAGATCGAACCATTCAAGTGCTTGTTCGTCAGTGAAAAACTCATCATCGCCGTGGCTCCAACCTAACCGCGTGAGATAGTTGCGCATTCCGGCAGCCGGATACCCCATCGCCTGATATTCCTGCGCACCTAATGCGCCGTGCCTTTTACTAAGCTTTTTACCATCTGGACCGTGAATAAGTGGTATGTGCGCCCAGATCGGAACCGGCCAGCCCATCGCTTCATAAATCATCATTTGCCTTGCGGCATTGTTCAAATGGTCATCGCCGCGGATTACATGGGTAACGCCCATGTCATGGTCGTCTACAACGACCGCCAGCATATAAACCGGTGTCCCGTCAGAGCGCAGAATGATCATGTCATCCAGCTGATCGTTTCGGATGGATACATCGCCCTGAACCTGGTCTTGAATTACCGTTGTGCCTTCTTGTGTTGCCTTTATGCGGATCGCAAACGGCGCGTCAGGGTAGGTGGAAGGGTCTGCGTCCCGCCAAGGGCTGCGAAAGAGTGTAGATTTACCTTCAGCCCGTGCCTGTTCGCGAAATGCTGAGATTTCTTCCTGGGTAGAGAAACACTTGTAAGCCTTACCTTGTGCCAGCAGTTGATTGGCCACTTCGGCGTGGCGATCCGCACCTTCGAACTGACTTATGACATCTCCGTCGTGATCGAGTCCAAGCCATTCCATACCTTGTAAGATAGCCGCGGTTGCTTGTGGAGTTGAGCGTTCGCGGTCGGTGTCTTCAATCCGCAGCAGGAATTTACCGCCTCGGCCACGTGCATACAACCAGTTGAACAACGCGGTGCGTGCTCCGCCGATGTGTAGAAAGCCGGTGGGAGAGGGGGCAAAACGGGTGACGACCTGATCGGACATGGGGTGATTAACCTTTTGGTAACCGCAATTAGCGTAGAGTTTGCGCCTGTCTAACGAGCACGAAGGACGGGGGCAACCATGCGTGTTCTTGCACTGGTCGAGGCCGCAATGCTGCGCCAGCGCGGGCACTTGATTGTCTGGTCGCCAATATGCGTTGCGACGGGTATTGGGCTGTACTTTTCCCTCCGGTTCGAGCCTGATGTGCATGTCTATGCTCAGCTAGTATCAGCGATTTTTCTCGGGGCGTTTTGCAGTTGGAAATTGCCTACAGCTTGGTCACCCGTCGCGATTGGAGTGGCGCTGATTGCATTTGGATTTTTGTTGGCCGGTGGACGAGCCCATTTGGTATCAGAGCCGGTTTTGAAGTGGCGTTACTATGGCCCGATTGAAGGTCGAGTCGTATCTCTCGACCGTTCGGCGTCTGACGCTTTGAGAGTAACCTTGGATCAAGTTCGAATAGAAGGTGTGCCAGTCGACGAAAGGCCAAGGCGTGTTCGAATTTCTATGCATGGGCCAGCCACTAACTTGTTGCCCGGTCAAAGGATAATGACGACCGGTCATCTATCTGCACCACAAGGACCCGTCGAACCTGGCGGTTTTGACTTTCGTCGCCACGCTTGGTTTCAACGCCTTGGTGCTGTTGGTTACACCCGTGTTCCTGTTTTGACCATCGCCCCCGCGAGCGCGGCCAATGGTGGTGTTCCCGTTACATATTGGCGAATATCCATATCAAACCACGTGCAGAACCTTCTCCCCGGTGAGGTCGGTGGATTTGCCGCGGCTGTCACGACTGGAGACCGCAGCGGGCTGCGGAGTGATACGCTCCTGAGTCTTCGAGCGTCCAACTTGGCCCACCTTCTTGCCATATCCGGACTGCACATGGGGCTACTGACAGGCTTTGTATTCCTTGCATGCCGGGTTGGGTTTTCTGCTGTGCCGGCGGCGGCGCTTCGTTTGCCAGTAAAGAAACTGGCCGCTGTATGCGCGATGGTATCGGCAACGATCTATTTTCTACTGTCAGGGGGCAACATAGCCACCGAACGGGCGTTTGTTATGGTATTAGTCATGTTTGGGGCATTGCTGCTTGACCGCAGGGCAATATCTTTGCGCGCTGTGGCTGTCGCAGCCTTGATTGTGCTGGCGATGCGTCCGGAAAGCCTTCTCGGTCCGGGTTTTCAGATGTCATTCGCAGCCACCACAGCTTTGGTAGCGGTTTTTGGTGCTTTGCGAAACCAAGATCTGGTGTCCGGCCCGAAATGGTTAAAGCAGTTCATTGGCCTGATTTTGTCTTCGGCCATTGCTGGCTTTGCGACTGCTCCAATTGGAGCTGCTCATTTCAACACCATGTCGCACTTTGGTTTGTTGGCGAACCTGTTATCAGTCCCAGTTATGGGGGCGATTGTTGTTCCGGCAGCAGTACTTTCGGCCTTTTTGGCTCCGGTTGGGCTGGAATGGGTGGCGTTGACTGTTATGGGGATCGGTTTGAAGTGGATTCTTGGGGTGTCCGAATGGGTGTCGGGCTTGCACGGGGCTCAGGGCTATGTAATGAGCCCCCCGGACTTTGTCCTACCGGCACTTTCATTAAGCATTTTGTGGGTCATCCTTTGGCAAGGTCGCGCCCGTTGGGCAGGGCTGGTTCCGGCCATGGCGGTGATGACGCTCTGGGGGCAGGGGACCCGCCCAGATGTTTTGGTTGCGGGCAATGGTGGCTTGATTGGTGTCATGACAGAGAACGGACGCGCATTGAGTAAAAGCAAGGGCAATGGTTTTGTTGCGTCGGTCTGGTTGGAAAACGACGGAGATGGGGCGGATCAGAAACTTGCGGCAAAACGATGGCCTGGCGAACCGGGGCTTGTTCAAAGATACCAGACTGAAGGTTTGGAAATAGTTCACTTAACAGGCAAGCGGGCAGCTCAAGATTTCAACGAGTGCCGGCCGGATCAAATTGTGGTATCGCCTGTCGCTTTGCAATTAAGTGGCGGTTGTCGGCTGTACGACTCTGAAAAACTCGAGAACACAGGAAGCTTGGCCCTAAGCAAAGGACGCCTAGTCACCAGCAATGAAGCTTCTGGAAGGCGCCTTTGGTCTTTAGGGTATTCAGGTCAATAGCTACGGATTAACCCCACAAGACGGCCCTGAACTTTGACTTTATCCTCGGGTAGCACACGTGTTTCGTAAGCTGGATTGGCTGCTTCAAGCGCGATGGCTTGGCCACGTCTGAAGAAACGTTTCAACGTCGCTTCTTGATCGTCCACCAAAGCGACAACTATGTCGCCGTTGTCGGCTGCTGATGTTTCTCGGATCACCACAACATCGCCATCGTTGATGCCCGCATCGATCATAGAGTCTCCACGAACCTCCAATGCATAGTGTTCCCCATTACCGGAAACCATTGATCCGGGGACGGCTACACGGTGCGATACGTGGCTGATTGCTTCGATTGGAACACCTGCCGCAATGCGGCCCATGACGGGCAATTCCATTGCATCCACAGTTATTGGTTCAAAATTGGCTGGACGCATACCAGAAGGCCTGTCGCCATCAATAACACGCGGTTTGAACCCGACCGTGGGCTCACCCCCCAAACTTTCCGGCAGCTTAACAATCTCGATCGCGCGTGCCCGATGTGCGAGCCGCCTGATAAATCCGCGCTCTTCCAACGCTGTGATCAGGCGATGAATGCCGGATTTGGACCTGAGGTCCAATGCGGCTTTCATTTCGTCGAAACTGGGTGGAACACCATCCGCCTGTACGCGTTTATGGATGAATTCCAGCAAATCCAACTGCTTCTTGGTCAGCATCGCTCACACCTCGTCGCTCATGCGTTTTCTTTTGTTCTACGCATGTTCACGTTTTGTGTCAATATTTTTGAGAAATCCCTAAATCGGTAGATAGGAAACTTCTTCCCCTTTTGAGCGGGCAGGATCATGAGGCGCGCGGACCAAAAGAGCATTTGCTTCAGCCAAAACACTCAACAGCGAACTGTCCTGATCGGCGCACGCCTTGATGCCGGTTTTGTCCACAATGGCACGCATATAATGTTCGCGCGGACCGTTTTGGCCGACTGCCTCTGTAAGCGGAGCGGTTCGGAATGATTCCAGAACATCTTCAACACCCAGCATGCGTCGTATCATGGGCACAAGAAATAAGTACCCGCAAACCATCGCACTGACGGGATTTCCCGGTAGGCCAACCATGGCTGCACCGTTGATCCTGCCTGCCATCAATGGTTTTCCCGGTCGCATACGAATTTTGTAAAATGATCGCTCCATCCCGAGGTCCTGCGATACATCTGCTACCAGATCGTAATCACCGACCGAGGCACCGCCTATAGTGACGACCAGATCAGCACCTTGAGCCAGTGAAAACGCCGTCTCCAAAGAAGACTTTGTGTCTTGAGCGATTGGCAGTACCCTGACATGCGCGCCAACTTTCTCCAGTAACACCTTGAGACCAAATGTATTTGAAGCGATTATCTGATCAGGCCCGGGTGTTTCTCCTGGCATGACCAATTCATCTCCGGTGGAAATTAATGCCACAACGGGTTTGCGGGTCACTGGCACCAAGGCAATGTTCATCGCGGCCATTAGTGCGACGTCCTCTGCACGAATTTTACGAGGTGCCCTGATCGGCGTTCCGGCTTTAAAATCCACGCCGGCAGGACGAACATTGGTTTTTGCACCCGGACCATCAGTGATGGTGATCAGGTCGCCGCTCCGTGTTGTGTCTTCTTGAATGACTACGAAATCCGCGCCGTCAGGCATGGGCGCACCAGTAAAAATTCGCACAGCTTGACCCGCGCCAACCGAACTTGAATACCGTCGCCCTGCAGCGGCTTCGCCAACGACTTTGAAAATGGCATGCAGTTCCACTTCGACCGATTTGACGGCATAACCATCCATGGATGATGCGGGAAATGGAGGCTGATCGCGGGTTGCACGAACGTCTTGAGCCAACACTCTACCAGCGGCCTCTGACAGTGGCACCGTTTCTTCCGGTAGCCGGTCAACCAATTCAAACAACAGCGCGCGGGCCTCGTTGACTGTTATCATTCCGCCTCGTAACGTCCTGATTTTCCGCCGTCTTTCAAAAGCACGCGAACGCCGCCTATCTCCATGGCTTTGTCAACGGCCTTTGCCATGTCGTAAACGGTCAAGGCTGCGGTTGTGACTGCGGTTAATGCTTCCATCTCGACACCGGTCTGGCCAGTAGTTTTAACCGTCGCTTCGACCTGAACGCCTGGTAAAGACGGATCCAGCGTCAATTCAACTGCAACCCGAGTTATTGGCAGCGGATGACACAACGGGATTAGATCGGGCGTTTTCTTGGCCCCCATAATCCCGGCAAGACGAGCTACGCCCAGAACATCACCCTTTTTTGCTCGGCCTTCGGAAATTAAATCAAAGGTTTCTGGGGCCATTCTGATGTAACCAGCTGCGACAGCAACTCGGTCAGTTATTTGCTTTTCGGTCACATCAACCATATGTGCCTGACCCTTGGCGTCGAAATGGGTAAGCGCCATCACATCACCCCTGGAACAAGAGGGTTAGCTAGCAGAGTGCGGGTTGCCGATGCGACGTCATCCTGACGCATCAGACTTTCGCCAATCAAGAAGCACCTTGCGCCATAGCGCGCAATTTCTGCAAGATCAGCTGGTGTGCTCAGGCCACTTTCACAGACAATTGTTCGGTCGGCCGGAACCAATTTTGACAACCTGCGCGTCGTGTCCAGACTTGTTTCGAAAGTCTTTAGGTTTCGATTGTTTATTCCGATCAAAGGGCTTTTTAGGTTGGTTGCGCGGTGTAGCTCTGCCTCGTCATGCACTTCAATCAGAACATCCATACCCCAATCAAACGCAGTTTGTTCCAACTCAGACGCCTGAGAGTCACTGACAGACGCCATGATAATCAGAATACAATCGGCCTCAAGCGCACGTGCTTCGATCACCTGATAGGGGTCATACATGAAATCCTTGCGAAGCGCGGGCAAAGAACAAGCCTTGCGTGCAGCGGTTAGAAAGTTCTTGGCACCTTGAAAGCTGGGCGTGTCGGTCAAAACTGACAAACAGGCAGCACCTCCTTTTTCATATGCCTGGGCCAGAGCGGGTGGATTAAAGTCTTCTCGGATCAAGCCTTTGGAAGGGCTGGCTTTTTTGACCTCCGCAATCAAGCCATAACCGCGACGGGTCGCTGCCGAAAGCGCGTCGGCGAAACCGCGAGGCTCAGACGCGCTTTCCGCTTCGGATTCAAGCTCATCCAATGATTTTCGCGCTTTGTCTGCTGCGATCTCTTCCAGCTTGTAAGCCTTGATTTTGTCCAGAACTGTTTCGGTCATGCAGCTTCCTGTGTGATACGAGCCAACGCGGCTATCTTGTCTTTCGCTTTGCCGCTGTCGATGCTTTCGGCGGCCATTGCAACGCCTTCGCGTAACTCCGATGCAGCGTCGGCCACAACCAATGCTGCTGCCGCGTTCAGTAACACCGCGTCGCGATAGGCAGATGGTCTTCCATCGAGAAGTGCGCGGAATGCAACAGCGTTTTCTTCGGGTGTTCCACCGAGAATGTCCTCAAATGAATGTACGGGCAGTCCGGCGTCTTCGGGATGAATTTCTGCTTCCTTGACAGTTCCATCCTCGACCGAGGCAATCCAGCTTACCCCGGTGATGGTCAATTCGTCTGTTCCATCTGATCCGTGAACCAACCAAGCGTGTTCGGTGCCGAGCAGGCCAAGGGTTTCGGCCATTGGTCGTATCAGGTCTCGACTGAAAGCGCCCGTCAACTGGCGTTTAACACCAGCGGGATTGGTCAGGGGGCCGAGAATATTGAAAATCGTCCGTGTCCCTAGTTCCTGCCGTGTCGGCATCACATGAGCGATCGCGGGATGGTGCATAGGCGCCATCATGAAACCTATTCCCACATTTTTCAAAGCCTTTTCAACGGTTTCTGGTCCAACCATAACGTTGATTCCCAGCTGGCTCAGAGCATCTGCAGCCCCGGATTTTGAGCTTAAGTTTCGATTGCCATGTTTAGCAACGGCGACTCCAGCCCCGGCGACAACAAACGCTGTCGCCGTCGATATATTAAGAGTTCCTTTTCCATCTCCGCCCGTACCGACAATATCCATCGCTCCGACAGGTGCTGACACGGCATGGCACTTGGCTCGCATAACGGCAGCGGCGGCCGCATATTCGTCAACGGTTTCGCCACGCGTGCGCATGGCCATTAAAAGTCCACCGATTTGGCTGGGCGTTGCAGCACCTTCGAACAGTATTTGAAAGGCTTGCTCTGCTTCTGACCGCGTCAGTGGCCTATCCGCTGCGGCGCCGATCAACGGTTTCAGGACGTCGCTCATGCCGGGACTTTCATCTCATTCAAAAAATTCTTCAGCAGAGCATGACCGTGCTCGGACGCAATGGACTCGGGATGAAACTGCACACCATGAATGGGTAAATCCTTGTGCTGTAGTCCCATGATCGTTCCATCCTCGAGCTCTGCCGTTATTTCCAGACAGTCCGGTAGAGAGCCTCGATCTACAACTAGCGAATGGTAGCGCGTTGCTTCGAACGGAGTTGGAAGGCCTGCAAACAATCCTTTACCGGAGTGGTTAATCTTGCCCATCTTGCCATGCACGATCTCATGGCAACGTACGACCTTACCGCCAAATGTCTGACCAATCGCCTGGTGACCTAAGCACACTCCCATCAATGGTGTTTTGGTTTCTGCCGCCGCCTCGGTCAGCGCCAGACATATACCGGCTTGATCGGGGTCGCATGGTCCCGGGCTTAGCAGGATACCGGCCGGGTTCATCGCCATTGCTTCTTGAACATCCAAGGCATCATTGCGGCGAATGACCATTTCGGCGCCCAATTCACCCAAATAGTGGACAAGATTGTAAGTAAACGAGTCATAGTTGTCGATCAGCAGCAGCATTCCGGCACTTATCTTTGAATGAGGCAATTGGGGCTGGCGATGCAGGCCCAAGCCAAGGTATAATGTCGGAATATACATGCTCAGGCTTGTGCGCCAGCGTCAAGGGGACATCCGTTCCGGACCGGTTGTGCAAGTGAGCACCGCTACAGACGGTGCCCGAGCGATTGAGGCAATAAACAAGGCGAGAGGCATGTTAGCTATGCGGGGATTTTACGGTGGGATGTTCGCCGGGGCTGTCTCGGTTTTAGCCTTGGCGACTGTGGCGTCACTATATACGCCGCTTACAACAAAACCCGAGGTGTCAATCGTGGCGCCAAAAGCTTCTGAGGCACCAACCCCCTCAGAAGACGCGGATTTGCAGATTCAGGGAAAAGACGCCGATTTGGTTGAGCTGGCACCTAAAGCTCCAGATGACCCAGAAACGCAATCAGATACACTTGCCGGCCTTTCGGGTATAGAGTTGCAGCCTGATACTCGACCGACAACTGGGTCATCCCCTTCGAGTCCTCAAGCGCCTGATGCGCCTGCGGCGCAGCCTGTGACAGTCGACTCTGATACTCCGGCATCGATGCCGAACCCAGCTCCGACTCCAACTTCACCTGAGCTAGATACCGATCTTGAAATTGCTGCAGAAAACTTGCTGCCCCCGGAACAAAAGCCCGAAGTTGCAACAGAGCCAGACCTAACAACTTCCTCGGCTCAATTGACGCCTGAAGCGCAAATCCCGGTAATCGAAGAACCAGAAGAACAATCAGTTCAGGCGCCTTTGTCTAAAGAGCCAGAAGCCAGTGGTGAACAGGTTGCCGCCGTGCAACCTGATGACACTCCTCAGCCCGAAGCACAAACACCTAAAGTCGAGGAGGATATCGCGGTCGATGAAAACCCGATCGCGGTTGAGGGTGAAGAGGACACTCTGCCTCGCAATCAACCACGAATCATTTCCTTGCCGCAGATTTCACCAGAGCAACCGTCTGGCACGCGGGTGGGCAAGCGGATTGTGCCTTTGACAGAACGTGACCAAGCGACTGAGGAGCAGGCCGAAGTTCAAACTCTTGCGCCAGGAAAACCAATAGAAGAATACGCGGTGGCCTTTGAAAACCCAGAGGCCAAACCTTTGATGTCGATTATCTTGATCGATGACGAAGGCGCATTTGGGGCCGAAGCACTTAAGGATTTCCCATATCCGCTTAGCTTGGCAGTTAATCCATCCGACCCAAAGGCGGCGGAAAAAATGGCGCGTCACCGTGAGGCCGGGTTCGAGGTATTGGCTCTTATCGATATGCACACTGCAGCTAGCGCGCAGGACGCAGAGGTGTCTTTGGCAGTTTGGTTAGAGGCGCTGCCAGAAACTGTCGGTTTATTGGAAGGTGTTGGAACGGGAATTCAAGGTAACCGAAAATTGGCAGATCAGGTTGCTGCTATCGCCGGTGATACCGGTCGCGGGTTGGTCACACAGGATAGCGGGCTGAACACAGTTCAGAAATTAGCTGCGCGAAACGGTGTCCCGTCCAGTGTCGTTTTCAGAGACTTTGATGGTGCCAGTCAGGATGCTCAGGTTATACGCCGTTTTCTGGACCAGGCTGCATTTCGCGCCAGTCAGCAAGGTGCTGTTGTCATGTTGGGTCGATTGCGCCCCGAGACGATTTCAGCCCTGTTGCTTTGGGGACTCGAGGATCGCGGCAATCGGGTTGCTATGGCGCCGATATCTGCCGTCATGATGAGTGAAGTTCAGCGAAACTCGGGTTCGGCCGAATATTAAAGATTAGGTCAATCAATCTTATCTGTTGCCGTTCCCACTGAAACGCGCCGCTTCAGCCGCAGCATGGCGGATTGCATTTGATTTGTGCACGGTCTCCATATATTCCGCTTCCGGGTCGCTGTCATACACGACACCCCCACCAGCCTGAATATATAACTTACTATCCTTCACTATGGCTGTCCGTAGTGCGATGCACATATCCATGTCGCCGCCCGCACTGAAATAACCGACACCGCCGCCGTAGACGCCTCGTTTCTCTGGCTCAAGTTCGTCAATGATTTCCATAGCACGTACTTTGGGTGCCCCCGAAACAGTGCCGGCCGGCATTCCGGCAAAGAACGCGTCCAGCGCATCTTTGTCATCCGCAAGTTCACCAACGACATTGGAAACAATATGCATTACGTGGCTGTAGCGTTCGATAATAAATTCTTCGGTCGGGCGAACAGTTCCAATCTTGGCTACACGGCCCGTGTCGTTTCGACCAAGATCCAAAAGCATAAGATGTTCTGCGAGTTCCTTTTTGTCAGCCAACAGGTCAATTTCATTGGCTTTATCTTCTTCCGGGGTTGCACCGCGGGGGCGAGTGCCTGCGATCGGTCGAATTGTCACTTCGTTGCCAAATACACGCACCAGAATCTCTGGGCTGGCGCCGATCACCTGAAAGCCGCCAAAGTTAAAATAGAACATAAAGGGCGAAGGATTTGTTCGCCTAAGCGAGCGGTATAAGGCAAATGGGGGTTGCGGGAACTCTTGCGTCCAGCGTTGCGCTGGTACGACCTGAAAAATGTCTCCAGCCCGAATGTATTCTTTAGCCTTTTCAACTGCTTCCATATACCCTGATTTGGTAAAATTCGAAATTGGGGGCGCGATCTCGCGGGCTTCACCCAAATCTCGGGTTTCAGAGGGCATTGCGCGTTCCAAATCGCGGACCGCGTCCATTACCCGCTCGGCCGCCTGTGCGAAAGCCGCCTTGGCAGATTGTCCGTCACTTACCCAAGCGGGCGACACAACCGTAACTTCACCTTTTACGCCATCAAGAACCGCGACCACTGACGGTCGCAGCATGATGGCATCGGGCAGCCCTAGCGGATCAGGGTTAACGTCCGGCAGATATTCAACTAACCGGACCATATCGTACCCCAGATAACCGAACAGGCCTGCCGCCGCCTGAGGAAGGTCAGACGGTAAGGTAATGCGAGATTCGGCCAGCAGATCGCGCAGATTATCCATGGGATTCCCGGCCTGCTCCGAAAACGCCTCGGCGTCGAAGCGGGCGGATCGGTTAATGGAGGCGGTTTCCCCCTCGCATCGCCAGATCAAGTCAGGTTTCATACCAATGATCGAATATCGTCCGCGTACCTCTCCGCCAGTCACAGATTCCAGCATGAACGCGTCCTTTTGCGCGCCCGCCAGTTTGAGCATCAACGACACAGGAGTGTCTAGGTCAGCAGCAAGACGTGTGTATACTACTTGATTTTCGCCCGCTTCATAGGCGCGCGCGAAACTGTCGAAGTCGGGTGTCAGATCCATAGTCAACCCCGGTTAATAGCTTGCCTGAACGGCGTTCAGCGCTTGCTGGTCCACGACTGGGCGCGCACGTGTCTGAGCATCGCGCACATAGATGTCAAAGATATTTTGCGCCAAGGCCTGGTTCATTTGCGCTGATAGAGCATCTTGCATCTGGCGCTGCTCATCCGTCTCCGCGGGGGGCAACACGTCATCAAGACGTACAATCAAAGCAGTCCCAGCGCCTGGAATGACACGCAGTTCTCCAGGCTCCATTTCAAATACTTGCGTCATGAAATCAGCAGGAACATCATCCAAAAAGGCGGTACGTGTCAGGGCGTTCTCAACCCGGAACGGCAAGCCGGTGTTCGTAAAATCACCATCTGTTGCGAGCGCTGTAATAACTGAACCCGCCTGGGATTGCAGCTCTTTGGCGATCTCATCCTGCACCCAAGCTCCGGCTACTCGAGAGCGGGCGCTGTCCAGTGGTTCAGGTCGGGGTGGAAGAACTTCGTTCAAGCGCAGGGCAAAAATCGAGCCGTCTTCCAAAAACGCTACTTCGGGAAAATCCCCCTCTTGCACGGCTTCTGCAACAGAACGGAACCCGTCATACGCAGCTATTCCCTGATCGCTTTGCTGAGTCCAGTCGATTTCGCCGAGTTCCATTTCGGTTTCGTTGGTCAGCTCTTCCAGGGTCGCGCCGCCTGCCAGTAGGTCGTTAATATCTTCGGCTTGAGCTTCGATTTGGCGACGAGCTCTGTCAGCGGCAAGTTCCTCGCGCAACTCAGCTTCGGCCTCTGCAAATGTGACGATGTTTTCTGCCAATGATCCGTTGATACGGAATAACGCTGGTCCCAGTTCAGACGGCAATGGGCCAACTACATCATCGATTTCTGCAGCAAAGACGCCTTCGGCCGCCTCACCCAAATCATCACGGGTCACATCTCCCAAGTCGACATCGCTCAGTTCCAGTTCCCGGTCGCGGACCAGTTGTTCAAAGCTTGCCCCACCGACCTCAAGCTGCGCTAGAGCTTCTGTTGCAGAAGTTTCGTCCGAAAAAATCAGACGTTCGACCAACCGGCGTTCAGGTTGTTTGAATTGGTCGGATCTTTGATCGTACAGGCGTTTTACCGAGTCCGCGTCAACTTCTACTGAGTCCAACAGCATTTCCGGCGACAGGATTGCGTAGGTCAACTTCTTTGTGTGGGGCAGGGTAAAGCGGTCAGTGTTTTCATCATAATATGATTGTATCTGTGCATCCGTTGGTTCTGGCACAGGCGTTTCTAAAGTGTCGGACGAAAGAGTTGCGACTGTAAAGCTTCGGCGAGCAAGTACATAGTTCGACAATGCCTCGGTCATAGTACGCGGCATATCCACCCCGCCCATCACAGCACCCTGAACAATGGTACGCGCGGACTCTTTACGTAGGTCATTCTCGAATTCAGTGTCGGTCAACCCTACTTGCTCCAGTTGAAATCGATAAGCTTCTCGGTCGAAGGTCCCGTCGACACCTTGAAACGCTTGAATTTGAACGATTTCTTGTTGCAGATTTTCGTCACCAATTGAAATGCCCAGTTGCGCAACCTCATTGTCCAAAGCAGCGAGCGCAACAAGACGGGACAAAGCCTGCTGATCCAGTCCAAGTTGGTGGGCCTGTGAAATCTGCAGCGGTTGACCGGTTTGCGCTTCTACCGCGCGGATTTCACGCTGCAATTCGCGGACATATTCGTCGACTGAAACACTTTCGTCCCCGACTTGAGCCACGGTTCGAACGGTGCCGGTCAAGCTGGTCGCCCCAAAGCCTGCAAGTCCCAACATCAAAAGGCCCATGAGGATCCAAACAAAAGTTTTTGACAGATTTTTCATGCCTGCGGCCATGGTGCCCTCGTGTTTTGTGTTGGCAGTACTTGCTCGGGTCGGTTGCGGCCCTGAATACGACGCACGTCGCCGAGGAGCAAGCTTAGAAGGATAACGCCTCGAAACGATCAAAAAGTCTGGATATGCCTTCCTTGTCGAGATTGGCAAAAGCGATCCGCAACTGTCTTTTCCCGTCTGGATCGTCGACGGGCATGAACATTGTACCGGGCAGCAGTAGAACACCAGCCTCGACAACAAGTCGTTTGGCCAGAATGTCGGAACTCAGATCGAAAGGGTGTTCGAGATATGCAAAATAGGCGCCCAAACCTAAAAGGCGCCATTCTTTCGCAGACAAACGGGGCATCTGTTGCAAGATCAAAGCTCGTCGGTCCAGTATTTCGTTTCTCTCTTCAGAGACCCATCGGGACAGGTTTTGCATCCCCCAAAGCGCAGCGAACTGACCGATTTGACTTGGACAGATAGCGATCGTATCCAAAAACTTCTCTATCTCAGACAACAGAGCAGGGGCCGAGGCAACCGCTCCGACACGATGACCAGTTAACCTATAGGCCTTTGAAAACGAATACAAATGTACCAGAGTATTGTCCCAGCTTGGTTGCTGGAACAAATCATGAGGCGGGACGGAGCGACTGTCGAAATCGCGATACGTTTCATCAACAAGCAAGTGAATACCAGCCGACCGCGCCAGTTCAAAGAAATCCATCACCAGATCAGCTGGGTATTCCACGCCACCGGGATTATTCGGGGTAACCAAAACAATGGCTCGGGTTTTTTCAGTAATTAGTTCCCTTGCCTTGTCCGGATTCGGCAAAAGACTGTCGCCTGTAGCCAGAGTGACAGCCCCGACGCCAGCCATATCAAGCCACATTTTGTGGTTGAAATACCAAGGCGTTGGAAGGATTACTTCATCCCCTTGGTTCGAAATTGCCGAAATCACAGCGGAAAAGGCCTGATTGCATCCCGAAGTGATTGCGACCTGATTTTTTGAGATATCCGAGGCATAGTGGACGCTGATCTGAGAGGCCAGCTCAGCACGCAAGTCGTCATTACCTAAAACCGGTCCGTAAAGATGAGCGCTGTTATCACGCAACGCGAATTCGGCCATTGCCTGACGCAGAGCAAGCGGAGGCGGGTCAACTGGTGCAGCCTGACTGACATTGATCAACGGCCGATCAACCGTGAATGACACACCCTGCAACCATCGTGATGCTTCCATCACAGGTGGCGCAAATGTTGCCGCTGTGCGCGTGAGTTTCATTTGCTTCCCATGTCCAGAAACTCGTCCGAAGATTTCGTCGTTGACCGAATCTTAATCCGTTCCGCGATAGGGTTCGACATATTGCAGGGCCATATCCCAGGGCAAAAAGATCCATGTATCCTGGCTGACTTCGGTAATGAAAGTATCAACCATTGGGCGACCCTTGGGTTTGGCGTAAACCGTGGCAAAATGCGCGTTTGGATACATCTCACGCACCAATTCCAGAGTTTTTCCGCTGTCGACCAGATCGTCGATAATCAGAACGCCGGTGCCGTCACCCATCAAATTGGCATCAGGCGCCTTAAGAATTTCGGCCTCTCCACGAGTTTGGTGATGATAAGATTTGACGCTGATAGTGTCGACTGTGCGAATATCCAGTTCGCGGCTGACGATCATGGCTGGCGCCATTCCACCGCGAGTAATGGCGACCACGGCCCGCCATGCCCCGTTATCTGGGCCCTGTCCGTCTAGCCGCCAAGCAAGCGCACGAGAATCGCGATGCAGTTGGTCCCAGCTTATGTGAAAGCCTTTTTCGTGGGGTAGGCGGTCCTTTGCGCTCATTAATTTTTATCCCTTTTCAACATCCGGAGCATCAACGGCTTTCATGCCGACTATATGATACCCCGAATCCACGTGCAGGTTCTCGCCAGTTACGCCGCTGCTGAGGTCTGACAGCAGATACAACGCAGACTTTCCAACATCATCGATTGTTACATTCCGGCGAAGGGGCGAATTGTACTCATTCCACTTCATTATGTAGCGGAAATCACCGATTCCGCTGGCGGCCAGAGTCTTGATTGGGCCGGCGGAAATCGAGTTCACGCGGATGCCGTCCTTGCCCAAATCCTCGGCCAAGTATTTGACCGATGCCTCCAAAGCCGCCTTGGCGATACCCATTACGTTGTAATGCGGCATCACCTGCTCAGCTCCGTAATAGGTCAAGGTAATTGCGCTGCCGCCTTCACCCATCAGTTTTTCGGCTCGCTGCATTACAGCTGTGAACGAATAGACCGATACATCCATTGTCAGGTTAAAATTTGCGCGGCTGGTGTCGACGTAGCGACCGCGAAGTTCGTTCTTGTCCGAAAAACCAATCGCGTGAACAACAAAGTCCAACTTGCCCCAGGTTTTTTCAAGCGCATTGAAAAGGTCGTTGATCGAGCTTTCATCGCTGACGTCGCAGGGTAGGACGATTTCGCTTCCGAGCTGTGCCGCCAATGGATCAACCCGTTTTTTTAAAGCATCACCTTGATATGAGAAGGCAAGCTCGGCTCCAGCTTCGGACAGAGCCCGAGCTATTCCCCATGCGATTGATTTGTCATTGGCCAGTCCCATGATGAGGCCGCGTTTTCCGGCCATCAACTGATTTGACATGTTCGGTTCTCCGCCTGTCTTCGCGTTGTGTTGGATTGGTTTATGCCATTGATTGCCTTGCATCAAGGCCATGCACTCTTGCTCGTAGCGGGTTCTCGCCTTAGTGTCGGGAACAATTATTTCCAGGGGATGGAAATGAACGAGCAAAGTGGCATTTTCGCTGGCACCGATCCGTTTAGCATTGCGGGACGGTGGCTGGAGGAAGCTGAAAAGACCGAACCTAATGACCCAAATGCGATTGCGTTGGCAACCGTAGATTCAAGTGGCTTACCAAATGTTCGAATGGTTTTGTTGAAAGAAATCGAGGAAGATGCCTTTGTTTTCTATACAAATTACCATAGCACTAAGGCAGGCGAGCTTGATGAGTCTGGAAAGGCGGCATTCGTGATGCATTGGAAATCACTACGGCGTCAAATTCGGGTACGTGGCACAATCACGCGCGAAGACGGACCACAAGCAGACGAATATTACGCCTCGCGTTCTCTCAAAAGCCGTCTGGGTGCGTGGGCATCACGACAGTCTGCGCCGCTAACGAGCAGGGCCGCATTGATGGCGGAAGTGGCCAAAGTTACTACCAAATTCGGACCCAACCCGCCACGCCCGGACTTTTGGGGCGGGTACAGGCTGATTCCAGTGGAGATAGAGTTCTGGGCAGATGGCGCTTTCAGGTTGCACGACCGTTTTCAGTGGCGCAGAACTGCCCCCGGTTCCGAGTGGCAAGTGCAGAGGTTGAATCCATGACAGTCATGCGCAGCGAAATGCAAAAGCCCGAAATCATAGATTTTTTTCGACTTGAAATTGCAATTCATTTGCATCAACAACAGACCCCTGACGATTTGCTAAATTTCGTGATGGGAACACAGTGCCAGAAGATATGAGCAGCATGTACCGCGTTCGTGGACACGTCAAATGGTTCGACCCTGCTAAGGGTTACGGATTTGTTGTGTCCAATGAAGGTGGGCCCGACATTCTGCTGCATGTGAATGTTCTGCGTAATTTTGGGCAAAGCTCGGTTGCGGATGGCGCAGGCATCGAAATCATGACCCACCGTACGGACCGCGGTGTTCAGGCCGTTGAAGTTATTTCAGTGGATCCGCCGGATCGGGCTGAAACTTTAATGCTGGCTGATTTTGCCGAGTTGGATCCGGATTTGATTGCGCAAACCCCGCTAGAGGCGGCACGCGTCAAGTGGTTCGATAAGGGCAAAGGATTTGGGTTTGCCAATGTGTTTGGCAGTAATGAAGATGTATTTCTTCATATTGAGGTTTTGCGCCGGTCGGGGTTGGCGGACTTGCAACCGGGTGAAGCTCTTGCAATGCGAGTCATTGATGGCAAGCGTGGGCGTATGGCCGCTCAGGTTTTGGCTTGGGAGGCAGCCCTGAACGGCTGATCACCGGAATGAAGAAATTCCTCCCGGCTTTCGCGATGCTTCTTTCGATTATCGGTTCGATGGCCGTAGCGGAATGTCGCGCTGACCAGGTTGAACTGCGGAATTCTCAGGCCCAAGTGCGATTCGATGTCGAATTGGCCAAAACCCCTCAAGAGCGTTCACAAGGTTTGATGTTTCGAGAAAGTCTGCCCAATCGGGCAGGGATGTTGTTTGTATTCGATCCTCCGCAACCGGTTGCTTTTTGGATGAAAAACACGCTCATCCCGTTGGACATGATTTTTACGGATCGCGCTGGTAACGTCACTCATGTGCACGAAGGCGCAATTCCTGGTGACCTGACGCCCATTGAAGGTGGTGATTCGGTCTACACTGTGCTGGAAATCAATGCCGGGCTTGCTGCGCGGTATGCTATTCGCCCCGGAACCCAGATGCGGCATGAAGTTTTTTCGCAAGGTCCTGCAATTTGGCCTTGTTAGGGCTTTTCAAATCCGAATGGCATCGTTAGGAAGGCGCACGGTCCGGGGCGTGGCGCAGTCTGGTAGCGCACCTGTTTTGGGTACAGGGGGTCGTAGGTTCGAATCCTGCCGCCCCGACCACTTTCCAACTATATGTGCCTAAATGGGCATTCCGCCGAACCGCACATATAGTTGGCTAAAATCCTTATCTAATGTCTCGCTTTGAACCGGAACTCTAAGAGTAGTTCCATCTTTCTGTGGAACCAGAAAGAATAGATCCGCATCGACGCGATATCCCAGCTGGTTTTTGGTCGAACTTAATCGTGTAACGATTCTTGGCAAATCCCGAGGGTGACCGTCGAAGGACAGAATCAGATATGCAGTTGCCTCGGGTGGCAATTGTTCACGGCATTCAAAACTGCCTTTTCCCATCCGCAAATAGTCTTCTCCGGGACCGTCGCACTGCGTTTGGAACGAGCTGAACATTTGCTTTGGATAGTCAGTGAACTGCGCACTGCGTGTTCCAATTGGATTATCTTGTGTTGTACAGGACACGATCAGGGCCAGAGCGGGAAGTGTTCGCAATGTACGCATGTTGAAATCGGTCCCAAGGCACTTTTTATCTGTTCCTTTGACTATTGCATGTGTTTTGGATGCGCCGCGATGATTCTCTGTGACGTTCGTTAATTGTGCGTTAGGTGATCATTTGCTCGTAACCGTGGCACAAAAAACGAGAATTCCATTTGCCAATTCGGTAAGTCCTTGTCCGGCAGCCTTAGGAAGACCTGTGGAGGAATCGCGCGCCGGCAGGTTCCCGCCGATCTCTCTGAGTTGGTCAACAGAAAAGATTCCAAAAATCTCAAAAAAGTCCGTTGACCAACTATGGCAAGATACGTCAGATTGTATAGGCCGAAGCATGCGCCACTAAATCTAGTAGATAATGACTGGAAAAAGGCGACGGGCGAGGGACTAATGCATACCTATCTACGTGCAACCGTTTTTGCGGTTTTGCGCTGTTATGAACAGCGGTTGGTCTTTTGTGCCCAAAATTCTGACGGCAGCGGGCGGCACTCCGCAAAACTAATTAAAAGTGCCGGAAACTTAAAATAATTGCCCGGGGGCAGCGGACATGAAGATTGAGAGAAAATTCACCAAACCTGGTCAGGACGCATACGCAGAACTGGATTTTGTGTCTGCAACGTCCGAGATTCGGAATCCGGACGGGACAATCGTATTCCGTTTAGATGAGATTGAAGTTCCGTCAAGCTGGAGCCAGGTTGCCAGTGATGTCATCGCTCAGAAATATTTCCGTAAGGCCGGTGTGCCAAACCGTTTGAAGAAAGTAAAAGAAAAGGGCGTTCCCGAGTTTCTGTGGCGCTCTGTGCCAGCCGAAGATGCGGAATTCGACGGAGAGACGTCATCCAAGCAGGTTTTTGATCGTTTGGCGGGCGCTTGGGCCTATTGGGGCTGGAAAGGCGGCTACTTCACAGACGAAGAAGACGCTCGCGCCTACTTTGACGAAATGCGTTACATGCTGGCAACGCAGCGCGCCGCACCAAATTCTCCGCAGTGGTTCAACACTGGTCTTCACTGGGCATATGGAATCGATGGACCGGCGCAGGGGCACCACTATGTTGACTACAAAACTGGTAAACTGACCAAATCAAAATCTGCATACGAACATCCACAGCCCCATGCGTGCTTCATCCAGTCGGTCGATGATGACCTGGTGAACGAAGGGGGCATAATGGACCTGTGGGTGCGTGAAGCGCGCTTGTTCAAATATGGTTCTGGTACCGGTACCAACTTCAGTCACCTGCGTGCAGATGGCGAGGCTCTGTCGGGTGGTGGCAAATCTTCGGGTCTCATGGGTTTTCTCAAGATAGGCGACCGCGCCGCTGGCGCGATTAAATCAGGTGGTACGACCCGTCGAGCAGCAAAGATGGTGATCGTTGACGCAGATCACCCGGACATCGAGCAATTTATCGAATGGAAGGTGATTGAAGAGCAGAAGGTGGCCTCGATCGTTGCCGGATCAAAGATGCACGAGAAGATGCTGAACGGAATTTTCGAGGCCATTCGCTCTTGGGACGGCGCCCAAGAAGATGCCCATGATCCCAAGAAGAATATTTCCCTGAAGTCCGCGGTTCGCGCGGCAAAGAAGGTCGCCATTCCAGAGACATACATAAAGCGCGTTCTCGATTATGCCAAACAGGGGCATGACAGCATAGAATTTCCTACCTACGACACAGACTGGGATTCGGAGGCTTACAGTTCGGTTTCGGGCCAGAACTCAAACAACTCGATCCGAGTGACCAACGCGTTTTTGACTGCTGTGGAGAAAGACGCTGATTGGGAGCTGATCAATCGGACTGACGGCAAAGTCGCCAAAACAGTGAAGGCTCGCGATCTTTGGGAAAAAGTCGGTCACGCTGCATGGGCATGCGCCGATCCGGGCATTCAGTTCCACGATACTGTAAACGAATGGCACACTTGCCCCGAAGATGGCGAAATCCGCGGTTCGAACCCGTGTTCGGAATATATGTTCTTGGATGACACGGCATGTAACCTTGCATCAATGAACCTTCTGACCTTCCTCAAGGACGGAGAATTCCAATCAGCAGATTACATGCACGCAGCGCGGCTTTGGACGCTGACCTTGGAAATTTCCGTGACCATGGCGCAATTCCCATCGAAGGAAATAGCAAAACTCTCATACGATTTCAGAACCTTGGGTTTGGGTTATGCCAATATCGGTGGTCTGTTGATGAACATGGGATACAGTTATGACTCGGACGAGGGGCGGTCCATCTGTGGCGCTTTGACAGCAATCATGACCGGTGTTGCTTATGCGACCTCAGCCGAAATCGCAGGCGAACTTGGTCCTTTCAAAGGTTATGAGCGGAACGCAGACCACATGCTGCGCGTCATCCGCAATCACCGCCGAGCAGCACAGGGCGTGACCGAGGGTTACGAGAATCTGGCGGTGAAGCCGGTTGCGCTGGATCACCAAAACTGCCCAGACAAACGTCTGGTCGATTTGGCTATGTCGGCATGGGATGAAGCGCTTAGCTTGGGTGAAAAGAATGGGTATCGCAATGCGCAGGCGACGGTAATCGCGCCGACGGGCACTATCGGGCTGGTCATGGATTGCGACACAACGGGCATCGAACCTGACTTTGCTTTGGTGAAGTTCAAAAAGCTGGCCGGCGGTGGTTACTTCAAAATTATCAACCGCTCGGTACCCTCAGCGCTGGAAAAACTGGGCTACTCTTCGTCCCAGATCGAAGAGATCGTGTCTTACGCGGTCGGCCATGGCACCATTGGCAATGCTCCTGGGATCAACCATACCTCGCTAACGGGTCACGGTTTTGGACCGAATGAACTGGGTAAAGTGGATGCCGCACTGGAAAGCGCCTTTGACATTCGGTTTGTCTTTAACCAGTGGACGCTGGGCGAGGATTTCTGCACCGGTGTTTTGGGCATCCCGGCCACTAAGCTGAACGACCCGACGTTTGATTTGCTTCGGCATCTGGGCTTTTCTAAAGCTGATATCGACGCTGCCAACGACCATGTCTGTGGAACTATGACTCTGGAAGGCGCCCCGCATCTGAAAGAGGAACATTACGCGATCTTCGATTGTGCCAACCCGTGCGGCAAGAAAGGCAAGCGTTTCCTTGGGGTTGATAGCCACATCACCATGATGGCGGCAGCACAGAGCTTCATCTCGGGCGCGATCTCGAAGACGATTAACATGCCGAATGATGCGACCATCGAGGATTGCCAGAAAGCTTATGAACTCAGCTGGTCTCTGGGCGTAAAGGCCAATGCTTTGTATCGCGACGGTTCGAAACTCTCTCAGCCGTTGGCGGCAGCGCTGGTCGAGGATGACGATGAGGCGGCTGAAGTGCTGGAGAGCGGATCGACGCAGGAAAAAGCTGTCGTTTTAGCCGAGAAGGTGATCGAGAAGGTTGTCGTCAAGGAAATGATCCGCAGCCACCGGGAAAAGCTTCCTCATCGCCGTAAAGGATATACGCAAAAGGCTATTGTTGGTGGCCACAAGGTTTACCTGAGAACGGGTGAGTTCGAAGATGGTAAACTGGGCGAGATCTTCATCGACATGCACAAGGAAGGCGCTGGCTTTCGTGCAATGATGAACAACTTTGCCATCGCGGTTTCGGTCGGATTGCAATATGGCGTCCCGCTTGAGGAATTCGTTGACGCTTTCACATTTACCAAATTCGAACCGGCTGGAATGGTTCAGGGTAATGACTCAATTAAGAACGCGACCTCGATCTTGGATTACATATTCCGTGAATTGGCTGTGTCGTATTTGGATCGCACCGATTTGGCGCATGTGAAGCCTGAAGGCGCAACTTTTGACGATATCGGTAAGGGTGAAGAAGAAGGCGTTTCGAATATCTCTGAGATCAGTGACAGCGCTGCGTCTAAGTCCTTGGAAGTTCTAAAGCAAATCAGCTCAACCGGTTATCTGCGTAAGCGGTTGCCGCAGGACTTAATGGTTTTGAACGGCGGACAGGCTGGTGTTGAAGGCATAACAGAAACAGCTGTGCAATTCGAAGCAACGACTGAAACCACCGTAGCAAGCAATATGGATGCGCGGACCAAAGCCAAGATGCAAGGTTATGAGGGCGACCCATGCGGTGAGTGCGGAAACTACACTTTGGTTCGCAACGGCACATGCATGAAATGTAACACCTGCGGAGCAACCAGCGGGTGTAGCTGAGAATAGCACCCCGGCAATGGGGTGTAGGGACCGTGATTTTCCCCCCGGATATCCGGTCCCGACGAACACGGACTAAGGCGCCAAGACTTACCGTCATCGCCTTTGTCCACTCGGTCGGCATGCCCGTGTTGGCCGGGAACAGGGTGGGGCGGAATTTTGCTCCTTCCCACTCTTTCAGGGGCGGGTGCGCTCGCCCCATACGCTGTCCAGGCCGCAGGCAAAAAATACCGGGCGGTCAACGAGATGAGCCTGGAACGCGAAACTCTTTGGGGGCCCTCGGCCCCCATTTTTCTTTTTCCCAAATCGATTCGAATATTCTGGCAACACTTCGCCGGGTTTTGAAAATGGCGTAGGGCAGGAACCGCCGAAAGACCTACTGGCAATTTCGTCCAGCGGTTGATTGCAAACCCGACTCATTCAAACAGGCGGAGAATAGCGCGAAATCCGCTCTTTGGTATCGGTGGGGTGACTGATTGGTGTAAATCAAAATTCCTGTGTTTGTCCGGACGACGTCAAATTGGACTTCATATAGGAGGCAATATCATGAAACCGCATAATCTGGCTTTCATTTCAGCGATTGCTCTGTTGTTACCAGCGTGGTCTTTCGCTCAGTCAAGCGTCGACACGAACGGAGATGGCGTTCTAACACTCGAAGAAGTGCAAATCGTTATGCCCGAGATTGATACCGATAGCTTTGCAGCGATGGACGCAAACGGGGACGGAACGCTGGATGCTGATGAAATCTCAGTTGCGCAAGGGGCAGGTCTTCTTCCGCCAAGCAACGGCTGAAACCAGCAGGCGGCCTAATCGAATATAGGCCGCCTGTGATCAACGGGTCATACAGGTAAGTGAATGTTAAACTTGTCGCGCAGATCAGAATCCAGCGCCGGATCAAATCGTGCTGGCGACGGCGTTGACAAGATTTCGTTTTTGCGGGCTATGGCCTTCTCGACAAGATCGGGTTTTCCCAGTTCCGCCCATTCTTTTGGAGACGTGCGGTCACCAAAACTTGGATAAACATAATCCAATTGCATCCGGCCCAAAGTTTCGTCCGTGCCCAGGTAATGGCCAGGACCTTCCAGACAGACTTGAGCTATCTGATCCAGCGCAAGCGTGTCGTCGGAAACTTCTATCCCACGTACACAGCGCTGTGCTTGGCCGATTAGGTCATCGCTCAGTATCAGTGACTCGTGGCAGAATCCTAGCAACGAAGAATGCATACCAGCAGCCTCGTAGACCATGTTCAAACCAGCCAGTCCGGTCATCACGTTTGAACACATCTGCTCCCAACCAGCCTGCATATCAGGAAGTTTCGAATCCGAGGCACCAGCAGCGGCACCACCGGGCAGGTCATAGAATTTATGCATTTGGGCACAACCGGCGCTCAGCAGCGCTTGTTCTCCGGACCCTACGGACATGGCACCTGTGCGCAAATCCAAACCAAATGGCCAAGTCCCAAAAACCGCAGGAGCTCCTGGACTTATCGCATTTACGTAAACCAATCCGGCCAGGCATTCAGCGGTGGCCTGAACGATGGCGCCAGCGATAGTAGACGGCGCCGTCGCGCCTGCCATGCCAGCGGACAAAAGCAAAATCGGCATCCCTGCCTTTACGCACTCCTCCATCACTTGGCAGCTTTCCGTCGCGAATTTCATTGGCGGAACGACAAAGCAATTAGTGTTGGATACAAATGGGCGTTCCCGCCACTTTTCTTCTCCGCCCGCGATCATGTGAAGCATTTCGACAGCCGGCGCGACATAACCGGGATCAGTAAACGAGGTTCCGACATGCTTGAACGTGCCTGAACAACAAGCATAAATTGTGTTTAGGTCCATTTCCAAGTTGTCAGTAATGTCTCGGCAGACCATCGGGCGTTGAACGAAATGGATATTGTCCAGCTGTTCGCAAATACGGGCGGCATCGTGCAAATCCTGAACGGTGGAGTCCCTGTATTCCCGTCCTTCCACGTCTACCATGTGCACCGCCGCTCCTGCGGTGCCGTAGTGAACCCGGCTGCCTTTTAAAACCAAGTCTGTTTTGCCGTCCCGGCTGTACAGAGTTACAGTTCGGTTTGCCTTTGCAAGGACATCTTCGACGACCGAGGGTGGAAAGCGTACGCGGCCATCTTCGCCCAGTGTACAACCAGCATTGACGAGGTATTCGATCCCGCTTGCCGGGGCATCTGCCAATCCGATCGTTTCCAGGGCCTGAAGGGCGGCTTTGTGGATACGCTCAAGATCCTTCGAACCAAGGGGTTTGTATGTGCCACCTTCCATGCCGGGGCGAACTGGCCGCAGATGATCGGGCAATGCAGAGGCGCGAGCTGCGCGTCGTGCGGCGCGACCACCGCTGCGAGAGGTTGTGCGGGGCTGGTCGTTCATGTCGGTGTTCCGATAATTGGGTCAGGTAAAAATGATCAACAGGTTATAACCTGCCGAGGCCGTCCCCGCGCAGCGCGTCCCCGATCAGCACCGATGGTGCGACTGATCAGGTGAATTTTCGACGTATCGTTTTGCATCCGCTTCCTCAACAAGGTGCATAAACTATTCAAATTCATTTTGACAAAATCTGTTCTGTTTACGACCTGTATTCCAGAATCTTCAGTTGGCGAGCGAGTGAATGTGGTCCGCACCACACAGTCAGCATGTCGTGCTCAAAGTTTTTACCTGCAAAGTTAGAAATCTGTTACGATAGGAATAGTTATTAGTTCAAAGGCCATAATATTTGCGATTTTTTGGGCGCCCCGGCCAATGTTTGTCTAAGCGCCCGGCCCGGCACAGGATGTTCGGAGGTCTGCGTGAAGGCATTGAAGGCTACACTGACCGCGTTGATGTTGACGGGTGTTTCACCCGCTCTGGCCGAAGATTGGACGGGGCCGTTCGTTGGGTTCAGTTTTGGCTATGCGGATGCAGATGGACCCGGAGGCGTTGGGGGCAGTGATTCTGCATTTGGTCCGTTTATCGGGTACGATTACGACTTTGGCAGTTTCGTGTTAGGCGGTGAGTTAGAATACAATCGCTTAAATTTAGATCTCGGTGAAGGCGAAGGCAGCTTGGATGGCGTTTCTCGCCTAAAATTGCGCGGAGGTTATGACTTCGGTTCCGCGCTAGGCTACGTCGTGGTCGGGACGGCCCGAGCAGATACTTCGGGTGACAGTGACACTGCCGCTGTTTACGGTATCGGCGTTGCTTACCCGGTCAACGATCGGTTCGTCATCAGCGGAGAAGCACTGCGACAAGACTTCGATCTCGATTCCCAGCCTAGCGGAAGTGTCGATACCAATGTGTTTAATTTGCGCACGACATTTCGGTTCTGACCGTCAACCCGCACCCCTGTTTTCGGCCAATTGAGCGGCGAAATCACATATTGTTTGCAACGCACTGACAAGTTTCTCATCGGCAATCGTCATGGCAACGCGAATGTGGCCGGCTGCCGCCATGCCAAAGCTTTCGCCGGGCATAACAGCAATTTTATGGCTATCCAGCAAAGCGTTGGCAAAGGAATCACCGGTCAATCCAGTTGCTTGGATATCTAACATAAGATACATAGCCCCCTGCGCCGGGATTAAGCCGACGGTTTGCTGACCGCCAAGCACTTGCATAGCCAGTGACCGACGACGCCGAAAAGGCTCAGCGATCTTTTCTTCAAGCTTGTGACCAGAGTTCAGAGCGAAACTGGCTGCGTCCTGAATAAATCCGGGTACGCCATATGTTGTGTTCGTCGCCAGATTGATAAGGTGCTCTACGACTTCCTCCGGGCCTATGATCCAACCGCATCGTGAACCAGTCATTGCGTGAGATTTTGACATCGATCCGACGACTAGCGTGCGTTCAGCCATGTCAGGCAATGCCCGTGGCGAAAGGTGATTACCTTCCCAGACTTGGGTGTCATAGACTTCGTCTGAAACAAGCCACAAATCACGGTTTTTGCAAACGTTAGCAACTGCGTTGAGCGTGTCCTGTGAATAAACGACCCCTGTGGGGTTGTTGGGCGTGTTGATCAGTAACGAGACGGCGCCCCCTGCAAATCTTTCGATTTCGCTTTCTCGTGGTTGAAAGGCGTCCATCGCATGAGTTTGCACTGGTCTGGCTATCGCTCCCGCAGCGCGGATTGTCCCGGGATAAGTGGCATAGTAGGGGTCAAGAAACAGGCCGGTATCGCCTGGGTTACACACCGCTATATGAGCTGCGAATAATGCCGCCTGTCCACCTGGTGTAATGAGTACGTTATCCCGGGTTGTTTTTACGCCCGTTCGTATCTGGACGCGTGCCGCAACTGTATCACGTAGCAAATCCGTGCCTGGTACCATCGCGTATCCGGTGTGACCACCACGCGCAGATGCGTCCATTGCATCGAGAATCACAGGGTCTGTGCCGATGTCATGCTCGCCAATAGTCAATTCCGTGATGGCCTGACCTTCGGAAATCATCCGGCGAGCACGATAAAACACATCCCATCCGTCAGAGCCGCCTTCGGTCAGGTTAGTTATACGATGCGACAGCTTCATCACGTGCTCCGTTTGCCTTCTGACGCGAATGGGTCAGAGAGGCGAGGATTTGTCAATCAGCTGCGCGGCGACAACGTTGCTTGAAGCTTTTTCGTCAGCGAAGCCCGGACCAGATCATACGAAACCGTCAGCCGATGGCGCATCTCTTCGGCGTCCGTGTCCCACGACAAGCGAATCCAGCTACGGTGAAAATACGGGGCTTTAGTGGCTATACCGGCATCAATGAGCATTTGTGCGGTCTCAATATCTGGGGTCTTGACGGAAACCCCATCGCCCACAGTGCCAATACAGGCAAACATCTTGTCGCCAACTTTCCACGCATCGTGCCCGCCACCCCACGGATCGGACAGTTCGGCGCCGGGCAGTTCAGCGCAAATGGCATTTACGGTTTCGCGGCTCATTGCTTCCAAGTTGCCGACTTACGTTGCGGAACTCAAGCCTTGGCTCGGGGAAGTTGCCGTGGTATGCCGTGGGACATGAACCCGATGAAATGCATCATTATCTGCTGCATTACCCGCTGAAGTATCAAGCGGGTCGGTTTCTTTCGTTTTCATTTCTGAGACAAGTTGCTAAGCCCGCGCCAGCGTGATGCACGTACGCTGTTTTAGGAGCACGACCCGATGACCACGATTAAACTGCACAACACAAGGACGCGGGCAAAGGAAGAATTTGCGCCGATCGACCCTGATAACGTGCGGATGTATGTCTGCGGTCCGACGGTTTATGACCGGGCGCATCTGGGTAATGCTCGTCCAGTGGTGGTTTTTGACGTCCTTTACCGACTGCTGCGCCGTGTTTACGGAGCACATAAAGTAACTTACGTTCGAAACTTCACCGATGTGGATGACAAGATAAACGCGGCTGCGCTGTCCCGGCAAAAAGCTGGCGCCAAGGGATCGTTAGAGCAACTGGTTCAAGAACGTTCAGACGAAACAATCGGCTGGTATTTGAACGATATGGGTGCCTTGGGTGCGTTAGAACCCAACGAGATGCCTCGTGCGACCGAATACATCGATCAGATGATCGAGATGATCCAGGACCTGATTTTCAAAGGCCATGCTTATGCGGCTGAAGGGCATGTTCTGTTCGCCGTGGACAGCTGGAAGAAAAATTACGGCAAACTGTCGGGTCGATCCGTTGATGATATGATCGCCGGGGCGCGGGTTGAAGTTGCGCCTTATAAAAAGAACCCAATGGATTTCGTGCTTTGGAAACCCTCGACGGACGAACTACCGGGTTGGAATAGCCCTTGGGGTCGGGGCCGTCCGGGTTGGCATATAGAATGCTCGGCCATGGCTTACGAGTTGCTGGGAGAGAGCTTTGATATCCACGGTGGCGGTAACGACTTGATGTTCCCACATCACGAGAACGAGATCGCGCAGAGCTGCTGTGCGCACCCCGAAGGAGAGTTCGCTCGGATCTGGTTGCACAATGAAATGTTGCAGGTCGAAGGTAAGAAGATGTCAAAATCACTTGGCAATTTTTTCACCGTTCACGATCTGCTGGATCAGGGCATTCCTGGCGAGGTGATCCGTTTCGTTTTCCTACAGACGCATTATCGCAAACCAATGGACTGGACCGAGAAAAAGGCGCGTGAGGCCGAGTCGACACTGCGAAAATGGCGGGCGCTGACCGCAGGTATTGAACCCGCTTCCAGCGTTGCTCCTGCCGTAATCGATGCGCTGGCTGATGACCTGAATACAGCGGGTGCCATTGCGGAACTTCACCGTTTGGCTGCGGACGGGGAAGCGGCCAAGCTTTTGGCGAGTGGGCAACTTCTGGGTTTATTGACGATGGATTTGGGTGCATGGGCTAAGGCTGATGAAACCGATTTTACTTCTTACAAAGAAAAACTCGTCACTGCGCGGACAGCAGCGATGGCCAGCAAGGATTTCTCCGAAGTGGACAGGTTAAAGGCGCTTTTCATTGCAGCGGGATTGGAAGTTAGGATGAGCAAGGATAGCGTCGAATTGGTACCGGGTCCCGGGTTTGACGCGACCAAGCTGGAGGAGGTCTGATGTCTGAAAAAGATAACGGCAAAACCCGCCTTTACCTCTACGATACGACGCTGCGCGACGGTCAACAGACACAAGGTGTGCAGTTTTCCACTTCGGAAAAGACACAGATCGCCTCTGCACTGGATTCATTGGGTATCGACTATATCGAAGGCGGTTGGCCAGGGGCAAACCCGACTGACAGCGCCTTTTTTGATGCTGCACCTAAGACCGCGGCGCGACTTACTGCGTTTGGGATGACCAAACGTTCGGGTCGTTCAGCCGAGAATGATGAAGTGCTGGCAGCAGTAACGAATGCTGGCACGCAAGCTGTTTGTCTGGTCGGAAAGTCGCACGATTATCATGTGACAGATGCGCTTGGACTGTCGCTGGAAGAGAACTTGGAAAATGTCCGGGCCTCAATTGCGCATGTCGTGGCACAAGATCGTGAAGCGCTCTTTGATGCCGAGCATTTTTTTGACGGTTACAAAGACAACCCAGAATACGCGTTGCAAGTCTGTCACGCCGCGTTGGAGGCAGATGCGCGTTGGATCGTGCTTTGTGACACCAACGGTGGCGCTTTGCCATCTGAGGTGGGCCGGATCGTATCTGAAGTCATTGCATCCGGAATCCCAGGAGAAAAGTTAGGAATCCATACCCATAACGACACGGAAAACGCGGTTGCTTGCTCTCTGGCTGCTGTCGATGCAGGGGCAAGGCAGATTCAGGGAACACTGAATGGGTTAGGCGAACGCTGTGGCAACGCCAACCTGACCTCGCTGATACCGACTTTGTTGTTAAAAGAGCCGTATTCCACGACTTACGAGATTGGGGTGAGCTTAGATGCACTTGCTGGTCTGACCCGGATCAGCCGAATGCTGGACGACATTTTGAACCGGGTTCCAAGCAAGCAGTCGGCTTATGTCGGTGCTTCGGCTTTCGCGCACAAAGCAGGCCTTCACGCCAGTGCGATCCTCAAAGATCCTGCTACTTACGAGCATGTCGATCCTGCGAGCGTTGGAAATGCGCGAATCATTCCAATGTCTAACCAAGCCGGGCAGTCAAATTTACGAAAACGCCTTACCGAAGCGGGATTGTCGGTGGAATCTGGCGACCCTGCGCTGGGACGTATTTTGGAACGTATTAAGGTCAGGGAGGCAGAGGGGTATTCCTATGATACCGCGCAAGCCAGTTTTGAGTTGCTGGCGCGGGAAGAGTTGGGGCAATTACCGCAGTTTTTTGAAGTTAAGCGCTATAAGGTCACGGTAGAGCGTCGCAAGAATAAGTATAACAAAATGGTCAGCCTGTCCGAGGCGGTTGTCGTCGTGAAAGTGGATGGCGAGAAAAAGCTTTCCGTCAGTGAGTCATTGGATGACAGTGGCAGCGATCGAGGACCTGTGAACGCTCTCGCCAAGGCGCTCGCTAAAGATTTGGGGCAGTATTCGCGGATCTTGGATGACATGCATCTGGTTGATTTCAAGGTTCGTATCACGCAGGGCGGAACCGAGGCCGTGACACGTGTAATCATCGACAGCGAAGATGGGCAGGGGCGTCGTTGGTCGACCGTGGGTGTCAGCGCGAACATAGTCGACGCTTCGTTTGAGGCATTGCTGGAAGCGATTCAGTGGAAGTTGGTGCGCGATTGCGAGTCGCGAACGGCGGCTGCGGAGTAGCTGTGCAATTTGACAATGACACCAAGGCTTGTGCCGCTCTGGTACATCGCGCCGATCCCGACCGTTTCATGGCAGCAATGGCCGCCCCTGTAGCAGCGCGCTCCGTGCTATTTCCAATTTATGCTTTGAACGTGGAAGTCGCCCGCGCTCCGTGGGTGACGCAAGAGGCGATGATAGCAGAAATGCGTCTGCAATGGTGGCGGGATGCGTTGCGCGAGATAGCCGAAGGTCCAAGCGTACGAAGGCATGAGGTGGTTACACCTTTGTCACGAGTCCTTTCACCACACCTCGCGGAAAAACTGGACGAGTATGTCGCTGTAAGACGTTGGGATATATATCGGGATCCGTTTGAGGATGATGCGCATTTTGACGCGTACATCGATCACAGCGCGGGAACATTGATGGTCGTTTCCGCCCAAACGTTGGGCCCTGCAGACGAAAAAGTTTTGCGAGACTATGGTTATGCCGTTGGGGTTGCTAACTGGCTTCGTGCTATCCCTGAACTTGAGGCGCGTGGGCGAATTCCGTTGTTGGACGGAACCACTGACGGAGTCAGGGCTTTGGCAAAAAAGGGGTTAGAAAAACTAAGAAAGGCTAGGGCGGCACGAACTGCGATATCTGACTCTGCACGGCCAGCTTTGAATGCAGGTTGGCAAGCCGACTGGGTGCTCCGTCGGGCCTTTACCAAACCGCAAGTGGTTGCCGATGGCGGCTTGTCGCAAAGTGAGGCACGACGAAGGTTGTCCTTGATAAGACTTACATTAACAGGCCGATGGTAGAGTCGATCAGGCCGTCCTCGCACTTGAAGGCTTGAGTACGAGCCAGAGCAATGCTGCTCCGGCAAGGGTTAGCAATGGGATCATAGCCAGATTTACGGCCGTCCAACCCTCGATAGGCGATCCGCCTGAACAGTTCATCAACCCGCCCGACGCCAGTGAAGCGAACGTGACGCCCCCAAAAACCAGCAGGTCGTTTAACCCCTGCATCCGGCCGCGCTCATGCTCCGAGTGGGAATCAGCAAGCATGCTGGTGGCTCCAATGAACCCGAAGTTCCATCCAACGCCCAATAGGATGAGCGCAGCAAAGAAATTGCCCAACTCGACGCCCTGAAGTGCTACTGCACCCGCGCCAGCTAGAATGGCAAGGCCTAAAGCCATAACTTTCTCTACACCGAAGCGCGCGATCAGGTGGCCGGTAAAGAAACTGGGAATATACATGGCCAGTACGTGAGAAGAGACGATATCGGCGGCATTACCAGCAGTATATCCGCAGCCAACAACAGCCAAAGGAGTCGATGTCATTACAAGGTTCATCAATGCGTAAGAGACCATTGCGCAGATCACCGCCACCGCGATGCGCGGTGTTTTCAGAAGTTCAATTCTGCTGCGCCCCCTCGGCGCATTTGGTGCTGGTTGGTCTGGTGTCGGAATGTCGAGAAAGAAGAACAGAACTGCGCCAAATGCATTTATAGCAATCACGGCAACATATGTTCCCAGAAAAGGGATGACGTATGATTCAGAAGTCAACTTTACAATTTGAGGGCCTACCAACGCCGCCAAAAGACCACCAGCCATGACATAAGAAATTGCCTTGGGTCTAAAGGCGTCCGAAGCGGTATCGGCCGCGGCGAAGCGATAAAACCCGTGTGCGCTCATATAAATTCCGGTGAACAGGCTTCCCAACAAGAAAACTGGAAACGAGCCCAGATAAAGGCCGTATGCGCCGATCCCACCTCCGCAAGCGCCAGCAGTTGCCCCAATCAGGAATCCCGCCCGGCGTCCCCATCTTTGCATTATTGCCGAGATAGGAGTAGCTGCGAGCATCGAACCGAGAACAATGAGCGATATTGGCAATGTGGCCAAACAGGCATTGGTGGCCAGTGACTGCCCGGCCAACCCACCCACAATAAAGACCATTGGCATTTGGGCGCCAAGAACGGCCTGTGCAGCCACCAAAACCGTTACGTTGCGTTTGGCTTGATCATCGTTAGGGGGAGAGGTGGTAGTCATGCTCATGTGCCAATGCGTATCTGCGAAATCTGGCAGGCACAAGCCGCTTGCATCTGCGACACGGTGCCCTAACGTGCGTCGCAATTATTGGAGAATTGAAGCATGTCTGTCGGGCGAATAATCGAGACGCCGGATTGTGTCGCTGAGGGAGCCGATTGGCTGGCTGCAGCCTGTCCCCGCATGGCCTACGCCATGCGGCAAACAGGGCCATTGCCGCTTCGTCGTCGTCCTGATGGGTTCGCAGAATTGCTTAGCGCGATCGTAAGCCAACAGGTCAGCGTGGCCTCTGCAAATGCGATCTGGAAAAGGTTGCAGGACGCCAAGTTAACTGGGCCGCGCAAGATTATGTGGGCCACGGACGAAGACTTGCGAGCAGCAGGGTTGAGCCGACAAAAGATTCGATATGCTAAGGCTTTGGCGGAAGCCAATATAGATTTTAAGGCTTTGAGAAATGCGTCGGATGACGAGGTTGTCGATATACTTACCCAAGTGTCAGGCATAGGTGTTTGGACCGCCGAAATATATGCCATGTTCTCCTTAGGTCGTGCGGACGTTATTGCTCCGGGAGATCTGGCTTTGCAAGAAGCCGCCCGCATCCTTTATGACCTACCGGAAAGACCAAAGGATAAAGAGCTACGTAAAATGGCCGAAGCGTGGTCTCCGTGGCGGTCGGTTGCGGCGAGGGTTCTGTGGGCCTATTACCGAGTAGCCAAGAGCAGGGAAGGGATCAGATGACCAGGGTATTGAACGCGCTCAGAAAAGAGCCTGTTTCGGGCGACACTCGATCGGTTGTGGTGTTCGTGCATGGATATGGCGCGAATGGGGCCGATCTGCTGGGTTTGGCCGATGTTCTGGGAGAGCATCTACCGGAAACCATGTTCGTGGCCCCTGACGCGCCAGAACAAATCCCTGGTATGCCCAACGGGTATCAATGGTTTCCAATCCCATGGATTGATGGGTCATCAGAAGAAGAAGCGCGACGCGGCATGGATATGGCCGTTGATGACTTCAATGCATTTCTTGATGCGTTGATGGTGGACGAGGATGTGCTTCCAGAACAAGTTGTCCTGTTCGGGTTTTCGCAAGGGACAATGCTAAGCTTGCATGCCGCGCCTCGGCGAGAAGATCCTGTGGCCGGTATAGTGGCTTTCTCTGGCCGCTTATTGGAACCTGACATGCTGACCGACGAAGTCGCCAGCCGCATGCCAGTCTTGTTGATACATGGAGATATTGATGACGTGGTGCCGCCTCAATCCCTTCCGGAAGCTGCCGAAGCATTGCAAAGCGCAGGATTCAAAGAAGTTTACGCTCATGTGATGAAGGGTACCGGGCACGGTATTGCCCCTGATGGCCTAAGCGTGGCGCTGGCATTTATGCGCGACAAGCTCAGCTTGTAATGATAGCGATCCGTCCGATGATGTCAGAAGATCTGGCAGAGGCTCGCGGCGTTTGGAACAGGAACATCGTCTCAGGCAAAACGACGGCATATGAAGCCCCATTATCAATCGCGATGTCTCTAAAATTTTGTATTTGCGGATCAACTACTGTTTCTTGCCGAGCGGCGTTGGATGAGCGTGTGACCTTTGTTGGTTTTCAATGGCTAGGCGTTCCGTTGCGCGGCGGCAAACCCTTAGATCGGAAATCCAATCGATTCAAACTAAAGAAGGACAGGCAATGTTGATTGTAACCGGCGTAGTTGAAGTTGACCCAGACGGCATTGAAAATGCGAAAGCAGCAGTAAAGGAAATGGTTAGCGAAACCGTTAAAGAACCCGGTTGTATCCTCTATGAGTTCAGCCAGATTTTAGGACAGGACAATCGCTTTCGTGTATACGAGGAATGGCAGGACCAAGCAGCGCTGGACGAACATTTTGCCACGCAGCATATGCAGAATTTTCGCAAGGCTTTGAGTGAGGTGGGAGTGATCTCAAGGGAGATCTATCGCGTTGTTGGTGGAGAAAAACTGCCGCTGTAACGAGAATTAATTTCTTTACCGCTTTGGACGACGGTCGCGCTTTCTTACGCCTTGAATGGGTGACGCCTCTGGCGCCGGCAGAGTTTCCCAAGAGCCGGATTCCAACCCGTCAATTGTCCAATTGCCGATCCTCGAACGGATCAGTCGCAGGGTCGGGTGCCCAACTGCCGCGGTCATGCGCCGTACCTGCCGATTGCGTCCTTCACGCAATGTCAGTTCGATCCAGCAATCAGGTATTGACTTGCGCACACGAATTGGCGGTGTGCGCGGCCACAAACCGTCAGGCTCTTCAATCAAGCGAGCTTTAGCAGGGCGGGTAATCCCATCTTTCAACTCGACCCCGTTTCGTAATGCTATTAACGCGGCCGTGTCTGGTATGCCTTCGACTTGAACCCAATAGGTTTTTGACATCTTATGCTTGGGGTCTGAAATCTGCGCCTGAAGCCGTCCGTTGTCGGTTAATAGAATTAACCCTTCGCTGTCTCGGTCAAGCCGTCCGGCGGGGTACACGCCGGGAAGATCGATGAAATCAGAAAGTGTCTGGCGCGGTAGGCCCGCATTGGCGCGGTCCGTGAACTGAGGCAGAACGTCGAATGGTTTATTGAAACGGATGAACCAGGACATGATCTTCGCCATAGCCTGCGTTGAACCGGCTTGCAACCTGTGGATAACTGTCATGTTGGTGTTAGGGATTCGTCTTAACCAGTAACCGAGATGTTGTGGAAACTCAGGGCTTGTCAGAGTTTTAACACGATATATAGTTGAGAAAAGGCTGGGGCGGGTGTTCCCCGCTCTGACGTCTAAAACGGGCAGTACAGAGCGAGGAGCGATTCTGTTATGGACGGAGACTTCAGGACCGAATTTGTCAGGGAACCCGGCGCGCTCAGGCATCATCCGGCATTGGTTCTGAATGCAGACTACCGTCCACTATCCTATTACCCATTATCACTTTGGCCCTGGCAGGAGGCGATTAAAGCAGCTTGGCTGGACCGTGTTGATATTGTGGCCGAGTATGACGAAGTAGTCCGCAGCCCCAGTACCGAGATACGAATACCCTCGGTGGTAGTTCTAAAAGACTACGTAAAACCCAGAAAGCGCGTGGCCTTCACGCGCTTTAATTTATTTCTAAGGGACGAATTCAAATGCCAGTATTGCGGCAGCAGGGGTGAATTAACCTTTGACCATGTGGTTCCGCGTGCAGCAGGAGGGGTGACCAGTTGGCAGAACGTTGTGGCGGCCTGTAGCCCCTGTAACCTGCGTAAGGGATCTAAATCGTTGCGTCAGGCTGGAATGTCGCTCAACAGACCTCCTAGGCAGCCAGATGCCGAAGCATTACGGAATATTGGACGCAAATTCCCACCAAACCATTTGCACGAAAGCTGGATCGACTTCCTTTACTGGGATGCCGAACTGGATCAATTGTAAAGTCTATCGGGCTCGCCACGCTGCGATCCAAATCAATGCTAGTCCGGCGGATGTAACCGCGTTCCAACCAGCCATTGACAACCCCAAAAATTCCCAAGGAATCTCATCGCACCTCACCAGTGGCGCGTTCATGATTTGATCAAACAAATCCTGCTGTGACAGCGCTCCTACGTCTCCTGAAGTGCACGTGGATGGGCCTTGCCATAAACCCTGTTCAACTCCAGCATGGAAAATTCCTATCCCGGCGGTAGTCAGCGCGGCCAAAGCGCCCAAAAGGTAGGTCAAACTCAAACTGGGGACGGCGAAAGCGAGGACACCCAGAAGGACCGCAGCGCCATGCGGATAACGCTGCCAGATGCACATTTTGCAAGGTGACAATTCACCAATATATTGAAAACCCCAAGCAGCCAAAAGAAGAATGGCCGAACCACCGGAGGCTAATATCACCAGTATTCTTCTGCGACTCATAGATATTTCACCAAAATGAACCCACCGATCAAAAGCCCAATGAAAAGTGTAAAGACTAATCCAAGCCGCTTTTCGATGAAATCGCGTATGGGTTCGCCAAATTTCCATAACAGACCCGCGACGATAAAAAATCGCAACGCGCGCGCAAGTATAGAGGTCGCAATGAATGTGCCCAAAGGCATTCCTGTCCAGCCGGACATGATCGTAATAACCTTGTAGGGAAATGGAGTGACGCCAGCTGTTAATACAGCCCAGAAACCGAAATCATTAAAGCGGTTGTTGAACTCCTCCACGGCCTCAGCTTTGCCCATGGATTCAAGGATAGGCTGACCAATGCTTTCATAAAAAAATGCGCCAATTGCATAGCCAAGAAGACCACCGAGTACAGAAGCAACTAGTGCGACCGAGGCGATTAACCACGCGCGGGAGGGACGCGCCAGAACCATGGGAATCATCAGAACATCTGGTGGGATCGGAAAGAATGAGCTTTCGATAAAAGCAACGATTGCTAATGCCCAAAGGGCATGCGGATGTTCGGCCAGACGAATGGTCCAGTCATAAAGCGATCGCAACATAAGAATTAGAATTCCATAACCAACTTGGTGCAAGCCAAACCACGCACTTGCGAAACCGTCAACCTGCAGAGGAAAAACAATCTGCACATGGTTGATTTTTGCCTCTGGACCTTCCGGATTATGAAGGATAATCCAGTGTTCGTGGCCCAAGTGGCGGAATGGTAGACGCAGGGGATTCAAAATCCCCCGCCTTCACGGGCGTGAGAGTTCGAGTCTCTCCTTGGGCACCACTGATTTTTCTACCAAAATCCCAATAAAACATGGCGCTTAGGGCTTAACGCCCGGCGCGTCATGGGATTTACACCCCCCGACCAGTGACCCCCCACGACCCGTCGTGACCCCTGCAGTATCATGCCTCAACAGTGACTCATCAGTGACCCGCCCTTGTGGGGGCGGTGTGAATCACTATGTTTGGGGGGTGGCCCGGCGGCGTTGGAACCGCCAGCCGGGCGCGACATAACCGTCACTGCTTAAGGACAACGGCCATGCCACAACTTAAATCGGATACCCGCGCCCAAGTTGCAAGCCTCATCGAAAAGGCCATCGCACTGGGTCCGCGCAAGGAGCTGCGCACGACGCTGCTGCGCGCCCTTGAGATCGCCACCGGCGACGCACCCAAGGAACTGACGCAACTCCACTACGACCGCCTGGGGCGCGGCGCGCGGCTCACAGATCCGCAGCGCCCCGGCCTGATGATGAAGTCCAGCAAGACGGGCCTCAAGCGCTGGACGTACCGCGTACAGGCGGAAGGCAAACAGCGCGAGATCACCCTCGGCCACTACCCCGAGATGTCGGTCGCCGAGGCGCGTGAGAAATGGGCCGACATGCGCGCCCAGCGCAGTGGCGGCGAAACGTTGGACAACATGACGGACACCACCGTCGAACAACTGGTCGATCACTACACCACGTGGGCCAGCGAGAACCTGCGTTCATGGCAGGCCAACGACCGCCTGTTGCGGCAACACCTGCTGCCGGGCCGTGAGGCCATCACACTGGCCGAACTGGACATCGACCATCTGAGCGCCCCGATCACAGCTATTCAGGCCAAGACACCCCAGCAGGCGCGCAAGTTGCGTTCAGCCATCTCAGGCGTCCTCGCACAGGCGCGCAAGGCCGGCCTGCTGCCCAAGGGCTTCGGCATCACCCCCACCATGCTGCCCGAGGTGGACAGCGCCAAGGCGCGCACGTGGCACCCCGGCACCAAGGACCTGCGCGCCTTCCTCGCCGCAACCGCCGATATGGGCGACATCGGGCAGGCCCTGCGCCTCATTGCCCTGACGGGTACACGCCTGCGGGAGGCGGTCGAGATGCGCTGGGACGAGGTCGAGGGCAACCGCTGGACCATCCCGGCGGAGCGCATGAAGGCGAAAAGGCCCCACGTGGTCATACTGTCTGACGCGGCGATGGCTGTTCTGGACGCCCGGCGCGGCACCGACAGCCCGTTCGTGTTCCCCGCCGTCAACGACCCCCAGCGCACCCGCAGCGCGGACAATGTGAGCCACGCATGGGCGGATAAACGCGGCGAGGCGGGCCTGCCCAGCGCGTTCACGATCCACACCCTGCGCAAGGCTCTGGCGACGTGGGTGGCCGAGAGTGGTGGCACACGTGACATCCGCGACCGCCTGACGGCCCACACGCTCGCGACGGGCGTGGACGCCCACTACAACCAAGCGGAACTGACAGCGCCCGCCGCGGAGTGGTGGCAGCGCTGGGCGGATCACCTCGCCGTGATCGAAGGTCAGAACGTGTGCTGATCGGGGAGGGCCGGGCATGAGTGAGAAAAAGTCCCTCATTTATTCGGAAATGGAACTGGACCCTCAACATGAGTATTTTGTCCACTTGTATGAGGTGCCATTGGACGATGAGGAAGCGCTGCGCGAAGCCGTTGAGGCGATGCAGTTGAACCTCTACGAGATGACAGAAAAGGCTGTACAGCCGCAGCGCGCGTCGGCTCAGGCAGCGCGACGCAAGGCGGAGAATTTTGCCGCGCTCTGCGCAGTTGTCGACGCCCCGGAAAGGGCTGGTTGGCTGGAGAAAGACTTGCTGGACGCCGCCGCTGAGCAGGCCGTTTTATCAGTGCGGATGCAGGAGCGCCTGACCCGATACATACGGGCGCGGCGGCGGGGTGCGGCCCCCGAAACAGCGGTCTGGGTCAGTGAGAAGGGAAACTGGCGCAAGTTCATGGCAGTCCTGAAAGACCTACCCAAATAAAAAACGGCGCTACCGCGGAAGCGCCGTTTTATATTGTTGCTGAGCGCGATTTCGTGCGTAGCCTTCGGTGTCATCACTCGAACCGAGAGGTGACACATGAAAAAGAAAACAGGCCGACGCGGTGTTCCTGATCGCGAAGCCGCATACCCACTCCACCCAATGCCGGATTGTACGGTCCTCGAAGCGGCGGCGCTGATGCGTTGCTCGCCCAGCACAGTGTATCGCCTGATCAATGCCGGGGAGATCGACGCATATAAGCGCGGCGATCGGACGCTGATCGACGGCGAGAGTATTTTGGCCCTCAAAGAACGCAACCGCATCAAGCCGGGCGAATTCCCGGAGGCGGTGGCCTGATGACCGGTCGCCGCAAGACACCACCCCGACCGACAGAGAGAGACATCCTCGTCCGCATTGAATGCGCCCAGCGCCTGGGCTGCGCCGTGGCTGTCCACTCGGTGCAGGAAGAAAACGGACTCCGCAAGGTCGCGACAAAGCACGGCCTCCCGATCCCGGCGTTCAAGCATCGAATTTTGGAGGAAACGTAAAGAACGCCGCTCCAGCGGGACGGCGCTCACAAAAAAAAAAAAAATCAAATGGTCTGCCAGCGACCATTCGGATCCCACCGAATATTTAGCACGGGCAGACCCTCCGACCAAGAGGGCTGTAATGCAGTTCCACCGATCATGAATGACCATCGCTACAAACGCGCCCTGCGCGATCTGGCCGAACGGTTCGGCTGCGATCTCGTGGCCAGCACACGCGGCTATCGCTTCGAGAGGGGTCTGCGCGCCGTGGCTGCGTCGCGGAAACCCCGAAGGCGTCGGCAGCACCTCGAGACGCTGGAGCGGGTGCCACGGCTGGGCGAGACCCGAGAACTGGCCCGCGCTGTTGACGAGGCGCTGGGCGAGTTGAGCGCCGAGATAAATGCGGTTCTGAGGGGCGAGAAGTAACCCGATCAGTAACCGGTGGGCTTCAAGCCGCACAAAAACAGACAGAAGCGGAGGATCTGAGATCCCCCGGCCATAATTAGGAGACGGAAATGGCCCCTAAAGACATCGAGACGACAACCAACGCGCACGAGAGCCTGCGTGGCCGCTGTGAGGGCGATCAGAATGGTCCCGATGCGCTCGTCGTAATGCGTTGCACAGGAGGCAAAGCCGCGAACAAGGTCTTTGACGTCGTGGACGGTAAGGTCATCAAGCAGGCCGCAGCGAACGCGCCTCACTACAGGGGCCTGCAAATTCCGGTGCCGGATCAGGCGGCGATGGTGGAGGTGCTGGAGATAGTTGGGCGCGACCCGCAGGCCTGCCTCTGTGTGGGCCGATTTGTGGATGCGCCAGTGGGTCCATTTGACATCCTGAGTGCCAAGGCCATCGAGAAAGCAGGCGGCACGGGAGCGGGTTGGCATCAGCTTGATGATGGCCTGGCAATTAGCCGCGCGAAGGCCAACATGCGGCCCTCGTCGTGGCTGTTGTTCGATCGAGACTTTACCGATGATCAGCCCGAAGAGCTGACCTTTCACGACACCGAGGAATGGTGGAAGGCAATGTGTCGGATCGCACCGGGTTTGGAGGGCGTTGGACGTATTGACTTGCCCTCCTCATCGTCGCGCCTGATTGATGACGAAACGGGCGAGGCAGTGTTCACGTCGCCATCCAGCCACCATTACGTGCAGATGAAGGATCCCGACGACCTGCCGCGCTTTGGCGCGGCACTCCTCGCTCAGGCCATGCTGAGGGGCGTCGGCTTCAGGCGGCGGTGGGGCGATCATGCGCGGAGTTGGTCGATTTATGACCCAACCACGCTTTCGTGGGAGAGGGTCAGCTTCGATGGCGCGCCAGTGTCGAATGTGGAAGGCACGCACATAGGGCCGCCTTGCGTCGTGATCGGTGCCAAGGGTGGGCGCTTTGACAGCAGGACGGTTGAAACGCCAGAGGGCGAGGAGCGCACGACCTTGGCGCGAGACCACAGCCTGACGATTACCACCCGCGAAAACAAAGCCGGGCTGCGGGTTAGCGTCTTGGAAGATAACGACGCCCTCGCGCTGTCATCCAGCGTGACAGTCCAACTGCAAGGCAGGGAGGTGACGCACACACTGACGGATTTGTGGCTGAAATTAGCGGGCATGGATCCAGACACCAAGTTGCGGGCGCAATCACCCTTCAGGCCATCCGACAGTTGGGCGGCGCTGCTGCGCCTCGACAAGAGCGGGTCGCCGTTCGTGTATGACGTCGGGCCTCATGTGTTGTTTCGCCTGCGCAACGGCGATCGGGCTGGCCTCCCCGTGGCTGTGTTTCTTGCCGAAGCCCAGCGCCTGAAGGATGCGATCCGCGACGACGGCACTGGGCGAGAAAAAGCCTTTCGCCTAATCCAAGCCACTGCCTACGCCCTGGGCAGGCATGAAATGGAAGAGACCGACGAAGAGTGGACGCAACTCCTCAACCTGGCTGCTGGCGTCTTGAGCGGCGGCAAGCGAGATCACCGCGCCAAGATCAAGATGTGGGTAAAGCGAGCCTCTGCCCAGGTACGTGGGCGGGAGGCGGTCCAGAGCGACGGCTTGCCCATGCTGCATGACGCGCTGCATGACATAAACCAACGGCATGGCGTGGCAATGTTTGGCGGCAAGACGGCTATCGTTACTGAACGTCAGGATGAATTGGGAAACTGGCAGATGTCGCTCATCTCACCCAGTGACCTGAGAACGTACATGGCCAACCAGTATGCCATCGAGTTGACGCAAGATGGCCCACGGCGGGTGGAGATCCTGCCCAGATGGATGAGTTGGCCTCAGCGCAATACGTTTGATGCGGTCCAGTTCAAGCCAAGGGCGTCAGTACGCGAACATGGGCGCACCATCCAGCAGGGCGGAATTTACAACATGTGGCAAGGCTACTTGGCTGAGCCATTCGACCCTGAGGGGGATCAGGAGGTGGGTGATGCGTTGGAAACGATCCTCGACCACTTCTTTCAGGTTTGGGCCGATGACGATTTGGAGAAGTACGAGTACCAGTTGGATTGGATAGCCACAGCCATTCAGTTTCCCGAACGGACCAACCTGCCAGTGTTGGTGCTGAAGTCCATTGAAGGAACCGGCAAGGGCATGGTCGTTGACGGCCTGCTCATGCCGATCTTTGGTGTCCACGGAATGGTCGTCAGCAGGACGGAAGATCTGACGGGACGCTTCACCGGCCACCTGGGCCTGAACGTGCTGTTGAGCATGAATGAGGCGCTGTGGGGCGGTCAGAAGAAGGAGACGGGCGCGTACAAGGCCGTCATCACCGATGAAATGCGCGGGATGGAATTGAAGTACAAGGATCGGATCCAAGTCCCGAACTACACCAAGGTCATAATGTCATCGAACGATGTTTGGTTTGCGCCCCTTGGCCTGCAAGACCGGCGGCATGTCGTGTTTGAATGCTCCGCTAAGTTTGTGGGTGACGTGGAGTATTTCAAACGGCTGAGGCGGGCGATCGAAAAAGCCCGCGGTGCCTTCCTGCACATGATGCTGAACCGGGAGGTCGACGCGGATGAAATTCGCAAGCCGCCAAAGTGGAAATCCGAGGCGGCCGTGACGGCCACGTTCAAGTCATCCGACAACGTCGCAGCCTGGCTGTACTCATTCCTGAGCAGCGGTCAGACGTTCACGGATGTCCACAGCAGCAGCGGATACTACGCGGTGGACGCGGCCACGGGTGGCCTGCGGACGGATGCCAACTTGAACCGGGTTTACGTGGAACTATCACCCAATGAGCCTGTGCGCCTGCCTGTGGCCGTCATCCACGCGGCGTATTCGAAGTGGGTGCATGACCATCGCGTTCACGAGAAACCCTCAAGCAATGAAGCATTCTGGGCCAGCGTGGATGCCCTGCTCGGCGACGCAGTGTCGAAGCCAAAGACGATGCGCCTAGGCGGAGCTTCAAATCCAACGCGCGGCAGGAACTTCGAGGCACTGCCCAAGCTGAGGGCCGCGTTCCAGGAAAGTGTCGCTCAACCCCTCATCTGGGAGGAAACTGACGATGACGCCTAAAAGCCGCGCACTCACGCGGCCCTGTGATGCGGTGTGCCGGCTTGGCCCGGCAACCCGTCACCGATTTTTCTCTTACTTTCTAAACTCTTATTCTATTTGTAACGACTGTAACGAGGTAACGGGTAGTAATATAGAAATAAAAGAGGATGTGTGTTTTGGATTTATAGGGAGTAAAAAAGAAAGTGTTTCCTGTGAAAGTTTTTTGTCGTTTTTGGGCGTTACGGCGTTACACTCGTCTAAGTTGTTGTTTATAAAGGATTACTACCCATTACACGCCCGATACACCCCGCTACAGGCGATACACACCCAGAAACGGGTGCGCGCATGAACCGGCACGAGCGCAGAAAGGCCGCATCCAAGGCCCGCAGGAAAGGCGTCACGACGGTCGAGATCACGCCGCTCCTCGGCGAGGTTCTCAGCCTCAACCCGCACGGTCTGGAGGTCCTCGTCCAGAACCTCCGGTCCATTGAGACGGGCGAGCGCGACTGCATGACCTGCGGCGCGCCGTGGACCGAGGATCGGTTGCCCGTCCTGATGGCCCGCGTCCTGCCGGGCCGGAAACCCAAACACGTCATCGTCGGCGCCGCCTGCCAGTACTGCAGCGACCGCCTCGGCATCGAGGGGGTGGGCCGGGCAGTGGCGGACTATCTCGGCCTTGGTGTCGACTTCGTCACCCACTACGACCACGGAGGATCAGTCCAATGAACCGGCCCATTCTCACTCTGAGCATCCCCAAGCGCGACCTGCGACCCAAGGCCGTCCATGAAGCGTGAGAAATTAACCTAAGCACTCGTCGTCGCGGATCGTTTGGCTACTGCGCTGGGCGACCGGTAGTGGGTTGACTATTGCGGCGCCTATACGGGCTCTCCGGGGGACAAAGGTAGGTCTCTGGGCTGGGTTTTGTCAGACTAGAGAAATTTCCGAAAATGCCCCCCCACCTGAAAAGATCGCTGGGGCCAGTGGAGCTAGGCCTCCCCACAGCCCGTCACCCCTTCCTAAAAGTTTTTTCGATTTTTTTTTTTTTTTTTTTCGAATAAACAACCTCAGACAACGGCAGGCTGATCGCTCTCGCGTCTCCAAGAGCTGCCATTCATCTGAAGTTCAGTAGATTGACGTGTCGGCAAAGAAGCCACATCCGCACAATAATCCAAAATGAGGCCCAACTGATGCCAAATCTCTGTGGTGACTTCGCGATGCAGAGGTCAACTCTGCAACCTCCCTGTTGGACTGGCCGGCGCGTTTGCGCCGGTCTTTTTCTTCTCAGTCACGTGCCCTCAAAGTCGACGTATTTCTTAAGGCCACTTTGGGCTCGGTGTGGTCATTCGCTGAATTGCCGCGAGCGACCGCAATGCGGACTAAGCAGACCTTAGCAAGTCGATATTGAATGGTGGCTTTGTCATGCAGGCCGGCGCTGTCTCGGCTACTCGTATTGTACAATCACCGACAGAAAGTCTTCGTCACTTGTTACAACTGTATGGTGACCCTTGCCGTACTTGTCTTCCATATGCCAAACGTCGCCTGGCCCAATATCCCTGTAGTCGCCATCGCTCGCGGTCACTCGTACCGCGCCAGAAAGACAAATGAGCTTTTGAGCGACAGGTGTAGGATGAATTGGTTGATCCCAACCTTTCTTAAGCCTCAAAAACATGGTTTGCGTAGCCGCCTCGGGCTTTGAAATCTCGATTGCTTTTGCAGGCGGTGCGAATGTTTGCTCCTCAAGTTCAACTTCGATGTCTTTCCAATGGCTTTCGCCTTGGGCGTCTGAGTACAACTTTTTGAATTTCACTTTATTGCCCTTCCTATTTGAATTGCCTTAAATCAACACCGGACATTGTGACGAAAAGCAGCAAATCTCAATTTGGGCTCCGATGCTGACGATCGCCTGAATAGCGAGCGAACGCGCATAAGAATTTGCAATCCCATTGTTAGTGAATTGAGTGTTCTAAGACAAACCGAATGACACGAGCCTCCGGCTGTAACAAGATGGTGGCGGAGGTGTACGTCATGGCGGATGTTTTCGACCGCATTGCAGATTGGCTGCAAAAACTGGCTTTTTTTGATGCTGATCTTGGTGGACTAGTCGAGCAGTTAAGTAACAGGCTGATCGATGGTGGCGTGCCGGTCACGCGTGTTTCCTTGGGCCGCCTGATGATGCACCCTGTAATCGGATTGCTCGATGCAACGTGGGATGCCTCGAACCATCGTATTGAATGGACTGTTCTTCCACGCAGCTCAGTAACGGCTGATCTCTTCGACAAAGCACCCTTCGGAGAGAATTCGAAATTGGCAAATGAGATCGCGAAACAACACTTTAACAAGAAAGTATGGGAGTTGGCGGACGGACTTGCGAACGGAACAATCCAGTTTCCTTTCATGCGAGCAAATCTGACTGACCAAGCGACCCGTGACAAATTTCCGCTATTTCGAAAACTCGCTGAAGCAGGTGTCACCGATTACGTCGTATTCAGTGCACCATTCGGCAATCGTACTGTTGTCTTTGACGGAGAGATTGAGTGGGCTTTGGGCGCATCTGTTTCTTTTGCTACAAAGCGTCGTACTGGTTTCACGGACCGTGAGGTAGATGGTCTGTCGCGGCTATCTTTACCTTTGCTTGGTGCAGCGCGTGTATTGACGGAGCAGTTCTTGGCAGCTGAGTTGATGGAGGTCTATCTTGGCAAGGCGTCCGGTCGATCCGTACTTAACGGTCAAATAGCCCGAGGAGATGTCAGCAGAATTAACTGTGCTCTCTTGTTCAGTGATATGCGCGGCTCTACAGCTTTGAGCCAGCGCTTGTCATCGGAAAAATATGTCGCAACCGTTAACCAATTCTTCGATTGTGTCGGTGGGGCGGTACACGATCACGGGGGAGAAATTCTCAAGTTCGTTGGCGATGGGTTGCTTGCGATCTTTCCCTTTGATGGTCAACGAAGGCTACCCGAAGACATGTGCGAAGCAGCCCTTTCCGCGGCGCGCGAAGCGTTTCAGAGGAATGAAGAACTTGATCCATCAGACCGTGCTGAATTTGGCGTTGGGTTGCACACGGGCGCGGCTGTCTACGGCAATGTTGGCACTGAGAAGCGCTTGGATTTTACGGTAACTGGCACATCAGTCGCGATTGTCAGCAGGTTAGAGGGCCTGACGCGAAAACTGGAGGGGCGGCTTTTAGCAACGGGCGATTTTGTGAACTTGGTATCTGAAGAGCCGCAAAAATTGGGGGCGCATTCTTTGCGCGGTTTTGATGAAGACTTAGAGGTCTTTTCTTACGAAACTACCACGTAACACTCAATTGCATTAGGCTTTTGGCAAACATTCGTTTTGGCGCGTATTGAGGCGGCGGCACTAGAATGACAACGGTCTGCTTTTGGGCTCGAAGCACTCATTCGCAGCGCTAGCCGAATTGTCTGCTCTGCGGACGAATCTGACATTCGTTGCCAAGCAGAACTGCTTGAGCGTTTGAATAACTTCTCCACAAATAATGACACCTAAGTTGCGAGCAATTTTGAACGGTATCAAATTTCGGCGACGCGCAGTCAGTGGACCCTATTGACTCAGATCAACGCCATAGCTCTCATTCACACCAGAATGCTGGAATGCAAATTCGGGCCTTTGCGTTCCGAAGGTTTTTGCTGTCGGCATTTGACGGGAGGGAATTATGTACGTTTTACCTACACGGACAACCACGTTCTTAAGTTTAGCGCTATTAGCGGTACCTGTGGCAGCACATTCTAACGACTGGAACTTCGAGGCCACGCTTTATCTGTTCATGCCTGAAACAGAAACATCACTAGATACTTCACAAGGCAACATTGACGCCACGCTTAGTTTTTCAGACGCGCTCAGCAACCTAGATTTTGCTTTTATGGGTACAATCGCGGCCAGCAACGGTCGATGGAGCTTGCTAGCTGACTACAACTATACCGACATTTCGTTCGGAGACGACACTCCGGGCCCTGCCTTCTCTGGATTAGACACGTCACTCAAGACACAGTTTCTGAGCGGTTACTTGGGTTACCGTGTCTATGAAGATCCGACGGTACAGGTAGACATTGCCGGAGGTTTCAGGTGGTTTAGTACAGAAACCCAGTTCACGCTTTCACCCGGAGCTCTGCCAGGGCGTACAACCACTGTAGACGCGGACTGGACAGACCCCGTTATCGGAGCCCGCGCTCGATTTGAACTATCAGATAGGTGGACCGGCACTGCGTTTCTGGACTATGGCGGCTTCAGCAGCGACAGCGAGACCTGGCAGGTATTGCTGACCGCGGATTACTCAATAAACGACAGATGGATGATTAGAGGCGGATACCGTTACATCACGTTCGACCACGAGATCAACGGCAACGACTTTACATTCAGTCAGTCTGGGCCAGTCATCGGTGCGACATACCGCTTTTGATTAGTAGTGTTTTAGCGGGTGCTAGTTAAACGATGGCGTCTTTTCAAAGTGGTTCAGGTTTTCTGAGCATCGCTTAGTTGTCCTTGGTCAGCTTTTCCTTGGCAGCATTCAATGCTTTTGCAGATGTGAGTATTGACAGGTCGGTGCTTCCAATTGCGCACCCACCCGCGAAGAGCTTTGTGGAACTGGACGTGCGCAACACTGAGCCACCCGAACTTTTTGCGGTGACGCCCCCCGAAGGTGCTCCAAATGTTTTGATAGCACTGGTCGACGACTTGGGCTTTGCTCGCACGTCTACGTTCGGTGGACCGGTGACGACACCGACATTCGATCAACTCGCCGCGGAAGGAGTGCGTTTCGTAGATTTTCACACTACGGAGGATTATTCACCAACGGCTCCAAAAGTAGCGGACAGTCTTGTGACTTACTTTGGTGCTACGGTCGTGCAGCAGGTCTTCCACGTTTCGAAGCGAAACAGGAAAACAAATATACAGCATCACGGCTAGACGAATTACTCGGGAATGGTTTTGAAATACTCAGATGTCGATCATTTTTTCATGCGCCAAAGCCACGGGAAACCCCGCCTGCTTCAAGATAAGTTCTTCCGACAAGGCCTGGCGCTCAATTGTCAGAAAACTGAATCGTTAATGTCTGATCGGCTTCAAGAGACAAGCTGACTCCAGTCTCTATCACGCGCGCTACAATCGTCACACACTTGGAATTGACAAGCTGCACGTCATTCCGCCCAATTCCAGGCAGGAATCCACCAACTACACCTTGGTAGTGACCTATGAAGTCTTCCAGAGAATCTAGTCCGTAAACATCCCCAGTAATATAGCCGGTTCTGACCCCAGTTTCCCCAAACTTTATTCCACGAGCAGAAAAGGAGAACTCCTGACCATTACTGAGTGTAAGAACTCCCTCCCCCCAACGATATCCGACAAAAAACGACTGAGTTTGTCCGTCAAAGGTAAATGACGCAGTTTTTTCAAGATTTTCTGAGCACTTCGGTGGAGAGGCTTGAGCAAAAGCGGGTGCAGCGAATTGAAACTGAATGCAAACTGTCATCGCCGCCAAGGACGCCATTTTTGCCAACAATAGTTCTTTACACAGCATTATGCGCTCCGGTGCAGTTTCAAATTTTAATTCAGGTATAGTGAGTTTTAGTTTTGGCCGCCTGTCAATATTTTGATGGCGCCGTCAACGCCGACGCCAATGGTTTGTCCAACGGTCAAATTCGGACGATTATCGACGCTGCTCCCTTCCTTAAGGGCGTCGCCAAGAAGTTTCACTACTTCAGGTGAATCTTTGTACTTAGCGTGCGAATAGGTACTTTCGTCATCAACCTCACTTAAATCAATCGCAATTACTCCCAACCTGTCCAATTCTGTCGCCGGAACTTGCCCAAGACGTTTGATGCCTCCGGCTACTCTGCGGCTGGCTTTGAGCGCCTTATCGTCAGATGCAACCAATACCACCATATTGTATCTGCCGGTCGGAAAGCTTCTTACTTGAGACAAAAAAACATCCCAATCGATATCTGGTGCAGCCAGCACAACGTTTCTTACTTTTTGCGTTGGGTTCAAACCCGTAGTGATTGCTGCCTGACGCGCTGCCTCCATAACGAGCAAAGTACCCATGGAGTGAGCAACGACATCGTAGCTATCAATGCTCGGTAACTGCAGAACGGAAAACATGCTCGTCAGGTGATCTCGTGCAGCGAGAACACTGTTGATATCATAAACATACTTCAAAGTCTGTCCGCTCGACGCCCAGGAAAACAGTAACGGTACGCCGTCGTATCCGGAGTCTTCGACAAACTGCGAAATCTGAAGTATCGCAGAAGACATATCTGTGTTGTAGCCGTGTACGAAGAGCAAAATCTTTCGATCTTCAATTGCCCTAGAATTGAGATAGTTCGAAAGCGCATCTTGAAATTGCGATGTTTGAACAAAGCGCTCAGGTTGGCCGATTACAAAGTGTTGTCTGGGATCCGGTGGCAATTGTTTGGGCAATTCAATTTGACCCGGCTTATGCCCAGGCGGGACAAATACATCTACTGATGCAAAGCCAAGATTTTGGCTACGCTGGCCGGAAAAAAGCTCTCCCGGAACATCCGATGCCATCCTAGACGTCGCAATAAAAATTCGATGTTGACTTAAATCTGGTACTTCGGCGACTGGGACGCTCGTCTCAACGCCCACAAGGTTTTTAGGACCAGAGCAGGATGCAAGGAACAAGAATAAAATTCCGAACAAGACGAAGCGGGCGGCAACTTCCCTGGATGCGCTGAAACAGATGATAAAGAACCTGTATTGAACCAAGGTTAGGTCCTCAAATTAGTAGAATGCTGAACTCCCGAACCTTTATATCGCGGAGCGTTTCTTCGTCTATCTTATTGATTGCAAGGCATTCGCCTAATGCGATCATATAGTATTCTTATATGGTGTAACATTGGATGTTTTGCTTAGAGTTGGGCAGCCATGTCTGATTCATCCAAGTTCGTTTTGGATGCTTCAAGGCCCTCACTTTGTTTGCATTCGGGCGAGAAACTTCACCTACTTTAGCGAAATACGGAAAAACGAGACGTTCATCAGCGTTACATAAGGCGCAGCGCACGGCCTTTAGCAAATCGAATGATTCAGCGTGGCAATCATTGTAGACAGAGTAATCTGTGCTGTTAATCTTGTTTTAACCGCCTCAACTAAATCAATCATTGTCGGAGAAAATATGAAATACGATCGCATTCTCGCAATACTGGGGACAACTTGTTTTGCGGTTTTTGCGACTGCCACGTTCGCTCAAGACAGTCCAATTATACATGACGCAGAGCACATGATCTTGCTAGGGCAACACGGCGAGCGTTGGGCGGAAGAGGATGCGGCTATAACGGAGCGTCTAGCTAAAATCCGCGAGTCAAATGGTGGTAAGCCGCCGAATATTATTAACATCTTGCTAGACGATGTTGGCTTCGGTGAAATCGGAATGCCGGATATGGATGTGGTTCGCGGCTATTCTACACCACGAATTTCACAACTGGCGAACGAAGGCATGTCGCTGATGAGGATGTATACTGAGGCGTCCTGCACACCCACTCGCGTTGCCATGATGACTGGGCGCTATGCGGTTCGTACCGGAACAACGGAAGCAAAAGCAGTCGTAGCCGGTGATGGATTGTCTGCCTGGGAGGTCACGCTCGCTGAAGTATTAAGTCAGGCAGGTTATGAAACTGTCCATCTAGCAAAGTGGCATCTAGGTGACATTGAGGAGTCGTTCCCAATCAATCAGGGTTTCGACTACGCGGAGTTCCCGATCCACCAGCAGGGACAGATGGCTGTTATGAATGAAACAGCAGAGACCGAAGGGATGACAATGGGTCAGTCTCGTAAACTTCGGGCAGATACATTTGAACTGGACCGAACGTTCCGCACTAACCCAAATGCCATGGTATATGGGGTCGTTGGCTCGAAAGGAGGGCCTCTTAAAGAGGTGAATTTTAGAGAGGGAGAGGTTTTCACGCAAGACCATTACAACCGGATGGAAGAAGGTTATAAGGACAGCGCTCTGCGCGAACTCGAACGCCTCGCCGGTGGTGATGTGCCTTTCTTCCTACAATGGTGGCCACAAAAGCCGATTTCCTTAACTCGCAGCGACATTGAACAGGCTCAGACGCTGAACGGTGGACCGATGGCGGAATCCATTCATATGGTCGATGGTTGGATCGGTGAAATCTTGGACAAGATGGACGAGCTAGGAATTTCAGATAATACGATTGTCGTAGTCACCGGAGACAATGGCCCGTTCATGCAATATGCCGATAAGAGCGGGCAATCCGACAGAATTTACCGTGGCGGCAAGACTGATCACCTCGAAGGGGGTGTGCGGACAAACTCCTTCATTCGCTGGCCGGCCGGTATCAAGGCCGGCGTCCGTGTTCAGGACATTATTCATATCACAGATTTCTACACGACCTTGGCGCGCTTTGCTGGGGCGGACGAGTACATTCCGCGAGATCGTCTCGTAGACGGGTTGGATCAATCCGCAATGATGTTATTGGGCGAAACGCACGGACGGCGCGATTATGTTTTCGTGTACGAAGGACCACTTCTTAAATCGATCGTAAAACAACAATACAAATTTCATCTTCCAGAACCCGGCTCAAATCCCATCGCGGCACCAATTTTCGATCTGTATAAAAACCCACGAGAAGATCGACCGCTAGACGCTATTTACTATGGCGTTGGATTTGGTGTTCCGTTCGTAAACATGATTAAGCGACATCTGGGAATGAAGGTGCAATACCCCGACCGCGAACAGGCCACTGATACGCCGTATGGAGGTATCGAAAACCTTCGCCCGGAAACCCAAGCACTGGTCCAAAGAATGAATGCTTTGAAACCAAAATAACCTTATATCAATGGTGAAAATGCTTTGCCAAACGCTTGAACTCACTGCTATGGCGTTAGCCTTCGCCGCTTGGAGAGCGCCGGTGCACGGGCGTCGGCTTGGCATTGCAAAGACTTCTTTCATCGTTGATTCTTGGCAGCAAATGAGATCATTGAGTGTAGAAGTGTGGCTTGCATTCTCGGTTTCGACGCGAATTGATTATCTCGCAGTGGAAAAGGTGGTACCCGGTGGCCGCTGAGTATCTTTGGATCTGGCCGGTAGCATTTGCTCTCGTTTTTGGCGGAGGCCATTATTTAGTTCGTTCGATATACACAGAACCAATTTCAGGCGAACTGCGGGATTTTTTATCTACGGCCGGATTTCGTATAGGGACCTTACATGCTCTAGTTGCTTCTTTAGCGTTTAGTACGATCGCCGCAGAACAGCTTGAGTTTTCTAAAACAACAGAATCTGAGGCGCTTGCAATCGAGAGGATGTTTTTGATTTTGTTAGAAATTGATGGGTTAGAAGCGCATCAAGCACGCAAACATCTGACAACATACTTAGAAGAAGTCATCTCGGTGGAAATTCCATTTCTTGGAGGCGAAACTGTAAGTGCAAAGGCGTCGATTGCTTTACAAAAGTTCGAAGCTGCACTGCGAAACGTTGTCGCCATTAACGCTGATGATCCCTCTGCAGGATTCCTTTTCGAGGAATTGAGAGAAGTTAAGAAAGCAAGGGGGCAGCGTTCGTTCGACAACTTTCGACCTTTGCCTGCTGCAATAAAGTTCGTCGTGATTCTTGGCTTCCTAGGCACACTGGGTTGTTTTCTTGGATTTCAACGCAATTTCGCGACATCTACCGGTATCGCCGCATTTTCTGCAATAAATGGGGTCATAATCGGCGCTCTGTGGATGTCTCAGTATCCAAATTCGGTATATGAGCGCTCCATTTTATTGCCATTCGAAATAGTTAATCAGCGCACATTTATTGCGATATCCAACTAACAGGCCAAAATGTTCGCACTGTGAGCTGAACGGATGGCTTTCACCGTAGCCAAACGTTCAAGGATATTGGTGGTTCGGCTTCAAGGCGGTCACGCTGCGGCGGTGCAAAAGTAGTTCGTCCCTTTTTGAAGTGACTGCCTTGGGCTCGGTGCCGACATTCGTTGCACAAGGCATAAGTGACTGCTCTGCGGACGAAGCTGTCATCGCAGATATGTTGGGGCTCTTCACCGAGGATTAAGCGAGGCAAACTCCGCTAGAAATCCGTCGCGCAAAGATTAAAAAGCCACCCTTGCTTGGCTTGAACTAGCATCGCGATGACTTCCCGGCGCAGATGCTCCATCTGCTCCAAAGTGCCGCCTTCGTCTTTGTAAACCAAAGCTGCGAACCCAACCACGTCAGTTGCCAATATTGCGGCCTGTATTCATTCGATGTTACCTCAGGTTCTTGATCTGGGAGCACTTTATCGCTGATGAGTTCCTCCTCCTACCGGACGAGAAAGTTGGAGGGCTGACTTTGTCAGCTTTCGTTTACTGTGACAGCCAGGATTGAAATCTTGCATCAAGATCATCTCGGTAGTCCGCCCACCATTCGTAATTGTAAATGAGGGTATTCTCTCTGTTCCGCGGATCTGTCGGCATGTGCTGAGCCATTTCTATGCCTAGCTCAGCATGTTTACCGACCAGTGGCGCAGAGGATTTCCGCGCTGGGCCATAGGGGATATATTTTGCTTGATCGGCAAGGCGTTGCGTATCTGTCGCAAAGCCAACGAAGTCCAAGGCGTATTGTATCCGTTCTTCCGACAAGTTGGCTGGTATGATCCAGCCATCGAGGTCGAAGACCTGCGCGTCCCAAAGCATCGCAATTGGTTGGCCTTGCTCCTCGATTACTGAAAAAAGCCGCCCGTTATAACCCGACCCAAAGACCACTTCGGCATCGGCCAAAAGTTGCGGCGGCTCAGCTCCTGCTGTCCACCACACGACCTGGTCTTTGATCTCATCGAGCTTTGCGAACGCCCGGTCCTGTCCTTCTTCCGTCTCTAGGATCTCGTAGACTTCGTCCTTCGGAACTCCGGAGCACAAGAGTGCCCATTCAAGATTGTTAATGGGACGCCTCTCAAGAGTTCGCTTTCCAGGAAAGGCCTCAAGGTCGAAAAAATCGCAGACATCGTCTGGTTCCGCCCCATTCCAATCAGCCACGTCAGTTCGGTAGCCGAATGCGGTAGAGTAAACGACTTGTGGGATGAAGCAGTCTGACACAAGCAGACTTCCGAAATCCTCGGATGCTGGTGTGCCGTCTGGGGCAGGCGGAAGCATTTCATCGTGGACGATCTTAGTCGCTAGTCCTTCGTCGCAGAGACGGATCGCGTCGGATGCAACCACATCAACAAGGTCCCAAGTGGTGTTGCCCGCTTCCGCCATGGCGCGAAGCTTGGCAACCGCCGAGGCAGAGCTTTCGTCCCAGACGAAACTGACATTGGGATTTAGCGCCACGTAGGGCTCGGCATAGGCCTTCTGCTGGCTCATCTGGTAGGCGCCTCCCCAGGACACAAGGGTGAGCGCAATTGGACCTTCTGCAAAGGCTACACTAGCGGCGAAAGAGGTCGCGATTGCTGCTCCTAGTAAGAAGTTACTCTTCATGTCGCATTCCTCCTTTGGCTGGCCAGGGCATTGGTCTTTGTTGGCTCTCTAAAGGTACATGGTAGCCGAAATCAGTAAAAATTGGGAGATATGGTTCTGGAACAAGGAAGGGGCAATGCTGCCGATCAACTGAAATGAAGTCGAAATGAACGTCTTTTAGAGTCTGAGTAGGGCAACCAGCCTAATATTTGATGTCCGCTTTGGGCTCGAAGCAGACTTTCGTTGCAACTTGATTGAACGTCTACTTTGCGGACAAAGCTGTCATTCGTGAGAGACGTTCGAGTAACTGGTGAAGCTCATAATTGACTTAACTGCCTAGAGAACGGACTTTGTCTGGGGGTGAATTTGCGTGGCTTAAGAAAAATGGCGATCTCGATAAAACTACTATCTGACGACCTTGGCTATGAGGAAGCTCGCGATCTCTGCCGTGAATGGCTGGAATGGCATTGGGAAAACTACCCATCAGATTGGCCTGTCGAAGGAAATCCCATGGAACCCGAGCGCTTCAAAAAAGTGCTTGAAGACATGCCAAACTTGCACGCAAGGCCGCGAGGCGGCATCTTTGTGGCGTCCATTGCCGACCAACCGGTAGGCTGCGTTATGTACTCTGAACAATCCGCCCTTGTTGCCGAATTCAATCGCATGTTTGTTAGCGAAGCTGGCCGTGGGCACGGAGTTGGTCGCCGTCTGCTGGACGCGATGTTCAATCAAATGATTGAAGACGGTTACCAAATGGTTATGTTTACGTCCGCTAAATTTCTGACACACGCCAAAGCCATGTATGAGAATGTCGGTTTCACCAATAGGCCTCATCCTGAAGGTTTTCCCGACGAGTGGATACCTTACACTTACTGCATGGAACGTTCGCTCAGGGATTGATGCAGCAATTCGGGAAACGTGCAGTTCCCCCTGACTTTGGGCTAGGTGCCGACGTTCAGTGAGTTTCACTAAATGTCTGCTGTGGTGCGGACTTACCAGACGGTCAACTATCGCGCTGCTTCGAGGATGATTGAAACCACTTCACTTTCAAAAGACAGTGGTCTCGGTTAGCTTAAGCTAAGAAATTTGTTTCGATTGCTGGGTTGACCGGCCTCGCAAGAGCACACTGTGTTTTTAACGTCGGCAACTGGCGGGAGGAGACGCACGTGGGATTCGTATCAATGCGGTCAATCAGCCATAAACTTCTTCATTGGATGAGCGCGCTGATCGTGGCTTTGCCCAGCGGCGCAGTCGGTCAGTCTGACACAGCAACAATTCCTCGGATTGGTTTACTAACCTGGTCGGCGTGTGAAGAAGCGTGGCTATCGAACAGTTCCGGTCCTTTCTTGCGAGGGTTGGGCGAGTTTGGATACAAGCCTGGCGAGTCCGTTTTGATCGAGTGCCGTAGTGCAGGCAAAAGTTATGACGGACTATCGGAGGCGGCGGCCGACCTCGCAAAACTCCCATTAGATGTCATTGTCGGAGACTCGGAGCCGGTGGCCCACGCTGTGCGCACCGAAACGTCGACAATCCCGATGGTGATGATCATTAGTGGCGATCCGGTGGACGGGGGTCTAGCACAGAGCCTTGCAAAACCGGGGGGTAACGTCACGGGCGTCACCTACTATGCCACGGAACTCACCGCCAAGCGGCTGGAACTCCTGGCAGAGTTGCTTCCAGAACTGACAAATGTCGGCGTCCTCGCCAATCCGAATGTGGCTTACATGCCATTTGAAGAGGATGCCAAACGGGCCGCTTCCCGGCTAGGTATTACCGCAACAGTATACCAGGTTCGTGAACCTGACGATATAGTAGAAGCGTTCTTGCGGATGAAAGCCGACGGCGCTCAGGCCGTCTTCGTGCTGCCCGACTTGATGCTCGCTAATCAAGTTACAAAGATTGCCGAACTCTCTCTGGATCACGGTTTGCCGTCGATGGGTTGGGGTGGCTGGTTCACGCCAGCTGGCTTTTTGATGGCCTATTCTTCGGATTATTACACGATGATCCATCGGCTCGCCTTCTACGTGGACCAAATCTTGAGTGGTGCAAATCCGGGCGACTTGCCAATTGAGCAACCAACTACTTTCAGCCTGTCGATCAACATGAAAACGGCAGAGGCCCTTGGTGTGGAAGTGCCGCAAGGTTTGTTACTGTTGGCGGACGAGGTGATCGAATGAAACGCGACTGCAAGCCAATTGTTACGATTGGTGCCGCGTAGTCGTGAAAGGTGCAAGGGGAAAACCACGTCGGTCTTTGTTCCGAAAATATTTCCTGGTTTTGTTTATTGTCGTGAGCGTTCCGCTTCTGACCACTGGCCTAAGCGACGCATGGTTTGGCTATCGCGATCAACGCGCCTTGCTCAACTCTCTTTTGCGGTCGGAGGCGAATTCAGCAGCCTCACGGATTGAGACTTTTCTCGACACTATCAAAAACCAACTCAGTTGGACCGTTCGGCTAAACTGGTCAGCGGATACTCGGGATCAACACAGATTCGACGCTTTGGGAGTTCTTCGCCAGGTTCCGGCTGTTATCAGCATTACGCTGGTAGATGGCGACGGGGTCGAACAGCTCTTTTTGTCACGGATCGACCTGAACAGGATCGCGAGCGGAATTGATCGTTCCCGTGATCCAGCGGTGTCTGGAGCGCGATCCACACAGTTATGGTACGGCCCGGTCATCTATTACCAAGGTTCAGAGCCGCATATGACAATTGGCCTGTCTGGCAATCGCAAGGCCGCAGGCATCGTGGTCGCCGAGATCAATCTGAAACTCATCTGGGATGTGATATCGGCAATTAAAGTGGGAGAAAACGGCCAAGCTTTTATTTTGGATGAAACCAATAAGCTTTTCGCACATCCAGACATCAGTCGGGTGCTACGTGGCACTGATGATGAGACCTTGATAGCTATGCGCGATTTGCGAAGGGCAATTGATGAGGCTGAAGGTGAAGCGGTCGTCGCCAAAAACATTTCCAATGGAAATGTCGTAATTGCGATGTCGGCCGTCTCAGGAACGGGATGGGCAGTTTTTGTCGAGCAACCGCTGTCCGAAGCCTTTGCTCCAATCTATTCCGCCCTTTGGCGTACAGCAGGGCTGATGCTCGCGGCCGCCGCGTTCTCTGCATTGCTTGCCTTTTGGCTCGCTCGGCGCATGGCTGGTCCCATTGGTGAACTAGAAAAAGGCGCGGACCACATCGGCGCAGGCGACTTTGACTACCGGATCGAAATCGCCACGGGCGATGAACTCGAACTGCTTGCGAACCGGTTCAACCTAATGGCCCGAGGTCTCGCTGTATCTCAAGAGCGATCAGAAAGGATCTCTAGACTAAAGCGATTCCTGGCACCGCAAGTCGCCGAGTTAGTTGAAAAGTCAGGGGACGAAAGCGTGCTAGCGGGGCAGCGTGCGGAAGTTGTCGTGGTCTTTTGCGACCTTCGCGGCTTTACCGCATTCTCCGCCGGATCCGAACCCGACGAGATAATGCAGGTGTTATCTGACTACCATGAGGCACTCGGTTCCATCATCACGCGCTATGAGGCCACGTTGACGAACTTTTCAGGAGACGGGCTGATGATTCTTGTAAATGCGCCGGTACGGTGTGCAGAGCCAGCAATACGTGCAGTGGACATGGCAATTGAAATGCAGACGGAAATTCAAAAGCTCGTCACCCAGTGGCGTTCCCGAGGTTACGAACTCGGGTTCGGAGTTGGACTTGCGATCGGCGAGGCAACGGTCGGTCGAATTGGGTATGAAGGTCGCGTCGAATACACTGCCATTGGTAACGTCGTGAATTTGGCTTCGAGACTGTGTTCATCTGCTGACAATGATCAGATCCTCATTGATCCCGTATTGGCGGAGACCGCGCGTGGAAATTTTTCTTTGGTTTCACTCGGTCGCCGCAGATTCAAAGGTTACGAGAAACAACTAGCCGTATTTAGCGTTTCCCATAGTTAGTTTAAAATCCCGTCGGACTAGGAACTGGGTTTCTAGCGCTGACGCCGAGGGAATGGCAGGATGTTAACGCGACGCTGTTGTCATAAACCCCACGACCATGTGAAGCCAAGTCACTGGATCGTCTGATGACAGAGCATCAGAGTAAGCCTTAAGTGAATTCTATGGAATTGGTATTTGCATATGGTGCGGGTCTGCTGACCCTAATCAACCCCTGCGTCGTGCCGGTGTTGCCTATTGTGATCGCCACCGCGTTTCAGTCGAGTAGCTTTGGGCCCGTCGCCCTGTCCGCGGGGTTGAGTTTGTCGTTTGTGAGTTTGGGCGTCGGTATCACCGCATTTGGACAGGTGCTAGGGATCGACATCGACACGATTTCTAAGGTCGGGGCCGGACTGATGGTGCTGTTCGGTTTGGCGCTCTTAGTTCCGCAGGCCGGGGCGGTTCTGGCTGGAGCAACGGTTGGACTTTCCTCACAAGCTGATGCGCAAATCGAATCGCTCGACCGCAGCGGTCTGCGTGGGCAATTCCTTGGTGGGCTGCTGCTAGGCGCTGTCTGGAGCCCTTGCATCGGTCCGACACTGGGCGGAGCAATCTCGCTTGCGTCACAGGGCGAGGGACTTCTGCGCGCCACTGCTATCATGGTGTTCTTCGCCGCAGGCGTCTCGACGCTGATCCTTGGGCTTGCCTATGGCACTCGCGGCGCCTTCGGGCGCTACAATACACAACTTCGCGCGCTTGCGCACAGCAGCAGGCCTATCCTTGGAGTGGCCTTTGTCACCGTAGGCCTGGCATTATTGTTTAACCTTCACCACATGATCGAGGCCTGGCTGATCGGTGTTCTGCCTGCATGGTTGATCGATCTCTCAGTCTCTTTGTAACAACGATCAAAGGAGCCCACTCATGGATCGCCGTCACTTTCTCGTCTTGACCGTCGGTGCAGCGTCTTTGCCGTTTGCCGGCAAGGCAGCCCCGCTGGAATACGAAGCTGGACTATTGGAAAAACACCTGAAAACCGGAGATACTGTGTTTCTGGATTTCAAGGCCAGCTGGTGCAGTACTTGCGCTGCGCAAGAGCGGGTCATCAATACGCTGAAATCGGAAAACTCCGATTACGAGGCCAATATTACGTTTATCGACGTTGATTGGGACGACTATGGAAAATCGGAGCTGGTCAAACGCATGAAGATTCCGCGCCGTTCGACACTTGTCGTGCTGAAAGGGGATCAGGAACTGGGCCGCATAGTCGCCCAGACGGGTAGATCACAAATCAAGGCGCTGATGGATACTGCTTTGGAGGCCGCGACTGCTTGACTTTGAACTACTGGGAAGAACCGTTGGCAACCCAGGCCTATCGGTATCAGTGGCTATTTCTTCAGTAGAGCAAACTGGAGCTTCTGGCGCTAATCTTCGCCGTTACTTTCGGCCCTTTGCCGCACATTTGCTACTTAATCGGTTAAACTACCTCCCTCGTAAACCCATTTGATGGCGGCGGGGTCCGGGCAAATCCGGCTACCGACCTCGCGCAGGTGCCGGGAAATTTCGTCCGTCATTCCATCCATTCTTGCCTCGCCGACAGCGCCCTTGCGGATCATGGCTCCGGAATTTAGAATTGGGATCTCTGAGGCCGTACGCCCTTCAAACTTTTCCTCATTCGCTTTCATCCATGGGAAGGATGTAAATTCCAGTACATTAGCCCATTGTGCTTCGCTCAGCTCTTCACCAATGAATTCGGCAATTTTTCGAATTGATCCGTGGTGGTCGCTCTTCATGTCAGTAAAATGCAGGAACAAAACATTTGCCTCATTCCGGAGCGGCCACCACGCGGCGAGAAAGCCAAAGATCGCGCCTTGCATACCGTTGGCGTCAATCACATCAGAATAGAAGGATGGAAAGTCGGGTCGACAAAGGGCTTCTCTTGGCACGCCCCAGAGTTCATACCATGCGTCCGAGTGCTTGTTCAGGAATGGCCTGAATGAAACGAGGGCCTCCTCCGGATTTCGCATGATTACGACATATTTGACGTCGGTGCCCGACCCGACGCTCTGAAACGGCACCGCAGGTGGCGGCGAATGCGTCTTGAAAGCGCGGCGCGTGTTGGTTGGCATGGCTGTTACCCGTTCAACCACGACTTCCTGGGGCTGCCCGGGGAAGGCCAAAAATTCAATCCAAGGCACCTCTTCGTAGACGTCTCGAAAATCATCAGTCCCGCCCGTTAATAACTGATGAACGATGTTCATTGTCCAGGTTGTCCCGCTTTTAATTGGAACAGAAATCACCACATCACCGTCCCTCCAAGCGATCTTTTGTTGAATTTCCGGAACTATCCATGGTGGCCCTGAAGGTGGGGCGGCGTCTTCTGGGGCGGCGTTCATTATAATTGACCTCTCATTGGCCTCTCTTCGGTCGAGAGGACTAAACCACTAACTTACCCCGTAAGAGCAGACTTTTCCAAATCCCGCGCACTAGGACCACCAAGGTAGATGCGTCATGACAAAAAATGACGGGCAACGAACAGCTCCATTTTCACGCCACTCAGGTTCAATAATAAAAAAAACCGGAGCGGGCTGACAGCAGGCGGTCGCTGAGTTTTTTCGCATGTCTGCTTTGGGCTCGACTCGGTCATCTGAGTGATTTGGTCAGATGTCCCCTAATGGACGGATAGCAGACCCAACGTTGCAAAACGCCAACGTCTGCCTTGCGGACGGAGCAGCCGTTCGACCGCTTAGAGCACGACCCGGTCACCTGACCGCGGGAAGGCGTTACGATTTCGTCAAGCCCGCCAAACGTAATCCCTCGATCAAATGGTCGATGTACTCATCGCACTGAGCAAAAAACAGAGTGTTTCGAAAATCATCTTGAGTGAGGTTAGGCGCATCCGTTTTGAGCTGATCCACAGCCTCCTTGGCCTTTGGGTCGCCTAAATGACCTAGAGCAGATGTCCTATAGAGACTGGCCCATATCATCGCGTTCGGTTGAGCAAGCGCCGCTTCCGCGGACAAGACCGCGGAAGTGTAGTCTTTCAAACTCAGTTGAGCAAAGGCGCGTGCAAAGAAGAATGAGGTGAGCTGTGGATCCTGCGGTGACAATCGAATTGCAGTATCAAAGCAGGGAAGCGCGGCCGTCGCGTCGCCGCTGAATACAAGTGCAAAGCCAAGTCCATGATACATCTGTGCAAATGCAGGACTAAGTCCGATTCCAGTTGTGAACTCTCGGATCGCGCCGGGGTAATCGCGTTTTAACTGCAAGACCCGGCCGAAAGTGAATCGTGCTCGGACGTCCCTGTCGTCCAACGTGATGGCACGTCGCGCATACCGTTCGGCTTCAGAAATCGTTTCTTCAACGTCCCGGGCGTTCAAGTTCCAAGCATCGTAGCAAAGCTGATAAGCTAGACCCGCATGTGCGGCCGCGAATTCGGGGTCAGCGGCTATCGCGTTCCTGAAGCATTCACGTGCGATTGCAGCGTCTTTTGGAGTGAACTGATAAAGACGCCACATCCCGCGATGATATAAGTCCCAAGCGCCCAAATCATTGACCGGTTTTCGCTTTGAGCGCTCACGTTCGACATGTTCTAGTTCGGGCTGTATTCGGGCGGCGATGGTCTGCGAAATCTCGTCCTGCAGATCGAAAATATCATCGAGAATCCGATCGTACCGATCAGCCCAAATGTGTGTGCCCGCTGCAGCATCCATAAGTTGCACTGAAATCCGTACCCGAGCACCTGCTGTACGCACGCTACCTTCTAGCACATAGCGAACTCCTAGATCCCGGCCGATATCTTGCAAATCCATTTTGGCGTCGAGAAAGCCGGAGGTTGCATTCCGCCCTTTGACAGATAGCGACGTAAACCGCGTGAGTGATGCAACGACTTCCTCGGTGACACCATCTGCCAGGTAATCTGTTTCGTCGGTGCCAGACATGTTTCGAAACGGCATGACCGCAATGCTCGGCCGCGCAAGTTCGTTGACATGAGTTGTCCGCCCAACTTCGATTGAACCCATTTCCTGATCGTCTATGAGATGAGCGCAATAGACACGAACAGGCCGGAGAATGTTCTTGAATTCCTGTGGGCCCAGATCTTCAAACAACGTTTTAGAGCGGGAATTTACTTCAGCATGAACCTTCTCAGAAACGGCTATGCCTTCAGGTGGCGACAGCCCTTCTAAACGAGCCGCGATGTTCACGGTGTCACCATAAACGTCACCATCTTCGATGATGATCTCCCCTTGATTGACGCCGATCCGCAAACGAATGCGCTTCTCCTCTGGAAGATCAGTATTCCGCTCAGCCGTTTCCGCTTGGATTTTCCGCGCACAATCCAACGTCGCAGTCGCGCTGGTGAACTCGGCGATGAAGCCGTCTCCCATATACTTCACCAAGCGTCCCGAGTTCGCTACGATCGCCGGTTCGATGATACCGCTCTTTAGCTCGCGCAAAATACCCAAGGTACCGTCCTCATCAGCCCCCATCATGCGGCTGTAGCCAACAATGTCGGCAGCCATTACAGCTGCGAGCCGACGCTCCATGAAACGTATCCTCTCCTGTCATCGGGCTTACGAGCCTATGGATCGCGAAACCATTACATCAGCATCGAATTCGTTCAAGTCGAGGTGCTCAACATCTCGAGACAAAGTGCGGCTCGGAAAACCAAGTAAATGGTAGGTTTGCCTGTCCGCATTGGGCTCAGAGCGGTCATTCGCTCTACTTGGCAGGAGCGTCCGATATGCGGACGAAGCCGCCGTTCCTGCAAACTCAGCGCAAACTGTTTGTGTTCGAACAATAGAAAATTGTCGCCGCAAATTTTTCTCACTCTTTTCTCATTACAAACAAGTATTTTTTGCATCTATGAACCTCAGCCTTAACTCTGGCGGATCGTTTAGATGGCAAAGAAACACGAAGGAAATATTCTGGCAGGCTGCCTTGTGTGGTTTACTATCCTTGTTGGCATGCCGTGGGCAATTATTAAGACTGGCAGTATTCGGGACGCCTTTTTGCTTATTTTTTTGCTCTATGTGCTAGCGGGAATTGCCTATGGTGTCGTGGTCATCATTATATCAGGACAGGAACAAGCTATATTGGGTCGGCATCAAACTAAAGCCCGTGCCCAGATGAAAGATGAACTTCCTGCATTAATTGACAGGCACGCTGCTACTCTGGAACGCAACCTGAGAACCGCAATCGTAAAAAATGACTATGGTAAAGTACTTTCCGACGATCAGGAAAAGAAGATTGTCGAGTTCTTGGATAGCGTGCCGCTTTCATTCGACTGGGAGCAAATTGAAACGGAAGCCATTGAATTTACGAGAAGACACTTGCGAGATAAGAGAATTCGTCAAAAGTCTCAGGGTGTCGATTTTGAAGATTTGCCAACGGACGGCATAGACTTTGAGTTCTGGGTTGCAGACGTATTTCGAAAATTTGGCTGGGAAGCAAATGTCACTCAGTCTGGTGGCGATCAGGGGCTGGATATCATAGTCAAGAGAAATGGCGTTTCGGCGGGCATTCAAACCAAATTGTATAACTCACCCGTTGGCAATAAGGCCGTTCAAGAAGCCCATGCCGGAGCGAATTTTTACGGCCTTAAGAGAGCAGCTGTACTCACGAATGCTGGCTTCACAAAAAGCGCGAAGGAGCTTGCTGAAAGCACTGGTGTCATTCTGATGAGCCACTATGACATCCCCATAGCCCACGAATTGTTTCCGGCGCGGTAGGCTTCACTTTAGAATTTGTGCCAAATTTGTTGATGACCGCACCAAATTTGCCAATTAGCTGAGTGATTTTGTCAAACGACCGCTCAGGGCTCGGTGCAGACATCTGACAAAAAACGTCGGATGTCCAAGGCGAGATGGTAAGCGGACATTCAATGATCGGAACTCTCTCAAACACCGTGCCGTTCAAAGACTAGTATCAGACTTTTCTCCTACGCCCGATCTGACGATTTCCATCTCATCTGAGGCATAGGGCTTTAGCAGTTCAAAGGCCTGCGCTGCGCTGCCATCCAACTAGGCCTCATAGTCACTAGAACTGAGTATGACTGGCATTCTTTGCGGATGTATCGGACGCACAATGTCATTCGCCGAGGTGGTTATCACAGTATACGCAGGAACCTCTTCTGGGCCTTCTTTGCCTTCGTATTGCGATACTTGCCACATCCCGGCAAACGCAAATGGTGGGCGAGCCTCGGAGCCCTTGAGCGCGAACCAGTGGTATGTGGCTGGATTGCGCCCTTGCACCTCGCAGAACGAACTTGCAGGTACGAGACAACGGCGCTCTTCGAAGCTGTTCTTCCACAGCCCGCTCTTCAGGACCTTGTCGTCCCGCGCATTGTTCCAGGCATGAGGTTGCAGGATGGCGCCAGTCTTTTTTGATTTCTTGGTCGTTCGAAACCCCCAGAACAGAGACACGAGTTCACGCGCCCCGTCTTCGTCTTTCCTGACGATGGGCGCCATGTGCATTGGGTAGATTGCTGGAAGCGGTTCCGCATTTCCGAGCCTGTCTTTTTCTACAGCGACGTCGAATAGCTGCCGCATCGCATCTGCCGGGGTCGTATTCGAATAGAGGTTACACATCAGTCTGCCTCACTTACCTCAGCCTCTCGGATAAATAGGTGGCGAACAACAGTTCAGCCCACGATGCCGGAAGCCACGGCTACGCTAATCTTGAATGCATTTGTACAGCATCCCTAGGAGATTTGAGAGAGAGACACATAAATGCGGGCACCTATACGACCTTACCTGGTGCGTCTATAGAGTGCGCAAATGATCGCAATTTGGCATCCATTATGCTATAAAAATAGATACTTATCACTTGGCGCCTTCACTTTCTGAGAACAGAGGAGTCCACTGTGCCAACACCTCTCTTCAAGCCCGGTCATTCTGGTAATCCCGGCGGACGACCTAAACTGGATCCCGAGACAAGAAAGTTGATCCAGTCGAACGGCGAGATCGCTGTGAAACGCATGAACGATCTTTTGTCGATGGACGAACTCTTCAATCGCATAGATGGGAACGGCGAATTTGTATCGGGAAAACTCTCTGGCAAAGAACAAATCGCCTTGCTGGCCTTAGCTCAGGACCGAGCATTTGGACGCGCTGATGGCGTTAGCATCACCCATACCCACAGCGGAACAGTCGGCATGAGCGTCAATCCAACACAGCGGCTCAAAGACATCAGCGACCGCCTTCCAGAGAGATTGGCTCAACAGAAGGTGATTGAGTCAAAACTGGATGATGACGAATAGTCTCCAACCATCACGTAGCTACTGCCGGGTTTAGAGGTTTGGGTTTGTGCCTACAGGCCATGCGCCCGCGCACGTAAGCCCCCTCGAGTTGACGACCCCTTATTGTATTTGATAAAGAATGTGCCCTTTTCCAAAAAATTAGGAGGACCTGCATATGTGGGTAGCATTCTCGACGCCCGAGGGTTCGGGCTTTTTCTCTGCCGTCGCCAAGGATGAGCGCGGCAACATCAGCGGGCCGTACATGGGCTCTCGCGTCTGCCTGCGGTTCCGCCGCGCTCAGGACGCAGACCTACTGCGACCGTACGGCATGGACGGCCACGTTATCGAAACGCCGGGCGGCGACTATCGCTTCCGGACGTTCATCCCACGCAACCACCTCGCAACGACGATGCACAATCTCGCCGACACCATGAACTACCCGAACTTCAAGGACAGCATACCCTCAAGCGACACAGCCCTCTTGGACGCCTGCCACGATGTGTGGGGCATCATGGGCGACCTGCAACCCGGCGGGCCATACGGGATGGGGTGAATGAGGATATTATCTGCCGTAATGGGACCGGTTCAGTGACGCGAGTGGTAAAAAATAAATAAAATCGGTTATTAACGCAGGATTCAAAATCCCCCGCCTTCACGGGCGTGAGAGTTCGAGTCTCTCCTTGGGCACCACAATAATCCTTTAAGTTTATTAATATCAGTGGGTTGTGTTGTAGCAGTCCTTGTTAGACCCCCATATAGTCCCCCATACTATTTGTGGCGTATGAGTTACTTGATCTTATAGAATCGACAACAACGGATGTCCTAGATCGAATTAGTCCACCGTGAAGTTAACTGTGAGGCGGTCGGTACCCACCTCATCACCATCCTGTTTCCGCGGCAAGGCTTTGGCATGCCCAAATGGAATGAGAAACAGCGCAATCTTGATAGCCTTGTCATGATTGCCCTTATCAACCGCGCCTTTCAGCTGCCCAAACAAGTATTGCATCGGTTCAACGTAGTTTCGACGCAATGCTAAATCTTCATACCGTTTCATACGGTTACGCTTGAGTTTGTCCCGCTTTGACATGCGAGGATCATAACTATCCAACGCCTATTAGGAAAGAAAAGACATTCGTTCTGCCCGCAAAGCTGACGTTCGCGTTAAGTGCAGCGAAGGTCTGCACTGAGCCCATACTGGAAGTGCTCAGGTCTGAACCCTCGCAGGTGCAGCAATATCACCGACCTAAGACATCATCTGCGTCGCAGAGAGAAAAGCGGCCATTCGTTCACAGCACGAAGAAATTTGAGACTTTGATGTCTGAGTCGCGGACTTTGCCCTCATCTAACGCTCCAGAATCGATGTCGGTTGTTCTGAAAGCCCTTAGATCGAATTTAATTCAAGCATGATTGTTGAGCGCTTCGATTCCACTATTGATGTTCCCTGACATGCTAACGCAATGCCCGTCGGCTCTTCAGCGGTTCCTCGGCCACTGCAGCGCGTTGCAGAAAGAGCAGTTCGCCCAACATCTCGCGGACCGATGCTTTTGAAGGGGTAGGTTCCAGAAAGTCAAACAGACGCAACAAATTTGCCGGGTGTTTTACGACCAATGCTGCCAAACGCTCTTTCGCGGTATCGACCTCATAGGCCGCAATCATTTGCGCCGCGGCTTGCGTTGGGGTCAGCAGAGCATAATCTTGTGGCCGCATGGATGTTTCTCGCAGCGCGTCAAACGGCGATGCACCAAGCGCACGGAATTTCGGCATATGAATGCGTATGTCAGCAGCGCGGTTCTCAATCACCGAACCGGATCGCTGAAAATATTCGAAAGGGGCGAGTTTTTTCAATGCGCGTCTTCGCATCGGGGCGGACAAGATATCAAGATCTGCACGATCGTAATGCAAATCGTCAAAGACGGAGATCAACCGCAGTCCCGCGTCGGCTACCATCAAGTAAGGATCGGCGTTCAGTGCCGCGACCATGTCGGCAGAGTTTGCATGCTGCTGCGCGGCTTCATAAGGTACAACCGCGTAAGTCTTCCGGTCAAAAAGACGTTTAAGTTGATCTATCATCAAGTCGAATCCTTCATTCGCTTCGACGCGACGATCCTCCACTAGTAGTCGCAGGCAAACAGATAGGCTTTACGAGGTGCAAAAGAACCCTAATTGCTGAGTAGGAATCCTCAGGTAAAACTATCATGCTGCAAGACAAGAAATCAGAAACCGATGCCGAGCGGCGAAAGGCGCTGCTGCGGCGCTTGTTATCTGACCTGAGCCGGTCCAATCCCGAACTCTACTATCAGTCGACGAGCCAGATTTCTCGGTTGCTGAAAGATCATATTTCTGATGGCAAATCGCTAAACGGAGAAGATCGCAAACTTATGGAACCGCTCACCTGCCGCGACCTCGAAGTCCTCCTTAGTCTACATTAGCGACAGAAGTCCCAGTCTTTCATTTTAACGCGCAAATAACCACAAACGCGGAAAAACAGTCGTTCGTTTATCTTGCAGCATCAGTCAAGTTGAGCGCGAAACCGTAAAGCTGGAAATTTACGAAGGCATGCCTTGCAATACATGCTGGGCTGTTGCGACAATAAGCGGGTCTCGGCGTTGAACTTAAAGATGCTTTGACCATTGCTGAACAGATAGACATCTGACCACCCTGCGAGCGGTCGAAATGTCCGCTCGCAACCTCAAACTAGTCATCTGACCAAATCTCTCGGATGTCCGCGTTGAGCCCAAAGCGGTCACCTTATCTTTGGAGCTGTCGGCGGATTGGTTGACCGGAATCAGCCTCTATTCTGAGTTCACCATTCTCAACAACTAACGTGCCGTTTACGAGAACGGTTTGTACACCTACGGCGGGTTGGTTCGCGTTTTCGTAGGTGGCTAGATCCGCCACTGTCTTGGGGTCAAAGACGACAATGTCAGCATCCATTCCAACTTGCAGGCGCCCTTTCTTTCTCATTTGTGGAACGAAGTTCTCAAGCGTTTGAGCTGGCATCAAGGACATCTTGCCAATTGCTTCCTCGAGCGACAGCAAACCCCGTTCGCGCACATAAGACCGAAGGATTTTGGTAAACGCTCCAGCAGACCTTGGGTGACTGAAAACGTTGTCGGGAAGTGGCCAATCACTCCCCTCATAGTTCAGAACAGCGCCGCTTTCGTCTAAGTAGGACCAGAACACTGCATCCGACGCAATCATAACTGCTGGGTGGGTAACGGATGCGTCCAGTAGCGCGAGCGCATCAGGATCATTCTCGTCCAGAAAATGCCATGTGACAAAGGTGCCAGGCTCGTTGTTCTGATAATCGGCGAGTTCCTCTTCGGTCATGCGATCTGCGCCCAATTGAAAGTTCTGAGCCGTGGAGCTCATGCGTTCTCGCCATCCGTCGCCTGAGAACATCGCGGCTCCTACAACTGTGTTCGCGGCGCCATAAGGATAGGCCTCTACCGTGATGTTAATGCCTTGAGCCTGCGCACGTTCAACCAAATCAAGGGTGGCGTGAATGTCTTCCAATGAAGAACTGTTGATATGACAGATATGCATGTGTGCGCCTGTAAGCGCGGCGTTCGCAATCAATTCTTTTATTGCCTCAAAAGACCCCTGCGGTTCCAAATTCGATGCGTACCGCACGTGCGTATAGGTGGCCACGCCGTAGTCGGCGGCCATATTTGCCAAAGCAAAGTACTCTTTTTGACCGTATCCAGGCGCGTATCCTGCGTTAACGCCTATACCCAATGCCCCCTCTTTCAATCCTTGCTCGACTAAGTCCAACAACTCCAACATGCGAAGCGGATCGGCGATTTCTGTTTTCCAATCGTCGAACCTCTGCGCATCTTGAAAATAGGATAGTTCGGCAACAGGCCCTTCACCCGTGAAGGCAGCTATTCGGCCAAACGTCCAAGCCGCAGAAGCCCCATAGTTCAGCGGCGTCTGCTGCCGTTCCATTTCAGCATACCAATCTGCAATAGGGAGGATACCGGACTCCAACTCCAGAACAGTTGTTACGCCTTGCATCGCCTGCATGCGCATGTCGCCCAAGTTCATGCCGTGTGCATGCAAATCGATGAACCCCGGCGCGACAACATGATTAGTTGCATCGATCTCTATTGAACCGTCCATGGCGAACTCGGAGATCGCGGATATCTCGCCGCCGTTGATCCCGAGATTTCGGATGGCGTCCAATCCTGTCTCAGGATCGATGACACGCCCGTTCGTTATGACTATATCGTAATCCTGCGCCGAGCAGGTCGTGGCAATCGCCACAAAAATTGCAGAAACAAATGTGCGGTACATGACCTGATCCTCCGTGTCTCCAGCGTACGGCGATCAAGGAACAGATCAATTCAATACTTTGCCTAAGTCTGTTTAGTCCGCACAGCGGACGCTCATGCCGTTTGCGGCGAAAGGGTTGAAAACGCTGATCACACGAGTAATTGAGGGCACACTTGGGTCTAATGCGCAAAAAGAGACAATTCTAATCAGTTGATTTAAATCAGTGATGTCTTAAGAATTGGTTGCAGAGTTAAGCGCAAATCGAAGCTTTTGGGGAGGAATGGATGCCCAGACCGTTAAAACTTCGCGCTATGGCTACAGGACTTGTATGCACTGCATTAGCTGCATGTGGGGACAGCGATAGTTCTTCGGAACCAGCGGTAATACCGTTTTCGGGATTCTCTAACGTACCCGAAAACGGAACCGTCGAGATAGACGGGGAAGCGGTAACCGCAAGGTATGTCGCCGATCCTTCGACGGGTGGAGTGACAATTGAGGATCAAACAGGTCCGTCGCCAAGTACCACACTCGTAACGACGAGGAACGGTGTTGTGGTAGCATTGTCTTCGGCTGCATCAGGATCGTCCGTTTCATTTGACACTAGTAACGGCGACACAAGGGTAGATACTCCTTTAGTGACCTCTTTTGTAACAGCCGACGGTCAAGACTTAGCAACTTATGTAGACCCAGAAAGAGCCGGTTACGAATACCAGACATACGGTGCTTGGGTTACCGGAGCTGGCACCGGCTCAGGGACTGCGGGTGCCGGAAGTTACGGTTTGAAAACAGAAGCTTCGAACATTCCGGTTGGAGCTACAGCGACGTATAGAGGTGTAGGATTGGGTGTAGCCCGTCTTTCAGATGGTCAGCCTTACCAAACGGTGTCGTCCGTTACTGTAACAACTGATTTTAATACAGCAACAATCGGTAGTTCAGATACGTCAGCGGTGAACTTGAACACTGCAACTACAACTAATGCACCAGAATTGGACTTTAGTGGCTCAGGTTCGGTTAATGGGTCAGAGTTTACTGCCTTGGTGTCGGGAGCGGGTACCGCTGGTACGGCACAGGGACAGTTTTATGGACCTTCAGCTAACGAAGTCGGAGGTACTTTCGCTACCACTGGCCCTGGTGACGTTTGGCATATGGGAGCGTTCGGAGGAAACTGAGTATAGTGCCAGCCGAGCAGGCAGATAGGTAAAAAATAGATGCGGCTAACTTAATTGCATTGAAATATCGAAAATGGCTCAACTGATCGAGCTAATACGCGAAGGGAGCCTATCAGTTCGTCAATTAATTCGATACCGTCTTGAAACCGCAATGAAGTTATTCTGGTTTGCTGCGTGTACTATTGCATTTTTTGTTGCTGTCGCTTGCGAAGTTGATGCATCGGCGACTGAGCAGGCAGCAATTGAAGCCCAGTTTCAAGCAGGGCTCTCTGCCACTCGAAGTGGTGACTACAATACAGCTATCGCCATTTACCAAGGCATCCTGGCCGAAGACCCAAACCTGACACGCGTACGTTTGGAATTGGCGCTGGCTTATTTCCTCAGCGAACAATGGCGTCGATCACGATCTGAGTTCTTTAAGGTTCTTTCAGGCGACATTCCAGAACCTGTTCGTCAAAGGGTATTGGTTTTCATCGCCGAAATAGACGCACGGCGTGGATTTGAACTGAATTTTCAGTTTGGCCTCAAAAGACTCGGATCAACGCGAAATTATGACACCGACGAAATCGATCTGGATTTTTTCGGTTTTACGGTTCCGGCTACTCTGAACCGGCCCAGCGATTCTACCTATGGAGTCGGGTATTCCATTTCAGCATTGTGGCGCAAAGGTTTAAACGGCTATTCGACCGCTGATCGTCGCGCCGTCATAGGCTTCGGCGAGGTGTTCTCATTTGGAGACCTGTCTGATGAAAAGGCCTTCCGTGATATAACTATCGGTCTGCGCGGCGGAGCACGTTTTGTTTTCCCGCAAACAACGCTCGTCGTAAGCCCTGTAATTTCAACTCGTTACATCGCGGATGAGCACTTTGAAGATAGGTTGGGTTTGGAAGCAGGTTTTGAGACAAGGAACTTAAATGCATTTTCACTTTTTGGATCAATTTCTGGTTTCAAGCTGGAAAACAAGATTGATGATACATTTAGCGGTAGCTCCTTAAATGCAAGATTTGGAGCGCGTCGCTCTTTTGGGGGCAAAAGCACAATCGGAACGGCTGTTTTTGCTGAAAGTAAATCCACAGATCGCGATATAGACACCTACCGGCTTGTAGGTCTGGAAGCATTTGGGTCATTTGACTTGGGCGCCGGACTAGTCATAGAGCCGCAAGTCTACATTGCAAAAAAGTCGTTTTCAGAAAGCAATCCGCTCTTTGTGGGTGATCCAGACGAAAATCAGTATGGGGCGCGCATTAGGATCGAGAAGCGCGACATAATTATCGGCAACGGGGTGATACCATTTTTCGAAGCCAACTACAAAAGAGTAAACAGCGGAATCGCAGCATTTAGCTATGATGAAACCATAGTTGAAATTGGCTTAACTAACACATTCTGATACTTACAATAACGTTGACTTGGATTCAAAGAAGGGGCGCCTCCAAACGTGATGTCAAGGAATAGAATCCGGAAGGACCGCTGGTTGAGATCTAGGAAGGTGCTTACGCAAACATCCTTCTAGTCGAAGGCAATCCTTTAGACGATGTTTCGTTCACGGTTGGTGCAGCGAACATCCTTCTCGAAAGTAAGTTTGGACTGATTGCCAATGATTATCTTGTGTTACCAAAACGCTATTTTTGAACGTCAGCAACAATCGGCAGCTTTGTCCGCAAACCAGACTTTTAGCAGATTTCAGCGAACGTCCGCTGCCGTTCAATGCAGACCTTCAGGCGAAAATTCTCGGAATGACCACCAACAATGACCGCTGTCCGTTCCTAAGCCGTCATCTGACTGAAAAACTCAGATGACTGCCTCGAGCCCAAAGCAGCCGAAGTGCCGGCAATATCCTACGTCTCAACAAGGGTGGTTCTTCGGCAGCTACCTTGGAAGGAGTTTCGTCTGCGCTGCGCTAGTTCGCGGTATAGCGCAGGAGATGACACACCGATCTCTTCGGCAACACGCTTCCAATGGCCAACGGCCGGTTCGCCATGGAGCTCTAGCCACGCGTCAAGCCGGTCAGCTACACGTTGCAGCCTAAGGATTTCGACGCGTGCTCTTTGACTTTGCAGTTCGTGAGATTGTGCTTTGATAAATTCGAGCGCGGCGTCTGGCTGGTCTGCCAAACTTCGGAGGAGAACCTCTCGCTGCAAACAGGCAACGACGGTGTGCTCTTTTGCAATGGCATCGCAATGGTACTTATCGGCAAACAGAGAGGCTTCAGCGATAATCGTACCTTCAGAGGCTCTGTGAAGCGTCAACGCTGTGCCGTCCGCCAACGGTCTTTCCAATGCTACGGTCCCAACCCGGACCAAGAATATCGAGCGGATCGACTCGTCGCGCCTGAACAATACACCGCCCGGTTCGATGGTTCGTTCTCGCGCGTCACCAAATATGGACTGCAATGCTGACATGATAGGTATCATACAGAACTGAGTAGCATTCTGGTAAGGTGTTTCCAGAAACAACTCGGGAGCTTCCTATGCGAACTACGATACCGATTGCCATAACGATGCTCGCCGCAAGTACAATGATAAGCGTTGCAGAAACCAATCACGACACCAGTTCGAAGAAACACAAAATGCACATGCACGCGCAAATGCACGGCGGAACCGGACTGAAAGAACCGGGCCAAGGCGCATTTGCGGCCTTGTCAGAGGTTGTGCGTGTTCTTGAGGTAGACCCGGAAACGGATTGGTCAAAAATCGATTTGTCCGGGTTGCGCGAACACCTTGTTGACATGGATCTGCTCATAACCGGATCGGTCGTGGACGAGACCGTACTGCCAGACGGACTTCGTGCATTCGCCACAGGCGATGCCGACACGCTAGCCTCGTTGAAACGTATGGTACCAGCGCATGCCGGTCAGCTGGCGCGCGATGATCGATGGACCGTATCGGTTCAGGAAAGCGACGAGGGCGTTGAGCTGACAGTTACCAGCGAGGATGACGCCGTCGTAGCGCGGATCAAGGGTCTCGGTTTTTTCGGCTTGATGGCGAGCCAGGATCACCACCGCGAACACCATCTAATGATGGCACGTGGCGAGGATGCGCACGCGCATTAATCACCAAGAGACGTGCGCCGCCATAGTTACTTGCAATCAATCGCGTGCGGCGCGTAAGCGCAGTGTCTTCGCCCATGATAAGATGAAGACCCAATCGGCACGGTATCAAAGCTTGGATCTGTCTCCTTTTTATAAAACGGGCCACTCCTTCGCAGCTTTGCGCTAATACGCACCTTTGCCTCCAATGACAGCGAGAAATGTGCGAAAAAGAATCCGGACGTCCGTGCCAACGGAGCTTCTGCGAACGTAATCGAGATCAAGCGCAATCATTTCTTCGAAGCCAATGTCCGCTCGGCCAGATACTTGCCACAAACCGGTAATGCCAGGCAGAACTTCATGCCGTCCGTGCGCATAGTTCGGATAGGCAGCCACCTCGTCGACAAGTGCTGGGCGAGGTCCAACCAGTGACATGTCCCCACGCAATACATTGAATAGCTGTGGAAGCTCGTCCAAAGACCAGCGCCTGATAAAACGGCCGACATGCGTGATGCGAGGATCACATTTGACTTTTAAACAAAGCCCGTCACGGTCGCTCATGCTTGTAACTTCTGCGCGTCGTTTTTCCGCATCCTGGTACATCGAACGAAACTTCAGCATACGGAAAGTGCGACCGTCGCGACCCACCCGGGTTTGCACGAAGAACACCGGCCCGCGCGAAGTACTTGCCACAGCTACGGAGATCATCAAAAGGACAGGCCAAATGGCGAGGAGACCCAATGCCGTCAATGAAACGTCAAGAATGCGTTTCGCTCCGATTGAATGCTTTTTTTTGCGCTGCAAAGTCGGTTCGATGCTGATCATCGTCATTTCAAATCTCCAGTTCTCAAGAAATTCAGGTGTGGACGGCGACCCAAGGGTCCCCTCGCAGCGCGTTTCGCATCACGGCCACGCTGCCATTGCGCGGCAGTTCATAAAGGCGGTCTATTTGGGCGAACACATCTGCGCGCACGTCCGAAGGTGCCATTGCGAGTACGCCGACATCGGAGTTTGACAGGATGAGTTGTGCGGAGAGACGGTCTTTCAGGCTTCCCGCAGAAACGATAACGACGTCGAAGGAGTCTGAGGCTTGTTCAATCGCGGTCCTTACCATGGGCGCGGACACCATTCGATCTTCGAGTGTCCCTGGCGTTCCTTCGGCCAGCTCCCATAGCCCGTCAGTTTGAGCGTTGGCGCGCGGTTCAGATGCTTGTCCCAAAAGAACGTGTTGCCAGCCGGTGGCGGATATACTTGTTCCAAGTGTAACTGATCCGATCTCAGGACAGCCGGAAAGTAAGTCAACTGCGGTATCTGTACGGCGCATGCATGCCGCGTGGTACGGCTTTGCCGTTTCAGTTGCGGCAGGGTCCCCTGGGGCAGAATATTGGGCAACTGCCAAAACAACCAACGGCTACAGGATCGAGTTGGCAGGCAAGCAGATCATAGATGATTGGGAAAGTGCTGCCCGCGATTGGTTTGGGCTACCGGATGCCGAGGCCACCGTAGTAGAAGATCCAAAGAGGGGCTCGTACAGAATCGCGCTTTCAGACGGACAGAGCATATCGGCAGCGCTCTTCGTCTCCCGCCAACCTATCACACTAATGCGAGACTATTTGGCAAGCTTTCCCAAGGTGACTCCTCAGCAGATTTTGTCTGGCCGTTCCTCTGCGTCTTCAGAAGATTGTGGACCAATTGTCTGTTCCTGTTTCGAAGTCGGGCTAAAAACCATAAGCCGTGCCATTCATGACCAGCATATGATCAGTGTGGACGATATCGGAGATGCCCTTCAGGCTGGAACGAATTGCGGGTCTTGCCGGCCAGAGTTGGCTGACTTGCTCACCGAGCATTCGAAATCAAACCACAACAAACCGCAGAACTGCCCGCAAAAACAATCAGCGTAGATTCAAGGTTGTTTGTACGGGGAATGCGGTCCGCTTTGATTGGCTTTCAAAGCAAGCACGGATTTCATTCACTCTATAGAACAGATCCAATTGGACCTTTCTGACCGGTGCGAAAATTTGGTCCGACGGTAGCTTCGCCCTGCGCTCCGGATCTACACTCCTGTCCCAGTTTCGCGTTTGCGGCGAATGTCTCCTCTGACGCGCCGCACAATAGCTAAAACGATCGAAGTCGAATGGCAGGTTAGGGTTGTTTGTTGATGTAGAAGCTTGCGGCCAGATTGTCTGGTTCGTCCGCAAGCCGGTCGTAGCCAAGATTTGGGAGAGCGACCGCTTTTGGTGAGAGCGGTCGATCCTGGTCGAAACTCCGAATTTTCGGGGGTGAACGTCCGCTCAAAGCTGCCAATCGGTCATCTGAGTAAATCCGTCAGGTGAATGGGTTGAGCCCGAAGCGGGCATCAATTGAAGGAAGATTTTGAGTGCCGAAACACCAGCGGAGTGACGCCGAATTGCTTGCTAAAAGCACGAGAAAAGTGGCTTGCCGTGGAGTAATCAAGTTCAAACGCTATTGAAGATACTGTAGCTGAAGTCTCCACCAATAGTTTGGCTGCCTTCCGCATTTTGGCGTCCACGCAAACGGAGCGGAAACTGGCACCGGACCCTTCAATTTTCCGTTGTAGGGTTCGCCTGCTCATACCCATGATCCGTGCTATGTCATCCAGGTTGACATGCTGGCTTTTCCCAAACGGCAAATACGACGATCAGGTCGACAGCCTTTCCCAAGCGCTCTTTGCGATCAGCCTCCGGCTCCCACAGCTTCGGCATTGCTCAAGATATAAAGGGTAGACGTTGAATTATTATGTCCGCTTTTTCCACATAGCAGAAGCTCATGCCGAGTGCAGCGAATGACCGCTTCGAGCCCAATGCGGTCAATAATTTGAACAAAAATCTCACAACTCAAAAGCGACGACGGAGCCGCCAGTGCCCTTCAAACTGAAAGGGCCAGCCGGACGCAGGTCAAAATCAATCTGGTGGGCAGTCCCCTAAGAAATCAATATCTGATCATCTTTTGCTTCTTCACATAGGCGCGTAGCTAAATTCGACGCAGGTCCAATCGTCGAATAATCGCGACGAACCTGAAAACCGATTTGGCCTAATGTTGCTGTTCCCGTACCAATTGCGAATCTCTTAACGAGTTTGGCAGTCCGAAGGGTGGTATTGCCGTATAAAACATCTTGGTTTGTTAGAGTTTCTAGGTAGGTCTATTAGGATGCAGCCGGCAACGGTTCCTTCTTAGCGTGCTGTTCGCGCAGCACGTTTTTTTGAACCTTCCCCATAGTGTTTCGTGGTAATTCCGTGACGAGTTCGTAGCGACGTGGATGTTTGAAGCGCGAAAGCCTTTCCCTGATGGTTGCCGCAATCTGATCCGTGTCAAGTTTTACGCCTGGCTCAGCAACCAGAGTGGCGATGATCTTTTCCCCGAAGTCGTTGTCGGGGATCCCGAAAACCGCCGATTCCAGAACGCCATCGATGTCGTTTAAGACGTCTTCGATTTCTTTGGGGTAGACGTTGTAACCACCGGTAATGATAAGGTCCTTTGACCGGCCCACAATCGACAGGTAGCCATCCTCGCTGTATTGACCCAAATCACCGGTCATGAAAAAGCCGTTTTCACGTAGTTCCGCCGCCGTTTTCTCGGGCATCTGCCAATAGCCTTTGAATACATTGGGCCCACGTACTTCGATCATTCCTACGTCGCCCAGTGGCAATGGGTCCCCGGTTTCAGGGTTGGTCACAATCACTTCGGTGCCAGGCAGAGCCATGCCGACGGTTCCCGCGCGGCGTTCACCTCCATAGGGGTTCGAGGTGTTCATATTCGTTTCGGTCATGCCGTAGCGCTCTAGGATGCGGTGGCCTGTACGCATTTCAAACGCCAGATGGGTTTCTGCCAGCAATGGGGCTGAACCAGAAATGAACAGGCGCATGCCTCGTGTGATCTGTTTGGTGAAACCGTCATCTGCCAGTAATCTGGTGTAGAAAGTTGGGACCCCCATCAGAAGGGTCGACTTGGGCAATTCCTCCACGATAGCGCTTGCGTCGAACTTTTCCATCAGCCGAACTTTGGCACCGGCGAGCAGCGACGTATTCATCGCTACGAAAAGTCCGTGCGTGTGAAAGATCGGCAGCGCGTGAATCAAACGGTCGGTGTTGGTGATACCCCACAATTCCACGAGAGTTTGGGCATTAGACAAAAGATTCTGATGGCTCAGCATTGCGCCCTTGGAGCGACCCGTGGTTCCCGACGTATAAAGCAAAGCTGCAAGGTCATCCGGGGCGCGACCCACGGTTTCAAACTCACAGGGCTGTGCGTCAGCCTCGCGGCTCAGGCTCGAAGTATCGCGGCCGAGGGTCAGCAGCTTTGCGCCAAAGCGAGTCGCCAGTTTACCGATCTCAATTTCGTTGGTGCTGTCGCAAACGATCATGGAAGGTTGAGCATCGGCGGTGAAATATTTCAATTCTGCCAACGTGTAGGCATTATTAAGCGGCAGGTAGACAGCGCCTGCCTGAACCGCAGCAGCGTATAGCGCGATTGTATCAGCCAGCTTTGGGGCCTGCACAAGGATGCGGTCTCCTGGAGAAACTCCGCTGTTCTTCAAAACATGCGCGATCTGCGCGGCACGGTTCAGAAACGCGTCATATGACACCAACTGACCGTCATCGAGTTGAAGAAACGGAGCCTTGTTTCCCGCGTGGTTGGCAAACAAGCTGTCGTAGAGAGTGTTAGTCACGCTGTATTTTCCTTTGGTCTGACCGCAAGTGCTGCGGTTGAAGCCGCGCGCACGGAACGCGAGGTTTCGATGGTGGCGTGAGTCGCAAATTCTTCGTGGTGACGTTCTGTCTTGTTCAAATCGTAGAGGTAATTGACCATTGCGCCGCCGGATTGGGATCGTCCGTTCTGCGACAGATCGGCCTCGGCGTGCAGTTCATGAAGCTCGGCCCCATTACCCAGGTGGAAGCGAGCCACGGGATCCAGCGGCATCCCATCTTCGCGCTTGGCGAATAACAGGTATCGGGCGGCCATCGCCCGAACGTCCTGCGGAGGGGCTGTTCCCGCAAGTACGGCTTCAGCGGCATGGCCATGCTCGGGGTGCCCTGTTTCGCCAGCCAACCACCGGATCATCCCCGGTATCGGAGACAAGGTCACAAATGTGTCGAGGCCCGGAAGCTCGCGCGAGAGTTCCGTCACAACCTGTTTGATCAACAGGTTTCCAAAGCTGATACCCAATAGACCTCGTTGGCAGTTTGAAATTGAGTAGAACGCTGCGACTTTTGCCTGTTCGGGTTCGATCGGTTCTCGAACTTCGGACAAAAGTATATCAATCGCGTTCGGAATCTCAGCCGTCAAAGCAACTTCGACAAAAATCAGCGGCTCATCCGGCATTGCTGGATGAAAAAACGCGAAACAGCGACGGTCGGGCGGGTAAAGCCTGCGCCGCAAGTCGTCTAGATCGTTAATCTGATGAACCGCCTCATACGCAACGATCTTGTCCAGAACGCGGGCTGGTGTATCCCAACTGATTTGTTTGAGGACAAGAAAACCCCGGTTGAACCAACTTCGCAGCAAATGCACGAAATCTACATCTGTGCGTTTGAGTTCGGGGTTGGATCTGAGAAAACTCAACAGGGCGACGCGCATTGCCACAAGCTCATGCGTCGCGCCAGAAGGTTGATTCAGCCGGCGCAGCAGTTCTTGCCGTCGGGGTTCGGCGGCCTCGCTAAGCCTTTTATAAAGATCGACACTTCTATCTTTGGCATAGCGGCGCGCCATTTCAGAAAGCTGATCCGCGTCTAACTCAAGCTGGTCATTCAAATAGGTGAAGAAGTCCAGTTTTTCCGGGTCGTCTAAGGTTTGGTATCGATCTAGGATCGTGGATGCGAGTACGAAGCCCGATACTTCACCCTCTGCTGACAAGAGTGCTTCACACAGCTCTGATATGGATCGCTTGTCATCTTTTCCCCGCTTCTTGCCGGGGCGGTCGAACAATTGATCAAGCAGATCGCCCAGAAACCAGTTCCGCTGCATTTCATGACTCCATCTGACTGCTCAGATACTCACCGGTTCGACGGTAGTGATCGAGCAAATGCCGCTTAGCGCCTTCTGCGTCGCGATCCAGTGCCGCGTCTAGAATTTCCTGATGCTCTGCGTTGATATCGCGCTTTTTGTAACTCGACACACCAGCCGCCAGATAACGATAGCGGATGTTCAGGTCGTAGAGCTGCGAGCAATACCGTAACAATAAAGGAAGCCTCGCATTGTCCAACAAGGCCATATGAAAAGCCTTGTGTGCGTCTTCAAAGTCGTGCGCCCCTTTTTGGCCCGCCTTTTTCATGTGGTAGTGCCGCAAAACTAGCCTATCTTCCCAGGCTGAGTCTGCATTGGCGATGGACGCGCGCAACGCGGTTTCTTCAAGATTGCATCGCAACAGAAGGATTTCCTCGAAGTTGCATTTGCTTACCGGTGCCGCCCTGAAACCGCGCTGGTCAATTCTTTCCACCAACATGTCCGATGTCAAAAGGCTTAGTGCTTCGCGAACCGGGCTTGCGCCGGTGTCCAGCAGCCCGCGGAGCTGCTCGATCTTAAGCTTTTGACCGGGCGGCAGCTCGCCAGTCAGGATCATTGCTCTCAGCCTTCGATACGCACCATGAGTGGCGGATGTCTCTTTGCCCTCGGTATCAAGCATGGCGTCCATGTCTGACTTTCCCTTCTTCGTGGCGCAATCTCATGGGAGCTCTTAGCTAAGAGCGCTCATTCCAGTCGATAGTCCGACTGAGATGTTCAGTGAGCCTTCGTTTATCATCCATCGCCGAAGCACAAAGCTGCGCGCCCCGCTTTTGTGCATCGGGTCATCTTCTGCCAGCTTTCGGGCGGCTTCGAGACAGTCTGCCCTATAGATGATGAGACCCATCCCCTGCATATGCTCACCGGATTCATCTGACATTGGCCCAGCAAAAGCCAACTGCCCGGAACGCTCAAGCTGTGCCTGATATGCCAGATGATCTGGAAGAGATGTCTTTACGTCTTCCGGCGCTTTGGCAGGTGTGCTGTGCGCAACGTAAAGCTCCAAAGCAAGTGCGCCCCGGCCTTTCGCTTCTGATTTGTAGTCTGCCCAAGCAACCATTGGCGTCTCCTCAAAATATCGATATTATTTGACATATGACAAAATAGTCGGCAAAAATCAAGCGAACTGACATGGATGGTGAAAATGAAATACCTAGTGGGAGAGACTTCGGAAGGCACAGCGGTTTTTGTCGTGAGCGGTGAAAACGCTGTGAATTTAACGGCTTTGGATCCCGCCGTCGGTTTCGATTTGATGGGTTTGATAGCCAATCCGGAACTGGCCGACTCACTGGCCGATAAAATCGCCGAAGCAGACAGAGTGGCCGTGTCTTCTATTGTGCCAGCCTTGCCCGTGGCGGCACCTGGCACGATTATTTGCATGGGGTTGAACTACACCGACCACATCAAGGAGGGCGGCTACGATATACCGGAGTACCCGACACTTTTCATGCGAGGGAAAAACTCAATCATGGCGGCAGGGCAGCCTATGGTGAGGCCAGCCTGTTCCGAGAAACTCGACTACGAAGCCGAGCTTATGTTGATCGTTGGAAAACGTGGCCGCCATATCTCGGAAGCGGACGCGCTGGATTATGTTTTTGGCTACACCGTGTTTAACGATGGGTCGCTGCGGGATTATCAGCGTAAAACAGTTCAATGGACGCCCGGCAAAAACTTCGATGACACGGGTGCGATCGGCCCTTTCACCGTAACGCCTAAAGACTTGCCCGAAGGAGCATCCGGCCTGAAAATCGAAAGCCGTGTGGGGGACGAAATCCTGCAAAGCTCGAACACCGCCAACATGATCTGGGGGGTTCCTCAGGTCATCGCGACAATCTCGGAATATACCACTCTCGAGCCCGGTGATCTGATTGCGTTGGGTACGCCACCAGGTGTTGGTCACGCCAAAAAGCCTAATCCACGTTGGTTGAAGCCGGGTGAAACCGTCGAGGTCGAGATTGAGGGCATCGGCATATGCGCCAGCCCCGTCATCGACGAAAAGGACGCCAAGTCTAAAGTGGCCGCAGCATGAGCGCACCAACCGGGGCAGAATTGGATGCACTTCGCGCCAAAGCGCAGCAAGATCATCGCGATCTGCGCGAACGTATTCCCCGTTTGTCGGATGATGCGATCGCCCTGATCTTACGCGAGTCAAGGTCCCACTATGCATGGACTGACAAGCCAGTTTCTGACGAATTGCTTGAAGAGATATACGACATCGCGATCAACGGCGCGACCAGCATGAACACATTGCCTGCCCGCTTTGTTTTCGTGAAAAGTGCCAAGGGTAAAGAGCGGCTTGCCAAGTCGTTGAAACAGAAGAACGTGCCTAAAATGATGGACGCTCCGGTTACTGCCATCATTGCGTATGACATGGAGTTCTGGAAGGAACTGCCCTTTCTTTTCCCGCACGAAGATCGTCGGCCCCTGTTTGTGGACAATCCGGAATACGTGGCCGACACTGCGTTTCGCAATGGTACTCTGCAAGGTGCCTATTTCATGATCGCAGCCCGGGCCGTCGGGCTGGACGTTGGTGCCATGTCGGGTTTTTCAAACAAGATCGTCGACGAGGAATTCTTCGCGGGCACGACGCTCAGGTCGAACTTTCTTTGCAATCTGGGCTACGCCGATGAAACAGGTTTGTTCCACAAACTTCCACGATTTCCGTTTGAAAAGGTTTGTTCTTATGCATGAGGAAGCGCTGCCGTGGGTATGAAAGTGAAACCCGTCGTGACTTACCGCACGACAGCGCGGTGCCCGACACATGCGCGCACTGAGATACCAATACGCGATCTGGATATGGTTATCGACGAACCAGTCGAGCGGGGCGGGACAAATCTTGGTCCGTCTCCGACTGAAACCGCGATGGTAGCGCTGATCGCCTGCACCAACGTCATCGGGCATAAAAACGCGCGCCGTTTGGGAATTGATCTTGGCACTGTGACAATCGACGCGAAATGCAGGCTGGATCGGCGCGGTGTCCTGATGGAAGAAGAGATTGATGTTCCGTTTCCCGAAATTGAACTCACCGTGAATTGTGAGACGCCGAGCAGTCAGGATGAGCTGACACGTGTGGGCAACGAAACAACCAAGTATTGCGCCATCGCAAAACTGTTCGAAGCGGCAGGCACCGACCTGACCGTCAACTGGGTCAAAGCAAACTAGTGGAAATTGAAAGACCCATCTTTCTGGGAGGAGAGACAATGAAAAACTGGACCAAGCGCAATCTGCTGGGTGTTGCCGTGGCAAGCACTATGGCATTGTCAGTTGCGGCAGAAGAGACCATTTCAGCCGTCGTAATTGATGGTTACCCGGATCGGGCCTTGTGGGTGAAAGAATTCACAAACTTTTTTATTCCCGAAGTGGATAAGCGGTTGGCCGAGTCCGGCAACTACAAGATGAACTGGCAGGAGAACTATGGCGGTTCAATCGTGAAACCCAAAGGTGTTCTGGAAGGCATACAGCTGGGTTTGGGGGACATTGGCATCGTCACAACCATCTTCCATTCATCCAAGCTGCCTAGCCAGGGGATCTCGGGCTCGACACCATTCGTTGCGTCGGATGCCCGCGCAGTGGCCAAGGCAGTTGACGAGATCGCGCGAGAATACCCGGCTATGCAGAATGAGTTCGCTGCGCAAAATCAGGTCTATCTGGCGACGGGCGTTGTGCTCGACACATATCAGATGTTCTGCTCAGAGCCGGTCGAGAAAGTTGCAGACCTTGAAGGACGCAAGATCGCGGGTGCCGGCCTGAACCTGCGATATCTCGAGGGTATCAAGGACGCGGCTGGTGTTCGCGGAGGCCTCACTGATTTCTACAACATGGTTCAAACCGGCCTTGTCGATTGCGTGATGATTTGGCCGGAAGCTTCCAAGACGTTCAAAATCGTAGAAGTAGCCCCTTACATGTTGAAGGCAGACCTTGGCGCGGTGAATACAAAAACAGTCACCGTCAACGCCGATTACTGGGCAAATCTGCCCGACGAGGTCAAAGACGTACTCCAGGCCGTGGCTATCGATTACCGTGACCACGTGGCAGGCATTGCAATGGATCGAGCCGCAGCGTCACGAGATGCCTTTGTAGAAGCTGGCGGATCGATCATTGAAATCTCGGACGAAGACCGCGCTGCGTGGGCAAATTCGATGCCCAATGTTGCGCAGGAATGGGCAGCAACGCTGAATGAGAACGGCGAGCAGGGTACAGATATGCTGGCCGCTTATCTCGGCAAGCTTCAGGATGCCGGTTTCACTGGTGTGCGCGACTGGACGGCCGAATAATCGTTCGGCGACCCGAGAAAGGGACCAGACATGCTGAAGACCGCAGTTGCCGTCCTGTCGCGGGTCGCCAATTCGCTTGCAATCACTGCCAACGCCTTGGGCACGCTCGTCGTCCTTGCATTGGTGGTCATTCTGAATGTCGACGTCGTTGCGCGCGGGCTGTTTTCGGCTCCGCTTCGAGGCACTTACGAAATGGTGCAGTTTTCGGTCGTGATGATTGTTTTTCTGCAATTGGCCGACGTGGTCAGAGTGGACCGGCTGACACGTTCGGACGGTTTCCTGAACCTGATGCACCACCGCCGCCCCGGCCTGACAGCAAACCTGAGGCGCATCATAAACGCCATCTCAGCGATCTTCATGGCATTGATTGCCTATGTGACCTTCCCTGAATTTCTTCATATGTGGGAGACGCAGGACTACTTCGGAGTTCCGGGTCTTTTCACACTCCCATGGTGGCCGGTCAAATTGGTCATCGCGTGCGGCACTGCGCTTGCCTGCATGATTTTCCTGCTCAAGGTCGTCACGGCGCAGGACCGCCCGCAACTTGTCCGCACCCCTGAACATGATGAGGCTGCAGAATGACGCCGATTGAGATTGGCCTGATCTCGGTCGTCGCTATTGTCTTTCTGATTTACGCAGGCGTATACATTCCGATTGCTCTGGGCGTGGTTTCGTTCGTGTCGATCTGGCTGATGCGGGACAACTTCACGCTTGCGCTCAACCTGCTGAAAGTTGCGGTCGGCGACAGTGCGATGGAATACAGTTTCGCGACCATTCCCCTGTTTACCTTCATGGGGCTCATCGTCTCAAAGGCCGGGTTGGGCAGTGACATCTATGAAGTCATGACAATGCGGTTTCGCAAGGTCAAAGGCGGTATTGGAATGGCAACCGTTGGAGCCAACGCCGTCTTTGCCGCAGTTACAGGGTCGTCAATTGCGTCGGCATCCGTATTCACCAAAGTCTCGGTCCCTCAAATGATGGCGCAGTCTTACAATCCGCGCTTCGCCGTCGGCGTGGTGGCTGGGTCCTCAGTTTTAGGCATGATTATCCCGCCTTCTGCTATGCTGATTATCTATTCCTTCGTCGCTGAACAGTCCGTAGGGGATATGTTCCTGGCGGGGGTTATTCCAGGGATTATGCTGGCAATCGCTTATGTCGGCGCGATTTGGGTCATGGGGCGATTCACGCCGGCGTTCGTTGGAGGGCGGGTCGTCGACGACACCGAATGGATGTCCGGGCGCGAGGTCGCGTCCAAGACCCTGCCGACAGTGTTCATCATCACCATCGTGCTTGGCGGGATCTACACAGGATGGCTAACGGCGGTTGAGGCAGGTGCAGCCGGGGCGCTGGTTGCGCTGATCATCGCAGTATTGCGCAAGTCCATGTCTCCGAAGGCATTCTGGAACGCGCTCTTAGAGACCGGTCATATCACGGCTGCGATCCTGTTCCTAATCACGGCCGCGTCGATCTATAGCCGGATGCTGGGGCTGGCGGGGCTGCCCAATCAGTTGCAGGACTTGCTTGCGGGGAATTCGGCGTCCTTCTGGGCGATCATGCTGCTTTACGTACTGCTGATGTTGTTTCTGGGAACTTTGCTGGACACGGCATCAATCATTCTGATCGTTGTCCCGCTGTTCCTGCCCATGGCTGAAGCCCTTGATATGTCATTGATCTGGTTTGGCATCGTCACCGTTGTCGGCGCTGAAATTGGGCTTTTGACTCCACCTTTGGGCATATCGTGTTTTGTCATTAAATCCACGATCAACGACGACCGGATATCACTCAAGGACGTGTTCATGGGCGCACTTCCCTTTGCGTTTGTGATGCTGATCGTTCTGTTCATTCTGATCGAATTCCCCATCCTCAGCCTTGCCCTGATTTAAGGAGGCCAAGATGCGCTCTGTTACCAAAGACAATATCACCGACGTGTTCATGGGATACCTGTCCAAAGACACCGATCCGAGGATGCGTGAAATCATGGGATCTCTGGTCAAACACCTCCATGATTTTGCGCGAGAAACCAACCTGACGCATGAAGAATGGCGCGCCGGAATCGCGTTTCTGGAAGGATGTGCCGCAGTGGAAACAGAGGACCGGCATGAATTTGTGCTGGCCTCGGACGTTCTGGGCCTGTCGTCGCTGGTGGATATGCTGCACTCCAGCCCTGATGCGACCAGCTCATCCGTATTGGGGCCGTTTCACGTCTCTGGCGCGCCTGCTTTGCCTATCGGTGGCGACATGAAACGCGACTACGGTGGGACGGTGCTGCTTGCAGAAGGCGTCGTACGTGATACAGAGGGCAATCCGATTGCCGGAGCTGAGCTCGACATCTGGCAAACGGCACCGAATGGCCTTTACGCCAGTCAGGATGAAGAACAGGACACATATTCTTTTCATGGTCTGATGACCACTGGTGAAGATGGTCGGTACGCGTTCACCACTGTGAAACCAGTCGAGTATACCGTACCGTCAGATGGGCCCGTCGGGGATATTCTGCGGGCATGTGGCCGCCATCCGTGGCGACCCTCGCACCTGCATTATATCGTCAAGGCACCCGGCCACCGATCTTTGGTGACCGAGATTTTCCCCGACAACGATCCCTATCTGGATCAGGATACGGTGTTTGGCGTTCGGGACGATCTGGTGATGACCTATGTGGAACGACCAGCTTCAGAATTTCCCGATGGAATGGAACTTTCCGGAAAGATTGCCGAACCCTTCTTGCACGTGTCTTTCGACGTGAGGCTTGCCAAAATCTGACCGTTATTGTGGATGTTTGATGCGCTGAGACATACCTTCATCATAGGTGCAGCGCTGTTCTGCGGCGCAGCGATCGCTGACGAGCGAAAGTACAAGGATTGGCCATGTTTCTTCTTTTGCTAGTTACGTTCGTGACAGGACTCGTCGCTAACACGAGCGCTGCGCAGACGCCGCCTTCGGTTGATGAGGTCGCGAATTACGAAGGTCTCTTCTCAGCCGCTCACACCGGCAATGAAGAAGTGATCCGGCAGCTCGTAGCGGCGGGAGCAAACGTCAACGCGCGGGACTCGCGAGGACGCACGCCAGCTCATGTGGCAGCCTTTGCTTCAGAGGACGAAGCGTTACGTGCACTTGCTGAGGCCGGTGCCGACATGAATGCGCTTGAGGGTCAGGCCTACGACGTGGTCACTATTGCTGCCGTTGCAAACGATCCAGAATTGATGACGCTCGCAATCGAGTCAGGCAACGATCCCGGCCTAACAACCAGCCCCTATGACGGAACGGCTCTCATAGCGGCCGCACATCTCGGTCATGTAGAGATTGTCCGACGGCTAATCGCCGCTGGCGCGCCTTTGGACCATGTGAACAATCTGCACTGGACGGCAGTTATGGAAGCCGTTGTGCTTGGTGACGGCGGCTCGGATCATCTTGCAGTTCTGGATGCGTTGTTGGCAGCGGGTGCTGACCGATCGATTGCTGATCGAAACGGAACTACGCCACTCGAACATGCCGAACTGCGCGGATTTTCTGAGATGGCAGATCGGCTAAGAAAAAAGGACTGAAATCAATCAAGCAGGCTGAAGTAGCGAGTTTCACCTGAAACGCGCCAATGGCAGCTTGGATAGAACAGGCATGATTTCAATGTCTTCTCGTGGTAGGGTGGTGACAAAGATGAATACATCCCACGGATATTGGCAAGATGGACACGATTGGTGAAATTGCGCAGGACAGCCATAGTACATTCGTTTTCGCGAGGCGTGGTTTTCTTGCTGCGTCAGGCTTTGGCGCAGTGACAGTCGGACTGTGTGGCTCCTTCGTGGGTCAAACTTCTGCGAGTGAGGACGACTCGATACCACAACCTAGTGATCCCAACCATGCCAAATTCATGGAGCGCGCTTTCGAGATGCGTCAGTATGCAATTGACCACGGAGATCAGAAGTACGGTGCAGTTGTGGTGCGTGACAACGTTATTATTGGCCAATCATCGAGCAGGGTCGTCTTGGATCAAGACCCCACCGGCCATGCTGAAATGGCGGCGATCAGGGACGCGGCGCGCCGTCTCAACGACCGGGATTTGAGCCAAGCGGTCATGTACTCATCTTCCAGGCCATGCCCCATGTGTGAAGCAGCGGCCTTTTGGGCTGGGGTTCGTCACATGTTTTATGGCCGGGAAATAAGGAGCGCAGGTACTCCAACGCTCTGCAGTTTGTAAGGTTATAAGCAACCAGCGAAGTTTCTTGTCGCGTTCGCATACTACGGCGGGAAGTCTTGGACCCAATGCGGGCCTTTGTGCAATCTGCAATGAATGACCGGACCGAGAAAAAAGCGGACTAAAAACGCGCAACTTTTAAAGCTGAGGAGAACACATGAATAGCAAGTCAATTGCCACAACAACGTTATTGCTGGCTGTGGCATCTTCCGCCTCGGCGGAGTGGTCGTTCAGTTCCGGGTCCAACCCCAATGCATTTATTCAGACCGGAAACATGACACTGGAACTTCAGTGTGACCGTATCCGGTTTGCTCCGGCTGGATATGAGGACAGCCAGGACATTGTGGACAAACAAGGGCTTTCCATTCGTTTTTTGAAGAACGGCGCAACCGAAGTTGGTGCATTTCAGGTTGGCGCTGATAACGCTGCGTTACAGATCGTGGACAATTATCCTGTCGAGATCAATTTCAATAGTCAGCAGGACTATGATTTCGTACTGGACCAGCTCGCGGCCAATGCGTCGGTCAATCTGTCGATGATTGACCAAGACGTCAGCTATGGAATCATTGATTTACAAGGTTCTAGCGCGGCAATTCGGTCGCTTCGTTCTGCGTGTGATACGGATGCCAGCGACAGAGCTTCCTACGAGGTACCCGAAGGCATCGTCTATTGTGGTGGTGGAGCGATAAAACGCCAGATCGAATATGTAATTCTGGACAATCCGGATGGGGAGTGGGACGCGCGAGTGACGGTCAACGGCGATTCAATAAGAGCCATGACCGCCTACAGTTACTTCGGAAACTCTAAGCCGCCGGCCGGATTTGTCGTGGCGCTGCTTGGAGAGGACAGGTCCGAGTTTCTGATATTTAGCGAAGGCCCGGCAAATTGGCTGGAATATGGGGACTACAGATATGATAAGTGCAATTGATGCCGCCTTCCAACTGGCTTCCCAAAAAATGCGTCAACTGAAAGGCTTGTTTGCCAGCATTTTTCTGGTTTCGAGTCTTGTTTGGATTTCACCAGCTTTCGCGGCTGATATCTCGCGACTTCCCTCCGGTTTGCGGGCAAAGGTTGATCTGGCGGTAAAAGCCTGCACGAAGTTCAACGACGGTCAGTTTGACTTAGATTGGGGCGCGGTCGAAAGGGTCGACCTCGATGGAGATCTACATCACGACTGGGTTCTGAATGAGTCCGGTTTTGCATGTTCGAGCGCTGCATCTCTTTACTGCGGAACCGGCGGATGCATGTCGCACTTTTGGGTTAGTGAAGAGGTGCACTCCCTGCTCAATCAAGGCTGGAAGGTTGTTGACTTCGGAGACCAACGCGTTGTCGTTGCGGACATCCATGGATCCAATTGCGGCGGAATAAATCCGACGCCATGCGTCACGGCCAGCGTTTGGGATGCCGAAGCCAATACTTGGCGTTCGTCAGCTGGCAATTGGGAGTAGGCTTCAATTGGTGTGAGCCTAAGTCCCGTTTTCCGACCACAAGCCCCCACATTCAACCACACGGGCGTCTTTCACCGCTACGCCACCCAGCCTCGAAAGCGGACGTTCATGCACCCCGCAGCGAATGATTGCAACGAACCCCAGGCGGACGGGTACAAAAAGAGAATACCCTCGTCAGTGGTTTTAAAGCTTTGTCAGTGGAGTCGGTTATACAGAAATCGCACTTAAACAAATCAGGTGTTTGATGCAGCTATTTGATCTGTCTAAAGGTTAATCCGCCGCAAAACAGTAGAAATAGCCATTTCCACCGGTGGCCCGAAGCGCGTCAGGAGAACAACCGCGACTACCATGAGCTGCGTTCCAAGACGTATTTCCCCCGCCATGGCGATCGTGATGTCCTACGGTTGCCGAACCCTCGCCATTCGATGTCCAATTTGCGCATGTCTTGTCTCCTTCATGCCAGGGGAAGTAGGCGGTGCCATCTGCCTGAGTACCGGTCAGAATGTCGTGTTCGTTAGGACTATCGCCGCGACCTTTGATTGTGTTTCCATTCTCGTCAACCGCAGTCCGGTAGTAGATGTTTGGCAAGATGTGTAGCTGATCAAGGTCAGAAGCTATCAATTCACCATTTGCATTGTACCAAGGGCCTTGACCGATGCGACTTCTGGCGGAAATTCCGCGTTCTCCTTCTTCCTGTGTTGACAAATATGCACGCCATTGACGGTCACCGGCCCCGGCAGCCGCGGCGAGGCTCTGGCAATGGGTGTCTGCGCCTTCAAGGCCTCCAAGATTTCCACCGTCGCCAAGGCCAGTAGACGTAACAAAGAAACCCATCGGATGGGAAACATTTGTACCTTGGGCAAAGGCTGCTCCAATTGTGAGGCCAACGGCTGACGCCACCGTAGACAATACGCGTAAATTCATTGTTTTTACTCCTTGATTTAATCTATTGCGAATAATGGAGTCGGCATTGATCATACAGCCGAGTTTGTCACCACTAGTGGAAGCCAGCAAACCTCCTCGACAATTGACGAAGCGCTACTAGCGGAGTTTCAAGCTTCAGATTCGACATAAACCTAGACCTGTTTGTCCATAAAACGGTCATCGTCGAAAATTTGGCAAACGGTCTCACGGAGTCGCTGTCGGAGATAGTAAGACAAACATTTCTACTTCCGTTCCTTTAGTGTAGTTGAGATTTGGTCAAAAAAAGTTAGGGCATTACCTCTTGGCAGCGTAGTATGAAACTTTGCGTTCTAGGTAGGCGAGGAATTCTGAGATAGTAAAGGCCAGCGCGAAAAGCACGATAAGTACTGCCCAGAAATGTCCCATAAGGAAGTTGGCCGAATACAATTCGAAAAGGGCGCCGAAACCGACAATTGAAATTAGCAATTGTCCTATAATTACACCTTTCACGGCTCGGATTACTCCAATACGAACTCCTCCTAATATCTCAGGAAGTGCGGCCCAAAAATAAATTTTGAAGAACGCATCAAACGGCGAGGCTCCAAAACTTTGCGCCATTTCTACCAATGAGCGGTTTATCTGTTTTACCCCCGCGCGAGAGTTCAAGATAATGATCCAAACTGCAAAAAGTGCCGTTGTAATGATGATCGATTTCATTCCGAAACCGAAAAGTACCATAAGAACAGGCACAAGAGCTGTTAATGGAGCGCTAAGAAAAACGTTGACCCACGGGAGCAAGAGTTCATCCAACAATCGGCTTTTACCCATAAGTATTCCAACTGGTATGCCGATTAGAATGGCTGCACCTACCCCTACCAAAAACGCGTAGGCTGTTTGAGCCAAAGCGGTCTGAAATGCCGTAGTACCAATCATCGAAAACAGTGTCGTGACGACTTCGCTGAGCGGTGGGATAAAAAAGGTTAATCCAGATTGTCCGACAATTTCCCAAAGCAAGCCCCAGATTATAAGGGATGACATCCCTGGAAGCCGGTATCCTAAAACTATCATACTTGCCTCATTCCACGTAACTGCGCAGGGATGCCCAAATATTGTCTACAATATCAAGGTATTCTGGGTCCCTGCGGATGTTGTCGACGCCCTTGTCCCGGAAGTTCGATGGTCTGATCACTTCCGAAACGCGGCTTGGCCGGGGCAACAGAATTGCAATCTGATCCGACACATAAACTGCTTCTTCAATTGAGTGGGTCACGAAAATGAATGTCTTGTTTTCGTTTTGCACCAGACCCAAGAGGTCTTCTTGAAATTTACGACGGGTCTGTTCGTCAACTGCCGAAAATGGCTCGTCCATCAAAAGAACGTCGGCGTCAACGGCAAGTGCCCTTGCCAAACCCACACGTTGACGCATGCCCCCCGACAGTTCGTGAGGATAGCTGTGTTCAAAGCCCGCGAGTCCAACATCCTTGATGTACTTTTCTGCGATAGCCTCTCTTTCGGATGTCCCGACACCACGCATCTCCAGCCCGAATGTGACGTTTTTTAGAACCGATGCCCAAGGCAACAGGGCAAAGTCCTGAAACACAAAGGCACGGTCTGGACCAGGTGACGCAACGGGTTGGCCGTTTACAAACACTTCGCCTGAGGTTGGTTCCAATAATCCTGCGATTATTTTCAGCAATGTGGTTTTGCCACATCCTGATGGCCCCAAGAGGGATGTTAATTGTCCCTTTGGAAACTCAAGAGACAAATCTCGCAGCGCTTCTACGGCACCGTAGTTCTTTGAGATATTTCGAACTGAAACAGCGCTTTCGATGGATTCCGCCACCGGAAGAGGGGTTACTTCTTTAATCTGAGACATAGCCACGTTGGTTTCCTTTGAAGAGAACCGTTTCTGTTTTTTCCAACAAATTCAAAAACAGAACCGCAAGTAGGATGATCGAGAATATTGCCGCATACATGCTGGGGTAATCGGCAATGGAACGGCTATAAGTGATGATATCGCCAACGCCAGTTGGCGTGATTTTCAATTCAGCGAGTATGGCACCGATGAAGCCTGCTGAGACCCCCAAACGCAAACCAGCGAAGATGACTGGCGATGCAGCGGGTATAACAATACGCAGCAAAATCGAATGTTTCGGGGCAAGAAAGGAACGTCCCATCTCTTTGAATGACTCGGGTGTGTTTCGTACGGCGCTGCTGGTGTTCAAAACGATGACTGGCATTGCCATAATGCAGACGACAAGGACTTTTGAGGTCAGCCCGATTCCATAGGCAAGGACCAAAAGAGGTATCAATGCGGCAAGTGGCGCTGCCTGCATTACGATGAAGATTGGAGAAAACAACCAGTCAAAGAAATTGCTCAACCCAACCCAGAGGCCGACTGCTATTCCGATGAAAGCCGAAATTACAACGCCGACAACTAATGGCTGAAGGGTTTCAGCGTAGGCTTCAAAAAGTACACCGCTACGCGCCATATCGAACAATGCGCCCATAGTTTCTGTGAACGTCGGAAATGCGTAACTTACCGGGATTAGGCCTGCTATTTGCCAAGCGCCGCACAAGATCAGTGCAGAGAGAATTTTTAACTGCAGAGCACGATTTGGCATTTACTGATGCCTCTCAATAGTCAGAAACTTGTATGCACCACGCCCTGACTTGGGCGTGGTGCTATGTGACTGAATGTCAGTTCGTCGCCGCGTCCAGCGGGGCAAGGTACCAAAAGTCCTCGATGTTCAACTCGTCTGGCGTTCCCTCGAGCTGCCCAGCAGCGGAATACCACTCCATATCTGCCGTGGCAGCGGTTCGACCCCCGCCATCAGGATCGTAAAGACCGCCTTCGACTGCATCGGTGTAAAAGCCATCCAGTTCCGCAAGAATTTCCTCAGGCAGCTGACCAATTGGTCCATCTGGATTGGTTTCACGTCTGATAACCGTTGGATCTTCGTGCATATCGCGCCATGTGCTAACCAATGCGTTCACGAAAATCGCAACGTCTTCTTCGTTCTCTTTTATCCAGTCCAGATTGGCAAACAGGGCTTCGTCGCTGGCTTCAACTTCAAACATTTCGAGCACGTTGAAGTTTTCTGCGGCGTCGCTGCGCATGAGTTTGTTTTTATTGGACAGGTCGATAATCGTGGCATCTGCCCGACCACCAAGCAGTGCTGCAACTCGATTGGACGAACCCGGGACATAGGAACGTTCACCGAATTTGATGTTCATCCGATCCTCAATCACATTGGCAATTGAATCCGTGCCACCGCCTCGCGAGTGCAACAAAATCGGTTCGCCGTTTAAGTCCTCAAGCGATGAGTACTTTGTGGTTGTGACGGGGAAAAACTTTAGTTTGGACAACTGAAAGATTATGCGAAGCGGCGCCTTGGAGCGTTGCATCGCAGAATAAGGCGTGCCGAAACCAATATCCATCTGACCGCTTAGAACCGCTTGAATCGCAAGTTCCTCATCTGAGAACGCGGTCCATTCGTAGTCCAAGCCATTGGCTTTTGCTCGGTCAAGAGCAACAAAAAATGCAGCGAGCTCATCCGATGGAGTTTCGGCCAACGCGATCCTGATTTTGTCGGCATATGCAGTGCCGGACGAAATGCTCACCGCTAGCGGCAACGCCAATGCGGCTGAGGCTAACCTTTTCAGAAAACGTTTCATTTGTCTCCTCCCTGAGAATTAGTCGTAAATTCTGAACCGGCGTTTGATGTTATGCTCTTTTGCCGGCAGTTGTTTTTCGCTCACTCCTCTCCAAAAAGTCGGGTTGATACGGAGTTCAAATGCTCGCGCATGGCTGCATGAGCGGCAGAAGCGTTCCGTTCTTGAATGGCCGTCAATATCTGATTGTGTTCTTCGAAACTCGAATGGTTGTCAGGCGGGCGAACTGAAGTTCGAACAACCGTGTTCCATGCAACTGCCCTTCGGACTCCATTCAAATGATCAAACAAGGACAACAGCAGACCATTCCCCGTTGCCTCAGCAATGGCGCGGTGAAAGGCATCATCCTCGGCTTCATATTCATCCCAAGTTGCAGCGGCTGCAGCCCGATCGCGCGCTGCCTTGAGGCCAGTCACCGATTTCTCGGACGCATTGACCGCCGCTTCTCTCGCAAGCGCGGGTTCCAATGAAAGGCGCGCCCTCATCAATTGCACAGGCGTTACTGCTTCGCTTAAATGCTTTAGTTGGCTATTGCCGGTCTGAAGGCCACGGGCAGCAATAAACGTGCCTTTTCCGACATGACGCCAGATGGACCCTTCGTTTTCCAGCGTTCCGAGCGCCTTCCGGAGCGCCGACCTGCTTATGCCCAAGCGACCGATTAGATCTCTCTCAGATGGCAAACGATCACCTGGAGAATAATTGCCTTCTTCGATGAACTTGCGCAGGGCCGCGACCGTATCATTGATCTCGATCAATTCGAATTTCATGACTGGCGCATCTTCCATATTGGGCAACCAATTTTCCTAAATTGGTCTGAATTAACCAAACTTTTGACGATATAGCAATGAAAAATCGATATTTTTAGCAATGGTTGGAATTGATTTCAAGATTGGTCTACGTTAGATGCATACTTAAACCTGCTGCTATTCGGAGATATTTATGGCTAATTTTGTGATCGATGCACCCGAGAGTGTTGCCCTTCCAGTTGCTGGCACCGATGCACTCTTCCCGGTTCGGCGGGTTTACTGCATTGGAAGAAACTACGCGGCACACGCTATCGAAATGGGGCATGATCCAGACCGAGAACCGCCTTTTTTCTTCCAAAAAAATCCGAATAACCTCGATCCTTCGGGTAAATTCCCTTATCCACCGCACAGCTCGGACGTACACCATGAGGCTGAAATGTATGTCGCGCTAAGATCAGGCGGTACAAACATCTCTGTTGATCGGGCGTTGGACCATGTTTTTGGCTATGGGCTTTCCCTCGACATGACACGTCGTGATCTTCAGGGTCAGATGAAAAAAATGGGTCGTCCCTGGGAAATTGGTAAGGCCTTTGAGCGCTCCGCACCATGTGGACCAGTTCACAGGGCATCAGAAGTTGGTCACCTCGACAAAGGTGCATTGAAACTCACCGTAAACGGAGAAACCCGGCAAGAAGGAGACCTCAACCAAATGATATGGAAGGTCCCTGAAATGATTGCCTACCTGAGTGAATACTTCGAACTTGCGGCGGGCGACGTGATCCTTTCAGGAACGCCTTCCGGCGTTGGTCCAGTTACGCGCGGCGACGTAATGGTATTGACCATTGAAGAGCTCGACAGCCTGACGGTGACCGTAACTTAGCGAAGTACCTGCCGGACTTGTGCCAAAAACGAACTGAAAGTCTAGTACAACGGATCCAGGATGCCGCAACTAATTGCTGATTTGATCACGCCGCACGAAGATACTGCCAATTCCATTGGCGCTCCCGGTAGATCTTGGTTGAGCTATCGAGGATTAAGGGAACTAAGCAGCCGGATCGCCGAAGCTTTGCACCAAATTGGAGTGGGTCGAGGAGACCGCGTGGCAATCGTATTGCCAAACGGCCCGGAGATGGCCACCGCTTTCATAACCATCTCACAAGTGACTACGACGGCGCCACTTAACCCAGCCTACACCCAAGAAGAGTATGCCTTTTACCTTAAAGACCTGAATGCCAAGGTGCTCCTTGTAGACGAAAAGGAAGACGGTCCCGCTGTCTACGCCGCACAGGAACTTGGAATTGGTATCCTGCGGATCGCACATGACGTATCCGAGCCGGCCGGAGAGTTTTCCATATTGCCGAGCGATCCTATTGGAATCGCGGACACATCTTCGCCAAATGAAGACGATGTCGCGCTTATCCTTCACACTTCTGGAACAACCTCACGCCCGAAAATAGTGCCGCTGACACAGGCCAACATTTACGCTTCGGCGCGAAACGTAGCTTCATCCTTGGAGCTGAATTCTGACGATTGTTGCCTCAGTATTATGCCACTTTTTCATATACATGGGCTAATTGCAGCTGTCGCCGCTTCTGTTGGTTCTGGGGCTCAAATAAGTTGTACTAATGGCTTCAACGCGCTCACTTTTTTTTCACATGTAGCAGAGGTCAAACCGACTTGGTACACGGCAGTACCGACAATGCATCAAGCGATACTTGCTCGATCCAAACGCAACCAAAGTATCATTGAAAATTCGAGATTGCGCTTTTTGCGCTCTTCATCCGCTTCGTTACCGGCACCAGTGATGGAAGAGCTTGTTGAAACTTTTGGTGCGCCAGTAATCGAAGCTTATGGAATGACTGAGGCCGCGCATCAAATGTGCTGCAATCCGCTTCCCCCCCGGCTTCAAAAACCCGGATCAGTTGGAATACCAGCTGGCCCCGACGTCAGAATCGCGGATGAGGTCGAAGACATCCTGATTGCTTCAAACGAAATCGGAGAAATAGTAATAAGTGGCACGAACGTGACACTTGGTTACGAAAGCAACCCTAAGGCAAATTCAGAAAACTTCTTCGAAGCGGATGGAAAACAGTGGTTCCGTACTGGCGACCAAGGTTCATTTGATCAAGAAAACTACCTTTGGCTAACTGGTCGACTGAAGGAGATAATCAATCGAGGTGGCGAAAAAATCAGTCCACTTGAAGTTGATGCAGTACTACTAAGTCACCCCGATATTGTTCAGGCCGTTTGCTTTGTCGTTCCCCACGAAAAATTGGGTGAAGACATTGCTGCGGCAGTGGTTCTTGCCGAGGGTGCGATGGTAAAGGAAAAAGATATTCAAGATTTTGTTGGGTTTCACGTTGCTAAATTCAAAGTACCGGCAATCGTAATAGTGCTCGATGAAATTCCAAAAGGCGCAACCGGAAAAGTCCAAAGGATTGGTTTGGCTGAAAAACTTGGAATTGCAAAGGTTCAGATATGAAGATTTGTATCTTTGGTGCCGGTGCCATAGGAGGTTATGTAGCTGCAAAACTCGCTCAGACCGACGTTGATGTGAGCGTCGTAGCTCGCGGTGCACACTTGGCTGCGATACAAGAAAATGGGCTGACCCTTCTTGAGGAAGAGCACAATCCGATAAATGTAAAAGTGAACGCTTCCGAAAACGCAGAGGACTTCGGGCCACAAGACTATGTTTTTGTAACTTTGAAAGCGCATTCGGTTCCATCAGTTGTAGGGGCCATGCAGCCGCTGATATCAAACACCACGACCATTGTAAGCGGTGTAAACGGAATACCCTGGTGGTATTTCCACAAACTGGATGGCCCGTACGAAGGTACCAGGCTTAAGTCTGTCGATCCAAAAAATACCCAATGGGATGGTCTCGGGCCCGACCGGGTTTTGGGGTGCGTGGTGTATCCTGCGGCAGAGGTCATCTCTCCTGGCTTAATCAAGCATGTAGAAGGCAATCGCTTCTCTTTGGGCGAGCCCGATGGCTCCAAGTCCGAACGCTCCACTAGACTTTCGGCTGCGTTAGCTAGCGCAAAACTTCGCGCGCCAGTGCGCCCCCGCATAAGGGATGAAATTTGGTTAAAACTCTGGGGGAACTTATCGTTCAATCCCATTTCCGCGCTGACGAAAGCAACACTTGATGTTTTGTGTGCTGACCAAGGAACTCGAACAGTAGCGCGTCAGATGATGCTAGAGGCGCAGGAAATTGCGGAAACCCTAGGAGTTAAATTTCCGATTAGTGTGGAAAAACGTATTGATGGTGGCGCTGCCGTCGGTGCCCACAAGACATCAATGTGGCAGGATTTAGATTTGGGTCGGCCAATGGAAATCGACGCTTTGATCACCTCAGTGCAAGAACTAGGGCAGCTCACTGGCACACAAACTCCCACAATTGACACTGTTGCATCCCTTATAAAGCTAAGAGCACGAGTTGCTGATCTTTATTAATCCCCATTTCGGACGGTCTTGTCAGAAGAACTTCGCTTGAGCGGGTCAGGCCGGTTTGCGCCCAGTCGTCAACAAATAAAAGTACTCGGTAAAAGTTACACTGCCCATCAATTCGTGTGCTAGGTCATGGTTTCGTACCGTGATGGTGTCGTGAGTTGCTGTCGAAATGGATGTTATTGCCTTCCCGGCTTTAGGAGATGGAACGGCACCTCGCCAATCGAATGGCTTAAGAAATCAAGACACAAGTAAATCGAACAGCCCAAGTACAGTTATCCGAAGTGAAGGTTCTGGAAATCCAGTCGCTGAAAACGGAAATGACCGGCAACTTTGTCCGCGAAGCGGAACTTCCAGCAGTTTTCTTGAATGACCGCTTTCCGCAGAAGCAGACGTTCAAGCCTACGAAATCGCGGCGACGTTTTGCGATGTCTGCTTTCACCAAGACCGGACGTTCAAGATAACAGGGTCTATGTCCGAGTTGCGGACTTAGCTGCCGTTCGCCTCGGCGCAGCAATATTTCGACAAACACAAGGTTCATTTGGTGACAAAACCGATGCAGGTGAGCTCGTGGTCTGAGTGAGGCCGAGCTTTTCTATTCGCACATATTTTTGCTTAAGAAAGCAGCACTCTTGCTTCCAGACGTGAAACCATACCCCTTGAACCTGCTACAGTGCCGTATCGTGTGATGCCGATAGTCCAATGCTCGGAGCGCCTGAGACATACTATCGACCTGGTCATCATATTTTCCTTTCGGAAAAGCTGCCACTTCCGCTTTAAAGGCCTCCAACCAATGCGCGGCCTTGGGCAGGCGCACTTCACCCGCCTCGATTTTTGCGGATTGGGCGATCATCCGCTCCACCTTGCCTTTTTCCGGTGAGAGCCAGTTTGCCTCTGGGGCTCCCTTCTTCACAAGATCAGGCTTGAGGGACAGTCCGGTTACAGCTTTCTCGATAACGATCAGGTTCGGCTTCCATTTCTTGCGCAAAAGAACTGCGGCATCGACGATTTCCGGGTAGAGACACTGTTGGCGATGCACGTCTAGCAAGTCGACATAGTTGCCAATGATGCCCCAGGTTGTGCAGACGGTATAGTCGTTCGAATCGCCTGGAATGGCCGCTGTGTCCCAGCTTTGAATCACTGCCTCGTACTGCGCCCGAGGCAGCAGCTTTTCGTAGGTTTTGAACCATTCCAGTTTGACGAGATTACCGCCCGGCAGAACGGGATGCTGCTGATATTCGGCTTCAAAAGCCAACGTTCCGATCTCTGCTTTGATCGCGGCAAGCTCCTCCAGACCGACGCGATCCGGGTCCAGTGGTTCACCCGGAAACCGGGTGTATTGCATGTTATCGCCGAGGTCGAACGTTTGCTCTTCGATAGTGATCGCCGGCATGCTCACGACTTCCCAATTGCCGGTCTGCCGCAAACGTCCCAGAAGATCGTCTTCATGCAGGCGTTGACCGACCACGACAATTGCGCCGGTTTTGGGATCGTCCAATCGTGTTGCAATGGTCTCCTTGTAGACTTGCCAGGCCGAGTCTCGCGCTGTCTGAGAATGTGTGTCCTGGGCCTTCAGAACATCGTCAAGAATGACGATGTCGCCTCCTTTGCCAGTCAGCGTGCCGCCCATCGAGGTCGCAATCCGAAACCCTTTCTGCGTCGTGTGATACTCGGCAACAGCGTTTTTCCCGGGGTCCAGAGCAAGCCCCGGAAAGTTTGCCTGGTAAAATGGTTCCTGCATCAGACTACGGCACTTCAGACCGAACGATTGAGCCAGATCCTGCCCGTAGCTGATGCACACGATGCGTTTTGTCGGATCCCGCCCAAGGACCCACGCGGGAAACGCAACGCTGGCGATGGTTGATTTCAGATGTCGCGGCGGCAGTTCGATAATCAGACGGCGGACTTCGCCTCTGGCCACCCGCTCCAGAGTACAGCACAAGGCTCGGACGTAATGCGCGGAAGACAGCGATCGGCCCGGGTTCAAAGTTCGGAACGACCGGCCCAGAAACGACCTCAGCCGCGACCGGATTAGCACTCTGTGTACATCATTCGGAACCATCAGAGCCTCCTGCCGAATGTGCCCGACGGACCTCATCCAGCCAGTCGAGTTCTTCCATCAACGACGCGTAATCGTCGTCATCAAACGGAACCTCTGCCACCGCGGCGGTTGAGCACACGTTGAGCCTTGAGCGTCAGAGCTTGGTCATTTCGATCAAAGTCAGGATCAAGGTGGTGCCTTGCACGATACACAAACGGCTCGGCATCATTGAAGTCAGTTAAGACCAACACGATCTGATCTTGGGTTGGGTAACTGCCCTCCGCGATGATCTTTAACAAAGAGAGAACGCCTCGCGGAGAAAAGTAAATCAGCCTCAGCGTACTGATTAAATCACGAATCCTTTTTTGCTGGCGTTGATCACTTCGCTGAGCCGAATCGACCCGTGCGAGATCTGCAAGTTCCCTGGCGCCCTTAAGCAGTTCAACAAGTGATATGACTTCCGTTCGCGAGACCCGCCATTCAATTCTAGATTGCACGAAACCCAACAGGGAATCGCGCCGATTCCATGACTCAACCCTTCTCCACAAAGTTTCAAGCAACATGCTGTTATTAAAATATTTTCAATCCACCTCCAATCTTACCACCCTAGCAATAAAATCCATAAAACTTGCTGAAACTAAATAGCTAAAACCCCCGCGCGACTTTTCCTTCTCGAAATTCTTCCCACCAGCGCCCTTGAAATTACCTACATTCACGTCCTTAAAACAAACGTGACTTGATGATTGCAGGCTACAACATTCTTTGCACTACGCTGTTCCACCTAGTCTAGGCGCACAAATATCCGCTTGCGCCTTTGTCTGATTTACATTTCTGACGCGATATACAGAGGCGCGCGGCATTAAACTTTGTTTCGCGGCAACTCCCCAATTGAATACCGATCCGGGCCGTGCATGGGCTGCAATGCAACTAGATACCTTCCCTTAGATGCATGGCTCGGCGCATCTCGTTTTCGTTGAAAGTGCTTGAGAGAGCGCCGCAGTAAGTGCTGGCGACCTGATCGGCGATACTGCGTAGCGCGGCCTGACTGAGACGAACATGAAAGCCGTCTTGCAACTGGTTTCCGACGCTAGAACGAAGCAGGAAGTTGAAAGCGCACAGAGAATCATTGTGCAGAATGGGTAAAACAAATCTGCCATCGCATTCGGATATTGCGCGGTGCAGGGCCGCGACAAACTCGTACGCAGACCAAGAACCATTAGCATCTTTCAGCATAGACATGTCGTCAAACTCAGAAGGTCGTTCGAGTGGACGACGCGGGGTTCCATTTAGACTAAAGGCAACGTCAAACGGCGTTTCCGCGAGCCAAACAAGATATCTTTCGATGTACTCCAAGAGTTCGTTACTGCCGTGTCGGGCATGTAAGCTTTGATGGACTCGAATGATGATCGAAGAGAACAGCGTGAAGGTTTGCGTCAATTCGTAATCACGGCGCACGCTCGGGAGCATAGACCACATGCGTTCGACAACGGTAAACTCCAATTGGGCCGGCGTCATGTCGAATTCTCCTTTTGGATCTGATCAAGGCGACACTCAGTACCGCTATGCTTACCTCATGTTGTGGCGTCACTCAGACCAGCTTTAGCGGCTGTGAAGAGTTCGGATCGGAACGCTCGCAAGCGATCAGCCAATAAAATGGACTTTGCAATTATCGACTTCGCGTCGCTGATAGTGTGGACAAGTTGAATAGATATTAGGTTTTGTTTTTTTCGTGACGAAAGCAAACAAGAGAAGTCACAAACCGCAGGAATCAGAAGGTGCCCATCCACCGTATTTCCGCCGCGTGCGAGCTCGAACAGCCCAGCTTTTACCGCCAGTACCCGAGAGATCGCCACCATGTCGTCAGGAATTTTAGCAAACTTTCGCGAAGCATATGGGTTTCGAAGAGAGGTTTTCATTCTGGTTAGTTTAGTACCGAGATAGCGCCTATTGGAAGGGTAACCGCGATTGCTTTGGCATTCAATTCATCCATGACACCCCGCGGGCATCACTTTGGACCTGAAAGAGTGTCCATTCTGAACTCAACTGAGTCGTTTGACTATTTTTCCCTTGTGGCTGGTGAATGCCGCCGAATGGTCGTTTATCAAAGAAAACCTAATTCAGTCTTGAATAACCGCCTCGCGAGACTTCAGACGCTAGCCAAGAATTCGACAATTGCCAGCTTGCGGACAAAGCAGCCATTCGCTGCACAGCGGTGTCGCGAATGCGCTCGAACGTTAGCGAGCTCACCATATTTCTTTGTGGAGACCACCAATTTCTTCTTTTGTCGGAACACGAGGGTTGTTGTTCGGCGATCCTGTTTCAAGAGCTTGCTGCGCCATTATCTCCAACATGGCCTCATCGGCGTCATGCCCCAACGCTCTCGGCGACGGCACCGCTAGATCGGTGTTCAGGCTGCGTAATCCGTCGACCAATTTGGCGCAAGCGGTGGCATCTGTATCCCCATCTTCGGCCATGTCCATAATCCGCGCGCGGGCCGAATAGCGTGCAGGTGCAGCAGCTACTGAAAAAGATGTTACGGTCGGCAAAAGCATTGCATTTGAAAGTCCATGGGCCACATGAAAGTGGGCGCCTATCGGACGGCTCATTCCGTGCACCAAAGCAACTGAAGCGTTGGAAAATGCCATTCCCGCCTGAGCCGCCGACAGTGCAAAGGCATCGGTATAGGGAAAGGCACGGCGGCTGACATAGGCTTCAATTGCGTGGGTCAGACTATCGACCGCTGTGTTGGCTGTGATTCTTGCAGGTTTTGTCAGGCTGAAGCTCCAGTCGATGATTGCCGCTGTCGCGACGCAGGCTAGCCCTGAAAGGTAATAATTCTCCGGGCTCTCGGTGTCCGTGATGACACACCAACGCGTTAACACAGAACCGGTGCCACCCGTTGTAGGTATTAAGATGATGGGCACGCCGCAGCGGTCGATTTGAGCAGGCTCTTTATAATCCCGCACATGCTCTGAGTTCACGCTCATGAACGAAACCGCCTTCGCCGTTTCCATAGGACTGCCGCCCCCAAAACCGACTACACAGTCGTAGTCACCCGACTGTAGGGCGGCGAGCCCGGCGTCGACGCACACATCTGTCGGGTCTTCAACGACCTGATCAAAGAGACCCCACACCATGCCTGCGCCGTCCAAAACATCGGTAAGTGTCGACAGATGCAAGTTCGCCACCTTGGCGTCGGTAATAATCAACGGTCGCGACAACCCCAGTTGTTCAAGAACCTCTGCAGTTTCTTTGGCCGCGCCGCCAATCCGAATAATGCGAGGCGATTGCACTCGCCCGAGGGTACCGGTGACCATAAGAAGCTCCCCTGTAACCACAGAAACCTGAGCGTTCAAAGCGAACAAGAAAATTCGAGGCCGGGCAACGGCCATTCCTCCTTACGCATTTAGACCAAATTCTCCGACCTATTGCGCAATAGCCGGTTCAAAAAAGAAAGTTCTTGATCGGATTCGTAGCGGCTAAGCGTTATAGCGCGATAAATCCCGTTCAGCTGACTGTTTAAGAACGATTACAAGACCTTAATGCTGACAATGCCAACAACTGCCTTGCGGACGAAACGGACGTCGCCGACGAAGCGAAACCAGCCACTACTTCGACTTCAGAAAATAGATGGCGGGGTGCCGAGGTTGTTTCACCCCGCGCAACACTCAATCGAGTGTATTCTTGTAGACCACGCCATCTTTCATGATCAGACGGATGGTATCAAAGCCGCGATCTCGAGGAGCGGCATCAAACCATTGCGGGTTGGCGCCCAAGACTGACAAATCCTCTAGCGGGTTGCCATCTACAAGCAGAATATCTGCGTAGGCACCGGCTTCAATGACGCCCAACTTGTTTGGGTACGGATTGCGTCTTCCCGTCAGTTGCGCGAGTTCGCCGCCCGTCGAAGTCGCGGCAACGAGGAACCCATGATTTCCGAACAACTCGGCAAAATAGTATTTCTCGAAGTCTCGATGTGCCCGTCCAAACCCGATCGTCGACAAAACCGTGTCGACGTTATGCACGATCTTCGGATTGTACTTCTTGATGTAAGAGACGAGATTCTCCGATCCTTCAAGATACGCTTCAAGTTTCGGTTTTACTGTCGGCATCGCATAGTTTGGATGGCCCAAAAGTTGCGGGTCCATTCCCGCGACATTCAACGCCCAGAAAATACCTTCATCCGCGATCCGCTTCACGGTTTCCTCGGTAACCATCTGGCCGTGTTCCAGAGATTTGACCCCTGCGTCCAATGCCATGGACACGGTTTCATCCGTATAGGCATGCACTGTGACGTAGGTGTCAAAGAAAGACGCTGCTTCTACCGCTGCAGCAATCTCGTCGACGCCATAGGCAATTGACCACAACGGGTCGAGTTCAGAGGAAACCCCGCCACCTGCCATGAGTTTCAAAAAGCTAGCGCCATGAGCAAAATTCAGTCGCGAAGCCTTGCGTATTTCGTCAATCCCATCCGCAACGTATGACATGTTGAGCCTAGCGCCCATATCCTCAGGAATTGTTTCAAACGACCTTTGAACCGGGTTGCGCCAGTCGCCGTGTCCAGATGTCGGCCCAATCGCAGCACCCGCCGTGTAGATGCGAGGTCCCTCAACGACGCCTTGATCGATCAATTCACGCAGACCACTCCCCATTCCGCCCGTATCGCGTATCGTCGTGTACCCATCATACAGGTAGTCGGCAGCGTTCTCTGTCGCAACGGCACCGATTTGGTCCCATTTTGCAGCCTGCAGTCCGGCAAAAGTCTGAAAGACGCCAGTAGCATAGATATGCGTATGACTATCGATCAATCCCGGCATCAGCGTTCGACCGCCGCCGTCGATGATCCGCGCATTTGCGACCGCAAGCGGCTCAGCGGATACCTCCGCGATGAGGTTGTCCACAACAAGAACGTTGGCATTCTCGATCCGCTGCTCATTGACACCATCGAAGACGTGGACGTTCGTGAAAAGGATCGGAAAGTCTTCTTCTTGCGCAACGCCTTGTGACGCCGAAAGTCCCACAATGACAAACGCCGAGGCGGCCGCAACGGTCTTGAGTGATGCAGATGGATGGAATTGGACGCCCATCAATATATCTCCCTGATTTGTAAATTCTGACCTTGAGTGTAGGTTAGCAGAAAGTAGAGAATTCACGTGTTGTCATTTTTGGACAATTCCGAATTTCTCAGTCCAGTAAGGATAACTCATTGAACAAATCCAAGACTGCACTAACGACGCTTCCTGTGATGCAGTCGAAGTTTCTGGCCGAGGTCATTGACCGAGCCTGTAAGTTGGGTGCGGATCGCAATCAAATATTGAAGGGGTGTTTGCTGCGACCGACAGTCTTTGATGAGCCGAGCCAATCCATTCCGAGCGCCTGCGTCTATCTGGCCTCAACGCAGGCAGCGGTTCTGTCGGGAAATCCTTACCTTTGCGCGGAGATCGGACGAGAGTATGAGTGGAGCATCGGCTTCGTGCCTCCGACCACCATGAGCAACACGCCCAGCTTGGGTGATCTGCTGGTGGCCTGGATGCATTTTGTTGAGACAGTACAAGTCTCGATGCGCTACCAGCTCATAGTTGATGCAGAGCGCGCCAATTTAGTCGGCAAACGCTTCCTCAAGGCGTCGCAACCGCCCGGGCAAGCCGACGCTTGGGATGTTGTTGCATGGTCGGAAATGCTGAAAACGAGATTAGGAACAGTTTGGGATCAAAGCGACGTTGAAATTCATGTGTTTGATCCTCACGCTATCCCAGAAGAATTGGTGCCGTCATCCAATGTGAAGAAAGGCGATGCTTGGGGGCTGAGGATGTCATTCCCAGCAGCTTGGCTTATGCAACAATCCCCGTTTCCCAGAAACACTGAGCCGGATAATACTTCCATGCAGCAACAACCGCTGGACTTGGTTGCGCTGTTTCGGGTGTTTGACTATTCTGATTGGCCCGGTTTGGACGGGCTAGCCGAGTTCGCGGGGACGCATCCGAAGGCGCTGCAGAGAGAACTCGCCCAACACGGCACCAACGGCGCGGAACTCATTGATCGCGCAAAGGAGCATCTCGCTGATCTTTGGTTGAGAGAAGAAATACGCACCATCACTCAAATCGGACGGGACCTGGGGTACAAGAATGCCAGCGCATTCACGCGCGCCTGTCATCGCTGGTTTGGCGCCTCTCCTGAGAAACTGAGGCGGCGGTATGCTCCAGTGGCGCAGGAGCAGTTTGCACCTTTCTGAACTGGTTACTTAGGGTTCAACTCGGACACCTGTGTCATTTGGTCAGGTGTCCGGTTCCACACAGCGGGCAGACATTGAGGCCGTTCGGGGTGATCTAGTTATTGAGTTCTCACCCATGTCCGTTAGCATTAATGCAATACAAATAACACCAGAAACTTAATTCAAAGAATGATTGGCAATGAAACGTGACACCATTTATTCTGTAAATTACAGATTGATTAACGGAAATTATCTGTCGATCCCGAACTAGCTGCGAAATTCTTTCGCGCCAAGAACGACTCGAAGACGCCGGACGATTTCACTAGGAAAATTTAGGAAAGAGTTTTTGTATTTTTAAGAAAATCCATTGAGTAACTCAGCACCGCTCACAGAGTGTGAAATAGCCATAATTTTGAAAAATTTTGATATGTGTATTTTTTTAGCCACAAATAAAATAGGAATTTATTTTAAGCTTTGCTCCGCCCCATTTTTGACTATGATTTTAGAAAAACATAAAACAACAGCAGTTAGTACAGTAAAAGAGAAAACCATGAAAGCGCGTCTGCCAAACTATTTTTCATTTAGTCAAGCAAATGACTTGGTGAGAATTGGAAGGCAGAACGATGGAGGTTATCTGGTTTCAATGTCAGATATTGAAAAATCCGATTTATTAATTGGGTTAGGAATTTGTGATGACTGGAGCTTTGAAAATGATTTCATAAGACATAAAGATGTTGAAGTCATTGCCTACGACGCTTCCGTAAATTTTCGCTTTTGGCTCAAGCGTGTATTTGTCGAGACTATAAAAAACTCATTTAGCCTTTATGGCGTAAAAAAGTGATTTCATATAGGAAGTTTTTCAAGGAAAGCGTAGGCACATAAAGAAATTTTTTTGGCTATCAACACTTAATGAATCTCATTGCACATTTTTCGAAGTTTTAAATGAAGCAGGTAATAAAAACGTTTTTCTAAAAATTGATGTTGAAGGCTCTGAGTACCGATTCTTGAGTGACATCTTGAATAATGAAGACAGAGTTACCGGTATGGTTATAGAGTTGCATGATTGCGACATTCATCTGAATGAAATTCAAGAATTTATAAGAAAATGTGGACTAAGTTTAGTTCATATAAACGCAAATAATTACGCCCCAATTAGATTGGATGACAATTTACCATTAGTTCTCGAGCTAACTTTTAGTAAACACGCAGAACTTTCAAACTCTTGCACGTTGCCTCACAAATTAGACATACCAAACAATAAAAATTCACCAGAATACGAACTGCTAATAAGTGATAATATCTGATTCAGTTCGAAGTGGTCATTTAAAAGTTTTGTTGGCTCTCTAATTTGAGACAGAATTTTTTTGTTTATCAAGTCGCCGTAACACCCAGTACTTTTTTACGCAATTCAGAATTTGGCTTAGTAGTTAAAAGAAACATATTGAAAAACTATTGCGCGATAGAAAAAAACTGATACTGTTTAATTTTCAGAAGAGTTGCACATGCGACTACGCAACAAGCTTGAAAATGGTAAGAGATTATTTGCACCTACTCATGCAAAAAAATGCAACAAAACATCTCACATACTCCTGATGAAATCAAAGGCCAGTGGTTTGTAGGTCGCCGGTAAGTATACCCTAAAAATCCACACCAAGCGTGGACCAACTCGCCAAGCAATTTATCGGTTCCGCGCCGATACGACCGCAAAGGATATGACAAAACAGGCAGTATCACGCACCATAGCGGGCTACCGAGGCCAATCTATGCGTCGGCCAATTCAACAACGTCTGACAATTCGACGGCAACATCTTCTGTGCCCCAATCTGTCGCGTCGAAGGTTTCGGATGCGACGACCTTTAGATCAGTATCGACTTGAAACTTCCCCTTTACGTTCGGAAGTCCAAAGTCGTCGTTCTTTTGAACCTCAGCCAAGCCAATCTCGCGAGCCCTTTCTGGGCTGCTAGCTTCTACTTCAAGGATGGCTATGCAATCAACTGACAAGACTGCGCGGTAGTAAACTGGAACTGAGTATTTTTGCATCTGGATTACCTTTGAACTGAACCGAAGGTTCCGCACCCCTGCATGTTCTGTAATCTTGTATGGGCATAAAATTAGCTGACCGAGCCGCTAAACAAAAGCCTTTTTAAGCCAACCCAAAGATCAATGGATTTTTGAATTTTCGGACGATGCCGCCATTCGTTGCGCTACAGGAACCGCAAGTCGTTTCAACCACGGCAATCTTCATTTTAACCTGAAATCTCAGCCGGGCGCATTCGCGCTTGAGTCAGATCAGCATCGCGGTGGCAGTCGCGATTCTTCATAAACGAGCTCCTGTATCGGCCAACTTAGGCGTCGGACCATCTGGCGAAAAGTTCACGCTTCGCTGCGGCATATTCCACCCTGCTCGATCATAGCCATTTCCGCGTAACATTGGGCTTCGTTTTTGGGACCAAAGGCGAGTGACCGCTTTGCGAACTAAGCGGACCGTGTTTGCTGTCCAACAAGTAACTGCTTTGGACAGCAAGTACCGTACCGATATAGGTCAGTACATTGTCTGGCGGTACTCTCGCTCCAGATTTTCGTCCAACCTAAGTTGCTCCTCGGGATCGGAAGGCGCGACAGATGTTTGATCCAGTATGATCTTCATTAAAGAAGGAACGTCCTCACGATTCTGATGCTGACTTGGATCCCAAAGGTTTGATCGGCGAAGGGCTTTCGCACAATGAATAAAAACTTCATCAACATGCACCGCGATGGCAATTTGGGGAACACGTCCATTTACGGCCATCGTGGAAAGCAGGTCGGGATCACGCGTGAGTTCCGCGTGACCATTTACCCGCATAGTGTCATCAAATCCGGGCACTAAGAATAGCAGGCCAACTTTGGAATTGGTCAGAATATTTGAAAGCGTATCTAGCCGATTGTTACCCGGTCTGTCGGGGATCAAGAGGGTCTTGTCATCCAATATCTTTACGAATCCGCGGGGATCACCTCTGGGACTTACGTCTGCGGACCCATCCGGTGATTGCGTTCCGATGCAAACAAATGGAGATCTTTCAATAAACACCCGGGCGTGATCATCGATATGTTTTAAACACTTTTTGACAGCAATTTCCTGCGTTGCTGAGAATTGCGACCTCAGATCACTTTCACTACGAACTAGGAAGGCAGTATTGAGTTTGCTGTTTTTGGGCATCTTACCTCCAAATACTGCTCAGATAAAAACCAGGGAACAATGTGTTTCGGTGAAAAGCTTAAGGTGCGAGTGGGCAAGGAGGCAAGTTGCAGGACCGGTCAAATTGGGCTCGATGCGTTCATCCTCGCAATTTTGTTAGATGTCCGCTCAAGGGTGGATAGCAGACCTAGGTTTTCAAAGCGCCAAGGTCTACTCTTAGAACAAAGCGACCGTCTACTGCAGTGCGGTCCTTCCAATCCAACGACAGGGCTATCACTTCGAAATATCGATTATTGACCGCAAACGGCGAGTACCAGATTCTTAGATCTGGTCTTCTTCGAAAGGCCTTAATCTTTTTCTTGGCAATATTTGGCCCCCGGACTAACCGGGGACTTCAATTTCGCCCGATGCACGGTACCAACTAGGGAAGTAGTACCGTGTCGATTGCGTGGATTACGCCGTTGGAAGCTGTAATATCAGGAGAAATGACGTTTGCTCCATTAATTTTTACGCCGTCGGTTCCATCAGCTGTCAAGGAGCCACCCTGAGCGGTTGTAAGCGAACCCTTCTGCCCGGCCAGAGAACTTGAGGGGAAGTTACCGGGAACGACGTGATACGTTAGGACAGAAACAAGCTGGTCCTTGTTTTCCGGTTTCAAAAGGTCATCAACAGTACCGGCTGGAAGGGCAGCAAAGGCTTCATTGGTCGGAGCAAATACTGTAAATGGACCGTCACCTTGCAATGTTTCCACCAATCCTGCAGCTGAAACAGCCGCCACAAGTGTCGAGAACTGGTCGCTGGACGAGGCTACATCGACGATATCATCCCCTCCGGTGGAGCATCCTGCAACAAGGGCAATCAGGCCCGCAGCAACGGTTGATTTCAGAACAAATCTACGATTCATGGGTGTTTCTCCTTTTGTTCTCGAGTCGGTCCTACGAACCGATTGAGCCAGTAGATATCATTTCCGCGGCTAAACCATTTCTTACGGCACACTATAGGCCCGGTTGCCAAACAACGATCTTTTGGTTCTTGGTTTAACCCAATCAAGATTCGGACAGTCCTAGTTTTATGGTTTGTGTCTGAATTTCTGACGTGGAACTGTTTCGCTATGGGTAACATTGAAGACGCAAATTGTTGTTTTGTCCACTAAGACGATTCCAAATTCGCAGTAAATTCGACAAAATCCCAATTTCGTTTCCCCCATTTTAAACAAGCGCTAATTTGTTCTGGAAACGTTGTAATGAGTTTTGTGTTTTGACTGAGTGTTAGGGTGTTTGAGTTTCACACCCAACACCCCTCAAAAAGCCCCACGCCTCCTGTCCCACCCAAGCGAAGGCGTGGGGTTTTTATATTCAACGTTGACCGAGGCATCATCAGTTGAACATTTGCTATGCGCAAATGACCCCGAACAATCCCACACATCTAAATTGCAAGCCAGAACAGCAGCGGGATTATCTTTCCATGAACAGTTTGCAGTGTCAGTGGGCGTCGTTGCTTGAGTGGTTGGCGACGAATGGTGCGAAAGCACCTGCGCTTTCATTGCGTAGGGAACCACAATTGAATGGACTGCTCCGGAACATATAAAACCCGTGCTGCCAATTTTACAGGGGACAAGGCAACACGGGCTGTCTGCGGTAGTAACCGAACACATAGACCAGAAAAAAAGTCCGCGTTACCGAAGGACGGTTAAAAGCGGGTTCAAGTTGACAGTGCCGCCGATAGCGGCATGGGAAATGTCACATTTGGAGTGTGACTTAGGTCAGCTAGTTTAATCAGGTAATTAGACCAACACGTATTTTGGGCAATTCCCCAACACTGTGCGGTCAATCTAAAAACACGGCGTCATCCCCACCCAATGCCGTGCATGCGGCCAGTAGCCATGGGTAATGTGCGCAGCGTTCACCAGCCTGATGACACATAGATTTGGCAGGTATTCAAAAGACTTTGTCGTCTGAGAGCAAGCCGAACAAACGAAGGGCCAATAACTGGGGCCTGAACACGTTGAATTATATCGGATTTCCCGTGGGACGGTAACGCAACCTCAACAAGTGATGCCCCCGCCCGTTGAGATAGCCCACGGGAAAGGGTGTCGGGTCAGTTATTAAATGCACTGAATCCGGCACCCGCCAAAGCACCTGCTTCGGTTTCTCTGAAATGCGATCAACGTTTTCCTTTTCCAGCCGCACAAAGTTATTGATCGCCTTCCGCGTTTCTGCCCATTTTTTGACTGCATCCCATTCTTGTAAGCTGGATTAACTTTTTCTAAGTGGGCAGGACCTACTCTGGCAAACCCGTTGTAAACTAAAGGCAACTTTTTCTGCAGAGCAGACATTGGTGTTTCGAAACGCTAGGTCTAGTACCCGTTCCTTAGCGGACATTTGACAAAATCTATTGGAAGCCTGCGTTGAGCCCGAAACTGTCAGCCAAACAATATTCCTCGCTCTGAGAGCAGTTCGTCTATAGTTTCTAAGTTGAGGAAACCTTTATGGGAAAGTGGCTTATGCAAAAATGTGTGAAACTACGCCCCGGCGACACATATTCTGGCAAACAAGGCTTTAATTATTTCGAAGGAATCGCAAAGGAAACCGTCGGCAGTAATAAAATATGCATGCACCTGCTAACAGTTCCACCGGGTGGACGAGCTAAAGCCCATAAACACGAATTCCACGAAACCGCTATTTATGTCATTTCCGGCTCGGCAAAGATGTATTGGGGCGAAAAGTTGGAGCACGTGATGGAAACAAATGCAGGGGACCTAATCTACATACCCGCCGGCGCTCCGCATCTACCTTACAACGATGGCGCAGAGCCAGCCGTGGCGGTTATTGCGCGTACTGATCCGAATGAGCAGGAAAGCGTCGTACTGCTACCAGAACTTGAAAAACTGGTGCCTAATTAATGCAATCTTTCTTCTTATTTGAGCTTGATCACATTCCTGTCCGCACGTCGGCTTTTCAATCAGTACGCGATCGCCTCACCGGTGGGATCGAAGGTTCAAAGCCCTAAGCCACAACTGCCGTCCACGGCTCACGCTATCACAACGAACAAAAGTTATAGCCATCAATTATGATTGAATTATTAGAGGATTTCCAGCGAACCGTGCTGACCTCCCACCCAACTGCCTGGTGACAAATATGACGAGTGCGGGCGAAAGATCATGCTTGTATTTCCCTATATGTGGATCATGTCCCTGAATACATACTTGGGAATGTCATCTCGTTTGAGTTCTATTTCCGCCAACTCATGGTCCGAAAGATTGTTTAGCCTTTCAAATTCAGCGGCGCGAGACTGGACCATCAAGTAAGAGTTGAAACCTTGGCCTAGCTTCACAAAGAAGTCATCAAGGGTTCGCATCAGGCGGTCAGTGTTGGGTTTATTATTTGTGGCTGCGACAGAGTAATCAGTCATTTGGAAACCTTTCCACAGTTGAACTAGGTTTCCTCCCATATTGAAAAGGTAGCTTTGCTGCGGTGCAGAATCAAGTATTTTGGGCCACGTGGGGAATACGTTTACGCCAACAGCAGCGAAGCCATAACTTTAAATGTCCCGTAAAACAGTCACCATTTAACGACCGGGAAGAATAGCGGCTTTGTCCACAGGGCAGTCGTTCATACCACGTGCAGCCATGGTTCGTATCGAGTGTTTACTAGACCTTCACCGTTCTTGGTTGCTTTGCTCGCGCAGCAAGTTGCCATGCGCGCAAACCGGTGATTAAATTCCGTTAAGTCAAAGGCGCCGATGCGAAATTTTGCGCACATTTCAATTTGCGTCTTACGGTTTTCTATCTATCAGCCAGTAAGTTACGCCCAACGCAAGGCCAATCGCTGCGTAACCAAGAAAGTATTGGGGCTCCAAATTTTTGTCGTCAAGTGTGATGATTTTTCGAGCTACCGCCATTAAGGCTGTCGCGACAACAAGCTTGATGTGGATGACGTCGGCAGTCAAATAGAGAGTAATATTTGTATAAATCTCTATCGCGATAAGAACGACCAGCACAGCACTGAAAACCGCGAGAAGATCGCTGACCTCTAAGATATAAACAGGTGGTTCCAACAACTTCTGAAATGTTGTGAAACCAGCGTCAATAATAGCCAGCAGGATGATGCCGAGCATTAGCACTGACAATGCCCTAACGCCGTGACGGATCATGCGGTTACACCATCGAACGATGGCATCTTCGTGATCGGGGTCTAGTTCCACATGTGCCGGGGTGGGTTTGTTCTCTTCACCACTCACTGTCGTCTCCAATTCCGATTTAGATCGCCAGCGCGGCCAGATTCAACCGGATGCATCGCCCGCTTTGGCGTTTACGGAACTCTCTCATAAAAAGGGTGTAGTTTTCTAGGTCGATGTGTTGGTCGCTAAAACTCCCCGATGGACGCTAAGCAAACCTTCACAGTAACTTGCGAGGGCTGGTGGAAGTTCGTTTACAGAAATTGAACGTTGTCGAGGACGCGACAGGTTTAGAGAGTGGAAACGTGCGTTCGAGCAGAGCTGCCATAGCAAGTGACAAGTTTGACTCAGGGGAACCCGCAGGTAATGCTGCAGATTGGCCGAACATATTCGAATGGTTTCAAATAATGACTATAGTTTCAGTACTGGCATTTCTCCCAGCTATGCTTACAGCCTTGTTGGCTTTCGGAGCGTCCGCTCAAGACAGCCAGCCGCGAACCCTGTTTGTCAATGTCGACGTTTTTGATAGTGAAAATGCGGCGGTCATTGAGAACGCCAACGTCCTTGTCGAGGGCAATTTGATAGCCAAGGTCTCGACCGATCCAATGGAACCGAACAATGCGGTAGTCATTGACGGTCAAGGACGGACTTTGATCCCAGGCCTGATAGACGGTCACAACCACATCATGCTTCCGACCTCGCCCTTGGCCTTAGCATATAACCTTCACTGGTCATACACGGGCGCTCTGGTAACGCGCGAAGCGGAACGAATGCTGATGCGGGGCTTTACGACGTTGCGGGATGCGGGCGGCCCATCCTACGGCATAGCCCAGGCCATAGACGAGGGGATCGTTCCCGGACCGCGCATCTTTAGTTCAGGACACTGGATCGGTCAAACGTCCGGCCACTTCGATTTCCGTTTATACAATGACACCCACCACAGACAACGAAGTGATCGTACTGTTTTTGAGCGGGAGTGGTCGTTCATTGCCGACGGAGTATCTGAGGTACGGGCGGCCACTCGCGAGGTGCTGCGCCTCGGGGCAACTCAGGTTAAGATCAGTCTGGGTGGAGGCAACTCGACTCCATATGATCCTCTGGATACAACCCACTACAGTCCCGAAGAAATTCGCGCCGCTGTGGAAGCTGCTGAGGACTGGAACACATACGTCATCGTTCACGCTTACACTGATGAGTCTGTCATCCGGGCACTTGAAGGCGGGGTAAAAAGCATCGATCACGGCAACATGATTTTTGAGGAGGAGACCATTCGCGCCATACGCGACGCCGGGGCCATCCTCAATCCGCAGTTTCTGATCTTCACACCGGATGAGAACATGTTGGCTGCAGGCGATCCCGCTACTATCGAAAAGGGAGCGCCACTGCGCGATAATGTCGAAAACTATGTGGCTTTGATCAAAAAGTACGACCTTCCGATTGCTTTCGGTGTGGACCTGTTCGGAGCTCCGGAGTTGATGGCAATGCAAAACCTTGAGTTCGAGCGCCGTGGTCGTTGGTGGTCTGGGGCAGAAGTCTTGCAACAGGCCACATATAACACGGCAAAACTTGTGGAGATGTCAGGACCGCGAAACCCATATCAGCAAGGCCCGCTTGGCGTGATTAAAGCGGGAGCATATGCAGATTTGATACTTGTTGAAGGCAATCCGGTTGAGGACATCAATCTGTTGGTCGACCCAGAAGCGAACTTTCTGATTATCATGAAGGATGGCATTATTTACAAAAACGCGTTCGGAGGCTGATTCAATTCAAGATGCGATTGAATCTTCGGTGACCGCCCTGTGGACACTGCGGAAGTCCAATCCCATAGATCACATTTTCAACGTCTAAAGGTCCAACGCACAAGAGCCGTGATCGCAATGCCGACCCAAAGCACTTCAATCAAAATTGCTCCCGCATTAGGTCGATACCAGAGCGACAAAAGAATGAGCAGAGCTCCTGAAAGGTTGAGGAGATTGAACCCCGGCTTGCGCGCATCGACCCAGCCACGAGAGACAGCTAAATAAGCGCCTGCAATCAAAAGCGATCCAAGCACGCCAATCCAGTCGATTAGGGTAAGTTCGGCAATCATTATGTAAGTCTAAATCCAAAATAGGCTCTTGACATTCAAAAAATGCCGTTGGAAATAACGGGCCACCTTTAAATAATTGTTTTCCACCCAAAGCATTTAGCTGACTAGTTCGTTCGAGAATGCTCTTTTTTTCAGACCATTGAAGCAGCGGACCCTGGAGAAATCCGCGCGAGTTTATTGCAGGATCCATTCGTCGAGAGCTTACACAATGCCTCGCATTCTGAACTGACCCAACACGTGCCCGACCCGGAACCTTTACAACGGCTTATATCGAATGATCTAATGGTTTATGGTGAATTGTTTTGAAAGAATCCTTTAACAAGGCGGGCTTCCAGTGAAACATAAATCGCTTATCTATGGAGCTGTGGTATTTGCGGCAGTATTTTTTGTAGGCTGGATTACTGGAATGGGTGGTTCATTTCTGCCAAATCTGGGCTTCAGTATCCTAATGGGGGTTTTCGCCGCCATTTGCTTTTCACTGGTCACGAGGTTCGGGAAAAATCGTTGACCGCTGAGCCTTCGAACGGTGTAAGCGCAGCCTCTTAAACAGCTTGGAAAAACGCCTAAGCGGTTTTGGAGCTTTTATACTGCATTTCATTTTTGAAACAAACTAACGGACAGTCTTTGCTCGGCAGCGCTCGGTTTTCCAAAAATGGACGAGATACAGTTGCGTCGTCGCAAATCAGGCGCATTGCCCATCACGCTTTCGACTTATGTAACAAGCCATCCCATGATCGATCTTTGAAACTCCTAAAATCTTAATGACCTATCTACGAGTTCGCAAAGCAAGCCTTTCACGGTTCAGGGTGTACAAACCTGTTGCAACAATGATCGCTGCGCCCAGCCAGGTCCATGAGTCTGGCAGTTGCCCGAATACGAAGAAGCCATAAATGGTGCCCCAAATGAGCAAGCTGTATTGAACAGGAGCCACAACGACTGCCTGAGCAGCGTCCAGCGCCATAATGACGAGGACTTCGGCTGCGGCTGCTAGGACCGCCATGCCCAACAGCAAAACCAAATCCAACCCGCTCGATGGTGTTTGCCAGACAAAAGGTAATGGAAGGGTCAAAAGACCCCAAGATACGATGGCTGTATACGCAACCGTAGTTCGTGTTCTGTCTTCGCCAGCAAGTATTCGCGATAATACCTGTCTCATGGCAAAAGCGGACGCGGCAACTATTAATAAAATCGACGCTGGATGGATAACACCCATTCCGGGCCTGATAACGATTAAAGTTCCAAGAAAACCAATCACGACCGCAGACCATCTGCGGATACCCACTTGCTCACGCAGAATTAGCGCTCCCATTACCGTCACGATGAAAGGCGCAACGAAAGTAATCGCAACTGCGTCCGCAAGGGGAACATAGCTTACACCAACAATGAATAGCGTTGCAGAACATGCCGCCAAAGCGCCACGTCCGATTTGAAGTTTGGGGTTTTTCGAAGACAAAACCCCCGTGCCCTGAATTGAAATCAAAACGACAACCCCCAGAAACAACCCGAGTTGGCGGAACCACACGATCTGTATGGGGTGGACAGTTTCTGTAAGGAACTTTCCCATCGTATCAACGGCAGAGAACAGAAACATGCCAAAGGCCATTAAAGCGATGCCACGCACACTGTCCGTTTGCCGTTCAGGCAGAACCTCTTTTTTCTGAATAATGGGTGTGATCGCCATAACAGACTCCAATAGAGCAGCCTTTGAAAAGGAGCTATTGAATTCTACTGTCCCGAGGCCCGTTTACGTGTCAGTTGAACGCATCCAACGCGGATTTAACCAATTTCTCGACGCGTTCCATACTTTTCGGATAACCAAGCACTTCGCGCGCAACTGATAACAGGAAAGGCTGCACCGCAGCCTAACAACTTATGACAGCGGGGGTTCGATGCGAAACCTGAGTGGACGAAAGCTTTCTGCCAGTTCGACCGTAAAGTGCTCACCGTTAACCAAAATCGCATGCAGTAATCGAACTGAACACACTTCTTTGCATGCGCAAATTGCCATATGTTTGGGTTACGCCAACTTGGTATAGGAAACCAAAATCTTACTATGAAGTCAGGCTCTCCCTCTCAAATTAGATTTGATGGCCATGTTTTTTTTCACATCGGCCCGCATAAAACTGGAACCACCTCAATCCAGACATTCCTGCAGAAAAACTCAGGCTCTTTGAAAGAACAAGGAATATTGTATCCGACCGGCGGCAGAAGGTTTTTGAACGGACCTGAACTTAGCGATCGAAGTCGTTTGTTAATTTTTCATCATCCCTTGGTAATGGACCTCTTCGACAAGAATACGGATAAAGTCACTGCTCACGTCCAGGCGATTCAGAGCGAGATAGATGAACATCAACCCAATCTGGTGGTAATATCCTCTGAAGTGCTTGCGCGACCGGCCGTAACAGGCTCGTTCGTGTACCAGGACTTGCGCCGCATATTTGTCAATGCCGATCGGTCTTGGGTTCTATACCTTCGGCGGCAAGATGATCTGCTAGTTTCACTTTTTACCGAGGGCTTGAAGCGCGGGGGGAATCCTTGGCCTAAATCAATACTAGATTCTGAAAGTGTTGATGCTCTGGATCATAAAGCCAGGCTACAAAAATTAGAATCTGTAATAGAATCTGACCGCCTCATTGTTAAATCGTTCGAGAGAGAAAAACCAAGCATCGTTGAGTCCTTTCTTGATGAACTAGGTGTGGATTTTACTGATGACTTCAGCTTTGCAGAAAAAGAAAGGCAATCCGCATCGGCGCGAGCAATTAACCTTCAACGCCTCGCAAATTGTTTGCCGTTCGGATCAGCGCGATTTCGTAGCTGGGCCTTGCGACTTGATCGTTCAATGACAAAACTTGGCTTTGAAAGTAGCAGTGCGCACAGTTTGCTGAATGACCACGATAGGGTCAAACTTCGGCATAAGTATCAAGCTACAAACTTGTACGTCGAGAACAGGTACTTTGTTGAAAAGGAATCTGGTCTTTTGATTGATGACTAGGAGAAGCAGTTCGATGTGACCTCCATCCATGGTGCCATCGATTATAGAGATGCTTCCAAATGAGTTTTTCGGAATTTGCATAATGCTTTGGATGTATTTTTTTGTTCAGAACTTCTTTTAAAAGTTCTTGTTTGTAGGCGCATATTGCGTCGCAGGCGGCATATCTATGCATCCGCTGAATTCAATTCGATCCATTGACTAGCATTAACTGCTTGCCGGCTTGCTGATAACGCGAGCAGGAATTTCAACGCGCTTTAGAAACAAGCCCAGCGAAGTCGATCATTCAGTATTGGCGAACGCAAGATTCGTAAAAAGAGAAGGCAATGTTAAGATTCTATTTTCGCCAAAACTTATCGGTTTTCCCAAAGCTCAGATTCCGACAACTTGGTCCTTGAGGCTATACAGAATATACAAAACCTCTTCTTGTTCCCGCTGACCAACATTGTTTTCTTTCAGGGCGTTCATAGCGTCGTCTAGAACCGCGACAAACTCATCTCCGCTAATGTTCATATGTTGATGCGCCGTGATCATGTCTTTTCCTGAATAAATCTCAGGTCCGCCAGAACCAGCTATGAAGAAGTCTCCTGCCATTTGTTTGAGATGTACCATATCGGTTCCTGCAAATCGCGCTGCGACAACCGGGTTTCTGGAGTGATTGTCGACCAGAACGTCGGCTATTCGTCGTATACCGTCCGTTCCACCCAGTCGATCGTATAACGTGGCAGTCATAGTGCACCTCTTGTATCCAGCGTACTTTGAACAATCCTTTTCAAGGACGCTAGCATGGTATGCTGATAGAGGCCAAATCTCTTGAATTTTGGCTGCGCCAATGATCGTAGCTCACCTCCAAATTTGATGCGCAATTTGGACCTCAAGAGGATGGTTGCTGGACGTGCTCCCAACGACTGCTGTGCGGACAAGCTGATCAGTTGTTTAACTAGTGCGAGTAACGGTGCCTTCCTAATATCAACCGCGGCCATACTTCTTGGCGATTTGCAGTGCTTTGCTGGGTTAATCAATCAACACTTGTTCGAATTTGCTGTTGGGCCCGACGACCGGGTCCAGGACAAGCACAAGCCGGGTTTCTCCGGAACCTTCAATCGGTGGCGAACGGTGCAAAAGTCCCGACTTCGGCTGCTCAGGCCAGCGCGTTCCGCGCAACAGAATTGGAGTGGCAGTAGGAACAGTGAAGACGCGACTCGGATCTGCTCCGTTGCTGGAGACACCATATTGTGTGCCCGTCCCGCGGTATGTACAAACGAGACGCGCAGTTACGGCATCAATGTGAAACCTGCGACAGGCGTTCGTGGTCACGACATCTAAGCGCAGGCGCAGCCATTCCGTAACCATTACATTTGCGAAGATGTCCGATAGTGCATCCACATCCTCAATCAGGCGATCACATTTGGTTCCCTTTGGAGTTTCCGCTGCTTCGCATATCTCAGAAACTGCCTGCCGAACCGCTTTCGGGCGCAGGATCAATCGTGCTTGGGGCAGGTATTCTGATGGCAAGCCGTCAATCCAAGATTGAAAGCGGTTCAAAGGCTTTCGACGCCAAAGCACAGCGGCACAACCTGGATGATGAATCGTTGTCAGACCCTCTGGCGTTTCTGCGACTCCAGCTCCGATTGCCGCGTCCTTAACGGCTTCTCGAGCATAAATCATGCTGCCACCTCGGCGCGACGCCACATTGGAAAGGGATCGGGCAGGTCCGGTAAATCATCTGGTCGACCCGCAACAAGCGCAGGAAGCAATGCCGCGTCCAGCCGGGCTTTCAACGCGGGCCAATCGATACCGGTCCCGATAAACACGATTTCCTGGCGCTGGTCACCACAGGGTTCTTGCCAATGTACTTGCATGTACGCCCGTGCGCTTTCGTGATCAGGGCGTCGATCCTCTGGAACAGTGGCCCACCAAGTGCCAAGCGGTTTGACCGAGGACAGAGCGCCGGCAAGTGAAAATTCCGCTACCCAATCTGGGCGGGTGGCAATCCAGAAATGCCCCTTGGCCCGGATCACGCCGGGCAATTCACCGTTGAGTACGGCCATAATCTTCTCGGGCACGAAAGGTTGCCGTGCTCGATAGACGAAGCTTTTCACCCCGTATTCCTCGGTTTCCGGAACATGGTCCGCAAACCCGTAGAGTTCTTTGGCCCACATCGGATAGCCGCATATAGCCAAACTGATAGACATATAATCTACGGTGTGAGCTCTCTCGGAAGATTAATCTGACAAGTTCCAACAAACTCGGCAGATGTCGCTATGGCTAGAGCAGAAACACAATCAATCCGCGCTAGTTTATGCCGATCCCGATATCAAAGGTAACCGGTTGAGAACCCTCGTTAACAACCTCAATTACGTGCTCGCCCGATTGCCATAGCTGGCCTTGATATGGAGTGTCCGAAGAAATCAGGTCTAACAGCAAAGAGCCGTCGGGATTAAATATTTTATAGTCCAAAGCTCCGCCGCGTGATCCGACGTTTACGTTCAGAAATTGACCATCGCTTGCGCCCAGGACGTAGCGAACCGTGGTATCCGCTTGTAGTGTCGCACTTATGGTGGTGCCGCTTGTGCCTGCGTCGAACTTTACAACCTGATCCCCAGATACTGTCAGCGCTGACGCAGGCGCTCCGTCCATCGCGCCTTCTCCATCGTCGCCCTTTTCGGCGTTTTCATCAACGCGCCGCAGATCAGCAACTTCGGGCCCAGACCAAACGATGCATTCGTATTCAAAACCATTTCCATCGCGAAGCCGCACCATAATGGCGGCTTCGCTGAATTCTTGACCAAGAACCTCTCCACCGACATTCCCGAAGCGGGATATTAACTCATCAATACAAGCGTTCGCCTCGTCAGAGATATCTGAAAGAGCCGGCATGGGGAGTACGGCAAATACCAATAAGCATTTCCTCAACATCGTAAATTTCCTTTCGGTCAGTGGCCGGATTACCTCGGCGTGTCGACTAATTGTCCGAGCTTGAAATTAACTGAGAGGTGGCTTTGTTCAAAAAGCGGCCCCAGATGAATCTCGTTCTAAGCTTCCGGATCCGCCGAAGATCGGTTGAGCTCTGCCAGTTCTTCCCAAACAGCTGCGGGGATTGGCCATTCCGCCCATTCCATTGCCTGTTGTACGTGCTGAGGCCACGTGACTCCGCAAACGGTCGAGGCAATATCTTCGTCTTGCAAGGAATATTGCAGGGCCACTGCGCCGGCTGGAATATCATGGCGCGCACAAATCTCTTCAACCGCGCGAATTGGTTCAAGAATTTCGTCATTCGCCGGTCGATAAACGTAAAACCGATGCAGCGCACTCCCCCGTGCCAAAGCACCGCCAGAGAAAGGTGCGGCATTTATGACTGAAACACCCCGGGATCTTGCGAGTTTGATCAATGGTTCCGCGTTATCGTTTACGAGAGTGTGCCTATTGTGTGTTAAGACAACGTCGAAATCCCTGTCCTTCAAAATTGGCATCATGACATCGATCCGCCCCGCAGCGATCCCAACCGCTGTTGCCAAGCCTTCCTCTTTGATACGGAATAACTCGTCGATAGCGCCACCGCTTGCCGTAACCTCGGATAGATCGTTGGAATACTCGATATCGTGAATGTGAAGAATATCAACGCGGTTGACACCCAGCGCCTCCAGACTCTCCTCGAATGATCTCCGAGCTTGAGATGCATCGAAAGCACCTGTTTCCATATTCCTATCCAATTTGGTGGAAAGAACTCGACCATCCGGCCACCCACCAAGTTCGCGAATGACTTTTCCAATACGCTCCTCACTGCGCCCCATCGCATAGCATCGCGATGTGTCCAGAAATGCATTGGGTACAGAAAGTATTGCCCGAATTGTATCAATCGCGCGATCTTCATCGACTTCGTAGCCGTATATTTCGGGAATACTTCCCAGGCCGGTCGACCCAAACCCTATGCGAGGAATTTTTATTCCTGTCGTTCCAATTTCACGCAACTGTGCCATGCCAACCTCCCCAACGGCTCAGGACATTCATCAATGTTGCTCGAGCAACTTCTGATAAACAAGTCCAATTTACTGCACGACATTCGACGAATGACCAAGCTGGCGTGACGCGAATTTCTGCGTTCGCCAGCTTCAAACCGTACAAGCTCTGTCTCAAAGCTCTCGGTGCCCACATACTGTCAACGAGCAGCGGATCGCAGACTTTTCAAATCTCAGCATCAATGGCTTGCGCAGTCATCTGGCAAGCGGTCCACGTTCGGTAATCTTGTCTCCCACGAGGGCGATATGGTTGCAGCCAATCCCAAATTTACCTTTATGGAGTTGCAAAATTCGAACAATCCCAAGAAGCTTTTATTGGCTCCGCGCCCTGTAAAAACGGAGTTGACGGCGCGACAAGATTACTGTGCCGCTTAGGAGTTACGCGCGCCCCACTCCTACATTTTGACCTGCTTCGGAGCGCCATTTCTTACCCGTAAGCCGGAAGTATATGCCGATATGTTCGCATCTCGGCTGAAGAAAAGCGGGGCGCGCGCATGGCTGATAAACACGGGCTGGACCGGTGGTGGAGCCGATACTGGGCACTGGATGCCTATCGCGGCGACACGGGCATTGTTGCAGGCCGCCATGGACGGCACGCTGTCAGATGGTCCTTTTGTCAATGGCAGCGTCTGGACCACTCGAATTCCGTCGAATGGTCCAGACGAGGCAGCACGATTTCTTCACCCAGAGAATACTTGGGCCGACAAACAGGCATTTGAGATCGCAGCTAAGTCCTCGAGGGACAAGATAACAGATCAATTGGATAAACTTGGGTTGGAAAATACCCTGATCCGCGAAACTTGCTCAGTTTGAAGGGACATAAATCAGTCAGAGCTGGCTTGGATCGCGGAACAAGTGTGCTTGGCAATCCTGATAGTAAGCAAAGAAGATGGGTTCTTCTGTCCCAAAGGCTCTGACTGGTTTGTGACATCAAAGAGAAACCGGGTAAGTTGGTTGATCTTTCAGCCAAAGGTTTGATCCACGAAATCTATTGCCCACAACTGCATCATCCGCAGCAACTTTTACCCTCTTGGATAGGTGGACAAGCAACAGTTCCATAGGAACAGTAAACACAGCAGTCTCCGGTCAATGGCTTCAAAATAGTCTTGCAAGACTTACACTCGTAAAACCACTGACACGCATTTGTCGGCATTGCTTCGACTGCCGAGTGGCCGCACTTTGGGCAAGTAATTTTACTTTCCAAGATCATATTCAAATCGTTCTTTTTCGCACATCATTGCAGATGAGAAGTTATTTTGACTGTTTCGCTTTTTACCGCAAGCGTTGAAGGTAACACGCGACCTTGGATCGCCGCTGTTATCGGCAAGGCCCACAGTTATGGGTGCCTTCGGAATTCATAAATTTCTCGTGCAGGAATTTTGTTAAGGTGTTCTAAAAAGCCGCGTGTCGGTCCGATTTGGAACACCAAGGACCATTTGCCCGCGGACCTATCATATTGAAAGATAATGCGATGCAAATTCAGAAAGACGCTGAAATCCTACAACCTCAGGACTGGACCTTTCCCGTGCCGATCGCCTACGGCCCAGGTCGATTAGCGGAGATTGGCGAAAGGTGCGTCGCGCTTGGTGTCGCAAGGCCGTTGATTGTCACCGATCGCGGAAGCCAGACCTTACCCTTTCTTTCTAAGTTACAAGGCTCACTGACTGACTCCGGCATATCTTCGGATGTGTTCTTCGACATTTCGCCTAACCCACGCGATGACGAAATCGGTGCTGGTCGTGATTTGTTCAGGAACGGCGGTCACGACGCGATTATTGCGATTGGAGGCGGCAGCGCAATGGACGGCGGAAAGTCCATATGCCTGACTGCAAACAACGAGATTGATCTATGGGCTTTCGAGTTTGAACAACCTGTTCCCGAGATTGCATCAAGCAAGCCCTTCCCGACCCTAATAACCGTTCCGACAACGGCAGGGACTGGTGCCGAGACCGAAAGCACCGCAATGGTCACGCATGTCAAAAAAGGTATGAAGTTCTGCGTCTGGCACCCGGACTTAAAACCGTCTCTTGCACTTCTGGATCCAGAATTGACAATCAGCCTTCCACCAGATTTGACGGCTTGGACGGGCGCAGACGCGATGACACATGCGATAGAGGCTTATCTGGTCCCCGGGTTCCATCCACTGTGCGATGGACTTGCATTGGAGGGTTTGGCGCTTGTGTCCGCCTGGCTTCCGATTGCCGTACGTGAACCCGAGAACATGGCCGCCCGTGGAGGAATGCTCATGGGTTCATGCCTGGCCGGGATTTCGTTTTTAAAAGGTCTCGGCCTTGTCCATGCCATTTCGCACATGGTTGGGGCAGAATTTAACACGCAACATGGGCTGACAAATGCGATCATCCTGCCAGTCGTGTTGCGGTTTAATCTCCCCGGCATGGAACCAAAAGTGAAAAGGATGGCATATGCGATGGGGCTTAACGACCACTCCATAGAAGCCTTCATAGCGGAGGTTGAACGCATATTGGATGACATTGGAATACCAAAGTCTCTGAGTGCTATTAACGTTCCCTTGGATTGTTCCCAGCGCATTGCGGGAAAAGCAAAAATGGACAGCGCGGCAGCGACAAATCCCCGAACAGCCAGCGTGGATGAGATCCGCGCCCTCACCGAGACCGCAATATTGCAAGCGCGCTAGACCCTCGACTTGGGTCAAAATCTAACGACACCCCAGACCTGCAACCGGGCATAGGAATGAAGCGATATCGAACCCAGCGCAGCGCTGTATTTCAGATAGCGAAGCATAAGAACGGCAGATCACCTACACTCACCGAGATGGCAATTTTGACATTTGAAAATACCTTCAAGCAATGTTCCGCCATTAGATGCGATAAAAGCGTTTCGAAGTTTTTCGGAAAACATCGTCCTGTAAAGAGCTTGGGGTCAGTTCAAAATGCCTTGAAACAACTTCTTCATAAGTGGAACTGAGGCTATCGACAGGAAAATTCGATCCAAACATGCAGCGATCGGCGCCGAACTGCGATAAGCAAGTTGAAAAGATTGGCGAAACACTTTTGGCGTTCCAGTTTTGGTCGAACATTCCGAGGCCAGAAAGCTTGCAGTAGACCTGCGGCAAGTCAGACAAAGATTTCAAAGCTTCGGCCCACTTAAGAAGCCCAGATGATGTCCGGTCATATGGGGATCCGGCATGGCAAAGCGCGACCTGAGTATCAGGAGCATTCGCAAGAACGTCCGCCGTTTGATCCATGAGTTCAGGCAACAATTGAAGGTCAAATGAAAGACCGCGTGAACCCAATTGTCTAAGGCCGGACAAAAACTTTGGATTGTGGAGCAGCGCGTTCGTACCTGTTTTTGCATCTTCACCCGGAGCGCGACCGATAATCTGGCGAACGCCGCGTACCGACGATAAGGTTTGAAGACGATCGAGTTGTTCCTCCGAATCATCAGCGGTCAAATCGCAATACGCAACTTGAACTAACGGCCAATCCTGGAACTGTTCGGCTATGGACTGCACCCATTGAGCTTCGGCCCATGGATCGACTGCGCCGACTTGGATATGCACCGATGCCGCGACGCCTTGAGCTTCGGCGTCAACCCGGAATTCCGGCAGCAAGTAGTCCCGTTGGATCGAAGAGGGGTCGCCAAAAAAGCGAATGACACCTTTCTCCATTAGCCAAGGATAATTCACTGCAGACAAATCCCATAAGTGGTGATGTGCATCTATCCGCATGGCGTTTCGATCCCAGTGGTGCGTGCCAGAATATCGACGCCTTGCCCCTTCCAGAAGTGTAGAAGATCTATGAAAATCCAATTTTCGGCAAGTTTGTCACCGGCGCGACGATAGATGTCGATCACTCTGAATTCACTTGCTTTACCCGTCGCTGGCATACCCATGAACCCACCGGTGGGAACGGCCGTGAAGTTAGGCCATCCGAAAAAGCCGCCATAGCGACCCTCGGCAAGGCGGCAGACATGTTTTGTCTTTGTCCGGTCTTTGAAAGAGGCGCGAAAAGGGCCGGAATGTTGCATGGAATAGCGTTCAATCGTGTAAGTCGCGCCAATTCCTTCTGGCCCCCACCAGATCATGTCATCATGCCAGCTTCGGGCTAACTCGTCTTCAAGCGACAACCCACTGTCCCACTGACCCAGATCTGCGATCATCGCATTTATTACGGCCATGGTCTTCTTGCCCTCTTCAACGGGTTGCTCACTAAATAACAAGCCGTCGTGGGTTCTCGGGCCGGGTTGCAGCAAATGCGCTGCGGTCTGAGGGGGAAACGGGTTTTGCCCTGCTTGCACCATCAGGTGTGGTATATCGAAGTACATCGCCGTCTCAACGATCCGTTCTTCGACTATTTTGTAGAATGCGCAATAGCGCAGGAATGCCAATTTGCCTGTTGGACGAATATCCAACCACGGTTGGTCGAACAGCCCCATTAAATTCCCCATGGACACGACCCAGATGTCAGCATCATCGCTCAGCGAGTTTTGTCCGGCGAACATGATATCTATACGGTTCTGGAGATTCGTAATACTGCTTTTGAGCGGCTGCCAGAATTGCAGAGCCACCTGTTCCGCCCCGTTGATTTGGTTGAATGGCTGAAAGCCATGCCACACCAAATCAGAAGCGCAGAATTGTGACATTACAAATTGAACTTCCTGCTCTTTGGCAGAGTCCAAGGCGGCGTGAAACGCCGAAACCAGTTTTTTTTCCGATTGAAAACTCACGGTATTTACCATTTTAATCAGCGCTTTACGAACGGCGGGCTATCGAATTGAGTCGGCCACAAACAACATTCTTGCATACGTATGCAAAAATGTCTTGCCAGAAATGATGAGGCAATATTACAGTTTTGCAAACGTATGCAAAACGAATCCTTCCCGGGAGTAGGCACTATGGCAGAAATTCAACTGCGCAATGTCGGTAAACGCTGGGGCTCTTTTGTCGGGGTCCACAATTTCGACCTGACAATTGCGGATAGAGAGTTTCTGGTTCTTCTGGGTCCCTCCGGTTGCGGCAAGACTACTACCATGCGGATGATAGCCGGCTTGGAAGATGTGACCGAAGGCGACATCATGATTGACGGCAATGTAGTTAACGATCTGGAACCCAAGGACAGAGACGTAGCGATGGTGTTTCAGAGTTACGCTCTTTACCCAAACATGAACGTTTATGAAAACATCCGCTTCCCGTTGAAGGTTCGCGGTATCGACCCTTCGACCCACGATGAAAAGGTGCGCCGCGCCAGCGCTATGGTCGAGTTAGACGACTTCCTCCACCGCAAGCCTGCGGAGTTGTCGGGTGGTCAGCGGCAGCGTGTGGCACTGGCCCGCGCAATTGTCCGCGAACCTAACGTGTTCCTGATGGATGAGCCGTTGTCCAACCTGGACGCCAAGTTAAGGGTATCTACCCGGGCGCAAATCAAAAATCTCAGCCATGAACTGGCAGTGACAACGATCTACGTGACCCATGATCAAATCGAGGCCATGACCCTTGCTGATCGCGTAGTAGTCATGAAGCAGGGGGTGGTGCAACAGGTCGGAAGCCCGACCGAGATTTACGACCGCCCTGCAAACACTTTTGTGGCCAGCTTCATCGGGTCGCCTGCGATGAACCTGATGGAGGGCGAGGTAAGCGGCAGTGTGTTCCGTACCGAACATGTCGAAATTCCGGTAAATGCTCCGGACGGACCGCTGACGCTCGGATTTCGCGCCGAAGATGCAAGCCTTGCCGATAGTCAAGGTCAGATCACGGCTCCGATCTATACACTGGAGTTACTGGGCGATGCGACCATGATCTCGGTGCGTGTTGGCGGCGCGCTGGTTTCAGTCAAGGCTGACAAAGCATTTCGCGCCGAGATTGGCGAAACAGTCTCTTTCTCGGTGCCGACAGAAATCTGTCACCTCTTCAAAGCTGGAAGCGGTGCGCGGATCGGGGACTAGCCCCATAAACTGTCCTCACGGGCAAAACACCGGTCCGGACGTCGACGACGGACCGATCCTGACAGGGAGAAACGCATGAAAATCAAGACGATCCTATTGGCAGGTGCTGTGTCCATCGCCGCTGGTGGTGCATGGGCCGATTGCACCTTTGAAAACGAAGTGCCGCTGAAATCGCTTTCGGCTGGCTTTGAAGCGTGGAAAGCCGTCACAGATGCGATGGCAGAGTGTGGTAATTTCAGCGCCTCGCTGGACCAGGAATTCCGCGAAAAACAACCCGAAGCTTTTGCGGCTGACCCAGCACTTTACCAGATCGGCGGCGTATCGAACGCCACTCTGGTGCCTTTGCTGAACGCGGGAACGATCCGGCCGCTGGATGATCTGGTTGAGAAATACGGCCAGGACTTGCTGCCAAACCAGCTGATCAAAGTGGATGGCAAAACCATGGCGATAGCCATGATGGTGAACGCGCAGCACCTGATGTACCGGGACGATGTTCTGGCAGAATTGGGCATAGAGGAACCCAAAACCTACGCTGACGTTCTGGCCGCAGCAGCCAAGATCAAAGATGCTGGAGTGATGGAATACCCAATCGGCGGAACCTTCAAGACCGGTTGGAACTTGGGCCAGGAATTCGTCAACATGTACTTGGGTGAAGGTGGTTCGTTCTTTGGGGATGGCAATATGCCGGCTATCAACAACGAACAGGGAGTTGCGGCCCTTGAGACGCTTAAATCGATGACCGAGTACATGGACCCGGAATATCTAGTCTCCGACTCAACCTACGTGCAGCAGCAGTTTCAGCAGGGCAAGATTGCCATTGCAAATCTTTGGGCCAGCCGCGCGGCTGCCATGAATGATGAGGCTGAAAGCCAGGTCGTTGGCAAGGTGACTATGTCAGCGGCCCCTATGGGTTCTGCAGTACCAGCGACCACAATTTGGTGGGACGGTATCGTCCTGGCATCGAACATGAGCGATGAAGAGGCTGACGCTGCCTTCCGCGTAGCTATGGAAGGTATCGACGGTGATATGGTCAGCGCCAACAATGATGCGGCGGTGTGGCTTAACCCGGCTTACGCGGCTGGTCCGCTGGCAGCAGGAGCTGCAGCATCTGCTGAAGCCGGTGCCAAGCCATATCCGGCATCTGGTCCGATGGGCATAATGCACACAGCGTTGGGTAACGGTCTGGCCGATTATCTCACTGGCGCAAAGGACGCGCAGACTACATTGGCCGATATCGAGGCGGATTATGTTACCGCTGCAAAGGAAGCTGGCTTGATCAGCAACTGATCCTTCCACGGGGAGGGCTTCGGTCCTCCCTCGCCCTGTTCCTGAGAACCATGAGAAAGGCAGAGCCATGAATTTCCGGACATTTGCCGCCTTTGTCGGCCCTTCTGTCTTTATGATGCTTCTCTTTATCGCTTTCCCACTGGTCAGCGTGTTCAAACAAAGTTTCTATGTCACTCAACCAATCTACGAGACGGTCGAAAAGGAAACCTGTACACCCGGTTTTCTGAAACAAACTTGCGTGACGGAACAAGTTTCGCAGCCGAAATTGGATGAGCATGGTGAGGTGATCACGCAAACCCAATATGTCGGGCTGCAAAGCTATCGCAATGTTCTGGAACCGGAACGGGCATGGCGCGCGATAAGCGACGGTAATTGGCACGTTTTGTCGACGATAAACTTTTGGAAAGCGCTGCGTTTCACTCTGACCTTCACCTTGATCACACTGCCTTTGGTTGTTGGTTGTGGGCTGGGGATAGCAATTTTGATCAACAACGCGGCCAAATCAATACGTGGACCGGTGATATTCATTTCGCTCTTGCCCTTCATCATCACGCCTGTGATCGGTGTGCTGTCGATCAATTGGCTGTTCCGTGGTGATGGCATTCTGACCGCACTGATTGAATGGTGGCTAAACCGCGATATCGCTCTGTTTGCGCAGGCTTGGACAATCGAAATTCTGATGATGCTTTATCGCGTTTGGCACGTGGCGCCTTTCGCCGCCATCGTTTTCTATGCGGGTCTACAAACCGTCAATCAGGACAGTCTGGAAAGCGCGGTGATCGACGGCGCAACCCGTTGGCAGCGTTTGAAATACATAGTCATCCCCCACCTGATGCCTTTGATTATCTTCGTGTCGATGATCCATTTGATGGACAGCTACCGCGTTTTCGAAGAAATCGTAGGTTTCTCGAGCCAAGGCTATGTCATCTCATTGCAGTGGCTGACTTTCGACTACCTGACCCCGGATCAGGCAGGCAACCGGTCGATCAGCCGGGCTTCGGCCAACTCGATGCTAACCATGATCGGTGTTGTTATCCTACTTATCCTACCGCTGCGCCGCACTTGGCGTGATCATAAAGGGGGTCATTAATATGTCCTCTCGCGCACTTCGCCAGCCATTCAGCTTACGCCTGACTTCGAACGTTTGTCTGGCGCTTTGGTGTCTGATTGCGTCCTTCCCGATCTTTTGGATCGTTGTGATGAGCTTCAAGTCACCAGTGGACGCCTTCGATAGTAATGCGCTGAACGTTATTTTCGGCCCGGCAACCTTGGGTGTCGGCAAAGGTCTGTCACTTTTGGACATTATTTTTGGTGTGGCGGTTATTTGGGCAACGATCATTGTCGCAACCAGGACCCTTCCATCTTTGGTGAAATCCTACACTAAACCTGGGCAAGAATGGTTTGGTTGGCTGATTGGTGTGCTGACTTTGCTATTGGGTTTTCTACTGGTTTTCTTTGTTATTTTGCCAACGTTTCTTGCCTTGCTCAATCCGTTGTTTGGCCCGCTTGGACGCGACATTCTTGGCCTAACAACCGAGCACTACAAAACTGTCTGGATAGACCGAGGGTTCTCGAACAACTTTAAGAATTCACTTATTGTCACCACTGGAGTTGTAACGGTTTCACTGACTGTTGGAACTTTGGCGGGTTATGGTCTGGCCCGGTCTGGGTCCACGCTAGCTTTCTGGATTCTTATCGTCGCTCTGGTGTTCCGCGCACTGCCCCATTCCGTGCTTGTCGCAGGTTATCTTCCGGTCTTTATCAACTCTGCCGAATGGCTTAGCCCGATACTGGGCGACAATGCGCCAACCCTATATGGCAAGCCGTTCGCCGTGATCGCCGTGCTTGTCGCCATCAACCAACCGTTTACGATTTGGATGCTGAGGTCATTCTTCCAGAACATTCCGGCTGAATTGGACGAGGCCGCCCGTGTTGATGGTTGCAGCCACTTTCAGGCCTTTCGCAGGGTCATCATGCCTGTGATGTGGCCTGGCGTTATTACGACCGGTTTGTTTAGCTTTCTGCTGGCTTATAACGATTTTCTTGTAACCGCGCTTCTACTGGACGCACAAAACCAAACCATGGTTCCGGCAATTGTGGGAATGTTCAACCGTGAGACGACTACAACAGATCAGGTTGTTGCTGTGGCCGCTGCGGTATCGATCACCGCGCCACTGATCTTCCTTGTACTGATATTCCAGCGCCAGATCGTGAGCGGCCTGACGGCTGGGGCGGTCAAAGGTTGATGAGCAAGAATGCAAGACATAACGCTATGTCGCGCCATCCGGCGCTGAACAGGATGCCGAGGGATTTTCTGAGATTTGGGGTCAAACATCCCAATCCCTCCTACTGGCAACCTGAAAGGACAAAGACATGAAAGGTTCCCGTCCTGAACAAGCGGTTCTGACCCGCGAAACGGACATGAGCAAAACCGAAGACACGCGCCGCGTTATTGAAACCATGGTCGACGGTTTAAACGACCACCGCATTGACGACATCGGAGAATTCTTCGCCCAAGGCTTCCGCTGGATGGGCAATCAGGGCTGCGGCACAAAGGTGGGCCTGCAGGAATTTCAGGACAACTGGCAGCGCCCGTTTCAGGCCGCATTCTCTGACAAGACCTGCATTGACGAGGCACGCCTGTACATGGGCGAGTGGGCGGCAGCCTTTGGCCGTCAGGAAGCCACTCATTCCGGCGAGTTCCTAGGCATCGCGCCCACCGGCAAGCGGGTCGAGATCCGATATATGGACTTTTGGAAAGTCGTCGACGGCAAGATCGTCGACAACTGGGTGAATGTGGATTTCGCCCATGTCGCCGCGCAGCTAGGCGTGGATGTATTCAAAGGTGAAGGCTGGGAAGCATTTGACCGGGGAGAGAAAGCTCCGCCCCGGCCCGACAACTGAGGATTAGCACCATGGCAATCGAATATTTGAAACGCGGCAAATCCGACGAGGACCGGGCAGAAGATGACGCCAAGACCCGCGCTGTGGTTGAAGCAACGCTGAAAGACATCGAAGCCCGCGGCGACGCAGCCGTGCGTGAGTTGAGCGAGAAGTTTGACAACTATTCGCCGGTGTCATTCCGTCTCAGCCAGAAGGAAATCGATAGTCTTATTGGACAACTGACGGATCGTGAAATTGCCGATATCAAATTCGCGCAAGAACAGGTACGTAATTTTGCGCAGGCGCAGCGGGATTCAATGTTGGACATCGAGGTTGAAACTCTGCCTGGCGTCATATTGGGTCATAAGAACATCCCTGTACAATCTGTTGGATGTTATGTGCCTGGTGGAAAGTTTCCAATGGTGGCCTCTGCCCACATGTCCGTGGCTACCGCCTCAGTTGCTGGTGTTCCTCGGATCATCGCTTGTACACCTCCCTTCCAAGGCAAGCCAAACCCGGCGGTGATTGCAGCCATGCATCTCGGCGGTGCGCATGAAATCTACGTTATGGGCGGCATTCAGGCGATCGGCGCAATGGCTTTGGGAACCGAGACCATTAATCCCGTTCACATGCTGGTGGGTCCCGGCAACGCTTTTGTCGCAGAGGCCAAACGCCAATTGTTTGGTCGCGTCGGTATAGACCTGTTCGCGGGGCCAACCGAGACAATGGTTATTGCGGATGAGACAGCAGCTGATGCGGAACTCTGCGCGACCGATCTGCTTGGTCAGGCTGAGCATGGCTATAACAGCCCCTGCGTTCTGCTGACCAACTCACGCAAATTGGCCGAAGATACCATGTCCGAAGTCGACCGTTTGCTGGGTATCCTGCCTACAGCTGGCACCGCGAAAGTGTCATGGGACGAGTATGGCGAAGTGATCGTCTGCGACACGTATGACGAGATGCTGAAGGTCGCCGATGACATCGCCTCGGAACATGTTCAGGTAATGACCGACCGCGACGACTGGTTCCTTGAGAACATGACTTGCTACGGTGCTCTGTTTCTTGGTCCGCGTACAAATGTTTCAAATGGCGACAAAGTGATCGGAACAAACCATACATTGCCAACAAAAAAAGCCGGGCGCTATACCGGTGGGCTTTGGGTGGGAAAGTATCTGAAAACTCACAGCTATCAGAAAGTACTGACCGATGAAGCGGCGACGCTTATTGGTGAGTATGGCTCGCGCTTGTGCATGCTGGAAGGTTTTGTTGGCCATGCCGAACAGTGCAACGTTCGCGTGCGTCGCTATGGCGGTATCAACGTACCCTACGGCGAACCCGCCCCCTACCGGGACGCCGCAGAATGAGTGACAAGCACACACAACACAAAGCCCTGATCGCACCACTCAGGGCGGCGATGTACGACTTTTCCGAGGCCGGTGTACGCAAAGCGTTGGCCGAAGTGACAAGCTCAGACGCCGCGTTCCACCTGTGCCATCCTTTTGGCGACAGCACAGGCAGTGATGCTTTTTTCGATTGCGCCTATAAGAACCTTTTGGATGCCTGGCCTGATTTAGAACGTCGTGACTACATTGTCATGGCCGGACCGGACGACGGTGGAGCTGACTGGGTCGGCTGTGGTGGCTACTATACGGGTACCTTCATCGGGCCTTGGCTGGATATCCCGCCCACCGGTCATCAGGCAACCATGCGGTTTCACGAATTCTACCGTTTTGTAGATGGCAAAGTCGTTGAGTTTCAGGCACTTTGGGACATCCCCGAAGTAATGATACAGGCCAAAGCCTGGCCAATGTCCCCGAGCCTGGGTCTCGAATGGCATGTGCCCGGTCCAGCCACTCAAGACGGTTTTGTTCCGGGGCCCTACGATGAAGCTAAGGGCACCAAGACCTGTCAACACATAATAGAAATGCTTGAATTTCTAAAAAGACATCCATCCCAAGGTGGCCCCGAGGTGATGGAGATGGAACGGTTCTGGCACCCTCGCATGAACTGGTACGGCCCTTCGGGTATAGGGACCGGCCGTGGTTACGCTGGCTTTCGAAACTGGCACCAAATTCCATTCTTGAATGGCATGCCGGACCGCGGGCAGTACGTTGATGACATAATCTACCATTTCTTCGGTGATGGCGAATATGCCGCTGTGACCGGCTGGCCTAACATGATTCAGACGGTTACTGGTGACGGCTGGATGGGGATTGTTCCTTCAGGAAAAATGATCACCATGCGGAGTCTCGATTTCTGGCGACTTGAAAACGGCAAGATCCGCGAGAATTGGGTTCTGGTCGACCTTCTTGACGCCTACCGACAGCTTGGTGTCGACGTCTTTGCCCGATTGCGAGAATTCAACAAGGCTCGCAACATAGGTCGCATCGATGTTCCCGATGGAATGCACTGATGACCGAATTGCCACGTACCCCTTCGTTTTCCCTTAGCGGAAAGACCGCCTTAGTAACCGGCGCTTCGTCGGGCATCGGTCAGGGCTGCGCGGTAGCTCTTGCCGAAGCAGGTGCTCACGTCGTTTGCGCCGCCAGAGGCAAGGAGCGATTAGATGAAACCGTTGCGGCATTGCAAAGGCAGGGCTGGTCGTCCGAGGCTGCGGTCGTAGATCAGGGTGATCTTATTGCCCTAAATCGGATTTTTGAGGGCCGTGTATTCGACGTGGTAGTGAACTCTGCTGGTATCGCACGACATAGTCCGGCGATTGAGACTACGCCCGAGGATTTTGACGCCGTCGCGGACGTTAATCTGCGATCAGCCTATTTCCTGTCGGCTTATGCCGCCAAGGCCTTGATGGCAGCAGAAAAGCCAGGGTCAATCATTCACATCTCAAGTCAGATGGGCCATGTGGGCGGGGTTGACCGGGCGCTTTATTGCGCAACCAAGCATGGCCTCGAAGGTATGGTCAAAGCTATGGCCATTGAATGGGGCAAGCAGCGAATTCGCATCAACACAATTTGCCCGACATTTATTCGCACACCCTTGACGCAATCCACGTTTGAAAATCCTGAACGCGCTGCGTGGATTATGGAGAAGATCAAGCTGGATCGCGTGGGCGAGGTCGAAGATATCATGGGTGCAGTCACTTATCTTGCTTCCGACGCTTCTGCTTTGGTTACAGGCACTTCGATGCTGATCGACGGAGGTTGGACGGCGGACTGATGGTTGAAAAGGTGACATCACTTCAAGTTGCCCAACTTGCCGGCGTCAGCCAATCCGCCGTCAGCAGGGTGTTCACACCCGGTGCTTCGGTCAGTAAAAAAACCGAAGATAAAGTGCGGAAGGCGGCCGCTAAGTTGGGGTATCGCCCCAATGTTTTAGCCCGCGCGATGGTATCCGGCAAAAGCCGTATCATCGGATTGGTTGTCGGCTATCTGGACAACTACTTCTATCCCGAAGCGCTCGAAAAACTGTCGAACGCGCTGCAGGAACAAGGCTATCACGTTTTGATCTTCATGGCTTCTCGCTCGGCTGGGAATATCGACAATGTGATGGACGAAATCCTCGATTATCAGGTCGACGGGGTTATTTTGGCGTCGGTCCCGATGTCGTCGGACATAGCGATGCGCTGCCAGCAGGCTGGGGTTCCGGTTGTGTTGTTTAACCGCAGTCAGGATATCGAAGGCATCACCACTGTTACTTCCGACAACTACGCTGGGGGTCGCAAAGTGGCCGAGTTCCTTATTGATGGGGGGCATGAAAGGATAGCCTATATCGCGGGTTGGCAAGGTGCTTCGACCCAACGCGACCGCGAAGCTGGTTTCCGAGCCGCGCTTACAGAGGCCGGGCGAGACCTTTTCGCTCATGAGGTCGGTGATTTTCACACCGAAAACGCCCGCGCTGCGACCCGACGAATGTTTGATGTTGCACCAGACAAACGACCCGATGCCGTCTTCGTCGCCAACGATCACATGGCACTGGCTGTGATGGACGTCATACGTTTTGAACTTGGCCTAAACGTACCCGAGGATATCTCAGTCGTGGGTTATGACGATGTACCGCCTGCCGGGTGGCCCGCCTACAATCTGACTACAATCCGACAGCGGGCCAATCTAATGGTGACCGAAACTGTTGACGCGCTTTTTGAACATATCGACACCCCGGAAATGGCCGAGCCTCGCAAGGTGGCCATTGATGGGCCACTGGTCGTGCGAACCTCGGCCCGTTTGCCAAAAGGGTGGGCCCCACAAAGGACAGAAACATGAAAGGCTTTGATCCCAAATTTCGGGATTTTCCCGACTATATCATTGGTATCACAAAGGTGATCTGGGAAGACCGGGGTATCTCGACCCTGCATGAGTATTACAGTGACGATATCGTCGTTCGTTCACCCGGGTCGGTTGTTCTGGGTAATCAGAACGTTATCGGCGCAACAATGGCGACGCTGGCCGAGTTTCCGGACCGGCAGCTTTTGGGCGAGGATGTAATCTGGTCAGGTACACCGGAACAGGGCATGCTAAGCTCGCACCGGATCATTTCAACCGCTACGCATCTGGCCGAAGGCGTATACGGTAAGCCAACGGGTACCAAGCTGCGGTACCGGATTCTTGCCGATTGTCACGCAATCAACAATCAGATCAACGACGAATGGCTGATCCGCGATCAAGGTGCAATTGTGCGTCAGATGGGTTGGGACCCAAAGGAATATGCGGCCGACCTCATTGAACGTGAGGGCGGGGCGGATAACTGCGTCAGGCCACTGACCCCGGAAACCGATCAGCCCGGACCTTATGAAGGACGAGGCAACGACAACGATTGGGGACAACGTTACGCCGACATTCTGACCCGGATCATGAACGCCGATATGGGTGCGATCGAAGCAGAGTATGACCGCGCCGTGCAATCCGAATATGTGGGCGGTGTCACTGGCCACGGTTGGGGTGCAGTAGACCGGTTTTGGATGGGACTTCGGGCCTCTTTCCCGAATGCGGAGTTCAAGATCGAACACCAGATTGGCCGCGATGACACGAACATGGCCCCTCGTGCTGCTTTGCGCTGGAGCCTTTGGGGTAAGCATGACGGCTGGGGGGTTTTTGGCGTACCGACTGGCGCACAGGTCTATGTGCTTGGCATCAGCCACGCCGAATTTGGCGAGTTGATCGCCGGCCACCCGCTGCTGCGTCGCGAATATACGCTGTTCGACGAAACTTCGGTCTGGAAACAAATTCTGCTGCAGGGTGGAGAAAGCTGAGTGACCGTAATCGTTTCATCTCTGAATAACAGTCGAGCGGCGCGGCGATTTCATACGCATCGCGCATCACTGCGTGCACGTCGGCTGAACAATCGTCCTCCGGGAGGGGCGGGAGTTGATCCCATCGCCCCAATTTCCAAGGAGACAATCTAATGAGCACCATCACACAACGTATCGTCCGCTATGGCGAACTCCAGCCCTGCAAAACGGCGTTTATTGACGCCCACACACCGGGCAGCGATCAAAAGGAAAACTTCACCATCATCGGCGGTGGCGTTTCCGAGTCGCCAGACCAGCATGTGCACATCACCGATAAGATAGGCTTCAACATTGGGGCAGCTGGGCAACCTCCGAAATGTCGCAACTCTTTGCACAGCCACACAACTGCCGAAGTTTTCTTTGTCGCCAAAGGGCGATGGCGGTTTTTTTGGGGCCGTTATGGCACAGCCGGCGAGTTCATTGCCGAAGAGGGCGATATCTTCAATATCCCAACCGGCATTTTCCGAGGGTTCGAAAATGTCGGCCAAGACTATGGAATGATCATGGCGATCCTGGGCGGCGACGATGCGGGGGGCGGCGTCACCTGGGCGCCGCAGGTAATCGAAGACGCGCAGGAGCATGGGCTGATGCTTGGTGACAATGGCGTTTTGTATGACAAAAAAAAGGGTCAGGAATTGCCGCACAACGTACGACCGATGCCTCTTCTGACCGAAGAGCAACTAAAAGAGTACCCAGAGGTGCCGGTCGAGGATGTAGTCGGAAAGTATGTTGCGCGTTATTGGGACCTGATGGCGCTGTCGGCGAACAAACCCGCTCGGGTGATCGGCGAAAATGCTCTGATCAAAGACAAACCGGGGTTCGAAGTCGATTTCCTTGGTCGGGGTTCCTCGGTAACCGAACCAGTCACGGCCGAAAAACCAGTAGTTCTGATGCCCGCGAGTGGCCACTGGCGTATTTCGGTGGATGGTTACGAGACAACGTTGTCCACTGGTGATACCGCTTTGGTCTTGCCCGGTGAGTCTTATAGCGTTCAACCGTCAATGACGGGACAGGCAGGTTTGTACCGGATTTCGGCTACTGACGACCCGGCTGGAGCTACTTGGACAGAATGAATGTAAACCCGAAAGACACGCACGCCGTGTACGAACGGCAAGCCACAGAATTCGACAAGCGACGTTCCAAAGCTCTGTTCGAAGCGCGTTGGCTGGCGCGTTTCACCGCCAGCCTGAAACCGGGTGATCACGTATTGGACCTTGGCTGTGGCTCGGGAGATCCGATCGCGCGCTGGTTCATGGCAGAGGGTTTTGCTGTCACAGGCGTCGACTTCTCAGAGGCGATGCTAGCCATAGCTCGGGAACGTTGGCCTGATGGCGATTGGCGACATGCAGATATGCGTGAGTTTGAGTTGGAACAGCAGTTCGACGGCATCATCGCATGGGACAGCTTTTTCCACCTGACGGCAGATGAACAAAAGAACTGCATAGCTCGTATGGCGCACCATTTGCGGCCGGGTGGGATGCTGATGCTGACGGTTGGTCCTCGTGCTGGAGAGGTAAGCGGCACTGTTGGGGAAGAGCTTGTATATCATGCGTCTTTGTCACCAGCAGACTACGCCATTTGTTTGGAAGAAAACGAATTACGAATGACCGGTTTTCTGGCCGAGGACCCTGAAACCCAAAGCCGTACTGTTCTTATGGCGTGCAAAATTTAAGGAGACTCTTATGACCATAAAGACCACACATGTAGGGTCCCTGCCCCGAACTCAAGAGGTGGTGGATTTCATCTTCGCCCGGGAAAATGAGGAGTCCTACGATATTGATGCCTTTGACGGTTGCATGGCTGATGCAGTTTCAGAGACGGTGCGCAAACAGGTTGAAGCCGGGATCGATATCGTTAGCGACGGTGAAACTTCAAAGATTTCATACGCTACGTATGTCAAAGATCGTTACACCGGTTTCTCGGGAGATAGCCCGCGCAACGCGCCCGCAGATCTGAAGATGTTTCCAGGCTTCCTTCAGCGGTTGGCAAACGATGGAGGCACTCCTCAGTATGCTCGACCTATGTGCACCGGTGAGGTGCGTTCAAAGGGGCAAGGTGAGTTGCAGAAGGACATCGCCAACCTCAAGGCCGCAATGGCACAACATGGGGCAGATCGAGGTTTCATGAATGCAGCCTCGCCAGGTGTGATTTCCCTGTTCCTGCAAAATGACTTTTATCCGACACGGGACTCCTATTTGTCCGCTTTGGCCGACGCCATGAAAGAAGAATATGAAACCATAGTAGCAGCTGGGCTGGACCTTCAATTGGATTGCCCCGATCTGGCATTATCGCGCCACATGCTCTTTACAGATCTGTCGGATGACGAGTTTGTCACGATTGCCAATTTGCACGTCGAGGCCTTGAACCACGCACTTCAAAATGTACCTCAGGATCGCGTTCGTGTGCACATTTGCTGGGGCAACTACGAAGGTCCGCATTGCTGTGACATCGCAATGGATAAGGTTTTCAACACTCTGATGTCGACGAAATCCCGATATGTCCTTTTCGAAACCTCGAACCCGCGCCACGCGCACGAATGGACTGTATTCCGCGACCGGAGGGGCGAAATACCTGAAGACAAGATTCTAGTGCCTGGGGTGGTCGACACCACCACAAATTTCGTGGAGCATCCAGAACTGGTAGCCCAGAGGATCACTCGTTTTACCGACATCGTGGGCTCAGACCGGGTAATCGCAGGCAGCGATTGCGGATTTGGAACATTTGCAGGTTTTGGTGCCGTCGACCCTGAAATTGCCTACGCCAAACTGGCGACGCTGGTCGAGGGGGCAAAGCTGGCTTCGTAATGACACCGCTGATCTGCTTACCCGGCATGATGTGCGATGCTCGCCTTTTCGGTCCTCAGATCGAAGCGTTGTCCAGCAGAATGCCAATAATGACCTTTCCGCTGAGCCAGCAAAATAGTGTCGAGGCGTTGGCAGCAGATATCCTGAACAATGCACCGCCCTTGTTCGCTCTGGCAGGTTTATCGATGGGCGGTATCGTAGCCATGGAGATTGTGCGTCAAGCCCCGGAACGAGTGTTGCGACTTGCGCTTCTTGATACAAATCCGCTGGCTGAATCACCTGAGGTGGCTGCGCGCCGTGGACCCCAGATGGCAGCAGTGCGCAAGGGTCGCTTGTGGAATGTGATGCGCGATGAGATGAAACCGAAGTACTTGGCTGACGGTCCCCGCCAGGGGTCGATCCTTGATCTGTGTATGGTTATGGCTACAGATCTTGGTCCGGACGTCTTCCTGCGTCAATCGCAGGCGCTGATGGATCGTTCGGACCAAAGCGAAACCCTTTCCGCTTATTCTGGAAAAGCCTTGGTCCTATGTGGCCAAGAAGACGGGCTTTGCCCTGTCGAGCGGCATCAGTTGATGCATGATCTTATGCCACGCAGCACTTTTACAATTATTGATGGCGCGGGCCATCTGCCCACACTGGAACAACCAAACGAAACAACAGCGGCGCTGGTACGCTGGTTGGAGAACACATGACACCGTCCCTTTTATCTTTGCTCCGTAAGATCGACACGCCAACTGTCTGCAATGCCATTGAGGTGGCGCAAGGCAAGCGTGGGTTCAATAGCTTCACCCGCCGTACCATGTTGTGTTCCGCGCCTGAAGAACCCGCAATAGTCGGATACGCCCGCACTGCAAAAATCGCAGCGGTCTATCCCCCGAAAGAAGCTCCGGACGTCATCAAGAATCGCCGAATGGATTACTACAAATATATGTCTGAGGCACCCGGCCCCAGCGTCGCAGTTATCGAGGATGCGGATTATCCAGATTGTATCGGTGCCTTTTGGGGTGAGATCAATACCTCGGTCCACAAGGGATTCGGTATGTCAGGTGTAGTGACCAACGGCGTTATGCGCGATCTGGGCGATTTACCCGAGGGGTTCCCAGTTGTCGCCGGTTCCGTCGGGCCAAGCCACGGTTTCGTCCATGTTCGTGAGATAGACACACAGGTATCAGTTTTTGGCCTAACGGTACGTCCAGGCGAACTTATTCATGCCGATCGTCATGGTGCATTGGTGATACCTACTGATATCGTCGATCAATTAGAAACCGCAATCCAAAAGCTGTTGACGACGGAACGCATTGTCTTGGACGCCGCCCGCCGGGCTGAGTTCAATTTTGAAGCATTCGAAACCGCGTGGTCGGCTTTCGAGAAAGCCAGGGTCTGAGTTCGGTTGTTAAAAGAGCGCGCCGCATTAGTCGAAGGTCTCCGCCAGTGTGGATTTGGGATCAACGGCATTTGCCCGTATTGCTGACACCCTTTGTAACAAACTGAACAATTTACTTTATGGACTATGCCTTTGCTCAGTTTTTGGGCGGTTCATAGGGATCAGGTGTTCCTGGTGGAATTGGAGGGTACTCCTGAAATGTCGCAAGGTGTTCCTGCAGTTGTGGTAGTGCCTGTTCCACCGCCCACGTATGCGGAAAAAGCACGCTTTCGCGCTCATGCGGATCATTCAGAAGGTTATACACCCTGGGGGTATCGTAGGACTCGGTTGCGCCGAATGCTGTTGTGTTTTCTTTGAACAGGACCTTCCAATCCTTCCATTTGACACCGAATATCTGCTCGCCCATGTAGACGATCACGCCTTCTCGGTTGGAATTCGGCTGGGCCCCAAGAAAGAACTCAGATTGGTCAATGCCATCAAAGGCCCGGTCTTCCGGCACCTTGCCGCCTGCAAATGCTGCAAGCGTAGGAAACAGATCCATCGAATGGACGACATCGTTACTAGCTGAACCAGCAGGAATCTTCCCGGGCCACTTGATAGCGAAGGGAACGCGCATGCTTCCTTCGAGGCTTGTAAAAAGAGTACCGCGCCACGGTCCTGCGGTACCGTGTACTGCTGGGACAGGCGAGACGTTGGCATTTCCAACCGGAAGCGCTTCGGGGCCGTTGTCAGCAGTAAAAATAACCACCGTGTCGTCGGCGATGTCCGCCGCCTCAAGCGCATCAACTATACGTCCGATATAGGAGTCTGTCTGGCGAAGAATATCTGCCCAAACCCCGTTTCCAGTTGCTCCTTCGAACTCTTCGGAAACGATGTTTGGATAGTGGGTCTGCGTATAAGCAAGATAAATGAAAAACGGCGCGTCTGCCTCGCTCTTGGCTTCGATGAAATCGATGGCTTTCTTTGTCAGGTCGCCGTCAATTTCGCCGCGATAGTCCAGATCATAGTCGCGTGCTACTGTCGCTGGTTCGCCCGCAACGCCCTGCATCACAACAGGCTCTTCCATGTTTGCTTCGGCAAAGCCCGGTAGCGATCGCCAGACTGTGACATCAGTGGTCTCAACACCGTAAAACTCGTCGAAGCCCTGGTTCGTCGGAAAGCGTCCTTCGGTCCAGCCGAGGTGCCACTTGCCAAACATGGCGGTACTATACCCCGCATCCTTGAGCATCTCAGCCATCGTTATCTCCCATTGAGTCAAGCCGTAGACGCCGCCTCCCAGTGGGACTGTATGATTACCGCTGCGGATGCCGTAACGCACCGTCATAGTTGCCGCGCGGGAGGGAGTACACTGGCTTTCCACGTTGAAGTTCGTAAGCCTCAGTCCTTCAGCCGCCAGCGCATCCATTTCAGGAGTGGCTGTGCCACGGATTATGCCGCCGCCGTTGAACCCCGGTTCACCCCAGCCAAAATTATCCAAAAAAATAAAGACGATATTGGGCCTGTCCTGAGCCAAAACAGCAGTGCCCAGATGAAGAGACAGAAACAGTGAAAATATTCGCAAAAACCACTTCATGACGACGCCCCCAAAACACACAACAACCCTGAGACTGACGAATAAGGTGACTGACCGTCAAGAATGAACTTCCGGTTTAGGTCCGATACGGTCATTCACCGTCGTTTCCCGGGTAAAGTTTGACGCATCATCACCAGCTCAACTTGTCCAACTTCCACAAGAATTTGACTAGGCGCCAAAAGAAATGAAGTGGCGGGTCGCCAATTTCAGACTCACAAAACCGGCAAATAGGGCCGCCCTCTCTAAACAACACTCGAGGTTACGATGCTATCTCGTCAAAAATTCCTACTATCGCGGTTCAATCAGATTGTACCAGACGCAACCGCAACCCTCGTCCGGCAAAGCCGCAACGGCAATGTGGTCCCGCGCCAAGCGCTGAAGGTGTTATTTGGTTTCCTTACCGCAGGGTTGGTCACGTTTGTTCTGTCCCCGTTCATCTCAGCATTTGCTGGCTTTGTTTCGAGTGACCTGACTTCCTACGCGGAATCGTTCCTCGCTCTTTTCACCGGACTTGGCGTATTCTGGGTCACAGCAGCGATCGTGCTTAAAGGGTCGACGCCTCGCGCGTGGTTTGGACGGGGACTTATCTGTATTGGAACCGCGCTTATAACGACACCGATCGGGCTGTCGGTCCTGTTCGCAATATACTTGCAAGACTGGATATCAGTCATATCCGGGACCGCTATTCAAAATGCAGGTACAACTGTGGCATCACTGTTTGGCGGTGTCGTCGTCGCGAATGCCCTCGCCTTGGGACTGGTCTTAGGATGTGTGTCAATGCTGTTTGGGCGATTGCTGGTGCAAGAGCACACTGAATCACCTGTCCGATACTGCAAACCCCAGTCATTCGCCTTATCCGATAAAGGATCGGCACGTGGGCTTTCATTGGAGCAGTCACAATGAACCTGGCCATCAATAACCATTTTCACAGTAATGAATCAGAGCCTTTAACCATGGACCCAATTCGCATCCTTATCGTTGCACCGGACGAAGCGCGTTCAGCAATTCAAGAGCTTGCAACACAGCTTGTAGGAGCTGAGATAGTTGGTGTTGCCTACAATCTAAGAACGGCAAAACAGATATTGGATCGCACGCAACCCGATTTGCTTCTGGCCGACGTAATGCTTCAAGGACTGCGTAGTATTGACGTAATTTCATATGCTTCTGCGACATTGCCAGATCTCAAGATCCTGGCGCTTAGCCCAAGCGACCCACCTCATGATCGCATTATCCTCGCCATTCAAGCCGGCGCACTTGGATATATTTGCCGTGCCGCTGGAGGCGATGAAATGCAAAGTGCAATAAACGAAGTGCTTGAAGGAAACTATTACCTGCCAACTGACACAACTATCGACGTTCTCAAGGACGCAGCTCCCGAGCTTGCCGCTTCTGCAAAGGAACGACTGAGCTTCATGTTTCAGGCCTTGCTCGGGTTCATTCCCGCAGCAGGTCTAATCGCGGCAGTCACAGGTTTTTTGTGGCGCGAGTATTGGGGTCAAATTGGCGTTCGCGTGGTTGATATAGGCGTTGATGCAAGTACGCGAGTCACCGAATTCGTACTAACTTTTCTGGTGCTTCTGGGAATTCTCGGCCCACTTCACTTTGTTGATAATTGGCGAGAAGCATTGAAGTCATGGGCAAACCGTCGCCCGCGACTTCGAAAGATAACCAAAGACTTTAAACCAGTGAAAATTGGAAAAACCACGATTGGAGAGATCGCGGCAAATGAAAAAGTTCAATGGCTAGCGGTGGCTGCGATCGTTCTGTCGGTCACGATTCCATTGGATTTCTCAGGTGGCAGAATTCTGACAATTATAATTGGCGCGGTGGTTGCGCTGGTGATGCTCGCAAATTTGTTCTCGTTGGAGGACTATCTGCCAGATCTGTTGCGCCCATCCAAACAACAAATAGGGAAAGCGTTGGTAATCGATGGTATGTTATTCTTGGTCCTGTTGCTTGTATTGAGCGCCGAAGTTTTCCTTTTGGGGCCCGACCTTCGCGAGGACGGATTGCATGGGTTTCTTGCACCCAAGGTTCTTGACCTTTCTGCCCGGCCGGTAACACTCATAGACCTGAATGAAAAATTCGAACCCATGCAAGCTCTTTACCTTGGTGGCAACGCAGATCTGTATGTTCTCTATGACCCCTGCGAAAAAGTTGTTCGAATGATCCCGGTTGGTTCTTCGCGGGTGGAACATATCCCTCAGGTCCAGTGCTAGTTCGCGTAGATGATCATATGCTTGGGTTCGAAATAATAACTCGGAACCTCTAATTCCAACATTGCGGTTGAAGCATAGCTTGTGAGGCAGACCGTCGGATCGAGCGACGATCGGACTGACTATTTGACACGCTGCGGCAATCCCGGATTATAGGTGAATGTCGAAAGTACAGCGCCCTCCGAAACCTCAACCTCGCCCCTACCTTCCAAGCTCCGAACGCTATGACCAAATGGTCTATCGCCGTTGTGGACAATCTGGCCTCAGATTACCCGCGGTCAGCCTCGGGCTTTGGCACAACTTCGGTGGAGACACGCCGCATGAGTTAAAGCGCGATTTGTGCCGGACTGCATTTGATCTTGGGATCACACATTTTGATTTGGCCAACAACTATGGCCCACCGCCGGGATCCGCCGAAGAAGCTTTTGGTGAAATCCTGAAGACCGACTTCGCAGGCTATCGAGACGAACTTATTGTGTCCACAAAGGCGGGATATGAAATGTGGCCGGGCCCTTACGGCGAGTGGGGCTCGCGAAAGTATCTTGTGGCGTCGTGTGACCAATCGCTCAAGCGTATGGGCCTCGATTATGCAGACATTTTTTATTCCCACCGATTTGACCCGGAAACCCCTTTAGAGGAAACCATGGGAGCCCTGGATTACATCGTGCGGTCAGGGCGGGCGCTTTATGTCGGTATCTCAAGTTACAATTCCGTTCGAACACGCGAAGCACTTGCAATTCTGGAAGAACTCGGAACGCCGTGCCTGATCCATCAACCATCTTACAACCTTCTCAATCGGTGGGTCGAGCATGACGGGCTTTTAGACACATTGAAGGAAAGGGGCGTGGGATCGATTGCATTTACGCCTTTGGCGCAGGGAATATTGACGTCGAAGTATTTAAAAAGCATTCCGGCTGGCAGCCGGGCCACACAGGGCAAATCCCTTTTGGACGGAATGATCAACGATCGATCTTTGGCGAGCGTTAAGGCGCTAAACGAAATAGCACAAGCACGCGGACAATCTTTGGCTCAGATGGCGATTGCTTGGGTTCTTCGAGGTGGTCAGGTGACAAGTGCACTGATTGGAGCATCACGGCCCGAGCAAATCGCGGATTGCGTTGGCGCAGTCCACAATTTGGACTTCACCGAAGAAGAACTCTCCATGATTGACGAAGTCAGTTCGGAAGAGGAAATTAATCTATGGGCCCGATCCTCTGAAACTGAATAGATATTAACAAGTAGACACCGTGAAATCCCGTATTTGAGACACAGCACCGCTTGAGATTTTGCTGCGGTTTCCAAGCTAACCCAAACTCGCTTTACCGTACTAAACTCTGGCTGAGCGGTTACAATTCTTTTCTGAAGAAATGATTCAAGGTTTAATTGGCCTGCATAGCCACAACGAACCTATTGGCCGAATAGCTGATCCGATTCAGGAAAAGATCGAAACGAAATTAGCGTTTAGGCTACTTTTGACTCGAATTTGAAGGGATGTGGAACAATGACTACACCGGAAGACAGATTAAGGGAAATCGGTCTCGAATTACCCGCGCCCACCAAGGTACCTGACGGGCTGCATCTCCCCTTCTCGTTCGTGAACATAAGGGCCGAGAGAGTTCTTTTTTCTGGGCACCCCAAAAATGCGAAGGACGGAAGTATCGCCGGACCGTTCGGATTGCTGGGTAGCGATCTGTCGACAGAACAAGGGTACTTGGAGGCTCGGGAGGTCGCGCTCACGGTTCTGTCGAACATAAAGGCCGAGATCCGTGATCTTTCCCGAATTGTCGGTTGGTCCCGCGTGTTCGGGATGGTGGCCTCTGCACCCGGCTATACCGAGCAACATCTCGTCGTGAACGGATTTAGCGACTTGGTCGTCGATGTATTCGGTTCAACCGTAGGTCGGCATGCGCGATCCGCCATCGGGGTTCCTTCGCTGCCTCTTGGTTTTGCGATGGAGATTGAGGGCGAGTTATTGATCTCTCCCTGACTTTCGCCGGTCAAAATGACAGCCCGTATCTCCAACCGCTCATGATGAGGCTAGCGAAGTTGTCCGGATTGGGGTTGAAAAATAGACTTCCGTTGCCAACAACGAACTTGCAAGCGATTGTTTCGTAACACTCACAAGTCTTCTTTTAGGAACTCGTGGGGCGGCACGCTGAACCGACAACCCCCACTTAAGCCAGTTTAAAAGCTAGTACCTTCTCAAATCTGAAGCGTGCCGCCCACATCGTCAGAATGACATTGTGGCAAAAATGTGTCCACAGTACACTTAGAAACATACTGTTCGCCATGTGGAAACCAGCGGCAGTTTTGAGGATACTCTTCTTGGGTGTGACGAAGCTTTTCGACCGCCTCGCTGCAAGCAGATGGCTAATTCCAGCTTGGGCGAAAGTTATCCGCACCTAAGCTGACAATCCGCGAAGTTTGAACGTAATCAGGGTTTGTTCAGCCAAAGGGGTCTTCGTCACGGACTTATCAAATGAACCGCACTATCCGTATTGCAAAATCCGGAGAACGCTTCCGGAGAATACAAAATTGCCAAGCTAACCTTTGCCGGCAAGCAACTGAACCGCCAAGGTCGCGATCGTTCGGGCGAACTTGGCGGAACCGTCGGTACATTAGTCGATAGTAATGTCACCTGTGATCGTATTCGCAAACTTTCCGGTGTCCGGATCCGTCAGGGAAGAGAATGTACCGCCGCCACTGGCGCTGGTCCACTTTCCCGAACCACCGGAAACCGACCAATTACCCGTCAAAGCCCCGTCGGCCCCCAAGCCTGTTGCTTCCCAGGCCATGACCGCTTTTTCACCGGAAGCGGTGTCGAAGACGCAGTTGCCCCCACCGGAAACTTCAGTCCCCATAATTTCGACTGCACCGAAGCAAGGGCCGCTGGCTCCCTCAAGTGGATGTCCGGGCTCAACCTCGAACATTTCGTAACTTCCACTGGTGCGCATTACCATGTGTCCATCGGCGATAGGCATCGGTTCGTTTGAGCTGGTGCCTATTCCGACCGCGCCGCTGCTGAACGTTTCGGCATAAGCTGGACTGATCGACACAATTGCCGCAATGACGAGAAAACGCATAACAAATACCTCCCTAAACGGTCCGCCTTAAGCCAATGAAGTGAGGCGGATAGGACAGTTTAGCACAGGCAAGGCTTAATCCCTAAAAACGACCACTCACCTAAAGTCCGGGCGCGATCGGAAGTCCCAATTAGTCTGCATAGCGATCGCTTGTTAGAGCGAAATAATCATTATTGGGTCAGCCGTTGTTCGTCACCCAGCATATTCAGATCAGTCAATGACTCTGATCTGATCTTGGTCGCCTCAAAAAGAAGAAAAGTAGCAATAATTAGCTCTAGCCCATCCTCCAACGTCGCCAGAGCAGGCTCGATGAATGGATGCGCAGTGTTACTGGCGTTTTCAAATACCGCATGCAAGAAATCGAGCCCCACTCCGACCGCGCCAAGCGCTATTACGAAACAGGTAAATTGAAAGATCGCTTTGCGAAGTTCCCCTGACGCACGACGGAACGCAAACCAAAGGGAGCCGAAGACAGGAATAGCGATACATACTGCTGCAAATAATTCACCGACGTCATCGGCCTCGACGCCAGCGAATTGAGGAAACACGTTCAGCCCTGCAACAATGTCGCCAATAGCCTCATGAATCTCCAGAGCATCATCCAGAAACAGAAGGCTGATGGCCAGCGCGACCCATCTGGCTGGCCCCTTCGTCCGCCAAAGTACAAAGCTTGCCAGACCCAGCTTTAAGATCATCCAAAGACCGGCAAAGCTTGCTTCATCGGTGAGGTCGGCCATCGATGGGATACCGGTCCGATATCCTGCAAGCACAGCAGCGGCGAAAAACACGTGAGTACCAATAAGCACGCCATCAGCGATTAACGAGCGATACAGTGTGGTCATAATCAAGACAACCTCGATGGCTGCGTTGACCTAACTTACCACAGTGTCATAAAATTTTCACCTAAATGTTACAATCGCCTTCAAAGCCAAATTATGCGAAATGCATAAAGAGATGGTTAGACTTCGCCTAACGGAACACCGAACGCAGTAATTTACACACACGAATATGCACTAATGATCTAGTTGCCTTCGTTTTCACTCACGTTGGCTGCCGCTCGGCCCAACCTGCAAAGATTTTCTCAAGCGCTACAACTACGTAATAAAGAACGATGCCCATAAAAGCGAGAGCTATGAGAACGGCAAACATCAAAGGATAATCTGAATTCGTTTTACCGCTGTCGAAGAGGGCTCCAAGACCACGTCCGTGCGGCGACACTATCTCCATAAGATTCGTGCCGATGAACGCCAGCGTTACCGCCACTTTGAGCGCTCCAAAGAACTCTGGCAAAGTCTTTGGAAGCGCAATCTTCCAAAAGACCGTTGCCTGACTAGCCCCAAGAGAGCGCAAGATATCGCGATACTCGGGCTCCAGCGTGGACAAGCCTATCGAAACCGAGACGGCGATCGGGAAGAACGAGATCATGAAGGCGATCAGAATTGTGTTGAAGTCATGTGCGCCCACGAAAAGAAGCGCCACAATTGGCACTACCGTCGCCTTCGGAATGGCATTAAAGCCGACCAGGAGTGGATAGAGCGCGTCGCGCATAGTTCGTGAAAAGCCCATAACCATGCCAACAAAAATACCGAAAGCAACAGCGATCAAAAGCCCGACAACTGTACGCCAAAGCGTCTGCCAACCCATGACAAGGAAAAGTTCCCAATACCGCGAATAAGCAGCTGGCAGATCCGAGGGAGCCGCCATGATGTAGTTTGGCCACCCATTGACCCAGACCAAAAGCTCCCAAAGCGCCAGAAAGACGACCATTGCAATTACCGGGACGGCGATTTTGCGGAGTGTCATGCCCCGACCTCTTCAGAGGGTGCACGACCCTGTGCGATCTCGATCTGATGCCGTAGGATATTGAGCCTGTCAGCAGCTTCAGGCGTGTACAAATCATCAAGCTCAGGTGGGCCATTGCGTGGGATGTTCATTACGTATTGTGTCTTTGCAGGACGGCCTGAAAGCACCACGACTTGATCAGCAAGAAAGATCGACTCGCGCAGGTCATGTGTAATCAGGACGCCAGTAAAGGGTTCTTCCGCTTTGAGTGAATGCATCGTCTGCCAGAGATCTTCGCGTGTAAAAGCATCCAAAGCGCCAAAGGGCTCATCCAAAATCAGAACTTCGGGCTTGTGGATTAGAGAGCGGCAGAGCGAGGCCCGCTGGCGCATGCCTCCCGAAAGCTCCGACGGACGTTTGTCTTCGAAGCCCTTCAACCCAACAAGGTCGAGAAGGTGCAATGCCCTTTGTTCCTGCTCGGTTTTCGACATTTTTGTGGGGACGATTTCAAGGGGTAACATAACGTTTTTCAGGATCGTCCGCCATTCCAGAAGCACTGGGTTTTGAAATGCCATACCCACGGTGGAACGGGGGGACTGCACGCGCTCTCCGTGGAGCCAAACTTCGCCTCTGTCCGGTTTCATGAGGCCGGCAATCAGGCGGGTGAGGGTAGACTTCCCACAGCCGGAGGGCCCGACTACGGCGACGAAGCCGCCCTCGGGTACAGACACGTTCAGGCCATCTAGGACCGGAAGCGGGCCCGCGTCCGTCGCATAGGCGTGATGAACGTCTGTAATGTGGATAAGTGGTTTTGTCATGAGAATTGATTGCGCGGTCCGCTGAGCGGACCGCGCCCGTAAAACTTACTTCAAAGCAAATCCACCTTCAGGGAGATAGGCGTCAGTGAAGTATAGCGATGCATCAGGTGTGTTCTGAAACTCATAAGTCTCGCCCAGCTGTTCGATTGCCTTCTTCATACGGGCGGCGTCGATTCCGCCCATCCCGTTTGCTTTAACGTAATCGGTCGCAACGTTCTGTTCGATCGCCATCTGAAGACGCTCTTGCTCTAACCCCTTATCGGCCGCAGGGTTCCGCTGCACCAGTGAATCAATGCCTGCGGCCGGGTCGTCGATAACGTCTTGCCAGCCGGCTGCTACCGCGCGCAGGAAGCCACGAACCTGTTCGCTGTTCTCGGCAGCCCAGTCGGTGTTCACCAAGATAGCGTTGCCATAAAGCTCAAGCCCATGGTCAGCCATCAGGATATTCGAGATATCGTCATCGGCAACACCCAGACGTTTCAGGTTCACGACCGACGAGAAAGAGAAGCCTGTAATTGCGTCGACATTTCCTTCGGCAAGCATTGGCTCTCGGGTTGGAAAGCCGACGGGTTCCACCGTCACGGAAGAGGGATCAATGCCTGTTTCCTGGGCAAACACGGGAAATTGCGCCCACGCGCCATCTGGTGGAGGAGCTCCAAGAACCCTACCTTCAAGGTCCTTCGGTTCCGAGACGCCCAGACTTTTTCGTCCAACGATTGCGAATGGCGGCTTGTCATAGATCATCATTACAGCGGTTACAGGCGCACCGGGGTTTTGATCCAAAAACTTGATGACCGAGTTTATGTCACCAAAACCCATCGGGAAGGCACCAGTGGCGATTTTTGGGATTGTCTGAACAGAACCCGAGCCCGCCTCAATGTTAACCGAAAGGTTTTCTTCAGCGAAGTGACCGTTGTCTATAGCTGCGAAATAAGCGGCCGAGGGTCCCTCGAATTTCCAGTCCAAGGCGAAAGGTACTTCTGTCTGGGCATTTACGACGGTTGCAGCAAAAAAACCGCTCGCGATGACAATAGCGCGGTGAAACATAGGGCAGCATCCTCCTGTTGGTGGTGTTTGGATTAAACGAACACCTTCTCGCATCGAAGGCTCAAATACACTAGTACGCACGCGCTTACCATGGCTTAGGCATCGAGCATTGTTCCAGAAATGGGCAAGAAGACATTGGATTGCCTGCCGTTTGAGCGGCAGAGAGTAAGCTTCATCTTCTGACATAGGCATCAGAGCGCAGAGTAAAGTGTCAGTCGACATTACCAACAATGTATTCGTGGCTCTTTATGGTCCAATTAAGTGAAACGCCGCGCATGGTGAATACCAACGATCAGGACTTCAACTACTTTGGCAACGATTAAGGGCCTGTTTTTGATCCAACTCAATCCTGTCAGATTTCGGCGGTGATAAATCCAGTCCGTGAAATGAGAAAGGATTTTAAGTTGGCCACGACATCATACCCAGAACTGACGAATGCGATTTCAACGCAAGTCGGTCAATTGCGAAAGAACATTCCCAACACAATGAAGGGCTTTTCTGCGATGGCGCAGGGTGCAACATCTGATGGCTCCCTGGATGAAAAAACCAAGGAACTGGTTGCAATGGGGATCGCAATTGCTTTGCGTTGCGACGGGTGCATCGGTTTTCACACTAAAAGCCTCATCCGTCTTGGTGCCTCTCGCCAAGAATTTGAAGAACTTCTGGGCGTCGCAATCTATATGGGAGGCGGTCCATCCCTTATGTATGCGGCGCAAGCGCTGGACGCTTGGGAACAGTTTGGAGGCCTGAGGAAATAGACAGATCGTTCGTTAGTCAACGCCAAAGTGCCAGGTTTTGGGACTTCAAATGCGTCCGGTCGGTTCACCCAATAAGCGCAATGGGTAGTCGGTTTGTTGGATGCGCGACCCTTAGGTTAAATCAAAATCATGCGCGTTTGCAGTGCGTTAGATGATATTCTCCTGAAAGTCGCTGTGAAGGAATCGAACCGAAACTCGAAATTTCTGAATCTTTCTTCAAAGTCCGCTTTGGCAAAACTGGGAGGATAGCACCTTGTCCGCAATTCCGCTAGAAAGGCCAATCAAACCCCGTTGCCTTTTCAGACACGTCCCACAGCTTCGTCATGACAACCTTGTCATAGGCGTAAGGTTCCAGAGTGCCCTTACCCACAGGGCCGACAAATTCCATGCGGCCCGTGGGACCGTAAAGAGCGCGCTCTTCCAAACCGTCTTCGGTCGCGCACATAACTTCCGGATAGGCACCTTTTTCGGCGGTTTGAACCATTGGCGACTTGGTCATCAGCCACCAAATAACCCGCGTTAAAAACCCACCGCTGGTGCTGATCAATGATGTCACGGAAGATCCTGGTTGACAAACATAGACCTCCACAGACTTGTTCGCGGCCTTAAGACGATCTTGCAGTTCATAGGCGAACATCATTTGCGCTAACTTGCTTTGGCTGTAGGCGGAATTAGCGCTGTAGTTCTGGTTCCAGTTCAAGTCGTCAAACTTTATTGTCTGCAGACCCATCTTATATCCAAGGCTTGCGACGACCACGATCCTGCCCCGAGATTCTTCTATACGCTCGAACAGCATGCCGCACAGTACAAAATGGCCGTAGTGGTTGGTTCCAAGCTGGCTTTCGAACCCGTCTTTGGTGAACTGCTGTTTCGGCACCTGAGCAATGGCCGCATTGCAGATTAACGCATCGACTCGGGGAACGGTCTTCAGCACTTCTTTTGCCGCTTCGCGTACGCTTGCCAAGTCTGCAAGGTCCATTCGGATAAAGCGCACATCGGCCTCTTCGCCGAACTCCTGTTTAAGCTCCTTAATAGCGGCGGTCGATTTCTCTTCGTTGCGATTCAGCATTACGACCTTCGCGCCTTTGGACAGCAGAATTCGCGAAGCCTGGAAACCCGTACCAGCATTGGAGCCGGTGATGATAAAGGTCTCGCCTGCAAGCGATCCCAATCGCTCCTTGGTCCAGCCGTCAGGTCCGAAATGGGTGTCTTTCAATATCTTATCCTTTCAGCAGAAGCTGATGGCCGCAATTGCGTGTTTTACGCTTAGAGAAAGAAATTAAATCTCAGGGGCCACCAAAAACAGGGCAGATCGTCGCGAATACTTGCCTGATTGTCTCAGGGTGGTTGCTGGGACCAAACTCGCAGCACTAGATTGTTCAAATGAGCAAACAAAAGATCAAACGCCTCATTGAAAGACTGATACCTGAGGACGGTCTAACAGAAACAGGAGTGAAAGGTGTAAAGCTGTTCCGGGCCAGCACCCCGGTCCCTTGCGCCCCAGCGATCTATGAGCCTTGCGTGATTGCCATAGTGAATGGAGCCAAGGAAGCTGTTCTGGATGGCGAACGACATGTCTACGACGATAGTCAGTATCTGTGCTGCCCGATGTCTATTCCAGTGCAAGCGGGGACGCCAGCCGCATCGCCGGACAACCCACTTTACGGCTCTTACATACCCCTGGATCAACGCATTATGACCGAACTGACGATGGAGATGGACAATGCCGGAGGCAGCATTCCGATCGCGAAGGGAAACCTGCCAACACGGGCAGTCAGGTTTGCGAACTGGGACGACATGTTTTCAGATGCGCTGTTCCGGCTACTTCAACTGGGACAGAACGAAGTGGACGCCGCGGTTTTAGGGGACGCGCGGCTGCGAGAACTATATTATGCTATTCTGCTAGGCGACGCCGGAGTTTTCGCAAGGCAGGCTTTCGGTGCTGGCAATGCCATAGCACGATCCATTACGCATGTGGCATCGAACATCGACTCAGCGATCTCGATAGACGATTTGGCGGCTCGCGCGGGAATGAGCCGGGCCGTGTTCCATCGGAAATTCAAACAAGTCACGACAATGTCCCCTATCCAATTTGTTAAGTCCATGCGCCTCAACAATGCAGCGATGAAGATTGCCGGAGGCATGACCGTGAACGAAGCTGCAATGAGTGTCGGCTACGTAAGTCCCTCTCAGTTCAGCCGAGAGTTTAAACGTGCGTACGGGCAGTCTCCCAAACAGTGGAGCAACGCCCAACAACTCCCCTTGGGGGTTGCGTAACGCCTGCATCGACTGGTCCGATTTAACAAAATGCGGATTTCATGCGATACAAAATGTCCAGCGGTCTTGTCCCCGGCGCATTCATTCAAAGGCTACCCTTGCACGGCATGTTCTAGCGATGTCAACACCCGGCCAAACCGCTCCTTCTTCCCCAAGTTGCAAGTAGACTGTTGAGTAGTTTGTGCAGGAAGTGGGTACCGGGATCCTTCAATCGGCCTTAAATTGTGGGAACATTTGGATAATTCGCTCGGCGGCAAGAGAGTTAGTGGCCGCCGACCAATGGCAGTTGTCTCCGAAATCTTCGACATTGGTTTTGTCGCTGAAGTCAATGCAATTCAATCCCAGTTCCGAGCAATCAGTTTTTGTACGGCTGAGCACCCAATCTCCGTACGCACCATCCTGCGGATGAGCGCAATGCGGAATCAACAGAACAACCAAAGACGCCCCTTCAGCAGCAACCGAGTCACGCAGTTCCGAAAGCACCGCGCGGCTGAGGTCTCGACGTTGCTCGAGCATTTGAACCGGATAACCCGAGGCTTTATCCAAGAACTTTCTCAAAGACCATTGAATTAGGGTCGGCAATCGCCACAAACTGACGCCTTCAACAAGATCATCGCAATTGCCCACTGCAAACGCCTCAAGACTACCATCCGGCAAAAGATCATATCCCGGTTTGGGCAAACCGCGAATTCGATGAGCGTTGCGGTGAAAATTGTCCGAAAAATAACCTAAAACAACGAGATCCGGTTTAAATGCGCGCGCCTCGCTCTCCCAATACATCAAGGCTTGATCTACAGCAAACCCGTTCACGCCAAAATTTAAGACGCGACGCCCGGTCAACTCCTGAAGGCGCGACGAATAGGTCGCACTGTCCGGCAAACCCAGACCATAAGTAAATGAATCCCCAATTGCCACTATCGGTCTGGAAGCGGGGAATAAGACGCGCCCAGTCGAATTGCGGTAACCGTTCTCGTCATGCGAGGTTGCACCATTCGAGTACCCGCGTCGCATCCGCCACCCAAGATTCTTGTCGATTTCGAGATCTCCATGCTCGGGCGCAGAGCAACCTTCAGTCTTTCGCAAAGCTCGCCAGTAATCTGCCTCCCAGCCGTAACGGAACGTTTCCGCTCCGAACGATAACCGCAACAGACCTTCGGCGATGGCTGTTGCAAAGCAGACACTTATCAAGACGAGAGCAAGGTTCTTAGCAAAATTTCGCATTTGGAATTCCCTTGTTAGGGCAGCACTTCAAATTCTTTCCGGGCCAATACACAATTGAGGCTCGATCACCATTTTAAGTAAATTTCGAAATATGGCCATTAGGAACAGAGGGATAGGTAGAGTGATCAGACTGAAGATACGGGGGATAGTGTTTTGCACTGAGTGATCAGTTACCATTCTTAATGTTTGCCACAATCAGTTTCGCACAAAACTATGACCAGGTCCCATTGGGCGGGTGAGTTATCGATCCCGATGCTTTTGCGTCTTTGGATGCTTCCATCACGCACCGTTCAGTAATGATCTCGCCTTTGACCCGGTATTTTGGTCTTCCTTTGACGAGACCGGCGCAGTTCGAAGTTACGAAAGTGAAGACTGTATTTCGGGATGTGCGCCGGCATTGTCGTATTTGGTCCTGCAGCCCGGGAAAATCTGGCTAAATTTTAGAACGCAAACCGACCTGCTGATGGCGTGCAGACAGTCCTTGTGAATGGAATTCGAGTCATAAATGCAGGCAGTCTGGTGATTGGCGCCAGCTCGGGAAAACCATTCCGCCGAAGTCTCGAATAAGGAGACGCCCGCCCTGACGACAAACCATTCCACCATTGCTGGAATATCATGAACTGTATCTGAGTATTTTTGAGCAGGTCGCCGTCATGCATGCATTGGTTTGCAAGATACGCTTGTAAAGGGCACAGTGGTTTTGATGTCGGCACAATGGTCACGTGAACGACTATTGTCATACCACTGTCGTGCAAGACATCCACAAATCGCGTCGCCCAACACTCTTGAAAGGTGTCAGATGTCCTTTTCCAACCTCAGTGCAATTTCTCGTCGTAAGTTTCTCGTAACAACCAGCGCCAGCGCCGCTGCGATCTCGTTACATCCTTTTTCCGCGTCAGCAGCCAACAATCAGGCTCATTTAAGGATCATGGAGACAACGGATATCCATGTGCACGTTTTCCCGTACGACTACTACGCGGATAAACCGCGTGACACAGTGGGCCTTTCGCGAACAGCCTCAATCATCAATGAAATTCGCGCGGAGGCGACGAATTCCTTGCTAGTCGACAACGGAGACTTTTTGCAGGGTAATCCTATGGGCGATTATATTGCCTACGAGCGCGGCATGAAAGAAGGCGACAGCCACCCAATTATCAACGCATTCAACACCGTGGGGTATGACGCTGCAACGCTGGGCAACCACGAATTCAACTATGGGCTGGATTTCTTGGATAAATCTTTGGCCGGAGCCGACTTCCCCGTTGTTCTGGCAAATATTGTAAAGGAAAAGGGTGGAAATCCCCGCGACGACAAAACGCTTGTTAAACCTTACGCCATACTAGATCGGGAAATCGAAATGGGTGACGGGGCCAGACATCCGATCAAGATCGGCGTGATCGGGTTTACCCCTCCGCAGGTCATGAACTGGGATCGCAAGCATCTTGAAAGCAACGTTCAAGCCCGTGACATTATCGAAACGGCACAGGCCTACATGCCCGAGATGAAGGAGCAAGGCTGCGACCTGGTCATTGCCTTGTCTCATTCGGGAATTGGTGCCGCTGAACATTCTGATGGAATGGAGAATGCATCGGTTGTTTTGGCCGGTGTTGACGGGATTGATGCGTTGGTAACTGGCCACAACCACCTTGTATTTCCGTCAGAGACATTTGCCGATCGTCCCGGTATTGATGTCGAAAAGGGAACCCTCATGGGCAAACCTGCTGTAATGGGTGGATTTTGGGGTTCGCACCTTGGTCTTTTAGACCTGCTGCTTGAGCGCGACGGGAATGAATGGCGCGTCGTTACAACAACTTCAGAGGCACGCCCGATCTCGAAGCGCAATGAGGATCGTTCAATCACCCCCTTGGTCGGTGATGATCAAAACGTGCTGAATTCGGTAGCCGACGATCACGATCAAACGCTGGCATATGTCCGGCGGGCGGTCGGAAAGACGTCGGCCCCGTTGCATAGTTACTTTGCGCTTGTCGCAGATGACCCCTCTGTCCAAATCGTGTCGATCGCACAAAAATGGTACGTTGAGCAGATGCTTAAAGGGACAGAACATGAGGGGCTACCCATTTTGTCAGCCGCAGCGCCGTTCAAAGCAGGTGGCCGCGGTGGACCAGATTACTATACTGATGTTCCGGTGGGTGACGTCGCAATAAAAAATGTGGCGGACCTCTATCTGTACCCGAATACAGTGCGGGCAGTTCGCATAAACGGGGCGCAGGTTCGCGGTTGGTTGGAACGTTCGGCAGGTATGTTCAATCAGGTTGAACCGGGCTCGAAAGACGCCATTCTGCTCAACCCGTCTTTTCCGTCATACAACTTTGATGTGATGGACGGCGTTACTTATCAGATCGACTTGTCGCAACCATCCCGCTTTGGACCAAAAGGTGAAGAGGCAAACCCCGAGGCTGCTCGGATCGTGAACCTGCAGTTTAACGGAACGCCAGTTACAGACGATATGGAGTTCATCATTGCGACCAATAATTATCGTGCTTCAGGGGGGGGCTCTTTCCCAGGTGCGAAAGGCGACACAATCGTCTTTGAAGCCCCAGACACAAATCGAGATGTGATTGTCCGCTATATTGTCGAAAAAGGCACGATAGACCCCAAGGCAGATGCCAACTGGTCATTCGCCCCGATTGAAGACACCACGGTCCTGTTTGAAACCGGACCAAAGGCGCGCGATTACATAAATGACGTCAAAGGTGTCTCAATCGAAGATGCCGGTGACGGTGCCGATGGCTTCGCTGCATTCCGTATCAAGCTGTAGCTACTCCAGGACAAACTCCCGTCGTTGACGGCTAATTTAAATACGGCAATTAAAGTCGGCAGCTTTCATTGAACTCACCAACTTGGTTCATAAAGCTGTCGATATTCATGTTTGTGAGTCTTTAAAAATTACGTATTTGATAAATTCATTTAAATAAATCCATTCAATTTATTGTCAAAATTAATTACCAAGCAAAAAAGGTACGTTAAAAACATTAAACCCAGACATAAGCGTCAAACGCGTTGAATCTTTTCAAATTCCTTTATTCGATCAATTAAATTAGTAGAATAGAGGAATTAGGACAGAGATTACGGGTTTTCTAGTTATGATTCAGGAGAATAATTTATGTCTGAGTATTCTGATGCTCAATCACGCTGGATAGGTACATGGCAAAACCAAAAGGGTTCTGTCATGAGAATTCGGGGCGTCGTAACAGAGAAAACTGGTACGCCTGACGATACCGAGCATTTTCGGATAACCGGGACTTATCAAACGGCAAAGGGCAGCATTCCCTTTAATGTCAAAAGCCCGCTCAGCGGGTATGTAACGCTGGATCAAATCACATTTAGTGTAAGTTTCAGGTACTTTGCCGGAGACAGGGACATTCACTCGCTTACAGCATGGGCGGGACAAATTTTACCTAACCCAGACAACCCGGCCAGAGAATCTTTGCAGACGCTTTGGAATTTGGTGCCCAATCTTGCAGACGGAGAACATGAGGACCAGTATGGGTGGGTAATTGCCTGGTCGGGAACCGACCGTTTCACGCGACTAAGCAGCGACCCTGATCACATTGTTGTTGAGCCGAGTTGACCAGACAATTATTGCAAACGTCCGAGCTAATCCATGGGCTGGATAGGGTTTGAGAAACTTGAAACGGAACCGATCCAGCGTTTTAATGAAGTGTTGGATCGCATTTCCCGAGCCAACCTTCGGCCACTTGATTTGTTGCCAGCTAAGCGGCTGCTCAATTCATCAAGTCCAATATGTGAATAATGCTGCCACTCTCTTCGTGAACTCACGAGCCATGTCTACTGGAGAAGGCGACGAGTCTCACACGATAACTGACTTTATGCCCGATATCGTTGTCACGTTTAGGTCCAGAAAGATTGCTATCTTGTTCAAAATAATCACAGCGCATAAGCAATATAAAGAATGCGATAGCCGAAACAGCGCCTCAGCTCCCTGGATGAAAACGTGGCGATAATTTACCATTTCGGCCAATGGAAGTGCGTCTTAGTGCATTCAAATCAGTTGCACGATTCGGTTATTGAGAAACATGGTGCCCGGGGGCGGAATCGAACCACCGACACGAGGATTTTCAGTCCACTGCTCTACCCCTGAGCTACCCGGGCACCGGAACGGCTTCCGCCGTTGGGTGGAGGCGTTCTATGACTTGGCACTGGCAGTGTCCAGAGGCTTTTTCACATTTTTTCAATGTGGCTTGGGTACCCCAGGCACGTTGGCCTCAACGTCTGCTTCCATGTCCTCTTCGCGCTGCGAAGGAACAGCGTAGGACCCGTTTAGCCATTTTGCCAAATCTATGTCCGCACAGCGTTTTGAACAAAATGGGCGGAACTTTTTCAATGTGTCCTCTCCACAGATCGGGCAACTCATTTCAGCGTCTCCGAAACTGGTACGCGACCACGTTTTCGCTGCAATTCAAAATGACCAAGAGGTGTCCACCCGGCAAGGATCGTTTCCTCGGGATCGGATTTAAACGCCTTGCGCAATGCGGCCTCAAAGCCTCGGCGATCTTTTTTTGGCATAGGTGCAAGATCCAAAGTAACCTGACCACCCAAACCCCGAACTCGCAGTGCGCGAGGCAAGGTTTTGGCGCATGCAAAATTGGCTTTCGTGCCTGCGGCCAGCGAAGTGTCACGGCCTGTGTTCACGTCAATCGCGACCAAAGCCCGTGTGGGTTGGATAAAGAGCGAACCGCCGCCCGGCAATGGTTCAAAAACGCCCAAAGCAGCGTCCAAGGCGTCCAGAACCCCATATGCTTCGAAACCTCCAGGTCGCGTCACGACTTCGGCCGGATCAGTCCAATCGCGCCAAGCCAATATATGTGGGTCGTCGCCATCGCTGAGTGTTTCACATTCACTTCCGATGTCAGACATGACTTGCTCAGCCTGCGCGCGCATGGCTGAAATGTCTTCCGCAATCTCTTCTGGATCAGATGTCAGGCAGCAAGAACGAAGGATCAAACCGTAGGGGCTGTCCGCCATCTGAGTATGTGCGATTTCCAACAATTGGTCGCGAAGCTCTTCATCTTGAATGCGGCGCGAGATGTTCAAACCTGGCGCATCTGGCGTCACTATCGCATATCGGCTTTTGAACAAAAGGCGGTTGGTAACCGGGATTGCCTTTCCTGGCTCTGCATACCCCGTGACCTGCACGAGGATGTGGGAGCCCGGTGCCAGTCCTTTGACCTGACGCAGAAAAACTGAACCGTCAGGTGTCGTCAGGAACATGCCGCCCTGCCCTTTCACAGGTCGGTCTGCCCGCGCACGATAGATTGTACCGACGGGCGGAGCGTCCGCAGCGATCAGAAAGTCCTCCAGAACGCCATCCACCATCAAAGCGGCGGCTTTGCGTCCTTGAATCTCGTCCAGAACGATTGTGCGACCCTTCATGGCGCCTCTCGGTACAACGGATATCCAACACCTTGCAACAACGCAGCGGTTTCAGCCAGAGGCAGCCCAACGATGCCGGTGAAAGATCCGGAAATCCATGGAATGAGTGCCCCAGCTGGCCCCTGAATCGCATAGGCACCTGCCTTGCCCTTCCAGTCGCCAGTCGCGAGATAGGCATTAATCTCTTTATCCGAAAGGCGTTTGACTTTTACTTGGCTGATCACATCCCTTTGCAAAACCTTATCGCCGCGCCGCACAGCAACTGAGGTGATCACCCTGTGCCGACGCCCAGACAAAGAATGCAGAAATTCCGCGGCTTTCCCGGCATCTTCTGGCTTTCCCAAAATGCGGCGACCCAAAGCAACAGTAGTGTCCGCGCAAAGGGTTATGTCATCATGGTCTGCGGGGACAGCAGTGACTTTGGCCCGAGTAATTCGGTGGCAATAGCGAACAGGTAATTCCCCTTTCATCGGCGTTTCATCAATGTCGGGCGCAACGATGATATCGGGTATTACACCAAGCTGAGACAGCAGGTCCAGCCGCCGTGGGCTGCCCGATCCAAGAATGAACGCCATTGAAAACTGCGTTACTTAAAGCGGTAGTTGATCCGACCCTTAGTCAGATCATAGGGGGTCATCTCGACCTGTACTTTGTCACCAGCCAGAACTCGGATGCGGTTTTTGCGCATCTTACCTGCTGTATGTGCGATAATCTCATGGCCGTTTTCCAGCTCGACCCGAAACGTCGCATTAGGCAGGAGTTCCTTCACGACACCGGGAAATTCGAGCGTATCTTCCTTGGCCATGTTATCTCCATCATTACGTTGCACCCGCAGAATCTGCGGAGGTGTGCGCCTAAATGAGCGTATTTGGGCGCTAATTCAAGGGCGGAATCACTTAAAGAGCACAGATTGTGACCGAATCGACTCGGGGCTGCTGTTCGATCCAATGTGCCCTGTTCAGCACTCTTCCATCCGCTCGGACGTTGGAAATGGCAGTCAGATCAACCTCGGCATATGTCCAGCCGGGTTGGTTCATTGTGCCCTCTGCCAAGACACCGTTTGAAGGGAACCCAACGTCAGGCGGCCCAAACACGCCGCCCATCCCTGTATTCACATCGACCGACTCCGACCACGCATATTCGCCGACCAAAGAAGACATCACCGAAACACATTGGTTTTCCAACGCGCGGGACATCGCCCCTATGCGAACGCGCCAATATCCGGAAAGAGCTTCGGTACAGGACGGTACAAGGATCAGATCCGCGTCCTGCAGGGCACGTCCCAGCAAAGGGAACTCGCTGTCGTAACAGATCAGAATGCCGATTTTACCCAATGCAGTATCGAACAGCTTAAGTGGCCCGCCCGCTGCAATGTTCCACGTTTCACGTTCGAAACGGGTCATGATCTGCTTGTCTTGGTGCTCGTGAACACCGTCAGGTGCGTAGAAAATGGCCCTGTTGACCGGGCGGCCCGAACCATCCAAGACCGGAGCGGAACTGCCCAGAATATAAACGTTTTGCTCCTGGGCGAGGCGTCTGTGCAGTTCGATGGTTTCTTCGACTCGTTCTGACACAGCATGGATGGAGCGTTCCAAGTCGCGGGCAACGTCAATCCCTTCCAACGTGGACAACTCCATTGCACCATATTCGGGAAACACCAACAGCTGTGCGCCGTGTTCGACGGCGTCGTCGACCCAGTGCGCCAGCTTATCTTCGTACTGCGCCCAGCTTTCAAGCCAGTCAAGCGGATATGCGGCGGTGGCGACTATCATCACAGTTCCCGTAACCAGAATTGGAGTGGCTTTGCGGTCTCGTTCCTATTGCCAATATCCTTCCACGAAAACTGAGCGACAACCCCCTGGATTGGCTGATACCCTCTCGCACGCCAAAACGAATCCAACGGTCGGTAATTCTTAGGGCGCATTGGGTGCTCCTCAGGCCGTTGAACGCTGCAAAACGCCGATTTGGAGAATCCCAGATGGCGGGCATGTGCTTCGCGTAGATCAAAGAATTTGTGACCGACTCTCTTGCCACGATAATCCTTCAACAACACAGATTCCGCGCAGTAGAAAATCTCGCTCAAATCAAACGCTGTTCCTTCAAATGCGGCTGAAAAATCCTCTGAATGGTCGACCAGCGGGGACCCTGTTGACGCACCAACCAAATTTTCTCCATCAAACGCGCCAACAATAATGGCTTCTTTGCTATCGCGATAAGATTGCAAATATATTCGTTCATATTCCAAGTCGCCGTCATAAAGGTATGGCCAGTCGCGAAAAACCTCGATCCGCAACTGCGCAACTTCGACCAATGCATCCTTCAATGCAGAACCGGTCAATGGCCGAACTTCGATCACTTCAACCATTGGAAACCTGCCTGATCCAATCAGACAAGTTGTAATAGGTCGTTACGCGGGTAATCTTTCCCTTGCTGAGGTCAAAAAAAGATCCTGCGGGCAAGCGATAGGGCTGGCCATTCGCCGCGGGCAACCCATCATCTGTTTCCAGATATTTGCCGTTAACGACGAACTCTGCGGCTCCGCGTGAACCGCCTGCGGCCTCGAATATCACAATATCAGTCAGGTTTTCGCTGTAACAGCGGTTCATATGAGCGCAGAACGCTGCAAATTTTTCTTTTCCGACACGTATCTCACCTTCATTGACATGGTGTGCGATATCTTCCGTAAGGCAATCCAACATGCCTTCGACATCACCGGCATTGAAGGCTTCAAAGTAGGTCTTGATAGTCGCGCTCATTGTAGCTCCGTCGGGTCGCCCCATTTTTCCTTTAGGTGATGGATGATCTGATCCCGGGTCTGACGATAGTGATGCAGTTTTTGTTCGCGTGTGTCACCCATTCCGGTTGGGTCCATGATTGGCCAGTACTCGACGTCCAAATGAAAAATCCGGGTTAATTCCAATGCTTTTCGTTGGCTCGCTGGTGAAAGTGCGACGATCAGGTCAAAAGAGCTCAGATCGTCGCCCCAATCTTGCATCTCATCAAATGAACGGGACCTGTGGCGGGACAACTCAACATCGATTTCCTGACAGGCCGCGATGCAGAAACCGTCGATCTCCATGTCGTTGTAGACACCGGCGGATTGAACATACGTCCCGGTGCCATAAAACTTTTTCATGATACCCTCAGCCATGGGAGAACGAACCGCGTTGTGGTCACAACAAAACAGGACCGACTGCGGCAAGGGTTTCACGTGTCAGCCCCCAAAATGCAATACGCAGATTAGCGTGAACAACCGGCGCGCAGTGTCGGTATCGACCTCTGCCTTTCCTTCAAGTCGTTCCTGCAAAACCCGGCTACCTTCATTGTGGATGCCACGGCGCGCCATGTCGATCGTTTCGATCTGGCTGGGCGGCAGTGATTTGACCGCGTCAAAATAGCTTTCGCAGATTTGGAAATAGTCTTTGACAACCTGCCTGAACGGGCCAAGCGACAAATGAAACTCAGCCGCCTTTTCTTCCTGTTCGGTGGAAATATCGAAAACCAGCCGCTTATCCCGTATTGACAACTGAACATGATATGGACCTTGGGGCACGGCCCGATCATCCCGTGCTGGCAAAGAGAATGAGTTTTCTTCTAGCAGATCGTAGATCGCTACCTTGCGCTCTTGCTCGATCTCCGGCGTCGGAGGCGGAAGGTTTCTGTCGTCCAGTTCGATTTGTGAAATGCGGGTCATTTTCAGGTTGGTCCAGTCAGTTCGGATCAGAAGTATATCAACCGTTCCGGCGGGGCAATGGACTGCCGCGACGTCTTAGCCGTTCAGTCGATCTAACCTTGCTTGCACCGACAAACCGTGCGCCTCGAGACTTTCGGATCGGGCCAATTGAGCGGCTGCAGGGCCGATGGCGCGTAACGCCTCGGGCGTCATCTGGCTGAGCGTCGTGCGCTTGAGAAAGTCCATCACGCTAAGTCCTGAGGAAAACCGGGCCGATCGAGCCGTTGGCAAAACGTGGTTCGGGCCGCCAACATAGTCTCCGATCGCTTCCGGCGTGTATTGACCCAGAAAAATAGCCCCTGCGTGAATAGTCTTGGCGCTTAGCGTATTTGGATCTGAGACACACAGTTCTAAGTGTTCCGGCGCGATGCGGTTCGAAAGGTTGGCGGCCTCATCCAGATCACGCGCTACTATCACGGCGCCAAAGTCACGCCAGCTGGCACCGGCGATTGTGCGGCGCTCCAGCGTTTCCAATCGCCTCTCAACAGCTTGGGCAACGGCCCTTGCGAAATCCGCATTATCGGTAATTAAGATGGACTGGGCGCTCTCATCGTGCTCCGCTTGGCTCAGTAGGTCCAACGCTATCCAATCTGGATCATTGTCTTTATCGGCTATGACAAGAATCTCGGAAGGCCCGGCAATCATGTCGATTCCAACCTTGCCGAAAACCCGCCGTTTCGCAGCGGCAACAAAAGCATTTCCCGGGCCTGTAATCTTATCCACTGGAGCAACGGTTTCAGTCCCGTAGGCCAACGCTGCGATAGCCTGAGCGCCGCCAATTCGATAAATCGTGTCCACCCCAGCCAGCTTTGCCGCAAGCAAAACCATCGGATTGACCTGCCCATCTGGCGTTGGAACGGTTATAGCCAACTTCTGAACGCCAGCCACTTTCGCTGGGATCGCGTTCATCAAGACCGAAGACGGGTACGAAGCCAGACCGCCCGGCACATACAAGCCGGCAGCAGATACAGCAGACCACCGCCAGCCAAGCGTCGCACCATTAGAGTCAGTCCATTGTTGGTCTTCCGGCATCTGCTTCGAGTGATAATCCCGAATTCGCTCGGCAGCCATTTCAAGTGCGTTGTAATCATCGTCTGATACAAGATTTGTAGCAGAGCTGATCTCATCTGCACTGAATGCCAGGGTCTCTGGCGTCAACTCTAGCCGGTCAAACTTGGCAGTGAATTCGATCACCGCTTGGTCACCCCGATTACGCACATCTTCAATGATCTGCGCAACAACTGCATCAACGTCCGGGCTGTCTTCGCGTTTAGCAGTCATCAGCGCCTGAAACGAAGCTTCAAACTCAGGTGAACCGGTGTCGAGAAAGGCAGGCATGGCATATACTCTCAAGCGTTTAGTCGGGTCTTAAAGCCCGAATTGGCCACCCTCAACCCTCGGTTGGGCAAGTGCTGCAATTTGCCTTCCGAAGATAATGAAAAATGCGAGATCTATTCCGGATGGCGCGGCACATGGCCAGAGGGAGCCTGATAAGGGCGGGTTACGTCCTTCAGTGTGGCATCCACCGCTTCGACACGCAGTTTTATCGCTCCGTCGCCCGCCAATGTCAGTAGTATTTGACCAGCTCCATCTTCACCCGGCTCGAAATCGATCGACAACAAGGACAGGATCATATCCTTGTCGTTTCGATCGATACCCTGACTGGCGACTGAAAGGACTGAGGCGAACATCAATACCGATTGAACACGCTCGAAAGAACGGCCACGTTGGGCTGCGGCATCCTTATCTTCCCACCGGAAACGGTTCAGCAGCAGTGCAAATTGACGGTCTGCAGGCCGCCACTTCATCTCTGTTACTGGAAATACAGCATCCTGCGAAAGTGTCGAAATGACCTGCAAATCATCCGCGTCTTCCGCACCCAAATTCAGCGGGGCTTCGCGCCCGTCTTCAAAACTCGCATCGGTCATTGGCTCTTTATCCGTTCAATCTTTGCGCCCACGCCTTCCAGCTTTCCCACGACATGTTCGTATCCGCGGTCCAAATGATATACTCGGCTGACCGTCGTTTCACCTTCGGCTGCCAAACCAGCCAAAATCAAAGAGACCGAGGCCCGCAAGTCGGTCGCCATTACAGGTGCACCTTTTAGCTGATCGACGCCAGTGACCTTCGCCGTGCCGCCGTGAACTTCGATCTGTGCGCCCATGCGAACAAGTTCCGGGGCATGCATGAAGCGGTTTTCGAAAATGCGTTCCTCTAAAACAGAAACTCCTTGGGCTGTGCACATAAGCGCCATCATTTGTGCCTGCAGGTCGGTCGGAAACCCCGGAAACGGTTCGGTAATGACGTCTACCGATGTCACTGGCCCATTCTTGCGCGACACCTTTAGACCTTTGGCGGTCTCCGTAATACTCACGCCAGCCTCTTCCAACTTGGACGCAAAAGATTCCACCAGCGATTTCCGCCCCCCTAACAATTCGACCTCACCGCCGCAAATTGCGGGAACCAGCATATAGGTGCCAAGTTCGATCCGATCAGAAACAACCTGATGCGTGGCGCCATGCAAACGGTCGACGCCTTGAATCTCGATGGTTGATGTCCCCTCACCCGCAATCTGGGCTCCCATTTTGCGCAGACAATTGACTAAATCCACGATTTCAGGCTCGCGAGCTGCATTCTTCAGAACAGTCGTGCCCTTGGCCAGAGTTGCGGCCATGACAATGTTCTCAGTCGCTCCAACGGAAGCAAAACGCATCTCGTGCACGGCTCCCTTCAGTCCCCCCAAGGCCTTGGCGTGCAGATACCCGTCTTTCAACTCAATCTCAGCACCCAAAGCTTCCAGCCCTTCGACATGCAAATCCATGGGCCGAGCACCAATCGCACATCCACCCGGCAAAGAAACCACAGCCTGCCCAAGGCGCGCCAGCATAGGGCCCAGAACAAGATTGGAAGCCCGCATTTTCCGCACGATGTCGTAGTCTGCCGTATGGCTTGTCAAATCATGGCTGGACATCGCCAAGACCTGTCCATCCTGCAATGACGAGACCTCTGCACCAAGCGACTGCAGTAGTTGCGTCATTGTTTTGATGTCGCTCAGCCTTGGCGCGTTTGTCAGCGTGAGTGGGTCTTCGCTCAGTAAGGTCGCAGGCATAAGGGTCAGGCAGGCATTTTTTGCACCCGCAATCGGTATCTGACCACTGAGCGGCCCATTGCCCGTAACCAATATCGAATCCATTTGCTCTTATTCCTCATTCTGATCCGGCTTAGCCTCTGCCGCCGCACGCGCCTTTGCCTGCGCTTTTCGCCGTGCAAGGTTGGCTTTCAGCGCTGCTTTCAGCCGATCTTCACGCGCACCGTCTGACTTGCCGAGTTTTTTTTGTGAAGTTTTGTCTGCCATTACCTTTCTCTACAGCAGAGACAAAAAACCGTCCAGACACCCTTGCGCGACGTTTCTTTTGAGTCTAATCACCCGCCCACAGTGCTGCTGTAGCTCAGAGGTAGAGCACTCCCTTGGTAAGGGAGAGGTCGAGAGTTCAATTCTCTCCAGCAGCACCATGAAAATATCACTTATCTGATCGCCCTTTCCACGCCCCCGTTCGCAGCAGCGCGCTTATGCATTGCGCACATCATCGCTCAGCAAAAGTGCGGCAAGTCTTAGGCTGGTTTAAGGTTGGATTTATCGTCATTACAGTAGACGGGTTTTCGGCTGAATGTATGACCAAAGATTGCAGAAATGTTGTGCACTTTCCTACACGACAAAAGTGTTAGCCTCTGTTATCGATCAGCAATTTCAGCGCTTGCGGCATCTCCAACAGGTTAGTTTGGAATGCTCAACCGCAATTCACAGATTTTTGGACAATCGTTGATTGTAATACATTATTCTGGGTTGGCGGCACCGATAAAACGCTGCCGCCATACAAATCTTAACGCCCTTCGAACTTATCTAGAGCATCAGGATAATTCCTGTCATTCCGATCTGTACCGTTTGTACTCTTTGATGACGCTGTGCCTCCGGAAAAGCTTCCAGCGTTGGTGCTGTCGGGTCCGTTACCCCAACCGTTATCGCCTCTTATAGTTGGTTCCGGATCCGGATCTGGCTCTTCTATAACTGCGAAAGCAGGTGCCGCTAGGATCATTGATGCCGTAAATGCGCTTATGATAGCTATTTTAGTCTTTTTCATAATTTCCCCCAAAACTGGTTAAAACACGGCAACTATGTAATCTAAGTTGCCAAGGTTAAATGTACTCAATAATTCGTTTTTGTCTATTTTTATTGTAAGAAGTTGGTCTGCAAACAATATTTGAAGACATTAACGAAGTAGCTTCTTAGTCGAATTGATCATCGCGATTTACGGTATCTAATAAGACTAGTAGGTTTTGCTGAGAAAAACCAAAGTCACCGTTTTTTCAGCATTGAAAGCCAATTGCATATTCTTTGAATAGTTGAACGAAGACAATGGCCTAAAAGCAAAATGCCTTTTTGTTTTTTACCTTATTAAGGCGGTATATATCTGTGCTGCGATGCCCCGCGTCAGCCCCCTCTTAAGCGTTGCATCAGATAAACCTCACTGCCCTCCGGAATTGGTTCGGTCAAACCCGTGGCAATGACGCGGCCATCGACGGCGATTGACACACCAGCGTCAATCGGGCCCTTCAGCTGAGGATGGATACGCACGAGTTCGCGCAACAATTCTCCGGTCGTGCGCGCTTGCACCTCAACAACTTGCTGGCCTCCGGTCAATGAGCGGAGACCAGACCAGAGATGAACTTCAACCATTGCCCTTCAGCGCGGCCAAGATGCGCGGCGGTGACATAGGCAGTTGCCGCATCCGCACACCGGCTGCATTTGAAACGGCATTGGCGATAGCCGCAAGAGGCGGAACAATCCCGGTTTCACCGACCCCACGAACGCCAAACGGATGGCCAGGGTTGGGTACCTCGACAATAACTGTATCGATCATTGGAAGGTCACTGGCTACCGGAACGCGATAGTCAAGGAATATCGAATTTTGCAATCGACCGTCTTCGCCATAAACATATTCTTCGTTCAGCGCCCAACCGATGCCTTGTGCCGCACCACCTTGAAATTGACCTTCAACATAGGAAGGGTGGATGGCTTTGCCCGCGTCCTGAATAACCGTGTAACGCGTGATGCTGGTCTTTCCGGTTTCAGGGTCGACCTCGGCGTCCACAATGTGAGTTCCAAAAGAAACACCGGCGCCTTCTGGAGTGGCTTCGAAATGGCCCGAGATAGGACCCCCTGTCGAGCCCATGTCTGCGGTAATATCTGCCAATGGCATCGGATCGAAGTCACCTGCGTTGGAACCCGAGGGTACTGCGCAGCCGTTTTCCCATTTTACAGCATCGACAGGAATACCCCACTTTGCCGCCGCCCGCTCACACAGCTTTTCGACGGCATGATGGGCGGCCTTGATCGTAGCCAAACCTGACGCATAAGTCACGCGGGAGCCGTGGCTCACGTCGTTGTACCCAAGCGTCGCTGTATCGGCGATAGTGACCCGAATATTCTCATAAGGAATGCCCAGAACTTCAGCGGCCATCAATGCCATCGAGGCCCGAGAGCCGCCGATATCCGGCGTTCCGACCATCAACTGGGCCGATCCATCCTCGGACAGCGCCAATGAGACCGAGGTTTCGCCGCCGTGGTTAAACCAGAACCCGCAGGATATTCCACGACCTTGCCCCGGTTTAAGCGGCGCTGAATAGTGAGGATGCGCCTTCGCAGCTTCGAGCGTTTCGACCAAACCAATACGTTCGTATCTGGGGCCAAAGCTGGCTTTGGTACCTTCGTGTGCAGCGTTTTTCAGTCGTACTTCGACGGGGTCAAGACCCAGTTCATTACACATCTCGTCAATCACCGATTCAACGGCAAAAGCCGCCATTGGCGCACCCGGCGCGCGATAGGCGGCTTGCTTTGGACGGTTTGACATCACGTCGTAACCGGTCTGTTTGACGTTGGTCAGATTGTAAGGGGCGAAGGCGCACATCGCCGTTAAGTCGCCCGGTGCGCCGGGGAAAGCCCCACCCTGAAGACGGAATACGCCCTGAGCGGCTGAAATTGTGCCATCCTTCTTCATACCGATCTTTACATCCATTGAGGCAGATGAGGTCGGACCAGTAGCTCTGAAGACTTCGGACCGCGTCATCACGATCTTCACAGGGCGATTGGCCTTGCGGCTCAACGCAAGTGCGACGGGTTCGATGAAAACGGTGGTTTTACCGCCAAACCCGCCGCCTATCTCGGATGCCGAAACGCGCAGTTGCGCGGTTTCAATCCCTAACAGTGCAGCGCAGGTTTTTTGGGCGATCCAGTGACCTTGCGTCGTGCACCACAGCTCACCTTTCCCATCGTTGCCGAGCGATGCCAGACACGCGTGAGGTTCGATATAACCCTGATGGGTCGCTTCTGTTACAAATCTATCCTCGATCACAAGATCGGCTTCGGCAAAGCCGGCCTCGACATCGCCATGTCCACTTTCATGATAACGAACGACGTTTGGGTGCATCCCTTCAGGAACAGAATAATCAGCGGCGCCCTCCCGAATGACCGGAGCATCCGGGGCCATTGCCTTGTCTACGTCGGTAACATGTGGCAGCACTTCGTATTCGACGTCGATCAGCTTTAGTGCATCACGCGCCGACAGTGCTGAAGTCGCAGCGACCGCCGCAACTGCGTGACCGTCGTACAGCGCCTTATCTCCCGCCATAACATTTTCTAGAACATTCCAGAATTCGCCCTCAAGCCCCGGTTTAAACGGTACTTTGGCAAAATCAGCGCGGGTTACTACCGCCTTTACGTCCTTATGCGCCTCGGCCTTTGAGGTGTCTATCTTCACGATCCTGGCATGCGCATGCGGTGAACGAAGTATCGCTCCATGCAACATCCCTGGTGCATAAGCGTCTGCCCCATATTTGGCGCGTCCGGTAACTTTGTCCAAACCATCCGGTCGATCCGGGCTTGTGCCAACAAAAGTGAATTGAGATTTGCGATCGTCGAGTGCCATTACGAAGCCTCCCGCATTTCAGCCGCCGTCTCCATAACGGCGCGAATGATCTTGTCGTAACCCGTGCAACGGCAAAGATTGCCTGCCAGCCAGTAACGAGTTTCTTCCTCGGTCGGGTCCGGGTTCTTTTCCAGCAGCGCTTTGGCTGCAACCAGTATACCCGGCGTGCATATACCGCATTGCAGCGCCGCGCGTTCGATGAATTTTTGCTGCAGCGGATGCAAAACTTCACCATCGGCAAGGCCTTCGACGGTTTCTATTGTCTTCCCTTCGGCCTCGACGCCAAGCATCAGACAGGAACAGACAAGACGGCCATCGACCGAAACCGAACAAGCGCCACAGTCACCGGTACCGCAGCCCTCTTTGGCGCCGGTAAGGTTCAGCTTGTCCCGCAGACAATCAAGTAGGGTTTCGCGTGGGTCGCAAAGGAATTCAACTTCATCCCCATTGACCTGAGTAGTTACGTGAAACTTGCTCATGCTTGTTCTCCCTTCGCACGGGCATAGGCGATTTTAGCGGCACGCTTTGCGAGAACACCCGCGACTTCGGTACGGAACTCAATCGTGCCCCGTTTGTCATCAATCGGGTTACACGCTGCTGTGGCCCCAGCGGCCAGTGCTTCCAAAGCTTCACCATCAAGCGAGGTGCCGATGATCGCGTTGGCGCAATCTTCAACCAGTAAAACGGTCGGCGCAACTGCACCGAGCGAAACGCGCGCCTCGGTGATCTCATCACCTTCCAAACGCAGATTAACCCCGACACCGACGACGGCAATGTCCATCTCGGTGCGTGGGATAAAACGCAGGTACGCGTCACCACCACTCTCTCCTCGGGACGGAATGTTTACTGCAGAAACTACCTCACCCTTGGTCAACGCAGTTTTCCCAGGACCAGTTGGGATGTCTTCCACTGCTACCTCTCGGTCGCCTTTCGGTCCGGTTACGGTCACCGTCGCCCCAGCAGCGATCATGGCTGGAACGGAATCAGCGGCCGGAGAGCCATTGCACAAGTTGCCAGTAAGCGTTGCGCGACCTTGCACTTGGGTCGAACCGATCAGGTCCATTGCTTCGACCAATCCGGGCCAGTCGTTACCCAAATCGGGATGTTCGCTCATCTCGGCGCCTGTCACTGCGACACCAAGCGTCCAGCTACCGTCAGCGTTTCGTGTAATGTCCCGCACGCCATCTATTTTCTTGATGTCGATCAGCGTGTCAGGCGTCACAAGTTCCGAACGCAGCTGTACCAGAACATCTGTACCACCTGCTAAAAACCGAGTGATTCCCGTCGCCTTGGATGCCAGAGCCGAAGCTTCTGCAAAGTTGGCGGGGCTGTGATAATCCATGAATTTACCTCGCACCTGTGGATCAGGGTCTACTTGGGTTCGGAGGGGACGTTAGTGCAGCATTCGACCAACGTCCATGGCAGGAGCGACCTATTTTTTACCGCAGCGACCCCTGACCGAAAAGGGCTCTAAAGATCGATCTCGATAACACCTTCGTTTAGGGCAGCTCGGCTTTGGCAAAGGATGATTGCGCCTTCACGTTGTTTGTTGGAAAGAACGAAATCTCGATGCTGGACATCGCCAGAAATTAAACCGCATTTGCAGACACCGCATATTCCATCCGAGCACTTTACGTCCACATGGATACCCGCTTCGTTCAGCACTTGTGCCGCATTCTTGTCTGCCGGAACAACCAGTTCTCGTCCTGAACGCACCAAACGCAGCTTGAACGGGTGATTTTCATATTCAGGTTGCTCAGGAACTGAAAAATACTCAAGATGTCGGGCTTCCTCGGGAAAACCCTGGCGTTCCGCAGCCTGAATGACTCCATCCATGTAGCGATCTGGTCCGCACGTATAAACGTGCCAACCTTCTCGGTAACTGCCCAGAATAACATCCAGGTCGGCGCGCGTGCCTTCATCAGAAAAGTGATAATAAACCTGATCCGCCCAAGGCATTGCGGCCAAGTCCTCCAGATACCCTGCCGCATCCCTCTTGCTGGCCGAATAGTGTAATTCAAACGGAAGCTGCAACGCATGCAAACGATGGGCAAATGCAATCATCGGCGTGATCCCGATTCCACCACCCATCAAAAAAGTTTTTGATGCGGTTTCCTCAAGTTCGAAATGGTTGATCGGTTTTGAAATGAAAACCTTTCGGCCCTCCTGAAAAATTCGGTGTAAAAGCGCGGACCCGCCCCGCCCTTCATCCTCGCGAAGGACGCCGATCTGATAGATGCTTCGGTCGGACGGGTCACCAGACATGGAATATTGCCGCAGGAATTCTGGGGCCACCAAAACATCCAAATGCGCCCCCGCTGTCCATTTGGGTAATGGTTTGCCATCCAAGGCAGAGAACTCAAATTTAGTCACATCTGCAGTCATTTTGTCCGCCAGGGTCAGCTCGACCCTCATGACCGGTGCATCCCCTGCAATTCGATAGTGATGGACAACCGAAAGATCACCATCCGACTTTCGAGCCTTATATTCCTTGGCCGAGACCATGTCCCGATACGCGGCGATACCTGCTTCGCGGTCCATTGCAAAAGGGTACGGCCATGGGTGCGGTGCCAGATTCGCGGGATAGACGGCCAAGGTCTGATCCTCGTATTTCAGGTCCAAATCCCTTTGCAGGTCCCGCCGATTTAGCGGATTAGCCGATGGGCGATAGGCCCCGTCAGCTTGCAGTTCGTTATCCCACCACCACTTCTTGATATCATTCAAGCCACCATTTCCGACGGCGTCATCCAATTTGGCCAGCACAGGTGCGGCGGCAGGGACATTCATTGCCGCCCATCTAAAGGGACGTTCTTTGAAAATACCTTCAAGGTTCCACGGGCAGGTTTTCATGCACCGCCCGCACATGGCGCCGCCCGGCGTCGTGATCCTATACGTGGCACATTTTTGACTGTCGGACTTCCAGATCTCATAGCCGTTGAACATAAGTTTTGGTCCTGCCGTAATTGCCCCAGAAGGGCATTCACGGGCGCATTTGTTGCAACTTTCGCAAAACGATTGCAGGCCAAAGTCGATAGGTTTGTCATGATTCATCGGCATATCGGTCGTAACCACACCCGATTTCAGGCGAGGGCCCAAATAGGGGTTTAGAATAACCTCACCGATCCGGCTGACTTCGCCCAATCCTGACAGCAGCAGCAACGGAGGTTGCAGAACCTCACCATCCATCACCGTGTGGGCTTTGGCCTTATATCCAAGGTTGCGGATTTGTTGGGCTATCACCCCACCGAGCAGCGAAAACCTCAAATACGCGCGCATAGACTGGGCAACGCTTATCCAATCGTCGCCGCTTGCGCCTTCCATTGTCTCATAACCCTGGTCAATGATCATACTGACCGCCTGATCATGGGGCGGCTTAATCTCTTCTCCGGTTGCGTCGTGAGAATACCAAGTCCACTCGGGGCATCTGCTAAGGCCTACGGCATCGGCACCCAGGAAATAACTGGCGGCCTTGATGTTTTCGGCATTTCTGACCGGATCTGAGGGTCTTACGTCATTGGCGCTTTCGCCGTCCTGTAAGAGAACAAAAGCACCCAATGCCCGACGCTGCGCAAAACTCGGCGCCGACTTGCGAACATAGTAACCACCTTTCGCACTGTCCTGCAGCGCCTTGCCCATATCACCAAATTGGGCGCGCGCGAACATGTCTGCCCGCTTGGGTACGCGCGCAACATTCTCTTCGTCGATATACGTTGTCGGGTTGTCGACTCGTTTGAGTTTTTCAAAAGGATGCGCGCCGTCCACATACCTCCGCTTGGCATAAGCGTCTCGGTTCAACGCGTTCTTGGCAAATCCGACACCCAGCCACCAAGCCGGTCCTTGCGTACGAAACCAAGGCTGCTGTGCCAGCGGACACAAAGGTTGATCATGGGAGAGTTCCAGTTCTGTCGTTACGGCGGCGAGGCCAAAGCTTCGGCCCAACCAAGGCGCAACTAGCTCGCCGTTTTCGACCGAAGCCAGCCCTGCAGCTACTGCCAACTTGCCTAAATCAACTTCTGACGACATGGATGTATGAGCCCGCGCGTCAAATCCCAAAAGTCGGATGTAATTTGCTATGACGACTGCATTTTCCGTGGCCCTCAGGCAGGCTCGGTGATCCTGAGCATCCAATATCCAGTCAGAGCCAGGTTCAGACGGTTCCGGGTCCCGGTGATGTTCATAAAGAAAAACGATTGAATGCCTGTGGTTCTCTATCGAGCCAGGTGCAGCTTCCATGCTCTCTTTTAGATCAGCCATTATGACATCGATGCCCGAAGCCAACGTTTTTGTCTGACGAGTTTTTAACGCATTAGCCAAACGGTCGATATCGGGATTTCGTCGCGGCTCGGGTAGGAACGCATCAGATGGCAATGGACCGCACCCCATCATCGATGCATCATTGAAGTAACCAAAGGCTTTTAAATGATTTGTTCGCTCGACCGGATCGGTTGGGATTTCTGAAATCACTGGATTAACAATTCCGTCTCGGATGGCATCCATCATGGCCTGAAACTCACCCATCGCGTTTACGATGTTTTCAGGACGCTCAGGTCGATGAAAGTTGAGACGCCGCATGGGTTTAACCTGCGACAGATCCGGCATCCGAGATTGCCGCGCCAACCGTTCCAACGGATACGGCCCCATGTGAACGGGGCGGTTTTTGTCCGAGAAAAAACGGATACCCATCGCGTGCCTCCTGATTGTTATCGTGACGTATCCCGCCGTAGACAGCAAAACCATTCATAGATAATCATAGATGGTATGAGGAAAATTGATTTTACTGAATTGGATGGAAAGGTTTTACGGGTCTTTCTGACAATTTTACAGGAAAGTTCGGTTTCAAAAGCAGCGGATCGGCTTGGGGTCACGCAGTCGGCGATCAGTCACACACTATCAAAGTTGCGACAAATTTTGGGAGATCCATTGTTCGTACGTTCGGGACAAGGCTTGACCCCGACCGAACGCGCGTTGGCGTTGAAAGACCCGGCGCAGCTTGTTCTGGATGGAATGCGTGCACTGACCCAAGAGCGACCTTTTGATCCTTTGTCTGAACAAATCAATATTCAGATCGCTGCTAACGACATGCCACGTGAGTTAATTTTTCCCGATCTCCTGCGTTCTGTCCGCGCCGAGAACGTCCGATTGAGATTGGAGTTTATATCTTCCGGAGTACCAGACCCTGAATTGCTACGAAGTGACCGGTGTCAGATGATGCTGACGCCGCTGCCGCCAGATGGTCCAGATATCTTTCAAAAGCGGCTCTTGACCAGCCCTTTGATGATATTTTTTGACGCCAGCAGACGCGATCCGCCGGACAGTTGGGAAACTTATTGCCAAAGCGAGCATGTCGACGTTCGTTTTGCCGATGGTCGCAGCGCCCGCAGCGTTATGCGCGGCGTCGACCAGAGCCAGATTAACCCTGCAACGGTGACACTGCCCCATTTCAACGCGATCCCATCGTTTGTAAAAGGCAGCGATTTGATCTCGACGGACACAGCACTGATGAAGAAGGGACCCCTGGCAGGTTTGGATTGCGCAGAACTCCCGTTCGATTGCGAACCTGTGAACATATACATGGTTTGGCATCAGAGATCCGCGAATGATCCTGCGCATCGCTGGTTGCGCACGCGGGTCGAAGCGATTGCCGCCAACCTTCAAGCCTGAGAAAGAAGCCAGTCGCGCATAAGCGAAACAAGTTCGGGTTGGCGGGGCTTTAGGGGGGCAACGACGAAAAAAACAAGATCGTCGAACAAGGTTTCATTCAGTGGTTGAACAAGCTCGCCTGAAGCGAGCTCAGATGCGACTAACGCAGCGTTCGCCAAAGCCACTCCCTGCCCCGATACTGCCGCATCAATCGCGAGGCTTGTTTGACTAAAGCTCATCGTCCTAGCCCGACCCGCCACTTCGACCCGTTCAAGGAACAGCGGCCACAGACCATGTGAGTCGGTTAGTAAGGTAAAACGCATCAGGTCATTTGGAACGGAAATTTGGTCGCCCAGCGAGGGGTTGCACACGGGAATGAACTCGTTCGAAAACAACGGCTTTGCATTGAAGCCGTCGCCAATTGGCCCGCGGCTTTGCCGAACAGCAATGTCCACACCATCTGTTCTGAAATCCGCCAAACGCTCACGCGCATCTACTTGCACCGCTATTTCCGGGTTCTTTCTTATAAAGTCGTTAAGGCGCGGAACGAGCCATTTCGACGCAAAGCTTGGCGTGACGGAGATAGTTATTTGGCGATGGCCCGATAGGTCGTCCACAGCTTCTTCGATCAACCTAAATGCCCGTCGCAACGGAGAATGAAAACGACGACCAGCCTCGGTCAATCTCAGTCCGCGGGGCAACCGTTCGAACAGGGCCTGCCCTAGTCGGGCCTTCAGCCCACGAACGTGCTGTGCAACTGCACCCTGAGTGACACCTAGCTCAGCAGCGGCCAAACGGAAATTCAGATGCCTTGCCGAAGCTTCAAAGGCGCGAATGGAATTGAGTGGGGGTAGTGCCGAGATGACCTTTAACAGTAGTTTTTCTACAGCATAAAGTCAGAAGAACTGATTGGTCAAACGCCCGCGCAGATTGCAAAATGCCGACAAACAAGGAACGGAGAAAAACAAATGACGAAAGTGGCATTGATCACCGCAGGCGGCAGTGGAATGGGCGCTGACGCGGCACGTAGGTTGGCGACAGACGGTTTCAAAGTTGGAATTTTGTCATCCTCGGGCAAAGGCGAGGCATTGGCCGCACAATTGGGGGGCGTGGGGATTACGGGGTCGAACCAATCCAACGATGATCTGAGAAAACTGGTCGACGCGGCAATGTCACATTGGGGACGTGTAGATGTTTTGGTCAATTCAGCTGGCCACGGCCCAAGAGCGCCCATTTTGGAACTGTCGGATGAAGACTGGCATGCCGGTATGGAAGTATACTTTCTGAACGCGGTTCGTCCGACCCGGCTGGTGACGCCAATAATGCAAGAACAGGGTGGCGGTTCAATCATCAATATCTCGACCTTTGCCGTCTTCGAACCCGACCCGGTATTTCCGACATCCGGCGTGTTTCGAGCAGGACTTGCGGCCTTTACCAAGCTTTTTTCTGACAAGTATGCGGCTGAGAACATCCGAATGAACAACGTCCTGCCCGGGTTCATCGACAGCCTTCCGGAAAAGGAAGAATTCCGCGCCCGCATTCCGATGGGTCGTTATGGCCGCAGTTATGATGAGATTGCCTCGGTTGTTTCCCTGCTGGCCTCTGAAGGCGGTGGATACATCACCGGCCAGAATATTCGGGTGGACGGTGGCATAACGCGATCAGTGTAATCCGCTAAGAACGTGCCTTGAACAGGTGAGTAAGCGCTGCGCCGGTCTCAAAAAAAGTCCGGCGCGTCCGCGTCCATGACTCATTGTATTGAGCCACTGGTGCAATTGGCAACCGGGCCAGGTCATCCTTCAACAGGCTTTCGGCCATCATCCTGCCGAAAACCGTGCCCGGCCCGATCCCGCGCCCAGAAAACCCGTGCACAGCCAAAACATTTGGGCCGAGTTTTATAATCTTTGGTAAATGATCAGAGGTCATAGCAATTCTGCCGTGCCATTCGTCAACCAAGGGCTGATCCGCAAGCGAAGGAAAAAGCGCGGAAAGTTTGCGCCTAACCCAACCACGATGAAAAGAGCGCCCAAAACTGCTCAAATCACCCATTCCGCCTATAATAAATCGACCATCCCGATCCATACGGAACGATGTCATAATCAACTCGGTATCCCAGCATCCTTCACCACCTGACAGTATGCAGGCACGAAGATTTTCGGCTAGTGGGGCTGTCGCGTATTGAAAAAAGTACATCGGAACATACTGCGGTCGCGTCAGATTTAGGTTTTGATGATAAGCGTTTGTGGCCTGAATAACGGCCTTGGCGTGTACTGTACCATTCGACGTGGCCAAAACCCAATGGTTATCCAGATAATCAAGCGACAGCACCGCGCTTTGTTCAAATATCTGTGCACCTGCCTGCGACGCTGCTCGGGCCAGTCCCACACAATAAGCCAATGGCTGGATCGTCCCCGCACGCGGGTCAAACAGCGCCGCTTGAAACTGGTCGCTGCCTGTTTTGGATTTCGTATCTTCTGCGGAAATCAATTCTACTGGCGCTCCGGATTCTTTTAATTGGGCATACCGTGACTTGAGATCCATCTCGCCCACCTTTGAATGGGCGCAATGCAATGTTCCATTTTGAAGCGGATCGCAATCGATTTGATGACGTTCGATCAACTTAAAAACCTCGGCAGGGGCTGCCGCCAAAAGCTGAATTAGCCGATTCCCAACCTGTTCTCCCAGGCGTTCGCGGATTTTCTTCGGAGGCAGCCAAAGCCCCGCGTTTACCAACCCTACGTTGCGACCAGAACCGCCATGACCGATCTCTTCCGCTTCAAGTAGGCAAACCTCAGCACCCGCCTTTGCGGCTGTAAGGGCTGCAGAACAGCCCGTGTAACCGCCGCCTATTACTGCCAAATCAACCGAAACACTCCCGGTTAATGAATTCGTTTCGACCTTTTCAGCACAGGTCTTCCGCCACAACGAATGATCAACAGAATTCACAGACAGATAGTTCCCTGCATTTCGCGCCGACAATTGAAACAAATTCAACCGACTACAAGTGCTCTTTGGTCTTCCCGGCCCATCGCCACAAGCAGGTTTTGACTTTCCTGCACTGCCAAGAACGCTGCTTTATCTTTCATTCCTCGCCAATTTGCCAGAACCAATGATTGGGCGACTGCTCCACCCAGCGTTGTTCCGGGACCTGTTACGATGAAAAGATCCGGTGCAAATTCCCGGGCCGCTGTTTGTACAGCGCGCGTGAAATCATAGGCTTCAGTCACCTGATACCCCAAGGTGTAGTCCCTCAGCTTTTGCGTATCGACCGCGCCGGGCCACCAAATTTTGCCACGCCCATCAATGATCGGACGATTGGGTTGGGTAAATTTTATCTCACTGAGAACCGCCTGTCCTTCCGCCGCGACGGGACTTTGTAGCTGAGTATGGAAGGCCGCGTGGTTGTGAAGACGCAGGGGAAATCTTTCCTGAACAACAGGTTGCGATTCCGCAAAGTCTGTCAAGCCTGCATCATTTCCGGCCAGAACCAACATTCCACCCAGATCAATTGATAATGCCAGTGTATGTCCCTGCACATTATTTATTCGAGCGACTTCCTTCAAAATTGATGCTTTGCGAATGGGGTCATTCACCCAATCATCACCTACAAGCGGATAAACTAACTGGCCCCCAATCAAATTGGCCTGCATTAACGTGCCCATTGTATTAGCGACGCGGAAACCTTCCGCTGCGCTCAGTGCTCCCGCCGCGGTCAGCGCACTGTACCATCCCATGGAATTCCCGGTAACGGCGACTACTTCGATGTCGCTAGCCAAATTCTGCGAATCCGCCAACGAGGCTGAGAATATCAGTGCGGAGGCGACATCTCCGCGTGAATATTTAGCGGCAGAGAACCTATCTGCACCGTCCAAGCCCGTTATTGTTTCTTGCCCGTTCTCGGCTCGTATGGCGTCAAAGCCTTTAAACAGAGCCATCCGGCTTGGGTGATTGCGACGAAGATAGCCCAGTTCGGCCTTGTTATATGTCCCCCGTCCAGGACAAATCACGACGGCGGTTCGGGTCATATAGCTTCTCCCGTCAATTCCAAAGCTGCTTTCACTATGCCTTTGCGTGAGGGCAGGGTCGCCGCATAGGCTGGCCCTGTTGCGATAAAGCTGTCTTCGGCAACTACGCGTCCAATCGGAATATGAGACTGTTCCTCGCAGAATAAGGTCATCAAGCCTTCTGATTGACTTCCAGTTCTGCGGCATTCATCGACGATCAACACGTGTCGACAATCCTTGGTGGCTGTTAAAATTCCTTTAGTAGGCAATGGCGCTAGCCAACGCATGTCGATAACACGTGTCTTAACACCAGCGGTCTGTAATTCCGGTAAAGCCTGTTGCGACAAGTAGTTCCCGTTGCCATAGGTCACAATCGCCAGGTCGGTACCGTTTCCATGCACACCAACCTGGCCCAGTGCGATCCGTTGTTCCGACGACGGATAAATGGTCATCCACCCCCCGTCCTGAGGCTGGTGAAGATCACGCATTGGGTAGAGCGCTATTGGTTCCACAAACGCCACGACGCGCTGTTCTTCGCGGGCGAGCCGCACGCATTCCCGCAGCATTTTTGCCGCGTCTGCGCCGGTCGACGGACACGCTAAAATGACCCCAGGAATATCCCGCAAAACAGCAAGTGAATTGTCATTGTGAAAGTGTCCGCCGAAACCTTTCTGATAACCGAGTCCGGCAATACGAACCACCATTGGATTGGTAAATTGTCCATTCGAGAAGAATGGAAGCGTGGCCGCTTCACCTCTGATTTGATCCTCAGCATTGTGCAAGTAAGCGAGGAACTGAATTTCTGGGATCGGGATAAATCCATTATGCCCCATTCCAATTGCCAATCCCAAAATGGCCTGTTCATCCAACAAAGTATCGATCACTCTATCAGCGCCGAAACGTTGCTGCAGTTTTTGCGTAACACCATACACTCCGCCTTTGCGTCCCACATCTTCGCCCATACACACGATCTCAGAATGTTCCAGCATCAGATCAGTCAGCGCCCAGTTGATCAGGCGGCTCATGGGTTGCGGTTCGTCCAAAGCGCGCAGGTCGTTTCCAAAAGCGTCGGCTCGCGCCTTGGCGCCCGGTCCATTAGTGGGCTTGCATGGACGTTTAGGAGGAATCAAACTTTTCATGACCTCCTGTGCATCGGCCAAGTGCGGGCGCGAGGATGCTTCAGCCGCGATCCGTTTGGCTCGCGCACATGTGTCTGTATAGATTCTCAACGCGTCATCGGGAGAGAGAGCCTCGGCTTGATCCATTAATCGGACCGAGTGCAAAAGCGGGTCATTGGCCTCGTCCGCTTCGACTTCGGATTTGCTTAGGTACGTTGTTGGCATATCTGCGCCTGCGTGACCATAAAGACGAACAGTCTTTAAGTGCAGGAATGCAGGCTTTCGCCTGGTGCGTACGTATTCTGCAGCCTCTTTGGCGACGGCATAAGTCTCATAGATATCCAACCCGTTGGCCTGAAAATACTTGATGCCAGGTCGATGCTGCATAGAAATCTGAATCCAGCCTTTAGGCGTTTTTACCGATATTCCAATTCCATTATCCTCACACACGAACAACAATGGCAGAGGTGTCGACTGCACGCTTGTCCACCCGGCGGTGTTGATCGCCCCTTGCGCAGTTGAGTGATTTGCAGAAGCGTCCCCAAACGAACACATGGCAATACCGTCTTCAGGCAACTGCCTATGCTCGGGAGCGTTTCGCCGAGCCGCGCCCAGCGCATAGGCCGCACCGACCGCCTTTGGGAGATGGCTGGCTATTGTCGACGTCTGTGGCGGTATCATCAACGCCTTGGACCCAAGAACCTTGTGGCGGCCGCCGGATGTCGGATCTTCGCATGAGCAGGCAAAACTCAATAGCATATCCCAGGCGATCTGCTGGCCCGGCAATTGTTCGGCACGCGCTATCTGAAACGCCGCATCCCTATAGTGCAAAAAGGCGATATCGGTCGGTCGCAATGCATGGGCTACGGCGGCCATCCCCTCGTGACCCGATGAACCGATCGTGTAGAAGCCCTTACCTTCTTTCTGCATAGTCCGGCTTGTTTGATCCAACGCACGACTAAGAACCTGCGACCGGAATAGAGAAACCGCATCTTCTTTGGATAATCCTGATACAGGGGCGTTCCCGTGCGGAAATTCACGGTTGGCGACCCGGTTCAGGAAGTTCTGGTGAACGATCTGGGCGCGATCCATGGCATACCTCAATTTCAGCAGTGCATCGTTAGCCTTAATAACGCCTGCAACAATTCGTCATTGGTTTTTCCCTGCCAGTCTAAGCAGTTTGAGTGATCTGCACAGTTACCACCATACAGATACTGACGGCACGACAAGCAAGGTCGCATGTTTGTCATGGCTCTGGCCGACGTCAAACACCAGTGATATTGCATTCAAAAGGTATGAGGATTTGTCATATGATAGCGCCCCGTCGTTTCCTTCCATCAATTTCATCCCTGCTGGCCTTGGAGGCCGTGGACAGATTGGGCAGCGCTTCTGCAGCCGCGCACGAGCTTTCGCTCACGCAAAGCGCCATCAGCAGGCAACTTAAGGCTGCTGAAGACCAGTTGGGGATCGATTTGATCGAGCGCAGTCAAATGCGCCTGCAACTGACACCCGCCGCAAAAGACTATGTTGAAACCGCCCGGTCCTCATTGAAGGATCTTGCGCAGGCTGCCTTACGCCTTACGGCGAACCCGGCTGGTGGTTCTTTAAACCTGTCGATCCTGCCTGCATTTGGAATGCACTGGCTTGCCCCACGATTACTTGACTTTGCGCAAAGTCATCCAGAGGTGACCGTGAATTTGGGTACAAGGCTAAAACCTTTTGATTTCTCAAATGAGCATTTTCACGCAGCAATACATTTCGGACGTAAAGACTGGACCGGTGTGAGTTACCTGAAAATCATGCGAGAAGAGGTTTTACCCGTCTGTTCACCCGCCTTGGCCTTGCAAGGCTTGAACACCTTGGAAATGTTGCGTGATGCGCCACTTTTGCATTTGGATACGCGCGCTGACGCCTGGGAGCAGTGGTTTTCAACACAAGGCCAAGCGGTCCAAGGCTTACAGGGAATGCTGTTTGATCAATTTTCAACCATGGTTCAAGCAACCATCCACGGCCTCGGTGTTGCGCTGCTTCCTACATTTTTAGTCAAGAATGATCTGTCTGAAGGGCGGTTAAAGCTAGCGTGGAATGCACCCGCCATCAGTCTGGGAGACTACTATCTTGTATGGCCTAAGGATCGAGCCTTGCCCGAACCAGTCAAGTCGTTTCGTATTTGGCTGGAAGGACAATTGTCAGATAAATCACACCAGTGACAGACTATTGGCCTACCGATCGATCAACTAGTTTTGCCTATGTCGTACCGGCACCTTAGCGTTCAGTTCAGACATCTAATGATCGGGCAATTAGCTCTTTCATCACTTCATTTGTCCCGCCGTATATCATCTGAACTCGCGCATCGGCGTAAAGTCTGGCAATCGGATATTCCATCATGAACCCGTATCCGCCAAACAGTTGCAAACACTCGTGCATGATTTCGTTTTGCACTTCGGATCCCCAGTATTTGACCATTGACGCCGTAGCGGCATCCAACTTTCCGGTTTCAAGCTTGGCAATACACTCATTCACGAAACTGCGTAGAACTTCCGCTTTCGTTTTGCATTCCGCCAATTTGAACCGTGTATTCTGAAAGTCCATTACGCGCTGACCAAAAGCCTTCCGCTCCTGCACGTATTTCACTGTTTCGGCGATGGCAAAATCGATTGCACCCAAGGCCATTATGCCAATCGTCAATCGCTCCCACGGCAATTGGGTCATCAATTGATAGAACCCCTGACCCTCTTCCGGACCGAGCAGATTGGTCATAGGAACTTTCACGTCCTCAAAGAACAGTTCAGCAGTATCGTTGCCTTTCATTCCTAGTTTTTTAAGGTTCCTGCCCCGGCGAAAGCCATCTGCTCCATCCGTTTCGACAACTATCAAAGACACTCCTTTGGCGCCCAAAGCCTTGTCGGTTTTGGCCGTAACAATAATCAAGTCGGCAGACTGACCGTTCGTTATGAATATCTTCGACCCGTTTATACAATAAGAGTTGCCATCCTTGTCCGCCGAAGTGCGCACAGCCTGCACATCCGATCCTGTACCAGGTTCAGTCATTGCTAACGCACCGATCATTTCGCCGGAGGCCAGTTTAGGCAGCCACTTCTGCTTTTGTTCCTCGCTGCCGTAAGCGTCGATGTAGTGTATCACGATAGATTGGATGCCATAGCCCCAACCTGCGTCGCCGCGCGCGCTTTGTTCATAAAGGGTTACCGCATCAAAACCCATTCCCCCGCCAACGCCGCCATATTCCTCGGCAATAGCACCAGCCATCAATCCGGCCTGCCCGGCTTTTTCCCAAAAGGCGCGATCGACCACTCCCTGCTCGATCCAAGCCTCGACATTGGGCACAAGCTCGTCGTCCAGAAATCGGCCGGCCATGTCAGCATACATCCGATGTTCTTCAGTAACCCAAGCGGCGGAACTGGTGAAAAGTGGCATCGCAACCTCGTTCATTGGCGTCAACCAAAGCTAACCTCACCTGCGATTCCTTCCAATCCGTATGACGTCGTGTCGGAGGATTGCAACGTAACGTTTTTTAAATCAGACGGTTAAGTGATCACGAAAACAGTCTTGTCGATGACAATACCGTGGGATTCGGCTTGATTGCGGAGCAACGCACGCCTTATTCGAGTTACGTATCCGAGCACTCTAGTCTGCAAAGGAAAATGATCATGCCCCGCGCCTTTTCAGAACTGACATTCACGCCTTCTGTCCGCGCCCATCAAGAGCGCATGGGATCGGCGGAAACTTATAGCAAATTCTTGGAAACTGGCCCGCAACAGGGTCATGAAATCGGTCCGGCAGAGCAGGCGTTTATTCAGGCCCGGGATGGGTTCTATCAAGCCACCGTATCAGAAACTGGCTGGCCGTATGTTCAGTTTCGTGGCGGACCGGTTGGTTTTCTAAGAGTCCTGGATTCAAAAACGCTCGGCTACGCAGATTTCTCTGGGAACAGACAATATATTTCACGCGGCAATTTGGACGGCAATGACCGCGTTGCCCTGATCCTAATGGATTATGCCAACAAAAAGCGGCTCAAGGTTTTAGGGCGCATGACATTTACAGAAGGTCCTGGCGCTGCCGCCTCCCTTTACCCAAATGAGGCAGAGGCTAAAGCGGAACGTTCGGCTATCATCCATGTAGAAGCCTTAGACTGGAACTGTCCGCGCCATATCACACCGCGCTTTACCGAGGCCGAACTGCGCCCGCACTTGAACGAGTTAGGTAAGCAATTGGCCCAACTTCAGTCAGAGAATGAAAAGTTGAAGGCTGAGCTCGCAGAGCTGAAGGGCCCGAACGACATTTAAGTTACAAAAATATGCCATTGACCCTTGACCTTCCCGTCACTGGAAGCCCCATTTGAGGCAAAAACCTAGTGTCAGGACGACTCGGATGGTTGATCAAAACCAAACTCAATTGAAAGTTTCAGGGATGAGCTGCGCGTCGTGCGTTGCGCGTGTGGAAACAGCGCTATGTAACGCTCCCGGTGTAAAGGCGGCGTCTGTAAATTTTGCCAATGGAGTCGCGCAGGTCACATACGATGGAGCATTCTCGGCTATCACGAATGCTTTGGATGAAGCCGGTTATCCCGCGAAGTCACAGAAAATCGATTTAAAAATCGATGGTATGAGCTGTGCGTCATGCGTTGGTCGGCTCGAAAACGCTCTGAAAGACAGACCCGGAGTTTTGAGCGCCAGTGTGAACCTGGCCACTCAGCGTGCAACTGTGACCTTTGTTGAAGGAGCCTGTGACCCAGCATCTTTGGTGCGGGTCGTTAAGGAAACCGGGTATTCAGCGTATCAAGCGCAGGACGTCAAACCAGATCAAGGTTTTGATACGCAATCGGATGAAATACAAACGCTAACTAGGACCACGGTGATTGCCGCAGCGCTTGCTTTGCCGGTCTTCGTATTGGAAATGGGTGGCCATATGGTCCCCGCCTTTCATCATTGGATTCAAGCCACGATTGGCGCCCAAAACAGCCATCTGATCCAGTTTGCCTTGACATCCGTGCTGATGACCGGTCCCGGGCATGTGTTTTTTGCCAAGGGTTTACCCTCATTGTTGCGCGGCACACCTGACATGAATGCGCTGGTCGCATTAGGTACCGGAGCAGCCTATCTATATTCGATAGTCGCGACTTTCTTGCCGCAAGCTCTGCCGAAAGGCACTGCTAATGTTTACTTCGAAGCTGCCGCGGTAATCATTGTTCTGATCCTGCTTGGACGACTGATGGAAGCCCGAGCCAAAGGAAAAACCGGTGCCGCAATCCGAAAGCTGGTTGGCCTTCAACCGAACACTGCCCGTGTTCTTCAGGACGGTTTATGGGTGGATAAACCCATTGAAAAGGTGGCAGAGAACGATGAGTTGATTATCCGCCCCGGCGAACGAGTTCCCGTCGACGGAGAGGTCTTGGACGGAAACTCTTACATCGACGAAAGCATGATTACGGGCGAACCAGTTCCCGTCGGGAAAACCGTCGGGGAACAAGTGGTTGGCGGGACAGTGAACGGTACTGGTGCGCTGCAAATTCGGGCCACGCGCGTTGGCCAAGACACAGTTTTGGCGCAAGTAATTCGTATGGTTGAACAGGCTCAGGGTGCCAAGCTGCCTATCCAAGGGCTGGTCGACAAAATCACGCATCGTTTCGTTCCCGTCGTAATTGCGGTTGCTGTTCTTACGGTCCTGGCATGGATGATACTTGGACCGACCCCTGCGTTACCGCTTGCGCTTGTTGCCGGAGTGTCGGTGTTAATCATCGCCTGTCCTTGCGCGATGGGTCTTGCGACGCCGACATCGATCATGGTCGGAACGGGGCGAGCAGCGGAATTGGGTGTCCTTTTTCGAAAGGGCGACGCACTACAGACCCTTCAGCAGGCCCAAGTAATTGCCATGGACAAAACCGGGACGCTGACGCTTGGCCGACCAGAACTTACCGAGTTTGTCGCTGCAGATGGTTTTGAACGAACACACGTGCTGCGGCTGGCCGCCGCGGTCGAAGCGCAATCCGAACATCCGGTCGCGAATGCTATCACTCGAGCTGCCCCAGCAGAGCTACCGGAAGTTACCGAGTTTCGCTCAATCACTGGGCAAGGCGTCAGTGCCCGCGTCGAAGGACAGTCTGTTTTGGTCGGATCCGGGCGCTTTATGGCGCAGAACGGGGTGGACCTAGCTGCTCTTAACCATGTCGCAGAGGTGCACTCCAAGACTGGTGCAACGCCACTATTTGTCGCAATTGACGGCAGCGCAGCTGCCGCTTTAGCGGTTTCAGACCCGATCAAACCCGGCACACCGGAGGCGTTGAAGGCACTGCGCGCAATGGGATTGAAGCTTGTAATGATTACCGGGGACAACACCCTGACAGCAAAAGCGTTGGCCCAAACTTTGGGAATCGATGATGTAACGGCCGAGGTTCTGCCAGGAGGTAAACAAAAAGCCATAGCAGAGCTGCAAGGCCGGTATGGAACAACGGCTTTTGTCGGAGACGGAATTAATGACGCGCCCGCATTAGCGGCCGCAGACATCGGTATTGCGATCGGCACAGGAACCGACGTAGCTATTGAAACCGCTGATGTAGTATTGATGTCCGGCGATTTGCGCGGGGTCGCAAATGCATTGGATATCAGTCATCGCACAATGCGAAATATTCGGCAAAATTTGGGGTGGGCATTTGGCTACAATATCCTGCTTATCCCAGTAGCCGCAGGTGTGTTGTACCCGTTTGGCGGACATTTGCTATCACCCGCATTGGCCGCTGGCGCCATGGCGCTGTCTAGTGTGTTCGTTGTTTCCAACTCCCTGCGTTTGCGCCGGGCGCAAGTTCAATTGCCGGAGCCTGATTCACCACTTGCAACGCAGGAGGTTACATCATGAACATCGGAGACGTATCGCAACTGACAGGATTGCCCGCAAAGACGATCAGGTACTACGAGGATATCGGACTGATCAAACCTTTGCGTGACGACAACGGCTATCGACGGTTCCGTAATCAGGATGTCCACAAGCTGAATTTTCTTGGGCGCGCTCGCGCGTTGGGCTTTACCATTGAAGATTGCCGGACCCTGCTGGCCCTTTACGAGGATGAAACCCGTGCCAGTGCAGATGTAAAGCGCATTGCCCGCCAGCATCTCGGACAGATCGAGGCCAAAATTACTGATCTCAATGCAATGCGTGACACGCTAAGCCACCTAATAGAGGCCTGCGCCGGCGACGACCGACCAGATTGCCCGATACTTCAAGATTTAGGAGGTAAACCCTGAAGCGGGGTTGCCCTTTGTACCACCGTTTGATTTGTCGGTTCCGGATTCCGCAATCGGGTTTTCTTAGTCAGGAAACCACTGCTCACTCGGAAGGATAATCAAGTGGCAAAAATCGCGTTCTTGGGCCTTGGGGTCATGGGTTATCCAATGGCCGGTCATCTGCAGGCGGTTGGCCATGAAGTTACCGTTTTCAACCGTACTTTGGCGAAGGCAGAGGCTTGGGTCGAACAGCACGGCGGCTCTGCGGCAGCCACACCAAAGGAAGCCGCACGCGGGGCAGAATTTGTCATTGCCTGCGTAGGAAATGACAACGATCTGCGCGTTGTTTGCGCCGGCGAGAATGGCGCTTCTCTGCCGCTGACAAAGCTGGTGGATCAGTTTTATAAGGATGTTCAAATGCTGGGGGGCGGACGCTGGGACACCTCGGCGCTGCTCAAACGTTTAAGGGCAATGGATTAGCACATGAATGGAACGGAAGATCATTGGGCGAAAGCCCTGCGGAGCCACTGGGGGCTTGACGCTCGGTTAACCCGTTTGGACGGGGAATATGACCTAAACTTTTTGGTACACGCCAAGAACGGTCAAGATTATGTGCTTAAAGTCATGCGCGTCGACTGCCAACCAGAATTGGTAGACCTACAAATCAAAGCGCTGGACCATTTGGCAACATCTGCACCGGGCCTACCATTTCCCAAGGTTTTTCCGTCACTAGACGGCTTAGAACTGCCGTCAATTGGGGATGAGCAAGGTCAACCGCGCCTTGTTTGGTTGCTCGAATATCTTTCAGGGCGTTGTTACGCTGACGCTAAACCTAAGACCACGGACCTGATCCTGAAACTCGGCCGGGTTTTGGGGGCAACGGATCGTGCTTTAGAACAATTTTCGCACAATGGTTTAAATAGATCGGATTTCAAATGGGATCTTGTACAAGCAAGCTGGATTAGGCGCAAATTGGATATAATAACCAACGCTGATCGACGCGAAATACTTCAAGACATTGTGCGGGACTTCACCAGAATATCCGGCCAGTTGAACCGCCTGCCGAAACAGGCCATTCACAACGACGCAAATGACTACAACATTCTGGTCCAAGGAGAGTTGAGCGAACGCCGCAGCGTCTCGGGTTTGATCGACCTGGGCGACATGTGCGCCGCACCACGTGTTTGCGAGCTGGCCATCGCCGGGGCATATGTGGTCCTTGACCATCCAAAACCGGAACGTGCTCTTGCCTCTCTGGTTCAAGGCTATCATGCAGCCAACCGCCTGTGCGCCGAGGAGATTGATCTGGTTTGGCCGCTACTACGGATGCGACTGGCTGTCTCGATTGTCAATTCAACATTGATGGCAGCTGAGCACCCGGATGATCCCTATGTAACGATCAGTCAGGCACCGGCGTGGCGCTTTCTCGAAAGCGACAATGTCAATGAGGGGCTTATGTCAGCCCGCCTTCGCGCAGCTTGCGGTTTACCTGTGGTCGACGGTGCAGAACGCATACTAGCCTATCTGAACGCGCATCGCGGACATTTTGCAAAGATGTTCGAAGTGGACTTGAACGAAGCTCCCATGGGGTCACTCTCGGTCGAAAACTCCACCTGGCCGCAAAATCCGTTTCATATGCCTTTGGATGAGGCAGCCCGTGTAGGTGAAGAGTTTGGTGAAGGTTTCTGGCTGGGCTATTACAATGAACCCCGATTAATTTATACCGAACCCGGATTTCGCAAGGGGCCATGGAAGGCCTCTGACCGTAGGACTGTTCATCTGGCTGTTGATGTTTTTGCACCGGCAGGTACCGTCTTGCACGCACCGGTCAGTGGGCGCGTCGAAGCTGTTGAGAACCGGACGGCACATTTGGACTATGGCGGCGTTGTGATCCTGCACCATGAAACGCCAGAAGGTGATCCATTCTATACACTTTACGGTCATTTGGACTCCGAAGCTTGCGCGCGCCTGAAGCCAGGTGATCCTGTTGCGCAAGGCGCAGCATTTGCACGCTTGGGCAATCCCTCCCAAAACGGCGGCTGGGCGCCGCACGTTCATTTCCAGCTCGCCCTGACAACGGATGGTATGCAAACCGATTGGCCCGGTGTGGGTGATCCGGACGAGTTGGATCTGTGGCACGCCGTTTGCCCCAACCCGGCTGCCCTGTTGAACTTGTCAGACGAGAAGGTTTTTTACCGCCCGACCGACAAGTTGTCCGTTCTTCAGAATCGGCAAGCACATTTCGGCGGCAACCTGTCTTTGACTTACGACGACCCTGTAATGCTGGTTCGCGGTTGGAAACATCACCTTTTCGACGAGTGGGGGCGACCATATCTGGACGCTTACAATAACGTTCCGCATGTTGGACACGCGCATCCCCGCATTCAATTGGTCGCGGCGGATCAGCTGAAAAGGATGAATTCAAACACCCGATATCTGCATCCTGCGCAAACCGCATTTGCCGAAAAACTGCTTTCAAAACTGCCGGATCAATTCGAAGTCTGTTATTTCGTCAATTCCGGTTCTGAGGCGAACGAGCTGGCTCTGCGACTGGCACGAGCACATACCGGCGCCAAAGGAATTGTTACGCCTGACCATGGATATCATGGCAACACCAATGCTGCGGTCGCGATATCGGCTTACAAGTTCAACAAACCCCGCGGAGTAGGAAAGGCCAACTGGGTAGAGCTCGTCGAAGTGGCCGACGACTATCGCGGCTCGTTCCGCCGCGACGATCCCGTACGTGCCGCCAAGTTCGCGGATTTGGTAGACCCTGCAATTGCATCCCTTAAACAGAAGGGACACGGGCTGTCAGCATTTATTGCTGAAACTTTCCCTTCAGTTGGGGGCCAGATCATTCCTCCCTCTGGTTATCTGTCTGCAGTATACGAAAAAGTCCGAGTTGCTGGCGGTGTTTGCATAGCCGACGAAGTTCAGACCGGGTTGGGACGACTGGGAGAGTTTTACTTTGGCTTTGAACATCAACAGGCGCTGCCGGATGTCGTGGTGATGGGTAAGCCTATCGGCAACGGCCACCCTTTAGGAGTCGTGGTCACGACCCGTGAAATCGCCGAAAGCTTTGACAATGGTATTGAGTTCTTTTCCACATTTGGTGGATCAACGTTGTCGTGCCGTATCGGAAAGGAAGTTCTGGACATCGTCGATGACGAAGGACTGCAGGAAAACGCCAGCTTAATGGGGGCTCGACTGAAGGACGGGCTAATCAATTTGCAAGATGGGTTCTCGCAGATCGGTGATGTTCGCGGTATGGGTCTGTTTCTGGGGGTTGAACTAGTCAACCTTGATGGAACCGAGGGGACCGAGATTTGTGGCTATGTAAAAAACCGTATGCGCGACCATCGAATTTTGATCGGAAGCGAGGGACCAAAGGACAATATTCTCAAAATTCGCCCGCCTCTGACCATAGGAGCCGAAGACGTCGACATGATCCTTTGGGCCATGCGCAATGTGTTGTCTGAGATCGGAGACTATGTGCCAGCAGCTACCTGCGATCACGATCATCATCATGCTGGATGCAGTTGTTGCTAGAACGCAAATCCCCGGAGCGAGGGCCGGTGATTTTCCCTGTATTCCAATGTGCTGTGATTGACAAAGGTTTCTGGCCGATCTTCAATACCCGGAGCGTGGATGTTATTCACCGCAGCGCTATCCCAAATTCCTCGGCCAACGAGGAAAGAGCTGGAGAATAATCAAGCCGAACGACGAGGGACGCCATCGTCATGGCGTCCTCGCGTTCACCTTCTGCACCTGCCGCGATCATCGGAGCAAAACAATTTTCTTCTGCGCCTAGACATCCGCATTCCGTACCATGCTGAACGAAAGTTCTTCGGCCATGTTGGGCACACAACGGTAACATATGGTCCAAGGTCGAAATCGCGGCACGCCCTCGACTGGTACTTAACGCGATGGCGAAATCTCTTACTGCATTTGCACAGCTCTTAGCGCATTGGCTCCAAAGGCGCAGATACAGGACAGCTCCAGCCTCGATAGGCGTCAAATCTGACAGTCGACCAACAACGGTACCACCGCAGGAGAATTTAGCGCTCACTTTGTAAGGATCAGTTTGCCCGCGCGCGTTATGCGCAAGGTATAAAGCTGTTCGCCTAACTCGATATGGGCCAATTTGCCGCCATTGGTCAATTCTTCGGCTTTGTGGGCTGGCAGCATTGAGACAGCGTAACTTTTTGAAGGGTTTGGGTTTTGCGCGTTCATGGGTGACATCTCCGGATGCATGGTTGGCGAAACGCCGAGTCCAATCTTTTTCCCGATCTGGCTAACCCTGAACTGGGCTGGCTAATTGCTCATGATTTATTTCTGATAAAAACAGTAAGATATGTCAAGAGCCCGATTTGTTAAATGTGAATTGCATGGTTGTAACCAGCTTGGTCAGCAAATAGTCAATTTGAGGCTGGTTGTTACAAGGGGGTTTTCTATGTCCGCGCGGGTGGTTTTCGATCTTGATGGAACGCTGGTCGACAGCGTTGCTGACCTAACCGCCGCAGTGAATCAAATGTTGACCGACGAAGGTGTTGATCCCTTGCCGCTGGCAACGGTAAAGCGGTTTGTAGGAAATGGATTACCTAAACTGGTCGAACGCGTTATGGTCCACCGGGGATTACCCAGTCAAAAACATCCCGAACTCAGCCGAGCTACGTTAACCCATTACAATGCGGCACCGACTCAAAGAACAACAGTTTATCCCGGTGTTACAAAAGCCCTAAGCAGATTGGGCAATATGGGCTGTGCCTTGGGTGTCTGCACCAACAAACCCGAAGCGCCGGCGCGTCACATACTTGAAGCGTTGGAACTGTTACCGCATTTTGACTCGGTGGTTGGCGGAGATACAGTGAACAAGTGCAAACCTGATCCGGAACATCTAAACGCCTGCTTCAAAGCGATGCCAAATATTGGCCCGAGTATCTTTGTGGGCGATAGTGAAGTGGACGCCGAAACCGCAAAACGGGCCGATGTGCCCTTTCTTCTTTTCACAGAAGGATACCGTAAGTCCTCAATTGCGGAGCTACCACATCTGTTGGCCTTTGATCATTATGCGGACATGCCGGATTTGTTGTCACAGATCATAAAAGAAGGAAACTTTAACCCGTAACTTCAATGTATAAGAGGGGCCGGCCAAGGGGGTTTAGAACCAGCCCCTCATCGGGGAAATCCAGTGAAAGTGGTTAAGCCCACCGGGATTCTTCGATATCTAAGTCATTACTACACCAAAGCGATTTTCGAAATTAGGGAATTCCCGTAGAGGTAGTTTTTGTTTGACCCTGATATAAGGAAGTGCGGTCGAACGAACGTTATGTATCGACACATCCGGCTATTTTCCGAAAGTGCCCGTTTAACCGCGAGAGCAGTGCGAAAGTGATATTTCAGTTATGTTGGTTGCAGGTTCCAACCTGATCCAACAATTGACCAAACCCCTGAACCGGCTCAAAGATTTCCAACATTTGCATCGCTTGAAACACCATCGCCTGGTTCGAACAGATCACCGGTTTTCCCAACTCTTGTTCAAGTTGGGACAGCACTTCGACGCTCCGCATGTCAGTGCATGACATAACGACGGCATCGGCTTCAGGGTGATCAGCCCGCAACCCTAACTCAAGTACGCGGCTTGTTCCAAGAGCGCCCTGCCCCTCATTGTCCAAGGTCTCGTCAACTTCGGAACGGGCTACGGTCCGGATTCCTGCTTCGTCAAGGAATTTCACGGCCATATCATTGATTGCCTTTACATACGGCGATGCGAATCCGATACGCCGCGTACCTAGCGTTTTCAGGGCATTCACCAGTGCGCCAGCAGCTGTCACCGTTTTAGCCCCGCTGCTGGATCTGATCCGCTCCGCCAAGGCGCTGTCGAATTGCAACCCATGGGTCAAGGTCGCAGAGGTACAACCATAAATAACAACATCCGGTTTGACCCCCATCAAAAGCCGTAGTGGTTCATCCAGGTCAGCGGCTCCCAACCCGTGCATTTGTTTTTCATCCGGGATTTTATCCTCGTCGTAGCCGCCCATCCGACCAAAGTGTAGCGATACTCCCTCAGGGCACATCATCGCCATGTCCGGTTCAAGATTGGAGTTTGTAAACGGAACTAAAACGCCAAAACGCGCGCGGCCTCGTGAGCTTTTCATCGGGCGTGTTCCTTTTTGCATTGAGCAAGAATGGAAATGGCCGCTTCGTTGTCCTGTTTGGCCCCAATGGTCATTCGCAACGCATGGGGCAATCCGACGCCGCCTTGTGGCCTGACAAGGATGCCATTGCGTCTCAACGCAGCTTCCGCATTTTGCGCAGTTTCCGGATCGCCCATATCGATAAGGACAAAGTTTGTGAAACTCGGAAACAAGTCGAATCCAGCGTCCTTGAGTTTCGTGGTCGCCTCTTCGCGAAGTTGCGTTGTAATCTCGCAGGTTTCACGCATGTACTTTTCGTCTTGGACGGCTGCTATCGCCGCGGCCTGCGAGACGGCGCTTACATTGTTCGGATTCATGACCTTTCGCATTTCGGCTGCGACGGCAGGCGGAAACAGCCCCCACCCGACACGAAAACCGGCCATTCCATAAGCTTTAGAAAATGTACGTAAAATAACCGTATTTCCAGAATTCACCATATCGAAACATGATTCACCCAGGTGATCGGCAAACTCGCCATAGGCTTCATCGACAACCAACAAAATGTCTGGGCGCAGGCCAGCGCGTAATCGTTCCAACTCCCCACCGGATATCCGGGTTCCCGTTGGATTACCCGGATTCGCGACAAAAACGATACCTGTGTCTGCTACGACCGAGTCAAGAATAGCTTTGACGTTTACCGTCAAGAACGACTCTCTCGCGATGTCAAAACGGGCATTTGCCATTTGCGTTGCTGATCGAAAGAATGGGTAAGCATATTCAGGCGCCAATATAGAACGGTCGGGTCCTGCAAACACGCGCGCGATACAACCGATCAGGTCCAAGGACCCGTTGCCGCACAAAATATACTCTGCGTTGAGTTCATGATGCTGCGCCAATGCAAGCCGCAATTCCGTCCAATCAGGATCCGGGTAAAGCATTGACCTTGTCAAAACCGACGATGCTGCTTTGACCACTTTTGGGCTTGGTGGGCGCAGGCTTTCGTTCTGAGAAAGCGAGATCAACGTATGATCATCCCCAGCAGGGACTTTTACCAGAGTATATGGCGCCATGCGCGCGACGTGGGGCATAGGCTGGGTCATGGCGTATCACCATAGCTGGATTTGGCCGCATCTGCGCTGACAAGCCCGGCTTCGATATCCCAACTCAACGCGTTACGACACCTGTCTTGCGGCGCCCCATAACCCCCGCCCCCGGGAGTTTCGAAAACCAACGTTTCACCCGCCTTAACCCGCAATTCTCCTTTGCCGGGCAATTCTTCACCACTGCGGCCTATCCGAACACGTCCTGCGGCACCATCCTGACCGCCATACCGCCCTTTGGCCGGGTTCAGAATGCGCTCTACCGACAAAAACACCAGAAAGTCCTGATCAGACGACGCGCTAATTTCTATGTGTTGCCCCAAACCGCCACGAAAGCGGCCTGCGCCACCGGAATCCGGCCGAAATTCACGACGATGAAATAACACTGGCGCTACCGACTCGGTGGTTTCTATCTGGCTTCCCCAGACACCACTGGGAAATGCCGTCGCGGACAGTCCATCCAGTGTGGGTCTTGCCCCAGTACCGCCGTTAAAAACAAGCTCAAGCGCAAACTGCTTATCACCAAGGTCCGGGGCCTCGGGGACATTGCGCAACGGCAGATCATACATGCAGGACGCCCCCTCGGCAGGGACAAGTTCAGGCAACGCCTGTGACAAACATCCAAAAACAAGATCGGGCGTCATCTGACCCAGCGTATGCCGCATAGCAACAGGAGCAGGAGGCTGGGCATTCAGAATACAGCCCTTCGGGCCGGTCACTTGAAAGGGCGCAAGCGAACCTGCGTTGTTCGGGATATCCGGCCCGATGATGCAACGAAGTGCGAACACAGAATAAGCTGCAGCATAATTCAAAGGCACGTTGATACCCTTGTCTGAACACCCTGACGTACCGGAAAAATCAAGCAACAGGTGGTCCTTTGCAATCGTCAGAGAGGCATGCAATTCGATCTCGGCACCGTAACCGTCTACTTTGAGCACGTGTCTCCACGTGCCGCTTGGCAACTCCGAGATGGCTTCGATGGTACCACGGCGCGAAGTTTCGATGACGTAGTCAGACAACTCGTACAGATCCTTCAAACCAAACTCGACCATCATCTGGTGCAGCCGGGCTGCGCCAGCCTCGCAACAAGCTATCAGCGCGTATATATCTCCTTCGTTGGCAATCGGCTCGCGTGAGTTCGCCTTGACGATCTCAAGCAACAGATTGTTTACCTTGCCCTCATCCACCAATTTGCACGGCGGAATCAGCAGACCTTCGTCATAAATGTCCGAACCTTCCGGCCCCATGCCTAAACCACCCAGATCCACCAGATGCGATGTGCAAGAAGTAAAACCCACAACCTTGTCATCGAAAAATACAGGCATCATGAGCAAGAAATCGTTCAGATGTCCCGACGCGATCCATGGATCGTTCGTCATGTAAATATCGCCGGGTTTCATATCCTGAATCGGGAACCGGGTTCGCAATGTTTTGACCGCTTCGGCCATCGTGTTTATATGCCCTGGCGTCCCGGTCACGGCCTGCGCAACCATTCGACCGTGAAAGTCAAATATTCCGGCCGAAATATCACCACACTCTCGTACAATAGGGCTGAAGGCGGCACGGACCAACGCCTGTCCTTGTTCTTCCACAACGGCCAGCAACCGGTTCCACATCACCTGCAATCGCGTCTGCGAAGTTCTCATGTGCGTATCTCCTGGGTTCCCGTTAGCCAAATGTTTCCGACTGTATCTATCTGCGCCGTAAAATCCGCGCTAACAAAGGTGGTGGTTTGTGGTTCGACAATCAGCGCCGGACCCGAGACAATGTCGCCTGGCTTGAGTGCTGATCGTTCGAAAACACCGGCTTTGCACCAAACCCCGGAAATGTCGCAAAGGATATCGCGCGTTTCCCAAGCGTCGACAGGTTGACCTTCGATCATGTTGGTATGTTTTAAAGGCGCTGGAACCGGAGCGGAAACGGTAAGCCCCCAGTTTAACACCTCTATCGTCATACCCGGTACGATGCGCTTGAATTGCCCAATATATTCTGACTCAAAGTCGCTACGCAGATTTTCGAGGTCGTCAAAGGTCAGCGTCCTGTTTGGCAACTCGACCTCAATTTCGTGACCCTGACCGTGATACCGCATAAACGCCACCCGCCGGGTTCGCAAAGTTGCGTCCGGCGCGCCCGCGCGCACGACCTCTTCTGCTTCGTCATAAAGGTCCGCGAAGAAACTGTTCAGCTTAAATAAATCAAGCGAATCTATGGTTGTGTAAAAAGATCTGACGATTTCAAAGGAAACTGGCGCAAACAAAAATCCAACTGCGGACCCAACCCCGGGATCACGCGGTATCAAAATGCGCCTAACCTGCGATCGCCTTGCGACACGGGTCGCGTGCAACGGTCCGTTGCCACCAAACGCAATCATCAAACGAGCGCTCAGATCCTTGCCTGACTCTACTGCATGCATACGCCCAGCGCTTGCCATGTTCTCGTCTACGATCTCGCTGATCGCAAAAGCTGCGTCATCTGTTTCCATTGACAGCCTCGAACCTATATGGGCCGACACAGAGCGATCTGAGGCAGCGCGATCAACTTGCAGCCGTCCCTCAGCGAAACGATCCGGATCAATATAACCTTGAGATATATCTGCGTCGGTCACAGTTGGGTTAATGCCCCCTTTGCCAAAACCGGCCGGGCCCGGATCGGAGCCTGCGCTTTGCGGGCCGACGCAAAGCCGGTTCAGCCTGTCCAAACTGGCAATTGACCCACCACCTGCACCGATTTCTATCATTTCGATTACAGGAATTCGGACTGGCATCCCTGAACCCTTGATAAATCGTTCGGCGCGCGATATTTCGAATTTCCTCGCTGTTTGGGGGCGGAAATCATCAATTAGACAAAGCTTGGCGGTTGTGCCCCCCATATCGAAGGACAGGACTTTTCTCACGTCGACTTCTTCGGCAATTTGTGATGCAAGGATGGCCCCGCCCGCTGGCCCGGATTCAACCAAACGAATTGGCAGACGAGCCGCCGTTTCGACTGTTGTCATCCCTCCACCCGCAGTCATCATCAAAATTGGGCATTTCAAACCCTCAGCGGCAAAGCGCGCCTTAAAGTCAGCCAAATACTTGCCCATCAACGGCTGAATGTAGGCATTCGCAACAGTCGTGCAGAGCCGGTCGAATTCACGTGCCTCTGGGCTTACTTCGTGACTTAGTGAAACCACAAGGTCCGGCACGTTTTCAGTCAACAGCGCGCGCAATCGCAACTCTTGCGCAGGGTTTGCGTAAGAGTGCATGAGGCAAATGGCTACAGCCTTGCAATTCAATCTTTGCAGATCAGCGACCAGCCTTAACACTGCACCTTCGTCAAGTTGCGTCAGTTCCTTTCCATGGGCATCCACGCGTCCTCCGATTGTCAGTGCCCGAGTACGCGGCACAAGCAAATCTGGTTTGACCAAATTGATTGCGTATTGAGAGTAACGTCGCTCGTATCCAATCTCGAGGATGTCCCTGAAGCCCTCGGTCGTAACTGTGGCTACCCTTGCCCCGCGACGTTCAATTAGCGCGTTGGTTGCCAGCGTCGTGCCGTGGATCATACCGTTGATCTGGCTCCAATCACGACCTGCCTCTTTCAGAACCGAACGCGCACCTTCAATGGCACCCACGGCTGGCTGATCAGGTGTCGTCGGAGTTTTGGTTGTCGCCAAAATCTGCGAGGGTCCTTGAATTAGAACGGTGTCGGTGAACGTTCCACCGATATCGATTGCCAAACGCAATCCGGAATCATTGCTCATTAGAAAGACTGCTAGCTAAAACTGAAAAGCGGCTCAAAGACCGATTGCCCAACGGGTGTCTAAGCCGCCAGGTTAAGTAACAAGGTCGGATCCGGTATCCCGGCGCATCATTGGATGTTGAATAAAGATCATAACGGCCATGATCCTGTTACTTTTTCCGTAACAAGCATTGCACGAGATATGGTTGGATCGTCAACAAAATCCTTTACGCCACGGCGCAATCCGCGATTCGCGTGGAAAATCCGATGCTCCATCAACTTCTAACCCGCTGGACAGCACATGCAGGCAGAATTACCGTAATACAATCAGTCCAACAGGAGGTTTGCGCCCATGTCCAAGATGCTTTCGCTTACCGCGGCTTCGTTCGCATTGTTTTCCACGACCGCATTTGCAGACGGTCATTGCGCGGCGGGTAAAACGCTTACCGACGGCAAATTCACCATAGCAACAGGAAACCCCGCCTACTTCCCCTGGGTTCTGGACGATGCGCCCGAAAGTGGCGAAGGGTTCGAGGCAGCTGTAGCTTATGCCGTAGCCGAAGAAATGGGGTTTGCTGCGGAGGATGTCGTTTGGGTCAGGTCTTCTTTCGACGAGGCAATTCAACCGGGCGCTAAAGAGTTTGATGTGAACATGCAACAATACTCAATCACGCCGGAACGGGATCAGGTCGTCGATTTTTCATCTCCTTATTACACGGCGCCAATGGCCGTGCTGGTTGGTTCCAATGCGACGGACACGGAGCCCACGTTGGAGGCCCTGAAAGGATTGCAATGGGGGGCAGTCGGTTCGACGACGGCGGTGCCAAAACTGGCCGCAGTCATCGAACCAGACAATGAGCCGCTGCTTTATGGCGACAACGCTGACGTCAATGCGGCCATGACGGCCAATCAGATTGACGCGGCACTGTTTGACTTGCCGACTGCGTTGTTTCTCAGCGCCGTCATGATCGAAGGCTCCAAAGTCATCGGTCAGTTCCCTGCTGACGAAGGCGACAACCCTGATCATTTCGGGATGCTGATGGAGGAAGGTAATCCGCTGAAGGCCTGTGTTGACGAAGCTATTGCCGCCATCGCCTCAAACGGAAAATTGGCAGAGATCGAGGCAAAATGGCTGCAGGACACCACTGGTGTTCCCCTAATCAAATAAGATGGCAAGATCAAAGGCGGCGGGGATAACTCGCCGTGAACTCTACGAAGCGCAGCAACGACGGCGTTCTATTTTGGTTGCTGCGACAAGCACCATAATCGTCGTCGTTGCCTTAGTCGTTCTGGTTCCGATGGCACCAGGATGGGGAAAGGTACAGCAGAGCTTTTTTAACGGCGAAGTGCTGGCAAAAACTTTTCCCAAACTGCTGGAAGCGTTTCGTATTAATGTAATGATCTTTGCGTGGTCGGCTCCTGCGATTGCTGTACTTGGTTTGTTGATAGCTTTAGCCCGCGACGCGAAATCCCCGGCACTTTTTCCTTTGCGTATATTTGGCGCTGCATTTACGGACATCTTCCGCGGTGTGCCAGTCATTTTGACTGTATATCTCATCGGCTTCGGCATACCGGGCCTTGGCCTGCCAAGGCCGTGGAATTCACCTTACATCTGGGGTTCGTTGGCTCTGATACTCACTTATTCAGCCTACGTGGCAGAGATTTTCAGATCCGGCATTGACAGCGTTCACCACAGTCAGCGCGCAGCTGCTCTGTCGCTGGGCCTTTCCGAGAGGCAGGTTATGCGGGATGTGGTTCTACCGCAGGCCATCCGCAATGTCGTTCCTTCGCAAATGAACATGCTTATCGCATTGCAAAAAGACGTGTCATTGCTTAGTTTCATTGGCCCCGTGGAAATTTTCCGTCAGGCCGGCGTGTTCAAGTCTTTGCTCGCAAACTTCACTCCTTACGTTGGTGCCGCCATCATTTTCCTAATCGTAACGATCCCGGCTACGCGTTACGCCGACCATCTAATGGCACGCCAGATGCGAGAGAGACGCTGATGGCAAAACTTGAGCTACGAGGCGTCGTGAAACGGTTTGGCGACGATACAGTTTGCGATGGGATTGATCTGGATGTGGAAGAGGGACAAATGGTTTGTCTCATCGGTGCATCCGGGGCTGGAAAGTCCACGCTTCTGCGCTGTATAAACCTGTTGGAACCTATCGAAGACGGCGCCATTTTCCTGGATGGCACAGACATTTCCGTTCCAGGGCTTGACCCTCAGTCGGTACGAGCAAGGATCGGAATTGTTTTTCAGAGTTTCAATCTGTTCCCTCACATGACGGCGATTGAAAATGTTATGCTCGCGCCGCGTCGGGTGCATGGAAAATCACGCGCTGAATTGTTACCAGAAGCCGAGGCGCTTTTTGCCAGATTTGGCCTTGCCGACCGGATGCATAACTACCCGGATCAATTGTCAGGTGGACAACAACAAAGAGTGGCCATTGTTCGGGCCCTGGCCATGCAACCTGAAGTGATGTTGTTTGACGAAATCACCTCGGCCTTGGATCCGCAACTGGTTGGTGAAGTTCTTGACGTGTTGCTAATGCTGAAAAAGCAGGGAATGACAATGGTGATGGCCACCCATGAAATGGGATTTGCCCGCGAAGCGGCGGACAAAGTGGGTTTCTTGCAAAACGGGCGTATAGTTGAAGAGGGCCCGCCAGAAGTACTATTTGAAGCGCCTCAACAGGAAGCTACCCGCACTTTTCTTGCCCGTGCATTGAAGTGACTACCATTGGCTGAGCCGCTTTAATCTTGCTACTGGGCCGGGGAAAAGCTCTCCGTAAAATCCAGCACAGATATCTTGTGATCAAACCGCTGTTCAATCGCCGTTCATTTATTCTGTTTTATATGCGGGCAGTTTGGACAACGCTGATTTTAGAGCGTCACCCCACCCGTCCGAAATGGTTCGGAAATATGCGTCATCTGCCTCGAACCTAGTTCGCTTGCCAGCAGCAAAACTGTCTTCGTCGTAGAAGGACAGATCAAGCGGTGCGCCAACGGACAAGTTGGCTTTGATGGTTGAATCAAAACTAACCAGTAATAACTTTACGGTTTCGGCAAAGCTCATTTCCGGATCGAAAGCCCGGACCAAAATCGGTCGACCGTACTTGGTCTCCCCGATTTGGAAAAACGGGGTATCTTCACTTGCTTCTATAAAGTTTCCTTCGGGATAGATCAGAAACAACCGCGATGGTCCGCCTTTGATCTGACCGCCCAAAATCATGGTGGCGTGGAACGCGCTATCGGCCTGCTGGCCCGCGCAGCCGTGCTGTTCAATAACGTCTTTGAGTGTGTCTGCAACCAACTGAGCGACCTGAAACATTGTTTCCGCCTCAAGAATTGACGGCGAACGATCAGCAGGCGCCTTTGTCCTTTCTTCCAGTAGACTTACAGTTGCCTGCGTTGTGGCCAGATTGCCGGCCGTCAACAAAGTAATGAATCGCTCGCCCTCGATCGTCCAGTTGAACATCTTGTTAAAGGTGGAAATGTTGTCTACACCAGCGTTGGTGCGCGTGTCAGACATGAAAACCAACCCGCGGTTCAGCCGCATCCCCACAGCATAGGTCATTCTTTGTCTCCGTTACTGCTGTGCGACTTGCAGCTGTACCGTCAACTGCTCACCCGCTGCCCCAATTCTACTTCCTATTATCGGTGCAGCCTGTGAGTAGTCTAGCCCCGTTGCAACACGAACATATCTGTTGTCGGGGGATATCCCGTTGGAGACGTCAAATCCAACCCAACCTAGTCCTTCAATATGCACTTCCGCCCAAGCGTGGGTCGCATCTTGTAGCTCGGTTTCATTCATCATCAGATAGCCTGACACGTAGCGCGCAGGCAAACCGAGTTGGCGTGCGCCGCTAACAAAAATATGCGCGTGGTCCTGACAAACTCCGCTGCCCGCTTCGATTGCGTCCTCAGCGCTCCAGTCCGGATGTGAACTTCCGACCTTGTATTCAACACGATCCCTGATGGCATCTGACAGTGCATGAAGCTGCTGGACAAGTTCGCCCTGCGGTAGCGATCTGACCATTTCAGCGACACCTTTGCCCGGTTTTGTCTGGCGTGTGCTGCGTTTGAAAAGCCAAAGCGGTGTTGACCCTTCGTGAGGCCCAAGAATACCGTGCGTATCTTCAACCTCGACTACACCTTCCGAAATCAAAGACACACTCTTTGTGTTTGGTTCAAAACAAACCAGCTCGACAGTATTTCGATGATAGTCCTCGAAAGTCAGTTCCTTGCGCCCGCCCTCGACGCGGGTATCCCAACTTTGGATAGTTTGATTGCGGAAAGACTTAGGGGTTTTTCTAAGTTGCTGCAGACCAAACGGAACTGGCGCATCAAAGTCATATCTGGTTTCGTGTTTGATATGCAGTTTCATGCTCTACTCATAAAAGCGATAGTCGATTTCAACTTGGCGACTTAACATCGAAAGGTCGTTCAAAAATTCTTGTATGAACTCATGAAGCCCGAACTCAAAAATTTCGGAGATATCCTTGTCCATATACTTTTGGAAAAGCGCATCGGAGCCTTCGCAGGACGGACCAGAAAATCCGTAGTCCTTTTTTAGATAAAAAAGGTTTTCCTGAATTTTGCGGCAACAGAAATGAAGACTGCGTGGCATTCGCTGATCGAGGATCAGAAAAGCGGCTATGTCCGAAGGCGTCGTCTTTTGGCCATGCGTCATCCGGTATCCACCCCCTGCACCGACTGATCGCAGGATGCTTTCCCACTGGATGTTATCCAAAGAGGATCCGACTGAAAATGCTGTAGGCAAAAGGACATAATACTTGACGTCCAGGATGCGCCCTGTGTTGTCGGCGCGTTCAACGAACGTACCCAACCTTGTAAAGTCAAAGATGTCATTGCGCAGCATTGTACCAAGATTCGCTCCTCGGACCAAAGCTGCCTGATGACGAACCAGTTCCAAGACACCGGGCAAATCCCGCTCGTTTACTCGGCGTTTCATGACCGCGTCGATCTTCATCCAAGTGGCATTGACCGCGCTCCAAACGTCGTGCGTTAAGGCGGTTCGCACAAGGCGCGCGTTGTCCCTTGCCTGTTTGATGACGGACCGAACCGATGAAGGGTTTTCAGCGTCCCGCAAAACCCAATCAACAGCATTGTCTTTGGTTACCTCGTCATACTTTGAATGATAGCTGTCCAGAACACCCGCGGTTTTCAGAACCGACGCCCACTCTTCGATCGAGTTTTGGGCTCGGGTCAAAGCCATACGTTGCCCGGTTTCAAGTAATCTGGCGGTGTTTTCAGCTCTTTCCAGATAGCGGGACATCCAGAACAACCCGCCTGCGGTTTTTCCCAGCATGGCTTAGTCCTCCAGAACCCAGGTATCTTTGGTGCCGCCACCCTGGGAGGAGTTCACGACCAAAGAACCTTTCTTCAGAGCCACCCTCGTCAACCCACCAGGTGTAATTTTGATGCCTTCGGGTGAAACAAGAACAAACGGGCGTAGATCAACATGTCTGGGTGCCAAACCTGATCTGGCAAAGATTGGGACGGTCGACAACGACAACGTTGGCTGTGCTATGTAGTTGGACGGCCGCGCCCTGAGCTTGTCGCGGAAAGTCGCAATCTCTTTCTTGCTGGCAGTGGGGCCAATCAACATACCATAACCACCAGAACCATGTACTTCCTTGACCACCAGATCTGCCAAGTTGTCCAGAACATAGGCAAGCGAGTCGGGTTCGCTGCATCTCCACGTTGGAACGTTCTTCAAAACTGGCTTTTCGCCTGTATAAAACTCCACGATTTCAGGCATGTAGGAATAGATCGCCTTATCGTCAGAAATTCCGGTTCCCGGCGCATTTGCTATTGTTATTCCCCCAGCGCGATAAACGTCCAAAATACCAGGTACACCCAGAGCACTTTCTGGGTTAAAATTCAAAGGATCAAGAAACTCATCATCTACCCGACGATACAGAACATCTATTGGACGATACCCTCGCGTGGTGCGCATGCAAACGCGCCCTTTAACGACGCGCAGGTCGTGCCCCTCAACCAATTCCACTGCCATCTGGTCTGCAAGAAACGCATGCTCGAAATATGCAGAATTGTAGATACCCGGTGTAAGAACTGCTACAGTCGGCTCCCCTTCGGCGCAATCTGGTGCGCAAGCCGCAAGGGACCGTCGCAAGTTTAGCGGATAATCTGAGACATTCCGGACATTCGTCGCGCTGAACAACTCGGGGAACATCTTGAGCATCGTTTCCCGGTTTTCGAGCATGTAACTTACGCCAGACGGGGTTCTGGCATTGTCCTCCAATACGAAAAATTCGTCGGGTCCCGTGCGGACCAGATCAATCCCTACAATATGCGTGTATATTTGCCCGGGCGGTGAAACACCCAGCATTTGCGGAAGAAATGCCTCGTTTTCAGCTATCATTGCAGCGGGAACTCGCCCTGCCCGAACAATTTCCTGACGATGGTAGATATCATAAAGAAACGCATTGATGGCTCGAACACGCTGTTCAATACCACGTTCCAACCGCTGCCATTCGCGACCGGAAATTACCCTGGGAACGATATCGAAAGGAATTAAACGCTCTTCAGCTTCTGACTTGCCGTAAACGTTAAACGTAATGCCCGTCAGTCTGAAAACCTCTTCCGCTTCGCGTTGTTTTGCCCGCAACCGCGAAACATCTTCGGCATCAAACCAACGGCCTATCTCTTCATATGGTCCGCGGAGTGATCCGTCACTGTTGTACATCTCATCAAAATATTCACTCATTCGAGAAGTTTGACGAACACAACGCAGTTTTCAAGTAAAACGGACTGAAAAACAGAATTGCTTTCTGAGTTGCGTCTATTTTTGAGGCTGTCGGCCAAGGCGTAAAGCGAAGAAAAATCGAGCTGAACTGCAACGCTGTGTATAGTCCTAAAAAACTGTTGGAGGATACGAATGAACCATTGGAAATTACTGGTTCAAATAGTTTGTGCGCTTGCTCTTGTCGCATGTGCCCCAAAAGTTCGCACTTACGAAAAGACAGTGACAAGCTCTGTTCCCACAAATTCGAACAGCGCTTTAAGTCAAGCCGCCAACAGACTTGGAGACCCAAAGGACGGGCGATCCGGAGTAAAGCTGATTAATGATGGAGAACAAGCACTGGTCTCAAGACTTTTGTTGGCCGCCGCTGCAGAACGATCGATCGATGCGCAATACTACCTTTTGCACAATGACCCAACGGGGCACCTTTTTGCGGCCAGCCTTTTGCAGGCGGCTGACCGAGGTGTTCGCATTCGGCTGTTGCTGGATGATATGGATACCTCCAGCTATGACGCTATGACAGCTGCTCTGGACTATCACAAGAATATCGAGATCAGGCTGTTCAACCCCTTTTGGCGGGATCAGAGCCTTCTTGTAGCCGGGCTGACGGACTTTAAACGCATAAACCGCAGGATGCACAACAAGTCGATGACTGCCGACAATGTATTCACCATCGTGGGTGGGCGAAACATAGGTGCCGAGTATTTCCTGGCCCAGGAAGAAATGAACTATGCTGATCTCGATGTATTGGCAGCCGGGCCCGTGGTTGAAGAGGTCTCTAAAAGTTTTGACGCCTATTGGAATAGCGAGTTCGCCGTACCCGCGCGTGTGGTTGTTGGAGAGCCTGAAACATTTGGTCTTAGCGAAGCCCGTGAAAGGCTCCATGCCCTTGTAGAAGAGGCAAAGCAAACCCAATACGGAGAAGCTTTGAGAAAATCCGCCAAGGAAAACTTCGCAGATGGCGCATTGGCTTTGGATTGGGTTCCGGCGCGGTTATACGCGGACCCGCCTTCCAAGGCTGCGGGCGTTGACAACTCTGACCCAATTCTCGCGTCTCAACTGCTCCCGTATTTTGAAGATGCGCGGGATGAGGTGAATATAGTCTCCGCATATTTCGTGCCCCGCAACAACGGCGTCAGATGGATGACCGAACTGGAAAACCGTGGGGTCGACGTAACGGTCGTAACCAATTCGTTGCGCTCTAACGATGTCGCGCCAGTCTATGCCCATTACGCCAAGAAACGCCGGGCACTGCTGCGCGGTGGGGTGGATTTATATGAATTGAGACCCGATGCTTATCAGGTTCAACGGCGCGGAATTAATTGGGCGCAATCCCGCTCGGGTTTGCATTCCAAGGCCTTCGCGATTGATGACCGTTATCTATTCGTAGGATCGTTCAACTGGGACCCACGCTCGGTAAATATCAACACTGAAATGGGCATCCTGATAGACTCGCCTTCATTGACCGCTCAAACCATGGGTGCGCTGAACGAAGTACTGCCTGCTTACACTTATCGGGTGACTTTGGAGAATGCCGGTCAGCTTAAGTGGCAAACTCGCGATGAAGACGGCACAATCTTGGAATACGACTCGGAACCGACAGGCTCGGCCTGGGATCACATCGTTTCCGGTTTACTCGCAATTTTACCCATCGGATCGCAGCTTTGATCTAGCGCGAAAAAAGAGAATTGGACCTTTGTCGACAGCCGCACGCGTGCCATTCGGTATTTTGGAAGGGACAATGATTTTGAAGTATTTCAGACTCTATGCCGACTTATCGGGCGAAAGCCGAGAAAAACGTGTGGGCGACGTATGGCACATGGAAGACAGAGGTGGGCACGGTCACCATACCAAAGTTACAAGCGAAAGTGACTTTGAGGCCGCCATCATCCAGTACGAATGACAATTGAAACCCAGTGCAATCTCGATCGGTGTTTTTGTGTAAATAGCCTCTAAATTCTCTCGCTATTTTGCTGTCGTTACTAGCAAGCGATTTCCGGGTATACTGTCCTCGGAATATGCGACCGAACACGATGAAGCCTGACTGAAGTTCTTGAAACAACAGGCGCGGGGGAAACGGATATGGAACAACGACTTTCGGCGATACTGGCAGCCGACATGGTTGGCTACTCGCGCTTGATGGAAGCGGACGAATTGGGGGTCTTGTCCCGACAAAAAAAGTATCGCCGCGAGTTGATCGACCCAGAGATATCTCGAAGCCGTGGGAATATCGTCAAGACGACCGGAGACGGTATGCTGGCCACATTTGAATCGGTTCAAGATGCCGTTCAATGCGCGGTTAAAATTCAGCAATCCATGAACCTTAACGAGACAGATCTTGACGACGATCAAAGAATCCGTTTTCGCGTTGGTATCAATTTAGGCGATGTAATTTTCGACGAGGGCGATATTTTTGGCGACGGTGTTAACGTTGCAGCGCGCCTGGAAGGATTGGCTGAACCGGGTGGCGTTTGCGTTTCTGATGTCGTGCACCAGGCTGTTCAAGACAGAGTAGACGCCGCATTCCGCGATATGGGTGGGCAAAGGGTAAAGAATATAAGCCGCCCAATTCGAGTTTGGCATTGGTCCCCGCAAGCAAAACCATTGCGAAAGGCTCCGGATGTATCTCTTCAGCAAAGAGTAAAGTTCTGCAAATCGAGCGACGGCGTGAATCTCGCGTGGGCCTCCACCGGACAGGACACCCCCGTTTTGAAAGCACCAAACTGGTTGAATCATATTGAATATGAGTGGACTAGTCCGGTTTGGGGGGATTTCCTTTCAGAAATGTCCAAACTTTGCCGGCTGGTTCGATTTGATCAGCGGGGCAATGGTCTTTCAGACTGGGATGTCGACGACATTTCAGAGGATCGAATGATCGACGACATGCTTGCGGTTGCCGACGCCGCAGGTCTTGAACGTTTCGGACTGCTGGGTATCAGCCAAGGTTCGGCCTTTTCCGTCAGATTTGCAGCAAGATTTCCCGAGCGTGTTAAGTTTCTTATTTTGCTGGGCGGTTATGTCCGCGGCCGAATGATGCGCGGCGATGTCGAAGCTGAACAATTCTACAACGCTTCCCGGGCGATGGTATCAGCTGGTTGGGGTTCCCCCAACCCAGTTTATCGCCATTTTTTTACCTCGAGCTATATTCCGGATGCCACACCGGAAGAGGGTGCCAGTTTTGACGAAATGCAAAGAATCTCTGCAAGTCCGGAAACCGCCCTGCGGATCATGGAAATGAACGCTTACACCGATGCACGCGTGGACGCCCGAAGCCTGAAGGTTCCGACGCTGGTGCTACATGCAAAGGGCGATATGGCAGCACCAATCAGCGAAGGGCGTGAAACCGCTCGGGAAATACCAACCGCCGAGTTTGTTGAGCTACCCGGAGCTAACCACTGCATGATACGCGGGCATTCCGGGTTCGATGAGTTTTTTCATGAGATTGGCCCATTCCTAAAAGACCACTCTGATTAAGCAACAAAGTTGCCATTCAGACAAAACAAGGCATTTCTAAATTTAGACATTGAACCAGCGATTATCAGAAAACCGGGACGTGATCAGCGACCTCACTTTTTAAGGAGAAAACAATGTCATACTTTCCCAGAAGACACTTCTTGAAAATGGCGCTTACCGGTTCGACCGCGATGGTTCTTGCCAATCGCGCAATAGCGCAGGCTATTTCACTTTCGGATGTTGGGGCCGCGATCATCGGCATCGATACGGCTACGATTTTTGTCGCTCGAGAAATTGTCACACTCGATCCTGATCAACCTACTGCGCAGGCCGTTGCGATCGTCAATGATCGTGTTCTTGCCTCAGGTACTCTTGAAGAAGTGCAGGTCTTAATTGGAGATCGGCCGCATGACCTTGACAGAACCTTCGAGGATCATGTCATCGTTCCCGGTTTCATTGCACAGCATGATCACCCCATCTTGGCAGGCTTAACTATGTCATCGTTGATCCTCTCTATTGAAGATTGGGATCTTCCCGACGGGAATGCGACCGCCCTAGAAGACAAAGATGATTTTATGACCCGGCTGGCGAAGGCGGAATCTGAACTAAGCGATCCTTCTGAGCCATTACTCACATGGGGGTACCACGCGGCGTTCTACGGTCCGCTCACACGCTCTGACCTCGATAGCATTAGCGGTGAGCGGCCGATTTTTGCTTGGGCCAGGTCTTGTCACGAGTTCGTTCTGAATTCTGCGGCATTGTCCAAGGCTGGTGTGACGAAGGAGCTGGTTGGATCCTGGTCGGAAAGCGAACAGTCGCAATCCAACTTTGAAGACGGCCATTTCTGGGAACAAGGATTGTTTGCGGTCCTTCCGAACATCGCACCTATGATCGCAAATCCGGACAAGTTTCGTTCAGGCTTGCTGACGATGCGTGACTATATGCACGCAAAGGGCGTCACATTCGGAAATGAACCCGGCGGTATATTGGCGAAACCTATTCAAGACGCGGTCAATGCTGTGATGTCCGCCCCGTCGATGCCGTTTAGATGGACGTTTATCCCTGATGGCAAAAGCTTGGTGGCAACCTACGAAAACGACGCTGACGTGATCCAACAAACCAAGGCGCTGGTTGATTGGTATGGTGGCATGACAAGCATGGTTCCAGACAGCGTCAAACTGTTTTCTGACGGAGCAATATACTCTCTTGCGATCCAGCTTCGGGATCCTCCCATCGGCGATTATCACGGAGAGTGGATGATGGACAAAGACGCCTTTGAGCGTGCTTTTAGCGTCTATTGGGACGCAGGTTATCAAATACATGTGCACGTCAACGGAGACGCCGGTCTCGACCGAGTTCTGAACACATTGGAAGACAACCTGTTGCGCAACCCGCGATTTGATCATCGTACAGTGATTGTGCACTTCGCAGTAAGCGCACCGGATCAGGTCGATCGGATTAGAAGGCTTGGCGCCATCGTCAGTGCAAACCCTTACTACGTCACAGCACTGTCGGACCGCTATGGTGAAACAGGTCTGGGATCCGACCGCGCCGATCAGATGGTTCGGCTGGGGGATTTGGATAGGGCAGGAGTATCATGGTCCTTACACTCAGACATGCCTATGGCACCGGGCGATCCGCTGTTCTTGATGTGGAGTGCGGTAAACCGGGTCACCAGCTCGGGCCGGGTCGCAGGCGGGAACCAAAAGGTTTCAGCAGAAGAGGCGTTGCGTGGGGTGACAATAAATGCCGCTTATTCGCACCATCTGGAAGATGAGCTTGGCAGTATCGAACCGGGAAAGCTGGCTAACTTCACCATTCTGGAGGAAAATCCGTTGGCCGTGGATCCAATGGCAATAAAAGATATTGTGGTTTGGGGCACAGTTATGGAAGGGCGTGTACAGAAAGTTGGTGAAGTTTCCGTCGACGAAGCACGCTTGAACAACGGTGTAATTCCCAGCCAATCAGAGTTTGCGAAACAGGCGCTAAACCACGCCCTTTCCGTGGTTCATAATCATCTTTGATGTGAAGCAGTGTTTTCGCCAGAATTGAGACTTTCAGTGGGTGGTGCTGTTTGGACGCCCCGGATAACTCAACGGACTAGACCCGCGATGGTCAAGTCAACCTCGGAAGCTAGGCGTTTTCTAAGCTGCCACAAAATCCAGAGCATTTTTGAACTCATCGGCGATATCCAAACTAGGCAAAAGCCTGAGTCTACACCGAAACGCACAATCTAAGCTGCTTTTCACTCACTTCCGATTTTGTCCCCTGAAGAATTGGGCTTCCACGCGCTAGGACAAGAAAGCTGTCGCCTAGCGCGTACGCGAAGTCAAAATATTGCTCGACCAGAACGATTGCCATTTCCCCACGGTCGCGAAGCAGGCGGATAACCTCACCGATCTGCTTGATAATATTTGGCTGTATCCCTTCGGTCGGCTCGTCCAGCAATAAAAGCTTGGGCTTGGTAATAAGTGCTCGTGCAATTGCTAGTTGCTGTTGTTGTCCGCCAGATAAATCGCCGCCTCGACGTGCTAGAAAATCCTTTAGGATCGGAAATAGCTCGAAAACAAAATCCGGGAGCCGACGATCGCTGCGCGGCAAACACGCAAACCCGGTTTCCAGATTTTCTTGTACCGTCAGAAATGGAAATATCTCGCGCCCCTGAGGAACATAGGCCACGCCTTTCTTTGCAAGGTCATAGGCGGTCGTCTTTTCTACGGGTTCACCGTCAAGAGAATAGGTGCCGCCACTTCGCGGGTGCGTTCCAGATACGGCTTTCAGCAGGCTGGTTTTACCAACGCCATTGGTGCCCATGACGCAGGTCACTTGCCCTCGGCGCGCAACTAAGTCTACGCCATTTAGGATTTGGCTACCCCCATAGTGAAGAGACAGATCCGAAACATTCAACAAATCAGCGCCCAAGGTACACCTCAATAACTTTTTCGTTGCGGGTTACATGATCCAGTGAACCTTCGGCCAGAACCGAACCCTCATGGAGCACGGTGACTTTACAATTGAGCCTGCGCACGAACTCCATGTCATGTTCAACGACTACGACCGCTCGGGTTTTCGCTGCCTCGACCAAAATTTCAGTCGTGTGCTCCCTTTCCGCTGGTGTCATTCCCGCAGCTGGTTCATCCACCAAAAGCAGCCTAGGGTCTTGCGCAAGCAACATCCCGATTTCCAACCACTGCTTTTGCCCATGGCTCAGCTCGCCTGCCTTACGGCTCATTACCTTTGCCAAACCGATTTCATCGGCCAGTTTAGCAACTTGTTCGTGATCTCTTCGGCTCGGATGAAACCGCAGAACGGCAAGCGGCCCGCGATTGTTCTTGAGCGCCAGCATCAAGTTTTCCTGAACGCTCTGATCTTCAAAAACAGTTGGGCGTTGAAACTTGCGCCCAACACCGGCCCGGGCGATCTGACTTTCGCTCATCGACAATAAAGAGACGGGTTTGTCACCCCAATAAACATGCCCCTCATCCGGCTTTGTTTTGCCGGTTAAGATGTCCATGAAAGTTGTCTTTCCAGCACCGTTAGGGCCAATAACGGCGCGCATTTCCGTCGAGCCAATCTGGAACGTGAGATTATTGATAGCCTTAAAACCATCAAATGAAACGGAAACACCCGACACTTCAAGAAGGTTGCTCATTCCAACGCTTCCTTTTCCCGCAAAGCACCTGCGTCCGGACCCAAATCGGCCCCATGGCGTTCCGGCGACCGGTGTTCAGTGAATCTGTCTATCAACCCACCTATGCCCTTTGGCGCAAAAAGTGTGACTGCGACAAACGATAAGCCCAGAAGGATAGTCCACCAATCGACCCATTGGATCGTGAAGAAACCAAGGGAAACATCCGGCGCCTGGCCGCCTGTGAACCACGTCGAAAGAAGCGAGACGAATGCAGCCCCGATCACGGCGCCGTAAAGCCGCCCGCGCCCGCCTATAGCAACCCAGACAGCGAGGTATATGGACGCGATCGGCGCGACCTCGGCCGGATTGATAATCCCGGCCTGTGGGTAATACAGCGCCCCGGCAATGCCACAAATCACGGCAGTGAAGGAAAAAACAAACAGCTTGTAGGCTTCGACTGAATATCCAAGAAAACGCACACGGCTTTCGTCGTCTCTGATCGCGCGCATGACTGAACCGAACTTACCTGACACGACCCATGCACAAAGCAGATACCCAAGGCCAAGAGCAAGCGCCGAAGCCCAAAAGAACAGAATTGAGATTTGCGATTGGGGAACCGCCTCCAGCCCTGGTAAATTTTGTAAACCGGAAAGACCGTTATTGCCCCGCAATCCGCTGTCGTTCTGGAACAAGTACAGGGACAATGCCAAAGTCATCGCTTGGGTCAAAATAGACAGGTACACGCCAGTCACTCGACTGCGGAAGGCCAGCCAGCCAAATACCAGCGCCAAAAGCCCGGGTACGATCACGATTGCTGCCATCTGCAGGGGTAGTGAGTGCGCAAGGGCCCAAACGGGCGGAAACTCGGACGCACCAACTACACCAAATATTTGGGTGGCTATACCATCTGAAATTTCCTGCGGCGTCGGAGGTAACGCCGCTGCTGAAAGACTTTCGCGCACAATAACTTCGGTGCGCGCATACATCAGCCACATTCCGATCGCATAGCCGCCGATGCCGAAAAACGCCATATGACCAAGAGAAAGGATACCCGTGTATCCCCAAACAAGATCCATTGCTAATGCAGCTAGACACAGGCAAAGGGTTTTGCCCAGGGTTTTTATGAAACTAGTCGAAACGACACCAATGCCAAATCCTTCACCAAGAACTGTCACGCAAATCGTGAATAAGGAAAGGATCGCCAAAAAAATCGCAACCGAAGGATATCGCATCACGAATGGTTTTCGGGTTGGGGCGCCAGCGGAGGTGATGTCTACCATGTTACACCTCCGCCGCCCGACCCTTGAGCGCGATGATACCGCGAGGTCGGAACTGTATGAACAGTATTATGAACAGGATCATGTATGTCTGAGCCGCCAAGGTGTTCGAAGGATTCAACCACTCGATCCCCTTCTGCAATGTGCCAACCATAGTCGCGCCTAATAGTGTGCCCCAAATGTTGCCTACCCCGCCTACGACAACAGTCATGAAGCTTTGCACAATGTAGTCCGACCCCATTTCCGAGGTGACTTTTGCGTAAAGTCCAATTGCCACCCCAGCGATACCTGCGATCCCGGATCCAAACCCAAAGGTAAGCATGTTGATTTTGTCAGGGTTGATACCCATCGAAGCCGCCATCCGTGGGTTTTGTGTGACCGCGCGAACTTCCAGCCCCATACGGGTGCGGTTCATCACAAACAGGAACAGCGCCAGAAAGATTAGAGCCAGCACGAAAATCGCAATCCGGATATAACTGATTGAAACAATGTCATTGATGACAAATGACCCATCCAGCCAAGCGGGCGCAGTAAGCGGACGGGCCTGAGTTCCAAAGATGTTTTTTGCCAGTTGCTGCAGCGCTATCGATACACCAAATGTTGCCAACAAGGTTTCTAACGGGCGATGATACAGCCAGCGGATTACCAGCCGTTCCATTGCAACTCCCGCTGAAAACGTCACCAGGAATGCACTGGGAATGGCCACAAGAATAGATATCGTAAAATCCGGTATGAATAGCTGAACGACATAGCCAGTGTAAGCACCCATCATTATGAATTCGCCATGGGCCATGTTGATAACTCCCATGACGCCAAAGGTGATCGCCAGGCCGATTGCGGCAAGAAAGTAAATCGATCCGAGTGAAAGAGCGTCAAGGATCAGGTCGGCCGTTCTATTCAGGGCCACTTGTGTTTCGATATTGTCCAATGCCGCTTGCGCGGCCAACGCCACGGGAAGACTTGCACCCACATAGGTTCTAAAGAATTGGTGCTTTTCTATCTCGGCTGCCTTCTGCGCATTTGTCACCAAAGGATCGGCGAGCCCTTGCTGGGCCAGTAGCTTATAAGCGGTTTCCCTTGCTGCAACGTCATCCAAAGTGGCGACCTGAATGCCTGCAACAGCAGTGCCTTCAATATTTGCAATCAGCGTTTCCTTGACAGCTTGTGGGCTGACTGTTGCAGGGGCCAGTTCGTTTTCAACCAGAAAAGAATAAGCTTGTGATTCTGTCAGTTCATCCGAACCAACTTCAACAGGAATGCTGCCTTCGGGAACAACTTCCCCAACTTGTATTTCAGTCGCGATTAAAGGGTTTAGCGCTGCGCGGACTTCGACACTTAGGTCGCCATCAAAACCTTCGATCGCTGAAATTCGCGCTGCTTCGTCCTCGTCGAAACGGATGGTCAACAAACGTTCCAGCCGCGTTTTACGCAGTCTTATTGCTGGATCTTCTTCGCCTTCCAAAGACCCGCGCAATGCGATCAAGTGGCTTGGTTGAGCATCACGTTCAATCGCGGTCAAAGCAGTTTGCCGGTTTTCCGGGATTGGGTCATTCAACTGAAACTGAACCAAGGCGGCAGCGATCATACTGCGAATGCCGGAGTTCGGCTTTAGCTGCTTGAAAGTTTTCTTGTCTGCTATCCCAGTTTCTGAATTGTCAGAGACATCAAAGGTCTGCAGCCCACCGTTTGCCTTAACCGCAAAAACAAACAGACCACTCTCTTTGTTGACCCACATTTCTTTCGCTTGCCAACGTTCAAGAACCACCTGAGCTTCGGGAAGTCCGCTTTGGGCCAATGCATCAATTGCGGGGCCGATCGTTTTGCGCGAAGACTTCACGATCGCCTCGGAGTGGGACTGAAGAATAAGCTGAATCGGGGCGTCTGCGGATTGGGCCGACACCAGGGTCGGAGCCATCAAAATGATTAGCAGAAGCAAAGCCCGCTGGATCATAAACAGCATGGAAAGTGACCTCAGAGTGGTGCCCCAAGGCGCAATGCAAACGCCTTGGGGAATAGGTTTCAGATCTTAGTAGTTGGACTTGATCTGCACGCAGCTCTCAGTTTCTGTGTTGTACATTCCGCAGCCCAATTCTTTCCAATCGGACTTTAGAACGGCGGATTCCGGCAGGTAATCGGTCCACGCGTCGCCAGGCACCTCTTCGGTCTGGCTAATGATATCGAACTGGCCGTCTTCCTGAATTTCACCGATCAACACCGGTTTGGCCAAGTGATGGTTCGGCAGCATTACGGCAGTACCTCCGGTAAGGTTCGGAAATTCCTGACCATACATCGCCTCGCGCACGGCATCGACCTCGGTCGTTCCGGCCTCGGTTGCCGCGTTCACCCACATGTTGAATCCAATGAAATGGGCCTCCATCGGGTCATTTGTCACGCGGTCCTCACCCATACGCGCTTTCCAAGCTTCTACCCACGCTTCATTTGCTTCGCTGTCCGCCGACTGAAAGTAGTTCCACGCCGCCAGGTGACCGACTAGGTTTGTTGTATCAAGTCCTGCCAGTTCTTCTTCGCCAACCGAGAATGCAACGACAGGAATGTCGTCAGCCGAGATACCTGCGGCCGCAAGCTCCTTATAAAAGCCGACGTTTGCATCGCCGTTGATTGTCGAAATAACGCCAACTTTCTTTCCGTCTGCGCCCAGCGCAACCACATCAGCCACAATCTTGGACCAGTCAGAATGTCCGAACGGAGTGTAGTTCACAAAGATATCTTCAGCGGCAATACCTTTTTGCTGAAGATAACTTTCAAGAATGTTGTTTGTGGTTCGCGGGTACACGTAGTCGGTACCCAAAAGCGCAAATTTTTCAACTTCGAGCTCTTCTAAAAAGTAATCAGTCGCCGGAATGGCCTGCTGGTTCGGTGCCGCGCCGGTATAAAAGACGTTCTTCGAGCTTTCTTCACCTTCATATTGAACCGGATAGAAAAGAAGGCCGTTCAATTCTTCGATGACTGGCAACACAGATTTGCGCGAAACGGAAGTCCAGTTGCCAAAGATTACGTCCACTTCGTGAACAGTAAGCAATTCACGTGCCTTTTCAGCGAACAGTGGCCAATCCGAAGCTGGATCGACAACGACCGCTTCCAATTCGCATTCCAAAAGCCCACCGGCTTCGTTTTGCTGTTCTACCAGCATCTCCATCGTGTCTTTCAGCGTGGTTTCCGAGATCGCCATCGTACCAGACAATGAATGCAGAACGCCGACCTTGATCGGACAATCCGCCAAAGCTGGCAAAGCAGAAGCCAACAGAACGGCAGCGGTAGTTTTAAGAGTATTGTGCATCAGCATTTCCTTGTTTGCGATGCGCAGCAGGGTTGCTCGGAACGCGAAAACACCCCATATACCCCCTACGCATATTTGCGGAGTGCGAGGGTGTCATCAGGTTCCTAGGCCGGGCACCTTCGCACAATTCCAAAGCCGAATTTCGGCGCAACTCTGTCGTATTCACTTACGCGACTACGAGTAAGCCACGTAAGCGAGGATTTCCGGAAGTTTCAGGTGATCGCTTAATTTTACAGCATTGCCGCAACGCAGGCCTAATAATGCGGCATCGCAGCAACGGTTTGGTTCAGGTTCCACCAAGCAGCAACAAATTGCACTGATACAAGAGACGAGCCGCAGTTCTCCGCGCCGCTGTCGACGTTGCCGCATCCGAACCAAAGGTCCCAGTTTGTAAAAGAGCCGAATGCGCATGTTTCGCATTCACGCGATGGCTCAAAACGTGTTGCGCATTATCGGACTCGATTGTCGCATTCAGCAGGGAAACAAATCCCTTTCTTTTCATTTCATACTGTTTTGCGTTGGGATCATCCAAAAGCCAGGCGTGCTCAATTTCCGCTGAATACCTGCCAGCGCAGCTTGCAAAGGATTTCACCAGCTCATCGTCAGCATAAAGATTTGCAGCTGACACGCAGAGGAACACCGACGACGCAATCAAAGTTTTCAAAACGCCCATGAATTCAGCATTGCGCCTGAAAATCTGATCGTCAAGAAGGCATTTGTGAAACCGCATGGCTGGATGACCGCCCATTGCAGAGCGTGATCAGTCCCCCCAGTGGCGCTCAACGAAAGCCGTGAGTTTCGACGGCCTTTGTCCGTTTAAATCGCCAAGTACTCTTCTCGAAGCTGACTGTTTTCCAGAACTTCATTCGCGGTTCCATCAAACACGATGCTGCCTGTATCCAGAATTATCGCACGATCGGCCAGTTCCAGTGCACGGATGGCGTTTTGTTCGACAATAATGGTTGTCATCCCCTGCTGCTTCACGTGAATGAGTGTCTTTTCGATCTCGTCGACGATCACCGGCGCCAAACCTTCATACGGTTCATCCAAGAGCAAAACCTTAATATCTCTTGCCAATGCCCTTGCAATCGAAAGCATCTGCTGTTCACCGCCTGACAGCGTTATTCCTTCTTGCTTTCGGCGTTCGCCAAGACGGGGGAACAGTTCGTAAAGTCGCTCCAGCGACCATCCGACAGGAGGCGCTATTTGCGCAAGTTGCAAGTTTTCTTCCACGGTCAAACCGGGAATAATCCGTCTGTCTTCTGGCACCAGACCAAGACCGGCCGCCGCTGCTTCATAGCTGGTCATTTTGTGCAATGGCTGGTGGTCCAGCCAGATTTCCCCGTGCTTGACCTCTGGTTCACCGACCCGCGCAATCGAGCGAAGCGTCGATGTTTTTCCAGCACCATTTCGCCCCAACAACGCAAGTATTTCGCCTTCGTGCACGTTAAAGTTCACACCCTGAACGATGTAGCTCTCACCGTAGTAAGAGTGCATGTCCCACACTGAAAGAAACGCGGGCGCGGTGCTGGCCATGTTGGCGTCTTTTGAAAAGTCAGGTTTTTCGTTCATTGCTTTTCCTCACGCTGCTTCGCCCAGGTAAGCTTCTCGAACTTTCGGGTTTCCGCGGATATTTTCAGGAGTGTCTTCGACCAGCGGTGTTCCCTGCGCTAGAACGGTGATCCGTTCAGCGAGGCTGAAAACCACGTGCATGTCGTGTTCAATAATCGCGATTGTTATGTCACGTTCATCTTTGATCTGCTTTAGCAAATCAATTGTATTGTTGGTGTCTGCCCGAGCCATACCTGCCGTGGGTTCATCCAACAAAAGCAGGCGGGGGTTTTGGCTCAGGCACATGCCGATTTCCAAACGCCTCTTGTCCCCACGCGACAGTGCAGCGGCGTGCATCTGCCGTTTGTCCGCCATATTCATTTCTTCAAGAACAGATTCAGCTTGTTCTACAATGGTTTTCTCGTTGGCGATTGTCTCATAAGCGTGCATCCGAAACGCGCCATCCCGCATCGCAAAGATTGGAATAAGCATGTTTTCCATAACAGTGAGTTCACCGAAAATCTCAGGCGTCTGAAACACGCGGCTGATGCCCATTTGGTTAATCTGATACGGCTCAAGTCCAAGGACGGAAGCATTGTCAAACAGAACTGTCCCGGTATCGGGCATCAGCTTGCCCACGAGGCAATTCAGCAAGGTGGATTTACCTGCTCCGTTCGGGCCGATAATCGCATGAACTGAGTTTTCTTCGACGCTCAGGTTCACGTCCGTCAAGGCTTTTAACCCACCGAAACGTTTGCTGACGTCTTTGACTCTTAAGATTGCCATTGTCGTACCCCTTATTCCGCTGGTTCGGTTTTGCCCGACTTAGTGTCGTCGGTTGCAGTTTTTTTGTTTTTGAACCAGTTGAGCATGCGCTGGCCGCCTTCCACGAGACCGCCGGGTAGATAAATGACCACCAGCATGAACAGGATGCCAAGGGTCAAGTGCCACCCCTTACCGATAAACGGATGGATGAGGAAAACAACCGCATCCTCCAATCCATCAGGTAAGAACGCAAACCAGCTGTGCAGGACGTTGTCGTTGATTTTCGAGAAAATGTTCTCGAAATACTTAATAAAACCTGCACCCAAAATCGGGCCTATCAAAGTGCCGGTGCCGCCCAGAATGGTCATGAGCACAACCTCACCCGAGGCAGTCCACTGCATCCGTTCTGCACCAGCCAACGGGTCCATCGCCGCCATAAGACCACCGGCCAAACCCGCGTACATTCCCGAAATCACAAAAGCCGCAAGCGTATAGGGTTTGGAATTCAAACCGGTGTAGTTCATCCGCTGTTGGTTCGATTTCACCGCACGCAGCATCATTCCAAATGGCGACCGGAAGATACGGATGGCCAGATAAAACACCACCATCATGACAACTGCGCACAGGTAGTAACCCGCGTTAAAGTCAAAGCTCCAAGCGCCAACATCCATAGTGTAGGTGGCACGCATAGGCAGACCGAACAAATGCGGCAGGTCGGGTGAATTGGCCCCCTGCAAGATTTGCGGATCGTCCGCGTAAACCTGCAAACCGGTTTCGCCGTTTGTCAGATTAAACTTTGGGTTCGACAGGACTGAATATGCCAGAGCAAAGCTCATTTGCGCAAAGGCCAGAGTCAGGATCGAAAAGTAAATCCCCGACCGGCGAAGGCTGACAAAGCCGATCAGCAAAGAAAACAGCCCAGCGACGACAACACTAAGCGCAATAGCAGGAATAACGTTGTAGCTGAGCAGCTTGAACATCCAAACTGCCGAATATGAGCCGACCCCCAAAAAGGCCGCGTGACCGAAGGACAAATAGCCAGTCAGGCCAAAAAGGATGTTGAAGCCAATTGCAAAGATTCCGAAGATCACAAATCTCTGCATCAGGTCCGGATAGCCCGCGTTGAACTGCGCCATCGCGCTGCCTTCTGGGAACGGGTTCAGGATGAAAGGGGCCAGCAATGTCAGGAGGCCGACAATAATCAGGAGGCTTGTGTCTTTTTTGTTTAGTCCCAACATATCTTATTCCTCCATCACGCCTTTGCGGCCCATCAGCCCGCGCGGCCGCGTGAGCAACACGATGATGGCAACAAGGTAGATGATGATCTGGTTGATGCCTGGGATTGTAGTTGTAGCCCACGTAGTCGATGCAAAACTTTCCAGGATGCCCAGCAGAAATCCGGCGAGAACCGCTCCGGGCAGCGATCCCATGCCGCCAACAACAACAACGACAAAGCTAAGAACCAGAAAATCCATACCCATGTGATAATTTGGCGGATTAAGAGGTCCGTACATGACCCCCGCCAGCCCTGCGACGGCAGCGGCAATCCCGAACATGATTGTGAAACGACGGTCGATATTGATCCCCAGCAATCCTACTGTTTCACGGTCCGCCATCCCGGCCCGCACCACCATCCCAAAGGTTGTAAATTGAAGGAAAGAGAATACCGCGCCAATAATCGCAACGGCAAAGCCAAAATAAACGAGTCGCCATATTGGGTATATTATCGCGTTCGGGTCAAAACCTACCATAACGCCAAGGTCGATCGACCCACTCAGCGCATCTGGCGGAGGTGTCTGAATTGGGTTTGCGCCAAAGAAGTACTTCACGATTTCCTGCAACACGATCGCCAAGCCGAAAGTCACAAGAATTTGGTCCGCATGAGGACGTTTGTAGAAATACTTAATCAGGCCCCTTTCCATTACGTAGCCGACCAACAGCATGATGGGAATCGCAAAAAGGATGGCCAACGGAACGGACCAATCAATGATTGCAGCGCCGACTTCTGGTCCGAACCAAGCTTCAACATAGGGCGTTTCCACTTTCAGCGGATTACCAAGAAAATCCTGCTGAGATTCATCAACGACTTCGAAACTCAGGTTCATAAGCTTTTGCAAGGTCACTGCGCAGAACGCACCGATCATAAACAAGGCCCCGTGGGCAAAGTTCACGACCCCAAGCGTGCCGAAAATCAGTGTCAGACCCAACGCGATAAGCGCATAAGCCGAACCCTTGTCCAGCCCGTTCAGAATTTGCAATAGGATGGCGTCCATTGCCCCACCTCAAGGTTGGTCAGCGTTATTTGAGTGGTCAGCACGAGGAAAAGTCACCCGGCTGAGAGTGTCTGGCCGCCTATCAGCGACCAGACGAAGGCCAAAGACCTTATGCACCCGGGTTGCACTCGCCGAGATCGCCACCGGCGAACATCGGATGCTCCGGATCGTACTCAACCTGTGCACGCGGAGTGATCTCAACGATTTCCAGTGTGTCGTACTCGTTTGTTGGGTTCTGGTTACCCCGCACCACAAGAACGTCCTTGAAGCACTGGTGATCCGCACCACGGTACCATGTGGGTCCGTTGCCCAGCCCGTCGAATTCAAAGTCTTCCAATGCTTCGACAACACCGCACGGGTTGAAAGTACCTGCGCGTTCAACCGCATCTGCATAAAGCAGCGTCTGTGCATAGCAGGTCTGAGCCGAGTTCGACGGAGGCTTACCATATTTCTCGCCGAAGGATTTTACAAAGGCCTTGGTACCCTCATCCTGCAGCTGCCAGTTCCAGTTCATCGAACCCAGCACACCCTTGATGTTTTCGCCTGCACCAGCAGCCATCAATTCAGAGTAAAGCGGCACAACGATTTTGAAGTCTTTTCCGTTGGCCACCTTGTCCAGCAGACCGAACTGGATCGCGTTGGTCAGCGAATTCACCATGTTGCCGCCGTAGTGGTTCAAAACCAAAACATCCGCACCCGAGTTCAGAACCGGCGCAATGTAGGACGAGAAATCCGTTGATGCGAGTGGTGTCTTAACCGTGTTGACCGTTTCCCATCCCAGAGCTTCGGTCGAAGCAACAATCGACTCTTCCTGGGTCCATCCCCAGTTGTAGTCTGCCGTTAAATGGTAAGCGCGACGCTCATTGCCCATTTCTGCCGCCAGAACCGGCGCCAGTGCGGCACCCGACATATAAGCGTTAAAGAAATGGCGGAAGCCATTTGCCTTCTTGTCCTTGCCAGTGGTGTCGTTGGCATGGGTCAGGCCGGCCATAAAGATCACGCCCGCCTCTTGGCATAGGCCCTGCACAGCAACGGCCACACCCGAGGATGAACCACCGTTGATCATAATTGCGCCGTCTTTTTCGATCATCGACTTGGCGGATGCACGCGCGGCGTCTGATTTGGTTTGAGTGTCTCCGGTTACGAACTCAACTTTCTTTCCAAGGATTCCGTTGCCCTGAAGGACCTTGGACGAGAACGTGTTCAGGCACCCACCGTCGCCTTCACCGTTCAAGTGCTCAACGGCCAACTGCTGCGCAAGCAATTCATCGTTGCCCTCTTCGGCATATGGGCCGGTCTGCGGGACGTTGAAGCCCAGTACAACCGACGATCCGGTTGGCTCGTTCGTGAAGGCTGCCGCTGATGAGGCGGTAAAAATTGTTGGCAGGGCCAATCCGGTACTTGCGACCGCACCAGATTTCAACACGCCGCGGCGTGTGACATTTTTGTTAGTCATAAATTCCTCCCATTTCCATTCCCCACCTTCTGGCTCCTCTTCCAGCTGGTGAGAGCGCACACTTGTGCAAGCCGATTATGGAAACGGGTCAGAAAATTTCACAATAACTGATTAGTTTTGATGGAAAGTTTTGTAAACGAATAAACAAAACTTCTGATATTTTGTAAATTTTTTTTGAGTTCGTCACTCAATGCACTGAAAAGCATTCGTTTACTTGCTAACCACTGTTGTTGAGATATGGCACCCTGGACAATCAAGTACGCGTAGGCAGTCTCGCGCGAACTCGGAGGACATACGATTTTCAATCTTCCCACCGACGAGCAGCCTGCCATCCCTCCACGGGGAACTAAAACATTTTGAACTTTTCCTGCTGTCTCAGGCAACCGCAAAGCCCAAGAGAAGGCCAGCAATCCTAAATCTGATCGGCTTATTGAACGTATTCGTCGTAGTCTTGTTTCAATAAGATATCGGCTTCTTCGCTTGCACTAAGAACGAGCTCTGCATTAGGCAAATCGTTCTTTAATGTCTTTTTCAAAGCCGTTTCAGCGTCCAGTCCATGATTTATCCACCGTTGCACGAGTCGCTCCTGTAGAACCTCCATTGTCGGCCCAACAAAAACGCTTGCACTAAACCGGTCTTTCATGAACCTCCATGGTTCGGCCTTTAACAAAAGATAATTCCCTTCGACGACTACAATTGGAGTATCCGGCGAGATTGCAACGGCATTTGCAATTGAAAGGTCCATTTGACGATCAAATTTAGGATGGAACGTTTCTCGGTCAGCCGCCTCAAGTCTCCGAACGGTTTCGGCGAAACCGGCTGCATCAAATGTCTCGGGCGAACCTTTTCTTGCCAATAGCCCACGCGACTCAAGCAGCCGATTGTCTAAATGATATCCATCCATCTCTAACAAGGCTGCGAAAGGCGCACTCTCATTGCGCTCGCAATTGAGCGCCCGAACCACCGCTTGGGCCAAAGTCGATTTACCGGAGGCTGGAGGACCAGCGATCGCGACGACGGTTCTTGTTCCGGTTCGCAGCTTACTCTTGACCAAATCGCAGACTATTTTCGTATCACGTTCAATCAAGCTGCATCCTCGCTTGGCGGCTCTTTAGCACCTGTCATGAACGCAACTGCGTCAGACATCGTATAGTCCTTTGGATCAATGGTGCAGAGCCGCTTGCCCAGCCGATGCACATGAATACGGTCTGCAACCTCAAAAACATGTGGCATGTTGTGGCTTATAAGGATAATCGGAATTCCCCGCGCTCTTACATCTTGAATCAGTTCAAGAACTTTCCGGCTTTCCTTAACTCCGAGAGCTGCAGTCGGTTCATCCATGATTATGAACTTGGAAGCAAAAGCCGCGGCGCGTGCGACGGCAACACCTTGGCGTTGCCCGCCAGATAGGGTTTCGACCGCCTGATTGATAGACTGCACGGTCATCAACCCTAGTTCGGTCAACTTTTCCCGGGCAAACTTTTCCATCGCGGGGCGATCCAACTGCCGCAGAAATTTACCCATGAAACCGGTTTTTCGGATTTCCCGACCCATAAACATGTTGTCAGAGATTGATAACGCCGGCGACATCGCGAGCTGTTGATAGACGATTTCGATCCCCATATTTCGGGCGTCAATCGGAGAGGTGAAGTTGACTTTTTTACCCTCGATCAGGATTTCCCCCTCGTCTGGGATAGTAGCACCGCAAATCGCCTTTACGATTGACGATTTGCCAGCGCCGTTATCCCCGATGACAGCCAGAATTTCGCCTTGTCTCAATTCGAAATCAGAGTGGTCTATTGCGGTCACGTGGCCATAACGCTTAACGATTCCGCGGCCCTGTACGACAGGAGTGTTGTCCGACATCAGCCCGATACCTTTCTGATCCATTGGTCCACCGCGACTGCGGAAATGATGAGAAGCCCGATTAGCAGGTAGGTCCACTGCGCGTCTGCGCCAAGAAGCCTGAGCCCCAGAGTGAACACTCCGACAATGAGTGCGCCAAACAATGAGCCGAGAATTGAACCACGCCCGCCGAATAGTGAAATACCACCAATCACAACCGCAGTGATGCTTTCGATGTTGGCTAATTGCCCGGATGTTGGAGAGACCGAACCGATCCTCCCGATCAGTGCCCAACCTGCAAACGCGCAGATCAACCCGGAAAGCATATATACAGACATCAAAGTTTTGTGGACGTTAACACCCGAAAGTTCTGCCGCCTCTGGGTCGTCGCCAACCGCGTAAACATGGCGCCCCCAAGCCGTGTGCCTTAGCGCATAGGCGAGCACAGCAATCAAAACGAGCATAAAAATCACACCGACGGTGAATGTCGCTCCGCCAATGCTGAACTTGGTTCCAAAGAATTGCAGGAATGGCGCGCTAGCTTCGATGTCCTGACTACGGATCGTCTCGTTCGCTGAATACAGAAAATTTGTGGCCAAAACGATCTGCCACATTCCGAGTGTAACGATAAACGGAGGCAGCTTAACCCGACTTACAAGCCAGCCATTTATCGCGCCTATTGCCGTGCCAATTGCAAGCCCGCACAACACGGCAACCGGAACCGGAATACCGTAGCGGAAAGAAAACTGACCCATAATTACGGAAGAGAAGACCATTATTGCGCCGACGCTGAGATCAATTCCCGCGGTCAGAATAACAAGGCTTTGTGCGGCGGCAACAATGCCTACGATTTGAACCTGCTGCAGGATCAATGTCATCGCGAACGGAGAGAAGAACTTCGAACCTAGAAGCACGCCGAAAATCACAATTGCACCAACCAGGACAATCAACGGAACAAAGGATGGATTGACGTGGAGGATGTGCTGCAACTTCCCGACGAAGCCTACACGATGGCTCTCAAACTCTGCGATCGCTTCTTTACCGCTGGCAGCAGATTCAAATTCCTGGGCGCCTTGGTTTGCTTCTGACATATCTCCCCCTTTTCGCGGCGGGCTTTGCGGCCGACGAACTCATCTTACAGGAAGTTTCAATTATTGTGTGATGCGAATAGCGGGGTGCTTTTAAGCACCCCACCCAAAGACTAGGCAATTAACCCCAGCAGAGGTCCAAACCTTCGGATACAGAGATAGACTCCACACCATCAACCGGTTGATCGGTGATGAGGGCAACTCCGGTATCATAAAAGTCTTTTCCAGGAGTATTTTCAGGCTTAACGCCTTCCTCAGCCCACTTTTTGACCGCTTCAACGCCCAATGAAGCCATCAACAACGGGTATTGCTGGCTGGTGGCACCAATTACGCCTGCTTCTACGTTCTGAACGCCGGGACAACCGCCATCAACAGATACGATCAACACATCGTTTTCACGGCCAATGGATTTCAGAGCCTCATAAGCACCTGCAGCCGCCGGTTCATTAATTGTGTGAACAACGTTGATTGTCGGGTCCTTTGCAAGGAGGTTCTCCATAGCGCGGCGGCCACCTTCTTCGTTGCCATCGGTCACGTCACTGCCAACCAGTCGTGGGTCAGTTTCATCGCCAATAACATTCGGGTCAGCCAAGTCTACGCCAAAACCATCCAAGAATCCTTGGTTGCGTAATACATCCACGGTCGGCTGGCTGACGTTCAGATCCAAGGTCGCGATTTTCGCGTCCGCTGCCGCGTCGCCCATTTTGGCCTTTGCCCACTGTCCGATCAACAAACCAGCCTTGTAGTTGTCAGTCGCGAAGGTCGCGTCAGCAGAGTCAATTGGGCTCAGAGGTGTATCAAGGGCAATAACGAGCAGACCTGCATCTCTGGCTTGTTGTACTGCAGGGACAATTGAGCTGGTGTCTGAAGCAGTCAAAAGGATACCCTTGGCCCCATCAAGAATACAGGTTTCGATGGCCTGCACCTGAGTTTCATGGTCACCGTCAATTTTTCCTGCGAACGCCTTCAGAGTCATTCCAAGCTCTTCAGCTTTGGCAGTGGCACCTTCCTTCATTTTCACAAAGAATGGGTTCGTGTCAGTTTTCGTAATCAGGCAAACAGTTTCACCCGCGGCCTGAACGGATGACGTTCCAATCGCAAGAGCAGCAGCTGACGCGGCAAAATAAAGTAGCTTTTTCATGGTTTCCTCCCGGGTAATGTCCTTGAATGCACCGAAGTCTCCGGCAATGACCCACTTTTATACGTTACGCGGGTCTGAGCATAGGAAAGGTGATTCTGGCGCGCCTGTCAATAAATAAATAAACTTGATTTATTAATTAGAGGTGTCATCTTTCCAAAGGGATAGGAGCTGATTATGGTCGGTTTCATGGAGAAAGAGACGCTTGTAAAATTAACTGGTGGGGTGAACCAAAGCGGTGTTCGCGACCACAACGAGCGTCTGATTCTCACAGTTTTACAAAGGCATGGACCCACCCCGGGCGCTGACGTTGCGCGTCTGACCGGCCTGTCCCCTCAGACCGTTTCCATAATTCTACGAAAGTTGGAGAAAGACGAGATTCTCAGGCGCGGCACGCCAATCCGAGGAAAAGTAGGCAAACCATCGATACCCATGGAGCTTAATCCAGATGGGGTTTTGTCTGTTGGAATGAAGATCGGACGGCGGAGTGCTGATCTTCTTTTAATCGATTTTGCTGGCAATCCGCGTCGGCAGTTCTCGATTTCCTACGACTACCCCTTTCCCGAAACAGTGTTCGGATTTCTTAAAAGCGGGCTAACTGATTTGCTGGCGGATGAACCTGACAGGCTCCGCCGCCGCGTTTGTGGTATCGGGATAGGGACACCATTTGAACTTTGGCGGTGGCATGACTTAACAGGCATCGCTGCTGAAAAGTTCCGGTCTTGGAAAGACGTCAATTTCTTTTCAGAAGTCGCCAAGTTCAGCGATCTTCCGGTGTTCGTGGTCAATGACGCAACGGCCGCTTGTCACGCGGAACATCTTTACGGACGTGGAGGCGAATACCGTGACTACTTTTATTTCTTTATTGGATCGATGATCGGTGGAGGTGTTGCGCTGAACGGTACAGTATTCGAGGGAAATCAGGGAAACGCTGGCGCATTAGGAGCTATGCGCACGACGAGCCCGTTGGGTGAAAGCCAACAACTCATTGATGTCGCATCGCTGCACCTACTTGAAGATCGCCTGATCCAAGCGAATGTCGACCCCGCAATCCTTTGGGTCAAACCTCAAGACTGGAGCAGCATAGCACGGTACGTGGACCCGTGGATCGGTAGCACTGCGCAAGAGCTTGCAAAGGCTGCGCTTTCGATCTGCGCAGTCATAGATTTCGAGGCCATTTTCATAGATGGCGCCTTCCCAACGGATGTTCGCGAGGAACTGGTTGCAAGGGTTAAGCGTTATTTGGCCAACCAAGACAAACGAGGGCTGATACCTCCGCGTGTGGAGGCCGGTTCAGTCGGCGAAAACGCTCGGGGCATTGGCGCTGCAAGCAGTCCAATTTTCCGCCAATTCTTGCTGAACACAAATGCTGGCTTATCAGTATCCTGAACCACAATACGGTCATCACTGCTGTTTGCAAATTCGCACTCATCCGCCTGAACGTGAAAAAGAATTAACCCTTCACGTCAGCGAAATACGCCTTTACGTATTAACCGTACAAAAGAATAACTACCCTTTGGGCAACGGTGGGAGTCATCCCGCCGCAGGGTTCTTTGAATTTCGGTTTTTTTAGGGAGCGACCATGCTAAAAACTGTCGACGGGTTTGACCGTATCGGAGAAGAGAATGCGTTTGCAGTACTTGCCCGAGCAGGCGCGCTTGCAGCTTCCGGAAAGGACGTTATTAACCTCGGCATCGGTCAGCCAGATTTCCCCACTCCGCCAAATATTGTCGACGCTGCCATCAAAGCGCTTCGCGATGGGCACCACGGGTATACCGACGCAACTGGTATTCTCCCGTTACGTGAGGCTGTTGCTGCTGATCTGCATCGCCGTTTTTCCGTCGACGTAAACCCCGGAAATATTTTGATCGTACCTGGTGGAAAAGTAACCATGTTCTCTGCCATTTTGATGTTCGGAGAGCCAGGCGTTGACATTTTGTACCCAGACCCCGGTTTTCCGATTTACCGATCGATGATTGAGTTTACTGGCGCGCGTCCTATCCCGGTGCCCATACGCGAGGAAAACGGTTTCGCATTCTCAGCAGAAGAGACGCTTTCCCTTATCACGCCCCAAACGCGCTTAATTGTCCTCAATTCGCCAGCAAACCCCTGCGGTGGTGTCACGCCCAAGGCAGAGGTGGACAACCTGGTCGCTGGGTTGATGGATCGACCGGATATCGCGATCTTGAGTGACGAAATATATGACCAAATGCTTTATGACGGCGAAGAACACGTAACCCTGCTTAGCTATCCGGAAATCCGGGACAGGGTAATATTGCTAAACGGGTGGTCCAAGACCTATGCAATGACCGGATGGCGTTTGGGTTATTCGGTTTGGCCGGACGAGCTTTACCAAAAAGCCAGAAAACTTGCAGTGAACGCATGGTCTTGCGTCAACACTCCAGCTCAGTTTGCGGCCCTCGAAGCGTTGACGGGCCCTCAAGACGCTGTGGGCGAGATGTTGTCTGAGTTTAATGCGCGGAGAAAGCTGGTTGTCAGACTTTTGAACGATATTCCAGGTGTCAGTTGCATCACGCCGAAGGGCGCGTTTTACGCGTTTCCCAATATCTCTTCGACCGGTTTCAAAGCCAAGGAATTGGCTTCGGCACTTTTGGAGGGGCCCGGGGTTGCAACTATCGGCGGACCAGATTTTGGTATTCTTGGCGAAGGTTACATCCGCTTGAGTTACGCAAACAGCCAAGAGAATATTCGCGAGGCTCTGAACAGGATGAAAACTTTCATATCGAGCGCATAGAGGCTGGTTTCCCTGCCTTTAAATGTTTGTACATTGAGAATTCCAAGGGTTGCGTTCGATTTAGCCCGTTTTCCAAACGCCCAAATTCCAAGGCTATTTATTTACCCCATTACGTTGTGCAACAAAGTCAACCAGATGCGGCACGTAATCCTCAGCTCCATCTCCGCCAGCAGAGCACGCCATCGCAAAACTGTTCTTGATTGCATTGCCGATTGGGTTTGCCATTGCAGCCTCATCCGCCATCGCCTCAAGATATCGCAAGTCTTTTAGCGCGTTTTTCATCGTGAACTTGTGCGAGTCTCTGTTGCCCTCTACAGCGTAACCCATGAAAGTCTGATAAAATCCGCAATCCATACGGCTGCCGCGAATAACCGAGTCGAATTGCTCTGTCGAAATCCCAACTTTCTCTGAAAGAGCCAGCGCTTCTGAATACAATGCCGCATAGCCCAACGACAGGAAGTTGTTGAGCAGTTTCATTTTGTGGCCTGAACCGATCTGACCCAAATGCACGACTGACTTGGCCCAAGTCTGAAAAACAGGCAGCAATCGCTCAAATACATGTTCGTCCGCCCCGACCATGGTCGCAAGTTCCCCGGCTTCGGCTTGAACCGGAGTGCCACCCAATGGCGCGTCTGCCATATGGCAACCCCTGGTCTTTAATTGCTTAGCTAAGGCGACCGTTGAATTTGGGTTTGATGTCGAACAATCGACCACCACCGCTTCTTCACTAAGAGTTGGGAGCAGCTCTTCCACGATCGCTTCAACCTGCGGTGAGCCGGGCGCGCAAATGTGAATTACGGTGGATTGTATTGCGAGGTCGGAGAGCGATTTTGCCTCTTGTGCGCCTTGCGCTAACAAGTCTTCCATGGGTGCGCGGTTTTTGTGCGCGATCAACGTCAACGGGTAGCCGTTTTTTAACAAGTTTTTTGCGATGCCGTGCCCCATTAAACCGACACCGACAAAACCTATCCGCTCTTTGCTCATACTATTCTCCCCCCGAGACTTGTGATTAATACTTTAAGCTCACGCCCCACTTTCACAATAACCGAAGAAACAGCTATACGGATTTCTCGCGCCGCCATCATCCACTGAATGGATGGAACCAAATCAAAAATTTGACTTCCTCATTCGTCCAAGGAATCTCCAAAAATCTGCTTCAGGGTTGAGACGTTAATCCGCAAATCCGGAATAGCGACCGATATTACCACGTGACGCTCTAAGCCAAATGAGGCGCTTTGACCTTATAGCTTCGGTTTTTCGCGGAATCATGCGATCCTGACCGCACTATTCAAATAATTTTTCAGGGAGTGAAAGATCTGCAGTTTCTGCGTTCCATTGCAGTACTTTCCTCATTTGCTATTGGCGCCTCAGGCGCCAGTGCACAGGAGAAACCACTGAATTTTCTTATGATATGGGGCGATGACATCGGATATTGGAATGTCAGCGCCTACAACCAAGGTATGATGGGTTATGAAACACCCAACATTGACCGAATTGCCAAAGATGGAATGCTGTTTACGCATTCCTATGGCGAACAGTCATGTACTGCAGGCCGTGCGTCTTTCATCACCGGGCAGTCTGGTTTTCGGACTGGTTTATTGAAAGTTGGCCTTCCCGGGGCAGCTGAAGGCATGGATGCGCGGGATCCGACTATCGCCGAGTACCTGAAATCCAAGGGCTATATGACAGGTCAGTTCGGTAAGAACCACCTTGGTGATCGGGACGAACATCTACCAACAGCACATGGTTTCGACGAGTTTTTTGGGAACCTCTATCACCTCAATGCAGAGGAAGAGCCAGAGAACCCGGATTACCCCAAAAACCCGGAATTCCGGGAACGCTTTGGTCCGCGTGGGGTTTTGAAAGCCACTGCAGACGGGCAAATCGAAGACACAGGACCTCTGACGCGTAAGCGAATGGAGACCATCGACGAAGAAGTCACCGCTGGCGCGCTAGACTTCATGGACCGGGCTGTTGAACAAGACACCCCATTCTTTCTTTGGTGGAACTCAACTCGAATGCATGTCTGGACCCATCTCAAAGAAGAAAGTGAGGGAGTTACCGGTCTTGGAATTTACCCTGACGGGATGGTTGAACACGACGGTATGGTCGGGCAATTGCTCGACAAGCTGGATGAGTTGGGCATCGCTGACAACACGGTCGTGATGTATACAACCGACAACGGCGCAGAGGTGTTTACTTGGCCCGATGGGGGCACGACGCCGTTCCGCGGTGAAAAAAACGATAACTGGGAAGGCGGTTTCCGGGTGCCATTGATTATCAAATGGCCGGGCGTGATCGAACCTGGACGCAAATCCAGTGACATCATCAGCCATCTCGACTGGTTCCCAACAATAATGGCAGCATTGGGCGATGCCGATATGAAGGATCGAATGCTGACTGAAGCGCCGTTTGGCGATGGGAACGAGCCGGTCCACCTCGATGGCTACAACTTTTTGCCTTATCTCAGCGGCGAAGTCGAAGATGGTCCGCGGAAGGAATTTTTCTACTTCTCGGACGGAGGCGATTTAATGAATCTGAGATACAACCGCTTCAAAGTTGTTTTTGCCGAACAGCGCGCGCATGGATTTGATGTTTGGCAGGACCCACTTGTTCAGCTGCGGTTTCCAAAATTGATTGATCTTTATGCGGACCCGTTTGAGAGGGCAGAGCACGAGTCAATCGGTTACGGTCGTTGGCGTGCAGAGCGAATGTTTGCGTTGGCTCCGGCACAAGCATTTGTGGCGCAATTCCTTCAGACCTTTGAGGATTACCCACCACGTCAAGAACCAGCCAGCTTCTCAATCGATCAAGTTTTGCAAAGCCTTCAGCGAAACCAAGGCGGTTAAATTGACCATGCAAAAACATAGTGGGCGGCGGCATTTTGCTGTCGCCCGTCAATTATGACAATCCAATGCGGCTAGGGGGCACTCCATGTATAGAGATCACCAAGTGTCAGCGTATGCGCGAAACAAGATGGTCGAAATTAAACCAAGGTCAGACCAACCCCGGAAATCAACCAAGAGATCAAGATAAAATTGGATTGCGTGCCAATCCTGATTTTGCAGGATAAATTAAGCGTTTTCTTCCGAAATAATTTCGTCAGCAACACGAAGTACATCGTTCAAAAAGTCGTCGATGTCCTCGCGTTTTGTGCGGTGGTTGTTGAAAGCGCAACGAAGGCCATGCTTGCCGTTTACCGTTGTGTCAGAGGGTACTGCAAGTCCGCGCTCTTGAAGGCGTAGCATGATCTCCGTGTTCAGGGTCTTTGCCGCTCCTTCGTCGGCTGCAACGTGTCTAAAACACACAATGTTTAAATTTACCGGAGCGACCAATTCAAGCTGAGCATGCTGCTCAACGCGGTTGGCCATATACCGCGCATGGGAAATATCCTGCGATATGATTCTTCCGAACTTCGCGGCGCCTTGTTCCTTGAACGCCATCCAGATTTTCAGCGCGCGGAAGCCGCGACTAAGTTCTAAGCCATAATCTGCAAGGAATTTTCCGGCAATCATACCCCGCTCTTGAAGTTGCAGGTACGGACCGTGCATTTCAAATGTGGCAAAATGGGCTTTGGGCTCTTTGATCAGTACGGCCCCTGCCTCGAACGGAGTATGAAGCCACTTATGAGGGTCGATGGCAACGGAGCTCGCCCGCTCGATCCCGGCTACCAGATCGGCATACTCTGGGGCCAGTCTCAGAACGCCCCCAATGCAACCATCCACGTGAAACCAAAGGCCTTCGTGATCGCACAGATCCGCGATTGAAGCCAGATCATCTATTGCTCCGGTATTTGTAGTACCAGCCGTCCCGATCACACAAGCTGGCTGCAATCCCTTCGCCCTGTCTTCGACAATCGCGGCTTGCAGCGCGTCGATCTGCAGCCTCTGATGCGCATCTGTCGGAACTTCCACCAGCGCTTTTGACCCAAGGCCCAAAATCTCCAAAGCTTTCTGATGGCAACTGTGTACTTGATCCGAAGCATAAAAACGCAAAGGTCTACTCAATTCGGCGACGCCTTTTTTGCGGACATCGTAACCGGCAGAGAGATTCCGGATTACCGTATGCGCGACGAGGTTCGCCACCGACCCACCGCTGGTTAAAGTGCCGCTGGCGCTTTTGGGAAAACCCGCAATCTCTTTTAGCCAATCTAAGACTTGCTGCTCAACCTGGGCGGCGCCGGTATTTCCGCCTCCAAGATTGGTGCCCTCAACAGCCGCAAGAAAATCACCTAAAGCCCCTGTGAAGTTGCTGGACCCCATGTACCAACCCCAAAAACGAGGGTGAATATTGCCCATTGGGTAAGAGCGCACAGTCTCCTTATATTCCTTGTAAACAGTTTCCAAAGGGCTGGGGTTGAGCGGCAACTCATCTTGGAAAGTGGCCCTGACTTCTTCTGGCATGGCCTGCCATACAGGGCGTTCTCGGACACGCGCTAAGTGGTCGATGGCCTCGTCCACCATTTTGTGGGCAAGAGCACGGCTAAACTCCCATTCATCCGGATCGAGACTTTCTTCTTTGTTATCCCGCATATGCCGCCGCTCCCTAACTGAATTTGAACGTGCTGGAAGAACGTGCTCAGTGCAAGAAAATCGTTGTCTGACAAACATCCTGCCGAAGGCCAAGTTTGGCCCTTATACTTGAAAGCAGCTTTTAGTCGGACATCCCAGCGTACATTAAAAGCCGCTAAGGTGCCGGCGGAATCAACTCCTGACGTTGAAGAACCGTAAGAATGTCCAGAATTGTTGAAGGGCTCACATCCACGGATCCTTCAAGAACAACACCAAGGCCACCATCACCGATCTCTCGCGGGCCACCTTTGTCGTAAGTCGGATCCAACGACGCAAGTTCTGGTGGAAGCTCCGGGCAAAGCGGGCTTTCATTCAAAACAAGATCAACTGCTGCCAACATCAGTTCCTTAACCGACTCAAGCGTATCTTCCTCCAGAACCTGCTCGCGATTTAACTCGGGGGCCGCGAGAGTAAGATCAAGAAGCTTGAAATAGGCGCAGTTATCCCGCAATTCGACGGTTGCGGCAGTGGACATGTTTGCTGACAATGCGTTTTTCTCTTCGCCTCGCTGAAAGTCTCGGTCACCGGTGCGGCTGCATTCGAAGATTGTTATGGTGACGTCCCCATCTAAATCAATTGCATCGCCTTCAGCCAAAAAGCTTAGACCATCCAGCCTTACCTGCAGGCCGCAATTGTCGATTATTGCGTTATCGGCCAAGCGCTCCGGTACAATCTTTTGGATTTCACGAAGATCGAGAAGAGCATCCACCCCTACCCTTGTCGGGCCTACCGCACTTAAGCCCAGATCAAGTTTATATGGCAGTTCCGTTTCCCGCACTGGAACTGAAGCATCAAAGACAAAATTCACCTGCTGCGCGCTCGATGCGCCTGCACCAAATACGAGAGTCACCAAGACCGGAACGACAAACCAAAGTCTCATTCAGCAAACTCCAATACACCAAGCTCTTTGAGCTCTCCAAGCAACTTAACTATCGTATCGGCACTGACATCGGCAGATCCAACAATAGCTGCGCCCATCCCGCCAGGAGCAATTTCGCGAGTACCGCCCGACTCGTAATTCGGATCGAGAACCGAAAATTCTTCGGGTAACGGCGGACAGACAGGGTTTTCGGCCAAAAATTCGCCACCCTTTTCCAGGACCGCGTTATTGATACGTTCAGTCAAACCGAAAAGATTGGAAATACCGCCGATCAAGCCGCGCGGATCAAGGTCAATATCTTCGATGCTGAATGTCAGGCATTGGCCTTTAACCTCTGCCTTGCCGATCGCGACTGCATCCACGGTTGCACCGAAATAGCGCCATCCCGGTTCCTCGCGACGGTTGCACGTTGAAAATTGGGCGCGGGCAGAACCTTTGACCTGCACAGTGTCACCCTTGGCGGTGACATCTTGAATTTCGAGGTAAATTTGGCGTTTACAGGTCTCTTCCAATGGGCCCTTCAGTATTTCGGGTGCCTTGTCCTGCAATCCACGCAAATCCATGAAGGCCTTCAAACGCAATCTGGTAGGACTGGATTCTTCGAGACCACCATAGACAGTGAAGGGCACTGGAATGTCACGCAGAGGTACCTCTTTGCTCAGCTTTATCTGGAAATCGCCAGCGTAGGTGGCAGGATCGATCCCAGCCAAAGCATTCGCAGAGTTCCTTGTAGTAGCGTTGGTTTGTGAACTGGTTTCAGCCAAGTTGCTCTGATCTTGGGCCTTGCTACTGCACCCCGGTAACAAGGCGAACAGAGCAACAATAAGCAACCCTCTGTTCAGTCGAGACGATGCCATCTGCGTTCCCCCTATCCCGATCATGCTGCCCCCAATTGCCTCAGGTCGTGCCGGACGCACGGCATGAATCTCTGTCGAAATTAACCGCTTGACTAACGAAGGCCAACACTGGACTTCGATTCAGCTCCAATTTTCATCGGTTTAGCGTCGCATTTTATTCAAATTTCCAGTAGCGGACACAGCGCGCTGAGCGGCCAAACTGTTCCCAAACGCCTCCTACTTGGTTTTTTAAGTTGGCAATGCCGCCTAAGCAGAGAGTCTGAAAGTCTGGTTGGGTAGCTCTCTTCTCGCAGCGGTCGGGTGGGCAAGTCTACTTGGTTTAGCGGAACTGAATTGACTTAAGTATCGATTTTCATGGGGTCGATCTTCTAAACGGCATTGGGCTGGACTGATCTTGTCATCGCACCTGAAAGAACGGAAATGCCAAGTACTGGCCGATAGGCTGTATCGTTCTCTCGCTCAACTTGATAACAGAGAAACGACCCGATCAGTTTCGGGCCTTCGTCGTGACTGCCGCGGCAACTGGATTACAAGAGAAAGACCTGTTGGGCAGGATTGCGTATTTACCGCTGTCAGTGACCCTGATGCAATGTCATCTTCGATCAAACACAAGTGCCCCATCAAAATGCCGGCGCCCGCCTTTGCCTCTTCGACCGCGAGGCTATAGAGCGAAAACTGAGGGCCGCTATTTTCGTCGCGCATATGAAAACCATTGCTTTGCAACCACTTGGGCCAATCACCTTTCCAAGTCTGATCGTGTAGCAGTGGAACATCTTGAAAACCATTTGGGCGTTGCGCGCGCAACAAAACTGTAGGCGCGCAAACTGGGGTAATCTCATCTTCACAGACGACAATTTGATTTGGTGACCCGTCAGGCAAAGCAAAGAATATCGACAGGTCGAAAAGTTCGCGCGAGAGGCTTGGTGGTGTTTCCAATGCGGTGACAGAAAAATTGATGTTCGGAAGTTGCGCTCTTATCCGGCGAAGCCGTTTGGGTAGCCAAAGTTGAGCAACTGCGGGCAGAGCTGCGATGTGAAATTCCGCCTTGGGCTGGAGGTTCCGCAAAGCTCGTGCGGCATCGGCCAAGCGATCAAACGCCTCGTTAAAGTCAGCAATAAGCAACTGCCCTTCTCGCGTGAGTTCAACTCCTTGGGCATTACGGCGGAATAGCGGCGTTCCAGCCCAACCCTCCAAGGCTTTGACATGTTGAGAGATCGCCCCTGGTGTGACGTTCAACTCTTCGGCCGCTGCAACAAAGCTGACATGACGCGCCGCTGCCTCAAAGGCGCGCATTGCGTTCAGAGGAGGCCCCTTGGGGCGTTTCGGAGCAACGCTCATCTTACTAGCCATAGTTTTTCTACGCCAAGAAATAGCAAATCTGCTTTGCGATGTCACGCGACAGCCGTCAATGTGGGAAAAACAGGAGAACGTCAGATGACACTTGCACAAAGAGATTGGGTGCCTGCCGCAAGCGAAACCTTGATTCAGGACATCGCTACAAAGTCCGCGTCGACAACGTCGGGCGATCTTTTGGCCCGGCTTGCGCATCTGGCAGAAGAAAACCTCCGCATTCACGAACAAGAGTGCTTTAACCTCAACCCGGCAACGAATGTGATGAACCCCAAGGCCGAGGCGCTTTTGTCATCGGGAATTGGGTCACGGCCTTCGTTGGGCTACCCCGGTGACAAATATGAAATGGGTTTGGAAGCGATTGAAGAAATCGAAGTCATCGCAGCTGAGCTTTGCGCCGAGGTTTTTGATGCCCAGTTTGCCGAAGTTCGAGTGCCCTCAGGTGCAATTGCCAACTTGTATGGCTTTATGGCGACTTGCCAACCCGGTGACACTATTATTGCTCCGCCCGCATCAATCGGTGGGCATGTGACCCATCATTCGTCCGGCTGTGCTGGGCTATTTGGTTTGCGCACCATCGAGGCTCCGGTCAACGCTGATGGCTACACCGTTGATCTGGACCATTTGCGTGACCTGGCCAGAGCCGAGCGACCCAAATTGATCACGATTGGCGGTAGTTTGAACCTTTTTGAACATCCAGTGGCCGAAGTGCGCGCAATTGCGGATGACACCGGCGCCAAGGTCATGTTCGATGCCGCCCATCAGTGCGGCATCATTGCTGGGCGCGCGTGGTCCAACCCATTGAACGAAGGTGCCCACTTCATGACGATGAGCACCTACAAGAGCCTTGGTGGTCCGGCTGGTGGACTGATCGTATCCAATGACGCCGAAATAGCGAAAGCGCTGGATGCCATTGCCTTCCCGGGTATGACAGCCAATTTCGATGCCGCCAAAACAGCCGCGCTTGCGGTAACCATGCTGGATTGGAAAGACTTTGGGCAGGCCTACGCAAACGAGATGATCGCAATGTCTAAATCACTTGCCAAAGCACTTGATGCGCATGGCGTACCAGTTTTCGCCGGGACAAATGGCTTTACCAACTCGCACCAATTTGCAGTTTTGGCATCACCTTTCGGCGGCGGTCAGACGGCATCCAAACAGTTGCGAAAAAGCGGATTCCTCGCATGCGGTATCGGATTGCCCACGAAACCCGTTGAGGGCGATATGAACGGTCTTCGGATCGGTACACCCGAATTGGTTCGCTGGGGTATGACTTCGGATGATGCAGAGCGTTTAGCTTATTTGATCAAGCGAGGCCTGAACGCAGAGCAAATTCTGCCTGAGGTCTCCGCCTGGCGTGGTGAGTTTAACAGGCTGCACTTCGTGAACTGATCAGAACGCAACCACATGAAGCATGCCTCCGTATGACTGCGCTTTCTGCAAGCCGATAAGTCAAATGTATTCGGTCGGTGGCTGCTGTGACCCAGAGCGAACACGTTAACTAGGGTAATTGGACGAACGCTGCCAATGCGTAGCGACACTGGGTATTTCGTTCGGAAACCCAGTTGCGCGGACTGCCGACCCACTGACTAGGACCCAAAACACGAGGCCATTCGCTTAGTCCGGAAGCCCGGCATCTCGAAGCACGTTCATCACACGGTCGAGCGCTGCCGGATCCTTATACGGCTGGCTCTTGGCATAGTCGGACAAACGAAACGTAGGATCAATCGTGATGACTTCATCGGCAATTCGCCGTGCCGCGTCCCGATCCGATGCTAGCCCATAATCGCTGCAGAGAATGACGCGAGCGTCATTGTTCCTAGGATTTATCCTCAATGACTCTTTTGCCGCCGGAATCGAAAGCGCAACATCCCCGCAGTCCCGGTAAGCGGCAGCGAGAATGTCAATCAGCCATGCAGGATACACTTTCTCAAGATTAAGGGCTTCTTTCACACTCTGAACCGCTGAATGCGCGTCACCGCAGTAGTTCAACACAAGCCCATGCAAAGCGTGAGCCAAAGGGCAGCTGGCCCGAAGCCTTGCTCCGGTTTTACACAGCGCCAAAGCCTCTTCATACCTGCCTTCAAGCAGCAGCAGATGTCCAAATACGGCATGGCCAATACCATTATTGTCTTCGTATTCCATTGCTTTTTGCGCCCAACTGGCCGCCAATTTCATGGATCTGGCCCCGGGGTCGGTCCAGAAAAAGAAACCGTCCATCCAGTGTGTAACCGAAACGTAGCTCGGACCGACGACCGAGTCCGGCTGAACGCGGTATAGTTCTTCAAACAAACCACGAGCAATTGCATTGTCTTCCCGGTTCAATTCATAGAAGTGGCTTGCGCCTCGGTAATAGTACTCCACCGCTTCCGGACTGTTGAGTTTCCCGAACCAAATTCGGTTCCGTTCGTTTGTCGCCAGTTCAATGTTAAGCGCAGAGATAATCTGACGGGTGATTTCATCCTGAACCTGAAAAATGTCATCAAGAACTTGATCATAGCGTTGTGCGAAAATCGTTTGCCCTATTTCGACATCAGTGAGTTGAACCGTGACCCGAATACGGTTCCCGGCCTGCTGAACAGCACCCTCTAGGATGTAGCGTGCACCAAACTCGGCACCCACCGTTGGCGCAGACACGTCCTTTCCACGATAAGAATTCAGGGCCGGCGCGTGAACCAGAAAGAGCCCCGAAAGCTGCGTCAATGTAGCCGAAATACCGAATCTGAGGCCATCCGCCAGATAGTCTTTGTTTGGTTCGGACCCCATGAATTTGAAAGGGATAATCGCGATGCAAGGTCGCTCTGGCGGGTCAAATTCAAGGCCGGTTGAATTTCTCTGAGACGTTTCCCCATTCGTCTCTTCGACGGACACGCGGTAGGTACGTATGTGGCCTTCGATATTCTTAAGAGTTTTCTCCCCGTCAAACTCCACTGTATTCGTAATTTTTCCGGCAATCTGGTCGTATATCGTCCCGGAGATCAAAATACCCCCGGCATCAGCTAGTGCTTCGAGCCGCGACGCGATGTTTACGGCATCGCCTAAAAGGTTTTCACCTTCCACCATCACGTCACCCAGATTTATGCCAATACGAAAACGCATGACGCGTTCTTCCGGAAAGCCGGAGTTGCTCTTCTGAATGCCGCTTTGGATTTCAACAGCGCAGCGTACTGCCTCTACCGGACTTGGGAACTCAACTATCACGCTGTCGCCAGCCGATCCAAACACGCGCCCATTGTGGCTAGAAACTAAAAAATCGATAATCTCGCGGTGATCCCTAAGCGTTCGAAGGGTCGCTTCCTCGTCCGCATCCATTAGACGGCTGAAACCAACTGCGTCAGCTGCAAGTATTGTCGTGAGCCTTCGTTGAACTTGGTCGTCTGTCATCTTCCGGATTCCCCCGGACAAGATCCTGTATCGCCATTTTATGTTTCGACGGCCTTTGAGTCCATTGATGTGGGGCCGAACCGATTTCTGCCTTCCTATGAAGCGCTCAACGAGGAAACGTCGGTGAAACCGCGTTCTGCAGACGTGATTGGGTCAACAATGCACCGTTTGCCGCTGCGAATGTACACTGTCGTTGTTCAATAAAGCGAATTTGTCATGAAAACTGCGATAAAATTATGCAGCTTGGGTGATGGATGATAATTTTAGCCAGTTGTTATTTTTTACGAGTTGAAGATGGTAAGTCTAGGCAAATGGAAACAGTTCCCATCAGAAGGGCTTCTAGCGAAGCCTTTCTCGATTGGGCTTTTATCTCCGATATCTTTCAAAGCTGTTGTTGAAATAGTGGGACCAATATGCGTCCTGGCAGTTTTGCTTGCCTATGGCCTTCAAAGAGCGTCTGCCGCTAACTACGCATCTGTTCTTATGTGAAACTGACCAGTTTCATTATTTACACGAAATCAAAAAGACCACCGAGCCGGAGATGACGCCGTCTAGCTTCAACATAGACTGTTGTTGTAAAGTAAACTCGACGCAGAAACGCAACTGCGCCGAGCCTGTTTAACACTATTAATTGATCCAGCCGTTCACGACATCCATATTTTCGGCCACCCAGTTTTCGGCGACATCCCTTGGATCTTCTTCATCACGACCGATTTGCAGGATCCACTGGTTTACGACAGCGGGATCAAGCTGCATTTGGCTGAGGAACTTTGCGACCGGGGGGTTCCGTTCTTCAAGCGACTTGGAATACGCAACATAGATCATCGCGTCTGAACTCGCGCAGTCAAACTTTGACGTCTCCAGCCAGTCTTCGGCATCGAGATTGTGGTCTTCGCAGCCCTCGTAGCGCTCGGGTTCTCCGATAGGTGAAATTTCGTAAGCCGCGTGCACCCATTCTGGGGTCCAGTAGTAAAACAGGATCGGCTGTTCGCGTTGGATTGCGGTCTTTAACTGAGCCTTGAAAGTCGCATCAGGCAAGATTTCCGGCTCCCACAGCTCGTCAAGGCCATAGTCCTTAAACTTCACCTGCCACATGCGGGTGGATTTCCAACCGGCATCTCCGGCCCAGTACTCGCCCTTCCCGTTACCATCCTTATCGAACATCGCGGCAATCTCGGGCTTTTTGAGGTCATCGACCGTAGCAACCTGGTCAGCAAGGTACGACGGCACATACATCATCTGCGTTCCAAGGTAGGGTAGGTTTACACCAACTGTTTTCGCGCCGTCGACGTACTGGTCCCAGATACCCTGACGGTTTGGCATCCATAGATCAGTATAAACGTCAACCGAGCCGTCGCCCTTGTCCATACCAGCAGCGATGACCGAGCCGTCACTAAGACCTTCGACAATCTCGGCCTCGCTGCCAAGAGGCCCCTCGATTACGGCTTGGATGACATGGCCGATTGCGGTTGCACCAGTCCAGGTTAAATCGCCAATCTTGACTGTCTCTTGCGCCGAGGCTCCTCCGGCTGTGCAGAGCGCCACGGCGGCGACAAGGTTTGTCATTGGTTTCATGCTTCTCCCTTTCGATATGTCGCGCATTGGGCGCGGTTTACTGGCGAGTTGTATTCGCCTTTTGCACCACCCGGTCGATCATCATCGCGAGTAGGGCAATTCCAACGCCAGCCAGAATGCCCCGGCCGGTTTCAGTGTTCTCAAGCGCCTCGGTAACGATGTAGCCCATGCCGCCCGCACCAATCAGAGCAGCGACCACCACCATTGACAAAGACATCATCACCACTTGGTTGATGCCGGTCATGATAGAGGGCAATGCCAGCGGCAACTCGACTTTCGTTAAAAGCTGTCTGGGGTTAGCCCCAAAGGCCAGCGCGGCCTCCTTCGTGCTTTCGCCAACTTGCCGGATGCCAAGCGCAGTCAGGCGCACCATGGGTGGCATCGCGAATATGACAGTTGCTAGAATTCCAGGAGGCTTGCCAATGGAAAAGAATGCGATGGCCGGAAGCAAATAGACGAAGGATGGAATTGTTTGCATCACATCAAGTATGGGCGTCATGATCGCGTGGCCTCTTTGAGATTTGCCGACCCAAATACCAAGCGGCAGACCCACGACGACGCAGATGATCGATGCCGCAAGAACCAGTGACAGTGTATCCATCGCCGTCTGCCAGAACCCAAATAAAGCCAGATAGACAAGTGATGCAGCCACGAAAATTGTTACCCGCAGACCGGCCATCTTGTAAGCCATCCAAAGGAGCACACCCATGGTGATCGGCCAGGGCGTACCGACAGTGACCGAAGAAATCGCGCTGAGCATACCGCGCAGAAACTTGGTGATACCGTCAAAAAGGAAACCGTAAAAAATGGTCAAATATGCGATGCCGTCGTCGATTATCTGACTGACATAGGTGTTCAAGTTGATCGGTGGTGCGTCTTCGCGTGCTGGTTCGCGCAGAACGATACGATCTCCGTTTTCGTCGCGTGGAAAGGTGATCTTATCTGGTCGTTCTATCCAAAGAAGCGTCGGGAATTCGCCAATCACAGCGCAATCGAATTTGTTCTTGAAGCTAACCTCTTCTCCCCCAGCGATGGCGCGGGTTTGCTTGATACAGGTCCGTTCATCCGGCGCGAACTGGGTTGAACGCTAGAGCATTAGCGGCACGACCAACAGCACGATCAGGCCAGCAAGGACAAGGCGGCTTTTTTCAACGCCATTGTTGACAGTGTGATCGACCCGCCAGCGCTCATACTGCCGTGCATAAAAACGGTCAGCTATCCAACCAAATAGCAACCGGCCTAGGAAAAAGACCAGAATTGCGCCGATCAGGCTGGATTGGCTCCAGCCTTCGTAACGTTCAACCAGAAAGTCCTTGTCTGCGTTGTCTGCGGCGGCTTTGGAGTATTTAAAGACAAGCGCCAGGTTAACCGCGACGATCAGGTCGATTACGAAACCGATGACGAAAAGCAACCAATTGCCACGCAAAGCGGCCCAGACAAAGCTTCCAAGCATTGCTGCTTTGTTGACGTGCCAGCGGCCCAACACGTTTTTTTGGATTTTCAAAAAGGTGTCGGCATAGTACGCGCCGTTTGGGCCGGCAAATTCCAGGAAGGGTTTGCGAAGCTCCTGTTCGGTTGCCATAATCTTAGACCTCTCCCTTAATTCCGTGCAAAAGCGAGTCCTTCGTGACAACGCCTACTGGCTTGCTATCGTCCATGATGATGATTGGGTTTTCCTGATCGACGGCCAGCGACACCAAAATATCAAGGTTGTCTTCGGGCCCGGCTGTTGGACAATCCGATACGGGTGGCAGTTCCCGCCCATTCGTCTCGTATGCTGCGACCGGTTGCATCACTGTATGGGCGAAAACCAACTTCAATTTTGAGATTCCAGCCACGAAGTCAGCGACATAGTCATCCGCTGGTTTGGTCACGATCTCTTCAGGAGATCCGGTCTGTACAATCTCGCCATCTTTCATGATGGCAATACGGCTGCCCATGCGGATCGCTTCGTCCAGATCGTGAGTGATAAAAAGCGTGGTCTTTTTCATCGTCTTTGACAGTTCGAGGAATTCGTCCTGCAGACCGCGCCGGATCAGCGGGTCCAGCGCGCTGAACGGCTCATCCATTAAAAGGATATCCGGGTCCGCAGCCATGGCGTGGGCTAACCCTACTCGTTGCTGCATTCCGCCTGACAGCTCGCTTGGAAGGCGATCGCCGTAGCCTTCGAGATGCACAAGCTCGATGACCCGTTCTGCATGCTGTGCGCGGGTGAAGGCATCAACATTTCGCAGCTCAAGCGCAAAAGCCACGTTGTCGCGCACGGTACGATGCGGCAGAAGCGCCATGTTCTGGAACACCATTCCGATCTTGTCGGCACGCAGGATTCGAAGCTGTTCTGCGTCAAGCTCACCGACGTTCACACCGTTTATCAGTATCTCGCCGCCGGTTGGTTCGATAAGCCGGTTTATGTGCCGGACGAGAGTTGATTTGCCCGAACCTGAAAGGCCCATTATGCAGAAAATCTCTCCTTCTCCGACCGAGATTGAGACATCTTTCACACCGACAACGGCCTGATATCGCTCTAGCACTTCGGCTTTCGAAAGGTTTTCCCGGCGCACCGCTTCCATAGCCTCTGCTGCCCGGTCGCCAAAGATTTTCCAGACATTCCGCGTGACGACCACGCCTTCATTTTTCATGTTGTTCACGCGCGCGCCTTTTCTCGTTTGGGATCAAGAAACGGGATGTCGACGACCTGCGCCGGTAGCCGTTTCATGTGACCGTCAAGCTTCCCGACCTCCAACTCCGTTCCGATGTCGGCAGTTTCAACAGCCACCCGTGCCATCGCGATGGCATGCCCTAACTGGGGAGAGAAACAACCACTGGTTATTATGCCAACCTGCTCTCGCCCGATGAAAACGGCATCGCCATGCAAAGGTGGTTCATTACCCGTAAGGTGAAGTCCGACAAGCTTTCGCCGCACGGCGCCGGCATTCCGTTCCAGCGCAGCGCGACCAATAAATTCGGGCTTCTTGAAGTCCACCGCAAAGCCTAGCCCGGATTCCATCGCGTCGGCATCGGGCCCAAACTCGGCACCCGCGATCATCAGGCCGGCTTCTATGCGGAGCATTTCAAGGGCCTGCCCGCCCATCGGGACCAACCCGTGCGGCGAACCGGCTTCCATTAATCCGTCCCAAATCTCTACAGCGTCGTTTCGGTCGCAAAACAGCTCATAGCCAAGCTCTCCGGTGAATCCCGTCCGGCAAAGCATGAACATCGGCCCGTCACGGTCACGAAGCCGCGCTACCGTGAAACCGAACCATTTGAGATTCTCGAGCGAAGGGCGTGAAGGTTGGGTAAAGACGATATCCTTTAGGATATCGCGGGATTTCGGCCCCTGAATGGCAAGATTCACCATGCGATCACCGGGTGAGAGAACGCGCGCATTCAAACCCAGGTGTTTTGCTTTCTCCCGCAGGTGCAAAGCGGAATTGTCCGACCCACAGCACCAGCGAAAGGCGGTGTCCTCAAGCCGGAAAAGTGTACCGTCATCCAATACTGATCCGCGCTCGTCGCACATCAGGGCATAGCATCCGCGATGAACCGACAGCTTTGATACATCTCGCGTCAGGCATGCTTGCAAAAGGTCAAGTGCGTCTGGCCCTACTATGTCGAACTTGCGCAAACCTGACATATCCTGAAGAGTCGCTGCGCGTTTGCAGGCCCAGTATTCTTCAACTGCGCCGGTGGCGTCGTATTGCGTTGGCATCCAAAGATCGCGAGAGACGTGAAAAGACGACGTCAGCTTCGACGTCCGTGGATGAAACGCGGAATGTGCTGTCTTTTTCACTGCGTCCTCGGGGTTGGCACGCCAAGCAACAGAGTGCGTGATCGTGCTGTTTTCCTCATAAACTCGAACGTGCACGTCGGTTGGGTTCCACCCGTTGATGGGGTCGACATCGTCCGGACACGCCGTCGAAACGCAGACGAGATCAGTCAGGGCTTGCATCGCAACGTAGTCGCCAGGGCGTGACCATGCTTCGTCACTGGCGATCGCGTTATCTGCCCAGTCAATCCACGAGTTGAAGAAGAAGTTTATTGCCGGCCATGCTCGTCTACGCCCTATACCGAAGGGCTCGAAAGCGTCGCTAATGTTGTCTGAACAATTCAGGTGTCCCGGAAAACCACGCTCTTCGTACCCGCGCGCAGTACACGCAAGCGCAAACGTGTCATGCCGCCCGACGGTGTCCTGCCTAACCGCCAGAAGTGGCTTGATATCCTGATCGAAGAATTTGTCGTGCAAACCCGGAAGCGGATAAGCGCTGCGGGCCATGGTTCGAGAGACTGTCGAGTCGATATATCGTTCTATACCGGCATCAAGCGTATCAGCTCTCATCGCCATAAAGTCGGAACATTGCTGGCCCTCAACATCGATCACCTGTATGAACTGCCCTTTATTGACAGAATACGCTCTTGCCGTACCTCGTGTGACCCGCCATTCATCGACGATTTTACCAAGTGGTTCCGGCAGAGATGCTCTTTCAATTTGGTTTTCGGGCAGTTTGACCTCGACACGAAATGCGCCACCACCACCGGTTTCAATAAAACCCGGCGTCACCGGAGCTATTATGAAAACTCTGGCAGACCGCCGCATCCTGAAGATGTAATTTTCACCTGCTTCCGTCGAAGATTCGAAGATTTGGATGCCGCGCGACGTGTCAAGGCTTCCGCCCCGTGAAGTGACGAGCTCGCTCATCATTCGATTGTCATAGCTCTCGGTTTCCAATGGTTCCGACAATTCGCCCGGCACATCCAACGACGAAATGCCAAAGATCGGCTCGTCATCAGAAAGTGCGGTCAACCATGCCCGAGCGCCACCATCGACTTGAGTGATCGACACAACGGCGTCTTTTGGAACACGCAGTGTCCCGGCCTCACCAAAACCAATGTCGAGCCGCATGGTGCCTGGCTGCTTAAGCCCGGAATACCGGCGTCTTAGGACTTGCTGATCCGCTGGAACATTCAGCATGTTTCTTGCAGTGTTGGAGACATATCTCTTTGTACCTTCACTAGAGCTCCGCTTTGTAACCGGTTACATTTTTGGGTAAAACTTTAACGCGAGCATCTTGAATTCTTTAGAAATTGACATGTAACCGGTTTCAATGAACATAATTTGAAAGGATTCGTCAAATTAATTTGGAACTGGGCGTCAGCAAGATGAGAAAACCGCCGGGCAGGATCAGAGACGTAGCCAAAGAAACAGGTCTTTCGATTGCCACGATCTCTCGGGTGATGAACGGTTCGAAAAGCGTAAGTCCTAAAACCCGAAAGCGTGTACTTGAAGCATGCGAGCGGCTGGATTACCTCCCGAATCCCGCAGCTCGCGCACTTTCAACAAACAAGTCCAATACGATCGCAGCCATTATCCCAACAATTGAGCATTCCGTCTTTGCGAAGTTTATAGCCGGAATCGAACAAGCGCTTGGTACACGGGGCTATTCACTGGTCCTAGCCATATCAAACGGCGAAGACGAAGAAGAGTTGAAGGCAGCCCGCAAGCTTCTTGGCATGGGTGCCGAGGCATTTATCCTAAGCGGTGCAGCTCACAGCAAAGAGTTGCTGGATATGTTCCTAAGAAGGCAGGTGCCAATCGCGTTCACCTCAGTTTGGGACCCGAACCTCAAAATTCCAACTATTGGCTACGACAACAGCAAACTTGCCGCCGAGGCGGTCCGCTATCTGGCATCTCTTGGTCACCAAAGGATTGCAGTTTTTCATGGCCCGCTGAAAACCAGCGACCGAACGTTGGCGCGGCGTCAAGGAGCAGAAACAGTAAATACACCTTTAGTCGAGCTGGAGTTCCACGAGACCGAACTCAGCGTATCGGGTGGCCGCGTAGCGGTACGCGAGGTGTTACATGGCAAGGTAAGGCCTACAGCCATATTGTGTTTCTCTGATGTTTTGGCGCTCGGAGTTTATTTTGGGTTGAGAGAAGCCGGGCTAGAGGTTCCTGACGATATGTCCGTCATGGGGTTCGACAATCTGGACTGGGCAAAGGAAACACACCCCCCGTTGACCACCATCAACCTTCCCGCAGCCGAAATGGGTAAGGCAGTTGCCACGCAGATCATGGACCACCTTGAGACAGGCGTTCCGCTGCATCGAGAAAATCTGGATGCAGAAATTGTCAGACGGTCTTCGGTGAAAGAAATAAAATGACCTATTTCGACAGCGCGAATTGAGCGCCTAAAGCCTCGAATGACTGCCGTTGAGGCGTAGAAGCGTTATTTGAAGTTGAGGGATCACATCCGGTGACGCGTCCTCACAGAAATGAGGGGCACTACTAAGTGGCCTTTTTCTTCCTTTCCCGCGCAATCGAGCAGCTCGATTTTTTCAGCTCTGAAAACTACATGGGGTATCAGCGCGATGCCCACTTGATCGACGTCTGCAATCAACGCTCACATCTCGAGATTTGGTCATACCCAGTTTGCCAAAATCTTGGGGAACCGTCGGACGATGGCGACGGCAGTTTCACCACCAAAATCTTTATGACACTACGGCAACTTTAGGTGATTTCCGTTCCCAGTTTGGATAATTCAAAGAAATCAATAGCCATCCACTTTGTGACCAAAAAAAACCTTGGTCACTTCCTCGATTATATCCCATTCCAACCGCGTTCCGTCACGTACGAACAAACTTTCTCCTGCTCGCAGGACACATACTTCGCCGCTAATTTTGTTCGTCAACTGGCATCGTCCAGATAATATCGTCATAAGCTCATCGCCCTGCTCTGTGCATTCGAACACGCCCCTGGAGCAGCGCCAGATACCGGCCCGTGTCGTATCTCCGGGCCCACCAGCGTCAAGCCGACCTGACGCATATGGATTGCCAGAAACGATACGGTAGGCACTTTTAGGGTTGTCAAACGGCCAAGGTTCAAGAGCGCCAACATTATCGCCAAGTATGTATTTAATCATTTGTCTTCCGCCGAGCCATCACGTGGTGCATGACAAGATTAAGCACCTCGACGTCGTTCTGGTTGTACGTCTGATAGCGGAACCGGACAGTTCCCCGATCTGGCTTTGAGCGAGATGGGGTGAGCAACTCGACCGTGATACGCGCGCGAAGCGTGTCGCCCGGAAGTACGGGTGCGAGCCACCGCACCTCGTCCATGCCGTGGCCTCCCAGGTTGGTGCCGGTTAGCACACCAGTGTCACGAAACAGTCGGAAGGTGAGAGCTATTGTTTGAAAGCCACTTGCAACGACGCCACCGAAAATCGAATCCGTCGCCGCTACTTTGTTCACGTGGAATGGTTGAGGGTCATACGTGAGTGCGAAGTCGATTATAGAGCCTTCGGTAAGCGTAATCCCACCGGTATCAAAAACATCACCAACTGATAGATCGTCAAAGTATTTGCCGCTAATCATCTCGAAATAATAGGTAAATAGCAACTTGCTCGTCAATGCGGAACCTTATGAGTCGTCCGAGGGCCAGACGATGTAACAACCGCAGCGAACGTTTGGTCCGCGCCAAAATCAGACAGTAGACGAAAATAGGGTCGATTATTCGTGGTGGGTGCTGCAAACGAAACCGGGTGTAACGATAACGCGGCTGGTATTTAGCAAAGCCCAATACCCACTTTCGACCAGGCTGCCGTCTGGAAACATTCGAAAAACTATAACGCTGCTGCCGCTTTCCCCAAAGCGCTCTGATCTGTGACACGTTGCGGAGCCTTCTTTATGCTCGTTGCACTCTAGCCTCCATGATCGTTCGACCTCGTGGTCATCCCAAGTGTAGACACCTTGGTCACCAGCAACCGAGTATGTTTGGTTAGGACGGTCAGGGTGGATGCAACTCATTTCTAAAGCTTTTGCAGGAGCATACGGCGGCACCATCAGGGTTAATGCAAAAATCCAATTTCCCGTCTTTGTCATGTCGACAGATTGTGCCGATCATTCCAAGTACTGCAAGCCCATTAGGGCGTGATAAAGTTATTATTCATTAGTCTTTCTATTCGATTGGCCGCTTTCAAAATAACAACAGGAGATTTGGAAGTCGCTTATTCCTAAAGTTCTTGCGTACTTGGGGGTTGTTGCTTGCGTCAATCAAGATACCAGCCTTTCGCCAAGAATGCCCCGCAAGTGCGCTTCAAAGAAAAGAAGCAATATGGCTGTTCGCAATAAAGATGACATTCCTTGGCCCGAAAATTCTCGGGCATTGGTTGTCTAATTTAAATCTAGTCAGCAACAACCGCAAAAACTTCTACAGGCTCCCTGATACCCTTCATTTCCACCTCTCCCCGGCTTTCCGCTTGGATAGCGCCCTCAACTGCGGCCCAAGTGCGTGGAGAGATCAGAATCTCATCGTTCGCAGCCATGTCGCATAGCCGGGCAGCAGTATTGATAGATGTTCCGGAAGCGGTGTAGTCATAGCGCCCGGCCGAACCTACGATGCCGACCGTGGCGTAGCCAAAGGAAATACCGACACCAAAGCCCAATCGATGGCCCAGTTTTCTCCATTTGGCGCAGAGCTCTCGCATTTTTGCACGCATTGCCAGCGCGAGCTGCACTGCGCAGCCCGCGGGATCATCACAAGGGATAGGGTCATTGAAAATAATCATGATGCCGTCGCCGGCCCGCTGATCGACGCCGCCGCCATACTGGTCGATCAACTCACTCATTTCCTGATGATAGGTTTGGAGGATTTCGATGGTTTCCTCGGGTTCTGCGGCCTCACAGAACGCCGTGAAGCCGCGCATATCGCAAAACAAGGTCGCGATCAGAGCACGATGGGAGGACAGCATGCTATCGTCGCCCGCGCTCACTACAGCGTCAGCGACAGCAGAAGGTAGAAAACGTTTAAGGCGTCCCAAGCGTTCAAGTTCACCGACTTGGGATTTAACGCGGTCGCCCAATTCAGCGTTCAGGTTCTCGAGTTCTTTGAACTGCCTCACATTGTCAATCGCGATCACTGCTTGGGCAGCGAAAAGCTTTAGAATCTCAATATCGTCGTTGCTGAATTCTTCGACATGAAGTCGATAAAGAGCTATTACACCAATTGCGCGGTCGCCCTTGATCAGCGGAACGTATAGCAATGTGCGCATACGCTCCAGTTTCCAAGTGTTCTTCAATTGATTTGAAATCGCGGTGCCTTCCGCCAACGCTTCGATATCTGGATACTGGCGTACCTCCATGGAGCGAACTGCTTCTACCGAAAGCGAGGTTTCATCCTTCATCGAATGTGGATTCGCCCGAAGAAAGTCCACATACCCAGACTGCTCGACATTCGCGGCCGCTAAAATAAGGTGCCGGTCGTCAGCATCACGAAGCAGCAGTCCGGCATGCGGTGCACGACAGAGTTTGGCAGCGCGATTGATGATCGCATCGAAGACTGGTTGCTCATTGTCAGGGTTAAGGCTGATAACCTCCAATATCTCGCGGTTGGCCTTTTCCCGCATGAGCCGCTCTTGCACTTCGCGGAACTGGCGCACATTTTCAACGGCGATGACCGCCTGAGCGGCAAAGGTTACCACCAATTCAATTTCATCTTGTGTAAAGGCCTTCACCTCGCGTCGGAATAATGTGATGCACCCTATTGCTTCACCATCGAGCAGAAGTGGAACACCCAGGATGGTCCGCATGCCTTCGACTTCAACCATTGCGACCCGACCGGGATCACCTTGGCGGTAAAGGTCGGTATCCACCAAGTCTTCAACCTGTACGATTGAGGCTGTCCGCATTGAAACAGCGGGTACAAGTTTACTGTCCAAAAGACGCGTGGTCTTTCCCACGGTTAAATGACGCAATCCCTCTCCAAAATGTGCTTCCAGCGTCCAATGACTGCGCATGTCGTTCAGGATGACGAGATTGGCCAAGGGCGCTCCTGAAAGACGTGCTGCATTTTTCAGTATCGTTTCGAAAACAGGCCCGGAATCTGTTCGCGACGCGCTGATCGCTTGCAGTATTTCGCGCATTGCCGCTTCCCTTTCACGCAAGATCGCGACTTCGGCATTCACGCTTTCCAAATCTGTAGTCACCATAACCTCTGCTCAAAACCCGACCGGTTCGTTTCCAATGGGTACCACACTAACCACCACAGCTCATGCTACCAAGCTACCAGTCATCAGATTTCTATTAACATCAATGACCCGACCACCACGGCCGTGGCATAGGTGACCGGTTTGTCCGCAAGGCAGACATTGAGCGGGATTCACTGAACGTTCGCATTGAGCCCAATGCGGTCTTTCCGTTTTTCATCAGAACGCCTTACTTGCTGAATTCTCAGTAGCTGAAGCTCGTTTTGCAATTTCAATATCCTCAGTTAACCTTGCAAAAAACTGGCACGGGATCGGAGGGACACTCGTCATGAACAGTTTCAAGAAAGTTTGTGCTTTAGGGCTTCTGACTTTTTCTCAACCGATCCAAGCATTGGCACAAGAGCAGCCAACCCCGGAGATGCAGAAAGCAATCGAATTCTTCAGCCAAGCAGGAAATCCGGAAGGCCGATGGATTGAAGGCGAAACGATGGTTCCTCACGTCGAAGCCGCGTCCCACTTTAACGCAGCCATGCTTTACTACCCAGGAACTGAGGAATTGCAGGACAACGAGATCCGCGTAAGCTTCATGGGTTCGACATATTACCCATCACAGGATCAATCTGGGATGAGTATCTACGTCGAACTCGGAAATGGTGATCGTTTCGTTTTTGACATGGGGATTGGGTCATTGAGAAACTACAACAGCTTCTCCGTTCCCTTCAATACGATCAATCACGTATTCATTTCCCATCTTCATATGGATCATGTAAGCGACTTGCCTTACTTTACGATGTTCCGCCCTATTCAAGGCGGTTACACACCATTGAATATTTACGGCCCGAGCGGGTCAGAACCTCAATATGGGACGCAGCATTTCGTCGATAGCATGATGGCGATGACAGCGTGGCACCAGGATAGCTTTAATGCCTGGCCCATTGGTGAGGGCTATAACCCCAACGTGGTGGAATTCGACTACATGAATGAGGGTGGAACAGTTTATGAAGCAAATGGCGTCAAAATTACCCATTGGCCGACATCACACACCAAAGATGGTGCGACGAGCTATAGATTGGACTGGAACGGCAAAAGCCTTTGCTACACCGGCGATAACCGCCCGAACAGCCTGACCATAAAGTATTGCGAAGGTGTGGATATGTTGATCAGCGAAGTTCAAACAGCCACAGTGTCCGTTACATCTCGCGCACTTGGAATGCCAGCTGCAATGGCAGCATACACAATCGATACATCGCACACGCCAGCTTATGGCCTAGGTTATATTTGCCAGCAAACGCAGCCTAAAGTCTGTGTCGCCTCTCACTACAGCTATGATGATGTTTTCAACAACGAAACGGTCGCCGAAGTACGCTACCACTACCAAGGAGCGTTTGCGTTCGGAGCGCCTGATCTCGTTGTTTTCAACTTGCATGGTGACGGAAAAGTATGGTGGCGCGAGGGGGTAACGGGAGAATCCAATCAGGTTCCGCGTCCAGTATATACAGGCGACGAGATCACGTTCCCGGCTCCAAAACACCAAGTCTATGATGTGATAAATGAAACGATTGAGGCCAACGAGATCGACCCTGAACTCTGGTATCCACCTGAGAAGAAGCCAGAGCTTGTCCGTGAGTGGCCGTTGACCGAAGACATCACAATACCTAATCCGTTTGCCAATTGACGCGTAGCACATGCGTATCTTGGTAGCCCTGTTTGTTCTAAACTTCATGTCCTCGACTGGTTTCGCAGGTTCTGCTCGACCTGTGGATTGGAGTGACCTCGGAGACAGATTGTCGTCTAAAGACAACCCGTATTATGGGCTAACCGCGGATGAAGCCAGGTTAGTTGGGGTTCTCGTTCATACCAAGAACGCACGAACGGCAGGCAAAGTGTTATCTCCTAGAGCGCTGCAAGGAGAAACTCTCGCGATCTCAGCCTTGGAAAGTGTTGGAATAGACGGTCCTGCCAAAGTCGCTGATTTAGCTGCGTTTGGCGAAAAATTGAAAGCTAGTCGCAGCGAACTTAATGAAAGCCTTCTGAACCAATTCATAAAAATTCCAGGGTTCGTGTTGCCCCTGGACTTCGATGGCAGCACGATTACCGAGTTTGTTTTGGTTCCATTTGCAGGAGCTTGTGTTCACACACCGCCTCCGCCCCGAAACCAGATGATAGTAGTCAACTACCCTGAAGGTTTTTCGATAAATGGATTGTTCGAGGCTGTGGTTATTTCCGGACTACTGACCAGGGGTGACGCAACGCGATCCGTTGGGTTTTCCGATGGCGTTTCTTCACTCGATATTGGGTATCAGATGCAGGCCGTTTCTGTTGATCCATTGTGAAAATGGATGGTCTGCTCCAGTAAAATTTCGCTTATTCAAGCTGCATAAGCTTCGGATTCGCTTTCGGCCATTGTCAGTGGTTCGCCCTCCTTCCAAAGAGCCAACTCGCACTCCATTCCGTCAGGGTCTTGGAAAGACAAAACTTGTACTATCCCAAAATCCCGGACGCGCCCTTCGCTGGCGCCGCATTCAACGAGACGTTTACGAAGCAAGTCGAACGAACTCTCATCTGAGATGTTTAGGGCAAAATGATCGACATGCCCACGGGCAAAAATCTCGGAAAGCCCTTCTTCATGTTCGCTTTGCCAATTCACCTGAAACGGGTGCAGGCAAAAGTCGCAACCCATATCAATCAAAGCATGTCGCAGCATGCCTTCGTCCAGATCCAAACGCACTTCGGCTTCAAAGATGGTTGTGTAGAACTCGATAAATCGATCTACGTCTTTTGTTACGATTGTGACGTGATTGCATCCGTTTGAAAGTGTCATCGCGAATCTCCTTTAGTCAGGTTGCCTGACTAAATATAATCAGGCAACCTGACGATATGTCAAGGGGAAACGACTTGTCCGATTTTTCTGGTTCCGAAGAACAGCTCACCGAGCTGCAGGCCGATGGTATCGCGATGCTCCGCCAAGGCAGACCCGGCGATCCACCTCTTCAATTTTTGCTGTTTCATATGGCCGAGTGGATTGACTATCGGCACATAGCCAAGATCCAAGAGACCTTTCCCGATGGCCGCCGCACGTTCAACCCGGTTTTCATTCACTTGCCAGCGGACGGGTGTCGACTGACCGAACTGGCCCGCACGGCCAATATGACGAAACAGGCTATGGCCGAAATCGTCGATGAAATGATCGCTTTGGGCTATTTGGCCCGATTCCCGGACCCCAGCGATCGCCGGGCAAAGATCATCGTTCGGTCCCAAAAGGGACTAAGGGCGCACAAAGTGGCGATGGATGCCTTTGCAGAGATAGATCGTGAACTATCAAAACGAATGGGAAATGATCGCTTCAAGCAGCTGCGCATCGAATTGAAAAACGCCCTTGCTGCCATTACAGCCGCGGACAATGAGACCGATGAAATTTAGACGGATCGAGAGTGTTGTTTGCCTACGAAACTAGTGTTTGCCGTAAACTTTCGTTCCAACCGGTTTTCGAATCTCTGCCAGAAATTTTCATGCGACGACCCTATCGCCTTTTCATTCACTAAACGATATGCTGCACCGCAGAAAAACTCTTTGGAGGCTTAGCATATGAACGGTCGTATCATCTGTGTAGCACAGCAGAAGGGGGGCGCAGGCAAGACGACGCTAGTGACCAACTTGGCAATCACGTATTTATCCGAAGGCAAAAGCGTGGCTCTATTGGACACTGATCCCCAAGGCAGTCTTGGCAAATGGATGGATATTCGCGAAGAGACGCTGGGGGAAAATACAAACCTCCAGTTCGCAACCGCGACATCATACGGGATTTCACGCGCCATTCGTGGAGTTGGTAGCGAAGTCGATGTTATTTTGATTGATACCCCGCCCAAGGCTGACAGTGACGTTCGTTGGGTGTTGCGAGATTCGGATTTGGTGCTGGTGCCCGTCTCAGCCAGCCAGGCTGATGTCTGGGCAACCCATGATATCTTAGATTTGGCCGACCGGACTGGGAAACCAACGCATATCGTGATGAACCGAACACGTGTTGGTACCCGGGTAGGTGAACATGTCGCCAAATCAGTTGCCGAGCTTGAGGCAATGCAGCTGAAGTCATCACTGGCAAACAGAGTGATCTATGCAGAAGCTCTGGGCCGCGGTTTGGGTGCAATCGAAGTTAAGAAAACCGGAGCTGCCTCGGACGAAATACGTTCGCTCGCTCGTGAGGTGTCAGAAATTCTGGAATTGTAAGTTTGAGTTAAAATGACACATATTGTTGGCGGGTCAGCACTTCGGCGCTTGGTAGAAAACTCGAAGACAACCTAGGTAGATTGAGAACAACGTTGACGAGTGTCAATTACAATACACTTCCGGTACTGGCTCAATGCAACCGTTCACGGATTTTTCGTGATCACCCGTTACGCGAACAAACCCGTCTTTTGCATAGTAGTTGCTGCTTCGGGGTGAAAACGGCCTAAACGCGCATGAATTTGCATTTTCGGGTCACGGCTCGGCTTCGACTCCGCCGACAACCAAAGAAATTCAGCGAACACACCTAGCGAGGCGACAATCCAGCAATTCGAAGGTCGGTTCATGTTTTTGTGAGTTTAGCTGACAAACTGCGTCTATGTTTTTACTCCGGTTGCGAGACATCATTTCCGAATAGCCTACGATGTTGGCCACCATAAAAATTGCAATTCGTGAACCCTAAAATGTCATCCACATTCCACCTTAGCCAAGATGTTAGCAGGACAACCGAGTTGTCCTGACAATCGATATCTGCTTGGGGCTAGAAACTGATTTTTGAGCATTCCGGTCGAGCGTCGACTACATGCACGTGAAAGTCAAAGCGTCGATCCTTCGGCTGAAGTGAGCCAATGCATCGCATGCCAGCCCACATTTCGCTACTTTCCAATAGCCTTATTTTATAGTTAACGAACCAACCCGAGCTGCCGGGCTATAGTTGCGCTGTCATAATAGTCGCGACCCTCAACAACTTTCCCGTCTTTAACGCGCATAACCGAACAGTATCGAACTTCGGCTCGTTTACCTGTCGGCTGAAAATCTCCTAGGCTTGATCGAAGAATTCCTGTGTGGGTGCCCGTATTGCGAAACTCAACCGTGGCCCATTGTCCATCATCGCTGACGATGACGTTTTCCACTTTGCAAAGCCCATCCGGGAAAGCTTCACGCCAGCGATAGTAGTCGGCTTTGTATGCATCTTTTCCTGGAAGCATTTCGCCGCGGGCGACATCTTCGAACGCACAATCTTCGGCGATAACCTCCGCACCACGATCAGGGTCACGCATGTCCCATGACTCGTGGAATTGCCGGACAACCATTTCGGTAGGATGCATCGCTTAGACCCCTTTTTGATTTACTGCCTCAAATCTAACCCTCAACACCGCCAATTTATATGGTCCGCTTTGGGCTCGCCACATTCATCAGAAGATTTGGTAAGATGGCTGATTTGAGACGGATGGCAAACCCAACGTTGCGAGGTGTCCAACTCTGCCTTTCGGACAGAGCCGCCTTTGGACGAAAGCTCTTGATGTCCCGCACAAGGTGACAAAATATGGGTCGTATGGATAGTAATTTGGTTCTTACTGAACTCGACAAGACGATGCGCAAATGGCGGCACCATTTGCATCGGAACCCAGAGTTTGGCTTCGAGGAAAAAGAAACTGCGCGCTTCGTGGCCCAGAGGCTACGAGAGTTTGGAATCGAGGACATTGAGACAGCCGTTGGAAACACAGGCATTGTAGCAACGCTGCGTCTTGGGAACGGCGACCGTACAGTCGCACTTCGCGCTGACATGGACTGCTTGAAAATCCACGAAACGACCAACCTAAGCTATTCTTCGGAAAAACCGGGGCTGATGCACGCATGCGGTCATGATGGGCATACCACCATATTGTTGGGGACAGCAGCAATTCTGGCAAGTGAAGGTGGTTTCGACGGTACGGTAAAGTTTGTTTTTCAACCTGCCGAGGAATGGGGCCAGGGAATGAAGGCGATGATCCGTGATGGACTTGGGTCGCGTATACCGTTTGACGAGATTTACGGGTTGCACAACAAACCCGGTTTGCCAGTGGGATCGTTCGAAGTCCGACCCGGACCGTTCATGGGTGCGGAAGATGGTTTTCGGATTGTTGTGCGCGGAAATGGTGGGCACGCGTCGCGTCCCCACGATTGCAGGGATGCGATCTTATGTGCGTGTTCGATTGTGAGCGAGCTTCAGACAATCGTAGCTCGGGCGATTGATCCTGCTGAACTTGCTGTAGTTTCAGTGACGTCGATACAGGGTGACAATATCAAGAACGCTATCGCCAGTGAAGCCATCGTCGAAGGCGATTGCCGGCATTTCGATGACAATGTCAGTTTGCGGATAGAAGAAACCATGAGCCGCATCGCTGAAGGAATTGCTAATGCTCATGGCTGCTCTGTTGAGATCAAGTACGACCGTGTGTTCATCCCCTTAGTTAACGACGATCGTGCGACTGAGCATGCCTTGAAAGCTGCAGAAGCGGTATTCGGTTCCGCTAAAACAAACCCGGATGCCCCACGAATGGGAGCCTCCGAGGATTTTGCCTGGGCTTTGCGGATAGCTCCAGGCGCGTTTGTCAATATTGGAAACGGGGATAGCGCCCCCTTGCACAACCCCGAGTACGACTTCAACGACGATGCGTTAGCGCAGGGCGTCAAATGGTTTGTCGAGTTGGTACGACAACGCCTGCCCGTCACGTCATCCCGAAATTGAACCGTAGAAACTGCGAGGAAGGAAGACAACGGGTCATATCCGCTTTGGACTCGATGATGCCAACCGTAAAACTTCTTCAATGACCGCTTTGCGCAACAACCTGCCAGTCGTTGGATTTTAATCAAAGCTTCACGAACGCGCGATCCCTGTTGCAATGGCGACGTATACAAACAACTTACCTATCAGTTGGTAAGCAAAACCAAACTGCTCGTACACAGCGACACTAAAAGGAGACCAAACCATGCGCGTGAATGCTGACTTCAACAAACGTACCCTTGTGCGCTTCAACGAGAACGAATGGGTTGCTTCCCCTATGCCCGGAGTTGAGCGCAAAATGCTTGACCGGATTGGAGAGGAAGTCGCTCGCGCTACCACCATAGTCCGTTTCGCGCCAGGCAGCGCCTTCTCTGCCCATACGCACGACGGAGGCGAAGAATACTTGGTGCTTGACGGCACCTTTCAGGACGAGGACGGAGATTTTCCGGCTGGCTCCTACGTGCGGAACCCGCCGACTTCGTCTCATACACCCGCAGCACAGGACGGCGCGACGATCTTGGTAAAACTCCACCAATTCGATCCGACCGACCGTACTCAGGTGCAGATCGACACCGGTAATGCGGGCTGGATTGAAACGGAAGAAGGTGTTTCCAAGTTACCCCTTCACACAGATGTGCGTGAAACTGTTGCAATGGAACACTGGGATGCTGGTACGGTACGCACGCTTGATGCCTCTGGCGGGCTCGAGATTTTTGTGATCGATGGAAGCCTGAACGAGGGTGGCGATACCCTGTCCCGCTGGGATTGGTTGCGCCTGCCCGTCGGGGCGAGTTTCGAGGCGACCACAGGTGCAGAAGGGGCGCGCGTTTGGGTTAAGACAGGCCACCTAAATCACGTCGCCGAGCGCGTGGCATGAAGCCAGATGTAGAAATTGCCATCGTCGGCGCGGGGTTGTCGGGCCTCGCGCTGGCGCACATGCTGAAGCCTGAAGGACGCGACGTGCTATTGCTGGAAACGCGCGACCGCGCGGGCGGTCGCGTTCTCTCACAGGACGGTTATGATCTTGGCCCTTCGTGGATCTGGCCACACAACCACCGAATGCTGGCCCTGCTTAACAAGCTTGGGCTACGGGTATTTCCGCAACATAGCGATGGTCGATTGGTCTTCGAAGATGCGCAGGGGAATGTGCGCCGCGATCTCGACTTGGCCACGATGGGTGGCGCGCTGCGCGTTGCCGGCGGGCTCGCCCAGATAACCGACGCGCTCGCCCAGAGGCTTGGCGACAAGCTGCGCCTTGAACACCCGGTTCGGCGTGTGATCGAAGAAGACGGATGCGTCACCCTGAGCGGAGACGGGTTTTCATTGCGCGCCGACCGCGTGGTTTTGGCATTGCCGCCGCGTCTTGCTGCGCAGATGGGGGTGGTCGTTCCAGATGTGCCAACTTGGATGGCCGGGCATACCAAATTCCTTGCCGTCTACAACACCCCATTCTGGCGGGGTGCGGGCCTGAATGGTGACGCAATCTCGCATCAAGGTCCGCTGGCGGAAATACATGACGCTTCACCCCTGGACGGAACCGAGGGCGCTCTGTTCGGCTTTGCCGTGCCCGGCGCGGCTCGGCAATCCGGGTTCGAAGCGCTCGCGGTGACGCAACTGGGTCGCCTGTTTGGCCCCGAAGCAGCCGATCCTCGCGCCGTATTCTTCAAGGATTGGAGCGCCGACACGGCAACCGCCACTTCTGCCGACCTCAAACCGCCAACCTCCCATCCAGAGTATGGTGCACTCACTCCTTCCCAGAGGGTGATCTTTGCGGGAACTGAAACGGCGCCGTCGCACGGAGGGTTCCTCGAAGGCGCCCTTGAAGCGGTGGATACAGCGCACAGGGAATTATCGAGGACGATGGCATGACATCAGAAGAGAAGATCCTTGCCGCCGCCGAGGCGCGGGTCCGCACCGGCGGCTACAACGGCTTTTCGTTCCGAGACGTTGCACGCGACACCGGGCTGACCAGCGCAGGTATACATCATTACTTCCCTACCAAGGCGGACCTGGTCGCTCGACTTGCCAGGGATTACACGTCCCGTTTCCTTGAAACGCTGGATGAATGCCCGTTGGATACACGGGTCGGACGCCTGCGCACGCTATTCGCGGAAAGCCTGCGGCAGGACGGAAAGATGTGCCTTTGTGGTTTGCTTGCAGCCGAAAGCGGAGGTCTGCCTGAGCCGGTCACGGAGGCGGCCAAAAGGTTCTTTCAGGCATTGGCCGATCGACTTACCGGGGCATTTCCGGAAAGCGACGATCCGCATTCTGACGCATTAGCGGTGCTCGCTAAGTTGGAAGGTGCCGCATTGCTCGCGACTGTGCAGGATGATCCTGACATTTTCGAGAAAGCAACTTACGCTTTGACCCTTCGATGAGACCTTTTGCGATGACTGGAAGTTGGGCGCAGGAATGTCCTGGTCTGATTTGCGGACGATCCAGCCGCTAGTTACAGTGCGGTACTCAAAGGCCTTTGGAGTGGCCAACAGGCACCTTATGATTGAGTACTTTCGCACTATTCGTCAAAGCTTACACATCAGGTTGGAACAAACTGCGTTAAGACCTGAACAATACGCGTGGTTGCAGGCTTCCTGCTTTCGGCCTTTCAAGCTCCAGGCGGACGCCAACGTTTTTCGGCCTGTCGAGTTCGCGAATGGCTGTCTGTATAGCTTTGAACTCGGAAGTCGATGTACAGCGAATAGTTACGCGCGCGCCGATTGACTTGGCTGCGCGTACGCGTGCGATGGCTCCCTCCGGTGAGATATCTGCCATAGTATTAATTCGAGATACGAGCGAAGTTTACCCCGTTGCGCGTGGCGCTACCGAGGCAATAGATGGCAAAACGTCGGCTAAATTCCGGTTTCTCGATTTTGCTGATCAGAAACGGACGGCCAGCGACATCTTCGATCAGTCTTGGTGACATAACGCGTCCTAACCTTTAACTTTACCTATTAACAAATGCTGACACAGTTTGGCACGTATTCAAAAAAAGTTTAGGTCAGGTCAGCTTTTGCCAATTGATGTAGAACCAAAGGGTTCGATTGGACATCATTGTTGCTATTTTGCAGAATTTACTGCTTAAAACCAAAGCTTGCCTGCAATTCTCGAAACTTCAGAAAAACAGACTTTCCCTTCATCCCGCGCGGCATTTTTGTCCATAGTATTTTCGTTCTTGGTCGGTCGTGACCGGACGACAACTGTCGGGTTATCGAAACAGGCGGTAACATCAATGGATTGACTATCTGCTTAGGGCTCGATGCTGACAATGCTTCCGTTGGTTAGCGGATAACCGATAACTGCTTGTTGGTATTTTCAGCCACCAAATCGACTTCTTCCGCCGAGAAGCCAAAAGATGCGACCATCTTTCGATGTGCCCCCGACCCAAGGAACTCTGCAAGGAAGTCATCAACGTCTTTTCTCTTCGACGGAACGGCAGGTGCGAGTTTTCAACTCGATTGTTGAGCCACCTGCCCGTCAGTTCACCCAAATCTCTGAGCGCCGCCTTGTAGGATGCGAAACGATCTGTAACTACTTCTTCAGCGCAACAGTGCCGCTTCTTCAATTTCCTGAGGAACTTCAATGCTGCAGCTTTGTTTCAGCGTTTCGTGACAACGACCTACAGCACTGCACCTTCGTGATCGACTGCACGCCAAAGATAATGTCGCCGGCCATTCGCCTTCACGAATACTTCGTCTACGTGCCACTTCCATTTTGAGAAGGCTCGAAGTTGCTGGACCCGTTTGCGTCTAATCTCAGAGGCAAACATTGGGCCGAACCTGTTCCACCAGTAGCGGACGGTTTCGTGGCTGACATCGATCCCGCGTTCGTGCAGTAGGTCTTCAACATTGCGGAGTGACAGCGGAAATCGGATGTACAGCATCACCGCCAGGCGGATGATCTATGGGCTAGTTTTAAAGTACTTGAAGGAGGAAGGTTTGGTCATTCCTAAATGCTATGCAATCGACCTGCACGCCTCAAGACAAGTTCCTCTGACAAGACCATATACCGTATCAGCAGCAGTCCGGAGGATGCGCGTTGAGGCATACCGTGGCAGAGATCGAGACCATGGACCATGGGGCGCTGATCGCTGGCTGAGATTAAGCCTTCGGCACACCCGTCCCGAAACGACTCAGCACCGCGTTCCTGCGCCGGTTCCCGGCCTTCGAAATGCAGGCGCGCGAGCGAGGCGGCCTGCCCAAAGGGTTTGTCGCCAGGCTTGCCAAGGCGGCACTAGATGACCTGTCCCCCCCGAGCCCCGCACTCAAGCCCGGCTGTCGGTTGATCCGGGAATGGAATGGCCTGGCCCATGTGGTCGATGTTGTCGACGGCGGCTTTCTCTGGAACGGAAAGTGCTACACCTCACTGTCACCTATTACCCGGACCATCACCGGCGCTCGGTGGTCGGGGCCGCGGTTCTTAGGCCTGAAGAGGTCAGCCTGACCATGGGCAAACCTCGGATCCGCTGCGCCATCTACACCAGGAAGTCTTCCGACGAAGGGCTCGATCAGGACTTCAACTCTCTCGACGCCCAACACCAGGCCTGCGCCGCCTATATCGCCAGCCAGCGGCACGAAGGGTGGGTTGCTTGTAGGGCCAGATACGACGATGGCGGTATATCTGGGGGGGTGCGATTGAGAAGTCCGCTCCGTAGCAGCTCTTGGCCTATTTCAACACAGGTCTCGTGCAGATGGTGGTTGTTTAAAAAATCGGCCGCCTGACCCAATCCCTTGCCGTCTTCGTCAGGCTGGTTGTTCCTTTGTCTCCCCCACACAAGCCTTCAACACGGCCTCGTCCATGGGCCGGTTGACGCTCAACGTGCTCTTGTCCTTCGTCCAGTACGAGCGGGAGGTGACGGCCGAGCGGATCCGCGACAAAATCGCAGCTTCCAAGAAAAGGGGCCTTTGGATGGGCGGGCTACCGCCATTGGGATACGACCCACATTCAGATCCGAAGACCCAGGGCCTCACTCTCAACGCAAAGGAAGCGGACACTGTCCGGGCGATATCCACGCTTTACGCCAAGCTTGGCTGCCTGAACGCGGTCATGCGTCGCACCAACGAGATGGGCCTGAGCTCCAAGCTCCACCACTTTAAATCCAGTCGTGTTCAGGGCGGCACCCCGTTCTCTCGCGCGGCCAGATCTACGCGCTGCTTCGAAACCCGATCTACATTGGCAAGATCCGCCACAAGACGAAAGTCTAGGACGGGCAGCATGACCCCATTGTCGACGACGTGATCTGGGAACGGGTCCAGGCAAAGCTACAGGCTGCAAGCGCGCGACTGCGGGGTCGCAAACAAGCGTCCCTGCAATCTGGCGCGTTGCTCTCCGGAAAACTGCAAGATGAGACCGGTGATCGTCTAACCCCGATGCACACCCGGCGTCGTGGACGGCAGATCCGCTACTACGTCTCGAACCGGTTGATCTCGGGCGGAACCGATCCCCAAGGCTGGCGGTTGCCTGCGATGGCTCTGGAGCGAGAAGTAGCGTCTGCCATCGCGCGACATATTGATAAGCAAGCAAGCGACCATCGGATCTGCGCGACACCTGACCTACACCGAAACAATGCCTTCGGGGCAAAGGCACGGCCCCTCGCCCGTCGGCTGTCCCAGGGCGTGCCGGATCTTCTGCATGAGATACTGGACAAAGGGCGCATCCGGAAGAATGGCATAGTCCAAACGCCCTAAAAAAGCTAGAAAACAGGGAAAGAAGGATTGCGCTGACAGAGATGGGGGTAGGTGGCGGACCGAGGAGGGTTGAAATATTCTCTATTATTCAATTATTTACACTGCAACGATGCCCTCATGGGCCATTAAACAAATCAATGAGTTAGTACGGGTGGTGCAACATTATTCCGGGTCTCGGCTCGACGAAATTCAAAGTAACCCCCTTCGAGTGAACTTAAGTTCACAACAATTTTTACTACTTCGAACACCAGTTTTGCGCCGATAAGTCTCAAGACCAGTGCTGAAACGGCCCGACCAATCGAACTCTGCCACTGCCACATTCGCCGACTACGGTCTTCCTCCACGCCAACCTGACGTGGGCGCCGCTGATGTTTGCGCTCTAAAGCTGCCGTTCGAAAGAATGGATACGAACGGCTGCTACGCGGACTTTGCAGACATCCGCAGTATTGCTCCATAGGACCGCAGTCAGCCCGAAGCGGACCTACAAAATCCGACTTTGCAATTCTCGTGTTGCGGACAAGTTAGGCCGCGTACCGCCAAGGTCTCAGCGTCGCTAGCCACTGAACTCTGACAGTGGCTCCGCAACTACAATTGCTTAACACAAACTTTGCGCCAAAGACTGTTGCCAAGCTCTGTTTCAGTTCACTTTGCCTGACAACGTTTGTGTCGGCAGTTGTCCAAAGAGTGCTCTGTAGTCTCGCGCGAACTGACCCATGTGCCAAAATCCGTAAGCGTTTGCGATGTCCGATATACTCTCCTCTGGCGAGCAGGACACCAGTTCATGGCGCACAGCACCGAGACGGGCTCTTAGATAAAACTGCTTGGGGCTCACCCCATATGTTTCCTGAAACGCGCGACGAAGAGTGCATGCAGATACCTGAATATCTGCACATACTTCACCGATTGAAACGTTATCCATCAAATGGGCCCGCATGAACTCAACGGCTTGTTGTGCTAAACGGGTTCTATTTTTACTGTTTCGCCGATCACTCCATTCTTCGCCTACCACCAGCATTTCCAGAAGCTCAAAGATCATATCACTCTCTTCACTATCAGAGCTTGGTCCGGCCGCTGATCCAATTAGAAAGCGCGCTTTGTTTTTGACTAAGGAATGAAGCTTTCCAGCGTCGCTAACGAAAGATCTTAAAGCGTCATTTCGCACGGTGCTGATATCAAGACCGCAATCGTCGGCGATCCGTTGAGCCCTTCGGATGTTGATGCCAAAGGTCAGGCCTGTGAGCGTTGAATTGCTCACGCCTTCAAAAGGGTCTCCGCTACCAAAATTCATCAGAGCGGTGTCTGAGGGTGAGCCGTTAAGCCAAGTCCGTACACTCCCTTTGTCTGGTAAGCCAAACGCTAGAATGTCAGGGCGAGAAACACCAGTTTGGTACACAGCCTTATCAAACGACAAATCAATCATTTGAAGGTCAAGACCTGCCCAAACGGATACCGAAGAGTTCATAGTTCCCTCCTCAATTTGGCGTAGCTCAACATCCCATTGGGACAGCTCGCGGAATTGCGAAGGGTCCTGCAAAAAAAGTGTGTTTGGGGCGCAAGTTTTTTTGGGGGCTGATCGTTTTTTGATGTCGTCCATTCCGCCCCGCAGGTAGTTTTCATGAAATGTTATTCGAATATGTAGGCTTGGACAATTGCAAGACAAAGCAGACAAATCGAGAGGGAAGAGGTTCGGACGCCCATCGTTGCCTGACGATACTGCGCGAACCGAACGCGTCGTAACGCTGCTAACCAAAAGCGAAAAAGAGTTGTTGCGCTCACAGGCTGAAGACAGCGAACTCTCCCTTTCAACCTTTTGCCATCATCTGATCCTTGAAGGTCTGAAAACAAGTAAATCATGAAACAGGGGTATCTCATGAAATCAAAACTGTTCCTCTCAGCGCTGGTCTTTACCGGCTCCGCTATCACGGCGGCAGCTCAGGACAGCAATATCGTGCATGATGCGGAATACTATGTCCTGAAGCAGCAAAACGAAGCCGTTTGGGTCGAGAACGACGCACAGGTTGACCAACTGCTGGCCGATTTTCGTGAGAAAAACGGAGGGAACCCTCCAAACATCTTCTACATCCTTATTGACGATATGGGTTTTGGCGACATGGGTATGCCCGAGATGAACGCGATACGCGGGTATTCGACGCCCAATATCAACGCGCTCGCAGAGGAAAGCATGCGGTTTGCGCGCATGTATACCGAGCCGTCCTGCACACCGTCGCGGGTCGCCTTCATGACGGGTCGCCAGCCGTATCGCAATGGGATGGGCGATACCGCCGTCGATATTTCAGGTTTTGGCCTTGCCGATGAAGAAGTCACAATTGCCGAAGTTCTGAAATCCGTAGGCTACAACACCTCGCATGTTGGCAAATGGCACATGGGCGACATTCAGGAATCCTGGCCTACTTATCAGGGCTTTGACTACGCCGCGTTCCCCATCCATCAGCAGGGCCAGTTGGCCATCTTCAACGAAGATGCAGCCAAGGAAGAAATCACCATGGCCATAGGGGAAGACAACTACAACTCCAAATACACGCTGGATGATTGGTTTCGCCCTGATCCGGGACACATGATTACCGGCCTCGAAGCTGTTATTGGCGGGGAGGTCCGCGAAGTCCATATGGAACCGGGTGAGAAATGGACCCAGGACAAATATAATGAAATGAACATCCGCTATCAGGCACAGGCGATGGAACAGTTGCGCCTGCTAGCAGAACGGGATGAACCGTTCTTCCTGCAATACTGGCCGCTTGTCCCTCTGTCGACAACGCGCACGACGAGAGAGGCGTTCACGACACCCAACGGCGGTACATTCGTTGAAAGCATGGAAGAGCTGGATGAATGGATCGGGGTCATTCTGAACGAAGTCGATGCGCTGGGGCTTAGGGACAATACCCTGATCGTTTTGATGGGCGACAACGGTCACTTCACCAAATATGCCCCCGGCAGTGGGTTTTCGCCGCTGGTCTTCCGGGGCGGCAAGGCCGATACGTCTGAAGGAGGCGTTCGGGTGGATGCGTTCGCCCGCCTGCCCGGCTTGATCGAGGGAGACTCGATTGTATCTGACATTATTCATATCTCTGATTTGTTCACGTCAATTGCGCGTATCGGCGGAGCGATGGATGCCATCCCCCGCGACCGGATCATTGACGGTGTCGATCAGACGTCCCTGATGTTTATTGGCGATACGCATGGGCGCAGGGATCATGTACTGATCTACTCGATCAATTCGCTGAAAGAGGTGGTAAAGGAACACATCAAACTCAAAGTTCCGGCCAAAGGTGAAAATGCTATCGTGGCCAAGTTCTACAACCTGTTCCGCGACCCCCGCGAAGAACAGAGCGTATCGACCGAGATCGGAGCATGGGCTGGACATGAGTTTAACCGCATTATTGCCCGCCACCTGAAATTTAAGGAAATGTACCCCGATCAACCGGCCGCGACTGGACGTCCCTATGAAGGTATCGTGAACCTTCGTCCTGAAACCGTCGCAGCGGTGGATGCCTTTGTCGCCAAGCGGGACATTCAGCCCGACTAAAGGGTGAAGCTGATAAGAGTAATGCAAGCCCCGCATCAGATAATGATATGCTTGATGTGGGGCTTGGCATCCACAACAAAAATTCTGGAAACAATATGAAAATCCAAGCGCTTGTCCTTGCATTGGCGACTGGCATTGTTGCGGCCCCAGCAATCGCCGATGAAAACGCTTCAAACCCTTTGGCCGCAGTTAATAACACGGACATCCGGTATCAGTATTTTGATTTGGGCAACGGTGCTGACAAGCAGGACGCCTTTATAGATGGCGCATACATGCTGCGGCCTGATCTGAAACTGAAATATGAGTTGCACTACAACTCAACGGATGTGACTGGAACTCGGTTCACTGACTTCGAGAAATTGAGCCTCAAAGCGATCTATTTCCCTTCTCAGAGACCGCTCAACGAAACGTGGGCCATCAAGTCGGCCATTGGTCTGGAGTGGATTCTGGACTTTGGCGACCCGGAAAAAGGGATCGGAACCGGGTCCGATCAAATTGCGCCTTTTGGCGGGTTCGCCTTTGCAAACACAAAATCAGGGCTGACGCTGATCCCACTGCTCCAGCATTTTGCTTCATACAATGGCCCGACGGACATAAACCAAACCGCGATGCGGTTGATTGCGCTACAACCGTTTGGCGATGGGTACTGGGCCAAGGCTGACATCAAAGCACCATATGACTGGGAGAACGATGCTTGGCCAGCGACCGCTGAGTTCCAGATTGGCAAGAACCTCAGTCCTGGCATCGCAATTTATGCTGATTTCCTAATCGGTATAGGTTCCGACCGCCCCTACGATAAAGGTGCCGGCTTGGGTTTGCGTTTCAACTACTAGTCCACCCACACCCAACCTCGGCGAAGATCATCTATGTCACAGTCCAGAACTCTGTTCAGCCATTTGTATTCTGCGCCTATCTTGACCCTTCCTGGAACTGCCTTGAGCCAATCCCTGCCCGCGCCGGGTTGGTAGGAAATAAATTGGCGTCACTCGCGCCGCATCATTCTATCTGGTCGCTCCGCTCTGAACTCGGGGAAGATCAATAGTCTCTAGGCGATCCGCTGAGATGGATTTGAACCTTGAAACTGAATCCGTTGTTCGCGCTTCTAATCCCCAACCAGCGATGCTTAGGCCCAGAGTTCTGAGAAAAGAGACTTCTATTACGATCTGTACCCAAGACTTTGCAAAGTCCGCTGTCTGCGCATTGCTGTCATTGGGGCATCGAGCAGCATCGGTCAAAGTGGGCTCGATGCGGCCATTCTTTGCGGCAAGCATGGTTGGCTGGTCGCAGCCCAAACCGGACATTCCAAACTAAACTTTGCAAATCCCGAGATGCGGACAAACTGCCGTTCGCTTTCATCCGCTCAATACCTGTATCCGGTATTCGAGCAAAACTGCTGATAGTATCGGCGGTATTGGATGAACAAGGAATCATAAGTCGGACCCATGGTTCAGTGCTCCCTTACCCGGCGGCGGAACACCGCTACTTTGAGGAATGATGGCCGATTGGAGCAATTATTCTTAAAAAATGGGATTTTGCCACCTTGGTCTCGCGCTAGAGGCAGAAATTGTCTACCTTTGATTTGAGGTGCCTATCGGATGAGTACAAAAAACTTGCTCGTGGATCAGGAGTTTTCTTTTCTTCAGGAAACTGATGCAGCAATGAGTGGTTGGAACATTGAGGCCGTCCAACTCAAACCCGGAATAACACACTCCAAGTTGCAGATCGTTCGCGTAGCGGACCTTCAAGTCATGCTAAATGAAGAATCTCATCCTTGCCATGTAAACTGGACCCATGACGGCGAAACAACAAGCTTTGCGTTCTATCGCCCGAATAGCGAAAACGAGATTTGGTGTGGCCTACCTGTAATAGCGGATGATGTTTTGATTACGTCCTCCGGTCGCGACCATGCAAGCCTGACACCAGCTGGCCTTAGTTCGGTTTTTGTGACCTTCGAGACCAACCTGCTAGACCGCTACGGGGTCCATGAACTTTGTCGAATTGACACGGCTCAGAATACGACAAACGGAATTGCAAAGCTTGGGACGACTGGACGGCGTTTACGGAAGTTACTGTTCAGCTTATTTGACCAACCGCATCTTTGGGATCAATTTTCACCCGATGATCTCCAAGATCACATCATGTTTTCGCTAGGTGACATGCTTTGTAGAAACAGCGAGAAGTCAAAGGATTTCGCAAACCTGAAAAGCGCCGCCACTTGGAAGACTGTTGCACGAGCCTTGGAAGCCATAAGTAGTTCCCAGCAGTTTTTTAGCTCTCGACAGCTTGCGGATGCGATTTGCGTTAGCCCTAGACTTTTATACCTGTCTTTCCGACAAGAGCTTGGAGTTTCCCCGGCAAAATTTATACGCTTTCGAAGGCTTCAAAACGCCCGGTTCGAATTGGCGATGGGCAACAGTCAGAGCACTTTGATCAAGCAAGTGGCAAGCAAACATGGGTTTCGCGATTTTGGGCGTTTCTCTGAGTATTACAAACGACAATATGGCGAGTTGCCGAGCGATACACTGAGAAAGCAGTAAGTTATTGGACGGCTATTCCGTCCTGGGTTCTCCACGCCCTTACTCGCCCAAAACCACGGTCAAAACTGGAAGAGCAAATTGAGCGAGAATTGCACAATTTGCGTATCCAAACCGTTCGATATCTTGAAAGCGACACGGCATAGTTAAACGAAAATGAATGTTAATACCTGATAGAGGACTTGTGCGCTGGCGGATCGCATTGCAGCCTTGAGACAGAAGACTTGTGGTAAATCAGTGTTCTAGGGACGGGGAATTGAAGATGAAAAAGAAGTTGTCACATCTCGTTATTGGTGCGCTGGCATACAGCTTTCTGCCTACGATTGCGCAAGCACAAGACGCCGGATGCGATGCAGCATGCGAAGCTGCCCGAAAAGCCGCCAACCCCCTCGCTGACATTCGCGCGATCATGACTGACAACACGGTAGCATTCAGAACGGGCACGGATGAGGAAGACAGTTATAACTTCCAGATTCAACCAGTCTACGCAGTTCCACTTGACGGCGCCAACCTGGTGCTAAGGGGCATTATCCCAATTCAGGGTGTTGCGCCGGGTGCAGTTCTACCGCCCGGTATAGGTGAACCCACCCAAAACTCCGATCTCGAATGGGGAATAGGTGATTCAACGGTTCAAGCGTTTTACGCACCGACACCTTCGGGCAATATTTCTCTCGGCTATGGGCTACAAGTATCTTTACCGACCCACACCGACGACGCGCTTCAGGGCGCGGGTTGGGGCGCGGGTCCGGCCTTCGTGATATTTGGCCAGGCAGGAGATTTGTCCTGGGGTGGTGTTCTTGCTCATATGTGGGGAGAAAGCGACTTCAGCACGACTATACTACAGCCGATCCTGATCTACGGCCTTGGTGGAGGTTGGTACTTTGGATATAACAATGTGATATCATATAATTGGAATGCCTCTAGCAGTGATGACGCCTGGTTAGTGCCATTGGGCCTAACGGTCGGCAAAACTATCATAACCAACGAGGAGAAGGGTACGGCACTGGACCTGAGCGCTGGATACTACGACGTTAACCAGTCTCCGACAGGCGGACCAAACAGACAGTTCAAATTTGGCATCTCTTTTTTCTTCTAAACAAAAAAAGAGAACAATTTGGAGCTAAAAAAGCCGTGCGCAATACGATTTCGGATAACGAAGTTACCACGACAGTGAACGTCTTAGTTTCAGGTTGGCGGCACGACCTCATTTTCGACGCAATGGCAGAAAACGAACTCTTAGTAATTTCACATTCTCGATCTGGTGAAACTTCGACCCGGATGTTTGGGGGTCGACAGCCACACTCAAACCCCAATTTTCGTAAAAATTGGATGGGAACCGTAAGATGAGTTTATTGCACGAAAGACTATTGGAACGCTGCAAGTATTGGGCTGCCTCGCTACACACCGAAATCGATAGAGGGCCACAGGGCAGTAGATCATCCTTCCCACTAGGCTCCTCTGAAAGCTAAGTTGAGGACATGAGAGGATGTCTAGGAAACCTAAAAACTTGCGTGTTCGGTGCCCGGAATGAGTAGTATTTGGGCGGTAGGAATACCTATTTTATTGGTTGATGTAGCAAACCCAGTTCTACTCGTGGCGATTGCATATGCTCTCACAAGGAGCCGTCCGATTGCAAAAAGCTACGCACTAATCCTGGGCCATACACTTGCCTACTTTCTGATGGGCATTTTAATCGTTTACGGATACTTTTTCCGCAGGTGCATCGTTGCAGTATCTGAATACCGTAGTTTCAGGTGTAGACGGTATCGCGTTGCCTCCTGAAGTTGCCGAACTCTCAGACACTGCGATAGCGACAGTAGGCCTCGTAGCGAAATGGGATACTCGCGACGATACGTTTTACCCGGTTAGCGGGAACAAAGTGGATCTGGCGCTGACCTACTCAAACGATGTTCAAAACGGGGATCTGTCCTACTACGGACTGAAGCTAAGCTACGACAAGTTTTGGCCCGTTAGCAATGAATCAGCTATCGCCTTCAGAGCAACGGCTTGCGAAAAAAGCGACCGCACTCCTTTCTTCGACAGTTGCCTTCTAGGTTCTGAAATAAGGGGTTTTCCATTGTTTGATGTTTATGGAAATTCAATGCTTACAGCGCAAGCTGAATACCGAGGACGACTTTCTAAGCGATTTGGATACGTCGCATTTGCTGGTGGCGGCGAAGTGCAAAAGAACAGTATTTCCGTCGATAGTGGCTTCCGCTACGCTGGTGGTGTTGGTTTGCGCTACCGAGTAACAAAAAAACACAAACTGGATTTTTCCATAGACGCGGCAGTTAACGACGACGGCGATGATTTTCTGTATTTTTATGTTGGCCAAAGATTTTAAGTCACCTTTTTTAGAAACCGGACAATGAAGGAAAACCCATGCGCTTGCTATCTGTACTTATTGCAACGGCTCTTTTCTCAACCGGAGCGGTCGCTCAGACAATCGAAAGGATAACAAAAAACAACGAAATCCGGTTTGGTTTTCGAGCAGACGCTGCGCCACTATCTTACCTCAACGACCAAGGTCGACCGTTTGGCTTGTCACCGTTGATCTGCGATCAGGTCGCGCAGAGGCTTGCGAAGAAACTTGAATTAAAGGAATTAAACGTCCAGTTCATTCCTGTCGACGCCAAGGATCGTTTCGACAAAATTGCCTCCGGAGAGGTCGATGTGCTTTGTGGGGCTGCGACCATAACACTTTCCCGTCGCGAAGTTGTTGATTTTTCGATTCCAATTTATGTCGACGGCACGTCCATATTGTTGCCAATCGAGGCTGAGGGCACCATGAGTGCGCTAGCGGGTAAGAGGGTTGGCATGAGAAGCAACACAACAACAGAGGCATCCGTTCTCAATTCCTTCGAAGCGGCAAGTATCGATGCAAATATGGTAAGGTTCGCCTCACACCCAGACGGCATCAAGGCTCTGCGAGACGGCGAAATCGATGCGTATTTTGCAGATCAGTCGATTTTATTAGTCAACTACATTGCTGCCGGGCTAAAGGGTAAATTCAAGTTATCCCAAGAAATATTGACGATAGAAAAGCAAGGATTAGCGATACCGAAAGGAGACTATGATTTTCGATTGCTTGTAGATCGTATTTTGTCAGAGATGTATGCTCAAGGTTCAATGGAGGAGATTTTCCGTATTGCCTTGCCGGGGATTGAGCCCAGCGAAGCATTGAAAGCTCTGTATGTAATCGCCCCTACCAATCCATGAGACGTATCGCATAAGAAAGTTTTTTTTTGCGTGTTAGTTTCGCACTGCGACTTAGGCTAATTTATCCCGCAGAGCGAACGTTGGACAAAGTTAAATCAAGGTCTGCTCTTGGAAATTGAGAACCCCCTAGAAGAAATCTTCGAAGGGACCGCAGTCGCAAGAGCCCACCAGATTAGGGGTCGGGCCGTATTCTATTCAACACTTTCGGCTTGGTCTGTATGCGACGGTCTACCGGTATTAGTGTCTACGCGTACAGAAGACCGAAAGTTATGGGTCACTGGGGCCTAAAGATCAGGGCGCGAACACTTCAACTAAATTCGCGTTTAGTTTGTAAGCGGATTCCACGTTTGACTGGCCGTCGTAGAACACAACGTCGCTAACCCTGCTTTCTGCTAAAAGTTCCCCTTCGATCCAAAACGCTTCGAAAATCGACTTGAATTCAACGCCACCGGGGTAATCAACATGAATGATCTGGTTCGGCGGCTGCGAAGGTGTGTGAACGCAAGATCCAGCGACCGGGACAAATAGGAACTCAGTGACAACTCGTCCGCTGAGTGCAAGCGGTACTATGTACCCAGGTAGCTTGATCGCCGTACCCAGCTTTTCTAAGTTTGGACCGCGCCCGATTGAGTTGTTATGCGCAATGATCTTTCGGCGTTCGAGCATCAGCTTTTCTACGTCGACTTCATTCGCCGCCAGAACACCTGTGGCTGCATTGTATTCTTTGATAAAATCAGGATCAGAGCGCGTAGCGGTTCCGGACGTTCGCCAACGAACTTGCGTTCTCATTGCGTTCAACAACGGATCCGGCAGGGTTTCAAATGGGGCTTCCAGAGACTTCAGGGTTGGCTTCAAGTCAAGCCAGCTATCCGCTACTTGTTTCTGAATAAATCCATCCATCACAGTGGAGTTAGAAGCATAAGTAAAATCATGCGCGCGCCGAGACATGTCAAAACGCTTCGCCCCTGAAGGAGACGTTTGGGCAGCAGGTTCTGGTGAACCTTGGGCAACCTCCGCCTGAGCAGCATTCACATCCGCGAACGCGAAAAAAATAACTACCAGAGCGATCAAGTTGCTTGTCATTTCAGAGCTCTAAAGTTTCCTATTTTAGTAGCGTTGCAGCCTAGTTCATCGCACTGGCCCACTTTCCAAAGGCACGTTCATTCCCGCGTTTCAAAGACCATCTTCATGTGTGAATACTCCGCCCTTCATCGTGGCTACTATCTTCACATCCGCGATATCAGAAGGAAGCACCGAGAAAAGGTCATCTTCTAGAATAACCAGGTCGGCATACTTGCCAAACTCCAAGCTTCCGATCTTGTCCTCCATCCTCGCTTCATACGCACCACCAAGCGTTGCGGCGTATATACATTGGTCGAGCGTGAGAGCCTGATATACTGGTGGGAAGATACGATCATCGTCCGGATTAGACGGATCGCGCCGTGTAACGGCTGCTTCGCATAAGGTTAGTACACCCATGAGGCTAGGATCGGTGCTGGGAACGTCTGCGCCTATACTGACGGGTGCGCCTGCGTCCATCAAAGTACGGATGCGTTGAAATTCGGAAACGGTCCTTTCGAGGCCCATAATTTCCATGGCACCGTCAAGCCCACCGCCCCAAGTCGTGCCCCAAATCGGGGTGATATTGGACAGGATATTGTGCTGTATGATGCGTTCAATATCATCTGGATGCGCAAAAGCTAAGTGTTGAAGCGAATTGCGGGCTTCGGTGTATCCAGCTTTCTGAGCGTTGACATATGAGTCAACAGTTTCGCGAACGGTTTTTGAGCCATCAACATGCACAGAGACGTCAAGTCCGGCTGCGTTTGCTTTGAGGACAATTTCATCTGTTAGGGCAGCCGATACACCTCGCACTGCCGTTTTTTCAGGCAGGTCCAGCCACGGCTCAAGCATGACCGATGCATGGCTTGTGTGAACCCCTTCCGGGTGTATCTTAATTCCAAGCACGCGAACGTCATCGTTGTCGAATGAAGACTTCAGCTCCAAAGTATTGGCAACCGCCTCGTCCGCATCGAAATCGTCGCCTTTGACAAGGGTCATCATCAAGGTACGAAGCTTGAGTGTGCCTTCGTCAGCTTGTGCTTGCAGGATGTCCAGCGCCACTCGGGTGTCATCGTAGTGTTTCGCCTGAGACTTGATATTTGGTGTAACCAATCCTTGGTTGATGTAGGTGGTGTAGCCAAATCTCGCGGCCAAATCATAAAGCTCTGTTTGGCTCTCTGGGATCATCGTATCTGGCTGCCATGCACCAGATTCCACATAGGCCCCCATCCACGCAAATTCTTTCGCGTAGCCTGTTGGGTTACCCTCGTCATCTCTTACAAAATAGATCAAACCCGGAACTGGGTCGGGAGTGTCTTTGTTCACGCCTCCCATTTCCATAGCTTTGGTGTTCAGCCATGCGTCATGAATGGTGTAATCTTGCAGGAACACGGGTCTGTCAGGTACAATCGCATCCAAATCGGCAGCCGTGAACTCACCGCCCATCAGAGTCGCATTCCATCCAATGCCACGGATAAACTCCTCTTCGGGATTGGCGTCCGCGTACTCTTTAATTAAAGTGAGATAATCCTCTTTGGATTGACCAGAGCCCAATTGGACACCCAATTGCGTCCACCCTGATGCGACAAGGTGTTCGTGGCCGCTGACAAAGCCCGGCAGCACCGTTTGTCCCTGAAGGTCGATGACTTTTGTTTCTTCTCCAATCAGGGATTGGACTCCATCATCGGAACCAACGTAGAAGATTTGCGTTCCCATAATAGCAACTGCTTCAGCCTCAGGCCGTGATGCATCCATAGTGTAGATGTTGCCATTCAATAAGACGGTATCAGCGGTTTGGGCTACAGAGTTTGTGGCGAAAGAGGTCAATAGACCGACTGCTATCATCATCCACTTCATCATTCGCACTCCCAACCCGAAGAAAAGACTAATCAAAGCATGAAACATAATGTCTGCATGTCAAATAAATTTTCTTCGCCTCACTCCTTGTCAGAGGGCTCAGCAGCCAGACGGTCAAAAGGTCACTGACACAGAGCGAAATGGCCGATTTTCTCAACCACTCAGCGAACCGCTAAAGTTCAGATGGTGTGGGTGTAAGGAAGTTTCTTTTGGGCAGTTTTCGTAAATTTGCAAAGTCCGCTTTCTGCGCATCGCAGACCTTCGTGCCCTGAGCACCACTGGCAACTTTGGGCTCGAAGCAGTTATTCGCTGCATTTTGTATGAACGTCCGCTTCGCTTTTAAGAATGTTGTTTCCAATAGGGCTTGGCCTAGTGAAACACCCACCGCACGATATCTGCTTGTATCAATAGGGTTGCTGTTGAATTTTGAAACACTACGTGTCACTATGTTTTAAATCCTATTGAAACAAGTGATTGTATGCTCATCGGATACGCAAGAACATCAACGGTAGACCAGAAAGCCGGTTTAGAAGCTCAAATGCTAGAGTTGACAGAAGCGGGATGTGATAAGGTCTTCGAAGAACAAGTATCTTCTATTGACGTAAAAGCCAGACAGCGTTTGGCGGACGCCTTGGAGTTCATACGCGAGGGTGACACGCTGATCGTCACAAGACTGGATCGGTTGGCGCGTTCGGTCCCGCACCTTCTTGAAATTTTGGATACGCTTGCGGCCAAGGGCGCGACGCTCCGCATCTTGGGGATGGGCATCGATACAGGCACGCCGACGGGCAAGCTGATGCTTACAATTCTCGGCGGCATCGCCGAATTTGAGCGTGAAATAATGCTTGAGCGCCAGCGGGAAGGGATTGCTAAAGCAAAAGCTGCAGGGAAGTACAAAGGTCGAAAGCCGACTGCCAAGGCCAAGTCAAAGGAAGTTGTTGATCTACATGAAGCGCGAACAGGAGCAACTGAAATCGCTAGGAAGCTGGGCATAAGTCGGGCCTCGGTGTATCGCATACTTCGCGAACTGGAGACGACAGAGGTCGCATGAGGCAAATTAATCTGGTTTGCCAGGATACGCCCCGGGGTTGTCTTCGTAACACGCCGAGTTAAACCGACTGAGAGCCACACTGGAGGAGGTTAGGAAGAAACCCTGTGCCTACCTAGGTCTAGAGCTTTGAACCGGTCCGCCAAACTGCCGCAAAACTAGAAGCGCGATCGCCTCGAAAGTGCCATACTGATGCGGGCATTCTGCCGGCGCAATGTAGCTTCTATAGACTGCTTCAGGCCCGCTTCCCAGTTGAGGTCTAGTTTGCCTGTTGACGCTGCTTTGACGAAGGCTGCTCGTTCCATACGCCAAAGCACGGCTTGGCCGGACGCTCTGCCCGGCAAGAGGCACCACAGGCGCTGAGCCACTTCAGGAGGGTTTTCGTTCGAACTTTCGAAGTCGAACAGCACAGGTACTTTGCTGTCTATCCAATCCTGCGGGAGGGAGTTCTCAGGAAAAGGAGAAGCAAATAGCGGAGTGTTTGGTCGTATTCGGCGCCAATCCCCGCGCCCCGATCGGAAGCGTTTGTGATCGCGCTTTCGCCTGGTTCCATCCACCACCCAAATCATCTTTTTGTAGAAATCCTCGCGCGACACGCGTTCTTGAGCATCAAGCCGCGAATGTTGGAATTCAATTACCAAACCGTACCGGGTCTTCACATCCGAGATATGGCGTTCTTTCGATGGACTGAAATGAATGACCTCCTGCCAATCGCTCGGGAAGTTGTTTTTCCATCGACGATGCCATTCTGTCTCATTCTCCCACCAGTGATCGCAGTGACGCATACCCTTGTGCGCCCAATGCCAAATCCTGACCGGGCCGCACCTCGCGACCATGTCCGATTTGCAGCCGGGGCATAAGCCAGTTAGACCGGGTTCCGGTTGGCTGCGTCGTCCGTCAACGATTGCAAATTGCATGTTCTATCCTCTTTAACAGAAAGCTACAGGCGCACGGCACCACGCCAGCGCCGAGGTTTGAGCAAAGTTGAAAGGACGGCTTGAAGGCGATCGCCAACGCTGTTCTTGCTTCTCTTCGGCGTTTAAGACTTCGTCGCTCGCCGGTTATTTGAAGGGCTCTTAGGGGCCGCCTTATAACCTGATGCTAGTCGATCGTTCTAAGTTAGGCAATCGCGGCTGTCCGATGACCTTGAGTTCATTGGAGAAAGTCCCAAAGTGTATGGAGCAATCAGTGGCTAAGGCGAATTCAAAAACCGCTGAGACGGTTCGCGACAATTGTCTCAGCATCGGGGTCCCTGATTAGGCGGCCACTTCTATCGTGCTTGAACTCAGAGTAGTCGAACACGATCAGTTCATACCCGTTCTCTGGCAGCACCTCTTGGCGGCGCTTATCATAAAGCCTTCGCTGTTCTCTTCTTCCTACGCCGGATACCGTTTTCCGTTTGTCGAAGACGGTAACAGAGGAGGTATGCTGCCTTTCGTGATACTCAATCACCAACGCCAAGTCTGGGTAGTACGCATCTACGGGAAGTGGCACTCTCCGTCCCGACGACCCCGGATCACCGAGTAGAAACGGGAAGCGGTGTTGCCGCATTGCCTTTTTTCCAAGTGCCTTGTCACATAGGTCTATGATCCACGCCTCATCGCTGTTTGATGCCTGCCTGGCACTTGGACGAACCGAACCAGCACTGACAGTGCTTGCGTGCTGCGATGTGTTCTTGGTCAACTCCGACAAGACGCGTAGCATGTCTTCATGTTGTGAGCTGCCGATAGGAACGACCCACCGATCATTATGGGAATGCCACTTGAAGTTTGCTGCTCGCAGAGCGCTACGAAAATCCTTAGGGTCAATGCCTTCTGACTGAGACATCTCAACCGCCGTTATCATGCCTTTCATCGCAATTATTCCATTGGTCCATTGTACCGTTGCATTCTCATCTCTCGCTTCTACGCCCCGTCAGTGGGACCAGCTTAGTTAGCGTCGGGGGGTAGTTCGAAGTCGGCACTACTCTTGGTCTCCAAAGCTCGACCATTGCGAGCTAATTCAAGTCGGTCAAGTGAACTCGAGTTCACTGGATAAGGACTGGCAGTCCACGAGTTCATTTGTTGCCAGTGAACTTGGGTTCACTCAAATTGTATAAAGACAACGGGAATAACTGTCCTTCAGCATCAGGGTGGAAAACAAGTGAATTCGAGTTCACTGACCTTAACGATTGAACAAAAGTTCAGATTGCGAGGCCCGACTAACCCTTCTTAGGATAGCTAAAAGGGTATGAGGGAAGCTGAGGCAGACGACTTTTAAACACTGCTTCATTTAGGCTCGGTCTGGACTGCAGGTGCCGTTCCAATCTTCCACGTGCAATTAGGACCTTTGTATCTGCCGGTGCCAAGCGAGAAGCCTCCACAAGAAGGGCAAGCGTCTCAAACTCATCGCTAGGCGGTATGGATATCTCTGCCTTTTCTTCGATTGCAGAAACTACGTCATCCCATCCCTTTCGCTGCATCCAAATGGCTACTTCCTTCGTTTCCTCTTCCACGCTGGAAGGCAAGTGTGACTGCCGTTTAGAAAGTGTTCGGATTTTCCTTTCCAGGGCAGAAAGAAGCGATGCATGCAGCTCCGCAGCCAACCTTTTTCGCTCTTGGTGCCACTCCCGCATAAACAAACTGGCTATACTGTCTCGAGCTGTTCCCGTTCCCATTAGCGCAGCGCAAGCGAATGCCGGACCAAGAATTAAGGCACCCGCAGGTCCAATCGCTAGCAAACCAATCGCAGTACCACCGGTGTTGCCAGCCAGGCCCAAACCACCTCGTGCAACTCCGTCTATCAGCATCCAAGCAGGAAGGTCCTCTAACGGAATTGCACCGCGCCAAACCTCCACTCCACCTCGAACCAGCCCAACAGCGAAAGCAAAAAACAGAACATCTAAATCAACAAGGTCCAAAGCGTGGTCGAGCGCCTTCGCGACCTTTCCTTCGACAACACTCAAGTCGAAACCAGGTAGTGTCGTCACGAGGCTTGCCCATTCCTCACCTTGTTCCCATGCTCTTTTTGCGAGCTCGCTATTCGCGATAACAGGGATGCCCGGATATTTTGCGAAGTGGTCGGTGAGAATACTCAGTGTTTCCCCGCATTTCACCTGAATTTCACAACCATCGACCAGCAAGTCAAAACCGGGCATATTGCTGTTGATTGGCATCACAACATCGTGCCCGGTTGCGACCAGCTGATCCATAACAAGCCTTTCGGCTGTGTATCCCCTTAAGGAAATCTGTGCGCCCCGCATCGCGAACTCATGCGCGCTTGCAGCGAAAGCCAGTGGGTTGTCGAGATTGATATTCCTCGAAAAGTCAGCTGCACGAAGCACGTTCCGATCCATTGCAACCGCGTGCCAAAGGAGCTGACCTGTTGTCAGTGTGGCAACTGCTGCCGCATCTACGAGATCAGCGTAATCTGTACTTTCTTTGGCAGAGTATATACTTTCGTTCCACGGCTTCGGCGGCGTTCCAGCCGGTGCTGGCATTGGACCGCCTAGAGTACTTTCAATCTCCGCGATCCGCTTTCGCATCCGGTGTTTTGCGGATTTGTCGAGATGTTCGAACTCAGTAGACTTTCCATTCGCGCTAGAACGCATGTCAGCGATGAATTTTTGAACGCCGAAGTCAGTATCCTGGCTTCCCCGCATGGCCAGCATTGCGCAAAGTCTTGCGGCCACCTGACTACGCGCCGCGCTCGTCGACTTTCCAGCTCCAATCCAAGCAAGACCACCAAGACCAACCAAAAGTGTCGCGGGATTAACTATTACCGCTAGAAGGGACACAAGACCCGGACCACTCACAAGCGGTATCACCGCACTCGCTTTGGCAGCCAGGATGTAAGGCGCAAACCCGCTGTTCGCGACAACTCCAGCGAAAACGGCCCAACCTGCGCCACCAGCCGCGGCAGCCTGCGCCTGCATTCGAGCTCGTCCGAGCGCCTCCTTCGTATCTAAGTCTGTAATCTTCGTGATTTCTTCAAAAGTGTTTTCATCACTGATGAAGTCGAAGAACTCTTCCGACGCAATCTCTGCGAACGGTAATGGATCGCTCGTTGACACGGCATTCCTTGCGGTTTCCATTATCGAACTTGCAGCTGCAGTCGCCTTTTCGACAATTCCAGCAGCCTCTAGATTTAGCGCAGCATTTTGACGTCGACGTTGAAGTTCTGGTGAAAGCCGCTCCGAAGTACGTACCGCTATTGCAGCAGAGGACCTGTGAGCCGACTTTGTGGTATATGGTGTCTCGGATGACACGGACAAACCTTGAGAAATTCTGTACCAAAGTCGATGTCTCAAAGTCGGCGTTGAAACCGATGAGCAATACAATGCATCCGTAGCTGCACGAACTCTTTGGGCATCGTCCGCATCGGACAGTTGCAGGCTTTTCGCAACGCTATCTGTGGTTTGCCTTATCAGGCTGAGTAGATCAACGCTTTCCAGGATTGAAATTAGACTACAGAGAGACTGACGATCCAGAAGTCCTATGCCCGCTAGAATTGCGTCGGGCGGAAGATCAAAGTCGACGCTGCTCTCAGCTTTCATAGCTCACCCATCGCGGGATATTTCGAGCCAGAAATACTTCCCAACACGCTGATAAAAATGTCGTTTTTAACCATTCCGCTCTCCAGTTTTCACTGCGTTTTGTTCGACAAATGAACAATGAATTGAAGTAATTTTTGGGCGGTTGATTGTTCGTTTTGCGGTACTGGTTTTAGCGGCGATGTGATGCAACCACTACGTCTGGCACCTTGGGATTAAGTGGGCGTCCGTCTAACAAATTCCGGCGGACAAAACGGAGGTGAGTTCGGGCCGCCCCTCGACGGAAACCACAGTACTTTTTGGATATGGCGAAACTGGAAAGCTACGAACTGCTACCGCATGCGCGAAACAATCCACGCGGACACCACTGATTTGCAATTAGTGAACTCAAGTTCACCGACTTCACATTCTTGAAGAAGAAAGAAAGCGGACTTTCGTATCGCCTGGAATGAACGACTGCTATGCGGACTTTTCCGCCGGTCGCCGTTGCAGCGAAATCCGCTTCAACACGACGTCCTGTTTTCGGACCCTAACGCGGCAACGCAGCACGTTTTCCCGAAACCTGACATTCAAAGGCGTGAAACAGGCTGAAATCCAAACCTGCCATTCGCTGCACCTACGTCCAATGTCTCACATGCGGACAAAACAGACTTAAGCAGTGGTCTACTTTTCCGGTGGGACAGCAGCTACGGCGGTTTGACACACGTCAAGTCTGCGTTCCAAACTCTGTGACAGAATATCGTGATAAAAAAGAAGAATAGTACCTGGAGGGGAGATATGATTTTCGGCAGGCGGGCAAAAACTTTGCTAGCGATCGTTCCGATCCTATTGACTGCGGGATTTGCTTTCCCACCGACTTCCGCAGCGCAGGTGACATCAACTGTTGAAGGAATTGTTGTACCCGCGCGGGCATGGGACGTTTCAGCCGAAGTCAGCAATAAAATCAACCGGTTGCATTTTGTGGAAGGACAAGTCGTTGCGAAGGGTGACTTGTTGGTTGAATTCGATACTGGCTTCAAAGAGTTGGAGCTTGCCTTGGCAGAAGCGCAACTGAATGAAGCATTGGTCGCAGTTGAAAAAGCTCAGGAAGATTTTGCACGGCAGCAAGAACTGAAAGACCGCGAAACTGTTTCAGAGGCTCAATATCAGGAAGCTTTGTTCGCGTTGCGAGCTGCGCAAGCTTCCGCACAGACACTACGCGTGCAGAGTGACATGGCGGCATCTTTGCTAGCTGCGCAAAAGCTTTACGCGCCGTTCAGCGGGCAGATGACATCGCCCAACTACCGTGAAAACGCTAATGTGAATATCAATCGTGGCCGGGAAGTTGCCACACTTGTACAGCTCGATCCGATCCATGTACGCGCACCCGTTCCAATAGATCGCGTTATGGAGCGCGTATTGTCAGGAGAAGATGAAACGGCAATACATGCATCAATTACTGTGCGGCTGGAACTCCCGGATGGGACGGAGTTCCCCCATACCGGACGAATTATCTCGGCGAGCATAGGATTGAACCCCGACACAGATGAAGCGGCGGTCTTGGTGGCCTTCCCAAATCCGGAGCATGTGTTGAGACCGGGAATGGACGTCGTTGTTACGGGCTATGAAAACTAGGGTGTGCACCCTCCCGAAAGCGAATTGTAGAAGAGGAGTGTTTGAGATGTCGAAGTTATTTTGGAGCGCCATGGCCCTGACCGCCAGTTGCATAATTCAAGGTGAAATGACTACGGGGGCTTCGGCTGACACCTATGATCTGGTTATTCTGAACGGCCGTGTCATGGACCCTGAAACAGGCTTTGACCAAATTGCCAATGTCGGGATCAGCGACGGCTGGATTGTCAAAATTACGACCGCTCCAATTGAAGGCGAAGATACCGTGGATGCCACTGCGCATGTAGTGGCGCCGGGTTTTATTGATAGCCACACACACTCCAGTCAGAAGTATGCCATCAACATGAGTATGATGGACGGTGTCACGACAGCCTATGACAGCGAAGTTGGCGCCATCAACATCGCCGACTGGTATTCCCGCGAAGAAAGCACTTGGCCGATGAACTACGGCACCTGCGTGTCGCATGAAATCGCCCGCATGGTCGTCATGGACGAGCTTGAGATTGATGTGCCCGTCGACGCTTCGAACTTGTTCGCATTGCGCGCTTTGTCGAGTTCAGAAGACGGTGTTGCGGATTGGTCTGTTACTCGCGCAAGCGTCGAACAGATGAACCGGATCATGCAAATCGTGGACAAAGGCTTGCAAGAAGGGGGGCTGTGTGCAGGTTCGACGGTTGGGTACGCGGGCGTTGGTATCAGCACTTATGAACAGTTTGAGTTGCAACGCACGGCGGCCCGCTACGGACGGGCCACGGGGGTACACGGCCGGTTTCATACCTCGGCGACGAACCCGGAAGCTCCGCTTGGCTTTGCGGAAGTCTTCACCAACGCTTTCTTACTCGATGCTCCTCTCCTCTACAGCCACAACAACGACTATGGCTGGTGGGAGATAGAAGAGAAACTCCAGATGGCGCGCGCCAAGGGATTAAATATGTGGGCCGAGTACTACCCCTATACAGCCGGCTCCACCTCGATCGCCTCTGATCAGCTAACCCCGGACGCTATCGCTGCCCTTGGGCTCAAATACGAAGACATTATGTACGACCCAAGTCAGGACCAATTCCTGACGATTGAAGAGTACAAACAGGTCGCAGAAGACGATCCGGGTCGCACTGTGATCGTCTTCAATCCCGCGAGGGAGGAGTGGTTGCCGCAATGGCTCCGAGTGCCGAACATGGTCGTGGGCAGCGACAGCATGTGGTACACGGAAGACTTGGGATTGCGTGGCGATCCGCTCTTGTTCGCCGGGCACCCGCGCACCTCGGGTTCACATTCGACCGTTCTCAAGCTCGCGCGTGAGGAAGGCGTGCCGCTCATGTTTACGTTGTCGCAGCTTAGTTATTGGCCCGCCTATCATATGGGGGCTACCGGGGTGGAGTTCCTAAACGTGCGCGGTCGTATGCAAGAGGGTATGGCAGCAGACATCGTCATCTTCGACCCTGAAACTGTCGGTCCTGGATCGGATTATCAGAGCGGCACCCAGGGGCTGCCTCCTCGCGGCATGCCTCATGTGGTCGTCAACGGCGTCTTCGTAAAACGGGACGGTGCGGCGACAGGTGCGTTGCCTGGAAAACCAATGCGCTTTCCACCAGAAAACCAACCACGGCATGAACCGGTCGACACACAAGTCTGGCAGGAAACGTTCACACTTCAGGACGCAGCTTTGGATGGAACCGGGCCGGGTTTCGGCGAAGGCGACTAGCTGCTTATTGTAACGTCTGTGTTGGGCTCGGTGCGGTCGGTTAGTCCGATTTGTGCGATCGACAGCTTCCGAAAGCTGAATGTCGGCGTATTCGGCCAAGCTGATGTAAACGCCAGATTATCTTGGTTTTCGCTATGTCTGCTTTAGGGAATGGGGCGCAGCTTGACCCGCCGCATTGCCGCAAGGCAGCTCGGAGCCCAGAGCGGACCATGCATCTGCCGCGGCGCTTAGAATTGACGCGGGCTCCATCTATGATTTACGGAATTCCAATGTCACCGGCAACAAAACCACGGAGCCATTGAAATGAAGCTTACGATTTTCGCCTTTGTGCTTGCGTTCATAGGAAGTAACTGCGCGTTGGCTCAGGGTAGTTATTACACAGATGGCTCCCCCTCTGTGGTGCAATACAGAGTTGAGACCGAAGTGGTCTTTGGCCACGGTGCAGTGCTCACCGACGGCCAGGAAGGCGTCAAGGAATTGTGGATGGACGTATATCATCCACTCGAAGAGACGGCTGGTCCGCGCCCGGCGATCATTCTGACCTATGGAGGCAGCTTCCACCGCGGCAATCCACGCATTCCCTACGTCGGTATTGGCGCGCAGACCACGACGATGAGCCAGTATGCACAGCGATTTGCCTCTGAAGGGTACGTTTGCTTCACAATCACGTACCGCGTCGCGCCGGACAATCCAGTGATTGCTCCTTACGAAGGCTTCACCGAAGATGATCTCGACGTGGAGTTTTTCAAATCGCAGGCTGCGATCACTCAGGCAAACATTATCCGGCGCCAGATGGGTCTGGAAGACGTGACCCAAGAAACCGTCGTACCGATCATGAAAAATGCGGTTATCGCTGCGGCTGAAGACCTCCGGAAAGCCATCCGCTATGTCAAGGCGGAGAGTGATACCTTCGGCGTTGATCCTGAGCGAATTGGGTTACTTGGCTTCTCGGCCGGGGCGGTGACGACCGTTAATGTTGCCTACGGGATGAAAGAGGATGTGGCGGCAATCGTCGTAAACTCTGGTTACCCGTCGGTGTTCGACATGGATCGGTTGCTGACGGACAAAACGGAGGTTCCGCCAGCTCTTTTCCATTTGGCTCAATTTGACTATGAAGTCGTTGAGACGGAACTAGTTCCGCTTTTTGGCAAACTTGATGAAATTGGCGCCCAGTACATCTTGTCGTGGGTTCCGTCACACGGGCATTTCTACCCCTCGGGCGCCTCCACGTTGACTAGCAAGGGTGAACGTTTGTCGGTTTTTCAGGGTGCGCTTAGCTTCTTCGCGGAACATCTCCGGAACTAACTCGTCACGAGCAAAACTCTCTGACCTTGCCCATCCAAATGGCAGCCAAGTCCGCAGAGCGGAAATAGATGCTGCAAATCTCGCTGCGCCGTGAACGAACGGCCGCTTTTCTCTCTGCGACGCGGCTAGCAATTTTGGCGCTCGGATTGCTGCATTTGCGAGCATCAGCACCGAAGTGCTTCCGGATTGGGCTCAGTGCTGTCATCTGACGGTTTTTGGCGGATGACCGGTGTTCCTTGCTGAGCAGACATTGCTGTGGCTGATTCCATTCATTGTGGCTTCGTGATTCAACAGCGAGAGGGGGATTGTTCATGTCGCATCTTTACTGGCTTCACGAAGCACACTTGAAACGCATTCAACATCTGTTCCCGAAGCCTCGTGGTGTTGTGCGGGTCAATGATCGCCGCGTTCTCAGCGGCATCATTCACGTCATTCGTAATGGCCTGCGTTGGCGGGATGCTCCGTCCGATTATGGGCCACACAAGACGCTATACAATCGGTGGGCTCGATGGTCCCAGATGGGCGTCTTTGCACGCATCCTGACGGAATTGGCCGCTCAAGGAGATGCAACAGGCACGCTAATGATTGATGCGACCCACCTGAAGACCCACCGAACAGCTTCCAGTATGGGGCTTAAAAAAGGGGGCGTGGCCGTCTGATTGGCAGCACCAAGGGTGGGATGAACTCCAAGCTGCATGCCGTTACCGATGCGTTGGGTCGTCCAATCCAGCTATTCCTGACAGCCGGGAACGTCAGCGATTACATCGGTGCACGGGCGCTTCTACCTTCACTGCCTGCGGCGAACTGGATGTTAGCGGATCGCGGCTATGACGCTGACTGGTTCCGCGAAGAATTAAAAGAAAGATGCATCAAACCCTGCATCCCATCCCGCCGTAACCGCAAAGACATCATCCCACATGACACCAAGATTTATCGAAGCCGTCACAAGATTGAGAACATGTTCGGACGGCTGAAGGATTGGCGCAGGGTCGCGACACGCTATGACAGGTGCCCTATAATCTTCCTGTCTGCCATCGCCCTCGCGGCAACGGTATTGTTTTGGTTATGAGTCCAGACCCTAAGAGTATTCTGCTCAGGCGTTTTGCAAAGCACTCCGATGCCACTTGAGGGCGTGCGAATGTAAGCATTTTGTCAAGAAAGACCACTTTCATGCTCCCCGTCATTTGCGAGCGGGTATGCAAAGATAAGAACAACCAAGGCGACGATTGGAAAAATCAAGCCAAATAATAGCCAAACCCACACGCGACGGTTTTTTGCTCGCGCTAGGGTAACCAATATTGTGATGTAAACGGCTACAGCCGTAATAACCAAAAAATATTCCATATCTTTTACCCTCTCAGTTGCCTGAACTTCCTAAGAGTGGAACTTATTCTGTGAACTGATCTGCATGGTTCTAACCAAGTTAATGCTCGCCTTTTTTCAAAGGTAAGCTAGTTGGCGGGCTTCGCATTGACTTCGATCAACAGACGTTTCAGCGAAGTACAATGTTCAGAAACGCGGTCGGCAGCTTTTCATCCCAATTTGAATACCATCTCTAAGGAACAATCCACCTTGTCCCCTGTAAAATTGGCAGCGCGGGTTTCTATGTATGCCCGGGCGGTCCACCCAGTTCCGGTTCCCTGGGCAATGGATGCGCGGGCGCTTCCACACCGTGCGTCTCTAACCATTCAAGCACCGTCGCCCACTGATCCTGCAAACTAGGCTTGGAGCGATATTCCTGCTGCTGTTCCAGCTTGCATTTTAGGTGGTATGGGATTGTGCGTGGCCATTTGCGCATAGCAAATGTTCTACTCTTGTTCTCACAGAGGTCAACGCTGAAAATAAAAACCCCACGCCGCCGCTTCGGAGGGACAGGAGGCGTGGGGTTTTTTGCGGAGCGCCAGGTGTGTAGCTCAAATTCCCGAACACTCAGATAAAACACAAAACTCATTACAACTTACCGGAACAAATTAGCGCTTGTTCAAAATGGCGGAAAACGAAATTGGGGTTTGATCGAATTTACTGCGTTTCGCGGATCGTTTTGGCGGACAATGACCCACTGTATGTCTTCACTGTTAACCTCAGGGAAACAGTTCGTTTGCGGAATGTTTGAAGGAATTGGCCTATCAGGGATGGTGAGGGCTATGGCTTGACTAAATGCGGTCACGGGAACTGCACACATTAGGTGTGGCGAAAGAGCGGTTCCAAAATAATTTTGTTTCCATTTGAGAAACAATATAAATTGATTGTTTACGGAACGTGGACTTTCTTGTTTTCACAAGTGAAGCCGGGAAGTTCCACTTCCGATGACCCCCACGAGAGGGGCTGAACAGCTACCCGTTCAGCCCCTCGGCATCGCGGGCTTGTTGTTTTCGGCCAGCAAAACGCAACTCCACTTCAAAAATGGCTTTTATTCAAAAGCGGTTTTGAGTGTGCGGCCCCACATATTGGGCAACACATTTGAAGGACAAAACTATGCTTAGAATAATACCATTCGCATTAGCGGCAGCTATGGCGATACCTGCTAGCGCGAAGGCTGGCCCATGGGTGCTGGAAGATGACGTATCTCCAAAAAATTTGGAAGCCGTGTCGGTTGTTATTGAGGATGAAGTCAAAGATGGCTGCTGGACTAATATTGGTGAAGCGCCGACCCACGCCGAGGATAAATTATCGGAACTAGGTTAGCAGACCCAGGTTTAAGTAGCGCCCAGCAGATTACTTGAGCGACAGTGCTATAGTCACTGCCCTCGTTCGATTGATGCCTTTCTGTCAAAGTGGTTCACACCACGAATAGCCGTCCCATACCTCCACAACTTGGCACTCCTCCCCGCTGTCAAAGACTAGGATGGTGCCCAACGCCAAGACTGCAGCAGTGCGCCAACCATTTGGGGTTCGTTCCATTTGAAAACGTTGGTTTCTACCGCGACGGGGCGTTTGTCTTTCGGACCGGCCATCGCGACCACGTCTCCGCCTAGATTTGGCAACAGCTGGCGTTGCGAGGGTCGTCGCAATAATACCAGCAATAAAACTTCGACGTCGCATGTGCTTGATATATGCACTCTCGGCGTGCGTTGTAGTGGTTCCGCGCTTTCAAATGGGAGCCTTACTTAAACAATGGGTACATCCAATTCGGCGGTAACTGATCGGTGGAGCGGATTGTGGTATGTTTGCTTGGCTAAGTATTATTCTAGCAATTGCAAAGAAATGGTATTTTTTGGGAGAGAAATCGACATGGCAAAGTACTTCACTGCTATTGCATCCATCGCGTTTGTAGCTTCAGTCCAGGCCACCCAGGCCGAAGAAGCGCGCGCCAGCTGGCATCTTCCAGCAGGTCAGGTCGGAATTATCTATCACGGAGAAAATAACCCGGGGGTTACTTATCGCGTTTGCTACACGCAGGGCGATGCAACACTCATTTGGGTCGCTCCGGCAGACCTAAGCAATGAACCGATCGATAACTGGAATGGGTGGGATATTGAATTAGGAAGTTGCAGTGACATCATGTTTAACGCCTCTCGTCTCCGAATATTGCGTCAGGAAGGCGAAACAGACAAAAGTGCAAGCGGATATTATGTGCGCCTAGATTAGGTAGAACAGCAGAAGCAGTAACAGATCGCCAGTTCAGATGATCTAGTCACTCTTGGGTCAATAAATCATATCTGGGTGGTCCCTGATACCACCGCGAGAGCTTTATGTGATCGCTTACGTGCAAAATACCAAAATTGTCAAAAACCGAGGAATTTTCCTCGATTCGTTACCCCCGTTGTTACCCTGAGCGAGGGTGACGGATAGGGCATTATATTACCGCCACATTAACCATTGATTTAATTTATAAAAATGGCGGACCGAGGAGGATTCGAACCCCCGACCCCTTGATTCGTAGTCAAGTACTCTATCCAGCTGAGCTATCGGTCCGCATTGGTGAGGCGCTATGTAGACCCGGTATCGGAGACGCGCAAGACGATTCTTCAAAAATCTTTCAAAAAGTCCCGTCCCCTCGAGGAAGCCTTATTTCAAAGGTGGTTCCTTCAGAGCTGGTTTCCTTCAGCACAAGATCGCCACCGTGACCTCGAACCAGTTCCTGCGAAATTGCCAGGCCAAGACCTGAACCGCCTTTTCGCACGCCGCCCTGGAAGGGCGTGAACAGGTTCTCTTGTGCCTTGGGTGGCAATCCGGGGCCAGTATCCCGGACTTCGATGCACCAGTTGTCCTGAAATTCGCAACCCGTGATCGTCACTTTCCCAGGTTTGCCTGAGGAAACCAGCGCCTGACGCCCGTTTCTCACAAGGTTCAGGATCACCCTGAATATCTGCTCAGGGTCAGCACGTACGACCAGGTCTTCGGGAACTTCATTTGTTATTTCGACGCAAGCATCAGCGACAGCCAATTGCTCACTTGCTGCGACATCTTCCGCGATGTCGCGCAGTCGCACCAAATTCAGCGTCGGCGCAGGCTCTTCTGCGCGTCCGAAAGCCAGCGTGCTTTCGCATAGTGACACCGCTCGCGTTATCGAGTTCACCAGTTTAGGGGCCATACGGCGAACAAGCGGATCGTCGCTTGCCTCAATCCGATCAGTAAACAATTGCGCCGAAGTCAGAATATTTCGCAAATCGTGACTGACCTTAGCTACTGCGCCGCCAAGCTGAGCCAACCGCTCTCGTTGTTTGAGGGCCTGTGTAAGATCAGTTTGCAACATTTGCAGGGCTTCTTCAGCCTCTCGCAACTCGGTCACTTTGGAATTGGGTGATATGATGCCCCGCGCATCCTCTGGGGCGCTGGCATAGCGTTGCATGTAGCCGACGACGCTTTTGATCGGCTTTACCAAAACCACCCGGACTGCAAGAAACAAAAGCGATGCTGTGATGATCGAAATAACAAAAGACAAACCCAGAATTCGCAGCCCGTAATCGATCATCGCCATGCGCAGCGGAGTACTGTCGATGGTGACTTCGATCAGAAGTCCAGCGCCCTTAACCGGTTCGCCGATGACGCGAATAACTTCGTTTTCAGCCGTGAAAATCCGAGCCATTGCATCCCGGATCAGGACCCAGGGGCTTGCATCCCTCAGGTCAAACGTTGTGACAATCTGTTCCGGTATTGGTGACGACAGCATCAGTTGGCGTACTTCGTCACGACGTAGGACCACATTGTAGACGCCGGCATTCGCCAAAAGTTCGGCCTCAAGATCTTCTGCCAGCATATCATCCGCCAGCAAAGCCAGCGACGCTATCTGGGCCCGCTCCAGCCGGTTTTGCAGAAAATCCTCTCGGAACCGCGCAATCGAAGGCACAAAGATAAGTATCTCGGCCAACATCACGAATATCGTAGTCAGGATCAGGAAACGGCCGGACAGTGAATTCAATTGGCGCTCCTTTTCCAGTCAGGGAAGCCAGCGCTGGACGAACCTGACCACACGTTTAACCGACTGATTCTCAAACAGCCTGGGCGAGAAATAGGCACCCGCGACACGTTTGTTAAGCTCTCCGATCGTCGGATAAGGGGAAACCATAGCGGCGATCTGGCTCATCTTCAGGTTATTTGCCAAAGCCAAAGACCACAAGTTGATCAATTCGCCCGCCTGATAACCCACAATTGTAGCTCCGACCGGACGGCCCTTGAACACCATGACCTTTATGAACCCCTTTGTCTTGCGTTCGGTCATGGCCCGATCGTTGTGGTGATAATCAAAACGCGCTACTTCCAGTCTTTCCCCATGCTGCGTGCGGGCCTGCACCTCGGTCAGACCGACCTGAGCCAATTCAGGATCGGTATACGTTGCCCATGGAATATGTGATGTCTTGGCCTTTGAGGGCAAACCAAACAGGGCCGATCGAATAATTATGCCCGCGTGATACCCGGCGACATGGGTAAATTGCATCCCACCAGCGACATCACCAATCGCGTAGACTTTTCGATTGGACGTCCGAAGGGTGTCATCTGTTTTGATCCCCGTCCGGGTCCGATCAATCCCTGCAGCTGCAAGATTCAGGTTATCAATATTGGTCTTTCGCCCAACCGCCAACAGCAGATGAGAGCCTTTGAAGACATTACCGGTTTCCGCGATTACTTCTATAGCGCCCTTTGTTCCACTGACTTGCGCTATCTTCGCCTGCTCATGCAGATTCACTCCTTCAGCGGACAGATTATCCAGTACCAATGAAACGGCTTCGGAATCATCTTTCGCCAACGCACGGGCGCCTTCCAGTACTGTGACTTTGCAACCCAACCGAACATGCGCCTGCGCCATTTCCATACCTATCGGGCCGCCCCCAATGATCAGCAAGTGCTGGGGCTTTTCGCGCAAGTCGAAGATAGTTTCGTTGGTATAGTACGGTACTTGATCCAACCCCGGGATAGGCGGAACCAAGGGTAGCGACCCCGTGGCAATCACCGTGCGACGAGCGGTGATTACATAGCCTCCGGCCTGAACTTTGCTCCGAGAGATAAAGGACCCGTATTCCCGTATAACCTTTACGCCGAAACCCTCGAATCTCTCCTGGCTGTCCATCGGTTCAATCTGCGCGATGACGTCGTGGACATGATCTTTCACGGCGGAATAGTCCACTTGTGGCGATACACTCGCGACACCAAAATCGGATGAAAGCGTCTGTGCATTTGCCGCCTTGCCACTCGCGATCAACGCCTTGGAGGGCACACAACCGTAGTTCAGGCAATCCCCGCCCATCTTGTTGCCTTCCAGCAGAATGACATTTGCACCCATCTGACTTGCCCCGGCGGCTACGGACAACCCGCCAGACCCGGCACCTATTACCAGGATATCGGTTTTAAGTTCTTTCATGGGTCAGGCGTCCTTTTTGCCTTGGATAGATTTGATGAAGATTGGCAAAGCGGCCAAAAAACACAGACCTAGGATTGGCCCTATAACGAATGGTTCCCACAAAAGTGAAACATCTGGGTTTTCACCACGATCAAAAACCCCGCCCAGACCGACACCGATCCAAGTGTACACGATTCCCCCCGGTATAATGCCCAGCGCAGTCGTTAGTAGGAAGTTACGGAATTTCACGCCCACCAATGCCGGCACAAGATTGGCCACAAAAAACGGAACAACCGGAACAAGCCGCAACAGGAACAAAACTGAAATCTCATTTTCCCGTAGACCTTCTTTCAGTTTTTTGACTGCCCCTTCAGAAGATTCCAGCCGCGCGGTCAGCGAAGCGCCCAAACCCCAACTTGCCGCCAGAAAAATAGCGGACGCTCCAATTGTCGCAGAGACCACGTTGAAAACTGTGCCCGCGTATAATCCGAAAAGAAACCCGCCGGTCATAGATGCGACTGCGGCTCCGGGCAATGAAAATGCGACAATAACGATGTAGATCACCATGAATCCCGTGGCCATCGACCAATAATGTGTATCGCGCCATCCTAGCAGCGCCTCTCGATTGTCGCGCAAGGTTTCGAAGGTCAAGTAGTCGCCCAGAACAAAGAACCCAAATACGGCAACGGCAAAGATAACCATCAATGGGACGTGCCTTAGGAACCCATTGCGCTGGGATTGCGTCGTTTCGCTCATCTGGCTATCCGCCTTAAATCGCTTCATTCTGCTGCCAAACATGCGATGCCAACGCGGTCAGAAACAGAGACCTCACGCGGCGTTGAACCATGTGACGACGATTGTGAGGGTTTTTCACCTAAAAACCAGTTTTTGAAACCTTTCAGCACAGCGGCATGAAAAATTGTTGCAAAAGGGAACAGAAACACGAGCAATAGGGTTTGACTTAACGCTTGCTAGCCAGTAGAGGACGGGCTTCGAACACCACGGGCAGGCGAATCCGCGACCTACCCGACCGCACAGATTGGAGACGGAGCGATGAAACGCACCTTTCAGCCATCGAACCTGGTACGCAAACGCCGCCACGGTTTCCGCGCCCGCATGGCCACCAAAGCCGGCCGCAAGATTCTGAACGCACGCCGCGCACGCGGCCGCAAGTCGCTGAGCGCATAGTAGCGCCCACTGATAAGGTTCTAACGTATATGATGCCGCCGGAGGCCCCTGAGGATGGTATAAACCAACCCGGGGAAACGCCCCCGGCGGCTTCTTTTATTCCGTCTCCGCATCTTTCAGTAATAAAAAAACGTTCTGATTTTTTGAAAGCTGCCCGGGCACTCAGACAAGGCACCCCGACCATGATGGTGCAAGCGCGCCAGCGTACCGTGGGCGAGGCGGAGGGAATTCGTGTCGGCTTCACCTGCTCGAAGAAAGTTGGCAATGCCGTCGCTCGAAACCGAGCCAAACGCAGGATGCGCGAAGCAGCGCGTGAGGTTTTGCCCCAACTGGGCAAAGACGGATGGGATTACGTACTGATTGGTCGTGCCGAAGTCACCGCAGACCGACCGTTTACGGCGTTGCTGGACGATCTGAGACGCGCATTGGGCAAACTCCACGGGGCGCAAAAATGACTCTGTTTGCACATTTACTCGCTCTGCCTGTTCGCGCCTATCGTCTTGTTTTTAGCCCTTGGGTCGGATTCAATTGCCGATATCAACCGACATGCTCTGCTTATGCTCTGGAGGCATTGGAAAAGCACGGCGCCGTCAAAGGAACGTGGCTTGCAGCCAAGCGAATTGGGCGCTGTCACCCCTGGGGCGGCAACGGCTATGACCCGGTTCCAGAAAAGCATTCTGACAAATGAAAAAAGAGCGCACACTTGCCCGGTTGATCCATCTCCTGTAGGGGCAGCGCATGTTTGACGATGCAGACGATATCCATCCCCTTTTTGCGGGCGCTCCTTCGACCACCGAGTTCAAAAAGTTGCGCAAGCGAATTGTTCGTCAAACCCGCGAAGCAATCGAGCAATATGGCATGGTGGACCCGTCTGCACATGGCAAAGATGGTAAAACACCGCGCTGGTTGATTTGCCTGTCCGGCGGCAAAGACAGTTATACTCTTCTCGCCGTTCTCTATGAACTTAAATGGCGCGGTTTACTGCCGGTTGACCTACTTGCCTGCAATTTGGATCAAGGTCAGCCCGGATTTCCTGCAACGGTTTTGCCTGAGTTTTTGGACCGTATGGGTGTGCCTCACCGGATTGAGTATCAGGACACCTATTCTGTTGTCGTGGACAAGGTTCCCAAAGGTCGCACTTATTGCGCATTGTGTTCACGCCTGCGCCGCGGAAACCTTTATCGCATCGCGCGGGAAGAGGGGTGTTCGGCCGTCGTGCTTGGACATCATCGCGACGACATCCTAGAAACGTTTTTCATGAATCTGTTTCACGGTGGGCGTCTGGCGACGATGCCCCCGAAACTGGTGAACGAAGAAGGCGACCTGTTCGTTTATCGCCCACTGGCACATGTGGCAGAGGTTGACTGTGAGAAATTCGCCAAGTCTATGAACTATCCCATCATTCCCTGCGATTTGTGCGGAAGTCAGGACGGTTTGCAGCGGCAACAGGTCAAACAGATTCTGGATCAATGGGAAAAAAACACACCGGGCCGTCGTCAAGTGATGTTCAGAGCGTTGACCAACGCGCGTCCATCGCATCTTTTGGACTCGAAACTGTTTGATTTTATTAACCTGGCGACAGGTTCAAATAAAAATTCTGAAAATTCAGTCGAAATTCCTGACTTACGTTAACGACTGACTCAGATTGGTTTCCTACGGTTGAACGGAGCAACCCTGCCCTAGTCGAAGGCCGTAAGACCAATGCGGAAAATCCCGTTTGCTGTACGAACTCTGAATGCGCTTCGCACCGCGCTGTCAGGTCCACCGGCGCTGGCATTTGTGCCCGCTACCTGCCTGTCGGCTTTTTGGCTGGGGGGGGAGCTGGCATTGATGGCCGCTGCGCTGGGATTACCTTTAGCCTACGCAGCATTGAATGCTGCGGGTAGCCACTCTTTGACCGCGAAAGCAGCTGGTGCACGGCCCACCGGGGCGGTATCCACCGATGTTTTTCACGATGAAATCCAAGCTATTTTGCAACAGGCCAAAAAATCCGGAGAAAACGCCGCCTGTGTTGCCGTTTCCTTTGACGACTATCCAGCGATGTTAGACCTTCACGGCCATGCAGCTGCCGATCATGTGAGTTCGCAATTTGTTGACCGTGTTCTGGCCGTTATCCGAGGCCAGGACATTTTCACTCAGATCAAGCCGAACCGTTTTTTGATTGGTTTGCACCCTTCGGCTCAACTGGATTTGGAGGCGTGCGTTCAAATGTCTGGCCGCATACAAAACACGGTAGAGGAACCATTTTTGCTGAACGGAGCCAGCGTCTATATGTCCTGTTCAATCGGGTTTTGTATGCGGTCCAGCATCCCTGAGGCAGAACCGGAAGATTGGCTCGAGGCCGCTAATGCCGCCTTGGACGAAGCCCAGCGAAATGGCCCAATGACGATTCGTGCCTTTTCCTCGCAAACTCGCCGCAGGACATTGGTTCGAGCCAACTTGCGCAAAGACTTTGTAGCCGCACTCGACAATGGTGAAATTCGTCCGTGGTTTCAGCCGCAGGTCTCGACGGACACAGGAAACATAACCGGGTTCGAGGCGCTGGCACGTTGGGAACATCCTTCCAAAGGGATCATGGGTCCACAAATATTCTTGCCATTCGCCGAGCAAGCGGACCTGATGGGCCGCCTTGGGCAGGTTATTCGGCACCATGCATTTTCTGCCATGCAAACCTGGGACATGGGCGGCACAAAAATACCTCGGATAGGTGTGAACTTTGCTTCAGACGAACTTCGCGATCCAGGATTGATTGATCGTCTGAAGTGGGAGTTGGACCAATTCGATCTAACACCTGACAGGCTTGCGGTCGAAATCCTGGAGACCGTATTCTCCCGACGCCCAGACGACGTAATTACTCGTAACGTAACCGGGTTAGCAGCACTTGGCTGTTGCATTGATCTGGATGATTTCGGCACCGGGCATGCTTCGATCGCTTCAATAAAACGTTTTGATGTCTCTCGAATCAAAATCGACCGGACGTTCGTTGCCAAGGCTGATCAGGACCCCAGCCAGCAACAGCTTGTCAGCGCCATTCTGACCATGGCTGAACGATTGAACCTGGAGACCTTGGCCGAAGGGGTTGAAACCGCAGGCGAGCACGCTCTCATGGCGCAACTGGGTGCGGATCACGTTCAAGGGTTTGGAATTGGCAGGCCCATGCCGTTTGAAAAAGCTCAAATCTGGATTGGCTCTCACCAAGCGAAACAAAAGGGTGCCCCGGAAATTGGGCGGAAAACCGGATAAGATTCGCGGGTCCAGACCCACGAACTTAATGTCAGGGCGGATTCCGGGGCGATTCCACTTGACCTTTTGGGCTGCACTCTGTTGAACCCACCGGGTGTCTTTCACTGCGCAAGGTGGCTGTCCCCGATGGACGATCAGAATAAGAATCTAATCCTCGCAACCGCACTCAGCTTTCTGGTGATCCTCGTCTGGTTTGTATTGTTCCCCCCTCCGGAGCAGACCACAACCCAGGAACCCACCGAGATCAGCACCTCAGAGGTCGATGCGGTCCAGACGCCCAGCGCCGCTGGCACGACTGCAGTAGGCGAAGCAACAGCGGCGGCTGACGAAGTCCAACCAGAAGCGCAGGCACCTCGCGTTCAGATCGACACTCCTCGCCTATCGGGTAGCCTGTCCCTTTCAGGCGGTCGTATCGACGAGCTGTTTTTGAAGGATTACAAAGTATCCCTTGCGCCCGATGCTCCGATTGTCGAGTTGTTGTCGCCCGTGGGCGCGGAATCAGCTTATTATGCGCTCTACGGCTGGGCTCCCGGTTCCGGACTGGCTGGCACAGACGTTCCGGGGCCAAATACAATGTGGTCATTGGAACAAGGCGAGATCCTCGGTGTCGACACGCCAGTCACATTGGTATGGAACAACGGAAACGGGCTTACGTTCCGCCGTACCATCTCTGTCGACGAAGATTACATGTTTTCGGTCACTCAATCGGTTGAGAATGCAACCGGAGCAGAGGTGGGATTGGCGCCGTACGGCATTCTTGCGCGTCATGGCATAGGCGAAGACGGTGACCTGCCCGGCCTTAAGAATTTTTTCATCCTGCACGAAGGCGTTATCGGGATGGCCGACGGGACCTTGGCCGAGATTGACTATGGCGACGTGCGGGACTTCGACATTGACCCAAATGAAGGTGCGCAGGCCGAAGTTTTTCAGGTTAAGGAAGACGGTTGGATAGGGTTCACCGATCACTACTGGATGACCACCTTGATCCCTGAGCCCGGATCCGCATTCAAAGCAGCAGCAAAGTACGATGCCCGACGGAAAATCTACCAAACGGAAACCGTTCTTCCGACACTTACGGTTGAACCGGGTCAGTCAGCCGAAGTAACCACCAGACTTTTCGCCGGCGCCAAAGAGTGGGAAGCCATTCGGGAATATCAAGCCCAAGGCGTTCAAAAGTTCATCGACAGTATTGATTGGGGTTGGTTCTTTTTCCTGACAAAGCCGATTTTCTGGTTGCTTCACAATATCAACGTCCTGATTGGCAACATGGGTTGGTCAATCATCGGACTTACGCTGATTATTAAGGCAATTCTGTTTCCGCTGGCCTATAAGTCATATGTCTCGATGGCCAAGATGAAAGAGCTGCAGCCACAGATGGAGGCCCTGAAAGAAGCCGCAGGCGATGATCGTCAGAAGATGCAGCAAGGTATGATGGAGCTGTACAAGAAGGAAAAGGTGAACCCGGCCGCCGGTTGTTTGCCCATCTTAATGCAGATCCCGATCTTCTTCTCTTTGTACAAGGTTATCTTTGTCACAATCGAACTCAGGCAGGCTCCGTGGTTTGGTCCGTTCCGGGACCTTAGCGCGCCTGACCCGACGTCCATCATGAACTTCTTTGGCTTGTTGCCATGGGCGGGACCAGAACCCGGCACTTTGATGGCGACCATCTTCCTCGGTATCTTACCGCTGTTGCTGGGTATTTCGATGTGGTTGCAGCAAAAACTCAACCCCGCGCCAACCGACCCGACACAAGCAATGATCTTTGCTTGGATGCCATGGGTATTCATGTTCATGCTGGGCAGCTTTGCAAGCGGATTGGTCGTGTACTGGATTGCGAACAACACAATCACGTTCATACAACAGTATATGATCATGCGAAGCCAGGGCTACAAACCGGACGTTTTCGGCAATATCAAGTCCAGTTTCAAGAAAACACCTAAGACGGATGACAAATGAGCGGGCGGGTGACCGGTCTGTGGCGCCACCCCATAAAAAGCCATGGGCGAGAACCCTTAACTGACGTTACAGTGACCCCCGGGCAAACTTTGCCCGGGGATCGCGTTTGGGCAGTGGCGCACGAAGCATCTAAAGCAGATGGATCGGAATGGGTACCTTGTGCCAATTTCAGCCGCGGCGCGAAAGCACCCGGCTTGATGGCAATTTCCGCGAGATTGCGTGGTGATCAAGTAACGCTAAGCCACCCAAAACGCCCTGATCTGACGTTCCACCCGGACGAAGAGCAGGAAGTCTTTCTGGATTGGATCAAACCCTTAATGCCAAGCGACCGGGCCGCATCAACACATATCATACGCGTACCTGGCCGAGGAATGACCGACAGCGATTTCCCGTCTATCAGTCTTTGCAATATGGCTTCACATCGCGCTGTCGAACAAAAACTGGGGAAAAAACTTTCGGTTTGCCGGTGGCGGGGAAACATATGGTTCGACGGGCTGCCGTTATGGGAAGAATTTGACTGGGTCGGGCGTGACGTCCGGGTCGGTCAAGCTGTATTTCGGATCAAGGAACGAATATCCCGATGTCTCGCCACGACTGCGAACCCAGAGACGGGCAAGCGCGATGCTGACACTTTGGGCGCACTAAACAGTTGGAACCATCAGGATTTCGGCGTAAATGCAGAAGTGCTGGAAGGCGGCGAAATCCTACTGGGCGACAAGGTTGAGGTTCTGTGAAAATGCTGCAGTTCCCATTGGCCGAAGACCCCGACGCGATTTCGCGGGAAGCTGGACGCAAGTTTTTTGCCGGGCCTTCAGAATTCGTCAAGGGCGTCGTCGCCATGGACGGACTGCCCAGCCCAGACCGTATAGAAGTTTGTTTTGCCGGACGTTCCAACGTTGGAAAATCAAGCCTGATCAATGCGCTGACAGGTACTAAGGGGCTCGCCCGGGCCTCTAACACACCCGGTCGCACACAAGAGATCAACTTTTTCACGCAAGGTCCCGAACTTTATCTAGTAGACCTTCCGGGCTATGGGTATGCAAATGCGCCTCTCAAGGTCGTGGAAAAATGGCAGAAGCTGCTAAAACAATATCTGAGCGGTCGCCAGACACTGCGTCGGGCTTTTGTCCTAATCGATGCACGACACGGTGTTAAGTCAGTTGATGACGAGATCATGAAGCTTTTGAACGCCAGCGCGGTAACGTTTCAATGCGTTCTAACCAAAGCCGACAAAGTAAAGGTGAAGGATCGCGAAAAGGTACTGGAACAAGTCAGAGGAGCGCTTGCCAAACACCCAGCCGCTTTTCCTGAACTTGTTATGACGTCATCTGAAAAAGGGGACGGTATACCAACGCTTCGTTCAATCATCGCGCATCTGGAATAGCTTGGCCCTTGGCAGCGCCACCCAAAGCCCCTAACACGGAACGCCAGAGGGACCTAAGCGATGAAGACAAGAGACATGAACCGGGATTGGATCGCAACTGCAGCCACGCTAAACAGCGCATTGCCTTATTTGCAGCGCTATGACGGAGCCGTCGTAGTTATAAAGTTGGGCGGGCACGCAATGGGCAGTGACGAAGCAATGGAAAGCTTTGCCCGTGATGTCGTGTTGATGCGACAGGTTGGGGTAAATCCCGTTGTTGTCCACGGCGGCGGACCCATGATCAATGCAATGCTGGATAGGCTGAACATCCAGTCCGAGTTCGTCGGTGGCAAACGCGTGACCGACGCCGCGACAGTCGAAGTGGTCGAGATGGTACTATCTGGCTTGGTCAACAAGCGAATTGTACAAGCAATCAATTCGCAAGGCGGCATGGCAGTTGGCTTGTCTGGAAAAGACGCCAATTTAATGATCTGCGAACAAACGGATGCATCGCTAGGCTTTGTCGGATCTCCGTCAGAGATGAACCCCGAAATTCTGCACGATTTGTTTACGCATGACGTGATACCGGTCATCGCCCCCTTGGGCGCTGGCAAAGATGGGGAAACCTACAATGTAAACGGTGACACTGCTGCAGGAGCGATTGCGGCAGCATTAAAAGCGGACCGTCTTTTGCTTCTCACGGATGTATCGGGCGTCAAGAATGCCGCAGGCGATGTTGTCACAGAGCTCACAGCGGGTCAGATCCGTGAGATGACCCTAGCGGGCACCATTGCCGGCGGTATGATTCCAAAGACCGAGACGGCGCTGGATGCGCTTCACAGCGGTGTACGCGCGGTGGTCATTTTGGATGGGCGCGCGCCAAATGCTGTGTTGCTGGAACTTTACACTGAACATGGCGCGGGATCTCTGATCCGTCCGGATTAACCGATGACAAGGCTCAGCAATCATGGCCGATCAACTAAAAGTTTCGGGGTCTGGCGCACCATTCTCAAGCGTAGAACAAGCCGTTCTGGATGCACACCTCATCATCATGGGTGCGCTACACCCACGGCGAGTTGAAACTAAACGCTTGGATAGCGGTACATTGATACTTTTGGGCGCCGGGGAGGTTTTTTGGCCAGCTTTGAAGGCTTCTCCGGAGTGGAAGGACGGGCAATCAGATCCGGTCGATCGTTGGTCTAAACGTGTGATCAACGATTTGGCAAACGAACTTGGTGCGCGCGCCTATTATCCGTTTGGCGGACCGCCCTATGCTCCGTTCATTGATTGGGCGCTGAAATCTGGACGCACGTTCAGTAGCCCGGTCGGCGCACTGGTACATGACAGCGTTGGCATGATGATCTCTTTCCGAGGCGCGCTGCATTTTGCCAGTGAGTTTCCCATACCTAAGCCGATCAGCACTTCACCTTGCACCGATTGCCCAGCCCCCTGCGCATCTGCGTGCCCAGTCGGTGCGTTGAATTCTGACAGTTTTTACAACGTCGATGCATGCCATGATTATCTAAATACCGATGCCGGACAAACCTGCATGTCTGGCGGTTGCCTTGCCCGCCTTGCATGTCCATTGAGTGCTGGGTCAAAAAGGAAAGCAGAGCAATCCGCGCACCACATGCGAGCATTTCATCCATCATGACCCGCACTTTGATCCTGACACGCCACGCGAAATCCAGCTGGGGCACCCCAGCGTTGAGCGACCATGACCGACCGCTAAATAAAAGAGGTCGCAATTCCGCAGCGGCGATTGGCGAATGGTTGCGCGACAATAATTGGCTACCGGATGAAGTTCTGAGCTCGTCCTCGACCCGGACGCGTGAAACATGGGACAGGATTGGACTGTCGGCATCCAACGTCAACTTTACGCGCGATCTATATCTGGCTGAGCCTGAAGACATGCTGGTTTTGCTCGCAGCGGCAAGTGGAGAAACCGTGCTAATGCTTGGACACAACCCAGGGATCGCAGAGTTCGCCAGTTTGATCGTGCAAAAAGCTCCGCCGCACCCACGGTTCTTGGACTACCCAACCTGCGCCACTTCAATAATTCAGTTCGACATTCAAGATTGGTCGCGTGTTCGATGGGGCAGTGGCAAAGTTCTTGGTTTTGCTATTCCACGAGAATTGCTGGAACACAAAAGGCGGGGCTGAACCCCGCCTCTTTTGGGTATTTCACATGATTTAGTGGCCGAGAATTTGGCTGAGGAACAGCTTGGTCCGTTCACTCTGAGGATTATTGAAGAACTCTTCTGGCTCGTTCTGCTCCACGATCTGACCGGCATCCATAAAGATAACGCGGTTTGCGACCTGACGAGCGAACCCCATCTCATGCGTCACGCACAACATGGTCATGCCTTCTTCGGCAAGTTCGATCATGGTGTCCAGCACCTCTTTGATCATTTCTGGGTCGAGCGCCGAGGTAGGTTCATCGAACAGCATGATCCGGGGCATCATGCAAAGGCTGCGTGCGATAGCGACGCGCTGCTGCTGACCACCGGACAACTGACCCGGATACTTGTCAGCTTGCTCAGGAATCTTAACCTTTTCCAGGAAGTGCATCGCGCGCTCTTCAGCTTCCCTCTTAGGCGTTTTTCTTACCCAAATCGGCGCAAGTGTGCAGTTCTCCAGAATGGTAAGGTGCGGGAAAAGGTTGAAGTGTTGGAACACCATCCCCACCTCGGACCGGATCTTGTCGATGTTCTTCAGGTCGTTCGACAATTCGATCCCGTCGACAACGATCTTACCCTGCTGGTGTTCTTCCAGCGCGTTCAGACAGCGGATCAGAGTAGACTTACCGGAACCCGAAGGCCCCGCGATCACGATCCTCTCGCCCTGATTAACGGTCAGATTGATGTCCCTAAGCACATGGAACGATCCGTACCACTTGTTCATTGCGTTGATTTCGATGGCGACCTCGTCGCTCACCTGCATTTTGGAGCGGTCGATTTCGCGGTCAATTGCAAGTTCAGACATGCGTTGAACTCCTTAACGATGATCGGTGGCAAGGCGACGCTCGAGCCACTGTGAATATTGAGAAATGCCGTAGCAGACGACAAAGAACAGAAGCGCGGCAAAACCTAAAAGCTCCCAATAGACGCCGTTCCACTCGGTAGACGCCAGAATTGGGCCCCGGATCATGCCCACCAGGTCGAACATCGAGATGACCGAAACCAGTGTGGTGTCCTTAAACAGGCCAACAGCCACGTTCACGATACCAGGGATCGAGATTTTCAGCGCCTGAGGCAGAATGATCAGCCGCATTGCCTGCGGGTAATCAAGGCCCAGACTGTCTGCTGCTTCGTACTGCCCGCGCGGTAGGGCGGCCAGACCGCCTCGAATGACCTCAGCGATATAGGCTGCCGAAAACATGGTGATCATAATCACCACACGCAAGAACAGATCAACTGTGCTTTCCGGCGGGAAGAAATAAGCCAGCATCACCGACGCCACGAATAGCAGCGTGATTAGCGGCACGCCACGGATGAACTCGATGAAAATGACACTTACCCATTTGATTAATGGCATGTCTGATTGACGCCCAAGAGCCAGGGCAATGCCCAGTGGAATGGACAGCGACACACAGGTAACGCCAAGCATCATGTTCAGCATGAAGCCGCCCAGGTCACGGCTGGGAACAGCCGTCAGCCACGCGTTCTCGGAGGCTCCTTCGGGGATTAGAGCGCCGCCAACATTCCAGACGACCAGCGCGACAACGATTGCTCCAAAGAAACCTGCGGCGAAACTGTTCTTGCCAAACTTCTGGAACACAGCACCACCGGCAACACAGCCCAGCAGAGCCACGAGTGGAACCAAAATGGTGCCACCCCAGATCAGCCAGAAGGCCAAGAACGGGTAGAGCGCCGTGAACACCAGCATTTTGCGCGGCAAATCGAAGAATAGAACCGGCGCAAAGGCTACCAGCATCAGGATAAAGGCCAGATTTGGTCGCCAATAGGCATCAACGGGATATTTGAACCCGTAGATCAGTTGTGGCCAACGTTCAGTCAGCACCGCAAAACATGCGCCTGTCTTTCCATCCAGGATTTCTCGACACTCAGCCAACGAGTTAGCTTGCCAAACCCCGTTCAAGATCCACGGCAACGTGTTCTTGAGCAGAAGGTAAATCAGGATCAACGACAGAACGGTCAAGATAGTGTTCGTGACACCTGAAAACAGGTTTTCACGTAGCCACTTGACCACTCCGGTTTCTCGTGCCGGAGGCGGCGAAGGAGGAATTGTGCCTTCTGCCACGAATGCGATCGGGTTTGTTGTTTGATCGGCCATGGCTCAGCGCTCCTTCAACTTGACGGATGCGTTGTAGATGTTCATCACCATCGAGATCAGCAGCGAAGCTGTCAGATAGAAGAGCATCAATAGCAATACACACTCAATCGCGCGACCCGTCTGGTTCAGCGTGATACCGCCTAAGGTCGCAGTGATGTCGGCATAGCCAACAGCAATCGCCAGCGACGAGTTCTTGGTGATGTTGAGGTACTGAGATATCAGCGGCGGAATGATAACCCGCAACGCCTGTGGCAGGATCACAAGATTCATGACGCGCCCAGGACGCAGCCCCAAAGCAGCCGCTGCCTCTGTCTGACCTTTCGAGATCGCTTGGATGCCAGCACGGACGTTTTCCGCGATAAACGCGCCAGTATAAATCGAAAGAGCAAACCAAAGCGCGATAAGCGGACCGCCTACCTTAATACCACCGCTGAAATTAAAGCCTTTCAGCGCGGGAACGTCCCACGTGAGTCCCATTAGGAACATCAGGATGGCAAATGGGACCAGCCAAACAGCCAGATTCAAGATCATAGTCTTTGGCCGTTCACCCGTTTCTTCTTGCGTTTTTGTAGCGCGCCTGTCGATTTCACGGGTCGCAAACCACGACCCAACCAACACTGCCAGAACCAATAGCCAGTTCAATATAGTCGCGCCGAATAGGCCATTGGCAAATTCAGGCCGGGGAACATAAACACCACGGTTGGTGAAAGCAAACAGGTCAAACAGCATGCTGGAGGTCGGGTTTTCGCCCCGAAAGGCGCGAGGCCCCGGCAGCACCGCCGTCATGATCGTGAAAATGATGATGATCCAGATCAGAACCGGAATATTTCGGAAAATCTCGACGTAAATCGCCATCAGTTTTGAAACAAGCCAGTTATTCGACAGCCTCAGAACACCGGCGACCACGCCGAAAATCGTTGCTGTAATACAGGCTAGAAAGGCTACCAGCAGTGTATTTAGGATACCCACAACAGCCGCACGTCCGTGCGAAGACTGGCTATCATATTCTATCAAACGCTGGTTGATATCGTACCCGGAAGGATCCCCCAAGAACGAATAGGAAATGTTAAGGCCCGCGGCCCTCAGGTTCTGGATAAGGTTGTTGCCAAGATACCAGATACTAAGCGCAATAACGATGGCCGCGATCACCTGAAATGTTAACGAGCGATAGCGGGTATCGTTTATGAGCATCGACAACCGAAAATCAGCTTTCGGCGGGTCTGTCATGGTCGACATATTATGGAGTCCCCGTGGCTTGCGGATTCTTCTGTCTTGGCGGGGTTGACCCCACTCTGTATTTGTCCGCAGCTTTTAGTTACGAAAAGGGCGCAAGTTGCCCTGCGCCCTTTCCAATTGGTGTCTTAACGGAACGGCGGTGAGTACAGCAGGCCACCTTCGGTCCACTGCGCGTTCAGGCCGCGTGCCAGACCAATCGGCGTTTCCTCACCGATGTTGGTCGCAAAGATTTCACCATAGTTGCCGCCGGCTTTGATGGCTTTTGCAGCCCAGTCGGCGTCCAGCCCAAGCATCTCGCCCAAGGTGCCTTCGGTACCCAGCAGACGGTTGACTTCTGGATTGTTGGTTCCAGCTGCCATCTCGTCAATATTTGCCGAGGTAACACCCAGCTCTTCAGCCGAGATCAACGCGTTCAGTGTCCAACGTACAACGTCGCCCCACTCGTGGTCGCCGTGACGGACCAGCGGACCCAGAGGCTCTTTCGAGATGATTTCGGGCAGCAGTACGTGATCACCAGGGTTTTCGAACGTAGCGCGAGTCGCCGCCAGGCCCGAAGCATCAGTGGTGTAAACATCACATGCACCAGCCAGATACTGTTGCTGCGCTTCTGCGTTTGTTTCGATCGGGACCGGCTCATAGCTGATGTTGTTCGAGCGGAAGAAGTCCGCCAGATTCAGCTCGGTGGTGGTGCCGGTCTGGATGCAGACGGTTGCGCCATCCAGTTCCTTAGCCGAGCTGACGCCCAGTGCCTTGGGAACCATGAAGCCCTGACCGTCATAATAGTTAACGCCAGTGAATTCGAATTTCAGATCGACGTCGCGGCTGAATGTCCACGTGGTGTTACGGGCCAGCATATCGATTTCGCCCGAAGCCAGCGCGGTAAAGCGTGTTTTACCAGTGGTTGGAACGAATTCCACAGCGCTGGCATCGCCCAGAACAGCAGCAGCAACTGCGCGACAAAGCGAAACGTCAAAGCCTTTCCACTCGCCATTTGCGTCTGGTGCCGCAAAGCCGACCAGACCAGTTGTAACGCCGCAGTTCAGCTTGCCGCGCGCTTTGACATCGTCCACGGTACCCGCCGCAGCTGCACCGGCAGCCAGACCGGCAATCGTTGCCGCGCCCAAGATTACGGATTTTTTCATTTTTACCTCTTCCTGATTTTCCGTCCCTTTCTAGGGACAGTTCGATCCGACATTTTCATGCCGGAAAGGTTATCCAAAAGGTGTCTCCCCTTTAGTGGCCTGAGTTTGGGCGCATTCATTGACAAACGTCAAGGGCAGGATCAAGTAAATCGATGAGTCAGAGGCACAGGTTTTTGTTGTCACGCACTAAAAACGCGCAACAAGGATCAAAAAGATAGATCAAAGAAGCGTTTGGCGTGCAAAAAGGCGGCCCTTTTTGTTTCCGATACCGCGTCTGCCTCATCATCATGACCCCATTGTTCTATCTGCCAAAGCTCGTCCAACCGGGAAATTGTCCAGATTTCCGATGCCTCGCGCCAGCCGTGTGCCGCCGCAAACCCCAGGATCAATGACCCCGATAGACTGACAAGATCGTGAAAAGCCGCCAGTTTGAAGGCATCCAGCGCATGGACTTTCTTCCGTAAGGTTTCAACAGCTTCAGTAGGTTGCGGCTGATGCAATACGCCAACTACCGGATACAGGCGAGCACCCAAGGTATCGGCCGCCCAGTCCAACGCTGGGTCCCATTGTTCAGCTTGGCGCATTTGCAGCGCCTCTGGATGCGTGGCGCGATAACAGAGCAAGTCCGAATCGCCATAATCGGCAAGCATGTCCGCTACTTCGGCATGTTGAATACGCACCTTATCGATTGCTGCATTGGCAGAACGGGTAAAAGGCATCGTGTTTGGATCCACGACCTTTTCTTGCGCATCCCATTCTTCGGCAACGGCTTGCGCCATAGCACTCGTGGGCAGTATTAGCCCTTCCTTTGCCGGGGTTCTGACACGCCGACCATCAAGCTCAACGGTGAACCCGTCTTCTGTCTGGACAACGACACTATCGGTCCAGAAACGTTTCGGTTTCCAATCGCTCATGCCATTTATTCCCAAATCTCGGCCAGCACACTCGGCAAAAGGTCAAAACTGTCGATCACAGAAACTGCTGCTGTAAGCGATGACCGATGGTGATACCCCCAACTGACGCCGATGCCAGCCACCCCAGCAGCAGACGCCATTTCCATGTCAAAACTGGTATCGCCAATCATTGAGGCGTTTTCCGCAGCGACTCCTGTTTCTGCCAGCGCTGTATTTATCATCGAAGGGTGTGGTTTCGACGGATGGTGATCGGCAACCTGCCGGGTCACGAAAAACCGTTCAAGATCATGTGCTTCCAATAAAGCGTCCAATCCACGCTGCGACTTTCCGGTTGCAACGCCCAGCAGGATTTCCGGCACTGAATGCAACGTCTCAATAACCTTGCGTGCTCCTGGATAAAGCGGTGAATTGGCTGCACCCTTCTCCAGCCTGTTCGCATGATAGGCTTGTTTGTATCCTTCAACCAGACGTTCCTGTACCTTTAGGGAATGTTCCGGCGCCAACTGGCTTATTGCCTGCGGCAATGACAAGCCCACAATCGACAGCGTCTCGGAGCGAGGCGGGGCGTTCAATGAAAGCGCCTCGAAACTTGCTGTCATGGCGGAAACGATGCTGCCTTGGCTATCGACCAGGGTGCCATCGACGTCAAACAGCACCAGCCGCAACGGAGCGGTCATTGCAACTCCTCAAACGGGTCGTCCGCCGCTAGATCTTCGGTCCAGCCAAGTGTGTCCCAACTGCTTTTCATATGATCCGGCAGAGGGGCCGAGATGGTTATTGGCTTGTGTGCCACCGGGTGTTCAAAGGACAGAGTCCGCGCATGGAGGTGCAGTTTTCGGCTGATAATTCCACCCAGTTGCGCACCCCAACCATCGCCTAGGTTCTCCTGGCCCGATCCTCCGTATTTCCCGTCACCGATTATTGGATGGCCAATAGCTGCCATGTGTGCCCGCAATTGATGCGTGCGGCCTGTTACAGGTTCCAATGCGACCCAAGCCGCACGACCCGCAACGCGGTAAAGAGTGGCATAAAGCGTATGTGCGCGCTTGGCACCCGAGGTGGTGTCAATTTCATTTAAGTGAACGGCGATCATCTTTTCGCCTTCACCTTGCTTACCGTGACCTGGAGCTTTAACCAGCCCAGTCTTGATCTCACCCAGATATGGTGTTGGGACGCCCGCGACCAGCGCCCAGTAAATCTTACGAGTATTGCGGTGGCGGAACGCGGTCGTCAGCCCTTTGGCCGCCTCTCGCGTACGCGCCATCAGCAAAACACCCGAAGTGTCTTTATCCAGCCGATGTACCAGGCGTGGGTTTTCTTCAAAACCGAATCTCAACGCTTCGGAAAGGCCATCGACATGGCGCGTTTGTCCGCTACCGCCCTGCACCGGCAACCCGTGAGGCTTATTTAGCGCAAGAACGTGATCGTCTCGGTAGATCACGCAGGATTGGATCATCTTGGCATCAGACTCAGAAATTCTTTTTTTGGTTTCCGTCGGTTTGTGATCTGCATCAGGCAACGGTGGGATACGAACAACTTGACCCGTTTCCAATCGGGTCGAAGCCTTAACCCTGCCTCCGTCGACGCGCAATTCACCCTTGCGGCACATTTTTTCAATGCGACCTTGGCCGACATGCGGAAACAATCGACGCAGCCAACGATCCAAGCGCTGGTCGCTGTCTCCTTCTGCAACAGTGACGATTTGCACGCCAGTCATGCCATTGTCCCTTATTTCAAACGGCAAACGCGTTCGAATTGAATCTAAAATATCCCGCACGGAAACACGCGCGTCTCTCGCCTGCATCGTTCAAAGAGTCAAGTCAGCCTTGATCAGAGTTCCGCTGCGCTCGCAACTTACCGAAATACTCCAGACGCTTCTTTAACTCGCGCTCAAAACCGCGTTCTACCGGCTGATACAGGACCGGGCGTTTCATATCGTCGGGAAAGTAGTTCTGACCGGAAAATCCGTCTTCGGCATCGTGATCGTAAGCGTACCCTTCCCCATAACCCTGATCTTTCATTAGGGACGTTGGCGCGTTCAATATATGCTTTGGCGGAGGTTCACTGCCCGACTGCTTTGCAAGCCGCGTCGCCGCCTTATAGCCCATATAGGCCCCGTTCGATTTCGGCGCCAAAGCCAGATAGATGAGTGCTTGCGCCAAAGCCAATTCACCCTCAGGAGAACCCAATCTTTCGTATGTCTCCCAGGATTGAAGGCAAATTGCCTGGGCTTGTGGGTCGGCAAGACCAATATCCTCGACCGCCATCCGGGTGATCCGACGCGCAAGGTATCTGGGGTCTTCGCCACCGTTCAGCATTCGGGCCAACCAATAAAGGGCCGCATCGGGGTCGGACCCTCGGACCGATTTATGCAGCGCCGAGATCAGATTGTAATGCTCGTCTCCAGACTTGTCATATTTGGCAGCCCTTCGCATCAAGCGCGTCGACAGGGCATCCGGATCCAGAGGCCTATCAACTGACCACGCCGCGATCTGTTCGATCAGATTTAGCAACGCGCGCCCGTCGCCATCTGCCATCTCTTGCAGCGCATCTCGCGCAGCCGGGTTCAGCGGCAATGCGCGTCCAAGTTCTTTTTCAGCCCGTTGCGTCAAACGTTCCAAATCCGCAAGACTCAAGCGTTCCAGAACCAAAACTTGCGCTCTGCTCAGCACCGCGGCGTTTAACTCAAACGACGGGTTTTCAGTCGTGGCCCCAACCAACAAGATCGTGCCATCTTCCATATGTGGCAGAAACCCATCCTGCTGCGCCTTGTTGAAACGATGTATTTCGTCGACGAACAACAATGTGCCTTGACCGTTTTGCCGACGGATTTTCGCAGCCTCGAAAACCTTTTTCAGGTCTGGCACCCCTGTAAAAATCGCACTGATCTGAACAAAGTGTAGATCGGTTTCCTGCGCAAGAAGTCGCGCGATCGTGGTCTTCCCGACACCCGGAGGTCCCCAGAATATTAGGCTGGACAAACTACCCGCAGCCAACATGACGCCCAACGGTGCTTCTGGTCCAAGCACTTGTTCCTGTCCGATCACATCGCTCAGCGATTTTGGCCGCAACCTATCGGCCAGCGGTCGGTGTGGTTCTTCGGCAGGTTCGGACTTTCCTGTGTCGAATAAATCAGTCACAGATCACAACCGAAACCGAAGGGATAAAGAACGCCCGCCACGTTGAATACTCATGTTCAATCTGCGCCCAGGATCGGTCAAAGCGCTAACAACGTCGCCCGGGCGCTCCATTTCTGCGCCATTTATAGCATTCAGAACGTCGCCGACCCGCAAGCCAGCACGACCACCGTAAGGGCCGGGATCTACGACGACCACGCCTGTCTGCGAAAGAGCCAATCCAAGGCTTGTAATCATAATGGGATTTACTCGGGCAACTTTTAAACCGGGCAATACAGTTTTATCGTCAAGAGACGTTTCTTCTGCCGCTGGCTTGTCCGGAGCCTCAATCAGGTCTACTTCAACTTCTCCGCTCACGCCGTCCCTTAGTCGCGTTAAGATGGATGTTCCACCAACACCCGATACAGACATGCGGAATTTCATTTCAGCGGGGGAGTTGACCTCATCCCCATCGACATGGGTCACCACATCACCTACACGCAACCCGGCGTCAGCCAGTGGGCTGAGAATGTGTAAATCGGAGATGACCACGCCTTGTGGGATAGTAATGCCCAGCGACTCGGCGATATCTGCGCTCATGTGCTGCCCGGCCATACCAGCCCACGGGCTGACAAAGTTCGAATTGCCAGCACGTGCCTGTTTCAGAAATTCAGCAACCAGATTGGCAGGTATGGCAAAACCAATACCATTCGAACCACCGGACCGCGTTAGGATCGAGGTATTAATTCCGATCAGTTTCCCATTCACATCGATCAAAGCACCACCGGAGTTGCCGGGGTTAATTGCAGCGTCGGTCTGAATGAAATACCCGCGCGCGTTACCGGTTGCGGTTCCTGTCCGTGCCAAACCTGAGATAATGCCTGAGGAAACCGTCTGCCCCACCCCGAATGGATTGCCAATTGCCAACGCCAACTCGCCCACTTCCACATGATCCGAGTCGCGCATTATTAGGTAAGGAAGGCTATCAGCTTGCTCCAATCTCAAGATGGCGATGTCGCTTTCTTCGTCTCCCAGCACCACTTTAGCCGAAAACTCGCGCCTGTCCGTAGTGACCACGCGGATTTCCGTGGCAGATCCGACGACATGATAGTTCGAAACGACAAATCCGTCTTCGGTCAAAATTACTCCAGAACCCAGCGAATTTTGAACACGAGGCCTTGGGGCGCCAAAATCACGGCCAAAAAACTCTTGAAAGAACGGGTCTGAAAAGAAAGGGTTTGCACCACCCTTCCTCACGATTTTTGCGTAGATATTGACAACGGCTGGTGCTGCTTGCTTGACGACAGGCGCGAAACCCAAGGAAATTTCGGACTGCGTCTTCGGTACTCGGGTTTCTGCCGTGGCCATAGTGGCGCATGCCAATGACAAAACAATAAGTGTCGCGCGAAACATGGATACCTCAACCGATATTGTTCAGGTGGATATGCGCTCCACAAGCCAGTAATGCAAGCGAGGACAACCGATGGGCACGTCTACGAGGCCGCGGTTCATGACAGCGGCGCTGGCCCCAACAACTGAATTCACACAACCGATTTTAGTCCAGCACAACCTATGATGTTGCAAGCAGCGGACAAAGATCTCTTACGTTTCTGAATTTCAGCTTATTCAACCGGTGACCAATCTGGGCCCGGATCATAGGTCGAAATTTCAGCTGTTAAGTTAAGCGTATCCGGGCCGAAGTCGGCCTCGAAAACGACCCCGTTTTCACCAACCAGGAACGAGTGGACACCCGTTTCACCATATTCAGACGGGACCGCCAGCAGTGCGTGCCCAGCCAAGAACAAGTCGCCGACATAATAGGAATAAGCCCCACCAGGAGCGTTTGGTCCCTGACCTTGCAAGATTGTATAATAGTAACCAAGGAAGGGTTCAGCTTCATAGTCGGCCTCGCCATCGCTCCACCCTGAGGCCGCAGCACGCGCCAGTGCTGCTCCCACGAAACTATCTTCCTCAGGCCAGAACAGCCCGTTTCTTTCCCCTGGATCGGCGATGATAGTTCGTGCAAACTCCATAACTCCATCACCGTTATGATCGATCAACCGGAACGCAGCCTGAAGATCGACATAAGCCTCAAGCAAGTCGATAACCTCGAGTTCGTTCAAACCGATCTCACGGGCGGACAGTTCTTCGACCCCGGCTTCGAGATCGAATTGCCATCCGTTTTCAACTCTTGAAATTGGGATCGGGAAGGGCCAACTGTCTTCACCCAGCAGAAGAACTACCCCTTCACCCTCGGGCTGAAAGCGGTACCCTTCGGCGTACATTTCAAGCACTTCCTGCCTTGTTTCCCGCTCTTCCACAGGTTCACCCGTGCCAATCAATTCTTCAGCTTCGGACCCAAAAATCTCCAGAAGTTTTTCTTGATCGCTCGCCCTCAACGCTTCGACAAATGCGTCCAGAGCTGTCTGCGGGGTATCAAACCGAGCTCCATCCGACAGCGCCGGGCCAGCGGCGGCGACAAGGAGCAAAATAGAAAAAAACGACTTACGCATCTTACCGTCTCCGCTTTCCTTTGGCCGCGTGCCCACGTTTGGACGCACTATGTGTTCTGCTACCCGACGCTTTTTTCTTCATCGCCCGCCCCTTGGATGCCGAAGGTTTACGTTGCGGCGCCGCCGCTTTCTTTACTGGCGGTTTCTGAGCGGTCTTTGGTCTTTGCGCCACATTCTTTTTCCCGGCATCTGGCCGTTGTTTGGTGCGATCAATAGCTTGTTGTTTGGCCACAGCCTTATCGCGGTCAACATTGCCTCGATTAACCTGCGGCAGGTTACCGTTTCCATCTGCCCGATTGGCAAGCGCACCACCTGCCACCGCACCAGCGCCTGCTCCAACCGCAGCTGCCGCCGCCCGGTCTCGCGCGGCTCCATCTCTGCTGATATCTGCGGCTCCGGACTCTCGGCTCAATTTGGCACGCAACTCATCTGTGCGCCCCTCAGGGCGGTTGACTGGCAGATCGCTACGACCGCCTTCGGGTCTTTTATGATCCGCGATCTTGTTGCGCGCCTGTTGTTGACGATCCGGATCGGGTTGCCACCCATTCTTTGTTCGGTCGCCCAAGTCTATGTCATTACCGATGTTGACGTTTCCATCGACGTCTATGTCGATGTCTGGGTTTCTGTAGATAGGACCACCGTCCCACCCCCCGCAATTTCGGCATCCCCAATAATCATACCAATCGTCGTCATCGTCAAAAATCTCATCAATCAACGCCACGGTGCCGAAGGTCAGCAAAGTCGCGCCGAGTACATCTCCAGCCGAAGGCCCTGTGTAGACGGTCTCTGGGTTGTATTGGGGCACATAGACCGTTTCGGTGTTTGTGGGTGTGATTACGACTGTTTCATCTTCGGCCACTTCGACGGTTTGCTCAGGCCCTGAAACCAATGCACCGCTGTCGATTGCCTGATCCCGCATCACCTGAACTGCGTCCAACACGTCATCTGACTGGGCCAGCATGGCGGTACCTACCGTTTCGGTCCAATCAATATGCGTTGCCATTTGTCCAACGACTTCGGGAAAAGCTGTCGCTAAGACAGCTACAGAAGGATCCCATCCCATCGCTTCTATTTCAGGTTCCAGTTCTGCAGGGTCACGATCAGCGTTATCAAGCAAATAGCGCTCGGCCTTGACAATCTCCAATGGCTGCGTGGCGGCGACAAAGATCTGTATTAGCAACGTGTCGGGGTAAAGAGCCACCGGGGCGACTAAAGTTTGCAGTTCGGCATCTGTCAAAAGATCAGATGGCGCTGCTTCAACATTGTCGGATGCTTCTTGCGCATAAAGGGCACTAGATGCGCCGATACTGAGCGCAATTATTAAATATCTGAACATATTGCGATCCCTCAATTTCTTGAAGGATCACTCAAAATCTCGATTCTGGCAACAGGACGACAGTAAGCCTTAGGCACCTGAAAAAACAAAAAGACCCCGCGATTAAAACGCAGGGGCCTTCTGATCGTGCCAGGTTCTATTACTCTTCGTCAGCCGCCTCTTCCGCAGCGACGCGTGCTTTGTCAGCAGCGCCCTTGGCGTCCAGATCACGATCAACGAACTCGATGATCGCCATTGGGGCCATATCGCCATAGCGGAAACCAGCCTTCAGGATGCGGACATAGCCGCCCTGACGCTCGGCGTAACGAGGACCAAGAACTTCGAACAGCTTTGCAACGTCCTTATCTTCCTTCAGCTGCGACGCTGCCTGCCGGCGGGCATGCAAGTCACCGCGTTTGCCAAGGGTGATCAGTTTTTCAACGATCGGACGCAATTCCTTAGCTTTGGGAAGTGTCGTCTTGATCTGCTCATGTTCGATGAGAGAACCGGCCATGTTCGCAAACAGAGCTTTTCGGTGCTCGTGAGTACGATTCAGGCGGCGATAACCACGTGCGTGACGCATTTTTTAGTTCCTTCTTTCAATTTTGCTTTGTCTGGCCGGCGATGCGTGTCATCGGCTCTCCTTGGGGCGGAAGTGCCCAGAACGTCCCCGGCAACCCGGGCATAGGCGAAGACGCGCTTAAAACGCGTCTTCGAATTTCTTGGCCAGATCTTCGATGTTGTCGGGCGGCCAGTCTTCGACATCCATACCGAGGTGCAGACCCATACCGGAAAGCACTTCCTTGATCTCGTTTAGCGATTTGCGGCCGAAGTTCGGAGTGCGCAGCATCTCGGCTTCGGTCTTCTGGATCAAATCACCGATGTACACGATGTTGTCGTTCTTCAGACAGTTCGCCGAACGGACCGACAGTTCAAGTTCGTCCACTTTCTTCAGCAGCAGCGGGTTAAATTCCAGACCATCATCTTCATCTTGGCGACCGGCTGCCTCTGGTTCGTCAAAGTTGACAAATATCGACAATTGGTCTTGCAAAATACGCGCGGCAAAGGCCAAAGCATCTTCTGGAGTGATCGATCCATCGGTATCGATCTTCAGGGTCAACTTGTCATAGTCCAGAACCTGCCCTTCGCGGGTAGGCTGAACATCATAGGCAACCTTTTTGACCGGAGAGTAGATCGCATCGATCGGGATAAGACCGATGGGAGCATCCTCGGGTTTGTTCTTTTCGGCTGAGACGTAACCCTTGCCAGTGTTGACAGTCAGCTCCATAAACAGGTCCGCGCCATCGTCCAAATGGCAGATGACATGGTCCCGATTGAGAACCTCGATACCGGCACTTTCACTAATGTCGCCTGCAGTAACAACGGCAGGGCCTTTGGCGTTTATCGACAGGCGCTTGGGACCTTCGACTTCCATACGTAGGGACACGCCTTTTAGGTTCAGGATGATGTCGGTGACGTCTTCACGCACACCCGCAACCGACGAAAACTCGTGCAAAACGTTGTCGATCTGGACACTTGTGATAGCGGCACCCTGTAGCGAGCTCATCAATACACGACGCAGTGCGTTGCCCAAAGTCAGACCAAATCCACGCTCCAACGGCTCGGCAACCAGAGTTGCCTGACGCGCAGGATCATTACCCGGTTTACCGTCAAGCTGGGTCGGTTTGATCAATTCTGCCCAATTCTTATGGATCATGTAATCCCTCCATTCCTGTCCGCGCCCCATGACCAACAAGGTGCAGACGCCCGAGGTTTAAAATGACGTGCTGGGGCCGTGCAAAAACACAGCCCCAGCTCTATTCAAAATCACTTAGACGCGGCGACGCTTTGGCGGGCGACAACCGTTGTGAGCGATTGGGGTCACGTCGCGGATCGACGTGATGTTGAAGCCCACTGCAGCCAACGCACGCAACGCAGATTCCCGACCAGAGCCAGGCCCCTGCACTTCGACTTCCAGCGTCTTGACGCCATGTTCCTGCGCCTTTTTCCCTGCATCTTCTGCAGCCATCTGGGCAGCATAAGGTGTCGACTTTCGCGAACCCTTGAACCCCATTGTGCCGGCAGACGACCACGAAATGGCGTTGCCTTGTACGTCCGAAATCAGGATCTTGGTGTTGTTGAACGTCGAGTTCACATGGGCAACGCCCGATGCGATGTTCTTACGCTCTTTACGCTTAACGCGTGTCTTATCACGTGCCATCGATCAAACCCTCCCTTATTTTTTCTTACCAGCGATGGCCTTTGCGGGGCCTTTGCGGGTACGGGCGTTGGTGTGGGTACGCTGACCGCGAACCGGCAGGTTACGGCGATGACGCAGACCGCGATAGCAGCCCAGATCCATCAGGCGCTTGACGTTCATTTGAACTTCTCGACGCAAGTCACCTTCAACAGTGTAGTTAGCGTCGATATGTTCACGGATGGCCAAAACTTCGGCGTCCGAGAGTTCGTTGACACGGCGAGCCGTGTCGATACCGACGGCTTCGCATATTGCGTTAGCCGAGGTGTTACCGATACCGGTGATATATGTGAGGGCGATAGGTACCCGCTTGGCAGTCGGGATGTTTACGCCGGCAATACGTGCCACGTGTCACTTTCCTTTTTGTTGCGGTTCCGTAACTCCAGAACCTTTTTTCACAACACTTGACCTTGGCAGTGAGGCCAGAGAGTCCAGCATTTGTACGAGGTAGTAGAGGCGCGCCAGACGAATCCCGCACGCGACGATGATTCCCTAAGGGATGTGGGTCGATATGGGCTTTTGATCGCGTCGTCAAGCCCATTTTCCAACCATAGATACACTAGGCGTCCAGAACCCCTGCAATTGCATCTTGAACTTGCGCAATCTCACCCAGACCATCGACCCTGGAGAGCTGACCTTTGGCATAATAATATCCAATCAGCGGTGAGGTTTTCTTGTAGTATTCCATAAGCCGGGTCTTTAGGCTCTGCTCGTTATCGTCAGCACGACGTTTGAAGTCGTTTTCCTTACCGCAATTCGTGCAACGTCCGTCGGCCGGGATGGGTTTGGTTTTGTCGTTGTAGACCTCACCGCAACCGCCACAGGTGGATCGCGCCGTGATACGCTCAACCAATGCAGCGTCGTCGACTTCCATTTCGATTACGGCACCCAGACTGTTGCCAGTACTTTCGAGCAATTCACCCAATGCATCTGCTTGCGCCAGTGTCCGGGGAAATCCATCGAAGATAAATCCGCCCGACGCGCCCTGATCCAGCTTTTCACGAATAAGCCCAATGACGATTTCATCAGTGACCAATTCTCCTTTGGCCATTACCTCCGCCACACGGTTGCCCATCTCTGTGCCGCTGTCTTTTGCTTCGCGAAGCATGTCGCCCGTGCTTAGCTGTACCATACCGCGCGTTTCAACCAGATGCCGCGCCTGCGTGCCTTTGCCCGCGCCCGGCGGGCCCAACAGAATGATATTCATCGCCGAGCGGGTCCCTTTCTGCCGCGTCTTTTGCTTTTACCGCGCAGCTGGGACTTTTCTATAAGACCTTCGTATTGATGCGCCAGCAAATGGCTCTGCACCTGTTGGATCGTGTCCATAGTCACAGAGACAATGATCAGAACCGACGTACCGCCGAAATAGAACGGAATGGCAAACTGACCTCGCAGAATTTCCGGTAGAAGACACACCGCCGCCAGATAGGCCGAACCCAGAACCAGAACGCGGTTGACCACATATTCAAGATATTCCGAAGTTTTCTTTCCTGGGCGAATACCGGGAACAAATCCATTCTGCTTTTTCAGGTTATCAGCCACATCGTCCGGCTTGAATGACACGTTGAACGTGTAGAAATAGGCAAAGAAGACTATCATCGTCGCAAAGAACAACAGATACAGCGGTTGACCCGGACCAAAGTTAGCCAACAGCCACGACATGAACGGCCCATTCGTGGCGCCGGATGAGAAGGTTGAGATAGTCACCGGCAAAAGAAGCAATGAACTTGCAAAGATCGCCGGGATTACACCTGCAGGGTTTACTTTGACCGGAAGGTGGCTCGAGCCGCCCTCGTACACTTTCATACCTGCCTGGCGACGGGGGTACTGGATGTGAATTTTGCGCAGCGCCCGTTCCATGAACACAACGAATGTAATCACTGCGATTACCATGATTATTACGCCGACGATTACCGCCGGACTGATCGCGCCGCTGCGACCGCTGGCAAAAAATTGCGCCAATGCCGCCGGAACTTCTGCAATGATTCCAACGAAGATGATCAGAGAGATACCATTACCTATACCGCGCGCCGTGATCTGCTCACCCAACCACATCAGGAACATTGTGCCGCCGACCAGTGTGATCATCGTAGAGAAACGGAAATACAGCCCAGGATCGGTGGCCAGATCGCCGGATTCCAGCGAGACAGCCAAACCGTAGGCTTGGACCGTAGCCAACGCTACGGTGCCAAAACGCGTGTATTGGTTGATTTTCTTGCGCCCTTGCTCGCCCTCTTTCTTGAGTTGTTCGAGGGCCGGAACCATAGAAGTCAGCAGTTGCACGATGATCGAAGCCGAAATGTAGGGCATAATACCAAGGGCAAAGATACCCATCCGCCCAAGCGCCCCGCCGGTAAACATCGAAACCATGCCGCCGATGCCCTGCCCCGCCTGCTCCATGAATTCGCGCAAAGCTTGCCCGTCAATGCCAGGTACCGGAATGAAGGTGCCAAGGCGGTAGACAATCAACAATCCCAGCGTGAACAGGATGCGGTTGCGCAGATCGGTGGCTTTGCCAAGGGCAGACCAGCTCGCGTTGGCTGCCATTTGTTCTGCTGCTGATACCATAAATCGGTCTCTCTTATGTAAACGCCGCCCGGAACCGTTTTCCGGCTCGGGCGGCGTCTTGGAAAACTCTGAAGTCTATGTAAGCGGCCCGGACGCCACTCACAAGCGCTTACTCTGCCGCAGCAGCTTTTGTGACTTTCAGTGAACCGCCCGCTTTTTCAACTGCCTCAACGGCAGATTTCGAAGCTCCGGTCACTTCCAGGTTCACCTTCGCGTTGATTTCACCCTTTGCCAGAACCCGGACACCGTCCAGTTTGCGGCGTACGAGCCCGGACTCAATCAGAACGTCTTCGGTAATTGCTGATTTGACGTCCAGTTTGCCAGCGTCGACAAATTTCTGGATCAGGCCCAAGTTGATTACAGCAAATTCCTTCCGGTTCGGCTTGTTGAAGCCACGCTTTGGCAGACGCTGATAAAGCGGCATCTGGCCGCCTTCATAACCATTGATGGCGACACCTGACCGGGATTTCTGGCCTTTGATACCACGGCCACCCATTTTACCTTTGCCGGAACCGGGACCACGGCCAACGCGGGTGCGTTTTGGTGTGGCGCCGGGATTGTCGCTCAATTCATGCAGTTTCATTTCGCTTCTCCTTGGCCGGATGTGACCCCCGAAGCGTGATGGGCCAAACACGGCATTTTTTGATTTTGATTCTCGCGGACACAATGCCACCGCAGCCCGATACAGCTTCGTGCCGTCTGTTGCAAGGTTTCTTGTAAATTTCAAACATTCAGCAACCATCTCGTGGTTGCCAAACCCGCAAATACCAGAGGCGCCACAGGGCGCCTCAGTTTCAGTTCCAAATTAAAGCGCTATACAGCTTCATTGTATTTACGAGAAATAAACCTGCTCGCGCGCGATGTCTGCTATGTCACACCTACGCAAACCAATGTCATCCAGTTCCCGGTTGGACAAGCGTTGGAGCTCGTTATAGGTGCGGTGGTACTCGATTGCCTTGGTGCGAGTTTCTTTCAAACCTTCGACAAACTTCGCAATTCGCGCACTCAGGTTGAAACCGCCATGTGCTAGTGCAGTTGTGTGTGCCATTTCTCTATTCCTTACTTTGACCAGGGCGTATTCCCCGGTGTTTTCTCTATGTGTTCCTTTGGGGACAAAGCTCAGATAGGTGCGGCAGGTAACGCTAACAACGATATTTTAGGTCTAGCCGATATGCATTGAGTGAATGGCAAATCAACAAAAGATATGATCGGCGATCGATTATGGATTGCGATTAGATTGGGTTGTTGCAGTTCGCCTGAGTCCTGTTATTCACTGCGTATTTGGTTTGGGTGTGCGATTTTGCGGCCGTAAAACTTCTGAAAGGGTTTGATTTGAAAATTCAGCGCGTTGTCAGTGACGCAAAGGGGCGCAGCGATGCCGTGTCCTTCAATGGACTTGCTTACGTTGTTGCCTATGACCCCAACGCCGCCAGCGGGATCGAAGCGCAAACTCGAAACAGCTTACAATTTCTTGACGCAAAACTCGCAGAAGTAAGAAGCAACAAAGAGGCGCTTCTACAAGCAACAGTGTACCTGAGCGACATGAAAATGAAGGCTGACATGGACGAAATTTGGTGTGAGTGGATTGGCGCGTCTAAAAATTGGCCGCAAAGAGCATGCGTCGGAGCCGACCTTGGTGACGATGTGACGCTGATAGAGATCGTGGTAATAGCAGTACAAAAGCCGGAAGCGCTCTAACACGCTGTTCTGGGTCTTTAACTTTTACAAGAAACCAAAACATTTAGCAGGCTTTATTTTAAACCGAAAAAGCGCCCCCGGCCGAACCGGAGGCGCTTTTTTGGAATTTCGTTTTTGAATCGATCAACCGCGTTCTTCGACGATCTCTACCAGATGTGGAATCTTGTTGATCATGCCGCGGACCGAAGGTGTATCTTCCAGCTCACGGGTCTTGTGCATCTTGTTCAGACCCAGACCGATCAGAGTTGCACGCTGTTCGGCGGGACGGCGGATCGGAGAACCGATTTGCTTGACGACGATGGTTTTTGCCATGGGTCGCTCTCCTTACGCTTCAGCTTCAGCAGCAGGTGCTTCGGCCGCCGGGGTATCTTCCCGCTTGGGCAGAATGTCAGCAACCTTTTTGCCACGACGCGCAGCAACCGAACGCGGGCTCTGCTCTTTTTGCAGACCGTTAATGGTTGCGCGGATCATATTGTACGGGTTTTGCGACCCCAGCGACTTGGAAACAACGTCCTTGACGCCCAGCATTTCGAACACAGCACGCATCGGACCACCTGCGATGATGCCGGTTCCTTCAGGTGCGGTGCGCATAACCACTTTACCGGCGCCATGACGACCTTCGATATCGTGGTGCAAAGTCCGACCTTCGCGCAGTTGCACACGGATCATCTGACGCTTGGCCTGCTCAGTGGCCTTGCGGATGGCTTCAGGTACTTCTTTCGCTTTCCCTTTGCCAAAGCCGACACGACCTTTCTGATCGCCGACCACCACCAGAGCGGCGAAGCCAAAGCGCTTACCACCTTTTACGGTTTTAGACACACGGTTGATTGCGACCAGTCGATCGGCAAATTCCGGTGCTTCTTCACGGTCGCGGCCTCGGCCCCGACGGTTTTCACGTTCTGCCATCTGGCATCCCTTTTCTCTAGAGGCGCATCAGCGCTGTTTTATTCAATCCAAGTGAGCCCCGACTGCTGCCGAAGCCCCCGGATCATCGGGGCGGATCGAAACCCGCCCGCAAGTCTTAGATCTTCAGACCACCTTCACGCGCAGCGTCGGCGACAGCCTTCACTTTGCCGTGGAACAGGAAGCCACCACGGTCGAAATAGGCTTCTTCGACGCCTGCTTTCTTGGCGCGCTCGGCGATCGCTGCGCCCACTTTGGCGGCCGCTTCGACGTTGTTCTTGCCAACAACACCCAGATCTTTTTCCAGGGTCGAGGCGGAGGCTAGCGTCACGCCACGTACGTCGTCGATCAACTGAACGGAGATGTTCTTGTTTGACCGATGCACAGACAGACGCGGCCGACCCGCGTTGACTTTGCGAAGTTTGTTCCGAACGCGCAGGCGGCGCTTCAGAAACAGGGTTCTTTTGCTGTTTGCCATTGTTTGCGTCCTTACTTCTTTTTGCCTTCCTTGCGGAAGATGAACTCGCCCTTATAGCGGATGCCCTTGCCTTTATACGGCTCGGGGCGGCGCCAATCGCGGATTTTTGCGGCAACTTCACCAACTTGTTGTTGGTCGATACCTTCGACAACAATCTCGGTTTGCTTCGGTGCCGTAATGGTCACGCCGTCCGGAGCAACGAAATCAACGTCGTGGCTGTAGCCAAGGTTCAGCTTCAAGGTATTGCCTTGCATCTGCGCCCGGTAACCAACACCCTGAATCTCAAGTTCCTTCTTGAAGCCGTTGGTCACGCCTTCAACAAGATTTGCGACCATAGTGCGGCTCATGCCCCACTGTTGGCGCGCGCGCTTGGACATGCCGCGCGGATCGATTTTGACCACGTTGTCTTCAACTGACAGCGTTACATCGTCGGTGGCGGTGAAGCTGCGGGAGCCTTTCGGGCCCTTCACTTCGATGGTCTGGCCGGACACAGTGGCGGTAACACCGCTGGGTAACTCGACCGGTTTTTTACCAATACGAGACATTGCAGACCTCCTTAGAAGACGGTGCAGAGCACTTCGCCGCCAACATTGTTGGAGCGAGCGTTTGCGTCCGACATCACACCTTTCGGAGTGCTGACAATCGACACGCCCAGACCCTGACGGACCTGCGGGATGTCATTGACGCCCATGTAAACACGGCGACCGGGCTTGGAAACCCGCTTCAGTTCGCGAATGACAGGGGTGCCTTCGTAGTATTTCAGGCTGATTTCGATGGCTGGATGACCGTTTTCACCGGTCGTCTTTTCATAGCCACGGATATAACCTTCGTCCGCCAGCACGTCCAATACCCAACCGCGCAGCTTTGAAGCCGGGGTAGAAACAGTGGACTTTCCGCGCATTTGCGCATTGCGGATACGGGTGAGCATATCGCCGATAGGATCGTTCATATCTATGTCTCCCTTACCAGCTCGATTTCACCATGCCGGGGATCTGACCAGCAGAACCCAGCTCGCGCAGCGCGATACGGCTGACCTTAAGCTTACGGTAATAAGCGTGGGGACGACCGGTCAGCTGACAGCGGTTGTGCAGACGGGTAGCCGAGCTGTTGCGCGGCAGTTTCGCCAGTTTCAGACGCGCTTTGAAACGCTCTTCCATCGGCTTGCTCTCGTCATTAGCGATTTCTTTCAGCTCGGCACGCTTTGCGGCGTATTTGGCCACCAGGCGTTCGCGCTTTTTCTCGCGTTCGATCATTGCTTTCTTAGCCATGTCTCAATCCTCCCGGCGCTTATGCGTTGAACGGCATGTTGAAATGCTTCAACAGTGCCTTTGCTTCAGCGTCGGTTTTCGCTGTGGTGGCAATTACGATATCCAGGCCCCAGACCTCGTCGACTTTGTCGAAGTCGATTTCAGGGAAAACGATGTGCTCTTTCATGCCCATGGCAAAGTTGCCTCGACCATCGAAAGAAGGCTTAACACCGCGGAAGTCACGAACACGCGGCATCGCGATGGTAATTAGACGATCCAGGAACTCGTACATCCGGTCGCCGCGCAGGGTAACCTTGGCACCCAGCGGCATATCTTCGCGGACGCGGAAACCCGCGATCGACTTTTTCGCCTTGGTGGATACAGCTTGCTGGCCAGCAATCGCCGTCAAGTCTTCGACCGCAGCTTTCGCTTTTTTCGAGTCTTTGACGGCTTCAGCACCACAACCGATGTTCAGAACAATTTTTTCCAGCTTGGGAAGCTGCATGTCGTTCTTGTAACCGAACTCTTCTTTCAAAGCAGGACGGATGGTTTCGGCATACTGAGTTTTCAAGCGCGGGGTGTAGTTTGCGGTGTCAAGCATCGATTACATCTCCCGTTGTCTTAGCAAAACGAACCTTCTTTTCGCCTTCCATGCGGAAACCGACGCGGGTTGCTTTACCGTTCTTGTCCAGCAGCGCCAGGTTCGACAAGTCGATCGGCAAAGCCTTGGGAAGGCGGCCACCTTGGCTGTTCTGCGTCTGGCGTGTGTGGCGAATGGCAATGTTGATACCGTCGACAACGGCCTTACCGGCCTTTGGGTCAACAGAGGTTATGGTTCCCTCTTTGCCCTTGTCCTTACCGGCCAACACGACAACTTTGTCGCCTTTGCGGAGTTTAGCAGCCATGATTACAGCACCTCCGGGGCAAGCGAGATGATTTTCATGAAGTTCTTGCCACGCAATTCACGAACAACGGGGCCAAAGATACGGGTACCGATCGGCTCGTTGTTGTTGTTCAGGATGACGGCGGCGTTGCGATCAAAACGGATCGCAGTACCGTCTTCGCGACGGACTTCTTTAGCGGTGCGTACGACGACGGCCTTGCGGACGTCACCTTTCTTTACGCGACCGCGTGGGATGGCTTCCTTCACCGAGACGACGATAACGTCACCAACGGAAGCGTATTTACGCTTGGAACCACCCAGGACCTTGATGCACTGAACTCGGCGTGCGCCAGAGTTGTCAGCGACATCCAGATTGGTCTGCATCTGGATCATGTGGTTTCTCCCGACCTGTGGGGGCTGGTCTAGTTAGTTCCCCCAGGGTTTCGACAAATGGAAAAGCTCCGGACGCCCTAGGCTTCCAGAACCTCCCAACGTTTCGTCTTCGATTTCGGCGCGCATTCGATAATGCGGACTGTATCGCCGACTTTGAAGGCGTTCTTTTCATCGTGAGCCCTATATTTTTTGGACTTACGAATGGTTTTCTTCAGAACCGGATGCGTAAAGCGGCGCTCGACTGATACGGTTACGGTCTGTTCATTGGCGTCGCTGGTCACGGTGCCTTGCAGAATACGCTTGGGCATCTGATTACTCCTCGGATGCCGCAGCAGCGGCCTTTTCGTTCAGAATGGTTTTGACACGGGCAGCATTGCGGCGGGCCGCTTTGATACCGGCTGTGTTTTCCAGCTGACCGGTTGCCTGTTGAAAGCGCAGGTTAAAGCTTTCTTTCTTCAGGTTGGCCAGTTCCTCGCGGAGCTGGTCCGGGGTCTTGTCACGCAGTTCTTGGGCGTTCATCGCCTTTTTCCTTTGCTCAAAACACCAGAAGGCCCCCTTACAGGGTCACCTTTGACCTGGTGGATGAATGATAGACATACGAATCGCCCGACAACGCCGGGAGACCGCAGGATGCCGCCGTATAAGGGTTTGGGGTGAGTGTGGCAAGGGAAAGTTTCAGCCTTTTGCTTCGATGGGCTTTCCCGCCCATCGAAGACAATTAAACTTAGACTACGATTTCCAAGGGATCGAGATAAAGCTCACCTTCAAACTCTATCGCGATCGAGTCGAATTCGTTCTTTGACGCCAGCTCTGTTTCAAATCTGACAGGGCCTTCGAAAATGACCCTGTCGCATGCGTCAGGAAGGGTCGCAATCAATTCGACAAGCCTGGTTTTCCCCGTAATTCCAAAAGGTCCTTTGTCATCAAAGGTGAACTCGTAATTTAAGCATGGCGCTGTAACATTTACGATCGCAATCAAACTGGGAGGTTGAGGCGGTTGCGCGTTTATCCATGCTGAAACTGAATTTATTTCGATGCCAGACCCGGGCGGGGGTAAGGCTGTGTCCGCCGCAGAAGCAATAATGTCGTTTGAAAAGCTCACTATTCTTTTAGAGCCCGTTGCTACCACGTCACCATCGACTGTCACAAATGCAAGGACGGTGGTTTTGCCAATCGTTAGCGGCAGCCATCTTACTTTGAAGGTCAAAACTTGAGGGGCTTGAATACAGGGACCATCCGTCGATTTTATCGCCAATGTGATCGGCTCAACTTCCGGAAGGGTATATTGATCCGGAGGTGCCCCAGCAGATGCTCCGACCTTTACATAGCACCCGGTAGGTACGACTACTGTTGCCTCGACATCATACGACTTTAGGTTTGGGTTAATCTTGATCGACAATTGTGGCTTAAAAAATTCCATTCCAATTCTCCGTAATAAACACATAAAAAGTGCATACAGATTATCACGAAACTGTTTCGAGAAAAGCTCTCGTTTAAATTGCAAGACTGGGTGACAGAGAAAATGCGCAGTGCGACCTTCTAAAGGCGCGCTTATTCCCACTTATAATTAAAGCTCACGGAAATCCGCTCTTCTTCGGCCATGTTCATCGGCACCTCGTGGCGCAGCCAGCTTTCCCACAGCAGAACTTCACCCACCTGCGGCTGCATGTAGATGAACGGCCGCAAGTCCCGCCGCGCGCCCTTCAGACGAGTCGGCGCGGCCATCATGCGGCCCGAGCGGGGGTCTTCCAGTTTCAAAGCACTCGTTCCTTCGGGCATCGCCACATAGGTCGTGCCTGAAATCACGCTGTGCGGATGAATGTGGCTGGAATGCATTCCGCCTTCGGGCAGGATGTTGATCCACAAATCCTCAAGCTTTAACTTTCCTTCGCCCAGATCAAACTCCAAATCCTTGGCGAATGCGGCGACGTGCCGGTCCAGTGACGCAACCAGATCTGTGAAGATCGGAAACCGCCAAGGCAAATCCGTCAGAGACGCATAACTTGTATATCCGGGATAACCGTTCTTCTCGCACCATTCTTGCCCGGCCTCGTCATCCTCAGCGATGACAAGACAGGAACTTTCCAACTCTTCCTTGTCGATCTTGGGGTCGAATTCAGACAAAGCTGCGCGATAGAGACGGGTAACGAAGAGTGATTCAATTTGTGCCATGAGCCGGGCATAACCCAGCCCCTTCACCAACGCCAGTCAATGTAGCTGCGTTTACGTGTTTATGGGCCCTTTACCGCAGCGTGGAATAGGTCGCCCACCATCGGCGTAGGCTAAGCAAAGCACGATCTCGTCAGGTTTTGGCGCATCAGGTATGTTCAAAGTCATTGTGTCAAAATGATCGAACGACCAAGGGTTGTCCTTATGACCAAGCGGCAGGTCGATTTCACATCCCGGTGCACCAAGCTTGGCATTAGAAGGAATTACTGCCTCACCCCCGCCGGCCGCTGCGCGCATCGGAGCACCAAGCCTGGGATGTATCACTGCCCCACCCTGTTCGAGGTCACCATTGATGCCCACAATCGCGGCCTTTCCGTATGAGACCGGATCACCGTTTAGTTGCCTTATTGCTTCTGCGGCAAGATCTTTACCAAGGGCACCACCAATCTCAAAAAGCTCTGATAAGTCCTCCGAGAATTTCCCAGATAACGGGTTTTGAAAAACAGCCATGGCAGCCACGCGGTAGATTGGCGGGCAGGGCTGGCCCAATTGGTCCGCCGTAACGACTTCTTTGAGAAAAACCTTTTTGCGCAGCTGAAACATTGAAACCTCTCACATTGCTGCTTGGCAGCCTAAGCGTGCGCCAGTTGTTCGTCGATCCCATTCGCAGCCCGGTCGCAGAGTTCGGGCGAAAAAGAAAACCCCCGCCGACTCTCCGACGGGGGTCATCAAATTTCAAGCGGGGTTGCCGCCAATTACTTACCAGTCTTCGCGAACCACAACGCGAGTCTTGATCGGCAACTTCATCGCCGCAAGACGCAGTGCCTCACGAGCGATGTCGTCGTTGACACCGTCGATCTCGAACATCACGCGACCCGGCTTGACTTTGCAAGCCCAGCGATCGACCGAACCCTTACCTTTACCCATACGAACTTCGATCGGCTTTGCCGTAACCGGAGTGTCGGGGAAGATACGGATCCAAACGCGACCTTGACGTTTCATATGACGGGTCATGGCACGACGCGCAGCTTCGATCTGACGCGCAGTCACACGTTCAGGCTGCAATGCTTTAAGTCCATAGGTGCCAAAGTTCAGATCAGAGCCACCTTTGGCTTCGCCCTTGATCCGGCCTTTGTGCATCTTGCGGAATTTTGTACGCTTTGGTTGAAGCATCTCAAATCCTCCTTAACGACGGCCGCCTGCACCGCGAGGCGCCGGACCATCCTGGAGTTCCTGTGCTTTACGGTCACGTGCCTGCGGATCGTGCTCCATGATCTCACCTTTGAAGATCCAGACCTTGATCCCAATGATCCCATACGGTGTCATCGCTTCGGCATGTGCGTAATCGATATCTGCACGCAGAGTGTGCAGAGGAACGCGGCCTTCCCGGTACCACTCGGTCCGCGCAATTTCGGCACCGCCCAGACGGCCAGCAACGTTGACGCGAATACCGAGTGCGCCCATGCGCATGGCGTTCTGAACCGACCGCTTCATCGCGCGGCGGAACGAAACGCGGCGCTCAAGTTGCTGAGCGATAGACTCTGCAACAAGTTGCGCATCAAGCTCGGGCTTGCGCACCTCGACGATGTTCAGGTGAAGTTCGCTGTCAGTCATGCGGGCAAGCTTTTTGCGCAGAACTTCGATGTCTGCACCTTTCTTGCCGATTATGACGCCCGGACGCGCTGTATGGATCGTTACGCGGCACTTTTTGTGCGGACGTTCGATGATCACACGGGCAACACCGGCCTGCTTACACTCTTTCTGAATGAACTCACGGATTTTGATGTCTTCCAGCAGAAGATCTCCGTAGTCCTTGGTATCTGCGTACCAACGGCTGTCCCAGGTGCGGTTCACCTGAAGGCGCATGCCGACCGGATTGACTTTATGTCCCATTAGGCTTGCTCCTCAACTTGACGCACCTTGATGGTGATCTCCGAGAACGGCTTCAGGATTTTCCCAAAGCGGCCACGGGCACGCGGGCGACCACGCTTCATGACCAAATTCTTGCCAACCCAGGCCTCGGCAACGATCAGCTCATCTACGTCCAGGTTGTGATTGTTCTCGGCGTTGGCGATTGCGGACTGAAGGCATTTCTTCACATCCTGTGCGACGCGCTTGTTCGAGAAGGTTAGATCGGTCAAAGCCTTCTCAACTTTCTTGCCGCGGATCATCTGCGCAACCAGGTTCAGTTTCTGCGGACTGGTGCGAAGCATGCGGGTTTTCGCCATTGCTTCGTTTTCAGCCACGCGGCGGGGGTTCTTTTCCTTGCCCATGACTTACTTCCGCTTCGCTTTTTTGTCTGCGGCGTGACCGTAATAGGTCCGGGTCGGCGAGTATTCACCGAACTTCTGACCGATCATGTCTTCCGAGACGTTTACGGGAATATGTTTATGGCCGTTGTACACACCAAAGGTCAGACCCACGAACTGGGGCAAAATGGTGGAACGACGCGACCAAATTTTGATGACTTCGTTACGGCCCGACTCGCGCGCTGCTTCGGCTTTTTTCAGCACGTAAGCATCGACGAAAGGGCCCTTCCAAACAGAGCGAGACATAGTTTAACGTCCCTTCTTCTTGGCGTGCCGCGAGCGGATAATCAGCTTCTGGGACGCTTTGTTCTTGTTACGGGTACGCTTACCCTTGGTATCCTTACCCCATGGTGTAACCGGTGTACGGCCACCCGAAGTACGACCTTCACCACCACCGTGCGGGTGATCGATCGGGTTCATCGCAACACCACGAACCGACGGACGAACGCCCTTGTGGCGCATGCGACCGGCTTTACCGAGGTTTTGGTTGCTGTTGTCGGGGTTGGATACGGCACCGATAGTGGCCATGCATTCCTGACGGACCATGCGAAGCTCGCCCGAGCTCAGACGGATCTGAGCGTAGCCGCCATCGCGACCAACAAACTGGGCGTACGTACCCGCCGCGCGCGCGATCTGACCGCCTTTGCCAGGCTTCATCTCGATGTTGTGGACAATTGTACCGATTGGCATGCCCGAGAACGGCATTGCGTTGCCCGGCTTGATGTCCGCCTTTGTCGACGAGATGACCTTGTCACCCACCGCCAAACGCTGCGGAGCCAGGATATACGCCTGCTCGCCGTCTTCGTATTTTACCAGTGCGATGAATGCGGTCCGGTTCGGGTCGTATTCGATCCGCTCGACGGTCGCCGCGACATCCATTTTGTTCCGTTTAAAGTCAACGATCCGGTAGAGACGCTTTGCGCCACCGCCGCGGCGGCGTGAAGTGATCCGTCCGGTGTTGTTCCGGCCGCCCGATTTGGTCAAACCCTCTGTGAGAGACTTGACCGGACGTCCTTTCCAAAGCTCCGAACGGTCGATCAGCACCAGCCCGCGCTGGCCCGGCGTCGTCGGCTTGTACGACTTGAGTGCCATGCTTTCTGTCTTCCGTTTAGCAAGTGCGAGGGATTTCCCCGCTATGTGACAGGCGCCCGCCAGTCTGTTTCCTTTGGAAACACATCACCCGAGCGCCAAGGGTATAGGGCCCCGAAGGTCCCCGATTACAAATATCAGAGGCCCCGGAACGAATCCGAGGCCGCAAGATTGGGAGCATGTAACAGGGTTGGGGGTGGGTGTCTATAGGGATGGATGCTTCAACTCCAATAATTCTTAGCGAGTTTTCAACCACTAATTTGCTACTCTTTTAGTCGCCAATAGCTAACTCCCCCCCAGTTTATCGATTCAATTGTGAAACGATCATCTGGCGGCGTCCCCTTTTTCAGAAGATCAAAAATATCTCCAAGAACCGCGCGACTCGTCCCGACATATCCATGCTGGGCATCACCAAGGTCCAAGTTGTTCACGAGAACTGTGTCCAAACCGCTCATCACAAAGGTCGGAGGAGTAATACCCACCCTCGGAAAACTGTGTAGCCAACCTGAGAGCTTCAAAGCCTTATCTCTGTCTGAAATGTAGGAAGTCGCCCTTTTCGCTCCAAGGACCGCTGGCTTTCCCAAATTCGGCATGAGTGCTGTGTCAACATCAGCGGCAGCCAAAATCACCTGATCGACAGCGCCGAGTACACTCTTTCGATCAATTGAAAGTACTTCCAGAGCGCCCAAGAGGCAGCGACAGCCCATGCTATGCGCAACAAGATTCACACCCGGCCCAACCCCTGATGTAACGAACTTTTCTATGAAGTCCGCCAGGAAATACTTACTCGCCTCCACTGCAGCTTCATCTGTTTTGTACCTTAAGAATTTTCCCTTGGATGGCCAACTGAACAGCCCAACACCTTGACCTATTCCCAGATCGTAACCGATTTGAGCCGCACGAAGCACTGCATTTTCAAACGTGTTATTGTATCCGTGGACAAAGATTGTTGGCTTTTGTTTGATCTTCATTTTGTTCGCGCCAGTTCGCACAAACTCAAAAAACAGTTCCTCGTTTAGTGAAATAAGGTGCGACATACGCAGCCTGTCATCTTGCAAATTTAGCAATCTACGAAATATCGAAGAACCCAGTGACCCTACTCTGTGTCCTTCGGGCACTATAACCTCACAGACACCAAAACGAAGTTCATCGTCATGTTCTCCAGAGAAGTCCGAGAGAACTCCACGCTCAAAGATAGGCTGCCTGTTAGTTCCGAAGAACACATCATATTTGTTTTTGGCGGTTCGCTTGTCCTCTTTGAATTGGCCAGATTGCTTTTCTGATGAGTAAGAAGCTGATCGTTCACTCAACGCAGCGCGATAGGCTGCTCTTGACGTAAAAACGCTATTTAAATTGACGGCTAGCCGCTCTGATTGGACAGAAGTCAATTCGACCGCGATAAACACGGCACCACGAGCAGACGACGATGAAAAGTCTACACCCGTTAAATCAGCGTCCTCAAACCTTGCTTCATCAAACAAAGAACTGTTTGCGCGTGCGCCCAATAGTTTCGAGCCCCTAAAGCTCGCGCTGGAGAAATTCGAAAGGCTCAAATTGGCCTCTGTCATATTCGCGCCGTCAAACTTTGCCCGCGCAAAGTTGAGGTCGGATAAATCAGCGCCAATAAGATCTGAACCTGAAAGATCTATTCGCTCAAAAAACCTAGACGTCTTAGGTGCGTCGCGAAAGTCAGGTGGCAGAAGATCGAAGAACCGTATTCCTGAAAGGTCAGGTGCAAACTTTACGCGCTTTCGACGATAGTTCCAGTTCGCTACTCCCTCCTTAAGCCAACTTACATGCCATTCGTTTGCCATTTTATCCTTTAAACTTAATGAATTCTCAAACTCCCGCTATAATTGAATCCACCGATCAACCTGTCAACAGAGACCCGAGCGGACAACGATTTGGCGACAAAAAAACCCCCGCTTGCGCGGGGGCCTTTATCTCTCTCCAAAGACGGGTTCGATCAGAGACCGGTGCTCACGTCGATGGTGTTACCCTCTTCCAGGGTCACATATGCTTTCTTGACGTCTTTCCGACGACCCAACTGGCCGCGGAACCGCTTTACCTTGCCTTTGGTCACGGTGGTGTTCACCGCTTTGACCTTCACACCAAACAGTGCCTCAACGGCCTCTTTGATCTGCGGCTTGTTGCTGTCGATCGCCACTTCAAAGACAACCGCGCCGTTTTCGGACGCCATGGTCGACTTTTCGGTGATGACCGGCTTGCGGATCACGTCGTAGTGTTCTGCCTTCGCGCTCATTTCAGACGAGCCTCCAGTGCTTCGACAGCCGCTTTGGTGAGCACCAGAGTGTCACGCTTGAGGATGTCATAAACGTTTGCACCCATCGACGGCAGGATATCCAGACCTTCGATGTTGCGCGACGCCTTAAGGAAACCTTCGTTCACGGTCGCCCCGTCGATGACCAAGGCGCGCTTCCAGCCCAGGTTTGCAACCTGTTTGGCCAGAGCAGCGGTCTTGCCTTCCGCTTCGGCGTTCTCGATCACAACCAGTTCACCTGCTTTGGCTTTGGCCGACAGAGCGTGGCGCAGGCCAAGCTTGCGGAACTTCTTCGGCAGGTCGTGTCCGTGCGAACGAGGGGTCGGGCCCTTGTAAATACCACCCTTGCGGAAAATCGGCGCGTTACGGTCACCATGGCGTGCGCCACCCGTGCCCTTCTGGCGATAGATCTTCTTGGTCGAGTAGCTGGTTTCCGAGCGGGTCTTTACCTTGTGGGTGCCAGCCTGCGCGTTATTGCGCTGCCAACGGACCACTCGGTGCAGGATGTCCGCGCGCGGTTCGAGACCGAACAGCTCTGCATCCAGCTCGATGTTGCCGGCCTTTTTGCCGTCCAGTTTGATTACATCAAGTTTCATGCTTCACCACCTTCCGCGGGAACTTCTTCCGCAGGTGCTTCGGTCGCCTCAGTCGCAGCCGATTTAACAGCAGCCGGGAAAGGCAGGCCTTCCGGTGCTTTCTTTTTGACCGCGTCCTTGACGGTGACCCAGCCCGATTTCGGTCCGGGAACAGCGCCTTTGATAAAGACCAGGTTCCGGTCGGCATCAGTTTTGACGACTTCCAGGTTCTGGGTGGTTACACGGGCAGCACCCATGTGACCGGCCATCTTCTTGCCCTTGAACACCTTGCCCGGGTCCTGACACTGACCGGTCGAACCGTGCGAGCGGTGGCTGATCGAAACACCGTGCGAGGCGCGCAGACCACCGAAGTTCCAACGCTTCATCGCACCAGCAAAGCCTTTACCGATGGATGTACCCGAAACGTCAACCTTCTGACCTTCAAGGAAGTGTTCTGCCGAAATCTCGGCACCCACATCAATCAGGCCATCTTCGGAGACACGGAACTCAGCCAGCTTACGCTTGGGTTCAACCTTTGCAGCGGCGTAATGACCGCGCATGGCCTTTGAGGTGCGTTTTGCTTTGGCAGCACCCGCACCCAGCTGGACAGCGGTGTAGCCGTCTTTGTCAGTGGTACGCTGTGCAACGACCTGCAGGTTGTCCAGGTGAAGAACGGTCACAGGGATCTGCTTTCCGTCTTCCATGAACAGGCGGGTCATGCCAACTTTTTTTGCGATAATACCAGAGCGCATAATCTATACCCTCCGATCTTACGACTGCAGCTTGATCTCGACATCCACACCAGCAGCCAGGTCGAGCTTCATCAGAGCGTCCACGGTCTGGGGAGTCGGATCAACGATGTCAAGCAGGCGCTTGTGCGTGCGGATCTCGAACTGATCGCGTGATTTCTTATCAACGTGAGGGCCACGGAGAACCGTGAACTTCTCAATCTTGTTCGGCAGCGGGATTGGGCCGCGCACGTTCGCGCCGGTCCGCTTGGCAGTGTTGACGATCTCTTGCGTGCTGGCATCCAGAACGCGATAGTCAAATGCCTTCAGCCGAATACGGATGTTTTGGCTTTGCATAGATACAGCCTTTTATCAGGCGTTGGAGTTGAGAGGAGGACAGACGCGCATCGCCAACCCTCATCGAACCCAAAAGGCGGGAATCACCCCGCCTTGACGTTCTTGTTGAGAACTCGCGCGTATTAGTGGGGTTGGTGCGGTTTGGCAAGAGGGAATTGAAGCCTGCTTATACAGTCAACTGCGCTTCGGTCCTATTCCGTATGCAAGGGTATAACCGGCGAGATCACCTTTTTTCTGCTTTTCAGAGCAACTGCCCCCCGCCAGTAGGTAGAGTCAACTTACTCTATGATTTTTTGCACAACGCCCGCACCGACGGTGCGGCCGCCTTCGCGGATCGCAAAGCGCAGATCGTTTGCTATCGCGATCTAGGTATTTAGCTCAATGCCGAACAACAAGTTGTTAACAGGCACTCGACCTTATCAATTGCTCAAGCGTCCGTAACAACACTCCCCGCCTAGTTCCGCGCAAGCCAGGGGTCTTCTACCTGCATACCCTGATAAATCGCATGAAGGAAAACATGGGCTAGGACCGGGTCATTCGAAAATGGTGAGAAATGCAAGTTTCCTTCCCGAACGCCTTCTTCGGCCTTATATACGACTTCGTCGCCTTTTACGGTTACCAGAACCTGCAGCTCTGACAGATTTTCCGGTTCTACAGCGGTTGGATCATCTGACAGGATTACGAAATCCGCGACTTTGCCAATTTCGATAGAACCCTTTTCCTTTTCTTCAAAGTGCTGCCAAGCGGGCCAGATTGTCATGGCTTTCAAGGCCGTCATAACGTCCACCCTTTGGTGAGGTCCCAGTATATCGCCCGAACGCGTTCTGCGGGTCACCGTCGCCGCCAGCACGCGCATACTGTCCGGAAGCGCGACGGGCGCGTCGTGGTGGGTGCCAAACATCATGTCTCTCTGACGAATCCAACCAGATGGCGAGATGTTTTCGGCGTTCACCGGGCCGACAGTATGATCTCGATGCCAATCCCCCCAATAGAAAGTGTGCATAGGAAAGATCGAAGGAAATACACCCAGTCGCTTGTAACTTTCGACTTGGTCCTCTCTTAAGAATTGACCGTGAACCAAAACGGGTCGGTTGCCGGGGTCACCGAACTTCATCTGGGCAACTTCCAAGGCAGCGATCAGCATATCTGAAGCCCCTTCTCCGTTCGAGTGCACCAGAATCTGAAACCCGTTTTCAAAACACCAGTTTACGGCATCCTGCAGCTGGTCCATTGATATGGCCGCATAACCGGCATATCCGGCCGGGTACGAGCCGACGGGGTCATAATAAGGACGATCACGCAAAGCGGTAAAGCCTTGAGGTGATCCATCAATCGTCAGCTTGCATCCTCCGACCCGCACGCGATCGTCATAAGTTTGCGAGACATTGGCACCAATGAATTCACGCGATTCCAAAACATCGGGAAAGGCCACAACATCAATGGGAAGCCCCTCAGTCGACGCAACTTTTCTCAGAGCTTCGACAATTTGACCCGACGATCTGCCTTCTTGTCCGGTCGTATAGCCATATCTTGCCCAAAGCTTGCTGCCCGCCTGCGCGAACGCAACCAACCCTTCTTCACCAAGGTTGCCTAACAATGGCACAAGCACGGAAAAGAAAGCGTATTCCTCTAACACACCGTTTGGCTCTCCGTCTGCATCCCGCTGAATAACCCCGCCAGGTGGTGCTTCAGACGAAGACGTTATCCCTGCAATTTCCAACGCCCTTGAATTCGCGACTCCCAAGTGACCAGATTGATGAATAATTATGACAGGCAGATCTTCTGAAACCGCGTCTAAATCTTGTCGTGTCGGGTGGCGCAGCTCTTTTAACTGTGCGTTGTCGTAACCAAATCCAACAATCATTTTGGTGCTCTCAACGGCTTTGGCATTTTCGGCGGCCCATTCAGTGAGAGTGGATTGCAGGCTGGAGATGTCCGTGACCTTTCCATCCGGGGGTGCAAGCAAATTTGCCGAAAGAGCCTGCAGCCCCCCCATGACAACATGCCCGTGGCTATCAACAAAACCCGGCAGCATCGTGCGCCCTTCGAGATCAAAGAGTTCGGTTCCGTCGCCCTGGTACGCGGCGATTTCGTCCTGCGCGCCAACCGCCAGTATGCGCCCGTCCCTAACCGCTACTGCCTCTACAGTTGGTCGCTCGTCGTCTATTGTGAGGATCGGCCCACCAGAATAGATGCGGTCCGCAACCTGTTGGGAAACCACCGGTGTTGATGCAATAAATAATGATGCGAAAAGACTGAGTGAAAGCGAAGAAAAGTTCATCAACTGATCTCTTTCCTGTTGCGTTAACTAATGGCAATAAGGTTAACACCTCCGCCTGATTTGTTGAAATTGAAAAAAAGGGCGCCTTGGAGGGCGCCCTTTCTGTCTGGTCGTTCGTTAAAACGAATTATTCAATAATCTTCGACACAACGCCGGCGCCGACGGTGCGGCCGCCTTCGCGGATGGCGAAACGCAGGCCGTCTTCCATCGCAATCGGCGCAATCAGCTCGACCGTGAAGCCGACGTTGTCGCCTGGCATAACCATCTCGGTGCCAGCGGCCAGCGTCACGGTGCCGGTCACGTCAGTCGTACGGAAGTAGAACTGCGGACGGTAGTTCGCGAAGAACGGCGTGTGACGACCGCCTTCTTCCTTGGTCAGGATGTAGGCTTCGGCTTCGAACTTGGTGTGCGGGGTCACAGAGCCCGGCTTACACAGAACCTGGCCACGCTCAACGCCGTCACGGTCAATACCACGCAGCAGCGCGCCAATGTTGTCGCCTGCCTCGCCGCGGTCCAGCAGCTTGCGGAACATTTCAACACCGGTGCAGGTGGTCTTGCTGGTGTCGCGGATACCGACGATTTCGATCTCGTCGCCAACGTTGATAACGCCACGCTCAACACGACCGGTCACAACCGTACCACGACCCGAGATCGAGAAAACGTCTTCGATCGGCATCAGGAACGGCTGGTCAACCGCGCGCTCGGGGGTCGGGATATATTCATCCACAGCCGCCATCAGCTCTTTGATCTTCTCTTCGCCGATTTCCGGGTCACGCCCTTCCATCGCGGCCAAAGCCGAACCGGCAATGATCGGAATGTCGTCGCCCGGGAATTCATACGAAGACAGCAGCTCGCGGATTTCCATCTCCACCAGCTCCAGCAGCTCTTCGTCGTCAACCTGGTCAACTTTGTTCATGAACACGACCAGCGCTGGAACGCCAACCTGACGCGCCAGCAGGATGTGCTCACGCGTTTGCGGCATCGGTCCGTCAGCCGCGTTCACAACCAGGATCGCGCCGTCCATCTGGGCCGCACCGGTGATCATGTTCTTGACATAGTCGGCGTGGCCAGGGCAGTCGACGTGGGCATAGTGACGCGCGTCCGTCTCATATTCAACGTGGGCAGTCGAAATGGTGATGCCACGCGCCTTCTCTTCAGGCGCTCCGTCAATCTGGTCATACGCCTTGAAATCACCAAAATACTTCGTGATCGCTGCCGTCAGCGTCGTCTTGCCGTGGTCAACGTGACCAACCGTGCCAATGTTGACATGCGGTTTCGTACGCTCAAACTTTTCCTTTGCCATTCCTCAGGCGCCCTTTTGCAATTTGGGGGACCCTTGGTCCCGTGGTTACATCTGCGCGCGCGGGATATTTGGTTCAAAAGGGAAAATCAAGCACATCCTGACCGAAATGCGCCTGTCACGCAGGATTTAGCGTAACCTGCCCGGGTTCCAGTCGCTGAATTAGGTCCGGACGTTTGTCAAACCAACCATTGTCCTTGTGCTCCTCGGCCAGCCATTCTTCGACGCGATCCGCAACCTTGAGGGCAAGGCCGCTCATTTGTTCCTCTCTCGTGCGCGAATGACCGGACCCGGCAAGTGCGCTTTCGCCGGTGGTGTCTTCCAGCACCTGGAACTGCTTGGCCTTGGCGATAAACTCTTTCTTCCCAACGTCATAAACGTTCACCAACACAATCGCCGTACTTTTCGGGTTGTAAATCACTGGGATTCCCGGCGGCGCCAGCATGTAACCTTCCAGACTAATACCAATGTCGTACTCTTGAGCCCCTTCATAGCGTCCAAGGCGAATATCTACCGCATTTTGAATGGCATCTTCCCATTCCTTGGGGGTTGCATCGCGGGAAACAGGTCCTTGTTTTGCTTTTTCAGCATAAGCGTAGTTCACGCGTAGTTTGAATTCGCCCAAAGATTCAGGTGCTTCATAGACTTGGGTTTGGGAACATGCACTCAGAAGAGCCAGTCCGGTAATCAAGGTTAGAATGCGCAACATTTTCTCGTCTCGATCTGCCTGTATCACGTGGATGTAGCTCATCGATGCGACTTGTGCCAAGCCGTATCAGCAAAATTTCACCTTACCCGTGACATGATCACGAAAATTTATAACTCCGAGGGAACCCGTAGGGTGGCTTTTTCCCTACTCCCGCGCGTTTACCAAGCCACTGGCCCATATCTGCTTCGTGTCGTGTTTTTTCGCCACCCATAGACCATTTCAAGCCCTCGTCCCAGTTAAAGGTGGTAATGTCTGATAACCCACCATCCAGTTCCAGAGTGCCCTGACGACCTCGGGCCATGTTGTACTTCTGCAGGCGCACGCCTTTACCGCGTGTCATCTCTGGCAGCTCGGCGGTTGGGAAAACCAAGAATTTGCCGTTCTGCGACACTACTGCGACGTGATCTCCCGCGACAGGTGTGCAGACCATCGCAGTCTCACTGTCTTTGACGTTCAACACCTGTTTGCCATTTCGGGTTTGGGCCAAAACATCGTCCTCGGGCACCATGAAGCCGTTGCCCGAGTCTGACGCGACCAGCAATTTGCGCCCCGGCGTATGTATCAGGATATCGATGATCTGCGCCTCGTTTGGCAGATCCACCATCAGGCGCAGCGGTTCGCCCATACCACGCCCACCGGGAAGATTGGCGGCGCTGACCGTGTAGAAACGCCCATTCGAAGCAAAAACCAAAAGTCGATCGGTGGTTTCAGCATGGAAAATAAATCGCGGTCCGTCGCCATCCTTGAATTTTAGCTCGCGCGACAAGTCGATGTGGCCCGTCATCGCGCGTATCCAGCCCATTTGCGAACAGACGACCGTTATTGGCTCCTTGTCGATCATCGCCTCAAGGGGTACTTCCTCTACCTCGCCGGCTTCTGCAAAACGAGTGCGGCGGGCACCACCTTCATAGTCCTTACCAAAGGTTTTCTTTGTTTCCCTCAACTGTTCGGCGATTTTGGCCCACTGCAAACCCGGATCGGCGAGCAAATCTTCGAGATTGGCGCGTTCTTCCATCAGTGCGTCGCGCTCGCGGATTAACTCCATCTCTTCGAGTCGGCGCAAACTGCGCAGACGCATGTTTAGAATAGCGTCGACCTGAACTTCGGACAGTTCGCCTTCACCGGGCGCTGGCGAGACATAGTCGGCCTCGCTGGTCGCCCGAACATGGTCAATGCCCCAATTTTCGCGCATTAGCGCGGCTTTGGGGTCGTCATCGTACCGGATGATGTCAATTACGCGATCAAGGTTCAGGAAGGCGACGATAAAGCCCTCCAAAACCTCAAGCCGATGATCGATCTTGCCAAGCCGGTGACGCGAACGACGCTGCAACACCTCTTGCCTGTGATCCAGGAATGCCCGCAACACTTCCTTCATCGAGCAGACCTTTGGGGTCACACCGTCGATCAGAACATTCATGTTCAGGCTGAACCGCACTTCCAGATCCGAGTTGCGGTAAAGCATTCCCATCAACACCTCTGGATCCACGTTCTTTGATCGCGGCTCCAAGATCAGTCGAATGTCATCGGCGGATTCATCGCGAACATCGGCCAGTATGGGGACTTTCTTGGTTTGGATCAGCTCAGCGATCTTTTCAATCAGCTTGGATTTCTGAACTTGATACGGAATTTCGGTGACTATGATTTGCCATTGGCCACGGCCCAGATCTTCTACTTCGAATTTGCAGCGCAGCCGAAATGACCCGCGTCCGGTTCGATAGGCTTGTGCAATGCTTTCTGGCGGTTCGACTATTACGCCGCCGGTTGGGAAATCTGGACCCGGCACGTAGTTGAGCAACGTGTCATCGCGTGCATCCGGCGTCTTTATCAGGTGCAAGCATGCATCGCACAATTCGGCAATATTATGTGGCGGGATATTCGTTGCCATGCCCACGGCGATGCCACTTGCGCCATTGGCCAAAAGGTTAGGAAACTGCGCAGGCAGAACTACAGGTTCGGTCAGCGTACCGTCATAGTTGTCTCGGAAATCGACCGCGTCTTCATTCAAGCCTTCCAGCAAAGCTTCGGCTACGATGGTCATCCGCGCCTCGGTGTACCGAGAGGCTGCAGGGTTATCGCCGTCGATATTGCCAAAATTTCCCTGCCCGTCCACCAGCGGGTAGCGAACGTTAAAGTCCTGCGCCAGTCGCGCCATTGCATCATAAATAGCGGCGTCGCCATGAGGGTGATAGTTACCCATCACGTCACCGGATATTTTGGCAGACTTGCGGAAGCCCCCGGTCGCGCTGAGTCGAAGCTCGCGCATCGCATAGAGGATTCGCCTGTGAACAGGCTTCAGACCGTCTCGCGCGTCCGGCAACGCCCGGTGCATAATCGTGCTAAGCGCATATGTCAGGTAACGTTCACCGATGGCGCGGCGCAGCGGCTCGGCTACCTCGCCCCCGTTATCAGGGGCCTCCATATTGGGGTCGTCAATCGTATCATTCATAGATGATGTGATACGCCCCAAAAGCGCCGCGGTAAAGCAAGCAACACATATTTTAGCTGAGGTAAGTCGCGCTTTTTGCAACAGGGGGGACGCAAGCCCCGGTTTTTCCCCGTTTTTCGACTCGGCGCACTAAATATGTTAGGTTGTCTGAGATTAGACCGCTGCCAAAATTCTTTGTTGCGATTACCGGGGGAAGCGCCATGACGCGCCTTATTACTGTTACTTTTGCCGTTCTTGGGTGGACCTTCTACGTTGCAAGCGGAGGACCCGATTTTGAACCCCGCGGGGAACGCGGAACCCAGCCTGAACGCGTTGCATCCGTTTCGGAAGTAGCACCAAAACCTGTGCCACAAGCCCAAGAGCTTGTTACCAAGGTGACCGTGCGTGCCGTACCCGACGAAGTGGAGCTGAAACCAAAGGTTGCACCTAAACCCAAGATTGTGTCGGAAGAGGTAGTCGAATTTATTGAAGAACCTGAAGCTCAGCCATTGATAGGCTTTTCCACATTTAACAATCAGGGGGCAAACCTGACACTGGCGTCATTGGAAGAAGGCGCCGCTGGGCTGCAACAAATTTCCACTGATGCGCAAAGCGCTGTCACACCTACAACCTCTGTACTGACTGAACCTGAACAGGACATTCGTGAGATTTCCGGCACACGCGTGAATCTACGCGACGGGCCGGGAACGATCTACCCTGTGATCGGTAAAGCGACGTTGGGCCAAAGAGTCGAGGTTATCAGCGAGTCCGGGACCGGCTGGCTGCGCCTGCGTTTGCTGCCCCAGCAACAGATGGGTTGGGTTTCCGCATCACTGGTCCGCAAACCCAATAATTGACTCACAGGTGACATTGCCCTGCCGCAAAACACGCCATACCTATGAATCTGATTGTGGTGTGGATGCTCAATGCAAAAATCAATTCTAATTACCGGCTGTTCTTCCGGCATTGGTCTGGATGCGGCCCACGGAATGCGCGAACGCGGGTGGCGGGTATTTGCGTCATGCCGCCAACAGCACGATTGTGACAGGCTGCGTGCAAAGGGCTTTGACAGTCCTTTGATCGACTATACTAAAACTGGATCTATCTCTTCTGGTCTTTCTCAGGTTCTGGAAGCGACTGGCGGTACACTCGAGGCCCTGTTCAACAATGGAGCGCACGGCCTTCCTGGTGCTGTCGAAGATGTTCCTACGGACGGCCTGAGGCAAATTTTTGAAACCAACGTCTTTGGTTGGCACGAACTTACCCGCCAAGTCATACCAATTATGCGCGCGCAGGGGCACGGTCGAATTGTTCAGAACTCGTCCGTTCTTGGACTGGTCGCATTTCCATGGCGCGGTGCTTACGTGGCGACCAAATATGCTATCGAAGGCCTTACCGACACTCTGCGGCTAGAGTTGCGAGATACAGACATCAAGGTCATTTTGATCGAACCCGGGCCAATAACTTCTAAAATCCGCGAAAACTCGATTCCTATGTTCGAACGCTTTGTTGACTGGGAGAATTCGGCGCTTCGCAAAAAATACGAATCCTCGTTGCTCAAGCGGCTCTATCAATCCCCGGGGACGGATAAGTTCGAACTGCCGGCTTCGGCTGTGACGAAAAAACTGGCCGTTGCCGTTGAATCAAAGCGCCCACGGGCACGCTACTACGTAACAACACCCACATATATTGCTGGTTATCTTCGCCGCATTCTGCCCACACGCTCGATTGATCGCATTCTTTCGGACATCTGAGGCGATATTACTCGTTCGCTTTTTTGACGTACGACGCTAGATGACAACCATCGAAACAATAAAACGGACGGTGCGATCATGGACCTGTTGATGGTCGTTTTGCTTTTGGCCATGGCGGCTGTTGTTGCTGTATTGGTAATAGGCATCTCGAATTTCGGAAAACCCGGTAGGGACGCTGCATTGAAAAGCAACAAAATGATGCGGCTGCGTATCCTGTTTCAGTTCATTGCCGTAGTGCTGATTGTGCTCTACGTGTACCTGCGCGGACAGGGGGTTCAATAATGGTTGTTCTAAACAAGATTTACACCCGAACAGGCGATGACGGCAAAACTGCGCTGGGTAATGGTGAACGCGTCGCGAAGTACTCCGGTCGCGTGACCGCATATGGAACGGTGGACGAACTGAATGCTTTTGTTGGCGTTGCCCGAACTGAAGCCGAGGATGAGGTCCAGACCGCGCTTTCCCGTATTCAGAACGACTTGTTTGATCTTGGCGCTGACCTTTGCCGACCAGACATGGACAAGGATGCCGAAGCCGACTATCCGCCGCTGCGCATCGTTCCGGCGCAGATCGATCGGCTTGAGGCAGAAATCGACATGATGAATGAAAAGCTGGAACCACTGCGTAGTTTTATTTTACCAGGCGGTTCGCGTCTCGCCGCCCATTTGCATGTTTGCCGGACTGTTTCTCGCCGTGCAGAACGTTTGGCAGTCGAGTTGACAAATATGGAACCGGTAAATGAAACAGCCGTGAAATATCTGAACCGGCTGAGCGACTGGTTCTTCGTTGCCGCGCGTTGTGCGAACAACAATGGCCGCGATGACGTGCTTTGGGTGCCAGGCGCAAACCGCTGAAGATATGTCAGTCGGGCATTTACCAACTTAAAGGTGCCTCAAAAATAACGAAACGCGACGTCTCAACGACATGACGTGACGATTTTGCCCTGTTGTGGCGAGGATTGAGTCGTTATTCAGACGTCCGAGAGCATTGGTGGAGTCGCTTTGCGGCTTACCGTTTTTGTAAGGAGCAAGCGCAAAAATGAAGGTACTCGTGCCTGTCAAACGCGTGATTGACTATAACGTGAAGGTTCGCGTCAAAGCGGACGGTAGCGGCGTCGATCTCGCCAATGTCAAAATGTCGATGAACCCGTTCGACGAAATTGCAGTTGAAGAGGCGATCCGCCTGAAAGAGGCTGGCAAGGCTGACGAAGTCATCGCTGTTTCGATCGGCGTCAAGCAATCGCAGGAAACCCTGCGAACCGCTCTGGCCATGGGAGCCGACCGCGCCATTCTGGTTGTAGCGGCTGATGACGTTCACCAGGATATCGAGCCGTTGGCCGTTGCCAAAATCCTCGCCAAAGTGGTCGAAGAAGAGCAGCCGGGTCTGGTTCTGGCCGGTAAGCAAGCGATTGACAATGATATGAACGCCACCGGCCAGATGCTTTCAGCTCTGTTGGGCTGGTCGCAAGGCACCTTCGCCTCAGAGGTGGATATCGAAGGCGACAGCGCCAAGATCACACGCGAGGTAGATGGCGGGCTGCAAACCATAAGCGTCAAGATGCCAACAATTGTAACCGTCGACCTGCGCCTTAACGAACCAAGGTATGCGTCTTTGCCGAACATCATGAAGGCAAAGAAAAAGCCGCTGGATGAGAAAACTGCTGCGGATTACGGCGTCGATGTCACTCCGCGCTTGGAAGTCGTCAAAACAGAAGAGCCGCCGGCACGAGCCGCTGGTATTGTCGTTGGCTCGGTCGACGAGCTGGTCGAGAAACTCAAAGAAGCGGGGGCTGTATAATGGCTGTTCTTCTTCTCGCTGAAGTCAACAATGGCGAACTGGCGTTTGACGCAACTGCTAAGGCAGTGACCGCTGCGAAGGCTCTGGGTGACGTGACTGTTCTGGCTGCGGGTGGTTCTGCCGCTGCTGCTGGCGACGCCGCCGCCAAGATCGACGGCGTTGCAAAAGTTCTGGTCGCCGAAGATGCCTCTCTTGGTCATCGTCTCGCGGAATCGACTGCTGCACTGATCGTGGGGCTGGCTGATGATTACGAACACATCATAGCGCCCGCCACAACTGATGCCAAAAACGTAATGCCCCGCGTTGCTGCGCTGCTGGACGTTATGGTGATTTCTGACGCTTCTGGCGTTGTGGACGGTTCGACTTTCGAACGTCCTATTTACGCTGGCAATGCCATCCAAACCGTTAAGTCGAACGATGCGAAAAAAGTCGTAACCATTAGAACCGCCAGCTTTGACGCTGCGGGTGAAGGTGGCTCGGCCTCGGTCGAAACCATCTCGGTCGGTGCTAACCCGGGCCTATCTGAATGGGTCGAGGACAAAGTCGCGGAAAGCGACCGTCCGGAACTGACTTCGGCCGGTGTAGTGGTTTCTGGCGGACGCGGCGTCGGCTCGGAAGAGGATTTCAAGCTGATTGAGGGTCTGGCAGACAAACTGGGCGCCGCGGTAGGAGCGTCGCGTGCCGCTGTAGACTCCGGATACGCACCGAACGACTGGCAAGTGGGTCAGACAGGTAAGGTAGTTGCACCCGATCTGTATGTCGCTGTCGGTATCTCTGGTGCGATCCAGCACTTGGCCGGTATGAAGGACTCGAAAGTTATCGTTGCGATCAACAAAGACGAAGAAGCGCCGATCTTCCAGGTCGCTGATTTTGGTCTGGTCGCCGATCTGTTCCAAGCTGTGCCGGAACTAACGGAAAAGCTTGGCTGATCAAGGCGGTATATACGCCAACGATCATATACGGGCCCGCCGAACAAGGCGGGCCTTTTTCGTTACATATCCAAAATAGTACGAGACAGAATCTCCGCGATCCGACGATGTGCTGCCGGACCTATCATGTGCTCAGCGATCGGTTGTTGAAGTGTGCCAAAGATAACATCCTCCAAGTCATCGGATTCACCAGATGTTCGTAGATTCACTCTCAGCGATTGAACTGAGCTTGACTTCAACGCGTCAAACATTTCGGGCTGGATGGCAACGGGATCACCCAATGATTGACCATCGTCTTCGGCTTGAACATCCAGCCAAAGCAGAATGACGGGCGTCGAAACCGACCTCAGAAAGCTACCGATTTTTTCGACCCATTTTAGGCGCAATTCCTCAGCCACAGTGAGAAATCTTGTACCTGATACGAATTTCAGTCGATTGAGAAGATGGCGCACAAAATGAATATCGGTAAAGTCCACTTCGGGAAACAGATCGACCAGTTCTTGTGCTGGCGCAACAAACCGATCATTGCGGCGCGGGTGGACCCGGTAAAACCGATTTGTTTGCCCCGCGACACTTGGTAGTTGCAGGATGCACATTTCGGCACTATCCGCAATTTCTTGCAACCCTTCGTCCCGATACAGAGCTTCCGCCCCAACAAATAGGCTGCCCAGATTTATGCAACGCCGGCTCAGAATCCTCTCCAGTCCTGCGGCATATGGGGTCTCGACGAATCGGCCAAATGTTTCTTGATCGCCGATGCAGGTCACGTAAGGGACGTCTAGTGACCGCTGCGGTCCTCGATACCACAAATTGGACCGACCATAACGACAAAATGACTCTGCAACACCGTTTGCTGCAAATGGTTGATAGCTCATCACATTTACCCACTTTTCATCACCCAGCCACGATCATGGCACCTGAGTTCTTACAAAACTCCTAATGTGCGCATTTGAAGCGACCTTGACTTACCTCATCCCCTTGTCGCCGAGACCGAACTGCCCATAATGACGCGGTATTCAGCATAAAAGGCACCAGGCTATGGATGTTAAATCGGTGGGAGTTATCGGCGCAGGCCAGATGGGCAACGGGATAGCTCATGTTATGGCGTTGGCGGGCTATGACGTTCTGCTGAACGACATCAGTGAGGAAGCGTTGGAAAATGCCATGGCTACAATCGAGTCCAATCTTGCACGGCAGGCATCGCGAGGGAAAGTGACGGATGATGCAGTCCAAGCGGCACTTGCCCGGATAAAAACCACGCTGCGGTTGCCCGATATAGGCCAGAGCGATCTTGTAATCGAAGCCGCGACAGAGCGGGAGGCTGTCAAACAAGCGATATTTGAGGATCTTCAACCGCATTTGCAACCTCATACGATACTGACCTCAAATACGTCGTCCATCTCAATAACGCGGCTGGCGAGTCGAACCGATCGACCTGAACGGTTTATGGGGTTCCACTTCATGAACCCGGTTCCGGTAATGCAGCTGGTCGAACTGATTCGCGGTATTGCAACTGACGAAGAAACATTCAACTCGTGCAAGGCTGTTGTGGATCGTCTGGGTAAAACGTCCGCCAGCGCCGAAGACTTTCCGGCCTTTATCGTGAACCGTATTCTAATGCCGATGATCAACGAAGCAGTATATACACTGTACGAAGGCGTCGGAAGCGTTCAATCCATCGACCAATCCATGAAACTCGGCGCAAATCATCCAATGGGCCCGCTGGAACTGGCTGATTTCATTGGTCTGGATACTTGTCTTGCGATCATGAATGTGCTGCACGATGGATTGGCGGATACCAAGTACCGTCCCTGTCCGTTGCTAACAAAATATGTCGAAGCCGGATGGTTAGGTCGCAAAACAGATCGCGGTTTTTACGATTACCGTGGGGAAGTTCCGGTTCCGACACGTTGAAGATTAACTAAAAGGCGCCTAACAACTGGAAATTCGGCAAAATCCTGCGGAACTTTGGTCAAAAACAAAAGATCAGGATTTGCGCGACTGGCCTAAAGCCAATGTGTGATTTCGAAGCCACGCCATGAAGCCCCGAGGATCGCTTTCCAAAAGGCCCATGTCCTTATCGGAAATCGGCTCGCCAATAACCGGAGATTGAGGTTTGTTGCATGATCGCACAATTTCATGCAACAACAGCCCCTGACGCAAGATGGCCGACACCCGGTTAGCAATCAAATACCACCTCGAGTTGCAACCTGGAAAGAATATCGGCACAACACGCGCGCCAGACCGGCGGATCATTTTAGCCGTAAATACATTCCATTCACGTTCCTGCGCTGGGCCAAACCAGTCATCCGAAGACATAACCACACCCGATGGGAAAAGAGCTACGACGCCCCCTTCTTTGAGGTGTTCCATGGCTTTCCCACGCATTTCAAGCATTTTGGACTGTGCTTCCGGATCATGGGGAAATGGGACGGGGATCATGAAAGATGTTGCCGCCTCGTCCAGTCCGGTCAAAACTGATCTCGTCAGAATCCGGTAATCGCTGCGCACGCGACCGATCAGTTCGGCCAGTATCATACCATCCACCATTCCATGCGGGTGATTGGCTACAACTACGACCGGCCCTTCTTTTGGAATTCGCGCGATTTGCTCGGCCGGCGTCGTTAGAGTGATACCCATGATTTCAAGCGCGCCGCCCCAGAATTTTTGGCCGCGGTAGTGCTCGTTTCGCTTTTCGAATTTGTTGACCATCCGCAGAATGGTGAGTTTTCCCGTCATCCATTCGATGGCGCGGATCGCGGTCGAGGTCCACGCATCATCGAACGAGTTTGCGTAGGTCAGGGTCCTGCGGTCATAGACCTCACCCTGATCCGAGTTATCACTCACAACAGGGTTCGTCTTGGTATCGTGCGTGGTTTCCGCCAATTCCTGGTATTCCCGTCCTTCTTGTCGTGGCAGCGATTGTTTAGAAACCCTCTCCGAACTTGTCGTTCACCAGTGTTTCCAGTGCATCTGCCAACGCCTCAGCATCCGGGCCGGACGTCTCAACGTCAATAGTGCTTCCGCGCGACGCTGCCAACATTAAAAGGCCCATTATGCTATCGCCGGACGCAGAAAGACCCTCGCGCGATACTTCCGCCTGCGCATCAAACCCCTCTACGACTTCGACCAGCTTGGCTGACGCGCGGGCATGCAATCCCTTTTCGTTTACTATTTTCAAGCTTCTGGTGGCCATATTGAATTATTCCAGTCTTAATCCAATGTCACATTTTGCGCATTGATGTATTTTCGTCCAGCCTCAAGCGCGAGGCGCACCGCCTCGGGCACGGGTAGGTGGCGACTTTTGGCCAATTTAATCAGCATTGGCAGGTTGGCACCGTAAAGGATTCGCCGATCCTGGGGCGCACAGGCTCGCATGCTCAGGTTCGATGGGCTACCGCCAAATAAATCTGTGACAACGACCACGCCGTCGCCAACGTCCACTTCGTCGGCAGCGAGACAAATTTCGGTTTGTTTTTTGTCCCGGTCATGATCCGCTTCGATTGAGATAGCGATCAATCCAGGCTGCTTGCCGACAACATGCTGCATGGCGGCCAGATATTCTTGCGCCAATCCCCCATGTGCTACGATCACAATCCCGATCAATCCGGCCTCACATTCAATGCGCGTCGTTCCATTTCGCGGTGCCTAATTGCCACTGGCTGACCCCCTTCCGCAAGAGCCTTTGCAACAGCTTCGGCCACTGCGACCGATCTGTGTTGCCCGCCGGTGCAACCAAAGGCTACGGAAAGGTGCGCCTTACCCTCTGCGCGGAACGCAGGCAAAAGTTCCAGAAGAAGATCGACGACCCGTTCGAAGAAGGCAGAATAGTTCATGTCTGACTGAACATAGGTCGCCACATCCGGGTTTCGACCATCCGCCTCTCGCAATTCCGAACGCCAGTAGGGATTAGCCAGAAAACGGCAATCAAAAACCATATCCAACCCACGCGGCAGACCACGTTTGTAGGAAAATGACTCGACCGAAACTGCTAGATGCCTGCCGCCCTTCGGTGCAAACCAGCGCTCAACTTCTTCCCGCAATTGATGTACATTGAGTGCACTTGTATCGATAAGGGTGTCAGCAATCTCACGGATGGGTTGCAACAGCTCTTTTTCCTGCAATATCCCAGTTTCAGGGCTGGCATCTGCAGCAACTGGATGCCGCCTTCGGGTCTCTGAAAACCGACGCAGCAGAACATCGTTGCGGCAGTCCAGATACAGGATTGTTAGATCGACATCCGCCATTTGGCCCAAAGTGGCCGCTAATTCTATGAACCCAATGGTCGAAAAATCTCGGTTGCGCGCGTCAATGCCAAGCGCCATTGGCTGCGCGGGTTCTGGTCCGTCCAGCAATCTCATCAACAGCCCCATAGGAAGGTTGTCGATGGCCTCAAATCCAAGGTCTTCCAGCACATGAATCGCTGTGGACCTCCCGGCACCCGAGGGGCCGGTCACCAACACAATACGTTGCTGTGGGGTCAGTTGTTCGGCCATGCCGGGTTCACGCGCCCTTTTTTTGCGAGTTGCATCAAAGCTGCCGCCAAATTGGGAATGTCGGCGCCCCGAAGCAAGGGAACAGTTTGCCTCAGGACCTGTGTATAGCTATGTTCCGGCAACCTTGCACCCTCCGAATGGTCAAGGTCCACGACGTATTTGACCTCGGTTGCGCTTGCGACCTCCGCACGCAAAAGCCCAATTCCCCGTGCTTCGATTAACCCTTGGATTTCCGGTGGCGCTTCGGCCACGACGTAGCCACCTTTCATTGTCAGTATGACCCGATCGTCTGATACCAAGTCGGCGCCAAGCGCCATCATCTGTAAGGCCAGAGTGGATTTGCCTGAACCCGGTGCTCCGAGAAACAGTACCCCGCATTGCATCACCGCAATGCACGTGGCGTGTATACAAGCCGCGTCTCGGCCCGCAACATCAGACAATTGTTCGACAGCCATGCTCTAGACAGGAAGCCCCAAGACAAAGCGGGCACCAAGTGGATCCGAAGTAATGTCCGCCTCGGTTGGTCGGATGTTTTCGGCCCAGATGACACCGCCATGTGCCTCGACAATCTGTTTGGAAATCGCCAGCCCTAGTCCCGAGTTATTGCCGAAGTGTTCTTCCGGGCGCTGTGAATAAAATCTTTTAAAGACCTTGGTCAGCGCCTGGTCCGGGATTCCAGGTCCTGTATCCTCGACCACGACGAGCACCCTGTTGTCCCGCTGACGCACCCAGACACGTATGGCATCCCCGTCATGACAAAAGGAAATAGCGTTGGTTATCAGGTTAACAAAAACCTGTGCCAGCCGGGCTTCGAGACCATTGATCACAATCGGGCCTTGCGGCAGGTCGGTAATATAGTCGATACCTTTGGACTGTGCGTCTTCGCCCAGAAATTGACCGATATTGTCCAACAATTTCAAAAGGTCGAATGGCTGTTCCTGTTCCTTAACCAGTTCCGCATCCAGTCTGGACGCATTCGAAATATCACTTACCAAACGGTCTAAACGCCGGACATCATGTTCAATGACACCCAAAAGCTTGTCGCGCTGGTCTTCACGCTTGACCCTTCTCAGGGTTCCTACTGCCGATTGAAGACTGGCCAGAGGGTTCTTGATCTCATGCGCAACGTCTGCAGCAAACTGCTCATTGGCATCGATCCGGTTATAGAGGGCATTGACCATACCCCGCAACGCGCGGCTAAGGCGGCCAATCTCATCTGGCCTCGCACTAAGGTCGGGGATGCGAATACGTCCTGGGTTCACGCCCGCGCCCGGATCCCTGCCCATTTCCGCGGCGGATGCGAGATCTGCCAAGGGGTTGGCGATTGTAGAGGCCAGAACAAGGCTCAGGCCAACCGAAACTAGTAAGGCCACAACAAACATCTGCAGAATGCGCTCTTGTTCTTGCCGGGCCAGCGCGTCAATTTCACCTGCTGGGCCTGCCATTGCTACGGCCCCAACTGTGGCGCTGTCCAGCATGATCGGCGCGACAGCTACGATCACGGTTGCGCCCGAATGATCTGAGACGGCTTGCACCTGCAAACCGCCATCCAGTGTTTGCGGAACCATCTCCTGTACCCGCTGGGCCAAGGTCGGCGCAGTGTCTTGGGGACCTTGACTGAAAACCGAAGAGACTCCGTTCCAAACCGCTGTCAGTGCGTCGCTGATAAGGGTTCCGCCGGTTGGAACGTCGCTGTCAGACCGCAATAAGCTGGGTAATTCCACTGCCGGAGTAGCGCCACGCGTCCACCCAATTAGTGTACCGGTGCTGTCGTAAACAAAAACTTCGCCGCCTTCGGGCAATGTCAATCCCGACAAAGTATCGCGCACATCCAGACCGCTTGAATTGCCTACCCCCGGTTGTCGCAGTTGAGTCTCAAAGACGTTGCTGACCAATTGGGCATCGCCTATCAGGTTTTGCGCCGTTTGTTGAACTCGCTCTTTTCGAGTGTCGTCTAGGTACAGCAGGCCCGCCACAAGTATGATCAACGCGATCAGATTAAATGTGATAATCCTGCGAGCCAAAGGAGAACTGCGCAACGCAAACAGATTACGCCGCGATCTTTTTTCTTGCAGATCGGATGCATCGGTATCCTGCGGGATGACCCAATCGTCCCCGAGTACGACATCTCCGTCGCGCAACTCATTATCTAGATCGGTATCGCGCACGAGACCCCTTTGCCTATTGACAGACTGACGAGCCTATTCTTCGTTGTAACGGTATCCAATGCCGTAGAGCGTCTCGATGGCCGAAAATTCAGGATCGGCTGCGCGCATTTTTTTGCGCAAACGCTTGATATGACTATCAATGGTCCGGTCGTCCACGTATACTTGGTCATCATAAGCGACATCCATCAACTGATCACGGCTTTTGACGAAACCGGGACGTTGGGCCAACGCCTGCAACAGCAAGAACTCGGTTACTGTCAACGAGACGTCGTTGCCTTTCCAGCTGACTGCGTGACGCAGCGGATCCATCCGAAGCTCGCCCCGCTCCATCACTTTGGTATCGCCGGTATTGCTGTTCGATACGTCGCCATCATTCGCCTCTTGCCTTCGCAGCAAGGCGCGAATCCGCTCAACCAACAGTCGCTGCGAAAATGGCTTTTTGACGTAGTCGTCAGCGCCCATACGCAGCCCCAAAACCTCATCTATCTCGTCATCCTTGGACGTCAGAAAGATGACAGGCATCTGGGTTTTCTGCCGCAGGCGCTGCAGCAGGTCCATGCCATCCATCCGTGGCATCTTGATATCCAGAACAGCCATGTCAGGCAGTTTCTTGTTAAACGCGTCCAGCGCCGCCTGTCCGTCGTTGTAAGTTTCAACCTCGAACCCTTCGGCTTCGAGAGTCATGGATACTGACGTCAGAATATTTCTGTCGTCATCCACCAGTGCAATCTTTGACATCGGGTTTACCCCTGTTTCTGCTCACTCAACGCTATAATTCGCTTTTTTGTACGGCATGTTTGGCTTTTTTAAGGCCGCGAATCAATCTGATTTCACGAATCACATAAACGTTGGCGCTCAGATGCGACAAAAAAGCCGTACCCGCTCGCTTAAACACGCCCGTTTTTCCGACAGGAAATTATTGGTGGCGCTAAACCTGACTTTGATTGCGCTAACTACGCCAAACCCTTCTGTTCATGCCCTGAATGACCATGGTAAGACCCGCCTATAGCCGGGAAATTTCCCGCCGATTGCCCCAAGAGCGCAAAGGCCCAGTGGCCCCCGCGCCGCCAAAGGAGAAGAAACGCATGACATCTGGACGGGTTAACCCGCAATTCCGCCTCGAAAATCAGGGCATCGAGGGTCTGGGAAATGTCTATTACAATTACATCGAACCGGCGCTGATCGAAGAAGCAATCAAACGGGGCGAAGGAACGCTTGGGCAAGGGGGTGCATTTCTTGTCTCAACGGGCAAGTTCACCGGTCGCTCTCCCAAAGACAAGCACGTGGTTGAGACGGACAGCGTCAAAGACACCATCTGGTGGGAAAACAACGCCGCTATGAGCCCAAAGGGATTTGACGCGCTCTACAACGATATGACTGCACACATGAAGGGCCGGGACTATTTTGTTCAGGACCTTGTTGGCGGCGCCGATCCGGCCCATTCAATCAATGTGCGTATGGTAACCGAATATGCGTGGCACAACCTTTTTATTCGACACTTGTTGCGCCGTCCCGACCGGGAAGATTTGGATGAATTCACTGCAGATTTTACGGTGATCAACTGCCCAAGCTTCAAGGCCGATCCCAAAAAGCATGATTGTAAAAGCGACACGGTGATCGCCCTGAACTTTGATCGAAAACTTATTCTAATCGGCGGTACTGAATACGCGGGCGAGAATAAGAAGTCAGTATTCACGCTTCTGAACTATATGCTTCCGGAAAAGGGCGTAATGCCTATGCATTGCTCGGCCAACCACGCGGTTGGAAACCCAGTAGACACAGCCGTGTTCTTTGGCTTGTCCGGTACTGGCAAGACCACACTGTCGGCCGACCCGACCCGGGTTTTGATTGGGGATGACGAGCACGGTTGGTCAAACCGTGGCACTTTCAACTTCGAAGGTGGGTGCTATGCAAAAACACTAAATCTCAATCCAGAAGCCGAACCTGAGATTTACGCGACCACGTCAAAATTTGGCACCGTGATTGAAAACATGGTGTTCGATCCGGAAACCAAAGAACTGGATTTCGACAACGACTCGATGACGGCGAACATGCGGTGTGCATATCCATTGGAGTACATCTCTAACGCGTCAGCGACCGCGCTTGGAGGACATCCAAAGAATATTATCATGCTGACTTGCGACGCATTCGGCGTGCTGCCCCCAATTGCGCGACTGACACCTGCGCAGGCGATGTATCACTTTCTGTCTGGGTTTACGTCAAAGGTAGCAGGTACGGAGCGCGGCGTGACTGAACCGCAGCCGACTTTCTCGACCTGCTTTGGCGCCCCATTTATGCCGCGACGGCCCGAAGTCTACGGAAACCTTCTACGTGAAAAGATTGCCCAACATGGAGCGACCTGCTGGTTGGTTAACACCGGCTGGACTGGTGGGGCTTACGGTGTCGGTAGCCGTATGCCGATCAAGGCCACACGTGCTCTATTGACAGCCGCGCTTGAGGGATCTTTGGCCGACGCCGAATTTCGTAAGGACGCTAATTTCGGTTTTGACGTGCCTGTGTCCGTGCCGGGCGTTCCAGAGGTTTTGCTAGACCCGCGACGCACTTGGGACGACCAGGTGGCATTTGACAAGCAGGCTGAAAAACTCGTTCAAATGTTCTCGGAAAACTTTGAACAATATCTGCCATTTATCGACGAAGACATTAAAGCCGTTGCAATCGGCTAAAGGGTAAAAGGGGCCCTCGGCCCCTTTTACGCCGCGTTCAAATTCGATTTTTGACGGCTTCCTTTTGACCAAGCGGAGAACGCGTTGCGCGATCCTACTGCTTGCGGTAATTTGATGCGTCAATACGACTAGACGGGCCCAGCGCTTACTCGTTGGGAAAAAACTTGAACAGCTTTTGATCTGCCTTTGCCAAACCACTCACACCCAGTTCAAGGCGGATCAAAGGCAAGTAAAATGGGGAAAAGTGTCAATAAGTTACGCGGAGACTGCCTTAGTCACGCACCGCTTATGCGTCCGAAACTCACCGGAAATTGGCACTGAACATGACAGGTACGTTATGACTGAGATTTCGAAGCTAACCGAATTACGCAAGTTGATGCAAAGCATGGAGAGAACACTGGGCCTCGAAGAGCTGTCTCCGGTCGAGCGCGACATCTACTATGCAGCAGAGGAACTTTCCAAACGCAACGATGAAGTTCGGACATTCGGACTAATTGAACACACACTGGTCCAAAGTGTCTCGCGCCCCACTTTTTTCCGGGCTCTTAAGTCGCTTGTTCAAAAAGGCTATATGTCGCAAAGCGGCAGCGCAAACCGGGGACGGTATATCGTGCATGGCCCCAAATGACGCACATTTGATGTAAGGCGACATATCTGGTGCAAAGGTGGGTTTTTGAAACTTTGCTGGCCTCATCGGCCTATGTGATTGCGTCAGTTCTCACTTTTGAAATATTGATGCCGCTCCAAAACATATTCTTTCCCGAATATCCCAGCCATGCCAGTCTGCTATTTCTGCCCCACGGCGTGCGCGTATTGTCGGCTTGGCTTTTGGGATGGCGCTCTATCATCGCTTTGTTGCCGGGAGTATTTTTGGTATTCGCCATGGTCGGCGGGTGGGATGTGTTCTTACCGAGCCGTCTGTTCGCAATGGCTATTGCAGTGGCGACCGCCCCGATTGTTTTTTATTCCTGCAAATGGCTTGGTTGGGACCTGTTCCCTAACCCCCACCAGCGACCATGTTGGCTTTGCGTGATGGGAGTCGGCATCGTGACTTCCTTTTTGGTATCAGGGCTGACGAATCTGACTTTTGGTAGCGCTGCGGCGGAGTACATCGCTTTTTTGATTGGCGATATTTCCGGTCTCTTTTTTCTGATGCTGGGATTGTATTTCGGGTTTTGGTTTTTTGACAAACGAAGCGGGCTAATAAGCCGTGAAGAATAACTCGTTGCTAACGGTGGTCGGCGATACCTCCGCCGAAAGATAAAATGGCCCAGCCAATCCCCGTCACCACTTGTATAACTAAACAGATTCATCGCCTCTAATGAGACCTTGAACAGAATTTGGGTTCGAAAATTTCTCTGCAGTGCAAAAATCATTACGCAATTATTGAACTTTTTTTCAGCTATTGACGCATTTTTGTTGCGCTGCACTTGCAGCATGGTATGACCAGACAATCCAGAGAAGGACGCGATTCATGGCCCATGACGGACAAGACATGACTGACATGACCCAAACTCCTATTTTGCCTGACCTGTTAACTTTGACCGGCGCAGCGATACCGGCGGTTGAGAATGTCTTTTGCCGTGCTCGCGTGGCAGTTCTTGAATTGGTGACACAGGATGGTCGCGTTTCAGGAGCGTTGGTTGAAGAACACCAAACGGCAGCCCACGGGTTGGCATGGCTTGCCACTTACCATCAATCACTTAAGCAAATGCAGCGATGGGCAGAGGCGCTATCAGCCAAAGGAAAATTCGGAGAAATCGAGCAACTGTTACATCAGATAGCGTTTGGCGAGTATCTCCACCAGGTCGCGGGCGGTATTCCGATGAACCAGGGCGAGGTCGTGCGGTTGCAAGATTTGGGACTGGGTTGGGATGCGCTGTCCGGCTTTCAGTGCAATGAAGTTCAATCTTTGATGGCACAGGCCAACAGTCAGGCCGCGCGCACCCGCTTGGTCGAGTTGATGCAAGACCAATTTGGAGCGACTATGTTTGGCGCTTCCGGTCTTGAAGAAGAGTTGGAGATGATCCGCGATCAGTTCCGAAGATACTCCATCGAAAAGGTCGAGCCGAATGCCCATGAATGGCATCTCAAGGATGAGCTGATCCCGATTGAAGTCATCGAGGAACTGGCTGAAATGGGCGTCTTCGGCCTGACGATACCCGAAGAGTTTGGCGGCTTTGGCTTGTCCAAGGCTTCAATGTGCGTGGTGTCCGAAGAACTGTCGCGCGGGTATATTGGAGTGGGTTCTCTTGGTACCCGTTCGGAAATCGCGGCAGAGCTGATCCTTGCAGGCGGTACCGACGAACAAAAGGCCGAATGGCTTCCTAAACTTGCAAGTGCTGAAATCTTGCCAACTGCAGTATTTACAGAGCCGAATACGGGCTCGGACTTGGGTAGTCTCCGGACCCGCGCGGTTAAGGACGAGAACGGGGATTATAGCATCACTGGAAACAAGACCTGGATCACCCACGCAGCACGTACCCACGTAATGACGTTGCTGGCCCGCACCAACCCGGAAAGTACCGACCACCGTGGCCTGTCCATGTTCCTGGCAGAAAAGACCCCCGGCACGGATCAGGAGCCTTTCCCCACACCCGGGATGACCGGAGGCGAAATCGAGGTTCTGGGCTACCGCGGTATGAAGGAATACGAGTTGGGTTTTGATGGTTTCCACGTAAAGGCCGAGAACCTTTTGGGTGGTGAGGAAGGTAAGGGCTTCAAACAGCTTATGGAAACCTTCGAGTCCGCGCGCATCCAAACCGCCGCCCGAGCCATTGGTGTGGCTCAAAGCGCGCTGGACATCGCGATGCAATATGCGCAGGACCGCAAGCAATTCGGTAAATCGCTTATCAACTTTCCCCGGGTTTCTGGCAAGTTGGCAATGATGGCGGTCGAAATCATGATAGCCCGCCAACTTACCTATTTTTCGGCTTGGGAAAAAGACCACGGCCAGCGATGCGACCTTGAGGCTGGTATGGCCAAACTGTTGGGCGCGAGAGTGGCATGGGCCGCTGCTGACAATGGTTTACAAATTCATGGCGGAAATGGTTTTGCACTTGAATACAAGATTAGCCGGGTGCTTTGCGATGCACGTATTCTGAACATTTTCGAAGGCGCTGCAGAAATTCAAGCGCAGGTTATCGCGCGACGGTTGCTCGCCTAATTCGACGCCGTTGCGGTTTCCCCAACTTGACCCGGCTTTTGCGCAGGGTCTTTTCTTTCTTTTGAACAGGCATCATGATGTGCAGCGGGGGGAACTTCCCCTTTTGATCCGTTGATGATTTCGCAAAAACGAAGTCAGCAGCAAAAGACCCATTGCCGATGTCCGGGGACCAAAAGGGGACGCAAGTTTGAAAATCATTACGACGCTTTTGGTCATTTCGATGACCCTGGTTTTGGCCGGGTGCTCCGCTGGCCCTTCTGAGACACAAGGCGATGTCGACGATTTGGCGCAATCTATTCAGGCATTGGGCCCGGAGGTTGACCCAAACGAAGCGAGACGCGCTGCGGAAATTGCCTATTCCTACTCCCAACAGTTGAAACGGGAATACCGAGTCACTGACTCGGCGATCGTGCACAATGCCAAAGTCATCAACGGATTTCGCGAACGCGGATTGTGTAATCATTGGGCGGAAGACATGCTGAAGCGGTTGCGGCAGGAAGAGTTTCGTACTCTTTCACTGCATTGGGTGACCTCACCGCCGACAACATTTCGCATCATTCACCATTCAGCCCTTATCAGCAAAGCCGGGGACTCGATGTATCAGGGTATCATACTGGACCCTTGGCGATATGGGGGTGATTTGTTTTGGGCACCTGTTGTTGACGATACCCGGTACAACTGGCGACCGCGCATGGAGGTCCGCGAGGAGTTGTTGCGAGCCAGTGGAGGTGTGGGATGAGCGCATCAATTCGATGTGTGACCGGGATACGCTAGGTACTATTTATGCCACGTTGGTTATTGATCCTGCCCTTATTTTCCCTGTTTCAGTGCGACAAGGATGAAACGGTCGCCGCCTACGGCGCAGCCGATCGGGTCTGGGCGCTACAAGAAGTTGACGGTCAGGTTTTCGACGCAAGCGCCCTAGTACGTTTTCCGCAGGAGGGGCGCATTGCGGGGAACGGTCCCTGCAACAGTTACGAAGGTAAACTCAGTGCGCCATATCCTTGGTTCGAAATAGAAGACCTGATCGCAACCAGAGCGTCCTGCGCAGGAATTGAAGCCGAAGGGTTCTTCTTTGCCGCCCTCATGGCAATGACGCAGTCTGAAGTCTCAGGCAATGTCCTTATCCTGCGCAATGACGATGGTCACGAGATGGTGTTCAAAGCCGTCGATTGAATTGATCAATAAATCGGGCTCGGGCCTCGGGTATTGGTGAGTGACCTAAGGACGGAGCAACCCGATGTTGGAGAAAATATCCTGTGGTACGCAAGCCCTGAGCGATTTCTTCGTCTGGTGCGTTCCCTTCTCCTCGCAAGCAAGGTGGTAACGGCAGCAGCTTGCCAGCCCATTCACCAGCGCCCTCTGCACTTACAGCTCGGCCTGATTTTGGTGACACGAATGACAACCCTTCCGTCGCACCGTTTACTGCACACCGGCTGAGATCCAGGCCAAACCCGAGCTCTTCCAACAAAGCGAGCTCCCACCGCATATAGGCAAGCGGCCAAACCTCGTCCTGACTCAATAGGTCCATAAGTTGTTCGGTTTGTTTATAAATACCCGGATGAGGTTCGCGTTCTGGCATGCAAAAAGAAAGAAGGGCGACAACTGCATTCAACCCCGCCAATGCGAGACGCCCTGAAAACGCGGCGGCGGCGCGGGACCGCAACGGTTCAACTTGAAACGTCCCAATATGTTCCTCCAAACGCGCGCGCCACAACAGATCCAATTGAGCTCCTGGCTGCAGAACAGGGGCAATTTTTCGACTTGTACCACCACGGACGACGCCTGCGTGTCTGCCATGAGACTCGGTAAAGACTTCGATGATCGCAGACGTTTCGCCGTGGCGGCGTGAGGTCAGAAGTATACCGTGATCGCGCCAGTCCAAGTCCTGTCCTATTCTGCTGGGGTGGTTCTTACTGATCTAGAAAACCGCAAAGCGTTCAACGCCGCAAGTCGGACAGCTTAGATGATGTTTAGAACGTAACACCTGCGTGCAGAAGGATACCAACAACCATGATCGCATTGAGTACCATTGAATTGCCATTGCCTACATAAATCGGCAGTTTGTTGACCATCAGACCATAGACGAACCAAAGAACCGACAATGCCGCATACAGCGACTACGTAACCAGTGATTGACCGGGCGCATGCTGTGAATGGGTGAAATAAAGCTTCGCCAGCTGTTGAAGTGTTGCAAAGGGTCCAACGACGCCGACGAACACCATGAATCCCTCAAAATGCTTCATAACCCGACCAAGGTCGGATTTGATGAACTTCTGACCAATTGAATGCAACAAAAGCGGTCCTCCCTTACTCGCTGTGTATTTTTTCTTTATGCGGTCCTGGCTAAAGAAACTCTTTGTCAAGGTACTTGGTTCGTGTAGCCAGACCAAGTTTTGATGGCAACATTTCGCAGAAATCTAGTCCGTAAGTTGCTGGCAACCACATATCTTCAGCAAGGTTTTTTGTGATGGCCGTAGATATGAATGCCGCCGCCGATCAATTGAGCGAATAATCTGGTTTCAGTAAGCAGCCCAAATGATATTAGGTTCCCCAGGAAACGTTTTCTGCAGGTACGAGACACGACTTTATGGAATGGCCCCACGATCTTCTTCGACAGATTTGCAACGATCCGACGACTCCGAAGAAAATTAAGCGGTTAATTCGACGCAACCTACGTCCTACCGAAGTTGACTACAAAGGTTGCCGAATGGAGGTCCATCCGTCTGACAATCATACCGAGTTTCTGATTTGGCAAAAAGGGAAAACGATGGAAGAACGTGCGTTAAACCACGTTTTGAACGGTCTGCCGGATCGCCCGATTACCGCCTATGATGTTGGTGCCAATGCAGGGGTTTATAGCCTTAGAATCGCTGCTATTGCTTTGCCTGGTTCTGCCATCCATGCGTTCGAGCCAAATCCAACCATGCGCGCCAGACTAGAAAAGAATATTGCGTTGAACGGCTTCAACAGCATTCAGGTTCATCGTTGCGCCATTTCTGACGGCGCGGGCGAGTTGGACCTTTACGTTCCAGTCGACACAAATTTGGGCGAGGCTAGCTTAAGTAAACCCAAAAAAGGCGCGACACCTACTCGCGTTCAAGTTCGAAAATTAAGTGACTTTTTGCCTCCAGATAAACAAACGCCAATTGATTTCATAAAAGTCGATGTCGAAGGCCACGAAGATCGTGTCTTGGCGCCATTGTTGTCCGATATGCCGATTGCACAACTGCCAAAATCCGTTTTGTTTGAGGTCGAGCACAACAAGGCCTGGAAATCAGACCTTGGCAAATTGCTTACTGATACAGGTTACGAGTTGGATGCGAAATTCGGACGCAATGCGATCTATCGTTTAAAATAAACAGATTGGTTTCAAGGCGCCAAAACTTTGCCGTAGGACTTGAAGAGTTTCGAATTTATTGCTCCACATCGCAGACGACTGGCAACCTGGAACTAATCCAGCCCCTCTTCCCCCAACATGTGTCGCCCCTGCCGATCTTCGACTTCGATCACCCAAAGGTCGGGGTCAAAACTACGTTGGCGTTGAATTGCCTGATCTACGTCCTTCTCGGGACCGTTGGACAACTCGATCCATTTGCGTTCACCGCTCATCAGGTCAAAGCTGCGTTGAAATGCCGTGGCTTGACCATCCAGAGTATTCAACTTGACCAAAACCGCACCAGCTGTGTCGTCGCCGTGGGCAACCACAAAGGCAGGAATTTCTTGAAACCGCAAACGCGCCAGGTAGGCGTGAACCCAGAATTCCGCCGTCAGTCGGGTCATGCGTTACCGTCTTTGAAGTCCAGTCCCATCTCCGAATAACGCTCGGATTCCTCTAACCAGTTAGGACGGACTTTAACCTGCAGGAACAGGTGGATTTTGCGGTCTAGAAATTCTTCTAACTCTGCACGAGCCGCTTGGCTTACCGCCTTTATCGTCTCACCCTTTTTACCAAGCACAATGCCTTTGTGGCCGTCCCGCATTACATAAATGACCTGATCAATCTTGGCTGACCCGTCCTTGCGTTCTTCCCAGTTCTCAGTTTCAACGGTTAGTTGATAGGGCAGTTCCTGATGCAGGCGCAGGGTCAATTTCTCACGCGTCATTTCCGACGCAATCATGCGCAAAGGCAGATCAGCGATTTGATCTTCGGGATAGAGCCATGGACCCTCTGGCAGCTGAGATGCCAGCCACTTGCGTAGATCATCCACACCGTGACCGCGCTCCGCCGAAATCATGAAAGTTTCGGAAAATGGATAACGTGCGTTCAGGTCAGATGTCAGCGCCAATAGCTTCTCCGACGGCACTTTGTCGATCTTGTTGATTGCCAGGGCAACCTTGCGGTTTTGCCCGATCTCTTCGAGGCCATCGAGTATACGTTCAACCCCTTCAGTGATCCCGCGGTGGGCTTCGACCATCAGGACCACGATATCAGCATCAGCCGCCCCGCCCCAAGCCGCGGCAACCATCGCCCGGTCAAGCCGGCGGCGCGGTTTGAAAAGTCCGGGAGTATCCACAAATATCAGCTGTGCATCGCCTTCCATTGCGACGCCACGGATTCGAGCCCGCGTGGTCTGCACTTTGTGAGTCACAATCGAAATCTTGGCCCCAACCATGCGGTTCAACAAAGTGGATTTGCCCGCGTTAGGCTCTCCGATTAGTGCTATAAATCCGGCATGTTTGGTCATATGATATGCGATCCAGTTTGCAGGGCGCATCTCTATCCCAGAAAGCCGATACGGGCTAGAGGGTTTTGGAAAAGTATAGGTTTGGGCCATTGCCACCTTTTGGCGACGCATCTTACGTCTGCCAAATCTTGATACGGCCGCCCGAGTTCATTTATCAAGTTGAGTGCCGTCGCACTTAGTTTACTTCGTCAGGGTTGTCAGCATCGCTTTAGCGGCCGCTTGCTCGGCAAGTCGTTTTGATCCTGCCGTTGCTTGCGCCTCGGTTCCATCTTGCAGACGCGCCGCAATAGTAAAGAGGGGAGAATGGTCCGGTCCGCTACGCGAAATTTCGACATAAGATGGCGGATTTTGTCCGCGGGCCTGAGCCCACTCCTGCAGCGCTGTTTTGGCGTCACGCGCATCGGATTCGACATTACGAATCCGGTCGCCCCAAAGGCGCAAAATGACGTCGCGCGAGGCTTCAAACCCTGCATCACGATAGATGGCGGCAATGACTGCTTCCATTGCATCCCCCAGCAGTGCTTGTTTGCGGCGTCCACCTGACAACATCTCTGACCGTCCCAGTTTCAGAACAGCACCCAAATCAATCTGCCGCGCCACTTCTGCACACGCTTCTTTCCTCACCAACGCGTTAAATCGAGGAGCCAGTTGCCCTTCGGTGGCCTTTTGGTCCGCCTCAAGCAATGCCGAAGCCATTACAAGCCCAAGCACACGGTCGCCCAGAAATTCCAAACGCTGGTTGTCCGGTCGCGTAGGAGACGAAACTGACCCATGGGTCAATGCGCGGATCAAAAGCTTTGGGTTGCTGAACTCGTAGCCCAACCTCTTCTGGAAGGCTTTTATCTCGGTCGAAACACTCAATTGACCGCCTTAAAGAACCGATCACCGCGCCAAGTCCAGAAAAACAACATCGAACGCCCCGCAGATGAGAACATGATCCGGTCCGCACGGCCGATAAGGTTGTCGTAAGGTACATATCCGACGCCGCCGACTGACTGCGGCAAACGGCTGTCAGCGGAATTGTCACGGTTATCACCCATAAAGAAGTAATGCCCTTCCGGTACTACGTACACACCTGTGTTGTCCGAACCCTGATTGCCAATATTCAGCACTTCGTACGAAACACCATTTGGCAAGGTTTCAATCGCGCGTGACTTTTCACAGACACCGCCAACACCAACCGGCCCGTTTTCGCACCTTGGTCGAAGGCCTTGCGGTCCTTGCGGCTCTGCTGTTTCGGTAAATACGCCATCTGGTTCCTGCAGTAATGGCGTCCCATTTAAATTCACGGTCCCATCACGCACCTGAATACGATCACCGGGCAAACCGATCAGCCGCTTGATATAGTCGCGGCCAGTGACCGGATGGCGGAAGACTATAACGTCTCCGCGTTCAGGTTCCCCACCCCAAATCCGGGTATTGTCATCCCCTTGCATCCAACCACAGATATCTTCTGCGTCGATGTTCAATCCGACACTTGGGATGATAAGGCTTGGGCAGGACGCATAAGAATAGCCATAGGCCATTTTGTTGACGAACAGGAAATCACCAATCAGCAGTGTCGGTTTCATCGATCCCGACGGAATCCAGAACGGCTGAAAGAACAACGTGCGAAACACGCCTGCTATCAACAAGGCGTAGACGATTGTTTTGATCGTCTCCCAAACGGCGCTTCCTGATTTGGCTTCCTCGGCCATACTGCTCTCTCCGGTCCTTAAGTGGTTGGAGTGCTACATGCGGGGCGGGTCTTGGCAAGTCAAGGCTGCGCAACCGCTTCTTGAACGCGGCGAGCTTCGATCACCACAAAAGCCTGTGCCCAGGGATGATCGTCGGTAAGAGTTACATGTATGATTGCCTCGTACCCTTCTGGAGTCATTTCCTTCAGGCGCTCGGCAGCCCAACCAGTGACGTGCATAACCGGTTGACCTGTGCGCAAATTGGTTACCGCCATGTCTTTCCATGCAATCCCCATGCGCAAGCCAGTTCCAAGCGCCTTGGAACATGCCTCTTTCGCCGCCCAGCGTTTGGCATAGGTACCAGCGGTATCGTGTCGATATTCCGCTTTGCGCTGTTCGATCTCAGTAAAGACACGGTTGCGAAACCGGTCACCGAACCGGTCAAGCGTACCCTGAATGCGGTCAATGTTCGCTAGGTCTGTACCGACGCCCAGGATCAAGTCAAACCTCCAACACGACGGTGCCGAGTTTTTCCCCGGTTTCGACCTGAACATGGGCTTTGGCCGCGTCTGTCAGGTGCCCTCCCGAAACGACGGCGTGACCCAATGCCCTTTGCTCTAACCACTGGCCAAGTTGGCCCTCCCCTCGCCGACGCGCCGAGGCATCGAGTTGATATACGATAAGCATATGTAGGCGGATGTTTTTGAACATGAACCCGTAGAAATCCAACTCGGGCCGCATGCGCGAAGCGGAAGCATAGCTTGCGATGGTTCCACCGGGGCGTATCAAAGAAAGTGACGCTTCCTGATTAGCCGCAAAATCCACCTCGATTATGCGATCCACACCTTCTCCGCCTGTAAGGTCAAAAACTGCTTCGGTGACGTCCTGTGTGCGATAGTTGATCCATTCAGCCGCCCCGGAATGGGCTGCCTTTTCTTCAGAGCTAACGGTGGTAATGACCCTGGCCCCGCCCAGCGTAGCCATTTGACAGGCGTATCGGCCCACAGACCCTGCACCACCTGTGACCAAAACAGTTTTGTCAGCAATCGACCCGTCACAATATAACGCATACCAAGCTGTCATAGCGGGAATTCCGAAACACGCGCCTTCAGCAAAGCTGGTTGTGTCCGGCAAAAACACAGCTTGCTCTGACGGCAAGGCCACATATTCCGCCCCTGTTCCGAAAGCGCGTTGCCAGTGTGCGTTCCAGATCCAAACACGCTCACCGATCCTTGCGGCATCAACTCCTGCCCCAACAGCTTCGATCACCCCGGCCCCATCGGAATGAGGAATAACGACCGGGTACTGCATAGCCGCGCCGGGCCGTGCTCCGCCGCGCAGCTTTACATCTGAGGGGTTAATCCCTGACGCCTTGACGCGTACCAGAACTTCTCCGGGGCCGGGTGAAGGGACCGGCATATCGGTCACCTCCAACACATCTGCAGCAGGCCCAAATTCGCGATATGTAATAGCTTTCACACCGTCACCTCGTTTTGAGAAAATGTCTCATGAGCTAAGCTGCCTACGTCAGCCGCACCGTCAATATCTTATAGCTTGCAACACCAAAGAACCCGGCGAAGGCGAAGTCAAACCAACGGCGGGCGCGGCGATAGGCAAGTACCATGTGCTCGGACGAAAACAGGAAGGCGTATCCGATGAATATCAAAAGCGATCCTGCATAGAACAACCCGAAATATCCTAGCAACATAAACAGACTAGCATCGTTCGGGGCAGCGATAGCATAGATCGAACCCCAGCTAAGGATCGCCTTGGGGTTAGTCAGGTGAATAGCCGCTCCTTTGGCGAAGATGGTGCCATACGAACCGGTAACCGGATTGCCCATCGCCACGTCATCTTTGCTCATAGCCCGACGTAACGCTTTGAGAGCCAACCAGCCCAAGTATGCAACCCCAACATAGCGGATCGCTTCAAATAACCATACGTTGGCAAGCATTATCGCAGACAAACCCAATGCTGCGGCGATGCCCCAAGCTGCCGAGCCCGCGCAAATACCAAGAGCGAATGCCAACCCAGCAGAGCGACCCTCATTCATGGCTGTTCCAGCGATACCCATGGTCGCTGGCCCTGGAGAACCCCCTGCCATTAACCAAGCCAACCAGATGGCCAAGAAAGTCGGTGTGATCATTTCCGAGCCTCGTCCATCAAACGACGCATTTCCACAATCGCTGGTGTCAGACCAAGGAAAATAGATTCGCCAATCAAAAAGTGCCCGATATTCAGTTCACGCACCTCGGGGAACGCAGCAACAGGCTTAACGGTGTCATATGTCAAACCGTGTCCTGCATGTACCTCAAGCCCCAACGAATCGGCAAATGTCGACATGTCACGCAGCGACGCCAATTCACGCGCTGCTTCTTCTTCCCGGCCTTCCGCGAAAGCGTCGCAATACGCGCCGGTATGCAGCTCGATCACTTCTGCCCCAATCCTATGGGCCGCTTCGATCTGGCGTTGATCCGCGGCTATAAATATCGACACACGGCAGCCTACGTCGCGCAAGGGCGCGATAAAGTGGGCTAGCCTGTTTTCTTCTCGTGCGACGTCCAGCCCACCCTCGGTTGTACGTTCCTCTCGTTTTTCAGGCACGATGCAAACCGCATGCGGTTTGTGACGCAGCGCAATCTTTTGCATCTCATCTGTTGCTGCCATTTCGAAGTTCAACGGAACGGACAAAACCTCCATTAAACCGTCGATATCGGCGTCAGAGATATGTCGACGGTCTTCTCGCAAATGCGCTGTGATCCCGTCAGCCCCAGCTTCTTGTGCTATTTTGGCTGCGCGCAGGGGGTCGGGATAATCTCCGCCCCGGGCATTACGGACGGTCGCGACATGGTCGATATTCACGCCCAGACGCAAATAGTTTTCAGACATCATTCGATTCCTTCTTGAACCCTGAGGCCGACCCTAATGCGTTCGTCAGGTGAGCGGCAGTCTCGGCCTGTGCCAAGCGTTTGATTTCTTCGAATTTCGCTTTGATCTTGGCCCGACGACGTTGTTGGTAGGTCCTGATCAATGGAAGGCTGAGGTACGAACAAACAGCCCCAGCCACAATTCCCGGAATTATCCCACCTATCATGTAGGGAAAGAAAACCTCATGGTAGAATATTTCCAGACCTCGCCAATCCGCTACGTCATCGGTGAACAAAGCGATTATGTTATTTTTTAAATCTCCAAGAGCATCTGCAAATTTGCCCATAAGCCCATGCGTAGCCCCTTCATCAAATTTGGTTCCCAAAATGAAATGTCCGGTCTGCAAACAAATTACACCGATGGGTACATAGGTTAATGGGTTGCCAAAAAATGTTCCGCTGAGAGCAGCCAGAATATTGCCGTTGATCAACCGTGCCAAAATAGCAGCGACTACAAAGTGTAGACCATAAAATGGGGTGAACGCTGCAAAAACCCCCGCACCGACTCCCCTCGCTATTCGCTCAGGTGAGTCTGGCAACCGACGCACACGGTGTTTCACGTAGTGAAAGGCCCGGGTCCATCCGCCACGCGGATAGACGAATTCCGAAGCGATCTGGACAGGCGAGCGTCGATCTCGGCGCTTGAATACCACTCCTGATCACCCCTTCTCAGCTTACCGCGATCGTCGTTTTCGCCCTGTCCCGATACCGTTCGACCGCAGCGACATCGCTTTCGGCTTCAAGCATCAGCATCAGAGAATGCAACTGTTCCAGATCGCGCAGCTCCACACTGATCTGCAAACGGTAAAAATCCGGTTTGCGGTCCACAAATACAAGGTTCGAGATATTGGCCTTTTTCTCGCCGATCAATGTGCAAATACGACCCAGCACACCGGCATCATTACCTATTGTTAGGTCCAAAGTAGCGCCATAGACTGCGGGGTGGGTTCCGGAATGCCAGTGCAAGTCAACCCATCGCTCAGGCTGTTCTTCGAATTCAGACAATCGATCGCAATCCATCGCGTGTACTACAACACCTTTGCCACGGTAGGTAATACCGACGATACGCTCACCTGGCAGCGGTTGGCAGCACGACGCCCGCTCAAATCCTTGCCCCGGCTCAAGTCCGATCACCGCGCGACGCAAGGGAATTGCATCGCCTTCATCTTTTGCAAGTTCCGGGTACACGGCCTCTATCACTTCATGCGCAGTCAACTCGGCGCTGCCCAAACGAGCCAACAGCTCTTTGCTGTCTTTTAGACGCAGATGCTTTGCAGCTGTGTCCAATGCCTTGTCGGTAGCTTTTCGACCGACGTTTTCGAAACCGGCACGTGCCAGTTCCCTTCCCAGTTTGATAAAGCGTTTACGGTCAACTTCTCGCAAGGCCCGACGGATGGCGGTACGGGCTTTACCGGTAACTGCAATTTCCAGCCATGTGACCTGCGGCGTTTGACCGTCTGCAGTGATGATATCCACCGACTGACCGTTTTTAAGACGAGTCCACAGCGGCACCCGAATGCCGTCCACTTTCGCCCCTACGCAGGCATGGCCGATACGTGTGTGAATAGCATATGCGAAATCAATTGGTGTCGCTCCACGCGGTAATTTAACGACGTCGCCTTTTGGGGTGAAACAGAACACTTGGTCCGAATACATCTCAAGCTTGACCGCTTCGAGAAAATCTTGGTGATCCTCTTCGCTGTCAAACTGCTCCGTTAGGCTCGATATCCACTTTGCAGGGTCCACGGCGAAAGGGTTTTCTGAACGCACACCGTCCCGGTAAGACCAATGTGCCGCAACACCCGTTTCAGCGACGTCATGCATTTGTCTGGTACGTATCTGAACTTCGACCCGCTTTCCGTCACGGCCTGATACTGTGGTGTGAATGGACCGATAGCCATTAGACTTTGGTTGACTGATATAGTCTTTGAAACGCCCCGGCACCGCGCGCCAACGCTGATGGATCGCGCCGAGAGCCCGATAACAGTCTTCTTCCGACCCAGTGATAATACGGAACCCGTATATATCAGACAGGCGCGAAAAACCCTGATCCTTTTCCTGCATCTTGCGCCAGATCGAATAGGGTTTTTTTGCTCGACCGAACACCTCGGCCTCGATACCAGACTTTTCAAACTCATGACGCATGTCACCGGTAATCCGGTGGATCACATCCCCAGTTTCCCTTTGAAGCGTAATGAACCGGCGAATGATCGATTGTCTGCCCTCTGGATTAAGAACGCGAAAAGCCAAGTCTTCCAACTCTTCACGCATCCATTGCATGCCCATGCGGCCAGCAAGCGGCGCATAGATATCCATCGTCTCGCGGGCTTTAACCACCTGTTTTTCAAGCCGCATCGCCCTGATCGTGCGCATATTATGCAAACGGTCAGCAAGCTTTACGAGAATTACCCGCAAATCTTTGGACATTGCCATAAACAGCTTGCGAAAATTCTCAGCCTGCTTGGTCTCTCGGCTAGAAAGTTGCAGATTGGTAAGCTTCGTGACGCCATCGACCAGCTTGGCGACTTCGTCGCCAAACAACTCAGCTACTTTACCATAATTGGCCTTGGTGTCTTCGATTGTGTCGTGCAGCAAAGCAGTGATGATAGTCGCATCATCCAGACGTTGCTCTGTCAGTATGGCAGCCACGGCAACCGGGTGGACGAAGTAAGGCTCGCCTGAGTGCCTAAACTGTCCATCATGCATCTGCTTACCGAACTCATAGGCCCGGGCGATGCGTTCCGCGTTAGTTTTGGGGTTGTAGTTGCGGACCAGCGCAATCAGGTCGTCAGCAGAAATCATCCGGTCCGCACCTTCGTAGTTTGGGCTTACCCCTGGCCCTGCGCCTCCATCAGAGCGCGCAGGAGCTTTTCTTCGGACATGTCATCATCAACGGGTTTGTCCGATTCGGCCCCCATCAAAAGCGCCATCTGATCTTCTTCAGGCTCATCGACCTCGATCTGGGTCTGGTTGGCTTCGATCAACCGCTCACGCAGTTCGTCCGCGCTTTGGGTTTCGTCCGCGATTTCACGCAATGAAACAACGGGGTTCTTGTCGTTGTCGCGGTCCACGGTGATCGAGGCACCAGCGGAAATTTCGCGCGCTCTGTGGGCGGCAAGCATAACCAGTTCGAACCGGTTCGGGACCTTGTCTACACAATCTTCAACCGTAACGCGGGCCATGGGGTGCTCTCCGTTAATGAATCCGTGGCAGGAAGACGTTTATCTAAGGCCGATTGTCCGCCTTGACAAGCGAGAAATGCCCTAATTTCTCGGTTCACAAAGGTACAATAGCTGCAACATCTTCGTCGGGAAGATCCGCAATCATATCAAGAACCGTTTTATCCAGCACCGGATGGTGCCATTCTGGGTCAACATCAGCCATCGGCACCAACACAAATGCTCTGTCCTGCAGACGGGGATGCGGCAAGATAAGACGTTCCGGAACTTGCTGAATCTGCGCCGAGGCAGGCAAATTCCTCCAATGATCGTATTCACTCTGGTTGGGCAGCACTAAAGCGTCCCAGCTGACCAAATCAAGGTCCAATGTACGCATACCCCATCGCTGAGAACGCTCGCGCCCGAACTCTCTTTCGATATCGTGTAACACCCCCAGTACCATGTCCGGAGTTAGATCTGTTTCCACCGAAATGGCGGCGTTAACATAGTCTGGCCCAGCGCCCGCGGGAAAACATGGTGTCGAAAAAAAGCGACTCTGGGACCGAATCACCAAACCCGAGTCGCGCATGGCAATGATTGACTGTTCAAGGGTTTCCCTTGGCCCATTTCCTCTCAACTTGAGATTTGCACCAAGCGCTATTACCGCTTTTGAGCATGTTTTTTGCATGTTTTACCCCATATTCAGTCCAGAGCATACTTGCGATAAAAGCCAGAACATTTATTTTAGGTACACCATCGCTCCGACCAAATTTTTTACACTCACGGATATCACGGCGCGATGGCTTATACCGAAAGGGACTATTTATGTTTTATAAGGACGAACGGCTAGCGCTGTTCATCGACGGCTCGAATCTTTATGCGGCCGCAAAAGCTCTGGGTTTTGACATAGACTACAAGTTGCTGCGTCAGGAATTCATGCGCAGAGGTAAACTCCTCAGAGCCTTCTACTACACAGCGCTTCTGGAAAACGACGAGTATTCTCCTATCCGTCCGTTGGTTGACTGGCTGCATTACAACGGCTTCACAATGGTCACCAAACCGGCCAAGGAATACACCGACAGTATGGGGCGTCGGAAAGTCAAAGGAAATATGGATATCGAATTGACCGTTGATGCCATGGAGCTGGCACCGCGGGTCGATCATATCGTGCTGTTTTCGGGTGACGGGGATTTCCGCCCGCTTATAGCTAGCCTGCAACGTCAGGGCGTACGGGTTTCCGTCGTCTCGACGATACGCAGCCAACCGCCCATGATCTCAGACGAGTTGCGCCGGCAAGCCGACAACTTTATCGAACTGGAAGACCTTCGCGATGTCGTTGGACGACCTCCTCGGGAAGAGCCCGAGGAAACACGCGGTATGATGGCTGCAAACGGGGAATAAACAAGCCCGTCGCTTTCGCTAAAAATTTAGAAAAGATGCGGTCAGGTTCCGGGGAGAACCTGGCCGCATTTCATTAACGACAATCACCTTCTGAAATACAGATTAGTTAACAGCCTTCTGTATCAAAGAAATGACAGGTTCGGGATCACTGGACCAATGGAAGCAAAAGCCTTACGTGTCCCTTTCAAGGAGACACCCATGAGCAAGCCGCAACTAACACTATACTTGGCTGCCCCGCGTGGTTTTTGCGCAGGGGTCGATCGCGCCATCAAGATCGTTGAAATGGCGCTGCAGAAATGGGGCGCCCCGGTCTATGTACGCCATGAAATTGTCCACAACAAATTTGTGGTGGACGGACTGAAATCTAAAGGCGCAGTGTTTGTTGAGGAACTCGATGAATGTCCCAATGATCGGCCTGTGATTTTTTCCGCCCATGGCGTTCCCAAATCAGTTCCTGCAACTGCAGCACAGCGCCAGATGATCTTCGTTGATGCAACTTGCCCGCTGGTTTCAAAAGTTCATGTCGAGGCGCAGCGACACTCGGACGCGGGATTGCAAATGGTCATGATCGGCCACAAAGGGCACCCTGAAACAATTGGCACAATGGGGCAGTTGCCCGAAGGCGAAGTGCTGCTGGTCGAAACGGTCGAAGATGTGGCCAATGTGGAAGTACGCGATCCGGAAAAGTTGGCCTTTGTGACGCAAACCACTCTGTCGGTTGACGACACAAAGGACATCATCGCCGCGCTGGAGTCGCGGTTTCCGGCGATTGTTGGTCCCCACAAAGAAGACATCTGCTATGCCACGACAAATCGGCAAGAGGCTGTCAAAGCTGTGGCACCGAAATCCGACGCGCTTTTGGTCGTCGGCGCACCGAATTCCTCGAACTCGCGCCGTTTGGTCGAAGTTGCGTCGCGCGCCGGATGCAACTACGCCCAGTTGGTTCAGCGCGCCACAGACATAGATTGGCGGGCTCTAGAAGGGATAAGTAGCATCGCGGTGACTGCGGGCGCGTCCGCGCCCGAAGTTTTGGTGAACGAAGTGATCGACGCCTTCCGCGATAGGTTCGATCTCAGCGTGGAATTGGTCGAAACCGCTGTCGAAAATGTAGAATTCAAAGTGCCGCGCGTTCTGAGGCAACCAGCGTGAGTGGTATACCCAAATCACCGTTGATATTAGGACTGGCCGGGTTGATTCCATTCATTTGGGGCGCCCTGACCTTGATAAATGGAGACCTACACGACTGGGGCACGCGAACATTCGGCGCCCGTTTTGTAGGCCCTTATGTGCAGCTTTTTTACGGGTCGGTCATTCTCAGCTTTATGTCGGGGATTCTTTGGGGCTTTGCCACAAAGACGTCAGGCGGGAAGGCGACCACATGTTACGTACTTTCCGTTCTTCCGGCGCTTTGGGCGTTTTTCACGACAGGGGGCGGACCAGTCAGCGCCGCGATCAACCTAATCGTTGGCTTTGCCGCTCTTTTGTTGCTGGACGCGGTGTTTTGGTATTGGGGGCTGGCCCCTCGCTGGTGGATGAAGCTCCGCATCCTTTTAACCGCGATCGTGGTTCTGTGCTTGTCCGTCGGAGTATACCTATGAGCGACCAAGATACGATTTCCGTCTACAACGCGCAGGCCGCCCGCTATGCTGCGTTGACGGATGAGGACAATTCCGCCGATCCGCAATTGACCCGTTTCATTCAATCCGTCCGCCAAGGCGGCACGGTGTTAGATCTTGGCTGTGGTCCGGGGATGTCCGCAGCGGTTATGGCGCAGTCAGGTTTGAAGGTTGAAGCCATCGATGCATCAACGGAAATGGTTAAACTGGCAGCCAAGCACCCCGGCGTAGTTGCGCAGCAGGCAGCGTTCGGTGAACTCGATGCAACAGAGAAATATCATGGCGTCTGGGCCAATTTTAGCCTTTTGCACGCCAATCGCCGCGATTTCCCAAGACACTTGGCAGCAATTCATAAGGCGTTGAAACCGAATGGCGTGTTTTACATTGCCATGAAGCTGGGCCAAGGGGATGGCCCGGACAGGTTGGGGCGATACTACTGCTACTACAGCGAAGACGAATTGAAACAAATTGTCCAAGATGCAGGCTTTACCGTGACCGAGAGCTATCTTGGCAGCGGTACCGGGCTTGATGGATCGGTATCTGACTGGATCGGACTGGCCACGCATGCCTGATCTTTTTGCTTATACAGATGGCGCGTGTTCAGGTAATCCCGGACCGGGCGGCTGGGGCGTTTTGCTGCGTGCATTGGATGGCGAAACCTTAATCAGAGAGCGGGAATTGAACGGCGGCGAGGCGGAAACAACCAACAATCGAATGGAATTGCTGGCCGCGATAAGCGCACTTGAAATACTCGACCGCCCCTCAACGATTACCATTGTCACAGACAGCGCCTACGTAAAGAACGGCGTCACCGGTTGGATTTTCGGGTGGAAGCGCAACGGATGGAAAACCTCAAACAAAAAACCGGTTAGAAACGTCGACTTGTGGCAAAGGCTGGACGAGGCCCAAACACGACATAACGTTACGTGGAAATGGGTTAAGGGACACGCGGGACACCCCGAAAACGAGCGTGCCGACGAACTGGCACGCGCGGGCATGGCACCGTTCAAACCAAAAAAGGCCAAAACGTGAGCGGGCTGGCTCTGCTGGATTACGCCTCTGTTCTGGTCTTCGCGTTGACCGGAGCGCTGGTGGCGAGTCGCGCGCAACTCGACCTAGTGGGCTTTGCCTTCATTGCCTGCCTGACCGCTGTGGGCGGCGGTACAGTTCGTGACCTATTGCTGGATAGGCACCCAGTGTTCTGGGTCGACCAGCCGGCTTACATTCTGATCGCATGCGCCGCTGCCATCTTGGTATTCTTCACAGCACACCTTATGGAAAGTCGCTACAACTGGCTGATTTGGTTGGATAGTTTTGCCTTGTCCATTGCTGCTGCGGCCGGTACCGGCGCTGCCCTGTCCTTAGGGCAATCGGGGGTGATTGTTGTTCTGATGGGCGTTACGACAGGTTGCCTCGGTGGTTTGATGCGGGATGTTGTGTGCAACGAAGTTCCGTTGGTTCTGAAACAGGGTGAGCTATACGTATCCTGCGCGTTTGCAGGCGCATTAACCGCAGTTTTCGCGACGCGGCTTGGTTTTGAAATTCTTCCGTCGCTTGGACTGTGCGCTCTGATTTGCTGGGCACTCCGGGCTGGATCTCTCATGTTTGGTTGGCGATTGCCGGTCTATAAAGGCCGCCCGCCACGCACATAAACGAAAACGTCATTCATCCAAACCTACTTAATCTGATTGAATTATGTGAGGTCAGTAGCAGCGTCGCTTCACAAAACCTCGATGTTGAAACAACGTCTCCAAGTAATAGTGCTCTGGTCGCATCCGGCTGAACATATCCGTTTTCAGATAGCAATCGCCGTGAATTGCAAACCGATGCCTGCGAAAACTTTCACTGCTGGAGAGTATCTGTAGTCTAAGTAACCCAACTGGCGGAGAGAGGTACTGCACATCTTTGATACAGCAATTGCTTTTACTGAATTGGCGACGACTAGAATTTAAGTTGGCTCAAAGTTGATTCATCTCAAGTAAAACAGGGTGCATTGGATAACCGACGCCGAAGCCCATCAGTTGACCAGGAAATCCGGGCGTGCGCCTCAATACATTAGTGCCGAAAAACATGGCCAATAAGAAAGTGTTTCTCAGCGGCGCAGGTATTTCTGCCAGATCCAGATCACCAAAAGCGCACCTAATACAGCACCTATAAATCCTGACAACCACCCCATAACGGTGACCAAGGTTCGGAGCAGGAGTCCTCCGACCAACGCGCCAACGATGCCTATTAACATAGTTGTGGGAATATCAGCTTCGATCCGCATTAGACGTGTGGCGAGGAAACCTGCAGCCGCACCGATTATTATCAAAGCTACTACGGGCATCTCACTTCCTCCAATGCGTTGGTACGATAATCAAGGCACCGATTGACGATAAAACTGCATCCAGACCAGGTGGGCCAAAACTAATTCCGAACATGATGCGAACGAAGTAAAACAGAAATGCGCCGCCAATACAGATTATGATCGATTGTAAATACCCATTGCGAGTAAATCCTGTCACCTCGGACAAATAGCCGACGATTCCAGCAATAACGACAGTACCCATCATGATCATGAACATGTGGCGTTACTCCACAGCAAAGCGACTGCCGACCGAGATTGGCCTGCCCCGCAAAAAGGTTTCCCTATCCTGCGCCCCCTTGCCCGCCCGTTGCAAGCGCAGCAATTCAATGGCTCCTTTACCGCAGGCAACGGTAAGGTTTTCGCTTAAAACTTCGCCGGGCTCGCCTTGCCCTTCTGCCATACGCGAAGCCAACAGCTTGATTCGTTCCCCGTCGATCTCGGTCCAAGCGCCGGGAAAGGACGACAACCCGCGGATTTGGCGATCGACTTCTACAGCAGGGCAGAACCAATCCACCCGTGCCTCGGCCTTGTCGATCTTGGCAGCATAGGTCACGCCCACTTTGGACTGCGGCTCAGGAATTAGGTCCGGCAACTTGCGCAATGCATCGACAATCAGCCTTGCCCCCAAAACGGACAAACGGTCGTGTAATTGGGCGGTCGTTTCTTCGATTCCTATTTCCGTCGCCTCGCGCAACAGAACCGGACCAGTATCCAGTCCAGCGTCCATCTGCATAATGCAGATACCGGTTTCCACATCACCGGACATGATCGCGCGATGGATTGGCGCTGCCCCGCGCCAACGCGGTAGCAAACTGGCATGTATATTCAAACAGCAGTGCACAGGCGCGTCCAGTATGGCTTGGGGTAAGATAAGACCATAAGCAACTACCACGGCGACATCAGCATTCAACGCCGAAAAGGCGGACTGCTCGGCAGGTGATTTAAGCGAAACTGGGTGACGGACGTTCAGGCCCAATTCTTCAGCCCGCGCTTGAACCGGACTTGGCCTATCTTTTTTGCCACGCCCTGCAGGACGAGGGGGCTGGCAATAGACAGCCAAAATTTCGTGCCCGGCTTCGACCAGGGCCTCAAGAACAGGAACCGAAAAATCAGGTGTTCCCATGAAAACTATCCGCATCGCCACCTCCGCAGTTTGGGTTTCAACGCATCTTTTTGGCTTTGCGCAGCAGCATGTCGCGTTTGACCTTGCTGAGACGATCAAAGAACATTTTGCCGTTCAGGTGATCTATCTGGTGCTGCACGCTTGTCGCTTCGATCCCTACAAAGTCTCGCCGATCCACAACACCGTGTTCGTTCAGGAACTTGACCGTCACGGCACGAGGCCGTTTTACCTTGGCTGATACACCCGGCAGGTTCGGGCTGGCCTCTTCATGCTCTCGCAATTCGACTGAACTGTGGAGGATTTCAGGGTTTGCCATACGAACCGCCCGACCACGTTCCGCAGAGCCGTCGACCACCGCCAGCCTCAGCATCACTCCGATCTGAGGCGCAGCCAAACCAACACCCGGCATAGCCTCCATCGTGTCAATCATATCATTCCAGATGGCTTTGACATCGTCATTAATCGCGGCCACTTGCTGTGCTTTTGTTCGAAGACGTTTGTCAGGCCATGGAAGGCACGTCCTAACCGTCATGTGCGGGCCTGTTCGCGCTTCAGCTTTTGCATCTTTCGCGTGATCATCTGCCGTTTCAACGGTTTGAGATAGTCTATGAAAAGCTTACCGTTCAAATGATCGATCTCGTGCTGAACGCACGTTGCCCAAAGGCCATCAAAGGTTTCAATTTGCGCCTTACCGTCACGGTCCATCCACGCCACTTCAACCACTTTGGGTCGGGTCACTTCGGCATATTGATCTGGGATGGAAAGACAACCTTCTTCGTAGACATTGGTTTCGTCCGAGGCAGAAATTACCTCGGGATTGAACATGACCAAGGGGCGTGGTGCCTCGCCTTCTTCTTTGACACAATCCACCACGATCAATCGGTCAAGTACACCTATCTGCGGCGCAGCCAGTCCGATACCCGGCGCGTCGTACATCGTCTCCAACATGTCATCAGCCAAAGCGCGCAACGCATCAGTAATGTCGTCAACCGGCGCGCACACCTTTTTCAGTCGGGGATCGGGGTGGATGAGGATTTTACGCTTCATAGGGTTGATTTAGGGCAATGCGCACTAAGCCGCAACGCCCCCCTTGCACACAGCAGAATTGCGAGTAGCTTTCGGCCCAACAAATGGAGCAGATATGACTTTTAACGACCTGATCGACCGCCGGGGCACCAACAGTTCAAAATGGGATAAGATGGAGCAGCTGTATGGCGTATCGCCATCAGATGGGCTGGCCATGTGGACCGCGGACTCTGACTATCCCACCGCACCGTGTGTGATTGAGGCGGTTCGGAAAGCAGCCGAACTTGGCGTCTTTGGATATTCCTGGATTCATCCTGAGTATCTTGCATCAATCCAGTGGTGGATGAAAAATCGCCACGGCTGGGACGTCGACACCGACTGGATTCTCACTACACAGGGATTAGGCAACGCTATTGCACTGAGTATTGACGTTTGGAGCGAACCCGGCGACGGCATAGTTTTATTTTCGCCTGTCTATCATGAGTTCGCTCACAAGGTAAACAATGCCGAACGCAGGGTTGTCGAATGCCCATTGGTACGCGAGGGCGATACGTACGTTCTTGATTTGGAAGATGCGCAATCACGGTTGGATGGGACGGAAAAACTATTGTTGTGGTGCTCGCCACAGAACCCGTCAGGCCGGGTGTGGACGCCCGAAGAGTTGAGAGCCGTTGCGAAATTTGCCGAACGCAACGGGCTGATTCTGGTGTCAGACGAAATTCATCACGATCTGGTCTATCCGGGCAGCACTTTTGTTCCCATGGATATCGCGGCTCCAGACGCACGACCCTGGACTGTGTCTCTGACAGCTGCTTCGAAAACTTTCAATATTGCGGGGCAGCGAACCGGGAACATGATCATTCCTGACGAAAAACTGCGCAAACAGATGCGGCATCGTCTGAAAACCCTTGATTACGACCCCAGCGCTTTGGGTGTTGCAATGATCACCGCCGCTTACAGCCCTGAAGGCGCTGAATGGGTCGACGAACAAATTGTTCATCTGCAGGGCAACTGCCGTCTGTTCGATGAAACGATTGCCAAAATACCTGGTCTTTGGTCGATGCCTTTGCAATCGACTTATCTCGCTTGGGTAGATCTTTCCGGCACCGGAATGGAACACGCAGAGTTTGTCCGGCGACTAAGACAAGATGCAAGGATCGCAACTTCGTCCGGCCCTGGTTTCGGCGCCGGAGGCGAAACGTTCGAGCGGTTTAATCTGGCCACTCAACGCGGGCGGGTTGAAGAAGCCTGCGCACGGCTAATGCATGCTTTCGGAGATTTGCAGTAACTCATACGCCGGGTGAGGCTAATCCTTGCCCTGCCTTTGCTGGTTTTGGGCAGGAGGATCGGGCGGCACGGATATAGTCCAAACCCACCTGCCCCGCGAATGATGCCTGAAGCCAGCCGCATTGAATGTTTTTGATTGAAAATCAGCCGCTGGTTGACAGCTTCACTGGATCGAAAGGTTATGAAGCAAGCCAACTCTGTGAAGGGGTTCGCACCCAAAGGCGGCAAGGTAGTTGAAGGTGGCAATAAAATCCGGAAGGGACCTTTGGGATCGATCGCCGCAACCCGCAAAGCACCCTCCAACTGTCATTGGGCATTGACTGTCCACAGGCAGATGACACGGAACATGCCCGACAGGGAAACCACAATTCGGACGGCGACATCTTCATCCACAGGCGACCGAACGAAATTAGAGGAATTGCCTTGTCGTGTGACTCGACATCGGGCTGAATCACAATATCCAATGCCGAAATGGCCCGATTGTTAAGTCTGAAGCCTAACAGACCAACCGCCTAAATCCGGCTCTAGTCTTCATATCCAAGCAAAGCAATCGGCGCATCCGGAGCGCGGTAAAAATCCAGTGGGGCTTTGTCCGCGCTTGCGGTGCTGCGCTTAAACTCGTAACTCATTTCGCCAGCACCTTCTTCGGCAGCGACGATCAAACACTGATACAAGTGATTTGCTCCGTCAAAAACATCGACCAACCCGCGCAAACGCGGCGTTGTTTCGGTCTCGACCGTAAACCCATCCTTCCACAATCTAAGAATTTTGTAGCTATTGTTTCCGACTTCAACCCGCAAGCGGCTCGCTTTTTTCAACGCAGCGATTCGCGCAGCATCCAATTCGGCGCGTATTTCCCTTGAAACATAGGTACTCATCAAAAATTCTCCGGCAGCTCATTAACCATTGTGATCAGTAAATCGTAAAAATCCAGTGATGCTATAAGGTGCAGGTTGGTTCCGAGATTGTGTTGTGAGGACATTTCGGGGTCGCTGTGCGTTTGCGCAGGGACTATGCGCGTTCGCCAATGTAGGAAGTGGGACACCGTCAAGCTATTTGTAAAGCAACTTGAATGGAGGAATGAAATGGGCTTGCTCGTTGACGGAAAATGGCAGGATACATGGTATGACACTAAGTCCAGTGATGGGGCATTCAAACGCTCGGCCGCTCAGTTTCGTAATTGGCTGACAGAAAATGGCGACGCCGGCCCATCCGGCAAAGGTGGTTTCCGAGCTAAAAGCGGGCGATATCACTTGTATGTCAGCTACGCCTGTCCCTGGGCCCATCGCACTTTAATTTTCCGCGAACTCAAAGACCTAAGCGACCATATTTCCGTTTCAGTCGTTCACCCAGATATGTTGGATCAAGGTTGGACCTTTGAAATTGACGACCTAGGCGCGACAGGCGACACGCTCCACGGCATGGATTTTGCGCATCAATTATATACCAAGGCTAATTCTGAGTATTCCGGCCGAGTGACGGTGCCTATCCTTTGGGACAAAAAGACGAAAACGATCGTTTCGAACGAAAGTTCAGAAATTATCCGGATGTTCAACTCGGCTTTCGACGAGATTACCGGAAACAAAGATGATTATTGGCCAGCGCCGATGAGAACCGAGATCGAAGAGGTCAACGCACGCATCTATTCCAACGTCAACAATGGGGTTTACAAAGCCGGTTTTGCCACATCGCAAGAGGCGTATGATGCAGCCGTCAACCCGTTGTTCGATACGCTGGACTGGTTGGAAGGTCATCTTTCCTCAAATCGTTACCTCATGGGGGATCGCCTGACCGAAGCGGACTGGCGGCTGTTCACTACACTGATCCGGTTCGATCCAGTCTATCATTTGCATTTTAAGTGCAATCGGCGGCGGTTGATCGATTACCCAAATCTCTGGGCCTACACACGCGAGCTGTACCAATGGCCCGGTGTAAAGCCCACGGTGAACTTTCACCACATCATCCGGCACTATCACTATAGTCACGATAGTATCAATCCGAACCGGATTATCCCGACGAATCCTGTGTTGGATTATATGGAGCCGCACCGTCGCAGTCAGCGACCCGCTGCGTAATGTGCAACCATTGCCGCCAGATCTTCTGGCGGCGTGCTGCTTTGGACGTAGGCGCAAGCGTTCGGACTGTGTGCAAATATCGAGCCATCCGAGAAGAAAGTGGTATTGGTCACAAAGATTACCCTTGTATTGGGGCGACGATATCTTGCGAAGTCTGCCACAGCCAAGGCGCTTCCGGTTTCCAACACCAAATCCAGCACGATGATGTCAAAGGCTGTACCATACAAGGCCAAGATCGCAGCCTCTTGCCCGGCTACTAAAGTGACCTCTCCCCCCTGCCTTTCAAGATGCCTTTGCCAGACCCCACCAAGGTCAGGGTTACTCTCAACAATCAATACTTTCATTTGCCACAACCTCGGCACTAGATAACAAAAAAACGGCGCCGACCCCATGATCCGTGATCCCGTGATTTTCTTAACAAATGGTTAACGATACCTGCAACGAGCCCTTTTCACGCAGATTTGCTTGTGTAAATGGCGAAAATCCGCTTGAACCGCCTCTGCACCGGTATTTCACCAGAGGGACGCATGGCAGACACCATTGGCATTCTGCACAGACAAGCCGAGCGGGACCACGGCGGCGGTTTAGATCATGCCATTTCAGTCTATGGTGGTGATCGCACGGATTGGATTGATCTGTCGACGGGTATTAATCCACACCCTTATGACGTCGCGGGGTTGAAACATAGTGATTGGACAAGTCTGCCAGACAACGATGCATTTAGCCGCCTGTGTGACGCCGCCAGATCGTTCTGGTCAATACCTGACAGCGCATCAATCTTGCCTGCGCCTGGAGCCTCGGCAATCATTGCAAGGCTACCGGCTTTGGTCCCTCCGGGACATGTTCGGATCACCACACCAACTTACAACGAACACGCCGCGGCATTTCTGGCGCATGGCTGGTCAGTGAAGGAAAGCAGTCCTGCTCAGGCTCGAGTGATTGTGCACCCCAACAACCCAGATGGGCGCATTTGGCAAGAGGCTGATGTAGATGCGCCCCTGACCGTGATTGACGAAAGTTTCTGCGATATTTGCCCCAAAGCGACGCTGATAAATCAGACGGAAAGACCGGGCGTTGTTGTACTCAAGAGCTTTGGAAAATTCTGGGGACTGGCTGGTTTGCGGCTTGGTTTTGCGGTCGGACAGCCTGACTTGATCACCCGGCTAAACGAACTGATCGGACCATGGGCCGTATCTGGACCCGCGTTAAGGATCGGCGAAAAGGCTTTGAGGGATGTGAAATGGGCCGAGGAAACGCGGACCAAACTCTCGTGTGATGCAGATCGGTTGGACAAATTGATTTGCGACAAGGGCGCCCGATTGCTTGGCGGAACAGACTTGTTTCGCCTGTACCATGTGAGTGACGCGACAGCGTGGCAATCCAAGCTGGCCCACTCTCAAATTTGGAGCCGCATCTTCCCGTACTCGACGAATTTTCTCCGTTTGGGGCTACCAAATAAACGTGGTTGGGACAGGCTGGAGGGCGCTTTGTGACTGGAGGATTCCTGCTGATTTGCGCTATGTGCTTGGACGCAATCGTAGGTGAGCCGGATTGGCTATGGTCACGCATTCGCCATCCGGCAATCTTAATCGGCGCAGGTATAGAGTGGCTTGATCGGAAATTAAATCTTGGCGCTCAGCGGAGGGCCAAGGGACTACTGGCTCTCACTCTACTGGTCGTAGGCTCATTGATATTGGGTAAACTGCTTTCTTTGCTTGGACCGGCCATAGAAATCATCGTCTGCGCCATCTTGCTGGCCCAGAAATCGCTTGTGATACATGTTCGGGATGTAGCGGTCGGGCTGTCGACGTCTCTTCCCGCCGGGCGGGCAAAAGTCGCCATGATCGTGTCACGCGATACCCAGGACATGACCGAAGCCCAGGTTGCCAGATCGGCAATTGAGAGCGCGGCCGAGAACCTAAGCGACGGAGTGATCGCACCTGCGTTCTGGTTTCTGATCGCAGGCCTGCCCGGGTTGATAGTCTATAAGGCAGTCAACACAGCAGACAGCATGATTGGATATCGTAACGAAACCTACCGCGATTTCGGCTGGGCCTCTGCACGGTTCGACGACCTACTGAACCTGATCCCAGCGCGATTGACCTGTGTGTTAATCGTAGCTCTGTCGCGCCGGTGGGCTTTTTGGCACCAGATCGTCGCCGATGCACGCGGACACATCTCCCCCAATGCAGGCTGGCCCGAGGCCGCAATGGCCCGCGCGTTGAACGTAGCGCTGGCAGGGCCGCGCAGCTATGACGGAAAACTCCGTGACCTGGCTTGGGTAAACGGCGACGCCAACCGTGAAATCGGCGCGACGGAGGTTTTCCGCGCATGCGACATGCTTTGGAAGGTTTGGGGGCTTGCGCTTGGGTTGTTGTCGGTGTGGTTTAGTTTCAACCTAATAGTTTTAGAATGGAGCATCCAATGATGCGCATCCTCTCGGGCCTGCTGGCCACTACCTTGTTTGCCACCCCTGCCCTGGCGCAGTGCGGTGGCGATTTCGAAAGCTTCGTTGCAGGCTTGAAATCCGAGGCACTTGGGAATGGGTTCGACCAAGCCACTGTCGATGGCTTTTTCCAAGGGGTTCGGCAGGATGGTGCTGTGATAAGGGCTGACCGTGCTCAAGGTGTCTTTCAGAAACCTTTTATCGACTTTTCGCGGCGCTTGATCTCAGCCAACCGTATTGAACGCGGTCAATCTATGTCACGAAAGTACGATTCAGTGTTTGACCGAATCCAAAGTGAATATGGGGTATCTCGTGGTGTTTTGCTGGCATTCTGGGCATTTGAGACCGACTACGGCGCGGTGCAAGGCGATTTTAACACCCGAAATGCCTTGGTAACACTGGCGCATGACTGCCGCCGACCAGATCTGTTCCGTCCACAGATTTTTGCAGCGATCGAACTTTATGGACAGAACAACTTCGATCCCAATCGCACAACAGGGGCTTGGGCTGGAGAAATTGGAATGGTCCAGATGTTACCGCGCGACATACTGGAAAATGGCGTTGACGGGGACGGCGACGGCAAGGTTTCCTTGAAAACCTCTGCTCCGGATGCTCTGATGTCGGGCGCCAAGATGCTATCGCATCTGGGATGGCGACCGGGTGAGCCTTGGCTGCAAGAAGTTACTGTTCCCGCTCAAATGGACTGGTCGTTGTCCGGGCCGGGCAAACCACGGTCAGTTTCGGACTGGCAGACCATGGGTGTTCAGGCGCGAAGCGGGAATTTACCCGACTTACCCGCGTCGTTGATATTGCCACAAGGGCACAAAGGGCCAGCGTTTCTGGCTTTCCCCAATTTTGACGTCTACTTTGAATGGAACCAGAGCTTTGTTTACGTGTTGACGGCGGCCTATTTCGGCACAAGGCTGGAAGGTGCGGAAATATATAATGCGGGTAACCCAACTGAAGGTTTGTCGGCAGCTCAGATGAAGCAACTTCAGAGCAAATTACAAGCGCGTGGCCACGACGTTGGCAAAATAGATGGAATATTGGGGGCTGGCACACGGGCTGCAGTGCAAGCCGAACAAGCGCGGCTGGGGCTGCCGGCAGATGCTTGGCCAACTGTCGAGTTGCTAAACCGGCTATAAGAACGAGGCCATCTAAGCGACCTCTTCTTCAACGCCAAGCCGGGCTGGAACGAAATCGTGAACTTTGACTACTGATCCTTCTGTCTCAATCGCGGTATCGGGGTTAACCTCGAACCAGTCGTGACAATTGGCATCCAGAGGTTCTGAGGAAATGATAACACCGCTTTTGCAGGTTCTGTAATGCAAGCTTGGCGCGTATCGATCCGAAGCATATCGGGCTGCAAATATCCGATTTCCGTCTGACCAGCAGGCCGCAAACCGGAGATATGGTGCCGAGCCCCGACGTTTGGACAGAGCTTCTACACGAGCGACCGCGCGAGCCATGGCGCCAACACGGTCTGATTCCAAACCTTCACCAAGTGCGAGCAAAAAGATCGCCTCGCTTTCAGTCGCCCCCATTCGATGTTCATACAGTTCTGCTGGGATCATCGCATCCAACTCTTGCCTGATAAGGTCATGACCTCCTACTTGACCGTTGTGCATAAAGCTCCATTTTCCCACTCCGAATGGGTGGCAGTTGTTTCGTGAGGTGGCGGTGCCGGTAGATGCTCTTACATGCGCCAGAAACAGACTGGACCGCGTGTGATGGGCCAACTGTTTCAGATTGGCATCCGACCACGCTGGGTTGGTGTCTTTGTAAAAACACGGAGAGTGGCGATCAGAATACCACGCCATTCCAAAGCCGTCAGCGTTTATTGGCGTCTTGCCAATCAGCGCATTTCGGCTTTGGATGACAAGGGATTGCTCTTGTTCTAAAACGAGCTCATCCAAATAGCGCGGTTGTCCAACCCAAGCCAGAAATCGGCACATATGATTTGTCCTGCAAAATATAGCACACTGAGATGATTATCACGGGCTATGTGAAAATATGCTTCTATTAAAAGGCAAAGAAGGCAAAAAACCTATCAAACGATCCAGTCGATTTGAGCTTTTAGATCATTTACTCATCACGCACCGGAAAGCGGTTGCCCTTTTGATCAATCAAAATCAGCCGATCATCACTAAAAACATAAAGGTCGCAGCGACCGAACCCATTTCGGTAAGATACGCAAACACTTCCATCCTCGGCGATCGAATATGTTCCAAAGGCAGACTCTCCGCTGGCATAGGTGTATGAATACGCACCGCCAGCGGAAAATTTGGACTTGCCATTGTCATAGAAGGTCAATGTCCGACCTGCCAAAGCTTCCAGCTCCTCGGTCGACAATGGAATATCTCCGGGCTTAGTGGACCATTCGGCGGCCCAAACGGGGCAGGAAAACAGCAGGGTCACGATCAAGAAACGGGTCATGTCACTAGTCTAACCTGATCGGTTATAAACCTGACATAACTTTGTGTTGATCGTTTAGGCAACCATCTGTTCGGCCTTGTTAAGGTCGACGGAAACCAGTTGGCTTACGCCTTGCTCCTGCATGGTGACACCAAAAAGACGATCCATTCGCGCCATGGTCACTGCGTGGTGAGTAATGATGAGGAATCGTGTATCGGTTTGACGACACATCTCATCAAGTAAATCGCAGAAACGGGTTACGTTTGCATCATCCAAAGGTGCGTCAACCTCATCCAACACACATATCGGTGCTGGGTTGGCGAGGAACACACCAAAGATCAGTGCAGTAGCGGTCAGAGTTTGTTCCCCGCCAGAAAGCAGGCTGAGGGTTGACAACTTTTTGCCAGGTGGCTGGCACATAATTTCCAGTCCTGCATCTAGTGGGTCGTCGCTTTCAACCATAACCAAATTTGCTTCACCACCACCAAAAAGGTGTTTGAACAACATCGCAAAGTTCGAGTTCACCTGTTCAAACGCAGTCAGCAGTCGCTCACGCCCTTCACGGTTGAGGCTGGCAATCCCACTCCGCAGAGCTTTGATCGCCTCTTCTAAATCAGCTTTTTCACTGTTCAGTGTATCGAATTCTTCCTGAACTTCTTTCGAATCCTCTTCAGCGCGCAGGTTCACCGCGCCCATTGCGTCACGCTGGCGCTTATGCCGATTTACTTCTGCCTCTAATGCGTCGGCGGCAGGCATCTGGTCGGGGTTAACCTCCAGTTGGTTGAGCAACTGGTTCGGTGTCAACTGTTGATCCTCTGCAATTCGTTCAGCGGCAGCGGCGACACTCTCTTTGGCGGCATCGCACCTTGCTTCAGCAGCAGCGCGGGTTTCGCGGGCTTCGGAGGCCAAACGTTCTGCCTCCCGCTCTGCCATAACGGCTTCGCGCTGCTGTGTTTCTGCTTCAGCCAACTTGTCGGCAGCTTCAACCCTACGTCCCTCAGCGGTTTCTATCAGTTCGTTGAGTTCCTCGCGAGCTTCCGCGATTTCGCCTGGGGCGGCCATCGCTTCCGACAGCTCTTCTTCCGAACTTTCCTTACGTTCAGCAAGTTCAGAAATACGTTTTTCAGCCGTTTCCAGCCTGTGCCGCCATCCACTAAGATCTTTGGTTACCTCTTGTGCACGGCGGGTTCGCGCTTCGCCCTCGCGGCGCAATTCATCGTGAGTCGAACGGTGGGTCAGCATTGTGATCCGAGCTGCCTCAACCGTTTGTTTAATATCCTCAACCTTTGCGCGGGCGGTGTCCAGATCACCCAAACTGGTCAGCGCGGCCTCGGCTTCGCGCAACTGCGCACGGGCTGACATTGCATCTTCCTTGTGGCGTTCAACCGCCAGAGTAAGGGTCTCCAATTTCCCTTGCGCCAAATTACGGTCCGCTTCGGCCCGGCTAAGCTGTCGCGCGGTTTCAGCCATGCGCTGATCTGCAGCACGACGAGCTTCGCGGGCGCGGCGGTCTGCTTCGGTCACATCAGCCAATTTCTGCGACAATGCTTCGTGCGCTGCGCGTGCGCCATCCGCCTGCGCTTCGGTCCGAGCCAGTTCTTGCTTGAGAGCTTCTAATTTGTTCAATTGCTCCAGACGCAGTGCGGCAGCGCTTGGCGCGTCTTCGGCCCAGGCGCGAAAACCGTCCCAGCGCCACAAATCCCCTGACTGAGAAACTAGCCTTTGGCCTGGTTTCAGCGATGCCTGAAGACGGGCACCCTGATCCGCATCGACCAGCCCAATCTGAGCGATCCTGCGGCTAAGGCGGTCAGGACCAGAGACATACAAAGCTAATGGTTCTGCCCCTTCGGGCAAAGGCTGGTCGCTGTCATATCCCGAAACCCGCACCCAGCCGGACGGCCCGTCGCCCTCGACCAAAGGCGCGCGCAAGTCATCAGCAAGTGCGGCACCAAGCGCTTTTTCATATCCGGGAGCCACGCGCAACAGGTCAAGCACCTGCCCGCCTTCTGCGGTGTCTCTTTCAACCAATTTAGCCAGTGCACTTGCTTCGGCGCGGATTGCGCCAAGCTCGCCTTCAGCCTCTGAACGCTTTGCGCGGGCTTCCGCCTCTCGTGCCTGAGTTTCAGAACGCATCTCGTCGGCAGTTGTCAAAGCTTCTTCGGCCGCCTCCGCGACCTCGCGCGCCTGTTCTTCACCAGTTTTTGCAGTTTCAAATGCTTCACCAGCGCGGCTCAGCGTCGTTTCGGCCTCATCAACCGCGGAACGAGCCTTTTCTTCTTCTGCCTCGCTCCGTGCCAATGTCTTGCGACCATCTTCGACTAAACGCTGAGCAGATTGATGACGGGCTATAAGACGCGCTGTATCTTCCGTCTCTTGCGAAAGAAGATCTTCCCTATCCTGCAGAATTGAGGCGGCCTCGCGCGCAACTTCGGCAGCCTCCAACACTTTGTCTTCGTGGCCTTCGGCCGCTTTGGCAAGTTCACGCGCTTCCCATTCCAGACGCTCGATCATCTGGCCCGCATCACGGTTAAGGCCAGTCTCACGGTCAATATCGTTGCCGAGCTGTTGAATTCGACTGGTCAGAGTTTCAATCGTCTGGCGCGCGCGGGTTTCCTGATCGGTCAAAGCATCGCGTTGCACATGTTGGCGCTGAAGAACTGCGGCGGCAACGGCCTCTTCTTCGCGCAACGGAGGTAAAGTTTCTTCGATCTGGGAACGCCTGGCCGCTGCGGCTCTGGCCTCGGCTTCTGCCCGGGACGCTTCGGTGACCCGATCACGCAATTTTTCTTCGGCCTGCTGGCGGGCAATGTCCGCCTCTTTCCAGCGACGATAAAGCAACATCCCCTCGGCCTTGCGCAATTGCTCGCCAATTTCCCGATAGCGAGCGGCCTGACGGGCCTGGCGGGCCAGTTGCGAAAGCTGGGCACCCAACTGCTCCAGCACGTCATCAACCCGGGTTAGATTGGTCTCGGTTCCCTTTAGTTTAAGCTCTGCTTCGTGCCGCCTCTGATACAGCCCGGAGATACCAGCCGCCTCTTCCAAAATTCTGCGGCGAGCACGCGGTTTGGCGTTGATCAACTCGGCGATCCTGTTCTGCCCCACCAGCGCAGGCGAATGGGCGCCCGTCGAAGCATCCGCGAACAGCATTTGTACATCTCGCGCACGGACATCTTTGCCATTCGTCTTGTAGGCACTGCCGACGTCACGGGTAATACGTCGAACAATCTCAAGTTGGTCACTTTCATTAAATCCCGAAGGTGCAAGGCGATCGGAATTGTCCATCGTTAGGACTACTTCGGCGAAATTGCGGGCTGGACGCGTCGCGGCTCCGGCAAAAATCACGTCCTCCATCGCGCCGCCGCGCATGGATTTAGGACGATTTTCGCCCATTACCCAACGCAGGGCTTCAAGCAGGTTGGACTTGCCGCATCCGTTCGGGCCCACTACACCAGTCAGCCCATCCGCGATGATCAGATCGGTCGGATCAACAAAGCTTTTAAAGCCAGTCAGTTTGAGTTTGCTGAAACGCAACGGTGGCTGTTCCTGTGATTCCTATGGTCCGGAAGTCTGCGCGTCACTTGGGCTCAAGTCAACGGACATACGCAGGATATGGCCCAAAGCCCTAAGTTATCCACAATATCTTGGCAAAATCACCCGGTCCTCAATAGGACTCGCACGCGAAAACCAAGTAATCCTATCTACCAAATTCGTTGCAACCGTAATTGGGGCGAGGGCCAACGGCATGCTACAAATACCCACCCAGTTCCTAATGACAGCCGATAATCCCAAGAATTTCTGCTGCGTCACCTAGAACTTCCAATATTGGACAGTTTCATATTTTTGGCCCCTGCAATCGCGGATCCTTCAAGCGGCTTGACGCAATAAGGTTAATGCAATCTTTATGCCTTACATCCGCAGTACTTCTCCGAGCCGCTGTATGCCCTCTTGTATCGTTTTCTCATCTGAATTCGAAAAGCTGAGGCGTAAGTTGTTGGCTCCTGTTTCGTCGGGGAAAAATGCTTGCCCGGGAACAAACGCCACCTTGACCGTTGCCAGTGCCCGCAACAACAGAGTTGACCCATCCATGCCCTTAGGCAGAGTCACCCAAACGAACATCCCGCCTTCGGGTTTGGTCCATTGAACGCCCTCGGGCATGAATTGATCCAGTGCGGCCAGCATCGCATCCCGGCGTGACCTATACACTTGACGCAGCATTGGAATATGGGTCTCGAAACAAGCCTCTGCAACGCGATGCACTGCCATCTGGTTGATTGTAGCGGAATGCAGATCCGCAGCCTGTTTCATGAGAACCAGTTGCGAAATCACCGGTTTGGCAGCAACCACCCACCCAACCCGCAAGCCGGGCGACAGCGTTTTTGAAAAACTGCCGCAATAGATAGTCCGGCACTTTTCAATCGACTGTTTGCGAGAAATTTCAAGCGCCAAAATCGGCGGAATGGGATCGCCATCATAACGTAGCGCCTGATAAGCACCGTCTTCGATCACGGCACAATCCAATTCCTCAGCCAAGTTCAATAATGCTTCGCGGCTTCGTAAATCGACCGTTTCACCTGTCGGGTTGGCAAAATCGGGCGACAAATAGGCAAACTTTATATCTCCGGTCCCAGCCCGATACTCAGCTGCTCTACGATTGCCGTTGATACTTAGCCTGTCAAAACGCGGCTCGTATGCGTTAAAAGCTGCAAGGGCTCCCAAGTAGGTTGGCCACCCCACCAAAGCAGTATCACTGGGTGAAAGAAACAGCTTACCCAGATAATCAAGCGCCTGCTGCGATCCCGAAGTAATCAGGATGTTATCGATTCCGCATGAAACGCCAATTTGCTTCATGTGGTCTGCCAACCATTGGCGCAGTGGAACATAGCCCTCACTGACCGAATATTGCAGCGCTTGCGATTGATACTTGGGACCTAAGGCAAGCTGAAACGCCTGAGCGAACTCACTGGCCGGAAACAAAGCGGGGTCGGGGATGCCACCCGCGAAAGAAATAATGCCAGGCTGGTCCAGCAGCTTCAACAATTCGCGTATCTCGGATGCTTTCATCCGTGATGCACGGGTAGCGAACAGTTGGTCCATTGGCGTGTTCCTCTTTGGCCGTTTAACCCGCGCAAGCTACGAGAACGTTGTTTAAAGTCAACAATACTGACCTAATATTTCAAGGAAAGTGAATTCGGTTCATTGAACACAGTGTGGATACGTGGTCATATGATTTGACCAATTTCGCAGAATCCGGCCATGCCGTTCCAAAAAGTCCAGACCGAGAAACTTTCCCTAGCCGTTGTTAGACATATCGAGCTGCTGGTCCTGCGCGGTATTTTGCGACCCGGTGAACGCCTGCCTTCAGAACGGGAACTCGCCGAAAGAATGGGTGTGTCGCGCCCTTCGTTGCGAGAGGCCATTGCAGATCTGCAGAAACAAGGATTGCTGACCTCAAAAGCAGGGTCAGGCATATATGTAGCAGAAGTGTTGGGTTCAGCATTTTCCCCAGCCCTGATCCGGTTGTTCAGCAGTCACGATGAGGCCGTGTTCGATTACCTCTCTTTCCGCCGCGATATGGAGGGGCTGGCGGCCGAACGTGCCGCGCGGATGGGATCAGATAGCGACCTGAAGGTTGTTCAGGCCATTCTGGACAAGATGGAAGCCGCCCATGACCGCAATGCTGCCGAGGAAGAGGCGCATCTGGATGCCCAGTTCCACATGGCCATCATCGAGGCCAGCCACAACGTGGTGATGCTGCATATGATGCGGTCGATGTTCGATCTGCTGCGGCAGGGCGTGTTCTACAACCGACAGATCATGTTCCAACAGCGCACCACGCGCGATGCCATTCTGGACCAACACCGCGCTATCAACGCCGCCCTGCAGGACCGCGACCCCAAAGGCGCGCGAGCGGCTGTTGAGCGTCACCTTAACTTCGTTGAACAATGCATGGCAGACCAACAAAAGGCCCAAAAAAACGAAGCCGTAGCTCAACAAAGACTGCAACATGAAACGAGAGAAACCTGATGATTGGTTGGCATCTTCCCGGCACCTAGCTGTTATTTCGCGCCTTAACCCTAAGTTAGCCAAAGGCGCGTTGGTCGCCGCTTTGTTGTTAAAAGTACAACCTTACTAGATTTGCTCAGTTTCTACATGGTCGATAGCTGATCACACCACCATCGCGAACATCTCACCTATCGCTCGATAATATGAGCTAACTTGTCTTTATGGGTCTGCTTTTTCGATTGAACGCGCTGCGGCTTTGTCCGCACTTAGCTTTCCTTGGCGCCGATGGGTTTGTTCAATTGGTGCTCTACTAAATTGCAGAAAGAGTAGCATGGAGTGAACAATTTCCAATTTCAGCAAGCGTCTGGAGACGGTGCGAACGAAGCATTCCAACTGGATTCTGTCTTTTCTGAATCTCTGCACCTTTCAAGTAGAGATTGCGGTAACCCTCCTCGCGCCAATTGTCTGGTGACAAAGCCGCCCCATGAATGGTCTTCTAGACTTCACTTATCAACAGCAGGTTTAGCGGGCGACTACCTGCCCATTGCCGACGGAGCCAGAACGTCAAATTATTCACACCAAAAAACCCGGCTCTTTGGCCGGGTTTTTTTCGAGTTGGGATAGATTTGGAAAGTCAGTGTAACTTATCGCCTACATCAGCAATTGCTGCGTCTATCAACTTGTTCGCCTGTGTGGCCGTCATCTGCTTGGCTAGAACCTCGTTCGCTGCCGACACGGCAACGGTAACTGCTTGGTCTCGCACTTCTTTGACTGCCGTCGCCTCGGCCGAAGCAATCTGATCCTGAGCTGCCGCCAGACGGCGCGCGATAGACTTCTCCAGCTCAGCCTTGGCCTGTTCAGCGGCCAGAGACGCATCCTCTTTTGCCGCTGCAACGATGGCGTCAGCCTGACCCTGCACTTCGCGCTGCTTACGTTCATACGAGGCCAAAAGACTGCGGGCTTCCTCGTGCAAGGCGCGAGCTTCGTCCAGATCGGACTTAATCGCTTCAGCTCGGTTGTCCAACGCACCGCCAATCATTGAAGGAACTTTGAAATAGAAAAGGACCGCAATGAAAACTATGAAGCCAAGGGTGACGACAAAGTCAGTATTGCCGAGCGAGAAAAATGGGCCGCTTGCAGCGAATGCTGGGCTGGCGGCTCCTGCGGTCAGGATAAAGGCAAGGGTTCTCCGCATGTCACTTATCCTTTTGTTTGCGCGTCAACGGCTTTGGAAATGGCATCGGCGTCTGCCTTGCCCCCAAGCGTGGTTACCAATTCGGCCGCCGTGTCTTTGGCAACAATTTGAATGCTTTCCAACGCGCCAGCTCGGATTTCAGCAATTGCCTTTTCCGATTCAGCCGCTTTTGCAGCGATTTCAGCATCCGCCTTAACTATCGCTTCATCCAGATCGGCCTGGATTTCAGCACGCGCTTCGGCGGCGATACGCTGCGCTTCAGCACGGGCATCGGCCAGCGCCTTGTTATAGGCTTCTTCAGCCTCGACCGCTTTGGCCTTTAGATCTTCGGCCGCAGCCAGGTCATTTGTAATGGTCCCCTGCCGCTCTGCCAGGATTGCCGCGATACGGGGCAAAGCTACGCGAGACAGGACCAGAAAGATGACGACCAGCGTAATGACCAGCCAGAAAATCTGGTTGGGGAACCAATCAAAGCAGAGCTGCGGCATCCCGATGGCAGAGCCATAGGAGTCAACGCAAGAGCCAACTACTTCTTCGCTAATGGGTTCAGTCGCCATGATGTCCTCCGTCGGAACGTTGTCTTTACAACAGGTGGGCCACTATGGCTTGAGCCCACCTGCGCGTAAGGATCAGGTTCCGCAGATTAGACGGCGAACATCAGCAGCAGCGAGACAAGGAATGCGAAGATTCCCAACGCTTCTGCGAACGCGATACCGATAAAGAGGGTTGCGGTCTGCGATGCAGCCGCCGAAGGGTTGCGCAGGGCGCCAGACAGGAAGTTTCCTGCAACGTTGCCCACCCCGATTGCGGCTGCGCCGGAACCGATTGCTGCCAGGCCTGCGCCGATGTGTGCGAGATCGCCTTCCATGATGTTTCTCCTTACGAATTGGAAGTTTCGATGTTGGGTTATCAGACCTTAGTGAGAAGGATGCAGTGCATCTTTTAGATAAACACAGGTCAGAATGGTGAAAACGTAGGCCTGGATAAAGGACACAAGAACCTCAAGACCATACATTGCGGTAATCGCCAGAACGGACACGGGCGAGATCGCGGCGATCGCAGCAAAACCTGCGAAAACCTTGATGACGGCGTGGCCTGCCATGACGTTACCAGCAAGACGAATGGAGTGGCTGACGGGGCGCACAAAGTACGATATCAGCTCGATGATCGCAAGAACCGGGCGCAGCGCCATGGGTGCGCTGGATACCCAGAACAACCCCAGAAACGCGGCACCGTTCTTGACGAAACCTAGAACGGTCACAGTCAGGAACACGGCCAGTGCGAGTGGGATTGTTACGGCGAAATGTGATGTGGTGGTAAAGGACATGGGTAACATGCCCAAGAAGTTCGCGCAGACGATGAACATGAACAGAGTCATCACATAGGGGAAGTACTTGACGCCCTCCTTGCCGCAAATGTCTTCCAGCATCTTGTAGATAAAGCCATAGGCGAGTTCGGCCACTGACTGCATCCGCGTTGGAACGATGGCTCGCTTCGAGGTACTCAAAACCAATAAGCCAAATACAGCAGCAATGGCCAGGAACAACCAAAGTGTCACGTTGGTGGGCGTGTACCACGCAATTCCGCCATCGCCGAAAAGCGGCTTGACGATGAACTGATCCATCGGATGGAAAACCAGGCTGCTGCCTTCTGCTTCGGTGGTCTCGGTCGCCACGTTCAGTCCCTCTCGTCCTTTACGGCTGCCTCGGCAGCCGCTTGTTTATCTTGAACCTCTTTGGCGCTGCGGAGCATAACCTTTACCCCGGCGACAAGGCCCAGCAATGTGAACAGCACCAGAAATATCGGGATCGTCCCGAACAGGCTATCCAGCCCATATCCGATGCCGAATCCGATCCCTAGACCGGATACCATTTCAATGACCATCCTCCAGGCAAGCTCGCCTCCGGACACGTCCGCGTCTGCGCGTGGGGCCGGTTCCCTGGCCTTTTTGGCCGCCTCGATCTTGGCCTCAAGCTGCGCCATACGCTGCTTTTGGTCATCGTCGGTCACGGGCGTTTCCCTCGCACAGTCTTGCGCATGGTGCTAAGGGGCTTAGGGCGCAGAGTCAACGGCCTAGATGTCGCTAAAAAATTCCAGTTAACTAATTGATATTAATAAATTAATTTCTCAACGATCTTCAGCCCAGATTTGAAAGGAATGCTTTGATTGTAACCAAATAAGGAAATGCGCATATTCAACCTTTTGGTTGATTGTTCAACTAAATGCGCATGCACGCAAGGAAACGGTTTAGTCAAACAGCCCAATGCGGAACTCGGGGCGCGTGACGTGGGATTGCCCCAATCCGTTCAGCAAAGTCAGAACCCTGTGCTTTCTGCACGTACTGACAAACTTCCAATGCTACGAGGCCCTTTTCGCTTTGAACGTAAGCGACTAAAACTGGCGTATGAATGAACCTTTGGACATCGTTTTTTCGGCCCTTGCCGACCCCACCCGCCGTACTATTCTGGCGATGCTGCTAGAGGATGACATGGCCGTTACGGACGTCGCCGAGCCATTTGAGATGTCGCTGGCAGCCATCTCAAAACATTTGGTGATTTTGACCAAAGCCGGCCTGATTTCACAAGAAAAGCGTGGCCGCGTGAAATGGTGCAAGCTGGAACCCGACGCCCTGAGGTCTGCGTCAGTTTGGATGCAGGGTTTCGGTCAATTCGAACCTGTCAACCTGGATGCATTTGAGCGGTTTTTGGAAATCGAGATTCCCAACGCAGAAGAAACCTGAACAGGCTTTACCTCACGACAAACACCGACATTTTAGCGTGCTTTGCCAAGTATCCAGCGTGGCTCGAGAAAATATGATCCGTGATACGCGGCGCGTGCGTACCGACAACGATCAAATCCGCGCCCATATCTTCTGCTGCGCGTCTTAGATCACCGTCAACTTCAATTGCCACATCAACCGAGTGAATATTGAGTGTGTCCACTTCTGAACCACTTTGCTCAGATAATTTCTCGGCCAGAGCAGCAAGATCCGCGGTGATCGACGACTCGGATTGTGTTACATCACCGGGTTGCGTACCGGTAACGCTGACCAACGTTATCTTAGCGTTTTGCCATTTAGCCACTTCGGTCGCGACTTTGGCGGCCTTGTAGACTTCTGGCGGCATATGCAGATCAACGGGGAACATTATGTGTTCGAACATGATTACTCCTCCTACTTATCGCAATGATAGGCGGGAGGCTTGGGGAAAGCTTTGATCTGCCTCAAAGGTATTTAGCGCATTGACGCCGCGAGGGAGTTTCAACCTTCCTCGCTGTATTCAACACCGAATACAACGCCTGTTGGTCCGGCCTCACACAGCCAAGGTGCAGCGGCTCCGGCAACTGAAACGGTGGTCACGGACCCAGTCGGCAGGGATTTTGTCGAAATGGCCGCGACGTCACGAGCGTTCACCCCGGTTTGCGCAGAAACCAGAGCCTCGCAGCTTGCTTGTAGATCGGTAATGTCCACACTGCTTTGGCTATCCGGAGCGCAAGCGCCCAAAACACACAAAATGGTGATTGAGAAATATCGGTTCATGTTCGCGTTTTCCAAATTGGATACCGGCCTTGCCTTTTCCGTTGGACAGGATGCGTCGGAACCTAAAGAAAAAGCAATGATCAATCTAAGACGCTTTGTTTTGATGTAGGGCTGGGCGCCTCGTCTTTAAGCAGCAGTAGCAACGCCACGACCGTCAATAGAACGCCCAAAATGATCAACCCGGGTGGCGTGCCATTGCCCAGGGCGACCTCCCACAGAATTACCCAGCTCGGCACCAAATAGGTGTAGGCCATCACCTTTGCGGACGGTAAGCGCATGGCGGCAAATTGCACCAAAACAAAGCTGGCGGCTGTGGCAAAGACTGAAAGGTACAAAAGGCCGCTCCATACCATAACCGGTAAGGTCAACCAATTGGTGGAGACAATATCCCGCCAGCCATAAATCACAAGCAGCAGACATCCGGCCATCAATGTTCCAAAAGTAAAGACAACGGCAGGCTCACCCCGGTTCAACTTTCGAACCATGGGGGTGTAAACCGCATGCGCCGCACAGCCGCAAAAATAGATGAGTTCCCCAATACCTATTTCAAAGGCTTGAAACGATTTCCAGTCGGCCCTGAATATCACCCATAGCGCGCCAAAAGCCCCGACGGTTAACGCGAACGCCATGCGTGGTGTCGTTATTTGTCGCAGCAAAAACCATCCCGCAAAGGCCGACATTATCGGAGTTAACGTGAATACCGCGGCCGCGCTTACCGAAGGCGCCGTCTTGAGGCCGTAAAACATCAGAACAAAATAGGTAGCGAATAAGCCGCCTAGCACGAAATACCGCCAAGGCGCCTGTGCCGAACCGGAAGACAAACCAGTTGTCAGCAGTGCAGCAACCCCGATGATACCTGCGGCAATCGCAAAACGCATCGCAGTCAATGCCGCGGGCGCGATTTCATTTGCAATCATGGATCCCAGCGAAAAGCTTCCCGCAACAAGTGCAGAAAATGCAAACATCGCAACGTGCCCGCGCCCCTGAGGGGTTAGGGCCTCCATTTTTTGGCCGCCTCCTTCAGGAATGTCAGAAAGGTCTGCACTTTGTTCGTGCGGTGCAGGTCAACATGCGTCACCAGCCACAAACTTCCCGACCACTCTGGCAACGGTTCCATCACCTCGACAAGATCCGGCAGGCGCGCCGCCTCCCAGCGCGCCATGAAGCCGATCCCCGCGCCAGCCTTCACAGCCTCGCGAATGGCAAGATTATTGGTGCATCGGAAGATGATGGCTTCAGTCGGGGCGTTTTCACGCAACCATTTGGAAAAAGGTGCTCGGCTTTCTTCGTCATCGCTGCCAACGAACAGGTGGTTGGCAAAATCCTCGACGCTCGCCGGTTTGCCGCGACTGGAGATATAAGACTTGCTGGCATACAAACCGATTTCCAAAGCACCAAAGGGCTGCACCACATTATCCGGCTGATCCGGGACTGCGCCTGCACGTATGGCTACGTGTGCTTCACCATATTCTAGCCGAAACAGCCGATCCCCAGTCAGGTAACGCACGATCAGATCAGGATGCATCTGCTGAAACTCAGTCAGCGTCGGGACGACAAGTGGAGCGAGCGAGGCCAGCGAGGTCACCACAAGTTCCCCAGACACGTCGTCACCACGCCCTTTCATTCGCCCGACAAGTTGGTTGAACTGATCTTCAGTTGCTTGAGCTACCCGCAAAAGGTCCTCTCCCGCATCGGTCGGAGTGTACCCGCGTGCGTGGCGTTGAAACAGTTTTACACCAAGACGGGACTCGATGGCATCGATGTGACGGATGACGGTCGCATGGTGTACGCCCAGGACTTCGGCCGCGCCGCTGACAGTACCCATCCGAGCCACCTGATAGGCAGTTCTCACTTCATCCCAATTGTCCATTGCAAATATTCCTATGTGCAAATACCAACAATACCTGTTGGTATATCCGTGTTTTGTTCGAAAACGCAACAATCATATTGGGAACGGAATTCACATCACCCTGCAAGGAGCAGCCGATATGACCAAGACCGTCCTTCACATTGATGCATCGCCACGACGCAAAGACTCGACGTCTCGTGACCTGTCCGGTCGCGTGGTGAAACACCTTGATCCCGCTCGCATTATCCGTCGCGATCTGGCTACGCCTTTACCCCTTTTGACCGAGGAATGGATAACCGCCAACTTCACGCCAGCAGATCAGCGAGACGCTGTACAACGAGATCTGTTGTCAATATCGGACGAGTTGGTACGTGAATTGCAGCAGGCAGACGCGATTGTAATCGGCTTACCCATTTATAACTTTTCGATCCCGGCCGCTCTTAAGGCGTGGATCGATCTTGTCGCCCGTGTTGGCCTGACTTTTAAATACACCGAAAACGGCCCTGTCGGTTTATTGCAGGGAAAGCGGGTTGTTCTTGCGATCGCATCCGGTGGAACTGCGGTCGGATCGGAAATTGATTTTGCCACCGACTATGCGCGCCATGTGCTTGGCTTCATGGGCATCAGCAATGTCGACGTCGTAGCTGCGGATCAGATGGCATTGGATGCGCAATCGGCTCTTAAGAATGCTCATCAAGCTGTGTCGTCGCTGGCTGCATAATCTCAGTCTGGTTTTTGCCGTATGAAACGTCCAATCTGCAGCCATCAAGGTGATTGCTGATTGGACTTTTAGCATGAAAAAGATTGGAATTCTGGGCGGTGTGGGCTGGGCGTCAACCGTGGACTATTATCGGGGCATCGCTGAGGGTGCAGGACGTTACTACACTGAACGTGGGTACTCCTCTCCCCTGCCCGTACCCCCGATGACAATCGAGTCGGTAACTCAGTCCGAAACTCGTGCTTTACGAGGCGAACCTGGCGATGAAGATAGCTGGGCCGCGTTCGATGCCGTTTTTCGCAATGCCATGTTTTCGCTGGAGCGTTCTGGGTGCGACTTTGCTATTATCGCGTCAAACACTCCGCACGCCAGATTGCACGCAATCCGCGAAGGTGTCTCGATTGATATCCTCAGTATATTCGATGCGACTGCAGAGACGACGGCTAAGACAGGGGCTGCGAACGCTTTGGTGCTTGGAACAACGGTGACCATGCAAGCCGACAACTATGCACAGCACCTTTCGGCAAAAGGCATTGAAGCAAATGAGCGGTTACCCGAGGCCGAGATTGCTGAGATGCAAGAGATGATCGACGAAGACTTTTATGGCGGCGCCTCAAGAAAAGCCCGAACGCGTCTGCTGCAATTCTGCAACCGCCACGCCAAACCCGGCGCAGCTATTCTATTAGCCTGTACGGAATTGCCACTCGCGTTCCCTGACCATTTGGATGATCCCGTCTTCGACTCGAATGGTCATTTGTTCGTCAATCCATCAGCCGCTCATGTCTCGGCAGCGCTGAAACGGGCACTGGAGGATTGATCAGGGCAACCATGTGACCGCGCAGCCGACCCGGTCAAAAAAAACCATCAAATCCGGACGAGGCATTGCAACGGTTCGATCATTTACAAGCGGATGCATGTTGATTACGTCCGCGCTTTGGGCCGTTGCATCCATCAGAAAGAACACGTTGCTTTTTACCCCGTTAATCATTGCCAGCGGGCTGACTGCACCGGGGCGGATGCCAAGGTGTTGCAAAAGTCGCTCTGGCGACCCAAACGACAGACCGCCAACCCCAAGCTGATTTCCCAACTGCTTAAGGTCGATCTCTCGGCTCTGCTCCAGTGACACCAGATAGTTTCGCTTTTTCCTGTCACGCAGATAAAGGTTCTTAAGACGCAGAGTATTTTCGCCAGATACCACAAACTGGTCTTCAACAGACTTGGCGTCCTCGACCGTGCGCAGAGGCATGTGTGTATGCAGACGATAAGTCAGACCCCAGTCGTCCATCTGCGCCAACAAGGAGTCAGAACTAAGCGGCAATGTATCCTGAAAGTCAGACGATGCATCCATGAGAACCTCCTGATATCAGGTGCTCATGGCTTATATCCCGGGGAATTTCAACTGTGGGACAACTGTTGGGTTCAGTGCTAGCATGCAACTATGAAAATCAGGCGAAACACACCGGATCAACTTATTCTTGCTGACACACCATGGTTCATCGGGATCATGTTGATCATTTTCATTATGGCATTTGTCGGCCCCGGCATTTTACTCATGAGTACCGGGGGCGAGAACATCTGGTTCGGCTTGATTTTCGCCCTTGGCGGCGGCGGGCTAGGTTTCGGCGCCTTTTGCGTATTTGTCCGACGCGTGCAGGTAATACTGGACCGCAAAAAGGACAGTGTCTTAATTCGCCGTCAATCAGTTTTTGGTTATCAGGCTGTCGAGCACAAGCTATCCAACCTGTCCCATGCTGAACTGGAAAGCACGACGTCCACGCGTGAGGGTCGAACCTCGACGCTTTATCGTCCTGTTTTAGTTCTCGACAAAGGTATGAGCGCAGGCCGCCACCCTATTGTCGAGGTATTTACCAACGGATCCGGCTCTCACAGGATGGTAAGCACAGTCAATGACTGGCTGCCTGCGCGCGTGGTTGACTCTGACACTCAATCCGCCTAAATCCGCCGAAACATCCGGAAGAGAATAACCTTCCGGTCCCTTGAGTCATTCAGGGATCGCCCCCCACCAGCGAGTTTCGCCCGTGGGGGCGTTTGTGCATTTAACCGGCGCATCCTATGTAGGGCACGCCATCAGATAACCGGCATAGGAGGCCGAAGGCATGTTTGAAAATCTATCCGAACGCCTTTCTGGCGTCTTTGACCGGCTGACCAAACAGGGCGCTCTGTCCGAAGAAGACGTCAAAGCGGCCCTTCGCGAAGTGCGTGTGGCACTGCTTGAGGCTGACGTTTCACTTCCGGTTGCCCGTGAATTCGTCAAGAAGGTACAGGACAAAGCGACTGGACAGGCCGTGACCAAGTCGGTCACCCCCGGCCAACAGGTTGTCAAAATCGTGCACGACGCATTGGTTGATGTGCTGCGCGGTGACGAAGACCCCGGCAAGCTCAAGATCGACAACCCACCTGCTCCGATCCTGATGGTCGGTCTCCAGGGCTCTGGTAAAACAACGACCACAGGCAAGCTGGCCAAGCGCCTGAAGGAAAAAGAAGGCAAAAAGGTTCTGATGGCATCGTTGGACGTCTATCGCCCGGCAGCTATGGATCAGCTGGCAGTGCTTGGCACGCAAGTTGGCGTGGATACTCTGCCGATAGTTCCCGGCCAGAAACCCGTCGATATCGCCAAACGTGCAAAGCAGCAGGCGACATTGGGCGGCTACGACGTCTACATGCTCGACACTGCGGGGCGCCTCCATATCGACGAAGTTCTGATGGATGAGGTCGAACAGGTCCGCAACGCAGTTGACCCTCGCGAAACTCTGCTGGTGGTCGACGGCCTGACAGGTCAGGTCGCTGTTGAGGTCGCCGAGGAGTTCGACGCAAAGGTCGGCATCTCAGGCGTGGTCCTTACGCGAATGGACGGTGACGGGCGCGGCGGCGCGGCGTTGTCGATGCGCGCGGTCACTGGCAAGCCTATTCGTTTTGTTGGTTTGGGCGAGAAAATGGACGCGCTCGAAAGTTTCGAGCCGGACCGGATCGCCGGCCGTATTCTGGGCATGGGCGACATCGTGGCCTTGGTCGAAAAGGCCCAGGAAACGATGGAGATGGAACAGACCGAGCGCATGATGAAGCGCATGGTCAAGGGTCAGTTCAACATGAATGACCTTAAACTGCAGCTAGAGCAGATGATCCAGATGGGCGGCATGCAGGGCATGATGGGCATGATGCCCGGCATGGGAAAGATGGCCAAGCAGATGGATCAAGCTGGTCTGGACGACAAGATCCTGCGCCAGCAGATCGCCCTGATCCAATCGATGACCAAACGCGAACGCGCTAACCCCCAATTACTTCAGGCTAGCCGGAAGAAGCGCATCGCCGCCGGTTCGGGCATGGAGGTCAGCGACCTCAACAAGCTGCTCAAAATGCATCGTCAGATGTCGGATATGATGAAGAAGATGGGCAAGATGGGCAAAGGCAAGATGCTGAAACAGGCCATGAAAGGCATGTTCGGCAAAGGCGGTCCCTCGCCGGAAGAAATGGCCGCAGGTATGGACCCAAAAGCGCTGGAACAGGCTGCCAAAGCAATGGGTGGCAAGATGCCCGGCATGCCCGGTATGGGCGGCGGTATGGCTCTGCCGCCGGGTCTGAGCGGATTTGGAAAGAAAAAGTGAACCTAGCCCCCACCATAACGACAGCGCGCTTAAAGCTGCGCCATCACGTGATGCAGGATTTTGCTTTGCTTCACAATGTGATGGGTAGTGAGCGTTCGCGATTTATGGGTGGCCCTTTCTCATTGAAAGACAGCTGGCAGACTATCGCCTCAGAAGTTGGAAGTTGGTCTCTTCTTGGTTTTGGTAGTTGGGCCATCGAACGTTCCGAAGATTGCAAACTTGTGGGCCAAGTAGGAATCAACCGACCCGCCCATTACCCAGAAGCCGAAATAGGTTGGATGCTGTTGGATCAATTCGAAGGGCACGGGTACGTAACCGAGGCAGCCTACGCAGCACTGAACTGGGCTTGGAAACAGGGTTTCGAAACGCTCGTTAGTTATATTACACCCGGAAACGACGGATCAGTCGCTGTGGCGCGGCGTCTAGGTGCGAAGCGCGATGCCTACGCACCTTTGCCTCAGGGAGAAACGCCCAGCGAAACAATCGTTTATCGGCACCTTGCCACAAACGCCGATGGCGGGATGGAAACCTATCGATGATCGCTGAGTCCATACCCACTGTTGAAACTGAACGCTTGATAATGAGAGCACCCTGCGAGGCCGATTTTGAAGCCGAGGCAGAGTTCTTTAATAGCGAACAATCGAAGTTTGTTGGCGGGCCAAAGCGTCCTGACGAAACGTGGCGTTCCATTGCCATGCTTTTGGGGCACTGGGCCATGCGCGGTTACGGGTTTTGGGGCGTCGAGGAAAAAAACTCGGGCGCTTATGTTGGTCGCGTTGGATTGTGGTACCCGCACAGCTGGCCCGAGCCCGAAATTGGTTGGACCCTGATGAATCATGCAACCGGCAAGGGTTATGCCACTGAAGCGGCCATTGCCGCTCGCGCCCATGCCTATGATGTGTTGGGCTGGGCAACTGCGATTTCGCTGATTGATCCAGATAATATGGCCAGCAAGGCGGTAGCCGAAAGGTTGGGCGCTCAGTTTGAATATACCTATGAGCACCCGGCGTTTGGAACCATGCACGTATGGCGACATCCTGCACCAGCAGATTTGGTGAATGGCGGAATGGGGGCTTATGCATGACCTCGTTCGCTATTCCAAGTGTCGAAACAGAGCGCCTGATCCTTCGTGCACCCTCGATGGATGATCTACCCGCAATGACTGCATTCTTTTCGACGAAACGTAGCCACATGGTTGGCGGTCCAAAGGATGAACTGGGTTGTTGGAGCTCGTTAACGGGCCGACTGGGTCACTGGGCGCTTAGGGGCTATGGAATCTGGCATTTGACTGAAAAGGCCTCCAACGAATTCGTTGGGTGGGTGGGAATTATCGACATACCCGGATGGGACGAACCAGAGCTGGGATGGGTTTTGATGGAAGAAGCCGAGGGCAAAGGCTTGGCGTTCGAAGCTGCACAATCGGGACGCGACTATGCGGCACGCCACCAGGGCCTAAACGGGGTCATAAGTTACATCGCCCATGCAAACGATAGATCTCTCGTGTTGGCTGAAAGGCTTGGCGCCACGTATGAGCGTGAAGGCGAGCTGCTTGGCAAACGCGCTCAGGTTTGGCGACATCCGGACATCGATACTACGACCACCGGATTGACTACCGAAAGGAATGGCCAATGACCGACGCTGTAACCCAGGCCGCCACAATCTTGAAAGAGCACCGCAAAAGCATCGATAGGCTAGATGCGATCCTTGTCTACACGCTGGGTGAGCGGTTCAAACACACACAAGCCGTCGGCAAGTTAAAGGCACTTCACAACCTTCCCCCGTCCGATCCAACGCGCGAGGCAACTCAGATCGCGCGTTTAGAAGAAATGGCGAAAGAGGCCGAATTGGATCCCGATTTCGCCAAGGCTTTCCTGAACTTCGTTATTCAGGAAGTCATCCGTCACCACAGGAAACAACAGGAATGAACCTTTGGTTCAGCAAACAACAGAACTAACCGGCCTTTGCCGGACACGCCATTCAAAGGAGATACCACCATGGCAATGAAAATTCGTCTCGCCCGCGGCGGCTCGAAAAAACGTCCTTTCTACCGCATCGTAGCGGCCGACAGCCGTATGCCGCGCGACGGTCGTTTTATCGAGAAACTGGGCACCTACAACCCGCTGCTGCCGAAAGACAGCGAAGAGCGCGTGAAAATGAACATGGAGCGCATCCAATACTGGCTGGATCAGGGTGCGCAACCAACCGACCGGATCGCACGTATGCTCGAAGCAGCCGGGACGCGTGAGAAAGCGGAGCGTAACAACCCGCAAAAAGGCACCCCTGGCAAGAAAGCTCAGGAACGTGCAGAAGAGAAAGCTTCGAAAGCTGCTGAAGCCACTGAAGCTGCGGAAGCGCCCGCTGAAGAAGAAGTGGCCGCAGCAGAAGAATAATCGGAACGATAGCGTGCAGGATCACGCATTCACCGATGAGTTCCGCATGCAGTTTGATCTGTTGATGCGGCTTCGTCGTGACGTGCGCCGATTTCGCACCGATCCAATTGACGAGGCAGTGCTCACGCGCTGCCTCGACGCATTTCTAAGGGCGCCTTCCGTGGGATTGAGCGAACCCTGGCGCTTGATCCGTGTCGATAGTGAAGCCGCCCGCTCTGCCGCACTTAAGAATTTTCAGGCGGCGAACGAGCAGGCACTTGCGGGCTACTCCGGTGAAAAAGCCTTGAGCTATAGCCGCCTCAAATTGTCCGGCATGCAGGAAGCCCCTGTGCAATTGGCAGTCTTTTGCGACGACTCTACCACAAAAGGAATGGGTTTGGGTGCCGCTACAATGCCTGAGACACGGCGGTATTCCGTAGTGTCTGCAATAACACTTTTCTGGCTTTCTTTGCGCGTCGAGGGGTTGGGAATGGGTTGGGTGTCCATCCTGGATCCCGAACAGTTGAAACGGGACCTTGACGTCCCCGACATTTGGTCTTTGGTGGGATATTACTGCATTGGCCGGCCGCAAATGGTCTCAGACCAACCTGAACTTGAACGCTCAGGCTGGGAGCGGCGGCGCGATGCGATGCTGATCGAAATACGCTGAGGACATATGTTCGGACTTATAAGATTGCCTTTATTACTTTGCATTGCTTTCGTTGCCGGAGTTTTGTTTGAGCGTAACGCACACACAGACAGATGTCTTGACGCCGGCGGTCGCGTTGTGGCGAATTTATGCGAAGGAGGACGCAGATGAGTGATCTGGTCTGCGTAGGCAGCATCACAGGCTCTTACGGCGTGCGCGGTGAGGTAAGGCTTAAAAGCTTTTGCGCGGTTCCCGAGGATATCGAGGTTTATTCACCTCTGACCGATGACACTGGCAACGAACGCTACCCGCTTGTGCTGACACGGCAGATCAAGAACGGCTTTGCTGCTCGATTGGGCGGAATCGAAACAAAAGAGCAGGCGGACGAGCTGAAGGGCCTGCGATTGTATGCGCGTCGTGATCAGTTGCCGTCGTTGCCGGATGACGAATTTTATCACACTGACCTGATCGGTCTTGACGTCTATGATACTGGCGGGACATTGCTGGGCAGCGTGAAATCCGTTCAGAACCACGGCGCGGCTGACCTTTTGGAACTTCATGGGCCAGGCCTGAACTCAACCGTCTTGCTGCCATTCACCCGCGAAGCGGTTCCAACCGTCGATCTTGAAAAAGGCCGAATTGTTGCCGATCCACCCGAAGGATTGCTTTGATGCGCCGGGTTATGCTGCACCTGGGTTTTCACAAAACCGGAACGACAGCAGCCCAATCCTTTTTGTTTGAAAACCGGGAACTTATCTGGCCGCAGTACGCGCTGGTTCTGCCTTTTCGCACACGCAAGACAGGGCTGGCGGACGCCGCAACGCATTTTTCAATCTATGGAACCCATGACGCTCTAACTGCTTTCAGCAATCAAATGCGCAAGATGTTGTGCACATTGGACCTTGGCGCAAGACGCGGGCTGATACTGAGTGAAGAGAATTTCTCGGGTTTGCGACCCAGCCGTAATCCTGCGGTGGGTTATGAGGCTGCCCCAGACCTGGCGGCATGTCTGGTCGGATTGATCCGCAATCGATTTGCAAACGAGCGCATGGAAATTACCCTCTATCTGTCGCTAAGACGGCGCTCGGACTGGCTTCGTAGCCTGTGGGCCCATGACTTGCGACGCACAAGGCTGCTTCTGGACTTTTCGACCTATCAGGAACGATTGACAACGATTCAATCACCCGAGGACGCGGCCAACGCTATTCGGGACCACCTGCCGAACGTAGATGTACGCACTCGATGGCTGGAAGATTTGCGAGAGCAACCACTTGGCCCTGGCGCACCCTTCGCAGAATTTCTTGGTATGTCAAAAGATCAGGTCGGCAAACTTGTGACGCCTTCACACACCAACCCCGCGTTGCCCGATACCGTGCTTTCGGAAATGTTAGCATTGAATCGGTCCACTCTGGACGAAGGCGAACTGTTTCGGCAAAAGAAGGCTCTTGATAGACACGCCCAAAACGACCTGATCGGTACAGAATGACAGACCAATCCGGCAAATCCCACGGCCGCAAGGCGATCCGCCCTACCTTGACACCGCGCGAGTTGATGACGGCAACGCCGGACCTGCACGGAGTTTGGAAGGCCAAAATAATCACTCTGTTTCCTGGCGCCTTTCCCGGCGTTTTGGGTGAAAGCTTAACCGGTAAAGCTTTGCAAGACGGCTTGTGGCAGCTTGATACGATCGATCTACGGCAGTTTGGTGTCGGCAAGCATCGAAATGTCGACGATACCCCCGCAGGCGGCGGCGCGGGCATGGTCTTGCGTGCTGACGTTCTGGGCGAAGCCATCGAGTATGCCATGACGGGTATACGGGGCAACTGGCCTATCATCTACCTCAGCCCTCGTGGTCGCCCGATGAACCAACAGATGATGCAGAATTTGGCGCGTTGCGACGGCATCACCCTGTTGTGCGGTAGATTTGAAGGTGTGGATGAGCGCGCCTTGGAACACTACGGAGTTCAGGAAGTCTCCTTGGGCGATTTCGTATTAACCGGGGGGGAAATCGCGGCCCAGGCGCTTATCGACGCCACGGTTCGGCTTATCCCGGGCGTTCTGGGCAATCAGGCTTCCACAGAGCAAGAGAGTTTTTCCTCCGGTCTACTGGAACACCCGCAATACACGCGCCCTGCGGAATGGAACGGCCTAAATATCCCTGATATTCTTATGTCGGGTCATCACGGTCGTATCGCGAATTGGCGCCATGAAATGTCGGAGCAAATCACCCGCGAGCGGCGACCAGATTTGTGGGAGAGCTATTTAAGGTCACAGAAAAAGAATAATGATTAAGTCGCAGCGATCTAACTGCGTGCCGCTGATACCAATTATTGTTGTTGGACCCGCAAACTTTCAATTTACCAGCCGCCAGTTCTGAGTGAACAAAAACTGCACGAATATTGGCTTAAACAGGCATATTCATGATCAGGAGGCCCCAGCCTTCCACCGGGCCCATATATCTGGCGAGCCATTGAAAGTGTTGATGTCCACCTTGCCCTTTACCCCTGGAACCAGACCGGTGCCAGTGTACTGCCAAAACCGCCAAATGGTTCGTGGATAAACATTGCGCGGATGGCCCGCGACTGAGCGCAACCAAAAATCCGTTTTGGGCAATCGTGCGATGTCTGTATCTTCGTAAAAATCTACTGTGGTGTAAATGATGGGCCGGCGACCATAATGTCGCTCCAAGATGCTAAGGAAACGCTCTGCTTCGGCGCGAATTGTTTCCCCATCCGGACGAAGAGTGCAGGTTTTGGAATGAGGCGTCCATTCCATGTCCAGCACATGTGGCAGGTCTGCACCCTTGGGTACATTGCGAATAAACCATCGGGCCTGTTCTGCAGCCGGACGACAAAAATAATAGTAGTGATAGGCCCCCCAAGGTACGCCCGCCGCCTGCGCGCCTCGCCGGTGATCGTCGAAAAGCGGGTCGGAAAAATCCCCGCCTTCCGTCGCCTTGATAAAGGCGAAACTTACCCCTGCAGCCTTGGCAGTTCGCCAATCAATTTGACCCTGCCATCGTGAAACATCCAACCCGTGAACCGGGTAAAGCCCGGGATGCCGCCCTTCCCAATCGTGAGGATCCGCATCCCCGAATTTCGGGAATATAACTGACGGAGAAGTCGTGTCAGCAAATGCCATGGGTTCGACAGCCTGCGGCTGGGGGCCGCGACGCCCGCATGAAATTAGCGCGACGGCCAAGATGGCCAAAATGACGGCTTTGCGCATCGTCTGTTCCTATGCTTGAAATCTGCTCGTATAATTACCCCAAGAATGCCTGATCGACGGAACAAGGCAACGATACATTTCTCAGACGGCGAAAACCCACCGTATGCCCTCTGTTTTACGACAATTTAGGCTTGATCACCGGCTTCAAATTCCTTAAACGACCTCAATCCGGTGCCACGCCAAGTGACTCCGGTGTTTTGGTTTGCTACTTGGCACTACGCCCGGCTTTCTTCTGCAAGGGCACAACATAGCAAGCCAAGCCGAAGAAACATTCGATCTGAACTCTGGCGGGCTGTTCGCAGGACCCGATGAAGACCAAGAGCTCTCAGACCGTGCCCAAACTTCGTGGACCAACCACGAGCAGATAGGAGTAACTGCGATGGACCTGATCGCACAGCTTGAGGCGGAACAGATAGCCGCCCTGGGGAAAGACATCCCCGACTTTAAGGCCGGCGACACCATTCGTGTCGGCTATAAGGTGACCGAAGGCTCACGCACGCGTGTTCAGAACTACGAAGGCGTCTGTATCGCGCGCAAGAACGGCGATGGAATCGCCGGATCGTTCACTGTTCGCAAAATTTCGTTTGGCGAAGGCGTGGAGCGTGTTTTCCCGCTGTATTCGACAAACATTGACAGCATCACCGTTGTTCGCCGCGGTAAAGTCCGCCGCGCCAAACTGTACTATCTGCGCACGCGCCGCGGTAAGTCCGCGCGTATCGCAGAAGTCACCAACTATAAGCCCAAGGCTGGCGCCGAGGCGTAAGGAGCGGAAAGATGAAAAAAGACATCCATCCCGATTATCACCTCATCGACGTCAAGATGACCGATGGCACCATCGTTCAGATGAAGTCGACATGGGGTTCAGAAGGCGATCAGCTTGCTCTGGAAATCGACCCGTCCTCTCATCCGGCTTGGACCGGCGGCGGTACCCGTCTGTTGGATGCAGGTGGTCGCGTATCGAAATTCAAAAAGAAGTACGAAGGTCTGGGTTTCTGATCCATTCCATTCTGATTTCGAAAGCCGCCCTCTTTCGGGCGGCTTTTTAATTTTGATATGGTCGACGCCGAATTCGGCAACCCAAACCAGAATGGTATGGCGATCATTCAAGATAGAGCCAGCGACTTCCCTTTACCTTTCCCAAATCGATCTCGTGAACGCCATCTTTGACGGTGTGCGCTGCTGATACGTCACCGACGCGCCCGTCACGGGAAATCAATTCCAAATCTGGCCGAGCTTGTATCCGCAAAATGCCTGTTATGGGTTCAATACGGAAATTCTCGTCTTCGGGATGTACAGAAATCGCGCGTCCGGAAATCGAAATAAGAATGCGCCGTGCTTGCGTTAACGCTGATTGATCCAAACTCTGCACTGCGATCGCTGCCATAGGGTTATCGACGTTAAACTCAACATTTGATGTCTTTACGGGTTCGCCGTGAAAACGCCCGGCAACTATCTGACTGTTTTCAGCATTAACGACAAACTGACCTTTTTCGAATGCTCTGAAAAACTCTCCGGTATCTGCTTCAACCACGCCCGATCCCGACTTTAGATAAGAGCGATCAGGATCCAAGTCCTGGTAACTTTTACCAGTCAGGTTAGTCGCAGTCAGCCATGGCAAAGCGGGTGTCTCGGGCATACACGTAACTAACCGGCTTTGCTCAATGATCGTACGAATGCCAATGGAAGTATCGGGTGCAATCGAACGGCCAAAGAAATCTGAAGCATCGGGGCACAAGGCATAGGTTTGTTCTGCCTGCCTTATATGCCCGGCGCGGTAAAGGATCGCGGCAGCGGGCATCATCCAGATCATTCCCGGATCACTGGCAATGCTCCAGTTTTCAGGAAAAACATGTCCATTCAATCCTTGTTGCGAATACCCGTAGACCATCATTGCGTCCCACCCCTGAAACGCGGCCATTGCAGCCACACGAACGGGTGCAACAAAACGATCTTCAGCCAAAGTAGTCCCGATATTCCACTCAGAAACGCTCAGAGGCAGACCGTCGACTTGTGCGATAGCTAACCAATCAAGCAAACCTGCTCGTTGCCGCGGATCAAAATCTATTTCTCCTTCCCATCCATAGCTGTGCGTATCAATGATGCCCCCGCGCATTTGCGAGGGCAAACCGGCAATTGACATCTCGCCCCAAAGGCTCGTCGTGGAAATTAACCCGTCAAACCCGGTATCCCGGACTGACTGTGCCATCCTGTCAAAGAACTTGTGCTCAAGGTCGTTAAGAAAAATCTTGGACGGCCCAAACTCCCACGCCCGCCAAGTCCTTTCCGCGTCAAACCCTTGTTCCTTTGCGAATGCATTTGCCAAAGCCATGTAAGTTTCGGAATGCCGTGGAACGCCTTTGTCTGGTAAAAGTATGTTCCCAAAATGATGTGTCAGATCGTTTTCATTGGTAATCTGAACGGCAATCACGGCTGGCTCTTCAGAATAACTCAGACCTGTGTATTTGTTTTTGTGGGACAGAAACGCGGTTTGAAATTCTTTCATAAGGCGTTCGATGCTTGGTGAAACAAAGTTGAAACCCACGGCATCAGCTTTGTCCTGCCCACCGGCAAGTTCTTCGAAATTTTCTACTCCGTCTGACGCAGTAAAGCGGCGGCCAACATGAAGATCGAGCCAGATGTAGATACCTTCGTCCTTTAGGGCAGTTATCCATTGATCCAGCTTGTTCAACCACGCAGGATTGAGCTGGGTCGTAGTTTTCGCATTCTCGCCAAATATGTTCGGCTGAACCCAATCGGAGTCGTGATGGTGAATTCGCACCAGATTGAAGCCCAACTGAGCCAACCTTTTTGCATGCGCCTTAATGTTCCGAGGCTCGGTAAAGTAAATAGCGTATGCCTGCAGATTTGCGCCCCAAAACCGGATGGGCGTACCGTCTTCGAAGATCAGTTGATCCCCTTGCGCCATTACGCGCCCGTGAATGCCCGCAGGTTTGTGGTTCAACCCACTTAAGTCCGGTGTCGCGGTCCGAAGTGTGATTTTGTCTAGTGGCCAGTCTTCCGAGGCTTCAGCAACATCGCGGGCTGAGTGCAGCGTGAAGAGGCAAAGACATATAATAAACAGTATCGAATGTATGTTTCTCACAATACAGTTCAAAAAGGCACCCAATCAGAAAATTGCTATAGTCAGATCATAAGCTGCAACGCGCTGAAAGCTTAGTTAAATATTGTCGCCGCTTTCAACTTTTGTCTTTGACCAGTTGCTTTGCGTCTTGAAGCGGGGGCACTGGCCCACGCAACAAAAGGAGCGCAAGAAAAACCGCAATCGATGCCACCAAAGCCGCACACAGCATTGCACTGTCAAACGCATTATCTTGTATGTCCCTTAGGGCTTTGGCCAGCTCGGTACCGGATTGCGGGTCCATCTGGGAAATGAGTTGCTGAATCTGGCTTGGTGTCCCATGCGTCAAAGCATGAGAAAGGTCTTCCCTTTGTGACGATTCAGCAGGCAGCGCGGCAATCACTTCAGAAAGTCCGGAACGGGTCGTTCTGGCCTCGGCCAAACCACCGACGACGGCGCCTAACGTTGCGCCAAAATAAAGGAAAGCGTTGATTACACCTGAACCTTGACCGACATGTTCCTCTGGCAACAGCCTCAGCCCCAGCCTCGGCAGCAACGAAAACCCTATACCTAGTCCAACGCCCAAAACGACTAGTTTCCACCAGATTTCGGAATAGCCTGTGGAGTTTGTGGTCGAAGTTAGCAGAAACAATCCGAAAGCCATGCATCCCATACCCAAAATGACGGGCCATTGGAAACTGTAGGGTGCCAGAAACCGGGGGGCGGTAACTGAAACGGCAAACATACTTAGGCTGAGCGGCAATATCGCTGCCCCTGCTCCGATTGCCGTGTACGCAAATGTATCCGGAGATTGCACGAACGTGTTAAAGTAAACAAAGAAACAAAACAGGGCAAAACCTGTAAAAAACATGCCTGTCGCGGCCATCAAGTATCGGGGATGGCGGAAATATCGCAACTCGATCAAAGGGTCATCGCTGCGACGCGAAGTTGTGATCAGCGCAAAAACAGCGACAGCCGAGACACATAATGGAACAAGCGTGGTTACGGTACCCCACCCTTTGCTTTCACCGTTGCTTAAGGCAAATGACAATGGACCAAGCAATAGAACAAGAGCCACGGCGCTGGGAAAGTCAAATTTTGCCCCTTGCAGCCTTGTGTCTGGTACATAATTCTGTCGTTGCACGCGCAATCCGATTATGAAAGCAGCTACCAACAATACCAAATCAATCGCAAATACGCCTCGCCAGCTGATGTAATGGGCAAATGCCCCGCCAACGACCGGACCGAGACCGATGGCCAGACCGACGATCGCGCCCCATGCTCCTGTAACGCTGGCTCGTTTTTCTTCCGGCGTCGCCGCGGTGAGCAAAGACAGCGACGTTCCGAACAAGGCGGCGGCACCCGCCCCTTGCGCTCCGCGGCCTATTAACAGCATCGCGGCGTCCTGCGAGAAAAGAACCAACCCAGACCCAACTGCAAAGACGATCATTCCAAAGAAGAACACACCCATTTTGCCGGTGATATCCCCCAATCGGCTGACAATTGTGACCAGTGTGGCACTAACCACCGTGTAAACGGCCATTACCCACTGCAAGCCTGACGGGCCTAAATCAAATTCAGCCTTAAGGTTGGGAAGAATGGTCGCCACTGCCGTCGTGTTGAATCCGACAACCATCATGCAAATAGCGGTCATGGCCAAAACCACTCGCGCACCGCGCATATCAGACGTTTCCTTGGAAACTTTCATCTAAAGCCCCGCCTCACGATGTCTCCACATTACCGGCCCGGCAAAGGCGACTGGTTTGATCTAAATTTAGGTCCTCCGACGATAACTTATAGACAATAAATCGGTTTTTGTCGCCGATTGATGTCAGTCAGGTAATTTGGGCACTCAGATCCAATAGGAAAGGGCCAAAGGCAGAACGATTATGGTCGTCAACGTTGAGACCAGGATAAAACTGGCGACATCCGGCCCGTATTCCGGAACATGTTGATCAATGAACAAATAGGTCGCCACTGATGACGGCATCAGACAACAAAGGATCAACGCACCTCGTTCAACCCCTGTAAATCCGAAAATCCAGATCAGCGCAGAAGCAATGATAACTGCCATGACAAGGTGCAGCGCCGTCAAAAGAACAGCACGCGCAAGGCTATTTACACGCAAAGTGGCCAGGGTATGCCCAAGCGTGAGCAACATCAGAGGGATCGATAACCCTCCCAAAATATCAAACGACTTTGCAATTGGCTGCGGTAAGCTTTGCCCTGTAGACATCAAGATCAGCGAAAAAATTACCGCGTAAATAATCGGCGACGTAGCCAGCTTTTTGGGCGAAAACTCTCCTGCCGGAATCCACATGCCCACGGTAAAAATGCTGATGAGCACCACCACAACAAAGGCCATTGTATAAGCCATTCCCGCGTCGCCCAGCGCCAACAAAGTGATTGGCAAGCCGATATTACCCACGTTGCCGTGCATCAGTGGTGTCAGAAAGGCACGTATTGGCAGATGTAGCATCTTCAATACAACGAATCCCAAAACTCCGAACCCCGTGACGGCCAATGCCGCAGCGGTCATCATGTCAATAAACGTGCCAACCGCTAGTTTGGTCGTGGACAAATGCGAAATAATCAAGGTCGGGTACCCGACTTTTGAAACGATCCCGCCAATCACCTTGTTGTCAAACGGTGCGTCGATCAAAGCAAGGCAGTAACCAACGCCGGCGCAAATCAAAACTGGCAGTACCACATTCAGAACATTGAGAAACAAGTGATCCAATCCCAGCCCTCCGCGCCGTTGAAGTCACACTGAGACCTGACCAGGGTTTTGGCAAGAAGGCGAATTTGAAGAGACGAGCGGGTCTCGGACCATCGAATTCAAAGCTGATATTGCTATAAACTACGGCTTAGAGTTCTTCCCTTCCTGCGCCACACAACATATAGTGGCTTACAACAACGTGTGGGCAAACACGGCGGGACTTGGGAATACAGGCATGGCACATATTATTGTGGTCGGAAACGAAAAGGGCGGTGCAGGTAAATCGACCGTCTCAATGCATGTGGCAACCGCACTTGCCCGATTGGGGCACAAGGTCAGCACACTCGATCTGGACCTACGTCAACGAAGCTTGGGCCGTTACTTTGAGAACCGTATAAATTTTATGAACGGTTCGGGGATTTCTTTACCAAGCCCGCGCCATCATGACTTGCCCGAGATTGACGCAAGCAGATTGAAACCGGGTGAAAACATCTATGATCACCGCCTTTCCGCGGCAGTTTCAGAGTTAGAAAGTGACAGCGACTTTATTTTGATCGACTGCCCCGGCTCACACACGCGCCTAAGTCAGGTCGCGCATTCCCTGGCAGACACACTTGTCACACCATTGAACGATAGCTTCATCGATTTTGACCTGCTTGCCCGGATTGACTCCAAGGGCGAGAAAATTCTTGGCCCGTCCGTGTATTCCGAGATGGTCTGGAACGCGCGTCAGCTTAGGGCGCAGGCAGGGTTGAAACCTATCGATTGGGTCGTGGTGCGCAACCGTGTCGGTACACAGCGCATGGTCAACAAGGAAAAGATGCAGCGCGCTATCGAGATGCTGTCGCAACGGATCGGCTTTAGGGTTGCCTCCGGCTTTTCCGAGAGAGTTATTTTCCGCGAATTGTTCCCACGTGGACTGACACTATTGGACCTAAAAGACATCGGTGTAAAACAACTGAATATCTCCAACATCGCGGCACGACAGGAATTGCGCGATATGATGAAGGAACTGAACTTACCCGGCGTAGAAATAGACTTTTGATTAACGCACACGGCTGAGTTGCGGCAAGGTCCGATCACTTTCTACAGTAGGGGGAATAGTTTGCGTTTAGCTTCTTAACAGTCAGGAAGCCTATTGGTGCGATCGAAGGCATATCTGACACTGCCTTTGTATTGAAAAGAAATCACTTTACGCCGGGGTTTGCCCCTTGACGAAGCGAACGCAACACCGCTCTCTCAGTGTAACCTTGGTAACAACACCTTGTCAGCGAAAAGCGAATGACGCTCGTTTATTATTTCAACATCTCAACTCAATGCTTGCGGCCCTTTTTCACAGCCTATGAATTGTAAAAAGCTCTTTGGGTTCGGCCACGCCTCGCAACATGTAGCGCCCTACCGAAACCAAATCGTGTTCGCACGGTTGCGCCGCGCGCGCCACGTCATCTGACAAAAGAATCCGTTGGCCCAGCGAACGGTGCATTCCGGCAATTCGAGCTGCTTGATTAACCGTCGGTCCAATTACAGTGAAATCCAACCGGCTTTCTGCGCCTATGTTTCCGTAAAGAATTTCTCCGGCATGCAAAGCCAGAGTGAAGTTAGTCACTGGCAGAGAGTCTGCTAGGCGTCGGGTGTTTAATTCCGCCATTCTTTTTTGCAGGGCAGCCGTCGCGTTCAGCGCCGCACGCGCATCGGCGTCGATCTCGCCCACATCGAAAATGGCCATAAGCCCATCGCCCATGAATTTCAGGATACTGCCGTGGAATTCGTGAACGACGTCGACCGCGACAGCCAGATAATCATTCAACATGTCAATGATCTCAAGCCCGGGCAGCTCTTCGGACAGGCCAGTAAATCCTTCCAAATCAAAATTCCAAACCACAGCGTCAATCTGCTGCAAGGAACCCCTTCTAATTTCGCCAGAAAGCACTCTTTGACCTGCGTCACTTCCTAGATAAACCCTCATCAGGTCCTTCGCCACGGTCGCGCTGGAAGCAGATTTCAAGGCCAGACCCAAATGCGGCAAAGAACTGATTATCAAAGAGAGATCTTGAGGCTGGAACCCTTTCGGCGCATTTGTCGCCCATGACATCAATGCCCCATCAATACGCCGGTTTTCACCTAGTTGATTGAGTTTTGCGGGCGCGCCAAAATTGATTCCAGTCGCATAATACTCAGTCGCGCCTTTTTCACGCAGTTCGTTAATCAACGGAAATCGACTGGCCGTGTTCTGGTCAACTAAACGTTCGTGAACTGCATCCAATCCCTCATTAAGTATGGCATAGAGCGGACTTTGCCGCCATTGCTGGCTAGGGGTTTCGCTATAGTCGAATGTCTGAAAATCTCCGCCCTGATCATGATACCAACTGTAACCGGTGCCGCCATAGGCCGGATGCAGAGCAGGTTGCGCCGAATGAAAACGCATAAGCGGTACATCCAGATCCAACAATTTTCTGCAATAGCCGTCCAGAAGATCATGCTCGCCGGTTCCTTCCAGACCACGCGTTACCAGCCAATTTATGAGATCATTGGATTTCGCTGAATCGGTGTCTACGGCTGCCATAGTTCAATCCTACCTCATTGAGACTCACATCTGGTGGCCAACACGTCGAAATTCCAGTGGTCAATCCAATCCAGCCAAACGTCGCAACATAGTGCGCAGCAATTCCGCCTCTGCAGTGGTGAACTGCGCTACTAGTTTGCCGTCGTAATTCCGCGCGATTGAGCGCAGCTCACGATAAGCGGAAGTGCCCATTTGAGTCAGCGAAAGACGCTCGGCCCGCCGATCATTTTCATCTCGGATTCGTCTGAGAAACCGACGTTGTTCCAGTTTACGTACTGCGCGACTGATCTTGGTTTTGTGAATCTTGGCTCTTTGACCGATGTCTCGCGCTGTCATTTCGCCATAATTTCCAAGGTGAAACAGCACCCGCCATTCCGTACGCAGCATTCCAAATCGGTTCTTATAAACCTGCTGAAACTCAAGCGAGCTTGCCTCGGCCGCCTGATTCAGCAGGAAAGGCAGAAAATTCTGAAGGTCGAATTCATCTTTTTCGTCGTTTTTTGGGTGTGTCATCCTTGTTAGTTACAAAAACAACTATTATCCGACAAGCAGGAAAGAGAGGACCGCGCCATGAATCGCCCCACTGATCCGCATCATTTGACCCAGGCTGCGACGCCTGTTGGAACCCACGCCGGATACATGCCCGGCTTTGGCAACGATTTTGAAACCGAAGCTCTGCCAGATGCTTTGCCACAAGGGATGAACAGCCCGCAAAGATGCAATTATGGCCTGTATGGTGAGCAGTTGAGCGGAACTGCCTTCACCGTCCAACACCCAGAGCGGACATGGTGTTACCGTATCCGCCCTTCGGTAAAGCACTCGCACCGATACGAGAAGATCAATCTTCCCTATTGGAAATCGGCACCAAATGTCGACCCAGATGTGATCAGCCTTGGTCAATATCGTTGGGACCCTGTACCCCATTCTGCTGTTGGGCTGACTTGGCTGACAGGCATGCGCACAATGACCACCGCAGGCGACGTGAACACTCAAGTTGGCATGGCAAGCCACATTTACTTGGTTACCGAATCGATGGTGGACGATTATTTCTTTTCCGCCGATTCCGAACTGTTGGTTGTACCACAGGAAGGCCGTCTTCGATTTGCGACAGAATTAGGAGTCATTGATCTCGAGCCAAAGGAAATTGCTATTCTTCCGCGTGGACTGTTGTACCGTGTCGAAGTTTTAGAGGGTCCGGCGCGCGGATTCGTTTGCGAAAATTACGGACAAAAATTCGAATTGCCTGGGCGAGGACCAATTGGCGCCAATTGCATGGCCAATCCGCGCGACTTCAAGGCACCTGTCGCAGCTTTTGAAGACCGCGATGCGCCTTCAGCCGTCACGATTAAATGGTGTGGTCAATTCCACACCACCAAAATCGGTCATAGTCCTTTGGATGTCGTTGCATGGCACGGAAATTACGCGCCGTACAAATATGATCTTCGAAATTATTGCCCTGTCGGAGCCATCCTTTTCGATCACCCGGACCCTTCGATCTTTACCGTATTGACCGCCCCGTCCGGGCAACCCGGCACCGCAAATATCGACTTTGTTCTGTTCCGGGAACGCTGGATGGTGATGGAAGATACCTTCCGTCCGCCTTGGTATCACAAGAACATCATGTCCGAGTTAATGGGTAACATCTACGGCCAATATGATGCCAAACCTCAGGGTTTTGTCCCCGGTGGCATGAGCTTGCACAATATGATGCTACCACATGGGCCGGACAAAGAAGCTTTTGAAAAAGCTTCGAATTCCAACTTGGGACCTGACAAGCTGGATAACACTATGTCATTCATGTTCGAGACACGTTTCCCGCAACATCTGACGGCGTTTGCGGCGAACGAAGCGCCGATGCAAGATGACTACATTGATTGTTGGACGGATATCGAAAAGAAGTTTGATGGTACCCCAGGAAAGAAATAGCCGATATGGGCTTTGATATCTGGATCACTTATGTCGCGACCGTCCTGCTATTGATGAGCACGCCCGGCCCCAGCCAATTGCTGATGCTGTCGAATTGTGCTGTCAATGGTCTTGGACGCGGAATATTCACTGCTGCGGGGGATTTAACGGCCAACTTTTTGCAGATGTTGGCGGCCGGCCTTGGACTGGCAGCGTTGATTGCTGCATCCGGCAGCGCATTGACGGTGATCAAGTGGTTAGGTGTCGCTTATTTAATCTTTCTTAGTGTGCGAACGATCCTGAGAGCCGAACGCAAGGCAATGCAAATAGCCGCGCTCGCCAGTCGCAAATCTTTGTGGTTGCAAGGTTTTATTACCTCAGCAGCCAACCCTAAGGCAGTGGTGTTTTTTGCCGCGTTATTTCCCCTGTTCATCGATAGTGCTCTGCCCTTTTGGTCACAATTTGCTATCCTATCCGCCACATACCTGATCTTGGATGCCATGTTTCTTACCGTCTACGGCGGCAGTGCAAGTTGGCTGGCCAAGCGCCTTAAAGGTCCGGCCAGGTTATGGCTGGACCGGATCGGTGGAAGTTTCATGATTGCGGCTGCTATTTTGCTTGGGCTGAAATCCATCCGCCCCGGTTCGTAAACCCGCAGGCGAAACGCCTGTCCGCGCGACAACTAAGGACGAAACATGCCATTGAAATTCTCTTGGGTGACATCTGCCAATGACGCAAAACACCCGTTTCCACTGAATAACCTGCCCTATGGCGTGTTTTCGATTAAAGACGATGAACCAAAGTGTGGGGTTGCGATCGGCGACCTGATCCTAAACGTAACAGAAGCCGAAGCAAGGGGGATAATTTCCCTTTCCGATGAACCGCTCTTCGATCTTCCCTTTTGGAACCCGCTAATGGAACAAGGTCCGGCCGTCTGGGCCGCCCTTCGCGAGCGCCTGACTGAGCTGTTGGCAGAAGGATCAGTAGAACAGGAACGTGTTGAGACGTTGCTTGTTCCACAGGCCGACGTCGAGATGCATATGCCATTCGCAGTTAGCGAATATACTGATTTCTATGCGGGCAGAAATCACGCTTTTAACGTCGGCACCATGTTTCGTGGTCCGGAAAACGCCCTGCCCCCGAATTGGCTGCACATACCAATCGGCTACAATGGGCGCGCATCATCAGTAGTAGTCTCTGGCACAGATATCCGTCGTCCTTGGGGGCAATTGAAGTCACCAGACCATGACAAGCCCGCATTCCTTCCGTGTCGGCGCTTTGACATCGAGCTCGAGATGGGAGCGATCGTTGGCACACCTTCAGACGGTCCGATATCGGTGCAAGAAGCCGACGATCATATTTTTGGTTATGTTCTGCTTAATGATTGGTCAGCCCGCGACATTCAGGCGTGGGAATATCAGCCGCTTGGGCCGTTTCAAGCGAAGGCCACCGCCACTTCGATTAGCCCTTGGATCGTGACCAAACCCGCCCTTGAACCGTTCCGTTGCGACACGCCAGAACGTGAGTTCGAGTTGCTGGATCACCTGAAAGATTGTGGGCCCATGCTTTATGACATCGATCTAGAGGTAACGATTGCCCCTGAAGGCAAACCAGAAACCACAATTGCTCGGACTAACTATAACCAGATGTACTATTCGGCCGCTCAACAACTGGCGCACCACACGACGTCAGGCTGTCCAATGAATGTGGGTGATCTTCTAGGATCTGGAACGATCTCCGGTGCGTCCAAACCCGAGCGGGGTTCCCTTCTGGAACTCAGCTGGGGTGGGAAGGAACCGATGACACTTGCAACTGGCGAAACGCGTAATTTCATCGAAGACGGCGACACCCTGACCCTGAAAGGCGCAGCCAAAGGGGATGGCTATACCGTCGGATTTGGCGACTGCGTTGGTACCGTTTTGCCTGCCCTTGAAAACCCCTACGCACGATAAGGAACCCACCATGGCCAAAGCATTCGCGTCCCAGGGGGACATGTCCGAAAAGAAAATCTCTTTCACCGAAGTTGGCGACGGGCTGTATGCTTTTACAGCCGAAGGAGACCCGAATTCAGGTGTGATCATCGGGGACGACAGTGTTATGATCGTCGAAGCGCAGGCGACACCCAGACTTGCGAACAAAGTTATCGAATGCGTGCGTTCGGTTACCGACAAACCGATCACCCATGTGACGCTTACCCATTACCATGCTGTACGCGTCCTTGGTGCAAGCGCCTTTAATGCGCAACAGATTGTAATGTCGGACATGGCCCGCGCCATGGTTGTGGAACGCGGCCAAGAAGACTGGGACAGCGAATTCCAGCGTTTCCCACGCCTGTTCGAAGGTCATGAAAGCATTCCCGGGCTAACCTGGCCAACCACCACGTTCAGCGACACCATGACAATCTATCTGGGCAATCGACGAGTCGATTTAATGCATCTGGGCCGCGCTCATACTGCTGGAGATATTGTTATCCACGTGCCCGATCAGAACGTGATGTTCACTGGCGACATCGTTGAATATCACTCTGCTTGCTACTGCGGCGACGGGCATTTCGGTGACTGGGGTGACACGTTGGATGAGATAAAGTGGTTCGACGTGGATGCGATTGCACCAGGACGGGGCGATGCGCTGGTCGGTAAGGACATGGTCAACGCCGCCATCGAAAACACCCGCGATTTCGTTGACAGCACCTACCGACCTGCCGCCAAGGTTGCTGCACGCGGTGGCACTTTGAAAGAAGCATGGGACGCAGTTCGTGCTGAATGCGACCCAAAATTTTCAAACTATGCAATATACGAGCACTGCCTTCCGTTTAACGTAGCCCGTGCCTATGACGAAGCTCGCGGGATCGACACCCCTCGTATCTGGACTGCCCAGCGAGATCTTGAAATGTGGGAGGCTTTGCAAGGTTAATAAATCCCGGCCTGAACTTGATCCAGATCGTGTCGGGTCGTTACGGATAATGAGACGATAAGCCAAATCCTACAACCAAATTGCGCGGGGCGCTTTCGTCGAACGCCCTCTGAGCCACGGAAGGGGAGAGCAACTGTGAACAAGGTATTCGAAGTTCCGCTGTATGCCTATCAATCCAACCCGGACCAGGCGGCGCCGATACCGGTCCGCCACAAGATCATTGTTGTCGGCGCTGGCCCCGTTGGGCTGGCGGCAGCCATCGATCTGGCCCAGCAGGGTGTCGAAGTTATCGTGCTGGATGATAATGACAAGGTCAGTTTTGGCAGTCGCGCCATTTGCTTTGCCAAACGCCCGTTAGAAATCCTTGATCGGTTGGGCTGTGGGCAGGCCATGGTCGATAAGGGCGTTTTGTGGAACAAGGGAAAGGTCTTTTTTGACGACCGGCAAGTCTATGAATTTGATCTGCAACCCGAAAAAGGAGATCAAAGACCGGCGTTCATCAACCTTCAACAATACTATCTGGAGCAGTTTTTGGTCGACCGTGTCCGCGAGCTGCAATCCGAAGGTGCACCAATAGAAATCCGCGGTCGCAATAAGGTTGAAGCAGTCGGAACCCATCCTGATCACGTCCGGCTTGAGGTGGATACGCCCGAGGGGTCTTACACCGTCGAAGCCGATTGGGTAATCGCCTGCGACGGCGCGGCTTCTCCAATGCGAACCATGTTGGGCGAAGATTTCGTTGGGCGTGTGTTCGAGGATAACTTTCTGATTGCCGATGTCGTGATGGATGCCGATTTTCCGTCGGAACGCTGGTTCTGGTTTGACCCTCCGTTCAACAGGGGCCAGTCGGCGTTGCTGCACAAACAACCTGATGGTGTCTGGCGGATCGACCTGCAACTGGGGTGGGATATCGATAAAGAAAAGGAAAAACGCCCCGAGAATGTGATCCCGCGTCTCAAGGCCATGTTGGGCGAGGATGTTAAATTCGAACTGGAATGGGTCAGTATCTATACTTTCCAATGTCGCCGCATGGAGCAATTTCGCCATGGACGTGTGATTTTTGCCGGTGACAGCGCGCACCAGGTCAGCCCATTTGGAGCGCGCGGAGCCAATTCCGGTTTGCAGGACACTGATAACCTGTGCTGGAAGCTGAAAATGGTGCTGGACGGAAGCGCGCCGGAATCCTTGTTGGACAGCTATGATCTCGAACGGATCCTCGGAGCTGACGAAAACATTCTGAATTCCACCCGTTCGACGGATTTCATCACGCCCAAGTCACCAATGTCCCGCATATTGCGCGACGCCGTTCTGGACCTTAGCGAGCATTATGATTTTGCGCGTCCGATGGTCAACTCCGGTCGCTTGAGCACGCCTTGTACCTATGACGGCTCGCCTTTGAACTCGGCAGATGGGCTGAACGGTCCGGCAAGCACCCGACCGGGATCGCCCTGCCCCGACGCGCCGCTGGGTGACACCTATCTGTTGCCCAAATTGGCCAATCGATTCACTTTACTGACCATAGATGCAGACGCACCGGATGACTTTGAAGTGGACGGCGTGCCTGTCCCAAGACTTGCATTGTCAATAAAGGACGACCCAACGCTGGCATTGAAACGCCGTTATCTAGGTGACGCGACCAGTGCGGTTTACTTGATCCGACCCGATCAGCACGTCGCCGCCAGACGCGATACATTTGAAGAAAACGCATTCCGGCACGCGATGCACCGCGCCACGGGTAAGGAGTAATAATCATGGCCGATCTGATCCTTTCAGCGAATTTCGATCACGCCGATGATTTTTACGCCGATCTACTTGAGGCCCATGAAGGGCTTGAAAGACAGGACAGCGACGCTCTGAATGCTCGGTTGATTTTGGTTCTGGCCAACCACATAGGAGACAACAGTATCCTGAAACAGGCGATAAAGGCGGCTGCGCTTCAAAAGAATGAGCCTGCATAAAAATGAAACAAAAGTTGGAGCCGTCATTGCCGCCAATGACCCAAGATAGCCAGAGGCTCAAATGTCGGATGTAATACTTTATGACTACTGGCGATCTTCGGCCAGCTACCGGGTACGGATCGCGCTGAATATGGCCGAAATCAGCTATCGCTCGGAAGTTATCGACTTGGTTAAGGGCGCACACCGGGAGGCTTCGCATTTGTCCCGAAACCCGCAGGGGCTGGTTCCGGTTCTAGATATTGATGGTCTGCGCCTTACACAGTCACTCGCTATTCTCGATTATCTGGACCGGACGCGAAACTTGAACCTTCTGCCAAATGAACCAGCAGAACGGGCTGCGGCTCAAGCTTTAGCTTACAGTATCGCCGTCGATATTCATCCAGTCTGCAACCTTTCCGTCGCCCGACATGCCACTGAACTGAGTGACGGCGCCGACGACATGCCCGGAAGCTGGATGCGCCATTTCATTCGCCCCGGTCTGCTGGCGTTTGAGGCATTGTTGAGCGGTTTTAAACAGGCACCTTATTGCACCGGCTCAACGCCAGGACTTGCCGACATTTGCCTTGTGCCGCAGATTTACAATGCCAGGCGTTGGCAAGTCGATCTGTCTGATATGCCTAAACTTTTGTCAGTTGAGGCAGCTTGCGGCAATCTTCCGGCTTTTGCAGCAGCGTATCCTGACGCGAATGCGCCGACCTGACCGCGCGCACAGACACTGTGTGACAACAACGAAGTGACAGCGTGCCGTTCTTGTGTAGGCTCTTCCAAAATTCAAAGGATACGCCATGCCAGAGATTACCGGCTATCATGCGCACGTTTACTTCGATGCAGAAACGCAAGACCTCGCACAAAAGCTATGCGAAGATGTCTCTCGGCTGTTTCCCGTACAGATGGGTCGGATGCACGCCAGAAATGTTGGTCCGCATCCGCGCTGGAGCTGTCAGCTAGGCTTTGCCCCAGAAGCCTTTGACCAAGTAATTCCGTGGCTGATGCTGAATCGAAACGGTTTGACTATTTTCACCCATCCAGAAACCGGCAACCACTTGGCTGACCACCGGGATCGCGCCATCTGGATGGGCGAAATGTTAGAGCTTGATCTGTCAATCTTCGAAAAGACGAATGCTTAACCTAAGGCGCGCGCTTGATCCCGCAGTTTGAATTTTTGGATCTTACCCGTCGACGTCTTGGGCAATGAACCGAACACAACCGTTTTAGGCGCTTTGAAATGGGCCATGTTTTCCCGGCAGAAACTGATGATTTCAGCCTCGGTTGCGTCGCTCCCCGGCTTCAATTCGATAAACGCACAGGGTGTCTCTCCCCACTTGTCGTCGGGGCGGGCAACTACGGCGGCATCCATTACTGCAGAATGCTTGTAAAGAACATCCTCGACTTCAACGGATGAGATATTCTCGCCGCCTGAAATGATGATGTCTTTGGACCTGTCTTTCAGTGCGATGTAGCCGTCAGGATGCATGACGCCCAAATCGCCTGACGCAAACCATCCGCCCTTGAATGCCTTGTCCGTTGCATCGGCATTCTTCAGGTAACCTTTCATCACGACGTTGCCTTGCATGAATATCTCGCCCATCGTCTCTCCGTCGGCGGGAACAGGTTCCATTGTCTCTGGGTCAGCCACCATTAACCCCGACAAGGCAGTATACCGAACGCCCTGCCTGACTTTGAGCGCTGCGCGATCCTCGGCGGTCCTGTCGTTCCATTCGTCTTTCCAGGCACAAACCACTGAAGGGCCGTAGGTTTCGGTCAGACCATACACATGCGTGACCTCTATTCCCATACCTTCCATCTTTTCGATAACTGCAGCGGGTGGTGGGGCACCAGCAGTCATCACCTTGATCTCGTGATCGAAATCCTTGAGTTCATCCGGCGCGTTGGCCAACATGTTCAATACGATCGGAGCTCCGCAAAAGTGACTAACCTTTTCGTCCCTGAAAGCGGCATAAATTGGTTCCGCGCGTACTGCGCGCAGACAAATTGAAACTCCAGCGTTTGCCGCCATCGCCCAAGGGAAACACCATCCATTGCAGTGAAACATTGGCAGTGTCCAAAGATACACCGAGTGTTTCGGCATGTTCCAATCCAGCAGGTCCGACTGTGCGTTCAACGCAGCTCCGCGGTGATGGTACACCACACCCTTTGGATTACCCGTGGTCCCTGACGTGTAATTCAATGTGATCGCGTCCCATTCGTCGGCAGGCAGAGACCAAGCGAACTCCGGATTTCCTTCCGCCAACAGAGCGTCGTAAGACAAAGTACCCAGTTTCTCACCACCTTTGAAAGAAGCGTCCTCAATATCGATGACCAACAGGTCGCGTTCGACCTGTTTTAAGGCCTCTTTAACTACGCCGGAAAACTCTGGATCGACAAACAGGACCTTTGACTCGGCATGATTCAGAATGAACGCGATAATCGGCGCATCCAGCCGCGTGTTTATTGCATTTAGAACTGCTCCGATCATTGGGACGCCAAAATGCGCTTCGTACAGTTCAGGGATATTCGCTGCAATAATGGAAACCGTTTCCCCCGACTGCACACCGTTTGCCGACAGCGCGCTGGCAAGACGGCGGCAACGGGCATAGGTTTCCGCCCAAGTGTATCGGCGGGCTCCGTAAACTACCGATGGATAGTCGGGATAAACATGCGCCGAACGCTGAATAAAGCTTAGCGGCGTCAACGGAGTGTAATTTGCGGCGCATTTGTCCAAATGACGCTCGTAAATATTTGATGCTGCCATTTGCGGATCCTCCCAAATCTCGGTTGGCGCGAATTGATCACAAAGTTGGCTGCGTGACAAACCCGTAGAAATACCGCAAGCCAAGGGTCTGGCGATAATCTATCATCTCATCTGGCCCTATTGTCGACAGGCCATTCGCGGTGATCTGTGCTATCGCAAATTCATGCTATCGTGGGACTGTTCCCACATCCGGAACATCGCATTTGACTGAAAGGACATGTCATGGACGGCACGTTCAACGAAAACGACCTCTCTCATGTAGTTGAGGCAGACCGCGCTCACATCTGGCACCATCTGCTGCAGCATAAACCCTTTGAAACCAACGATCCGCGTATCATTGTCGAAGGCAAGGGCATGCGCGTCTGGGACCAGAATGGCAAAGAACATCTGGACGCCGTGTCAGGCGGTGTTTGGACGGTCAATGTTGGGTATGGTCGCGAATCGATATGCAAGGCCGTGTATGATCAGCTGATGAAGCTGTGCTATTTTGCAAATTCAGCGGGTTCGATTCCGGGGGCTATTTTTGCTGAAAAACTGATCGACAAAATGCCTGGTATGAGTCGGGTTTACTACACGAACTCCGGTTCCGAAGCGAACGAGAAGGCGTTCAAAATGGTTCGCCAGATCGCCCATAAACGCTATGGCGGCAAAAAAACCAAAATCCTTTACCGTGACCGTGACTACCACGGCTCGACTCTGGCGGCGATGTCGGCGGGCGGTCAGGATGAACGCAACGCTCAGTACGGACCGTTTGCACCCGATTTTGTCCGTGTTCCTCACTGCATGGAGTATCGCAAGCACGAGCTCGGCTTGGAGGACCTATCCGGCGAAGCATTTGGCAAGGCGGCAGCAGACGCTATTGAAGAGGTAATTCTGCGGGAAGGTCCCGAGACAGTGGGTGCTTTGTGCCTTGAACCTGTCACAGCGGGCGGCGGTGTAATCGAAGCGCCAGAGGGTTACTGGGAACGCGTCCAAGAGATCTGTAAAAAATACGACGTGCTGCTGCATATCGACGAGGTCGTCTGCGGCGTTGGCCGGACCGGCACTTGGTTTGGCTACCAGCAATACGGCATCAAACCAGATTTCGTGACGATGGCCAAAGGCGTCGCCTCGGGCTATGCGGCCATTGCCGTTATGGTCACGACTGAGGAAGTATTCAACATGTTCAAGGACGACGCCTCGGATCCGTTGAACTATTTCCGAGACATTTCCACTTTCGGTGGCTGCACCGCTGGTCCAGCGGCAGCGATTGAAAACATGCGCATCATCGAGGATGAAAATCTGCTGCAAAACTGCACCGACATGGGTGAGCGTCTGATGGGCAACCTTCATGGATTGATGGAAAAACACCAAGTGATCGGGGATGTGCGCGGCAAGGGTCTTTTCCTAGGTGCGGAACTTGTTTCGGATCGGGCGACCAAAGAACCTATGGATGAAAAGAAAGTTCAGGCTGTTGTGGCCGACTGTATGGCGCAGGGCGTGATAATTGGCGCGACCAACCGATCAATCCCTAGCCGGAACAACACGCTTTGCTTCTCGCCGGCACTGATTGCGACCGCTGATGATATCGATCAGATAACCGATGCAGTCGACGGCGCACTAGGACGGGTTTTCGGATAAGCCATCGCTGGCAAAAGTCTGTGGCGAAATTGCTCGCATGAGACGAAGTAGAAAACCAAATAAACCGCGCGGTGAAAAGCCGCGCGGAAATATCATTTTTTCGCATCTCTCTTTCGATTTTTTCTGACATTCGCGCCCGGTATTGCGGTTCCGTTGGAATGCTCAGCCTAATGCCTCGGAAGTTACCGGAGGCGGCCTTATGAAATCTCGGACAAAGGTTGTGGTTATCGGCGGAGGCATCGCCGGGTGCTCGACCTTGTATCACCTTACTCAAGAAGGATGGACAGATGTTGTTCTGGTTGAGCGTAATGAACTGACCAGCGGAACAACGTGGCATTCTGCAGCCCAAGTCACTAATTTTGGCGCAAACCAGACTATGGTGGGCCTTAAGACTCATTCTATCAATCTGTACAAGGAATTGGCCAACGACCCCGAATACCCAATTAACTACCACCACGGGGACGGTGGCATCCGGCTGGCCAATACCGAGGCCCAAATGCAAGGATATCGCCACTTTGCCTCAATGGCGCGTGGAATGGATGTTCACTTTGAAGTCATAGGCGCACAGGAATGCGCACGTCGACACCCTCTGATTTCTACGGAAAATTTGATTGGCGGGCTGTGGGATCCGCTGGATGGCGATATCGACCCAGCACAACTGTGTCAGGCTTTGGCCCGGCGTGCCCGAAAGGCTGGGGCTGAAGTTTATCGGAACACTCCCGTAGTCGGCTTGACCCAGCATAAGGACGACACGTGGACGGTACACACTGAACACGGCGACATCGACTGTGATATTGTAGTGAATGCTTGCGGTTACAGGGTTAACGAAGTTGGCGCGATGATGGGTGTGCACCATCCCGTGGCAGCGATGGAGCATCAATATTTTCTGACCGAAGAGATACCTGCAATCAAAGAAGCGGGCCACAGAATGCCGCTTATCCGTTGTCCGATCAGTGATTATTATTGCCGTCAGGAAAAGAACGGTCTTTTGGTCGGTTTTTACGAACAGGATTGTAAGACGTGGGGTATGGACGGAATTGACCCGAATTTCGTCAATGCGCTTTGTCCCGATGACCTGGACCGCGTTACCGATGTATTGGAAGGGGCATTTGCCAGAATGCCCGCGCTGATGGAGGTCGGCATTCACACCGTCGTCAATGGGCCAATCACCTATACGATTGATGGCGCCCCCCTTGTCGGTCCAATACCCGGCAAACGCAACGCGTTCTGTATCATCGGCCTGCGCGCCGGGCTGGGGGAAGGCGGTGGCCATGGGTGGTTGTTGGCGCAACAGATTGTTCATGGCGAGGCATGTTACGATACATGGGTTCTTGACCCGCGTCGGTTCACTGGCCACGCCAATGTCGAGTTAACTGGTTTGAAGGCAATCGAAGATTACCAGAACGAATTTCGCTTTCACTTTCCTCATGAGCACCGCCCCGCCGGGCGACCAGCCAAAACCACGCCTCTGACGCCTGTCTTGGCAGCTGAAGGCGCGGAGTTCGCGGTAGTGAACGGGTGGGAGCGGGTTGATTTTATCAAACCTGCTTCAGATTTTGATCACGCGCTGAGTTTCAGTTTCGATGAAGTATTCGATGTCGTTGCAAGTGAAGTCAAAGCAGTTCAGGAAAATGTTGGCTTGTGTGAAGTCAACGGGTTCAACCGTTTCGAAATCACAGGTGAGGATCGTCACGCGTTTCTTAACCGAATGTTCTGCGGCACGGTGACAAGACGGAACGGAAGGGTTGGGCTTGGATACCTGCTGAATCACCATGGGATGGTAAAGGGCGAGGCCACACTGGCCAATCTACCCGCCAGTGACCGGGGGCCGGATCGAGTCTGGTACGGGTCGGCTGCCGCCAGCGAGTATCACGACATGGACTGGCTCAGCAGTCATGTTCACGATGACGAAGACGTAAATATCCGATCTTTGACAAACGAACAGACAATATTAGTCCTGGCCGGACCCAACGCGCGCGACGTACTGGCAGCCTGTGCGCGGGGAGATTGGTCAAACGATGCTTTCCCGTGGCTATGCGTGCGGGAGTGCTTCGTAGGAATAGCACCCGCCACTGTTATGCGGGTCAGTTTTTCCGGCGAGCTTGCTTACGAAATCCATGTTCCGAACGCTTCGCTTTATGCGGCCTATCTCGCCTTACGAAAGGCAGGCGAGGCTTTTGGCTTGCGCCTATTCGGTGCACGAGCCGTGGATTCAATGCGTATGGAAAAAGGTTTTCTCCATTGGAAAGCTGATCTGCTAACCGAGTTCAATCCGTTTGAAACCGGGTTAGATCGGTTTGTGAAGTTCGAAAAAAATGACTTTGTAGGCAAAGATGCGTTGGTGGATCGCCATGCCAAAGGACCAAATCGTAAACTTGTGACGCTGCGCGTGGACTGTGAACACGCGCCCGCGCATAGCGGGGCTTCGCTGATGGAAAATGGCCGCGTCGTAGGCACAATTACGTCCGGCGATTGGGGACACCGCGTTGGAATGAACTTGGCTTACGCATTTGTATTGCCCGAGTTTGCGAAAGAAGGTGCAACCATGGAGCTGGACTTATGCGGCGATCGGGTCAACGTGCATGTCATTGCGCCATCGCCCTATGATCCAGATTTCGTTAGAATTCGCAGCTAAAGAAAAAACCCCGGGCGCTCCCCGGGGTTTTCTGCGAGTTTTGCGCGTTCAGCTGCGACCTTTCCACGGCACAAGCCAGTTTTCGGCCTTGCGCATCAAAATATCGATCCCGTAACCAATGATACCGATCATCACGATACCCATGATAACAATGTCCGTTAGCTGGAATTTCGAGGCCGCGATGATCATCATTCCCGCACCCTTTTGCGCCGCGACGAGTTCTGCGGCAACAACCGTACCCCAGCAGACGCCCATTGCGACCCTTGCACCCGTAAAGATTTCAGGAAGCGAATTCGGAACGATTACGTGACGCATGATCTGCCACTTAGACGCCCCTAGCGAATAGGCTGCGTGAATTTTAGAGATGTTCACTCCAGATACGCCCGCTCGGGCCGCGATGGTCATAATCCATAGCGCAGCGAGGAAAAGCAGAACAATTTTGCCTGTCTCCCAAATGCCGAACCAGATGATGACCAGCGGGATCAGCGCCAGTGGCGGAACGGGCCGCATAAATTCGACAATTGGGTCGAACCAGCCTCGAAACCAACCCGAAAGGCCCATGGCATAGCCCAACGGAATACCAACCAAAGCTCCGGCAACAAAACCTGCGATAACGCGCAACAATGACCATCCCAAGTGCTGCCAGAGCGAGAAGTTCTGGTAGCCCTCATTTGCGATCTCAAAAAATCTGGCCACAACCGTCTCGGGTGCAGGCAACCAAATCGGGTTCATCTGCAGACCCTGTTTCGGCGTGAAGCTAATTGCCCCCTTGTCAGTCAAGGTGATTGATCCGTCACCAGTATCCACTTTGTCGCCCTGACCAATAGGCGTGCCATTAATTGCGATGATCTTTGCACCGTCCTTGCGCGAGGTTTCATCATTCTTGTCAAATAATATGGTCGATGAACGACCTGCAGGCGCTGCAAAGGCATCGTCCTTAGCGAACCCGCTGCCAGCGTCGACATCGAAATCCTCCACTTCTTCTCCGAATGAAGGAACGCGGACGAATACAGTTGCGTCATCAGTGCTGCCATCTGGGTGTTCAAGGGTATAGGTGAATTGCGTCTCACCTACGAACGGGCCCGGAACGTGTATTGGCATTAACTTGGATCCGGTGAACGCACCCCAGATCAAGAAAATCACAACAACTGAGATTATTGAGGCCGCCCTATCCGCCCTAACTGCACTTTCATCACCAAAGGTCACCGTCTTAAGGCTGGTGAAATCCTGGCGCGATTGCAGGCCACGACGCAATGCATAGACAATGAAGAAGGCCCCGGCAAACAGCCCTATGTAGAAAATAAGTACAATCATGCGACCTGCTCCGTCCGACCCATGATTTCTTCTTCCATCTCCCAAATCATCGACAGGATTTCATCGCGTTTCTCGGCAAAACCTTCGGATTTTTTAACGTCTCGCAGGTCGGCGTTAACACCGCGTTCGGCAAACGGCAGCCTGTATTCCTTGTGAATTCGCCCGGGACGTGGCGCCATCACGATCAGACGTTCGCCCAACAGCAGCGCCTCTTCGACAGAGTGAGTGATCAGAATAATTGTCTTTCCCGTTTCTTTCCAAAGCTTAAGAACCAGACCCTGCATTTTTTCACGCGTCAACGCGTCCAAAGCACCAAGTGGTTCATCCATCAGAATGACATCGGGTTCATTAGCCAAGCATCGGGCCAGCGCGACACGCTGCTGCATCCCACCTGACAGTTCATAAACCGCCTTGTCCTTGAAATCCTGCAATCCGACGACTTCAAGCAGGTGATCCGATATCTTATCGCGTTCCGCTTTTGGCATACCCTTCATTCGGGGGCCGAATTCCACGTTTTCACGGACGTTCATCCACTCAAACAAAGCACCCTTCTGGAACACCATCCCGCGTTCAGCATCCGGCCCTTTGACCAAATGGCCATTGAGCTCTACCCTGCCGGAGGTCGGTGCCAGAAAGCCGGCAACAATGTTAAGCAAGGTCGTCTTTCCGCACCCTGACGGGCCCAGAACGGACATGAGTTCACCTTCTTTCAAACTCAGCGACACATCCTTCAGCGCCTGAACCGAAGTTCCATTCGGTAGGTCGAAGCGCATGGACAACTCTACGATGTCCAACTCTGGCATCCTGCATCCTTCCTGCTTATTAAAGGACCGGCCCGAGATTCGAGCCGGTCTGCATTTCTTTTTATTCGATTTAGTTGGCCGCGGAAGCCAGAGGGCCTGAATTGACAGTGCCATCATACGAATCCAACGCAGATTCGATGCTGCCTGCTTCAACAAAAACGTTCGCGACGCCTTTCATGAATTCCTGAGCACCGCCTCCGAGCCATTTGTCAGACAGTTGCTCGTCAACAGAGGGGAATGTGAAAGTTGCTATCGTCGCCTCGGCGTCTGCAGGGTCCATACCCGCATCTTTGGCGATTACCGGCAGCATTTCATCCTTGGCGTCACCTGCATTCCATTTGGCGTTCGCATCTGCTGTTACCTTCAGGAACTTCGACAAAAGCTCGGGCTCTTCTTCGATAAAGCCGGAAGGTGCGCTGGTCACGTCAAAAACCAGAATGCCCAACTCTTCCTTTTCGGCGCCTGTCAACAGAATGTTGCCGTGCTCGACCATACGACGCAATGCGCCGCCCCAGCCGCACACCATATCCAGGTTACCTTGCGCAAAGGCGGCCGCGCCATCCGCAGGCGCCATGTCAACGATTTCCATGGAACCGACATCCACGCCGAAATGAGCCATCTGGGATAGGAAGCCATAGTGCGCTGCAGTTCCGATCGGTACTCCGACTTTCTTGCCATCCAACTCCTTAGCGCTGGACTTGTCGATTTCCAGGGCTTCGGCCACGACGCAATTGTCATTATCGGAATAGCTGACGGCGACATCCACGATCTGAATGTCCTGACCTGCCGAGGTTGTTACCACAAAAGGCGGCACCCCTTGGCTGACAGCGATCTGAACGTCGCCGGACGCCATCGCAGCCGACATGGCCGTTCCGGTATCGAACGACACCCAGTTGATTTTAACACCAAGCTCTTCTTCATATGTTCCATTCGCTTTGGCATACTGGAAAGGCATTGGCCATTCTAAGAAGTACGCGACGGTGATTTCGTCCAGCGCTGCAGCCTGCGAGGCGGTCAAGGCAGCAATCCCGGCGAAGGCCGTCGTCAACAGGTTTTTCTTGATCATTTTGATTACTTTCTCCGTGCTGGTATTCAGTGTTCGGTTTTTGTGAGATTTCGAACTCTGGTTAAGTGATAGAAACATAATCTGAGGGTTGGGAAAGAGTGAATCAAAAATTTTGTTGCGAAAAAAGCGAAACTTTGTTTCGCTTTTCCGAAAGCGCTTAAATTTCGGGATTCGACAATGACCAGAAAACCATTGAGCCTTAGATGGTTGGAAGTTTTTCAGCTTATATCCAAACTGGGATCCGTTCAAAAGGTTTCAGCCGAAACAGGGCTATCCATCAGCACAGTCTCAAATCATTTACGAAGCTTGGAAGGCGCTTTGGGGGTTGAACTGGTGGATCACGGGCGTCGGCCAATGGGTCTGACACCCGCCGGAACCGTCTTTGCCCGGCATGTATATGAAGGGATGACGGCGCTGAAACGCGGAGAGGCTGAAATCAGATCAGGCAGATGGCAACACGCGACCGATTTGCGACTGGCGCTGATCGACGATTTCGATAACCAAATCGCACCGGAGTTTTTTAGCTTTCTCTCCGCCGCTCTACCGCGCTGCAATTTTCGTCACTTTGCCCGCCCTAGCCACGAAATCATCGAGAAATTACAGGCTCAGAAATTGGATGCCGGAATTGCTACCCGACCGGCCGAGAATGTCGAAGGTCTAATGGAATATCCGCTGATGCGGGACCCATTTATTGTCATCCTCCCGCCGGATTACAATGGAGAGGTCAAGGATCTGATCAGCGCCAAACACTCACTTCCTTTTCTGAGATATTCTCGGGATCACACGATTGGCAAGCTGATCGAAATGCAGTTAACGCGCAGCAAGATAAACTTGCCAAACAAATTCGAGCTTGAGTGCAATCAATCCGTTATAGGATTGGTCGCGGATAGTAGCGGTTGGACGATAACAACGGCAGCCAGCTATTACCGCGCAAGGCGATACCATGAAAATACCAGGGTGCTCCCGTTCCCTGGAAAAAGCTTTGTCCGCACCGTTTCGCTGTTTACCAGCAACGTTTGCCCTATCGCGACATCACAACTTATCCATCGAACCATGAAAAACCTGATGGATTTGCATTTTGTTGAACCAATGACGTCCCGGTTCCCTTGGCTTGGAAGCGAGTTCCGAACGATTTCGGATAACAAAGGCGGGCCGCATTAGTGTCTTTTTAGATTTACTCAAACACTCTTTGATCTTCCTCAAACACCTTGCGTCGCCTTGGTTTTCCAGCAATTTAGCGACCCGGTCAGGTGATTCTAAGTTAATCCAGCGGCAACTTCTAAGTGCTCGTCAATCAGTGATTGTTTACGAAGCACAATCAAATCTCTATTTGGACCCGCCTATTCTGCAAATTTGAAACAGTGCCTTTCGTTATTTTCGCAGCAAAAAACTGTGTTTTTCGGTAACTTGTTAGAAATCAAATTGTGCTGGCTGAAAGTCATACGCTTCAATTGGTTCACTAAAGCACCGCAAAGTATCGATCTTTTTTCATAGAATGAACATCACGATTTCCGCTCAAGCTCTGTTGCGCTATCCGCCGAGTTTCTCCTCTGTCAAACTAAGACACAATAATATCAAGATTTCTTGTCAAGTTGCGGACGAGAATGCTAAGGATTCCGGTATTGCAGCGTTCAGATTGTGCCACGATACAGCCGGTGAATTTACTGCCAGCTGCGTGTATGCAAGGAAACGAAGGGAAGGTTTAGGCGACAAAGTTTGTCACGTTTTTTAGGCGTTGACGCTAAAAGCGCGAAGATTAATTTGAATGTTTGAATTTAATTGAATCCTCGCGACAAGTGATAGTGACGGATACCGGGTTGCCCGGGTCGCAGTTGTTACGAGTTCAAGGGGGTTATTTTGTCCGTAGTCCAATCCAATAATGAATGGGATCCTCTGGAGGAAGTCATCGTTGGCACGCTTGAGGGTGCTGCCAATCTGACTTGGGAAATCGGTTTCGAGGCTGTGACGGCGGTCGAACATCTCGAACGTTCCAGAAGCTACCACCTTCAAGCCGCTGGCCGCCCGATTTCTCCGCTTGCCGTGAACAAAGCAAAGCAGGAATTGGACGAATTCGTTAATGTCCTTAAAAATGAGGGCGTTACTGTCCGGCGCCCGGATACTGTTCAACACGCCCGACCTATTGTGACACCCAATTGGACAAGCATCGGCGGCAACTGCCAGGCCAACCCTCGGGACGTTCTGATCGTTTTCGATGATGAAATCCTCGAAGCTCCGATGGCATGGCGCTCGCGTTACTTCGAGTTCTGGGCCTACCGCACTTTGGTTAAAAAGTACTTCGCTTCGGGTGCACGCTGGACCGCGGCACCGAAGCCCGAGATGTCCGACGCCTCTTACGATCCGAACTGGGTGCGCGGTGAAAGCTATGTCACCAGCGAATATGAACCTCTTTTCGATGCTGCGGATATTGCCCGATGTGGGCGCGACCTATTTATCCAACGAAGCCACGTCACCAACGACATGGGTATTGAATGGCTGCGTCGCCACCTTGAACCGCGAGGGTACCGGATTCACCGCGTTGAATTCGATGACTACCGAGCAATCCACATTGACGCGACATTCGTTCCGCTGGCACCTGGGAAACTGATGGTGAACCCGGATCGTCCGTTAAAGGAAATGCCCGAAGTTCTAAAACATTCAGATTGGGAAATCCGTGAAGCTCCGCGATCTACCTTGCCCGAGAGCCATCCTTGGTTCCATTCGTTCCGTTGGCTTTCCATGAATGTTTTGAACGTCAGTGAAACGAAGGTTGTCGTCGAGGCGGAAGAGGGACCAATGCAGGACTTCCTTTCAGACTGGGGCCTCGAACCAATACCGGTTGCATTTAGGAACAATTATTCATTCGGCGGATCATTCCACTGTGCTACTGTAGATATTCGCCGTCGTGGGGGTCTGAAAGACTATTTTTCGTGACAGACGCTATTGAAAATAAGAGCCAGCAGCGGCCTGAAACGGCATTTCGCGTGTTTCTGGACGACTGGAGAAGGCATAGGCCATCGGGAATCCGCGTTATGTGGGCGCTGTCTGTTTATCGTTTCGGACGGTTTGCCGCGAAACGGCAGGTTTGGTTGTTCCGAAAGGTACTGGGTTTCATTTACACCACTATCCAACCCACTTCAGCCTTGTTGGGTGGGTTGTACTTGGAGCGTAGCACAAAAGTTGGTGAAGAGCCGCATTTCATGCACGGTGGAAATATCCAGATAAATCCTGGATCGGTTATCGGAAACCGAGTTGGCATAATGCATGGAGTCACCCTGGGGACAGGTCCGAATCGCGAAAATCAACAACGCATCACTCCGGTTATCGGTGATGACTGCTTTTTGGGGTGTAACTGCTCCATTCTCGGCGGTGTGACAATTGGGGATAGATCTGTGGTTTCAGCCAATTCTTTAGTGATTTCCGACGTTCCACCGGATTCAGTAGCTATTGGCGTTCCCGCAAAGGTTGTTCCCAAAACTCTTTTTGGGGCCACTAAATGACACTTGCCAAACCCGATATCTCAAACAGTTCCGGTGCGAAGCCAAAGAAGGTCAACTCGGCCGCCGACAAAGCGGAAAATTTCCTTGTTGGTGATGTTCCCCTGACTACGATTGCCCAAAAGTTTGGAACGCCGGCATATGTTTACGATGCAGGTATTCTGAAAGAGCGTGTCAAACTCGTACAGAATGCATTGGGTAGCGACGTAAAAATTCTTTTTGCCCTCAAAGCAAATTCCAACGCCATGGTTGCCAAAACACTTCGTTTGGCCGGTACTGGCGCTGAGGTCGCTTCTGCTGGAGAGATAGCCGTCGCAAAAGCAGCCGGTTTCGATCCGGCAGAAATTCATTTTGCCGGACCCGGAAAAACTTCTCTGGATCTTGAAACAGCTGTCGCGGCCAAGATTTCATGCGTGAATCTCGAATCTGCGGGTGAGGCTGACAGACTTGCTCGGATTGCCCAGCAGACGGGTCGCAAGCAAGGTGTCGCCATCCGGGTCCAATCTTTCGGAAGCCTGCAAGGGTCAAGAATGCGAATGTCTGGAAGCGGATCAAGGTTTGGGGTTCCGGCAACCGAGGTACCGGCACTTGCCCAAAGGCTTGCCACAGATGACGCATTCGAATTCAGAGGGTTGCACACGTACGGCGGCACGCAGTGCTTCGACCCCGAAGCGTGGAGCGCGTCAGCCAGAGGCTTGGTAGAACTTGCGGATCAGATTGAAGACGATCATGGGGTTCGCGTGAACCACTTGAATTTCGGCGGCGGCTTTGGTGTGCCGCTATTTCAGGGTGATGCAGAATTCGACATATACAGTGCAGGCGATGCGCTTCGCGCAATTATCGATACCCCTCGCGGACATCGTCGCAAGCACTATGTTGAACTCGGTCGCTTTATCGCAGCGCCTTCAGGAACATATGTCGCACGGGTGACCGATGTTAAAGTAAGCGACAACACAAATCACCTTGTGTTGGATGGCGGAATGCACCACCACGCTGCGGCAGCGGGGATGGGATCAGTGATCCGTCGCAGTTACCCTATGGTTGTTCCGGATCGCCCTTCAGAGGAACCAATTGTAGAATACGCGATCAGTGGACCATTGTGCCTCCCGCTAGATGAGTTCGCGTCATCCCAGAAACTACCTCGCTTGCGCGTTGGCGACCTACTGGCAATAACTTCTAGCGGCGCATACGGCTTGTCTTACAGCCCGGTCCTGTTTCTGGGTCATCCACTTCCGGCCGAAGTTCTCGTCGACGGCGACCAGGTTCAACTCGTGCGTCGGCGTGGTCGACCCGAGGATGTTTTGTCTGGTCAGGTCGTTAGCTAGGGGGAAATCGATGAGTGCTCGGCAGCAGCTAATTTCATGGTTCGACGCGATTGCCACCGACCGCCCAAACGACGTGGCGGTAGTCAATGACATCTGCTCTACGACATTTTCCGAACTCTCTAACCGCGTTGCAGATCACCGTAAAAGATTGCGAAACTTGCTTGGGACCAACGCGACTGTGGTCGGTCATGCTGTTTCAAACGGTCCAGAAGCCGTGGCAATCGAGATGGCGGCTTGGGCCGAAGGGCACGCCTCACTCGCCTTCCCTCGGCAGGCGACTTTAAGAGAGTATAAGGAAATGCTCTCGGTCGTTACACCCGAGTTGTTGTTGGTAGATACGAAATCCTCGGTGCTGGCGGAGTTGGGGGCCTCGGTGTTCTCCGTAATTTCTCTGGATGGCTCGGGGGAAACAGTTATGCGCCGTGATCGGCGCAGCCTACCCGTTGCTGACACCCTTCAGCTTCAATTCACTTCCGGTTCGACAGGAAGGCCAAAGGCCGTTTGCCTTGAGGCTGCCGCTGTTCTTGCGTCGCTCCGATCAAGTCAAGATTGGTACGACAGTTTTCCAAAAGCGCCGGTTTTCTCGGTTCTTCCACAAAACCACGCGATGGGTAGGGCATCGGTTTTTGAAACTCTTTGGTCCGGCCGCACAGTAGTCTGTAGTGATAAGAAAACGCCGGGTGAAAACCATGCGCTTATGCGAACTACAGGGTGCCGAACCCTTTTGTGCAACCCAACTTACGCGCGCTTGGGGCTAGCATTTGGTGTGTTGACGGACGTTAGTCCGATTGAACGTATCGTTATTGGATCCGCCAGTGTCGACGCCACTTTGGTTTCGCAACTTCAAAGTAGCGTTCCGCATCTATGTATAGATGTTCGCTATGGTGTGAGTGAAGCTTTCGGAGCGCTGTCTGTCAAAAGTATTTCGCATGAAGGGCCACCGCACCAAACCGGAGATGTCGGGCGTCCCCTTCCGGGTGTCGAGTTTCGCGCGCAGGACGATTCCCATGGTCCAATTAGTGCTCGTTCACCATTTACGGCTGTCGCACAGGTGGAAGAATCCGGAGTTGTGTTGATCCGCGATCCATCCGGCTACATAGCCACTGGAGATACAGGTTCAATCACTCACAATGGTAATTTGGTGCTGTCAGGGAGATCAAATCTAACCATCAGTCACCGGGGGCACCGCATCGACCCGATTGAAATCGAAACAGTCGTCAAGGAAACAGGTTCTTTCATAGAGGCCATCGTCATTGGTGTACCTGATACATTGAGTGGTGAAAAAATTGCGATAGCGGTGGTTCCACATGAAGATGACGTTATTTCCGCGGATCAAATAAAGGACCATTGCAAACGGCAACTGTCCGCACACAAAGTGCCCCATTGGGTGATAGAGATGCCGGAAATTCCCAACAAAGCCTCAGGCAAACCTGATCGGATCGCAACGCGTGATCGGGTGATGGAAGCACTGGGGCTACAAAATTGAAATAGGAGTATAACAATGGTTCAGACCGCTGACCCCGCGGAAGTCATCCACCGGATAGTTCAAGAATGTGTCGGAGCGCAGGACGACATTGATACGTCACATCCGCTCTTACAATCAGGTGTAGTTGACTCTCTAAGCCTGCTTCAGATTGTTATGGGCATTCAATCTGAACTTGGAGTGAATGTGGAGCTGGAGGAGATAAACGAACAGAATTTTCGAGATATAGATAGCATTGCAGCACTTGTTTCTCAAAAATCTTGATGCCGACAGGCGTTGCGCGCAATCTCCAGTTACATCGGATTACTAATGAGGATGTTTCGGTCAGAACGAGTTTTTAACTGCTCAATTGGTTGGGTGAAGTTATTTTTCTCACAAGATCAAACTGTCAGTAAACCCAGTTTGGACAGGCGCTGAAATCTGCTTGCGGTGCTCGAAGTAACAGAACTCCTGCTGCTGTTATTTTTGAGCTTATAAGGGTTTTTTTTGCTTGATTTGTGTTGTTTGGGCAGTTTTGCGTTTATTTTTCTTTTTTGGTTTTAGTTTTGATGTTTTTTTTCAGACCTTCAGGTTATGAGGCTGACGATGTGAAGACGTTAAGCAATTGATCCGGGGGATCAATTGTAGTCTGAACGTGTTTCTTTGAGATATTCCGACGCTGGTTGCGGGAGTAGGATTTGAACCTACGACCTTCAGGTTATGAGCCTGACGAGCTACCGGGCTGCTCCATCCCGCGTCAGGGTCGGAAAGTGTGTCATCGTATTAGAGAGGTTTGGGATTTTTCTAGGTTTGGCGGTGACCTACTCTCCCGGGGCTTAAGCCCAAGTACCATTGGCGCGGCAGCACTTAACTTCCGGGTTCGGTATGGGACCGGGTGTTTTGCTTGCGCTATGACCACCAAACCGAGGAAAATCCCCGTCGCAGCTTTGCTTTGCAAAGCGCGACGAGTGGCGGGTTGCGTCTTTGCGTGCAAATGCGCGTTGCCACTCGGTTATTATGTCACCCCTTACGGGGTTTCACATCAATCAGTGTTGTCCAACTCAAGGTCGGTGTATGCTTTTGGTCTTGTTTGATCGCCTACCGCTTGGCTACTTGAGGCGGTGAGCTTTGTCTTTCTGTTACTGGATCAAATCAAGCCTATCGGGCGATTAGTACCGGTCAACTGAACGCATTACTGCGCTTACATCTCCGGCCTATTGACGTGGTGGTCTTCCACGGCCCTCAGGGAGACCTTGTTTTGAGGGGGGCTTCCCGCTTAGATGCCTTCAGCGGTTATCCTGTCCGATCATAGCTACCCAGCACTGCCGTTGGCACGACAACTGGTCCACCAGTGGATCGTTCACCCCGGTCCTCTCGTACTAGGGGCAACTCCTCTCAAGTCTCCTACACCCACGGCAGATAGGGACCGAACTGTCTCACGACGTTCTAAACCCAGCTCACGTACCTCTTTAAACGGCGAACAGCCGTACCCTTGGGACCTGCTCCAGCCCCAGGATGAGATGAGCCGACATCGAGGTGCCAAACACTGCCGTCGATATGGACTCTTGGGCAGTATCAGCCTGTTATCCCCGGCGTACCTTTTATCCGTTGAGCGATGGCCCTTCCACTCGGGACCACCGGATCACTATGGCCGTCTTTCGACTCTGCTCGACTTGTCAGTCTTGCAGTCAGGCTGGCTTCTGCCATTGCACTCAACGAGCGATTTCCGACCGCTCTGAGCCAACCTTCGCGCGCCTCCGTTACGCTTTAGGAGGCGACCGCCCCAGTCAAACTACCCGCCACGCAGGGTCCCGGATCCGGGTAACGGACCGCGGTTAGACATCAAGAGTGCGAAGGGTGGTATCTCAAGGGAGGCTCCACGGATACTTGCGTTTCCGCTTCGAAGCCTACCACCTATCCTGCACATCACAATCCTGATGCCAGTGCGAAGCTGTAGTAAAGGTGCACGGGGTCTTTCCGTCTAACCGCGGGAAGCCTGCATCTTGACAGGCAATTCAATTTCGCTGAGTCGATGTTGGAGACAGCGGGGAAGTCGTTACGCCATTCGTGCAGGTCGGAACTTACCCGACAAGGAATTTCGCTACCTTAGGACCGTTATAGTTACGGCCGCCGTTTACCTGGGCTTCAATTCAAGGCTCTCACCTCTCCTTTTAACCTTCAGGCACCGGGCAGGCGTCAGACCCTATACGTCGTCTTGCGACTTCGCAGAGCCCTGTGTTTTTAATAAACAGTCGCCACCCCCTGGTTTGTGCCCCCAGCCCCTAGTTGCCTAGGAACCGGGCCTCCTTCTCGCGAACTTACGGAGGTATTTTGCCGAGTTCCTTCAACATCGTTCTCTCAAGCGCCTTGGTATGCTCTACCAGTCCACCTGTGTCGGTTTAGGGTACGGTCTGATGGAGGGCTATTTCCAGGAACTGCTCAGCAGCCCAACCAATCCGATAAGGTTGAACTACCCCTGCAATCCGTCACATCCTCCTGGCCTAGGAATATTAACCTAGTTCCCATCGCCTACGCCTTTCGGCCTCGGCTTAGGGGCCGGCTTACCCTGCTCAGATTAGCTTTAAGCAGGAACCCTTGGACTTTCGGCGAGAGTGTCTCTCACACTCTTTGTCGCTACTCATGTCATCATTCTCACTAGTGATCTCTCCACGGGATCGCTCACGCGCCCGCTTCATCGAAAGGACTTATACCTGCGCTACCGCCTATTCGGCTACTTGAGCGCGTCAGACGCATCTCAAAACCGGCGGCAATACAGGTAAAGTCCTATGTCACACTACGCTCTGCTACCATGCCTTACGGCATCCTAAGCTTCGGCTCATGGCTTGAGCCCCGTTACATCTTCGCCGCAGGACAACTTATTTAGACCAGTGAGCTGTTACGCTATCTTTAAAGGATGGCTGCTTCTAAGCCAACCTCCTGGTTGTTTTGGTCGTCCCACCTGCTTTCCCACTTAGCCATGAATTGGGGGCCTTAGCTGTAGGTCAGGGTTGTTTCCCTCTCCACTACGGACGTTAGCATCCGCAGTGTGTCTGCCATCTAGTACTCCCGGGTATTCGGAGTTTGGTTAGGATCAGTAAGCCTGTGGGGCCCCATTACCCATCCAGTGCTCTACCCCCCGGGGTATTCGGATGACGCTCTACCTAAATAGATTTCGCAGAGAACCAGCTATCTCCGAGTTTGATTGGCCTTTCACCCCTAGGCACAGCTCATCCCGATCCTTTTCAACGGATGTGGGTTCGGTCCTCCAGTAAGTGTTACCTTACCTTCAACCTGGCCATGCCTAGATCACTCGGTTTCGGGTCTGATCCCACGAACTCATGCGCCCTATTAAGACTCGCTTTCGCTACGCCTACACCTAACGGCTTAAGCTTGCTCGTGAGACCAAGTCGATGACCCATTATACAAAAGGTACGCCGTCAGCTCGCAAGGAGCCTCCGACTGATTGTAGGCGTTCGGTTTCAGGTACTGTTTCACTCCCCTCGTCGGGGTGCTTTTCACCTTTCCCTCACGGTACTGGTTCGCTATCGGTCAGCAAGGAGTACTTAGCCTTCGAAGGTGGTCCTCCGATCTTCAGACAGAATTTCACGTGTTCCGCCCTACTTAATACGTCCGTCAAAGCTTCGAATACGGGGCTGTCACCCGCTATGGCCATGC
>NZ_WQHX01000003.1:0-70000 GCF_013035425.1 Ruegeria arenilitoris | reverse complement strand
GTTCCACCATCCCGTCGATTTCGATAGCCCAGGGTTCAGTCGTCAACGCACCCGCATATTTGGCTGGGTCATCTTTTCGCGTCCCAAATTCATAGAAATTATTATAGGATGTGATTTCTTCCCAAGTATTCGGCTCCAACCCTTCTTGAGCCGCGCCGGGCTTTGCCAAACCCGTTAATCCCAAACCTCCCAGCCCAGCGATTACCTGCCGTCGGTTCAGAAAAGCCGCCCGCGGTGTAACGTCGGCATGTGTAAGTTTGTTAGACCAGCGATGCGCCATTCAGGCCTCCTTGAACAACCCAATTACGACACGAGTTAATCCCCTCTTAGCACAGGGCAAAGACAACACTCATAACGATTGAGAGACGAGATTGTAACGTAAAGCCTATTTTTCGGGTCCAAATAAGGCTTCCGATTGCGTCAGAACGGAAAACCGGCTCCCAAAAGACACATAACTTGGTCGCTCTTATGCATGCCGTTCAAAACAACTGGCACGTTTATCGGGATCTCATTATTGAAAAAACACCTAAAGGTTGTATTCAGTAAATTTCGATGTTCTTGTCTCAAGCCATTCCTTTATCGTTTTCTATATTCTGGCGGCTTGTTATCGCACTGCCTTTCATGCTGATTGGGTTGGTGCTTTACGTAATTGTCGGCACGATTTTGGAGCTGCTGATAAGCATTCTATTCCCAACATCGGCAATTTTTCTGGCTTTTCTGATAATTGCTTCTGCAAGCGCCCTGCCAATTCTTCTCGGCGCCAGGTTTGGCCTTCAATCCATGAATGTGAAACCCAGTAATCGTATTCGGACATTGGTAATTCCCGCCGTCATTTACGGTGCTGTACAAAGCGCAGGCATGACATTGATTCTTGCGCTAATGCTTGCCATCCCATTATTGCTGACGTCTTCCGAAATCTTTCAACTTGATGCATTCAAGGATGTCGCGCTTAGGTTCTTGGAGCCTTCTTTGGCGATCCCTGCCGTTGCGGTTGTTGTAGCAGTTTTCCTGTCTGCTTGCTCGTTTCGCGCCAGCATGCTCGTGCCTATTGCATCCGCTTCAATCGGGAGAGACCCTGACAGTCTGACTTACACGCCTTTTCGACACTTCAGAGCCTCGTTCGGAGAACTTTTTGGGTTGACCGTTCTTAGCTATGTTGGGTCCACCACCCTTTACGCTATCCTGATCACATTGCTGTTTCTATCAGGAACTACCGAGACCTTATCGGCTGACGCAGTGGAAGTTCGAAATATGATCTATGGCACTGCGGCCGTACGGCCTGTCTGGTCTCTGATTGGTCTGTCGGTCGCTATCATGTTGATTGGCGTCTGGACGTATAGCCTGCAGTGCGCAGGAGGGGTTTTGGGATACCAGAAACTGCGCGAGGATTTGGCTATAGCGGCCTCAAAAGCGAATGCGCAACTTGATCGGGCCTCCACCCCACCACATCTAACCAAAACCGGCCCCAAAATGTCCCCTGAAGAATTGCGAGCTTTGCGCAAAAGCCGAGAGTTCCGCGATCATTAGCATGCAGTCATAAAAAAGACCCGCCTAATAGACGGGTCTCTTGATGCTAAGTGTTTCAAAATTAATGCACGACTGCATCATCGGGACGTGGGCGATCAGATGTACCCATCCTGTCACCGATAATTAGGCCTTCTGCTCCGGCTGTCACGGGAACGGTTTCTCCATCCTTGATCTCACCGGCCAGCAAAGCTTCTGCCAGCGGGTTCTGCAAGGCGCGCTGAATAACGCGTTTCAAAGGACGAGCACCAAAGACCGGATCATACCCTTCATTGGCCAGCCATTCCTTGGCACTATCATCCAAAGCCAGCTCGATCTTGCGGGCGGCCAGACGTTTCTGCAGGCGTGCCATCTGGATATCGACGATGCCATCCATATCAGCCCGCTTAAGTCGGTCAAAGATGATCGTTTCGTCCAGACGGTTCAGGAACTCCGGCCGGAAATGCGCCCGGACAGCATCCATCACGTCGCGCCTTGCCTGCGCACTGTCCGCGCCTTCGGGCAGCTGACTGAGTGCCTGAGACCCAAGGTTCGACGTCAGGATGATCAGCGTCTGCTTGAAGTCCACAGTGCGGCCTTGACCATCGGTAAGAACCCCATCGTCCAGAACCTGCAGAAGCACGTTGAACACATCCGGGTGCGCCTTTTCCACCTCATCAAACAGCACAACCTGATATGGCCTGCGCCGCACGGCTTCGGTCAGCACTCCGCCTTCGTCATAGCCGACATAGCCCGGAGGGGCCCCGATCAGGCGGGCGACGGCGTGCTTTTCCATGAACTCGGACATGTCGATTCGCACCATCGCGTTGTCGTCGTCGAATAGAAAGTTCGCTACAGCCTTGGTCAGTTCAGTTTTGCCCACGCCAGTCGGACCAAGGAACAGGAACGAACCCAGCGGGCGGTTCTCGTCGTTCAAACCAGCACGAGCGCGGCGCACGGCGTTGGCAACAGCAGTTACCGCCGCGTCCTGACCGATCACGCGGGAATGCAGATCATCTTCCATCCGCAGCAACTTCTCGCGCTCGCCTTCCAGCATTTTCGAGGTAGGGATACCTGTCCAGCGCTCGACCACCGAGGCGATCTGTTCAGGACGCACGGTTTCTTCGGCCATCATGGCGTTGCTTTCGGCATTCTCTGCCTCGGTCAGCTTTTTCTCAAGCTCGGGAATGACACCATAAGACAGCTCACCCGCCTTGGCGAGGTTGCCTTCACGCTTTGCAATCTCCAGATCTGCCCGCGCCTTTTCGAGCTGCTCTTTCAGATCACGGGCGCCCGCTAACTTATCGCGTTCAGCCTGCCACTGAGCTGTCATCTCCGCGGATTGTTCCTGCAGATCAGCCAGATCTTTTTGCAAAGTATCCAAACGATCCTTCGAAGCAGCGTCATCTTCTAGCTTCAGCGCCTCTTCCTCGATCTGCATCTGCAGAATCTGCCTATCCAGTTGGTCAAGTTCCTCTGGCTTGGAGTCAACCTCCATCCGCAGACGCGACGCTGCCTCATCAACAAGGTCGATGGCTTTGTCTGGCAAGAAGCGGTCCGTGATATAGCGATGGGACAGCGTCGCGGCCGAAACCAAAGCCGAGTCTGAAACGCGTACGCCGTGGTGCAGTTCGTATTTTTCCTTGATACCACGAAGAATGCTGATTGTGTCCTCGACGGTCGGTTCCTGTACCATTACGGGTTGGAACCGACGTGCGAGTGCCGCGTCTTTTTCAACGTATTTCCGATACTCATCCAGCGTGGTTGCGCCGATACAGTGCAACTCACCCCGAGCTAATGCGGGCTTAATCAGGTTGGCAGCATCCATCGCGCCGTCGGATTTCCCGGCACCAACCAACGTATGCATTTCGTCGATGAACAGGATGATCTCACCCGCGGCCTCGGTGACCTCGGTCAGAACTGCCTTTAGGCGTTCTTCGAACTCACCACGATATTTTGCGCCAGCGATCAACGCGCCCATGTCGAGCGCAAGCAACTTTTTTTCCTTAAGAGACTCAGGAACATCACCGTTGACGATGCGCAAGGCCATCCCTTCTGCGATCGCAGTTTTACCGACACCAGGTTCACCGATAAGAACCGGGTTGTTTTTGGTGCGGCGCGACAGAACCTGCATCGAGCGGCGAATTTCTTCGTCACGTCCGATGATTGGGTCGATCTTGCCTTCGGCTGCGGCTTCGGTCAGGTCGCGTGCATATTTCTTGAGGGCGTCATAGCCTTCTTCTGCCGACGCCGAGTCCGCGGTACGTCCCTTTCGAATATCGTTAATCGCCTCGTTCAGTTTCTGGGCGGATACGGCACCGGCTTCCAACGCGTCCTTCGCCTTGGACTTCACCATGCAAAGCGCCATCAAAACGCGTTCAACGGGCACAAAGCTGTCACCCGCTTTGGTGGCGATTTTCTCAGCCTCGTCCAACACTTTGGCGGTTTGCCCATCCATGTAAACCTGGCCTGCGTCACCACTGACCTGGGGGATCTTTGCCATAGCAGCGTCTAGCGCTTCAACCACCCGCGTGGGCGCCCCGCCTGCGCGTGTGATCAGATTGCTCGCCAGCCCCTGATCGTCATCCATCAATGCTTTCAAAATATGTTCGGGTGCCAATCTCTGGTGCCCCTCGCGCAGCGCTATTGTCTGCGCTGCTTGCACGAATCCCCGTGCCCGCTCGGTGAACTTATTCAAGTCCATTCCATTCTCCTTTTATCAAGCGCCCTGTTGGCTGCGCCCGCTTGGCGGCACGCGTCGATATGGGCCTCAAGTTCAATTTGGTAAATAACGGTAGGGAATCAAGACCTCTTTCGTCATTATCCCCGGATCGCTAAGTTGAGATGGAAACATGGGGCAAATACGAGCATATGATCTTTTGCAAATTAATGTCGCAGCGCTGCAGTGGCGGCACTGATCCAAAGATAGCATGAGCGTAACCGACAATCTTGGGGCGTGCATTGCCGATGACTGGTCCCCCGTCATTGGTGATCCCAGCGTGCTGGGATGGGTGACTGTCGCCGCCTATGGCCTCACAGCAGTGTTGTGTCTTGTGGCGAGCCCTCGACATCCTGAAGGTACTGTTCGCGTGTTTTGGGCAACGCTGGGCATTGTATTGTTTGCGTTAATGATAAACAAACAGCTAGATCTTCAATCTGCCTTGACGGCTGGTGGCCGATGCCTATCACAGATGCAAGGCTGGTACGAAGAACGGCGCGCTGTTCAGTTCATCTTTATTGTAGCCATTGTGTTGACCGGTTTTAACATCGCCATCTTTAGCCTTTGGGCGCTAAGACAGCATCTACGGGCCGTTGGCCTTGCCTTGATCGGTTTGATTATTCTGATTTGTTTTATCCTGATACGCGCGGCGGGATTCCATCATTTTGATGAGTTTTTGAACACTGAAATTCAATCCATTCGGATGAATTGGATTTTGGAACTGACGAGTATCGCCCTTATCGCCATCAACGCGATTGTGATTATCCGCCGAGGTCATTTGTACACCGGACCAAAGTACTGATCCAATCAGCGACGTGGCACCGTGTAGACAGTGTAGCCACCGGTTTCTGCCAACTGCCGCGCGTTGTACGCAGCCACCAGCGACTGCGCCGCTTCGCTACCCGAAGGGCAAGACACAAGATCAGCTGCATCATCCAGAAAATTTACGGTAAACGAGGTTTCCCCAGTCAGTTGGCATTGGTCGTCCGTCGACCGATAGCCGCGTACCAACATCAAGTCGTCTGAAGTTGGCTCAGGCGGGGCTGCGACGGCCTCATCGCTCGGTGCAGAGTCATCGCAGGCCGTCAAAGCAACAGCCGCCCCCAGAACCAATAGCTTTTTCATGTTATTTCTTTCTTTATTCCAATTTACATGTCTCGCAACATAACACAGACGCTAGTTCTGGACAGTTGTTCCTTTGATTGGTCACGCATGGACACGAGCGCCCGAAACAGCTAGGACGCAGACGTTTGCCAAATAGGAGCCCGAACGCAATGTCAGATGACCGCCTGATCGTAGCCCTTGATGTCCCGAATGCCCTGCAAGGGCTGGCTATGGCTGAACGCTTGGGCGACAGTGTATCATTCTACAAAATCGGACTGGGGATGCTGACAGGCGGCGGATTGGCATTGGCCAACGAACTGAAGCAGGATCATGGCAAGCGTATCTTTCTGGACATGAAGCTGTTCGACATCGGCAACACAGTCGAAACCGCAGTACGCGGGTTGGCACAGTTTGATTTGGACTTCCTTACCGTTCACGGCGACCCTCATGTTGTCCGTGCTGCAAAGGAAGGCACCTCGGGAAAAGATTTGAAGATCCTCGCCGTCACAATCCTGACTTCACTGAACCGCGAAGATCTGGATGCCAGTCTGATCAAACCAGGCGACGTGCGAGAGCTTGTCGTTGAACGGGCGGCGAAAGCGTTAGAGGCCGGCGCCGATGGCGTAATTGCCAGCCCACAAGAGGCCGCCCTGATCCGAGCACTGCCTCAGGCCAAAAATCGCTTGATCGTTACGCCCGGCGTAAGACCCGCCGGAACATCACTTGGAGATCAGAAACGCGTGGCCACTCCTGCAACTGCGATTAGTGATGGCGCTGATCACATCGTTATAGGCCGTCCGATCTATCAGGCAGAGGACCCAAAATCTGCGGCCGAAGCGGTTCTGAACGAGTTAAATTCCTTGACACGGCACTGAACTGTCCAGGGATTCGGGCTGAAATAACCTCAGGTTTCGATTGCAACGGCTTGACCTTACGTCAATATTCATTGGTTCTGTACCAAATCGTCTCTGTGCCTGAAAACACACATTCAAAAAGCGAGTTTATTGCCGCGCGCCTTCGTTCTATCGAAAACAAGTCTTATCGGCGAATTTAGGGGTGAGACACTCCCCCAACGAACCAGTTCTTCCTGAGGTTCGTTACCTCCCCCCGCAAAGTCGCGGGGGGTCTTCTTTCACAAAGAGTAACTCAAACGATGGCCCTTTGATCGTCCGGAAACGGTGCTATAAGAAACGCCCTGCCCATTCGTGGACCGCGTGGGGACTTTTATGCCCGGAATTTGCCGAGATTGCCTGACTTTACTAGCTGAGGAACGCCGTTGCCCTTCCTGCGGCAGCCCTCGCGTCAAAACTCATCCCGAGCTATTTGACTTATCCATTGCGCATATGGATTGCGATGCTTTTTATGCCTCGGTCGAGAAACGAGACAACCCGGAGCTGGCAGACAAACCGGTTATTATCGGGGGCGGAAAACGCGGAGTGGTGTCGACCGCATGCTATGTGGCTCGGATTCGGGGTGTGCGTTCTGCTATGCCCATGTTCAAAGCGCTTCAAGTTTGCCCAGATGCAGTGGTCATAAAACCGCGAATGTCAGCCTATGCCGAAGTTTCCCGCGAAATCCGCAAGATGATGGATGAGTTGACACCGATCGTCGAGCCGCTGTCTCTGGACGAGGCGTTTCTAGACCTTTCCGGTACAGAGCGCCTGCACGGGGCGCCGCCAGCGGTGATGTTGGCACGACTTGTTAAACGCATGAAAGAAGAGCTCGGAGTAACCGGATCTATTGGCCTGTCACATAACAAGTTCTTGGCAAAGGTCGCGTCTGATCTGGACAAACCCCGGGGGTTCTCAATTATTGGCAAGGCTGAAACGGCTGATTTCTTACACGATAAGCCCGTGCGCTTGATTTGGGGCATAGGTCCGGCGGCGCAAGAGTCGTTGGATCGTGCGGGAATTCGCACCTTTTCCGACCTTTTGCGTTGGGATCAGGAAGCGTTAACAGCTCGGTTTGGGTCCATGGGATACCGTTTATGGCATTTGGCTCGCGGTCAAGATAAGCGCCGTGTCTCGGCCCACGAACCAATGAAATCCATCAGTAATGAGACGACGTTTTTTGAAGACACGGCCAGTATCGAAATCTTGGACGGTCATATATGGCGTATGTCTGAAAAGGTTGCTGACAGGGCTAAGGCCAAAGGATTGGCAGGGCGTGTGGTGACATTGAAACTAAAGCAAGCAAACCACAAGCTGATAACGCGGCGTGTTTCACTGCGCGATCCAACGCAAATTGCAGATCGCATTTATCGAACTGCGCGCGGCTTGTTTGATCAAGTTGGTGACCAAGGCCCGTATCGTTTATTGGGTTGTGGCCTTTCTGATCTGTGCCCTGAGGATCAGGCAGACATTTCAGGCGATTTGCTTGACCCTGGCGCGGCCCGCAGATCGCAGGCCGAACGAGCAACCGATGAAATCCGAAAAAGGTTCGGCACTGATGCTATTGTAAAAGGCCGCGCGTTGCGTTGAAAATTATTCTGCGGCCAACCGCGCAGGTTCTGAACCGATACCGGCAATTTCAGAAATTACTAAATCCATTAAAGTTCGGAACGCGTGAAAGTTTTGGTTAGGCTCGATCCGTTCCTCATCCATGTACAATGAACGATCAATTTCGACCTGAATCGCGTGCTGGTGTCGCCCCGGGCGCCCGTAGGTCTGAGTCACATAGGCTCCGGCAAAAGGTGTGTTTCGCGCAACATTCAATCCGGCGGACGCAAAAGCGGACTCGATCTGGTCCACGATTGTCCCCGACGCCGAGGCTCCAAACCGATCCCCCAGAACAATCTCGGGTCGTTTGGACTGCCCTGTACCTGAAATTGCTACGGCTTCATGCGGCATTGAATGACAGTCGATAAGTATGGCTTGCCCAAATATTTGATGCGCCTCTGATAGCAGAGATTTGAGACACGCATGATACGGTCGCCAATAATTATCGATGCGCAAACGCGCCTCATCCATAGTGATTTTTCCATTGTAAATCACACGACCGTTGGCCACCACGCGGGGAATCACGCCCAGACCCGATGCGACCCGGGGATTGTGCCCCTGCCTCCGGGCCCCTTGTATCAAAGCCGGGTCCAGCTCGTCCGCATTTCTGTTCAAATCCAGATAAGCGCGTGGCATTGCAGCCGTAAGAAACGGTGCGCCATGCCGGGGGGCGCTGTCGAACAGTTGATCAACAAACGCATCTTCTGACGATCGAATCGTTTTATAATTCAGAACCGAGCGGTCCAGAAACGCCGCAGGATAGTCCCGACCACTATGCGGGGATGCAAAAACTGCGCATGAACTCAGTTTCTCCGGCATAACCAAATTGTAAGCTTCGGTCGGCATAGTCTCTCCTTCTTCGCGTTGAACATAGACCGGAAAATAGTTCTTCCAAACCCCTTGATCCCCCTAACGACTCCTTTTATAGACCCCGCTACCGGCGCGGGGTTCCGCGCCCCATTTCGTTATGGGGCAGTCTCGCTATGGTTCGTGGGCGGTTAGCTCAGCGGTAGAGCACTTCGTTGACATCGAAGGGGTCACAAGTTCGATCCTTGTACCGCCCACCATTGTGTTCACTGTTTCGGGTCTGACTCGGGACACCCGCTAACCCAGGCGCTGGCCACGTCCTTGATGAAGGCGCCGCAGATTGGAGACAGGCCATGAAGGTCAAGAACTCGCTCCGCTCGCTCAAGAATCGGCACCGTGACTGCCGGGTTGTGCGTCGCAAAGGCCGCGTCTACGTGATCAACAAGACGCAGCGTAAGTTCAAAGCGCGCCAAGGCTGAGAACAAATCACAGAACAAAAAACCGCGCATCCAAGCGCGGTTTTTTTGTTCTGGCCAACGAACATCGAGGATCTGGTTACGCAGTCTTCCTTGAACGATTGGCTGCCGTTTCAAAATGAATTCAGACCATCCATCCAAATAAATATCCTGCTGCGACAGAGCCCAGTACCGCAAGCAGTAGGTATAAAAGAAACGGTTTCAACTTTAGCACAGGGGCGATAGCCATTGCGCCCCAGATACTCACGACACCACCTGAGATCAAAAAGGCCATTGCCGCGCCTTCGGACATCCCGTTTTCAATCAATCCACGCGTGAGCGGCAAAGCCGCATATCCATCGATATAAGCTGGCGCGCCGACAAACACTGCGGCAGGTACAGCCCACCATTGATCCTCTCCGACGTAAGCAGCTAAAACTCCGGGGGTTAAAGCGGCGTTCAATGCATACTCGGCGGCGAATGCCGGAACTAAGCAGATCAGGATAAGTCGGGATGTGGCCCAGAATTGAGCGGCGAAGGACCGTCGACGCGCTTCGGTATTCCAGATCCAGGGGTCGAAAGTTCTATCGTCGCCACATCTGCCGACGCTAAGTTGGCGCGCCAAACCATTATCCCGTAAAGCATTCAGCGCCCAAGACGTCTGGGCGAACAATCCGGTCACTGCACCACCGAATAAACCCAACCCAAAAGCAGCCACTGTTTTGCCGACAGCAAAACTAAAGCCAAGGGTTGCGGCTGTCGTTGCAAGCATGGCTGGATCAGTGATCGGAGATGACAACCAAAACGCCATGATTGGTGCAAGCGGAACACCTGCAGCTAACAACCCGGCCATAAGCGGCAAGACGGTAACACCACAAACCGGCGTGATAGCTCCGATAAACGAAGCTGCAACAACTGTCTTCAGGGTTCTTCCCTCGAAAGCGCCTGCAATGTGCGTATCCGCGCCGCTGGCAATGATCCAAGCCGCAACGAATATGCCAGGAATGACGATTGGGGCGACTGCTAGCAATCCCCAGATTACGAACTTGACGACGCTCACGGCATGTTCGGGCCAAGCAAAACCAGCGCCAATCGTCGCCAATAGGCACAAGCTCCATATCAAAAATTTCCTGCCTGATCGTTGGCTGATAACTGTCTGATCGGTCATGGGATACTCCTCTGACCTTGAAACCTAGTGGTTGATCTGACATTGGTAAAACAAATAGTATAAATCTCTCCTATAGGAATTTCGAATGCAAAACTTGGACAGCGATCTGCTTCGCACCTTCATTGCAGTGGCAGAGTCTGGCAGCGTTACAGAGGGCGCGGTGCGGATTCACAGATCCCAATCCGCCACTTCTCTTCAGGTCAAGCGGCTCGAAACCATTCTCGGGCAACCTGTTTTTGAAAGACATGGTCGCGGTATTGTTCTAAGCGACACGGGCCATCGATTGTTACCCGTTGCCCAGGAAGTAACTGCGCGTCTGGACGCAGCCTTGCAGGACATGTCCCAAAATACCATTGCAGGCAAATTGCGACTGGCGATCCCCGATGACCATGGCAGAGCAAAACTTTCGGAGATCATCGCCGCGTTCAGCCGCTTACACCCAAGGGTCGAGTTAGAGGTGACCTGTGCCTTAAGTACTGGTTTCCCAGAGGCACTTGAAAAGGGATTGTTCGACCTCGCGATTTATGAAGTGGAACAGCCGGGTAACCACGAAGAGATTCTTTTTGAAGATCCTACATGCTGGGTGGCGTCAGCAGCCCGCGATTTCCAAACCGAAGAAAACTTGCCGGTTGCCTTGTTTGACCACGCCTGTTGGTGGCGCGACTCAGCTATCAACTCTCTGAACAGCCGGGGAAAGCCCTACCGCGTTGTATATTCCAGCCAAAGTGTGTCGGGTGTCATTGCTGCAGTGGAAGCTGGAATTGCAGTTGGGATGCTGGGTCGGTCATCGCTTCACTCGGGCCTGTCGGTTGTGAACAACAAGTTAGGCCTTCCAACTACGCCCGGCTCCAAGTTGGTGATGGCCGGGCTGGACTTACAAGAAACCGAAACTCGGGAAGCTATGAGAGCCGCTATTCGCTCCGCATTTAGGGTTATGGCTTAAAGTTCCCGATGCTTGTATGGCCCTCGGCGCATGGTTAGCCGAGGGCGTTTCTGATTTCTCAGCTCATGCTTGAGGTGGTAGATTTCTTCCGCCAAGCCGCAAAAATAGGCTTGGGTCTTTGACTTAGTATTTTTGTCAGAATTACTTGCATCCCACCCAGAATCGTTTAATTGACTAAATCAGTCGGGTTATTGCCCGTGACACCTTTCAATATCGGGACAGATTATGCTGAAATCCTCAACCTGCGCCGCGGCAACTTTGGTGACTTTGATCGCTGCCTCAGCCTTTGCCGAGGGCGAATTAAACCTGTATTCGTCGCGCCACTACGACACCGATGAACGTCTCTACACAGACTTTGAAGAGGCCACAGGAGTCACTATCAACCGTATAGAAGGCAAGGCAGATGAACTGATCGCCCGGATGGAGGCCGAAGGAGCAAACTCGCCTGCTGATATATTGTTGACTGTGGACACATCACGGTTGGAACGGGCCAAGAATGCTGGCGTTCTACAATCCGTTGAAAGTTCGGTTCTGGAAGACCGCATCCCTGCAAATCTACAGGACAACGACAACCAGTGGTTCGGATTTTCTCAACGCGGCCGTATCATTTTCTTTGACAAAGAAAACGTGTCGAACCCCCCGACCACATATGCCGATCTGGCGAAACCGGAATACAAGGGGCTGGTCTGCATTAGGTCCTCCAGCAACACGTACAACCAGACGCTGCTTGCTTCGATAATTACGCATGAAGGACAAGAGGCTGCAAAATCCTGGGCCGAAGGCATTGTTGCCAACATGGCACGTAAACCGCAAGGCGGAGACACCGATCAGTTGCGTGGCATAGTCTCGGGCGAATGCGAAATTGCAGTGTCGAATACTTACTACTTCGCGCGCGCGATCCGCAAAGACGTTAAGGGGCTATCAGCTGATCGCGATATGATCGGCTTCGTGTTTCCAAATCAGGACAGCTATGGCGCGCACATGAATTTGTCCGGCGCAGGTGTGGCTGCAAATGCTCCGAATAAAGATAATGCGGTCCTTTTTCTGGAATACCTCGCAAGTGATCAGGCACAGCAATACTTTTCGGCTGGGAATGATGAATTTCCGGCCGTCGCGAGCGTTGAACTTGCGGACTCAGTCAAACAAATGGGCGAGTTCAAAGCTGATGAAGTAAGCTTGTCAGATGTTGCAAAGAACATCCCCGAAGCTCAGAAGATTTTCAACGAAGTTGGTTGGAAATGAACCAAAGGTAGTTATCAGTACCATTAGGGTGCAGTTTTCTGCACCCTTTTTTTGTTGTATATTTATTATTTTTAATCAATAATCTCGAATGCGAACATGATTCCCATTTTTGAGATATGCAAGATTCACTTTCTAATAGATTGGCCTCACGGCTTGGCGAATTACGCAAATCACGTGGCTGGTCACTCGAGCAACTCGCCGCACTTAGCGATATCAGCCGAGCTACATTGTCGCGCATGGAAAAGGGCGACGTCAGTCCGACCGCTGAAACTCTGGGAAGACTGTGCGCAGTATTTGAACTGCCAATGTCCCGATTGCTAATGATGGTTGAAGACAGCTTTGCCCCGCGCGTGCCTTTTGACAAGCAGCCTGAATGGCGAGACCCCGAGACGGGGTTCACCCGCAAGTCGGTTTCACCGCCAGCAACTGGGCTAACCGGCGAGGTTCTGGAATGTCACTTACCGCCCGAAACGGTTATTGCTTACGATGCACCTCCGAAACCAGGGCAAGAGCACCATCTGATAGTTCTGGATGGATTCTTGATTTTGAATGTTGATGGCATCGCCCATGAACTCGGTGCCGGAGATTGTCTGCGCTACCACCTGTCCGGTCCAACGAAGTTTGAAACAAACGCCTCCAGAGGCGCTAGATACATGATGGTATTGATATGATTACACAGCTCTTTGAAAAGTCTTTCGACGCCGCGTTGGATGATCTGACTGAAATTCTGCACGGGTGTGTTCATACCGGAGCAAGCATTGGGTTCGTTCTACCGTTTTCACAGGATGACGCCAGAACATATTGGGAAGCCACTGTTCGACCTGGCCTAGTGAGAAAATCGCTGGATCTTTTTGTTGCCTATGATAGCGGCGGAATCGTCGGCACGGTACAGTTGATCCCGGCCGGAATGCCTAATCAAACACACCGCGCAGATGTGGCCAAATTGTTGGTGAATCCCAACGCAAGACGTAGAGGAGTGGGGCGGTCATTAATGACGGCACTGATAAAGCGAGCATCCGAATTGAAAAGAACCCTGTTGGTTCTCGACACGCGCAGTTCAGATCCTTCGCGCATGCTTTACCAGACCATGGGATTCGAAATCGCCGGAGAAGTGCCGGATTATTGCCGAAATCCATTTGACGACAGGCTGGAACCAACAACTTTTATGTACAAGCGACTGGATTAATGCAGATCGTCGCCTTTCCGATAGAGTTTCTCACCCAGCCTCTCAAACATCGATGTCCAAGGCCAGCGCATGAATGCGCGGAACCACGTCCCCGAGCGCGGCGTGTACGGCTCGATGACGGGCGACACGTGATTGACCTTGAAACGCCTCAGAGCGAATGCGGACATTGAAATGGCTCTCGCCACCTTCTCGAAACCCTGCGTGGCCTCTGTGGCTTTCACTGTCATCGATCACATCCAGCTCGCTTGGGTCAAAAGTCGCCTGTAAGCGAGCGCGAATTTCGTCAGTAATGCTCATTTTTTTGCTTGGCAGCAAAAAATTTTGCCGCTTCCCTCTTCTACTCTCTGGCCCTTACGTTAAACTGCTGCCTCCGAGTCGAAAAGACGCGTTCTCAGGAGCAGGCCAATGGAAAAATCAGACCCGTTTGGATTCGATATGTCCGTATCCAGCGCTAAGAAAAAGAAACCGCGCGGGCGTCGGGGCATGTCGGGTGCGTCCGAGACTTCAACCCGAATCTGCGATCACGAGGGATGCGAAGAGGCGGGAAAGTTTCGTGCACCCAAGGCGCCGGATGTTCTGGATGATTTCTATTGGTTCTGCCAACAGCATGTGCGTGAATATAACCAAAAGTGGAACTTCTTTGACGGCACAACCGAGGCTGAGTTGAATGCTCAGCGATCAAAGGACAAAGTGTGGGAGCGCGAAACCAAGCCAATGGGAGACCCCGAAGCACGCGCTTGGGCCCGGTTGGGCATTGAAGACCCGCATCAGGTTTTAGGTGCAAATGCGACAAAAAATCCTGGGCGTACCGCCGGTGGAGGCGGCCGCCGGCTGCCCCCAACCGAACGCCGTGCAATAGAGATACTGGACGCAAACGACAGCTGGACCAAAGCCGAAGTCCGCAAAGCCTATAAAAAGCTAATCAAAGTTCTGCATCCAGATATGAACGGCGGCGATCGATCGCAGGAAGAACAATTACAAGAAGTTGTTTGGGCTTGGGATCAAATTAAGGACAGCCGCAACTTTAAGTAATCTGCTTTAGTGAGGGAGCATGCCTTGAAGGGCTATAACCTCCGGGCGCTTGAGACAGCGTAGCCGAGTACGTTGCGCACCAGTCTCTTGCCCAATTAGCTCTGGAAACAGCGCTCGTAATTCTTCGATGTCACAACGGTCAAAAGAATTTAAGGCCCTGCCACCTAAAAACAGACTCTCACTCTTTAAACCATGAGATCTTAATATCGCGTGCCGCGGGCATGCGATATGATAGTATTCCACCGGTGCAGCCGGCTGCACCTGCCGGATCGTATTGTCATTGACCAAATGAACCGCGGCTGAAAAAACCATCGGCTCACCAAACAAAAGTTCGGCCCGCCAGCCATCCAGCACGATCCTGTGCTGTGGCGATACAAATAAATCCCTGTTAGGAAGTCCTGGTCCGAGCGCATCACGCCGAATGTGAACAGGCCTGAATTTCGGATTTGCGCGTAGAACATCTGCGTTAAGGGTTTTCTTCCCGACCCAAACAATCGGCAAAGTTTCATCGTTTGAAACGCAGACCCTGTCACCAACGACCAAATCTTCGACCGCACGTGGGCCTGACTCCGTCTCGATCAAAGTTCCTGCTACAAAACAGGGTGGGTCCGTTGGATCAAGTTCAGTTTCACCAATTTGCCAGTTACCCGTGGTCATTGGGCCTGTGGGATTGTCAGTATCCCAAGCATAGATTTGACCACCTACCTGAATGAATTCACCGGATTCGCCTGATCCGCGGTAGTTGCCTTGCCCCAAATACGTATAAGGCTGGAAAGTTACGCCCCCATCAAACGACACAGTCAGACCGGAGATAATCGCGGGCGTAGTCGAGCCTTGTACAACCAGATCTCCGCCACCAGTGGTGTTCACAGTATGTAGCGTTGCGTCAAACGGCATCAGCTAACCCTTTTAGCATTCAGCAAAATTAAGCTGATAAACCCAGCGTAAGACTGGGTTGAGACACCGCTCATGACTTTGGCTTTCATGTACTCTTCACCCAGATTCTTTGCAAAATGCCTGCACCAACACCTTACGCGATAGGGTGCGCAATTCTATAAGATATATTATTTTATGAATTTTAATTCTCGTTGAAGAAAAACCATTCGATTGGAATTCTTGACTGCCTTTCATGTTACAAAAAAGCGACATGGCAAACTTCATGAGTCGATCAGAAGACCCCGTCGGTTTGCCTGCAACTCCATCACTTATCTGTTCCCATTCATTGAAAAATCGGACCGCCGGCTAAGGTTGGCGCAATATTTCAAGCGCGATAAGAGCTTTCAGAATAGGTGTTGTTGAGGTGGACACACTTCAAAGCATCACCTCGGCCGGTGGCTTTTTTCGGACGTCAGATATATCCTAAACAGTTACTTTTCCGAAGTAATTTTCCGCTTGGCAAGTTGCTTTGACGCGAACGTGGCGGTTTTCATTGGCCACACCAATTCCAAAGTACCACCAGAGGATTCAACGCCTCACTACAACAAACCTGCTTTTCCGTTCACGACTAAACTGCGGTATCTCTTGGCTGTTCAGCCATCAGAGTAATTTTCTAATTGGAAAATCCAAAACCGTTCTGATCACCGGATGATATTGCAGAAACACCCATAGACTTTCTTCGCTGCATCAGAATGCTGCGGGTCCCACGATGTTCTTTTGCCTCTATCTCATCAAAATTATCGCTCAAGTATTGCAGAAACACTGGGTTAGGCTTTCTGTGCGCGCTTATGTACCAAAACCGTTCAACATCCATTTCACTGAGCAATTGCTTGACGTTTTGAACGTCTCCAGCAGATCCGAATGGCCCAACCAACTTTTCTGCCAAATCACATTCATCGTCGTAGTATTCCAGATAGCGTGCCTCCAACGCATAAAAAAGCACTGGCTCTCTTTTGTATCTTTCACAAACAAATTCAATGGCTTCTCTAAATTGCGTCTTTTTTGTCTTGCTGTAATACCTACCTTTGAATCCGACGCTGTAGAATGCTGAAAGCAGAACCAAAACAGATAGGACAGTGGTGACTGATCGTTTGGGAAGCGACCAAATGGAAGCTGCAACCATTAAATAGATTGGTGGAACGACTATTATCAGATTTCGCTTATGCCAGACTGGCGTTATCAAATGAGAAATCACCAACGCCATAAGAAATGGTAAAACAAACCAAAGCACTAGGAGTAAGTCCCGGTAATTCGCTACAAATCCAGAAACTTCTGGACCTTCTGGTGTTTTCTGCGTCCACAACAATACTGGAAAAGACAGAATTGCCAGTACAGGTATCACAGAGAAAGCATTTGTCCGATCAAAGGCAAATTTCATAAAATCTTGCAATGCCGCCCAGGAATTCGGCGCGGCAAGATGCGACATTTCCTTGCCGCTATGCGATAGCATTACTGGAACCCAGGGAGCGAAAGATATCAAAACCACCAGCGATAAAGCAAAAGCAGAAAGTTGTAACTCTCTGTGTCTCCATCCGATAAAAAAGGCTCCTAAAACCTGTATACCAACAAGTAAAACGCCAAAGTAATGCAGGTAGACCATTGCAACGGACCACACGGCGAGACATACAACATCGTATGGCCGTACTTTTTGACCGCAGTAGCGTGTTTCAAAAAATACTTTCACCCAGTAATAGCTTGTCGCAATCGCGCCTAGCATCAAAAGGCTGTAGGCCCGGCCTTCTTGTGAGTAGTATATCGGGGTCCATGAAACTGCGAGCAATAATGCCGAAAGCCCGGCGACCTGTGGTGTGTAAAGGCGCCGACCCAACAATAGCAAAAACGCTACGGCCCACACACCAGCAATTGCAGCTGGCAACCGTAACGCGATCTCGGTGTCGCCAGCAAGTTTGATCCAAAAATAAAGAAAAACTTGATAAACCGGAGGGTGGACGTCTCTTTTTGTCAACTCAATAACTTGGCCCAAGGAGTCAACTTTACTGAACGCCCAGCTGGCAAGCTCATCATTCCACAAGCTTTCACTTCCCAAATGAAAAAGCCTCAGCGAGGTCGCAACAATAATCAATGCGCACCAAAAAAGAGCGTTGGAGTCGAAAGAAATCCTTTGTAAGGCCGCTTTTGTTGAACGCATAGAGTACACAGAAAATTTCCGTTTAAGTTGCATTACGGCAAAGAAAGCAATTTTAACAGGTGTTCAAGAGCAATCGACCCAAACGACGTAACTCGTGGATCAGGTCAGCTTACAGTCACTATGTCGAATGCGCCGCTTTCCCTTGCCCTTCCCCGCAATATGTTGCACCACACACAGGTTCAAACTCCCTGAACGGGCCAAAGGATAAGGACTAGGCGCATGGCTGACGGATCGATCGACATCAACGCAAAACCGACCGAAGATATCTCGGTCCGTGAGGTGTTTGGTATTGACAGCGATATGACTGTCAAAGGTTTCGCAGAAGCAAGCGACCGCGTGCCCGTCATTGACCATACCTATAAATTCGATCCTGAAACCACATTGGCGATTCTGGCTGGCTTTGCGCACAATCGCAGGGTGATGATCCAAGGTTACCATGGCACTGGTAAGTCGACCCACATTGAACAAGTGGCCGCGCGTTTGAACTGGCCTGCAGTTCGTGTGAACCTGGACAGTCATATCAGCCGTATCGACCTAATCGGTAAAGACGCGATCAAGCTACGCGATGGCAAACAGGTCACTGAATTCCATGAAGGTATTCTGCCTTGGGCTTTGCGCAATCCAGTGGCGATTGTCTTTGATGAATACGATGCAGGGCGCGCCGATGTAATGTTCGTGATCCAGCGCGTGTTGGAGCATGATGGGAAGCTAACCCTTCTTGATCAGAATGAAATCATTACGCCGAACCCGAACTTCCGCCTGTTCGCCACAGCAAACACGGTGGGCTTGGGCGACACCACCGGCCTGTATCACGGCACACAGCAAATCAACCAAGCTCAGATGGACCGTTGGTCGTTGGTCTCGACCTTGAACTATCTCAGTCACGACGCCGAGACGATGATCGTGCTTTCCAAAGCACCAAACTATAATACCGAAAAGGGCCGAAAAACTGTTAGCCAGATGGTGACCGTCGCTGATTTGACGCGAACCGCTTTCATGAACGGAGACCTGTCTACGGTTATGAGCCCCCGTACGGTCATTAATTGGGCGCAAAACGCCGAAATCTTTCGCAACGTGGGCTACGCCTTCCGTCTGTCCTTTCTGAACAAATGTGACGAACTGGAACGCCAAACCGTGGCAGAGTTCTATCAGCGATGCTTTGATGAAGAGCTGCCGGAAAGCGCGGCCAGCGCGAGCTTGGGGTAACAGGAGGCCGCCGTGCATATTGGCTTAATCGGCGGAATTGGAGTTGCAGCGACAGTAGTGTACTATCAACGGCTGAGTACTGCGGTGGCTTCGCGAGGTCGATCACTGGATTTGACCATTGTGCATGCGGACGTTCAAGAATTGATCCGAAACAGTTTGGCTGATGAAAAAGTCAAACAGGCCAAAGTCTATTCGGAGCTAATAAACCGACTCAAGGCTGCAGGAGCTGACTGCGTTGCAATTACCTCGCTGGGAGGACATTTTTGCTATGATGAAACCGTCAAACGCTCATCGTTGCCGATGATCTCAGCCGTGAAACCTTTGGACGGTTACTTTGCCTCAAAGGGTTATGACACTGTGGGGCTTTTAGGTACTCGTGTCGTGATGCAGACCAAACTTTATGGCCAGCTCCAACAAACGCGTGCTTTGACTTTTGAAGACGAGATTGAGACTTTGGGACAGATCTATCAGGATATGGCTGTTGAGGGTCGCTGCTCAGATCAGAATCGCGAGCTGTTTTTGGACGCTGGTCGTCGAATGGTGGATGATCTCGGAGCTGATGCGATTGTATTAGCAGGAACAGATTTGAATCTCGCATTTGATGGTCAAAAACCCGGATATAAGGTGATTGATGCGCTTGATGTACATGTCGATGTACTAGCGCGTTTGGCGACCGACGAAACAACGTTGAAAGAAGCAGGGGCCGACATATGAGCAAACCGAACGACAACCCTGCCGATCCTTTCAAGAGAGCGTTGGCCGAAGCCACCAAGGTCATGGCCGATGATCCCGAGCTTTCGGTCACATATACGGTTGACCCGTCTGGTATGTCGGGCGAGTCGATGCGCCTGCCCCAGGTTAGCCGCCGAATGACGCGCGAAGAGGTGTTGTTGGCCAGAGGAACCGCCGACGCCCTTGCATTGCAGCGTAAGTACCACGACGACGCGACCCATGCTCGCTATGCGCCTCCGGGTGACATGGCCCGTGATTTGTACGAGGCAATGGAAGTTGCCAGGTGCGAGGCTATGGGCGCCCGCGATATGCCCGGTACGGCGTCGAATATCGACGTCAAAATCGGCAACGAAGCGATCCGTCGAGGTTATGACCAATGCAAGCAGCCTGCCGACGCACCACTGTCGGTTGCTGCGGGGTATCTGATCAGGCATCTCGCAACAGGGCGCGATTTGCCTCCTGCGGCAGAAAACATAATGAACCTGTGGCGCGGCTTTATCGAAGAACAAGCCGGCGGCACTTTGGACAACTTGCAGGACATTCTCTCGGATCAGACCGAATTCGCGAAGTTCGCACGGCAGATGATCAAAGATCTGGGTTATGGCGACCAATTGGGCGAAGACCCCGATGAATTGGATGACGAGCAGGAAGACCAGGCTGAAGATGATGCTGAAGAGCAACCTGATCCAGACAGCACCGGTCAAGATGATCAGGACGAACAAGACGCCGACGCAAATCCAGAACAGACGCAGGAAGAGCAGCAAGATCAGTCTCAGGCTCAGGTCTCGATGGATGAGATGGCCGAGGATGAAATGGGAGAGGAAGCCGAGATGCCCGACGGTGAAGCACCGTTGGAACCGCCTGCTCCACCACCGGCTTCCGAAGCTGATCCGGACTACAAGGTTTATTTGAATACCTATGACGAAGAAATCGCTGCTGAAGATTTGGCAGAACCTGCCGAGCTAGAGCGGTTAAGGGCTTATCTTGACCAACAGCTTGAGCCGCTTAAGGGAGCCGTCAGCCGGTTGGCGAACAAGTTGCAACGCCGCTTGCAGGCTCAGCAGAACCGCAGCTGGGAATTCGACCGCGAAGAAGGTATTCTGGACGCTGGCCGCCTAGCCCGTGTTGTTGCAAACCCGACCACGCCGCTAAGCTTCAAGGTCGAGAAAGATACCGAATTCCGCGATACTGTCGTCACGTTGCTTTTGGACAATTCGGGTTCGATGCGTGGCCGTCCGATCTCGATCGCTGCAATTTGCGCCGACGTTCTTGCGCGGACACTGGAACGGTGCAACGTAAAAGTTGAGATTTTGGGCTTTACCACACGCGCCTGGAAAGGTGGACAGGCGCGGGAAGCTTGGTTGAATGACGGCCGCCCACAACAGCCCGGACGTTTGAACGACCTCCGCCACATTATCTACAAAGGTGCTGATGCACCTTGGAGGCGGGCGCGACCCAACCTTGGCCTGATGATGAAGGAAGGCCTGCTAAAGGAAAACATCGACGGTGAGGCACTGGAATGGGCGCATCGGCGAATGCTGGCACGTCGTGAAGCACGGAAAATTCTGATGGTGATCTCTGATGGTGCCCCAGTTGATGACTCTACCCTCAGTGTCAACCCGGCAAATTATCTGGAGAAGCACCTGCGGGACGTGATCGCTATGGTGGAAAAACGCCAAATGGTGGAATTGCTGGCCATCGGCATCGGCCATGACGTGACGCGGTATTATGACCGCGCCGTCACGATCACCGATGTCGAACAACTTGCAGGGGCCATGACCGAACAGCTGGCTGCACTTTTCGACAGCGACCCGCGTGCTCGAGCACGTGTCATGGGGATGAAACGGGCGAGTTGAATCTTTCTTGTCTGTGACTTATTTTCCTTAGTTTTGCTGCCTTTTTAACTGGTTGCGCGACTACAGGCGAACGATCTGTTGGCACAAGAAAGAAAGATGACCGCGAGCTTACCTAACATGGGTCAGGCGCTTATATTTGGCAGTCAAATACGCCCAAATTTTGATGCATGTCAGTATCTCAATCTGGACTTTTTGCCGAGTACCCCTCAGTTTCCAACACATTAGATTTAAAGGAGACCCCCAATGTTTCAGTCATTTGCGGCGACCGCGCGACCTGACCAAGGCCCCCCACGGCTGGCTGCATTGCGGGACGAGATTTCGAATGAGGAGCTTGACGGTTTTCTGGTCCCACGCGCAGATGCCCATCAAGGCGAATACGTTGCGCCAAGGGACGAGCGTCTTGCGTGGTTAACAGGGTTCACCGGATCTGCTGGATTTTGTGCTGTTTTATCCAAGGTCGCCGGGGTTTTTGTCGACGGGCGCTATCGAACACAGGTCAAAGCGCAGGTAGCGGGCGATTTCACACCTGTGCCTTGGCCCGAGGTCAGCCTGAGTGCTTGGCTGAAACAACATTTACCTGATGGTGGTAAAGTAGGATTCGACCCGTGGCTGCACTCGGTCGGCCAAATCTCGGGCGCACAGAAAGAGCTGGATGGCACAGGCATTGAACTGGTTCGCTGCAGCAATTTGGTGGATCGCATCTGGAAGGGTCAGCCGGCGCCACCGATGCAGCCAGTTAAGTCTCATCCCATCGAGTTTGCTGGCGAAACCTCGGAAAGCAAAATTTCCCGGCTGGCATCAAGCCTTCAAAAAGCAGGGAATGTCGCGGCCATCATAACTCTGCCGGACTCGATTATGTGGCTGTTGAACATCCGTGGCGCAGACATTGCCTACAACCCTGTTGCGCATGGATTTGCTATTCTACGCGCAGACGGGCATGTCGATCTGTTTATGGCACCAAAAAAACTCAATAATCTCGACGGAGCATTGGCTCCCCGCATTCATCTTCACGAGCCGGACACTTTCCTTGATGCAGTTGGTTCACTGACGGGTAACGTGCAAGTTGATCCGGGAACAGTGCCTCAGATCGTTGGAGATATTCTGGGAGATCGGATGGTGGACGGCGGCGACCCATGCGTTCTTCCAAAGGCGCGAAAGAACGAAGCCGAGATCGAAGGAACGGCAGAAGCACACTTACGCGATGCTGCGGCAGTGGTCGAGTTGCTGTGCTGGCTGGACGCGCAACCGCCCGGCAGCATAACAGAGACACAGGTGGTCACCCGATTGGAGGAAAGTCGCCGCCGCGACAATGCTCTGCAAGACATCTCGTTCGACACGATTGCTGGCACGGGTCCGAACGGAGCTATCATGCACTACCGGGTAACTGAGGATACAGACAGTCGCCTCGAAGATGGTCACCTGTTAGTGCTCGACAGCGGTGGTCAATATCTCGACGGCACTACGGATATTACCCGCACAATCGCAATCGGCGACGTCGGTCACGAGGAGAAAACCTGTTTTACTCGCGTTCTGAAGGGCATGGTCGCAATGTCAATGTTACGCTGGCCCGTAGGGTTGGCAGGGCGGGATATCGAATGTATCGCACGGATGCCTCTTTGGCTCGCTGGTCAGGACTTTAACCACGGCGTAGGTCATGGCGTTGGAACTTACCTGAGTGTGCATGAGGGCCCGCAACGCCTGTCCCGGATCAGCCATGTGCCGTTGGAACCGGGAATGATCCTATCAAATGAACCGGGCTATTACCGCGAAGGCGCATTTGGCATTCGTCTTGAAAACCTGGTTGTTGTGGAAAAGGCTCCTACCCTGCCCGGAGGCGACGTTGAGCGTGCGATGCTGAACTGGCGCACCTTGACATACGTGCCAATCGACCGTCGTTTGATCGTTGCCGATATGTTGTCGGGCGATGAACGCGCGTGGCTCAATAATTATCACAGTGACGTAGCAAAAAAAATTCGCCCAAGGCTGGGAGGTGACGCACAACTGTGGTTGGATGCCGCAACCGCAACTATTTGACACAGAAGTGACACATATACTGGGCATGGAGAACCCCAGAAGAAACGAGGGAAGGAGCAGATATGGCCAAGCACATTACAATCCGCAAGGCACCGGGAAAGTGGAGCGTGCGTTCCGGTGGAGCAATACTGGGCGAAACAACCGACGCGCTAGAGCTGGTAGAGGGCGACAAGGAACCAGTGATTTATTTCCCTCGCGCTGACATAGCGATGGCATTCCTTGACCGAACAGACAAAGTGACCCACTGCCCAAGTAAGGGCGACGCAACGCATTTTTCGATTGTCAACAAATCCTCTGTGACCGAGAACGCGGTCTGGAGTTATGAGGACCCAATTGCAGCAGTTTCCAGCATAAAGGAATACCTTGCTTTCTATCCAATGGACTCGGTCAAAGTTGAACAGCTTTAACCTCGCTTAGACTGCCCCAAACGCGTCGTAATAAGCCCTCTAACCTGTGTTGGGTATTGCGAGGAAAATATCGTCCAGACACTGCAAATGAACAGGTCCAATCGATTGTGCAGTGAGTGCTGGCGTGCTACCAAAGGGCCAATCTGCGTAAGGCAAATTTCGTTGGCCTAATCATTGATTGTACGTCCCAACGAGTGTCTCTGCCGCGGCCACATAATGGGATTTAGTACTCGCCAGGGATCTTAATGAAGATTGGGCTGTTTTCATGCGCCAAGGACGAAGGTCCCTTCCTGCTGGAATGGGTTGCCTATCACAAACTCGTCGGATTTACAGACATTGTCATATACAGCAATGACTCGACCGATGGCACAACTGAACTGTTGGACGCCCTGGACGCAAGCGGAGCTGTATCCCACGTTCTTCAAAATCTGGCAGATGACCAGGTACCCCAAAACCAAGCCGCAGAACTAGGCTTTGACCACGAGGCTTTTGAACATGCTGATTGGCTCATGTGGTTGGATTCTGACGAATTTCTGTTCTGTGCAAACGCAGAAAACAGCGTGGTTGAACTGATCAAGAAAATCGAACCTATTGCTGCTGGCATGGCGGTGAATTGGCTGAATTTCGGCGACAGTGGCTTCGCGCAATGGTCTGAAGGTCTGATCACGCAAAAGTTCTTGCATCGTAGCGAAACGAACAGTAGCCGCACCTTCCGTTTTAAAACGTTGTTCAAGAAAACCGACAAAATTAGGGGGTTTGGGTTGCACCGCCCCTTCTTTACGTGGGGCTATGAGGAAAATGATGGAAAATTCATCAATGCTTCTGGCCATGGAATGCACGAACTTTTTTATCGCGCCGTCAGGCGTGGGCGACACAGGTTAGGAGACTCCCCGCCGGAACTGGTTGCCCACGATTGGGCGTCTGTGTGTCACTATGCTGTAAAAACAAAAGACTGTTTCGAACTCAAAAAAAAGAGAGGTCAGGGCACTAAGCCAATCGGCGCCGAAAATCGCTCATCCAGATTTCGCGACAAGTATTGGGACATATTCAACCGCAACGAAGTTTATGATCCGCGAATGCTGGAATACGGGGGAAAGTTGAAGGCTAAGATCAGCGACCTGTTAGCTGATGAGACAGTATACAAAGCTCATGAAAATTGCATCGAGCATTACCGCAAAAAACTGGCTCAATTGAAATCTGAAAAAGCGACGTCTGAAAACCGAACCGCTTGAGCTTGCACCAACCTTAGAATTGCATTGATAGTAGTGGGACGCCTCGAGTACGGAGTTTTCAGCAAAGTCGTCAAACCGATGCAGCGTCGGTTTGGATCTGTCGATCTTTTTGCAACTCATGAATATCCTTAACCGATGCAAGAAACGCGATAGGTGCGAAGTTAATGAAAGCAAAAAGAAAATGGACTGAATAGTGATGGCAAGACGGGTGGCCATCATCGCAAGTGGTATCTACAGCCCGCTCAGCAGTGTCGTCGAACTTGCCAGACGAGCGCGGGCTGAGGGTTATGACATAAAGGTGTTCGCCCCAAAATCTGCGGCTGAGCTATTGTCGCTGAACGGATTTAGTCATCACAAAATCCGCAGGCCAAAAATCCATACTCTCACACCCTTGCTATCACCACTTAACACGGCTGAAGCGGACAGTAATGCATTCCAAGATAGATTGAATGCAGCAGTTACCGAGCTTGGCGTCGGTGGTCTGAAAATTGCGCTTAGGCAGTTTAACCCTGACGCGATCTTTGTCGATTGCGAGATGCATGCGCATATTATTGTAGCCCTGTCGATGGGGTTGCCCGTTGTTCAATACAGCAACATGTTCTTGTCACCGCCCGGGCTACGCGCACCTCCCTTGCATAAAAGGTCTTATCCCGGATCGGGATTGAGGGGCAGCAGATTGGCCGTAATGTTGACATGGGCCCTATACCTTTCAAGCAAAAGAATACGGTTTTACCGAAATAAGCGATCTGATCTAGGCGCGGACCACCCAACAGCCCTAACCGAACTTGCCCGCAGGCAAGGTGTACCAATCAAGACGATCCGGCGCATCAACTGCTGGCAAATGCCTTGGACCTACAAAATTCCGACCGTGTTGTTGCTGCCCCAAGCTTTGGACCTGCCGACGCGACCATACGCAGAAATGGAATATTTAGGCCCGATGATCCTGACAAGCCGTCCAGAAGGCGTAAGCGCACATTCCGCAGTTGAACGTTTCTGCAACCCAAAAGGGCAAAGGAAGCGAATTTTCGTTGGCTTCGGCTCAATGATGAAGCCAGACAGCCATTTGGTACGGCATTTGATGGAAATCGCCCGCCGCCGAACGGAATGGATTTTCCTCGGCGCGGCAGGCAAAAAATGGGGAGACATACCCCTAGAGGACAAACCCGACAATATCGACTTTGTGCCTTGGGTGCCGCAAACCCAAATTCTAAGACACGCTGACCTTGCTATAATGCATGGCGGGACCGGCGGTCTGGTCGAAGCGGTTGATGCGGCCACGCCGATGCTAATTTTCCCGCATGTCAATGATCAGAAAGGCGGCGCCGCCAGAGTGATCTTTCACGGTATTGGACGGGCAGGCCGAACCACGGATCCTGTCAATCTGATTGAGAAGAACATCGACGAGCTGCTTCGAAGTGACCGCGTCCTAAAAAACTGCAGGGCGATGCAGGCAGCCTGCCGCGTCGAAAAAGACGGACAAGTTCTTGAACGTTACTTGCGGCGATTGACCGAAAAACAATGACGCACACAAACAGACAAGCCCTGAAAATCTGCTGACCAACGCTTCATATAGATAAATTATGATCCGTTAAAGACAGCCCGGCGTAAATAGGTTAGGAATGACTTATTGACCAATGCCAGTGAACACATCGGGTATATCCACGTGCAGCGCTTCGCCGAACGGTTGCAAAGATTTTGCGATCTTCTTTCGCTTTGAGTGCTCAACAGACCCGAGCTCTGCCCGGCGACTGGAAGCACTTCGAGGATTGTCTTTATTTTTCCCTCCTCAGGGTGACGACGGAGCGTTGGATTCTACCGGACCCGTTTCAGTGTCTGATGTCTGCCAAGATAAGACCACAGCACATGTAACTGACCACTGCTATGCTTATGGTAAGACATCACAGTTTTCCTTTGTGCCTTTGGTAAGCAGTGCCAACGAGCAACCCCAAAGGCCAAGTACGGATGCCATGTGCACTTTTGGCGGGTGCCCGTACTCATACCAAGTTGCGGCGATCAACGGCCCCAAGTGTCCAGAAGATTGTCCGTTCTGTTCGGTCACTTCGGGCTTTCAACGAACGAGAATCGTCAAATTGGAAATCGGGCAATGGCCCCGCCCTTTAAAAATGGAATTCAAAGCTCATGAGATACGACTTTCCTGAACGCACCGAGAGCCGGTCGCCTATCAGTTTTCACAGCACATTTCTTGCGCTGGTAAATTGGTCTTGGATGTGGCTGTTGGTCGTATTTGCTTCGATGGCGCACGCTCACAGCTTTAACGAAAGCTATGTCTATTTTGACGTGACCGAAGACACACTTGCGGGACGTATCGAGGTAACGCTGACCGACCTGACCCGGATACAGCAAAACTCCAAAGATATCGAAACGTCTCTATCAGAAGACGAAGTGCGCGCCGCAGCAGACGAATTCTATGCGTATTTTCAGGAGCGGATGCAGCTATCGCATGAAGGACAGCCCTACCAAATTGAGTTTGACGACCTGACATTCTTTGGCACGAAGGTCGATAAATTTGCTCAGTTCCACTTCAATGTTCTGGGTATCGAACAAACCCCAACGACCATCGACATGTCATACGACGGTTTGTTTTCGGACGTTGACCCTACACATCGAGGATACGCGCTGATCGGCAGTAACACCCGCAACGATATGGATGAAAACGAGCGCTTTATTTCATTGATTTTTGCTCCGGGCGACGGTGTCAAAAGCCTGTATCTTAATGACGAGCCAACCAAGGATATTGCACGCACGTTCTTTGAACATGGTGTCTGGCACATCTGGTTGGGGTTCGACCACGTGCTGTTTTTGCTCACGCTTTTGCTCGGCGCGGTCATGCGCATCGAAAACTCTCACTGGGTTCCTTCGGAAAGTGTCCGAGAGAGCCTGAAAGAAACTGTCAAAATCGTGACGGTGTTCACCGTCGCTCACACTATCACTTTGTGTCTGGCGACCTTCGAAGTGATCACCCTGCCCATCACGCTGGTTGAAGCCATTATTGCAATTTCTATTGCAGTTGTCGCCTTGGGTAATCTGATCCCACGCTTCCACGCCAGTTCATGGAAAGTGGTATTCCTGTTCGGTATTTTCCATGGGTTTGGATTTGCCAATGTGCTGGAACCTCTCGGCCTCGATCCAGCCCGCAAGGCTTTGGGCCTGGCCACGTTCAACATCGGCGTCGAGGTTGGACAGTTGGCAATTGTGTTGGTGGTGTTTCCGATATTCTTTGCCCTGCGTCGGCTCACTGCTTACCGCGTCATCGGGCTTCAATTCGGGTCCGTCGCGTTGATTGCGATTGCTCTTTTCTGGTTTATCGAGCGCACGGTTGGAGGGTTTCCGGGACTTGGCATAGCGACGGCAGGATTGGTCAACTGATGCAGTGTACGAGTACCCTGAATCCTTCGCGTTCGCCCGGGATTAACGTTGGCGTAGTCGATACATTGTTCTTGGATCGGCCTAGCGTTTCGAGCGAATTGGATCCAGACCATGTGTCGGAGCGTAACGATCAGCCGATCAAACGTCTTACGGAGTTTTTCCATGTCGCCCGAATGGGTAGCGATTGCCTCCCAGCAACTTCGGGATCGATCACCCCAATCGGTTCCTCTAAGTTTATTTCACCGCCGTTGGTTATCGAACATATATACAGAATGGAAAGACCGTTTGAGGCAGGGACACCCGAAAATTTTGGATTAGAAAAAATAGCTGCCCGTGCCGGCGCCCACCGCGCAATCCCAAGCTAGGTGGATCGTACTAATGCACCGTCTTACCGAGAGCCAAAAACGTTTCTGGAGAGGGCACCAATTGAACCCAGACGTGCCGCTGTACAACGTGGCATGGCGTTTTGATCTGCGGTTCGAAGTAAAGCCAAATGTGTTCTATCAGGCGTTTTTAGAGACGCTGCAACAAAATGAAATATTAAGAACCGTTTTTCGGGATGACGGTGACGGCCCATTTCAAATTGCTAGCGAAGCCACAATGGATTTGCTGGAGATTGGGGATCTAAGCAGTGAAGCCGACCCAAACAAAGTTCTAGAGCAAACCTTACCAGCATGGGTTCAGAAAGCATTTGATCTGGGTCGGGCCACGCTAAGAAGTAAACTGGTAAAACTGAGCGACAATCATTGGGTCTGGACCGTGTGTCAGCATCACATTGCCTGTGACGCCCAATCTGGGTCAGTGTTGTTCGAGCAGGTTTCTCAACGTTATAAAGCTCTGACAGAAACTGGTTTCAGCGACGTAGAACCGGCACCAAGCTATTTCGAAAGTGCCGTATACAGAGACGCTCAGACAAAAAGTCAGCCTGCATCGACGCCAAACCCATCCTCGCCGCCATATGGCAGCCCAGCACAACGCACCTCTTTTTCGACCCGTATTCGCGTTCCGTTCACAGACATAAACGCAGAGATGTTAGAGGCCGCTATAGGCCAGCCCGAATTTCGACTTTTCACGCCGGACTTGTCACGCATGGCCCTGTATTTGACGGCCTATTTCGCGTATCTGCACAGAGTTACTGGCGATGAGGTAATCACTATTGGCCTGCCGTCCCACAACCGCGCATCTGACGCAGATCGCAGAAGCCTGGGTTTGTTTGTAGAGGTTCTGCCATTTCGGATCGAAATAGAGCCTTCAGACAGTTTGCTGACATTGCACGGTAAAATCAAAACTGAACTGGGCGAATTTCTGCGGCAGGTTCGTTCATATGCCGCCTCCGACCGGCAGGATGGTGGCATCAGTGCTGTCTGCAATTTTATCCAGTCTCGGTTTGGAATGTTTGCCGGTCATCCGGCTTCCATACAATGGCTGCACAGCGGCGCGCATGACGCCGCTCATGCCATTCGGTTCCACATTACCGATTTCGAGGGAACAGGCCGAGCCGATCTGTTTTTCGACGTACACAACGAAATTCTGCACGAAGTTCCAGCAGAACGTTTAGTTTCGCATTTCGCAAAGATGCTGACGGCGACACTATCCTGTGCCAATTCGAAAATTCCCGAAGTTGATCTAGGCGGCCCACGGGATGATCGCGCAATCCTTTACGGTCCGGCCGAAGCCCCAAGTCCCGTCCGAACGATACTTGATGCCATTGAAGAGCAAGTGAAAAACACGCCGGAAGCCGTGGCAATCATCGACGGTTCTTTCTCGATGACATATGCGCAGGTGCACAAGCACAGCAATCAAATTGCTGCGCACATCACGCATCTTGGTGTTGATACAGGATCCCGGATCGCAATTCACTTGCCACGTTCCCCAGAATTTGTGTTGGCAGCATTGGGCATCCTCAAGGCTGGTTGCTGCTTCATTCCAATTGCGGCAAATACGCCCAGTGCCCGTGTCGAACGAATTTTGACCGAGTCCAAATCTGCCGCTGTTGTAACCGCTTCGGATTTGCCGCCAGTTCAAACCTGCCAAAGCATCACAATTGACTCCATTACGGAAATCAGTGAGGCAGCATTACCGACGGTTACCAGGTATGACATTGCGTACGTTCTGTTCACTTCAGGTTCGACAGGAACGCCAAAGGGTGTCGCGGTCGATCATGGCAATTTTCATCGATATATCCGTTGGGCCGGTTCCACGTTCAGCAAAGATCGTCCCGCCCATTATCCATTTTTCTCGTCAGTATCTTTCGACCTGACACTTACATCGTTATTTGTGCCTCTATCTTCTGGCGGTTCGATAACAGTTTATCCAGAACGCGGGGAGCCAGATTTGGCAGTCCTGGATGTCTTTAACGATGATAAAGTGGATATTGTTAAACTGACGCCATCTCACCTTGCTTTGGTATGCGCACAAAACCGCCCCGTGCGCAGAATCAAGACACTTGTTTTGGGAGGCGAAAATCTGACCAGTCGGCTATGCCGATCGGCTCTGGACGTTTTGTCGACTGATTTGAGTATATTTAATGAGTATGGCCCGACCGAGGCAGTTGTCGGAGCCATGCAACATCTGTTTGACCGTGAAATCGACATTGAGCCATCGGTGCAGATCGGCTGTCCAGCCTCTGGTGTTTCAATCAGTGTGCGTGACAGTGCACTTAGCATCTGCCCGTTTAGTGTGACCGGCGAAATTGTAATTGGGGGCCGGTTGGCCCAAGGCTACCTCAATGCATCTTCTGGCATGGATCATAAATTCCCGGATCAATCCGAAGATGAGCAGGGGCGCATATACAGAACTGGTGATCTCGGGCGCATCAGGCGCGACGGTTCGGTTGAATATCTCGGTCGGGCAGACGAACAAATTAAGCTTGGCGGGGTTCGCCTTGAAGTCGCCGAGTTCGAACACGTTCTGCAGAAACTGCCGGGGGTGGACTCGGTCCACGTCGCATTTGAGGCAACAAAACAACCGTTGCAAACCCGCAATTGCCGTCAGTGCGGGCTACCCGACAACCTGCCAGAACTTGAATTCCCAGAACCTGATCTCTGCGCAATTTGCGAAGAGTACGACACGTACAAAGACCGCGCTCAGGCATATTTCAAAGATGAGTCCGAGCTAGATAAACTGATTTCTCGTGCCGGCCAAGCGCGCACCGGAGATTATGATGCCATAATGCTTCTTAGCGGTGGCAAGGACAGTACTTATGCAGCCTATCGCTTGGCAGAATATACTTCTCGCGTACTCGCCGTGACGCTCGACAATGGCTACATCTCCGACGGCGCAAAGGCGAATATTCAAAGAGTCACAGAGGATCTTGGCTGGCCGCACCGCTATCTGCACACCGACAAGATGAACCAAATCTTTGTTGACAGCCTCAAAACTCACTCCAACGTTTGTCAGGGGTGTTTCAAGGCTCTGTATACGTTGGCGTTTCGAACGGCGCTTTCAGAAGGCGCTCCGATGATTGTAACCGGCCTGTCGCGGGGGCAATTCTTTGAGACCAGGCTAACACCTGACTTGTTTCGCTCAAGCGCTCCGACATGCGCCCAACTGGATGCAATGGTAACGCAGGCGCGAAAGACTTATCATGCCGAAGATGACGCATTGTCCAGACTGCTTGAAACGCAGGACTTACAGGATGGTCAATTCCTAGACCAGATCGAAGTTCTAGACATTTACCGGTACATTGATGTGCCCGTATCTGATATTTACAATTTTCTAAAAATGCGGACTGCATGGGTGCGACCGGACGATACTGGCCGATCGACCAACTGCTTGATCAATGACGTCGGAATTCACCTCCACAATGCCCGGGAAGGTTTTCACAATTATGCGCTGCCGTATTCGTGGGATGTGCGCATGGGGCATAAGACGCGTGCGCAAGCTCTGGATGAGTTAAACGACGAAATTGACGAACAAAAGGTGTCTCAAATCCTGGACGAGATCGGTTTTGACGAGCCACTGGATCGTCCACCAACCCTTACCGTTTATGTGGCCGGGCGGAACCTGAGGGAAAGCGATGTATGGGAAATGCTTGCCGCCCATTTTCAGCGCGAAATGTTACCGGATAGCGTGGTTATACTGGATGAAATGCCGCTGACGACAAATGGCAAAGTCGACAATGCCCGTCTGCCAAAAGGCAGCAGGCGGGCGGCGGAAGACACAGTGATCGTCGCCCCTTCGTCAGCAATGGAACACCACCTGACAAAAATATTGTCACTCATTCTAAAGAAAACCCAAATCGGAATAACACAGGACTTCTTTGATCTTGGGGTCGACAGCCTGACGGCAATTCAAATCGCAATAAGGGCAAATGAGGATGGGCTGCCGCTGCCGCCATCTTCGGTATTTGAACACCGAACCGTAAAGGCTCTTGCCGCTTATGCAGAGGGTTTGGCAACCGCCGAACCGGACCAAGATGATTCTGCCTCTCTGATTGATTTGGACCACGAAGACTTGGCCGCAATAACGCAGGCGCTACGCTGACATGGGACATCCCAAGGGCATAGCGGATATTCTGCCTTTGACCCCATCACAGAAGGGTATGTTGTTTCATGTTGTCGATCCCGACAGTGTCCCCGGTGCTTATGTAGCTGTGGTATCGTGCACTCTTGAAGGTCCGCTTAACGCCGAACGATTGCGTTCCGCAATGCAGAAAGTTCTGGATGCACGTAACGCGCTGCGAACAGGTTTTGTGTGGGAAGGTATCAAACAACCCGTTCAGATCGTTAAAGAAAATTCCGCCTTGCCTTGGCGCCAGCTGGATTGGCGAGGTTTTGATGATACTGATACCCGACTACGCGATCTGGTACGGTTGGAACAGACCCGGCGGTTCGACCTTAAGTCTCCACCGCTGATGGCAGCGACACTCATTCGTGTTACTGACACCTCTTGGCGACTTTTGTGGACAGTGCATCATCTAATCAGTGATGGCTGGTCCACCCAAATCGCACTTCGAGACACCTTAGAAAATTACAATGGTATCCCCCATTCACGCACGCAGCCCCCTGGGTTCAAAAATTATCTTAGCTGGCTGAACAAACATCCGAACCTGACCGACACAAGCTTTTGGACCGAACAGTTCAAGGGTCTAGAAGAACCTTGTCTTCTTCCGCAAAGCGATACATCCCAAAGTGGATTGGTGCAAGAGTCCAAATCTGTGTTCCTGGGTGATGACCTGCTTACACAGGTCAACAACGTTGCACGCAAATTGAAAGTTACCAGCAACACGGTCTTGTCAGCGAGTTGGGCTTTGGTAATGCGCCACTTGTTGCAGCAGGACGATGTAATATTTGGCACGACTACCGCTGGCAGACCTGTGGATATCCCCGGAATTTCCGAAGCCGTCGGTCCATTCATTAACACGTTGCCAGCGCGCGTGAAAATTGACCCATGGCAAGCTGTAGAAACTCTGTTGCAAAGTCACGCCAAGGCAGAAATTGCGCGGCGCGAACATGAGTTTGCTTCGTTGGCCGAAGTTCAAGCCTGTGCCCCGTTTCCAGCGGGGACAGCTTTGTTCGACACGTTGTTCGTCAATGAAGGTGTTGCCCAGGAAAATTTTGATGTTGGTGATATTCGATTATCCAACCTTAGAACTGTCCAGCACAGCTCTTACCCTCTTGCTCTTTTGGTGACACCCAACGGACAGTTCAGAGCAGAAGTATATTTTGACCCAAACAGGTTAAGTGTCGGGGTCGACGAACTACTTTCTTGGTATGAACATGTACTGTCTGAAATGGTACGCGACCCCAAGCTCCGTATCAGAGAAATCTTCCGTTCCCGACAGGTACCTGAAATCGTACCCTACGATCCAAACTATCAAGACGTTGTACAGCGGATTTTGAGTCATGCGAAGGCAGAACCCAACGCCGCGGCCGTTTCTGATGAAAAGGGGACCCTAACCTACTCCGAACTTTCCTTTCGGTCCCGGCAAATCGCCTGGGCCTTGAAACAATCCGGCGTGGGCCCTAGCGATATTGTTCCTGTTGCCGTCTCTCGAGGGTTCGAAGCGATAGCGGCTTTTATCGGTATCATGATGACAGGCGCGGCCTATGTTCCGTTGGACATGAACTATCCGACGCGCCGTATATCGCAAATACTTGAGGCTACCTCTCCACGTTTCATTGTCACCAGTTCCACTTGTCTCGAAAACCTGCCGTCGAATACGGCAAGCATAATATTGTTTGATGGGTTGAATACAGCGATTGACGACACCGAAAGTGTTATTGGCCAGCGAGCCTACGTCATGTTCACATCTGGTTCGCAGAACCGCCCAAAGGGCGTCGAGATCACTCGGAACGCGTTAGCCATCTCAACATCTGCGCGCGAAGCTGTTTATAGAGCCCCGCCAGAGTCGTATTTACTTCTTTCATCTCTAGCATTCGACAGCTCGGTAGCAGGCATTTACTGGACACTGTCTACTGGTGGGCACCTTGTCATTGCGCCCCACCGAGTTGAACAGAACCCGACAAACTTGGGCAAATTGATCCGACATCATCGAATTACTCATACTTTGTGTCTTCCGAGCTTGGCACAAGCCTTGCTAAGCACAGTCGAAAGACGAAGCCTTCACAGCTTGCGTGTTTTGATTGCAGCGGGCGAGGCGGTACCTGCTGCATTGGTCGCCCAGTGCAAATCCGTGTTGCCAGACTGCCGAATTGTCAATGAGTATGGACCGACCGAAGCAACCGTGTGGTGTACGTCTTACGACACCACCGAGTGGAACGGGGAGGATAACGTGCCGATCGGCACCGCTATTCCCGGTACCTGGGTGGGCATCGTGGACCAAGACGACAACACGATCCCAGAGGGTAAAGTAGGAGAAATCGTTGTAGCTGGCAGCACAGTGGCAAAAGGTTATCTTGACGACCCGGCCCAGACTCGAGATCGGTTCTTTGCATTGGGTCCGGACGAAATACCGGCCTATCGAACCGGAGATCTGGGTATCGCGGATTCGTCGGGAAGCATTACGTTTCTGGGTCGAAAAGATAAGCAGGTCAAAATCCGGGGACACCGTATCGAGTTGTCTGAAATCGAAACTGTCGCCCGCTCGGTCGCTACGGAAACGCGCATGGCAGCACTGGTATTGGACTATGGCGGAGTTCAGGCAATTTCTGTTGCAGCCGAATGCCCTGATGGTGACCCTTTGTGCAATCAGGTCAAACAGACAATCGAAGAGACACTGCCCGCGCAATTTCATCCTAGATCCGTCAGGGGGGTTGCGTCGTTCCCCAACTTGCCCAATGGGAAACTGGACGAACGTGCATTGGCAGAGCTACTAGAAAATTGGTCTGAAGTACCTTCTGGCGCACCTCCCCAAGATGACTTGGAAAGAAAGATTGCTGACCTTTTTAGTGAAATCCTAAAGGTGCCCTACCCTGCGCGGGACGCAAATTTCTTTGATCTGGGCGGAGACAGCCTCATAACACTCAAAACTGCTGCCGAGGCGAAAGAACGAGGCATTACATTCGAGCCGATGGACTTGTTCAGCTTTCCAACTGTGGCCGAATTGGCAAATCGCGTTCGAGTCGCAGATGCAGGTCGACCCAGCCAAGAAAAATGGAAAGTTTATCACGCAGCCAATCAAGGTGGCGACAAAACCCCTGTGGCTCTTGTTCATTGTCTGATGCCGTTTTTTAAGTATGTCGCGGAAAACTTAGGGCCGGATCACACTGTTGTTCACATGCCCGGCCACCGCCTGCCGAGAATGCCGGTACCTTTTGACAAGTCGCTCGAAGATTTGGCGGATGAGGCTATCGCCACGCTCAAAGATGTTACCCCGGACAAGCCAATCGTGTTGTGCGGATTTTCGGCTGGATGCGCTTTGGTTTTGGCGGTTCTCAAACAATTGGGTCCCGACAAAGTTGCGGGATTGGTATTACTCGACCCTCCTTACAAAATGATAGGGGCCGAACCCTCGCTGCAACCATTGTATTACCGGACATACAAGCGGTGGAGGTACATGTTCCGTCGCGCAAAGCATGCCCGAAAAGCCATAAAATCGGTACCTCAGGCGAAGGCGCTGATGGCCAGTGAAAATTGGACTGAAGAGCAGAGAATCGAAGCTGTTTCTTTAGCTTACGGCTTAGCAATCAACGATTTCGAGGTGCCACGCTTTGATGGAAAGACCCACGTTTTTCTGACGCCGGGCAATCCTGCAATGACCAAGGGCGACGCCCTTGATACCCATCTGACAAACAAGACATTGCACCGGGTAGAGACAAAACACCGGCAGCTGTTGCGCCTGCCAGAATCCCAAGCCCTCATTTCTAAGTGCATCAAGTCAGTGATTGCCGAAAACTTCTAAGCTTCGCGCGCGGCATTCTAACTCGTTTCCTCAATTACCTTTCGAGCCACTCGAAAGCACTCCAGCGCCTGTGGGACGCCGCAATAGATTCCGATGACATGAATTATTGCTCGGATTTCATCAACGCTGACGCCATTGGTAATGGCACCCCGGCAATGGGTTTCCCATTCGGTCATTTTTCCCAAAGCGCCGATCATAGAAAGGTTCATCATCGACCGCGTCTTTGCGTCAATGACATCGTCGCCCCAACCAAATCCCCAGCACCAGGCTGTCATTGCTTCTTGAAAGGGTCGGGTGAAATCATCTGCTGCGGCCAGGTTCTTTTCGACGTATTCGGCACCTAGCGTTGCCTTGCGTTGTTCAAGACCTGTAAGGAACAGGTCTTCGTCAAATAAGCTCATTTCTTATTCCCTTTTTCCCGAAAGTTACCCGATCCCATAGGCACACTAGGTTTGATAGGTTTTTGCGAGATATCATACGCCATCGACAGCTTCGCGCATCCACTTCTGTAGGTGCATGACCGGATGTTCAGAATTTACGCCGCCCTTGGGATCGATCACAAGCGGACCCGGTCGGTACCCACGCGAATGCAGGCCGCGCTGAACGGATTCCACAAGGCGAATGTCCTCTTCAACCGTCGTCGCCCTGTCCTGTGCCGCCAGTTGCCGTATCTTCGGATCGTCGATGCCGTCGACCGAGTACCAACCCCGCCAGACCACGACATGATCGGCGTCCACCGCCCGCCAGTGATAAGTGTTTAAAACATTCCCAGGGTAGACTTGAAAGGAAAACATTGGCCATAGAAACCAACTGGAATATTCGTCGAAATGTTTAAAACCCGACCTGATATCGTATGTCATGTTTTCAAGGCTTTGGCACTCAGTCGTATGACGCAAGCACATCCCCTGAGGTTGAATGTCGTAGGTTTCCGGCTTGACCACTCCATTTGCGAAAGTCGGGTGGTTTAATGAACAATGGTAGCATTCTGAATAGTTTTCGACCGATACTTTCCAATTGCAGAGTTCAGGAATTTCCACCCACTCCAGCGGCTTTAAATCTGCCCAGTTTGGAACCCATTCTTCAAGCTCAGCCCGCGCATTCGGAAACCAATCATCCATTGGCGATGCGTTGGGGTCAAGATTGACAAATACAAACCCCAAAAACTCTTCGGTCCGAACTTCGTTCAAGCAAACAGTTGATTTGTCGAAACCTTCTACGGCTTTGAGGTTTGGACCGGCACGCAGTTCGCCCGTTAGTTCGTAAGTCCAGGCGTGATAGGGGCATACAACAACGCGAATAGTTCCGGTGCCACTGACCAGTTGATGTGCCCTGTGCTGACAGACATTGTAAAACACCCGTATTTTGGAATCACGCCCGCGAATAGCAAACAGGTCCTGCTCCGCCACTTCGAACGATACGTAAGCTCCCGGCTCGGCCAGCTCAGAGGCGTGACAACCGAACTGCCAGGTACGTGCAAGCAGACCATCATTTTCAGCCCGGAAAACAACCGGGTCCGTGTAGTAACGGGCTGCAAGAGATTGAATTGGTGCAGTCACGTTTCCTCCGAATGATAAAGGCCTAATTGGTGGCGGCGCTTGTGAAAAGTTTCGACCCTCTCGACGATCTCATCGCTCGAAACAGCGATCACAAAGGACAACAATGTTTCCAGCAACGCTATCGTGCTAACAGAGGATGGGAAAAACTGCGGCGTGTCAGCCGAAATGACAAAGCCATGTTGGGTGTTTCGCAGAACAGGGCTGGCCGGACTGTCAGACAAGCCAACTATAGTCATTCCCTGCTGGCGTGCTACCTCAACCGCTTTAACGACCTCATTTCGATATGGCCTGCAGGTCATTGCAATCAGCACATCACGTTCGTCAGCCCAAGCCAGATCATCAATCGGATTGGACCCTGGGCGAGGGATCGCGTGGAATTGCACCATTCCAGTCGAAGCCAAGTAAACAAAGTTTCTCGCGTTCGAGTTATTCACACCAACGCCCAAAACGAAAACATTGCGCGAATTCCAAATATCCTCTGCCGCGGCCCTGAGTTGTTCGGCAGATATGCTGGCAAAGGTTTCTTCGACGTTGCGAAGGGCGTCCTGAACCATATCCGCGTACAGACCACCCATGTTTCCAGACTTTCGAATGTCTTGCAGCCACCGGGCGCGCTCTGGGAAATCCGCCTGCCCTCTCCGGATCGCTTCGCGAAACGGAACGCGGAAATCGTCGTAACCATCAAACCCTACCTGCCGAGCCATGCGAACGATGGTGTTGGGCTTTACGTTTGCGGCTTCGGCAATTTCCCGCACGGTAGAAATGCCCACATCCCGTGGATTCTCTAGCACGTATGTAGCTGCTTTACGGGCTTCGGGCGTCAGCTCCGGCAGTTCGTCAGCTAACCGTTCGAGAATCGAATTTGATACATTTGTCCCATTCATGATTGACGATGGTATTTTTGTTTGCTTACGGTGTCGAGAGAAAATCGACTCGAAGGAGTGATCCGATGACATCTGAATTCCCGACCCACGCGCGTGTGGTTATCGTGGGTGGCGGCGTCATGGGTGTCGGCCTTGCCTATCACCTCGGGCACGAGGGCTGGGGTGCGGACACCGTCCTGCTGGAAAAGGCAGAGTTGACGAGCGGAAGTACATGGCATGCGGCAGGCCAGATCACGCATTCCACATCCAGCTTTGGTTTGGGAAAGTGCGTAGACTACAACATTGATCTCTATTCCGGCAAACTCGAGTCCGAGACGGGACAAGCAGTTACTTGGCATGGTTGCGGTTCGTTCCGGTTGGCCTATACCGAAGACGAAATGGACTGGTTGCGCCACACGCTTTCCGTAGGTCGATCTCTTGGTTTCAACATTGAACTGGTCGGCCCTGAACGGATCGCAGAGTTGCACCCATTCTACAATCTTGACGGTGTGTTAGGCGCGCTGCACACACCCGACGACGGCCACGTCGACCCAACCAATGTGACCATGGCGATGGCCGCTGGCGCCCGCCAAAAAGGTGTTCGTATAATCCGCAATTGTCGTGCCACGAATATTACCCAGTCTGCAAACGGCGAGTGGATCGTAGAGACGGAAAAAGGCACGATCGTATGTGAACATGTGGTCAATGCAGGCGGCACATATGCGCGCCAGATGGGCGAATGGTCCGGGTTGCAACTGCCTATGACATCGATGACCCACCACTACTTTGTAACCGAACCGGTGCCCGAGTTTGAAGGTCTGGACAAGGAACTTCCTGTAATCCGAGACGACAAAAAAGTTTCGGGTTATATCCGGATGGAACAGAAGCGCGGATTGATTGGGATCTACGAGAAAGAAAACCCGAATTCAGTCTGGCACGATCATTGCCCTTGGGACTATGAAAACTGGTTATTTGATGCGGATTACGATCGCGTAATGCCGTGGCTAGAAGAAAGCCTGAACCGCATGCCCATCTTTGCTGAACTTGGCATTCAACGAGAGGTGCATGGCGCGATCAGCCACCCGCCCGACGGCAACCCGTTGATAGGCCCAGCGCCCGGCGTACGGAACTATTGGTGCTGCTGTGGCACTCAAATTGGCATAGGCTGGGGGCCGGGTCTAACCCGCGAATTGGCCAGATGGATGGTTCACGGTGCCGCCGATATTTCCATGCGCGAATATGATCCGCGCCGCTTTGGCACCTACGCAGATAAAGAATGGCAAGTGACCAAGGCGCACGAGGACTATTGCCTCCGCCACGAAATCCCGTTCCCGCATTTTAACCGGCTCGCCGGGCGGCCGATCAAACCATCTCCATTGCATGAGCATTTGAAATCCAAGGGCGCTGTGCATGAGGAGGTCTATGGGTTCGAACGACCCCGATGGTTCGCGCGTAACGGCGTGCTTCAACAAGATAACTATTCCTTTCGGCGCAACGTAGTTGACGAAATGGTTGGGCGAGAGGTCAAAGCTGTGCGTGAACGGGTCGGAATAATGGACGTGACCGCGTTTACCAAAGTCGAATTATCAGGCGCCGACGCATATGCTCTGCTAGATCGTCTAACGGCTAACAGAATGCCACAAAAAGACGGGTCAATTACATTGACGCATATGCTGAACCGCCGGGGCCGTATCGAACTAGAGACTACGATCGTACGTATGGCTCACGACCGGTATTACCTTGTTTGCGCAGCCTTTTTCGAGCAGCGCCTGCTAGATCATTTGGAGCACAATCGCGTGGATGAGGAAGTGACCGTCAACTCGCTGTCCGCCGAATGGTCGGCCCTTTCATTGAATGGACCAAGGTCGCGCGACGTCCTAAGCGCCTGCACTGACGCAGACCTTAGCAATGCGAGCTTCCGGTGGCTCTCAGCGCAGGAAATCAAAATCGCCGGTCACACTGTGTGGGCGTTTCGCATGTCCTACGCGGGTGAGTTGGGTTGGGAACTTCACATGCCAAATGCGTTGTGCATGGATGTTTATTCAGCTTTGCATTCTGCTGGGCAAGCTCACGGAATCGTGGACTATGGCAGCTTTGCCATGAATGTTATGCGCATGGAAAAAGGCTTCAAAGGCGCCGGGGAACTAACCAACGAGGTCACATTGGCAGAAGCTGACGTGCTGCGATTTGCACGCACGGATAAGGACTATCTTGGGCGAGACAACACTCTGAACACCAATTTGCCGTGGGTCTGCGCCTATCTGGAAATCGAACCTGACGGAGCGATTGACGGTCATGGCGGCGAGGCTGTTCTTTTCAAAGGTCGTGTTGTTGGTTCCACTGCTTCAGTAGTCTATGGCCACAGTGTCGGTAAGATTCTCGCCTTTGCCTATATTCAGCCCGAAGCGGCCAATGCGGACACCGAATTGCAGGTTGTCCTTCATGGAACACCCAGATCGGCAAAGGTATTGGCGCAGCCAGCTTACGATCCTGAAAGTCTTATACCCCGCGCTGATGCAGCGATGGAGGTTGCTCGATGAACTTGCCAAATACGATGCGAGCTATGGTCACGATGGGCCACGGAGACCTGGGTCAAATGGTCTGGCACGAGGATTGGCCGCGTCCAACCCCGGGCGCGGACGAGGTTTTGATACGTGTCGGAGCTTGCGGACTGAACAACACGGATGTGAACACCAGATCAGGTTGGTATTCTAAAACTGTCAGCGACGCGACAACCGGTGGTGCCTTTGAAACCGTCGGTCAGGATGATCCCACGTGGGGTGGCGCTCCTTTGACATTTCCAAGAATTCAAGGGGCAGACGTGTGCGGTGAAATCGTAGACGTCGGGGAAGGCGTTGACGCTGAACGGATAGGTCAGCGCGTTATCACCGACTGCTGGCTTCGCGACCCTGCTGACGTTTTGAACAAGGACAAGACCGGATATTTCGGTTCCGAACGAGACGGTGGTTTTGCCGAGTTCACCACAATCCCGGCGCGCAATGCGTTGGCAGTTAATTCGCCTCTTTCGGATGCTGAATTGGCGACGTTTTCGTGTTCATACTCCACGGCAGAGGGCATGTTGACCCGCGCTCGTGTATCGAATTCTGACACAGTCCTGATCCCCGGCGCATCAGGTGGCGTTGGTGGGGCGTTGGTGCAACTGGCAAAGCGGCGCGGCGCTCGGGTCATTGCAATGGCCTCCGAAGCCAAGCATGCCGACGTGGCGCAATTGGGTCCGGATCACATTCTGCCCCGTGCTCCCGCCGACTTAAGGCATGCGTTAGGCGACGAAAAAATCACTGTTGTCGCCGATGTCGTGGGCGGTCCTTACTGGCCAAATCTGATCGATGTGTTGGAGCGCGGTGGGCGGTACACCTGTTCGGGCGCTATCGCTGGTCCAATCGTCGAATTCGACCTAAGGACATTCTATTTGCGAGACTTAACATTCACAGGGTCCACCGTGATCGATCAAGAAGTGATGCAGAACTTGGTAAAATACATCGAGGCCGATCAGGTCAAACCTGTTCTGGCCGCGACATACCCTTTGAAAGACCTGAAAGAAGCTCAAACCGAATTTATCGCAAAGAAACATACGGGAAACATTGTGGTGCTCCCATGAAAATAACGCGTATCCGCATTTATCAAACGGGGTTACCTTATGTTGGCGGGACCTATTGTTGGGGTGCGGGGAATGCGTTTGATACTGCCACTACTTCAGTAGTCGTTATTGATACTGATGCAGGTCTTCAAGGTTGCGGAGAGTTTACACCTTGCGGCGAAAATTACATGGTTGCTCATTCAGAAGGTGTCGTCGCCATCGCACGTTTGATCGCTCCGGCACTGCTGGGTGAGGACCCGCGACAGGTTGGTCGGATTGAGCAACTGATTGACACACTGGTTCAAGGCCACGGTTATGCAAAATCCCCATTTGATGTCGCCTGCTGGGACATCTTGGGGCAAGCCTGCAATCAGCCGTTATGGATGCTGTTGGGCGGTAAGCTTACGGATGGCGCTCCGATGTACCGAGTAGCACCCCAAAGAGAGACGGCACAAACGATAAAAGAAATGAACCTATATCGCGATCTGGGATACAACCAGTTCCAGATAAAAGTGGGTGGCGATTGGTCTAGTGATATCGAACGTATTCGCGACATTGTACCACTGCTTGAACCCGGAGAAAAAGCGATGGCGGACGCCAACCAAGGTTGGCGTGTGGACAATGCGATCAGGGTCGCCCGCGCGACTAAGAGTCTGGACTTTATTCTGGAACAACCCTGCCGCACCTATGAGGAATGCCAACAAGTACGCCGCGTGGCCGAACAACCGATGAAACTGGACGAATGTCTTACCGGCATGCATGTGGCGCAAAGAATTGTCGCGGACCGAGGCGCTGAAGTCTGTTGCCTTAAAATATCGAACCTTGGTGGGATCAGCAAAGCCCGACGAGTTAGGGACTATCTGATCGAAAACCGCGTACCCGTGGTCAGCGAGGACACATGGGGCGGAGAGATCACGACTTCGGCAGTGGCGCATTTTGCGGCTTCCACTCCACCGGACTACCTACAGAACACGACCGACCTCATGAACTACAATACCCGCTCCACCGGGATTGGCGGTCCAGTTGCGCGCAAGGGAAAGCTATATGCAACGGACACTCCCGGTTTGGGTGTTCGACCTGATTTCACCAGTTTAGGCGCTCCGGTGGCGGAGTATGCAGCATGAAGATCAAGAGTATCTCCGTATACCAACTCGACCTGCCCTTGGAACATCCTTATTGGCTGTCTGGAGGGCGACTGAAATTTGAAACCCTGGATGCGACACTGGTAAAGGTCGAAACAGATTCAGGGCTGATCGGTTGGGGCGAGGGCACGCCATGGGGCCACACATATGTCCCGGCGCACGGACCGGGCATTCGAGCCGGAGTTGAAACAATGGCTCCGTTTATCCTTGGACTCGATCCCCGTAAGGTCCTGCAAGTTGAACGCGCGATGGACGCCGCATTGCCGGGCCATCTTTATGCCAAAAGCCCCATCGATATGGCTTGCTGGGACATTGCCGGGCAGGCGGCGAACCTGCCGATTGCCGATCTGATGGGAGGCGGGTCGCGGACCCCGCGCCCTATTGCTTCGTCTGTCGGAGCAAAAACCATTGACGAAACGCGAGCGGTCATCGAGCGATATCGTAAGCGTGGCTACGTCGCCCACTCGGTGAAAATTGGAGGCGATGTCGAGCGTGACATTGCCCGCATTCGTGACGTCGAATGCATCCGCAACCCGGGTGAGATTATACTTTACGACGTGAACCGAGGCTGGACCCGTCAGCAAGCCTTGCGGGTTATGAGTGCCTGCGCAGATTTGAACGTTATGTTTGAGCAACCCTGTGAAACGTTGGACGACATCGCCGCCATCTCAGGCCATCATGCGTCGCCCGTTTCAGTGGATGAAAGCCTCGTGACTTTACAAGATGCAGCTCGAATTGCTCGTGATGGTTTGGCAGAGATATTCGGGATCAAATTGAACCGCGTTGGTGGGCTGACCAAAGCGGCCCGGATGAGGGACATCGCCCTCGCCCACGGGATCGATATGTTTGTTATGGCGACAGGCGGAACCGTTCTGGCCGACACCGAGGCCTTGCATCTGGCGGCCACTATCCCTGATGAAAACTGTCATGCCGTTTGGGCCTGTCAGGACATGATAACGGTTGAAATTGCTGCAGGGCTCGGCCCCCGGAACCGGGATGGGCATTTGCATCTGCCGGAAACACCGGGTTTAGGTGTGCATCCTGACGAAAACACCCTGGGCGATCCGGTTGGGGTTTATCGATGAAGATTAGCAAAATATCCTTATGGTCTTTGAATCTGACAAGCCACGAAACCTACTACATGGCCGAAGGCAAAACTTGCGACACTGTCGAAAGCCACGTCCTGTGCCTTGAGACTGACACAGGCCATCAGGGGTGGGGAGAAGTGTGCCCAATCCCACGTTATTTGCCAGCCTATGCCAAAGGTGTGCCTAGCGCAGTATCCGAAATGGCCGAAGGCTTGCTTGGAGTGGAGCCGTTAGGTGTCGACGCCGTAATGCGTTCGCTTGATGCTTTGCTGCCGGGACATTTCTATGCCAAGTCGATCGTCGACATTGCGTTGTGGGACTTGTTCGGACGTTTGACAGGGTTGCCGCTGTACACCCTGTTAGGAGGTCGCACACGAACGGACATGCCGGTCTACCATTCGATCACCTGCATCGAACCAGATGAAATGGCAAAGATCGCGGCATCCGCATTTCAAAGCGGAGTACGTCAATTTCAGGTAAAACTTGGAACAGATGCAAACTGGGAAGCAGATGCGGAACGCCTGATCAAGGTTCGTGAAACAGTTGGTTCTGCGCCGTTGGTTTATGGCGACTGGAACTGTGGCGCCTCTCGACTTCATGCAACACGTACCGGCCGAGCGGTGGCTCATCTGGACATCATGCTGGAACAACCTTGCAAAACTCTGGAAGATTGCGCTGCAGTGCGTCAGGCCACCGGTCTGCCCATGAAGATCGATGAAAACGCCTTTGATACTGCCTCTTTATTGCGCGCATCGGAATTAGGATGTCTGGACGCGGTTGCATTAAAACTGTCCAAGTTCGGTGGCCTATCCGTCATGCGTCGCGCCCGCGATCTCTGCGTTCACTTGGGCGCTGAAATATGCGCTGAGTGCACCTGGGGTTCCGATATCGTTACCGCCGCATCATTGCATTTTGCCGCCTCAACACCGAAGGACTCGTTGCTCAACACCTGTGATCTTTCCTCGTATGTTTCGCCCCGTCTTTGCCCAGACGCGCCCAGCCGCAATATGGGCAGAATAGCACCGCCCGAGGGAGCAGGGTTGGGTGTTACTCCTGACCGCGACCTTTTGGGGTCGCCCATAATTGAATTGGTCTGACAAATGCAGAAAATCAGCACACAAGCCGAATGGACCACGCGGGCTCAACATGTTCTGCCTGCAGGCGGCTTTGGTAATTTCGATCCCGAGATCATTATAGCGAAGGGCGAAGGCAGCCGCGTCTGGGATGAAGATGGGCAGGAATACATCGACTATCTCATCGGATCAGGGCCGATGCTTTTGGGTCACGGCCACCCGGAAGTGATGGAAGCCGTACTAGAGCAACTGCCGCTGGGCATGACTTTTTTTGCCAACAACCGTAAAGGGATCGAATTGGCCGAGGCGATCGTTGAAGCCGTTCCATGCTGTGAGCAAGTGCGATTTGTTGCTTCGGGCGGTGAAGCAGACATGTACGCAATCCGCCTAGCGCGTGCCTGTACCGGGCGCGACAAAATTTTGAAATTCGAAGGTGGGTATCACGGGATGAGCGCTGAGGCGCAAATGAGTCTGGCCCCAGCTGAGCGCGTAAACTTCCCTCAAGCGGTGCCCGACAGCGCCGGCATACCGCAGGGCGTCGCGGATCAAATGTTGATTGCGCCTTTTAACGATCTCGAAGCAGTTGCAAACTTGTTATCCGAAAACACGGACATAGCAGCCATTATCGTTGAGCCGCTGCAACGAATTGTACCTGCTGAAGCCGGCTACTTGCAGGGTTTGCGCGCGCTGTGTGACAAACATCATGTTCTGCTTATATTTGACGAGATCGTCACTGGATTTCGCTTGGCTTACGGCGGTGCGCAGGAGCGGTACGGTGTGATACCGGACATCTGCACTCTTGGTAAAATTATTGGTGGTGGCTTCCCGCTAGCCGCTCTTGGCGCAAGTACAGAGATCATGCAACATTTTGATAAAGCTCAAGTTGGGGCCGACAAGTGGTTGATGCAACTTGGCACTCTTTCAGGCAACCCAATTGCAGCCGCAGCCGGCATAAAGACAATGGAGGTCTTAAAGCGCGATGGAACCTATGACCGATTGCGTGCGGTTGGAGGGGCGTTGCAGGATATGCAGTCCGATATTCTGGCGAGTGCAGGTATCGCACATCAAATTTGTGGCGACGAGACGCTGTTTGACGTTTATTTCTCAGACACGCCGTGCCGGGATTACCGATCAGCCGTTCACGATGACCCCGCCAGGGGCGCTCTTTACAACAAGATTCTGCGCGAAAACGGAATTTTCAAGTCGCCCGGGAAATTATACCCCTCGCTTGCAATCTCGGATGACGATTTAGAACAAAGTCGCGAAGCATTTGAAATCGCAACAACGGCGCTGTGCTAGACCAATCGATACGGAATTAGAAACCCTTGAGCTTTCGTCTGGTTGTGTTGGCACACTGCTGAAGCGGCCTTCGTTGGAGCCAAGCAAAAAGAGTATTTGATCCCGCCTGTATGTCCGGCCAGTCGTGGGTTCGCCGTATACCCAGCTGCATTCTGATGTGACCGCCGTCGGCGAGAAGGGCCATGCAGAGATCAAAAAGTACGGTACCCACGCGAACTGGACGCAGGCTAATTCGTGGTTTTGGCTGAACCCGAGATTATAGCTGACGTGGTCGATCTCAGCGCCTTGAGTTATAGCATTTAAGCACACCACGTAGATTATACTTGGAAGAATCAAATCGCTGTCTTATTGGCGGGCGCGAAATCTGCACCTTTTTTGCTAGGATTGAATTGATTGAAACAGACACCTGACGCACCGCATTCCGTCTACGGGGTTGAGAAATGGGGCAAAGGTCTCATCGAAGTGACCGAACAGGGTGAGATCGGGCTTCGCAATCCCATGGCACCTGATGCAGATGCGATCAGTCTTCCGGGGATACTTCGAGATTTGGACGAACGCGGTATCAAGGCGCCGATGATCTTGCGTGTCAGTTCGTATCTGGAAAGCGAAATCACTCAAATAAATGAGAGTTTCGCTGAAGCGATAAATCGCTCGGGCTATTTGGGCAGTTATCGTGGTGTATTCCCGATAAAGGTAAATCAACAGGCGCAAGTCGTCGACCGGATCGTTGAATTTGGGAAGAAATACAACTTTGGGCTTGAGGCCGGGTCCAAACCCGAATTGGTGATCGCGCTGGCGCATCGCCTGGCAACTGAGGCTTTGATCGTTTGCAATGGCGTCAAGGATGCTGAGTTCATCCAGCTTGCCATTCTAAGTCGTAAGCTGGGCTTCAACACTGTAGTTGTTTTGGAAAGCCCGAAAGAGGCCGACACGGTGATAGAGGTCTACGGAGAATTGGGCATCAAGCCCTTGCTCGGTGTTCGGGTAAAGCTGACCAACCAGATCAGCGGTAAGTGGGAAGAAAGCTCGGGTGACCGATCAGCGTTCGGGATGAACACCGATCAACTGGTGGCTGTTATTGACAAGCTAAAAAACGCTGACCTGCTGGACTGTCTCAAGCTGCAGCATTCACATTTGGGCTCGCAGGTTCAGGACGTCAACGACGTACGACGCGCAGTGGGAGAGGCATGTCGTTATTACTCGGAACTGGTGCGCGAAGGCGTGCCGTTATCTCATCTCGATCTAGGCGGCGGAATGGGCGTGGACTATACGGGCGAGAAAAAAGCGGCCGAGAACTCGATTAATTATTCAGTTTCGGAGTATTGTTCCAACGTAGTCGAAACCGTCGCTTACGCGATGGATGAAGCAGGGATATCGCACCCTACCTTGGTGACCGAAAGCGGACGTGCGGTGGTTGCAACATCTTCAATGCTGATTTTCAATGTATTGGAAAGCACCCTTTATGATGCGCCAGATAGTCCTGAAGTAGAACCCGAAGATCACCACATGGTTTCGGATCTGGCGGCTGTTCACGGGTATATTAGCACTGAGCGCCTGCAAGAATGCTGGAACGACGCGACTTTCTATCGTAACGAGCTGCGCGCACTTTTTCGCAGGGGTTACGTCGATCTGCGCCAGATGGCCCGCGCCGAACGTATCTACCTATCGCTGATCGCGCGCCTCAAGGCGCTTGCTGCGTCCGATGAATTGGAAACGGATTTGGGTGATCAGCTCGAGAAGGTGGCTGACATCTATCACTGTAATTTCTCGCTTTTTCAATCACTTCCCGATGCTTGGGCTATTGGTCAGTTGCACCCGATCGTCCCCTTGCAAATGCTGAACACAGATCCCAATCGACGGGCTGTCTTGTCAGACATAACTTGTGACAGTGACGGCAAAATAGACCGTTTCATTCTGGCAGACGGCGTCTCACCCAGCCTTCCTGTCCATAGCCTTCCCGAGGATGAAGAGTATTACATGGGCGTCTTTTTTGTTGGCGCATATCAGGAAACGCTTGGCGATCTGCATAACCTGTTTGGTGACACCAACGCAGTCACCATCGATCTGCGTCCGGATGGCGGGTTCGACCTCTTGCATGAACAGGAAGGCGATACGATCAGCCAGGTTCTGGCCGCTGTCGAATTCGATCCCGCAGATTGTGTCGCAGCATTTCGCAAAATGGTAGACGAAGCGATCTCGACCGGTACTCTGAAGGCCAAGGACCGAAAAACCCTGATGAACGCCTACCGCGACTCAATTAACGGATACACCTATTACGAATAATCCCCAGTGAAAGGAGAATTTCCTATGGGCAAAACACTGGTTGTCGGCGCTGGCGGCGTGTCCCACGCAGCCGTGCACAAAATGGCAATGAATTCCGACATCTTCACCGAGATCACTTTGGCCAGCCGGACGAAATCGAAATGCGATGCCATTGCCAAATCGGTAAAGGAGCGGGTCGGAGTTGATATCGCCACCGCGGAACTGGACGCATACAAAGTTGATGATACAGTCAAGCTGATCCGGGAAACCGGTGCCGAGATACTGGTGAACCTTGCCCTTCCCTATCAGGATCTGGTGCTTATGGACGCCTGCCTTGAGGCCGGAATTCATTATCTGGACACAGCGAATTACGAGCCCGAGGATGAGGCCAAGTTCGAATACCACTGGCAATGGGCCTATCAGGACAAGTTCAAACAGGCCGGCCTGACAGCCATACTCGGTTCAGGTTTTGATCCGGGCGTGACAAGCGTTTTTGCCAAATGGCTGAAAATGCACAAATTGGATACGATCCGTCAGATCGACGTGCTGGACGCAAATGGCGGTTCGAACGATCAGGAATTCGCCACCAATTTCAATCCGGAGATCAACCTGCGCGAAGTTCTGGCCGAAGTACGCCACTGGGAAAAGGGTGAGTGGAAGCACAGCCCCGCCATGACTCACAAGGTCGAGTTTGATTTCCCTGCCATCGGCCCGAAAAACATGTACCTGATGTATCACGAGGAATTGGAGTCGCTGTCGACCCACTTCCCCGAGATTGAGCGCGCTCGGTTTTGGATGACTTTCGGGGACGCGTACATCACACATGCCAAAGTGCTTCAAAATGTGGGCATGACCCGCATTGACCCCGTTATGCATGACGGCAAGGAAATCATTCCAATCCAGTTCCTGAAAACCCTTTTGCCTGATCCGGGTGATCTGGGTGCAGAAACCAAAGGAAAGGCCTGCATCGGTGACATAGCAACCGGTCAGGCCAAGGATGGTTCGGGCGAGAAAACCTATTACATCTACAATATCTGCGATCACGAGGAATGCTATGCGGAAGTCGGATCGCAAGCTGTCAGCTACACCACAGGCGTTCCAGCCATGATCGGGGCAGCGCAGGTATTAAAGGGCAACTGGAATGAGCCGGGCGTCTGGAACATGGAGCAACTTGATCCAGATGACTTCATGGACATGCTCAACGAACATGGCCTTCCTTGGCAAGTTCACGAGTTGAATGGCCCGGTCGATTTTTGATCCATTCAGCTTCGTTGACCTGAATTTTACCGCAGGTCCGGGAACGGTATCCCCGGACTTTTCACCACGAGGAGAAGCAGAACATGTCCGACATGATGGCTACTCAGGCGGGCGACGCTGGTGCTTTTCGTAACTTCGACCTTAGTCGCGTGCCCACCCCCTGCTTCGTGGTAGACGAGAAGGCTGTTGAACGTAACTTGCGCATTCTTGCCGATGTGGGCACCCGATCAGGAGCGCACGTGCTGAGCGCTCTTAAGGCCTTCTCTATGTTCTCGCTTGCACCGCTGGTTCGCCAATACCTCGGCGGCACCTGCGCAAGTGGGATATACGAGGCGCGACTTGGCCGGGAAGAATACGGCGGTGAGGTCGCGACATTCTGTGCGGGTTACAAAGACGCGGACATGGCCGAGATCCTGTCGCTGTCCGACCACGTCATCTTTAACTCTCCTGCGCAGAAAGTGCGCTTCCTGAACCAGGCAAAAGCCGCAGAAGTTCAGGTAGGTCTTCGGATCAACCCGGAACATTCCGAAGGTGAGATTCCAAAGTATGACCCTTGTGCTCCATGCTCACGCCTTGGGACACCGGTCAGCCAACTGACCGCCGATGCATTGGATGGTGTCGACGGACTCCATATGCACACTTTATGCGAACAGGGCTTCGCGCCCCTTCACAGCACTTGGGAAGCCGTGGCACCGAAGCTGAAACCGTTCTTAGCTCAACTCAAATGGCTGAATTTTGGTGGCGGGCATCATATCACTCGTGACGATTACGACCGGGAAGGATTGATTGCGTTTATCAAAGGCATCCGAGAGACATACGACATCGAAGTATATTTGGAACCTGGCGAGGCTGTGGCACTGGACGCGGGCATTCTGGTCGGTGAAATCCTCGACCTGCCAACGAACGGCATGAAACTGGCTATCACTGATATCTCGGCCACCTGCCATATGCCCGACGTCATCGAAGCACCTTATCGTCCTGCCCTGATGAATGAGGCCAAGGCGGGTCATACCTACCGGCTGGGCGGTCCTTCTTGTCTAGCAGGAGACGTCATCGGCGACTATACATGGGAACAGCCGCTTAAGATTGGACAGCGTTTTGCCTTTCTCGATCAAGCGCACTATTCGATGGTGAAAACCAATACGTTCAATGGCGTCCCTCTGCCCACAATCGCATTGTGGAACAGCGATACTGGCGACTTAAAGATCGTGAAGAAATTCGGGTACGAAGATTTCAAAGAGCGCCTCTCATGAGTGTTTTTCTTGATAGTGAATTGACAGAAATAGAACGAAGTGAAAATGCACGCTTTCGGGTGATCCCAGTGCCGTTGGAACGCACCGTTTCCTATGGGGCTGGCACAGCAAATGGCCCAAACGCCATAATTGAGGCCAGCAACGAGTTAGAACGCATAACCGGCCATGCCGAACCTTGCGTTGAGGGAATTTTTACCGAACAGCCGATCGACTGTGACGCAGACTTGCCCACTGTAATGGAAAACATAGCCAACCGCACCGAAGCAGCCGTGCGTTCGGGTAAAGTTCCGGTAACATTGGGTGGGGAGCACTCACTCAGCTATGGTGCTGTAATGGGCGTTGCCCGCGCGTTGGGACAGCCATTCGGGATGGTTCAGATCGATGCCCACGCCGATCTACGCGAAGCCTACCAAGGTGAGAAGCATTCCCACGCCTCGGTAATGCATTTATTGACCGACAAGGGTATCCGACTGGCCCAGTTCGGAGTCCGCGCTTTTTCAACCGAAGAGGCGAAAAGCCGGTTGAAAAACAATATTTTCCACGTCGATGCCGAGGAACTTGTGACGGGGAATATTCATGCAGTTGACTTGCCCGACGATTTTCCCGAACTCATCTATGTCAGTTTCGACGTGGACGGCCTAGACCCATCATTAATGCCTGCCACGGGCACACCGGTGCCTGGCGGACTCGGTTACTACCAAGCATTGCGACTGGTAGAACACTCCCTGAAGGGTCGCAGATGCGTCGGATTCGATGTGGTCGAGTTGGCTCCGAACGGTAGCACAGCCTGGGACTTTACTGCCGCTCAGATCGTCTATCGCTTGATGGCCGCCTGTTAGCCTTTACTGGTTTCATTCAGCTCCAAATGCCCCTCGCCCTTGTTTAGGACGCGACGCAACATTGGCTCAAAGAACTCCAATGGCTTGGTCGGATAGTCGGGGTCAAACGCCTTCTGATCATATTCGTGGCAAAAATAGCGGCAATCTTCCCAATATGGGCTGTCACGATACTTGTCGCGCGCGTTCCGATCACCTCCAAGATGGTGGTTATAGTAGTAACCCTGAAATACGCAGTGGTGTTTCAATATCCAGTAAGTTTTCTCACTGACATAAGGTTTCATCATCGCGGCTGAAAGTTCACCGTGATTGTAAGGCGAAAGAATATCCCCAGTGTCATGGATCAGGGCCGCCACGACCAACTCTTCGTCGGCTCCATCCTCATAGGCGCGGGTCGCTGCCTGAAGACTGTGCTGATATCGGTTCAATGGATACGGTGTCCAGTCTTCGTCCAATGATCGAATTGCATCAAGAATACGATCAGGAAGAGCCGCGTTATATGCCTCTTCGTACTCCATAACGGCATCCCAATCTTCTTTGGTCGCCTCTTCGAAACTTGTCCAGGTGGGTTTATGATTTTTGTCCAGCATGGCGAATCCCTTCCGCGAACTTGGCCAGACAAAATTAGCGGTTTCGCCTATTCTGGCAAAAGAAAATCGTTGCAACGCACCTGATTTTTCTTACTGACCCCGAAATGGTTTCAGGGCGTATTTGCGATCTGTGTTACTCTGCCGCGCCTTCGCAAAATTGGCCGCCCGGCAATCAGCAGAAATACCACGGAAATGCCAATGCCGATGCCCGAAGGTAAATATAGTAAAAGCCATAGCGCAGGATCGGCAATGACAATTGGTGAAACCGTGCCGCGAAACCCTTCGAGCAGTACTAGGATGGTAAATGCGGAAAAAATCTGCGGCCAAAGGCCAAACCGCGAAAAACTACCCAACATCAGAGCCGAGTACCCGACAAGAGCAACGGCAATGTTGATGGTAATCCAGGAAAACCGCTGGTGTAACTCTTCGATAACCTGCCCCTCTGAGTACCAACCAAGCGCAGTTGCATCTTCCTGGGCGTTCAACAGTTCCGAAGTTGGGGTAGCTTCTAGACTGCGTCTACCGATTTCGGTGTTTTCGGCCATGCTTGAAATGTCATATGAAGCGTCTTCAAACAAAGTGGAAGACAACGTGTTCCCGCGTTTGTCCAGCCGCAACGCTATGCCATCTACCATAACAAGGTTCATGTTGCCGCCAGAATTAACCAAATAGGCCGTGTTACTGGAATAGCTCGCCGGGTTTTCGCTGTCCCGGGCATCTGAAACAAAAACTTGGTGCAATGTGCCGTCCAGATCAACGCGCCCAATATAAACCGTTACGCCTTCCGTCGGGTGCATGAACTCACCTTCATTCAACAGCTGTGCGGTCACATCGCCTGCAACTTCGGCTTGCCTCCGTTCAAGTTGCTCCAGAGAGGCCGGACGCAAGAAGACACTTATGACCGCCATCATCAAGCCGGCACAAACGCCAAAAATCACTACTGCCCGTGCCAACCGCCAGGGGCTGGAACCGGTGGCCAACATCACGGTCAGTTCACTTTCCCGGCTTAGGCGATTGGTTGCATAGACGGCGGCGGCAAAAACCGCCATGGGCATGACTGTTCGGATAAGGGTCGGGAGGGTCAAAGCCGTGAATTCCAGAAACACCATTGCAGATTGGCCGCCGCTTATGACCCTGTCGAACAGGCTAACAGAGCGAGTGATCCAGAAGACACCTACAAGCACCAGAGTGAAAAAGCCGAACAGGACAAGCAATTGCCGCAGGAAATACCCATCGAATCGCGACATGTGACCTCTTTACGGCTACTTCGAACGTGTCGGAACATTAGGCCATTCGACTAGGAGAGGAAACCGCGATTAACGAGCTGCTACCAAGATGCGATTGCGCCAAAGCCACGCCAAAATTCTTTTGGCCTTTTGCGCGTCAACAACGCCGGACCAACGGCTCAGGATATCTTGAGCGTGTGCTGGCTTTTTCAAAAGTCCGAGCAAGGGCGCAAGCGGAATGCCCTCAATATTGGCAACAGGGCGCGGAAGATTGTGATGAACCACAACGATGCCGGGCTGAATGAAGGTGTCCGTTTGAATGCCAGCTTCCTCTATACGTGTTCTTCTGGACAGTATCAGGTGTTCTGTACGCGGCAGTTCGGCTTCTTCGAAATTTTCCGAATGACACCCCACCCAGGAACAAGCGGTTGCCCGTTTAGCCCAAAAATCTGTGTCACACACTCTTTGCTGGCGTGCGTAAAAATCGGCTGCCAACCCTGCATGAGCGCGAACTCTCTCTAATTGACGATTGTTATAAAAAGTCAATGCAATGCCCGTATCTTCGGGTCGCAAAAGCAGAGTATTCACCACCGTTGCGGCCTGAACCGCTTGCCCCATTGCAAGTTGCACGCCTTGAGAAGATAAAGGATCGACCGTCAAGCTCGCCTCTCCCACCCTCAACAGATCGGGGGCTGGCGGTGCAACTTCACACAAGCTGGTGGCGTCGCTGCGCTGGACAGGACCAATCCGACGATGTTCCAAACAGGGCGACAGCAAGGTCGATTGCGCCAGCAAATTTAGGTACAGGTCGCGCCGGTCTGAAGGAGACAGGCCGGTGCAAGTCACTGGGTCAACAAAAACCATCGCGTTTACAATTCCATCCGGCAGTAATGCGCTCCAATACCAATGGCTATGCCCTGCCTCGACCCTTGCCTGAGCACCAAATCCTGTCGGTGCACGCCAATAAGCATAAAGGCAAAGTAGTGGCGCAGATGCAGACCGATAGCTGCGCCCCAATCCGGCTTGCCTGCCTGCTGCATCTACAAGGAAATTAGAGACGATCAGCGATGGACCTTCGTCAGTTTTTAATTGGATATTCCAACCTTGGTTGTTTCGAACTGGCCGATAGGCACGGACTGGCTGCAACACTCGAACCCCGGCTTCCTTGGCCGAGTTCAACACTATGCTGTCAAACCGACCACGATCGATCAGTAACCCCGCCTGTCCTTCCCCAGTTCCACGACGTTCAAATGTGCCGCCCCAATGCAATACTGAACCATTTGCAGGCAAAAAGCCCGCTTGTTGAATCCGACCAGACAGACCAAGCATTTCCAAGATTGGCCAAATAGAAGGTGCCAGCGACTCTCCAACATGTTGTCGAGGAAAACCCGCCCTTTCCACAAGGCACACCCGACGCCCTAAATGCGCCAAACGCATTGCTGTGACCGCACCCGCTGGACCGCCACCGATCACGCAAATTTCTGTCTCGATTGTCATATTTGGGGCTCAGAGTCAGGCTGTCGCGTGCGTAGCTGTTTGGCCAAAGTAGCCGGGCCGTGCCTCTGACAGTCGGACATAGGCTTGAAGGCAATAATGCAACCAGCCGCGAATGTAATCACAAGCTGGACGGCCTCTATGAATAACTTCGTGGTGGCAGCCACCTCCACAAAGATAACGCGCCCAGCAAATATTGCACGGCGATTGACCATGTACATGCCGATCTTCCAGCCATTGGTTGCGGCGCAGGTCAGGGCCATCAAAAACGTTGCCCATAGCCCCTGCATCGTCTTCGACAAAACGGTGGCAGGCAAACAAACCGCCATCTGCAGAAACGCCAAAGTACCCGGCACCCGCACCGCAGGCATACGGCCTGTGCGTTCCACGATGAATTTCCTGCATAGCTGCTGACATGTTCGAAAACGGATACCGCCGACCAATTTTCACCGCGGTTTCAAATGCCTGTCCGCATAGGATCATTTGGTTCAACATCTCGCCAAAATCATCCCGTTCCAATTCATTTCGTCCGTTAGGAGACGCCAACATCGGAGAGAATCCGACCGAGTGGAGCCCCATCCTAACAAACTCCTCAAGCGTTTCAGGAAGATTCATATTATGCGGTGTGACAGTCACCCGTGCACCAACCTGCATATTCTGCTGAAGTGCCAGCAATGGTTCGATGCGTCGCAGGATCATATCGTAACTACCTCGCCCCCCACGGTTTGGGCGCAAACGGTCATGCACCTGCCCGATACCATCCAAGCTGATCGTGACCGCAAAACCGTTTTCTTCAAAGAATTCAGCGTCCTCGGGGCGCAGCAAGGTTCCATTGGTGGTGATTGAAAAACCCACGCGCAGGTCGTTGCTTTGTGCCTGCGCTGTTGCGTATTCCGTGACCCGATGAACCAGCGCACGATTGATCAAAGGTTCGCCGCCCAAGTAGGCCAGATTGATCCGTGTGCCGGGTTCTGCCTCAGCCACCAATCGGTCGACTGAGGCTCTGGCCACTTCCCATCCCATGTTGCGGGCCGGTCCCCCAAAATCTCCGCCAGACGCGTAACAATAGGTGCAGGCAAGATTACATTTCTGCGCCACCGCCAGCGACAGGGATCGTACCGGCATATTCGTAGGCGGCGTGTCATCTATAAATGGCTCACCATCCAAACCCATGCTGTCCAGATATGCGCGTTGGCCGGACTCATCTAGTCCGGCAAACCGGGCCGCCGCGTCTATCGGAACATCAAACACCCGTGAGCCGTCCACAGCCAGCATATGATGCCCGTAATCAGTTTCAAAAAAATGCACCTCGGCAGTCGCGGGGATCAAACCTCGACCTCCGGCCAGAAGGGGATACCAATCTTTTCGGAAGCAAGTCTTTCACCCTCGACCCTAAAGAGTTTCATGGTGTCGCGAACCTGCTGGATATACGCCTGAGACTGTTCATACTTATCCTTGGACTCAAGCAAATACGCTTTCCGAAGACCCTCTTTGACCTCGTCAAACAATTTCAACGCCGTTTCCGCCTGTGCTTCCGTTCCTATTTTGACCCGGCGCAAATATGCAGGTTCACCTTTAGCGACATCGTACTTGGCCAAAACCTCTCGCATCTGCTTGAACCGAAGAAAATGCTCATCACCGTCGGTGTCGATGCGCACCGCAAGGGCATAGAGGCGGCGATCAATAAAGGTCTTACTTTCCAGCGTCTTTACGCATTGAGCATATGCCCGGTCTATAAACCCTCCGGGGCGTTCGATTTCGATAAAATCATCAATCGCTTGGCTCGTCAGCGGACGCAGAGAGCGCGGAAAGATTTTGCCATCGCCAGGCCCAAAACGCAGCGTTAGCGCAGGCGTCAAAATTGGTTCGTATTTGTCGTTTTGCAGTTCCCACAACAGCTGGTTTGCCCACCGCATATGTGTCATCTCGCCAATTGCAACTTCAAGAAGCGCACGGCGGGCAAAAATCAGATCGTCTCTGAGCGTCGGCCAGCGACCACGGTCGACGGTTTCGGGATCTGCCAGCGAGAAATACGCATAAAGATATTGTAGACTTAGGGTCATCTCCATTGGTGCAAGCCGATGTTTGATATCCTCGATCATCTTGTCCGTCGACTCATAAGGTTTTACGTCCGAGAGTTCGGGATCAGCCCTGTAAACCTCGCCCGTTTCGCGCCCTTCGACTACGATAGGCAGATCACTCCACATCTGGTTCACCTGATAATGGTCGATCTGGAAGGGACGGTTCTGCTCAACTGTGTTGAGCGCCGCCACGTTGCCCGAAGGCGACTTATCCGAGCGCAGCCAATCCAGATAGGTCTCGGCCCTGACAGGGTCATTGGACGCTCCGGTTGGCAGAGCTGCGTCGTGCGGGACCTCAGCCATTACAACGTCAGGGTGGTTCGACGGCCAATAGTGGCACCCACAATCGCGGAAGTCATGAGACCAGGGGTTACAAAGGCTTTGTGTCAATTCGCCGGGGTCATAAGCACCACTGAAAACGCCCGCCTCTGTCAGGTACTTACGTCGATACCCCTTTAAAACCACTTGGTCAGGATCGGGAACGCCTTCGTGATCTCTCTCCTCCAACGCTATGGTAACTGGTTTGTCGTCTCCGCATTCAAGGCTGCGAATAAACCGCCATATCATGAGGCCGTCGTAAGGCGTTCCCTTGTCATCGCGGAAGATGATCTTTTTGCCATCCTGCTCGACCCACGCGAGAAACCATCGGCCCTGGCTGAGTCTTTGGCCCACAGCGCCACTGTAGTCGTTCAACAAGCTCTGGACCCATTCCTCTGGGCTATTGTCTGGCAACATCGGGTCATAGAAGTAATCTACATAGATCAGATGAAAGCCCTGTGTGTTTTTGGGCGCTTCAGGAAAAGGGTTCAGCGGCACGCGGGCTGCATTAAAAACAAGGCCGGGAAAGAACCGCCGGTCCAGATTGCGCACGTCCATTTCCAAACCCGGAAAGCAATTGCCAACCGATCCGTCCAGTCGCGTGTTGTCCGGGTTGCCCGGCACTTTGTAAGCAGCCCGTGCAGTCATGTTGCGCGGTTCGACACGGATAAAGTCAGGTTGATCAGGCATCGCGAACCTCCGTTTCCTGAACCGAAGACTGCGCGACCAAATAGTCGATGAACGAAATCACCAGATGATACTGCCTGCGTGACAGCGACAACGGATAATAGTTTGAATCGCGCATATAAGGTGGCATCCGGGCATCATGCATCATGTCCCGTACGATACGTGGGTCACGAAATTCCGGGTTCGGAGCCTGCTTTGGGTTCGGATCGGTTTCCATCTCAGACAGAGTGCCAAATGGAGGCCGCAACAGTGTTTTGACGAAATCCGGGCGACGACGCAGGAAGTCCAGCAGGTTTTCTTCGTCAATCAATTGCTCATGCACGAACTTGGTCGCCACTGTGTATGGCAACCTCTCATGTTGTACCGAGTTTGAAAAAACCGACACCGACTGAGGACGGATTAAATCAGGAATTTTGTCTGGCGGTCGCGCGTCCTCTTCTGTCATGGACCGAGCATCCGTAGAAGGTAAGCCGGGCGTTGCTGGGATGTTCTTTTCCGCCTGAAGCTTGGCATTGTCTTTCAAACCCTGAGCTCTGATGTCATCCAAATTGATTAAGCTATTGGTTTCAAAAGCACGCCGGAAGATATCCACTACTTCTTTCTTGGCCTCATGATAGTTCTTTCTGTCCACCAGCATGAGCGACAAGTCGCGATCAAACAGGTCGTCCTCAAGGCTGTAGAAAGGGCGACAGTCCGGTGCATAATCAGGAGGTCCCGTCATTATAGTGGCCCGTGCAGTCAACCGTTCCCCCCGAACGGCCAGCGTTGCCTCGACTATGCCGTCGCTGGTATCGTCTGCCACACCCCAAGACTGGTCATTGCCCACACGGGCTCCGTCATAGCTGTCATGTGGCTCGGGGTCATCAGACATTCCCGACATCATGATCCATTTCGACCAAGGCGTATCAGGGTTCAGAATCCGGTTCTGTTCAGGCACAATCTCGTGAATGCGGCCATATTCCGATTTTGGCGGGTCGTTTTGATATCCCGGCACGGCAAGGGTCGCTGGGCCGAAAGCCGCATCGGGCGGCCCGTACACCTCGCCCTTAGGTGGTGTAAATCTGAGGCGCAGAACGCTTCGGTCAACTTTCTGCCCATTGGCCGGCTCGTCCACACCCTGAACGGGAAGGATTGCGCGCACCGATCCCAGTGGGATGGGGCTGTGTTCGTACACCATAGGCTGTTGTTCCGAGGTGTGCGGGCTAAAGGCCAGCAACGGCTTTGGAGAAAAGTCACTACCAGCTATCTCAACCCGCGCCCGAAAACCACAGGCCGCGTCACCGGTTCTACGCTCTGCTTTCTGGTTTCCTACAGCGACGGTGTAGCGGACATTATCCAGAGAAAGACCCTGATCCTTTAGGAATTCCAGCGTCACTGGCGTTTCGTATTCGGATCCATCCCTAACGTCATGCATTCGAGCCCACAGTTCAAAGAAAGGCGCCACTGGACGTAAGGCCCCTCCTTCATCACGAAAGCGGATGCTGTTCGGCTCTGGAAGATAGGCAGATACGCTACCGTCCTCGTCCTCACGCAAAGTTACATTCGATCGGATGACCGTCTTATTGTTGCCATGGGCGTCCAAATCCTGTTGCCACTCATAGCTTTCCAGCGGCGTCTCGCCCGGACCAAGCCGGGCCACCGCAATTGGCGGCAAGAAAAAAATTTCCTGAATCGTGTCCATAGTTGGCCCTCCCCTGCTCGGCATTGGATGCCCCTTCTTTCAGGGGTTTGAATAGGTTTCGTATGTTATTTTGGGGTCGTCGAAAAAAGACTCTGACTTGTCTACAATTATATCTCCTGGCGCATCTTTCGGCACGGGCGATATACTTTGCTGATAGTGAAAGAAATTATGTGGGTCGAATTTGTTCTTAACAAAAAGAAGAGAGTTGAAGTTGTCGCCCCAATATAGCCAACGATAATTTAGCTGCGTGCGACGAGGATAATTCTGGTAACAGTGGTCGTTGAAGAAACCATTTTCTGTCATGAGATTCATGAAATCATCCAGCCACTGAACAACGGTTTCCCTTTCCTCCTCGGACAGCCAGAACACATCGACATAGAAATTCAACGAGACATTGCGGTGAATAAAGGAATTTCCTTTCTTACCGACTGGCACCTTATTGATTGCGCCGCCATAGGGTTCGATCGCAACCGCGCCATATTCATTGGGCGTGCTATCAAGGTAATCAACTATGAGCTGCCACTCTTTCTCGTTGAGTCGTCTTTCGATGTAACCGGCCTGTTTATCCTCTCGCGCCTGATCGGGCACCACAGGGATGTCGTATTTTTCATCATAAAGCCACGAGTTGATTGCCTGATACGTGCCGAATTTTTCATTCTCAAGCCGGCCACCGATTTCTTTGTCCAGCAGCGGCGCAATCACTTCCATACCTTCTTCCGGGGGGCCATTATACATACCTGAAACAAGCAGAACCTTGTCATCTCCCTGATATGCAAGAAAAATATAAGCGCCGAAATTATCGTATTTACTATCTTTCATGTAGTTGGCCTGAAGAAATTCCAGCGCCTTTGCAGCTTTACGAAGTGGCCATTTGATATGAAAACCCCAAACTTCGTAGAGGTCATGCAGCTTAAAGCGTATTTCTAGCAAAACACCGAAATTGTTCCCAGTGCCGCCACGAATAGCCCAGAACAAATCAGGGTTGGTTTTTTCGTCCGCGATTACAACACTGCCATCCCACAACATGACAGTAACGCCCAGCACGTTGTCGCAGGCCATTCCGAGCATTCGGGACGTGAAGCCGTAGCCGCCACCCATCATGAACCCTGCCACGCAAACATCCTGACATGCACCACCTGGTACATGTAAATGATAAGTGTTCAGAACCGAATTCAGCATCTTGAAAGGCGTGCCCGGTCCTACGTAAGCCATTGGCACATCAGGGTCGACGGTGACATACCGCAATCCGCTGGTGTCCAGAACCATCGAGTTGTTGACCGAGTATCCTGCGGTGCTGTGACGCCCCGAGCGGGTAACGACCCACAGATTATGTTCATGAGCAAAGGCCAAACTGGCCCGGACATCCTCTATGGTTTCGCAATAAACAATGATTTCAGGAAAATCCTGAAACGCCGGGTTCCATACCTGCCTATCGTTGTTGTAGTTCGGGTCCGTAGGAAGGACCACCGAACCGATCAATCCTTTTTCGAATTCGCGTATTTGGTCAGGTTTGATGGGGTGATAGCCTTGCAAGGCCATATCCGTGCGGCTGTTTGCAATACATTCTTTGGCCAAAAGTGTTTTGGGGATCTTACGCATGGGCGCTCCTCAAATAAAAAGCGAAAAACCAGATGCGGAAATCCCGAACCCGGACATCAAAATTCAGGTATCAACCCATTTCTGCCCCTGTCCAAGCTGGCAGCAATTGCCCCCGTTGGTCAAGACATCGTTTCAATCAGCGCACGTGCAGCAAGAACATCAGGGAGATCGACGCCAGTATCCAACTTGTTCAAAACTGAATCCAACTCATCCCCACCGGACACGCCTTTGGCGTGTCGCGCTTTGACCAAATCAATTGCCGCGCGCAGTTCAAACAAAACCGCACCTTGAGTTCGGGCCGTCGCGATTGCATTCATCAGCAATGGTTCAGGGTCACCGCCTTTACCCGCGACTATCAAAGCCTGAACACGCTGCTGCTCTGACTCTGCCCACTTTTCTTCTGTCTTGGCGAGGAAATGATCTGCCTGATGAAGAGCCTGCTGCGCCGCCGAATGATCACCAGTTTCAACCAGCAATTCAGCTATCAATGACGGAAAAAAGCTCTTGTAGTTTCCTGCCCCTATTGACCACCAGTCTTCCGCAGACTGACGTAACTTTTCGATATTTTCTTGATCGGGCGCCTTTGTCGCTTCGGCCCAGGTAGTCCAGAATTTCACGATCGTGGCCATAAACGGAAGGGAATGTTCCTCGGCCAATTCTGTCAGCGGCTCGGCAACATCAAACAAGGCAGGAAGATCGCGATAAAGTAGTTGCACCTTACACATGTAAACCATGATCTGGGCGACGCTGTGCACATGTTTCAACTGCTTGGCCCAGTCCAACGCGGTGCGTTGAACCTTTGCAGCTTCGTCAGGCAGGCCCATCAGACAATAGCAAGTTCCAAGAAATGCGGAGGTGATTGCGGCATGGTCGGTGCCGTAGACATAAGCCAGCTTGCTATGCTGATCGAAATCATAAAGAGACCAAGCTTTTTCCAGATGCTTCCGAGCCTCCAGCAAATTGCCCAAATGCAGTTGCACCGCACCCATGGCTCGGTGCCCTACCATCCGGTGCTCAGTCTTTCCGGTGTCCGCAGCCAAGTCTAAAATCTGCGCGGCAACCTCTTGCGCAAGCCGATACTCAGCCCGCACCAGATGAAATGCATAAAGACCATTGAGAACGGGAAACAGCCGCTCGGTCTCGTCCGCACGATGGCACAAATCGCGCAGTCGGCCGTATGCTTTACCCGTTGCTTCCCCTGAAATACCGCTGGTCGACCTCAGGACACCCGCGCGCAAGATCTGAATGTCTATCTCTTGGAGATCACGCTCCCTGCTTTTGGGCAGCTCTCCCAGTTGCTCCAATGCAGTCGACAAATGTGTCAGGGCTTCGGCCTGTGCCGAGCGCTCAATCGCCCGTCTTCCGGCCTTCTGCCAATGTTCAACCGCGTCATCTGGGCGCTTTGCAAGGGTAAAGTGCTGCGCCAGAACCTCAGGCTGAGTCTGAACCATCTGCGGCTGGTTTTGCAGTAACGCATCAGCGGCTCGATCGTGTAATTCCTGACGCTCTGTCCGTAGCAGGCTATCGTAAGCCATATCCCGGATCAGGGCGTGACGAAAAACAAACTCATCCTTGGCAGCGTCCGGAGCCTGTAGGATGATCCCCGCCGAAGATAATTGATCCAGCCCGGCCTGCAAAACCGAGGGAGACAGGATCGACATAGAAGTCAGCAGGGCTATGGAAAACTGACGTCCGAATACAGCACCGGTTTGCGCCACATCCTTGGCCATACCAAGCCGGTCCAGACGCTCCATCAAAGAATCTTTGAGCGTGTTAGGCACGGACAGCGACGGTAAAGTGCCCTTCAGGACATAGCCGTCATCCGTCAACATCAGCTGACCAGACTCCAAAAGGCCGCGCGTGACTTCTTGAACGTAAAGAGGAATGCCATCAGTTTTGGCAGCGATCAGGTCGCATACATCCGCAGGTACTTTATTCCCACCTGCCACATCAGTCACAATTGCTGCGACATCCTTATGCTCCAGACGTTTGAGGGGAATGTGCAAAGTGTTGTGATAATGGCCCCAGCCCGGATCGAAGCCCGGCCGCGCTGTTACAACAATAAGGACTGGCAAACCCCGAATTTTTTGGATCACCCGGTCGGTAAGCGACAAAGTAGTCGGATCCACCCAGTGCGCATCTTCCAAAAGCAATAAAACAGGTTTGTCCCGTGCTAAAGATGCCAACTGATCAGTTATGGCCTCGAGGGTCTGTTCGAGTTTCACCTGAGGCGGAAGGTCAAGTGGCCCCAACACATCATCCGCTTCGACGCTCAACAAATCGGCGATCAGCCTGAGATGCCCCTTTGGTTGATGTCGCAAGATATGCGCCAACTTCTCCAGCTTCTGCGCGTCAGTATCGCCAGGAACAAATCCAGCTGCACGTTCCAGATGTTGAATGACGGGGTAAAGGGCGCTGTTTTCGTGAAAGGACGAACATTGAAAGTTCAATTGCCTTGCATCGTCTTCGGTAACTTGTTGACCCAATCCCTCGATCAACCTCGATTTACCAATACCGGCTTCGCCAGTTATCAGGACTGACTGACCCGCGCCCTGACTGGCCTCGTGCCATTTGTCGCAGATTTTCCGAAATTCTGCCTGACGCCCCACCAAACGACCGGCACCCGCGTCAGTCATAATATCAAATCTTCGTTCGATGTGCGCCTGACCAGTCACGACCCAAGTCTGGACTTTCTCGGAAATCCCTTTGAGAGAGAACTGCCCAAGTTCCTCCATCTCAAATGCTTTTCCAACCAACCTGCGGGTTGCTGGGCTAATCACCAACATGTCCGGCTCGGCCAGAGATTGAAGCCTTGCCGCGAGGTTTGGCGTCCGGCCCATAACAACATCATGCTCTTTGAGGCCTTCACCGTGGATCGTACCGACAACAACCAAACCCGTCGACACGCCGATACGGGCCCGAAGACGCTCCTGACCTTCCATTCGTTTAAGGCCCTCAAGAATATCGAGCCCTGCGTGAATTGCTCTGGATGCAGCATCCTCTTGCGCGTGAGGATACCCAAAGTAAATCATCGCGCCGTCGCCCATAAAACTGGCTACGTGACCACCAAACCGTGCGACTGAAGTGGTACAGATTTCTTTGAACCGTCGGATCAATTCGCCCAGATCTTCCGGATCAAGACGTTCGGACATGGCAGTCGATCCTACGAGATCGACAAACATTACGGTCAATTGGCGACGCTCTGCCACAATCTTACCGTCTCCGCGTGAAGCAGGAGAAGTGGCAATATCTGTTTTTCCCAACGCCGCCATCAAACGTCGTCGCGGGCCCAACGGAAGACCCAGATCGATCAAATCATGTTCCGACAGATGCGCCAGATCGGAAAAAGTGATTTCGTTTGAGGCAAAAACAGGCGCATATTTTGAAAGCCCAAGCTCTTCAAGATATGCGCCAATCTCTGTCATCGTCCCAATAGTCCCCGATCCGACCACGATCCCATAGGACCGATCGACTCCCCTGATCCGAAAAAGAACGAGCGTCAGTCTGCGACCCGGCCGCCATCCCGGATGTCTTCGTCGGCTTTCCGTAGAAGTTTTTTCCTTCTTACCCGACGCGTCAAGTAAATTGCGCGACATGGCGCGGCACACTACCGACCTTGATTTCAGATCAATACCATGCTGCTTGTGAACGGCGTGAGGATTGGCAGGGGCAGCAGGGTTCGAACCCGCGACCTACGGTTTTGGAGACCGTCGCTCTACCAACTGAGCTATACCCCTGTAGTGCGCCTTCAGATATGCCAGTGTCGCAGCGGACTCAAGAGCCTTTTTAATAGTGCACCCAGTTTGATCAATGACAAAACCGTTGCACGTAACGTCAAGTTCAGTATGACAAGCGTCGCCCCGCACAAGGATAGACATCTTGAGTATCCGCACGAGAATTGCTGACAGCGAATCCGTCCTGAATTGGGTGGCCCGTCGGATCGCGTCGTATATCAGGATGGTTTATCGCAATACGCGATGGCAACGGATCGGGTATACTGAGCTGGATAAATTAGTCGACCAGGGTGAACCGGTCATCGTTGTCTTATGGCACCAACGCCTGGCGCAATCGCCATATTTCTTTCCGCTGGACAAAGGTCGTATCTGCTCGATCACTTCGTCCGCCCGGGCTGGCAGCATGGTAGGCAGGGTGCAGGAATTGTTCGGCATGGATACGATCGCTATGGCCAGCAAAAAGCGCCACGTGGCACTTTCCCGGGAAGTTTTGGGCAAGATGAAACAGGGGATTTCGATTGGCATCGCCGCCGACGGCCCCCGTGGCCCCGAACGGATCTCTTCCACTGTGCCGTTAATTTGGGCGCGGACGTCAGGCAAACGGGTATTTGGCATCACTTTTTCAACCCGCTACGGGCGCGAGGCTGGCACCTGGGATCGGTTGCTTATGCCTCGCCCATGGAAAAACGAAGGCGTGTTTCTTTGTCGCGAGTGGACAGAAACGGTGCCGCGCAAAGCGAACGCAGAACAGATCGAAGCCTTAAGACTGAGCCTCGAGCAACATATGAATGACATTACTGCCGAGGCAGACCAAATGGTCGGACGAGAGCCTTGGGCACCGAACGGCTGAAGACATAGGTAAAATCGAGAAAAACCCCACCACATTGGCGGCGGGGCCTCTTAAATTATTGATTTTGTGACATATTGCTCTGGAGACTGAGGTCAGTTCGCTCCAAACGATCCGATGTAGGTAATGCCAGTTCCTTCGGTCCGGAAGGTACCGCCAACTTCTGCCGCATTGGGGCCATAGAAGATTCCATTCGCAGTACCAGTGACGTCCTCACCGGAAACACTTGCGGCGAACGAATTCCCAGAAACGTTCCCTGTACCAGCGAAATTCAATTCCGATGCGCTACGCTCTTCCCCGTCATCCAAACTACCCACAACTGTTCCAGTACTATTGATCGTAGCCGTGCTGAAATTAGTCGACACACGGATTTCCGAGGCCGTTACGTAAGCATTACCATCATCAAGACGAGCAAATCCCGTACTTATACCTTCGTAGGTCGCCTCTCCACTTGAGGGAACATCGCTGGCTGCTGTACGCACCCCATACGATCCGACCCCGGCAGTTCCTGACGACTCAGTTGCGCCATTGAGCCACACACCGAAAGTTTGATGCTCAAACGTTGATTCAGTTGGGTCGACGAACACGATTACTTCGTTTGCATCGGATGACTCAAAACCAATTAGAGGTGCATCTTGATCAAGGGTATCACCATCCCGAGAATCCAAAGCGAGATTTGACCCCGGCGCAGTGACACGGGCTGCTACAATCTCACCATCTTCAGTGGTCAAGCGGAGCGACGAATCCTGCGGCGCGTTAACGCCATCTACGTCCACATCAATTCCGTCATTTGAAAATTCCGCGACAACGGCGGTGCCATCCAGCTCTAATGTCCCATCACGCGGTAATGTTACGGTATCGGCACCACTGCCGGATGACCCACTGCTGCCCCCTGACAGGCACGCACTTAAAGAAAAACCCGCAACCAACAGCGTGGCGCGTCCTAACAACCGAACCTTCATGTCATCTCCTGTGTTTTATTTCATTGCAACCTATAATATATTTAAAAGGGTTCAATAATTATTTTATTCTATTTTAACGTGTTTACTTTTTGCATGTGACATTCATTAAATCACCAATCTGTTCGACCGTGAATCAGAGCCGAACAAGATTGGCGTCAATGTATGAATTCAGGTTCTCTTTCAATGTTTCGAAATTACTTGCTAACTGCGTGCATAATCGCTGCCATTCATTGCGGGGGCGAGGCTGACGCCCGACCAACCGGTACCAACAAAGCAGAACCCTTTACTGAAAGCACATTGATTGAGGCAGTTTTCCAAAGCGGCCTTCGGGACTTGAAGCTGGGAAACACCGATGCAGCCATTGAAAAGTTCTCTTCCATCTTGGCCGAGAATCCCAATCTTGTCCGGGTTCGGCTTGAACTTGGACTTGCATATTTCTTAGCTCGACAATGGAACCGTGCCCGGAATGAATTCTTTACTGCCCTGTCCGGTGACCTGCCCGAACCCGTTCGAACCAAAGTGCTGGGTTTGATCCGCGAAATTGATGCCAGACGTGGATTTGACTGGGATTTCAGCATTGGTGTCACCAATGTCGGCAACCAAAGGAACTACGACACCGATCAGATTATTTTAAATTTTTCAGGTATTGACCTGCCCTTTACTCTCAACCGTGAGCGTGCGACTGAGCTCGGGCTACGTGCCACAGGATCTGCTAATTTTCGGCGCCCCATAAGCAAGAAGCTCCTTGGCGCTGACGCGGTGGCATTTGCGTCGCTTTCTTTTGATGTAACCGAAGCGCGGAATTCCCAATATGACGACTACATTTTCGGCGCTCGTTTTGGTTTGAGGGCGCTCACCCGAAACACGACAAGCTCCGTTGGTCCCGTGATTACAACGCGATTAATCGGCGGCAGTATCTTTGAAAACCGCGTTGGACTGCAAGCCGCTTTCGAGGGGCGCAACCAAAGTGGCGGTTCAGTATTTGCAACACTAAGTGGCGCACAATTGCACAATCCAACGTCTGCCTCATTGGACGGCCACGAAATCGACGCAGAAATCGGAGTGCGCAGGTCGTTTGGCGGACGCGGGACAATTGGCGCCAGCGTTTTTTTCGAAAATAAAGAAGTAGACGATAACCTGGAAAATTTTATTCGCCAACGTTTTACAATCTTTGGTCAAATAAATACAACTGGAGGCTTTACACTTCGACCAACAGTTTTTGTCGAGAACAAACGGTTCAGGACGCCGAGTGTTCTTTTCACGGGCAATCCGGACGAAGAGTCCTGGGGCGCGGTTCTTCGCGTGGAAAAGAACGATGTGTTTATTGGAAACGGGTTTTCACCCTTTCTTCTAATGAACTATCAACGCACGAACTCGGGCATTGAGGCATTTAGCTATTCCGAGTCGGGTTTCGAACTTGGGCTTGAACGCCGGTTTTGATTTTTGGCGCGCGACTCTAGTTACGCTATCGAACTTGGGAAGTTGACCGGAATCAAAACCTCCATTCTTAATCTGACAGGCTGATCTAACCTTGGTTAGTTCATTGTGAACTCTCCATAGGTCTAACCGAGTTCAAGTTTACCAGTGACATTTACTGTCGCCTGATTTGTTGAAATTGAAAAAAAGGGCGCCTTGGAGGGCGCCCTTTCTGTC